>NZ_SRMP01000009.1 GCF_005925325.1 Pedobacter helvus | reverse complement strand
GGGATAATTTTTTTCTACCTTTGCACTCCGCTTCGGAGGAAGAGGGGACGCCTGAAAAGCAATAACAAACGGAAAGGAAAAAAGTTTTATTTTTTTCTTGGAAGAAGGGAAAGTTTTTCTACCTTTGCACTCCGCTTCGGAGGAAGAGGTTTAGGTTTGAAAGAGGAAAGGAGAGGGGGATGGAGATGAAGAGAGATAGATAAAAAATTTTCATTTTTTATTTGGAGAAAGGAAAAAGTTTCCTACCTTTGCAGTCCCAAACGAAACGGGAGTTATCAGACGGAGTTTGATAACGGTAACAAAAAGATTGAAACAACGGAATGTGGAACTGGGGCGGAACATTAAGACCGCCGAAACACAGCATGAAGTTGCAAGATATAGAGATCGCCGCGAGGTCAGATCGAGAAGTTCATTAAAGAGATATCATTTACAAAAGCGCAGCGAGGCGAGAATGTTTACTGTAAAGTACATACAGCCAAACTGTTTTCTTTAGGTCGGTTCTTACAGACAATACAATTAAGAACAGACAATCAATTTTAATTAATAGATAGTCAGTGTTCGAACTACAACATTTTACAATGGAGAGTTTGATCCTGGCTCAGGATGAACGCTAGCGGCAGGCCTAATACATGCAAGTCGAGGGGTATGGGAGAGCTTGCTTTCCCTGAGACCGGCGCACGGGTGCGTAACGCGTATGCAACCTACCCTTTTCTGGGGGATAGCCCGAAGAAATTCGGATTAATACCGCATAAGACCACGCTATGGCATCATAGAGGGGTCAAACATTTATGGGAGAAGGATGGGCATGCGTGCCATTAGCTAGTTGGCGGGGTAACGGCCCACCAAGGCGACGATGGCTAGGGGATCTGAGAGGATGGCCCCCCACACTGGTACTGAGACACGGACCAGACTCCTACGGGAGGCAGCAGTAAGGAATATTGGTCAATGGAGGCAACTCTGAACCAGCCATGCCGCGTGCAGGAAGACGGCCCTCTGGGTTGTAAACTGCTTTTATTCGGGAATAAACCTTTGCTCGTGAGCGAAGCTGAATGTACCGAAGGAATAAGGATCGGCTAACTCCGTGCCAGCAGCCGCGGTAATACGGAGGATCCAAGCGTTATCCGGATTTATTGGGTTTAAAGGGTGCGTAGGCGGCCTGTTAAGTCAGGGGTGAAAGACGGTAGCTCAACTATCGCAGTGCCCTTGATACTGATGGGCTTGAATGGACTAGAGGTAGGCGGAATGAGACAAGTAGCGGTGAAATGCATAGATATGTCTCAGAACACCGATTGCGAAGGCAGCTTACTATGGTCTTATTGACGCTGAGGCACGAAAGCGTGGGGATCGAACAGGATTAGATACCCTGGTAGTCCACGCCCTAAACGATGAATACTCGCTGTTGGCGATACACAGTCAGCGGCTAAGCGAAAGCGTTAAGTATTCCACCTGGGGAGTACGCCCGCAAGGGTGAAACTCAAAGGAATTGACGGGGGCCCGCACAAGCGGAGGAGCATGTGGTTTAATTCGATGATACGCGAGGAACCTTACCCGGGCTTGAAAGTTAGTGAACTATCCAGAGATGGATGGGTCCTTCGGGACACGAAACTAGGTGCTGCATGGCTGTCGTCAGCTCGTGCCGTGAGGTGTTGGGTTAAGTCCCGCAACGAGCGCAACCCCTATGTTTAGTTGCCAGCACGTTAAGGTGGGGACTCTAAACAGACTGCCTGTGCAAACAGAGAGGAAGGAGGGGACGACGTCAAGTCATCATGGCCCTTACGTCCGGGGCTACACACGTGCTACAATGGACGGTACAGAGGGCAGCTAGGCAGCAATGTCGTGCGAATCTCAAAAAGCCGTTCACAGTTCGGATTGGGGTCTGCAACTCGACCCCATGAAGTTGGATTCGCTAGTAATCGCGTATCAGCAATGACGCGGTGAATACGTTCCCGGGCCTTGTACACACCGCCCGTCAAGCCATGGAAGTTGGGGGTACCTAAAGTACGTAACCGCAAGGAGCGTCCTAGGGTAAAACCGATAACTGGGGCTAAGTCGTAACAAGGTAGCCGTACCGGAAGGTGCGGCTGGAATACCTCCTTTCTGGAGTGGAACCTACCACTCGCTGCGCACAAATGATACTATTATATGGTACACGGTAAATGATACATATCTCTAAAGAAAAAAAAGAAACACCAAGAAGATGAAGCCGCAGGTCTTACCGGCCACAGGGCAGGGGAGATAGAGATGGCACATCGATATAGTCCCGTAGCTCAGCCTGGTTAGAGCACTACACTGATAATGTAGGGGTCTCCAGTTCAAATCTGGACGGGACTACGGATAAGTTTTTTTGGGGGATTAGCTCAGCTGGCTAGAGCGCCTGCCTTGCACGCAGGAGGTCAACGGTTCGACTCCGTTATTCTCCACCACTTTGGGCCGAAAGCGAAAAGGGGGAAGACTAAAGCGGCTTAAATGTAGCTTTAAGCTTTCAGCTCTGGACTTTAGGCTTAAGAGAAAGTTCTTTGACATATTGGAAGAAGTTAAAAAAAGAAGAGCAAACAACAATAGGCGACTGTTGTGTTTGTGCTCACTTGAAGGAAGAGCAATCGACCAACAAGTATGAGACATCATGACAAGAGCAAAAAAAGCATACCTTGCGGCGCAAAAGGCGCAAGAGTAGAAGAAAGTAATAAAGAGTACACGGGGGATGCCTTGGCTCTCGGAGGCGATGAAGGACGTGATAAGCTGCGATAAGCTTCGGGGATCTGCAAATGAGAATTGATCCGGAGATTTCCGAATGGGGCAACCCGGCTGGTTGAAGACCAGTCACAATAAGAGCGAACCTGCCGAACTGAAACATCTAAGTAAGCAGAGGAAGAGAAAATAACAATGATTTCCTGAGTAGTGGCGAGCGAAAGGGAAAGAGCCCAAACCACTTATGTTACGGCATATGTGGGGTTGTAGGACTGTGATGTGGTTACATTAACGTGAAGTGGAACGGGATGGGAAGCCCGGCAATATAGAGTGATAGCCTCGTACACGTAAGCAATAATGGCCTAACAGTATCCTGAGTACCGCGAGGTCGGAGACGCCTTGTGGGAATCTGCCGGCACCATCCGGTAAGGCTAAATACTCCCGAGAGACCGATAGTGAACCAGTACCGTGAGGGAAAGGTGAAAAGAACCCCGAACAGGGGAGTGAAATAGAACCTGAAACCGTGTACTTACAAGCGGTCGGAGCACCTTTGTGGTGTGACGGCGTGCCTTTTGCATAATGAGCCTACGAGTTACTCTTCACTGGCAAGGTTAAGTGCTTTAGGCACGGATCCGAAGCGAAAGCGAGTCTGAACAGGGCGCATAGTCAGTGGAGGTAGACGCGAAACCTTGTGATCTACCCTTGGGCAGGTTGAAGGTGCGGTAACACGTACTGGAGGACCGAACCGATAAACGTTGAAAAGTTTCCGGATGACCTGAGGGTAGGGGTGAAAGGCTAATCAAACTGGGAAATAGCTCGTACTCCCCGAAATGTTTTTAGGAACAGCGTCGATATTGAGTTATATAGAGGTAGAGCTACTGATTGGGTGCGGGGGAGTCAAATCCTACCAAATCCAGACAAACTCCGAATGCTATATAATATGGTCGGCAGTGAGGCTCAGGGTGCTAAGGTCCTGGGCCGAGAGGGAAAGAACCCAGACCATCAGCTAAGGTCCCCAAATTATAGTTAAGTTGAACTAACGAGGTGCGATTGCATAGACAGCTAGGATGTTGGCTTGGAAGCAGCCATTCATTTAAAGAGTGCGTAACAGCTCACTAGTCGAGCGATCGTGCATGGATAATAAACGGGCATCAAACTATATACCGAAGCTATGGGATTGAAATATATCGGTAGGGGAGCATTCCGGCGGCGGCGAAGTTGTGGCGTGAGCCATGGTGGAGCTTCCGGAAAAGCAAATGTAGGCATAAGTAACGATAAGGCGGGAGAGAAACCCGCCCACCGAAAGGATAAGGTTTCCTGATCAACGCTAATCGGATCAGGGTTAGTCGGGGCCTAAGGCGAACCCGAAGGGGGTAGTCGATGGACAACGGTTTAATATTACCGTACCTTTTATAGATGCGATGTGGGGACGGAGTAGTGGAACTGCCGCGATCTGACGGAATAGATCGTTGAAGGCTGTAGGTATAGGAACGGTAGGCAAATCCGCCGATCCTGCTGAACGCCGATAGTACCGCGAGCCTTCGGGCAAGTGGATAGTGCAGGTAATCAGACTTCCAAGAAAAACCGCTAAGCTCCAGTCTATAAAAGCCCGTACCGCAAACCGACACAGGTATCCGGGAAGAGGATTCTAAGGTGCTCGAGTGAATCATGGCTAAGGAACTCGGCAAAATGGCCCTGTAACTTCGGGAGAAGGGGCGCTGGCAGCAATGCCAGCCGCAGTGAAAAGGCCCAGGCGACTGTTTAACAAAAACACATGGCTTTGCAAAATCGAAAGATGAGGTATAAGGCCTGACACCTGCCCGGTGCTGGAAGGTTAAGAGGGGATGTCAGCCGCAAGGCGAAGCATTGAATCGAAGCCCCAGTAAACGGCGGCCGTAACTATAACGGTCCTAAGGTAGCGAAATTCCTTGTCGGGTAAGTTCCGACCTGCACGAATGGTGTAACGATCTGGGCGCTGTCTCAGCCATGAGCTCGGTGAAATTGTGGTCCCGGTGAAGACGCCGGGTACCCGCAACGGGACGGAAAGACCCCATGCACCTTCACTACAGTTTAACATTGACATTGGGTACAGGATGTGTAGGATAGGTGGGAGGCTTTGAAGTGGTGTCGCCAGGCATCATGGAGCCAACGTTGAAATACCACCCTTTCTGTATTCGGTGTCTAACCCCGCTGAGCGGGGGACATTGTTTGATGGGTAGTTTGACTGGGGTGGTCGCCTCCAAAAAGGTAACGGAGGCTTTCAAAGGTAAGCTCAGTACGCTTGGTAACCGTACGGGGAGTGCAATAGCATAAGCTTGCTTGACTGTGAGGCATACAGGCCGATCAGGGTCGAAAGACGGATATAGTGATCCGGTGGTTCTGCATGGAAGGGCCATCGCTCAAAGGATAAAAGGTACGCTGGGGATAACAGGCTGATCTCCCCCAAGAGCTCATATCGACGGGGAGGTTTGGCACCTCGATGTCGGCTCGTCACATCCTGGGGCTGGAGAAGGTCCCAAGGGTTCGGCTGTTCGCCGATTAAAGTGGCACGCGAGCTGGGTTCAGAACGTCGCGAGACAGTTCGGTCCCTATCTGTTGTGGGCGTTGGAATCTTGAGTGGGGCTGACCTTAGTACGAGAGGACCGGGTTGGACCAGCCTCTAGTGAACCTGTTGTTCCGCCAGGGGCATTGCAGGGTAGCTACGCTGGGAATAGATAAGCGCTGAAAGCATCTAAGTGCGAAACTAGCCACGAGATGAGGATTCCATATAGGGCCGTAGCAGACTACTACGTTGATAGGATACAGATGTAAAGGTGGCGACACCACAGTCGAGTATTACTAATAGCCCGAGGCTTTCATCAAAGCAGACGTTGTTTGCTCTTCCCAACTAACTTCTTTCAATAATATGTCATTTACAAGTTGAAAGTGAAGGGTACAGGGTTAGGAGTATTGCTACTTATAACTTATTACCTATAACTTACAACCTGAATTAAAGATATTCAGGTGCCTATATCGATGGTGTCCACCTCTTCCCATTCCGAACAGAGAAGTTAAGCCCATCCGAGCCGATGGTACTGCGGTAACACGTGGGAGAGTAGGTCGGTGCCTATCCTTACAGCCCCTTGCAGAGATGCACAGGGGCTTTTTTGTTGCAACAAACTTTCCGGAAAGGCACAATCCCTATTGGAGAGCCAATAGCCCACATCAAGAGGGTATAAGGACTTTAACATGCAGGGGAGAGCACTATATTTAATTTTTATCTTTGCTGATATAGTTTATCCAACCTTATACATAGGCTTTAAGCCATCTTGTTTTCCTATAAACAATACACTGTGATCTTTAGCCAAGAATAATTCATATTATGATTTAAATCATTTTTATGAATAATGTTTCGAGGATTAATTGAATAAATTCCTCTATACCATATAATTTGGTTATCTTTACGGCTTATAAAGCACACACATAATGAGTTTTTTTGTTGAAAGAAGAAGGGAAGTAATGCAGCATATTGAGAAATATATGCTTGAAATGATGCCTGAATATCTAAAGCCAATTGATGAGATTTGGCAACCTTCTGATTTTTTGCCAGATGCTAGTAAAGACGATTTCTTTCAAAAAGTAAAAGATTTACAACAAAGTGCTAGTGAGTTAGCTTATGATCTAGTTGCTGTGCTAATTGGTGATACAATTACTGAAGAGGCATTGCCGACTTACGAATCTTGGTTAGCCATGGTTGACGGTGTAAGCAGAGACGAAGAAGGTGGCTGGATGAAATGGAACAGACACTGGACTGCAGAAGAAAATAGACATGGAGATTTATTGAATAAATATCTATATCTTTCTGGTCGTGTTGATATGCGTCAGATGGAAATATCTACTCAATACCTAATCGCTGATGGTTTTGATATTGGCACCGGACATGATCCTTACAGAAATTTCATTTACACTTCTTTCCAAGAATTAGCTACTAATGTTTCTCATAGAAGAGTAGCTTCCTTAGCAAAAAAAGATGGAGATACCTTGTTATCAAAAATGTGTGGTGTAATTGCGTCTGATGAAGCTAGACATGCTAAAGCATATAAAGATTTTATCAAACAGATCTTCAAAGTTGATGCAAATGAAGCTATGCTAGCATTTGATGACATGATGAAGAAGAAGATTGTAATGCCTGCGCACTTTTTAAGAGAAGTAGGATTACCAATTGGGCAAGTTTTTGGTCATTTTACTGATGCAGCACAACGTTTAGGAGTTTATACTGCGGTAGATTATGTAGACATTTTGAAACAACTGATTGTAGATTGGAATATTGAAAGTGTAAGAGATTTGAATGAAGCAGGGGAGAAAGCTAGAGATTATATCATGAAGCTTCCTGATCGTTTGTTAAGAGTAGCAGAACGTATGAAAAATCCAACTATAGATTATAAATTCAAATGGATTTTAGCATAAGATAAAATAGGAAAGGCCACAATTAAATTGTGGCCTTTCCTATTGAATTACATATTACGTCTATATTGCCCTCCGACTTCATATAAGGCATTGCTGATTTGCCCCAATGAGCAAACCTTGCAAACTTCCATTAATTTTTCAAAGATGTTTTCTCCAGCTACAGCAGCTTTTTGCAGTTCTTTTAGGGCTTCATTAGATTGATCTTCATTTCTCTTTTGAAATGCTTCTAAGGTTGAGATTTGGAATTGTTTTTCATCTTCCGTTGCACGAATAACTTCTCCTGGAATAATAGTAGGAGAACCATTTTTGTTTAAGAACGTATTTACACCAACAATTGGAAATTCTCCGGTATGTTTTAAAGTCTCATAGTATAAACTTTCTTCCTGAATTTTACCACGTTGATACATGGTTTCCATGGCACCTAAAACGCCGCCTCTGTCATTGATGCGTTTGAACTCAGTTAATACCGCTTCTTCAACTAGATCAGTTAGTTCTTCAATAATAAATGCTCCCTGTAACGGATTTTCATTTTTAGCTAAGCCTAATTCTCTATTGATAATCAATTGTATGGCCATCGCTCTGCGTACAGAATCTTCTGTTGGTGTAGTGATAGCCTCGTCGTAAGCATTGGTATGTAGCGAATTGCAGTTATCATAAATAGCATAAAGCGCTTGTAAGGTAGTCCTGATATCGTTGAAATCAATTTCTTGAGCGTGTAATGAGCGACCAGAGGTTTGGATATGATATTTAAGCTTTTGAGAACGATCATTTCCTTTGTACTTATTCTTAATCGCTTTAGCCCAAATTCTTCGTGCTACACGACCAATAACCGCATATTCTGGATCAATTCCATTACTGAAGAAGAAAGATAGGTTTGGTGCAAAATCATCAATATGCATCCCTCTACTTAAATAATATTCTACGAAAGTAAATCCGTTGCTTAACGTAAAGGCCAGCTGCGAAATTGGATTTGCACCAGCTTCGGCAATATGGTAGCCAGAGATAGACACAGAGTAGAAATTTCTAACTTTCTCGGTAATGAAATACTGCTGAATATCGCCCATCATTCTTAAAGCAAATTCTGTAGAGAAAATGCAAGTATTTTGGGCCTGATCTTCTTTTAAAATGTCTGCTTGGACGGTGCCACGTACAGACCTAATTGCTTTGGCTTTTATCTCGGCGTACACGTCTTGAGGTAATACCTGATCTCCGGTTACTCCCAAAAGCAATAAACCTAGTCCATTATTTCCTTCGGGAAGTTGCCCGTTGTAAGTGGGTTTCGCTATTCCTTTTGCTTTGTATATCTTTTCGATTTTACTTTCAATTTCTTGCTTTAAGCCATTTTCGATAATATACTTTTCACATTGCTGATCTATCGCCGCATTCATGAAAAAGCCAAGCAACATAGGCGCCGGACCATTGATTGTCATAGAAACCGAGGTGCTTGCTGCACAAAGATCGAAACCTGAGTAGAGTTTCTTCGCATCATCTAAAGTGGCAATACTAACACCCGAGTTACCAATTTTGCCGTAGATATCAGGACGTAAGTGAGGATCTTCGCCGTACAAAGTTACCGAATCGAAAGCGGTAGATAGGCGGTGCGCCGGCTGGCCTAAAGAAACGTAATGAAATCTTTTGTTAGTTCTCTCTGGGCCTCCTTCACCAGCAAACATACGGGTAGGATCTTCTCCGTCACGTTTTAAAGGGAAAACTCCGGCAGCGTAAGGAAACTCGCCTGGTAAGTTTTCGGTAAGCAACCATTTCAAAACATCTCCCCAGTCTTCGTACTTTGGCAATGCTACTTTAGGAATCCTCAATTTAGAAAGCGATTCATAAAATAGTGGTTGCTTGATTTCTTTGTCCCTTACTTTATAAATGAAATTATCTTGCTGGTATTGATGTTTTGTATTTGGCCATTCCCGAAGTAGTCTTTTACATTCGCCATCTAATTGCTCCTCATAAAAAGTAAACGCCCCTTCTAAATCCTCCGCTGAAGTGAGAACTTTACCAGCAGTATGTAAAGTGTTGTCTTTTAATAATTCAATTACCCCTTGCAGTTGATATAATTTACGAGCGAGACCAACTTGTTTGTTCACCCATTCGTTGTACTGTTCGCTCGCTTCAGCAATTTCAGATAGATATCTGGTTCTTTCTGGCGGAATAATGTAGATTTTTTCAGATTCAGACGAGGTCATCTCCATTTGCGCATTAAAATCTACCCCAGTTTTTTCCTTTATTTTTTTTATCAAAGCAACAAACAAATTGTTCATGCCTGGATCATTGAATTGAGAAGCCATAGTACCATAAACTGGAATTTCTTCATCTTTTGCATCGAAGATATTATGGTTACGTTTATATTGCTTCCTTACATCTCTTAAAGCATCTAAAGCGCCTCGTTTGTCGAACTTGTTGATAGCTACCAGATCTGCGAAATCTAGCATGTCTATTTTTTCTAGCTGAGTTGCTGCACCAAATTCAGGTGTCATTACATATAAAGAAACATCGCAATGCTCGGTAATCTCTGTGTCCGATTGGCCAATACCAGAAGTTTCAACAATCACCAAATCAAAACCTGCAGCTTTACAGATATCAATGCTTTCTTGAACATTTTTAGATAATGCCAAATTTGCTTGACGAGTAGCTAACGAACGCATATAAACTCTAGAGTTGTTGATCGCATTCATGCGAATTCTATCTCCCAGTAATGCTCCACCGGTTTTTCTTTTTGAGGGATCTACCGAGATAATTGCAATAGATTTATCTTTTACTTCGATCAAAAATCTCCTTACTAGCTCATCTACTAAAGAAGATTTACCTGCACCTCCAGTACCTGTGATACCTAAAACTGGAGGATTAGCACTTTGATTTTGCTGTAATTCTTTAAGTGTACTTTCGAAATCATCAGCATTATTCTCTGCAGAAGAAATCAGTCTGGCAATTTTCCTGTTTTCTTTTTTAGTTAGGTTTTCCGTTTCATCACTTAAATCTGCTACCGTTATAAAGTCGGTTTTTTGGAGCATGTCATTGATCATGCCTTGCAACCCCATTTTTCTACCATCATCTGGAGAATAGATTTTGGCTATTCCGTAGGCTTCTAACTCTTTAATCTCATCTGGTAAGATGACACCGCCGCCGCCAGCGAAAATTTTAATATGTCCTGCACCACGTTCCTGTAAAAGATCGTACATGTATTTGAAATACTCCATGTGGCCACCTTGGTAAGAAGTCATGGCAATTCCCTGCACATCTTCCTGTATGGCGCAATTTACTACTTCATCAACCGATCGGTTATGGCCAAGATGAATTACTTCTGCACCGCTTGATTGCAAAATTCGACGCATGATATTAATGGTAGCATCATGGCCGTCAAATAGGGCAGCAGCAGTTACGAAACGTATTTTATGATTGGGTTTATAAATCTCAATTTTATCCATAATAGCAGATTTCCTTTTTGGGGAAATAAATAGGTTTTGAGTGTAAATGGTTAGAAATTACTTATCAAAGGTAACGTTTTGAGCATTCAAAAGTTGAATAGCAAAAGTAAAAATAGCGTGGTGTTGTTAAGAAAATAATAGAAAAGTAGGACTGAAAATGAAAAATCCTCAATTCGTTAGATAGAATTGAGGATTTGTTTATGAAATTGACAAATGTTATTTCATAAGTTCGGTAATCACTTTTCCAATGCTGCCACTTGGTTGTTGGATATGCAAAAGTGCAGAAACTGTAGGAGCGATGTCAGTCATATAATACTCTTTATTGGTTTTACCTGGTTTAACGCCCCAGCCCATAAAAACGTTTGGAATATGGCTATCATATGGGTTCCAAGCTGCGTGTCCGGTTCCTGGGTTTAAGGTTGGATACCAGCCAGCATCTAAAATGATGTAAACATCGCCACTTCTACGAGCATTATAACCATTAGTGATTTTCATTTTAAGATCTTGAGGTAGACTAACATTCCCCAAATTTTTGATATCAACTGCGTTTAAAACACCTTCTTGTTTTACTAAGTAATCAATAGCAGTTTGTTTAATTTTGCTGTAATCAGCGTTTGCAGCTTTGATCGCTTCAGTATCAAAAATGATTTGATTATTCATTAAAGTAAAGATAGCTCCCTTCACTTTATAATCTTTTAAGATGATACTGTCTAGTGCTTTCTGAAAGGTTTTAGTCGCTAAACCTCCAGCTGGTAATTTATTCTCTTTAGAAAAACCAGGAACATGGGTTACACCATGATCTGCCGTTAAGAAAAACAAGTAATTTCCTTTGCCTATGGTCTTATCTAAATAATTAAAGAAATCTTCCAGGTCTTTGTCCAATCTCAAATAAGTATCTTCTAACTCAATTGAGTTAGGCCCAAATTGATGGCCAACATAATCAGTAGAAGATAAACTCACCGCCAAGAAATCTGTATTTCCTGTTTGACCTAATTTCTCGGCAGGAATTGCCGCTTTCGCAAACTCAAGGGTGAAAGTATTGCCTTGAGGCATGCTGGTCATTAACGAGTAGTTCTTATTTGCGTATTGTTTAAATAGGTGAGGAAAAGTTGCTGTTTTTTCATCTTTAAATAAACGTTCGTAAGGTTTATCATCAGCTGTACTTTCTGTATAGGTTGCTATTGGATATAAGGTATTCCAATCTTCTGCAAAGTACTTATTTGGAAGCTTTTTAGCGTTGAAATCATTTACCCAAGTAGGCAATTGTTGCATGTAATGCGTACTGGTAATGAAATTTCCAGTTGCACCGTCATACCAGTAAGAACCACTGGAAGTATGTCCGCCAGGTAAAATAGCACCTCTATCTTTAAGGGAAACGCTAATCACCTTACTTCTAAAATTGGTAGCCATTCTCAACTCATCGGTTACCGTAGTCACCAATAAGTTTTTAGGAGACATCAATCCTGCTTTGCTGGTGCTACCGACAGTGTTAACGCTTTTATCTTCAACACAGTAAACATCTCTTCCCAATTGCGGGTCGAACCAGTTGTTGCCAATAATACCATTGATAGCAGGTACAGAACCGGTATAAACCGAAGAGTGGCCGCAAGCGGTTAAGGTTGGTGTGTAAGGAATAAGTGTGTTTTCAGCAGAAAAACCTTCGTTAATTAGACGTTTGAAACCTCCTTGCCCATATCTGCTGTAGAAACGATATAGGTAATCCCAACGCATTTGATCTACTACCATACCTACTACTAATTTTGGACGGGCAACAGTTTGCGGATAAGCAGCTGCAGTTGTCTTGTTACTTTTAGCTGTTTTTTGAGCGCTTACGCTATTTGCAAATAATATGGCTAGCGAGAAGCACAAAAGTTTAATTTTCATTATGTGTACTGTGTTTTTTGTAAAGGTATAGATTGCGTATTAAGATATTAAGGATGGAATGTAAATATTCTATATAATTTCTGCTACAACGAAGGTACTTCCGCCTACAAAAATCAAATCTTTATTACTTGCTTTACTTTTTGCGTTAGCCAATGCAGCTTCAACGGTATTAAACGTTTTGCCTTTTAGGTGATAATTTGCTGCCTGTTCCGCTAGTTCATTTGCTGGTAAAGCTCTTTCTAATTGCGGTTGACAAAAATAATAGTTGGCATTTTTTGGAAGTAAAGCCAAAACCGCACTGATATCTTTATCCTTTACCATACCGATTACCATATGTAAGTTTTCGTATGGTATTTGGTTGATATTTTGAATTACTTCGGTAATACCTGCTTTGTTGTGTCCTGTATCGCAAATTACCAGAGGATTTTTAGAAAGTGTTTGCCATCTTCCTTGTAAGCCAGTCAGTTTTTTAACATTTTTTAAAGCTTGGTAAGTAGCTTCATCAGCTATTTGATAACCAATTTTTCTTAATTGTTGAACGGCTTCAATTACTGTTAATATGTTCTTGAGCTGATAAGTTCCGGTCAAGTCTAAATGCAATCCTTTCAACAAAGGTTGATCTACTTGAATTATATCTAATTTTAAAGTACTTGATTTTTTTGAGACATTAGTGGCTTTCAAATCATCTTCAGCAAAGATGAGCGAAGCATGTTGTTCTTTCGCTTTTTTGATAAAAACAGGATCAGTTTCTGGATGGCGTTCGCCGATGACAGCTGGTGTGTTTGTTTTGATAATTCCAGCTTTTTCAAACGCGATTTCACCAAAGGTATTGCCTAACATATTGGTATGATCTAGGCTAATATTGGTAATCACAGAAAGATCGGGATGGATGATGTTAGTAGAATCTAGTCTGCCACCTAAGCCTACTTCAATGACAGCAACATCTACTTTCTCTTGCTCGAAATAAGAAAAAGCCATACCTACAGTAACTTCAAAAAAAGAAGGCTCTATTTTGCTAATGAGCTCCTTTTGAGTTTTTACGAAATTCGTGACAAAACTTTTTGACACCATTTTGCCATTTACACGAATACGTTCTCTAAAATCTTTAAGGTGTGGAGAGGTGTACAAACCAGTTTTGTAGCCTGCCTTCTGCAAAATAGCAGCTAGCATATGCGAAGTTGACCCTTTACCATTGGTACCACCAATATGTATGGTTTTATACTTGTTTTGAGGATTGTCTAAAGCGTTGCAAAGTGCAATAGTGTTGTCTAAATCTTTTTTAAAAGCCGAAGCACCAACTCTAGTAAACATTGGCAAGCGACTGTAAAGGTAATCTACCGTTTGGCTGTAATTCATAACTAGCATCAAAGATATGTGATTGCATTTTTTGGAACAATCTGAAATATAATATTTATTGACCGTTTACGCCTTTTATTTTAAATTCGTACTATACTAAATACGCTTTTTATGAAGAACATATATCTCTTAATTTTTCTAGTTTTTATTTCAACTAGTGCTGTACTTGCGCAGAAGTTGGCGCCAAAAGAAAGGCTTGTTTTTGATCAAATTGCTTACCATCGTATAAAGGTTGGAGAATATGAAAAGATAACAAAGTGGATAGTTCCCATCCGATACAAAATAGTTGGCGACAGCAGCAAATATATCATTAACGAAATTGATTCTATTTTTAGCCAATTGAAAAGACTAACTAACTTGGACATTCAAAAGTCTGACGACAATGATGAGGTAAACTTTATGATCGCATTAAGTACATCTCCAGAAGCATTGTTGAATATGACTAATAATTTTGCGAAATACACAAACAGCTATGGCGGGTATTTCTATAGGACAAATAAGAAGAGCGAGATTTATAGGATGGAGTGCTTATTTGCTGTAGAGAAATACAAAAGTAAATCTGATGCAAGGTACGCCGTGAGAAGAGGTATCATTAGAAGCATGGGATTTTTTAAGCAAACTAATCATGCTCCATCAAGTATATTTTATGCAGAGGCTAATCATAAATTAAAATTCGATGCTTTTGATTCGGCGATCATCTCTGCTTTTTATAGTGAAAACATTAAGCCTGGAATGACAAAAGAGGAAGTCGATCCTCTTTTACAATAGGACTACTTCCTCTTTCGTTAGCAATATTTTAATGTTACTTTACGCTAAATTTAAAAGGAACATAGAAAATACGAATGTCTGGACCTTTGGTGATCGCATTTAAAGAAGCTCCTAACATCGATCTTTCGCACTTTTCTTCTAATGCATTATTTTTAAAAGTACTACCTCTAGCTCCAGCAGTTGCTCTAACAATTCTACCAGATTTGTTCACTTCAATTTTTACCATGATAGTTCCGGTTTCTTGCCCATCGTCTTCTGGTTTTACCAAATTTTTGAAGTTGCTTAGAGGAAGCGGCTTGTTCCCAAATCCAGAGCCACCATCACCGTAAAATGGAGTTAACGGATCGCCATCAGGATCGCCTTGATTGCCAGGTGTCGATCCAGTTCCGTCGCCACCACCAGTTGCATTATTTTTTTTGCCTTTGTAAAGGGCATTTGGATTTACAGCTGGCTGCTCCACTTTGTTATCTTGTGTAGCGCTAGGGTTGGCGTTGCTTTTAACCGCTTTGGTATTTACACTTACTGCCTCTTCGTTATCTTGAGTAGTCAGGTTTTGATCACTCAGTTGTGATTGCGTACTTTTTGTTGTAGGGTCTGGCGTAATTTGGTCAGGCTTTTTATTGTTAGCATTTGGAGCCATCGAAGGTTCTTCAATGTTAGTATAATCTGTTCCCATCCCTTCTACCGAAGTGCCATAATTTACAACCATGCCACCCATTCCCAACTCCTCATTAGGTTCGAATTTACCAATTATCCAGATAAAGCTGAGGGCAATAAAGCCCCCCATTAGCGCCGTAGAAATGGCTAATGCCTTTGGATAATTATTTTCTTCTTTATGGTTATGTGCCATACTTATTTCTTTTGCTCTACAGCAAGAACAACTTTCAATTTCAATTTGTTAGCCACATCAAATACTTTCATCGTATTTTCAATAGATACACCTCTAGCTACGTATAAAACGATGGTTAAGTCGGTATCTTGCTGAATTTGACCTTGTATTTGACTTTCCATCGCTTCTAGCGTTACAGGTTTTTTATCAACGAAGTAGTTTAGGTTTTCATCGATACTAACCGTAATAGATTTCTGATTATTTGCCTGTTGGCCAGAAGAGGAGCGAGGAAGTAACAACTTCACCACTTGAGGGTTTACCACAGCAGAAGCCAATAGGAAAAACAGCATCAAGAAAAACATGATGTCGTTTAAGGCAGCTGTATGTACCTCTACATGACCCTTTTTTCTGTTTTTTAAATTCATTATTTTCCTGGTTCTTCTAAAAGATCGATAAACTCAATTGCTTCAGTTTCCATTTTAAGGATGATTTTCTCTACCATCATATTTAAGATGTGGTAAAGCACATAGGCCATGATACCAATAATCAACCCTGTTGCCGAAGTAATCATTTTGGTATAAAGACCATCAGAAATGGTACCGATTTCAATTGCACCTTCGGCAGCCACACGTTGGAAAATGGTAATTACACCAATAATGGTACCTACGAAACCAAGCATTGGCGCAATACCTGCAATAATCCCTAAAATGCCAATGTTCTTTTCTAGTTTTGCTACTTCTAACTTGCCTGTGTTTTCAATAGCACCTTCAATATCTTTAATTGGTCTACCGATACGCTTTAAGCCTTTTTCTAACATACGAGCTAGAGGAGATGGTGTATTTTTACACAACGCGATTGCATTTTCTAAACGTCCATCTTTAATGTTCTGTCTAATTTGAAACAATAAGTTGGTATCATCTTTAGACGCTTTACGTACAGTTAAATATCTCTCAATGAAAATAACCAAGCCTAAAAAAGCCAATAAAGTCAGTGGGATCATTACCCATCCACCTTTAAAAAGTAAATCGATGAAATGAAGTGTTTCTTGAGGTTTTACTGCGGTAGTAGGTACGGTTTGCGCTGTATCTACTAGATTTTGAGCTGTGTCTTGTAAAGTGGTTAATAATAATATCATTGTGTGTTATTTGTTTTTAATGGGTTGGGCATAGATATCTTTGTTATTAAACTGCTTGCGAAACTTAATAACGTATTTTTGTGCAGAGTCTATATTATTGTAAGTGGCAATACTGATGTTTTTGCGTTTTCCGTGCATGGTTGATATTTTGGCATCGAAGCCTTTTTTCTTCATGCGGCCAATGTAATCTAGTGCTTTGGCTTCGGTAGCAAAAGAGGCAATGATCACATCGTAAGTATAAGTAACCGGGACATCTTTTTTTGAAGTGGTAACTACCAAAGTATCTTTAGCGGGTTGCACTTCTAATCCAACTTTCTCGGCGTTTTTCATGATACTGTCTGCGAAGGAAAGCGAGTCTTTTTGAGTTTTCAAATTGCTTCTTTGAATTGGTACCACTATCTTCTCGTCTGGGTTGGTGGTATCTCTTCTAAAATTTTCGAAGATTTCTGGTTTAACAAAATACAACGTTACAAATGCTACTGCGATAACCAATAAAGCTAACGACAGCTTTTGGTACAATGGCATTTTTGGCTTTTCTTCGGTGTATTCTTCCTCAACATATTGATTGTCAAATTCACCAATAAGCGTGTTGTCTTCTGCTACAGTTTTATTGCTCTCAATTGTATCGAAACTCCACTCGTGTGTAGTAGATTTTAACTTGATGTCTTCTTTGCCATTAGCTGGCTCAATATTTTCAACTTTAGAAGTGGGACTATTTACAGTTTCTTCATTACTGATATCTTCCGGAGAAACTACATGCTCATCATCGAAATTCCAAGTTTCTTTTTCTTCCTCGGCTGTTACAGCTGTTTCGTTCTGAATATTTTCAACTTCAAGCTCTTTCTCATTCTCCTCAATAATTTCAGTTTCCTTTGGCTCGTTAATCGTTACAGTTGTTTCCGCTTCTTCAGTTGCTTCTGCTTCTTCAGTCGCTGGTATTTCTTCAACTTCCGAAGTATGCTTTTCTACTTTAGGAAGATCCTCTTCAGGTAATACAACATTTTCTTCTGATGCATCCACATCTTTTTCACTGCTGCCGGAAGTAGTTGTTTCTGTAAACTCAATCTTGCTTATCTCTTGCTCAAATTCAGGAACTTTTACCTGCTCTATTTGATGCTCAGCACTTACTTCCGAATGATCACTAGATACGTTAGAAGCTTCTTCGACTATGTTTTCTTGTATCGGTTTTAACTCTGCGGTAACCGAAGGGAGTGCAAAAAAATCGAAGCCAGTATTGATATCTTGACTTGCATTAAAAACCAACTTTTCACCTTCAGAGACAAAGGTGCCCAAATGCTCTAAAGTGAATGTGCCGTTTTGTAACGATTGCTGTATTTCACCAACAAATTGGTTGATAAAATACTTCGCAGAATCTTCTGAAATACCTCTTTTAGTCTGGATATATTCGGCAAGGTTGGTGTTTTCTAGCAGCTCTGGAGTAAATTCCAAAGCATAACTAGGAGGCAAAAACGAGTGTGTTCCTGCATCATACCTTCCTGGCGTTTTCTTTTTATAAAAAGTACCTAAGCCTTCAAGTCCTATTTGTTTACGGGTTTTTAAAAGCTCTAGCAGGTATTGTAATATATCCATTTGGGTAAAATAATTATAAAATTAACCTTTTAAAACGAATAGGTTAAGCCGCCAAAGATATTGATTCCATTTAAACGGTAGTACAAAAATCTGCTATAGTTGGTGTTTAATATGTTGTTTGCTTTGGCAAAGGCCGAGAACTTGTTGTTAATTTTATAGTTGGCGCCTAAGCCCAAATCTACAAAACCTTTAACGGTAACAATGTTTTCGTTATTAAAATCTGGTACTGGCGGATAAGTGCCGTCAGGATTTAGCGGATTTGCACTGAAAACTTTAGCTTTGCTATCATCTTGGATTACCACCGAAGCATCAAAAGTTAACTTCTTATTGTATACAAACATGAAGTTTGATGATAAACGCAATTGCGGTTTGAAGTAGCTTTCTCTCTCTTCGCCTGCTTTATAGTCTTCCATGTTCAATTTACCAGTCCATTTTAGGTTATCGCTAACTTGAACAGATAATTCTCCTTCTAAACCTAAAATTTTGGTTTTGCCAAAGTCGTAGATTACATCAAATTTGTTGAATGAATCAAAGTTGTTTACGAACAAGGGCATGTCTGTGATATCTTTTCTGTAGATACGAGCTTTGTAACCAAAACCTGGGCCACCTGTACCTTTAATACCAGCACTAAAACTTAGTTTTTCTATACTATTTTTAATATAGATATTTTGGTTCAAGAAAGGATTTTCGTCAGTTAAATCTTTTAACGTATTACGGTTTACATCACCCTTCAGTTCTCCAAATAACTGAAGGAAATCTGGGATTAACGTTAAATCTGCAGTTACGGCAGGGAAAATTCTGGTGGCAGATTTGGTGCCGAATTCTTGTGTAATGTTTGCACCGGCAACGATTTTTACACCACCAGCCTGTAATTTGATGTAAGGGTTAACCCGTAAAAGGTTATTAGACACATCAGTATTCAAATCTTTGGTTTTACCTAATTCGGCTGATGCCGCTAGGCCTAAATTGAAATTACTGATACGTTTGTTCATATATCCATTTAAGGTAAACGAACTTTCTTTTGCGCTGAACCTATCGTTGAACATGTAAGCATTTACTTTTGCAGCATAACTCAATGCATCAGGGTCTGGAGTAAATTTACTGATTGCTTCTCCTTCTAACTCAAAGAAATTAAATGCCTGTCTCTCTGGATTAGGATTTAAAGTGGGATTTGCTTCGTCAATTCCATAAAAATACAAGCCATTACGCTGGTAGTTTAACTTACCATTTAGGGTTGCTTTTTCACCAATGCTACGTACAAAGGCACTTAATTGCTGGCGATTTTCATTCTGTTTATTCAGCTTACCCGATTGACCGAAATGTCTGAAGAAAACACCGGTTTGTAAAGCTGGGTCTTGGCCCATGCCTACATAAGCTTCAGCCAAGAAAGTACCCAAATTACCTAAACCACCTTTTACATAGTTATTGAATAATTCTGCTTGACGCTCGTCGGCTACTTTTTGAGCCTGTAATTTTTGGATATCTGTATTCAACTCCAATTTTCTATCGGTTAATTGATAGTTGAATTTAGCTCTGTAAGTTTTAATGTTATCCAAATCCGGACTTCTTCTCAGCTTCACAGCTTCGGCCAATACAGGTTTGTAAGGTCTTATAATTTCGATTTCTTCACTAACCGTTTTTTCAGCCTTTTCAGGAGGTTTTACATCTTGAGCATGCAAACCAGCTGCTGCAAAAATTAAGGCAAGCGTTAAATATGTTGTTTTATTTAGTGTCATTGTGTGTGTTCTAGTTGATTTTTGCCAATTTTTCTTTTGCAGTCGGTACGATATCATCTTTACCTTCGTAATTATCAATGATACTTAATAAGGTACTTTTCGCCTGCATCTTATCTTTTAAAGCCAAATAGTTATCAGCTAAAAGGATGAAGGATTTGGCCACCCAGTAATCGTAAGACGGCATATTGTTAATTAAATCAAAGCAAGTTTTTTGCGAAGTTTTATAATCGCCTTTGGCATATTGCAAGAAAGCCAAGTTGTATTTAGATTCTGCCGCCGCCAATGTCTTTGTTTTGGCGACCACATTGTTAAATGCTTTTACTGCCGATGTAGTATCTGCTTTTAACAAGAAAGCTTTACCAGCATACAAATCAGAACTGTTTTTCTCCTCCTCAGACGATTTGTCTGACGTTTTGATGATCTCCGCGTATTTCAACATATCATCAGGCATGTTCAACTCATTGTATGCCTTAATTAAATTGTTGATGGCATAGCTATGATGCGCTTTGTAATCTGCGGTAGTTTCTAATCTTTTCAGATAAACAATGGCCTCGTTGTATTTTTTCTCTTCCATTAACACCTTCGAGACACTCATTAAAGAACGTTCGGTATAATCACTAGTCCAGTCATTTAAGATATAATCGTAATCGGCAATGGCTTCTGCCGATCGGCCCAATTTTACCAGAGATTCTGCTCTAATGAATTTCGCTTCTTTATCATGAATTGGTTTAGGAAACTTATCTAAATAAGCATTAATAGCTTCGTAAGCACCTTTGGCATCACCACGTAGGTAAATGTTGTTAGCAGACTGGAACATGATACCATCTTGCTCACTTAACGAGTAATTACCAAGTGGGGTGGTAGCAGCATAGCTGATGAAACCTTGAGCATCGCCACGATCTACATAAATGTTTTTGATAGATTCTAATGCCTGCTTAGCATCTGGTGCACTTGGATAATCTCTAATTACTTTCTTAAACGATTCTAAAGCTGCATCATCTTGATCTTGGTTGTATTGTACTAAACCAATCGTTAATAGTGCTTTAGGAATATAACTGCTTCGAGGATATTTAGCCACTAGACCTACTAAATCTGTTTTTGATTTTTCCAGTTCGCCTTTATTAAAATAGGTATAGGCTGTTTCGAAACCAGCATCGTCCGAGTAATTAGAGTTAGGAAATTGTTGGAGTAAGCTTTGCATTGTCGCAATTTTTGCATCATCTTGCTTTTGCAAACCTTGGATCATCCCTCTTTGGAAAAGGGCATAATCTTCTCCAGTTTTTTTACCTGCAATAATTCTGTTGTAATAAGTTAAAGCCTCGCCGTAATTTTTATTTACGAAATAAGAGTCTGCCAGACGTAAAGTAGCGTCATTCACCGTCTTTTCGTCTTTATCAGCGCCTCTTAAAAAGCGTTCGAAATAGTTTGCGGCTTTAGCATATTTTTCATCTTCAAAAGCGGCATAACCTAAAGCATAATTAGCAAAATTGTAAACATCTGTTTTCTTAGCGTCTTCCATTGCCAAGAACTTTTCAAATGTAGTTACTGCTTCGCCGTATTTACGCAATTCGTAAGCGGTTTCTGCTCTCCAATAAACACTTAGCGCATTAATTTCGCTATCCTCTGCAAAATTTGCAGAGCGTAAAAACATAGAAAGCGCATTAGGGAAAGCTCTTTCGTTATAGAATTCTAATCCACGGAAATAAGTTACTTTTTGATAAGCAGCTCTAGCTTCTGGTGTTTTGTTAGGAATTGGCTCTAAAATATCTATGGCAGCTTGATAGTTTTTGCTCGTTAATAAAATCTCGCCGAGCAAAGTTTTCGCTTCATTGATTTTTTTAGAATTAGGGAAAGTTTTAAGGAAATTCTGTGTAGCATCTAAAGCTTGTTGGTTAAACTCTAGTTCGTAGCTTAACTTAGCGTAATTGATCCAAGCCTCTTCTTGTAAATTCTTATCAAACTCTAAACGTGAAGCTCTGAAAAAGGCATTTCTGGCTTTTTCTTTAGCATTTAGTTTTAATGCCGCCTTACCTAAGGTGAACATACCATTTTGCAAATAAACATCGTCTGTATTTAATTTTTCTAATACCGTTACAGACTCTTTGTATTTACCATTTTGAAACAGGGCATAACCATACTGATAAACAAAAAGGTTGTTTTTAACTTGATTTTTATCCTTTTCGTAATAAGCTGCGAAATATTTCTCTGCATTCTTAAATTCAGATTTTGCGAAGTATGAAGCAGCTACTAAGCTCAACATTTCTGCCTCGTATTTCTGCTTCGTTTTTTCCATTACTGGAATGGCGTAGTCAATCACATCATCATAACGCTCATCTAAATAATACATCGAAGTGATGTAATATGGATAACTTGCCTCGTAAGTAGGAGAACCTTTTAACTTTTCGAAGTTAGCAAGCGCAGTTTTGTATTCTTTGTTTAGGTAATTGATGTAAGCGAAATAGTAGGTAGCACTTTCTTGAAATTGAGACTCTTCCTTTTTTACTGCTTCAAATAGCGGCTCTGCTTTTTCAATACTACCTGTTTCAAAATAGGCATAACCTTGTTTAAATTGATACTCTAAACGTTGCTTCCCTGAAAGTGAACTTGGATCAGCTTGATTAAACCACTCTAATGCTTTTTCATAGTTTTTCTGTCCGAAATAAGCCTTACCCATATAGAAGTAAGCCAATTTCGTATTCGGATTTAATGGATATTCTCTAACGAACTCTTGAAAAAGGTTTTCAGCATCATCGTTTCCTAGTTCTATCGCACAAACAGCAGCGTAAAACTTTGCGTTTTCTTTAATGGTAGATAGTTGTGCATTACTTTGGGGCTGTGTGCTAGGTTTGTTCCTAAACTGTTCAACCAATTTAAATTGCTGCGCAGCGGCTACATATTTTTCATTTTGAAGTAGCTCTAGGCCACTTTGGTAGTTTTGGTTCAGCTTTACCAAGGGACTAATTTGTGCATAGCCAAATCCGTAACCACTGGCAATAAATAGGGGGACCAGTAAATATCTTTTCTTCATTTGTGTATTCTCTTTAAGTAGCTTTTACAGCATCCTTCATTAAAATCCCTGCTCATTACCTAATGCTGTGCATTGGTTTTAAGTCGGGTTGGTACTAAAATAGAATTAATGCAATTAGCTATCAACATAAGAAATTAACATCTGTTGATAACAGACATTTAACGAAATGGATATGAGCTTGGTATAAGCAAATAAAAAATTAAAAAATCTTCCTTAGGTGGTTGTAGATTGTCTCAAAATTATAGGTGCCATTGAATTTACAGCACATTCGAGGTAACTTACGAGTTCGTATGTTCGTCTCCTGGACAAATTGTTTTAATGAAAGGTACTCTTATTAGTTAGCAGTATGATCTGCCAGATTGCATTGTTGTTATTGAAGTTTATTTGCATTCCTGCGAAGTATGCTCCAATATTTACCTTCGTTATAATTCCAATCTGTTAAGCCAGAGCCAAGGATAATGACTATCGCTAGTAAAACAGTATTTAAAAGAAAGGTAAAGAGGTGCCCAAAAGTGAAAAATGTATATTCGGTATCCCCAATAATGAAATAATTAACCAGATCAATCAAGATTGCAATTGGCAGTACAATGGTTAAAAACGTTCTATAAGTATGCCTTTTCCAGCTCCACTTTTTACGTTTTTCAGTCCAGTGATCTACAAATTGCTTTTCTTTTTGGGTCATTTATTACTTGTCGTTCTGGCTCGCCAAAAGATAAAGTACCGCCATTCTTACCGCTACTCCGTTTTCTACCTGATTTAAAATGATAGACTGTTTGCTGTCGGCGACGTCGCTTGTTATCTCCACGCCACGGTTAATTGGTCCTGGGTGCATTACCACAATTTCTTTATCTAAATTGTCGAGTATTTGCTTATTCAAACCATACATCATCGAATATTCTCTTCCGGTAGGGAAGTATTTAATATCCATGCGCTCTAATTGAATACGCAGCATATTTGCTACATCGCACCAATTCAAAGCTTTAATTAAATCATGTTCTACTTTAACGCCGAGTGCTCCAATATGTTTTGGAATTAGGGTAGTAGGTCCGCAAACCATTACTTCCGCTCCTAATTTTTGTAGGCAAAGAATATTGGAAATAGCCACACGAGAGTGTAGGATATCGCCCACGATCACTACTTTTTTACCAGCTACATCGCCCAGCTTCTCCCGTATAGAGAAGGCATCTAGCAAAGCTTGTGTGGGATGTTCGTGAGCACCATCGCCGGCATTTACAATTTGCGCATTAATGTGACGGCTTAGGAATTGACCAGCTCCAGCATAAGGATGACGCATGACTACCATATCAACTTTCATCGCTAAAATGTTGTTTACGGTATCAATTAACGTTTCGCCTTTACTTACCGATGATGAAGATGCTGCAAAGTTGACCACATCTGCCGAAAGTCTTTTTTCTGCCAGTTCAAATGATAGCTTGGTACGAGTAGAATTTTCGAAGAAGATGTTCGCAATGGTAATATCTCTTAAAGAAGGCACCTTTTTAATGGGGCGGTTAATCACTTCTTTAAAATTATCAGCAGTTTCGAAAATCAATTCAATATCATTCAGGTTAATATCTTTAATGCCTAAAAGATGTCGGGTTGATAATTTGTCTGCTGCCATTTTACTGTTTATCTGATAATAAAATTACTTTGTCTTCGCCTTCGTTTTCTTTCCAGCTAACCTTCACTTTTTGAGAATCTATAGAGTCTACTTGTAAACCAATATAGTTGGCTTCGATAGGTAAGTGTCTCGAAAATCTACGGTCAATTAACGTCATAAGCTCAACACTTTCCGGTCTGCCGTAGGCCAAAAGAGCATCCATTGCGGCACGTATGGTACGTCCCGTCCAAAGCACGTCATCAATTAAAATAACTTGCTTGCCTTCAATAATAAAGTCAATGGTATTGCTGCTAGCCGTAACTAAACCATCTTTACGTCTAAAATCATCTCTAAAAAAGGTGATGTCTAAATGACCTTTCTTAATCGTATCTGTTTTAAGAATTTCCGACAGCTCTTTGTGAACCCGATCGGCAAAGAAAGTTCCTCTTGGCTGTATGCCAATTAAAACAGTATTGTTAAAATCGATATGGTTCTCAATTAGCTGATGACAAAGTCGCTTAATTGTGATTTGAAGTTTTTGGCCGCTGAGTAGAGTTCTCTTTTGCATTGCTCTTGGATTGCACAAATATAGATAAATGTTTTAAGGTTGGAAAGTTGAAATGCCGGAATTTGGAATGTTTTGTGGATGTATCAGTTGTTTGATTTGTTAATCGTTTAGTTTTCAGTAGAAAGAGCAGTCCGAAAAAAATGTGATGATATGATATTTTGAAATTAATCAACTACTAACATTTGTTTATTCAACATACAAGGTTTGTCATACCTTTCAAATCAATCATGATAATTAAAAGTAGTAATAACAGTAGGTGTATTTTAATTAGTAGTATATATAATGTATCTATTTCTTTTTATACTATTATATATATACTGATAAAGCTCCGTCAAGATACCGAAGACTTTCCTTTTAGGACGGGCATACTGGGCTTTGTTTCATTATGGCCTTTATCGAATTGGGAAGCTGCGCATCAATTTATTCCAGGGACAGCCCCTCCGCGAACTGATGTTTTGATCGGTACCCTTTCTGATCGTCTTTCCGCTTTACTTCCAGCGCCCCTGCGTCCCTTACTTTTCTCCGTGTTTCTGGCGGTTGAAAAAAGCCCTATATATACTGTTATATATGTCGGGGATACACCGGGTATATTCCCGTTCAGCCACATCCAATAAAGGTGTTGATTTTTTCTTGTTGTCGTCCAGTGGGTTATACGGTTTTTTGGAATAAAAAGTTGGTTATATGTTGCAGAGGGATAATTTTTTTCTACCTTTGCACTCCGCTTCGGAGGAAGAGGGGACGCCTGAAAAGCAATAACAAACGGAAAGGAAAAAAGTTTTATTTTTTTCTTGGAAGAAGGGAAAGTTTTTCTACCTTTGCACTCCGCTTCGGAGGAAGAGGTTTAGGTTTGAAAGAGGAAAGGAGAGGGGGATGGAGATGAAGAGAGATAGATAAAAAATTTTCATTTTTTATTTGGAGAAAGGAAAAAGTTTCCTACCTTTGCAGTCCCAAACGAAACGGGAGTTATCAGACGGAGTTTGATAACGGTAACAAAAAGATTGAAACAACGGAATGTGGAACTGGGGCGGAACATTAAGACCGCCGAAACACAGCATGAAGTTGCAAGATATAGAGATCGCCGCGAGGTCAGATCGAGAAGTTCATTAAAGAGATATCATTTACAAAAGCGCAGCGAGGCGAGAATGTTTACTGTAAAGTACATACAGCCAAACTGTTTTCTTTAGGTCGGTTCTTACAGACAATACAATTAAGAACAGACAATCAATTTTAATTAATAGATAGTCAGTGTTCGAACTACAACATTTTACAATGGAGAGTTTGATCCTGGCTCAGGATGAACGCTAGCGGCAGGCCTAATACATGCAAGTCGAGGGGTATGGGAGAGCTTGCTTTCCCTGAGACCGGCGCACGGGTGCGTAACGCGTATGCAACCTACCCTTTTCTGGGGGATAGCCCGAAGAAATTCGGATTAATACCGCATAAGACCACGCTATGGCATCATAGAGGGGTCAAACATTTATGGGAGAAGGATGGGCATGCGTGCCATTAGCTAGTTGGCGGGGTAACGGCCCACCAAGGCGACGATGGCTAGGGGATCTGAGAGGATGGCCCCCCACACTGGTACTGAGACACGGACCAGACTCCTACGGGAGGCAGCAGTAAGGAATATTGGTCAATGGAGGCAACTCTGAACCAGCCATGCCGCGTGCAGGAAGACGGCCCTCTGGGTTGTAAACTGCTTTTATTCGGGAATAAACCTTTGCTCGTGAGCGAAGCTGAATGTACCGAAGGAATAAGGATCGGCTAACTCCGTGCCAGCAGCCGCGGTAATACGGAGGATCCAAGCGTTATCCGGATTTATTGGGTTTAAAGGGTGCGTAGGCGGCCTGTTAAGTCAGGGGTGAAAGACGGTAGCTCAACTATCGCAGTGCCCTTGATACTGATGGGCTTGAATGGACTAGAGGTAGGCGGAATGAGACAAGTAGCGGTGAAATGCATAGATATGTCTCAGAACACCGATTGCGAAGGCAGCTTACTATGGTCTTATTGACGCTGAGGCACGAAAGCGTGGGGATCGAACAGGATTAGATACCCTGGTAGTCCACGCCCTAAACGATGAATACTCGCTGTTGGCGATACACAGTCAGCGGCTAAGCGAAAGCGTTAAGTATTCCACCTGGGGAGTACGCCCGCAAGGGTGAAACTCAAAGGAATTGACGGGGGCCCGCACAAGCGGAGGAGCATGTGGTTTAATTCGATGATACGCGAGGAACCTTACCCGGGCTTGAAAGTTAGTGAACTATCCAGAGATGGATGGGTCCTTCGGGACACGAAACTAGGTGCTGCATGGCTGTCGTCAGCTCGTGCCGTGAGGTGTTGGGTTAAGTCCCGCAACGAGCGCAACCCCTATGTTTAGTTGCCAGCACGTTAAGGTGGGGACTCTAAACAGACTGCCTGTGCAAACAGAGAGGAAGGAGGGGACGACGTCAAGTCATCATGGCCCTTACGTCCGGGGCTACACACGTGCTACAATGGACGGTACAGAGGGCAGCTAGGCAGCAATGTCGTGCGAATCTCAAAAAGCCGTTCACAGTTCGGATTGGGGTCTGCAACTCGACCCCATGAAGTTGGATTCGCTAGTAATCGCGTATCAGCAATGACGCGGTGAATACGTTCCCGGGCCTTGTACACACCGCCCGTCAAGCCATGGAAGTTGGGGGTACCTAAAGTACGTAACCGCAAGGAGCGTCCTAGGGTAAAACCGATAACTGGGGCTAAGTCGTAACAAGGTAGCCGTACCGGAAGGTGCGGCTGGAATACCTCCTTTCTGGAGTGGAACCTACCACTCGCTGCGCACAAATGATACTATTATATGGTACACGGTAAATGATACATATCTCTAAAGAAAAAAAAGAAACACCAAGAAGATGAAGCCGCAGGTCTTACCGGCCACAGGGCAGGGGAGATAGAGATGGCACATCGATATAGTCCCGTAGCTCAGCCTGGTTAGAGCACTACACTGATAATGTAGGGGTCTCCAGTTCAAATCTGGACGGGACTACGGATAAGTTTTTTTGGGGGATTAGCTCAGCTGGCTAGAGCGCCTGCCTTGCACGCAGGAGGTCAACGGTTCGACTCCGTTATTCTCCACCACTTTGGGCCGAAAGCGAAAAGGGGGAAGACTAAAGCGGCTTAAATGTAGCTTTAAGCTTTCAGCTCTGGACTTTAGGCTTAAGAGAAAGTTCTTTGACATATTGGAAGAAGTTAAAAAAAGAAGAGCAAACAACAATAGGCGACTGTTGTGTTTGTGCTCACTTGAAGGAAGAGCAATCGACCAACAAGTATGAGACATCATGACAAGAGCAAAAAAAGCATACCTTGCGGCGCAAAAGGCGCAAGAGTAGAAGAAAGTAATAAAGAGTACACGGGGGATGCCTTGGCTCTCGGAGGCGATGAAGGACGTGATAAGCTGCGATAAGCTTCGGGGATCTGCAAATGAGAATTGATCCGGAGATTTCCGAATGGGGCAACCCGGCTGGTTGAAGACCAGTCACAATAAGAGCGAACCTGCCGAACTGAAACATCTAAGTAAGCAGAGGAAGAGAAAATAACAATGATTTCCTGAGTAGTGGCGAGCGAAAGGGAAAGAGCCCAAACCACTTATGTTACGGCATATGTGGGGTTGTAGGACTGTGATGTGGTTACATTAACGTGAAGTGGAACGGGATGGGAAGCCCGGCAATATAGAGTGATAGCCTCGTACACGTAAGCAATAATGGCCTAACAGTATCCTGAGTACCGCGAGGTCGGAGACGCCTTGTGGGAATCTGCCGGCACCATCCGGTAAGGCTAAATACTCCCGAGAGACCGATAGTGAACCAGTACCGTGAGGGAAAGGTGAAAAGAACCCCGAACAGGGGAGTGAAATAGAACCTGAAACCGTGTACTTACAAGCGGTCGGAGCACCTTTGTGGTGTGACGGCGTGCCTTTTGCATAATGAGCCTACGAGTTACTCTTCACTGGCAAGGTTAAGTGCTTTAGGCACGGATCCGAAGCGAAAGCGAGTCTGAACAGGGCGCATAGTCAGTGGAGGTAGACGCGAAACCTTGTGATCTACCCTTGGGCAGGTTGAAGGTGCGGTAACACGTACTGGAGGACCGAACCGATAAACGTTGAAAAGTTTCCGGATGACCTGAGGGTAGGGGTGAAAGGCTAATCAAACTGGGAAATAGCTCGTACTCCCCGAAATGTTTTTAGGAACAGCGTCGATATTGAGTTATATAGAGGTAGAGCTACTGATTGGGTGCGGGGGAGTCAAATCCTACCAAATCCAGACAAACTCCGAATGCTATATAATATGGTCGGCAGTGAGGCTCAGGGTGCTAAGGTCCTGGGCCGAGAGGGAAAGAACCCAGACCATCAGCTAAGGTCCCCAAATTATAGTTAAGTTGAACTAACGAGGTGCGATTGCATAGACAGCTAGGATGTTGGCTTGGAAGCAGCCATTCATTTAAAGAGTGCGTAACAGCTCACTAGTCGAGCGATCGTGCATGGATAATAAACGGGCATCAAACTATATACCGAAGCTATGGGATTGAAATATATCGGTAGGGGAGCATTCCGGCGGCGGCGAAGTTGTGGCGTGAGCCATGGTGGAGCTTCCGGAAAAGCAAATGTAGGCATAAGTAACGATAAGGCGGGAGAGAAACCCGCCCACCGAAAGGATAAGGTTTCCTGATCAACGCTAATCGGATCAGGGTTAGTCGGGGCCTAAGGCGAACCCGAAGGGGGTAGTCGATGGACAACGGTTTAATATTACCGTACCTTTTATAGATGCGATGTGGGGACGGAGTAGTGGAACTGCCGCGATCTGACGGAATAGATCGTTGAAGGCTGTAGGTATAGGAACGGTAGGCAAATCCGCCGATCCTGCTGAACGCCGATAGTACCGCGAGCCTTCGGGCAAGTGGATAGTGCAGGTAATCAGACTTCCAAGAAAAACCGCTAAGCTCCAGTCTATAAAAGCCCGTACCGCAAACCGACACAGGTATCCGGGAAGAGGATTCTAAGGTGCTCGAGTGAATCATGGCTAAGGAACTCGGCAAAATGGCCCTGTAACTTCGGGAGAAGGGGCGCTGGCAGCAATGCCAGCCGCAGTGAAAAGGCCCAGGCGACTGTTTAACAAAAACACATGGCTTTGCAAAATCGAAAGATGAGGTATAAGGCCTGACACCTGCCCGGTGCTGGAAGGTTAAGAGGGGATGTCAGCCGCAAGGCGAAGCATTGAATCGAAGCCCCAGTAAACGGCGGCCGTAACTATAACGGTCCTAAGGTAGCGAAATTCCTTGTCGGGTAAGTTCCGACCTGCACGAATGGTGTAACGATCTGGGCGCTGTCTCAGCCATGAGCTCGGTGAAATTGTGGTCCCGGTGAAGACGCCGGGTACCCGCAACGGGACGGAAAGACCCCATGCACCTTCACTACAGTTTAACATTGACATTGGGTACAGGATGTGTAGGATAGGTGGGAGGCTTTGAAGTGGTGTCGCCAGGCATCATGGAGCCAACGTTGAAATACCACCCTTTCTGTATTCGGTGTCTAACCCCGCTGAGCGGGGGACATTGTTTGATGGGTAGTTTGACTGGGGTGGTCGCCTCCAAAAAGGTAACGGAGGCTTTCAAAGGTAAGCTCAGTACGCTTGGTAACCGTACGGGGAGTGCAATAGCATAAGCTTGCTTGACTGTGAGGCATACAGGCCGATCAGGGTCGAAAGACGGATATAGTGATCCGGTGGTTCTGCATGGAAGGGCCATCGCTCAAAGGATAAAAGGTACGCTGGGGATAACAGGCTGATCTCCCCCAAGAGCTCATATCGACGGGGAGGTTTGGCACCTCGATGTCGGCTCGTCACATCCTGGGGCTGGAGAAGGTCCCAAGGGTTCGGCTGTTCGCCGATTAAAGTGGCACGCGAGCTGGGTTCAGAACGTCGCGAGACAGTTCGGTCCCTATCTGTTGTGGGCGTTGGAATCTTGAGTGGGGCTGACCTTAGTACGAGAGGACCGGGTTGGACCAGCCTCTAGTGAACCTGTTGTTCCGCCAGGGGCATTGCAGGGTAGCTACGCTGGGAATAGATAAGCGCTGAAAGCATCTAAGTGCGAAACTAGCCACGAGATGAGGATTCCATATAGGGCCGTAGCAGACTACTACGTTGATAGGATACAGATGTAAAGGTGGCGACACCACAGTCGAGTATTACTAATAGCCCGAGGCTTTCATCAAAGCAGACGTTGTTTGCTCTTCCCAACTAACTTCTTTCAATAATATGTCATTTACAAGTTGAAAGTGAAGGGTACAGGGTTAGGAGTATTGCTACTTATAACTTATTACCTATAACTTACAACCTGAATTAAAGATATTCAGGTGCCTATATCGATGGTGTCCACCTCTTCCCATTCCGAACAGAGAAGTTAAGCCCATCCGAGCCGATGGTACTGCGGTAACACGTGGGAGAGTAGGTCGGTGCCTATCCTTACAGCCCCTTGCAGAGATGCACAGGGGCTTTTTTGTTGCAACAAACTTTCC
>NZ_SRMP01000008.1 GCF_005925325.1 Pedobacter helvus | reverse complement strand
AGTCGTTGAAAGATGCAGGCCCAGAGCAATTGACGCAGATAGCCAACTGGAAAAACTCCTGCGATTCCGCGGTGAAGTGGATGCGCAGCCCCAAAACGGTAAGCATAACGAACGAGAAAGCGCTGAATAGTGCGCAGTCCGACTGGGCCCCGGTACCCTATGGCAGTGGGCTGCTGTTCACCTCCGACAGGACAGCTGGGGGAGCGGGCAAGGCCGGTGGGTCAAGGCCGTTCCTGAAGTTCGACGGCAGCAGGATGCCCGACAGGGATACCTACGGCTGGAGCGGCAACGGCTACCTGCGGATCTACCAGCGGCAGGGGGAGGGGGGCGGTATCGTACCCTTTGCGATGAGGACCGGCTCGGACTACCACGTGGGCTCGCCAACGTTCAGTGCCGATGAAAGGGAGATGTACTTTACCCTGACCCGTATCCCAAAGAATATGGATAGGGTCAAGGGCGCACCGAGCACGATCAATATAGAGATCTATGGCAGCCGCAGGGAAGGAGATACCTGGTCGGAACCGGAGGCCTTCCGCTACAACAGCGTACAGGAATGGTCGGTGGGGGATCCTTTTCTGAGCGCCGATGGGAAGACGCTGTTCTTCGTTTCCAACAAGCCGGGTGGAAAGGGCGGTACGGATATTTATTTCTGTGAACGTACAGGTGATGGCAAATGGGGAGAGGCAACTAACCTTGCGGCGGTGAACTCTGCGGGCAACGAGCGTTCGCCGGTGGTTCATGATGGCTACCTTTACTTCTCTACCGATAGCGGTATCGGCATGGGCGGCCTGGACATCCACAGGGCAAAGATGGGCAGCGGCGGCCCTTCGGGCATCGAGAACCTGGGCTATCCGATCAACTCGCCGCAGGACGACTTCGCGTTCCGCCCTACGGGCAGGCTGGAGGGCTATTTCGCCTCGAACAGGGACGGTGGCCTTGGGCAGGACGACATCTACAGCTTCATCGAGCGTGAGCGGCTGAAGCTGCTGGTACAGGGCAGGGTGTTCAACAAAGAGACCAATATGCCGCTGCCGGACGCGGTGGTTACCCTGGGCAGGGCTGATGGGACCCCGGTGATGGTGCAGACCGACGGGGAAGGCAGGTTCAGGTTCGACCTGGATGAGAACTCCGATTACCAGCTGCTTGCCGAAAGGACGAACTTCAGGAGCGATAGGGCGGACATTACCACAAAGGGGCTGAAGAGTGCCGCCCCGATCGAACGGTCGCTCTACCTTACGCCGATCGTGATCGACAGACCGATCCGTATCGAGAACATCTATTACGATTTTGACAAGGCGAACATCAGGAAGGATGCCGCTGTAGAGCTGGACAAGCTGGTAGCAATCATGAGGGAGAACCCAACGATCTGGATCGAGCTGGGCTCGCACACCGACAGCAGGGGCAACGACCAGTACAACCAGTGGCTGTCGCAGCGCAGGGCCAACTCGGCGGTGCAGTACATCATAGACAGGGGGATAGACAAGAGCAGGATCACGGCCAGGGGCTATGGGGAGAGCGTTCCGGTGAACCGATGTACCAACGGTGTGAAGTGCAGCGAGGCAGACCACCAGCTCAACAGGAGGACCGAGTTCAGGATCGTGAAACAATAGGAAAGAAAGTATAGAGATAAAGGCAATAAAAACATAAGCCTTTAGAACTTAGGGTTGTGATTAGTTTTTTAAAAGGAAAAGACTAATCACAACCCTTTTTTGTACAGATTTGTGGTTGCTAAGTAGTTCCAAAGAGGTGATGAAGTTGAACTTTGGAATTCGGCTTACAGTTCACGCAGTTTGAAAACCTAAGCTTACTGAATTTAAGCGACGCACTTGCTAAAGAAATATTAATTACTGCGGTATTTAAAATCAGATAAAGCTCTTTTCAAAGATCGGGATAGACCTATTCGATCTTAATGCATCTATGTTACAGGTGCGTTTTACAAAGAAAAGCTACAAATTGGTAATGAGTGATCCCAAGAAAATACATCAAACTAACTTTTACCAACTTTAGCGTTTGTTGGGGTTTTCATTTGTTGGACAATGTAAAGACCAACGATTACCAAAATTACACCTGCTAAAGTGTACCAGGTAAGTGGCTCCTTCATAATTATCGAGGCAATGGTAAAACCTGCAATAGGACATAAGAATAACCATGCAGATGCTTTAGTTGGATTGTCTCGAAGTAAGGACATCCACAATAGTGAGGCAATAATAGAAGCCGGAACAGCCAGCCAAACTACTGATCCTAAAAAACTGAGGTCAAAATTATTCAATTCTGGATGGTAAAAATAAATGGCAAAGGGTAGCAAGAATAAACATCCGAATAATGTTTGCCAGCCGTTTATGGTGAGGATGTGCATGCCTTCCCAGTTTTGCTTAGAAAAATAAATGGCTCCGACAGAATAAGAGATGTTGCATAAGAGTAATAAACATAAACCTAGTACACTGGCGTGGCTACCATCTAACAAGGGATAGGCGGCTATTAGCATACCCACCATACAGAGTGCAAAGCTGAGTACAGTAGCCAATTTTAAGGGTTGGCGAAACCAAATGCTACTGATCAGCATGATGAGTACCGGGTTAATGGCAATAAACAATGAACCTAAACCCGCTGAAACTTCTTTCATTGCAACTACATACAATCCGAGGTATAAACCAACATTGAAGAACCCATAAATGGCTATTTTTTTCCAAGCAGTTTTAGTTGTTGGCACAGATTGCTTCATAAATAAATGGGCGATACCCAGCATCAATGTTGAAGCTAATATGAAGCGAGGAATAGATAGTACCAGAGGCTGTACGGAATGGAGACCTATTTTCGTAGCAGAAGACGCTGAGGCCCATAAAATCACGAAAGTAATTCCCGATAAAAAGTTGAGCAGAGGTTTGTTTGAACTGCTCATATTTGTATAGCTAGTTTCATTTTATCCACAAAACTAATCATTTACTTTCCTACAAATGTTTTCTTTGGGTCTGTTTTTACATAAAAAAAGCGCAACTTTTAAGGTTGCGCTTGATATGCCGTTAACGATATTTAGCGATCACAGTCAGCTGTCCAAGTTGCACCATCTTTTAGAAAGCCAATTGTTAATTCTCTAGCCGTAATTTTAATATATTTAGTCCCGTCGCTACCGATTGAAATAGCTTCGTTTTCATTTCGGTTAAACTCTACTCCATTTAAATCTGGAATGCCGTCAGAAAATTTGAAGTCATAATTGTTCCCGGCTTTTACCACGGTTACTTTTCCAGTTTCCGTACGAGTTGAAGTGCTTCCACTAGTATAGCTAATGCTCCCGTTATAAGTTCCTACAAATAAGTCATTATCAGCTGGATCATCATCTTTGCTACATGCTAAGAATACAAGAGGTAGCATAAATAAGATGGTTAAAAATTTAAAATGAGTTTTCATAATTCTATTTCTTAATGTTTAGGATTTAGTAACATCTTTATCACATTATGGTTTTTGTAATTTTCGAAAACCCGTATTTAGCGCAAAAAAAATCCCCCAACAACTGCTAGAGGATAATTTTAAGTTAATTAAGAGCTATACTGCCGTATAACCACCGTCGGCAATGTAGTAAGCGCCCGTAGTGAATGATGCTTTGTCGGAACTTAAAAATACAACCAACTCGGCAATTTCCTCAGAAGTACCCAGTCTGTTCATTGTTGCCTTTGCCGCAATTGCTTTCATGCTAGCCTCGTCTAAGTTTTTATCTAGCAAAGGTGTTTTAATGTAGCCCGGTCCAACAGCATTACAGCGGATGTTCTTTTGACCATATTCTGCCGCAATATTTTTGCTTAAACCCACAACAGCGTGTTTGGTAGCAGTATAGGCCGGACTATTAGGGGCTGCCACTGTTCCATGGACAGAAGCAATGTTTACAATACTACCACCTCCGTTTTTTTCCATTTGCAGTAGTTGATATTTACAGCCGTAAAATACCCCATTTAGATTAACAGAAATCACTTTGTTCCAAGCTTCGATATCGTAGTCTCCGGTAGCTGCCGCTGGCCCGCCAACACCGGCATTATTGCAGGCAATATCCAATCTTCCATATTGCGCTACCGTAGCTTCTACCAATTTTTTATTGTCTTCTGCACTGCCAGAGTCAGCTTTGAAGAAAAAAGCTTCTCCACCGTTATTCTTAATTGCTGTCACGGTCTCATTTCCATGCTCTTCATTGATATCTGATATCACAACCTTTGCGCCCTCACGTGCGAATGCCTCTGCGATAGCTTTTCCGATGCCAGAGCCGGCTCCTGTTACTAATGCAACTTTGTTTTGTAATAATGACATAATTATAAATTTAAGTAAATGTTTACTTCCACTAATTTGGAAGCCTTGTGTTATTACAAGTGATTTACGAAGAAAGTTTTTCGCAAATCATCAATACCGAAAAAATTAAGCTTGATATGACAAAGCAGTTTCAGGAGTGTTTTTTCTTAGCTTTTAACTAAACAATTTAACAATGGATATTACACAAACGGAATTCTTATTTTGAAATGTGTGCCTTCACCTATATTAGATTCGATTTGCATTTCGCCTTCTAGTTCGTTCAGAAGTTTGTTTACGCAAGGCAAGCCAAAGCCGTATCCTTTTTCGCCGATTGTGCCATCGCTACTTTCTGCGGTTCCTTTCAAAATTTCTTGAATTGCCTGTTCACTAATGCCCTTACCAGTATCTATAACATCGATAAGCAATGTCTTTTTATCTGTATCTAAAATTAGATCTAGATAAACCTTGATTTTTCCACCATTCGGCGTAAACTTTATGGCATTGGAGATGAGGTTTCCGCTAATTTGCAAGAGCTTATCTTTCTTAATGGAGATAGACTCGAAAGCAATATTTGCGTGAATAGCCAGATCGATTTGTTTGTTAAACGCTTGAGGTTGATAGAGCTTTTCTAGCTTGTCCTTAAAAATGCCAAGGTTAAAGAAATCTGCTGTTCGTTCTATGGTTTTACGGGGATTTTTTAAAATTTCATCGGCTAGATCCAGTACCGACTGACCACTTTTTCCCATCATGCCAACAATGTGTACTAGCTCCTCATTTTGATAATGCTCTTTGTCGGTGCTAATCATATCGGCCAAACCAACAATGCCGGCAATAGGTCCTCTTATGTCATGAGCTACTTTTTTGTAAGTTTCGTTTTGGGTATTAAGCTGTTTGGTGAGTACCTTAATGGAATTCGAATCGTTAATTCTATCAATAACCTGACGAGCGATAATTTTCAGTTGATCAATTTTCTCCTCCGAAAGTTTATGGTGTTTTTTATCTAGTACGCAAAGTGTACCAATATTTAATCCATTATTCGATTTAAGTGGAATTCCCAAATAGTATTTCAAGCTCATCGGCTCGTCGATAAATCCTTTTTCGATGAACCTCGCATCTTTAGATAAATCTTCAATTTCTAAATGGTCTTCTTCCATTAAGGTAAATTGACAAACCGTATCGTCTATAGGCGTTTGGTAGATATCTAGTCCAAAGCGAGAAATGATCCACTGTGTGTAGGAATCGATAAACGAAATTAAAGATATTTCTGTTCCTGTTATTTTAGCGGCTAAATAGCTTAAATCCTTAAAAGTATTGTCTAAACTGTTGTAGTCTAGGTCTAGTTTGAAAAGGCTCGAAAGCCTTTCCATTTCGTTGCTGAGAATGGTACGGGTAGTTTGCACGGCTCAAATTTTAATTTCTAACACAATATTTAGCTAATACAAAAATAAAATTAGTGCTGAAAACTACAACTTTTAAGAGATGTAATTTCATTTTTAACGTATTTTTGGCCTATGTCAATTATTTCATGTGCCTGCTGTTCGGGTAATCCTTACGCCGAATGTTGTCAAATTTATCATGCTAAAGCTGCTGTTCCGCAAACGCCAGCGCAACTGATGCGTTCTAGGTATAGTGCCTATGCTTTGCATTTGATCGATTACTTATGGGATACCACTCATCCTTCGAAAAGATATCTATATCACAAAGCTGACATGGAAAAGTGGGCAAAAGATAACCACTGGCTTAGGTTAGAAATTGTTGTAGCCCACAAAGAGGTAGTAGAATTTAAGGCTTTTTATCAACAAGGATTAAGAGAGTTTGTTCATCACGAACGTTCTGTTTTTAAGAAAGAAGACGGAAAATGGTATTATTTTTCTGGAGATCATTTTCATTAAGAAGTAATAAACAAAACCTATTACCCTTTGTTCTAAACGCAATGCAAAAACAATTCTTACTCAGCTCCATTTTTTGTTTCTTCTTTGTAAGTACTTACGCTCAAAATCGAGATACAGTTTTAAAGGTAGCTTTAGATAGCGTTGTCATTAATGCCTATGGTAGTAAAACATTAATGTCGACACCAGCGGCAGTAAATAAGATTGGTTTAGCGCAATTGCAGCGCTATGGCAATGCTAACATTATCCAGGCCGTTAATGCAACACCTGGAGTAAGGATGGAAGAACGCTCACCTGGAAGCTATCGTTTAAACATTAGAGGAAGTTCGGTTCGTAGTCCGTACGGAGTGCGTAATGTGAAAATTTACTACGATGGCATTCCTTTTACGGCACCCGGGGGAAGTTCGATGTTAAATATGCTGGGTTTCTACAATGTTGGCGGAATGGAAGTTATCAAAGGGCCTGGGAGCAGTTTGTACGGGGCTGGTACAGGTGGCGTAGTACTGTTTGATGCGCCCATAGTGTCCGAAAAAATTCAAGTAAATGCAGGTGTTACTGCCGGTAGTTTTGGCGCTTTAAATTACAATCTACAGTTGCAACTGCCAAAACACACATTGAGCTATGAAGAAGCCAGTGCCAATGGTTACCGCGAACATACCGAAATGAAACGCCGATTGGCTACTTATCAAACTCAGATCTCTACTTTTTCAAAAGGGCAGCTGAGCTTACATTTCATCTATAGCGATTTAAATTATCAAACTCCAGGAGCTTTAACCTTAGCCGAATATCAAGCTAATCCTCGTCAGGCGAGACCATCGGTTGGTGCAAATCAAGGTGCGGTTTTGGCTAATGCCCATATTCATCAACAAGCGGCGTTGCTAGGCTTAACGCATAAATATTCTTTTTCTCCTCAGTTAAGTAATATCACTAGCCTCTATGGTTTTTATAATGAAACCGAAAATCCCGCGATACAGAATTATGAGTTAAAGAAAGAACCGCATTGGGGCGGGCGAACAAGCTTTCTTTACGGCTTAAAAGATTTCTCCATTAATTTTGGTGGTGAGCTACAAAGTGGTGATTTTACTTCTAAAACCTATCGAAATTTACAAGGAAACAAAGGAAATCAAGTTACGGACGACCAATTAGATTTATTGCAATGGATGGTTTTTGCCCAAGTGAATTGGCAAATAGACCGTTGGTTGTTCACGGCTGGAGCAAGCGTTAATCAGTTTTCTTTGGATTTTTTACGCAGTAGCGAAGTGCCCAATATCAACGCCAGTAAAAATTTCAAAGCTCAACTACAACCTCGTTTTGCTGCGCTTTACGAGGTAGACGATCAGTTTTCTGCCTATTTAAATGTATCGAAAGGATTTTCTCCGCCAGCTAGCAGCGAGATTTTTGCAGATAACAACAGCTACAATTTGTCATTGCAAGCAGAAAAAGGCTGGAATGTGGAACCGGGCGTAAGATGGAATGCGTTGAACAATCGCTTATTTCTCGATGCAAGTTATTTCCATACTTTATTGAGCAATTCTATTGTAACTAGAAGAGATGCCGCGGGCGCTAATTATTATTTGAATGCTGGAAAAACCAAGCAGCAAGGCGTGGAGGCCAACCTGTCTTATCAATTAATTGCTAAAGAAAAACCTTTGTCGGTTTTGTTGCAAGGTGCCTATGCATGGCATGATTTTAAATACGATCAGTTTGTGCAGCTGAACGATGATTTCTCGGGTAATCGACTGCCGGGGGTTTCGCCACATACTTTTACTATAATGGCTGATGTAAACCACAAAAGTGGATTTTTTGCATTTTTGAGCTTAAACCACAATGCTAAAATTGCGCTGAACGATGGAAACACGCAATATGCAAATGATTTTCAGTTGGTATCGATGAAATTAGGCTATCAAAAACAAGTTCGAAATATACCTTTCCAATTGTTTGTTGGGTTAGATAATTTGTTAGATCAAACTTACAGTTTGGGTAATGATATCAACGGTTTTGGCGGGCGATATTATAACGTAGCTCCGGGCCGTAGCTTTTACTTTGGGTTAAAATTGGGCTGGGTTAAAAATAAATAAACCCTCTCTGCCCGTTGGGCATCTCTCCCAAAGGGAGAGAGCAACTACATGCTTATAAAACTTTAGATTTCTCTCCCTTTGGGAGAGATGGCATAGCCAGAGAGGGGATCTAAAAAGTCTTTTTCACTTTTGGATCAGTCAATATTACATAGTCTCCTAAATCTTTATATTTTTCCCAATTTGGATTAGTAAAATCATCTGAAGAAAATGAGGAAATATTTAATGCTTTAAGTTTAGGAGCATATCTCTTTAATTGCGCATAAGTTCCTAATTTTTCATCGCTGTGAAAGCGGCCATTTACTTGAAGAATCTTTTTGTCTTTATTTGCTTTGGCGAATTTAGCGATAGACCAAGCCATGGTTGCATCCCAAAAATTTTGAGTTTGATAGACTTTCATTGCGCCCATGCCGTGTCCGCCCAGTAAACCAATGAATTTTTCGTAATATCTTCCCGTTAGTGTGTCAATTGCATTTGGCGGTAAAAATTGTTTAGAATTAGCAGGTAGTTTTGCTAGCACTTCTAATCCATTTTTAGTGACAGCATTGCTGTATCTCGCCGCTGCATTGCCACCAATCACTTCAATACCTTTCGTTTTAGCAAATTCAACCATTGGTCTGTAATCTTTGTAGTTGTTCCAAGCTCTAGCTTCTTTAATAAAGTTCTTCTCAGTAATCATTCCTGCTAAGTACTCATTAATTACCGGTTGCACATCGGTATGAAACATTTCTAAGGTTAGACCTATTTTATTACCATAAGCAGCAGCCAGTTTTTTAAATAAAGTTACTTCTAAATAATGACCAATAGAGTCGTTATGTTCTTCACCAAAAAACAAGACATTCGCATTAGCCATATCAGCTACAATATCATCTAGGCTGATGATCTTTTGCTTTTTCACATCGTAGATTTTATAGTGCTGACTAAGATCTTGTGATTGAGCAAAAAACGGTAAGATAATTAAAGCTATAAAGAGTAATCTTCTCATTGTTGAATATCTGATTAACTAAGGTTTTCAAATTAACAAAAATTTTTACCGATAAATTAACGCATTTTACCGATAATTGGATAGCAAATAGCGGTCTTGTGTTGTGTTGCTTCAATAGTAGAGATACTTTTGGGCATATCAAATCACATAAGACGATGGAAAATATAAATAATAATAATAAAGAAATGGTTAATCGCTCTGGGAAAGTTTGGGCAGGCTTATTTATCGTAGGTATAGGTGCACTTTTGTTGCTTAAAAACTTTGGTTTGGGATTTCCGTCTTGGATTAACTGGGGCACTTGGTTAGTGATCATCGGTTTGTTCGTAGGTGCACGTAACAACTTCAGAACTAGTGGCTGGTTTATAATGGTGCTCATTGGTGGTTATGTAATGCTGGACGATATTTTGGACGGTTTTAATTTGCCTGATATTGCTACCCCAGTGGCGGTTGTGGTGCTAGGTCTTTATCTTATCTTTAAGCCTAAAAACACGCTTAATTTCAAGAAAGATAAATGGAGACGTAAACACGGCGACTATAATACATTTGAACAAGTGAATCCATTAGGTCAAGATCCAAATGCAACTTCAGATGCTAAAAAAGACTTCAATCCTAACGATTATATCGATTCTGTAAATGTATTTGGTGGCAGCAACCAAGTGATCTATTCTAAAAACTTAAAAGGTGGGGAAATTACTGCAGTTTTTGGAGGTGGGGACATCAATTTAACACAGTCTGATTTTGAAGGACAAATTATATTAGATATCACAGCTGTTTTTGGCGGAGTGAAAATAGTAGTGCCGCCTACATGGCAAATTAAATCGGAAGTAACTGCTGTTTTTGGTGGCGTAGATGATAAGCGAGCTATTTACCCAGCAATTGAGCAGGCAAATAAACTTATAATTATTAGGGGAACGGTGTTGTTTGGAGGAGTAGAGTTCAAGAGTTATTAATTTTTTTATAACCTAAAACTAAAACGCTTTGACAACCACACCACTATCAAAACCGCAGATCAAGACAATTGCCAGCATTATTCTGCTATGCTGTCAAGCTGCAAGTGCCGCGGTATTATATTTTTTCTTTAACTTTTCTTGGCAAATTTCATTGGCAGATAGCGTAATTAGTAATTCGTATTTAGCCATTGGTTGTATCATTATTAGTAACATGCTTGGCTTTTATCAGCCTAAAAACGAAAAGTTATTATATGTTTTACTGGTAACCCTAGTTATTTCTGCTGCTGTTGTAATTGCATCTAAATACAGCTTAACCTTTTTATTCGCTAATGAAACTAGCTATATTTCTTTTTTAGATCTGTCTGATGTTTTTAAATCTGCAGTTTCTTTTATTTGTTTGGCCTGGTGTGCATTAGCTAATATCTTATGGTACCGATTGGAAGAACAGTCGGAAATGCAGGCAAGAATGTTGGCTACACAAAACTTGGCGAAGGAAGCCGAATTGAATAAGCTTCGTCACCAATTGCAGCCACATTTTTTGTTCAACAGTTTAAACTCGGTTTATGCCTTAACGATTGTAAATCCAACCGAAGCAGGTACCATGATTACCAAATTGGCTGCATTTTTACGTGGTACACTTAAACGAGATGACGAAGTTTGGGTTAGCGTGGCTGATGAGATGGAGTACATCCAACTGTATTTGGATATCGAAAAAGTTCGTTTTAGCCATAGGTTGAGTGTTGAGGTCAATATTGCAGAAGAAACTTTGGCACTTCATTTACCCGGCACATTGTTGCAACCCATTGTAGAAAATGCCATTAAATTCGGTTTGTACAATACATCAACGGCAATTACCATTACACTTGATGTGAAGTTGGAAAACAATATGCTGATCATTTGCGTCACCAATCCTTACGATCCGGAAATGAAAGCATCAAAAGGTACCGGTTTCGGACTTTCGGCCATTAGACGAAGATTGTACTTACTTTTTGCCGATAGCAACTTGTTACAAGCCGAATCGCAAAACAATAATTTGTATATTACCACTCTAAAAATACCTCAAAAAGATGATCAAAACCATACTCATTGATGATGAAGCCCTTGCCAGAGATATTGTAAAGCATTATTTAAAAGCTTTCCCAAATATCGAGGTGGTAGCCGAATGTAGCGATGGTTTTGAAGGGTTAAAAGCGATAACTCAACATCAGCCAGATCTGATCTTTTTAGATATCCAAATGCCGAAAATTAGTGGTTTTGAAATGTTGGAGTTGGTAGAGAACAGGCCAGCTGTAATTTTTACCACTGCTTTTGATGAATATGCCATTAAGGCGTTCGAAGTAAATGCGGTAGATTATCTCTTGAAACCGATTGAGCAAGGTCGTTTTGAGCAAGCCATGCAAAAATTGCCTTCAAAATTAGCCAAAGGCGATGATAGTCAGGAGTTGTTAGAAACAGCTTCTTTGTCGCCAGCACAGAATAATAGGGTAGTAGTAAAAAATGCTGGAGTAATAAAGATTATTCCTGTAGAAGCGATTAATTACCTCGAAGCAGATGATGACTATGTAAAACTGAGTACCACTGAGGGCAATTTCCAAAAAAATAAAACGATGAGTTTCTTTGAGCAAACGCTAGACTCAACGCAGTTCATTCGTATTCATCGCTCTTATATCATTAATTTGGCTCAAGTTACCAAAATAGAGCTTAAAGAAAAGGAAACCTATGTGGTGCTGCTAAAATCTGGAATTTGGCTGCCCGTAAGCAAAACAGGTTATGTTAAATTAAAAGCTGCTTTAGGGATTTAAAAAAACTCACTCTATCTCTTTTAAGGACTGTTTGTTCTCACCATTCGGAAATGGGAACGGAGTGTTTGCTATCCCTTAGGTTTGTTATTATCAAAAAAGTTTGAGATTTGTGAAAAACCTTAACGGCAGTGCTGAACTATTACTCTATCTAGATTAAAAATCTAAAACCCGTATGCGAGCACTGCCGCTTGTTGAAAAAGAACCATATAGAATTTTAGTCTTTGCCGGACCGTTAAGGGATTTAGTTTTATTCAACATCAAGGTTATTTTGTTCCACTTAACAACCCGAAGTTATGAATTACAGATTATTTGCGGGCATCGACGTTTCAAAACTGAAAATAGATGTTGTGTTTTTCCTTGCCGACAACCCCGACAAGCAGTTCCATGAGTGTTTCGAGAACAGCGATGAAGGCTGTTTTAAGATGGTCTCCTGGATAAATGAGATTACCGGCCTTTCAATTTCTGACATGCTTTTCTGTGCTGAGGACACAGGGCTCTACACACTGCCGATCTGCACTTATTTTGATGGACAGGGAGGTAATCTCTGGGTGGAGAATGCACTCAGGCTGAAACGGTCGTTAGGTTTAAAACGTGGCAAGTCGGATAAAGCGGATGCGGCAGAGATAGCAAACTATGGCTTCCTGCACAGGCGCAGGGCAATTCTTTTCAAGCTGCCAAGCAAGACCATTAGCAGGCTGAAACATCTGATGAGCTGTAGGAGGCAACTGGTAAAACAACAGACCGCCCTGAAAAAATGCCCTGGGGGAACTTGAGGTCTTCGATAGGGAATCCGCAGATTTTACCCTGGATATCAGGAAATCGTTGGTTAATGAATATGACAACAAAATCAATATGCTCGAGGGAAGGCTCTTGACATGTGTTAGAGAAGATCCCGCACTTGAAAAACAATATAACCTTGTAAGGACTGTCCATGGTATTGGAGCACAGACGGCGATGTTCATCGTGGTGCTCACACAGGGCTTTACCCTGTTCGAAAACCCAAGGAAATTTGCCTGCTATTGCGGATTGGCACCTTTCGGAAACGAATCGGGAACCACATTGAAGGGAAAGCCAAAGGTCAGCCATCTGGCGAAAAAAAGGATAAAGACACTATTAACTATGTGTGCATTAAACACGATTAAGAAAGATAACGAGTTCAAAAGGTATTATGACAGAAAGATCAAAGAAGGGAAACATCATTCTTCAGTCCTAAACGTAATCAGAAATAAACTAATTAGCAGGGCATTTGCAGCAGTGTTAAAAGACAGGCCGTATCAAAAGGAATTCAATGCAGTAGCTTAAAATATTTCAAAATTCATTTGTAAAAACCATAGAATACGGGTTTATTGGCCACAGCTACATAGATAAGATTGAAAATCTGTGCAGCTGTGGCTTTTTTTGTGTTCCGAAAAAAATATAGAACAATTTTTAAATACTGTGTGTTTAAGTAGTAATCAAATCAATTAACAATTTTTAATTACTTAAACATCATAGTCATGGGGAATTTATTATACGTAATTGCCGTAATATTAGTAATCATTTGGGCAATTAGTTTTTTAGGGGGTTATTACACTGGCGGAATTATTCACGCATTATTGGTAATAGCTATCGTAGCCATCTTATTGAGAGTAATAAGGGGTGCTGCATAGATAGAAAAATTTGTAGTTAGTTAATAAATGAGGCTCGATAGGTTTAGGTCACCTATCGGGCTTTTTTGTGTTTGGGCTCGGAGGCAGCGAAAATATCCCAATCTCATCGATAATTATAGCGGCTATCTCGAAATGAATTTGGTATGGTAAACTAAACTCATCTAATAATCATTATCTTTGCCTTTCAGAAAAGAAAAGTAAATACTTTTTGCATATTTAAAAATATCGCTTTATATTTGCACCTCGATTAAAAACTCTAGTTAAGATATTATATAGTTATGAAAAGAACATTCCAACCTTCGCAAAGAAAGAGAAGAAATAAACATGGCTTCCGCGAAAGAATGGCTACAGCAAATGGTAGAAGAGTTTTAGCTTCTCGCCGTGCTAAAGGAAGAAAAAGATTATCAGTTTCTGACGAGCGTCGTCATAAAGCATAATTTTTGATTGTCCCAAAGGGATGCCTTTGGCACCTGGAGCAGTACATGCTGTAAAGTCTAGGGTTGATCACAATCAAAAAATGAATAAATTTTATAAAGAAGAGCGTTTATGTAGCAAAAAGTCGCTAGACCTGCTATTTAAAAAAGGCTCTTCTTTTTTATTATATCCTTATAGGGCAACTTTTGTTTTCGATGCCCAACCTCATAAATTTCCTGCACAAGTAGTTATCAATGTAGCCAAAAAGCGCTATAAACATGCTCACGACCGCAATTTAATCAAAAGACGTACGCGAGAAGCGTATCGTTTGCAGAAGCAAGCTGGTTTATACGAGCTTTTACCTAGCAAAAACGAATTGCTACTTTTGGGTCTGCAATACGTAGGCAAGGAGATTTACCCTTATGCTTTCTTGGAGAAGAGGCTCGCACAATTGTTTAAGAAGCTACTCACACAGATCAACAATGAAGATAATTAAGCAGTTAATTTCTTGGTTGTTCTTGGCTATCATTAAGTTGTACCAATGGTTGTTGTCGCCTTTATTAGGGCCAAGCTGTAGGTATACGCCAACTTGCTCGCAATATGGTGTAGAGGCAATTAAAAAATACGGACCGTTTAAGGGCGGTTGGCTTACACTAAAGCGTATCGGTCGCTGCCATCCTTGGGGTGGTCATGGTCATGATCCAGTACCTTAATAGTGGTCAGGTATTAGTTGTCAGTTCTTAACAATTAACCGATTAACCAAATTATCAGTTAACCAATATTCAACGTATATTTGCAGTCTAATGTCAACAATACTTCAAATAGAAACGGCTACACCTGTTTGCTCGGTGGCTATCTCGGTAGATGGAAAAACCATTGCACTGAAGGAAGAAAAAGCACCAAATATTCATGCTGCTAGTTTAACGCTTTTTATAGAAGAAGCCATGAAGATGGCGAAGCTTGCTTATGCCGACTTAGATGCGATAGCGGTAAGTAAAGGACCGGGTTCTTATACGGGTTTACGTATTGGTGTTTCTACAGCAAAAGGACTGTGCTTTGCGTTGGATAAACCACTAATTGCTATCAATACTTTAAAGATGATGGCCAATGGATACCTATCGCAACATCCAAATTTTGGTGGTTTGGTGTGCCCCATGATAGATGCCCGCAGAATGGAAGTGTTTACAGCTGTTTTCGATCATCGTTTGGGAGAGGTTGAAAACACGCATGCTAAAATTGTGGATGACAAGAGTTTCGTCTTAGAATTGCAGAACAACTACATTTCGTTTATTGGTGATGGTGCCGAGAAATGTAAAGCTGTGATTGATGATCCCAATGCACATTTTAAATTAGATAATTACAACAGTGCAACGTATATGAGTAGTTTAGCATTTGCAGCCTACCAAGCAAATGAATTTGAGGATGTGGCTTATTTTGAGCCTTTCTACTTAAAGGATTTCGTTTTTACTACGTCAAAAAAGAAGGTTTAGGTTATTGCAAACGTAAACCTATTTCTTTTTCTTTTTAAATATGCCGAATATGCTACCGAAGAAGCTTTTTTGGTCTTTGTTGTTGCCTACTCCCGGCATCCAGCTCATGTTTTGTGGATGTTCTACAATGTAGCCGATTTTAAATGCCATTCCAATGTATAACGAGCCTCTGTTGTAACCAGTCTCACTATCTGGCTTACTATTTAGAATTTCTTTTCCAGCACGGTAGGTCTGAGTCACGTCATTTGTTCCTAGGAAGAGTTCAAAATTAGGTGTTTGTATCATACCCTGAGCCCCAAACCGGAAGTTTTTATCTGTGTTATAGCTTGGTACAGCGCTAAAGGAAAAAATGCCAGATTTTAAGGTTGTAGCCAAAGCGGCCTCTCCATACTCGTTAAATATATTTTTGGTAAGGATCAAATTTGGGGTAATCGGACCAAAGGTCTTTGATATTAGGAAATCGGCCCTGCTATTAATTGGGGTAACAAATGATTTTTGCTGTATGTTTTGTGTGCCAAGTTCGTTGAGCTCTCGTTGGAGATTTTTTTCTGCATTTATATTGTTTTCGAACTCGACCTGATTAGCGGTAATGTCAAAAGATCCGGTGTAAGAGTTTTTTCCCCATCTAATGAAACCTAGGTCTTTCACGTTTGCCATTATGAAAATGCCCGATTTGGTAGTGTAGTTTGTACCTAATGTAATTGCAGCACCTAGATTTTTAAATGGTAACGTGTTTTTAAATTTAAAATCATCTTCGGGATAATTTATCCTGTATTTCGCCTCCATGTCTATATCTATGCTGTTTCTATTGATTGTTACAGAAGATTTGTCTGCATAAAATTCAGTATAGCCTATGCCACTTAGCAAGCTCACTTTAGCTCCCAATGCCCAACGCCTAGTATAATTTTCTCTATAGGTAAAACTGAATTGATGGTAGGCTTGTAATTTTCCGTTATTATTAAAAATGTTAATACGGGGAATGGTAGCGAAATTTTGAAAAGAATCGTAAAACACCCCTGTGCTTATATCTTTATCGTAATCTATTTGGGTTTCCGATCTTACTTGCCAGGAAAATCCCATTTCGCTATGATACTTGTGATATTTAAAAAGCTTGATGTTTAGTAGATAAACATTGATGTTTTCTCGAACTGTACTGGGGTTGTTAAAAGCACCAACTCTCCTTTGGGCATAAGTTGCATTAATCAAATTTCTCATCGCTTCACTAGATGAGCCCCTGCTTAAACTGCTCAAATCCATGTAGGGAAAAAGAAAGTTAGAAGCAAATTGGCGAGATGAGTCTAGAACGAAAGATTTTTGCGCAGGGTTTTCGAAAGAATCGAATAAAGTTTTGGTATTGAAAAGAGCGTATTGCTGAGCATAAACGCTAAACGAACATACAACTAACAGGGTTACAAAGAGAAGTTTTCTCATGAAGCGGTGCTAATTAATTTGTACTATAAAAGTAAACTATTAGTTGTTTTTCAAGCTATCTATTTCAATTTTTGTTTGGTTTTTCAATAAAACAATGTTGCTCATAAACTTCCCATTATCTGCAGATAGCTGGTAGCCAAATGAACTATACTCTTTAATACCTTTCGTAGATCTATACTGTTTGTAGTAGGCTGGTTTTAAGTTTCTTCCGAAAATATCACTGCTGTTTTTGTTGTTGATATAAAAAGCTATGGTAGCGGTGCTTGAGGTTTGATCTTTAAAATGGGCGTAGGTTTGCGTAGAAACCAATGAGTGATCGTTTTTATAGCTATTTAAAAACACCTGTAGTGTGCTGGCATAATTGGCTACCACAAAATGATTATCGATAATGGTATAAAATGGGCGTTCAAACTTTTTGAATGGCTCACCAAAGAAACTCGCTAATAAGTTAGCTTCCTTGAAGATGCGGATGTCTGGTGCATAGTCGCTACTTAAATCCAGAAGCAATTGCCCTAATTTATCACCATTTTTAATTTCAATAATGCCTATTTTCTCTCCACTGTTTAATTGCAATATGGCTAGTTGCTTATTAAAATATCGAGGGAAAGTTTGAGAAATATCTATCCTGTATTTTTCACTTATAGCCTCGTATTGTTCCGAAATTTTGATGTCTTCTTTCTGTTCTTTTTGTAGGTTTTTGAGTGCGCTACTCCACTTTTGGTAATCATCTATCGCCAATACGGTATAGTTTGCAGTTTGCTCAGGGAAAAGCTGGTCTATGTTAATCTTTTGTTCCTTTTGGTCTACAAAGAGTTTAAAATAATTTTGAGAATTTTGAATATCGGTATAACCATTTAGTAACAGCTTGTCGCTACCGAAATTATAGCTTAAGGATGCGTAGGTATCTTGCTTATTAAAAATACTTAATTCTCCGGTTAGGTTGGTGTTCAAAATGTTTTTAAGTAGCAAGGGAAGCTTGGCGTAGTCGATGTAAATATTGGCTAAGGTATTTTTGTTAACTCGTATATTCTGTTTAATGTATTCCGCAAAACCATTTTTCTTAGTTTTATCAATGCTAGATATTTGGCTCAAGGCTTTTAAACTGTTTGAGATTAAAATAGATTTTTGATTGATTGCTAAATAAAACTTTACGCTATCCCCAAAATTCACTTCATGAAAATTTCCTTCCTTTTTTAGTGACACATTTAGCTTGGTAAATAAAGCCAAATCTAGCTGCGCTTTTTTGGTTTGGGTAGCCATCACAAAATCTACTTTATTGTCCTCGCCAGGTAAAAAGCCCACTACTATTTTTTCGCCTTCAATAAGTTGGTTAATGTTGTTGTTCTTAACAATATTTTCTCTAAGAGCGCCTAATAACTTACTCTTTTCTTCGCCTAAAATGTTGTCAGTAATTTGTTGACCGCTAAGAATTTCATAAAAGCTTTTATCGTTTTCGAAAGTGAAAATAATGGGAGCGCTTGCCGAAACGATATTTAAAGAATTGTCTGATGCGCTAGTTTCCTTATTTAGGTTAGAAAAATATAAGTATGCCATGCCCGTTACGCCGAGCGTCAATAAAATCAGTAGTATGTAAATCTTTCTCATAACAGCTACAGCAAATTTAATTTAATTTTATGATTAGCGATATTGTAAGGGCATTTTCTTAATTTAGCACTATTTAAAGCCGTTGCTCATGAATAAAAGAATAATCTTAACTGCCGCTTTCTTTGGTGCTTTAGCTGTGATACTGGGTGCCTTTGGTGCTCATGGGTTAAAAAGCATCATAACAACAAGTCAGTTGGAAATTTGGCAAAAGGGAGTAGAATATCAGTTCTATCATACTTTTGCTATCTTGTACTTGTCTACTTTTGCCCGTTATAAAAACAAATTAATTGGGTTCTCGTTTTTGTTTTTTACGCTAGGTATTGTCTTTTTTTCGGGCTCGCTTTATTTGTTAGCTCTTAAAGATGCTTATCATTTATCTTTTGCACATATATTAGGTCCAATAACGCCAATTGGGGGTTTGTGTTTTATCCTAGGGTGGGTTTTCTTGTTTTTGGCGGCATTAAAGGATAAATAATGAATTTTGCGGAGACGGATTTTCTGGAGAGAGACACATTATTTGTAGAGGTGGTTTTACCGCTGTCCTTAGCTATTAACTATACTTATCGGGTACCTTTTGAGCTTAACGATGTTGTTGCTGTTGGCAAAAGGGTAGTGGTACAGTTTGGTAAACACAAAATTTACACTGCTTTGGTGAAAAGTATTGGTAAAAATCCGCCAGAACATTACCAAGCAAAATACATTATTGATGTTGTAGACGATTATCCGGTAGTAACCGAAAAGCAATTTGAATTTTGGAACTGGATTACTTCCTATTACCTCTGTAATGAAGGCGATGTAATGTCTGCCGCACTACCTACAGGCTTAAAATTGGCGAGTGAAACAGTGTTGTTGCTAAAAGATGAGCTCCCGGGCGATTTAGATCTAAACGATAAGGAGCAAATCATTTTTGAGGTGCTACATAAGCAGCATCGCATCAGTATTGATGAAGTAGCTGGCCTCTTGGGGCAGAAAACAGTATATCCTATTGTAAATTCTTTAATTGCTAAGGAGGTAATTGTTGCAGCCGAAGAGGTTGTTGACAAGTACAAACCCTTGTTGAAATCGTTTGTAAGGCTAAATGATTTCTACCATGAAGAGGCTAATTTAAGAATGCTTTTTGAACAGCTGGAGAGAGCGCCCAAACAATTGGATGCTTTGTTAGCCTATCTGAAATTAAGCAAGGATAAAGGTTTTGTAGCTAAAAATCAGTTGATAGAAGAAAGTGGAAGCGGCCAAGCTGCTTTAAAAGCTTTAACTGACAAGGAAATCTTTAATATAGAGAAGAGGCCTGTAAGTAGATTGAGTAGTGATGGCGAGTTATTCGATATCAATTTCGAATTAAGCGACCATCAGAAAGTGGCATTAACAAAAGTTAAACAACAGTTTGAAACTAAGGATGTGGTTTTGCTACATGGTGTTACTGCCGCTGGTAAAACTCAGCTTTATATCAAATTAATTGAAGAGGCAATTGCTAGCGGTGGACAAGTATTGTTTTTGCTTCCAGAAATTGCTTTAACTACGCAAATTGTAGAGCGAATAAAACTTTATTTTGGACATAAAATTGGCGTTTATCATTCTAAATTTAATGATAACGAACGTGTAGAGATTTGGAATAAGTTTATTAATGGTGCCTATCAGGTTGTTCTTGGTGCTAGATCTGCAGTGCTATTACCTTTTACAGATTTGAAGTTGATTGTAGTGGATGAAGAGCATGAGAATTCCTATAAACAATATGATCCTGCTCCAAGATACCAAGCTAGGGATGCGGCTATTTATCTGGCGCATTTGCACCAAGCAAAAGTAGTACTAGGATCGGCTACGCCGTCTTTGGAAAGTTACTATAATGCCAAAACAGACAAATACGGTTTAGTAGAGTTAACTGAACGTTTCGGAGGTGTACAGTTACCTTTACAAGAGGTGGTAAGTATAGCTGAAGAAACTAAGCGTAAGAAAATGACATCTTACTTTACGAGTGTTTTGGTTGATGACATTGCCGATGCCTTAGAAAAGAAGGAGCAGGTGATTTTGTTCCAAAACCGTAGGGGCTACGCTACGATTTTGATTTGTGCTACCTGTGGTTATGCGCCAAAGTGCGTAAACTGCGATGTAAGCTTAACTTATCACAAATCTAGTGGTAAATTGCATTGTCATTATTGTGGTTATCATCAAAGTAGCATCAATGTTTGTCCGGCATGCGGCTCTGTGCATGTGGAGCAGAAGGGGTTTGGAACCGAACGTATAGAAGAAGAATTAAGCCTAATTTTTCCTGATGCTAAAATTGCAAGATTGGATTTGGATAGTACCCGTACAAAGAATGGCATGCAGCAGATCATCACTGATTTTCAGGAAAAGAAAAACGATATCCTGATTGGAACCCAGATGGTTGCCAAAGGCTTGGATTTTGAAAATGTGAGTTTAATAGGCGTAATTAATGCAGATACTTTGTTGAACTTCCCAGATTTTAGGGCTTTTGAGCGTAGCTATCAGTTGTTGGCTCAGGTTGCTGGAAGGGCTGGGAGAAGAGATAAGCAAGGTAAAGTTTGTATTCAGGCCTATGCTGACGACCACCGTATCATTAAGCAAGTGATGAATAATGATTACCAGCAAATGTATGAAGATGAATTGGAAGAGCGCAGACAGTTTAACTATCCACCTTTCTCTCGACTAATTTTCATTAACGTGAAGCATAAGGATGCAAATGTACTAAACATTGCTTCCCAAACTTTAGCCACAAATCTTAGAGCACAATTGGGTGCAAGAGTTTTAGGCCCAGAGCAGCCATTGGTTTCTAGGGTGAGGAACTATTACATCAAGCAAATTATACTTAAAATTGAGCGTACAGCAGCCATGCAAAAAGTGAAAACCGTGTTGCTTGATACCATAAAGGATTTCAATGCTCAGAAAGATTTCAGAAGTGTAATTACGCAAATAGACGTAGATCCGTACTAGTTTCTTCTCACCAAATGAATTTGTATACCAACTGATACTGGATTTAGCAAGGTCTCCAGCTTGTTGTATTTGGCAAAGGTTCTTGTATTGGCAGCATCGCTGAAAATAGTTTCCTGACGCTCGTAGGCGTAATAGAAATCCATACTAGACTCTACGAAGAAGCTAACCTGGCTAAGTACATTTGCTTTTATACCCAACGTAGGACTAAGTACGCCGCCAGTTTTAGTTGTTATTGCAGAATAAGGAATATTAAGGCTTGAAGCATGATCAGGTGTAACATTTCCTTTAAAGCTGTGTGATCTGAAACCGAGGTCGGCAGCAAAATAAGGTTGTATTACAGAATAATTGAAGTTTTTCTCGAAACCGAATTTAATAGCATAGTCGGTCATATTGCCTTTGGCAGTTTCGCAATCGTCACATTTATTAGCAAAAGTCAAATCTCTTTTAAATAGATAGTGCCCACTGATCCTAAACGCAATTTGATTGTCGTTAAATTTAATGATACCGCCATTTAACCACATATTGGTATAATCGTCAGTAGTGGTTTGCTGTAAAATTTTAGGCATTTGCATCAAGCTATAGCCTCGTACACCAACACTGTAATTATAATTTCCATCTACTTGGGAAAAAGCTGAGAGGCTAATCAATAATGAAGCAATAACAAGTATAAATCTATTCATGCAAACGATCTTGATAGCGCAAAAATATAAATTATTTGTTACCCTAGTGCTTTTATGGCGTTATTAAATTAATTGTTTGGCATTTAGCTATAGCTATTTTGTTTACACATCTCATTGTTGGTAAAAATTATAGTGCTCAGCTTCGTTAAATACCGACTTTAAAGCTATTTTTGACGCAAATGGCGTATAAGTTTGTAGATAATTATAGAGAAAAGGGAGCAAGAAAAAAACTTGTAGAAATCTTAAAAGAAAGAGGAATATCTGATGCTAAAGTACTTAGGGCGATAGGTAAAGTTCCGCGTCATTTCTTTTTCGATGAAACATTCTGGAACCAGGCTTATAAAGATATCGCCTTTCCTATTGGAGACGGACAAACCATTTCACAGCCATATACTGTAGCTTATCAAACAGAGTTATTACATATACAAAAAGGAGATAAAGTATTAGAGATTGGTACTGGTTCAGGTTATCAAACTTGTATTCTGTTAGAGCTTGGAGCAAATGTTTTTACTATCGAGCGTCAGGAAAACTTGTACAATAGAACCATTAAGGTTTTACCTGGAATGGGTTATCAAGCTAATTTCTTTTTGGGTGATGGCTCGAAGGGAATTGAAGCCCATGCGCCTTATGCAAAGATTATCGTTACTGCAGGTGCGCCTTTCGTGCCAGAAATATTATTAAAGCAGCTTAAAATTGGTGGTATTTTGGTGATCCCGGTAGGAGATGAAAAATCTCAGAAGATGATTACAGTAATCCGCGTTAGCGAGAACGAATACGATAGGATAGAATTAGATACTTTTAGGTTTGTGCCTTTAGTGGGCGACCAGGCTTGGTGATAAAAGGTTTAAAGTGATAAGTTTTAGGTCGGTAAACTTTAAAACGTATCACTTTAAACCTATAACTTAAGGGTACAACAAATACTTCTTCCTCATTTCTTTGTACTTGCTCAAACCAGGTTCCCAGCTAGCTCTAATTTCAGCTTCGCTTTTACCAGCTATTATCTGTTTCCTAAAATCGGCAACGCCAATTAATCTCTCGATAGGTAGTAACTGATTGCTCAGTTTAGAGTCGAAGAAAGTTTCTTTTTTAGGTGATGCTTTGTAAAGTTCCATTACCCATTGGATGTTGATTTGCCTCGTTTTTCTAAAGATGGAAGTGTCATAATTTCTTAGGTCGATACCATAACAAACCTGATCTTTAAAAAGAGGTGTTTCTGCCATTCCTTTAATGCCGACCGGCTTAAAAGAGAACTCGTAAATGCCTTTATAGTATGGAGCGCCTAATACGGTGAAAGGAAATTGAGTTCCCCTTCCTAAGTTGGCATAAACGCCTTCAAATAAGCAGGTGCTTGGGTACAACAAAATAGATTGTGCTGTATTTAGGTTTGGAGACGGTGCAACGGGCAATTCGTAAGGCATATCATGATTGTAGTTGGCATTCTTAATTACAGTGATTTTGCACTTCAATTTATCTTTTAACCAACCTTCTCCATTTAACATTTGTGCATATTCTCCAACAGTTAAGCCATGGGCTACTGGAATTGGCTGGAAACCAATGCCCGATTTGAACTGAGGATCTAAAATTGGGCCGTCAATCACAAAACCATTCGGATTTGGTCTATCGAAAATCATGACTTCCTTGTCGTTAGCAGCACAAGCTTCCATTACACGTTGTAGCGTATTAATGTAAGTGTAGAAACGAACACCCACATCCTGAATGTCGAAAATCATGACATCAATATCTGCTAAGTTTTCTTTACTAGGTGTACTTTGTTTACCATAAAGGGAAACCACTTTTATCCCTGTTTTAGCATCAGTTTCATTATCAACATGCATACCCGCACTAGCATTACCTCTAAAACCATGCTCAGGACCGAAAATCTTTACTATTTTTACACCGCGTTTTAGCAAGCTGTCTACGGTAGTTGTTTTACCAATGATAGATGTTGGATTAACCACCATGCCCACCCGTTTACCTTTTAGTAATGGAAGGTAAAGTTCGGTTTGCTCTGCACCAGTTTTAAACTGCGTAGCAACTCGACTTTGATTGATGGCTGGTTTGATTTTCTGCGTTTTTTTGCTGCTTTGTCCGCAAGCTGTAAATGCAAACGCAACTAAGAAAAGCTTTAAAAATACAATCGATTTGTTCATTTTTAGGTTTTTTAAGCGTGTGTGGACTAAAACAGAACTGAGTTAGCACTGTTGCTAAGTTACAAAATATTGCAAAAAAGTTGAATGTAGCGTATTTCATATCGAGCCGTATTTCCTTGAAGGCTGAACGAACCTTTTCAAAGTTGATCGTGCGTATCGCTATCGTTGGTGTAATGCTAAGCCTAGCTGTAATGATCCTTTCGGTAGCCATTATCAAAGGCTTTAAAACCGAAATCCAAGACAAGGTACGAGGTTTCGTAGGCGATATCCAGATTTATAGATATGATTTGAATGGTTCTTTTGAGAAATCTCCATTTGTACCTAACGATACTACATTAAACAACCTTAAGAATAACAAGGAAATTGCTGCCTATTATCCTTTCGCTACTAAGCCTGCCATTATTGTTGCAAATGGTGAGGTAGAAGGCATAAATTTTAAAGGCATAGATGCTACATACAATTGGGATTACATCAAAAAGCATTTGGTGAGCGGTAAAGTCATTGATTTTGCTGACAGTACTAAATCTGCTCAGCAAGTGATGATTTCAGATTATACTGCAAAGCGATTGATGTTGAAAACTGGAGATAGTTTCATCATGCACTTTGTGCAGAACCCACCTAGAAAACGAAAGTTAACCATAGTCGGAATTTATCACATCGGTATCGAAAATTTGGATAAAGGTTTTGTAATTGGAGACCTCAGCTTGATTAGACGTCTCAATAATTGGCAAGCCCAAGAAACTGGTGGTATAGAAGTCCGTATCAAAGATTTTAAAATTCTAAAGACAGTTGCTGATGATGTTTACGCTAAACTAGAACTGAAATTAAGATCTAGATCGGTAGAGGAAAGTACACCAGAAATATTTACTTGGTTGTCTTTATTAGATGTAAATACTAGGGTACTTTTAATTTTGATGCTGATTGTAGGGGTAATTAACATGATTACGGCATTGCTGATTATGATTTTAGAGCGAACTAATATGATAGGTATTTTAAAAGCAATGGGCATGTCTAATACCAAAATGATGAAGATTTTCCTTTACAATGCAATTTATTTAGTTGGCTTAGGCCTTTTATTAGGGAATATTTTAGGACTTGGACTTTGTTACCTACAACAATACACGCATTTGTTCAAGCTCGACCAAGCTAACTATTACCTGGATTATGTGCCAATTGAAGTCCATTTAACTGATGTTCTATTACTAAACGGAGTGACTATCTTGATTTGTACTTTGGTTTTGATCGTTCCATCTATGTTGGTGAGTAGAATAAGTCCGCTAAAAGCGATTAGGTTTAAGTAGGGCTAGGATGTAAGTATTAAGTTCTACGTTATAAGCTTAGGTTTGCCGTCATTTCGACTGAAGCGCAGCGTAACAGGGAAATCTTTTAGTCAGATTAAATCAATCCAAAGATTTCTCCACTCCTTACAATCGGTCAAAATGACGATAGGCCTAGTAAAGTTTTTGTAAAACTCCCATTTTCAAATCATATGTAGATAAGATGATGGTTTTAAGATTAAGCTCAGCCAAAACATAATCCGTAATCATCGAAGCCATTACAATCATATCTACACGTAATGGAATAAGGTTGGGAATTTCGCTACGTTCTTGATGGCTAGAACCAATCAGCTTCTTACTCAATTGATGATAAGCATCAATATCGATAAGCGAATTAGGAATTTCATGAATATTTATAGCTGGATCTATTACTTCGGCATAAGTTTCAAAAGCGCCAGCAGAGCCGATTAAGGTAGTAGCTCCAAAATCTTTTCCAAATTCAATTAATTCAGCTAGATTTTCCTTCAGGTGGATTTTAATTTGCTCTTGATCTTCCAAACTAATCGGGTCTGATTTGAAAAATTTCTGCATTAACCGAGCAGCGCCAATATCAAAGCTCTTTTTCCAATAAAATCCTTTCTTATCGCAGAAAATAAACTCAGTGCTGCCACCTCCAATATCCATAATCAATGATTTGCCTTGAATAGCACCACTGTATTTTACACCTTCGTAAATGAGGTTTGCTTCTTCCTCTCCGTCAATAATATCAATGAGAATTCCAGTTTCTTCTTTCACAGTATCTATAAAATCTTTTCCATTGCTGGCACTGCGAACGCCAGAAGTAGCCACCGCTCTAATCTTGGTAACTCCATATTGATCTAGCGTTGCTTTAAACTCTTTTAGGCAATTAATACCACGCTCAAAAGCCGTAGGGATAATTTTGTTTTCTTTGGTGATGTCTTCACCTAGTTTAATGGGTTTATTGGTTTTGTAGATGATCTTCATCTCACTTTCCGCTTGCTCAGCGATGATGAGATGAAAAGTATTGGTTCCTAGATCTATGGCAGCAATTTTCATTTTCGACTTTATTGTTGTAAGCTAAGATAATTTTTTACCAATGTTGCAGGTTGCGGTATGCAGTACTTTAAAGTTGCAAGAATTAGCAATAAAACATAATTCGTTCGCTTTTTGATGTAGCGAGTTTGCTAACTCTATTTGTTCTGGATTATCTATGGTCACTATTGGATGTAAGTGAACTTTTACAAATCTTCCACTTCCTTTTTCATCAGTTTCTAAAGTGCCACTTGCACTGTCTGTATAAGCTAATACATTTATTTGATGTAAGCTACATACATAAAGGTACGACATCATGTGGCAAGACATTAAGCTGCTTAGAAGTAAATCTTCGGGGTTGTGTAAACTAGGGTCACCTTTGAAAGCTTTGGCGGCTGAAAGTTGTAAATCAGATTTGCCTTCGAAGCTAATGGCATGGTTTTTTATATATCTTTTCTCGGAGTTGGTATTGGTTTGCCAATTTAATATGGCCTTGAATAAGTGTTTTAATGGCATCTCATTTTTAATAAAAGCCTAAGATAGTGTTTAAATAGATGGTGATGATAGACACGTTTGCTAGTACCCTCAAAATCCAATGCTGTTGATAAATCGTAGGATAGTTTTTTGGAAATTGTAATTGTGGTTCCCATAATGAAGAACCAGATGGTAAAGAATAGCGATATTTTGCCTCTAATCAAGGTAGTGACTAAATCATGTATTAGTCCGCAAAAAATGAAAGTTAATATCAAAGCAATACCAATTGGTAATACTTTTTTTAATGGTTTGAATATTTTTGAACCTAAATAATATCCGAAAATTGGGTTCCAGAAAGTCCAAAAGGTAGTGAAGTTTTTGGCGCCAAATGAACGATACAAGTTGTTACCAAGTGATTTAGGATGCCCTATCGGAACGCCATTTCTCTTTTTTACATAGTCGCCTAAAGTCATGAGTGGTTAATTTGCAACACCCCTCTCTGCCTTCGGCATCTCTCCCCAAATGGGAGAGAGATGCTTTTAGCAAAGGCATTGAAATCTTTATTCTTTTGTCTTTGTTCTTTGTTCCTCAATCTAATTTTTATACCTAAACCACTTAAACATTTCTTTGAAAGTAGTTTTCTTGCCATACATTAGAATACCCACGCGGTAAATTCGTCCTGCAATCCAAACCGTACCCAAGAAACCAGCTACTAGAATTGCCATTGATAAAGCCAATTCCCAAGTTGGAACGCCGTAAGGCATACGCACCACCATGGCAATAGGAGAGGTAAATGGTATCATAGATAGCCAAAAGGCTGTATTGCCATAAGGGTCGTTAGTAACTACGCTTAGCGACAAGGCGTAACCTAACAACAGTGGCAGCATTACCGGCATCATAAACTGCTGTGTTTCGGTTTCGCTGTCTACCGCAGAGCCGATAGCGGCATACAATGCGCTGTAAAATAAATATCCTCCTAAGAAAAAGAAGATAAATACCATTACAATTTTACCTACATCTAAGCCCGCTAAACTTTTTTGGATATCGCCAATTGGACCCGCTTGTGTAGCAGCAGCCGACATCGTTGGATTAGCAGTCGTCACCTGACTTTGCGCTTGGGCAGCGGCAATTTCTTTAACGTCATCCTTGTTTACAAATAAACTTACTGCTGCGGTGCTGATGGCCAAAGTCAACACAATCCAGAGCATAAATTGGGTTAAGCCAACTAAGGCGATACCAACAATTTTACCCATCATCAGTTGGAAAGGTTTTACTGAAGAAATCATTACTTCGATGATACGACTGGTTTTTTCTTCGATTACACCACGCATCACCTGTATGCCGTACATCATGATGAACATAAACATCAACACACCTGCAGTAAAGGCAATAAACGTACTTGCACCAGCACTCGATTCTTCTTCTGCTCCAGTGTCAGCAATTTTCTTAGTTGATATATCGACATTGGTTTTCAGCTTGTCTAAATCGCTTTGAGAAATGCCGCTTTCTTTCAGTTTTTGGGTTCTAATTAGTTCTTCAATATCTCCAGAAACTCTTCGGTTTAGCGACATGCCCGCTTGTTTGGTGCCGAATAGTTCTATACCTTTTGGCGCATCTAAAGTAAACTCAGGCAGATATAAAATGTAATCGTAATCTGCCTTGCCGATGGCTTTCTTCGCTTCTTCTAAGCTTTTGTTGATATAAGTGTATTCAATATTATCATTCGTTTGCAGCTTCTCGGTCAGTGTTTTATTATTACTCACTACTGCTACACTATCATGAGTATCTTTAATTCCTTTGTAAGTGAAATATCCGATAATGGCATAAACGCCGGCAATCAACAGTGGCGTTAAGAAAGTCATTACAATGAACGATTTCTTCTTTACTCTCGAAAAATATTCCCTTTGGATAATGAGTAAAATCTTATTCATGGTTTTGTCCTTTCACTTTTTCAATAAAAATATCGTTCATTGTTGGTATCACTTCATCCAAACGGTGGATGTTGACGTGCGGCAAAAGCAGCGATAAAGCCTCGTTAGCCGTACGATTTTCTTTTAACTGAAGTTTCACCAAAGTATTTGCTTTCACGTTTTCAGTCTGCAAAACGTCGTAAACATCGTTACTAGCAACAGCGTAATCACCCTCATATTCTACCCAATAGGTATTGCTGCGATAGCTAGCCTTAATTTCGTCAACTGTGCCGTCCAATATTTTATGTGATTTGTTAATTAGCGCAATGTTGTCGCAAAGTTCTTCTACACTTTCCATTCGGTGCGTAGAGAAAATGAAAGTAGCTCCATTTTTGTTCAGCTCTAAAATTTCATTTTTAATGATATCTGCATTTACGGGGTCGAAGCCCGAGAATGGTTCATCTAGAATAATAAGTTCAGGCTGGTGCAATACAGTAGCTACAAACTGCACTTTTTGCTGCATTCCCTTACTCAAATCCTCCACTTTTTTGCTCCACCAATCTTTCATTTCCAGCTTCTCGAACCAATACCTGATGCGTCTGGTAGCCTCGGCACTGTCCAATCCTTTCAGTTTAGAAAGGTAAAGTACCTGTTCGCCAATTTCCATTTTTTTGTAAAGACCGCGTTCTTCTGGTAGGTAACCAATTTGCGAAATGTGTTTGGTGTTGAGGCGCTCGCCGTTAAAAAAAACTTCGCCACTATCTGGAGCGGTAATTTGGGTAATAATTCTAATGAGGGAGGTTTTACCAGCACCGTTTGGACCCAAAAGCCCGAAAATTTTGCCCTTCTCTACTTCCAAACTCACATTATCTAAGGCACGGTGCGTAGCATACTGCTTTACAATATTCTTTACGCTTAACATATCTATCGTTTAGTTTCGATGATAAGATAGCAAAAAGGTAATTTCGTTACACAAATTTTGTGTTTTTTAGAAAATGGCAATTTTACATCGGTAAAGTAGCCCTGCTTTTCATTCCAAGTCCTCGCCTCGCTACGCTTGGCTGTGGGCTTTTCATTACAATCAGGTTTAATGAACAAAGGCAGTCCTGTATAACTTAAATGTTCTTATATGTCTTAAATGGTTGTATATTGGTATGTAAGTTCGTGAAAAACGCAAATTGTTTAGTCCTTCTTCGTGAACAAGCGTTTTACATAGTCAATAAAACTCGTTCTACGTTTCCTAGGGTTTTCTGGCCCAATCAAAAAGCCATAAGGTTGTAAATCTGGATGACTATCACAGATAATCTTCACCATCCCTAACAACGGAATTGCCAAAATCATACCGGCAATGCCCCAAATCATTTCGCCCAAAACAATTGCCATAATGGTAAACAAGGGATTAATATTAACTTGCTCACCAACAACCAATGGTTCCAAAATATAAGTCTGCACAAACTGAACCACAAAATAGGTTAGCAATACGAAAATGATTTTGTCGCTACCACCACCTTGTGCCAGTACCGCTAAAACCGTGATAGAAGTGCCAGTTAAATTACCTACAAAAGGAATAATCTCTAGCAAACCGCATAACACGGCGAAAAAGATAGCATTCTCTACGCCAACCAAACTGAAACCAATGCCGTACATTACCCACAGCATACCGATCATGGCGGCCAATCCACTTAAGTATTTTTGAGAAACTTTGCCTGCTTTATGCACTACTTCATCTGTATCTTCTTTCTCTTTTTGAGCAACTAATTTTAAAATAAAGCGCTTAATGTGGTTTCGATACAATAAGAATAAATACATGTAAACTAACACCAGCACCGAGTTAATGACAACGCTCATCATTCCAGAAGCGAAAGAAAACAACATTTCGCTAGTGTTCCCGCCACTTTTGTCGATAATTTCTTTTTGTTGTTTGGCATCAATACCTACAGTATCATTAATCCATTTACGTAAATTATTGAACAGATTGTACAGCCTGTTCTTCATTTCGTCTATATTTTCTGCCAAACTAGATAGCTGGATCGATAACAATACTAGAATAAATGCAATACTTGTGATGAAAATAAACATACAAGCCAACGCCGCTACAGCTCTGCTCATCCCTTTGCTCTCGAAATAATTACATAATCGGATGAACAGCATTGATAAAACTGCGGCAAGCACTACCGGAATTACAAAAGGCGCAGAGAAGTAAAGTCCAGTGAAACCTAAAGTAAAGAATAAAAGCACATAAACAGATTGTTGAAGTTTTTCCATCGAAGGAGATAACACTTCTACGATGCGAAATGTTTAAGCCGCTGTTTTAGCTATTTGCTTCGTGGCGCTCTCAAATGATCTAAGGTAATGGTAGATCCTATTTTAATTAAATCCGTTGCTATAAAACTCCTAAACCTTTTAATATTGGGGTTTGCGAAAAACAGTCGTCTGCAAAGCTGCTCGTAATAATGCATGGACGGAACCACAACGATCAAAATGAAGTCGGTATCTCCAGTTACGTAATAGCATTGCTGTACTTCTGGACAGCTTTTAAACAGAGATTTTGCTTCGTCAATAGACTCTATCTTTTCATTCTCCATTGCAACGGTTACGCAAATGGTAATCAGGTTACCTAACTTCTGGCTATTTAGCACAGACGTATTGGAAATAATGAAGCCCGTGTCCGTCAATCTTTTCACTCTTCGCTGTACGGCCGCTGCAGATAAGCCTATTTTATCACCAATATCACGTTGTGGCGTAAAATTATCTGCCTGTAGCAAATTAAGTATCGAAATATCGAAAGAGTCTAGTTCAGTCATTTTGAGTTTGAAATGAAACAAAATTGCAAAAAGTGGATGAAATTTAAAGAATTAATTCGCTATTAGGTAATTAATTTTGCATTAAATCAGATTAAAGAAATGTTAGAAACCAATCCTGCTAAAGAAGACGTGTTGATCTTAAAAGATGATAGCTCAATTCTTATCTCCAATGAATTAAAGGAAACTCCAAAAATGAACAAGCAAATGAAAGGATTTGTATTGGCAATTGTTGGGGCTACTTTATGGGGTGTATCTGGAACTTTCGGACAGTTTCTTTTTCAGCAGAGAGGCGTGAACGTTGAGTGGCTCATTTCGGTTAGAATGCTGATTTCTGGAAGTCTGCTATTGTTATTTTCTGCAGCAAGAGATCTCAAAAGTACCTTTGCTATTTTAAACAGCAAGAAAGATTTTCTTCAACTTATTGTTTTTGGTATCACTGGGATGGTTGCTGTTCAATACACTTACTTTGCTGCCATTAAACATTCAAATGCGGCAACCGCTACCATCCTACAATTTGCAGGCCCGGTTTTGATTGCCATTTACCTTGCCCTAAAAAATAAGAGATGGCCACGCTCACTAGAAGTATTGTCTATTGGTCTAGCAGTTTTCGGTACATTTTTGTTAGTTACGCATGGCGATTTGAGTAGACTTTCCATCTCAAAAACAGCATTCGTGATGGGCATAGCATCAGCGCTAGCATTGGCTATCTACACTTTGCAGCCAGTAAAATTATTAAAGAAATACGATTCTGCAACTATTGTAGGTTGGGGGATGTTAATTGGCGGAATTGCCTTTTCATTGATCAAAGCCCCTTGGCACGTAGAAGGTATTTGGGATAATTACAGCTTTATTTCAGCAGCTTTCATTATCATTTTCGGAACACTGATTGCATTCTACACTTATTTAACTGCTGTAAAGTTAATCGGCGGACAAAAATCAAGTTTATTAGCTTCCGCAGAGCCACTTTCGGCAGCAGTACTTTCTGTAATTTGGTTAAAAGTTCCCTTTTACGCAGTGGATTGGATAGGCGGGTTGTGCATTATATCCACTGTTTTTATATTGAGCAGAACTGGCAAATCGGCCTAGGTCACCAAGCTTTTTAATTGCTCTGCATTGATGATGGCGCTTGAACCCCACGTGTTATTAAAGTAAACAAAGGCTTCCTTGGTATCTGAAGGGATGTTTCTCGCAAAGTTTGCTAAAACAGATAATTCATATTGTGATTTGTACAACACAGGTTTTCCATGAAAGCGATAATATATTGTAGATTCAGTTTTGATGATTTCTTCAGATAAATTTGAGGGATAGCTCTGTCCTGCAAAAATAATTTGGCTTGAGCCTAACTTCCGATAAACATCTTCGTTCCACCAGGAGCTATGCCTAAATTCGACAACTTTTTTCGAAGGCAAGTTGGCAAGCAGTTCGATTAGTCTGTCTAGTTTTTCATCAGTAAAACTAAACGACGGCGGAAATTGGAACAGAACACAAACTAGTTTTTCTTGTAAACCTTCGTTTATGATTTGGTTAAATTCCGCTAAGTCCGTACTGCAATCTTTCAGTTGTTTATAATGGGTGATTAATCGAGGGGCCTTCATGGTAAATGAGAAATCGTTTGTACTTTCATCATACCACTTTCTTAACGATTTTACTGTCGGCATTTTATAAAAGCTCGAATTAATTTCAATCGTATTAAAATGTTCGCAATAGAATTTAAACCAATCTTTTTGCGTCAACCCCTTCGGGTAGAAAAAATCTTTCCATTCCTTGTAGTAAAACCCCGAACATCCTATTTTCCAATTCATGGCTATAGAACAAAATGCGCAGGCTCGGGTTTTCAGATTTTTGTTTCAAACTTGTAGCGAATTATCGACGAGCTACGTATTGGCATAAAATCAACCTCAACTAACCTTTTAAATAAACTAAGATGAAGAAATTTTTAGCAGTATTGGTAATCGTATTTTTAGCCAACTTAGGTTGCAAAAAACTGGATGAAAACGACAGGCTGTGCGCCTGCTCTCCTATTGTGGAACCTACTGTTGTACTAGTTGTAAAAAATGCCGCAGGTGCTGATATGCTAAATCCAGCTACGAATGGTTATTTTGCGAATACGGCAATCCAATTGTATTACCAAGAAGCAAATGGCTCATTAAAGCAACTGTATTTCTATGTTCGCCCGCCATTTTCTTTTGGGAACGAGAAGTTCAATTATTTTCAATTACATAGCACAGAAATTATCAAGAACATTGCGGCAACAAATCGTAGTATTTACCTGAAATTAGGTAATAATAATCCAATGAAACTCGATTTTGAGTTTAAAGCCGATCAGAAATACCAATTAAGTAAGTTATTGGTAGATGAGAAGGTAGCGCCGGCAGAAACGGGAACCGTTACTGGTTATGTTCAAAACATATTTTATATCAATTTGTAACAGTCTTTCTATCAGAAAAGCATAGATACAGCAGCTATTTAAGCATAGCCCTGCTGTACATTACAAGGCCGCACCAAATTAACATTTGGTTGCGGGCTTTTCATTTCCATCAGGTTTATTTAACTAAGGCCATTGCAGCGTACTTCATATCGCTAAATGCTAAGTAAATTAAATAGTTTTCGAGTTGATTTAGACTTGTTTTAAAAATATTTGTCAGATAATCAGTGTTTTAACGATTATTTTGTTAAGTTTAAAGAACTATCTACTTGGATTTTTTGTTTACATTTAAACTAATCTTCATTTTAAATTTTTGGGTTATGAATATTAAAGAACTATTACTGAATGGTAAGGCTTTTTTGGCCCTATTAAATGATTTTGCAATCGAAGCAAAAAATGTAATTATTCAGGACGAAGAGATGCTTTTTTCAAGCAAAAGAAATCCTAAAAATTCTGTATTAAAAGAATCTGTTTGCATTGAAGGTAAAAATGACGAAGGTATTTTCAATTTCTTCGGTACGCTACATTTCAATTCTTTAGATAAACTTGCTGTTTTCGAAATGCAAGGCTTCGAAAAAGTTGAAGCCAGAGCTTAGTTTTTTTAAATTGAGGTTATTGTACTTTTCTAAAGTGCAATGTTTTTTTGTGCGCTTGCCCATTCTAAAAAGGAGTAAATTCGCATTCACAATTAACTGATATTATTAAATTTTAATTTTTATGAAAAAAATTTCACTGGTAGCTTTTTTAGTTTGCTCCGCATTTTTTGCTTTTGGGCAAATACTTCCTTCTTTTCAATTTGGTGTAAAAGGTGGGGTTAACTTATCTAAGTTCAGTACAGAAAATACCTTCGGTAGTGATAACAATGCAGGTTATTATGCCGGAATTTGGACACGTATTGGCGCAGCGGGTATCCATTTACAGCCAGAATTATATCTTTCGGGCAAAAATACAACGTTAAAAAGTGGTAGCCTAGAAAACGAAGTGAAATTTACGAGTTTAGATGTTCCCGTTTTGGTAGGTACAAAAATTGGAGCAGCTGGCGTTGGCTTTAGGTTAAATACCGGTCCAGTAGTGTCATTTATTTTAAATGAGGATCAAAGTTTTGGCGATGCAGCTTCAAACGTATTCAGCGGTAGCTTTAAAGATCAGGCATTTGCTTGGCAGTTCGGAACTGGCTTAGATGTAGGCAAACTTAGCGTTGATTTGAGATACGAGCTGGGTTTATCTAAACTTAATTCTGCCGGTTATCCAGATACGAAATTGAATATGTTTACACTTGGCTTAGGACTAAAGCTTTTCTAAACAATTTCTTTTAACTCATAAGCATGTGCGCCCTTAATTGGGCGTATATCTTTTCTTTTCCGCTCACTAATTACTTTGATAAAGCAAGCACCAAAATAGAAAATTAGTGAAGAATAAAATACAAACAACATTACGAGAATAATAGATCCGGAAGCACCATAAATATTTTCGATATTGCTCAGTGGCAGCATGATACGAAGTATGTATTTTCCAATATTGAATAGAACTGCTGTTAACAATCCACCTTGCATCGCAATTTTCCAGCTTGGCCTTGCATTGGTTAAAAATCTAAATAAGATGGTGAACCAAATCATTACAATCAAGGTAAAAGCCGCTTGATTTAAGCACCAAAGCAACCATTTGCCAAAGTTTGGAGCGGTACTGTTTAAATAAGAGCTTACAAAAGCTTGAATACTGTCTGTCACCAAGCCTACAAAGAATAAAATTCCTGCCAAGAGAATAATGATCATAGACCTAGCTCTTATTTTCAAGCTGAATATAAAGCCTGTTTTATCATCTCTGCCAATATTCCAAATCTGTTCTACCGAGTTTTTAATTACATTGAAAAGGGTAGTAGCAACGAAAATAAAAAACACAAAAGTTAATACGGTAGCCCACCAATTATGGTCAACCCCCCGGATATTTTTGAGTGTATCTTTAATTTGATTGGTACTGCTCGGAATTAAAATTTCTGATATACGGTCGAACAAACGGGTAGCTAAAATTCTTCTATCTACAAAAAAACCAAATAACCTAATAAGTATCAGTAAGATAGGAGGGATAGCGAAATTTGCGAAAAATGCAGTTGCCCCAGCTAAGCGTAAGGGATCATTTTTTTGATATAGGACAAATGCTTTTTGTAAATGAAAACAAAAATGAAAAAGCTTAGAATTTTTGAGGGCTGCAGTTTTTTCCATTAGCGAATTTCAAAAATAACAAAATATGGCTAACAGATGTTTGGTATTGCACTTTTTAATGTAACTATTGAGTGATGAGAGGTTTTTGAAGCATTCGAAAACCTTTCTGCAAGTTGCTTGGTTATCTAATCAAATTAAAACTTAAGATATGAACAACTTTTTTAGAACAATATTTGCTGGTTGGGGCGCTTGGAAACTAGGTGGCGGTTGCGTATCAACCATTGTGATTTTTGTGGTGTTATATTATTTGCTTGGACATTGTTAGCATTAACGTTGCCATCATTTCGATTAAGCGAAGCGTATGGAGAAATCTTTGAAAAAGTAGATCCAAAGATTTCTCGACTACGCTCGATATGACGATTACAAATTACCCCTCAATGCTTGTTCTCTCTCTAGACTTTCAAATAAGGCTTTAAAGTTACCAGCTCCAAAACTTTGTGCGCCCTTACGTTGAATGATCTCGAAAAACAATGTAGGTCTATCTTCTACTGGCTTTGTAAAAATTTGTAGTAAATAACCTTCTTCATCACAATCTACCAAAATGCCTAGTTCTTTTAAACGATTGATTTCTTCATCGATCTCGCCTACACGTTCAGGCATCATTTCATAGTAAGCTTGTGGCGGTGCACTTAAAAATTCAACACCTCTTTCTTTCAACTGCTTTACGGTTTTAACGATATCATTAGTGGCTACCGCGATGTGTTGTACACCTTCACCTTCGTAAAACTCTAAATATTCTTCAATCTGAGATTTCTTAATACCTTCAGCAGGTTCGTTGATTGGGAATTTTGAGTAGCCATTGCCGTTGCTCATTACCTTGCTCATTAAAGCAGAATATTCGGTGTTGATTTGTTTGTCATCAAACGAAAGAATGTTCACAAAGCCCATCACATCTTCGTACCATTTTACTGTTTCGTTCATGCGGTTCCAACCTACATTGCCTACACAATGATCGATATAAAGTAAGCCTGCATCGCTTGGATTGTACTCGCTTTCCCATTTTTTGTAGCCTGGCATAAATACGCCATTGTAGTTCTTACGTTCAATAAACATATGGATGGTTTCACCATAAGTGTAAATGCCCGACATTTTTACTTCGCCATTTTCATCTGTTAAAGTTTGAGGCTCTAAATATGGTTTTCCACCACGTTTAGTCGTCTCTTCAAAGGCACTATATGCATCATCTACCCAAAGAGCCAATACTTTAACACCATCGCCGTGTTTCTTTACATGTTCTGCGATAGGATTATCCGACTTCAACGCTGTGGTTAAAATCAAGCGGATTTTCCCTTGTTGTAAAACGTAAGATGCTCTATCTCTAACGCCCGTTTCTGGTCCAGCATAAGCCAACGATTGAAAACCGAATGCCGTTTTGTAGTAATGTGCGGCTTGTTTAGCGTTACCTACATAAAATTCTATATAATCCGTTCCGTTAATGGGAAGGAAATCTTGTGCCTTAGCTATTTTTTCTGCAAATGTTTGTGTGCTCATTGTTTGTTTTTAATTAGTCCGAAAGTCCGGAAGAACGAAAAATCGGATGTTAATGTTTTTAATTGTATAAGTGGAAAAATCTTGTGTAGGTAATTTCGTCGTTATGTCTTTCGGACTTTCCAGACTAATAACTTTCCAACTTTACTCCACGTTCACCTGCCAACTTTTATGGTAGCTTTCGTCTTCAATTGCGATAGCATCTTCAGTTAACATTAATGGTCTAAAAGGATCAATCATTACGGCTAGTTCTTCTGTGCTTTCTTTTCCGATTGATTTTTCTACTGTTCCAGGATGTGGTCCGTGAGGGATGCCGCCTGGATGTAAAGTAATTTGTCCTTTCACCACACTTTTTCTACTCATGAAATCACCATCTACGTAGTACAAAACCTCATCGCTATCTACATTACTGTGATTATAAGGAGCTGGAATTGCTAATGGATGGTAATCGTATTTTCGAGGTACAAAGGAACAGATCACGAAGTTGTGTCCTTCGAAAGTTTGGTGCACTGGTGGTGGTTGGTGCAAACGGCCGGTAATCGGTTCAAAGTTATGGATCGAAAATCCCCATGGATAATGAAAACCATCCCAACCTACAAAATCAAAAGGGTGCGTACCATAGGTGTAAGGATACATGATCCCTTGCTTCTTGATCAGTACTTTAAAATCGCCAGCTTCGTCAAAGGTTTGTAGGTTTTGGGGTCTTTTGATATCTCGCTCACAAAATGGAGAATGTTCCTCTAACTGTCCAAAAGCATTTCTATATCTTTTTGGGGTACGAATTGGACTGAAACTCTCAACAATGAACAAGCGATTTTTCTCATCATTGAATTCCAATTGGTAAATCGTGCCACGAGGAACAACTAAGTAATCTCCGTATTCGAAAGCAATTTCTCCAAAGCCAGTTTTTAATTTCCCCGTTCCTTCGTGAATAAAAATCACCTCGTCTGCCTGACTGTTCTTGTAAAAATAATCAGTCATCGATTTTCGAGGAGCTGCCAAAGAAATGTGCAAATCGCTATTTACCAATACAGGCTTACGGCTTTGCAAATAATCATCTTCCGGTTTCACATTGAAACCCAGCAAACTCGTATGGCGCAAATGCTTTTCCCTCGCAATCTTAGGCTCTACATTGTAAGGTTCACCAATCGCTTTTACAATAGTAGGCGGATGGCAGTGATAAACCAAGGAGTATAAACTCGAAAAACCTTCGGTCGAAACCAATTCTTCGGCATATAAATCGCCATTTGGCTTACGGAAAACGGTATGTCTTTTAGGAGGTATACTTCCTAAAGTGTGATAAATTGGCATATGATACGGTTAATTTGGTTAGAATTAAATATAACGAATAATAACGGAAAGCGTTTTCGGAACGTTTTAAAAACGTTGAGAATAGATGTAAATTATCTATAAAGAATATTGTGCGAAAATCAACTTAGATAGCAACGCATATCGGTAGGCAGAAAATACTTCTGCTACACAATGGTTGTGATATGGGAAAATCTCATTCATTTTGCTTTTGTAAAATTAGCTTTTTAAAATCAATGTTTCAAACATCATGTTTCTCTTTTAAAACTTTACCATCTAAGTCACCTTAGGTCATTTTAGGAATTGCTTAAACTAAGATGCTCTTATGTGTCTTAGGTGGTTAATAAAATAAAAAATAATAACATTGTACAGCTTTTGGAAAACCCAAACTCCTTTCATAGCTTTGACCACATCCAATTATAAACCATCTCCAATAAATATTGTTGTTCCATTGGGATGTGGATATTGACATCGCTAACTAAATTATTTAAAAATGAAGCTTGTATCCTATAAAACAGAAGATAAAGAGCATTTAGGCATTTATGCAAATGGTCATATCTATAATCTTAATTCTTGCGATAAACTGATCCCCGATAACATGAACGCTTTTTTAGAAGGTGGCGAGCCTTTAATGGAAAGAGCTAAAAAAGTTAATCAGGATATTTTAGACGGCTCATTGGCTCCAAAGGAAGAGGTTTTTTACGAATTGTTAGCTCCAGTTCCACACCCAACTTCGTGTAGAGATGGTTATGCTTTCAGGCAGCACGTGGCTGCGGCCCGTAGAAATCGTAAGGTAGATATGATTGCCGAGTTCGACCAATATCCAATTTTCTATTTTACTAACCACAACGCCATTCAAGGTCCAGGCGAAATTGAATGTATGCCAGATCATTTCCAAAAGCTAGATTTTGAATTGGAAGTAGCTGTGGTAATCGGTAAAAAAGGACGTAATATCAAAGCTTCGGAAGCTGATGAGTACATTGCGGGTTATACCATTATGAACGATATGAGTGCCCGTACTTTGCAAATGGAAGAGATGCTGTTAAATCTTGGCCCAGCAAAAGGAAAGGATTTTTCTACTGTAATTGGTCCTTGGTTGGTAACACCAGATGAATTGGAACAATATAAAGTAGCTGCAAAAGAAAACCATGTTGGAAATGCTTACAACCTTAAAATGACATGTAAGGTAAATGGTATTGAGGTTTCTAGCGGTAACATGGCCGATATGGATTGGACTTTTGCAGAGATTATTGAACGCTGTGCGTATGGTGTAGATATTTTGCCTGGCGATGTGATTGGTTCGGGAACTGTGGGCACGGGCTGTTTCTTGGAATTAAATGGCACAGGTTTGTTGAACGATCCGAATTATCAAGTTCAATGGCTGCAACCAGATGATCATGTAGAAATGGAAATTACTGGATTGGGTGCTTTGACTAACAATATTACCAAAGTAGATACTGATTTTTCGATACTAGCACTTAAAAAATAAAATTTGAAAAGCAGGGTTTAGTGCGTTTCGGTTACGAAGGCCCTGCTATTCGCTCTACTGCGTGCCGCTGCTATCAGGTTTAGGTTACAGAGGTAAACCTTTCTACGCTAAATCCGACAGCAGTGGTGCATTTTTGTAACCTTTGCCTTTCGTTCAGTGTCACGCTGAGCCTGTCGAAGCGTCTGCAAAATATATTAAAAATCCTTCGACAAGCTCAGGATGACAGCGCTCAAAACAATATTAAACTTTCCAACCTTAAAACATTTCAACCCCACATCATGCTAACACTAAAATGCGAAGACCTTTCTCCAATGCAATTGCAGAACTACTTGCAATACGCCATTGCACCACGTCCTATATGTTTAGCTTCAACAGTAGATGCAGAAGGCAATGTCAATCTCAGCCCGTTTAGTTTTTTTAATCTTTTCAGTACCAATCCGCCTGTTTGTATTTTTTCACCAGCACGTAGGGTAAGAGATAACACCACCAAGCATACTTTAGAAAATGTGCAAGAAGTGGGGGAGTGTGTCATCAATATTGTGAATTATGCGATGGTGCAGCAAACCAGTTTATCGAGTACGGAATACGGCAAAGGCGTAAACGAATTTGATAAATCAGGTTTTACTATGGAAACATCGCATTTGGTAAAACCACCAAGAGTTGCTGAAGCACCTGTATCGTTAGAATGTGTAGTAAGTCAAATCATCCCTTTGGGCGATCAACATGGGGCTGGAAATTTAGTGCTAGCCGAGATTAAAATCATTCATGTTAAAGAAGAAATTTTAGATGCGGAAGGTAAGATCGATCAGCAGAAAATAGATTTAGTAGCTCGTTTAGGTGGTAATTGGTACAGCCGGGTTACGCCAGAGAGTTTGTTTACCGTTCCAAAACCGTTAACCACTTTAGGGATTGGTGTAGATGCACTACCGCTTTCAGTTCGTCGTTCAAAAGTACTTACAGGTAACGATTTAGGTTTGTTAGGTAACGAAGAACAGTTGCCTACAGAAGGGGAAGTTTCCGATATGCAATGGAACACTAACGTGAAAGATATCTTAGATGCTACCATTGGCGATGAAACCAACAGAGAAAGAGAGCTACATGAGTTTGCAAAAGAGCTAATTGCTTATGGAAAAGTAGCAGACGCTTTGAAGGTGTTATTGCTTTAAATAGTCGGGAAGTTTTTAGTCAGGAAAGTCCGAAAGTTAATGAGGCATGAGTTGAAAAGACTGAAATGCTGAAGGTCTTTAGCATCATGACTGATATCTAGTTCCTAATTCCTGATCACTAGCTTACTCCATCACTGTAACTGCCTTTAAGAAACGGTTTTTGTAATAGCCTTCTAAATCGGTAATGGTTACGCCTTTAGCTTTGCCAGAAGAAGAATGAATGAATTTGATTTTACCTTCTTCGTCAATTGAATAGATAATTCCTACATGTCCAGGTCTTCTTACTCTCGAGTTAGAGCCGGTAAAAACTAACACGTCACCAACTTTAGCATCTGCTAGTTTGATGGCTTTGCCTTTTTTAGCAAAATCTGCCGAAGAGCGAGCTCCTGTAAAACCGAATTGCTTGTAAACATAGCTTACAAAACCAGAACAGTCAAAACCAATTTCGGGATTGCTAGACGCATAGCGATATCTAGTTCCAATTAGTGATTTGGCAAAGTCCATGATTTTATTTGATGTAGAATTGGCTACCTCTGGAATACGGCCAATCACTTTCTCCATCATCTTTTGATATTGCACAGTTAAAGACACATTGTCTTGCGCTTTAGAGCTGAAAGCTATACTACCGAGCAAAAAGATGGTTAAAAGTATTTTCTTCATTGTTTCAAACTTAACTAAAAAAAGAAAACACTTGTATAAAATGTTGAAAACTTGTTGGTTGTGGAGCAAAAAATAAGCCCTAACGTATGCTAGGGCTTATTTTATAAAAATTGAACTTCATTTTATATAGAAGCAAACATCGTTTGTGCTTTCTCTCCAATAATTGGCATCGGTTTTTTCTGGCCATTAATAGCGCCAATTAATCCAATTAACCAAATGATGAAAATGCCTAATTGAACTAGGTAAGAAATGGAAACAAGTGAAAAAATTCCTGTTGTGGTAATTAAAATACCGAGTACGAAGCCTAAGCCCCAACCCAATACAATAGCAGCAATGTTTAAAAGAAGCGTTTGCCTTAGTTGATAGCTACCTAATTCAGTTCTATTGTCTTTGTGCATAGCGAAGTATGCGATTAACCAGCCAATGATGGTAAAATAGCTGATAATTGAGGCGGTCTTGCCATTGTCTGCAGTAGTAACGTTGTTTTCCATTCTAATTAATTTTAGTTTTCATTTTAATTAGATTGGCTAGTAGCAATATTGTTGCCAAAAAATGATATTAGCTAGATATAGTCGTTTTAGCGATTTATGGAGTGGTAACCGCTACTGGCAACACCTTCCCGTTAAAAAACTTGTGTCCTGTTTTAGCGAAATCTGCAACGTACTTGCCCATTTCAAAGGCCATCACAGGGCTTTCATATCCCGGAAATGCCGCTTCCAGCATTTCGGTTTGAGCAGATCCTAACGCTAGGCAATTAATTTTAATGCCAGTCTGTATTAACTCTTGAGCCATACATTCTGTTAAGGTATGTAAAGCAGCTTTACTAGCAGAGTAAGCCGCTAGTCCTGGAAATTTAACGCTTCCTTGAAAGCCTCCCATGCTACCAATATTTACAATGTGAGCACCTACAGACATGAACTGTAGCATATACCGGGTCATTTTAAAATGGCTTATTACGTTGTGTTCTAACATTTCTGCTAAATCACTTTCAGTAGTTTCTAGTATTGGTTTGTTAACTAAAGCACCAGCATTATTAATCAAAATATCTACAGTTCCAAGTCTTTGCTCAATAAAAGGAATAAGCGCATTGTAATCATCATTCACTAAATCAAAAGCTACAGGTAGCAAAGTGCATTCTGGAGTAATGCTTTTTGCAATTTCATGAAGTTTGCGCAATTTGTCGGCCGAACGTGCAATACATACTACTTTATTTTTAGTGTCTAAACTAAATTCTAATGCTGCTTCGAAACCTATGCCGCTACTGGCTCCCGTAATGATGATATTCATAACAACTAATTTGAGCGGCAAAGATAGGGATTATAAATGTTTCGCATTTGCAGTTTAAAAAAATGATTAACGCTACATTTTTGATGCTGATCAACTTAAATGAGTAAATTCGCCGCTTGAATTCGAAAAAGACATGTTAGAAAAACTAAAAGAACGCAGTGGGGGATTATGTGAGTTGTGCAATAAAACAGAAGCTGTAAACGCCTATGTGGTAAGTCCAAAAAAAGATGATGTAATTGAAAATCAGGTTGCTTTGTGTAACGATTGCCTAACAAATGTAGAGGCAACAGACCAGAGTTTTTATTGGAGAGTAATTGAGGGAAGTATTTGGAACCCAGAGCCAAGTGTACAAGCGTTGAGTTATCGTATTCTACAAAGTTATAAAGACGAAGATTGGGCAAGCGGCGTTTTGAGCATGGTTGATTTAGATGAAGACGTGATCCAGTGGGGAATGAGTGGATTAGAAACTGCTGCGGTTCATATAGATGCCTTTGGCAACGTGTTAGAGAATGGTGATACTGTAGTTTTAACGCAAGCTCTGGATGTGAAAGGCACTAATTTTAGTGCGCCAAAAGGTACGGTTGTAAAAAGAATTAGGTTAGTTCATGATAACAATGAGCAGATTGAAGGTAAAATCAATGAGCAAATGATCGTGATCTTAACGAAATACGTAAAGAAGAATAATTAAAGTAAGGTATAAACTTACGAAGTTTCAAAAACTTCGTAAGTTTATTTAAATACTAATCCTCTACAGTAATCAACTGTGTTACTGGGTTAGCAATTACATGAAAACCATCATTGATTAGCTTGCTCAGTTCTTTTTCATTAGCTGCTTTCATTTCGAGATAGATCCTCACTTCGCTTTCTAACGACGGATTAGTTGCTGTATGCTGCAAAATCTCTAAAATCTGCATTGCACAAAGCCAATCGTAACGGAAACTAGTTTTTAATTCGTTAAAAATTTCAGCTAATTTTTCTGTGCCTTCACCAGCTTCACGAATATCTCTTACCTGTTGGTACAAGCCGTGCAAACGTTTGGTAGCATCATCATATTCAATCTTATGCGTTAACTGCTCGCTAATGTGAGTAATTTCTTCGTAAGCATCTTTATCTGCAGCACCGTTGAAAACTGATACAATTTTATCGCCTACCGCCATATCGTAAGTTCCCCATTCTGGCTGGAACAATACATTGCCGTTAGCTTCCTTTACCGTACAACCTTCGAACGCAATCAAAATTGTTTTATCGCCTTTGCGAATAATCTCTTTCACCGTGCCGTCTACATCGATACCACTCTCGAAAACCAAGTTTCCTTGTTCGCCAACTAGAATGCCTATAGCAGCTAAATCTTCAAGGTTATGATCTTCCAGTAATTTATCAATGGCTTTTAATTTGCCAACTGGCGATGAAAAACCATCTTTATGATAGTGCTTGCTATGTCCATCCAGCTCTTTGCCATCAAAAGCTAAGGCCGATTGACCAGTGGTTTTAATAAATGTTACTTCGTCATCTTTACTGATGCCAACATCAGTAAATACACCTGTAACTTGTAAGCCAGAGCTGTAAACCGCTGTACTTGGATTTTTACACTCGATAGCTTTCAGGATACTTTCAGCACCACCACGTCTAAACGCCATCGTATCTGCAAAAGCCTCAAGAACATCAATTAAGTTTTGAAACGTAGGAGTTACAAATAACTGAGGTTGTTCTTGTGTGATATCGTAAGTGTAATTTACAGTGTTGATATCGTACCACAATTTCTTGATCTTTGGATCCATGCAGGTAGCACTTTCGCCAATCGAAGAAAGTAAACCAGCTCCGTAAATCTTCGGATTTTCCAATGTTCCGATCAAACCATATTCTACTGTCCACCAGTGCAAACGACCTAGCAAAGCCATTTCCGATGGTTCGCCCATATTTTCTGAAATGAATTTGAGTTCCTTTTCGGCCTTGGCAATTTCTGCTTCATCTACATTAACCGCTTCCTTTAAAATCGATAACCTGCGGATGGCTTCGTAAAGTTCGAAATCCTTACTAGAAAACATTGCTTTTGCGCCTATAGAACCAAAATAGCTTAGGTAAGCATTGTAGTCTTCATCGGCAATAATAGGGGCGTGGCCAGCACTTTCGTGGATAATATCTGGAGCAGGCGTGTATTCGATATGGTTAATCTGGCGAATATCGGCAGCAATCACCAACACTTTATAAGCTTGGTATTCCATAAAAGCAGCTGGCGGAATAAAACCATCAACGGTTACTGCGCCCCAACCAATTTTACCCAAATTGTCGTTCATGGTCTGCAAATCGGGGATGTACTCGATGCTTAAGCCTGCTCTTTGTAAACCTTTGATGTACGGATAATAGGCTACGTGCTTTAAATAACTATAGTTTTGACGCATTACATAACGCCAAACCGCTTGGTCTATTGGCGTATATTTCCCATAATTTTGCTCTACTATAAATTGCCTCAAATGTTTAGGCAATTTGGCAACTTGCTCGTTATTAAAGTCGTTAAAATCGCTCATTTATACATCTTATTGAATTTACTAAAGTAGCTGATTTGCGAGTAGAAAGCAAGAAAACACGACTGTTTTAGTAGAAAATTGACAATCATCACATTTTTGTCTCCTATGAAAAATTGATAGCAGCGGAAAGCGGGACTGTTGGAATATCGAAGTGCTATTTTTGCGCTCCTCTTTTTTAAACGTTTTTTTTCACTCTAAAAGAAAAATACTTTTGAGAGAAATAACTGAAAATTGCTAAAATAACAGTAATAAAAGCCTTAGAAATGGATGGGTAAAATTGAAAACCTTCTACCAAAATTTTCATCAGGGCATAGTTAAGCAGGATATTCGTACAAACAACAGTTCCGTATCTAAACAATTGGATGCGTCCTTTGAGGTTGGATTGCGTAAAAACTAAGTACTTGTTTAAGGTAAAGCCAACTATAAAAGTAAATACCGATTCTAAAGCCAGGGCGGCAATTGGAGCAGTAATTAAGTAACCATTGATATGTACATCTTGTTGCCGTAATAAGTAATTGTAGATCACAAAATACGCTACAATACCTGAGGCGGCAGTGAAACCGCCACTCGCCATGTATCTAAAAGTGCCAATAGAAAACCAATTTTTAAACGGTGGATAGAAAAAATCGATGATGCGAAGCGCTAATTTTCTCATCCTTTAGTTATGTATTGCTTGTTTTTTCATTAACCTTTATTATTGCAAATCTACCACATGCATTGCCACTATGGAGCAACAATAGTAAACAGATAGGCCGCAAAAATAGTTAATAATACAACGCCTTGCAATATGTTTGTTCGGCCAGAGCCAAGCGAAAGCATAATGGTAAACAAAGAAAGTAAAAGTAGCGCAACAGACTTGGTATCTATACCTAAAGTAATGGTCATCCCAGAAATTAAAGACACAATAGATACCGCTGGAATTGTTAATCCAATGGTTGCCAAGGCAGAACCTAAGGCTAAGTTTAAGCTGGTTTGTAGCCTATTTTTTCTAGCTGCGTTGTAGGCTGCTAATCCTTCTGGTAATAAAACTACGGCGGCGATAATTACACCCACCAACATTTTCGGAGCACCAGCACTAATCACTGCATTTTCTATATCTGGAGCCAAAGATTTGGCTAGCAAAACCACAATGCCTAAACAAACTAACAACAATAACCCACTACTTAAAGCCACCGTTCGTGTAGGCGGTTCAGCATGTGTTTCTATCCCTTTGTCATCGTTTCCAGGAGGCAAGAAAAAATCTCTATGCCTAACGGTTTGTACTAATACAAAAGTGCCGTATAAAATCAATGAGATAATGGCCACAAAGATCAATTGAGAGTTAGAATAAGTTGGGCCAGATATGCTAGTTGTATAATTAGGTAGCACTAAGGTAAGCGTAAGAATTGCAGTAAGTGCAACTAAGGCAGCCTTTACGCCATCTAAACTAAAACGTTGCTGCTTAAATTTTACACCTCCTGCCAACAAACAAATGCCAATCATGCCAGTTAGAATAATCATTACGGCGGCAAAAACGGTATCTCTGGCCAATTCTTCTGTTCCGGGACCTCCGGTGAGCATAAGCGAAACGATCAATGCGACTTCTATAGTAGTTACTGCTAAGGCTAAAATCAGCGTTCCAAAAGGTTCGCCAACTTTATGTGCAACAACCTCTGCATGATGTACAGCTGCCAAAACACTTCCTATTAATAAAACCACTAACAATATGGTGCCAAAACTTCCAATGCCGTCCAGTGGTAGAAAATAAGCTAACCAAGCTAAAATAGGCAAAGCGATAGTCCAGAGCGGAAGAGGTAATTTTTTAAGCATTTCGTTTTGATTTTATAGATGTGCTATTCGGGTGACTTTCAAAAATATGGATATCAGGTTCTCGTGCAAGTTATCTGTGTAAAGATTAGATTACTAAAATGTAGATCGTTATTTATATTGTAACTTAGTTCTGAACAAAATCCAACTCAGTAACACCTAAAAATGAAAAGATGTTTTTTCTTTTTGGTTTGCGGTCTTTTTAGTCTTTCTGCTTCTGCACAAATAGACACGGCTGCTTATCGAACTATCGCTAATGCTATCCAGAAGAAATTTGCACCAGATAAAAGGTCGGTCTATTTTAATGTGCGATTTAAAGCAGATTCGGTTTTTGTAGAAAGTACTTCGGTACAAGCTGTAGAAGCTTTTGAGAAATCTTTTGCTAACGATGCGAAGGACAAGCTAAGCGTAGAGGTTTTGCCTGCTAAGCAGTTGAAAGACCTAGTTTATGGTGTGACCACTATTTCTGTTGCTAACAATAGAAGCCAGCCGTTTCACGGCGCAGAGCTGATGACACAAACATTGTTAGGAACGCCCATCCAAATTTTAAAGAAACAAGGTGGATTTTACTTAGTGAAATCTCCAGATGGCTATTTGGCTTGGACAGATGGCGGTTCTATCGCTTTAATGAACCAAAGTAAGTTTAAAGAATGGCAAGCCGCAAAGAAAGTAGTTTTTGTTAACGATTATGGGCATGCTTTCACGAAGGCTGATATAAGTTCTGCAAGGGTATCGGATTTGGTAAATGGCAATATTTTGAAGGTTTTGGCTACGGAGGGTACGTTTACAAAAATTAGCTTTCCCGATGGGCGTGAGGCTTTCGTACCTGCTCACCAACTTACCGATTATAATGCTTGGTTAAAACGCCCAGTTCCTAACGCTGACGCTATTTTAAAAACAGCACAAACCTTAATTGGTGTGCCTTATTTATGGGGCGGCACTTCTATTAAAGGAGTAGATTGTAGTGGCTTTACTAAAACTGCTTATTTTCTGAATGGCGTAATTATCCCTCGTGATGCATCACAACAAGCATTGGTGGGAGAGAAGTTAGATGTTTTGGAAAATGATAGTATCAACGTAGAGAAATGCTTAAAAAACCTGAAAGCGGGAGATTTGATGTTCTTTTCTGCTGCCAAACGCAGAGGCGTAAATGGAGGTCGAGTTAGTCATACGGCTATTTATATGGGTAATGGAGAATTTATCCAGTCGGCTGGGATGGTGAAAATTAGTAGCATTTTACCAACGGCAGCTAATTACGATGAATATCAAACCAAAACTTTGGTAGGTGCCCGAAGGATTTTAACACAGATTGATCAGCCAGAAATTACTAAAGTAGAGAAACACGATTGGTATTTTAGCAAGAAATAATGAGCATTACGATTTATCATAACAGCAGATGCAGTAAAAGCAATATTGCATTAAAAGAACTTACACAAAGTGGAGAGCCGTTCGAAGTGGTTAATTATTTGGAAGCTGTGCCTAGTATAGAGGAGTTAAAAACGATTTTAGCTAAACTGAATTTGAAACCAATTGATATTGTTCGTAAAACGGAAAAGATTTATTTGGAGAAATTTAAAGGTAAAGAACTGATTGATGAAGAATGGATCAAGGCGCTGCATGAAAATCCAATTTTAATACAACGGCCAATTATTGTAAAGGATGATAAAGCAGTAATTGCTAGGAACGAAGAGGCTATTGATGGTATTATTCAAATCTAATGATGTGAGCGAAATTTCTATATTGCCGGAAATTAGTTTATAAAGCTGATGCTGAAATAAATTCAGCATGACGGAGTGCTCATTTTCGTCACCCTGAATTTATTTCAGGGTCAGTTAAACATTAACATTACTGATAGGCTACAGTATCAACGTGAAGTATTAAAGCCTTGAGTTCAAATGCTCAGTATGGTATGAAGCCTATCGAATATAAATCTTAGGTTTATCACCATCATCTTCCTCTTTCTTTGGAGGGTTTACCGTTATTACAACGAGCACTACAAAATGATTTCTTTTTATAGCTAAATAAGGATAATTCTTGCTATCTACAACCCTTATATGTTTAATGGCATCAATGGCAATAAAAATACTGTCGGGTTGTTTTTGCCATTCATCATCCACACTGAATAAAATATCTTTGCCACTTATCTTACAGTATTTTCTAGCCAATTCATACAAACTGATGATTTCTGGTTTTTCTTTTTTGTATTTAAATAGTAGGCTTCTGGTGGCTTTATCGATTTTTAAATCCTCAACATTGTTGTAATTGATAAATATTGGAATTGCAGTTTTAACCCTAATTTGCGAGTTGAAATTCCAGGTAAGCACATCGTTATTCTGATGCGGATGGACTACTATGCTTTTCGTGTCGTATATTATTTTAACCTTGGGCTTTGCCTTAGTACTTAGTGCGGTATCTAACTTTACTTCTTGCGCCTTAACAAAAACTAAGCAGAAAAACAGGAGAATAATTGCAAACGTCAGCTTCTTCATCAATCAATTTTATTTAAAGATGATTTAAAAACCATTTTCCATAAAAAATCCCGATTTTTTTGATCGGGATTAAATATTTATGATTGGCTCAACAAGCTTCTCCAGCTTACCTTGCTTTCAATTGTCCAGTGCAAATCTTTAATTTCAATACGTTGCTGCTCCATCGTATCTCTATGACGGATGGTAACTGTATTATCTTCTAAAGTTTGATGATCTACTGTGATACAGAAAGGCGTACCCACGGCATCTTGTCTGCGGTAACGTTTGCCAATAGCATCTTTCTCTTCATAGATACAGTTGAAATCAAATTTCAGTGCGTCCATTACCTCACGAGCTTTTTCTGGCAAACCATCTTTTTTAGTTAATGGAAAGATAGCCGCTTTAATTGGAGCTAAGGCAGGGTGTAAACGCAATAAGGTTCTGCTATCTTGTTTTTCTGGCGTGCTCAAATCTTCTTCTTCCAATGCATTAATCATCGTTAACAAGAACATTCTGTCTAAACCAATAGAAGTTTCAATTACGTAAGGAACGTAGTTGCCATAAGGTTTTCCATTCTCATCTAATTCAGCATCAAAATACTGCATTTTTTTACCGCTAAACTCTTGGTGTTGCGATAGATCGAAATCAGTTCTACTGTGGATACCTTCTACCTCTTTAAATCCAAATGGAAATTCAAACTCGATATCTGTAGCTGCATTAGCATAGTGCGCCAACTTCACGTGATCGTGGTAACGGTATTTTTCTGCAGGCGTGCCCAAAGCTTTGTGCCATTTCAAACGGGCTTCTTTCCAGTATTCGAACCATTTTTTGTCTTCACCGGGGCGCACGAAGAATTGCATTTCCATTTGTTCGAACTCACGCATACGCATAATGAACTGGCGGGCAATTACCTCGTTTCTAAAAGCTTTTCCAATTTGTGCAATACCAAAAGGAATTTTCATTCTTCCTGTTTTTTGCACGTTCAAGAAATTTACAAAAATACCTTGCGCAGTCTCCGGACGCAGGTAAACCACCTCACTACCATCAGCCATTGCTCCGAATTGTGTGCTAAACATCAAATTGAACTGACGTACATCCGTCCAGTTTTTAGTGCCACTTACTGGGCAAGCAATCTCATGCTCTTCAATCAATGCTTTTAAACGAGGCAAATCCTCAGCTTTCAAAGCATCGTCCATATCCGTTTGCAGTTTTGCTGCTTTTTCCGTTTTTCCGTCTTTTTCGTATTTGGCGATTTTGTCTTCTAATAATTGGTCGGCACGGTAGCGTTTTTTCGAATCCTTATTGTCAATCATCGGGTCGTTAAAACCATCAACGTGACCACTTGCTTTCCAAATTTTTGGATGCATAAAAATAGCAGAATCAATACCTACAATGTTTTCGTGCATCTGCACCATTGCTTTCCACCAGTAAGTTTTGATGTTGTTTTTCAACTCCGCACCCAATTGTCCGTAGTCGTAAACCGCACTTAAACCATCATATATTTCGCTGCTTTGGAACACAAAGCCATATTCCTTCGCATGTGATATTACATTTTTAAAAAGTTCGTCGTTATTTTTTTGAGCCATAGTGAGCCAAAGTTAAAAGTTAAAAGCGAAAAAGTTAAAAGTTGCTGATTATAAGTTAAAAGTTTTAGGGGTTGAAAAGCAATTCTGGTGCTAATTGGTACCGAAAGCTCTCTTGTTCCGCATTCTTATAGGGAGCACTTCGCGACAATCTTTTGCAATCATCGTCATTGCGAGGCACGAAGCAATCTCATGCAAAAGTATTTCTACTTCGTTCAGGTTTAATTAACAAAAGACATCTTTCCAAACTTCGCGTCCTTTGCGTTAAAACTAGCCGCAAAGTTTTTTAAGTTTTCGTAAAGTATCGCAAAGAAACATTAAAAGCTATCTAAGCTAGATCTCTTGCACAGTGAAAAAAGGAATAAATCTAATTTTTTCCTAAATTCGGTAATTTACAAATGCAGAACAGAAAATGAAAAGGATACTTTCGATAGATGGAGGCGGCATTCGTGGAATTATTCCGGGGATGATATTAGTTGCATTGGAAGAAAGAATTCAAAAGGCAACAAATAATCCTAACGCCCATTTAACCGATTATTTCGATTTTTTTGCTGGAACGAGCACTGGGGGTATTTTGCTGTCTATACTTTTATGCCCAGATGATGAAGAGCCTACTAAACAAAAGTATTCTGCTAAACAAGCACTAGATATTTACCTCAATCATGGTGAAGAGATATTTACGGCAAGTCCTTGGCGACGCTTTCTAAACAAATTTGGTTTGCTTAGCGAGTTGTATGATAACACCGTTTTAGAAAAAGTACTGCTCAGTTATTTCGGAGATAAAAAATTAAGTGAATTGTTACGGCCTTGCATCATCACGGCTTACAATATCGAACTCCGTAAGAACCATCTTTTTCGCCAACAAAAAGCTATTTCACATGGTGATTCACGCGATTTTTATATTAGAGATGTATGCCGGGCTACATCGGCTGCGCCAACTTATTTCTCTGTTGCAGAGATTTTTTCTTTAGCGAAAACACGTTATCCCTTGGTAGATGGAGGTGTGTTTGCTCACAATCCTTCGTTGTCGGCATTGTTAGAAGTGATTAAAAATTACAATACATATAAAATAGATGATATTTGGGTATTATCTCTCGGAACGGGTTTGTCAAAAATCTCCTACAACTACGAAGATTTTAAGAAGAAAAAGGCCATTTCTATCGGGCCTGCATTAGTAGATATCATGAGTAGCAGTTCAGCAGAAAGTACAGATTACTTTCTCAAGCAGCTCTTCCATTCTGTGAAAAAAAATAATCGCTACATTCGTATAGAACCAAATAATCTGTCATCAATTGATCCTGCTATGGATGCGGCTTCAACTCATAATATTCAAAAAATTATCTCTCTTGGAGATAAACTGGTAAGTGAAAACGAAGAGTTGTTAGACCAGATTGTTGCCGGAGTTATCGAAGATCAAAAAAATCAAAAAGACGAATCTGTTTGGAGCTTCTTGAAGAGGTAACAAGCTTGAAACTTAAGGCCTCTAAATTTCTCAGCTGGTAAAACAAAAACTACCTTTGTATACTACAAAATCTAGTTAGATGAAAAAAATACAATTCTTATTTGTTGCCATTGCCTTTTTGGGGATCGCCTGTATTGCGCCAAAGCAGCACCATTATATCAGTTTTAAAACTGCAAAAGATTTTCAGGCATTTTTAAATAGGAAGACTAAGCCTTATCCATTGTTAAGTGCGCACCGTGGTGGGCCGATGCAAGGTTTTCCAGAAAATGCCATCGAAACTTTCGAAAATGCCACCACTTATCAACCAGTAATTATTGAGTTTGATGTGGCATTAAGTAAAGATTCGGCTTTGGTAATCATGCATGATGATAAGTTGGATAGAACTTCTACAGGTACTGGTTTAATCTCGTCTTACACTTATAACGAGCTGCAAAAGCTTAGTTTAAAGGATGATGATGGAAAGGTAACGAATTTTAAAATTCCAACTTTAGAAGAAGTATTGCGTTGGGGCAAGAACAAAGTGATATTTACCATCGATATTAAAAGAGGTGTACCTTACGAAAAGATCATCGCTGCGGTACGTAAAACTAAATCGGAGACAAACTCAATTATAATTACCTATAATGCTAACCAAGCTGCAAAGGTGCATGGGCTAGCTCCAGATTTGATGATTTCTGCCACAGTAAAAAGTCAAGCAGATTTGGAACGTTTAAATCAAATGGGAGTTCCTAACGATAAAATTATTGCCTTCGTGGGGGTGTCAGAACCAGAGCAAAGCCTGTACAAATATTTAAATAGCAAAGGTATCAGTACCATCTTGGGTACCATGGGCAACTTAGATAGAAGTGCAAAAGCTAACAAAAATAGGCAGGTATATCGTAATTTGGTAGCCAATGGTGCCGATGTACTTTCTACAGACGATGTGGTTTTGGCAGGAGAGCAGTTAGATGCCTATCGAAGAGAAAAACAACTGAATTTAAAGAACCTAAAGCTGCAGTAAGTTGAGCGTAATCGTAAGAAATTTAGCCAAACATTATGGCGAGCAAAAGGCCGTCAATCAAATTAGTTTCGAAGCAAAACCCGGTCGTATTTTAGGTTTTCTTGGACCAAATGGTGCAGGTAAATCTACCACCATGAAAATGCTGACAGGTTATTTGCAGCCTACCTCTGGCGAAGCAGAAATTGCAGGGAAACACATCCAGGCTGAGCCGCTGGAAATTAAAAAGTTGATTGGTTACCTTCCAGAAAATACACCTTTGTATATGGATATGTACGTTCGTGAGTTTCTCGGTTTTGTGGCTGAAACTTACGGGTTGAAAAACATATCGCAAAGGGTTGAAGATGTGATTAAATTGGTTGGTTTAAGGGAAGAGCAGCACAAGAAAATTGGAATGCTATCTAAAGGTTATAAGCAGCGTGTGGGCTTGGCCCAAGCAATTATCCACCAACCGCAGGTATTAATTTTAGATGAGCCAACATCAGGTCTAGACCCAAACCAGTTAGCGGATATTAGAGCTCTAATTAAGGACTTGGGAAATGATCGGACGGTGATTATCTCTACACATATTATGCAGGAAGTAGAGGCACTTTGTGATGATGTAATTATTATCAGTAAAGGAGTTTTGGTGGCAAACTCTTCAATTGCAGATCTTAAAAAAGAAAATCCAAATTCATCTTTGGAAGATATTTTTAAAAAACTAACTAAATAATCTCTTTTGCCATTTTTGAGATGGTCTACTTACGTAAATACAATATGAAATTTAAAACATCCATCTTCCTATTTTTGTTAGCTGCTTCAATTTTTTTTAATGCGCACGCTCAGCAAGTGAGAATTGGCTTAGCTCCAGAAATTAATTTGCCAACCGGTAATGCTTCTAGTATCAGTGGCGTAGGTTTTGGAGGCTCTGTAAAAGCGGAAATTGCGCTGGCCGATAAATATGCAATTACGGCTAACGGGGGGTATAACCTATTTCTAACGAAAAAAAAGTTAGGAACAAAACTAGAAAATATTGAGGCGGTGCCAGTTAAATTAGGCTTTAAACATTATCCAAGTCCAGATTTTTATATAGAAGGACAGGCGGGAGCTGCCTTTCACATGGGCGCATCTTCCAGAACTTCTTTCGTGTGGTCGCCTGGTTTTGGAACTTACTTTAAAACAGGAAGCTCAAATAATAAACTGGAATTTGGGTTAAGATACGAGGCTTGGACCAATACCAGTTATGGGGCAACATCTACTTTAAAAACTACAAGTTTCTCCTTTATTGGCTTGAAGTTAGGTTACGTTTTTGGAATATAGGTAATTTATTTTTTAAATTAAAGTGCTGTTTTTCATTTGTTTATACTTTTGTTTGCTAATTTTTGTAACTATTGGCAATGTTGTTGTGTCTATTGATGCAGTTTATTAATTAATACACAAATTTAAATTACGTTAAACAGTATGAAAAAATTACTATTATCATTAGCTCTTGTAGCTGGTTTAGGTCTAGCTGCTAATGCACAAACAAAAGATCCAGCAATGAATGGCTCTAAAATTGGCGTAGGTGCGGATTTCGCATTTCCAATGGGAGATTTAAAAGACGGTTATGATTTTGGTGTTGGAGGTTCATTAAATTTTCAGGCGCCTATCGCTAATAAATTAAATTTTGTTGGTGAAGCTGGTTACTTAAGTTTCACAGGTAAAGAGGTTACTTTTATGGGAGTTACCGCAAAGGCACCTAGTTTTGGCTCAATTCCTGTTAAGGCAGGTGTTAGATATTTTTTAGCTGAGAACTTTTATGCTCAAGGTCAGTTAGGAGCTGCTTTTTCTACAGAATCAGGTGGTGGCACGTCATTTTTATACGCACCTAGCGTAGGTGTTGAATTTCCAGTAGCGGATAAAATGGCAATTGATTTTGGTGCTCGTTACGAAGGTTGGTCTAACAATGGGACAGCATCGTTTATCGGTTTAAGAGCTGCTTTAAACTTCGGTTTGTAAACCATAGAAACAAAAAAATATCAAAAGCCTTTCCGTTTTTTCGGAAAGGCTTTTTTATTTCCACTAAATTTATAGTTTTGCATATAATTAATTAACAATCAAAAAAATAATCAAATTAAAATGAAAAAAATCCTTCTATTATTAACGCTTGCAGCAGGTTTAAATGTTGCGGCAAACGCTCAAGACAAACCTGTATCTTTTGGAGTTAAAGCGGGTGTGGCATTTCCTAACCTAACTTTCTCTGCAATGGGAACTTCTGTTAGTCTCGATTCAAAAACAACATTTTATGTTGGTGGTATCGCTGATATCAAGGTTTCGAGTATGTTCTCGGTTCAGCCAGGTTTAACTTTCATGAGTAAAGGAACAAAGTCTGGTGATGCCTTTTTTGGAGAAGAGGGATCTGATTTATCAGGTTCTATCAATATTTCATACTTAGAGTTGCCTGTAAATTTAGTAGCTAACTTTGACGCTGGTTCTGGTAAATTCTTTGTAGGTGCAGGACCTTATGCGGCTTATGCATTATCAGGTAATGGTAAAGCAGGTGATGTTAAAGAAGACATACCATTTGGATCCAATGATGGAGAGTTTAAAAGAATGGATTTTGGATTGAACTTTCTAGCTGGTTACCAGTTAACTAACGGTTTAAATTTCCACGCTGGCTATGGCTTAGGTTTAGGTAAAATAGTAAATGATGAAAATTCAGGAGTTAATTTAGCTACCAAAAACAAAGTTTTCTCAGTTGGCGTAGGTTTTAACTTCTAAGAAAAGCAATTTATATTACACCAAAAGCCTTTCCGATTTCGGAAAGGCTTTTTTGTTTGTACTAATTTTATAGTTTTGTGTCTAATTAACAATCAAGTTAAAATGAAAAAAATCCTTCTATTGTTAACGCTTGTAGCTGGTTTAAGTGTTGCGGCAAATGCTCAAAACAAGCCTGTATTTTTTGGAATTAAAGCAGGCGTTGCTTTTCCTACTATAGATTTTTCTAATGAAATTGCTTCTCGTAATACAGATTCTAAAACATCGTTTTACGTAGGGGCTATAGCGGACATTAATATCTCCCCTCTGTTTTCTTTTCAACCAGGTTTAACTTATATTGGAAAAGGCGCAAAATTTAATATGAGAAAAGCTATGGAAGAGATTGATATTGATCCTTCCGATTTACAAGGAAATGAAATATTTACTTTTAATTATTCCTATCTTGAACTTCCCGTAAACTTTTTAGCAAATTTTAAAGTTGGCGGCGGAAAGTTTTTTATTGGAGCTGGGCCGTACGTGGCTTATGCTATTTCAGCGAATTTAGAGAGCACTGAAAAAGATGACTTAGAATTTGGCTCTGAAGATGGTCTATATAGAAGAGTGGAATTTGGAATTAACTTTTTAGGAGGATATACGTTGATTAATGGGCTAAATTTGCATGCTGGTTATGGTCTAGGTTTAACTACTATACAAAATTCAAGTGAGAGTTCTTCTAAACACAAAGTTTTCTCAGTTGGCTTAGGTTTTAACTTCTAAGAAAAGTAATATATAACCAAAGCCCCGACAATTTTGTCGGGGCTTTTTTGTTTTAATAGATATTGTATAACTTCGTCATTCCTATATAACGGCATGCTAGCAGTATTTAAACGAGAATTATTCAGTTTCCTCAGTTCGTCCATGGCATACATTACCATCGGCATATTTTTACTCGCTTGTGGTCTTATGTTTTGGTTTTTTCCTGATACTTCAATTTTAGAGTACGGCTATGCCGAAATGGATGGTTTTTTTAGCTTGGTTCCTTATCTTTTTATGTTTCTGATCTCTGCAATTACCATGCGCTCTTTTGCAGAAGAGAGAAAAGAAGGAACTTACGTTTTGCTAGCTACAAGACCATTGACAGATCTACAAATCATTACTGCTAAATATTTGGCTTGTATGATGTTAGTGCTATTTTCTTTAGTGCCTACACTCATTTATTATTATAGCATTTCGCAACTAGGTTTGCCAAAAGGAAATATAGATACAGGAGCAGTAATTGGATCTTATATAGGTTTGTTCCTATTAGGTAATGCATTTGTGGCAGTCGGTATCTTTGCTTCATCAATTACTAAAAACCAGATTATTGCCTTTGCTGTTGCTGTGTTTATATGCTTTTTCGCCTATAGTGGTTTCGATTCGGTAAGTAAAATTTCTGCTTTCGCAGGTATAGAAAGTTCATTGGTAAACTTGGGAATTAACGAACACTATCAATCTATCAGTAGAGGAGTTCTGGATACAAGGGATGTAGTCTATTTCATCAGCTTTGTGGCCTTGTTTTTAGGTTTAACCAAACTTGCGATAGGAGGTAGGAAATGGTAACGAAAAAGCTTAAAGGTGAAAGCTTAAAGCGTAAAGGTTATTTGCATTCGATAGTATTTGTATTCGTTCTGCTTTTAGTAAATATCCTCGCTCAATTTGCATACACTAGAATAGATTTTACAAAAGAAAAGCGATTTACACTCACTGAAAAAACCAAGGAGACTTTAAAGAAAAACAAGAATGAGGTAATTGTAACAGTGTTCTTGGATGGAGATATGCCTTCCGCTTTTAAACGTTTGCGCAACGCCACTAAAGATATGCTGGCCGACTACAAGGCCTATTCTAAAGCGAACTTTAAAGTAGTTTTTATAGATCCCGTGTCAGGTTTAACTTTAGAAGAGCGAGATACGGTAATTCAGCATTTGTATGAAATGGGCATCAGACCTACTAACATCAACATTAAAACTGATGCTGGTTTTTCTGAAAAGCTGGTGTTTCCGATGGCGCTGATAGAAAGTAATGGAAAGCGCATGCCTGTTAAGTTGCTTCAAAATTTAGGGGGCGAAGCTTCAAATTATGATGAAAGCATCAACAATTCTATCAAAAACTTAGAATATGTGTTTACTTCTTCCTTAAAAAAGGTGATCACTGGATATAATCCACGTATTGGTTTTACTGAAGGTAATGGTGAACCCGATAATCGTTATTTGTATGATGCGATTACGGCTTTGTCTGATAGCTATGTGGTGGGAAGGGTAAATCTCGATTCGATTACCAAACAAGGCTTAGACAGTTTGAAGATGTTGGTGGTTGCTAAACCTTTAAAAACATTTACAGAAGCGCAAAAGTATAAAATCAATTATTTTGTGATGAAAGGTGGCCATGTGGTTTGGTCGTTAGATCAGGTGCGGATGGAGCTAGATAGTTTGCGCAGCGGCAGATCTTTCATGGCAACCAACAACAATCTCAATTTAGATGATATGTTGTTCGAGTATGGAGCTCGTATCAACTATGATATCATTGCTGATGTAAATTCTGCGGAAATTCCTGTAGCTACTGGCGGTCCGAGAGGCGATATCCAAATGGCGCCGTGGTTATATTATCCAATTTTATTGCCAGATACCAGCAATAATTTAGTGAAAAACTTAGATCATATCAAAGCTGAATTTGCCAGCACAGTTGATACAATTGGGAGCAAAAATGTGAATAAGCGAGTGATATTGACTACATCGCCTTACAATAAGGTTTACACCTCCCCAAAAATGTTTAACCTGCAAATGGTAGAAGAGCAACCTACACAGAAAGAATTTACCAGTGTACCAAAGAATGTAGGTGTTTTGTTAGAAGGAAGTTTTAAATCTGTGTTCTTAAACCGACCTGTGCCAGAAGGTATTACCGAAAAATACGATTTACCTGCACAAAGCAAGCCAGCAAAAATGATTGTATTGGGCGATGGTGATATTTTTCGTAACCAAGTTTCTGGAGATGGTTCGCCTTTTCCATTAGGCTTTGATAGATATACACAGCAAAATTTTGGGAACAAAGGCCTGCTTCTCAATATCGTAGATTATTTTACAAACGAAGATAATCTAATCGCTCTGCGAAATAAAGAAGTTACGGTTAGGCCATTGGATAAGACCTTAGTACGTACCGAAAAAACGAAATGGCAGTTAGTAAATACTGTGCTGCCAATTCTGTTGTTGATATGTTTTGCAATTTTTCAACATTATTATCGTAAACATAAGTATGCAAGGTAATTTTCATACTTTTGAGTCTATATAAAACAAGCTATGAGATTTATAGTATCCACATCGACATTATTAAAACATTTACAAACCGTTAATGGTGCTTCGAGTAGCAGCACGGTATTGCCTATCTTGGAGAACTTTTTGTTTGAAATTAAGGAAGGAAATTTAACTATTTCTGCTACCGATTTACAAACAAGCATGACTACTTCTTTGCCTGTTGAATCGAAAGAAGAAGGTAAAGTTGCGGTTCCATCTAGAATTTTGTTAGATACGTTAAAAACTTTGCCAGATCAGCCAATTACTTTCCATGTAGATGATAATAACTTTGCAATTGAAATTAGTGCTGGTGATGGAAAATATAAATTAAGTGGCGAGAATGGTGACGATTTTCCTAAAATTCCTGTAGTAGACAACGCATCTTCAGTAAATTTGCCTGCTACTGTTTTAAGCGAAGCTATTACCAAAACAATTTTTGCAGTAAGTAACGATGAGCTTCGTCCGGCGATGACAGGTGTTTATTGTCAGCTGTCTCCTCAAAATATCACTTTTGTAGCCACTGACGCTCATAAATTGGTGCGTTATAGAAGAAATGATAGTAAAGCTGAAAAAGCATCATCTTTTATCTTACCTAAAAAAGCGTTAACCTTATTAAAGGCAGCTTTACCAAATAACGACATCAACGTTTCTGTTGATTATAACGCAACAAGTGCATTTTTCAAGTTCGAAAACATCAACTTGATCTGTCGTTTAATTGATGAACGTTATCCAGACTACGAAGCGGTGATCCCTGCTAATAACCCTAACAAATTAGTCATTGACAGAGCTTTATTCTTGAATACTTTGCGTAGGGTAGTGATTTTCGCTAATAAAACTACACATCAAGTTCGTTTAAAAATCAATGGTAGCGAGTTACATATTTCTTCTGAAGATTTAGATTTCGCTAACGAAGCTCATGAGCGTTTAAGTTGTCAATATGATGGTGAAGATTTAGAAATTGGTTTCAATGCTCGTTTTTTAATTGAAATGCTGAATAATCTAAGTGGCGAGGAAGTGACTTTAGAACTTTCTACTCCTAATAGAGCTGGTTTGTTAATCCCTCAAACTAACGACGAAAACGAAGATGTTTTAATGTTGGTAATGCCGGTAATGCTTAACAGCGCTTACTAGTAAATCAAATATCCTGATAAAGGAAAGTCTGAGTTCAAATGCTCGGACTTTTTTGTTTATGCACAAAATGTAATAAAGTGATGGCTAGCAGAGACTTGAACCAATCGAATGTCATAATCTGAAATTGCCCTTTTTTTACAGGTCTTATTGTTTATTTTAGCGGAAAATTTAGATACATTGGAAATATTAGATTTATTTGTCAGGTTACTTACCGATACTAAAGATACCTTAGTTACGATTATCCAGAATTATAAAACCTGGACCTATCTTATTCTGTTCATCATTATTTTTGCCGAAACTGGATTTGTAGTTACTCCGTTTTTACCTGGCGACTCAATGTTGTTTGCTGTAGGTGCTTTAATTGCTGGTGGCGATACCGGTTTGGATATCTGGTATATGTGTTTCTTGCTAACTATTGCTGCCATTGCTGGTAACACCCTAAATTACCGTTTAGGTAAGTTTTTTGGTATTAAAGTTTTTAAGGAAGAAAATAAAATATTAAAGCTGAAATACTATCACCAAGCGCACGACTACTTTGAGAAACATGGCTCTAAGGCGATAGTGTTTAGTAGGTTTTTGCCGATTTTTAGAACAGTAGCACCTTTCGTTGCTGGTGCAGCAAGAATGTCTTTTGGTAAGTTTACTGCTTATAATATTATCGGCGGTTTTGCTTGGATTTTCAGTTTATCTTTTGGTGGATATTTGCTAGGTAAAATCCCTTTTGTAGAGAAAAATTTTGAGGTAATTATTGTAATTATTGCTGTAGGAACGTTTGCTCCAATAGTAATTGCAGGTATTAAGTCTCTATTTAAAAAGAAGCCAATTGAAAAGCAAATTGAAGAAGAGATTACCAAAGATTAATAGTTAACATGATGATATAAAGGCTTACCAATCGTAAGCCTTTTTTAATTGGTTAAGTGTTAAAACTCTCTTCCTATAATCTTTCCTTCGTGATATTTCTTATCTACTTTTTCAGCCTGTTGCTTTTCTTCTATACTTGCCTCAATCCTAATCATGTTTCTTAAATCAGGTTGACCGGCATCTACCCATGCAGAAAACCAAAAGCAGCCTACTTTAAGGATTGAAGATTTCATTTGCCTTTCTACCATTCCGTTCATCATGTTTTGGTAGGCTTTGGTGTAAGCTAAAGAATATTGTTTCATTACATTCTTTCCACGCACTGAAAAATCATATTTCTGATCGGAAGGAAAGCTTTCGCTTAACTTTTTTTCGAAACTAAGTACTGTATCTACCATCGTATGCGCATTCTTTACTATTTTCCAAGCTTCCTTTAATGGGTCTTCTATGTAAGTAGCTTTGCCCACTAACAGGTTGTAGTCTTTAGCGAATAGCTCTGGTATCCTGCTTTCCCAAAATCCATGTATACCAGTTTGGTTGGTAAGTTGCCCATTGTGATTTGCAGTAGTGTGGAGGGGCACATGTGCATCGGCTACATAATGCCCCAAATCTGCAGAGTATTTTAAAATCTTTAACGAATCTCTCTCTTTAAAAGCTCTAATTAAGTTGTAATAGCTACGCTGAATTTGCCATGGAACCATGCCGTCTTTGGCGATTTTTTTGGCTCCATATTTATTTACTGCATCATTCCATTTCTCAGGAATACTGTCTATATGGCTTTCATAGTTTTCTACATCTAAATAATGTCGAGGTGCTTCGGCAGTATCTGCGTATCTCCTTTTATCCGGATCTACGGCATGCTCAGTTATATATTTGTGATTGTTTTTGTAAAAGCCAATCATGCCTTCTGGCAAGGTAAAAATAGCTAATTGATTAATCCTTTTATGGGCAAAAAATCCCCATGAAGAGCAAAGAATGATAATGCTGAACAGCAGCAAACAAAGGGTTAGCTTTTTCATAGGCATCAGTTTGGTTGGTAGATATATTAAAAATAAGAAAAACGCTCCTTTTTACTGCAAAACGTTTAATATTTGTGACCTTAATTAGTCTGCTGCTCCTGTCAAAATTCCTATATTTGCTTCAAATAATAGTCTTATGCAAGAGATAAAAAAATATGTAGAAGATAACAAGCAACGTTTTTTAGACGAGCTTTTTGAACTATTGCGTTTTCCTTCGGTAAGTGCAGATCCTAAGTATAAAGGTGATGTTTTAAAAACTGCCGAATTTGTTGCACAGAAGCTGAAAGAAGCTGGTGCAGATAATGTTGAAATTTGCGAAACGGCAGGATATCCAATCGTTTACGGAGAGAAAATTATAGATGCCAGTTTGCCGACCGTTTTAATCTACGGACACTATGATGTGCAACCAGCGGATCCATTAGAGTTATGGCATACACCTCCTTTTGAGCCAACAGTACGCGACGGAAAAATTTATGCCCGTGGTGCTTGCGATGATAAAGGCCAGTTTTACATGCATGTGAAAGCTTTTGAATTGATGATGCAAACCAATACTTTGGCTTGTAATGTAAAATTCATGATCGAGGGTGAAGAAGAAGTGGGATCTGCTAATCTTGGTATCTTCGTTAATGAAAATAAAGAGCGCTTAAAAGCTGATGTTGTTTTAATCTCTGATACTTCGATGATCAGTATGGAGAACCCATCAATTGAGACAGGATTGAGAGGTTTAGCTTATATGGAAGTTGAAGTAGTTGGTCCAAACAGAGATTTGCACTCTGGCGTTTACGGTGGTGCAGTCGCTAATCCCGCTACTATTCTTTGCAAAATGATTGCTTCTTTACACGATGAAAACAATCACATTACTATTCCAGAGTTTTATGATAAAGTAGTAGAATTAACTGATGCTGAAAAACAAGCATTGAACTCGGCTCCTTTTGATTTGGAAGAATATAAAAAAGACCTTGATATAGATGCAGAGTGGGGAGAAAAAGGTTATTCTACTTTAGAGCGTACAGGTACAAGACCAACTTTAGAAGTTAACGGTATTTGGAGTGGCTACATTGGTGAAGGTGCTAAAACCGTATTGCCAAGTAAAGCAAATGCAAAAATTTCAATGCGTTTGGTGCCTCACCAAAATTCGGATGAAATCAGCGAGATTTTCGCTAAGCACTTTGAGAAGATTGCACCAAAAGGAGTAAAAGTTACGGTTACACCACATCATGGTGGCGAGCCAGTAGTTACGCCAACAGATAGCATTGCTTACTTAGCTGCCGAGAAAGCTATTGAAGATAGTTTTGGTAAAAAGCCAATTCCAACTCGTGGCGGTGGTAGTATTCCTATTGTCGCATTATTTGAGAGTGCTTTAGGTATCAAATCGGTATTGTTCGGTTTTGGATTGGATAGCGATGCGCTACACTCTCCAAATGAGAAATATGACATTTTCAATTATTACAAAGGAATTGAAACTTTGCCTTTGTTTCATAAATATTTTGCTGAGTTGAATAAATAATCCTCAACAAATAGGAAATTGAAAAGCCTCGATCTTGTATCGGGGCTTTTTGTTTTAACAGCTTTTTAAAGTTGAGTTTACTTTGAAAAAATATATTTGCTGCAAATGGTTATGTTTAAAAGACTTCTATTTTTCTTTTGATTTATTTCGAAATATTGTTTTTTATTGTTTATTCTTTCTTAAATTTAGTTTAAAATTATTTCGGTTTGTCTTTTGTTAAGATGGTAGCCTAAATATAAGAACCAATGTAAATCCTTAAACATGAACTATTCTTCCATTATCTCTAAAAAAACCAATGCCAAAAGCCTATTCGTATTATATTCTTTTCTGTGCTTAGCATTACTTGGTGCCAATTTTAAGCATCTAAATTTCTTTAATAAAAGCGAAGTCCTTGCTGCGGTACAAACTCAAGAAGATAAATATTTTCAAATCGCAGTTCTAGCAGACACCCAATACTACACAGGTGAAAGATATGGCGGTAATATGAATATGTTTTACGATCAAATAGATTGGATAGTTGATAATGCACAGAAGGAAAAAATTGCTTATGTGGTGCATGTTGGAGATATTACCGATCAAGGAGATAAGTTGCCCGAGCAGTGGGAGAGAGCCAAAGATGCGATGTATCGTTTAGAAAAACCTCAGCCAAATTTACCTTATGGAATTCCTTATGGCGTAGCGGTTGGAAACCACGATGTTAGGCCAAATGGAGATCCGAATGGAACCAAAATAGGTTATACCAAATATTTCGGTAAAAAGCATTTTGAAGGAAGACCGTATTATGGCGGTTCTTTTGATAACGCAGAATCTAGCGATAGCCATTATGATTTGTTTGAAGCTAATGGCGAGAAATTTATTGCACTGTATTTGATTTTTAATGATCCGGGTAAAAAGGAACTTTATGATGCAGCTTTAGAAGAGCGAGTACATAATTGGGGTGCAGATGTTTTAGCAAAATATGCTGATAGAAAGGCCATCGTTGTAAGTCATAACATTTTACGACCAGACACTTCTAGCAAGAGCAATTTTCAAGCTGGGGCAGGTGCAGCGCCAAAACCAGGAAATTTCACCAAACAGGGCAAACGTATTATTGAGAAATTTAAGCACTCTCCAAATGTTTTCATGATGCTTTGCGGCCATGTAAGTGGAGAAGCGATGAGAGAGGTAAAGTTTGAAGGAAGAACCATTAAAGTGATATTAACTGATTATCAGGGAAGAAGAAACCCAGAGTTTACCGATAAAGATAGAAATGGTGGCAACGGAATATTGAGATTGATGAAGTTTGATCAGGATAAACAGCTGCTAAGTGTTAGAACTTTTATTCCGAAGAAGAATGAAATACTAGAAGAGAGTGATGAAGATAGCAATTTTTCGGTTCCACTTTACAATTAAACTATCACAAATGAAACGAATTCACATCATCATCTTAGCACTATTGTCGCCTATCATCGGCTATGCGCAGAAACAGGAAATCAATGTTCTAAAATTCAAAAATGTTAAGGAACTTAAAGCTTTTTTTAAGCACAGCGAAAATAACTTTCCTATCATTAGTGGTCACCGAGGTGGAATGACAAAAGGTTTTCCAGAAAATTCTATGGAAACTTTTGCCAACACCTTAAAATATATGCCTTCTTTTTTTGAGATAGATCCGCGGTTAACAAAAGATAGTGTTGCCGTTTTAATGCATGATGCTACCTTGGAGCGTACTACAAATGGAACTGGTAAATTGTCCGATTACACTTATGCAGAGATACAAAAGCTGAGATTAAAAGACCCAGAAGGTAACGTGACCGATGCTAAGATACCAACTTTAAAAGAGGCAATTCTTTGGAGCAAAGGTAAAACGGTAATGAACTTAGATAAAAAGGATGTTCCCTTGGAAATGACCGCTCGCATATTAAAGGAATGCAATAATGAAGCAGTAATGCTAACAGTTCACAATGCAAAGCAGGCGAAATTTTATTTAGAGCAAAATCCAAATTGGATGCTTTCTGTGCATATCAAAACTAAAAGAGCTTACGACGAATATGTGAAAGCAAACATTCCTTGGGCTAGTATTATTGCTTACATAGGTCCAGAGTATACGCCAGAGAACAGAGAGCTGATGAAGCTATTGCAGGAAAAAGGAGTAATGGTGATGATTTCTTCTGCACCTACTTATGATAAATTGGCTACGCCAGAAGAACGTGCGAAAGCTTTTGTGGATATTTTTAAAGGCGGTGCCGATATTTTAGAATCTGATTTGCCCGTTGAAGTTGCCGAAGCGATAAAAAATATGGTACCTAAAAAGACACCACAGCATAAATATTTAGGAAAAGCTAAAATTTAATTGGTTAAAGTGATTTTCGCTAGGCAATAATCACTTTAACTCCTTTTTCCTCTATCTGTTGAACCACAATTTCCGGGACTTTATCATCAGTAATTACGTAAGAAACTTGCTCGAAAGTACAAACCTTACCTAATCCGCGTTTGTCAAATTTTGTGCTGTCGGCTACAATAACCACGGTTTGTGCAGTCTCAATCATTTTCTGATCTAAAGCTGCTTCTGCCAAATTGGTGATAGAAAAACCAAAATCTAGATCAATACCGTCTACACCAAGAAATAAAATACCGCAAGAAATTTCTTCTAATATTTTTTCAGCAAAATTGCCTGCTACCGACGAAGAATTTGCTCTGATCATTCCGCCCAATTGAAGTACTTCGATGTTGTTTCGGTTGCTCAATTCTAAGCCAACTTTTAAGGCCGGAGTAATTACGGTAATATGTTCTGTAGGGTTTAAAAATCTAGCAATCTCAAAAACCGTAGAACCAGAACCAATGGTGATTGAGTCTGTGTTTTTGATTAACTTCAAAGCTGCTTTAGCAATGCGTTGTTTTTCGTCGGCGTTAATCAGTTCCTTTTCGTAAATGCTTCTATCGCTTGCGTACGGATTTTTGATGGAGCCACCACCTCTAGTTCTGAAAAGCAAATTTTTGTCCTCCAACATCTTCAAATCCTTTCTAATGGTTACACCAGAAACTTTCATTAGATCTATTAGCTCTACAATACTTACTTTCCCGTCGTCTTTTAATTTCTTAAGGATATATTCGTGTCTATCGGTGATGCTTTTCATGTTAATAATAAGTTTGATGCTAATATATCATTTATAGTTACATAAAAAAAGCGCTATACCTAAACGATATAGCGCTCACATTTGCGTGTGTTATGTTTTATTTAGACTTTGCGTAATCTGCTGAATTCCTTTTTTCAACTTCGGTTTTTGCTGCTTTAAAATCTTTGGTATTTAAACTAGCTAGTTCGTTGGTAGAAACTGCATGTAATTGAGTGCTACCATTTAATTTCAAAGCACTTTCGTTACTCAATTTTGTGAATAAGCTTTCAGTTTTAGAACTGATATCCGCTTTTGCATTATCTTGAATGATGATTTGTAGGTGTTGAGCGTTTAAGGTGTTTTTGGTATTAACTACCGCATTGCCAGCAACATCAATTCTGTAGATATTACCTACATAAAGCGTGATTTTTGCAGTTTCAGAATTTTTCTTGGTAGAAACATAGATGGCATCATCGCTGGTGTAAACTCTAGCTTTTGCAGTACCATCGTTGTTGTACAACTTCTTGCTGTCGTGGTCTTGCACTAAAGTAACTTCCACATTTCCAGAAATGATTAGTTTCTTTGGAGCTTCTTGATTTGTAGTTACATAGGTTATTGTAGGGTTCACCTCATTGTTTGCATAAACTGATGATGTTGTAAGGGCTAAAGCTAAAATTCCAATAGCGAATAGCGAAGTCGTTCTTTGTTTCATAATTGATTTGTGTTTTGTTATTAAGACGCAAACCACTTGAAAACGTTGCACGCAAAATGGGAGTAATCGACAAACTCCCCATTTTTATCGACAAACCTCCGAAAGTCTTCGTAGATTGTTAAGGAGATGTTAAAATTAAGTTAGATATTCGTGGTATCCTTAAGATTGTTTAAATGTTTGGACTGCTAAAGTGGTTAATTGATAGCTGCAAAATGAGAACTGCCAACTGAAAATTGAAGTGTACCCATTTTAATGCATAGCGTTGGTGAGGACGCCAACGAACGAAGTGGGTTAGCTATTTAATTCAATCGTCTAAACTGTTAAATCGGTTGATTGATAGTTGCCAATTGAAAACTGTCAACTTAAAATTGAAATGTATCCATTCAATCATTTAGTCATTTCTCATTCTAAATTTACACCGTCCAGCTATCACATTTTTCCAAAAAGAATTCATCCGCTTCTGTACCTATGCCTGGAGTGTCAGGAACATCTAACATAAATCCTTCATAGGTTAAACCACCAACAACTGGATCTACTAAATGACCAAGTAAGCAAGTATCTAAGTCGAAATATACTACATTAGGACTAGCCAAAGCGAAGTGTAAGTTAGCAGTCAAAGCTAATCTACTTTCGAGCATACTACCAATCATACACTTTACGCCATTTTGCAAAGCGATTTCATGTATTTTCTGTGCTTCCAGAATTCCGCCAGATTTAGCGAATTTAATGTTAAGAAAAGTGGTTGCCTGAGCATTAATTAATTTTCTGGCATCATGATGATTGTAACAACTTTCATCTGCCATTAAAGCTATAGGCGAGTTAACGTTCAGTTCTGGCAATTTATCATCAAACCAAGTACGCATCGGTTGCTCGCAAAACTCGATATTGAACTTTTCCAACTCCGTTAAAGCAAAAAGTGCATCGTCAAAGCTCCAACCTTGGTTGGCGTCTAAACGCAAAGTAATTTCATCGCCAACAGCTTCTCTTATCGCTGTAACACGGTCAATATCTTCATGAACTTTCTTACCTAGTTTGATTTTGATAATTCTACAGCCATTCTTTACATGCTCTACAGCTTTCGCGGCCATTTGTTCGGGAGTGCCAATTCCCAAGGTCATATCTGTTTCTATGGTGCGTTTATGTCCACCTAAAAATTGGTACAACGGTTGATTCGCATTTTTTGCTGCAATGTCAAACAGTGCCATATCAAAAGCGCTTTTAACGGTTGGATTGTACGCTGCATAACCTAGCAAATCATCCATTCTTGCTGGAATATCTAAAGGATCTTTACCTTTCAATATTTGTGCAAAGTCTTTTGCCATTGCTAAGCAAGTTTCTTGAGTTTCACCCACAATCATTGGAAAAGCCGAGCATTCGCCGCTACCGTGAATACCTGCATCGGTAAAAATCCTCACCAAAACATTTTGCGCAAAATGCATGGTGCCCGTGGCAATTACAAAAGGTTCCATCGGAATACTAAAACGGTAAATTTCGGTGTGGGTAATTTTCATTTTATTAGGACTTAAAAGGCTTAGGCTTGTCAATTCAAAGAAAGAAAATAATCGGAACTTTACAAAACCTTATACCTTCCGCCTCAAACCTTATACCTTTATATTATGAAAGAAGCCAATAGCCTTATCCACGCCTCGTCACCTTATTTATTGCAACACGCTTATAACCCGGTAGAATGGTACGAATGGAATGAAACATCCTTAAAAAAAGCCAAGGATGAGAATAAGTTGATTATTGTGAGTGTAGGCTATTCAGCTTGCCATTGGTGCCATGTGATGGAACATGAAAGTTTTGAAAGTCATGAGGTTGCAGAGGTAATGAATAAACATTTCGTTTGTATTAAGGTAGATCGAGAAGAGCGTCCGGATATTGACCAGATTTACATGTTGGCGGTGCAGCTGATGAATGGAAATGGCGGCTGGCCTCTAAATGCTATTTGTCTGCCAGATCAACGTCCAATTTATGGAGGTACTTATTTTCGTAAAGCAGATTGGATTAATATTCTGCTGAACTTGGCTAATTTGTGGCAGAAAGAACCAGAAAAAGCTATAAAATATGCGGAGCGATTAACAGAAGGTTTGCAACAGGCCGAGCTGATTGAAACTGGTGAGGAGGAATTGACTTTCAATGAAGATCAATTGGTAGAGATTGTACAACGTTGGAAACGCAATTTTGATATAACTGAAGGTGGTTACAACAGGGCTCCAAAATTCCCTCTGCCAAATAACTGGTCATTTTTATTGCGTTATGCTTATTTAAAGGATGATCAAACTGTGATGATGGCAGTAATGAGAACTCTAGAAGCTATGGCAATGGGAGGGATTTACGACCAGATTGGCGGTGGTTTCGCTCGTTATTCTGTAGATGCGAAATGGCATGTGCCACACTTCGAAAAAATGCTATACGATAACGGACAATTGGTTAGTTTATATGCTGAAGCCTATCAATGTTTGAAATATGAACCTTTTGCGGAAATTATCAAAGAAACTATCGATTGGGTGGATAGGGAAATGACATCACCTGATGGTTTATTTTATTCGGCTTTAGATGCAGATAGCGAAGGTGTGGAAGGAAAGTTCTACGTTTGGAGCAAAGCTGAATTTGATGAAGTAATAACTGAGCACAATGAATTGCTAACTGAATATTTTACAATTACTGCGGATGGTAATTGGGAAGAAGAGCATACCAATATCTTATTGCGTAAGGTATTTGATGAAGAACTAATTGAAAAATATAAGGTAAGCAAAGCTGAGTTGCTAGGCATTATCGCCGAGGCGAAATCTAAATTATTGGCGGTAAGAAGTAGCAGGGTTAGACCAGGTTTAGATGATAAATGTCTAACTGCTTGGAATGCCCAAATGATTAAAGGATTGGCAGATGCAGCCCAGGTTTTGGATAATGATGCGTACTATGAAAAAGCTAAAAAAGCGGCAAGTTTTATCCTCAATAATTTGATCGATGAAGATGGTGGTTTGTATCGTAACTACAAAAATGGTAAAGCAAGTATCAATGGTTTTTTGGATGATTATGCTTTTCTAATTGAGGCTTTAATTGGCTTGTATGAAACTGATTTCAATGAAGCTTGGTTAAATGAAGCGCAAGAACTAACAGATTATGTATTGGCAAACTTCGTTGATGAAAATAATATGATGTTCTTCTATACGTCAAACAAAAGCGAAGATTTGATTGCTCGCAAACACGAGGTAATGGATAATGTAATTCCTGCTTCAAACTCGGTAATGGCGCAAAATCTACAGAAACTTGGATTATTTTTCGATAATGAAGCTTATAGAGATAGAGCATCAGCTATGCTAAGAGCGGTACAGCCTCGTATTAAATCTTATGGCTCGGCTTATTCTAATTGGAGCATTCAATTGTTAAATGAAGTTTATGGAGTCAATGAAATTGCTATCGCAGGAACGGATTTTAGAAAGGTTAAGAAAGAATTTAATCAGCAATACATACCTAATAAAATTACTTTAGCAGGTGCAAAAAGCACACTGCCTTTATTGCAACATAAGCAAAGCGACGAAACTAAGATTTATATCTGTAGAGATAAAACCTGCCAGTTGCCTGTAGCTACTGTAGAAGAGGCGTTGGAGCATATTAAATAGTTATTGTTAGTAGAGAAGTATTGTGACACCCCGCCCCGTAGGGCACCCCTCTACGAGAGGGGAATTTGGACTGTGCTTCCCCCCTCGTAGAGGGGGGATTGGAGACCGAGGTGTTTACTATTTAACGTAAGTTCGGTATAACAAACTTCAGTTTTGTGCTAGCGATAGCCCCTCAAATCTCCGTTTAGCTAATTTTCGGTCTCCTATTTTTCGGTACGCAGCGATAAGCCAAAGTAGTTTCTTTAAAAGAAAAATAGGCAACCGAGAGTTTTTGTTACTTTTTGCGGTCAAAAAGTAAGAGGACAGAGGTGGCGAGCAAAAAAAACATTCAAGCATAAAGGAATAAAGATAATGCTTAACCCGAACCCAGGCTATTTATGTAGGAAAATCATTTTCTAATTAACGGCATTTTATTTGTACAGATTTGCTAAACATAACCTATGAGATTTTTTAAACTTCCACTTTTGTTTGTAACGTTGTTTACGGGGTGCGTTGGTAATATGAACCCAACTGGAGGTAACAGTCGGCCAAATTATCCGTATTTCGTTACTACAAAACCTTTAATTGTTAAGAAGATAGCAGTGCCTATAGGTACAACATTGGTTTACGAAGAAAGCTTTTGGAAAAAAGGGAAGCAGGATAAGATACTGAGCGAAAGTAAGCTAACGGCGATCAGACTTCCTGTTGGAGTAACTATAAATTGGGGTGGAGTTCCAATAACTTCGATTGTTCAGTTTTTTAACTCCGAAATGCGTGGATTTAATTTGTCTGCCGATTTTCATAAGTTGACAAAAGAGCAACACAATAGGTTTACAGACATGTGGCAAAGCTGCGACGATAATCTTGGTATTGCCATTAAAAATAGAGACGATTGGTCTTTTAATCCAGATAACATTGCAGATGTTCAAAGCTGTAGTGTGCTTTATCAAAGATATTTTAAGGATAACCAAGAACAGCAACGTTTTCTAGACGAGATGTATGTGGAGATGATGAAAAGCGGGAAAAGTAATTTATCTAAATAAACTAGCGACTTGCGAAGTTTCAAAACTTCGTAGTTCTGAAAAAGGGATATACATATTAAGTTCATAATCCTTTCAACAATAGCGCTGGTTTTTTGTTAGCATAATAATTAAGTTATATTTGCCCAGCATTTCGATGGGGCATCAAATAATGATGATGCGTATTTGTCTCATCAAACCATAAAATAAAAAAGAATAGAATGAAGATCACATCTAACACGGTAGTTTCTCTTACTTACGAGCTACATACCACAACTCCAGAAGGTAACCAAGTTTTTGTAGAGAAAGCTACTGAAGAAAATCCACTAGTATTTTTATACGGTGTGGGTATGATGTTGCCAAAATTTGAAGAACACTTAGCAGGTTTAACTGTAGGTGATGAATATAGTTTTGAATTAGAAGCTGCCGATGGTTACGGAGAAATTGATCCGGGAGCTCACGTAGATTTGCCAGTAAGCATGTTTAAAGAAGGTGGAGCAGAATTGCCTAACGTTGGTGATGTAATTCCTTTGCAAGATAACCAAGGTAATCAATTCCGTGCTGGTGTAACTGCAGTAGGCGAGGAAATCATTTCTGTAGATTTAAATCACCCAATGGCGGGTAAAAACTTAATCTTTGCTGGTAAAATTTTAACAGTGAGAGAAGCAACGGCTGATGAATTGTCACATGGTCACGCTCATGGTGTTGACGGACATTCTGGTCACTAATAATTTTTAGCATAAACGTCATGTTGAATTTAAAGTCCCTATTCAAAATAGGGACTTTTTTATGTTCTTGCCATAAGTCACAGGTAGTAAGGCCTTAAAGATACTTTTAAAGCTAATGCTGAAATAAATTTACAAGTAGCTTTACGCTTCGCTACAGGTCAGCATGACGAATTATTTACGTCTTTGCTAATTCACTTCACTACCGTTCCATTCATTAATGAAATTGGTGAAGCATCTATGGCATTTGCGGTACTTAGTTTCAAAATACCTTTCACTTTAATAGTTTGGTAAGTAAATTTTGTTGGTTCAGTTAATTGTACCTCAACCATAATAGGAACTCCGTTTTTACCGCAATAAAAGCATTGGTTAATAGGCAAAGTAGATAGCATGAATTTAGTTTGTTTCATGCCGTCCTTGATTGGAACGATATAGCCTTCCAATTCAAAAGGTTTACCCGCTCTTTTCTTAATGTCGTTGTTAAAAATAGCATACATTTCAGTATCGTTTTTTGCCATTTTAAATTCCACGTCACCAATTATATCCCAGTTAGCGGATATAATTTGATCGCTTGGGTCATGCTGCGCTTTTGCATTGTTAATGCCAAAGCCAACGAATAATAAAAATAAGAATGTGAGTTTTTTCATTTAGTTATAAAATGTTTTATTAATATGATGAAGCTATTCTATAACTCGAAATGGCCTCATTTGTGTTCTCTTTTTTACCGCCTTAAATTACCTAAGAAAACCTAAGGTTAGCTAGGGTGTCTAGGTTTTTAATTTTGTTAGTTTTTCGCTAAGATCTTCGATATGTTTGAGCGGTAAGCCTGTATCGCTGGAATTATAGATGCTACCATCCCGATAAACAAACCTGCCACTAATAAATAAAATTCTTCTTTAATAAAAAGTAAGCCATTCATCTTCGCCTGACTGCTTTCCTGATAGTTACCAATCAAATATAAGATACTATGCCCTAAAACAACTCCAATTATTGTGCCTATCAGCGTCAAAATTAAGCCTTCTAAGATGATTAACGAAAAAAGTTTGCCCTTTGATGCACCTAAAGTACGCATGATGGCCAAATCGTAGCTTCTCTCTTTCAGCGAATTATATAGGTTTACAAATACGCTGATGGCCGCGATGAACATAATCAATACTGCAAACCACTGCAATGTGTCTATTCCAACCCCAATTAAAGAAAACAAACGAGTGCTCTCTTGCGCCGGACTAGCCGCTTGCAGATTGGTCGTTTGGTTCACCATCATCGGGAACATAGCTACTGCCATTGGCGAACGGTATTGAATGAGTAATGAAGTAAACTCTCTATCTTCATCATGAGCATGGTCTGTTTCGCCTTCATGATCATGATGTTCATCGGTTTCACCTTCATCACCATGCATTTTCCAAACACTGCCAATGCCTGTTAAAATTAAATTATCAGTTACGTTTTGCTGCGGAGCTAAAATGCCAACTACTTTGTAAGCATGGTCTTTGTGTTCATCCTTCATTTCGGTTAAACCGTGACCTCCAAAAAAAGTATCGCCAACTTTTAGGTTCTGTTCTTTTGCTACATTGGCACCAATGGTGGCTTCCAAATCAGCTTGCCAAAATTTTCCACTTTCTGTTTTTAAGCCATAAAGGCTGATGTAATTACTGTCGGTACCCACAATACGTACACCGTTATAATTATCGCCTAAGGCCAAAGGAACGGCACGTTTTACGAAAGGGTTTTTCATTAACTTTTGAGCCTCTTTCATTGGAATATTTCCAGTGGGAAAATCGATGTAATAAATGCTGCTTAAAATCAATTGTAATGGACTACCTTTTGCTCCAACTACCAAATCGATATCCTTTGAGTTTTTGTCTAGCTTATCTTCAATTTGGGTTGATGCTAGCAACAAAACTGTTAGAATCGCAGTTCCAAATGCAATCAACAAGATATTCAAGGCAGCGTTTAAAGGTTTAGACCAGATGTTTTTCCAACTTATTTTAAATGGGCTCATGCTAAACTGTAAGTTAGGTTAAACACATCTTTCACTCTTTTGTCGTGGGTTGCAACTACCAAAGTGGCCTTATTTAATTCCGATTGTTCTTTTAACAAGGTCAATACTGCTTCCGCATTTTTGTCGTCTAAGCTTGAAGTTGGTTCATCGGCTATTAACAGCGTTGGTTTATTGATTACAGCTCTAGCAATGGTAACACGTTGTAACTGCCCCTGGCTTAGCTCTTGAGGATAAGCATTCTTTTTGTGCGCCATATCTAAGGAAGCCAATACTTCTTCAATACGGTTTTTATTGGTAGCTAAGCCCGCAAAGCTTTGCGCCAACATAAGATTTTCGGTAATGTTGAGGCTTTTAATTAAATGTGGTTTTTGGAATACGATGCCAATGTGCTGCCCTCTAAATTCATCTAGTTTTTTAGATGAAAGTGTATATAAATCGGTGTCGTTGATTTTGATTTCGCCAGCAGTTGGTTTAAGTAAGCCAGTTAAAATATGCAATAAAGTAGTTTTTCCACTGCCTGATTGTCCAAGCAGCAGCCATTGCTCGCTATTATTAACTTGCCAATCGGCAAATTTGATAGCCTGCCCAGTATCGTATTGATGTGAAACAGATGTAATTGAAATCATTCGTCTTTCTGTAAGCTACAAAAATAAGATAAGCGCTCGGATAGAAAGGTACAGATGTGTAAAGTATTTGCTACTGCGTTTTAAAACGATACCTTTTGTTAATTCTTCTAGATTTCTTTGTGCATTCGAAAGCGGGACTAGTCTAAAATAGTAACACGGAACCTACTTTTCTAAAAATTAAGATAAATCTAACTTTTGCTTGGCCTTAGTGTTAATTGTACATTAAGTAGTTTAAACAGTGTTATTGCATTTTACGACTATTTTATCTAGAAAGATAACCTATGTTTTATTTGCCTTAAAAGGTAATTATTATATATTTACAATGTCATTGAACATCTATTAAGTAACAAAACAATTTTAAAATAGTAAGCTGTTTTTGTAACAAGCTTCAGAATGAATAATATGGGAGACGAACTGAACAAAGATTTAGAAATATCTGAAATACATAACAAAGAACAGTTTGAAGAAGAAGTAATTCAGCATTTAAATAATCCGGTTACGGACTTAAAACCGATTGTTAAGGAGTATCTCACTTCGGTTAAGAGCGTTAAAAAAGAGGGCAATAAGTTCTATTTTTCTGATGGTAGCGCAGTGGTAGAGGTGCGTGTGGTGAGCGATGAGATTATTAGAGTTCGCTTGGCGCCACATGGGGTTTTTCTGGCCGATTTTTCTTATGCTGTAGAGCAGGTAGATCAAAAAGTAACCCTTTTTAATTTAGAAGACACTACTGACGCTTATTTGATTTCGACCAATACCATCACTTGTAAGGTGAGGAAAGATAACTTCCTGGTTTCGTTTATTTGCAATGCTTCGGGCGTGGTAACTAGTAGCGATGCATCGCCAATGCACTGGGAAGAAAACGTAGAGTTTGGCGGCTACTATGTTTACGCTACCAAAGAATGCCAATCGGAAGAAAATTTCTTTGGCTTGGGCGATAAGTCTGGTAATATGAATTTGCGAGGTAGGAAATTCCAAAATTGGAATACCGATGCCTATTCGTATGGCTGGGATCAAGATCCTTTGTATCGAACTATTCCATTTTATACAGGCATTAACCAAGGCGAGGCCTACGGGATTTTCTTCGATAATACTTTCAGGTCGTATTTCGATTTTGGAATGCAAGACAATAGCAAAACCAGCTTTTGGGCTGATGGAGGCGAATTGCAATACTATTATATCCATGGGCCGCACATGATGGATGTGGTAAAACGCTACCAATCGTTGACTGGTACACATCAATTGCCACCAAAATGGGCTATTGGTTACCATCAATGCCGTTGGAGCTACTATCCAGAAAGCAAGGTTAGGGAAATTGTAGAAGGGTTTAGGTCGCAAAATATCCCATGCGATGCCATTTATTTGGATATCGATTACATGGATGGCTACCGTTGCTTTACTTGGAACAAAAAATACTTCCCAGACCCTAAAAAGATGATTAAAGAGCTGGCAGATGTGGGGATGAAAACCGTAGTAATGATTGATCCAGGAATTAAAGTGGACGATAATTATTGGGTATTTAAGGAAGGAAAAGACAATAACTATTTCTGCCGACGCAGTGATGACTACTTTATGGAAGGTCATGTTTGGCCAGGACGTTGCCAATTCCCAGATTTTACCAACCCTACGGTAAGAGAATGGTGGGGTGGCTTGTATAAAGAATTGGTAGATATGGGCGTTGCTGGTTTTTGGAATGACATGAACGAGCCAGCGGTGTTTGGTGCGGGAACTTTCCCGAACGATGTACGCCACAATTACGATGGCTACCGTGGTTCGCACCGTAAAGCACACAACGTTTACGGTATGCAAATGGTGCGTTCTACCTACGAAGGTTTGAAGAAATTGCAACGCAATAAACGTCCGTTTACGATTACCAGAGCAGGGTATTCGGGTATGCAACGCTATGCTTCGGTTTGGACTGGCGATAACGTAGCAACTTGGGAACACTTGAAATTAGCGAATATCCAATGTCAACGTATGTCAATTTCAGGAGTGCCTTTCTGCGGTACTGATATTGGCGGTTTCAGTGGAGAGCCAGATGGCGAATTGTTTACTCGTTGGATACAATTAGGCGTGTTTTCTCCATTTATGCGTGCCCATTCTGCCGGTGATACCCGTGAGCGTGAGCCTTGGAGTTTCGGCGAGCCATTTACTTCAATTAACCGTAAGTTTATTGAGCTGCGTTATAAGTTGATGCCATACATTTATTCGGTATTTTGGGAACATCATCGTTATGGTTTTCCAATTTTACGCCCACTCGCAATGTTGGAGCAAGAAAATATTGGTAACCATTACAGGCAGGATGAGTTTACTTTTGGTGATAAGATTTTGGTTTGCCCGGTATTGGAGCAAGGTGCTTCATCAAGACGGGTTTACCTGCCAAAAGGAAAATGGTTTAACTATTGGACTTTGGAATTGTTAGACGGTGGTAGCGAATATGTAGTAGATACGCCATTGGATACCATGCCTCTGTTCGTAAGAGCAGGTTCGGTTATGCCAGAATATCCGGTGATGCAGTACGTTGGTGAGAAACATATCGACGAAGTTTGGTTGAATGTTTACTATTCAGATTATGAAGTGAACTCGTTTATGTACGAAGATCATGGAGATACCTTCGCCTACGAGCAAGATATTTATTTGGAGAAGAAATTCAATGTAAAAGGTGATGGAAACAGCTTCAATATCGAACAAACGATAGAAGGGTTGTATACGCCAACTTATGAATTGTACGATTTCCGTATCATCGCTTTGCCGTTTAATGTAGGTAAAGTGTATGTTGATGATAAAGAAGTAACCGATTTTGTAGTAAATGAGCGTGGTATTTTGCGTTTTAAGTCGAACAAAAATTTCTCTAGAATTAATATTTTGAAAGGATAATAATTCTCATAGACCTGTAAGGTTTCCAAAATCTTGCAGGTCTCTTATTCTGTAGAACTGATGCTGACCTGTAGCAAAGCGGAAAGCTGCGGAATTGCCGTCACCCTGACCATGCAATAGCTACGAAGTAAATTTATTTCAGGGTCAGCGGAGATTAGTACAATTAGCCTCTAAAAAAAATGAAATGTATCAAAAGCTAAAAATTCTTTACTTGCATCATTTCAAATTGGTTTTTGTTTTAAACTTTGCCTTAAGTTTATTTTGGTTAAACTTATTTTACCTCAAAGGATTTGACAAGGTAAATCTATACAACCTAGCCTTTGCGTTCAAGTTATTAGGCTATATAACCACGGTCGCTATTGAAAAGCTGTTCTTCAGTTATCGTATTTTCTACTATTACAATTTAGGCCTCAGTTACCGACGTATTTTAGGTACATTCTTTAGCATCGAATTTGGTCTTTTTGCTCTCTCATTAACACTCTGCTGGCTATGGATGAATTTTTTGTAGACAGCGTACAACATAGTTTCGATGGTAGACCTGTGCTAAACAACGTTTATTTGAAATGTGGCGTAGGCGAAGTTGTTGGTGTTTTAGGCAGAAATGGCTGCGGTAAATCCACCTTATTAAAAATTATCTTCGGTACAATTAGTCCTCATTACAAACATTTAAGGATTGATGATAAAATAGTTTCAAAAGGATTTCTTACTGGCGAGTTTGCTTATTTATCACAATCATTTTTTATTCCGCATTACTTAAAATTGGGCGTAGTGGTAAAGCTGTATACCAATAAATATCAAAATTTACTGCTCAAATTGCCTGTCTTTCGGGATAACTTAAACGAGAAAATAGGTAGCCTTTCTGGCGGATATAGGCGTTTAGCAGAAACTTTGCTGATGATTTATAGCGATGCTAAATATGTACTGCTCGACGAACCTTTTTCTCAGCTATCTCCTTTTTTAATTGAAGAAATCAAAACAAATATCAACTTAATGTTGTCGTACAAGGGCTTTGTAATTACAGATCATTACTATCAACATGTATTAAATTATGCATCTAGAACAATACTCCTTCATAACGGATGCAATTATAACATCAATAATTTAGATGATTTGCGATTACATGGCTATTTACCTAGCATGCTTCATTAAATAATATCTATCTTACAGGAAATATCCTTATGGCCAAACGAAACACCAAAACCGCTAAACCTAAAACAGTTGCCGCAGAAAATGCTTTTGAAAAATATCAATCTGCTGTTTGGCAACATAGCTTGCTAACTGATTTCGATATTTCCCTATTTCTTTTAGGAAAGCACTTTAAGCTCTACGAAAAAATGGGTGCGCATTTGTGTAAAGTGAATGGAGTAGATGGTGTGTATTTTTCGGTTTGGGCACCAAATGCACAGAAGGTTTGTGTTATGGCTAATTTTAATGGTTGGAACAGAGAAAGTCATTTGTTGTACAATCGTTGGGATGAGTCTGGCATTTGGGAAGGTTTTATTCCTCACATTAAAAAAGGCGAGGTTTATAAATATTACATCAAAGGTTTCGATGGCGAGGATTTAGAAAAAAGCGATCCTTATGCATTACATGCAGAACATCCACCACATAAGGCATCCATAGTTTGGGACACCGATTATCAATGGAAAGACAAAGTTTGGCTCAATAAGCGGGAAAAGAAAAATGCATTAGACCAACCCATTTCTGTTTATGAAGTGCATTTGGGTTCGTGGCAGCGTGATCCCTCAAATCCTGAAAGAGTATTGAGTTACGGAGAAATTGCCAAAACGTTGGTTCCTTATGTACTAGAGATGGGTTTTACCCATGTCGAGTTTCTACCGGTAATGGAATATCCGTATTATCCATCTTGGGGATATCAAGTAACCGGATATTATGCTGCTAGTTCCCGTCACGGTTCGCCACAAGATTTGATGTTGCTGATTGAAGAATTTCACAAAAATAACATCGCTGTAATTCTAGATTGGGTGCCTTCACATTTTCCAGGTGATGCTAATGGGTTGTATCATTTCGATGGTACACATTTGTACGAGCATTCGGATATGCGTAAGGGCTTCCATCCCGATTGGAAGTCGTACATTTTTAACTACGATAGGAATGAAGTGCGCTCATTCTTAATCAGCAATGCGATGTTTTGGATTGATAAATACCACTTGGATGGATTAAGAGTAGATGCGGTGGCTTCGATGTTGTATTTCGATTTTAGCAGAAATGAGGGCGAATATGGAACCAACGAATATGGTGGTACCGAGAATTTAGGAGCGGTAAAATTCCTCAAAGACATGAACGAAGCACTTTATGGGAATTTTAAAGGTATACAAACCATTGCCGAAGAAAGTAGCACTTACGATGGTGTAACCCGCCCAGTTTATGCTGGCGGTTTAGGTTTTGGCATGAAATGGATGATGGGCTGGATGAACGATACGCTGAAGTATTTCAAGCTTGATCCAATTGCAAGGAAACATCATCATCATCAGCTTACTTTTAGCATGACTTACGCTTTCACCGAGAACTTTATGTTGCCCTTATCGCATGATGAGGTGGTACATGGTAAATCGCCGATGATTTATAAAATGCCAGGTGATGAATGGCAGAAATTTGCCAATTTGAGAGCTTTGTACGCTTACATGTGGACACATCCCGGTGCGAAGTTATTGTTCATGGGAGGAGAATTTGCCCAAACCTCAGAGTGGAACTGCTTGCAATCTCTAAACTGGGACTTACTGGAACACGCACCACATAAAGGAATGTCGAGAACAGTAAAGGCACTTAATGAATTACTTAAAACGGAACCTGCGTTATATCATCATAATTTCTCTTACGAAGGTTTTGAGTGGCAGGAAGCGGATGATGCAGATCAATCTGTTTATGTTTTCCAGAGAAGGTCTGATAAAGCAAAAGATACTTTGGTGATTGCCATTAATCTAACACCTGTTTATAGAGAAAACTATCGGATTGGAATTCCGGTAAAAGGGAAGTGGAAGGAAATTTTTAATTCCGATGCCAAAGAATTTTACGGAAGCAATCAATTGAATTTAGAAGCAAAGTCGACGGAAAATATCGTTCATCAGCGTCAGAAACAGTCTATTGCTATTAATTTACCGCCCTTAGCAGTAACTATTTTTAAGAAAACTGTTAAGTAATGAAACGTGATTTTAGGTTTTATAAAGTTGCTAACGGCGATTGGTATATCGATTTGCCCGAATGGAAAGGTGACCCTGAAGATTTGCAAATGATACAAGGCGCTGATGAATGGTTGTATTTGGTGAGTAGTGCAGCCGAAGTTACACTTACCATTGCTGATGACATTATTGATAAGGCTGAATTTATGACATTAATTCGCTTGGGTGAAGCTAATTTAGGTGGAGGCGGAAACTATTTTCTAGAGCGCTATCAAAAACGAAATGTTGACCTGAAAATATGGCTTTGCGAAATTGTGGAGTTTGTTTTTGGTAAATATCCTCAGCGTATTTATTTCAAAGTAAATTAGGCGGCTAAGCTTTTCTTCGCAAGAAAAAGTAAATTATAATTCCAATTATAGTAGTAACTAAAATTGAACTGTATAATAGCCAATTTAATGGTCTGTTGATGTCAATTTTTTGACTTTTTCCCATATAAATCAAACTGTCCCAATAGTAAGGTAGTAGAACAGCGTTACTGATCTTAGGTGAGTTAAGCCAATTTAATTTTGCCTCACGAAGTGCTTCACTGGCATCTTTAGTTTTTTCGAGCGATTGATAGAAACTCGCCATAATTTGCGCTGCGGCCTCATCGTTTACATTCCATAAGCTGGCAATAGTGGCTGCGGTACCAATGGCATTAAAACCTCTAGATAAACTGATAATACCTTCTCCATTAGCCAATATGCCATCTGCTGTTTGGCAAGCGCTTAGCACTACTAAAGACGGTGCACTTTGCTTCGCCGAAAGCTCAAACAAATACATCTTTTCCTTGCCGAAATCTAAAGTAGGTTCGTTGTTGATGCCGGTTAAGTAGGCATGCGTACCAATATGCATTACCCTACTTTTGGTAAATAGCTGCTCAAAAGATTGTGGGTTTACTGCTTTATCAAATAGAAAATCGCCAGCTACATATTTTTTGATTAAATCGGCCTCTGTGGTAATTGCCTTTAGCTCCCTTTTGTTGCCCTCACTGTGCGTTATAAACAAACCAGTGAATGATGTTGATGTATTTACTTTCTTTTCTGTTTGTAGCGTTTGAATAGAAAACGCGTAATCTGTTGCGATATATTTAATTAAGAAAGGCCATTTGCTGATGTTCTCGGTGTAGTTGTTACGGGTAATCAACCCATCAAAAGAAAGATAGCCCAAAACTCCATCGGGTATAATGGTTAATTGTTCGTTTGGTTTCAGTTTTATTGGTTCCAAGATCAATTGATAGATGCGATGAGATGCCTGAAAAAAAGCCTTGGGGTTGTTTAACATCGCGTTAGCACCATTATGAAAATAAGTTTGAAGAAATTTTTGTAGCTCTAGCTTTATTCCCTTTGCATTTGGCAACTTAATTACGTTCTCTATTTTGTTTTGGTGGATATTAATGATGTAGACATCCTTTTCACCAATAAAGTATTCTATAAAACGATGATTAGCAAGCTTATCAGTTTCGATGGTTGTTTGGTAATCATCCAAATTTAAGTATTGATATTTTTTAGAGAGTGCTTTATTAACTAAAGCCAAATCATATTTTAAGCCCTCAATGTTTTTAGTCGGGTTCCTATTTGGTTCTTCTATCGCCTGTTTCTCTAGATAGCTGATGTTACGTTCCAAATTCTGCTTTCTCAAGAAAAGGCTGTCACCTTTGATATTTTTAGATGCCGATTGCTGATTTCTCTGCATTTGATCTAGCAAGGTTCGGCTTTTACTTTGTTCAGCCAAAGCTAAAATCTGCTGTAAATACTTTTCGTCTTTGGTTTGTTCGTATAAATGATAACTGATCTCAATTCCTTGTTCTGCAATTTGTTTAAGGTAGCCTTGTAGTCGTTCTTTGGTTTTATCTGCGGCAAACTCATTTCTAATTTTATCTGCAGAAAGTAGACTTAAATTGATATTCGTTAAAGCTTTTTCCGATTGTTTTAGCTGTAGGTTTGCCTTTGCTAATAACATGAATACTTCTACCAATTTATTATCGCCATAAATGTTTTTTGTAGAAGTGATCCCTAAGGTTTTTAAAGTTTTATGTCCATAATCGATCGCTTCTTTTGGCATTCCTTGTGCCAAATAAGTTGCTCCAATTTGAGTGTAAAGGTTTGCTCTTTCTCTTAATCTCTTATGAGGATAATACTGATTCAGTAATTGAAGTGCTTTTGAGTAAGCTGTATTGGCTTTCCCAATTTGTTGCAGCTGCAAATAGATATTGCCAGCCGTAGTATAGGAGCTCATTAGCCAATAAGCATTTTCTACATTGCTAGCCTTCTGTTTACTAATGTTACTTTCGATAATAGTTGCGGCTTTCGTAAAGTTTTGATCATCGTACAGTATATCCGCGTAAACGTTATTCAGCATGATACGATTAAAATGATCTGGTTTTAATGCTAACCCAGTTCTTATGGCTTTATAGGCATCTTCCAATTTACCCATTGAGCGATAGGAGATAGCCATGTTACAATAAATAGCTGCGGTTTTATTGATGTCTTCGTTGTAAAAATGCTGAAATTCTATGCTCTGTTTTTGGATGAACAAGGCTCGTTCGTAATCCCCAAGTCGCGTATAATTATTTCCTAGAGGTTTAAAAATATATTCTACAGCATCGTAATCCAAAATATTGTGCTTACGGAAAAAACTAAGGGCATTTTCATAAGAATTGATGGAGCCAAAAATGTTGCCCTCTAGCAATTGATAGTAAGCTAAAGTGCTAAGAAGATTTAACCAGGCAAAACGTTCTTCAGCGGTTTGAGCATTCCGCCAGCGCTCTTGCTGAATCTTTAAGATGGTATTAGTTGCTGTCTGAGGATTTTCGTTAGCGTAATCTAATTGTTCGTAAATCCAGTTGCTGAGGTCGTTGTTTGCTTTAAAGCTTTTTAATTTGGTTTGTAAATCGCTCTGCGCTAGTAAGGAGCTACTTTGAAATAGTAAAATCAGTAAACAGACGTATTTAAGGCAACGGCAGCGCATAGGTTTTACGGTTTAGTAAATTACCTTGTGGTTTGGTGTTATCACCAACCACTATATTCAAACCTACAATTTATCACGCAAAACTTAAAACTTCCAACTTACATAAGTAGTCATTCGGTTGTTGTTGGTTTTAGGATCATAAATATACCTAAAGCCTAATGCTGGTCCTACGCGTACTAAACCTAATTGGATATCTGCAAAGAAAGATGCTCGGATTTCCGAAAAGCTTTCCTTAAAATCTTCCATCGCTCTATTTAAATCTACATCAGATACTGTTCCAGAAGCATTTTGGGTTCTTAGTTTGTAACGTAATTCGCTAGAACTTCTGTAGTATAAATCAAGAGCAACTAAAGCACCTGCGCCAACTCCAACATACTTGCTTAAATTGTAGCGCATTTGCAGAGGAACAGCATTAACTGTGGCTACTTTTTGGGTTTTATAGAACTGCTTATCCATAATTTGATAGGCCACGTTATTAATCACCGTATCTTTCCTCACTTCGGTATTAATAGGCACTCGGTAAGTTGTTTCATTATAAGAATTGAAATAAAGTTCTACCTGCCAATAATATAGGTGTGATGCGTATGGCGATAAGGTAGCACCTAGAGCTACATTTTTATGGTTGAGGTAGTTATTGTTGTCGGTTTCGAAAGGGAAGCCGTAACCTACAATTACTCCCGGTGAGAGCCCCATTTTAAATCTACCAGTAGCTCTGTTGGTATAGATTGGCTCGTTTTTATCGAAAACAATAGCTGCACCGCTTTTAATAGGTAGTTTTGGCGGTTTCTCTTTAAACCTAATTTTATATTCTACAAAACCTTGGGTCGAGTCGGCGTCGTTAACTCCTTTTTGCTGCATACCCGGTAGGTAGATATTGGTGAACACAAAATGGACGCTATCTGCTCGGAAGAAAGTTTTTAGACAACTTTGGTTGGTGTAAGCTGAATCGCAAGTAATTACTTCTGGTTTGGTCTTTACCACTTTTAAGGTCGATGGATCAAAAACTGCTGCGATATTTACACCTACATCGATCTTTTTAGCAGGCCCTTTACCCGTGTTTTGAAAGCGTACTTTGTAAGTGAGTTCTCTATTTTTGCCAGTTAGACGATAGTTCATTCTGCTCTTACGTAGCACCATTTTATTGGGATCGTGGGAAGCAACAATTTGCAATTCGAGGTTGAAAAACTCAGTTTCTACCAGAGGATTGTCAGGAATAAAAGCGCCCGAGATACGAACAACGGCATTGGTATCCTTTAACATTTCTGGAGTAGTTTTGAAATGCATAAAAACGAAGCGCTCCTCATTTTGCGCTAGATTTTCAAACTTCCAGCTGTGCTGACTTCTAAAAGCTTTAGCCTGATCATTTAATAGTAATTTTTCGGTAGGAGATAGGTAAATGCCATTCTCTAAAGAAGCAAAATATGTGGGTTTATCGTTCTTTTTGTTTAAAAAAGCCGTATTCAGTAGAGGTTTTAAATCTGACTTTTTCTCGTTGTGATAAGTTCTTGCAGCTGCCAATTCGAAATTATTATTGCTAAATTCTACATCGTTATATAAAATTGCAATGGTGCCGTTTAAGCTCTGTTGACCATTTTCTGCTTTGTTACGATAACCGAAAACCAACATCATATCGTCGCCAGGTTTGGGCATACAGTTGGTTTTCATTTCTATATTACCGCCCATCTTAAATAAATTAGAACTACCGTCGGCGGCAAGCATTGGCTTGGCTGTACCAGATTTTGGAGTTACAGGAGGTCTAACAATGGGTTTTGGTCGGGTGGGAGGGCGCTTACCGTCATCATAGTTGTTGGTAGCAAATAAGCGTACCATAATCGAATCGTATCTTGTAAATACATGCGAAGGATTTTCTTCGAAGCTAAAACCACCATCTCCAAATTCCCAAAAATAAGTATAGAATGGGGCTGGAGCACCTGCAATTGCCCTTAAAGGACGCAACTCGCTAGTAAATTTGGTAACGCCATTTTCTGTTTGATGATGGATAATTGCTGGAACTGTATCACTAGGTAATACTACTTGCGCTTTCAACATCGTCGTTAAACAAAAACAGAGCAATATGGAGGTTAACAATTTGGTCATGGCTAATAAATATAGGGAAATATTAGATTGATTTACAAACGATAAAAAGACAAAGCCCAAAATGAACTTCGTCTTTTTTTAATTAGATTGGGATATCTTAATAGGTGTTTAACGAGTTGATTACTTGTTGGATACCTGCCTCAGTAGTTTCGGAGAGCGTTAAAGTAATGTTCTGATTTGTAGTGATGGTGGTTTCCTGTTCTGCATAATAGTATTTTCCATCTTTGATAGAGAAAGAGATGTATTTGCCTTGAACTCCCACTGGCATCATGTTGGTATAACTTTTTACACCATTAGGGCCATCGTAAGTATATAGCTGTGCTACCACATTGCTGCCTTTGGCACAAAAGAAAACAAAGGTTTCGCCAGTATAACCCATAAAAGTTGCAAAGCTACCTGGATTGTTCGCTATGCTTACTCTAGTCGTTGTTTTAGGATTAGTGTAGGCGTAAAATACATCGCAATTGATCCAGCCTAAATTTCCCATCTCGAAATTGTAGAAACCTGCTTGTGGTTTACTTTCACGAGGGATATCACCAGCTGCGCCATTGGCGTTTTGCACTGGTGCTTGCCAAGCCATTTGGTTCGCATTATCAACTTTTTCTACGCCTTCCCAAATTTGAGTATTACGAGTGTTGGTGGTAGGTATCGCCATTTGGATATTTGTAGCTAACTGCTTGTCTACATTTGTGCCATTAACAGAGGCATTTAAAAATATAAAACCGTCTGATTCTAAAGGTGCACCGCTAATGTGGTTGGTATTGGTACCGCTAAATACCACATGACTACGTTTTAAAAATTCGCCAGCGGTAATGACTACATTTCCGGTAACAGGCACACCATTCATTTTAAAGGCATTTGCCGGAATGGTGATTTTGGTGCCACCTTGTAAAGTAAAGGTGTTAGAAACATTGGCATTAATTTGTATCTGCTGTGCTTTTGGACCAAATAAAGCAGTGAATTCTCTAGCACTATAGGCAGCATTTCTAGAAGTTTTGTCTTTTTTACAAGCCTGAAATAGCGCCGAGAAAGCTAATAACATAGCAATTAAAGATAGCGCATTTTTTAAGTTTAAAGTTTTCATAACATTGGTTTTTAGTTTTGCTTACTCTATTTTGGCTTTTCAGCTACCGCCTTTTGGTAGTATATCAAGCCTTATTGGAAAATGTTACCCATGTTTTTGAAAATTTTTAAATGATTAAATTTTGAATGATAAAATGAAGTTTACTCAAAAAAATATCTCCGCATAAGAGGTTTAGCAATGTTTCAAGCTTTGCGTCCTTTTGCGTAGCTCTTATTTTCTTTGCGTTAATTTTAAACGCTAAGTTTCGGAAGTTTTCACAAAGAACTCAAAGCCAATTTCTTTAAACTGCTCACAAAAAGTATATCCGCTACCATCGAGTTTAAAATACAGGTTTAAGTCTGCTAAACCCGATTGAAATGTAAAGCCCGCAAGCGAATGAAACGAGTACGGGCTTGAAGTGAAAAGTGAGACTTTCTTTAATTTATAGTAGATTGCTACTTTTCTTATTAATAAATAGAATCTAGTTTTTACTTTCCTTAATAAATTATACTTTTAGCATAAATCAATCAATGCCAATGACTAAAAAAGTACATGAGGATCAACGTTATGCGACTGCGCTGCTAAACAATGATGCGGCTTTGATTAACGAAATCTATAAGAAATGTGCGGGTAAAGTAAAGTCATTTGTACTGTTCAATAACGGCAATGCCGATGATGCCGCAGATATTTTTCAGGAAGCTTTGGTGGATATCTATAACCAGGCGAAATATAAGAATTTAGAGCTTACGTGTCCGTTTGAACCTTTTTTGCTGCTGGTTTGTAAACGTAAATGGCTTAACGAACTGAAAAAAAGGTTGATAATCCCGGTAACAAAAAACGAAGAAGATTTATTACATATTGGCGAGGATACATTTGAACAGGCGGAAGTTTTAGCGCAACAGCGAGAACAGTCTGCTTTATTCTTAAAGGCTTTTGAGAAACTGGGCGAACGTTGTAAGGAAATTATCAGGTGGAGTATGAAAGGCGAAGCGCAAGAAAAAGTAGCAGAAACACTTGGTGTAACGTATGGTTATTTGAGAAAAAAGAAATCGGAATGTATGGCAAGCTTGGTTAAATTAATCGATAGAAAAAATGACTGAGGACAAAATTTTATGGACAGCCCAATATGTGGAGGGAGATTTGAACGAGGCTGAACGCTTGGAATTCGAAAATCTGTTGACACATGATGAAGAGTTAAAGCAATACCTTGCCGATTACTACGATATTCACAGTAGTTTAGAACTGGAATTGGCCGATGATGCTTGCCGAAATGCATTAGTAGGCACTTTGCAGGATTTGAATAGGGAACATTTTACAACCGAACAAAATAAAGTGGTTAAGTTGAGTTCTTATTTGAGATGGGTTTCTGGTGTGGCCGCGGTGTTGGTATTGGGTATGTTAATTTGGGCTCCGTGGAAAGGCGATTTGTATGAACAATTTAACGCTGCTCCTCAAATGAATGTTGCTGAGCGTGGCGCAGAGAAAACTGATTTAGATGAAGCGGCGACTTTATTTAATGGTAAAAAATATAATGAAGCTAAAGTTGCGTTGGCAAAATTGAATTGTGCAGACCCTCAAAATGCGATGGTAGCTTATTATTATGGCGTAAGTTTAATGGAAACCAACGAAGTGGCCAAGGGTAGGTTGTTGTTAGAAGATTTATTTAAAGGCGAATCGGTTTATAAATATGATGCAGCCTACGCTGTAGCCATGAGTTACCTGAAAGAAGATAAAAAAGCTGATACTAAATTTTGGCTCGAAAAAATACCCGATAGTGCGGTGCAGTATGAGAAAGCACAGCAGTTGTTGAAAAAGTTGTAAAATGCAAAAAGGGTCTATCGGACCCTTTTTAACTTATTAATTATCCTAAATTACTTGCAACATCCATTGCTAAGTTTCTTTTGCCTCATTTAGAAGCTAGCTTTAAGCTTTCTTCCATTTCTTGATAAGGCATTGCATATTTCTTGGCCCTATTGATGGCCATTTGCATAAATTTCTTGTAACCTTCGTTGTTACCAATTCGCTTGTTTAATGAAGCCGCATTTTTAATGATTTCCATGCTGCTTTCTTCATTTACTATGGCGTTTGCCCATTGAAGAAACAATTTTGCAGTTTCGCCCTGTAACTGTCTTTTAGCAGTTAAAGTGCTTGCTAAAGCTGTAAAATGATATTGATAAAGTACCGGATTACTAATAGCAAAATTTAGATAGCCTGTCGTATCTTTTTTCATTTCTAGATAGAATTTGCTTCCCAAAGTTTGCAGGTTAATTTTCCAACGATCTGCAGGGAATTTACTTTGATAGGAGGTTAAAAAAGCATCAAAATCGTTTTTGCTACTAGATGAATTGAGTTTATTTTGAGCGGCAGCTGTTAGTGCTCGATCAACAACTGGTTGTAGGACTTCTTCGCCATATAAATTAGCGTAGGTGTTATAATCCTTCAAAACTTCTTCTGAAACTTTTTCGTTAGTGGTGCGAGCAATTAGAAAAGGCAATAAGCTGTTTTTAGCTTTAAAGTCTTTCAACCCATCGCTGTACTCTTTTAGATTTTGTGGAGTAATACCTTTTCTAGTTTTAGCAAATTCTATATAAAATGCCGGATAATCTTTCTCGTTATAAGTTGAGGAATAACCCAAGTGAAACTGCCCTTTTTTAGCACGAAGTTTTGCATTATCCAAAAAACTTATCAAATCTCCAGGATCTTTAAAACCAGAAACAGAAGAAACTAAATCGCCTTTGCTATTTAAAACCAAGAAGGTTGGAAAGCCATTTAGAATATGCTGAACTTTGATGGTATCGCCAAGCTTTTCGGTAAAAACATTTATTTTGAGCATCACAAAGTTTTTCTCCATTTCTTTGCTTACTATGGCATTAGGAAATACCTCTCTATCCATTTGCTCACAGGGAATGCAACCTGTGAAATAGGTATCTACAAAAACGAGTTTGTTTTCTTTTTTCGCCTTGCTAAGCGCTTTATCTAATGCACTTTGTGCGAAACTGCTTAGGCTTAAAACCGTTGCAGTTAATGTAATTAATAATTTTTTCATTGTTATTTGGATAGTTTAGGGATATAAAATTTTGAGCGACAATTGATCTGCAGGCAGTTTCTTTAACTCTTCAATTTTTTTAGGATTTTTTAAGAGTACCTCGCTGCTAATGTTGTTGATGCTAGATATTCGGGCTCCTTTTGGTATAATACTTTCTGGATTTGCAGGGTTGATGATACTCTGAACTTCTAACTCTCCTTTTAAGTTGAAGCCTAACAAATAGTTGCCCAGCGCAAAGTTTAACGGATAATTGTAGGAGTGGTTAGGTGTTAGATAAATTTCGTTCTTCTTGCGGTTAATAGTAAAGTTATATCTAGAAATAATCCCCATGCCAATTGAGCCATCAAAACCTGGCGCCCAATTTTCGTTTTGTCCACCACCCGCCATTAATGTAATGGGCAGGTTTTTGATAGCAGCTGCGTTTGCAAATGAGAAACTTTGGGAGGTACCATTAAAAGTGGGAGAAGCGATACCCATACTTACTGTTGATGCCTGATATTCGGATTTAAAACCACTAATTAATAACTTATTTTGTCGCACAAAAGGTCTAAAACAAATTAGGTTGTAAGAAGCACCACTATCGAACACGAAATTGCCTGTATACGATTTCCCTGGAGCTATTTCTACATTTCCAGGAATGATAAATAAACCCGATGGAACAGTGATGGGAACTACGGTGCCACCTTTTTCATATTCGTAGTTATCGAACTCATACAAGGAAAGTTCATATTTGTTGAAATCGACTTTGGTTACGTAACGTCTCGTCATCGTGTTGCCAACGAGACCATCTAAGTGATCTCGCATTTGCGGAAAAATAGCGATGCCTTGGTTTTTGAGTACAAATCCACTTTCTAACTGAACGTCATTCCCGTCAGAGACTTCGATTTTCATGTTTCCGCCAACTACAGAAGCATTGTTGCTTCGAGTAATTTTTAAGCCAAGCGAATCTGCCAGCGATTTATCTACAGCCATGCCATCTGCACCAGTATCGAAAAGTAAACGTAGTGTTTTGCCGCTTTGGTTAATCTTTACTTTTAACACAATGGAGCCATGTACCATTTCGAAAGGAATAGTGGTCACGGGTTTTGATTGAGCTAAAAGTTGTACGCTCGCGAAACAACAAAAGACATGGAATAATAATTTATAGATTTTCATTTGTAGGTTTCTTAGTGTCCGTAAATTTTTTCAAGTGCTTTGTCTATATCATCGGTAGCGCTGGCACTAATACGTAAGATGATTTTCCCTTCCTTGTCGACTAGGATTTTGGTAGGGAAGGAGTTTACTCCATAGTCTTTGACGATGTTTTGTTGTGTTATTCCGTCGTTATTTAGAATATGCACCCAATTAATTTGATCTTCTTCAATTGCTTTTAGCCATGCTGCACGAGCATCATCTAAATTTTTCGCTGTTTCTTGCGCAATGGCGATGATTTCGAAACCATCAGCTTTGTATTTGCTATAAAGCTCCTTTAAATGTGGATGACTTGCTCTACAAGGGCCGCACCAGCTTCCCCAAAAATCGAGTAACACAATTTTGCCTTTGTAATCTGCCAATCGGATCATTTTTCCATCCTTGTCTTTTCGCTCGAATGCGGTAGCTAGTGTACCTGCTGCAGTTACTTTAACCTTATTTACATAATCTTGTATGGGTTTTGCCAGTGGATGATTTTTGTATTTTGGTGATAATCCATTCCAAGCATTGATGTAATTATCTGTAGTGTAAAGATTTTGCATTCTTCCCAACAAGAAAACAGATGCTAAAGCCGATGGATTTTCTTTTACAAAATCCCTTTGTTTTTGCGTAATCCTTTTGAAAATCAGATTAGTTTCTTTTGCTAAGTCTTCTTTATTTCCAATCAGCGGTTTTTGTTGATAGGTTGCCTCAAAGCTGTTTTTGTAGATCAGGTAATTTCTCGTTTCATCTGCACGTATGCTTTTTTTGAATTTCTCTAAAGCATTGTTCTCTACATCTCCTTTTATACTTGCAAATTGAACTAGCCAAGCATCTCCTTTAATTTCGATAGGTTCGTTAAAAACGAAGAGATCTAATTGCTGGGCAGGACTACCAACTGATTTTCCTTCTACTTGGGCACTTAACCCTCTTTGTAGCGACACATCTAAACGAGCGGCAACTGGCACGTTTTGACTAGGTACTTTCAGCACGAACGCGTTGTTTTTGGCTGTGGTGGTAAATCTTTTATTGTTACCTTTTTCATCTTTAAAAGAAATGTAAACCTTATTGTTTGCGAGGTTTTCTAACGTGCCAGCAATTTGAATACTATCTTGTTGAGCTACCGCTATATTGGCCGAAAAGGGTAAAACAATAGCAATACACCATTTTTTGAATGTGTTCATTTTTGAAAAATTAAAGGATCAATTAAGTTTCTGCAGACAGATAAAATAACCCGTCTGCAGAATTATTGAAATAGCTTATTTAGCAGCCTCAGCAAATAGCATCTCTTTTAGCTTTGGATTTGAAGGTCTCGGAGCATCTACACTCACAATTTTGCCATTTTTATCGAATACCAAGAAGCGAGGAATAGTGTTCACTTTGTAGTACTTAGAAAACTCGTTATCCTGTCCTGCGTATAATTGCATTCCGCCCAAGTTTTCGTCCTTAATCATCTTCAACCATTTTTCTTTGTCCTTTTCAGCATCGGTAGAGATACTCACAATTTGAATTGGCTTGCCTTCTACATCTTTTTCCAGTTGTTTTAAGTGAGGAAATTCTGCCCTGCAAGGCCCGCACCAGGTAGCCCAAACATCAATTAAAACTACTTTTCCTTTTAAGCTAGCGAATGAAACTTTTTTGCCTTCCTTATCTGAATATGCAAACTGTAAGCCGTCGGTACCTGGTTTGTAAGTTAATAACGGACTTACCAAAGCGTTGTCTTTTTCCTTTTGCGCTTTAGTTAATAGGTATTTGCCAAATTGGTCTGTAATGGCTTTGTAGCTATCGTAATCTTTATATTTGCCTAGATTTTCAAGAACCAAATCACCCTTTAAAGTGTCGTTAGGAACATAAGATAGCGAAGTGGTTAAACCTTCTGCTCCTGGCTTATAAGCTTTCTTATCTTGTCGCATATTTACACTAATTACAGCAGAAAGTGTTCTCAAACCGTAAGGATAGTTGTAAACTTTTTTGGTGCTTTTTGCTATTTCGTTAGCTTTTAATGTCGCGTAGAAATCGCTGTATTCTTCAATGCTTGGATGTGCGGACCGCAGCGTGTTCAAGAAGTTGGTAGCATAACTCGCTAAATCTAATTGCATAATCTCTTTAATCTGCTGATCGAATTTCGCATTTCCTGTAGTTTTTCCATTTAAGAAAGTTTTAGACTTAGCTACAATTGCTTCCTGCTGTGGGAAATAATCCATGAACGTACTTTGAACTTTCATGAAGTTGATGGCTTTTTGGAACAGCGGGTTGGTGAGGTCTCTCCATTGTTTCATCACGATATTCTCTTTAGAGTTCAATTTGCCGTTCAGGACATATGAAGTATCTGTCAAAGTTACATCAAGCTGGTCCCCTCCTTTGAAATAGAACAGGTTGTTTTCGTTTGGCGAAACATCATTTCCAGTACCAATTACATAAACGCCTTCATATTCTGGATAGAAAAGGAAGCCGAATTTGCCATTTTTGGTAGGAACAGCATTTGCAATTTCAGTTGTTTTTCCATCAGCTACCTTAAATAATTTGACGTTATTTCTTTTGAATTTTAGTTCGCCTTTAACCTGAGTTGCGTTTTGCTGCGCAAAGGCATAACCTGAAAGCACGGTTAGCGCTAGTGTAAATAAGTTTTTAAGTTTCATTTTTGTGGTGTTAGGATTTATCCCCTGTCGTTTTTTAACAGGGGATTTAAATTTTATCTTTCTCTATAGGTTAGACTTTTAATTCTTCCGAAGCCGCTGTAAGATTTATCGAGAATAATATCTCCATTAAGGCTAGGTACCGTGTAAATATTTAAGCTGCCTTCGGTACCATTGCTTACACCAGTCTCGTATAAACCCACCATTAATTTATTGCTTCCAGTATACTTAGTTGTATTTTTAAATTCGTAGAAATTGAAATAGCAGATTTTTTTAGAACCAAAATCAGCCATCAACTTTGTTGTTTTATAGACCATATCGTACTGGTAAATTTTTGAACCGATAGTGTAGAAAATATAACCAAATTCTGGGTTAATGGCGTAATATTCGGCATTGCTAAAATCCGTCGCTATAACTTCGCTGTAGTATGACTGCGCATTATTGGTTGGGTTAAATCTGGCTAAATATCTTTTGCTATTACTCGGATCTTTTAGAATTGAAAACACTTCACCACCATTAAAGGGAACCCATCTCATATATAATAAATCCATTCCTGTGCTGTAGCTGAAAAGTTTTTGGGTTACATCGGGATCCGGAATAGTGGTGCTCGTTGCCGCACTTCCACTATGTCTAACAAATCTGCGATTAGTTTTATCATAAAAAATGACAGGGGTAGTAATAGACACATGGTTACTACCTATAAAGGGAGCGACTTCAAAAATTTTTTGCTCTTCGTTAATGTAGTTGATAGGAGTAGAGTAGTAAATGCCTAGCACTCGCTCGTAATAATAAGCATTTCCTTTGCCGATCATATAGGAAGAAGAACCTGATTTTTGTCTAATGACATCTGCATAAAATCCAACCGGGATATCACCATACATTTCATAACTTAAGCCCATAGTTTTTGTCCATTTGAAGCTATTTGGGTCAACTTTTGTTGTACCTTGATCGGTACCCAAGTATATTCCGTAGCTAATCGCATCAGGACCAACTAATAAACCAGTGTTGTAGGTGTAAGTCATTACGGGCATACCTTCTAATTTTAGTTCAGATCCGGTCGTGGCTAACAAATCAATAATCAAATCGAAGCTGTTGTTGGTGTTTAAAGACAGCATATCTACCCTGGCCTTCCCATTCGCTTCGTTCATCATGATCCAACCTTCGTTAATTTCATTGACAACTTTCAAAGTAAACTTGGTCGAGTACTTAACACCTGATGCATTATCGGTAATGTTATAATAGGCGGTATAGTTACCTGCCACAACCTGCATAACCATATCGATATTTCTTGTTTTGGCTAATGAAAATAACTTCGAGCCACCTAATCCATTTGGACCAATATAAGTCCATTCAAATGAATATTTGCTTTCATCGAAATTTGGATCTTGTGTAAATTTAACCGCTGGTGTTATTTTTAGGTTTTTCCCATACACCGCAGAAACTTCTGCTGGTAATCCAGTAATTTCACCTAATGCATTTAGTTCGGTATAATCATAATTTCCTATATCTTTCTTACAAGAAAAAAGTGCCAGAAAAAAAGATATAAATAAAAAGGGACGATATATTTTTAGTGTCATAACTTTAGTATTAGTTTTAAGATTATTGAACAGAAACACCCATGACCATTTCAGAACCGTCTTCTTCATACACGATCTTTCCTAATGCTCTTTGTTCGTTAAGATAGCGTTGCATAAATTTGCCATAAGCGTTAGATTCTGCAATAGATACAGATGTATCTAAGTAGGCGGGTTCTATACCTAAAACTTCTGCCATTAATAAGAGTTTCTTACGGGTAAATACTCCGAAATAGCCATCTAGCCATCTCCCTGGCCTTTTGATGATATCGTTAACAAACCATCTGTAGTTAATTAGAGAAATCTTTTTGTTAGAAGAAGTAAGCACTCGATATTTCATTTCTGGAGAAAAATTCTCATTTTCTTGTAGATCAAAGCTGAGTAGGAAAGTTTTACTCTGCATATCGGCTTTTCTAAAAAATTTAATCTTAACAGTGTCTGATAATTGATTTTTTTTGATCACAAAAGATTTGGTCAGAATTTCATAATGATTTCCAGCAACTGCGTCTGAATTTGCATTGATCACTAATTTATAAGGTCTGTCATTCTCCTGTTTAACCCCCATGGTGCTTATTATCATATTCACAATAGAGTCTTGGGCTTTTGCTAGGCTAAAAGACATGATTGTAGAGTCTCTTAATACCTCACCACCAAAGGCAGGGAGTCTGCCTGTTTCATTAAAGTAAATAACGGGCTTACCTTCGTATTTATGTAATTCTTTTTCGCAGCTTAACAAAATGGTTAATGCGCTTAATACCAAAATTTTAAAAATTAGTTTGTTCATTATTTTAAGGTTTTTGGTTAACGATAAAGAGCTTCAGACTGAGGCATAGGTACAGCATAATTTACGGTAACGTTACCACTAGCAGCAGATCCATTTGGTACAGAAGTAACGTTTCTACGTTTGTAATAGTAAAATAGTTGCCCCTCGCCAAAAAACTCTTTCTGATATTCTTTTTGAATTTCGGTATTCAAGTTTACCGTGGTTGCTAGGGCAGTTAATCCCCTGTTCGCTCTAACCGTGTTTAAATATGCCACACCATTGGCAGATACGGGCTCACTTTCTGCTGCTATCAAATAAACCTCACTAATTTTTAGTAATGGAATAGAGAACCTAAATACTTTCGTTTTATCTATCACATCAGCGTACTTATAGAAAGTTTTATAAGCTTTAACCCCTGTGGTTGGTATTTGCCAGTTCAAGTTAAATCTATAATCGTTTTCATTGTTCTCATACACCGTGTTTAGCCTTGCTGCTATTGGCGCCAAGATGTTGGCATCAGAAACTCCCGGATCAAAGAGTGCTAAATAACGTGTATAGAGTTGGGTATTCATTATCCCAAACATCATTTCAGTAGTAAACACACGATCTGGATTTTGTTTCTCACTTAACGCATTTGTTGAGGTAGTCCACGGGAAATAACTAGCGACAGCCATAACTTCTTTAGCATATTTTAATGCACTAATTTTATCACCACGATATAAAAACACTCTTGCCTTAAGCCCCTTTACTGCATAATAGTTAAGCCTATAGTTTCTATTGTTCTTTAAAAAATCTACTGTTGCATTTGCTGCCGCAGTATTAACTCCGTTGGCAATGATTTCATCTTCTGCCAGTAGTGTCTCTGCTGTATTCAAATCATCAATAATTTTCTGAATAAATGAATTTGCTGGTAATAAGGGATTTACAGTAGATTTAGTCGCCTCATAATAAGGTAAGCTTTGTTTAGTAGAATCTACTGTATTATAACGTGGCCCATATAACCTCAACAAATCAAAATGAAGGAAAGCCCTCATTGCAATAGCCTCACCTTTATAGATTTTTTCTGTTTTTTGATCTAAAACACCTGGATATTTATCTACATTTTCTAAAAAAGCATTGATGTTTAGAATAGTAGAGTAGGAGTTTGTCCAGATATTCTCTAGCCTGGTTAATGTTGGGTTATCATTGTAGGCATAAGATGCAATCTTGGTTAGATTATGTGTAGATGGAATATTATAGCGTTGAGCTAAAATTTCAATTGTTGATAGCGTAAGGTTTTCTCCATACAATTGATTGTTAGCTAAATTGATATATAACCCATTTAACACCGTTTTGATCCCTTGTTTGGTGGAGAACAGTTGAGTTTCTAATACTTTATCTTCTGGCTGAACATCTAGAAACTTTTTACAAGAAGATAAGATGCCAATGGTAGTGATTAACAAAACCATTATTTTAATATAATTTCTTTTCATGATTGTAATGGTTTAAAATGATGCCCTTAATGAAAATGCAATAGTTCTAGCAAATGGATAGTCGATACCACGTTCTCTCCTGATGGTAGATAGGTATAGAAAATCGTTAGCCTGTAGATTTAACGTCAAGGACTGCATCCCCATTTTTCTTATCCAAGGTTGTTTGTCGAACATATAGCCTATATTCAAGGTTTCGCTACTTAAAGTGTTTTCTTTTTGTACAAACCTCGATGAAATAGGAGTGGTTTCGGTTTGTGAAATTCCTTTGAATTGGGAAATATCTCCGGGGTTTTTCCATCTGTCGTACAATGCTCTTCTATCTTGATTATTGGCGATGCTTGTAAAACTGATGTTCTCAACTTTGTTAAATAACGCGGTATTAAAGACATCACCGCCTAATCTATATCGAAATCCTACTGCAAAACTAAAGCCTTTGTATCGCACTCCCGTAGAGATTACTCCCTCTGCAAAAGGCACAGTATTCCCTACATTAACGATGTTGGCTGTGGTGTAATCAAAACTATACTGGCCATCGGCGGTTAAGAAGACTTCTCGTCCGGTAGCTGGGTCAATACCTAAAGATTTAATTGCCCAAATGGCCTCTGCACTGTTGCCATCAATATATCTCACTAATGTTTTGTTGGTTTCTTGTTGTTTGTTGAGCGTGTTTAAGATATTTCCAAACCCATCGTATTTACTTTTAAAACTTGAGGCAGTTAAACCAATATTCCAAGTAATTCCCTGTGCTAAATTATAAATGGGAAAGAAAGTAAGCTTTGTTTCCATTCCTTTATAGGTTAAGCTTCCAATATTGTACGGATATTTAAATACGCCGGTTGAAGATGGAAGGTCTACCGGAACAATTAGTGGATTTGTTCTTTTCTCATAGGCGTTTACATACCCGATAAATCTACCTTTAAATAAACTGAAATCTAATGAAGTACTGATTTGTCTAGTTTTTTGAGGCTCTAAATCCGGGTTGCCCAGCATATCTAAGCTAACACCTTGACCAAATTGGTTGTAACTGGTATTGCTGTTATAGCCATACATAGAAACAGAACTGATGTTCGCAAAATTTTGATTTCCAGTTACACCAATGTTTCCAGTTAGTCTAAGTGAGTTGATCCAGCTTTTGTTTTTGATGAAATTTTCGTTGTGTAAATTCCATCCCAAACCAAATGAATAATAAGGTGAAAATTGTTTGTTGCTACCGTATGCAGTTGATCCATCAACGCGGTAAACAAAATCGAACAAGTATTTATTATCGAAAGAATAGTTAGCTGAAATGGCTGAGTTTACTGATCTAAAAACACCACTTGAGGCCGAAGGAGCTCCATTTAAGAGATACGAATAGGCAAATCTCGGGTTACCTAAACTTCCTTCGGGAAAACCTTCTGCAACCGTGCTATAGGCGTTGTTATTTTTCTCTTCGATACTGTTACGCCAGTTAGCAGTTATATTGTGTTTATTAAAGGTTTTGTAAAAGGTTAGCATCAAATTCCCTTGATATGAGAAATTCTCTGTTCTGTTGTCGGTATATTTACCTTTTCTCAGCACGGGTACATCAAGAAAATCGCTCATTTCTGGTGACTTGTATCTCTTGGCTGTTGTGGTACCTTTTGTAATTTGCAAGCCTGCATTTAGCCTGAATATTTTGCTGATATCATAATTGGCATTCAAATTATTTTGCACCTCAATGTTTTTTGAGGTATTATACTGCGCCTGCATAGCATCATATAATGGATTGGTTACATAGAGCGTTGTGCCTAGGTCGTTCGCTTGTCTGCTTACTTCTAAAAAAGGACTATCGTAATTTTTTTCGAAGTAAGGATTGGCGTTTACAAAGTTGGAGAACGATCCATAATTAGATTCAGCAGTTTTATTACCTCTTATATAGGTGATATTATTGATGTTAATGGCATTTTTACGATAGGTTAAATTTATACTACCCGTATAACTATCTCTTCCAGAACCAATCATAGCGCCCTGTCCTGTTCTATAATTCATGCCTACATTGTAGGTGAAAGATTGATCTCCTCCTGAAGCATTAATAGAGGAATTTGTAGAATAGCCAGTTTGTAGGGGCTCGCTTAGCCAATAACTATCTACGCCTCTTTTTACAGCAGCCAAATGCAGCGAATATAAATTGTCAAGATAGACCACATTACTTGGAGATGATTCTTTAGTTATATACCTGCCAGATAAACGTTCGAATTCTAACTTCTCGGTAGCATTCATCATGTTGTATCCAGATAGGTCTGGTAATTCCAACCTAAAGTCCTGCGTGTAAGTAAATCTTAGTTCACCAGGTTTTGGTTTAACGGTTTCTATAACTATTACTCCGTTAGACGCTTGAGAACCGTAAAGCGCAGTAGAAGCGGCATCTTTTAGTATGGTTACAGAAGCTACTCTGTTCATATCCAAATCCACAATTGTTTGAAGGCTTGTAGGGAAACCATCTAGTACAAAAAGCGGTTGGTTAGGGTCATTACCGAATTGATCTCGAAGTGTAGAGCTTGGGATACTACTTTTACCTCTCACTTCAATTACGGGCATTACGTTAGGATTGGAACCCGCCAAATTGTTTTCTATCTGTAGAAATGAGGGGTCCATCGTTCTTAGCGCTTGGATAACGTTATTATTGCTAACAGCCTTCAAATCGTCTCCTGTAAAAGTTGCTGTCGTTCCAGTAAAGCTATCTTTGTTACGGTTAATTCCGGTTCCGGTAATTACGATGTCTTTCATCATCGTTTCCTTCTCCTTTAGCTTGATTGTAAGTGGTAGTTTTTTACCAGCTATCGCTACTTCCTGTGTTTCATAACCAATGTAACTTACAATAAGCGTTTGCTCTTCTGTAGCAGAAATCATGAAATTACCATTGCCATCGGTGATGGCAATAGGTGCGGTGGGCATTCCCTTCACTCTGATGGAGGCACCAGGTATCGGACGGCTCCCTTCATCAACCACCTTACCTGCGATGGTTTTTTGCAAAATAACTACGCGTTCTGGTTCACTGTTATAACGTAGTACAATTGCTTTTTGATCGATGGTGTAAGTGAGCGGCTGATCTTTGAAGGTAATTCTCAAAACTTCATCCACACCAGCATTTTTTACATTGATAGATACTGGTTTAGTATACTTCAACATGGCGTTGCTGTAAAAAAAGTCGTAACCGCTTTGCTTTCTAATTTTCTGTAGAATGCTTTCTAGCGAAGCGGATTTTTCATTGATGGTAATTTGTGCAAAGCTAGCCGCACTACTTTGTAGAATTACCGTTGTTAAGATGATTAAGGTCAGTTTCAATTTTAACAGAATTCTGGCATATAAACGGGCATCACGACCGTTTTTAAATGTCATGTGAAAATTCATACATTTGTTTGTGTTTAGGTGTTGTTAGTTAGTTAAGTCAAAATTTTCAAGCATAGCCTAAATATTTGTCCAGGGGTGTTGCGACCACCACTGGATTTTTTTTGGCTACTGCATACATGTGTAGTTATGGTATCACAGTAATCCTCCTTCCTTCTACTTTAAAGTTTACCATTCCGGTTAATTCCATTATTTTTAACACTTGTGTAATGTTCTTGCTGCGGGAAATAGATCCTGTAAACTCAATGTTGCTCAGGTTGGTAGGGTAAGAGATCTCAACATTATACCACCTTGATATTTTTCTCATGATACTGCTCAGGCTCTCATTGTCGAAAATGAAATCATTGTTCACCCAGTCTATAGCATTACTTGCACTATAGGAAGTGATGGTCATTTTGCCAGCGCTCAATTTGGCTTGCTGGTTCGGCGCCAATAATTTCTCAACTCCAGCAGCATTGATTCTTACACTACCTTCTAATAGGGTAGTGGTGGTGCTTTGCTCGTCTTGATAAGCATTAATGTTGAAATGAGTACCCAAAACCTCAACAGTTTGGTGCTCGGTTATTACTTTAAATGGTTGATTTTTTCTGTGTGCGACTTCAAAGTAACCTTCGCCACTCAATTCTACGATACGTTCTTTAGCTGTAAATTCAGTTGGATATTTTAAGCTCGATTTAGCATTTAACCAAACTATGGTACCATCGCTCAAGGTTACGTTATAATATCCGCCAGCTGGGATGCTCAACGTATTCCAACCTATCGCTTTGGTATGCTCATTATCATTATTAGTGTAATAGATCTGTCCGTCCTTAGTTTTGAAAATTTTTGCACCATGGTCTTCTCTAAGTACACCATTGGTAATTTGGTTCAAATCAACAGCGCTTCCATCAGCGAAAGTAAGCACGGCTTTATTTCCTCCAGGTAAAATCTGCTCTTGCTTTGCTATTTGACTGCTCGAATTCAACTGTTCTTTTTGGATGAAATAATAACCTACAGAAAGCGAGAGCACCACAACTGCTGCTACTGCAATACGGTTGATCAATCTAGACGGGAATAGTTTAACTGTTTTTGAAATGGTAGCATCATGTATCGGAAGCTTATTCCAAACTTGTTGCTTTGCCATTTCTACTTCCTCGGCCGAAATCTGAGGTACACTGAGCTCCTGCTCTAGATACCAAGTATGCAAAATGGCTAATTCCTCTTCGGTACAATTGCCATTCGCGTACTTATCTAATAGTTTTTCTGCTTCAGTTCTTTCCATAAACAAATAAGGATATGTTTATCCTCATATCAATACAAGACGAGCAGCATTAAGTTAGGGGGTAGAAAAAAAATAAAAAAATTAAAACGTTAAGAAAAGCATGGTTCCTAATTTGGTTCTAAGTATTCTTAAAGCATTGTTAACCTGTTTTTTAACAGTTTGTTCGGAGAGGTTAAGCTGAGCGGCAATTTGTTTGTGACTTAACGAGTTTTTTCTGCTGAGTTCAAAAATTTCACGCATTTTTTCTGGCAAATCGGCGATGCCTTTATTAATCAGGTCACTAAGTTGTTTTTCTCTAATTCTGTAATCAGTTACACTATAATTATTTTCTAGAAAACCTTGTAAAGAGCTAATGTATTTGCTCCTTACTTGTTGACGAGAAATATGATCTAATATTTTATTCCTCACGCCAGAGTAAAGGTAGCCTACTAAATTAGAGTGTATGTTAAGTTCTTTGCGTTTGTTCCATAGTTGGGCAAAAAGTTCGTGTACCACGTCCTGAGCTTCCTGTTTATCGTTTAATTTTTGAAAAGCATGTACGTATAAGGTATGAAAATACCTATTATAGATTACAGTGTAAGCGGCAGAGTCATCCGTTTTTAATAACTCTGCAAGTTCTACGTCCGAAAACGAGCTGTACGACGACATTCAGCAAATAATTATGGATACATTAGATATCCAGGCAGTTGTAAATAGTTAATAAGTCAGTTAGTGTGGTTGTTAAGCCAAAGTTAACATAAAAGTTGCATTAAAACCTAAAATAGTGCACCATCTTTTGTTAGATAACTCGAAACTGTTTCTAAACAATTTTGCGTTCTTTTTTCAAATAATCATTTCTTAATCCTATTTTGCCCTTAAATGATTATCGTCATTTATTTTTGATGGCTAACATCATGTTATTTTGATAGATAAAGATTTAAGTTTGCGCTCAACTAAACTAGAACAGCTACTACAAAATGCCCACAAGCTCTAAGCAACCTATTAAATCCAACTGGTTCACGCTAAATCCTAAATTAACTACCTTTTTATTTTTCATCAGCTTAGTTGCTATTATAGCTCTTATTACACAACAGCGTTATCAAATAATCAAGGAGAATAGAGAAAGAGATATCAATGCGATGCTAGAGAGTGTCGAATTAAGGCTAGATCAATTACTTAAGAACAGCCAGAATATTGCCCTCACCTTAGCGTTAACTATAGATCAAAATGGTAAACCACGTAATTTCGATAAAGTTGCATCCGAAATTATGCGATCGAATCCATCATTGCAAGGTGTACAGCTGGTGCCGAATGGAGTTATTAAATACATGTATCCAGTAAAGGGAAATGAGGCTGCAATAGGTCTCGATCTGTTTAAGATGAATACATTTAACGCTATCGAAGCCAAGAAGGCGATCAAACTGCATAAGATGTATTTTCAAGGGCCTATCGAACTGGTGCAGGGCGGGCAAGGTGTTGTTGGTCGCTTACCAATATATATAGATAATAAGTTTTGGGGGTTTTCTGCAGTGGTAATTAAATTAGATCAGTTATTTAAGATCGCTGGACTTGAGAATGATAATTTTCTACATTATAGGTTTCAGTTTTCTAAAATTAATCCACTTACGGGCAAGGAAGAATTCTTTATACCTAGCGAACATAGCTATCCAGGCAATACTTATAAAACCAAAACCTTCGAAGAAGGCGAATGGAAAATTTACCTTACCGATACAAGGCTGATCTATGCCGATTACCAATTGGGAGGATTGATAGGCTTCGGATTGTTGGTAACCCTACTTTCAAGTTATCTTTTGCTAAGACTGCTAAATAAGCATAGGCAATTGTTTTATATGGTAGATCAGCAAAGTAACATGTTGCACGATGTGGATAGTAAGTATAAAACCATTTTTGCCAACGCGGCAATTGGTATTGGTCGGGTTAATTCAATTACAGGCGAATTTTTAGAAGCCAATGCTTTTCTATGTCGGCTTTTTGGTTATACCGAAGATGAGCTAACCAAAAAGAAAATCAAATCCCTAATCCATGTTGATGATTTAGCGATAGATGCCTATGATTTTAAGCGTTTGCGCAATAACGAAATTCGTCAGTTCTCTTCGGTACGTAGGTATATTGATAAAAATCAGAAAGTAATTTGGGCCAATGCAATTGTTAGTCCGCTGTGGGAAAAAGACGAGAACCCAAGTCAGCACATTGTGATTATCGAAGACATTACAGCACAAGTAATTTACGAGGAGCAGCTCATCGCTTCAAAAAAATATGCAGAAGAACTGATCAACTCTATGGAGGGAATTGTTTGGGAAGCTTCAGTTAAAGAGAATTTTGCCAATACGTTTGTGAGTAGTAAAGTGTATGATATCTTAGGTTATACACAAGATGAGTGGAGTTCTGAAGTAGGCTTTTTTATAGAAAAGCTCTATCACGAAGATAAAGAACGTGTGATGACGTATTTGGATAACGAGTTATTTGCAAGAAAACACCACGAATACGAATATCGTATGGTGGCAAAAGATGGTTCCATTATCTGGATCAGAGATACCCTCACTGTAGAGCCTAGTATTGAAGCGCCAGAAAAGCTGCGGGGAATTATGATGGACATCACCGTCATTAAAGAAGCTGAAGAGACTTTGCGTAAATCTTTTGAACTTGTAAATGAACAGAACAAGCGCCTGCTTAATTTCTCTTATATTGTTTCTCATAATTTAAGATCGCATGCCAGCAACATAGATGGTATCAGTTCCTTAATTAGCAATGCCGAAACTCACGAGGAGCGGGATGAAATGATCAAACTCCTGCGAAAGGTAGTGGTTAATTTAAACGATACCCTCTACAATCTCAACAATATTGTCAATATCCAAACCTCTATGGATTTGGTAAAAGAGCCACTCAATTTACTCGAGTATATCAATAATGCCATACAAACTCAGGAGTCGCAAATATTAAACAAGGGCGCTAGGGTTATCGTCAACGTAGCAGACGATGTTTTTATATATTTCAATAAGGCCTATTTAGAGAGTGTATTACTCAATTTAATTTCAAATGCTTTGCGTTATAGTCATGCTTTGCGTCAGCCGGTAGTAGAAATATACTGCGAAACGTTAGGTGCAGGATACATACTTCACATTAAAGATAACGGTGTAGGTATAGACCTTTCTAAAAATAGGGAAAAGTTGTTTGGCCTGAATCAAACCTTTCATGGAAATAATGATGCTAGAGGCTTTGGCTTGTTTATCACCAAAAATCAGGTAGAGGCGATGGGAGATCATATAGATGTAGAAAGTAAAGTGGGAGAGGGAACTACGTTTTCCATTGTTTTTAGTTAAAAGAAAACCGTTTATCGTTAATAACTCATACTACACTATATAATATAGTTAGAAAAGCATTTCTAGCGGTTGGTCGGTTTCGATAGTCCCGCCCCGTCCCGAATTCACTTCGGGGCTGTCATTGCAGGTCCGCACCCGTGCCTCGTCTGCGGGCTTTCCATTTCCATCGGGTTTTATTCTGCAAAGGTCGTCGCCCGTTGGCACCTTCCCCGGGCCAAGCGCTACTCCAAGGTCCGGCCAGTCGTTTGCTGTGCCACTTTTCCTAATATCCTCTGTGGCTATATAATTTTCTCAGGTTATTCATAAAAGCTTTTCGACCTTCACATATCATAATATACATGGCAGCCATGATCTACTGAATAGCGCTTGCCCACCCAAAACTGAAATCCAATATGAAACCAACTATATACATCCTTCAATCAGGTGACATCCTATCCGCAACGTCCTCCTGAATTTATTTCATGATCTGTTTAGCCAAAAATCATTGATACCTATTCGTCCCGTATGTATGCGTATTTAAAGTTCGTTGCATGTTTTCCGGTGCTTTCTTTAGGCGGGGAGATATTCGGGCAGCCCCGAAACAGGTCAATAAATCGACGTTCCAGCAGCCATACCCGGCTTACCATTTCCATTTCGGCAAATCCCCATCATTTTTTCTTGTTGTCGTCCAGTGGGTTATATGGTTTTTTGGAATAAAAAGTGCTGTTTGTATTGCGGGGGGATAATTTTTTTCTACCTTTGCACTCCGCTTCGGAGGAAGAGGGGACGCCTGAAAAGCAATAACAAACGGAAAGGAAAAAAGTTTTAT
>NZ_SRMP01000007.1 GCF_005925325.1 Pedobacter helvus | reverse complement strand
TGGTTCGGCAAATAACTACCAAGGTTACGACGAAAGATGGTATATCCCTACAGGTATAGGTTTTAAACTTGGTGTAGCTAGAGGTATCAACTTAGACTTAGGTTATGATGTGAACTTTGTGAAATCATCTACATTTAATGGGGTTAACGGAGCAACTAACGATAAGTTCGCCTATGCGCACGCTGGTTTAGAATTCGCTTTGGGTAGCAAATCAAAACCTCAATTGCAAAATTACAGCTCATTAGCAGCACTTCGTATCCAATCTAAAGAAGAAAGTGAAGCGTTAAGAAGAGCATTATCTACAGCAGAACAAAATGCACAACGTGATAGAGAGCAATATGCTAAAGATATGGGCGATGATGATAATGACGGCGTAGCCAATAAATTTGATAAATGTCCAGGTACGGCTGCTGGTACTGTAGTTGATGGTTCTGGATGTCCAATCAAAGTTCAGAGAGAAGTAGTGAAAGAAACTAAAGTGGTGGTTACCGAAGCAGATCGTAAAGTAGTAGATGAGGCTATCAAAAACTTAGAATTCGATTTAGGTAAATCAACCATTAGATCTAAATCTTACACTACCTTAAATAAAGTAGCTGCTTTATTGGTAGAGAAAAACTTTAGCTTAAAATTAGCAGGTCATACAGATATCACTGGTTCAAGAGAATTGAACTTACGTTTATCTAAAGAAAGAGCAGAATCTGTTAAAGCTTATTTAGTATCCCAAGGTGCAAATGCATCGAGAATTGAAGCTACAGGTTACGGTCCAGACCAACCAATTGCAAGTAACAAAACTGCCGAAGGTCGTCAACAAAACCGTCGTGTAGAGTTTACCTTATTCTAATTTAAGGTTCTGTTAAACGAAAATTAGTAGATAGGCCATCGAGAAATCGATGGCCTATTTATTTGAGGATGTTTTTATATGTAGGCTGGTCTTCTAGTGAAGTTTGTGTGATTTTACCTAAGGACATTGCAACATAACCTATGGAAAACAAAGAACTATTGCCATTGCATATGCTTCCAGATATTCAGTTCCTAGCAGCTGATGAAAAATTGGCCTTTGGAGAGCATTTTACCAATCACCGTATAAACTTTTATGCAATTGTATGGTTTATGGAAGACCACGATGTGCATTATATCGATTTTGAGCCTTTCTCCATCAAAAGAAACCAAGTATTTCTGTTGGCGAAGAACCAAGTACACGCTATTCCTGCTGTAAAATTGCCAGCAGCCAAAGTAATGGTGTTTTCTTCCGATTTTTTTCTTGCCATTGAAGAAACCTATCTCAAACAACTTTTTCTTCCTTTCGATAATAAGGGTATAACCATATCAAAAGATAATTTATTGGTAATGGAAGGGCTATTTTCGCTCCTGTTGACAGAATACGGAGACAAGGCCGAATTGCCTTTGCTGCTTAAATATACCAGCTCGTTTCTTTTTTTATTGCACCGTTTTGCGGCGCATCGTTCTCCACAGCTTTATAAAAGAAATGCTCGTATTGTCGCCTTATTGCAACTGATAGAAAAGCATTTTAAAGAGCAAAAACCTGTTTCTTTTTATGCCACGCATTTTGGATTAACGGCTAAACGTGCCAATGAAATTTTAAAGGATGCTTTTGGCTTCAGTATCTCTGGGCTTAGTCAGCAATTGCTAATTTTGGAAAGCACACGTGCGCTCTATAACGGTACTCATTCTATCAAAGAAATCGCTTATCAATTAGGCTTCTCCGATCAATCGTATTTTTCCCGTTTTTTTAGAAGCACGCAGGATTTAGTCCAGAAAAATTTCGCTCTCAGTTTGCTCATAACGCATAAAAGCCTAGCGCTTTGAATGTGCAATTTGTGCTAATAATAGGCGTTAAAGTGCTAATTTAACCACGGATAAATCTCGAACTTTACCATAGTAACAATGTTTTATAGCAAATAATATTGGTGTCGTTATGGCATCAAATAAATCATTAAATATGGAAAAGTTAAAAAATAAAGTGATTGTAATCACTGGTGCAGCAATGGGCTTAGGATTGGCAAGTGCAATGGAAGCCGCAAAAAATGGTGCTTTATTGTCTTTAATAGATTATAATGCAGATTCATTAGAAAAAGCGAAGTCAGCAATTGAAGCGAAATATCCTAGTGTTCAAATCTTAACTGCTGTAGCCGATGTTTCTGATGAAGCATCCATTAAAAAATATGTAGATGAAACGGTAAACACTTTTGGACGAATTGACGGTTTCTACAACAACGCAGGTATAGAAGGTAGGCAAGCCCCGCTAGTAGATTACGATTTAGAGGTTTTCAAAAAAGTAGTAGATATTAACCTGATGGGCGTGTATTATGGGTTGAAATATATTATTCCAGTGATGCAGGAGCAAGGCTATGGTAGAATTGTGAATGTTGCTTCGGTTGGTGGAATTAGAGGGGTGATGAACCAAACACCTTATGTTGCTACCAAACATGCAGTTGCGGGTATCACTAAAAATACAGCTTTAGAGTATGGAAGGTTTGGTATTTTAGCTAATGCCATTGCTCCAGGGGCTATCTTAACGCCAATGGTAGCAGAGGCATTTAAACAGGTTAATCCGGCAGATCCGCAGGCGGCAGAAGATGATTATGCTAAAGCTAATCCAACTAAAAGACTGGGAAGACCAGAAGAGGTAGGTAAATTGGTAGTTTTTCTACTTAGTGAAGATTGTAGCTATGTAAATGGCCAAGTGATCGCTATTGATGGTGGTCAATCTAACTCTTACGGAAACGTTTAAAAAATCGTAAACTATCCATAGAGAAGCCCCGGCATTTCCGTCGGGGCTTTTATTTTTTTAACTATTAACTATTTGTTGTTGTCTTATAGGATGATAGGACACATTAACAATTATTTCTTAATATACAGTTTCTAAATTGCTGAAATTATAGCAATGGTTGTGATTGGAGAATTTAGATAAATAGATGTAAGTTAAAGGCTCGGATTAACTAAATAAAAAAGTTCTAAACTCGCAAAACTAAAATCATCTATTGTTAATGTAACACAATAATCTTTTTTGTTAAGTTTGATATAATAATCTATTAAGAAATGGTGTAAACCGCAATTGGTAATAAAGTTAAAAAAATGACTAGAAATATAACAATTGCTAATAGACTGAGAGAAGTCTATTTAAATGGTCGTTGGATTGCCAATACAAATTATAAAGAGCAAATGCAACTTGTAAATTGGCAGCAGGCTACACACGAAATAGGTAACTTGAATACGATTGCTGCTCTTATCTATCACATCAACTATTATTTGAGTGGTATCTTAAATGCTTTTGAAACTGGACGCCTCCAAATTAACGACAAATATAGTTTTGATATCCCGCAAATTAATTCCGAGATAGGTTGGACTAAATTAGTGACTGATTTTTTAGATAATGCCGAAAAGTTTGCAAATAAGGTTGAAGAAATGGATGATGATTTATTCGATAAATTTTTTTTTGACGAAAAATATGGAACATTTATTCGAAATATTGAGGGAGTATTGGAACATAGTTATTATCATTTGGGTCAAATCTCTTTGATAAGAAAACTAATTGAAATAAAATTGAAAGGTAATTAACAAATCATGCCATTTACGTTTTCTCATCCAGCAATTGTTTTACCTTTAACTTTCCTGCCGAAACGGTGGTTTTCTATTACTGGACTTATAATAGGTGCAATAATTCCAGATTTTGAATATTTTTTAAGGATGCGTGTGAAAAGCAATTACAGTCATACTGTTGATGGGCTACTTTGGTTTGACTTACCCTTTGGTATTTTGCTTGCTTTCGTATTTCACAATGTTGTTCGCAATAACTTGTTTGATAACTTACCTGTGTTTTTCAAATCGAGGTTGGTGGTGTTTAAACAGTTTAATTGGAACCTGAACTTTAAGAAAAATTGGTTCATAATTATCATTTCAATTCTTATTGGTGCAGGTTCTCATTTAATTTGGGATAGTTTTACGCACGAAGGCGGTTATATGGTACAACAAATCTCAATGCTAACAAAAACAGTTGATTTTATCGGTAGAGCAGTCCCGATATTGAAAATCTTACAACACGCCAGTACCCTAATTGGCGGAATTGTAGTTTTAACCGCCATTTACAAACTTCCGACTAAGAAGCAAACTCCAACTGATATAAATAAAAGGTACTGGCCTATTTTAACAATTGTTACCTTAACGCTAATAACATTTAGATTTTTATACGGACTAGATATCGAACAATATGGAAATTTAATTGTAAGTTGTATTTCTGCGGTGTTATTGTCGCTGGTTTTAACGCCGTTGTTGCTAGCTAAATTGAAATGATAAACTGTGATCTAAAAATCCAATGGCATGACACAACTTCCTGAAGATGTTAAAAATAAAGTAACGCAGCTTTTTAATGATGCTACGAAAAGAGAACGAGTGAAAGAACTCTTGTTGACTCTTTGGACAGTGCCGCTAAACGTTGGGCCCGATCAGCTTGCGAGGAGCATTTTGATTTTATCAGAAGGCAAATTAGAAGAAATAGAAGCAATATTCGCATCAAACTTTTACGGAGATCCCAGAGATGTAATCGTAAATGCAGAAATTAAAAATGGAAAACCAGGACATTATTTTAACCAGTCTTTCTCCGATAACTAATCTTGTTTTATTCATAAAGAAATGGGTCATGTCAATTCGCCAACAACCATTATAGAACTCGAAACTTGGATGAAGACCAACTGTTTCAATTTCAACAGCTATGCTATAAATGGTAATAACATTGACGAAGGTTTTGGAATTGAAAATACTGCTGGGCTCTTTGTATGGTATTATACTGAGCGTGGAAAGAAAGATGCGATCAAACACTTTCATACTGAGCAAGAGATTGTACGTTATGCTTTTGAACAGATTAGGGCTGACAAGTGGGCAAAAACACATTGCATCGGTTTCTCGGCCAATTTCCATAAAATTGCCGAACTGAAAAATGAGTTACGGCAAATGAATATCGATTTTTTCGGAGGTCAAATACCTTTTTATGGTGTAGATAGCCCTGTTTATAGGATATACGTTTTGGGTTGCGATATCCTTAAAACCGCACATTTAAAGGAAATATATATGAACGAAAAACCTTATTAACACACCGATGACCTCAATTCCAATCGAAAGACTAAACTATTTATGTACTCACATCCCTAATTTATTAGCCGCAATTGATGAGGCGACTTTTAACGAAAAAACTTCGCCAGCAAAATGGAGCAAAAAAGAAATTGTTGGGCATCTGATTGATAGTGCAACCAATAACCATCAACGTTTTATACGTGCCCAATTTGAGGATAGGCCAAGCATCACCTACGATCAAAACAACTGGAACAAATACAACTTTTACCACGAGATAGATAAACAGCAGATCATCGACTTTTGGGCAGTTTATAACAAACAACTACTCGAGCTTATCAAACGCATTCCCAAAGAAAGTTTGAAAAGGGAATGTCAGGTTGGCAATCAATATTTAACGCTTGAGTTTCTTGTGAACGATTATGTAGTACATTTGGAACATCACCTGAAGCAAATAGTGTCGTATTAAAGTCGGAAAATGTTAACATCGTTAAAGAAAGTGAGAAAGGTGTTAATACGGATATTCACGTTAGCTACCATGAAGAGAAAACAATTGAAAACAATGATTACTTTGCCCTAAATGACACGGCGATCAATAATTAGTAGTATTTGCAACCATCAAATCAAAGCACGGAAAACGTCAACAAACAATGTAAAACATGAAAAAAGCGCAAATTAGCAAAGAAGAGATAGTAGAAGTTGAAAACAAACTTTTCTCGGCTCAAATAACAAGTAATGTAGCTATTCTCGAAGAATTATTGCATGATGATTTAATTGCTGTTGCACCAACAGGCCAAGTAATCACCAAAGAGATGGATTTGAACTCACACAGGGCGAAAACAGTCGTGATTGAAGAGGCATCCACAGCAATTGATGAAATTAAAATAGTAGGTGATACAGCAATTTCTATTGTAACCATGACAGCGAAAGGAAAAATAGAAGGCTCGCCGTTAGCTGGTAAATTTAGATATTTTAGAGTTTGGAAACGTTTCGACGACTCACTGAAAGTGATAGGCGCAAGTTTTATGCAGCTTCCATGACAGGGAGGTTGCTACTGATCTCTTGATGTCGACGTTGTGCGGTATCCTATGCTAGATTGAGCAAAATACTTACCTTCATTTCTATAAGCTAGCTAGTGAACCAATTGAACTGAATTACCAATTATAGGCAACCTTTAGATAACATTCTAGATCCTCTACAAAGTTCCTAATCTTGGCACATTCTGTTTGCATGATACCTGCATTGAAACTCGGACGCAGCTGTAGGCCTTTTTTAAAGAGAATGGCAATTGAAAATTTAGTGCCTAAATGAGTAACCTCCAGCGCTAGCTGATCATCATTTTGATGAAGTTGTCCAGGGGTATAGTCTAGCGCATCATCCAAAATTTCAATCAGGTAGGTTGCCGCTTCCAACGCTTGCTGATGGTTTGAACTTTTCATTTTGTTAGCCAATCGTGAGTTATTGGAAAAGGTGTTTGAGATGATTTGCATGTCTTTCGCTGTTTGTCTGTCTTAAACAACTTGATGTCAGAAAAGTTTGGCAGGATAATGAATTATTATGCATTTTTATTTAATAAGCTCATCGATAACGTTTGCCGATTATTTCTTATCCTCGGTGTTGTTTGTTGCATCTTGTTCAGGTGCCTTTTCACCCAGTTCTTCATTTAATGGTGTACCCTTGCCGTCGGCAAACTCATTTTCTTGAGGAGTATAACTGTTTTCTTCCTGTCCTTCCTTTTCCGAACTATTTCTGCCAATTTGGAATTGTGCTGGATTGTTGATTTCCTCGTTTTCGATGTGGTGCTTGTTATTTTCCATGTTTATCTTGATTGAATTGCTGATGATTGTATAGGTTTATTTAAACTCTCCTTCAGGAATGATGATTTCGCCATTTAGAATTCTTTGTGCAATCCTGTCTAGCCAAGTAGATGTAGCTTCATTTTCTTTAATGGTTTGCTCTAACAATACCGGAGAGTGGGGTAGGCTTAGTTGTAGCGAGATTCGGTAGGCAATTTTGTACAAGGCAATTTTCTGCTGGATTAGCTGTTGTGCACCTGCAGTTAGCCAAAGATCTTTTTCAGTACCTTTTTTGCCATCTTGACTAAGGTTTACGCTCTGGATGTCTTTAGCAGCTGTTTTCGCTACAGTTTTACCGATTTCAGTTTTAATCAGTTTCAGCCTACCGAGGTGATCTTCAATCCCAGTTTGTTCGCTGTGTAGTGCTTTACATAGTTCTGGGCTATACGATAATTTACGAATCTGCGTATAGGCTTTCTTCGACACTTTTTCTAGAGCCGCCAGTTCACCCAAGATCCGTTGTAATAAATTGCTATAAGTTGCTGCGTTCGTTTTCATCTTATTATCCTAACAAACCCTAATTGCAGCGTTTTGGTTGGGTGCACAATACCTAATCTAATCGGGGAAAGTACGTATTGTTAAGTTTTTGAAAAGTAGTAACACAGGTTAATCTTCCAGCTCACTACATTCAAAACCTTTGTCCCATAACAGTTGCACAACAGATTTAGAGCATGCAGCGCAGGCATCTAACCTTAGGATGTTGTCGCAATCTTCTAAATCGAAGTTCCAGGCAAATTCGCCCAAGATCCTGTTGATGAAGGGTTTGAGTTGTTGCACTGCCTTTTTGGTACTTACAGATGTTTTGAATACATATATCATATGGGTAAATATTAAATTATAATCCTTTTTTGCCTGCTAGCCAATAACCGTGTAGGAATACCTTGCCTTTGGTATTGCGCTTAATAGCTTTTTTAAAAGCTTGTGCCGAGCTTGCGTTTCCAGTAAGTACATAATGGGCTTCTTGCCATGCTTTGCTCTGAAAAATAGCTAATTGATCGAGCCAAGTTTCGTTTTTGAAATAACCATTTTTAGGAAAGACAACAAAGTTTTCCAGTCCTAATTGCTCAGGAATGTTCCAGTTTTCCTCGTCTAGCTCTAGATAATAAAGAAACTGGTGTTTTTTCTTTTTGAGTTCTGGAAGAAAGGCACAGGCTAAACCTAGAGAGGTTTCGTCGCCAAAAATCAATAACCGTTCTGCCGACTTAGCATAATAGTTGCGTTCGCTACGTGGTCTGTTGAGATCAACTACATCTCCTGCTCGGAGGCCATTCATAAAATTGCTTCCTGGTCCGTTGCCATGCAAGTGCACAATAATTTCTAAAATACCCTTCTCTATATCTACATTTGAAACGGTATATCTTCTGGCATCGGTAGCGTTTACCCTAAAATCGATATAGGCACCTACTGGGAAATTAATTTTGCTGAAATCGCCTGCAAAGCTTATCCTTTTTAGTGAAGCCGACAGCAATTGAACGTTACTGATGGTTATGGAAGAAAGTTTGGTAATGATGAGGTCAACGGCATCGAATAACCACTTTGGGGCACTTGGCATAATCTTGTAAATTTTGTGTTCACAAAACTAGTTGCCATATGATGGCGTTACAATGGAGTACTACGGGTAGGTATTGTACTAATCGTGGTTTTTGTTTCTGAATTGCAGTGCCGTCATTCCTGCGGATTTGGTAAAAAGACGAGAAAAATAAGCTGGGTCTCCATAGCCTAAGTCGTTCGAAATCTCTTTCACCGATCTATTAGAATGGTAAAGTAAGCGTTTAGCTTCTAAAATTACCCTTTGCTGAATTTGGTGCGAAACAGAAAAACCTGTGACCTCTCGAATGCACTCGTTAAGGTAGGGAACAGAGATGTTTAGCCGAGCTGCATAATCAGCGGGACGTTTGAGTGATACAAAATGCTGTTCTAATAAGCCGGTAAATGCATTAGCCACCACCTCAAATCGGGAGTATTTTTCTATAGGTTTAGTAGCTTTGAGGTAATGCGAAATGAACAAGCCTACTAAGGCATTGCAACTATCTCTTAATATTGGCAAGTAATACTGATCTGTCGGTTGTTCGCATAGCTTGGCGCATAATGCAAATGTTTGCTGAAATAGTGCGAGGTTTTTTCCTTTAATAGCTAAGGGCTTAACAGAAGAGAGTTGTTGAAGCAATTGAAGGTAATCCGCAGAAAGATTTTCGTTGTCGATGACCATCACATACAGTTCAATGTCTTCTATTTTGATGGCTCGATGCACTTGGTTAGGCGACTGGTAAAAAATCGAAGGTTCGGTAATAAGCTGTTCTTCAAAATCGATCTCAGTAAAAGAATAGCCACTTTCTTGCAACACAAAAGTATGGTGGTCATGCCTATGTGAATCGGAAAGTTCTTCATCTATCACCATAGAAGACGTGGAGATCTTGCGCACAGCTATGCCATGTCCAATTTCCTTTGGCATAGATCTAACTGGTATCGATTTCCTTTTGGCAGTCAAATTACGTTGAATAACTAGATGGGTAAAGGTAGCGAATTATAAACTAACAGATCGGTGTACCGCTATTAAATGTACCTACATACGGCATGCTTATTGCACTGGCTTTACTTTAGTAAGCTCTTAAAAAATACAATCGTGAGAAAAATTAACCTGATCCTTTGTTTTATGTTATCTCTGTTTTCTTGTCAAGATAGGTCTAGGAAAACGCAGAATAGAGCGGAATATCCACCAGAAAAGCTTTTTAAACAAGTTCAGTTGCAGGCTGCAAAGGAAATGTATGAAAGTAATTTAGATGCATTTACAACTACCATCTCTACACATCCAGAAATCGTTAATCAACTTAGTGAAATTAAGGGTTACACCTTGTTGATGTACGCTTCGCTCATTGAAGATTTAAAGGCTATGGAAATTCTGCTGCAGCATGGTGCAGATCCAAATATCATTATACCGCATCTCAATGGTTCTCCATTGTCGCACGCAGTTGGCATCAATGATTATCGCATGCTTGATCTTCTAATCAAATATAAGGTAAACTTAAATCCAGCTATTGGACGTAGTCCACTTCACGTTGCCATGTTGTTGGGTGGTAGAAATACAGAGCAGAAGATGGTAGATTATTTATTGAAAAATGGTGCAGCTATCAATCATACATCCTATCTGGGGGATAATATTATGGATGTAGCAACCCGTAGCGATTTAAATATGGCGAAGTATTTATTGTCCAAAGGTGGAAGCCCCAAAATTATAGGCACTAATCTATCGCCAATGGCCCACTATATCCAATGGAAAGAAGAACAACATGCCAAACGAGGCCTTAAAAGTGAGAAATACGTTGAACAGCTCAATGAGCTGAAAACTATTCTGCAGTGGAAGTATAATATAGTATTTCCTGTGGTTAAGGATCCAATAGCAGAAGCTAAACTAAGAATGAAGTTATATGATGCACTTAATGAGAGGGATAAACGATCAGTTAATTTTAATAACAATTACGGTATCAATCGTTACCACAAGGATCAAGAAATAGTTTCAGGACGTATAGAAGAACCAGATCAACTGTAGATAATAAAAGGTAAGTAAGCTGTTTAAAATCGATATGGCTTACCACCTTAACGGTTTAGTTGTTCAATAAAAAGCCCGACAAGTGTAACTGTCGGGCTTTTTGGGTGTTTTACCATCCTGGGTTTTGGACAAGTTTACTATTCCGGTCCATTTCTGATTGTGGTAAAGGCCACAGCATATGTTTCTTTTGGAAAGCTCTAGTTTCTGTTCTAGTGCGTTTGTAGAAGTTGAGGTCTGTAAAGCTAGTACCTGCGGTTACGTTCATGCCGTAAATTGGAGCTGAGTCCGTTTGTTCAGCAATTTTCCAACGTTTTACATCCCAAAGTCGGTGCTCTTCAAAAGCTAACTCTATTCTACGCTCGTGTCTAATCCGTTGACGCATCTGCTCTTGGTTCAGTCCTGTAGGTAAAGCAGGTAATCCAGCCCTTTCCCTAATCAGGTTGATGTATTTGGCAATGTCTGCGTTCCCTGGGTCATATTCATTTAAAGCTTCTGCATAATTAAGATAGGTTTCTGCCAAACGGAAGAAAATCCACGATTTAAGCACGTGTACGCTATTTCTTACATTGCTTTCTGGATGTACCATTTTTACAGTGGTGTAACCAGTATTGGAATGGTCGTTGGAGCCATTGTAACCATCTCTACCTGTAGCATATAACTCTACACGTGTAATGGTTTTTCCGTCTGTTCCTTTAAAGATCCAATCCATTCCATTATAGCCAATAGAAACATAGAAGCGAGGTTCACGACCTACATACATGTTGTGTATGCCGGCCTTGGTATAGGTAGTTGGAGTAGTAGAAAAGCCAGTTTCAGAATAACCTGAGGCCGGATTGATGACGGGATTAGCGGTAGTACTTTCTGGCGTAAACGGACTTAAACCATTGGCCATTTCATACTCGTCTACCAATTGTTGGCTGGGTGCCAAGCCAATATAACCACCCAATTGCCTCGGCGAAGCGCAACGCTCCCAACGTACATTGTCGCTGGTATTCGGTCTTGCCCAAATTACTTCGGTGTTCCAACGATCTAAAAAGACATATTGATAAGACAGGTAAGGGTCAAACTGTCCATTGGCTGCATTTTTTTTGTAAAGCCCATTTGGCATCTTGTCAATCAAGGCTTTCGCTGCATCTGCCGCTTTACGCCATTTGTCTTGGCTATAGGTTTGGTTCACTAGAACCTTGCCATCCTTGTTTTTAAAATCAACATATTCTGTATTGCCATTCCATTGTGGACTAGCGGCATACAACAAAACTCTAGCCTTTAAGGCTCTGGCCATTTGTGCGGTTGTTCTACCGTATTCTGCAGCACTCACTGGATTATCAACCAAAGTTTGCATGGCTTTATCTAGTTCCGAAACAATGAAATTCACACATTCATCATAAGAGTTTCTTGGTAACTGGATTTCAGATAGTGGCGCATCAATAGGTAAGGGCTGGTCTGGTAAGATAGGTACTGGGCCGTATTGTCTCAACAACAAAAAATAGTAAAAGGCACGTAATACCCTAGCCTGCTCTCTAGTTTGTTCCCTAAACCCCGTATAACCGCCGCTAGCAGATTGCTCACATTCTATACATTCTTCCACACGGTGGATATAAGTGCTAGCTGCCCTTATTCCTTTGTAATATTTCGACCAAATATCGTAGGGCGTGTTTACTGGCGACCAGTTACCAGTATTGAGCTGCTGATGAGGCCAATTGAATACCCAGTCTGCCTCATCTGAAATAGGGGTATAGTTTACCCCGTTAGATACTAGGGGATCGGGAATATAACTGTAAACATTAGCTAAATACCTGTCTGTTTCTGCTCTTAGTGAAAATACCTGGTCAATATTGAGCATGTCATTGGGTTGTTTATCTAAGAACTTTTTGCAGGAGATTAAACTCATGACAGCGATCAACACGAGTATATGTATAGCATTTCTTTTCATCTTTTTCATCGTTTGTTTTCCAATTTCTTTAATTGCACACATTATAGATTAAGGTTTAGACCAAAATTGAAAGTCTTTTGGATGGGATAAGCGGCACCATTTGCACTTCCCAATTCTGGATCCCAAAAATCAAACTTGCTCCAGGTATGTAAATTGAGACCGTTTACATATAAGCGAAGCGTGTTTATTTTAAGTTTTTTGGTAAGCGATTTTGGAATGGTATAACCCAATTCTGCCGTTTTTAAGCGAAGGTAACTGCCGTCTCTTTGCCACCACGTAGAAGACTGGTAGTTGTTGGTATTGTCGCCGAAAGATAATCTTGGAAACAGTACATCTTGCCTCGGGTTTTCTGGTGTCCATCTATCTACTGCGTTGGCATTAACGTTGCCATTGAGGCCTCCAGCTTGGAAAGGAAACCAACCAGTGCCGCCTAAGTTAAAGCTGGCACCACCATTGCCTTGAAAGAATACAGACACATCAAAGCCTTTGTAGGCTACGGTGGTACCAAAACCGTAAATAGATTCCGGTACTGAAGGATTCCCGATCGCAATGGCATCAAAAGAATTTACCACGCCATCATTGTTGTAATCTAAATATTTAATGTCTCCAGGTCTTACCGTACCAAACTGTTGTGTAGGCGAATTAGCGATGTCATCTTGATCTTTAAATAAACCTAAGGCCACTAAACCAAAAGGTTGGTTGTATCGCTTGCCCACACGGTTCTGGTAGGTATACATGTAGTCGGGCTGGTCGGTGTTGATCAATTTATTGCGAGCAAAAGTATAGTTGCCTCTAAACGAAATATCTACTTTGCCCAGTTGTGCACGGTATTCTAGCGTAGCCTCAAAACCTTTGTTTTCGAATTCGCCCAAATTTCCGAATGGATTATTTTGCAAACCTAAAATGGCTGGTAGGGCAGCACGCTGCAAAAATATGCCTTCGCGATGGCGCTTGAATACATCGGCCTGTAGATTGAAGCCTTTTAGGAAGCGCATCTCTAAACCAATATTGGTCTCTCTTTCTCGTTCCCAAGTTAAGTTGGCGCCCCATTGGTCTTCTCCACGTCCGCCAACTGCAGTATTGGCGTCTATACCAAATGTGTATCCGCCGTTACCGCCACCTACGGTAGTCAGATAAGCAAATCTTCTACCTCCAATTTGGTCGTTACCTTTAATCCCATACGAGCCCCTAAACTTTAAGTATTGGATGGCTTTGATATTATTCTTGAAAAACGGTTCTTCTGATACAATCCAACCTAAGGCCGCTGCCGGGAAGAAACCAAAACGATTACCTTCTTGGAAGTTCTCTGATCCGTTATAGCCAGCGCTTAGCTCTAGAAAATATCTGTTGTTGTAACCGTAAGACAACCTAGAGACTAAACCTTGCAACCTGAATGGAAGGGAGCTAATGGCATTTGTGGCATCAGCATCTTGATAGTCTTGCTGGTTATACAATAAAAGGCCTTTTACATTATGTTTTCCAAAAGTACGGTTGTAATCGATATTGGCCTGTATATAGATACGTCGGTTACCGCCTGAAGCTTTAGAAAAACCTAAGTCTGCTTTTCCTGTAACTAATCTGGTTAAAATCAAGTTGCCCTGCTCATCTCTTCCAGTTGGAAAATATTTATCAACTTGATCATTATTCACCAAATAAGTTCTCGTTTGGTTGATGTTATGATAGTTGTAACCATCGAATGCAAATTTGGCTTGTGCATTTAAGCCCTTTACTAGCTTGGAGAAATCATGTTTTAAGGTAAGGTCAGATTGGATATTGTTCCTCCATTCTGTTCTAAATCCTGTTCCAGTTAATTGCCCATAAGGATTGATTAAGCTGCTGATACCGCCATAAACTGATTTGGATGGATCGGCAGGATCAGGATAGGTAGGAGAGTAGCCTATCGGTGTATTTTGTTGAATAGTGTTCCAAATTGTTCCACTACCTGTCCCCGGGTAGTTAGAAGTCACTAAAATACCACCTAGACCTAAACTTAGTTCGGTATATTTAGTTAGGTTCAAATCAATATTTGCACGGAAGTTATAACGCTTCAGTTTGGCGTTGGTATTGTATGCGTTCAGGTTATCGCCCTTCCAAATCCCATCTTCTTGGTAATATCCTGCCGATACGAAGTATTTTGCCATATCGCTACCGCCGGTAATGTTCAAGTTAGCTCGCTGATTGGCAGCCCGATCTTTCAACATCATCTCTATCCAATTCACGTTTGGATAGAGATAAGGATCTTCGCCAGATCTATGCTTTTCAATGATTGCTGGGGTGTAAGGTGAAATAAAGCTAGGATTTGTTGCTAACTGTGCCTCGTTGTAAAGGGTTAACCAAGTGGCACCATCAACATATTCTGGCAGTTGGGTAGGTTTGTTGGTTCCATTCTCTAATTTAAAACTGATGTTCGCTTTTTGTACAGCTCCGCGACGTGTAGTGACTAAAATCACGCCATTGGCGCCGCGTACACCATATACAGAAGTAGCCGCTGCGTCTTTCAGCACCGAAAAGGTTTCGATCTCTTCAGGTTCAATATTACTTAACGGACGTTCTACTCCATCAATTAATACCAATGGACTAGCACCAGCACCAAAAGTACTGATCCCCCTAATCCAAAACTGGGCATCGTCATACCCCGGCTCGCCACCTCTTTGAACCGAGATTAAGCCAGATACCTTGCCCGCCAAAGCATTGGTGAGCGATCTTGGTGCGGCTTGTTTAACGTCTCTTACGTTTACCGTAGAAATGGAAGCTACCAAGCTTTCTTTCTTTTGTGTTCCGAAGGCTACAACCGCAACTTCATCCAAACTACTTACATCCGGTTCTAAAATTACATTAAGGTTTCTACGTGTATCAATTGCAATTTCTTGTGTTTTATAACCTATGTATTTAAATATCAGGGTTTCTTTGCCTGTGGTAACATCTATCTTATAATTTCCAGATACATCAGAAACAGTGCTTCGGTCTGCACCTTTTACAATAACACCTACGCCAGGTAAAGGATCACCTTTTTCATCAGTAATTTTTCCAGTTACCTGCATATCTTGGATACGACGTGTTTCACTAGAAGCTGCATTAGATTTTAGATCTCTACTAAGATTTCGAATAACAATGACATCACCCGAAACTTCATAACTTAGTTTCGTACCACTTAACAAACCTCTCAGTACGTCTGAAAGCATTTTTTGTTGGTATTGTGCATTGATCTTGTTCCCAATATCGATTAAATCGGCACTGTAAACAAAATTGAGCTGGTATTTTTGTTCCAGCTTATCGAGTATAGTCTTTAGCTCAACCCCAGTTTCATTGAGACTTACCTTTCGCTCCATGATAGGCTGCGCACTACTTTCTTTGGCAAAGGTTGTCCCTAATAGACAAAGGGCAATAATTAACTGTAAAAAACTTATTTTCATAATTTTTACGAGCAGAGGTTTATATTTCATACTTAGTTTTTAGGTTAATATTCAGTGTTAATTTGGCAATAGAGCCTTAGCTCAGCCCTTGGCTAAGCGATAAATGACGCGAATCGTTTAATAGAAAAGGCAATAAATGGATTACCCATACGCGAATACGGATTTCCCATTTCTTGGAAATTAGGAATCTCTAGTGTTCATAAGTTTAATTTGGTTTGTTTTGGGTTTATCGATGTTCTTTTTCGATGATAATCATGCCGTCTGGAAAGCTACAATCAGCGTTGATAGCCTTACAGATTAACTTAACTTTCTCATCTAGTGGTCTATCCGAGAGCGATGCAGTTAGCTTCATATTTCCGTACAGGAGCTTGTCGTATTGAATTTCTACACCGTAGGCCATTTCCAGTTTTTCGATAATTTCAGCTAATGGGGCATTGTGGAATGAGAAGGTTTTTTCGATGACGGGCGTACTCAAAGGAAGTGGCGAATGAAGTTGTTTCTTTTTAAAAGAGGTATTATGATGCTGAAAGGTCAATTCTTCGTTAGGAAGTAAAAACACTGACTTTTGTTGATGGGGATCTTTGTTCATGGATACACTTACTTTGCCAGTGGTCACAGATACTTTTGCATACTCATCATCATCAAAAGCTTCTACAGAAAAGCTGGTGCCAAGAACTTTAGTGGTAATCTCTTTGGTTTGTACCAAAAATGGCTTGTTCTTATCGTGTGCTATTTCAAAAAATGCTTCTCCACTTAGTTGTACCGTTCTTTGCTTATCATTAAAAGCCTTTGGAAAGGTTAACCTTGAGCCAGGTTGGAGTATGGCAAGGCTACCATCACTTAAGCGTACTATTTTTGGTTTATTAGAGTTATTTTCGGCCTGATTTAGATTTTTCTTGATCGATATCTGTTGATAAGTACCTGTAGTGGTTTCATTTTTAACGATATATACCCATAAAGCAGCTGAAATGAATAGAATTAATATAGCCGCTATTTTTGACCATGATTGCTGATAAATCTTAAGTTTTGGTTTGCTTTGTTGTTCACTTGTTCTTAGCGCAATTTCTGCCGACATTGAAGCAATTTCTTCATTAGATAGCTTGCTTTTTGGTTGATTGACGGTGATAGCAGATACAATGTTGAAAGCAATAGTAATGTCTTTTCGTTGCTCAGGATGTGTTAAAAGCCATTCATCCCAAAAATCAATACTTTCGGGTGTTCGTTCACGCACCCAAGTAATGAAAAAATCGTCATAGATGAAATCATTGACTTCGTAATTAGTGTAGTCGTTCATTTGATTTACTTTGGTTTAAATAGATAAGCAATTGCCATGCTGATATTACCCTCTTTCTTTAGATTTATTTTTTAGATTGTATTTAACTGATTGATTTTCAGTGTAAATAATTTTAGTGTTTTAGTCTAAGATTGTTTTAGCTGAAGCGGCATTCTTCATTATTTTAAGATAGGAGCATGTTTTCTCGATTTCATTAGCTAGCTATTATTTCATAGCTTTGAGTAGGTTAATATTCAGTGTTAACTCAACCACTCAATGACGCGAATCCTTGAGGGTAAAATAAAGGCCGTTGTACGCGAATGCATCGGCCTTTTTTGTCTTTTTATGAAGGAATTGATTTGCTTTATTGGTGAGATAAAACGTAAATGGCCAGTAAATAGCTCCAATCTTTACGAAAATTATGATATGCTTTTTGAAGCAGGTTATGGACAGATTGCTTATTGATCTGCATAATGTTTGAAATTTCATCGAAGTTTAGGTTTTCATAAAACCTGAGGTACATAATTTCACGCTGTCTACCAGGAAGTCGATTTAAAACACTTTTAATTCTTGAGGATAGTTCTTGGGTTTCTAAATCGACGATTAATTGATGTTCGATATTAAACTCAACAGCAAACTGATAATCTTCTTCTAATGGTAGATTTTTATTCCATTTAGGTGCTTCTCTAAAAATACGTAGCCTTACAGACTTGAAAAGATACCATTTTATGGAACTGGTTTCATTAATAGAATGGCGTCTATTCCAAAGTTCTATAAAAACTTCTTGTACGCAATCTTTTACAAAATCGTGGTCAGCATATATCCTATAACCGTAATTGAATAATGAGTTGGAGTAGGCGTGGATAAAATAAGCATAAGCTGTTCTGTCACCATTTCTAAAAAGGTTCCAGAGTTCTATTTCTTTATTGCTAGCCTTACCTGTATCCATTTATAAGCTTATTTTTGACTAAGCTAAATCAATTTGATGCGATGGATTACCATAAGGAAAGAGTGGTTTCGCTCAGAAGAAAGTAATGCATAGCTCTCATCCAGCTTTATACCAGCTGTGAGTAGTACTGATCTTTTGTTCATATTAGGTTTTGGTCGGTTAGAAAAAATCTAAATGTAAGATAGTACGTATTAGGCTACTTTTGGGGAGGACTGTACAAAATCAAACCATTTCTGTACGAATTATACCAATATCGATGAAAAGCTATAGGAGATAAAGCTTGGCTGTTTAAACCTTAACACCCGTGGCATTTAGCATAAGGTCATGCAGTTCGGTATTAATTACAAACGGTTTCATTAAGTTGCTGCCTGGACCATAAGCTGCCAACTCCACATAATCTGCCGAATGCTCCATAGAACCCCATTTTACGCAAGTGTAGTCGCCTTGTATTTTTCCCAATAGTTCGAAAGGAAGTTTTCGGGCATTATAAAGTCCTGTACCATCGAGTTTTTGGTAATGTGATAGCAGCTCTTTTGCCTGTTCGTTTGAGATTGTATAACCCTGTGCATCATGGATCATCTCAACAAGGGTGGTTATAGATGCGTTTGGCTTGATGTTATTTAATACCCATTCATTGCTGTGTTTAAATTTTTGGAACAGATCGAATTTTTGATCACTGTTTTCTTCACCAAAAAGCCCCGGGTTTCCATTGCCGTGATCAGTAGTGATGATGACCAAGGTGTTTTTATCCATTTCAGCAAATTCAATTGCTTTTTCCACCGCCTCATCGAAAGCTAATTGATCGAATAAAAGTCCCGAACTATCATTGGAATGCGCTGCCCAGTCTACTTTTCCACCTTCTACCTGTAATACAAAGCCATTGGGATGATCTTTCATCAGTTCTATAGCTTTCACCGTCATTTCTGCAAGTGTAGGTACTAGTTCTTGATGTTGTTTGTCGTTACGTTGGTCAATAGAGAAAGGCAATGCATCGTCGCCAAATATGCCCAATAAAGGTTTTTGACCATCTGTAGCTAAAAGCTGTGCCTTAGTTTTTACGATCTTGTATGAGGCTTTTTCAAATTGCGAATAAACATCGGCTTTATCACTTCTCTTCGAAGGGTTAAAATATTTATCTCCGCCACCCATCATCACATCAAATTTGAGGGGTAAGTATTGAAGCGCTATTTCTTGTTGGTTACTTCGTGATTTGTTGCATATGCAAAAGCCAGCAGGAGTTGCATGGGTAATTGGTACAGTAGTAACACAGCCTACTTTTTTACCAGCGTTTTTAAATTTCTGCAAAATTGGCGTGTTATGCGAACCGTCAGCGTTCACATTTAGACTGCCGTTGTTAACTCTAATTCCGCCACCCCATGCAGAACTAGATGCGGCAGAGTCGGTAACCATACAGTTGGCAGAAGCCGTATCCATAAATGCCCTTACCACTTTCCTTTCGTGATAGAGAGATGTCCATTTGCTTTCTCTTCCATACATTCTGTTTGATAAAAGATTTGCCATAGTTAGGGTGCCGCTACTCATGCCGTCACTAACCAAAAAGATAATGTTCTTGGCCGCTCCATTTGCGTTTCTTTCGGAAGGATTAAATAAATGTCCGAATGTATCTGTGGTACTTAGTAGGGAAATGCCTAAGGCAGAAAGTGTCCCGTTTTTGATGAAATCTCTTCTGATCATGCACCAAAATTAGGCTTGAGATATTAATTGGATATTAAATCCGAACTTCGTAAATATTAATTTTGAACAAGCGCTGGGACGGAGTTTTAATTTTTGCGAGGTAAGTCTGATTTTATTGCCAGTGTTCCTACAATGAAGTTTTCGGGTTGATAGCAGGATTATTCACCGTTTGGTTCTCCTTACTTTTGTGCTTCAAATTATGCTTCATTTTATCTACTGCACGGTAAAGCAATTTATAAGTACCACCGATCTTGATTTTAAGAAAGTCGGCAATTTCTTGATAGCTGAGTTCTTCTTGATAATAAAGGTAGACAGCTTCTTTTTGTCGTTCTGTTAAATCTTCCATCAATCTTTTCATTAATTGCTGAGCATAATCAGAATGGTCTTTTGGAATATGAAATTCAAATTTGAGTATATCGTTTTCATCGCCAACATAAAGCTCTTTTTGGGCAACACTTAACTTGTTATAGATTTGGTTACGTAAAGATTTTAGAAGATAATGCTTTATGCTAGCAGGTAAATTAAGGTTTGCTCTGTTCTGCCAAAGTTTAACAAACAGATCTTGGATAGCTTCTTCAACTAAATGATGATCTTGTTTTATTCTTAATCCATAATTAATCAGCGTGCTGTAGTGTTGATGGTAGATTGCCTCGAAAGCTTTTTTATCTCCATCTTTAAAATGAGCCCATAATTCATTTTCACTAAGCGCAGTCATGCTTTATATTTATTTAGATTAATTATAAATAATATGCAATTATAAAGCTTATTCAATAAAATGAGAAATGAAAAGTGTTAAAACTCAATAAAAGTTAAGGATGCTTGAGGTGTATGTTCATCAAGCATCCTTAAAGAAATTATTTCGCCGTATTGCTTTGAGCTGTGTTAGGCGTGTACGCTAGTAGAAATGATTTAGAACGCTGCGCCTCTTTTCTTAATTTTTCTGAGGTCTTATTATCGTTAATTACATTATCTAAAGCAGTTAAGATATTTGCTTTTTCGTATGAATAGATGAACCATCCAAGTGCTTCTGCTGCGGTTAATCTTAATGCTTGGTCTTCGCTACTATCTGTTAAAATTTTAATTGCTGCCGGAATTTCTTTGTGATAGCTATAGGTACGTAAAGTGACAATGTTGAAACTTCTTTTCTTAGCGTCTGCCTTCTTATCACTCATTAAAGCACCGTCTCTTTTCACTTTTTCTAAAGTGTTTTTTTGTCTGTCAATCAGCTTTTGGATATCAGCTTTGCGAGTACCATAATCTGGATTGTTTAAGGTGGTTTGTAGTTCTTTAATAACAGTTTCGCTGTTCATGAAAGAAAGTGTATTGCTTAAATTGTAGCTTACCCGTTTTGATGCCCAATCTTCGATCGCAGATTTTACCAATGTCGGTACGTATTCATCACCACCAAAATCTCCTATTAAATTTACTGCCTTACGGCGAATGTATTCGTATGGATCATTTACCGCATCTTTAACTAGCGAAGCGAAATCTACTGTATTTAACTGGCTCAAAATGGTAAAAGCTTGTGCTCTTGTAGCCGCAAAATCTGTATTGTAATAGGTATCTTTTAACAGTTTGCTAGCAGCTGTGCCCTTAGTTTCAGCAATTTTGTAAAGCGCTAAGGCCTGTAAATCGGCATCATTAGATTTTAGCAAATCAGCCCAAAAGTTATGATTTCCATCGTAATTTACCATTGCTTGGTTATAATCGATAGTGCCATTGCTGCTGTAAGAAAAAGTTGGATCACCGATCAAGTGTGTTTCTAAAAATGCCTGTTGCTTAAACCAGTTGCCTGCTCTCACCCCTTGATTTAATAAGCCGATGAGGTTGGTAGTCCAAACATCTTGTAAAACATTAATAGAGTTTGCCATGGTTACTATGGTTTTTCCATTACCAAAAATGTAATGTCCAGACATGTATTCGTCTTTATGGAACGAACCGTTATAGCAGTTATCTAAAATTACCATTCTTGCATTTGGGGTAATTTTGTCGATATCTTCCATGTAAATATTACTGTTCACTTCAAATAGCGAATCTAATCTCACCACAGAATCAACCAAAGCATCGTCCATCCACGCCATTGGAACACCTAAAGTGGCTTGAAAGCGTTTTTTTGTATCTTCTACATCTCTGCCATCACGTTTTGCCATTTGTATTTTACTACGCAGGTATCTACGGACATTCTCGATAGATGGTTGCGGAAATGAAACATTTGGTGAACCGCTTACCAGTTGCATATCAGAATCACCATGTTGGTGAAAGATTGCCAAATCCAAATCTGGGCGTTGTACTTCTGCCAATAATCCAGATTTAAGATCGCCTTGCATTCTAGAATTGATAAACTTTGCTGATCCACCTGGCTTAAATGCTAAAGGAAGTTGCTCTTTCAGCGTTACTTGCTCGCTTGCCCATTGGGTTAGCGACTCCGAACCGTAGCCCATGCCACTGTAAACCATCAAATGATTAAGCTTATTCTGTTCGTTTTTTTCAGCTACTACTTTCTTCAGGTAATCTTTAATCACTTCATACTTTGTTTTACCTTTTACGTAAGAAGGCCTGATACGAGCAGTATAAATATCCATATGGATAACTGGAACGGTAGTAGGAGATAAGCTGTAGTAAAACTGCTCGGTTCTAATGCTGTCTTGTTGTAGATAATCGAATTTCATAGAGAAATCATCGTAAAAACGATCAGACGGCACAGCTGCCTTAAAACTATTTTTAGTTTCGTCTAGTCTGTACACAGAAGTAATACGTTGTGCATTCATAATCATCGGAATAGGAATATCACCTACTAAAACAGCTCCCTCCAATTTAATTTTTTGACCGTATAGTTTTTGCAATACAGTTTTAATTTCCTCAGGCTTTTTCCAATCGTGAGATACAATATAAGTGCCCAAACCCTGTTTTTCTAGAGCTGTTTTATAGGCTGTAATTTCTGCTTTTGCCTGTGTGTAGGTTTTTGCATCTACAACTATAGCAAAAGTAGTGGCAGTATTTGCTTTAATTGGATTTTCAATCTTTTGAGCTTTGGTATTGATGCTGATCAATGTGGCCAAGGCTAAACTAAAACCGATTTTTAAATTCTTATTCATGTTGTTTTGTTTTTAATAAAAAGCACCTAAACCAACGTTAAAAAAGTGACGTTGTCCATCGGCAGAGCCGTAAATTGGTGTGTTGATGTTTTGTTGTAGCGTATAAGCTGAACGGACAAAGAATTGTGTATCCTTTGCTTTTGGTAACTTGAAATTGTACTGAAGATTGGCACTTGCCGTGAAAAAGTCTGTACTTAAATAACCATGATCTGGATATAAAACTTCTCTGGCAATGAGTGTTCTATCTGCGGTGATCGGAATAAAATGCAGCGACTGTGATAAGTTTTTGCTATAACCAAGCCTAGCGCCGATATGTAGCGAATTTACACCTAGCTTAAGGTTTTTTAAGCCCCTTAACCAAATTTCGGCATTGCTTATTTCTTGGATGGAAACTGGAATGACATAGTTTTTATCAGAGGCTAAATAGTTAACTCCGCCTTCAGTTAACCAACTAAAATCTAATGCAGATTTCTTTTTGATGAAAGTATAAGTAAACTGGGCATAATCGGTATTGGCGATATAGAAATCTGCTTCTAAAATGGTTTGCCAAGTTTTGGTGGTGGCATTGTATATTTCATGAAACTCTACACCTGTATCTTGCAAACGTCTTAAATCTATGGAAAAGCGATGTTGATACTTCTCATTTTTCAGGTTTATCTGTGAGGCGAACGAATACGAAGTTTGTTTCCAAGTTCCCGATTTTCTAGGAATAGAACTACCTTCGGCTACTTCTTCATCACCACTTTTATATCCCAAATTACTTAACCAGTCTATGTTTTTGGCTTTTAAATGATATTGGATATTTGCTCCCAGCCATTGGCCTTCGTAAACTCTAGAGGCGGAGGTGACGAAGGTGGTAGGGAGTTCCATTTGCCCCATTCCTAAAAACCTATAGATACGGTGATTGACGTTTGCGTTCTTGGTTTCCATGGAAATGTCTTCGCGGTAACGTTCGTAAATTCCATTTAAGCCTAAAGTATGTTTACTTGCAATATTCCATAGCAGTGCTGGCGAAACCTTAATCTGGTTATTGGTACTCAGTGGACGAGGATCGTTTTGGCGTGCGCCTGTTGCCACGTTTAAATCTGCACTTAAACCCAAATGTATTTTTTTATTGAGCAATGCGGGAGAGCTAGCTTTCAATTCTAATGTATAAAGCTGTTTTTTCCAGTTACCGCCAATAGAATCTGCCCATAAGTAAGGTGTGCCTCTGTATGAATCTAACACATCGCTTAACTTTATCTGTTTTTCCCATTGTTGGGTGTAACTAAACCGCCCGTAAAACAATGATTTTCCTAATGGGAGATATCTTTCAGTTTCGAAATTTAATTGCTGATTACGCTGAGCTTGTTGTGCTAATTTGTAATTACCGTTGATCTGCTGATAGCGTAGGCTGGTGCTTCCAAAAATTAGTAGACTATCTTTAGTTAAACCAGCAGCATTGCCACTATTTGTCCAAATAGTTTGATAAGGAAGTAAAATAGCGTAACTCGGAAGTATTGCACTAGTATCTAAGGGCATTGTTTGTGCCCTTAGACTAGAATAATTTAGTGCAAAGCATATCAGTAATAAACGGCAAATTTTCATTGACATCATTTATATTATAACCAGCCTTTTGGCAAGATATTAGTAGTCACTGTAAAGTCGTCGGTACTGTTGTTGGTATCTTGCAATACTCTGCGGCCATTTACGGTAGTGCGAACTTTACGCACAATAGCTTCTTTTACGTAAGTACCAGAACAATATTGGAAACCTGCATCTAAAGCAGAAGGAAAACGTTTATGGGTTGCAGCGGTAGCATTGGCATTAGCTTCTACGGCATCAATGATTACTGAACCTGGTACCTCCATATATAATCTAGAGCTGGTACTGCCTGGTTCGGTTAACTGTCTATAGCTGGCTACGTTTTTCGATTTAAAAATCACCATGCTGGGACCAAAAACTGGCGTGTTCCAAGTAAAGGTTGATAAACCGTATTGAACTAGTTCCATATTCGGAACATCAGGATTGTCTGTATCTCTATTTGTGCTGGCAACATAACCTTCAAAGTCAGAAATTCCAGCACCTAAGTCTACAGAATTTGCATTTCCAGCTGGGTCTGATTTGTGATTAATGGCATTGCTAGAAATTATAATTGATTTACCTGGTTGAATTGGGTACGATTTTCCGCTTCCGGGAATCATCCAAACATTTACCAGATAAACATTGCCGGCACTTTTATCGAAACCAAAAACTGCAGTGGTAGAAGAGGTTTTTGCGCTTCCGCCACTTTCGCCTAAGTAAAGGCTATCAGCATACATTACTTCTGTAGAGTTGTTATAGATTTCATAAAATTGATCTGTAAGATAAATGCCGTTTGCAGGCGTTCTAGAACCCGAATAGTAAATTTGTTTGAACACTAAGCCGCCAACAGCACTGCCACTTAATTTTAGATCCAAATTGCCATTCACCGTGATTAATTGATTGGTAGCAGATGCGTTCAAGAAAGCTTCGGTTTCAATTCCTGTTAAGGTAGCCGCTTCTGATGCATTTAATGTTCTTTCTACGCTTACTTGATAATTGCCTGGTAGCAATTGAGCAAATGTAGCTACACCATCTGTGTTGGTATTCACACTTAATTTACTGTTAGTGGTAGAGTTGGTTAAGGTAACTTTGGCATTTGCTGCTTTGCTTTGTGCATAGCTATCGGGATAAGAAACAGTAACAGTATAGTCTACAGTAGATACTTCGGAAACAGTCTTTTTACAGGCTTGTATGCCGATTACTAATATGGAGAGCATTAACAAAAGGTAACTGTTCGTTTTTTTCATAATTTATGAGGGTTTAAAATTTAATACTGATTTCGGTTCCGAAGAAGAGCCTTGGATTGCGTCGACTGTACTGCCCCGCCCAACGGCTACTTTCTTCTAAAGGACGATCCATTAAAACGTTGTTGGCAAAGAAAGAGAAACTCATTGCTCTACCTATCTCTTTGGTTAATCTTAGGTTGAACAGCCAAAGTGGTTTCCATTTTTCTGTTTTATAATATTCTTGTGCGATGTTAAGATTTAGCTCATTGTCATTAATGATCGTTGCACTGTTACGTTGCGCTTCCGTTAACCAAACCACATGGCCGTCGCTGTTTTGTACGTATCCTATCGGAATAGATTGATAGCTTAGGTACTTATTTTGATCTGTCCAAATGGTTTGTGCGGCCAAAGTAACAATTAATCTAGCTTGGGGGATGTTATGGATAATTCTTAAAGTACTGCTGGCTCTGGTATTTTCCGTTCCTCTACCACTGTCGTAAATTGGAACTTTAGACGGTTCGGCTCCAGAGTTCTGACGTTTCACAATATAATATCCAGTGTTAATGGTCTGTGTATTTAACCAGGCTCCGTTAAGTACAAAAGAGGTTCTAATTGGCTCAAAACGACCTAAATCTAAATCAAACTCAATGCCTTTGTTTTTGGTATCGACGTTATTGGTTGGTTGATTGTATGACGCAAAGAAATTATAGCTGCTACCAGGTATAACGGTTGGTGGTTGGCCGGCGGGGGCAGAAGCTACTACATAATTCGTTACTGGAATTAAAGTAGAACTTTGCAAGGTAGAACCAAAATCGTAACCATTTTTGATATGTTCTTTGTAAAACGTAACCCTTAATTGCCTGCTGCCAAAAAGAGTGTAATCAAAACCTAATTCGGCTTTGTTATTTGTGGCGATTTTAAGATCGCTGTTATCGCTTTTAAACCTTCTGGTAGTTACTATCAATAATCTTTCTGCTGGGTTAGTTGCGTAATAATTGAAATTTAACAAATCGAAATAAGCATCTTGAGGATACAGGTAAAGTAGGGTAGGCGCCTTGGCAGTGATTCCATATCCACCTCTAATAGTTAAGGTTTCGGTCAATTGATAACCAATATTGATGCGAGGTGCTAATACAGTTCCAATTTGGCTTTTTAGAAACTGTGTAGGTTGTACGTTATCGTATCTTAAGCCCAATTGCAGCTGTAAATCACGATTAAATAGCTTTCCAGATACCTGATCTTCTACGTAAAAGGCCAACTGGTTCAAAGCAGGAATATCCTGATAAGAAAATGGACGTATAGAGTTGTTGCCACTCAAGCGTGGAGGTCTAGATTGGTCGAAACTTTTACCATCGCCATAATTGGCATCGGTCCGCCATTCTCCTCCCATTAGAAAACGATGGTTAAAAGCACCAGATTTTAAATAAAAGCTATTGGTGATTTTAGCAAACAGGTTGAAAGGTTTTCCTTCTATCCATACTTTGCTTAAATATTCGCTAGGCACATACTGACCAACTTTGGTCGTATCATTCATGGCATCCGACATCGGGTAGATGTAATTGCTGATTAAGCTTTGCTGATAACCTTTTTGTACCGCATAATTGGCACTGATGTTATATTGTAATACCCTTACAAACTTTTGATTTAAGTTCCATTTTCCGTTAGAAGTAAAACGAAATGCATTGTCTTTTGCTCTGTTTTCTGTTAGTGTTTGCGCATCGTCTGGATCTTGTTTCAACTCATCCAAATTCATTGCGTAAGAAAAACTGGTAGAAGTAAAAAGAGGTTTATCTTTGAAAAATGTATTTGAATACAGTAAACTTCCAGTTAATCTGTTGTAAGCATCGTAAGCAAATCTTTGATCGGAGAACGATTTTGTGTAATCTATATCGGCATTGAGGTTACCTGCTTTTTTACCCAAAGAAAATCCTTTGCCAAACCAAAGTTGATTTAACGTAGGATTAACTCTTGCTTTCAACTGAAAAGGAGTTTGGCCGGCTTTGGTTTTAACAATGATTGCTCCATTGGTTAAATCGCCATACTCTACCGACGGTACACCTCTAACTACCTCAATAGATTCAATATTATCTGCCGAAATCTGCCGTAAATCTGTTCCACTGCCAGTACTTGTCGAAAACGAAGCGTTAGCACCAGAACTCGCTGGATTTAACACCTGCAAATTGGCATTGTTAGAAACCGGAGCGCCATTAATGAGCACGGCTGTACCCAAGCTGCCCATGTTATTGGCATTAATTTGTCGTATTGCAGTTTTGTTTACATTAGAAAAGTCTGGATTAGTAGCCAGGCCTCCCGGAAGTAATTGTAAGACATCTGCTAAACTCGTAGCTTGCAAATGTTCTATCGCTTTTTGTGAGATGATAGAAGCGGTAGCGCCACCAGATTTACTTTCGGAGGCAACTACTTCAACTTCCTTGAGTGCCAAAATATTTTCATCGAGATCGAAATTTGCTTGGTATGTATTGTTGGCAGTCAGATGAAGTTCCTTCTCCTTACCAACCATGGTTAAAAATTGGACAGAGATAGTCGCCTTGCCTGCTATCAGGTCTTTGAATATGTAATGGCCTCTTTCATCAGTCATAGTGCTAACACCCAACTCTTTCATCTGTACGGTAGCCATAGCTATCGGTTTACCGGTTTTTTGCTCTTTCACAAAACCCTCAATTGTTATTTTTTTAGCAGGATTGACGCTCAAAAAGTTATTTGCTGTGTTTTGTTGAGGAACTAAATTATTGCCATCAGCAACATCTGAAACGGCATTCCTGGTGTTGGGGTTTGCAACTTCCTTTTCTCTGATTTTAGTAATTGTAAAGTAGTTCTTTCCAACCGCATTCCATGTAATACCAGTGTTTTTAAGAATTTTACCTAGTAGATATTCCGTTGTATGGTTTTGGATTTCATTAACATCAAAGTTGATTTTGATATTTTTTATCAGCTGATGTTCATACGTGAATTTTACGTTTTTACCTTTCGAAATTAGATCTAATGCATCTTTTAAAGCTATTTTTTGTTGTGCAAAAGATGTAGAGGTTAACGTGCAGAAAATTACGAATAGTAGCAGTTTCCTCATTATCTGATTTCCTTAAGTAGATACACTCCATTTTTCTCATAAAGGCTGGTCCCAGTAATGCTGGTTAAAATTTGCAAAGCCTTTTCGCGGTCGTTAAGCGGAAGAACGCCATCTAATTCTTTTTGTAAGATTGAATTGTCATCGACATTAAGCTCAACTCCGTAAGTATCTTTTATCAACTCGATGATTTGATGGACACTGGTGCGGTTTAAAGTAGCGATATGTTGTTCCCACACTCTCACTACAGGTAGTGGTTGCCTACTTAATGTAAGTTTTTTGTTGATTTCGCTAACCACACTTTCACCTGGTTTTAAGAGTAAGGCATTTTCGTCTCTATTTACTTTTACCGAACCGGATAGTAGAACTACAGAAGAAAGACCTCTACGATTACTGATGCTAAAGACCGTTCCTAATACTTCCACGTCAACTTTTTGATCAAGATGAACCACAAAACGTTCACCCTTTTTTATGTCTTTTGGGTTTTGGTTGATATGTCTAACATTAAACTTTGCATCTCCTTTGGCCCATATTTCACGGCTTTTACTTTTGGTAAAGTTTTTATGATAGGAAATAGAAGAATTGGGGGCTAATAGCACATGAGAACCATCTGGAAGTTGAACCGATTTGTTTTCTGCATTCCCAGTAGCAATATAAATCAGGGCAGTTTTGTGTTGATAGAACCAAAATCCAGATACCGTACCTATTACAATCAAGATAGCTGCTGCATATTTAACAAAGCTGAGTTTTAATTTTTTAGTTCGGATTTGAGGTTCATCACTTAATCTTGCCTCAATTTCTTTCCAAAGCAAATTTTTTCTTTCCGAATGGGTAGTTTCATCTACTACTGGTAGGTTGCGTATGATTTGTATTGCTTTTTGTATGGTACGGTATTGAGATGGATTTTCAGCAATAACTGAATGCCAAAATTCATCTAATTCACTGCTAGGATGTAACACCCATTGCTTAAAATCCGCATCTAAAAGGAAATCGAAAAGTTGATATGCAGCGTATTTATGGTGCTTTTTTGTCATTTAAACTAAGTGTAACACCTACAATACAGTTTTGGTACTCGCTTTTATCCCACGTGATAAAAAAAATATTTTTAATTGGACTGAATTTAAATAGTAAGACTGGGTGTTTCATCAGTCGAATAAGGTACCCACTTAACCGATTTAGGTTTTGTTAGAATTGCTGAGGGGATCTTAAACGCAATAAAGCAAGCAATTTATTTGCCGAAAAAATAGAATGCGCTTGCTATTTTTAAGTTAATTCTGCTAGGTATCGTTTGCGTAATTATTTTGTGTGATTTTCAAAGTAATAGATATCTTTACGAGAACTAACCATTTTCCCTGTTGGCATTTAGATTACATATATCCATTCTTTTGGGATTGCTATGCTTTGCGTTTAATGATGTAAAAGCGCAACAGGAATCTATTAAGTTCACACATCTTTCATTTAAAGAAGGTTTAGCGCAAAGTCCTATTTCTACGATCGTAAAAGACAGTAAGGGTTTTATTTGGTTAGGTAATTGGAAAGGGTTAACTCGATATGATGGTTATACATTCCGTACGTTTAAGCACCAAAATCATCAGCCTAAGAGTATCAGTAACAACAGGATCAATGCTATTATAGAAGATAAGTTCGGAAAACTCTGGATTGGTACTTCCAACGGTTTAAATATCTACAATCCGGCTACAGAAGTTTTCAAGAGGGTGGATATTAAGGATATCAAAGGTGGAAGAAATTACATTTCGTCTGTTTTAATTGATAGTTATCAAAACGTATGGACGGCCACTTTTGCTGGTGTAAAACTGGTAGATACGCAGAAATGGGTATTAAAAGAACAGATAGGCCTAAAAGATACAACCATCAGTGATTTGTACAGCTCAGTAACTTTTACGCTTTTTGAAGATAAAGCGAAACGAGTATGGGTGGGTTCAAAAAATGGACTAAAACTTTTCGATCCTAAAACCAAAAGACTATTGCCTTTGCCGAAAGGTATTGCAAATGCGAAAGAGCTAATGACTTCTAAAATTATTGTCATCAAGCAAGATAAAGCAGGTAATTTATGGTTTGGTTCAGAAACTTCAGGTTTGTTTAGGTATGAGCCGCAAACCGATGTATTACGGATTTTTAAAACAGAAGACGGTAATCCACGAAGTATTCTTTCTAACTGGATTAGGGATATCTATGTTTACGATCAAAAACAGATTTGGATAGGTACACGCAATGGGCTGAGCATATTTGATACGCAAACTGGGCAATTTTCGAATCATACGCATAGTGCTGTTGATCCGAATAGTTTAAGTGATAATACCATTTGGAGCTTTATGCACGATGACGCTGCTGGTATTTGGATTGGAACTTTTGCCGGTGGATTGAACATCTATTATCCCTCTAATACTAATTTTGGTAATATCGGCGAGCGCATCGGCGATAGAATGGGATTATCACACTTAGTGGTTAATGCAATTTCTGAAGATAAAAATGGCGGCCTATGGGTGGGTACCTATGGTGGTGGTATAAATTACTTAAATAGAAAGACCGGAGCGTATCGTTATTACGATATACGCAATGATCAAAACCAGACACGAAATGGTGTAAAGTCGTTGGCCGAAGATGCTGAGGGTAACCTTTGGGTAGGTACTTTGGATGGATTATGCCATTTCAACAAAGACACTAAAAGAATTCGCTTCTTCAAATTTGCCGTAACTCAGGGTAGGTTCAGTGAAAACTTAATTAATTCAATTGTTCCAGAAACCAATGGCGTTTGGGTAGGCACAAATGGTGGAGGTCTGCGTTATCTTAAGCCAGACGGTTCTTATCAAACCTTTGTGCACTCGCCACAAGATAAAAAAAGTATTAGTGACAACTTCGTAGTGGCCTTAATCAAAGATGCACAAAACAACCTTTGGATTGGCACACAAAACGGGCTTAATTATTACGATAGGGCCAAAAACACTTTCAAAAGGTTTATCAAACGCAATAAGCCCAACACATTGAACAATAATAGTATCATTACTTTGTTTAAGGATTCTAAAGATAGACTTTGGATAGGTACTGATGGCGGAGGCGTAAATTATTATAACCCGATTACAGATAAGTTTTATGCGATAAATGAAACGGATAATCTTACGGATGATGTAATTCACGCTATCATTGAAGATGAGCAGGGCGATATTTGGGTGAGTACAGATAACGGTCTTTACAGGATGCACTTCAAAGATTTTGTTTTACCGTTTACTGCAAAGAATGTACAGGTAAGCCATTATAATGCCAATGACGGTCTAGCGAGCAACCAATTTCAAACCAATGCTTCTCTTAGACTAAAAAATGGTGAATTGCTTTTTGGAGGGATCAACGGTTTAACTTCTTTCTTTCCCGATAGGTTAATCAAAAACAAAAAGAAACCTAAGTTGGCCTTTACAGATTTCCTGATAAGGAATAAGCCTGTATTGGTAGATTCGGCAAACTCGCCTTTAAAAAAATCAATTACTTTTTCAGATCATGTCGAATTGAAATATGATGAAGGTTACATCACCATCAAATTTGCCGCTTTAAATTATATCAATCCCGAGAAAAACCAATATGCTTACAAAATGGAGGGTATTAGTGGCGACGATTGGCATTTCTCTGGCACACAACGCGAAGCAAATTATACCAATTTGAGTCCTGGTAAATATGTGTTCATGGTGAAGGCAGCCAATAATGATGGATTGTGGAATGCAGAGCCAATTACACTTAGAATTACTGTTTTACCTCCTTGGTGGCAGACTTGGTGGGCTTTTATTGTGTATGCAATCCTTATCTATTATATCGCGGCTACGATTTACAAGTTCCAGAAGAACCGTGCAAATTTGAAAAGAGAATTGTATTTAGAACATTTGGAGAAAGAGCGCCAGGAAGAATTGCACCAAATGAAAATCGACTTCTTTACTAACATTTCGCATGAAATTAGAACGCCTTTAACGTTGATACTTGGCCCTTTGGAAAAGCTATTAATGGGTTCTGGACTTAACGATGCAGTGCATAGACAATTACATCAAGTACAGCAAAATGCCAATAGATTAATGCGCTTAGTGACCGAACTAATGGATTTCCGTAAAGCAGAAAGCGGACATATGAAGCTCTCTTTTTCGGCTTGTAATATTGTTCAGTTCGCTGAGGAAATTTTCTTGTCATTTCAAAATTTGGCACAGGATAAACAAATTGATTACCGATTTGAAACCAATATCGAAACACTCGAGGTGTTTTTTGATAAGGATCATCTAGAAAAGGTAGTATTCAATTTACTGTCTAATGCTTTTAAGTTTACTCCGTTAAATGGTAAGATCACACTTAGCATACAGCAAATCGACGATAAGGTAGCACTGCAAGTAATCGATAATGGAAAGGGGATCTCGGAAAGTAACATCAACCAATTGTTTACCAAATTTTTTCAGGTTTACAACGACGAGGTTGCTAATAACGGTTATGGGATTGGTTTAGCGCTATCAAAAAATATTGTTGAATTACATCAAGGAACAATAGACGTTACTAGCAACATAGATGATCCTAATCATCGCAAAACAATCTTTACCGTAACCTTACCTCTAGGTTCTGCACATTTGGATCAAAATTCGATTATTCCAGCTTATATGAATAGCGAAAATCCAGTGCATTATTATTTGCAGTCGGCCGCTAATGAAATTATCACAGCGCCAGAAACTGAAATAGGAGAACAGAAATATACGTTATTAATCATTGAAGATAACTTAGAACTTAGGGGCTTTATTAAAAGTTCTTTTGAACAGCATTACCGAGTGTTACAGGCAAATAACGGGGTTGAGGGATTAGAAATTGCGCTAAAAGAACTTCCTGATTTGATTATCAGCGATGTCATGATGCCAGAAATGGATGGTCTGGAATTGTGTAGGCGCATAAAAACAGATGAACGTATCAATCACATTCCGATAATTTTACTAACGGCGAGAGCAGCCTATATCCATCAAATTAATGGCTATGAGAAAGGAGCAGATGCTTACATCACCAAACCCTTTAGTATTCAGATTTTAGCACTAAATGTTAAAAATATATTAGCAACTAAGGAAGCGACCAGGCAGAAATTTGTGAGGGATATCTTGCTCAATCCAGAACCAGTTAAGACAGAAACGCCCGCCGATAAGTTTTTAGCAAAGCTGATGAAAGTGATTGAAGAAAACTTGGATAATACTGAATTTGATGTAACTACTTTAACACAGGAAATTGGAATGAGCAAGACAGTATTGTATAAAAAAGTGCAGGCAATAACCAATCTTTCCGTTGCCGACTTAATTAAAACTGTTCGTTTAAAACAGGCTGCTTATTTGCTCGAACAAAATCAAATGGGAATTGCAGATATCGCCTTTGCTGTTGGATTTAATGATAGAAAGTATTTCAGTAAAGAATTCAAAAAGCAATATGAAATGTCACCTTCAGAATATATTGCCGCCAAGCAGGGAATGTAATTTGGAACACTAGTTCATCGTTTTTTCTAACTGACAAAATTTTGTAACCGTATGTCTTAACTACAACAGATTTTAGCTGATCTTTCCCATAATCAGCAGATTTTACCAAGGGCGCCAACTAGGGGTTGAAACTGACAATCTATAACTGAAACCTAGCCATTAATCCATAAAAACTTACCTCATCGTCTTAAAAACTCAATTTTACCCCTAATTACGGAAGAATTTACCCCTTTTGTTTCGGCTTTGCTAAACATCTTTGCTTCAACCAAATAATGTATGATGAAACTATTACCTAACCAAATGAGGTGTGTAATTTCCGAGCTGAAATACTTTACACATTCAGATCACGCAAAAATTTCTAGATCTAAATCTATATCGCCTACCGTAGTTGCGTAGTAGGTATTTGCTATATTTTAAACTAACCAATTAAGCCAAATTGAATGACTCTACTTTACCGAAGATTTAGTTTTTATTCGCGACGTTTATACTTACAGATGCCGTACCTAGTCAAAAGGTCGTTTGTTCTATTTGTAATGCTAATCAGTAGTAGCTTATTGTATGCACAAACCAGAACCATCTCGGGTGTCGTTAAAGATAATCAAGGAATAGCTATTCCGGGTGCGTCCATTAAAGTAAAAAATGCACCTACTACAGCTATAAGTGATGGTGATGGAAAATATACCATTGCAGTTTCAGCGGGTCCTGCTACGTTGGTTTTTTCTTACATCGGGTTTGTGCAACTCGAACTTACCGTAGCTGCCGGTACCACCGTACAAAATGCGAGCTTAAAGGAAGATAATACAAACTTAAGCGAAGTGGTAGTTGTGGGATATGGTGCCCAAAAGAAATCAACGCTAACAGGAGCCATCAGCACCATTAGCAATAAGGAAATCCTGCAGTCGCCTACCTCTAACGTAACTAATAGTTTAATTGGTAGATCGCCGGGTTTAGGTGCTGTGCAACGTAGCGGACAGCCGGGTTCTAATAGTGCGGTCATCAACATACGTGGTTTGGCTACGTATAATGGCTCAGGAGCTATCGTTATTGTAGATGGTATTGAGCGTCCAGATTTCGGTGATATCGATCCTAATGAAATCGAAAATATCAGTATTTTAAAGGATGCTTCGTCTACGGCAATTTTTGGTATTAGAGGAGCCAATGGGGTGATTATCGTAACCACCAAATCTGGTAAAGAAGGTAAGCCTAAAGTTAGTTACAGTGGCAATGCAAGCTTGCAAAGTTATACGGGCATCCCGAAAGCATTAGATGCTTATACCAACGCCTACCTGATTAACGAAGCCAATGTAAATGACGGCCTATCGCCAACTTGGAGCGCCGACGCACTTCAAAAATTTAGAGATGGTTCAGATCCGTTAGGATATCCAGATATCAATTGGTTCGATTATGTAACCCGTAAAGCGTATCCACAAACACAACATAACGTAAACGTGAGCGGCGGCACCAAAATGGTAAAATATTTTGCTTCGGTGGGCTATTTATTCGAAGATGGTATTTTCAAAAAATTCGATTCGCCTTACGACATCAGTTCTGTACCCAATTATAACCGTTACAACTTTAGGTCTAACTTAGATATCAAGCTTTCGAAAGATTTAGAAGTAGGCGTAAGGTTAGGCGGAAGATTGCAGAAACGTTATCAGCCTAGTGGTTTGCGTTCAGGCTCTGGATCTTTTTCATATGACAATGTGGAAGCCATGATCTCTCGTATCCTACAAGTTCCAGCTTTTGCTTATCCGGTTACTTTAGCCGATGGTAGGCTAGCTCAAAATCCAAGCGTAGGTACAAATATTTGGAACCCTTTGGGAGTTTTGACACGCTGGGGAACGAGATATGATGATTACAATAACGTACAAAGTACCTTTAACGTTAATTACAATTTAGGTAAGTTAGTGGAGGGCCTATCTTTCAAAGCCAATTTTGGTTACGATTCTTACTTCGAAAACACCACCCGTCGTAATGCTAGTTGGGCAGCCTATGTGATTGATAGAGATAGCAAGGCGGTAACTCTTTCTGGCGATAGACCTAGGGATGAACCTTTAAGTGGTTTGATTAGCGAATACGGTGGAACAATCCATACCAACATTCAGGCAGGCTTTAATTATAACAGAAACTTTGGCAAGCATAACTTATCGGGTGTGGCTTTAGGAACTCGCCAGCTGATTAATGTACAAGGCTCCACTGCTACTACAGCTCCACCGAGGGCATCGCAAGGCTTGGTAACACGCTTTACGTATAACTACGTAGATAAATATTATGCTGAATTTAATGCAGCCTATAATGGTTCCGAGAATTTTCCCGTTGGTTTAAAATACGGTTTCTTTCCTGCAGTTTCTGCTGGATGGACGATCAGTAACGAAGATTTCATGAAAGAAGCCAAATGGGTGAGCTATTTAAAATTACGTGGTAGTTATGGCTTGGTGGGCAGTGATGAGATTGGTCAACGCTTTTTATATCTAACAAATTATCTACGTAACGCTGCAGGCTTCACCGCATCAACTCCAGCTTACAGTAGGCCCGGAATGCCAGTTCATTTCGGCGACCCTACGAGTGTAGTAACTTATCCGGTTGTGTACTTACCTGCAACATCCATCGGAAACCCTGAAATTACCTGGGAAACTGGATTAAAGCGAAACATAGGTTTTGAAAGTAAGTTCTTTAAAAATGCCCTAACCTTAAATGTAGATTTGTTTGATGAGACCCGTAAAGATATTTTAACACAACGTAATTCTGGTTTAACTACTTTAGGTCAAGGATATCCAGCACTAAACGTTGGTAAGGTTTACAATAAAGGTTACGAGATTGAGCTAGATTATAACAAACAAAAGGGCGAGCTCACTTATGGCATCAACGGGCAGCTTTCTTTCTCTCGTAACAAGATTTTAAACCGGGATGAGCCTATCGGTGCACCGAGTTATCAAAAACAGGAAGGTAAACGAGTAGGGCAGTTTTTCGGTTACGTTACCAACGGATTTTACACATCGCAAGAAGATATCAATAATTACATTCTTAACGAGTTGGGCACGCCAATTCCAGGAGATTTGAAATATGTAGACATCAACGGTGATGGTCGCATCAACAGTGATGATAGAACTGCGATCGGCTACTCTAGGGTACCTGAGTATATTTTTAGTATTTCTCCGAGAATAGCTTACAAAGGATTTTCTATCTCGTTAATGTTTCAAGGCGTGGCGAACGTAAGTTCTGATGTGATCTTAACTGAACAGAATAACGGTCAGCAGATGTACGAGTTTATGCTTAACCGATGGACACCACAAACTGCTGCTACAGCGACTTGGCCAGCCCTACATTCTAGAGGCAACACTTTTATCAGTTATCAGTTAAACGATTTCATTTTGCAAGATGCATCTTACATCAAGCTGCGTAATGCCGAAGTGTCTTACAACTTGCCAAAAAGATGGTTAGAACCATTAAAAATTTCTGCAATGAGAGTTTTTGTAACTGGACAGAACTTGGCTACCTGGACCAAATTTAAGATGTACTTAGATCCAGAGAATATCAACGTGAGTAATTCAGACTTCTCCAGACAATCTATTTATCCAACTTCGAGGATCTACAATTTAGGCGTAAACATTCAATTATAAGCACGAACATGAGAAACATATTTTATTCCATTATTTTCCTTTTTGTTGCTCTAACGATTAGTTCATGCAAAAAGGATTTCCTAGATCGCACACCAACAGCCGATCTAGATGAAGAAAAAGTATTTAAAGATCCATTATTGGTTGCAGCTTATGCTGATAACGCCTATAATCATTTGATAGATGATTATGCAAGATTTAATGCGCACCGTGGTACTACTTCCCAAGCATCAGACGAAGCTGTTTCGGGTAACACTGATGTAGCCGTTCGTACGTTAAATCAAGGCTTGTTCCACGACCATTACGAACGCGGTGGTGCTCAATTAAATGATATTGGTGATGTTTGGGATAGGGCTTATGCAGGCATTAGGGTAGCCAATACGATGCTCACCCGTATGAAAGCTGCCGAGCCCGCAACTATTGTGGCCAATAGCGAAAGGGTAAGAGGGGAAATGCATTTTATCAGGGCTTTTCTTTATTTCGAGTTGATCAAGAGATTTGGTGGTGTACCCATCTTTGATCAGCCTGCTGGGATATTCGATAACGTTGATATTCCGCGTAATACATACCAAGAATGTGTAACTTTCATCTTATCTGATTTAGCACAGGCACAAACCAGTTTGCCAGACGATTACCCCACTTCCAATTATGGTCGTGCAACAAAAGGAGCCGCAATGGCATTAAAGGCAAGGGTATTGTTATATGCGGCAAGCCCAATCAATAATCCAACAAATGAGCTTTCTAGATGGACAGCTGCGGCCGAAGCGGCAAAAGCGGTAATGGATCTGAATAAATATTCCCTACAGGCTACGTACAATGATATCATGAATGTGCCAACCTCTTCAGAGTACATTATGATCAAGATCCGTCCGCCACGTGTGATTGATGGTTTCTTGCTAGACTTTGTAATGTCGCCGGGTTCTGGTGGTGCCCAAGGTTCGATGAACCCAACACAAAATCACGTAGATATCTACGAAGCTGTGAAGAAAGATGGTACTGGAACAATTACGAGTAGTGCTCCAATTACCGATGCAACTTCAGGATACGATCCACAAAAACCTTACAAAAACCGTGATCCTCGTTTTGCAGCAAACATCCTTTACAATGGCGCATCTTGGCAGGGCAGAACCATGGGCATGTGGTCGCAATTTAATGCTGCCACCGGTACTTATACTTACGGCGATGATTTTAGACCAAATAACATCATCTATTCTGCAACTAGGTACTATTGCCGTAAAATGTGGCCAGAGGTTTATGTGAGAAACACAACACAACGCTCACTTTTCAATTTTATCTTCTTTAGATATGCTGAAGTGTTGTTGAACCATGCCGAAGCGCTGAATGAAAGTGCTAACACAGCAAGCAATAGAGCTTTAGCAATAGCCGATGTGAACTTGATTAGAACAAGGGTAGGGATGCCGGATTTGGCACCGAACTTAACGCAAGAACAATTAAGGGATGCTATTGTAAGAGAGCGTGCTGTAGAATTGGCTTTCGAGGATTTTAGATGGTATGATTTGATCCGTTGGAAAAAAGCAAAAGACATATTGACCCAACCAGTCAAAGGAATGGATGTGGTAAGAAACGCCAACGGCACCTTTACTTATACGCCGGTTACGCTGCCAAATCTTTACCAAAAGAAATTTGCAGATCATATGTATCTCTACCCAATTCCAAGAAGAGAAGTTTTTAAGAGTAATGGTATTTTAAAACAGAACCCAAGTTGGTAGTAAGAAGTTAAAAAAGTGAAAAGTTAAGAGTATAAGTTGAGCTTGAATAGGATAAAGGCGAATGAAAGTAACCATTATCTCACAACTCGTAACTGATAACTCATAACCCAAACAATATAAAAATATGAAGAGATTTCTAACCAGATTTATAATACTTTCATTCATTAGTCTTGTCTTATCGCAACTAGCGTGGGCACAAGCGGAAACGCTAACGGTAAAAGGCAAGCTAGTAGATCAGGATGGTAAGCCCGTAGCAGGAGCAACCATTTTGGTGCAAGAGCGAACCAGCGGCGTTACTACTGATAAGGATGGTAAATTTAATATCGAAATTAACGGTAACGATCGTTTGGTATTTAAAATGCCGGGATACAATACCCAATATAAAGCGGCTTTAGATATTAAGGAAGCCGAACCAATTGTATTGGTTAAATCTTTGATTGATGCCGGAGATGATGATGACGTTTACATCCCATTTGGTGTAAGAAAGAAACGTGAAGTAACCGCTACTATTACCACTGTAAATAATAGCGATTTACCACAGTTGCCGTTATCTACTTTAAACAATGCGTTAACAGGTCGTTTGTCTGGCCTGCATATCCAACAAACGGGCAACAGACCAGGAACAGATGACGCTTCATTTTTAATCCGTGGACGTTCTTCCAACAACAGCGCATCGCCTTTAGTACTGGTTGATGGTGTAGCTCGCGACTTTGTGGATATGGATTTGAACGAAATTGAAAGTATTAGCGTGCTGAAGGATGCTGCTTCACTTTCTTGGTATGGAATGTATGCCGCAAACGGCGTAATTTATGTAGTTACCAAACGTGGTAGTGCAAGTGCAACCAAAGTAACTTTTGATGCGCAAGGCGGTTTACAGACACCAACTACCCTGATTAATCCATTAAACGCATATGCACATGCGTATCTGTATAATGAAGCACGCCAAAACGATGGTCAGGCACCCCAATACAGTCAAAACCAACTTATTGGATATTACACGAAGTCTGATCCCTATTTATACCCAGACGTAGATTATCCTTCAGAATTTTTGAAAAAGGCTTCTCCTGTACAGCGCTACGTTGCTACAGTAAGTGGAGGTAATGCCTTTGCAAGATATTTTACTTCGGTAAGTGTTTATGATCAAGACGGATTATACAAAGGTGGAGAAACCCCAAATTATAATTCCAATACGAATTTTAGGAGATATAACTTCCGTACCAACTTGGATTTGCACATCAATAAAAACCTAGATGTTACTTTAGACGTTGGCGGTAGGGTTTCTAATCTCCGTTATCCTAGAGATGGTAATACTTCGTTTCTTAATACCATCTTTAATACTCCCGCAAATGCCTTTCCATTACTTAACCCGAATGGCAGTTACGGTGGTAGTTCGTTGTTCAGAACTAATCCTTTGGCGATGTTGCAGGCACGAGGAAACATAACAGACGTCTACCGTACCTTACTGGCCACGATGACAGTCCGTCAAAAGTTAGATGGTATTTTGGAAGGATTATCTTTGAACGCTGCCTACACCTATGATATGACGGGTTTGTATACTAGCGGTTTCACTCAAAATTACATAGCTTATGAGTGGCAAGGAGGCAATAGCTACCAAGGTTACGGTACAGAAACGCCGTTAAATTACGCTGCTAGCACTTTCAGTGATAACTTGCGCAATAACGAATTTTGGGGTGGTTTTGATTATGACAGAACTTTTAGCAATCATTCGTTTAAATTCTCTACTCGTTTTCAAAGAGCGGTTTCTGCATCTGCTAGTCGCTTAGATGATAGAAGAGAGGGAATTAGCAACCGTTTATCTTACGGATACCAACAAAGGTATTTTATTGATGCCAATGCCACTTATTCAGGTTCTCAAAATTTTAGGCCTGGTAAACGTTTTGGTTGGTTTCCCGCAATTGCTGCCGGGTGGATAGCAAGTGAAGAAAGCTTCTTAAAAGGAAATAAAGTAATTGATTACCTAAAAATTCGTGGATCACATGGTTTAGTCGGATACGAAGCCATTGGCGCTTCCCGCCGGTTTGCATTCAATAACTACTTCACCCGTGGTGGTACGCAATATTTTTTTGGTACTGGTTTTAGTGCGGTGCCCAACACCGAACAGTTAGATGCCGCTAATCCTAACCTTACTTGGGAAAAAGCAGTTAAATCTAGCGTAGGTTTCGATGCGCAGTTCTTAAAACAATCATTATCCATTACAGCAGATTTATTTAGAGAAAACAGAACCAATTTATTAACTACAGACTTGTCGCCAACCATCGTTGGCCAAACCCTAGTTAACATCAATGCTGGTGAAGCCCAATATCAAGGTTTTGAAACTAATTTAAATTACAGCAAAACCATCAGCGAATTTACATTTGGCTTATTTGGAAATTATACTTACGCCAAAAGTAAAGTCATTCATTTAAATGAAGAAGCGGGTTTGCCAAAATATCAAACTCAGATTGGCTATCCGATTGGTGGAGTGCTTAGTGGTACGGGTACAGTGCGCAGGTTTTTAATATCGCAAGGCCTATTTCAGAGCGAGGAAAAGATTGCAGCAGCACCGATCCAACGTTTTTCTGGTAGTGTAAAACCCGGCGATATCCGGTATAAAGACATTAATAATGATGGTGTGATCGATAACCTAGATTTTGTAAGTACTGATTATTCTGATATTCCAACGTCTTATTACGGTTTCGGCGGTTCGGCAAAATACAAAGGCTTTGATGTCAATTTCTTATTTCAAGGAGTTGCCGGAAGAACCATTCAGATCAATACGTTGGTAAATGGTGGAACATCGAATACTGGCTACATCAATCAATTTAGTGCCTACCGTTGGACACAAGCAAACCCTGAAGAGGCATTGTATCCTCGTTTAACCATAGCAGATAGAGTTAACAATACGCAGAACTCGGATTTTTGGTTGCGTAGCGGAGATTTTCTACGTCTAAAGCATGTAGAACTTGGTTATTCATTACCTGCCAGTACAATTAAGAAATTGAAAATTTCGCAATGTAGGTTTTTTGTGAGTGGCTACAACTTATTCACTTTCGATAAGCTAAATGGTTTGCCAATTGACGCCGAAATACCTGAAGCTGGTTACAATTCTTCCTATCCAGCATTGGCCACTTTTGCTCTTGGTTTAAATCTAAAATTTTAAGGAAAATGGCAATGAAAAATAAGCAATCATTTAGAAAATATATGAAGTCGTTTTTGAGAGTTTTACTGGTGGCAATCTTCGGCTTAAGTTATTCATCCTGTAAAAAAACATTTCTGCAAGATGGCAGCATTACAGATGGCGCTATTACAGGCGAGCAAGTATGGGCAAACGACGCTTATGCTCGTGGTGTTTTAAATAATGCCTATTTCAATATCCCAGAGGGGTTTAGCATTGACGGCAATGGTGGAATGCTAGCTTCTGGAAGCGATGAAGCGGTAAACTCTGGCGTTAACGCTACGTTAAGCATTTTTAATAATGGTACCTGGGGACCAGTGCGTACAGTTGATGACGAGTACAATAATCTTTACGAAGGTTTAAGGAAGGTAAACCTATTTTTAGCAAATCTGCCGAATGCCGAAATTATTCCAACGGATGGGTTGACTGTAGCAGAGGACAAAAGTAGGTTAGAAGGTCAGGCCTATTTTTTACGAGCGCTATTCCATTTTGAGTTGGTAAAACGATACGGTGCTGTGACTTTAGCTACGCGTGTTTTCGATAGAGAAGAAAATTTAAATCTTCCTAAAAACTCTTACCAAGAATGCTTAGATCAAATTATTGCCGACTGCGACAAAGCTATTGCAACCAATATTCCTGTGTTTACCAGAGAGACTACTGCTAATAAATATGCTTGGCGTACGGGCGATTACGGACGTGCCACTAAAACTGCTGCAATGGGATTGAAATCTAGAATGTTACTGTATGCAGCTAGCCCGCAGTTTGCAGCGCAGAGTGGAATTACTTGGCAGCAAGCGGCAAACGCAGCAAAAGCGATCATAGATTTGAATGTCCACAGTTTGCGGACCAATTATACCAATGTGTTTAACTTCGGGGCGGATCCATACAATGTGGAGGTGCTTTTTGCTACGAGAGCTCAAAACCGTAATGATATAGAAACGCAGCAAGCACCAATTAGCTTTGATGGTGCTACAGGTAGAACCAATCCTACGCAAGAAATGGTTGATGCTTTTGAAACAACCAACGGTAAGTTAATTACAGATCCTACCAACACGATGTATGTCGAAACCAATCCATACGTCAACAGAGATCCTCGTTTTGCATTAACTATTAACTACAATGGACGTACTTTTAAGAATAAAATTGTACAAACTTATGTTGGTGGCGCCGATGGTTTAAACAGGAATATCAACGCTACCCGAACGGGTTATTATATGCGTAAGTTCTTAAGCGAGTCTGCTACTTGGAACCAAGCATCTAACACTTTGGCTCGCCGCCCGTGGGTGGTAATGCGTTACTCGGAAATATTGCTGAATTATGCCGAAGCACTTAACGAAGCACAAGGTACAGCGGCGGCAACTGAAGTTTTAAGGGCGGTAAATTTAGTGAGAGGACGTACTGGCGTCGCCATGCCTGCACTACAAACCACCAACGCAAATGGAAATGGTTACGTCGCTCTAACTAAAGAAGCAATTAGGGAGCGTATTCACAACGAACGTAGGGTAGAACTTTGCTTCGAAGGACACCGTTTCTTCGATGTGCGGAGATGGAAACAAGGCGAGCTTTACCTAAACAAACCCGTAACTGGTATGCGCATAGTTGTAGATGGAAGTGGTGCAACTAGCTATACCCGTTTTGAGGTCGAAAAACGAATTTTTTCAGAAAAAAACTACCTATATCCATTTTCACAAAACACAGTTAATCGTCAACCAGCATTGATACAAAACACAGGCTATTAAAATTTTATTATGATTAAGCTAAATAAATATCTTCTACTCTTACTACTTTCCGTGACTTTCTTTTCTGCCAATGCACAATTGGTGCAAAACATCTTTGGGCGTAAGCACATTAGCCTAAATGGAAGATGGAACTACATTATTGACCCTTACGAAATGGGCTATTATGATTATAGGCATGAGCCTTTTGATCAAACTAAATCTGGCAAGGGTGGCTTTTACGACGATCGTGAGCAGATGAATAAATCAGAACTGATTGAATATAATTTCGACTTATCGCCAACTATGAAAATTCCCGGCGACTGGAATTCTCAAGTCGAAAAACTACAGTTTTATGAAGGTACCATTTGGCTAAGACAAAAGTTTATAGCCAACCCAGCAACTGATAAAAAATACGTTTTGTACTTCGGTGCAGTTAATTATGAAGCTCACGTATATTTAAACGGTAAAAAATTAGGGGTACACAAAGGTGGCTTTACACCATTTCAGTTTGATGTTACCGGTAAGTTGAAAGATGGGGAGAACTTTGTAGTGGTAAAGGCAGATAACACCCGTAAACAAGATGAAATCCCAACAGTAAATACAGATTGGTGGAATTATGGCGGAATTACCCGTGATGTGCTTTTAGCTGAACTGCCAAGCGACTACATCTTAGACTATAAGGTGCAACTGAGCCGTAGCAATCCGAAACAGATAGAGGGTTTTGTGAAACTGAGCAATGCTGCCGCGGGCCAAACTGTAACCGTAGATATTCCAGAAGCTGGCCTGAAAACTACGGCAAAAACCGATGCGTCAGGTATAGCCAAAATAAATATTCCAGTAAAAAAGCTGAACTTATGGAGCCCAGAAAATCCTAAACTTTATCAGGTAAGTATCACTTCTGCTACAGATAAGGTTGATGAAAAAATTGGTTTCAGAACCATAGAAACTCGTGGTCAAGACATCTTGTTAAATGGAAAATCTATCTTTTTAAGAGGAATTTCTATGCATGATGAAAATCCATTGATACAGGGACGCTTACGTGGCGAAGGAGATATGCGTATGATGCTACAATGGGCAAAAGAATTGAACTGTAACTATGTAAGGTTAGCACACTATACCCACAACGAGCAAATGAACCGTTTGGCAGATGAAATGGGCTTGTTGGTATGGGCCGAAGTTCCTGTGTATTGGACAATTTCTTGGGAAAATCCAAACACTTACCAAAATGCAGAAAAGCAGTTGAGCGATATGATCGAACGTGATAAGAACAGGGCAGCTGTAATTATCTGGTCAATTGGTAACGAAACGCCACTTGGCGAACCTCGTTTCAAATTCATGAGTAAACTGGCAGATAAGGTGAGAGAGTTGGATCAAACTCGTTTGGTTGGAGCAGCTTTAGAAGTTCACCGTAAAGGTTTCAATGTAATTGTAGATGATCCACTTGGCGAAAAGCTAGACTTGGTAAGTTTTAATCAATACGGTGGTTGGTACTGGGAGTTACCTAAAGAACTGTCTAAATATAAATTCGATATCAAATATAACAAGCCGGTAATCATCACAGAAGTTGGAGGTGACGCATTGGCTGGATATCATGCAGATGAAGATACCCGATGGTCTGAAGAATTTCAGGAATCGTTATACAAACATCAAATCCCTTTTATGAATACAATGAGTGGTTTAAGGGGCATGACCCCATGGATCTTGACAGATTTCCGTTCGCCTCGTAGACAGCACCCGTTCTTCCAAGATTTTTGGAATAGAAAAGGATTGATTTCTGAAACTGGAAAGAAGAAAAAAGCATTTTTTGTGCTTAAAGATTTCTACGATCAAACAGCAGCTAAATATAAATAAGGAATTAGGGGTAGTGGATTAGTAAATAATCTCAATACTCATATCTCAAATACGAAGTACAATGAAAAAGTATAGCATATTAATAGTTACGCTCGGTTTAATTTTTGGAGGATGCCTAAAAGGCCAAGACGATCCGGTGTTCCCGTCACCGGAGTTAACCATTCCGGTTGATGAAAGTATTACGTTGCAAAAGGCATTGCCATTCAAATTTGGTGCAGCGGTAAATAATAGCTTGTTTCGACAAAACACGGCTTACCGTAATGTAGTGATTAAGGAATTTAATAGTCTTACTTCAGAGAATGCGATGAAGTTTGCGCAATTACATCCATCTGAAAATACCTATACTTGGACAGAAGCAGATTATTTAGTCGATTTTGCCCAACAAAACGGTAAGCGTGTACACGGCCATACCTTGATCTGGCATAAAAATCCACCAGCATGGGTATTAAACTTTCAGGGTGATGCCGCTGCATGGGATAAGTTGTTGAAGGATCATATCACTGCAGTTGTAACGCGTTATAAAGGTAAAGTTACTTCTTGGGACGTAGTGAACGAGGCAATTGCAGAAAATGGTTCACTAAGGCCAGAAAGCATTTGGTTACAAAAGTTGGGTCCAGAGTTTATTGAGAAAAGCTTCATTTATGCTCATCAAGCAGACCCCGATGCCTTATTGTTCTATAACGATTACGGACATGAATATGGCCCAACTAAGAGGACAGCAATTATTAACCTAGTAAATAGTTTAATTCAAAAAGGGGTTCCTATTCATGGCATTGGCATGCAAATGCACACCCGATATACACAATCTAACGCTAATCTTTCGGCAGCTATTACTACAGCGGCTGCAACCGGTTTAAGGGTGCACATCGCAGAATTGGATATTGCGATGAACCCCGATAACATCCAAGACTTAACTTACAGCGCCGGTTTAGCAGAACAACAAAAGGCCAAATACGAATACATTGTTCGTACCTATAATGCTATTCCTAAAAATCAACAATTTGGGATTACCACATGGAACGTTGGCGATGCAGATAGTTGGATCAGAGGAGAGTATAAGCGTCCAGATTGGCCACTTCCTTTTGATGATAATTACAGTAGAAAAGCTGCCTACCAAGGTATTTTGGATGGCGTAAAATAATTAAAAATTGTAGCTGCGATGATTTTTATCGTCGTAGCTATCAAAGCTAAATGTTAAAGCGAATGAAAAAAAAGCTACTCTTAATTCTTGCTATACTAAGTATAGGTTATTCTGCGTCTGCACAGTTTACAGCAGGTAATTTGACGGTTTATCGCTACGGAGATGGTAGCGCATTGGCTAATGGGGGAAGGGTTCCTGTTTTTATTGACGAGTATAATCCGGTCACTGGAGCGAAAGTTCGTACAATCAGTATTTCGAGAACAGCTAATGGTACAAATTATGGATTAGAAGGTTTAGGATTAACCACCGGCGGTACCTTTGAGGCGGAGGGATACCCTGTGCTTTCTAGAAATGGAGAAACCCTATCTATTATCGGTTATAATCCTGCCCAAGCTGGCCAGTTTGTGATAGGGACTATTAACGCCGCTGGCGATGTAAATACTACAACTTTGGTGGCTACTGCAGATGCAATAGGTACACCTCGGTCGGCCGTAGTAGAAGGTAATGCGGTCTATTTTAACGGCTTTCAAAATGGCGTTAGATATAAACAATTGGGTACAAATTCAGCTTCAACAAGGGTTTCAAATGATCAAAATGCACCCAGAGTGCTTGGTATTGCCGAAACGTCACTTGGCGCCGGACCTACGGTTGCAGTTAAGGTTTTTGCTCCAAACGCAAGTACTACTATCCCGAGTGCCAACTTGCCAACTACTTCGGTTGCTTTTGCTACGGCGCCCAACATTCCCGGAGCTGCACCATTGGTAAGTGCACATCAGGTTTTAGCATTTAAATCCACTACTGGCAGAACCATCATTTATGTTTTGGATGATAATGGCGGATCACCCTTAATCAAAAAATATCGATCAAATGCTAGTGGAAGTGATTGGGTTTCCTTTGGCAATATTGCAGTGCCTGTTAATACTAAAAGCATCGCCGGTGTTTATTCAAGTACAGGAGTTACGCTTTATTTTACTACTTACGCTAATCCTAGTGCAGGTGGTGCGTCGCAATTGTATGCCTTTACCAATAGTTTTACAGCCGCAAATGAAGCGGACCCAACAGCGAATATGACAGGTACGGCAAGGCTTATAGCTACTGCACCTACCAATACTACCTTTAGGGGAGTTACAATGGCGCCTGCCTACGGTAAGGTGCCAAGCGAATTAACAGCGAATGTGATTTCGCTCAACGAAATAAGGTTAAACTGGAAAGATAATTCTACAACCGAAACTGGCTTTGAAATAGCTAGATCTACAGATGGAGTTAATTTTAACGTTTTGGCAACCCTTGCCCAAAATGTAATTACTTATACAGATAACACAGCAGTTGCCGGTACAACTTATTATTACAAAGTTAGAGGCATAGAGCCAGGTGGTCCGGTTATCTATTCAAATACGGTGAATGTAACGGCAGGTTCTGGTATTATAACAGGTATCAGTTTTACTCCACAAACACTCTATGAAAATCAACCTTTAGGTACAGTTGCCGGACAATTTGCTGCTCAACCTGCTAGTATTACCAATGTAACTTATGCATTAGTAGCTGGAACAGGAGATGCTGATAATTCAAAATTTCAAATTTTTGGAAATCAACTGCGTACAAATGCAATATTAGATTTTGAAGCACAGCGTGTTTACAATGTGAGAGTAAGGATTACATCTTCTTCTAATTTTAGTGTTGAACAAACATTTCAGGTTAGCATCAACGATGTAAATGAGAAGCCTACCATGGCAACTATCGGCAACAAAACTACCTGCGCTGGAACAGAAGAGAAAGTAATTGCAATTTCTGGAGTTACCGCAGGTCCAGAGGCAGGGCAAACGGTAACTGCAACAATTAGTTCAAACCAACCAGCAGTTTTTCAAAGTCTGCAGGTTAATCTATTAGCAAGTGGTAATGGCGAAATTCGTTATCGCCTAAATGCCGACACCACCGGAGAGCCGGTAATAACAGTTACGCTTAAGGATAATGGCGGTGTTGCAAACGGCGGAGTAGATATTCACCTAGAGAGTTTTACACTAAAAATTTCCCCATTTCCTATAGCTACTATCAGCTCTGATAAAGGAAACGTGGTTGATAAAGGTGTAGCGGTAAGATTAACTGCTGCAGGTGGTGCCACCTATCAATGGGAAGCTCATGGAAGTATTGTTGGTGCAACAAACACTGCAACAATAACCGTTAGACCTCAGCTAAACACTACTTACAAAGTAGTAGTTACAAATGAAGGTGGTTGCGCAACTGTTACAGAATTTACTTTAAATGTTAGCGATAACTACAATATTGTAGCGGCCGCAAATCTGGTTTCGCCAAACGGCGATGGCGTAAACGATTTCTGGGTGATCAAGAACATTGACATGTATCCAGAAAGTTTGGTTAGAGTTTTTGATAGAGCCGGTCGCGTAATATTTAGCAAAAAAGGTTACCAAAATGATTGGGATGGGCGTGTTGCCGGTTCATCGTTAAAGGAAGACACCTACTACTACATCATTGATTTTGGTGCTGGTTTGCCAAAAAAGAAAGGTTCACTGACCATGTTAATTAATTAGAGGATGAGCTATCAGCACTTAAGCACTGATTAATACTTAGTGAATTAATGAACCCAATTCCATTAAAGAAAAGAAATAAAATTACTCGAATGAAAGTAAAAATGAATATCAAATACCTGCTTGTATTCTTCGGGCTTATACATATAAATACAGCATTGGCCCAACTTAGTCCAATGGGAAATATGTATTTCTATAACCAGTATTTGGGTAATCCGGCTATGGCAGGAGCAAGTGGGGATATCAATCTAAATTTACTTTATCGCAAGCAATTCAATGAAATTCCAAACGCCCCAACTTACCAGGTTTTTACAGGAGAGTATGCATTTTCCGAAAAGGCGGCACTAGGTTTAAATGTAGATTTATCAAAAAGTGGTTTGGTTAATCACCATCGCATTATGGCTACCTATGCCTATCATTTGCCAGTATCAGCCTTAGGTAAGTTGCATTTTGGACTATCTGCTGGCTTAACAAAAGATTTTGTGAATAGAGAAGATATTACTGCAGAAAATTATGATCCGGCTGTCAGTCGTTTTAATGATAGAGGTTACAGGTTAGATGGAGATTTCGGTGCAGCTTACACCGATGAGAAATTAAACTTGCAGGCAACGTTGTTAAACTTAAACAATGTTTTAAATACAGATCCCAATTTTATAACAGGAATAAACTACGCTACTTTTTTTACTTCCGCTTCTTATAAAATACTGGCGGGTAACGACTTTTCTGTAGAACCTAAGGTAGTTTATCGCGGTATTAAAGGAATGGACAATATTGTAGAAGGTGGCTTAGGCTTGTCTTATCAACAAAAATTCAGCCTGTTTGGTCTTTACCACAGCACCAAAAACGCAACTGTTGGTATGGGTGTGAAATATGAACAATTTAAACTCAGCGCAATTTATAGTATTGGTCCATCGGCTATTCGCTCATTTACTGGCGGAGATTTTGAAATTGGTTTAGGGGTATTGCTGGGAAAGAAAAAGCAATAACCTATTACTGTGAATTAGTCGAAATAAGCTTTACCAAATCAAAAAGATATTTCATAACCAATATAAACTTAATTTGACCAGCGTATGAAAAAAAGACTACTAACCATCTTTTTAACAGCAATAGGGGCTCTCAGTGCTTTTGCCCAATTTGCTCCGGGTAACTTGGCGGTATACCGTTACGGTAATGGTGTAGCACCAATGAGCAACGGAACTCGTGTCCCCGTATTTGTTGACGAATACACGCCAGCCGGTGTGTTTGTAAAGAGCATTGCAATACCGCAAACAGCAAGTGGCGGTAATTATGGTTTCGAAGGTTTGGGATTGAAGGGCGATGGGACTTTTGAAAACGAGGGTTATCCAGTTTTATCTAAAGATTGTAGCACATTTTCTGTGATCGGATATCATCCTTCGCAAGCGGGAGAATTCGTGATAGGTACGCTGAATGCAGCAGGTACATGGTCATCAAACACATTAGTAGCATCGTCAGATAATATCGGCGCACCTCGTTCTGTAGTAGTAGAGGGTTCTGCAGTGTATTTTAGTGGTTTTCAAAACGGTGTTCGGTATAAAACATTAGGTACCGCTACTGGTTCTACTAGGGTATCTACAGATCAGAACGCACCAAGGGTGTTAACTATTGCAGCAACTTCATTGGGTGCAACGCCAACGGTGGCAGATAAAATTTTTGCGCCGATAGGAGCTAATACCCTAGCAAGTACAAATTTGCCTTTGAGTTCGCAAACTGCTTTCGGTACGCCTTTGAGTTTTCCTGCTAATACTTTAAGAAATGGCCACCAGGCAATTGTGTTTAAATCTGCATCAGGCAGAACATTCCTTTACATTATTGATGATAATACTTTGGCATCTGGCGGTACTGGAATTCCGCTGTTAAGAAAGTTTCGTTCAAACGCTGGTGGAACAAGTTGGGTAGATTTTAAGAGTGTTGAGCTGCCGCTTAACACTAAAAGTATTGCAGGCATTTATAGCAGCGGTAGCGGCGTTAATTTGTATTTTACAACTTATTCAAACCCAAATAATGGCGGTGCTTCCGAATTGAGACGCTATAGCGATAGTTTTTTAACTTCAAATGAAGGAGATGAACCTGCTCGCTATTTAACCGGTACCACTACGCTTATTGCTACCGCACCAGCTAACACAACCTTTCGTGGGGTAACTATGGCACCAGGTACAAGCGTTTTGCCAGTAAAGTTAACGGCCTTCAATGCAAATGAGAAAAACGGAGCTATCCGTTTAAATTGGAGCACGGCAAGCGAAGCCAATAGTTCTCATTTCGATATTTTGCGTTCCTCGACAGTTAATGGTTTTGTGAAAATAGCTCAAGTAAATGCAAGCGGAACCACTGGCAACGCTTCGAACTACAGTTTTGTGGACGAGAAACCACTGCCTGGGGTAAGTTATTATCAGTTAAAACAAGTAGATTTTGATGGTAACAGCGAATTATTCGGCCCGGTAAGTGCAACAATATCAGTACCTAAAACCGATTTCAATATTGTTAATAATGGTAATAAAGTAGAATTAAATATTTATGCATCTAAAGTACAGCAGGCAAAAATCCAAGTAGTTGATGTGAATGGAAAAGTAAACCACAAACAATCTACATTGCTAGAGAAAGGCTATAACAAAGTTACATTGCCAGTAGGTAAATTGCCAAGCGGGTTAAATGTTGTTGTTTTGAATACGGCAGAAGGGAAAGTGGCTAAAAAAGCTTTACTGTAATTGATAAAAAAAAAACTATCCAATCACATCTTTGGATAATTAGTAGATAGTTTTTTACATAGTCAACCTTAACCAAATATAAGTCATGAACAAAAAAATAACTATCACCGTGTTGGTGCTGGGCAGTATGCTTAGTGCCTGTAAAAAACAGGAGAAAGAGACAGTTTTAGATACTGTTAGCCTATCGCCAGAAAAATTAATGTCGGTTAGTACAATGAGTGTGAGCTCCATATTACAGGAAGTGAACAGCAATGTGATGGTAGGAGCCGCCGTAAACTCTAACAGGTTTAGTGTAGTAGCCTATAAGGATTTGGCAAAGTTGCATTACAACAGCATAACAGCTGAAAACGATATGAAAATGAATAGCCTTAATCCTGCTAAGTACACTTGGGATTTTGGAATACTAGGAAATGGAGTAGAAGAAAAAAACGAAAAAATACCCAACTTGGCAAAAGATCATGGGAACAAACGTATTCATGGTCATGCATTAGTATGGCATCGGGCATTGCCGAACTGGCTCTCTACCAATGTGAATGCTACACCAGTAGCTGATAGGGCGGATACTTTAAATGCTATAATGAAAAGACATATAGATAAAACCGTAGGCTTTTATAGCCAGAATTATAAAGGGGGAAGCCCCTTGTTGCCGCTGTTAAAATCGTGGGATGTGGTTAATGAAGCTTACTACGACAATGGAACTTTAAGAGGCAACATCAATCTAGATGCCAATGGAAATGACATTGGGAGCATTTGGAAAAGATACATGGGCGAAATTTATATTGAGAAAGCTTTTCGCTATGCCAGATTAGCAGCAAGAGCCAATCAAAACTGGACGTTGAAATTATTTTACAACGATTATGGCCACGAGTACTCTACCGCAAAGCTAGATGCTATTTATAACAAGGTAATGCAATTAAAGCCCATGAGAGAAGGTGGCGATCCAATTATCAATGGTGTAGGTCTTCAAATGCATGTAAGATACAATACACCTTTGAGTAGCATTAGAGCGGCAATACAAAAGATGAAAGAAACCGGATTGTTAGTGCACATCGCAGAATTGGATATTTCTTTGCTAGGTGCTAGTGAGACAACTGTTCCCTCTAGCGATTTGACCAACCGACGTAATTTGCAAAAAACGTTATACTATAACATCGCAAAAGCATACCAGGAAATTGTGCCAATAGAACAACGTTGGGGAATTACTTTGTGGAATATTGGTGATGCTGACTCTGCTTGGGGACTAAATGCCGAAGCTACATTGTTTGACACTTCATATCAAATAAAACAAAACTTCTGGAATTTTAGAGATGGATTAAATCTGCGACTTACACCATAATATTTAGCATCAATTTCATTACAAAATCAAAATCATGAACAAATTTTTTAGTCTAACCCTTTTATTGAGCTTAGTCCTAATTACCCATGTATATGCCCAGCGTAAAACTATTGAGCAGAGGGTAGATTCTATAATGAAATTGATGACCCTTTCCGAAAAAGTAGGTCAGTTAAATCAATATTCCGGTAGGGAAGTTACTGGTCCAGCTAGCGACAGAAAGAATTACTTACTCAACGACATTAAAAGCGGCAAAGTTGGATCGATGTTGAATGTTAAAGGTGTTAAGGATACGCGTGAAATTCAAGCTATTGCACTGCAATCTAGATTAAAAATTCCTTTGTTATTTAGCTTAGACGTAATCCATGGCTACAAAACGGTGTTTCCGATTCCTTTAGCGGAGTCGGCATCGTGGGATTTGGATGTCATCCGAAAATCCGCACAGGTAGCCGCAGAAGAATCTGCGGCATCTGGCATCCACTGGACTTTTGCACCGATGGTAGATATTGCCCGTGATCCGCGTTGGGGCAGGGTAATGGAGGGTGCGGGAGAAGACACTTATCTAGGGGCTAAAATTGCGACAGCTCGAGTATTGGGATTTCAAGGTGATCAGCTGGGTGCGGTTGATCGGATCATGGCATGTGCCAAGCACTTTGCGGCTTATGGCGCTGCTATGGCCGGAAGGGATTACAATCCTGTAGATATGAGTAAACAACAATTGCATGAAATCTATTTGCCTCCATTTAAAGCGGCGGCCGATGCTGGTGTAGCGACTTTCATGAACTCTTTTAACACCTTAAATGGTGTTCCTGCAACTGGAAACAGTTATTTACAACGAGATATTTTAAAGGGTGATTGGAACTATAAAGGTTTTGTTGTGAGTGATTGGGGCTCAATTAAAGAAATGATACCTTGGGGCTTTGCCAAAAATCTAAATGAAGCTTCGGAGAAAGCTATTTTAGCTGGAAGCGATATGGATATGGAGAGTGAAGCCTATAAAAAGGAATTGGAAAGTTTAGTAAATAGTGGTAAAGTGGATATCAAATTCGTGGACGATGCCGTACGTAGGATCTTATACAAGAAATTTGAATTGGGTTTATTTGATAATCCATACCGATTTTCTGACGAGAAACGTGAAAAGAAAGTAATGAATGATCCTAGCTATAAAAAGGTAGCTTTAGAAGCAGCGCAAAAATCAATTGTATTGTTGAAAAATACCAATCACTTGTTGCCTTTAAAAAAGGATATTAAAAACATAGCCCTTATTGGACCTTTGGTTAAAGCTAAAAGAGATCAGGCGGGAAGTTGGGTGGTGTATGCAGACACTGCAAATATTGTAAGTGTTTATGAAGGTGTAAAGCAGAAAGTTAGAGGTGCGAAATTAACCTTCGCTGAAGGTACTGCCATTACAGGTACTTTAACTACAGGTTTTGCCAATGCAGTTAATACAGCAAAAAATGCAGACATTGTAGTGATGGTATTGGGAGAGAACTGGGATATGAGTGGAGAGGCTAAATCTCGTACGGAAATTGGAATTCCTGGTAAACAAGAAGAACTATTTAAGGCTATTAAAGCTACTGGAAAACCTGTGGTTGTAGTGATTATGGCAGGACGCCCGTTAGTCTTTAATACCATTGCGGCACAAGCTGATGCGATAGTTTATGCCTGGTTCTTGGGAGATCAAGGTGGTAATGCTATCGCCGATGTACTGTTTGGAGATTTCAATCCCTCTGGTAAATTGCCAATTAGTTTTCCAAGAAATGTAGGTCAAATCCCTATTTTCTACAATCATTACAATACTGGCAGACCGGTAACTAAACCTAATGACATTCGTTACAAATCAGCCTATATTGATGCGCCCAACGATCCTCAATATGCTTTTGGTCATGGTCTAAGTTATACGGATTTCCATTACAGTAATTTAAAACTTTCTGAAACTATCTTAAATAAAGATGAAACTTTAAAGATAAATTTTACCATTACCAATACTGGAAAAGTAGTAGGGGAAGAGGTTGTACAACTTTATATTCAAGATACATTTGCCTCCGTTGTAAGACCGGTTAAAGAATTGAAGGACTTTGCTAAAGTAAAACTGAAACCAGGAGAGAGCAAAGAAATTACCTTTGAACTTGCTCCAGAAAAACTTTCATTCTATCACGAGGAAAAAGGTTGGATCGTAGAAGCAGGAGAGTTTAAAATAATGATTGGCGCTGCTTCTGATAATATCAAATTGAACTCTTTGTTTGAATTGAGAGATAGATAAGAACAAACTTGTGCGTGCATATTAAATTTTAAAGCACATAACGAGCTAATGAGTAAAGTTTTTTTCCATATCGGATTATTTTGGTTAAAAAATAATTATCACCAAATAACCAGTGGGGAATAGGTCACGAGGCTTTCGAACGGCATTATCATACAAAAGTTTATTTGGTTATACTTAACGGAAGTTAGCGGAGTCGTTGAGAAGGGTTAAGGTAACAGCGTCCAAATCATTTGATAAAATAGTCTATACTAGTCAAATAGGTACTTTTATTCCAATAAGGAATTTCTTATCTTGCTATCTTTGAAAGCCGTAACCAAATAAGCCTTAACTTCATGAGACATCTGTTTTGTTTTTTGTTGCTACTCATTTTTTTATCTAAATCGAATGCTCAAAAGACACTCACTGCTATTCAGCATAAAGATTTGATGTCTGAACAAACGCTCAAAATCACACAAGATCAGAAAGGTTTTATTTGGGTTTCCAATAGGTTCGGCATAGATAGATTTGATGGTTATAGCGTTAAGCATTACGAAATCCCGATGTTGGCCAATGCTAATCCAGTGAGGTATATCAATGTAATCGCTAATGCTCAAAAGCAGATATTTGCTTATACCAGTAACGGAGGGATTTATCAATATCAATCATCAAGCGATACCTTTCAGTTAATTACTAACCTAAATTTCTATATCCGCACAGTAAGTTTAGATACTGATGGACGCATATGGTTTGGCACCAACCATAAATTAGGATTATTGGCGAATGGCAAAGTAAAGATTATTGAGAAGCCGTTACTAAAAGGCTTGTTGGTTAAAGGGATCATCAATTATACTAGTAAACAAAAGATCATTGTAACTGATTATGGTTTGTTCTTATTTAATACCGTTACGGAAGAAATATCTCATTTTTTCAACCAAGAGCAGCGACAGAATTTTAATAAAATTCAGATAGAAACTGCCTTTTGGGATAACAAACAACAAACCTTGTGGATTGGCACGGTAAGTGGAAATTTGTTGACCTACCATATTAAATCAAAACAGTTAGATGTGGTCTCCTTGCCTGCCGGAACTCAGGCTATGATTATGTGTATTTCCGAGTTAAATCAACATACATTGGTTGTGGGCACAGATGGCGCTGGTGCTTTCTTAGTGAATAAGGCCGATAAAAATATCGTTACCAAATTTAATCAATACGATACTACTGAGCATTTAAGTGGCGATGCGATTTACGACGTTTTTAAGGATAAAGATCAGCGGATTTGGATTGCTACCGACGGCGGAATTAATTTGATGGAAACCCCGTTAAGTGGATTTCGTGTGCAGCTGAGGTACGATGATAAACCAAACTTAATTGCAAAAGATGTAGTGACCTGCATGTTGGAAGACGCCAATGGCAATCAATGGTTTGGTACCAACGGCGGTTTGTCTATTAAAGAAAGATCTGGAAAGGTTAATTTTCTGCTAAAATCATCATATATCCTATCTCTTCTCCAAGCTAAAGATGGTTTAATTTGGGTGGGTACTTATGGTGCTGGGGTTTATGTATTAAATCCGCAGGGCGATGTTTTGCATCATTATTTGAAAAATGATGGAACGCAATCTTTAGCAAGCAACTTTGTTTACGCTATTGCGGAAGATAACGACGGCAATATTTGGCTTGGTGGTAAAAAAGGAATGAGTAGCAAGTTCGATACCCGTTCGCAGCAATTCCAGCAAGTAAGCTTAGGTCAGGTGAATTATTTTACCAAGAGCACTAGTGGAAATATTTTGGCGGCTACAGAAATCGGACTGTTCGAAATCAATGCTAAAAGCTTAAAAGTAAATCCTCATCCAATCACTAAAGCCTTAAGGAGCAAGTACGTTTGCGATATTTATTTTCAAGGAGATACAACAATCTGGCTGGCCACATACGGTGCTGGTTTAGTGCGTTATCAAGTTGCTGCCGGAAAAGTAAAATACATCAGTACTGCTGGAAAAAATACCCAAGAAATTGCCTACAGTCTGGTGCCCGATAGTGATGGGCAGTTGTGGGTAGCTAGTAGGGACAAAATTTCTGCCATTAACCTGCAAACACTTCGGGTAAAGAACTATCCAAAAAAACTGATGCCGGTTAATATGAGTTTTTTCCAAACGGCCAGGATGAGAACTAATGCTGGCGATATTTTCTTCGGTGGTACCAAAGGGTTTATTTCCTTTAATCCTAAATCTATTTCTACGCCAACTTATTCAGAAAAAATCGTTTTTCTCAATTTCAACTTATTTAATAAAGAGGTGAAGGCAGGCGAAAAGGGTTCGCCTCTAGCAAAACCTTTAGACAATACATCGGAAATTACATTACAACACGATCAACATTCTTTTGCGCTTACTTTTACGACTATCAACTTTAGCCAATCGGTAGAACGTAGGTTCCTCTGGAAGTTAGATGGTTTGGACAAAAACTGGGTTGGTCCTTCGGTAGAAAATACGGCAAACTATACCAATTTATCTCCGGGTAAATATCTTTTCCATGTAAAAGCAATTGGTAACAATAACGAAGTGTTGGATGAACGAACCATTCAAATTGTAATTAAACCAGCGTTTTATAATACTTGGGTGGCATATCTATTTTATGTTGCAGTAATTGTGGGATTAATTTACTGGTGGATGAAGCAGACCAAAACAAGGGCTTATCTCGAGACTTCGCTCGCTTTTGAGAAGAAAGAGAAGAAGAGAACGGAAGAAGTTGCCCAGTCTAAACTTAACTTCTTCACCAATGTTTCTCATGAAATCCGTACGCCAATTACGTTGATTTTGGGACAAACGGAGCAATTGTTAACTACCGGAAATGTGCTGCCAGCTTTGCAGCATAAACTACAAGGTATTCATAAAAACGCATCTAGCTTGGGTAATTTGGTAAATGAACTGCTCGATTTCAGAAAGCAGGAGCAAGGTTATGCCCAATTAGAACGCAGCAATGTTGATTTGATCGAGTTGCTGAAAGAGGTTTATGAAAGGTTTTCTGCGTTAGCACAGCAAAGGAATATAGCGTTCAGTTTTGATACAGATGAAGATAGCTTAGTGCTCTTAATCGATCGGAGGCAAATAGAAAAGGTAATCAATAACTTATTGTCTAATGCGGTTAAGGCTTGCTCTAGTGGCGATCAAATTAATCTGAAAGTAGTAACAAGTACTACCAACGTACAGATTTTAGTAGAAGATACAGGAAAGGGAATTCCATCGGATAAACTCCAACATATCTTCGATCCATTTTACCAAGTAGAACAAACGGCTGCACCTGGAACAGGTATTGGCCTAGCAATTTCTAAAAATATTGTAGAACTACATGGAGGGCAAATCACAACCTCATCTACCTTAAGCAAGGGTACTGTTTTTACCATAATGTTAGAAAGAAATACTTCGCTTTCTGTAGAAGAACAAATTATAGTAACTGAAGAAAAATTACAAACTACAGAATTAGAGCAAGCTGATTTAATAGAGCCAATTACTTCAGTAGAAGAAGAAGCTAAAAAGAAATTATTGTTGGTAGAAGACAATGAAGAGTTGCGAGATTTTTTAGAGGAAATATTAGCGCAATTGTTTCATGTTTATACAGCAGGCGATGGCGAACAAGGCTTAGAAATTGCTAGAAAGGAGCAGCCAGATTTGGTAATTAGTGATGTAATGATGCCCGTAATGTCTGGTACAGAATTATGTACGAAACTGAAGAGCAATTTTGATACTTGCCATATTCCGGTGGTGTTGTTAACGGCCAAATCTGCGGTTGAGCATCAGTTAGAAGGTTTGCGCACAGGTGCCGATGATTATGTAACCAAGCCATTTCACTCCAAATTGTTGATACAGCGCTGTAATAATTTAATCAATGCCCGTCAGGTATTGAAAGCGAAATATTTTAACCAACCCGGATTGGCACAGCAACAAGAAGTAGCCACTACAGAAATCGACAGAAAGTTCATAGACCAAGCTACTGCCATTGTCGAAGCGCATTTGCATAGCGAAATAGATGTGAACCTTTTTGCTTCGGAAATGGGTTTGAGTAGGTCTTCGTTATTTAGTAAGTTGAAAGGAGTTACTGGACTTACGCCAAATACTTTCATTTCAAATATCAGATTGAAAAAAGCTGCGGATATGCTGCAAAATTCTCCAGAACTAAATATTAGTCAGATAGCGTATAACTTGGGTTTTAGTAGTCCGAGATATTTCAATAAATGTTTTAAAGAGCAGTACGGATATGCTCCTCAAGAATATCGGAAAAAACACGTTCAATAGTCGTTAAAAGCACTATTGGATGATTTTATCAAATTCTTTGGACTATCTTGTCAACTCTTGAAATAAACGCATATCTAAATTTGTTAATGATTACCGAGGAATTAATCAGCCGACGTTGGTCTTTTCTAATAGATAATCACTAACCAAATATGTAAGCTTTATGAAAAGATCAGTATCGCTATTTTTAGCTTTGATTCTTTCTTCAACTATTGAACAATTATGGGCAAAAACCTTCGGTGGTTTTTTAATGCCCGAAGTGTCGAATATCGCGACTTTAAAAAACAAACCACATACTTATCTCAACATCATCATGTATAGGCACTAGCTAGGCACATACGTATGATGAAAACCAAATCAAGCCAAACAAATAAATGACTAATCCACTATGCTAGAACAACATAAGATAACTCAACGGTTTTTAGCGAAAACAGCCTTAATGATTTGCAGTTTATTGCTTGTCGTGATTACCGCTAATGCCCAAACCGTTAAAGGTAAAATTACAGACGATGAAAATTTGGGGATACCCGGTGCAAGTGTTTCGCTGCAAGGTACCAAGTTGATAGCGATGTCTGATAGTTTAGGAAACTACAGTATCAATATTCCTACCCAAACCGTAAATCCGGTTTTGGTGGTTTCTATGCTAGGTTTTATTAAACAGGAAATCACAGTGAACAAAAGACCATTCATCAACATTAAACTGGTTAAAGAAATTAACGATTTAAATGAGGTAGTGGTTATTGGTTATGGAACGGTCGCCAAACGTGATTTAACAGGAGCGGTAGATAAAGCCGATGTGAAAGAAATGCAAAAAGCTTCGGTTTTGGGCTTCGATCAAAGTTTAGCTGGACGTGTAGCGGGAGTAAATGTAGTTTCTGCAGAAGGTAGACCAGGAGCAGAAGCCGATATCGTGATTAGGGGTGCAAACTCGCTCACACAGAATAATAATCCGCTTTATGTGATAGATGGGTTTCCGGTAGAAGCTTCATTAAGTAACGCCATTGATCCAAAGGATATTGAATCTATTGAGATTTTAAAGGATGCTTCGGCTACCGCAATTTATGGGGCAAGAGGTGCAAACGGGGTGGTAATGATCACTACCAAAACTGGGAAAGATGCCAAGCCAGCCATTAGCTATGATGGTTTTTATGGGGTGCAATCTGTTTTGAAAAAGATGGATTTGATGGATGGTTATGAGTTTGTGAAGTTGCAGGGCGAAGTTTTTGGTACTGCAACTATGGACGATTATTATTTTACCGATGGTAGAACTTTGGAAAGTTATCGTGGTACGGGTAAAGATTTTCAGGATGAAATGTTCAGAACGGCGCCAATGCAAAAACATGGACTTTCAATGATGTCTGGAAGTGGTGGCACAAAATATAACCTGTCATTTTCGTACACCGGACAAGATGGTGTAGTACTAAATACAGGTTTCGATAGAGTACAGGGACGTTTTTCTTTAGATCAAGATGTAAGAAAATGGTTAAAAGTTGGTGCTAAATTGACCTATTCAAGAAGTAAGTACAGCGGGACTTTCCTTTCCGATGGGACCGCTACTTACAACATCCTTCAAAACACCTGGGCTTACAGGCCTGTGACGGGATCTAGTGAATTTGATTTGTCTAACGATCTTTTCGACCCAATCCTTAATTCGAACGATAATTTTAGGATTAACCCAGTAGTAGCCGTGAAGAACGAACAGAACGATAATATCTTCACATTTATGATGGCGAATGGTTATGTAGAAGCCAATATTGTGAAAAACCTCAAATTCAGATCTATCATCGGTTACTCTAAAAACAACATCCGAAACGATATCTTCAATAACTCACAAAGTAGAAGTGGTAATCCGCAAACTACCACCTTAGGCGTAAACGCAGGACAGATGTATGATGAAAAATCGAACTGGCTAAATGAAAACACGCTGACCTATAACCTTAAAAAAGGACAACATAAATTTGAAGCGATGGGTGGTTTCTCACTACAATACGAAGATCATTTGTATAACTACACTCGCATGCAGCAAATTCCTTACGAAGCTTTAGGCATGAGCGGTATGGACCAAGGTACATTTTATTCTATGCAGGCTTATCGCAACGATTGGAATTTGATGTCTTACTACAGTCGATTAAACTATAACTACGCAAGCAAATACTACGTTACGGCTACCATGCGTGCCGATGGTTCTTCGAAATTTTCGCCGCAAAACCGTTGGGGATATTTTCCTTCGGCATCTTTAATGTGGCGTTTTAGTAGCGAAGAATTTATGAAATCGTTAAAGTTTATTGATGATGCTAAACTTCGAGTAAGTTGGGGCGCAACTGGAAATAATAGGGTAGGCGAATATGCCTCGTTGCCACAAATTACAGCATTGCGACCAGATCGGTATTATTTTGGAGGAGAACTGATTATTGGTAGCGCAAAAACAGTGATGGGCAATCCAGATTTGAAATGGGAAAGTACCTACATGACCAACATCGGCTTGGATGTAAACATGTTTAAGAATAGGATTAGCCTAACGGCTGAAGTTTATCAGAAGCGCACCAAAGATCTGTTGCTAAATGCGCAGTTGCCTGGTTCTTCGGGCTATTTAACTTCTTTTAAAAATATTGGAGAAGTAGAGAATAGAGGTTTAGAAATAACCTTAAATACGGTAAACATGAAAAAAAGAGATTTCATGTGGACATCTAACTTCAACATTTCCTTTAACAGAAATAAGGTGATTTCCTTAACCGAGAACCAAGAAACTTTGGCTACGTCGGTTTGGTGGGAATATAATCGCGATAGCCAGCCAGCTTATATTGCTAGAAAAGGAGAACCAGTAGGCTTAATGTTTGGTTTTGTTTACGAAGGAACTTACAAACCTGATGAATTTACCCAAACGGGAGGTACCTATTACTTGAAAAATAACATCGCTTATCCAGGTTCTAGGGCAAATGTTCGTCCCGGAGATATGAAATACAAAGACATTAATGGTGATGGAATTATTGACGCCAATGATAGAACTGTAATTGGTAACGGTTTTCCTGTGCACACAGGAGGTTTTAATAACACCTTCACTTATAAAAACTTCGATTTAAGCGTGTTTTTCCAATGGAGTTATGGTAATGATATCCTTAATGCCAACAAATATATGTTTGAACGTTACTACATGCCTCATTCTAATATGTACGCTTCTTACGCTAATCGATGGACACCAGAAAATCCTACGAGTGATATTCCTCGTGTCAATGAAGGTTCCGGAAGTTACTATTCATCTTATGGTATTGAAGATGGTTCTTACTTGCGTTTAAAAACAGTGGCTTTAGGCTACAACTTACCTTCAAAGGTATTTGGTAAATCGTTCCTTCAAAGCTTAAGAATGTATGTTTCGGCACAAAACCTGTGGACTTTAACTAACTATTCGGGCATGGATCCTGAGGTTTCTACCAGGCCTGGAGCACTTACACCTGGCTTCGATTTCTCTGCTTTTCCGAGAGCTAATACCATCACCTTTGGTTTAAATATGAATTTAAAATAATGGCAGACATGAAGAATAGAATAATAACATTAAGCTTATTTGGATTGCTACTGTTAGGCAGTTCTTGCAAGAAGTTCTTAGAAACTACACCTAAAGATTTTTTATCGCCAGATAATTATTTCCGTAACGAAGCAGAAGTGAAGAGCGCTTTGGCAGGTGTTTATGTAACGCTTGGTAGCGAGTTTACTTATGGCCGACACATGGTTGTGGATGGTGCAATGGATGATTTGGGTTATTGGAACCAATCGGAAGTTAATATCATAGACAGGTTAGCGAGTTGGAACTACACTTCGGCGCAACCACAAATTATGATGATGTGGCAACGTTTGTACGAAGGGATTGAACGTGCAAATGTATTGCTAGAAAACATTGATAAAGCAGAAATGGATAATGCAATTCGAGCAAAATACGTTGGCGAAATCAGGTTTTTACGTGCCTACTACCATTATCTGTTAACTGATTTATGGGGGGATATTCCGATACGTTTAACTTCAAATCAAACTGTTACCGATGTGAATATTCCACAAACTGCCCAACGAGAGGTATTGCAAATGGTAGTTACTGAAATGGAAGAAGTAATCAATAACAATAGTTTAGAGGCAGCTTCTGTTTACAGTCACAGTAGCAGAGTAAGCATTACCGTGGCACAGGCCATCTTGGCACGTGTCTATCTAAAAATGGCAGGCGAACCTTTAAAAATTGCCGGTTCTTATGAGAAAGCACTTGCATGGGCTACCAAAGTAAAAGATAGTGGTTTGCATAAACTCAACCCTAACTACGATGAAATTTTCACCAACCACTCTAAAAATCTTTTTGATACGCAATATAAAGAAAGTATGTGGGAGGCAGATTTTACGGGAAATCCAACCACAGATCCAGGTAAAAGTGACAAATACAGTTGGATAGGCGTAACCAACGGCATCATTTGCTATGATGAATCCGACGCTTTGGGCTATTCTTATGGCTATATCCGCATTAGGCTAAAACTTTGGGATTTGTTTGAAGAAACCGATAAAAGGAAATATCGTAGTATTGCACCGCACAGATACAACGTCACCAATGGGCAACCTTTCAATCAAAAATTGACAACTTTTACTGCCATTGCAGACCGTTGTTCGGCTAAATGGCGTAGGGAAGAAGAAACGTTACGACCTAAAGTGAAGAACAACAACGAAACAAACTTTCCAATTATCAGGTACTCTGATGTACTGTTAATGATAGCCGAAGCAGAAAATGAAATTAACGGCGTTAGCAACAAGGCCCTTTCAGCCATCAACGAAGTAAGAACACGTGCTGGTGTGAGACCTTATGCCACAACTTCGGGCACTGGAGTAATTACTGTTACTGGTCAAGACGATTTGCGCCAAGCCATTAGAGACGAAAGAGCTAGAGAATTATGTTTCGAAGGAATTAGAAAACACGATTTAATTAGATGGGGCATTTTTGAGCAAGCCATGCAACAGGCAGCAGCAGAACCATTCCTATCGGCAAATACAGCAACTGGAAGAACCGCTAGTGCCCAACAACGTACCACAATGGCTGCAATTGCTAGTAAAATGACCGAAAAATATAGGCTGTTTCCTATTCCGCAAAAGGAAATGAACCTTAACAATAAAATGAAACAAAATAGATTTTGGTAGATCAGTCATGAAGAAAATTTTAATAGCAATATGGGGAATTTTAGCAATGGCATCTTGTAAGAAAGATGATATATCTACCCCAGAATTTACAATAAGCGTAAATACAGAAAATGCAACACAGGTTGAGAATGGAGTTCCGGTTTTTAAGGTAGGTAGCAGCGTAAGGTTTAATTTAGATGGCGAGGCAGATATGATTACCTTCTATTCTGGAGAACCTGGAATGATGTACCAGCATCGGGATCGGACAAGTATTCAAGGGACACCTTACGTGCAGTTCAACACACAAATGGAAAATGGTAATATGCCTCCAGGTTTTCTACATGTATTACTGTCTTCAGATTTTGCAGGCTTTACAAAAGATAGGGTAAAGGATGCCGAGAATATCACTAAAGCCACTTGGGTTGATGTGACCAATCAAGCTAATTTGCCTACTACACAAATCACGCAGTTGTCTCCTAAAATTGATTTGACTGCATTTGCAGGTAAGCCTTTGTATGTTGCTTTTAAATACGATAGACCAGTAAATACAGATTTTCCTCGCTATCAGATCAGAAACTTTAGGGTAGCTAATGATGCTGACGGAACATCTTACGAGATAGTGAGAACTGGAAATGCAGGCTGGACTGCTTTTGATTTCAATGCTCGTGCCACAGAAGATCCTTATTTGGCAACTGGAGGCGCAGTGGCCAATCGCATTTGGGATTTCAGAAATGCAACTAGCGATGACAGGATTAGCATAGGCTACAACAGTACATTGGCAAGTAACGATTGGGCAGTTACCGCACCTATCGATCTTACCTCTATTTCTCCAGATTTAGGTTTGGGCATCAAAGCCTATAACGACGATAGATTGAGAGAATATCAATTCATTTATAACACAACAGGAACTTTTACCGTGAGTTTTTTAGCAACAAATTCTAAATATAATAATGCAAGAACCTTAGTGAAAGAAGTGAAAATCAAAATAATCAACTAACCATACCTCCACATGAAACGTAAAATAATTCTGCCGATACTCTTTTTAAGCATAAGCTTTTTGCTGGCTTTCGTAGCCGATCCAAGTGAAATTTCTTTTGTGAACCAAAATTTCTCTGCATCGGAGAAACAGTTGACTAAACTATTAGATACTGCTAATCAGATTGACAGTTTGTACCCACGTACTACAAACTCTGAAGGTAAAGTGGTTTTTACCAATATGTACGAGTGGACTTCTGGTTTTTTTGCAGGTAGTTTATGGTACGGTTACGAAGGAACCCAGAACCAAAACCTTAAAAATGAAGCCATCAAATGGACAGAGAAATTAGAGCCGTTAAAAAACTTTACCGAACATCATGATTTAGGCTTTATGGTGTATTGTAGTTACGGGAATGCTTATCGATTGACCAAAAACGAAAAGTATAAAGACATTTTAGTTCAATCGGCAAAATCTTTAAGTACACGTTTCAGCGAAAAAACTGGCGTAATCAAATCTTGGGATAGGTTTGGTTCTTGGGATGGAAAAGGTCGCTACGATTTTCCGGTGATTATCGATAACATGATGAATTTGGAATTATTGTTTTTTGCGTCGAAAGTTACTGGCGATGATCGTTATAGAAAGATTGCTTTAAGTCACGCAGAAAATACCATGAAGCATCAAATTAGAGACGACTTTAGTTCTTACCACGTGGTGTGTTACGATAGCCAAACAGGAAAAGTGCTTTCTCGTGAAACTGCGCAGGGTTATGCCAATAATTCTACTTGGTCCAGAGGCCAGTCGTGGGGGATTTACGGTTTTACCATGACGTACCGAGAAAGCCAAGATCCACGTTATTTAAATGTGGCTACAAAAATGGCTGATTACTACATCAATCACGAAGATTTACCTTCGGATTATGTCGCTTATTGGGATTTCAATGCCAATCAAAAAGGTTATACGCCATCGGTTCGTTCAAAAGCCAAAGAAATGCCAACCAATTATCGTGATGCTTCTGCTGCGGCAGTTACTGCGTCAGCTTTGCTAGAATTGAGTACCTTTAAAGGAGTTGATGCTAAAAAATATAGAGACGCTGGCGTGAAAATTCTAAAAAGCCTAAGCGGTGCAGCCTATTTCGCTAAATATGGTACCAATGGCGGGTTTTTGTTGAGACATAGTGTGGGCAGTATCGCCCATGGTGTAGAAATAGATGTGCCTTTGGTTTACGCCGACTATTATTATTTGGAAGCATTGAACAGGTATAAAAAGATATTGGCAGGAGTTTAAAAGCTAAATAGAGAATGAAATTTTTAACACTAATTGTTGCATTGTTTACCGCTAATTTCGCTTTTGCGCAGCAGAAAATAGATGTTTCTAAGATAAAGGAACATCCACGCTTGTTGTTGTTGGCTGAGGAAGAAAGTCGAATCAAAAGCGAAATCAAAGGCGATAAAGCTTGGGCTGATGTGAATTATGCCATTATCCAGGAGTGTAACGCCATTGCCCAATTGCCAGCTATCGAAAGGAAAATGATAGGCAGGCGTTTGTTGCAGACTTCTAGAGAGGCTTTGAGGCGAGTGTTTTTTCTCTCTTACGCATGGCGGATGACTGGAAAGGAAGAATATTTTAAAAAGTGTGAAGAAGAATTACTAGCTGTATCAAAATTTGAAGATTGGAACCCAGATCATTTTCTAGATGTAGCTGAAATGACATTGGCAGTAGCTATTGGTTACGATTGGTTACATCCAAAATTATCGCAAGGATCGAAAGACATCATTAGCAAAGCCATTATCGAAAAAGGATTGACGCCCGCTTTAAATCCAAAACACAACGGTTGGCAGCGAGGTAAAAATAATTGGAACCAAGTGTGCAATACGGGAATTGCTTTCGGGGCTTTGGCGGTTTTTGAGAAACAACCAGAAATCTCAAAACAAATTATCGAGAAAGCCATCCAAAGTATCAAATTGCCAATGGCTGCTTATGGTCCCGAAGGAAATTATATGGAAGGTTACAGCTATTGGGCGTATGGTACTTCTTTCAATCTATTTTTCATTAGTGCTTTGGAGAAAATATTTGGTACTGATTTCGGTTTGGCCAATCAACCTGGTTTTTTACAGACCGCATCATTTTATCAGAATTTAATTGGCACTTCGGGTACGCCTTTTAACTATGGCGATGCAGGTGGTAACGAAGGATTACAGCCTGCTATGTTCTGGTTTGCTGACAAACTAAAGGATAATTCGCTGTTGTTTATCGAGAAAGAATACCTAAAAACTTCGAAATACAATGTAAAAACTAACCGTTTACTGCCTGCGGCCATGGTTTGGGGAAAAGGAGTGAAGCTAAGCGAAATGGTTGCACAAAAAACTAACCTATGGTTTGGCAAGGCCGAAAATGAAATAGCGGTACTTAGAAGTGGTTGGGAGAATAATAGAGATATTTATGTGGGCTTTAAAGGTGGTACGGCTTCGGTTGGGCATGCCCATATGGATGCTGGCTCTTTTGTACTCGATATGCATGGCGTGAGATGGGCTTCTGAATTGGGTATGCAGCAATATAACTCTTTGGAGTCTGCAGGTTTAAATATTTGGGATATGAGCCAAAAATCGCAACGTTGGCAAGTGTTTCGCCTAAACAACCATTCGCACAATACTTTAACGGTTAACGGAAAACTTCATGAAATGGTAGGAAATGCCAAATTAATTTCCAAATCTGAAGATGTTGCCAATACAAGAGCAGTTTTTGATCTTTCTCCTGTTTTTCAGCCTGATTTGCAGAAAGCACAACGAGGCATTGCCATTATCGATAAAACATATGTAACAGTAAGGGATGAAATTGTAGTGGGCAATGAAGCAGTAGTAGTGCGATGGGCCATGTTGACACCAGCTAAAGTGGAAAATATAAAAACTAATGAAGCTACTTTAACTAGCAAAGGCAAACAATTGAAATTTTATGTAGCAGGTTTGGAAGATGTGAAGCTGCAAACTTGGAGCACAGATCCCCCACAGAGTTATGATGCACCAAACCCTGGAACTACTTTGCTGGGCTTTGAACTGAAATTGCCTGCAAATAGCAAGAAAGCCTTCAATGTGGTATTTGTTACCGATGGAAAAGTAGTAGATCAAACGAAGTTAAAACCACTATCAAATTGGTAAAATGAAGACAAAAATTTGGTTATTATTTCTTCTTAATGCACTTGTTATTTCAGTAAAAGCTGAAGTGACTTTGCCAAAGCTCATTAGCAATGGCATGATTTTACAACGAGATCAAAAAGTGAAGCTTTGGGGCTGGGCATTGCCAGGAGAGGAAATTCATATTGATTTTAATGGACAAACATTAAAAACTACTTGTGCCGAAAATCAAAGATGGGAAGCTACGTTGGCACCAATGAAAGCTGGTGGTCCTTATCAAATGACCATTTCTGGCAAAAATAATATCGTTCTAAAAGATATCCTTCTAGGTGATGTTTGGTTATGCTCTGGCCAATCGAACATGGAATTTTTGTTATCTAAATCTAAAGAGCTGTATAATGAAGAAGTAGCTAATTCAACTAACAACCAGATTAGAGAGTTCTCGGTTAAAAGTTCATCTAGTTATGTCGTCCGTAAAGACGTATTGGATGGAAGCTGGAAAAGTGCCAATCCTCAAAATGTGTTGGGTTTTAGTGCGGTGGGTTATTTCTTCGCCTTAAATCTCTATCAAAAATATAAAGTGCCCATTGGCATTATTCATTCTAGTTTTGCGGGTTCGCCTGCCGAAGCTTGGATGAGCGACGAAGCGTTGCAAAGCTATCCGCATTACCTGAAAAAAGCGACTCCGTACAAAGATGAAGCTTACACAAAAAGTGTTTTGGCAAAGGATAAGAAAACTAACGATGACTGGTTTGCCGAAATGAACAAGAGCGATAAGGGTTTAAGAGGCAGAAATCCAATTTGGTCAAAATCGGATATTGACGTTTCTGATTGGAAAACCTTAAAAGTACCCGGCGTTTGGGAAGATCAAGGTTTGCAAGTGGATGGGGTAGTTTGGTTGCGTAAACAAGTAAATGTGCCAGCCGATATGCTTGAGAAGCCAGTTTTTTTAGAGCTCGGTTTAATTGATGATATCGATTCGACCTATGTAAACGGCAAATTCATTGGCACTAAAAACAATAGGTATCTAGCTCGTCGTTACGAAATTCCAACAGGCTTATTAAAAGTTGGCGAGAACACTATTGTAGTTCGAGTAGTAGATAAAGAGGGTAAAGGTGGTATTATTGCGGGTAAACAATACCGTCTAGTTAATGACGATAAACAAATCGACTTAACAGGGGATTGGTTGTATAAGGTTGGTCATGCAATGCCAGCGATGCCAGTAAATACTTTTATTCGGTTAGATTATATGCCGGGTATCCAATATTACAGCAAGTTACAGCCTATTGCAAATTACACCATTAAAGGCGCAGCTTGGTATCAGGGCGAGGCCAATACAGGAAAGCCAGAAGAGTATAAAACATTGTTGCCAGCCATGATTAAAGATTGGCGTACGCTTTGGGGGCAGGGCGATTTTCCTTTCCTTATTGTGCAATTGGCTAATTATATGGCTCCTTCAGCAGAACCGGAGGATGGTGGTTGGCCAAGGTTAAGAGAAGCGCAGCAATTTGTGGCTAATACCGTTCCAAACGCAGGTTTGGCATTGGCAATTGATGTTGGCGAAACTAATGATATTCATCCTTTAAATAAAAAAGATGTTGGGTATAGATTGGCATTAAGCGCTTTTAAAGTGGCTTATGGAGATAAAAATGATGAAGATCCGATCACGCAATACGATAAAATGAGTACAGATGGTAACAAAATCATTGTCTCTTTTAAAAATTTAAATAAAGGTTTGCAGGCTAAAAATGGAGAACTCAAACAGTTTGCCATAGCAGGTGCTGATAAAAAATTCTATTGGGCCAAGGCAGTCATTAAAAATGGAAAGGTAGAAGTATGGAGCGACAAGGTAGCGCAGCCCGTGGCGGTGCGTTATGCTTGGGCCAACAACCCCGAAGGAAGTAACTTATATAACCTAAACGGCCTGCCGGTAGCGCCTTTTAGATCCGATAACTGGTAAATCAAAAAAAAGAAAGGAACCATTCACATGATTTGTAAAAACAACATCATCAGGACTTTTATTGCCCTAGCTTTTCTGGGGACTGGCTTAATTTCTTGTAAAAAGAAAGCAGCCGAAGAAGCGATCTTGCCCGAAAAAGAACTGCTAAAAGCTAATTTACAGCAGGCCGTGGCTGTTCGTACCGTCAATAGTTTTGAGTTTCTAAAAGGCGCAGATATCAGTCATGTGACTTGGATGGAGAATTCGAACCGATTTTTCTTCAACACTACCGATCAGCAAGATTTATTCCTGTTGATGAAAGAGCGTGGTTTAAATAGCATTAGGTTGCGGGTTTGGGTTAATCCAGCCGGGCCATCTTACTATAGTGGTATCGCTGATGTGGTAGCAAAGGCGGTAAGAGCAAAAGCTAATGGACATTCAATAGCGTTATCTTTTCATTACAGTGATAGTTGGGCCGACTTTAAACAGCAAAATATTCCAGCTGCTTGGACTAGCTACAATTTAACGCAAATGAAAACTGCGTTAGCTGCTCACACAACAGATTGTTTAAATGCGCTGAAAGCAGTTGGTATCACTCCTAAGTTTGTGCAAGTAGGTAATGAGACAGATTACGGGATGCTTTGGCCAATGGGCGATATAAGAATTGCTGGAAACATGGCTAATTATGCGGCACTACACAAAGCCGGATACGATGCTATTAAAGCAGTAGATAGTGCCATTAAAGTGATGGTGCAGTTTTCTGATGGAGATAATAATGCCAAGTGCGAAGCTGTCTTGAATGGTTTAATTGCTAATGGAGCCACTTTTGATATGATAGGTATTTCGGTATATCCAATATTAGAAACCTATGATCAAAATATAGAAGACAGCTTAGATAATTTAGAAGCTTTAATAGCTACTTACAATAAAGAAGTTATGGTAGTTGAGTGCGGGTATTATCAAAATGATCCTAAGCGAACCAGAGAAATGATTTTTAGGTTGTTGGATGGTGTACATGCGTTGCCAAATAACAAAGGTTTGGGCGTTTATTATTGGGAACCTCAATATTACCATCGTCCTGGAATTAATAAAAGTACTTTCGATGCCACTACTAAAAGTCCCACAGTTGGCTTAGATGGTTTCTCTCTAGTGAAAAATCCAGGCTTTGAAGTAGATGAAAGTGCAGCAACTTCGCCTGCACAATGGCAAACCGCGGGTAGCAACCCAGATGCAAATTATTTAGAAGCCAATCCTCATACAGGTGCCTACCGATTAACACATTATAAAAGCAGTGGGTTCAACGTAGAAACTAACCAGACTATTACTGGTCTTACCAATGGTAACTACACATTGCAAGCTTGGGTTAGAAGCGGTACAGGGTTAATTGAGAATTATCTTTTTGCTCGTGATTTTGGCAGTGCACAAGTTAAGGTCGATATCACACCGGGTTCTACGTGGACGAAACTTAGCATTCAAAACATTAATGTCACCAACGGACAATGTGTAATTGGAATGTACACCAGAGGTAATAATATATATAGTAGCGTAGATAACTTCCAGTTTTTTAAACAGTAGTTGGATAGAATAATCAATTAACAATAATCAAATAAGTTAAACAGCTGACCGTTTGCGTGGGTGATCGTAAAATGAACCAATGAGCTGGTGAACTAATGAATAATTAACAATGAAAAAGAAATTAATTTTAGCCGCCTTTGCAATGATAGCTTACGGCAGTGCTTCGGCACAAACAGTACCAATTGTAGCCAACGGCGATATGGAAATCTGGACATCAGGTAAACAATTGCCAAAGCAATGGAGCACATTTCATACGATAGAACGAGAAGGATTGTTCTCTCAATCTCCAGATGCACATTCTGGTAAATCAGCTATTCAAGTTAATTTTACACCACAAAAGGAATTTGACAATCGTCGGTTTTTCACAGCACCTTTTAATTTGGAAGCAGGTAAACACCAAGTAAAACTTTTCTTAAAGGGTAGTGGTGATATTCGTTTCATCGCCCTGCATAAAAAAGATACTAATGCTGCTGGAAAGAATAGCAGTACAAATATTGCTGGCACGCCAATGGTAGGCAAATTTGAAAATAAGGAATGGAAAGAGTTTACTTTAGATTTCGATATTATTGATACAGACAGTTATCAGCTTACCATTTGCTTTAATGCAGCGGATAAGCTTTTGATAGATGATGTAGCGGTGAGTAAACTGAAATAGTTATTTTAGATTGTTATGTTTAGCGCCTTTCTTCAGAATTGAATTGATATTTTACAAAAAGTCGTTAAGAAACAATTTATAGGTGAATGTCGCTTTTGTCGTTTAGTGTGCGCTGGTCTACCGTCCGTCTACCGTCGGTCCTCCGTTCTTGCTACGTCGGTTTAAATTTGTCGATAGCTATTGATTTACCTGGATACGATCTGTACTTTTCCGACATCGCAATCAACAGCAGTGGATTTGTTTGAAAACCATCGCTACTATGGTTATAAGGATAAGAAAGTGATCAATGGAGAGAAAAAACGGGGCGAGCTGAAGGACGGAAACCAGTTGCACGTGCAGATCATAGTTAGTAGAAAGGATGTGACCAACACTATCAAGCTTAGTCCGATGAACAATTCTAGGGGCAAAAACGAGCAACATTCAAAAAAGCTCGGACAGTTCAATCGTGTTGTTTTCAAACAGTGTGGCGAAGATTTGTTTGATAGGACATTTGATTTCGATAGGCATCTAAAGGATAGAATGGCCTATGGGATATTCAAAAGAATGGAATTCTGAAACAGAGAATGTAATTAGACGTTCTTAATAAAGTTTTGGAAAATCAACGGAAGGGTAAGCTATATGAAAATAATTTGGCCAATGAAATTACAAATGGTGAGTTCCAGAACCTTAATGATATGGTATCGAAATCTGACCACTCAAATATCTTTGAACTGATTTTAGCACCGACTTTACAATCAGAACAGCAAGAACCTGATAAAGACAAGAAACGTAATAGAAAAAAACATCTATAGATCAAGGATTAAGACGATAATTTTTATCAATTACAAAACAGATAATTACCACATCAAGCGAACAAGTTGTACACTTTTTATGTAGTTTTATTATGCATATATACAAGTTATAGAGCATTTTAAAAAGACGACCGTGAAGCAATTAACATATATATTGACTTTTATTATTTCGACAACTTTCTTAGGTTGCGGACAGACAAAAACAACGGACAATAAAGTTGTGTACAATCCAATAAGTGAGGTTCAACCTAACGATAGTAAGGAAACAAAAGACGAAGACATTTTTTGCGACACTGCCAAAATAAGAGACTTTAAAAGCAACTTGACAAGTTCTGTTCAAAACTTGACAGATAAAGAGAAAGAATACCAGTTAAATCAAGCGCAAGGCTTTATTGAAAAGTCTTGTGAAAGTGATACTCTATTCTGCGGAGAAATTAAATTCAAAAAATCAACGACTTACAAATTCGACAACGAATGGAAACTACTACTGACAGGTTATGTTCTTGACACAGAGACAGGAATGGAAGAGAACTCTGCAAGTTTTTTCGTCTTGACAATTTTGAGAAATAATGAATTTTGGTTTACTGATATTTTAGAAGATGTGATTGGGGAAATCCAAGTTGAACTTAATGGCTTTGAAGACAAGCATACACAAGTAACTGTGTGGGGTCACGCATATCCTTACTTTCAGCCTGACTATGGAAAATTTAGACTAACTGTAAAAAATGGAGTAGCTGACTATGAATTTCAATGTCACGCACAGAACCTACAGACGAAGAAAAACGCCCTATAACACGGGTTTTGCGTCAGGCGGGCTGACGTACAAACTTGGAGCTTTGTGCTATAAATAAACTTTAGTAATAAATATTTTAAGTTGGCGGGACTATTTTATAATAGTCCCGTTTTGTTTTTGATACGGATGACACAAAGCCTAGAAAGAAAGCGGATGCAAAATCTTATGAATATATTGTTTTTTTGAACTTGTGAACTAAAAGTATAAATTAGAACCATATACTTAGAAAGAAATGGTATTGCAAAAGGTGCTTGGATTAGGTATTGTTTTATGCGTAATCGAATATGTTGTATTGATTTTTTGTTTACAAATTTATGAGATAAAAATGTACGACATTTCGATTGCAGATTTTGATAGGGCAATAACTAGTGCAACTGAAATTATTGCCGTAAAGATACTATTCTACTTTATTTTTTGGATAGTGGCAATTCTTATCATAAATAAACTTGGTTTTATTCGATCATTGTTCCGGTTATCAATAGTAAATTGCTCACTTTTCGTATTCACCTCTATAGTGATGACTGCTGTATTTCCATTTTCGAAGGAATATTTCATGCGACCATTTTTTTATTTTTTACTCATCGCTACAATTGTTAGTCCATATTTATTATCGATCATTCCAAAAGTTAACCAGATAATCCCTTTAACTTATCAGGCAGATGAAAAGTGATAAAACAGTACCAAATAGAAAATTCGTTATGAAATACAAAATCTGCTTACTCATGCTTATTAGCTTTTTCTTTGGTTGTGAACTACATAAAGATGATTTGGCTGGAAAGCTACGTTTCTGGTTTTAGAACAAATAATTATGACACGCTAAAGGTTTATAGTAACGGAAATATGAAAAGGTTACATACAAAATTTCAGACAGCACTCTTGTTTATCTAAATAAGGGCAAGGAGGATAAGGTTAATTATCTCAATAGAAATTATTGAAATAAAATCGTTAATTTAAAATTACTACATGATAAAAAAGTTGACAGGTGCTATTGTCATTATAATATTCATTGGTATCCTTACCTCTATCTTGCTAGAGCAAAACAGATTTAGTAAAGACTTGTTCAGCTCATCCATCAATTCTAAAATTTTGAAAGTTGAATATGAAGGACGGGGCGGCTATAAATATTTTTATAAGGATGGTGCCTTTTTTACAGGAGATTATTTCTCAATGTTTAAACAAACTCAGTTTTTAGTAGTTGGAGACTCTATCTCAAAAGCCCCAAATTGTTGGACTTTTAAAGCATATAGGAAGAACAAAAGTGGGAACTATGTTTTTTGGAGAGAATTTAGGCGTAATGAACGCGTTGCCCTAATATTGGTATGCCCGAGCATCTCTGATACGCTTTCAATGGGAACACCGTTTAATAGCGTCACGGTCGACGCAAAGGTATGTCGGGCGATATGTGAGGTCAGTTTCTTTTCGATACGGCACAACTCGGCTATCTACTTCATCTTCTGGTTGCTCTGAACGGGAAACACGGTTCCAGGATTGCCGCAGATGGGAGCTTCGGCACATCGGCATAGGCCAGTCCGGTAAAGCAGCAGAATAGGAGAACGTCCCTAATAAAACATCCAACCTCGCAAAGATAAACCTCTTCTGTAATATGATCTGGATTCTTCCTGTGAAAGAAAGTTCCTGTCGACAGTTTTAGTATGGATACAGCTTATTCCGTGAGTCGTACAGACTTTCAGGATGACTCACCGAATTACGCACCCTTTTTTTGGGAATTCGTGCAAGTTTTGGTAACGTCCTTAAAGTAAAAACCCTGCTAATCGTGCGATTGCAGGGTTTTATACGTTTTGTTAGTCATTTCTGTGATCCCGCTGGGATAAGAACCTTGTCCTTTTTCCTGCGTTTGATGACTATCTGTAAAGGTTTTGCTTTCTGACTCACCGAATCGCTCACCTTTTAAATGTATCTTTTAGTTACAATTGCTATACTTAAATATAGCAATTTATATAACGAATTCCAAAGTAGTTAAAGAATTTTTAAAGTTATGTTCTGGTATTGTTGAGTTAAAGAATTATGGCCTACAAATTATTTTAAATCTAGCCCCAATATCATTCGCACTGGCTAGTAGCGAATTTACAAACCATAGTATTTGTAGTGTAACTCCTTGATCGTGGAAGGTTTCACCTCCTTTAACCTTTGCCAAAGATGCGGAAAGCTGAGATTTGGAAAGAAAATTTATTACCACATAAACTTTAGCTTGAAGGTTGCCACTACCAGCTGCTCTAGCAATACTTCTCTTAACACTTTCGATTGGCGTCATGCCGCTTCCATCATGTTTTCTTATTCGAGGAATTGATGTTTTAGAATAATTAGAAGACCATCTTAAGGCTCTCTTACTAACCATTTCATCTGTCATTGCAATGAAAGCTAGATTTTTCTGTGCCTGTCCAAACACTACTTCTAACTTAGTTGCAGAAAGACCAGGTTTATCATATTTTGAATGATAAAAAGTTATTTCATCACCTTTAACACTGATGTGATCACCCCACTCAGTTCCCATATCATCACAAATCATGCAGTCGACAGTCGACAAATACTTACTCTCCAAATATCCGAAAATAGACCTTGCACTGAATATCTTCGACGTTTTAGTTGTTTTGCCTTTTTCAGAAGTCACTTTCGCTAAATGCGGTTCAGCAATAAATGTATCCATAAAAATATCTAGATCTTCTAGCAGCCTATGGTCTTGGAAAATCTTTCTATGCGTATAAGCATAGTCTGGTTTATCAAAAGTTACAATAAACTGTTGCTGTAGATTTATATATTCCTGTAGTGAAACAGAATCGGGCCCACCAAAGCTCACTTGAATTTCTTGGAATGAAGGGTCTCGAAAAGAAATTGTATTTAAATTAAGCTTTATTGAGGTATTTCCATGAGAATAAGTTCGTGCATCATATCTAGTTAGGGAAAATAATTTAGAATTACTATCCAAGAAAGCGACCAAATCCACTTTATTCTTTTTGCCTTTATCGTCTTGAGTGAATGCATCGGATATTAGTCCAGCCTCTAAAGCATCTTTAACAGACTGAAACCTCAAAAAAAGAAACTTCGGCTGCAAAGTTTTGATTTCGGTTGAGAAAACCAATGGCTTTGCAAATCCAGCAACAAAACTATTAGTCTTTGGAGCTTTATAAGCTACATCAATTAGTTTTATGATTTTAATTAGCCAAAATAAGGCAGGCTCGAAATCATTTCGAATATTAAGTGAATTAACTCTAGATGTATTTAAAGTAATGCTAGATTTTTCTCCGCCATTATCTAACCTTACCGCATTAATAATCTGCTTACTTATGCTAAACCTTGACATAACACCTTTAAGATCAATTCCTTCCGCACTTTTAGTTTGTGTAGCATTTTCAGCTGTGTTCAGGTTACTTGAAATAATTTTTTCAAATTTACTGGTATCGGTTACCATAAAGTTAGTTAAGATACTGTAATCTATCTCTTCCACAATCTGGTAAAGGTGGTGCGCACCTGAAACATTTTTCCTGATTACAGCTAGGTAATCCAAATGCTCCAATATAATAAACAAGCCAGTTTTTCTCTCCCATAAATGGGCGTCTGCTTTCATAAACGATGGACGTTGCTGATAGTCAAAGATAAGAACTGAATATTTAGCAACCTCCTTGCCACTTTCAAAAAGAGAAGCCCTAATCATAGGTTCGTAACTTTTATTCGCAGCTTTATCAGTTAAACACTGCCGGAACAATTTCTCTATATCTGACTTTGCTATCTTGCTTTTTTTCTTTTTATAAAAATATCCATTTTCATTCAATAGAATATTGGAAATATCGACAGGGTTCATTAAGTTAATTTAGATTAGTGTGAGGCATTTATACTTCCAATTTGAGAAAAAAAAGTGGTAATTCCTACAGTTTTAGATTCACATTTTTGTCAGAGAAATCTTTAATGTGTATTTCGGAAATACTATCCATCCCTGTACGTTTCAAACTTTTCAGTCGGCACTATGGATTTGTAGGAGGCTTACCGCATAGATCCTCTCAGAGAACATAAGATTCTTCTTACCCCTTTATTACCACTTCTGTAATCCTGAAGAAAGGCTCCTTTTGCTTTGCAAAAGTCCCTCCGAGCTACCAAAGGCACTCTAATAATAGCACTTGGAAAATAGATTAGCTGTCCGACTTTGCTTATCTTTTAAAGCGGTTTTTCCTCCACCCAGAGTCGATTTCGTTCATCAAACAACACTTTTGTTCCGGAATACATATGGAGAGTCTCAAATCCACTTAAAATCAGTAGGTTGAATACTTTTTAGCGAAAATCAGTGCCAAGTTTGCGACGTTAGATCTCGCTAGTTTGCAAAAAAAGCGGTGGCCAGTTTTAGAATAATCTACACGCTATTATCAAAACTAGTTTGATTTTAGTAGGTCTACCGATTTTAGAAGTTTGAAATCAGAAAACGAGCCTATAAAAATCTTTGAAGTTAGTGGCGATATAGTATAATCTGAACAATTATCCACTATACTTTTGTAATCCAAAAATCCAAGGATTTCGGCCGTTTTATTATGAAGGTTGATTGAAACAAAAACGGCAAGTTCGAATTCGATTCTGCGGATTTTTGGCACTTCATCATGCTTGAATGCAATTATGATTAGTTTCTTGTTTTCTACAATAATTTCAGGCTGATAATCTTTTCTTAAGGTTTTAAGATTTTCATCAATAAATGAAAAACCTAAGAATCGCTCTAAAGTCAGTTCCGCAAACGACTTGACTAGAAATGCATTTAGATATGACTGACCCTCAAATTTGTCTCTCAGATTATTCATATTGTCAACTTTCAAATGCTTTAAAGCTATATTCTTAAGTTTATCCAAAGTTGAGTAATCAAATTTTATTTTATAGGTCTCATTATCCATTTTTCAATCACTATTTGGTTTCCTGTATCACTGACACTTTCTAGATTTTCACTTAACCATACCAGTGTAATTCTTGAAATTACAAATATTTTATTCTCCAATCTAAATAGTCTCGATTAATAAATTCAGGGAGTTGAATATTTGACGGTAAGATTCCATAATTATTGCTAGTCCCCGCTAAATCTGACAGTCTGACATTACCATTAGAGAATAGCCTCAAATGACCACTATCAAAAAGCTGATGTATGTCAGACCTTAAGCATAAACTATTATCTGCTTGATCTGAACCATTCTCAGAAACTGGAATAATATGTGCGGCTTCCAACACATTATCAATATTAACTCCAGTTATTACACAGGTATAGTTGAATTGAATTAAAGTGTTCTTTCTAAAAATGTTTTGATAAGGTCTATTAATGACTTCTCTAAATACTTTTTTTCTTTCAACGTTTGCAGGGATCTGGGTTATCTTAATCTCTCTTACAGCTTCTACTAAAGTTCTGCGCTTGATATTAATATTATGTAGTTCAACAATTTCTTCCTTCGAGATGCTCGCAAGCTCGTATTTTTCGTTGTCATTGCTTGCAGCTTTATTTTGACATTTACAAAATCCATAGTTGGTTAAAAAAATAAGGAATTCTCTAGCCATTCGCTTGTCATTCGAACTGGGGGTACAATCTGGGAATTTAGATATATCCAAGATACCTTGTCTGAATTGTACCAGCGCTAAACTATACTCTTCAATAGTATAATTATCACCGGCCATTGGTATCAAAATTTTTCTTAACTCTAAAGGCGTAATATATCCTTCGGAATCATCAATACTTGACGAAATAAATGATAGGATATCTAAAATCAGCTCCAACGGCTTTATTACTAATTGCTTTTTATCCCATTCTGTTGGGTCTTCTATATTTCTGTTAGGTAACTCTAATGTTTTTACTATAGTTGTAGCAAATTCAACTTGGGTTATTGCTCCATCTGCGAGCAATTTACCGAAAGGGCTTAAAGATACTATTCCGTGCGATGGTTGAAGTAAACCTAAAGCTCTCCAATATTGCCCAGAGTTTCGTAGAAGATTTCTTTCTTTGTTCCTTACCAAATCAACCTTAGAATTGGTCTCTAATTGTACGGTGCCAAGACCTCTCAAAATTTCGGGCGATCCTGGCGGATAACTTTGAAACTCATTAAAAACTCTTAACACACCAAGGAAAACAGGCGGATCGTTTAATGACTCAGTAGGGGTTAAAACTGCCCATCGCCACTTATAGTTCGCAAAGGGCTTTATCGGAGTTCTGATTAATTTCATTTTCATCAAGCGTTAAAGGGAACATAGATGCTATAGCTTCACCCAGCAAAGGTGGTACTGCATTGCCTATTTGCCGATAAGCGGAAGATCTATTTCCTTCAAATATAAAGTTAATTGGGAAAGATTGAACCAAAGCTAATTCTCTAACTGACATTCTTCGATGGTTTTTCGGATGGTGCAGAACGACAACGCCCCCCTTATCATCACCTCTCGCTGTAACCGTTGGCGCAGGTTTATCAGGGTCGATTGCTCTATTGCCAAGATAGCCGTTAAATTTTAATTTGAATTTAGAATAATCATGATTTGATAAACTATGATCTTCTTCCGGTTCAGGAATGTCTTCTAAAGCTTTACCGATACTGACCCATGGCTTTTTATTGTCAAATATTTTTTGGTCATGCGTTGATTCAGGATAATTAATGACATAATCTACGTCCTTTCTTACTCCAATGATAATTACTCTCTCACGTCTTTGAGGCACACCGAAATCTGCTGCATTAAGAACTTTAAATTTTACGTTGTACCCAGCATTTTTAAAATCCTGCATAATAAAATCAAATATCTTACCTTTCCCTAGACTCAGAATTCCCTTAACATTTTCAGCTACAAAAAACTTTGGTTTTTTATCTAATAACACCCTTAATAATTGGAGATACAGTTTATTCCTAGTGTCGTTTTCTTCCCTTTTTGAATTAGCTAGACTAAAACCTTGACAAGGGAAGCCACCAATTAATATATCGTGATCAGGTATTTCATCAGATGAAACCTCTGCAATATCTTTATATAATATATGGTCGGAAATATTCCTTTTGTATGTTTGAACAGCATCATAAAAATTGTCATTTGCCCAAACTACTTCATGCCCCTTATTTATAAACCCTAAATCAAGACCTCCAGCTCCGGAAAAAAGTGATGCTACTTTCATATTAAAACTAATTCAAGCTGCTTTAACATTAATCCTAAATGCTCTCCAAATTTGATTGGTACAGCATTGCCAACTTGGCGATACATAGATCCCATGGATCCAACAAAATCATAATTCATAGGGAAAGTCTGGACTGTGGCACTTTCTCGCACACTCATCCTCCTATGATTTAAAGGATGTTGAATAGCACAAACTCCACCTTTACCGTTACCTCGAGCTAGAATCGTGGGTGAAGGTTTGTTTGGATCTGTTTTTCTATGTCCTGTATAATTACGATTTGTAACTTTATATTTAGAGTAAACATGGTTGAACAGTTTGCTGGTTTCTTCTGGCTCGGGAATATCTTTTAATGCTTTTCCTACTGAAATCCAATTACTTTTGTCGTGGGTTGGTTCAGGGAATTGAAAATCAGCCATTTTTGGTATATCCGTTCTGGTACCAGCGATAATCACTCTTACACGTGATTGAGGAACACCATAGTCTGCAGTATTAAAAGCTTTATATTTTACTCGATAACCGGCTTCTGTAAAATCGCTGACAATTTGCTTGATAGCATTGCCATTATCAAGACTCAATATGCCTCTTACATTTTCTGCAAGAAAATATGCTGGTTTCTTTTCGTTAATTACTCTGTAAAACTGACGATATAAGGTATTTCTGTCATCATCACTGTGTCTGAGTTTATTTGCCAATGAGAAACCCTGACAAGGAAATCCCCCGACAACTACGTCACAATCTGGGATTTCTTCCGCTTTAACTTCACAAATATCTTTATGTACTATATGACTACCAATGTTCTTTTCATAAGAAAGGCACGAGTCTCGATCAATATCATTCGCCCATACAATCTTATGGCCAGCATTTATTAGGCCTAAATCTAACCCCCCAGCACCTGAAAATAATGATACTATATCCATTTATAACCCTTTTTTTACTTTATCGCTTGCTTATACCAAATGCATAATAACTTTATCAATATTGCGCGCCTTGTCTCTAATCACTTAAATAGAAAGTTTTCCACAAAAAATCACGCAACAATAGCGTAAAGTTATTTTTATGTGAATGCGAACATACAAATAATTTGATTTAAATCATTGTTTTGCTAATATTTTTAGTTTATTTTTTTTCAAATAAATCTTTTGATTGCAAAATAGTTTGCCTCACAATAGGCGTTGCTAAAAGTAGATTTATTCTTAAGACGTGAATTAATTTGTAATGTATTTAAGATGGTTAACGCCTAATTTGAGATTTCTTAGTTTAATTTTTTCTTACGAAAGTAGATTTTAGTGAACATATATTATTCGTTGCTGTATAACCATTTATCTAATAAAAGTTAGGGACCTCCTTATGTGCTTGTCAATTAATCCAATCTAGTTAATACACCTTTGTGAGTAAAGGAAATGTGCGCTTACAGATATTAGTCAAATTTAAATTTCTCTCTACTAGAGAAGTTTAAATGAGGTTTATGATGTAATTGCATAATCGTTAACTAAAGTATTGATTTATGACAACATTGGATTTGATTACTAGGGAGGATCTCGAAGCTTTCAAAAAAGAACTTTTCGAGAAGTTGGAAAAGCTTAATATCAATAATGAGAGCTACAAAGAAAAGCAATGGCTCAGAAGTTCAGAGGTACGAAAGCTACTGAAAATTTCGGCTGGGACTTTACAGAACCTACGCATCAAGGGCGTACTGAAGTATGAAAAGCTGGGTGGTATATTCTATTATGCGCACTCTGATATAGAACAGTTGTTGGGCGAAATCGGGAGGTCATAATGGAGACAGCAACGATACTTGCCAGTTTTCTGAAACTGGCAAGCGGAAACAAGATTTTCCGCCAATCGCATATCAGCCTATTCTCAGCAATACTGGCCGTTCAGGACAAGGCGTCCAAGTTTGATAAATTTCGGGTATCTAGAAGGGAGCTAATGAAATATTCGGCCATCCGTTCATACACAACCTACCATAAATGTATGAGCGATCTGGTTGATCACGGGCTGTTAGAGTATGAACCCTCATATCATCCAACGATTGCAAGTCGGATCAGGCTGTTGGATTTCGCTGGGAAACTATGAGGGATAGGCATATGGCAGAAAGTCCATTTTTCATAAAAAAAATGGAGCAAGCGGAACTTGGGCTGCGCCCTAGTTTGCTTGCCATTTGCTGTACAAATGGGGTTTGAAGAACCCTCCGAGGGTTCTTCTCCATTCTAAAAGAGCATTCAAGTGCGAATAAGGAATTCTACAAGGAGTTCTGGATATGATTAAAAGATTGTGAAATATAGAGATATATGGATATGCAGGAAACATTGAAAACAGTCAAGTATTCGATCCGTGACGATATCAAGTTTGGAAAGATAGCAGTTAAGTTAGGTCGGTCTAAGCGCCAGGTACTATCACAGATGATAGATTATTTCTACAGGAGCAAGAAAGATCCGACAGATCTTAATGATGAGCTGTTAAAAAATACCATCCTTAAGGGACAAAAGGAATATATCGGTTTTGTCAGGACACAAGAGGCGGATCTATTGATCCCGATCAAAAGAGATGCTACTTCTATGGTGGAATTACTGAAGAGGATGGCGTATTCATTCGACAACCAAGTGATGAAATACAATGAACAGGTGCTTTCAAACCAATCAGATCAAAGGAAAGGCCTTTCGTCAGTTTTCGAAACCCTTGGCTATATCGAAAAAAAGATAGAAGCCAAAGCATTACTGAAACAGAAAGCAATGAACATCCTCAACCGCTATATTAAGGAAAGGGAGAATTTACGCCTGATGAGTTCTGCAAGGGAAAAGGAAGAACTGGCAAATACGGCACGCAAGGAATTAGAACTGCTATGATATGTACATCAATATTACCGACAGTAAAACGGCGAACAATAAAGGTAGCAGCAGGGAACTGGTACATTATCTGGAAAAGGAGAACAGGATTGAAAACAAGCTTGAACGTGAACATTGGTTCAATCATGAGGGTCGCACATTTGAGCCTTTCGAGGTTCGGCATGCCATAGACGGAAATGTTGCCAAACTGGGAAAGGCCGATGCGAAATTCTTTCTGATCAATATCAGCCCAAGCCAAAAGGAACTGAAGCATCTTGAAGGCAAATATGGGGTATTGGATATCAGGAAGCAATTGAAGTGCTATGCGGAGCGTTTGATGGATGAGTATGCCCGAAACTTTAAACGTGAAGGTGTAAACTCGGCTAAAGATCTGTTATGGTTTGGAAAAATCGAGAACCATCGATACTATGGCTTTAAGGATAAGCAGGTCATAAATGGCGAGAAAAAACGGGGCGAACTTAAGGATGGAAACCAGTTGCACGTGCAGATAATAGTCAGTAGAAAGGATGTGACCAACAGTATCAAGCTCAGCCCAATGAACAATTCAAGGGGGAAAAACGAGCACCATTCAAAGAAACTTGGACAGTTCAATCGTGTTGCCTTCAAACAATTTGGCGAAGACATGTTTGACAGGACATTTGATTTTCATAGACAGCTAAGAGATAGAATGGCCTACGCAAATATTCAAAAGAATGGAAGTTTGGAACAGAGAAAGCAATTGGATGTTCTAAATGAAATTTTGGAAAAGCATCCACAGGGTACTTCTTACGAAAATAGTTTAGTTAATGAGATTACAAATGGAGAATTCTCAAACTTTATAGATATGATCTCAAAACCTGACTATGCTAGTATCTTTGAGTTGCTCTTAGCACCCACCTTCGAACCAAGATCCCCAGATGTTAGTGGTAAAAAAAAGCGTAGAAAAATAAAAAAAATACAACAAACATTAAATAGATAATTTGCAATTTAGAAATAGAAGTACTAGTTTAGAAGTAATTAACGCTCAGATCTTCTAAAAATCTGAATATTTCTGGCTAAAATTCGTTCTGTTAATGGAATGATTTTGCGTAAAATTCACTTAGGAATTAAGAGCGAGTTTTATATTAAAATTCATGTATAATGACAATTTCAGATGAAAAACTAAATCAGATTGAAGAACAAATCAAATCTGAACAGCAAAGTATAAGTTACGATATTAAAGATTTTACGATTGAATATTACGTTCAAAAATATCTTGAGAGAGAAGAAATCGATGATAATGAGTTATACGTTCCTGATTACCAAAGAGAGTTTATCTGGGAGCCATCACGACAGTCGAAATTTATTGAAAGTTTGATACTCGGGTTGCCAATACCTTTAATTTTTGTAGCTGAAATAGAAGAGACTGGAAGACTCGAAATTGTTGATGGATCGCAAAGGATAAGAACACTTGCAGCGTTTATCAACAATCAATTAAAATTATCAAAACTTGATAAATTAAGTGAAATAAATGGTTTTTATTTTCAAGATCTTAAACCTTCTAGACAGCGATTAATTAAAAACTCTTCAATGAGAATGATTGTACTATCTTCTAGAGCAAATGAAGAGATTAGAAACGATATGTTTGGTAGAATTAATACTAGTAGTGTGCCTTTATTACCTATGGAAACAAGAAGAGGGATATATCGTGGGAAATTTATGGATTTCATAACTGAATTAGCAAATGACGCACTTTTCAGGAAATTGTGCCCTATAGATAGGCATTTTGAAGATCGAAGGGAAGAGGAAGAACTAATACTTCGTTTTTTCGCTTTCATCGAAGGTTATCCTAAGTTTAATTTAAACGGTGTCGATTTAAACACTGGAAGTGTTGCAAAATTTATAGACAATTACCTTCTAAAACAGAATGAAAGTTTCAATGAGTCAGAAATAGCGAAGAAACGAACTGATTTTATTTCAATGTTGAAACTTGTGGAATCAATATTCGGAAATAAAGGGTTTGGCAAATATGAAAATTCGCAGGCAACTTCAAGACCCTATTTTGAAGCTATTGCATTGGGATGTCATTTTGCCCTAAAGAGCGGCAAACAAATTAATGCATCTAATTTATCGTGGTCTACGTTGGATAAAAGAAACCCAAATAGATTTTTTAATTTACTTTCGGGTCGCTATCACACGCACAAGCCCAAAGCACTTCAAGAACGTATTGATTACGTGAGCTCTAATTTGACTTCATAGCATGAGCATTTTAATATATTTAGAAAATAGAGTCCAAGAAGTTGAACTTTATTTTGAATTTGCAGCTCAAATAAACAAAGTTGAGTCTCACAAAACCAATAATTTTCAATTAACGCCTGAAGTCAATTTAGATATAAAAAGAGATGTCCAAAAAATAATCAGGGCTAATTGTTATTTACTTCTTTATAATCTAATTGAGTCAACTATAAGAAGTTGTATATGGGGAGTATATGATGCAATCTCTGACGATAATTTGACTTTTATTGATTTATCAGATAACTTAAGAAATATTTGGCTGACTCAACAAGCATTAGAGTTTAGAGAGCATGGGAATAATAAAAAAACTAAGGAGAAAATAGATAATTTAATTACTTCGAGCTTAGATAAAAAAACTATAGATTTTTTAAGAACAAGAATTTCAATCTCAGGGAATTTAGACTACCAAAATATAGAGAAGATTATCAAAGAATATGGGTTTTACGGAAGGATTAATATAGTTGATAAACGTAAATTAGTTAAAGCATTCTCGAAAGTTAAAAGTGAACGAAACGCATTAGCACACGGCAATAAATCATTTAGGCAGACTGCAGAAATTATTACTATTCAAGATTTAAGTGAGTTTAAAGATTTAATAGCAAATTATCTTAGGGACATTGTGAAAAACGCAGATAAATTTATTGATGAAAAGTCTTACAAAAAATAGTCGATCGTATCAAATTGACTTATATCCCTTGAATTGATAGTGCATAAATTGAATTAATAACTCCCACAAAAATAACCTTTCTGTCCAACACGCCTAAAGGAACTACGGCATAAACCCACACGGCCATTGCGCTCTGACCCATTTATTCCGTTCCTCCTTTGCTTAGTTGGACAGAAAGATTAAAGGGTTCCATTCATTAATTTAAATACATTAACAATGGAACAGAAAGAAATCTTCAGGGTTGCCGAGGTGCAACTAAGCTACAAACCACATTTCAGAGCGCAGGAAAGACTACAGGTCAGTACCTCCGAACAAGCCTTTCAGGTATTGCTAAACAACTGGGATATGAACCTGATCAACTATATTGAACAGGCGAAGATGATACTGCTAAATACCAATAACAGGGTGTTAGGCATTGTGAACCTTTCTACTGGCGGTAGTGCATCTACCGTAATGGATTGCAAAATACTTTTCACGATTGCATTGAAAGCTACCGCTACGAGTATCATCATATGTCACAACCATCCAAGCGGAAACCTGAGGCCATCAAGCGAAGACATTAGGATAACGGAAAAGATCAAACAAGGCGGTAAGTTGTTGGACATAACAGTCCATGACCACCTGATCATCAGTGAAAATGGCTATCTGAGTATGGCCGAGGAAGCGTATATGTGATAGCCGTCAATTCCATAAATAGCTACTTAAGACAAAAGCGAGTATCATGCTCAATTTTGTCTTAAGTATCCTAATAGCGTTCATGATCTGTGTCGATACATTATTCTCCGAGGTTTCCAATGCTATAGCTATTTCCCTGTGACTTAGATGTCCTTTCCTGCTCATCTCAAAAATGCGTCGCATTTTTGCAGGTAGTGCCTGTATCTGTTTTTCGATATATTCTTTCAGTTGTTTCTCTCGGATAAGAGCGTCGGAATCCATTGATCGGCCGTTGGCCATATAGCCTGTTAAAAAAACAACGTATCTGTTTTCGACTTTCTGAGGGGCAAAATAATCGAGGATCATGTTGCGCATCGCTGTGTAGAGGTATGGGGTAAGATTTCCCTTGACGGAAATAACAGCTCTACGTTCCCACAGCTTTACAAATAGTTCCTGAACCAGATCTTTTGCGATCTCCTCATCACGGAGCTTCTTATAGGCGAATACAAACATCAACTGGAAATACCTGTTGAAGATTTCTGTGTAGGCAGCTTGGTTCTCTTTCTGTAGAAGGGACAACAATTCTATATCAGGGGTCTGGCTGGTGGACATGGCAGTTTAGTTTGTGTTTATAGAAAGTCAGTTATCTGGCCAGCATCTTTTAGACCAATTGAAACGATGAGGACTGTAATCGCCCTGCCGGTCTTGGACCGGATAATTCGCAGTGCATTGCTGATCTGTTTTGAAACTGTAAACTCCGATGTGTTTACGATCAGAGCTATCTCTTTATGGGAAAGATGCTCTTTTCTTGAAAGCTCAAATATCCTCCGCATTTTCTTCGGTAAGGCCTGTATCTGTTTTTCTATATATTCGTTGAGCTGTTTATCTCTGATCAGATGGTCTGATTGTTCCGGCGCTGCTATCGATACGTGGAATGCCAAAAAATCTGCGTACTTGTTCTCTACCTTCTGATGTGCGTAGTAGTTGAATATCTTAGATCGTAGGGCAACGTATAGAAAGGCTGCGAAGTTGGTTTCTTCATTCAGTTCTGACCTCTTTTCCCAAATTCCAACAAATAGTTCCTGAACATAATCCTTTGCTAGATCTTCATCCCGAAGCTTTTTAAAGCCAAAAGTGAACATCAACCTAAAGTACCTGTTATAGATTTCGGTGTAGGCATCTGTGTCTCCCAATTTGGTTAGGGAAACAAGTTGACTGTCTGGATAACGTTGGTAATCGCTCATACTCGTACTTGATTAAGTTGAGCCTAGTGGGAAAAAACAAGACGTGGAACCCACTTACCGCCTTAGAGGTCGTAGGAGACCTGAACACGAATAAGCAGGCCCACGCCTATAGCGTGAGCACTGTCACTTATCCTCTCGTGTTCTTTTGAAATTTCCTACGTTCCTAAGACGAGACTCGAAGTGCGAATGCTTCTTAATTTTATCGAAGTGATCGCAATATTAATAAATCAACTCAGAAATTAATATTCTAAGCTATATAAATACACATTATATATACGAATATACACATTATGTATCCAAATTAAAATATTTTGATGTAAAAATAATACGTGGTGTAAATTAGGAATATAATAAATCCTCTTGGCAGCTAAAGATAAAGATACACTTACAGATTTTGGTTTGTTTCTGGCGCAGCGATCAGTTAACAAGTCGCAGGTCAGTACTAAGACTGGCATCAGCAAAACAAGAATGACCCGTTTAACGACGAAGCGCAATTCATTTTTAAGGGCGTCTGAGTTGTACCTAGTAGCAATGGCTATAGATGTTGATCCTTGTGATTTACTTAAATTCCTATATAAGGACTTAAAGCTTAAGAAATAAAACGGATTTCAATCTTTCAATATCTAGGCTGGCTATACTTCATTTCAGACTGTATTTAATCCCCACGCTCATTTTCGGCCTGCGGAACGCCCACGCACTTGTCCGCACCAATTCCCGCATTTGGCATCTACGGTGGAAATTTATTTACAGGTTGGAATTGTGGTGGAGAACTTCCAACCGATTTTCTGGTCTATTGCATTGCCCATCTCTCATTTCAAATTAGAGAATTCGAACAGGTCAATCGAAGATAATGTATTAGAATGCTTAACTTGGTAATTATGATCAAGATTATAAAATTAACTCTCTCGCCGGTATGCATATTTCTATTGTTTTTATGTATATCATCCGATAAAAACATATTTGGTACTCCCCGTATAAAAACTGGTCGAGCTAAAATTATAGGAAAGATAATACCGCCTGACACAAAAAGAGATAGTATATATGTAGATATCCTCATTTCAAATCCTATTTCGGGAGAAGATGTCAAACACACAGTTCTTGCAGATCAGTCAGGAAAATTCTCTGTTGCTGTTGATGTGGAAACAGATATCTCTCTAATTTCGCTATCTACAAGTCTAACATATAGCCCGATTTACGTTAAGTTGGGCAGCAGTGGAATTAGCAATATTGATATTATCTACAAACAGGATTCGGATATCGAAAGTGTTAAGGTAACACCTAATGGATTGACTTCAAATGATATGGCAAAAAGTATTGAAGTCATCAGTAAAATGTTTGATCATTCATCGGGAAGAAAACCTGAACCTTTATATAGTAAAAGCCCCGATTATTTTCTTAGATATGCAAAAACTATCCTTGCTGAAAGATTGGAAATTTTGAAAGATAATGAACTTTTGACTAGGGAGATGAAACAAATCCTTGCAAAAAACTTTAGTTTATCGTTATATAACACATTTGTCTTTGACTATGAGCGCTATATGGTTTCGAATTTTAATGCTGTTGCTAATAATAAAAATATCAGGCCAGCATTTCAAAAAATTGACAGATCATATTATCGATTTTTAAAAGACTTTAAGCTTAATGATCCGCAATATCTTATCTGTTCCGAATTCCCTAAATTGCAACAAGCAATTTTAGAAAATCAGATAATAGGGCTTCCTAGTATAGGGGATACTGACATATCTTCTTGGTTAGCGAAAGTTAAAACTATTTTGTCTGATCTTGTAGGATTTGATGATGGTCCATATTATGATAATTTAGCAGCTAATGCCTACGGGCGACAGCTCTCTGTAGAATTAAAACCACTTTCGATAAAGCAACAAACGAATATCTCAAAATATTGGAAAAAGGGCGAGATCACTAAAATACTATTTCGAAAAAACCGTCAGATTATTGAAATGGAAAAATTCAAGTCGCCAGCAATCATGAATGATATATCTACCGTTCCGAAAGAAAAGGTAATTGAAGCAATTTTGAATAAATACAAAAATAAAGTGATATTAATCGACTTATGGGCGACATGGTGTGCTCCATGCATAGTGGCGATGCAGCAATTCAGAAGTGAGAAAGCTAAATTTCATGACAAGGATGCCGTGTTTGTTTATATAACTAATGGAAGTTCTCCTCCAAAGCTTTGGGAGGAAAAAATCAAAGGTATTGGAGATGAACATTACTACCTAACAGAAGATCAATGGAACTATGTGATGGCTCAGTTTAAGTTGAACTCTATTCCATCATATCTGCTATTTAATAAACAAGGTATTATCACAAAGAAGTTTACTGGTTTTCCTGGTAATGACGAAATAAAAGAATCCATCCACATTCTGTTATAATTAGTTTGGCGTATCCTCAGTAAAATATTTAAAGCGTTAGGGAATGATGTTGTGTGACAGTCTATTTTTGTTGATAAATGAATTTAAACCTAACCCTAACAAGTTAGTGGCAACAATCCGAAGATTGCTGCCGCTTATCTAAAATAACGCTCTTAAAACAAGGAGGTCAAACTGTTGAATTAGAAATATCTGACTAAACAAACTGATCTGCCAAACGAATCTTTAGATTTGCCATGTCTTCGCTCAATTTCATGTCCAATATCTTTGCATAGTGCTGTGTAGTCCTGATATTGGTGTGTCCGAGCATTTTTGATACACTTTCGATTGGAACACCGTTCAATAGTGTTACGGTAGTTGCAAAGGTATGGCGGGCGATATGTGAGGTCAGTTTCTTCTCGATACCGCACAGCTCGGCTATCTCCTTTAGGTATTCGTTCATCTTTTGGTTGCTCGGAACGGGAAACACGTTTCCGAGATTTGAAAAGACGGGATGGTTTTCGTATTTGTTTATTAGCTCAACTGCGTTTTGAAGTAAGGGGATGGAAGCCCTGACATTGGTCTTCTGACGGTTCTTGATGATCCAAAGCTCGCCATCGATACCCTTTTGTATGTCAGTGATCTTTAGCTTCTGCACATCGGCATAGGCAAGGCCGGTAAAGCAGCAGAAAAGGAAAACGTCCCTGATAACATCCAATCTTGCAGAAACAAACCGCTTCTGTAGTATAATTTGGATTTCCTCCTGTGACAGAAAATTCCTGTCTACAGTTTTTGTTCGCCCTTTGTAGAAAGCAATCGGGTTACTTTCCGCAGTTCCGTTTTCGCAACAGATATTGATGATCTTGCCAAGGTTTTTGATCATCTTCACGGTATAGTTGTTGGCGCATGATCTAGACCTTAGGTAATAATCGAAATTATTGAAGAATGAAACATCCACTTTTCCCACCTCCACATCATCAGCCCCATACTGCATCTTGATAAAAGTCTGCAAATGATTGTAGAGTACTTTATATCTGTTCAGCGTTCCCCTAACGTAATCTTTGCCAACTAGCGCCTCCATTTTTTCGTTGTGTTCTGAAACGGCATCCAATAGTTTGGATGATTTTGCGACCTTACCAACCAATACATCCCGAATAGATTGCGCAGTGATTTCCATACCTGACTGTACTAGTTTGGCGTGGGCATCATACACCTTGTTCTGCAATTGGTCTAGGCTGGTGTTGAACAACCGATATTTTTCCTTGGTACCAGTTGCCCTTCCCGATTTGGAATGCCAGCGGTCGGGTTCACAAGATCTGCCAGTGGCAAGTTCTACACGTTTACCGTCTACCGTGATACGCATGTAGATAGGAGCTGCGCCGTCTGAATAGTTCTTTTGTCTTTTCATAAAGAAAAGCAGGCTAAAATTAGTTTTCATAATCTAACGATTAAAGGTTAACAACCCTAGGCCGATTTTCGGACTAGAGCTGTATCGCAGATAAAAATCAGCAGATATCAACGATACAAATTTAGCATTGGCAACTAAAATAGACAAGATGTTCAGTTCGTAACAAGCTGTCCATTAAATGGATACAGCTTATTCGGTGAGTCGTTCGGACTTTCAGGATGACTCACCGAATTACGCACCTTTTTTTTGGGATTTCGTGCAAGTTTTGGTAAAGTCCTAAAAGCAAAAACCCTGCTAATCGTGCGATTGCAGGGTTTTATACGTTTTGTTAGTCATTTCTGTGATCCCGCTGGGATTCGAACCCAGGACCACTACATTAAAAGTGTAATGCTCTACCAGCTGAGCTACGGAATCTTCCTTGTTTTGAAGAACTTCTTCGTTCTAAGGAGGTGCAAATATAGAAACAACATCTATTACCTGCAAATAAAAATAATAGATAAGTTGTACTTCGTTGATTTATAGACCGAAAATTTATTAAATAAAACTTGAAACAGCATTTTTGAGCACCTAATGAATGATTTTTGATGATATGTGATAGCATTAGCTGTAAACTAACGCTTTTGAGGTTGTATATTTGTGTATGCAAAAAGGGAAGAAAATAGTAGTTGCTATAACTGGCGCAAGTGGCGCTATCTATGCTAAATTATTGTTAGACAATTTGAAAGCGTTATCGCAGCAAGTAGAAAAGGTGGGAATTGTAATGTCCGATAATGCTAAAGAAGTTTGGCGTTACGAACTAGGAAATGACGATTATAGCAACTACGATTTTGATTTCTACTCGAAAATGGACTTCAATGCACCGTTTGCCTCTGGTTCCGCAAAATACGATACGATGATCATTGCACCTTGCTCTATGGGAGCTTTGGGGCGTATCGCTCATGGTATTTCGAACGATTTGATCTCTAGAGCAGCAGATGTGATTTTGAAAGAGCGTAGGAAATTAATTGCTTTGGTTCGTGATACGCCTTTTAGCTTAATTCATCTAAACAATATGAAAACAGTCACCGAAGCTGGTGGGATTATTTGCCCTGCTAATCCTTCTTTTTACAGTTTGCCAAAAACTATTGATGAAGTTGCTCAAACGGTGGTAGATAGGGTGATTGATTTAGCTGGGTTAGAAAAAGAGAGTTACCGTTGGAATGATTAATATGAAAATATAAATTTGATAAATGAAAAAAATCTTTATTAACGCTGTTATTATCCTTTCATTAGTTTTTACTGTTTCTGTGAAAGCACAGAAAGACTATGTAATTACAGTTTTGGGCGATACTTTAAAAGGAGAAATTAAATCTACTTTATTGGGAGGTTTGAAATTTTTGAACAACGAAACCAAACAGAAGGTAAATATTTCGGTAAAAGAATATTCTGAGTATTATACTTGGAAGGATAGCACGTCTTACGTGGCGTTAACCATTCCACTCAAAAAAGGCCCTGTGTTTTTACAACGTTTGGAAAATGGAGAAGCCCAGTTGTTTGTGTATTATATTACTCATGTTACGGGTAATGGAATGAGTACTTCTCAAACTTTTTGGTATGTAGTTAAGAATAACGAGAAACCTTTACAAGTCAAAGCGTATAGTCTTTTAGGCTCAAGAAAAGAAAGAGAAGATAATTTTTATGGTATTATAGGAGATTATCCAGAGTTGCTGCAAGACTTCAAGAATGAAAAAAGCTATAGTTTTGATATGATAAGGTCTTATATCAAAAAGTATAATTACTACCATAAGTTTATTAAGAAGGAAAGTAAGTAGGTTAACTTATGACTTAAAACTTACTACCTAGAACCTACAACTTATCACAATTTCGTATCTTTGCCACCTCAAATGAAAAAAGTAGCTTTTTATACTCTTGGCTGTAAGTTGAATTTCTCTGAAACTTCAACAATTGGTAGGTTGTTTACCGATGCAGGCTATAGCGTGGTAGAATTTACGGATGCAGCCGATGTTTACGTAATCAATACCTGTTCTGTAACCGACCATGCAGATAAGAAATGCCGAAAGGTAGTTAAAGAAGCGCTTAAGTATTCTCCTAATGCTTACGTTACTATTGTAGGCTGTTATGCGCAGCTAAAACCTCAAGAAATTGCCGAGATTGAAGGGGTAGATATGGTTTTAGGAGCTGCTGAAAAATTTCGTATAGTTGAGTTTATCACTGATTTAACTAAGCAGCCAAAAGCAATTGTACACCAGCAAGATATCGAGAAAGTAAATCATAATTTTATTGCCGCTTACTCCATTGGTGACAGAACCCGTACTTTCTTGAAAGTTCAAGATGGTTGTGATTACCCATGTACTTATTGTACTATTCCCTTAGCCCGCGGTGGTAGCAGAAGCGATACTATTGAAAGTGTATTGCAAAAAGCTCAACAGATTGCTGCTAGTGGTGTAAAGGAGATTGTGCTTACGGGTGTAAACCTCGGAGATTTTGGCATTAGGGAAGGCAAACGTGAAGATCGTTTCTTTGATTTAGTGAAAGCTTTAGACGAGGTAGACGGTATCGAAAGAATTCGGATTTCATCAATAGAACCTAATTTGTTAAGCAACGATATCATCGAATTTGTAGCTACTTCAAAACGTTTTGTTCCACATTTTCATATTCCCTTACAGTCTGGTTCTAATAAAATCTTAGGATTGATGAAACGCCGTTACCAACGCGAGTTATATGTAGATAGGGTTGCGAAAATCAAAGAGCTGATGCCTAACTGTTGTATAGGTGTTGATGTGATTGTTGGTTTCCCGGGCGAAACTCAGGAAGATTTCTTAGACACCTACGAGTTTTTGAACGGTTTGGATATTTCGTATTTGCACGTGTTTACTTATTCGGAGCGTGAACAAACAGAAGCTGCTGTAATGAAAGGCAAAGTAACTGGAAGCACTCGTTTTGAGCGTAATAAAATGTTACACATCTTGTCTGACAAGAAAAGAAGAGCATTCTATCAATCGCAAATTGGTACCGAGGCTCAGGTGCTTTTTGAAGATGATCAAAAGAATGGCTTTATGCATGGTTTCACTAAAAACTATGTAAAGGTAAAAGCTAAATATGATCCTTTAATGGTAAATGAGCTTAAAAATGTAAAGCTAGTAGAACTCACCGCCGAGGGTGAAGTAGAAGTTGCCGAGCTTGAAACGGTTTACGCACATCATTAATAATTTTCATTCCTGATTTCGTGCCACGAAATGTTAAAGAATATGATTATCATTATATGTTAATGGGATAATAGCTCCTGTAGCCTATAGTGTCTTTTAAATATGAAAATTAATTTCAACGCTGAAATAGAAAGATTTGATAGTAACGGCGAGAAAACCGGCTGGAGTTACGTATTTATTCCAGAAGTTATTGCCCAGCAAATTAAACAAGATGATAAAAGAGGGTTCCGTGTCCGTGGACAAATTGATAACCTGCAAATCAATGGAAAAAGCCTAATCCCAATGGGGGGTGGAGATTTTATCTTGCCACTGGATGGAAAAATCAGAAAACAATTGAAGAAAGAAGCTGGAAATCCTGTGTCACTTTCCCTAGAACATGATGTAGATTTCAAGATAGAAATGCCGGAAGATTTGGAGGTTTGTTTAGCCCAAGAAGACGGTTTGTTGGAGCATTTCCTTTCTTATACCAAGGCGCATCAGAATTATTTTATTGTTTGGCTAAATACAGCTAAAACAGAAGCGACTAGGACTAAGCGCTTAATTATGATTGTGGATGCCATGGCTAAAAAGCAAGATTTTGGTCTAATGCTACGAAGTAATAGGAAAGAAAAGTAGAACTTGTAAATAACAATTTACGCAAAATACCATAAAAAAACTCCCCGTAGATTTACCTATGGGGAGTTTCCTATTTAAGCTAAACTTTTATTTGCTTACAGCAGTAGCTTTGTCAATTAAGAACGTCAAAGCAGTTCTGTGTGCTTTAGTTTGCTCATCAGTACTGGCAGCAGTAGCCAACTGACCTTTGATTTTAACCAAGGTAGCTAAAGCAGCAGCTTTACTTGCGTTATCGTAACCACCTGGAGCAGCAACAATAGCAGCAGCAGCTTTCACGTATTCAGTCTGTAAGTTCTGACGGAACAGGTTTACATTGCTCTTCAAATCTGCAGCAAAAATATCATCAGTTAAATCATTCATTACGCTAGCAACAGAATAAGTGTTTCCGTACAAGCCGCTATTATTAATTCTGCTTAAAGTAGTTGGATGTAATAACTGAGCTAATGTACCTAACTGTAACGCTAAGAAAGTGCTTTGAGGTTTAACATCTTCGGTGGCGCCAAAGAAACCAAATCCTCTACGCTGAATTTGTAAGTAAGGGAACAAAGCTTTATCCGCATCAAAAGCATTAGGAGCGAAAACATAAGTGCTTAACAATGCCAATGCTTTCTTTTGGTAAGCTTCTGGTACTGGCGTAAATGGAGCTGTTTTAGTCTCTTGACCAACAAAACTACGGTCTACATAAACACCACCAATATAGCGACTTAATGCAGCCGCCATGCTAGCACGCTGACCATTTAATTGGAAATATTTGCTACGTAAGTCTTGGTAACTTTGGTTAGGTTTAGCAAATCTCTCTTTCAGTTTAGGGATCATGGTATTGATCAATTTAAAACGATCTTCACCATAAGTTACCATATCATTAGTTTGATCGTTAACATTTACCCTAGGGTCGATACCGCCACCTGGGCTACGCATATCATCTGCATCGTTACCAAAGGCCAATTGAGGGTCGGTACTTCTGCTCAAGATTTTATTTAAACCAGCTTCTTCTTCTTTTTCGCTGAAAGGAGTGTAGCCATATTCAATTGCCCATAAATCATAAGGACCGGCTTTAGTTGTATAGTAATCGCCTTGCTTGCTACGATCACTGCTTACGTTAATAGCAGGATAATCCATCACAGAACCTTGCAAGCCAATTTTACGAGTTAAGCTCTTGTCGTTCATTTGAGCCGGGCTTAACATCTGACTAGCTTTCATGTTGTGGTTTAAGCCTAAAGTATGACCCATCTCATGCATAATTAAATAGTATAAGAATTGCTTGTGCATTTCTTTAACGGTTGCTGCTCTTGCTGCTTCAGAAACATCAGCATCTAAAACTTCGATAGCTGCTAAACCAGTTTGGTACTGCATGCTTAACTCATGAGCTAATGAACAGAAAGCCATATGATTTTTGTCGTTATGGTTGTGTGCGCCTTGTTGCGTTGCGGCCACAGCTTGTATTGGATTTTCCCAAGGTAGGTTCATCGCCATAGATGGACCGCCGTTGTACAAATCATCTTGTACCGCAGTACCAGCACCAGATTTCCATTCTACCGTAATATCAGCTCCTAAAATTTGTCCGGTTAAAGGATTGTAGAAGCTTGGGCCAATTGCACCATAAGAAGGGTAGGCCGAAGATACCCAGCGGATTACGTTGTAGGCGATGTCTGAAGGATCCCAAGTAGCATCATCAGGCATTTGCTTCATTACCACAGCGTTTTTGAAACCAGCTTTTTCGAAAGCCTCATTCCATTTTTCTCCTGCCTCTTTAATGATAGGGCGGTATTCTAATGGAGTAGTATTCTCAATCCAGAAAACGATTGGTTCTACTGGCTCACTCAATTTTGCGTTTGGATTTTTCTTTTTCAGGTTCCAACGGCTAATGAAATCTTTGTAAGGAGTAGAGGATACAGAAGTCAAGTTGTCCACTTCAGCTCCGAAATATCCAACTCTTGGATCATCTCTACGTGGTCTAAAATCATTTTGAGGTACTTCTAAGAAAGAGTGTTGCATTTTAACGCGAACATACCTTGCGTCAGTAATGTCTTTACCGCCGCCATTTAACGGCATTGGGTTGTCGTAAGCTAGGTCAACTACTACATCTGTATTGCCATTAAAAGATTTTACCGCTTGATATTTTGATTTTGCAGCGTTTAAATTACCTAAATTGAACATCGCACCGGGAGGCAATCCTGGAGGCGTGGTAGGCTTAACAGGGTCAAGTTTATCACTTAAGAACAAACCATCTACCGAGATTAGATAGCCATTATCGTCTTTTGCACTAAATTTATCTGCAAAGAAGACAGCATCAGAAACATCAACATTAGCGGCCTTGCTTACTGGGTTAGCCGGATCGTAATAAAAAGCAGTATTTTTTTCTAAGAACTCAATCTTATCGTCAACTTGTTTAATTTGGAACAATTTGGTATTTCTGATCATGTTCTGGTTTAGGAACAATCTAGTTGGCCCACCCATAGAAAAACTTTGGTAAATGTAGTCTTTACCTAACTGATCTTTTTTAACGTACAATTGCAGGCTACCTGTAACTGTGTCTTTGTAAAGCGTAAATAAACCATCAATTTTTTTGCTTGATTTGGTTTTGTCGGCAACTGTTGGTTTTGGTGGGGCTGGAGGCGTTGTAGGAGCTACCTTTTTTGTAGTGTCAGCAGGTTTGTCTGCTTTTTTTGTTTCCTGAGCGCTAGCACTTAAAGCGAATAGTGCAGCAGCAGGAATTAACCATAAATGTTTCTTCATTTTTAAGTTAGTTAAGTTTACTGAGTGGATTAGCGTTGGTTGAAATGCTTTTATTTCTTCCTGTTAATTTTTTAAGCAAGTTAAAGAATTAAGGCCAAATATTAATATCTGGTTAAGGATTAGACGGTGTCAAATAGCAAATGTTGCAGTCTTTATTTAAATTGTTGAGAACTATTAAATATGTTGAAAACAAAAAGGCGGAACATTTATCTGCTCCGCCTTTGTGAAATTACTCAACTACTAATTTTATCTTCCTCCTGGAGGACAGTTTTCTTTTAAAAACTTAGTGAAAATTAATGCTAAATGTTCTCTAGTTCCTTCGCCTTCGCCAATACTGTGTGTACGGTTTGGATAGCTCATTAATTGAAAAACTTTCTTGTGCTTCACTAACTCGTTAATCAACATTTCGGCATTTTGGTAGTGTACGTTATCATCGCCTGTGCCGTGGATGTACAACAAGTTGCCTTGTAAGTTTTTTGCGTGAGTAATCGGCGATCCTTTCACGTAAGCATCTGTAGTAGGGAAAGGAGTTCCCATGTAGCGCTCTTGGTAAATATTATCGTAAGTTAATTGATTAGCTACTGCAGCCACCGCAATGCCTGTCTTGTAGATTTCAGGATATTGGAACAGTAAATTTAAGGTCGATGAACCTCCGCCGCTCCAGCCATGTACGGCAACGCGGTCTTTGTCCATAAACGGGTAAGTTGCCAGTAGTTTTTTCGTAGCCATTGCCTGGTCGCGGATATTGATTACGCCAATGTTTTTGTAAATGGCTTTTCTCCAAGCTGTACCTTTTGGAACTGGTGCACCACGATTATCCATAGAGATATAGATGTAGCCATCTTTAGCCATATCGCCAGCGTACAAGCTATTTCTTCCGGCACCCCAAACATCAGCTGCGGTTTGTGTAGCGGGTTCGCCGTACACATAAAATACCACAGGATATTTCTTTGTCGCATCGAAATTGTCTGGTTTTTTCATCCAACCGTCTAACTCAACACCGTCTTCAGTAGTAACTTTAAAGAATTCTACTTTGTTCTTAATCGCTTGCTGCTTACCCAACTGACTGGTAATGCTACCTTCCATGCTTAATGGGTTGTTGGTAGCAAAATTCATCCATTCGGTAACAGGTGCTACAGTAGAACTGTTATAGCTATGACGGGCAAAAAGACCGTTTGGAGAAATAGAATAACTATGTGTACCAGGCAAAACAGACGGGGTTACCATTTCCAATTTGCCCCTGCCATCAAGTTTGGTTTTATATAAATATTTTTGAGTGGCGTTATTTGGAGAAGCCATGAAATAAACGGTATTGTTCTTCTCATCAATTAAACTTAAATCAATGATGTCGTAGTTTCCTTTGGTAATCAAAGTTTCTTTTTTCCCGTCTTTACTTACGCGATAAAGGTGATTATAACCGTCTTTTTCTGTCTGATAAATGAATTCTTTATTCCCATTTAACCAAAAGAATTGGTCTTGAGCGTCTATCCAAGATTTGTTGGTTTCTTTGTAGATTTCGTTAACTGTACCAGTAGTCGCGTTAGCAACGAATAACTTACTTTCGTTTTGTTCACGGTTCAATTGCTGTAAGATAATTTCGTTGGTATTTGGGATCCAATCCATACGAGGGATGTAATTTTGAATAGCACTACCCGGAACGGCTAACCAATTTGTCTTCGCAGTAGCGATATCTACCACGCCAATTTTGCAAGAAGAGGGATCTTGACCAACTTTTGGATATTCTACAGGTACATTGAACGAGTAGATCGAATCGGTGTTGTTAATCATTAAAAAGTTCTTGATTTTGGTAGCATCAATCTGCCAGTAAGCAATTGATTTGCTATCCGGAGACCACCTGAAACCATCTAAACAGCCAAATTCCTCTTCATAAACCCAATCGAAAGTTCCATTAATCATTCTGGTTGTTCCGTTTGTAGTAAGCGCTTTGATATTGCCGCTTGCTAGGTCTTCTACATATACATTATGTTCACTCACGTAAGCTACTTTTGAGCCATCTGGAGAGAATTTGGCAAACATTAAAGATGAAGCAGGTTTTCCTTTTCCAACTTGTTTTAAGGTGTTGTTGGTAATGTCGGCAACCCAGTAATCTCCACGACTATCTTGCCTCCAAACCCTTTTGGTGTTAGTATAGATCAACGCCTTTGTACCATCATCATTTAATTGAAAACTTCTTACACGAAGTGGGCTCGAAGTTCCAGCAGGGGTAAGTAACTCTCTGCTGATGATTGTCTTTCTATCGTTCTTTGGCAAGGTGATGGTTACAATTTCTCCACCAATATTTTGGTAATAACTGTTGCCATCTTTGGTCCAGTTAATGCCGCCTCTTTGGGCTTTTGCAAAGTTGGCTCCCATGATAGAAGCTACTGCAATGGCGATAAATAATTTGTTGAATTTCATTTGGTTATAAGTTGTTAAGTTCTATTTGTGTTAGTTTTTTAAAGGTTGATAAAGTGTTGATATGCAGATTGAATATAAGCTTTTCCTGAATTTAAAATCTGATTAGTCTGTTTAGCATCTTCTGGTTTGTTGTTGTACAGCACACTTTTACCTACATTGTCAAATGTTACCGTATGTCCATTTTTAACGAAGCCAAAACCATTATCCCAACTAAAATAAGCAAAATGTTTGCTGTATGGATTTAATAAATTTTTACTCCACTTAAAATCCTTACTATCTATTTTTAGCTGGGCAAGTAGTGTAGCCGATAGATCTTGTTGGCTACCTGTTTTGTCAACAACCTTACCTTTGAAATTGTCTTTAATTACATCCCCATAAAATATCAATGGAATGTGATAGCGCTGTGGTTCATATATTTCATGATTGCCTTTAGGGAGCAAATGCCCATGATCTGCTATAAAGATAAACAAGGTGTTTTTATACCAAGGTTGTTTTTTTGCTTCACTTAAGTAACTGCCAATACATGAATCTGTGTAGAAAGCGGTGCTTTTAAATCGCTGAATATTGTCGGCGCTGCCAAATTTATATTTTACAGGTAACTCAAACGGCTCGTGATTGGTTAGAGATAAAATGGTGGAAAAGAACGGTTGCTGAGTTTCCTTCGCATCAGCCAGTTGCCTATCAAATACCAGTCCGTCATAAGCTCCCCATTTAGCATTCGTGTCTTTTTTATCGAAAGTGTTTCGATCTGTAAGTTTTTTATATTGATGCCCTAAAATGAACGCTTTGTAGTTGTCAAATTCCGATTCTCCACCATAATAGAAAGAGGTTTGATAGCCATTTTGGTAAAGTTTTTGACTAATTGCAGGTATTTTCTGCATCTTTTCTGGCCAGCTTACTATACTTGCTACGGCTAATGTCGGGAACCCAGTAAGTGAACCGATCAAACCTTTGTCGGTACGGTTGCCTGTCGCATAAATCTGACTAAAAGAAACACCATTTTTGGCTAACGTATCTAAGGTAGGTGTAATTCCATCTTCGTTGCCTAATGCTTTGGTTAAGTCGGCGGTGAAGCTTTCTAAAATAAAAATAACTACGTTAGGTTTTGTCGTTTTAAGGATGGAAGTGGTTGAGTCCTTTTCAACTTTATACAGTTTTTCAACTTCTAGATCGGCCAACTTTTGATCTTGATAGAGGTATGGGTTTTTCTTCGCTTTACTGCTAGCTAAAATACTTGATGCAAGGTTCCACTCGGTATTTAACGAAGCGTGATTTAAAATTTGATGCGTAGAGAAAAAAGCCATACTTTGTGAGTTTGGCGCATGACTGGCCCCACGAATAAGAAGGAAATTTAAGCTCAATGCCAATATCGCAATAGCAAATTTTGCCCATGCCGGTGTTTTACTAAACTGTATTTCACGTTTGATGAGTATAAAGTTGAGATAAAAACCAACTGCCAGTAATATTGCTAATACAAATAGCGTGAGGAAAATAGGTGATGAAGCACCAGAAGCTAAGGATTCATTAGGTGTACGAATGGCAAATTCGATAGCACGGGAGTTAACTTTGCTTCCCCACTCACGATAAATGTTGAAATTGATGACAGAGATAATACTAAACAGTACAATGAGTATAGCATTGTATATCCTTACCCAATTGAAGTTTACTTTTTCCCGGTTTGTGAAATGCCAAAAGGTGTACACTAACAATGGAATGACCGAAATATAAGCAGCAGTAGAGAAGTCTAGTCTTAGTGCATGATAATAGGCGGCAAGTTTTTGTGAAAGAGGTATGTTTCGCAGCTTAATGTGAAAGATAAACATGAAAATGAATCTATCTACAGCGAAATAGAGTAGCCAGAATATAAAGTACCTGGCGAAAAAAATCAGACTTTTAAACATGAGCCGCTAAATTACTAAAAAAGCATAAAAATAGCCCACGATTTAAAACCGTGGGCTATCATTTATTTATCAATTTTAGTCTTATTCGCCGCCACCTTGCATAGCCATAATTTCTTGCATGGTTTTAAGCTCGTAACCGCTAGGTACTTCTAAAGAGAATGGACCAACTTTATCTTCCGAGATACTTTTTACAGTTAAAGTTACTTTCATTCCGTTTTGGAAGGTAGTGTATTTAACTAAAGAACCTTTAATGTCTTTAAACTGAGAACCAGCAAATCCTGTAGGAAGTTCAATGTCGTTGGTAGCCCATAGCTCATAAGTTCCGCCTTTATCATCTTTGTAGCTATATTTTTCTGCATTGTAGTTACCTACTTTTTGTTTTTCGCCAGTGGCTTTAAAGTCGCTTAATTTTGGCGCAGACTCTTCAGCTTTCTCAATTTCTTCTTTGCTCATTTTAACGGCATACTGCATTTGTGCGATAGGCACATCAATTAGCATTAAGCCATTTTTTTGAACAAAATCTTGTAAAATACCAATAGACGCAGGGCCTTGTTGCATATCCATGCGCATTACGTTACCGTTAAATTTTACTTTTTGCTCTTTAGGTAATTGAGAAGCCATTGCCGCTTGTTCTGCTGGTAAAGAATACTCTACACCGTAAACTACCGTACCTTGAGAGATTTTCTTTTGAGCGCTAGCAATCACTGCTGAACCTACTAAAATAGCCGCTAAAAAGCCTGTTTTTACTGATTTAAACATCATATTGTTTTAGTTTATAGTTTTTTACCAATTAATTTTTTCCTTCGCCAAGAAAGATGCAATTCCCTTTTTGAAATCAGCACTTTCTCTGGTTTTGGCATTCACTTTTATCGCATTATCCAAACAACTATCGAGCCAAGTATTGGTAGTTTGATTGATCAATTGCTTGGTCAGTGTAAGCGAGTTACCTGATGCGTTAATCGTCAAATTTAGCGCAAATTCACGTACAATTCGATTGATTTCATCAGTTTTTGTTACACCAGTAATTAAATTATATTTCAACGCCTCTTCTGCAGTGAACAAATCTCCGCTGAGCAACAGTTTCTTAGCTAGGGTTTCACCTACTTTTTGAATAAGGTAGCAACTTACTATTGCCGGTACAAAACCTAATTTCACTTCCGTGTAACCAAATTTTGCTTCGGGCACCGCAAAAATGATATCGCAAATGGTTGCTAAGCCACATCCGCCTGCAATGGCGTGGCCTTCTACTTGTGCAATTACAACCTTATTTAACGTGCGAATGGTTTCAAAAAGATTTTTTAAGGCGGTTGAATCTTGGATGTTTTCCTCGTAAGAAAAGTTCTGTAGCTGCTGCATATAAGCTAAATCGGCACCTGCACTAAATACATCGCCATTGGCTTTTAATACCACTACTTTTACGCTTGCATCACTTTGTGCTTTTAAAAATGCAGCTGTTAATTCTGCAACTAACGTTGGATTTAATGCATTTCGTTTTTCGGGCCTATTGATGGTGATTTCCGCAATGCGATCCTCAACGCTATACAGTACTAAGGTTTCCATGTTTCTATTTAAGGTTCAGCGTTACCGCTTTCTGTTTTTTGAGGATATAAGCAGGCACTTTTAAACTATCTGCTTGTTGTCCAAAATTTTTAATTAAATAATCTTTATTGCTTGCATCAATAATTAAACTCGAAAATTCGATTTCTTCTTTTAATGTTGCAAGCTTTTGTTTCGGATTGTTATGTATCCATATAAAATCAAAGCTATGATTTTGACTGAGTTTTTTATAGTTAAATTTTTCATCCATCAATAAAAAGCGCTTTCCTCTGTAATTAATTTGATGTTCCTTTTTAAGCATGAGTTCAGATTTAAAGTCATCATTCCAATCTACAAATCGAATATTTTTAACTTTTTTCTGGTCCAGGGCGGGTTTTATAAAGAACTCAAAATTTCGATCATCAGTAGCTAGGTCAGTGATTAAAATGCTTTCATTTCCATTGATGAAAGCTGCTGCAAAGTTCTTTCTCAAGCTAAACAATACCAATTCTTCTTGTTGAGAGGCCTTAATTTTTTGGTAGGCAAACGTAAATTGAATAATTAATAGAGTTGTTAAGCCACTGAAAATGTACTTCTTTTTGTAGCTAGCCAATCCAACAGTGAGCAAGAGCATAAATAAGCAAAAGAGCAAAAGTTGCCATGGGTTTAGCCAAATTTCAGTGATGCCCGCATAGGGAAGTTCAGAAATCCATTTCAGTCCTTTATTTGTGAAAGTGATGATCCATTCAAACAATGGTGCCAAAAAATAAACTCTTACCAGTAAAATTGCTATTCCCAAATACATTAAAACAGTAATGGGTATTAAAATAAAAAGATTGCTGATGATAAAATAGATAGGGAATTGATGAAAATAATAAATACTGAGCGGAAGTGTAGCCAACTGTGCAGCTAAACTCATGGCAACAGTAGACCATAATTTATCTGCCCACTTATTTTTGAAATATAACCATCTGTAAATCTTCGGTTGGTAGTACACCAATCCGAATACCGCCAAAAAGGAAAGTTGAAAACCTACGTCCCAGATCAGGAATGGATCGTAAGCTAGCAGTCCGAAGGCGGTAAAAGCCAAAATATTATAGCTGTTGCTGCTTCGTTGGAGCTGTTTAGCTAGTATAAAAGCAGTAAGCATTACTGCCGATCGCAAAACGGACGGAGAAAATCCCGTTAGTAATGAATAATACCAAATTAAGCTACAAATGAGCACTACTTTGAAAATTTTTCCAGCGTTCTTTTTATCTAAAAATGCCAGTAGCCAATTGAGCATGATATAGATAATGCCAACATGCATTCCCGAAACAGACAAGGCATGGATAGTTCCCGTTTTGCTGTATGCTGCTAAGGTTTCCTTACTCAAATCAGCCCGATAGCCTAAAATTAGCGTCGACGCTACTGCAAATGATTCATCATCTCTGATAAGTTTTCTGTAAATAGCTACTTGTTTTTGTCTAACCTCTAAAGCATATTTAATTATCGGATTTCCTTGACCTTCTTGAAGTTTGATCAACTCATCTTGCCTAATAAAGCTTTGATGGTAAATGTTCTTGCTTGCCAACCATTGCTTAAAATTAAATTCAGCTGGATTATATGGTGGTTCTACAGGAAGGTAGTTGGCCGCGATCATCAACTCGTCGCCATAATTAAGATGAATGGGAGATAAGCTATCTAACTTTAGCGCAATCAGTAGTATACCCGAGCACTTTTCCGGAGAATTATTTACGTATCCTTGGGTGACTTTGGCTTCAAATCTTAAAATATCATTGGTTTGTTGTGGCTCGCTATTTACCCAGACCTTTAGCTGCTGATATTGTTTTTTAGTGAAATAATTTTTCCAGAGAAAATCGGTGTGGAACAGCGTGAGAAAAACGCCTAGGGTAAAAAATATCAGGTAGTAAAAGCTAGCTAATGCTTTTTTGTAATTCCAGCCTTTAATTTTCTTGTAGAAAGTGTTGATGGTAAGTGCAGCTATCAGCATTAAAAATAGAAGAACCGTAGTTGCTTCTAAAAGTTGTTCGTTCTGGAAATAGTAGGCTAAGGTTATGCCACTAATTAAGGGCACAAGTATCTTCACAAATACTATTTCTGCTTTAAATATCAAAACGGTTGTTTGTTTAAGTTTTCACTAGTTCTTTCGTTGTAAGTTCATTGCTAAACCAGTAACTAATAGATCTTATTACTTACTAATACCTGCCCACTGAAACCTGATCTCTGTTTAAAACTGATACCTCAACTGTACTCTCATTTCTGATTTCATTTTGCCTTGTATTTCATCAAGTCCAGAACCTACGGTTTCTACATTATCGTAATTGTAAATTGCATACCTGCCCCATACGTCCAATCTTTTTGCTAGCTTGTATTTGATGTTGGCGTAACCTCTCAATCCTTTTCCATTATATAGGCCAAAGGTGAAATTGTATAGTACATCGTCTTCGTAGGCGTAAATTCTACTGTCGTACGAAGCCGTGTTGAAATAGGCTACTCTTATATTTCCTGTTAACCGAGATGAAAGCGGACTGTAACTCACATCCTGATAAGCTAAATAACCAAACTCTGCATTTGCTGCTCCCTTTTTAAATTGTACCACTTCTACGCGGTTCTGAAAACCGAACGATTTGCCAATCGCCCATTTCACTTCTGCACGATAGTTTTCTCGTTTTACATCGTCGAGATAGTTAAAAGGAACCGTGAGGTTAGTGTTTTGCTGTTTGGTTTCGGTTTTAAATCTTAAAATGGCTCTAAATGTTTTAGTGGGGCTGTAGGTTACCTGACCTAAAAATTCATAACCATCAGAAGGTGCATCTACTCTAAAGCGAAGCCAAGGGTATTTGAAATAATCTCCATAAAACTGTATGCTCCAAGCTTTTGATGGGTTGATATTTAAGCCTGCATACAGTCCTTTTTCATTAATTGCTTCGCTTGCTTCGGCAGTAGCCTGATTAAAGAAGTTATGATAGTTTTTCTGATAATTTCTATGTAACACAACGGCAGAAACCGTAGACGATAAACTCACTAAAGCTCCATTTACATAGGCTAAACCAGCATCTATTGCTTTCCCAAATTCACCAAAGAAATAGAAGTTTTTATAGGTGTAGCTATAATGTGCGCCTACGTTAGTAAGTTCTTTACCTGCAAAGTTGAAACTTTGATACAAGCTAGCTCCAGGAACGAATAACCTATTAAATGAGGTGTGATAGGCTACAGCTCCTACACTTAAACCATTAGTTCTATATTGTAAAACGCCACCGTAAACGATTTGTTCGGTACTGTTTTTATTGTTGATTTCATTTTGGGTTCGGTGCAAACCTGTTTCATTAATAGTAGATAAAGTTAGTTCGCCATCTGCATTTGTCGATAAAGAAGCATCGAGTTTGCGATGAGATATAAAAGGAGAGAATTCTAGGTTTTTGACTACTTCTACAGTGGCAGCTGCCCCACGTAAGAAAGCAAATTCGTTTGCCGAAGTATAAGGCCTTAAACCTACGTCACGTTTTACAACGCCAGTTACATCTGGAGATTTTCCGAAAGCAAAGCCCGACCAAAGTGTAAGTGCTTGCCCAAACTGCATCGTATAATCGCCAAGCACAATCTTTTTAAACCTGCCCATATTTAAAATAGCTAGATGTCCAGACATGAAATCAGTATAATTGGAAGGAAAGAAGTAAGAAGCAGGCTTTGCGTTTTTGAATAAATATTCGCCAGCATCTTTTTCCATTATCAACGAGGCAGAAACACGATTAGAATAGGTATAGCGATACCTTAACAAATATCGATCTGGAGTACCTAAATATCTACTTCCGGGCAAATCAGTATAACCTTTGGTCTTTTCAATAACCCTGCCGTAACGTAATATCAAATCATTATTGCCGTATTTAGCCAGGTTAGCAGCCGTAATTTTATCTACAGTACCAGTTTGGTTTAGCGTTACAAAAGGTAGCAATCGCTGGATACTTGTCAAATCAAACTCGGGGATACTCTGTAATTCTAGAAGATCTATCAATTTGCCATTTTTTTTGATGTGTTCAAATAAATTACTGATTTGAAGCGGAGAGAGGAAAACTAAAGTTTTTAATTCTTCAGCGTTGGTATTGTTCAGGTTGATAGGATGTTTTCGATAATAGGTTAGGCGATCTTGTAGCTCGGAAAGGTCATAATCCTCTGGTAAGTTTTCTGCAATACTTTCTATCAAATCCTTGATTAATTGGTCTTCTTGAGTTTGTGCTTTAGCGACAAAACCAATCAACAAAAAAGTTGCTAATATGAGTAGTTTAAAACGCATAAGACAAACCAATTTGAGGGGTGTAACCAATTTGCGGGTGACTTTCTATAGCTATATCCATCATCAATTTTTGATAATTTAAACCAATGCCAAAATATTGTTTGAATGGTTTAGCACTTAATCCGCCACGTAAACTAAGTAGTTCATAGAATTTATAATCTACACCAATTGCAACATCAAATTTGCTATCAAAATCTTTAGAAACGGTTGCAGCTAAAATTAATTTATTGGAAGGAGCATAGGTGCCACCTAAGTGAATAGCAGTGGGGATATGAGTTTCGACATTGGTAGCTTTGTATTCTTGCGAAGAAGGATTATTTACATACAAGCCAAAGCCAATTCGTTTGTTTAGTGCATAATTTACACCCGCGTCTACAGAAAATGTAGTAGCATTACCGTAATTGGTAATCTTAATCTGATGGATATTTCCTTTCATACCAATGGACAAAGCATCGCCGAAACTCTTTGCTAAACCAAATCCAGCTTTGATTTCGTTAAATTCACTAATGCCATATCGATTGATGCTAATTCCAGCGAAATTGTTGTCAAATGGGAGTACGAAAGCAAAACTTTGCTCACTCAGTTCATCGCCAAATAAATAACGAGCGTAATTTAAGGTAGCCACAGGTGATTTTTTCCCAGTTATTCCAGCAGGATTTGCGTTTAAACTCCAGACATCTTTTACAGCAGCACTGGCATTGCCCATAGCTGTTAACCTCGCACCTTGATTGTATTGACCAAATGTATGCGAAATAGTAAAAGATAAGATGAAAAATAGTGGTAGATTTCTTCTCATAGTTAGCTTAGGTACACCAATTTAAGGTATTGTAGCTAAGCTTTTAAGAAAATTCGAAAGAACCTTAGAGATTTTAGCTATATCTCCTCGTTAAGTTTCAAAAGAAAACCTTTTAAGCGCTCAAGAGAATCAATAATTTTTTGATTTTCTTTTACCTCGCCATTATTGCTTTTCATATGTTCTTTGGCTCCTTTTAAGGTAAACCCTTTATCATCCACCAAGTGAAAAATGATCTTTAAATTCTCGATGTCTTCTGGAGTGAAAAGTCGGTTTCCTTTTTTATTTTTCTTAGGTTTAAGAACTTCAAATTCCTTTTCGTAAAACCTAATCTGCGACGCGTTTACATCAAACATTTCGGTCACTTCGCCCATGGTATAATACATTTTATTGATTTCTCTTTCTTTGTAAGGCATGTTTGATATTGATTATTAAACGATTATAGGATTTACTTAAAGTGTTCAAATGTAAAGCGATTTTAGCAGAAAACCACAATAAAATTATAATTTTGTCTCCGAATGGATTGAGGTGTAAGGTTTGGGGTGTAAGGCTGAACGCCTTACACCTTTTGCCTTACACCTTATACCTTTAAAACCTTTATAAAAATGACAGCGAAAGAAATAAGACAGACCTTTTTAGAGTTTTTCAAAAGCAAGCAACATCATATTGTGCCGTCGGCGCCAATTGTGGTTAAAAACGACCCAACTTTGATGTTTACCAATGCCGGAATGAACCAATTTAAAGATTTGTTTTTAGGCGAAGCCGCTGTAAAATATCCTCGTGTGGTAGATACCCAACGTTGTTTGCGTGTTTCTGGTAAACATAACGATTTGGAAGAAGTTGGTATCGATACTTATCACCATACCATGTTTGAGATGTTGGGCAACTGGAGCTTTGGCGATTATTTCAAAAAAGAAGCTATTGCTTGGAGCTGGGAATTGCTAACGGAAGTTTATAAAATTCCTAAAGATCAATTGTATGTTTCGGTTTTTGAGGGTGATGAAAAAGAAGGTTTACCGAAGGATCAAGAAGCTTACGACCTTTGGAAGCAATTTGTGCCTGAAGATCGCATCGTATTAGGGAATAAGAAAGATAATTTTTGGGAAATGGGCGATACTGGCCCTTGTGGTCCATGCTCTGAAATCCACGTAGATTGCCGTACGGCCGAAGAGCGTGCAGATGGTAGAGGCAAATCTTTGGTAAATGCTGATCACCCTCAGGTAATTGAAATTTGGAATAACGTATTCATGCAGTTTAATCGCTTGAAAGATGGTTCTTTGAAACCTCTTCCAGCTAAACACGTAGATACAGGAATGGGTTTTGAGCGTTTGGTGCGTGTTTTACAGGACAAAACGTCTAATTACGATACCGATGTTTTCACTCCATTAATCAATTTCATTGCAGAAAAATCTGGATTTGAATATGTAGGTGCTGCCGAACCCGGCGAAAAAGGTTGGAACGAGGCTGTAGCCATGCGTGTAATGGCAGATCACATTCGTGCCATCTCGTTTGTAATTGCTGACGGACAGTTGCCTTCAAATAACAAAGCAGGTTATGTTATCCGTCGTATTTTACGCAGAGCAGTGCGTTACGCTTACACTTTCTTGAACTTAAAAGAACCGTTTTTAAATCAATTGGTTCCTGTTTTAGCGGAGCAATTTAATGGCGTTTTTGATGAATTGAATTTGCAAAAGGATTTCGTACAAAAAGTAGTATTAGAGGAAGAGGTTTCATTCTTAAGAACTTTGGCTACAGGTATTCAGCGTTTCGAGAAATACGATGGTGGTAAAATTATAGATGGAAATTTTGCTTTCGAATTGTATGATACTTTTGGGTTCCCGATAGATTTAACTGATTTAATGGCTCGCGAAAAGGGCTTGTCGGTTGATATGGAAGGTTTCAACAAAGCGTTGGAAGAACAAAAAAATCGTTCTCGTGCGGCAACGGCAATTGATACTGGAGATTGGGTAATTGTAAACGAAGACAGAGAAACTGAATTTGTAGGATACGATTTAACAGAGACAGAAACTGAAATCATCAAATACAGAAAGGTTACTGCTAAAGGGAAAGAGCAATATCAAATTGTATTGGCTCAAACGCCCTTCTACGCAGAAAGTGGAGGTCAGGTGGGTGATACGGGTAGACTAGAAGATCACAGTCGCCAGTTTTGGGTAGAAATTACAGATACTAAAAAGGAAAATGGCGTAATTGTACACTTTGCAGACACTTTACCGGTTGATTTAGAAGGTAGATTCTGGGCGGTAATTGATGAAGACAAACGTCAAGCTTCAGAAAATAACCACTCGGCTACCCATTTGCTACATGCTGCGATGAAACAAGTTTTAGGTAGCCATGTTAATCAAAAAGGTAGTTTGGTGAACTCAGATTACTTACGTTTCGATTTCTCACATTTTGCGAAAGTAACAGATGAAGAGCTGAACCAAATTGAAGATATTGTTAATGCAAAAATCAGGGAGAATATCCCGCTAAAAGAACAAAGAAACGTGCCTTACCAAGAGGCAATAGATAGTGGAGTTACTGCTTTGTTTGGCGAAAAATATGGCGATTTCGTTCGTGTGATTACTTTTGATGACCATTTTTCAAAAGAACTTTGTGGCGGTACTCACGTAAAAGCTACTGGTCAAATCGGTTTCTTCAAGCTGACTTCTGAAAGTGCTGTTGCCGCAGGTGTGCGTAGGATAGAAGCGATTACTGGTGAGCGTTCTGCAGCTGTTATTCGCGAGCATTTCGATTTAGTGAAGAACTTAACGGTATTATTAAATAATCCGAAAGATTTCGTTTCTGCTTTAGGTAAAATCATTGATGATAACAGTGCACTTAAAAAAGAGATTGAAAAGAGCATTACTGAAAGAGCAGTGGCTTTAAGAACTGATTTAGAAAAGCAAATGCAAAACGTTGATGGTGTGAATTTTATCGCAACCAAAGTAGACTTGCCAAATGCCGATGCAGTTAAGACTTTAGCTTATGCGGTTAAAGGAGCGGTGCAGAATTTATTCTTGGTTTTAGGTGTGGTGATTGATGGCAAACCTCAGCTTACCGTAGCTATTGATGATGAATTGGTGAAAGAAAAAGGCTACAATGCTGGACAAATCGTACGTGAATTAGCGAAAGAAATTCAAGGTGGTGGCGGTGGCCAACCTTTCTATGCTACTGCTGGTGGTAAAGATGCTTCTGGTATGGATAGGGCTATTGAAAAAGCTAAGTCATTCTTGAAATAACTAATTAAAATTAACGCTCTACCAATTCTTTTTCCTAGTTAATCGTGACCTAGTCTGGCCTTTGTTAAGGTAATCGCGTGAGTGATTATGTTAAGCAGATGCCAAGTTCAGACTATCTACCGATAGTTATAGGTTTCGAAGATTTCAGATGCATGATGTAGCGTTTTATTTTTTTGCGTCGTATTTAAAGTGTAAACAACTTCAGTTTGGAAATTACTACGTAAACTATAAATGATATATTAAATGAAGAAAAATCTATTAACGCTGCTATTTGCGGGTTTAACAACCTTGGCTATTGCCCAAGAAAATAAAAATGCAAAAGACACCACTTCAGTAAATCCTAAAATTAATGGAAACAATGAATTAAAACTTAACCTAGGTTATGCTGTAGCTGGTATACTGGAGTTAAACTATGAAAGAATAATTAAAGACGACATGAGTATTGGTGTAGCGGCTTTAGTTGGGTTAGAGGATAATGTAGATTATAGATTTGGTATAATACCAAATTTTAGGATTTACTTTGGAAGTAAAAAAGCTAGTGGTTTTTTTGTTGAAGGTAATGCAGCAGTAATTGGAAGTAGAGATTATTATTATGATTTCTCTTACACCTATAATGGTACTACCTATAATCAGAACAATGGTGAAACGAGAAGAGATTATACGAACTTTGGATTGGGAATTGCCGCTGGTGGTAAATTTTTGACTAAAAATGGATTTGTGGGAGAGATTTATGGGGGTGTAGGTAGGCTTTTCGGAAATTCAAATGTAGAGGTTTATCCTAGAGGCGGAATAACGATCGGTAAAAGATTTTAAAAAACAGCGAAGCCTAAGATTTAAATCTTAGGCTTCGCTGTTTTTTAATTAATGTTTATTCTTTTTATGGTTTTTGGCATTCCCTTTTCCATTACCATTAAAAATTTTCTTCGCTTGTCCTGGTGGCATACCATGCGGGTGACCTTTTACAACGTAATATTTTTTATCATTACTGTTCTTAATGACACCCTGTTTGCCGTTCCAATTTTTATACTTAGCGTATTTAACTTTGTGGTTATTAAAGTTTGAGTAAGGCCTATCCTCGTTAATTACCACCTTATAGCCATTATATAAGTTATAGTTGCTATATTGAGAAGGTAGTGAGTTACTAAAAACCCAGTTGCCGTTATTTAAATAGACAAACTGTTTCTTCGGTACAGAGTAATAGCTTTCTATATCGGGCAAATAGTAATAATCTACGTGGTCATATCCAACTGGTCCCCACAAGGGCTGTGATCCTATGTTCAAATTTACATTGATTTGAGCATTTACCTTGCTGTAGGTCAATGACGCCGCTGCCAACATCATCGATAAGATTAACTTTTTCATTTGTTTTGTTTTAAATTGATAGATTAATGTCTTCCTCTTCCATTACCTCTATGGTTTTTGTAAGATTTATTATGGTGTTTGTAATGAACTTTTTTGTTACTGTAATATCTAGATGAGGTGCTGTAATAATGCTTAGCTTTTCCTGGTCTATAATATTTATTAGATCTATAATAATTTCTATCTACATAAACATACCTCGTTGGGGCGTAATAAGTACGATGAACAACTGGTCTAGCATAGTAGTCAGTGTAATAACCATACCTTGGCTGAGCGCCAATGTTGATATTTAAACTTACTTGAGCGTTGGCTGTTTGCAATGTCGCTGCTACTATAGCAACTGTAAACATCATGATTAATCGTTTCATATTATGTTAGTTTTTGTGTGTTACTAAAATGTATACGAATACCGTGCCATTTAAAAACACAAATATCCCTGCTACATAATTGATACATTCCAATATTTTGTAGCCATATAACTATAACGTAACTGCATCAAGAGTTATTTTGTGACTTACAATTAGCTTTAAATCTCGGTATCTGCGCCGAAAAACCTTATTCGTATATAGATTATCACTATATTTGAAAAGCTTAAGAAGAAGGTATAGCGACCTAAATTCGATTAATGAGTACAACTACTATTTCAAAAGATACTGGCAATTTCGAGCTCGTTTCGGGCTTAGAGATACATGTTCAGTTAAATACACAATCAAAGATATTTTGTTCCGATAGTGCTGCTTTTGGCGCTGAACCAAATGAACATATTTCTACCGTTTCTTTAGGCTTGCCAGGAGCGCTTCCTAAATTAAATAAAGAGGTGATCGAAAAAGCGATGAGAATTGGTTTGGCGTTAAATTGCGAAATCAATCAATACAACTTTTTTGATAGAAAAAACTATTTCTATGCCGATTTGCCAAAGGGATATCAAATTACCCAAGATAATAGTCCAATTTGTAAAAATGGCTATATCAATGTACGTTTAAGTGATGGCTCTGAAAAGAGAATTGGCATTAATCGTATTCATTTAGAAGAAGACGCTGGCAAGAGCATGCATGATCAAGACGACCAATTCTCCTTTGTAGATTTGAACCGTGCCGGCGTTCCTTTGATAGAAATTGTAACTGAACCAGATATCCGTAGTTCGGAAGAAGCGGCAGCCTTGTTAACCGAGATTAGACAATTGGTACGTTTCCTAGATGTAAGCGATGGTAACATGGAAGAAGGCTCTTTACGTTGCGATGCTAATATTTCTATCCGAGAGAAAGGGACAACTGCTTTTGGTACCAGGTGCGAAGTGAAAAATGTAAACTCCATTCGTAATGTGCGCAGAGCTATGGATTTTGAATTTGGCAGACAGGTAGAAGTGGTATCTGCCGGTGGAGAAATTATCCAAAGTACCTTAAACTTCGATGCCGATGCAGGCACTACTTCGCCAATGCGTAGCAAAGAAGAAGCTAATGATTATCGCTACTTCCCAGATCCAGATTTGCCTCCAGTAATTATTTCTGATGAATGGTTGGCAAAAGTTAAATCGGCTATGCCTACTTTACCAAAAGAAATTGCACAACATTTGGTTAACGAATTGGGAATTAACCTTTCGGAAGCTGCAGTTTTAGCTGATGATAAATCGCTGTACCAATATTATACTGCTGCGAAGGAGCAGGTGAACAATAAAAAAAGCTTAATCAATTGGTTGTTGGGCAGTGTTAGAGCAATTTTAAACGAAAAGCAAATCGAAATAGCAGCCTATACAGTAAGTCCATCTCAGTTAGCTCAGGCTATTAATTTGGTAGATGACAAGAAAATCTCCCAACAAAATGCTTTACAACAATTGCTGCCAGCCCTTGAAAAAGATAATAATGCAAATGCTGCAGATCTTGCCAAACAACTGAATTTGATCATTGTTGAAGATGCGGATGCCATTTCTGGTCTAATTGATGAAGTACTTTCTAAGTATCAGCCACAAGTTGAAGCATACAAAAAAGGCAAGAAAGGCGTTCTAGGTTTGTTTGTTGGCGAAGTGATGAAACTTGCCAAAGGTAAAGCAGATGCGAAAAAATTAAACGAATTGATTTTGGAGAAGCTAAAATAGTCTGAAGGTTTGATGTCCGAAGATTACCAAACTCAATCATTTACTCAATTAAAATTTACTCATTGATATGAAGAAACTAACGATATTATTATTAGCGACGATAAGCATATTCACAGCTTGTAAAGATAAATCAAGATTTACAATAAGTGGAAAATTAACTAACGCCGAGGCAAAAAATAAAGTCTACCTCTACGGAATGGCCAGCAATAACATGGTCTTGTTAGATTCTACTAATTTATCTACAAATGGTGAATTTAAGTTTACCAATACCAAACCAGAAGCTGATTTTTTTAGGGTAAATTACCTAAGTAACGAATACATTGTAATTGCTAAAAATGGTGATGAGGTAGAGATTACAGCGGATGTAAATGATAAAAATCAACATTACACCATTCAAGGCGGGGAAGATGCTACCAAACTTGCCGAATTCAACGATTTAAAGATCAAGTTTCAGCAAAAGATTTTTGAAGTAAGTAAACAATTTGAAGAAAAAGTAGCTTCGCAACCAGATAAAAGAGATGAACTTTTACAGGAATTGTCGCCAGTTTACAACAATGCTTTAAACGAGCTTAACCAAGCTATCATCAAATTTGCCATGGATAACAATAAATCTTTGGTTAGTTTTTATGCAATTAGTTTGGTAAATCCGCAAGGTAACGAACAAGCAATGGTAGCTTATGCCGAAAAAGTTGATCAAAGTTTAAGGCAGCATTCGGCAGTGAAAAATTTTGTAGAGAAAGTGTTGAGACTAAAAGCGGTACAAGTTGGTCAAATAGCTCCAGATTTCACAATTCCAAGTATAGATGGTAAGCAAATTAAACTAACAGACTATCGTGGCAAATATGTATTGCTAGATTTCTGGGCTTCTTGGTGCGGGCCTTGCAGAGCTGAAAACCCTAATGTGGTGAAAGCTTATCAGACATTTAGAAACAGAAATTTTACAGTATTGGGTATATCTCTAGATAAAGATAAAAATGCTTGGATGCAGGCTATCAAACAAGATAATTTAATCTGGGATCAAGCTGGTGAATTGAATGATTTTGAAGGATCAACAGTGAAACTTTATCAAGTAGAAGCAATCCCTAGCTCGTTTTTAATAGACCCGCAAGGCAAGATTATTGCTAGAGACTTAAGAGGCGAGGAGTTGGATGCTTTTTTAAACAAAACCTTAGCTAAACTCTAATTCTATGTTAAGATATGGTTTGGTCTTAACAATTTGTTAACTTAGTTTTAACTAAATGTTGCAACTGTATACTTACTTTCGTAACAAATTAAAACTATAATGAGTACAGCTAAACAGAAGATTTTAATTGTTGATGACGAACCAGATATTCTTGAATTGATTGAATACAATTTAAAGAAAGAAGGTTACCAAGTTTTTTTGGCAAGCAATGGTCAGGACGGAATTAATGTAGCTAAAAAGGTTCAGCCAGATTTGATCATTTTGGATATCATGATGCCTAAAATGGATGGCATTGAGGCTTGCCGATTAATGAGAGCTATTCCAGAGTTTAAGAACACGTTTATGGTGTTTTTAACTGCTAGAAGCGAAGAGTACTCTGAAATCGCTGGTTTTAATGTTGGCGCTGATGATTACATCGCTAAGCCGATTAAGCCAAGAGCATTAGTAAGTCGTATCAACGCTATTTTACGTCGTAATGCAAGCAGCGAAGATGTTTCTGAGAATAAATTAGAAATAGGTGATTTAGTTATAGACCGCGAATCTTATTTAGTTTATCAAGCTGGTGAGAAAGTAGTTTTGGCAAAAAAAGAGTTTGAATTGCTTTATTTGCTAGCTTCTAAACCAGGTAAGGTTTATACTAGAGAGGCGATACTGAAAAACATTTGGGAAGACTCGGTAGTAGTTACCAATAGAACCATCGATGTTCACATCAGAAAATTGCGAGAGAAACTAGGCGAGAACTATGTCTCTACGGTTAAAGGAGTAGGGTATAAGTTTGAGTTGTCATAAAAAGAAAGCCGAGCAAATGCTCGGCTTTCTTTTTATGAGTTCTTATGTCATTCCCGCGTAGGCGGGAATCGTAAAGCGTAAAGCTAGCTTTACGCTTTACGATTCCGGAATAAATCCGGAATGACGCATCGAGGAGAACTTTATATCGCCTTCGTCATATCTTTCAAAAACGCCTTCTCATCTTCATTTAATAAAGGGCTTACTTTCTCATAAACCTCCTGATGATATTGGTTTAACCAATTGATGTGCGATGTTTCTAATAATTCCTTCTTTACCAAAGTAGTATCAATAGGAGCAAGAGTTAAACTTTCAAAAGCATAAAATTCGTTAAACTCATTAGCTTCATCTTTAACTGTTAAAACTAAGTTTTCGATACGAACACCATGTTTACCGTTACGATAAATTCCTGGCTCAATTGAAGTAATAGTTCCTAACTCAATAGCGATTGGCGTTGCCGAAGCATTGAATACATGCGGACCTTCGTGTACATTTAAATAATAACCTACACCATGACCAGTACCATGACCGTAGTTTAAAGCATAATCCCACATTGGCCTGCGGGTAATCGCATCAATTTGATAACCGCAAGTTCCTTTCGGGAAACGAGTTTTACAACCTTCAATCATCGCTTTTAGTACCAAAGTATAGTCAGTACTTTCTTCATCCGTATTATTTCCCATTGGGATTACACGAGTGATATCTGTGGTGCCGTAAAGATACTGGCCGCCAGAGTCTACCAAGAACAAACCATCAGCTTCTACTACCACATCACTTTCTGTAGTAGCTGCATAATGCGGTAAAGCACCATGAGCTTTATAACCTGCAATGGTATTGAAACTTTCGCCAACAAAGCCTTCTTGTTCTGCTCTAAAGTTCTTCAATACTTCAGCAGCTGATAATTCCGTGATTTTTATTTTACCTACATTTTCCTTTACCCATTTAAAGAACTTGGTCATTGCTGCGCCGTCTTTAATCATCGCTGTACGCGTATTAGCCACCTCAACTTCGTTTTTAATTGCTTTTAGGTAAGTTGAAGGATTGGTTTCGATCACTTTCTGTACACCAGCAGCGACTTGCTTATACATGAAATAGCAGTTGCGTTTCGGGTCAATTAAGATATTGTTATTAGCAGGGAGTTGTTGTAAATCGGTAGCTAAATCATCGTAAGCTGCGATGGTTACACCCTGGTTAGCTAAAGTAGCCAAATCAGCAGCAGTTAACTTGTTTTTATCTACGTAGATCGTTGCTTTATCCTCAGCAATTAACGCAAAGCTTAGCACAACAGGATTGTAACCTACATCCTGACCTCTCAAATTAAAAATCCAAGCCATATCATCTAATGATGACACCAAATGATAAGCCACACGTTGTTTTTTTAATGACGCTCTAATTGTTGCTAACTTGCTTGGTACAGATTGGCCCACTACCTCATCAGCCAATAAAAAAGCTGGTTCAGCAGGTAGTGCAGGTCTGTCATTCCAGATCTGACCAACATAATCTTGGTTCTCAAAACTGATTTTTTTGAAAGCTAATTGTTTTTCTAATTGTAAACCTAACAAAACTGAAACGGTCTTTTCGTCGAAAGCAATTTTACTTCCCTCGGGCAGTGTTTCATCTAACCAGTCAATATATTCCGCCACGCCCTGTGCTTTCAGTTTAACTAGCTCAAATCCGCTTCCTTTTAATTGTTCTTCTGCTTGTACAAAATATCTCGAATCTGCCCATAAACCAGCAAAATCCTGAGTAATTACTACGGTGCTTACCGAACCTTTAAATCCAGTTACGAAAGGAATACTTTTATAAAAATTTGGCAGGTACTCGCTAATATGCGGGTCTGCAGATGGAATGATATAGGCATCAACACCATCTTTTTTCATCAAATTACGGATGGCAGCTAACTTTTCTAAGTGTGTCATTTGTTATAATATGTTAGTATTTCAAAGTAATGGATAATTTAGCAGTTAAGCAATAATCAATGACCAATAATCAATATCCAATAGTCAAAAGAAATTACGAGGTTATTAATTACAAGTTTGGAAGGTTTTCAGTTGACAAATGTCAGTTTACAGTTAAACAAATAATCAATTAAACAAAACCCTAATGAGCCGATGGATCAAATATCTCAACAATACCTACCTTTAACTGTTAATTGATAACTATGTATACAGACCACAAACCTCAAGAGATCGATCAGATTTTAGCTAAATCTAAAGCTGCATTTTATCAGTATAAAAACTCATCACTTAAAGAAAGAGCTAATTTCATGTGTGCCATCGCTGTAGAAATAGAGGCTTTGGGAGAAGAATTGATTAAAGTTGCTGCCGAGGAAACTCATTTATCAGAGAAGCGGTTATATGCGGAACTAAAACGAACCATATTTCAGCTGAATAGTTATGCGGATGCAGCAGAACAAGGTAATTGGTTAGAGGCTCGTATTGATGTGGGCAATGCCAACGTTACTCCGCCAAAACCTGATTTAAGAAAGATGCTGGTGCCTTTGGGATCTGTAGTTATTTTTGGAGCTAGTAACTTTCCTTTTGCTTATTCAACTGCTGGCGGCGATACTGCTTGTGCTTTTGCAGCAGGTTGTCCTGTGATTGTTAAAGCGCATCCTGCCCATGTAAAAACTTCCACTTTAGTGGCAAATGCGATTTTAGCAGCGGCAGATAAATGTAACATGCCGGAGGGAATTTTTGCTCACGTTTACGGAGCAGATTTTAAAGTAGGAGAGTATTTGGTAAAACACGATATGGTGAAAGCCGTAGGTTTTACTGGATCTTACGGAGGCGGAAGGGCTTTATTTGATTTGGCTAATCAACGTAAAACGCCAATTCCTGTTTTTGCAGAAATGGGAAGTGTTAATCCAGTGTTTTTATTGCCAAATAAATTGGAAGAGGATTATCAATGGATTGCAGAACAATTAAGTCGGTCTATTACCCAAGATATGGGGCAGTTTTGTACTAATCCAGGATTGGTGATTGCTATTAGAAGTGATGCCTTGGATTTGTACATTAACCAATTGATAGCAGGTGTAAAAAAAGTAGAACCTGTAGAAATGCTACACAAGGGTATCGCTAAAAGCTTCAGAGAAAATAGAGAAAAAGCACTCACTCAGGATAGTGTAGATGTTATTTATCAGAGTGATATGGACGAAAATGATCAGAAAGGTATCATTACCATTGCGGCAGTTTCTGGAAAATCGTTTTTAAGCAATCATCAGCTACATGAGGAGGTCTTTGGTCCTTATTCTTTGTTAGTAGTTTGTGAAGATGAACAAGAGCTTTTAACAGTAGCTGAAAACTTGGAAGGTCAATTGACGACTACCTTAATGGCTACGTCAACAGACATCGAAAACCATTCACATTTGCTGAATGTACTTAGAGAGAAGTGTGGAAGATTGGTTTTGAATGGTGTTCCAACTGGAGTAGAAGTAGCTTTGGCCATGCATCATGGTGGCCCGTTTCCGTCTTCAACAGATAGCAGATTTACTGCTGTAGGAGCAGATGGTATCAAACGTTTTGCTAGACCTGTGAGTTTTCAGAACTGGGATAATGAATTTTTGCCGGAAGAACTGAAAAATCAAAATCCATTACGTATTTGGCGTACTGTAAATAATGAGTTGACAAAGAATGTGATTTTAGAAATATGAGCTACAGGTATACAGATAATATATTTTTTATTCGACTATATTATTACACCATACCTGAAAATTAACCCGTGCACTGTGGCAAAATAACTTTAATAAATATTTAATCTATAGAAATAGTAGTCTTTTGAAAAATATTGCTAATTTTGAAGCATTGACGGTTTTTACCGAAAGCTTTAACATATGCAATTACAAATCAATCAGACATTAACTGTTCATCCAATACATTATACAACAACGGTTGCGAAAGATATTGTGCTTTTGCATGGTTTGTTTGGCAACCTTAGTAATTGGAAAGCTGTACAACAAGAACTTTCACCAAAATACCAGGTATGGACACCTCAATTACCGCTTTTTAATCATTTTTTAGGTGGCGGATTAAACAAGTTGGTAGATTTCTTAGAAGACTATCTCATCGAGAACCAAATCAAAAATCCAATATTAATTGGTAATTCTTTGGGTGGTCATGTGGCTTTGCTATACACTTTAAAATATCCGGAAAAGGTAGAGCGTTTGGTGCTTACTGGTAGTTCTGGTTTATACGAAAACTCTTTCGGAGGTACTTTTCCAAGAGTTAAAGATTATCAGTACATCAAACAAAAAGTAGAAGATGTTTTTGATAGGAAAGAAGTCGTGGATGAAGAAATGGTTTCGTATGTATTCGATATCGTTCAACAGAAAACCAAAGCGCTATCTGTGATTATGCTAGCCAGAGATGCGCAGAAGCAGAATTTGAAAGACTTTTTACATTTCATCAAAATACCTGTTCTGCTGATTTGGGGGCTACAAGATATTGTTACACCTCCAGAAGTTGCTGAAGAATTTTATCAGCATTTGCCTAATGCTACTTTGCATTATATAGATCGTTGTGGTCATGCACCAATGATGGAGCAGCCCGAACTGTTTAATGGTTATGTGAGTAATTTTCTAGCGTCTTAAGATGGAAAAGATAAATTATTTGGCCTTTGCCATACCTGCTTTTCTCTTGTTTGTGTATTTAGAATATATGCTTGCCGTAAGCAAAAAGAAAGCACATTTATTTAAGTACGAAAGCTCTGTTTCTAACATCAGTATCGGTATCGCAGAGCGATTATTGAACCTTTTCATCGCTGCTAGATTTTACGAATTGTTTAACTACGTTTATCAGCATTATGCATTGTTTGATATTCCGAATGCTTGGTGGGTTTGGGTTTTGTTAATTCTTGCTACAGATTTTGTTTGGTACTGGTATCATCGTTTAGGACACGAAGTTAATTTTTTGTGGGCGGCGCATATTGTTCACCATCAGAGTGAAGAATTTAACTTAACGGTTTCGGCTCGTATTACTACTTTTCAGGCATTAATTAGAGGTGTATTTTGGTGTGCTTTGCCTTTATTGGGTTTTCATCCGCTAATGGTGACTGTAATTTTAACGGTGCATGGTGCTTATTCGTTTTTTACACATACGCAGATGATTGGTAAACTCGGATGGTTGGAGAATATCCTCATTACGCCATCACTACATGGTGTTCATCATGCTAGTGATGTTAAATATTTGGACAAGAATTATGGAGATGTATTTACATTTTGGGATAAAATGTTTGGTACCTATCAGAAGGAAGAAGAAACGCCAACCTACGGACTAACACATCCTATAAAAAGTCATAGTTTTTTGTGGCAGCATTTTCATTACTATTTAGAAATTATTGAGGCTTGCAACAGAACTCGGGGTTTTTCAAATAAACTTAAGGTGATTTTCGGTAGCCCAGCTTTGTTAGATCAGGATATTCGTCCGGTTTTAGAACGTAGATATTTACAACATAAGGCAAAAGCTCCTGCTAAATTTAAGCTAAAGGGCTATATCAATATCTAGCTGGTGCTAAGTGTAGTTATTTTGACGATAACAACGGCATTTTGGTTTTATTTAGATTTAGCTGATGGTATTTTGATTGCACTATTTGTGCTCATCACTTTGATCAACTGCGGAGCTTTATTAGAACAGCGCCGATGGATTTATTACTTAGAATGTGTAAGGCTTATTTTTCTTTTCGGATTTGTCTTTTATAAATTAGATTGGGTAGAGTTAATATTTTTGCCCACCATAGCGTTGATCATTTTAGAAAGAACTTTTGCTTTAAGTAGCTTATACAGAAGTTATGTTTTGAGATACGAAGAAGCTTGATTTAATGACTGAGCAATAAATAATTAATAACCAATAATCAAATTTCTAAGCAGTTTAAACAAAGTAAATTGATGAGTGTTTACCATTAATCATTAACCATTAGACTTCCGCTTTGTTTGGGACAATCAATACAGGGCATGCAGCTTTTCTCGCTACGTGTTCCGCAACGCTACCCATTAAAAAGTGGTTTAATCCAGTTCTTCCGTGGGTTCCTATTACAATTAAATCTGCTTGCCACTCTTCAGATTGCTGTAAAATTCCATTGGTTGCAGTGTCAAGCACTGATAGGTAAGTGGTTTTTCTGTCGTTACCAAATTTACTTTCAATCTCTTTTAGTAAGACATGGCTGTTTTCGAGACTATTATCATAAATGTCGATAATTGCAGGAGTGAAGCCGAAATCAGGATTTGCAATTGGTGGAGTAGGTTCAACAATGTTTAATAACGCTACCTCTGCACCATATAATGCGGCCATTTCGTATCCGGCTTTAGCCGCTTTCTCTGCAGATATACTATTGTCTACTGCAATTAAAATTCTTTTATAATTCATGGCATTGTTTTTTGTTTCTACTAAATAACAAAGTCTAGGCCATAAAGTTTCTCACAATTGGTCATAAATTAGACTGATATTTATCACATAATTAATTACTTTTATCGCAACATAATTAATATATGGATCAATATCATGTTTGTCGCATTGCCGTAGCGCCGCTTAGGAGTGAACCTTCTGATAGAAGCGAAATCGTTTCGCAATTGCTTTTTGGCGATAGAGTTTTAGTTTTGGAAAAGGCCGAAAAATGGTGTTTTGTGAGGACGCATCACGATAACTATAAGGGCTGGATGGATCATAAACAGTTGCAACAAATTACTGCGCTGCAATACAATGATGAGCAAAGCTATAAATATGTAACTGCAATAAACTTTGATAATAGATTGGTGACTGATAATGGTGAAATATATTACTTAAGCCCGGGTAGTACTTTGCCGTTCTACCAAGATGGTTACTGTTATTTGGGTGATAACCGTTTTGAAGTAAAAACTGAACCTTTCGTTCCTAATCCTTTAGAGTTTACAACTAAGGTAGAAGCAACTGCTAAGTTCTTTTTAAACTCACCATACTTATGGGGTGGTCGTACATTTTTTGGTATCGACTGCTCAGGTTTTGTGCAAACCGTTTATAAATTGCTGGGTAAACAATTACGTAGAGATGCTTCGCAGCAGGTGGAGGAAGGTGAATTGGTAGATTTCTTAGCTTCAGCGAAACTTGGAGATTTAGCTTTCTTTGATAATGAAGAGGGAAAGATTATCCACGTAGGCATGATGTTAAGCAATGATAAAATTATCCACTCTGCGGGTAAGGTACGTATAGATCCAATAGATAACCAAGGAATTTACAATATGGAGTTAGATAGGTATTCTCACAGATTGAGAGTGATAAAGAGATTTGTTTAGAAGATAGTTGTTAGGGAAAAGGAATTAGGCTCTAGTAATGCAAAAAAAATATTAAACCCTAATACCTAGCCCCCTTGTCACTAATAAAGCTCCTTCATCAGCCTATCTAAATTTTCTCTTACTTCTGCCAGTTCAAGTTCCAACTTGGCTACTCTTTCTTCCAAAGCCGAATTAGATTTGGTCGAAATTTCATCACTAGTAAAGTCTTCATCACTAAATTCTACATCGCCACTGAAAAGGTGCGCATAACGTTGTTCTTTTTGTCCAGGTCGTTTTGGTAGCTGTTTAATATATCCTTCGTTAGCTAATTTTTCTAAGGTTTGGTTAACTTCTTCTAAAGTTTCAAACTCATATAATCTGCCAGAATTGGTGTTAATTTCTCCAGGAGTTTGTGGTCCGCGGAGAAAAAGCAAACACATCACTGCTACTTCCGAAGGTAAAATTGGATAAACAATGGCGAAATTATGCTTGTACTTCGTTGCTCTGCTAGAACCACCTGTTGCGGTAGAGATCAGGCCGCCTATTTTTAAGGAATTAAGTGCTGTGCCAATGGTTTCTTCATCGTAGTTAACCACCGGTTTTCTCGATGTTTTTTGATTACATGCTGCAACCAAACCATTCATCGTCATTGGATAATAATCTGGAGTAGTTTTGGCTTTTTCCATCAAAGCACCTAAAACTCTAATTTGCTTGGCATTAAGTACAGGTATTTTTATTTCGTTGTCCATGAGGCTAATTTAAATCATCGAGCCCTAAAAACAAATAATAAATAGAAAGTAACAAATAAATAGAGGTTAGCGGCAAATACTAAAGTTAAAGGAGTAGTCTGAAAATTATTAGTTTTATTTATCTACTGATATTGTGGAAAATAGACTTCTGCGACATCCAATAATAAACTCCATACTTATGAAATTACGCTTACTACTGCTTTCGTTTTTATGTACACTTAGTACTTTCGCACAAAATAAACTATCCAAAAGTAAACAAGCCAGCGATGCCACATTTGTTTATAAAATCACCGACAAGGAAGCATTTAGTTTGCTCAAGGATAAAAAAGTAAATGAGACTTTTTACCATACCTTAATTAGCTCAGATTACTACAAAGAATATCGAAAGAAGGATTTGCCCTTTGGAAATTACTTGTTAGTAAATGCGAGCGGTAGTTCTTTAAACTCAAGCTTTAAGTCAGAAAATAACGTTTCATTGCATTTCATCAATAATCAGAAAGATTTTCAGTTTTACATTGTGGATGTTAAAGGCAACCTGATTGCTAATGCTCAAGTAGAAATTGATGGAAAGAAAAAAGCAAAATACGATAGCAATGCGAAGTTATATCGGAGTACGTATAGTAAAGAAGAAGGAAAGCCTAAAGAGGAGGGGTTGATCAAAGTGGTACATGAAGGGGTGAGTAATTTCTTTGAATATGAGCTAGATGATAACAACAACTATTATAATTTAGAGGAACGACGAGATTGGCCATTTTTCAAGAAAGTTGCTCATTCTTTTCCGGTTAAATATTTCTGGAAACCATTTAAGAGAACTTCTTATAAAAGGAAAACTACCAAACCTTTATATGCTGGCTACATGGTGTTTAGCAAACCAATTTATAAACCTTTAGATACAGTAAAATTTAAAGCTTTCGTCATCAATCGTAAAGGTGGCGATATAAAAGATAAACCTGCAGATGTAGTTTTGAAAATTGGTGATGGTAAAACTTTAGCTACTATAAATCCTTATAGAAATGGGGGCTACGAGTATAGTTTTGTGCTTGCAGATAGCTTAGATTTAACACTCGATAGAAATTACAGCGTAAGTTTAGAGCAAAAAGCGAAAAACAAGAAGAAGGCTTTCCGCATCGCCAATAGTTTTCGTTATGAAGATTATGAATTAAAATCGCTTGATTTTGCACTTAGAACAGATCGAAACGAGCAAACAAAAGACAGTTTGATTACGGTTTATTTTAAAGCTACAGACGAAAACGAATTGGCCGTTCCTGACGGTAGGGTCGAGCTAACTTTAACTACTAGTTATGTGAGTTACTATGCAGATCAAAAAGTTTTTGTTCCAGATACGCTTTGGCAAAAGAGCATCACATTAGATCCTGTTGGCGAGACCAAGTTAGTTTTACCTGCTGATATTTTCCCGAAAGCTAATTTCAGCTTTAATTTGGAAGCAAAATTTCAAAACAGCAATAATGAGGTTCGAACCGAAACAAAATCATTGACTTATAATTACACCAATCTTTCAAAAAAGGCAATTAAACCTTTCCAGATAAAATCTGAATTTAAGAAAGACAGTTTGGCAATTTCATATTTGATAGATGGAAAAAGTACAAATCAAAAAGCTAAACTTGTTAGCTACACTTCTGGAGATGTACTAATAAATGCGCAACAAATTACTTTGCCTTATACAATTAAAACAGATTACAGAGCTGAATATTACAATATTGAAACGCAAAAAGATACTACTACTGTTTTTCTTACCGATTTAAAACCTCAGGTAGAAATTAATGCAGTTCAAAATAAAGATAGCCTACGAGTGGTAGTTATCAACGAGCATAAAATACCTTTTTGGTACACTATTTTTTCTAACAATAAGGTTTTCCTGAGAGGTTACGCTAATCAGTTAGATACCTTGATTAAAAATAATAGTAAAAAAGCAAGTCATATTCGTATCAACTACATTTGGGATGGAGATGAGGAGACAAGTGAGGTAAGTGCTTTCTATAATCCGAACCAATTAAACCTAAAATTAGTAGCGCCAGAGCTAGTATATCCAGGTCAAAAAGTAAATATGTTGGTTCAGGTAACCGATATTAATCGTAAACCTGTTGCCGAAACTGATGTGACAGCGCAAGCATTTACGGCGAAATTTAAGAATGTACCAGATGTTAATTTACCTTATTTGGGCAGGAAGTATCTAATTCGTAAAAACAATAATATCAAAGTTGAAGCCGATGAAGCTTATGGTAGTGCAGGCAAAAACTTGGATCAGCCTACTTGGGCAAAATGGAGTAAAAGCTTAGGACTAGATAGTATTGAATACTTCAGATTTATGCATCCAAAGCCAACCTATAGTGTAATTGAAGCTACAAATGATACCACTACTCAAGTTGCGCCGTTTGCAGTATTAGATGGCGCAATTTTGCCCGCCAGTATTGTTTACATCGATAATGTACCTGTATTTTTTAGTCAGGCACAGCAGTTGCAACGTTATTCTTTTGTGGTAAAACCTGGTTTTCACGATTTCAAAATCCGTACAGCGGATAAATTAATAACTGTAAAAAATTACAATATTACTGCTGGTAAAAAAACAATTTTTAGCGTGTTGGCAGATAGTACAAACAAACTGGTGACCATAAAGAAACCAAATACGCTTACTACAGAAGAAAGCCAAGAACTGGATAATTACATGATTAGAGTTACTAATAATTTTAATCTAGGCAAAACAACAGTTTCTGCGCAGTTAACGGACACACGTTTACTCATTAACCCGAACAATCGTAATGATAGGGAACTTTTGGTCGGTCCAATTAGAGAAAATAGCTTGGTGTTCGATAACGAAAAATGGCATCAGAATTTTACCAAAGAGGCAGGTTATACCTATACTTTTGAGCCAGGTTTAATCAAACAGAAATCTAATAAAACCAAATATGCATTTGATATCAGGTTATATGCAAGCAGTAGTAACGGAAATACCAATATCGCTAATGAATATGCGTTAAAAAAGAAAGAGATAGACCAGGTTTGGCTCGATTTTTTAAACCTTCGCAGTCGAACTACGCAATTATTTGATATTGATTATAAAAATGTTAAGCCTTTTGGAAAACTTAGATATGATATCGATACAGCTTTTACAAATCATATTCCCTATATCAAAAATGTAATTGCTTTCAAACCTAGCCAGCCTCATTTTTTAAGGATTTATAAAGGTGAAATCAATACTGATAATTTTGAAAGTGGAAAATATAAATTGCTGTTCCTACTAAGGGATAATAGTTATTTCATTACCGACAGCATTGCCGTAAAAGCTAATGGAGCCAATTACTATAGTTGGAGCAGTTTTAAAATTACACCTGCTGATGTATTTAGTCAAAAGTTAGATAGCATTATCAAAGCGGTGCCAGGCGTTGGTCATCAGGTGATATTAGAAAAGCATAGGCAGTTTTTCAATAGTTACATGTTTGATAAAAAGGAACTGAAAAAAGTATTAAATGGAAGAGTTTTATCAGCTGAAACGAACAAACCTTTAAAAAATGTTACGGTAAAAGTAGTGGATTTGGATGTGCAAACCATCAGCAACGCTAAGGGATTATTTGAATTGAAAGTACCAGAGTTAGCTGCCTTGAAAATATCTGCTAGCGGTTATTACGATAAAGTTATCGACTTAAATAGTGCCACAATCGACGATATTTTTTTAGATACCATTGGTCATGTGCTAAAAGGAATAGAGGTGATTGGTTATGGTACTACGAAAAAGCAGAACCTAGCCAGTAGCGTTTCTGTTGTCACATCGAATGAGCTTGTTGGTTCTTTAGCAGGTCGTGCTGCAGGAGTAGAACTGCAAGAGGTAGTACTTTCTGTTAGAGGCTCCAATAGTATCAATGCCAATCAAAAACCGCTAATTATTTTAGATGGACTGCCTTATGATGGCGACATTAGTACCTTAGATAAAGATGTTGTAAAAGATATTACCATAGTTAAAGATGCGAGTGCTACTGCTATTTACGGTTCAAGAGCAGCAAATGGTGTAATCATTATCAAAAGTAAAAAAGGCAATTTAGCTACCAATGTAAATGGAGAAGCTGTTGCACAACAACAAACTATACGTACAAATTTTAACGATGAAGGTTTTTGGCAACCGAAATTAATTACTGATGAAAATGGCATCGCAAAGTTTACCGTGAAGTTTCCAGATGACATTACTAAATGGAAAACCCGTGTAATGGCCATGAACGGAAATAAGCAAACAGGATATACCGAAGGCAGTATCAAATCGTTTAAATCGCTTAGCGCCAATTTTATTTCGCCGCTTTTTGCCGTTGCTGGCGATAGCATTAATGTAATTGGAAAACTGATGAATTACACGCCGTTAGAAGAAACTGGTGTTCGCAGGTTCTCTTACAATGGGAAAGAGTTGCGAAATTCTGCTGTCAAGTTCAAAAACTCACTAATTGATACCTTGGCGATTACTGTACCATCTAAGGATAGCCTAAATTTTGAATATACTTTAACACAAGAAAGCGGTTATTTCGACGGCGAACGTAGAAAAATTCCAGTGTTTGAAGCTGGTGTTAAAGAAACCAAAGGCTATTTTTCGGCTTTGCTTAGAGATACGACCTTAAATTATGCTTTCGATAAACAGTTGGGCAAAATCACGCTAAGAGCCGAGGCTTCTATTTTTCCAACATTGTTGGATGAAATGACCAAGCTGCGTAATTATGAGTATTTGTGTAACGAACAATTGGCGTCAAAACTCAAAGCTTTGCTGTTAGAGAAACGTGTGCGCAAATACCTAGACCAAAAATTTACACATGAAAAGGACATTGCTTTCATCCTTAAAAAACTGCAACAAAACAAAACACCAAAGGGAACTTGGGGCTGGTGGCAAAATACCGAAGAGCAAATGTGGATTAGCCTGCACGTAGTAGAAGCTTTGTTACAGGCACAAAAAGATGGCTATGCAATAGATTTAAATAAACCTCTACTTCAACGTTATTTGGTAAGTAAATTAGCAGAAATGCCTAGTTATAAAGACATACAGCTGATTAGACTTTTACATTTATTAGATAGTAAAAGCTATGTTAAAGACTGGGTTTTAGCTTATGAAGAAAGAGAGCTGGAGAAAGAAAAGCAACGTAATGCAGGCTTAACTCTTGAGCTTTTAGCTGTTAAACAGAGAGAATATAGACCATCAGTTTATTCGATTTTAGAAATGCTAGAGTTGAAGCAATTGGCTGGCATAAAAATCGACTTAAATGCTGTATTTAAGTTGAAAAAGCAAACCATGTTCGGCAGTATTTATTGGGGCGAAGAAAATATCCGTTTCTGGGATAATAGCATTCAAAATACTTTATTAGCGTACCGAATATTGAAAAACGCTGGTGGTTATGAAAATGAATTGGAGAAGATAGCACTTTACTTTTTGGAGCAACGTAAAGACGGGCAATGGCGAAATACATACGAGTCGTCTTTGATTTTAGAAACTATTTTACCTGCATTTATGGCTACAAATGCTACAACAGAACCTGCATCAATTAAAGTGAATGAGCAGGTGGTAAATCAATTTCCTTTTGATAAAATAATAGAAGATGCTTCAGACTTAAGAGTGCAGAAAACCGGCAGAACAGCTGTGTATTTTACTGCTTATCAGCAATATCAAAATGCTGCACCCAACAAAGTTGATAAAGACTTTAAGGTGAATTCTGTTTTGTTACAAAATGGAACAGCCACTACTAAACTTAAAGCAGGCACCTTCGCAAAACTAAAAGTAGAAATAGAGGCGAGGGCAGATGCAGATTACGTGATGATTGAAATTCCAATTCCGGCGGGCTGTAGCTATGAAAATAAAATGCAGAACTTTTTGGGTGTAGAAACGCACAGGGAATATTTTAAAAACAAAACATCTATTTTTTGCACCAAGATGAAACAAGGCAAATACACATTTGAGATAGATCTAATGCCACGTTACACGGGCAGTTATGTGCTAAATCCAGCAAAAGCAGAGCTGATGTATTTTCCCGTTTTTTACGGCAGGGAAGGGATGAAAAAGGTGGAAGTTAAATAGTGGGCGAATAGATATCTGATTTCTATAATGGTTTAGTATTCGTAACAGAAGTAATTTTGTTTTAAGCTAACTTTTAATTTATTCGGAAAAAAATCGTGGCATACATTAAAGCCGAATTATTTAAATAAGTATCGCTTCCTAATGGGCTAATAGACAGAAATTGGGGAATGAATTGAAACTGTTATCTTTTTTAATGTAGACAAGGAATAAAAGTAAGGTTCTGCACTCATTATTTGTTCCTTAACAAAGTAACATAACCTTTATAGATCTCCCATTTTGTGTCTATTTTAAGTTTTAATAAGTAGAAATACGTTCCTTCGTTGAGGCCTTGCCCAGTCCATTCATTCTGATAGCCTTTTTTAAGGTAAACGGTTCCTCCCCATCTGTTCATGATGGTGATTTCATTTTCAAATAACTCTATTCCAGGTATCTCGAAGGTATCATTTTTACCATCGCCATTTGGTGTAAATACGTTAGGAATAATAATGCCTGCAACTGATGAGCTCGCTGTAGAAACATTGTTTACCAGATTTGGATCTTCTTGATCAGCAGATATCCTTGCGGTGTTGCGTACAATACCTGGCTTAATTGCTTTGGTTTTTATTTTGAGATCAGCATACTCGCCATTTTCTAGAGCATTAATTTCCCAAAGAACAGTTCTTGTTGACAAGGTATATTTCGCATCGGTACCTGCGGTAGGAGTTAGTTGCTGAAATTCAACCTCGGGCGGTAATTCGTCCGTCACTTTAATGTTAGTCGCCCTGTCGGCGCCATTATTTTTAACGACAATGGTATAGTCGAATGTTTCATTGAGTGTCAAGGCCCTCTTTTCCGCAGTTTTAGTGACCATAACGTCGGCTTTCGGATTGGTTGCAGGCGTTGCAAAAGTTACGATAATAGCTGGCGACTTATTCGAAGCACATCCGTCGGCGTTGTAAGAAATTACAGTGTACGTTCCAGCAACCGACACATTGAAATCTTGTCCATTGGCTCCACTGATCATCTGATCGTCTTTAAGCCACTGATAGTTTGATGCATTAACAGAATTAGCCCGCAATTTGAGTGATGCCCCTTGCGGAACATTCACCATTTGCGGACTAGATTGTGCAAAGCATGCCGCTGCACTAAGCAGCAACATGCTCGATACAAAACCCATTTTTCTGTTAGGCATGAGTATAACTCTTAGTTTGTTACTGTTGGAGTAATAGTTGGTGTTGTTGGCGCTGGATTAATTGTGATGGTTGTTGCTGTTGATTTAACTGGAGCGGCAGCTGCCGAAATCAGTCTGCCTGCAGGAATTGAATATTTGCCAGTTGCTACAAAATAATGGGTACCTACGGCTGTCTCTGTTAGTAAATACGGATTGGTGTTTGTAGCAGATGGAGTTATTGAGGCGATGTCTCCTGCTGATGAAGCTGTTTTATACCAATCAGCAAGAACAAAAGTAACCTCTGAAGGTAGGGTAACACTACCTATAGTTGTAGCGGTAGCCAATAATTTTGTTCTATCGGCAGCACCAACATTTGTACAATAAGTTGTAGAGCTACCTGCATCTGCAGCAACTGTGACAGTGAAATCAGGAAGCACAAAGATGTCAATATCTGTTGACGTATCAATGTCAGACCAACATCCCTCAGTATTTCGAACCTGAACCCTTAATTTATACAGTCCTTCGACAGTAAAAGTCTGGGTTAAAGTAGCAGTTGTTTGGCCTGTGATAACTTCATTTGTTGTACCATCTGCTTTAGATACGAAAATCCATCTATATTCAGCGAACGTAGTGGCAGTATTGATGGTTACTGTTTGGTTTTTATAGGCGTAATAATTAGCTGCATACGTAAGTTGCGCAAAAAATAAAAATAAGGCAGTTAGCGCTAATTTTTGTAAGGTTGTAATTTTTGTGTTCATTGCTTTAGGTTTTAAGAATTAAAATTTAGACTACTTTTTTAATAGGTGTTTGCTGTCATTGGTGGAGCATTTGGTTTTGGAAGTACGGTAACAGAGGCAAATCCATTTTGCTGCTGTGCACATGCTGTAGTACTGCTATCTGATACACTTATCAAACTATATATAAATGTTCCTGTAACACTTGTAGGGACTGAAATGATAGCTACACCAGCTGCATTAGATAGTATCGTTTGATTAGTCCCATTGCCTATCTTATAAATAAATGTATAGGGTGCTACACTGCCAGTTCCGGTAAATGTAATGGATGGTGCAGTAGCATTTATACACACTGAAGCGGTGCCTGAAATTACAGCAGTTGGTAAGGGATTTACTGTGACAACTACAGGAACTCGCTCTGATTCGGCAGCGCACCCAATTTTAGCGGCAGCTACGTAATATGTCGTTGTTGTAGTTAGATTTCCTGTTGTATATGTAGGTCCAATAGTAGCGGTACCGCCTGAGGCCGACGTGTACCAATGTAGTTCGTTACAGGAGCCAGTAGTAGAAGAAAGTGTGGCGCTCTTTCCATAACATATTGTAACACTCGAAGCCGATGGAGCAATAAAAGATGGTTTTGCAGGTGTTCGTTGAACTTCATAAAGATTCATTTGTGCTAACAATGAAACTAAGGATCCCATTGAAATTTCAATTCGGTCGAATTTAGTCGGAGGTACAAAAGATACGGTTACAATATTATTTGCTCGAAGGAGAGACAAAAGGTCTAACGACAATAAGGAACTTAAGTTAATGGGAGTGCCAGCGATGCTCCCATTATATGGCGTAATAGAAATATTGTTTAATAGACTCAAATCAAGTAAAAGAGAAGAAGGAATTGAAAAAGTAATGGTTGCGGCATCACCATCATTAGATGGTCCAGGAAAATAGACCCTTTCTTTTAGCGTAGTACCTGCGCCCACCAGCCCCATACTAAAAGTTGAATAGGTAGACAAATTTCCATCAATGGCATTTAATGGGTTATTAATGTTTCCACCCAGGTTTAGGAGCCCGGCTATTGAAGTAGACGCACCTAATGTAGGATCGCAACTTGCACCCGAAGTTTGATAAAATGCATGATAAATAAGTAACCTTCCAGTGCCGATTAGTACAGAAGCATTTAATGCAATGCGTACGGCATTATAGGCAGTGTTAGGGGTTATGGCAAGGTATATTGTACCATCTAAAGTTGTAAGATTTGCTATGGATACGTTAGAGGCTATAATTCGTGTTCCATCTGAAGTAGAAGTGGCACCACTATAGGCGTATACTGGTAAACTTGATCCTCCAATAAGTCCAAGCAGTGCGCTAGCACTTTCTCCTCCTATTTTTACATAAGTCGTAGTTCCGGCTGGAAGCGGTAATGATGGGTTACTCGCATTTGTAAATTTAAGCTGTGTCCATGCTTCAGCTTCTCCTAATACGGTCACTACATTTAAAGCCGTAGCATTAGTGCTCAAATTTGCTCCAACGGCGGCGGTTGGATTATTGACACTGGCTGAAGCTACAAGCGCAGAAGAGCTTCCATAAGATTGTGCATCTGCATAAACCCTGGTTGGCGCTGCGCACTGCGCCATCGCCTCACGTGCGAAAACCATTAACATCACAGTGAAAAGTGGGGCTAAAAGTTGAGTATATGAGCGACGGACTTGCAAGACGATGAGCGATAAATGTTTTAACCTATACCCACCTTTAGATATTTTTTTTAGCTAAAAAACTACTCCTTTTTGTGGTATAACAAAAATATCCTAGAAGGCTAATTCTTTTTTGTTCATTGTGTTCAATTTTAAAGTCGCTTATAAGTCGTTTCAGCTTTATCTCTGATAGCTTATTCATTTTGTTCATTATCGCTTGAACGAAATTCTCTTTAATAATTATGATTATGTTTTAAGGGTATTGTATTATCCATCGGAACCGGACGTTTAGTTTACCAAATGAGTTCCTAATTTGGATTGCTTATTCCGCTCCATCACCATGTTTACCTTCAACAAAAATCTTGGCCAACGAAACTTCCAATTTAAATTAGCCCAACTAATTATTGCTGTAAAGCGAAAGCAAGTTATCCATACTTTAAAATGCTTTACGTTATCGGGAACGATTGCGCAAATATTTGCACTTAAATCAAGATTATACTAGCATAAATTATGTAGAATTGTTTCGACCAAATGCTAGTAACGGTACTATATTTCTGTTGGCTAGCTTAAAAAACAAATGAAAAGCTAGTAAAGAAATGATTTTATCAAAAGATAATTTGAAATTCGTTGCCACAGATAAAGTGGCTGTACCAAATCAGCAAATATTAGATTTACCAGAGAAAGTTTTGCAATTTGGAACAGGGGTGTTATTACGTGGATTGCCAGATTATTTTATCGATAAAGCCAATCGTGAAGGTGTGTTCAACGGTCGTGTTGCCGTAGTAAAATCTACAGGTGCTAACACTTCAGAATTCGATTCGCAAGATGCACTTTATACGCTTTGCGTTCGTGGTATCGAAAACGGACAACCAGTTTCAGAAAATATCATTTCATCAGCTATTAGCAGAGTAATCGCCGCCGAAAAAGATTGGCAAGCAATTTTGGATATCGCTAAATCAGAAGAGCTGCAAGTTGTGGTCTCTAACACTACCGAAGTAGGTATCCAATACGTAGAAGAAAGCATCGGCGCTAATCCTCCTTCATCATTTCCAGCGAAATTGTTAGCAGTTTTATACGAACGTTTCAAAGCTTTTAATGGCGATAACAACAAAGGTTTAGTTGTTGTAGCTACCGAATTAATTCCTGATAACGGAACTAAACTGGGTGAAATAGTTTTAAAACTAGCCCACTTTAACAAGTTAGAAGCTGGCTTTGTAGCCTGGTTGGCACAAGCAAATACTTTCTGTAATTCTTTGGTAGATAGAATTGTGCCCGGAAAACCTGATGCAGAAACCATACAAGCTTTACAAGAGGAGTTAGGTTACGAAGACAGCTTGTTGTCTATGACCGAACCTTATCGCCTTTGGGCAATTGAAGGTGGTAAACAAGTAGCAGATGTACTTTCTTTTGCAACGGTAGATCAAGGCGTAATCATTGCCGAAGACATCGAAATTTACCGTGAACTTAAAGTGCGTTTATTAAATGGTACGCATACGTTAAGTTCGGGTATTGCTTTCCTTTTAGGGATTGATACTGTGAAAAATGCCATGAATAACGAATTGATGGTAAACTACATCGAAACGTTAATGGCTACAGAGATTGCTCCGGCAATTCCTTACGAGGTAGATAAAAAACAAAGTGATGCTTTTGCAAACTCGGTTAAAGATCGTTTCGCTAATCCTTCTATCGAACATTTTTGGACAAGTATTGCATTTCAATATACCATGAAGATGAAAATTCGTATTCTTCCATTGTTATTGAATTACTATAAAATATTTAATCAAGTGCCTGCGCATATCGCTTTAGGTTTTGCAGCTTACTTGGCCTTCTCTCGTGCTCAGAGAGAAGAGAACGGTCTATATTTTGGTTTGGATAATGGTGCGAGTTATCGGTTAAACGATGACTCTGCACCTTATTTATTTGACAAATACAGTCGAAACCAAGATGGTTTTGTAAATGAAGTTTTAGCTGATGAAACTTTCTGGGGAGCAGATTTAACACAATTAAGTGGCTTTATCCCCGCGGTGAAAGAACAATATCAAGCTATAATAGAAGAAGGAATAGAAGCAACGCTGTCTAAATTATTGTCGGCACAGCTTAAGGAGATATAATGAAGCAACAAGTTTTAAAAGTACATCCAAAAGATAATGTTTTGGTGGCATTAACTGATCTTAAAGCCGGTCAGTTGGTAGCTTATCAGGGAGTAGATTATCAATTGGTTGATGATGTAGATGCCAAGCATAAATTCTATATGCAAGATATGCAGGCTGGTGATGAGGTTTATATGTATGGTACTTTGGTAGGTAAAATACAGTTTCCAATTAAATTGGGAACTCGAATGACTACCGATAACCTTAAACACGCGGCTGCTCCTTATGAGTATCGTCCGTATCACTACGAGTGGCATGCGCCAGATGTTTCTAAGTTTGAAGGAAGAACTTTTAACGGCTACCACCGTGCAGATGGAAAAGTAGGTACAGCCAATTATTGGTTGTTTATTCCAACGGTTTTTTGCGAGAACAGAAACTTAGACGTCATCCGAGAAGCGTTACATAACGAATTAGGTTATGCCGTAACCGCGAAATATAAAAACTACACGCAACACTTAATCGAAGCTTTTAAAAACGGAACTGATATTTCTTCTTTAGATGCGCCAATGGCGTTTGAAGGTTCGAGAAATGAACGTGTTTTCAAAAATATAGATGGCATTAAGTTTTTAAACCATCAAGGTGGATGTGGCGGTATTAGACAAGATGCTGCGGTTTTGAGTAAATTATTAGCTGCTTATGCTGATCATCCAAACGTTGCGGGCGTAACCGTTTTAAGTCTAGGATGTCAGAATTTGCAAGTGCAAGATTTCACTGCCGATTTAAGAGAGCGTAACCCGAATTTCGATAAACCACTTTATATTTTCGAGCAACAGCAATCGCAAAGCGAAGAAAATATGATTGCTTTAGCGATCAAAAAAACCTTCGAAGGTTTGGTAGAAGCCAACAAAATCGAACGAGCACCAGCGCCATTAAGTAAAATGAATTTAGGTGTAAAATGTGGTGGTAGCGATGGTTTTAGCGGTATTTCGGCAAACCCAGCTGTAGGTTATTGTTCTGATTTATTAGTGGCTTTAGGTGGTACAGTTTTATTGGCTGAATTCCCTGAACTATGCGGTGCAGAACAAAATATGATAGACAGAACGATTGAAGAGCAGTCGGCTAAGAAATTCATAAAGTTAATGGGGGCTTATAGCGAAGCTGCAGAAAATGCAGGCTCTGGTTTCCATATGAACCCATCTCCAGGTAACATCAAAGACGGTTTAATTACCGATGCAATTAAAAGTAACGGTGCTGCCAAAAAAGGTGGTACATCACCAATTGTAGATGTATTGGATTATACCGAACCATCTGTAAAACCAGGTTTAAACCTAGTTTGTACGCCTGGCAACGATGTTGAAGCTACCACAGGTAAAGCTGCAAGTGGTGCAACGTTAATTTTATTTACTACAGGATTAGGAACGCCAACAGGAAATCCAGTTTGTCCAGTAATTAAAGTGGCCACCAATAACGCTTTAACCAAACGCATGGGAGATATTATTGATATCAATACTGGACCTGTAATAGAAGGAGAGAAGACCATTGAAGAAATGGGCGAGGATATTTTGGAATATTGTATCAAAGCAGCAAGTGGAGAGGTAATTCCAAAAGCGGTTTTATTAAACCAAGACGATTTCATTCCTTGGAAAAGAGGTGTGTCTCTGTAGGGACAGATCATCATTTGTCCTGAGCAATATTTAAATTAAGAGTGTTGAAGGCACAAATCATTATTTGTTCTATGTGATGTTAAAGGTATTGGCCAAAATCATCATTTATGGATAAATTATCATTTGTCTGAGGAAACGTTTAAGAGTATATTAGCCAAAATCGTCTGTCATTAAAATGAGGACCAAACCAAAACCTCTAATGATGGACCCAAAATATAGAAAATGAAACAAATACAAGCAGTACACTCAGAAGATTTCAAGAGTTACGACACCGAAAAAATCAGAGAGAGATTTTTGTTGGACGACTTGAAAGCTACGGACAAAGCAAACTTTGTCTATTCACACTACGACAGAATGATTACTGGATTAATTACGCCAGTAAATAGCGTAGTGGATTTAGGTAATTACGATATTTTACGTGCCGATTATTTCTTAGAAAGAAGGGAACTAGGCGTAATCAATGTAGGTGGTGCAGGCACTATTGTTACCGATGGAACCAGTTATGATCTAAATAAAAAAGATTGTTTATACCTTGGTAAAGGCGTTAAAGATGTGAAATTTAGCAGTAAAGATGGCAGCAATCCTGCTGTTTTTTATGCACTTTCGGCTCCTGCACATACAAGCTATCCAACTACTTTTGCTAGTCATGCAGATGTTTTTTCTGCAGATTTAGGTGCTGTAGAAACAGCAAACCAACGTACCATTTCTCGTTACATCCACAAAGATGGAATCCAAAGCTGTCAGTTGGTAATGGGCTTAACTTCTTTGGCTACAGGTTCTATCTGGAATACTATCCCACCTCATACGCACGATAGAAGAATGGAAGTTTATTTCTATTTCGATGTAGAGGCAGATCAAAGGGTAATCCATTTTATGGGACAACCACAACAAACTCGCCACATTGTGATGGCTAACCACGAAGCAGTTTTATCACCATCTTGGAGTATCCACTCTGGTGCTGGTACTAAAAACTACAGCTTTATTTGGGGTATGGCTGGCGAGAATTTAGATTATGCAGATATGGACACATTTGCAGTAGGAGAGCTGAGGTAAGTAAAAAGTTAAAAGTAGAACTTTAAAAGTTTTCTATAAGTCTAGAAACAAAGTAAATAGGTTAAACGCCTTGCGCTCCCTTCACTATTGGGGAGGGGTGGGGCTTTATATAACATAAAATGGAGCAATCATTTTCATTAAAAGATAAAGTTATCGTTGTAACAGGCGGTACGGGAATATTAGGCAAGGCCTTCATCGATGCGATTGTAGAGGCTGGTGGTACAGTTGGTATTTTAGGTAGAAACGAAAAAGTAGCCAACGAGCGTGCAGATGAAATCAATAAAAATGGCGGTAAAGCCATTGCTTTAATCGCTGATGCCATGAACGAAGAGCAGTTAATTGCTGCTCGCGATAAAGTATTAGCAGCTTATGGAAAAATTGATGGACTAGTAAATGCAGCTGGCGGTAACATGCCTGATGGTGTTTTATTACCAGAACAAGACATCTTTGATATGAAGATGGACGGAATGAAAACTGTACTAGACTTAAACCTTTGGGGAACTTTAATTCCTACCCAGGTTTTTGGTAAAGCAATTGCCGAAACTGGTAAAGGAAGTATCGTAAACATTTCATCGATGAACTCGAAAAGAGCTATTACCAGAGTGCTAGGTTACAACATGGGAAAAGCTGCTGTAGATTGCTACACACAATGGTTTGCGGTAGAGTTGGCTAACCGTTATGGCGATAAAATTAGAATGAACGCCTTAGCGCCAGGTTTCTTTCTAACAGAGCAAAACCGCAATTTATTAACTACGCCAGATGGTGGTTACACCGCTAGAGGTGGTGCCGTAATTCAACAGACTCCTTTTAAACGTTTTGGTAACCCAGATGAACTGAAAGGTGCTTTAGTTTGGTTACTGAGCGATGCTTCTCGATTTGTAACGGGAGCCATGATTTGTGTAGACGGCGGCTTCTCTATTTTCGGAGGAGTATAAATAGGTTACGAGTTTTGGGTTTTGAGTTATAGGCTCGAAGCCCAATGAACAAATGACCAATGAACTAATAAACAAATAAAAACCAGTATAAGTGAAAAAGTTTTTAGACGAGAATTTTTTATTGCAAACGGAGACAGCACGTACCTTGTATCATGATTATGCAAAGCACATGCCTATTATTGATTACCATAATCACTTAATTCCTGAGCAAATAGCTGAGGATAAACAGTTCGAAAATATTACTCAGGTTTGGCTATATGGTGACCACTATAAATGGCGTGCCATGCGTACTTTCGGTGTAGACGAATACTACATTACTGGCGGTGCATCAGATTGGGAAAAGTTCGAAAAATGGGCAGAAACTGTTCCTTATACTTTAAGAAATCCGTTGTATCACTGGACACACTTGGAGCTACAACGTTATTTTGACATCCACGATTTGCTTTCTCCAGCAACGGCTAAGAAAATTTGGGATGAGTGTAACGCGAAACTTCAAACCAAAGAGTATAGCGTTTTAGGTTTATTGAAAAAGATGAACGTTAAAACTTTGTGTACTACAGATGATCCTTTGGATAATTTGGAATTTCATCAAAAAATTAAAGCTAGCGGCATCGATTTAGTTGTTTTACCTGCATTTAGACCAGATAAAGCAATGAACGCTGATGATGTAGCAGGTTTAAATCAATACATAGATAAGTTGGCTGCGATAGTAGAGAAGCCGATCACTGACTATCAAGAATATTTAGCAGCTTTAAAATCTCGTCACGATTTCTTTGTTGAAAATGGTGCATCAGTTTCTGACCACGGTCTAGAGCAAATTTATGCGGAAGACTACACCGAAGAAGAAGTAGCTCAAATCTTCCTTAAAATTAGAAATGGAGAAGCAGTTACCAAAGAGGAGAACTTGAAGTTCAAATCAGCTATGCTTTTTCAATTTGCCCTTTGGGATCACGAAAGAGGATGGGTGCAGCAATATCATTTGGGCGCAATCCGTAATAACAACGATCGTTTGTTGAGCTCATTAGGTCCAGATACAGGTTTCGATTCTATCGGAGACTTCTCACAAGGTAGACAACTGTCTAAATTCTTAAATAAGTTAGATGCTGGTAATAAATTGGCTAAAACTATTTTGTACAACTTAAATCCGGCAGATAACGAGTTAATGGCGACCATGATTGGTAATTATCAGGATGGTACCGTAGCTGGAAAAGTGCAGTGGGGTTCTGGATGGTGGTTTTTAGACCAAAAAGATGGCATGATCAAACAAATTAATGCCTTATCAAATATGGGCTTGTTAAGTCAGTTTGTTGGTATGTTAACCGATTCTAGAAGTTTCCTTTCATTTCCTAGACACGAGTATTTCCGTCGTATTTTGTGCGATTTATTCGGTACAGATATTGAAAACGGAGAAATCCCAAATGATATAAAATTGGTTAGCCAATTAGTTGAAAATATTTGTTATAACAATGCAAAAGCCTATTTTAGCTTTTAATACCCCTAACCCCCTAAAGGGGTAATGTTGACAAGGTGTTAAACATATTCCATCTTGAAATTGGAATTTTAGCGGGTAGATGTAAAATATTTAAATTAACTAAGGTCCCCTTTAGGGGCCTAGGGGGTAAAAATGAAAGTTTTAAGTTTTGGGGAATTATTGTTGCGCATTTGTCCAGATACCGATGGGCAATGGTTAGCAGATAATCAATTACCTTTTTATGTTGGTGGCGCAGAATTGAACGTGGCTACAGCATTGGCGCTTTGGGAAGTTCCATCGGCCTATTTTTCGGCATTGCCTGATAATTTTATGTCAGAGCAAATCATCAACTACGTTAACAAATGCAACATCGATTCTTCGAGAATACAATTAAGTGGCGATAGATTGGGTTTGTATTATTTGCCAAAAGGTAAGGATCTCAAAAATGCAGGGGTAATCTACGATAGAGCTAATTCATCTTTCGCTAGCATTAAACCTGGAACTTTAAACTGGGATGAGATTTTTCAAGATGTATCTTGGTTTCATTTCAGTGCTATTTGCCCGGCGTTAAATCAAGATGCAGCAGATATTTGTTTAGAAGCCGTAAAAGCAGCTAGCGAACGAGGTATTACCATTTCTATCGACTTAAATTACAGAGCAAAGCTTTGGAAATTTGGCAAAGAGCCAATTGATATTGTTCCTGGCTTGGTAGAGTACTGTGATTTGGTAATGGGAAATATTTGGGCAGCTGAAAGAATGTTAGGTATTACTTTGCCATTGGATATTGTAGAGATTGATACCAAAGAAAACTATCTTAAACAGGCCGAAATTACTTCAAAGGAAATCATTGCTAAGTTTCCGAAATGTAAACATGTAGCCAATACTTTTAGGTTTGATTACAAAGCGGGTATCAGATATTATACTACTTTGTTTACTGAAAATCAATTATTTGTATCGAAGGAATATCTTTCGGAACAAATTTTAGACCGTGTTGGAAGTGGTGATTGCTACATGGGAGGCTTAATTTATGGCTTCTACAATCAGCATGAGCCTCAGCAAATTTTAGAGTTTGCAACCGGCGCTGCTTATAACAAATTGTACATTCCAAGCGATTGTACCACTGCAACTGTTCAAGACATTCACCAGACTATTGCCCAAAATGACTAAGAATAAAGAAACCACTATACAAGCGATACAAAACCAAGGATTGTTGCCGCTATTTTATTACGAAGATGCTCAAATCAGCTTAGAAATTATTAGGGCACTGTATAAAGGAGGCGTTCGTGTTTTCGAATATACCAACAGAGGTGCGGCAGCTTTAGAAAACTTCAAAATTTTTAAGGAAGCACTTAAAACCGAAATGCAAGATCTGTTCTTAGGCATTGGAACAATTAAAAGTGCAGAACAAGCTAAAGATTTTATCGCTGCAGGGGCAGATTTTATTGTTTGTCCAATTGTAAATCCAGAAGTTGCTGAAGTTACTCATGAAGCAGGTTTGCTTTGGATCCCAGGTTGTATGACACCAACAGAAATCGATTTGGCGCAACAACACCAAGCAGGTATCATTAAATTATTCCCAGCAAATATTTTGGGCCCAGATTTCCTTTCTTCAATCAGAGAATTATTCCAAGGTCAATTATTTGTGCCAACTGGAGGGGTTGAGATTGAAGAAAACAACATTTCTAGCTGGTTTAAAGCTGGCGTTTGTGCGGTAGGCATGGGCAGCAAACTAGTAAGCAAGCCAGTCATCGAGCAACGCGATTACGAAAAAATTGAGTCTTTAACTAAAAAGACTTTTGAAATTATAGAAAAAGTAAGAAACTAGAATTAATAAGCACTGACATTCCTAAGCAATTTTCTCTCCCTTTTGGGGAGAGATGCCAAAGGCAGAGAGGGGCTTTAAACAATTAACCTCCGATAATTTCGGGATAAACCAAATAACCAAAATGAACCAAGTTAAACCGAGCAAATACAGATGGACCATTTGTGCGCTATTGTTTTTTGCAACAACCATTAACTATTTAGACAGGCAAGTACTTTCGTTAACGTGGAAAGATTTCATTAGCCCAGAATTTCATTGGACAAATAACGATTATGGAAACATTACAGCTTTGTTCTCTATTTTCTATGCAGTTAGTATGTTATTGGCTGGTCGTTTTGTAGATTGGATGGATACCAAAAAAGGTTTCCTTTGGGCCATTGGAGTTTGGTCTGTAGGTGCTGTTTTACATGCATTCTGCGGTATCGCAACTTCTGGCATCATTACTGGAAATTGGTTTGTAGGATTTGAAGGAGCAAAGCATGCCATTGAGCAGGTAAATGATGTTGCATTAATCATTAATGTAAGTGTAACACTTTTCATTTTCGCCCGTTTTGTATTGGCGGTAGGTGAGGCGGGTAACTTTCCGGCGGCCATTAAAGCAACAGCAGAATATTTTCCTAAGAAAGATAGGGCATTAGCAACTAGTATTTTTAATGCTGGTGCAACCATTGGTGCTTTAGCAGCTCCATTAACTATTCCAGTAATTGCAAAATACTATGGATGGGAAATGTCCTTCATCATCATCGGTGCGTTGGGTTTCGTGTGGATGGGTTTTTGGGTATTTTACTATAAAAAACCTGATGCCAATACAAGAGTAAATGCTGAAGAATTAGCCTACATTAATCAGGACGAAGAATTGCAAGTCCAGGTAGAAGCTTTACCTAATGATGAAAAGAAACTATCCTTTGCTAAATGTTTCAGCTATAAACAAACTTGGGCCTTCGTTTTTGGTAAATTTATGACTGATGGCGTTTGGTGGTTTTATCTATTCTGGATGCCAGCATACCTATCGGAAGTTTATAATATCAAATCATCTGATACAGAAGGACAGTTAGCGATTTTCATTTTATATGCCATTACCTTATTATCAATTTTTGGTGGTTGGTTACCAAGTTTCTTTGTAGACAAAAAGAAAATGAACCCTTATGAAGGTCGTATGAAAGCGATGCTTATCTTTGCCTTTTTTCCACTTTTGGCCTTGTTTACACAGCCATTAGGACATATTTCCTATTGGATTCCGGTAATTATTATTGGTATTGCTGGCGCAGCCCATCAATCTTGGTCGGCAAATATATTCTCTACCATTGGCGATAGTTTTCCTAAAAAAGCCATCGCAACGGTTACTGGTATTGGTGGTTTAGCCGGCGGTCTAGGTTCAACGATCATCAACAAAGGTTCTGGGGTATTATTTGATTATTCTGCAAATACGCAAATGAAATTCATGGGTTTTCAAGGAATTGAAGCAGGTTATTTTATCATCTTCTCATTTTGTGCGGTAGCTTATTTAATTGCTTGGATAGTGATGAAATCCCTAGTGCCAAAAATGAAAGTGATTAAGCTTTAACGATAAATATATCCTCTTTTTAAACCGAAGAGGATATATTATTAAGTATTAAATCTAGTAAATCTATAAACTAAGTAAATAAATCAACAAAAATGTCACTAAACCTAGAAAATCTTTTTCCTGTAGAAGCAGACATCCCTGCAGCGTATGCACTGGATGGACCTTTAGATCAGCGTAGTTACCTATCTAATGGCGACATGTTAACCTGGTCTGGCGATGTGCACACCGTGTTATCTCCAATTTGTATTAAAACCGCTAAAGGCTTAGAACGAAAGTTAATTGGCACTTATCCACTTTGTGGTGAGAAGGAAGCTCAAATTGCTTTAGATGCAGCTGTAGCGGCCTATAACAATGGCAGAGGAGAGTGGCCAACCATGAGCGTAGCACAACGTATTGAGTGTGTAGAAAAGTTCACTCGTGATATCATTGCGAAGAAGGAAGAAGTAGTAAAACTGATCATGTGGGAAATTGGTAAAACCTACGGAGACTCAGTAAAGGAATTCGACAGAACCATCGAATACATCAATGCTACTATTGATGCCTTGAAGGATATCGACAGAAAATCCGCAGGCTTTACAATTGAACAAGGTATTGTAGCCCAAATTCGTCGTTCTCCTCTAGGCGTGGTACTTTGTATGGGACCGTTTAATTATCCTTTAAACGAAACCTTTACCACTCTAATTCCGGCATTGATAATGGGTAACACCATTTTGTTTAAACCACCTAAACATGGAACTTTATTATTCTATCCGTTGTTGCAAGCTTTTAGAGATAATTTCCCTAAAGGTGTGGTAAATACCATTTATGGCCGCGGTAATAAGATTATTCCAGGCTTAATGGAGTCTGGTAAAATCAATGTGTTAACATTGATTGGCTCTAGTAAAGTCGCAAATGAGTTGAAGAAAATGCACCCTAAAGTAAATCGTTTACGTGCTATTTTAGGTTTAGATGCAAAGAATGCGGCCATCGTAACCGCAAATGCTGATCTAAGTTTGGCAGTAAAAGAAACCGTCTTAGGGTCGCTGTCTTTCAATGGGCAACGTTGTACTGCTTTAAAAATCATTTTTGTACATAAGAAACATGTGGATAGGTTCGTAAAAGAGCTTTCGGCAGAAATTGCAAAACTGAAATATGGTATGCCTTGGGAAGAAGGCGTTTCTTTAACACCACTTCCAGAGCCCCAAAAACCAGCTTATTTAAAAGATGTAATTGATGATGCCATCTCAAAAGGAGCTCAAGTGGTTAACGAAAACGGTGGACAAACTAGCGAGTCGTTTGTATTTCCAGCTGTGGTTTATCCGGTGACTAAAGAAATGAAGTTATATACAGAAGAGCAATTCGGTCCAGTAATTCCGATTGTTTCTTTTGATGATATCGAGGAACCGATTAATTATTTGATCGAATCTACCCACGGACAACAAGTGAGTATTTTTAGCGATGACCATTCAGAAGTAGCTGCTTTAATCGATCCAATTGTAAATCAAGTTAGCCGTGTAAATATCAATTGCCAGTGCCAACGCGGGCCAGATGTTTTTCCGTTTACAGGAAGAAAAGATAGCGCCGAAGGAACCTTGTCGGTAGTGGATGCATTAAGGGCTTTTTCAATTAGATCTTTGGTTGCAACAAAATTGAACGATAATAATAAGCGCTTGTTAAACGAAATTATAGACGGTAATAATTCTAATTTCCTAAGTACAAAATATCTGTTTTAGCAGATATCAGAGGGTATTCGACTTTCTTATAGTACGTATTTATACCCAAAACGAAAATAGTATGAATATTTTCTTATAAATGTTCGAATTATTGAAAAATTGTTTTTACATTTGGGCTTACCCTTTCGGGGGTATGTTTTTCATAGGTAGATGTAGGGTCAGGAACTAGTTTCTTGGCCCTTTTTTATTTTATATGTTTTTAAGCTCTTAAACGCATAAAATAGGGATTTTGAACTTCTTCAACTCCTAGATTGGGCAAATCAGCTGTACTTGTTGCTCCAGTTTTCCCAATTTAACTTTACTCGTTTCAACAAGTCTTTCGCTCATTTAAAGACGGACTTTAATCTGTTTCGTAAAATCATACCGCTTAGCTTAATATGTTTGGATAAGAAAATGATAACAATCACTTATTCGAAATCAAGCACATGAAAACCGATCTTATCAATTTATTGAAGACAAGCCTATTGGCATGTCTTTTAATAACCTTTACTACTGCAGAAGCACAATTGGTTAGAAAACCCAAGAGCCAGTCAACTGCTAAAGCAAAGCCAAGTATTACCTCACCAGCGGCCGGTTCTACAATAGATGGACCGTTTGTGATGGTAGGTAAGGCTGAACCAAATTCATACGTTAACTTATACGTAACGCCTATCTATAAAGAGCCCTCAAGTAAGGATGGGAAACCAATTTTAATAGTAAGCTCTCCTAAACACAAACAACAGCATTTTAGTGTAAAAGCTGATGACAATGGTGTTTGGCAGAGTCCGATTATAGAGGTACTGTTTGATAGCAAAGTTACCGATCGAAGAATTTTCGCATTCGTTTCGCAAACTTGGGGAACAGAACGCTACGAAAGTAAGAATATGGAATACATGGTATCTTCAAAAATGATTATCAAAACTGTACCTGTTAGAGTTGCCACAAAAGGAAAATAATCTGTATTCGCTTGTGTCCATGAGGTAATCGAATTTTAAACTGATGAAAAAGTTCATTTTAGCGAACATGCTGATGTATCTGTTTTTTAATACAGTATTGGCGCAAGATCTGCCCAAGTGTTTGAACAGCCTAAACAAAACGACAAAGCTCACAACCATCAAATTTGAAAAGGTTTTGAAGCTATCTGGAGAGAGAACCGTTTACAAATTTTCGGTAAGGAGTTCGCCAAAATGTATGGACTGTACCAATGGCTCGTTGTTTTATGACGATCAGTGTAATTTGATAGCCAGTTTCGAAATGGGAAGAACGGCTTATGGTTATGTTGAGTATGGTTATAAAGCTTCTGAATTGGGCTACACAGATTTTCCTAATCTTAAATACGGTAATAAAAAAGGTCTGCTACCAAACTGTGTTATTTCAGCAATAAATAAACCGGACTCTTTAGTTAAAGCTGGTGTTATCCGTCTATTGCAGGTTCGTATGAAAGACAAGGTGCTTTACTGTTTCGAGAAGGCCTTAGATCCGAAACTCAAAAACTGTATTGATTGCGCTAAACAAATGGATTTTATAAATGAACACTGCAAATTAGAAACTAGTTTCAGCGTTGGAGGTATTGCCGGTTTTAAAGGTTCCAACGGCTACAGTGCAACCGACTATCAACGTAAAGAAATTCTAAATACCATATGGAAAGCGTCAACAACTTCAATAAAGTAAATCATTTATAAGCTGATGCTTTACTCATTTCAAATCACTATTCACTCAGCTGAATGTGCCGTCTGATCATCTGTTCAAAAATCTATCTAAACGATAAATATGTTTGGATAATCAAAAACTAAAAATATAAACATGAAAAAATTACTAATTATACCGATTTGCATACTGATTGTTGCTTTGTCATGTAAGAAAGACAAGTCTACTGACCAAGAAGAAGAAATTGTAAAGGGAGATATCAAACAGGTAACAGAAACTGTAAATGGCATTACCTACAAACTGTTTACAAGTAATAGTTCCACAACATTCAAAGGAATTTTAGTGGTTGGATCTGGAAACGACGAGAATAATCCATCGGAGGGAGCTATTAATGGAGCGACTGAAACGGCTTTGTGTGAAAAAGCAGCGGCTAATGGTTATGCTGCAGCAATTGTGAGGTATCAAAAACCTCCAGCAGGTGCTGATTGGAACAGTAGAGCAAAGTTATTGGGAGAAGATTTTAATAGAGCTATTGTAGGTATTTCAGGAAAGTATGGCATTGATAAAAGCAAATCAGTAGTTGGTGGGTTTTCTTATACTTCTTTTATGTTGTTTACAGATATCTCGATGAATGCCACGCTAAGCTATACTAAAGGTGTGTTGGGCGCATGTGGTGCAAGCGGACAATGGAATGCACAAAATTTTAAAGTGCCAATTTTTGCGATCAATTGTAGTGGTAATTTTGAAGGCAACTATAATGGCAAGGCATTGTACGATCAAATTCCGGCAAATTCTCCGATTAAAGCAAAAAGCGAAGGCGTAACCGATAACAGCTGCAATACCCATTGTGGAGGAAGTTGGACAGATAAAATGTACGCCAAAATGGTGACTTGGTTGCAGTGAGCTTTTAAACACCAAATAATTTATGTACAGATATACGACCTCGATATTATAGATGTCTTTATGAAGGATGATTAAGAACCAGGTACTTTTAAGATAGCCTTTCGAGATAGAACAGCCGTATCAATATTTGAGTAGTTCTAATCTCGGAAGGCTCTTTAGAAAATTATTTTACCAAGCTAGCTGCCGCTTCATCAACAAACCATTGTAAATCGCCATTTACGGGTTTAATTAACTGCGAAGGGTAACTAGCAAAATCTTGCCTATCACTTAATACGTGATGCAATGCCGTAGCTTTGTTTTCACCAAAGGTGATAAAAACCACATGCTTAGCTTGGTTAATTAATGGAGCTGTTAAACTCACACGATTGGTGTTTAACTTTTCTACCCAAACACTTGCTACGGTCAGTTCTTGGTTAGTTACTAAAGTAGTATGCGGGAAAATCGAAGCCGTATGTGCATCATCGCCCATGCCCAATAAAATCAAATCGAAAACGATAGAGCCACCAGCGAAATGCTCATCTAATTTTTGTTTATAATCAGCGGCTGCTTCTTCTGGAGATAAATTGGTATCTACATAAAATATGTGCCCATCTTTTAGCGCTAAATTATCGAAGAAACTTTCTTTGGCCATTAAGCCGTTGTAATCTTTCTCAAAAGGAAGTACGGTTCTTTCATCACCAAAAAAGAAATAAGTTTTATCCCAATCTATTTGGTCTTTATAAGTGGTCGATAAAAGTTGATACAATCCCTTAGGCGAGCTTCCGCCAGTGAGTACAAAGTCAAAGCGTCCTTTTTCTGCAATTGCTTTGTTAGCCACTGTAATTACGTACTGCGCTAATTGCTCATTTAATTCCGCTTGATTACTGAATATGTTTAGTTTCATAACCCCAACCCCCTAAAGGGGCTTATTTATATTGTGTGTCTAATTAAAATTTATGTAACCTCTACTCTAAAAGTCCCCTTTAGGGGATTTAGGGGTTAATCTTTAATTGGCAAAGTAAACCAGTGGTAACCATCTCTAGCAATCAAAGCTTCGGCTTCTTCTGGCCCCCAACTGTCTGCTGCATAGTTAGGGAAACTCAACGATTTCTTGTTCTCCCAAGTGTGGATAATTGGCATTACCAATTCCCAGGCAGCTTCTACCTGATCACCACGCATAAACAAGGTTTGATCACCCGTCATGGCGTCTAACAGCAAAGTTTCGTATGCCTCAGGAGAATCATTTTCATAAGTGCCTTTGTAATTGAATACCATATCTACCGGATTAAGTACCATATCCAATCCCGGGCGCTTAGATTGTACTTGTAACCTAATACTTGCTTCTGGTTGGATGCTGATGATCAATCTGTTTTGTTGCCAAGTTTCGGCTACATTATTAGAGAAAATATGGTGAGGTACATCCTTAAACTGGATCGTTATAATTGATGAAGTTTGGTTCATCCTTTTTCCAGTACGGAGGTAGAAAGGAATGCCTTGCCAACGCCAGTTATCGATGAAGAATTTCATGGCAGCGAAAGTTTCTGTGTTAGAATGTGCATCTACGCCTTTTTCAGTGCGGTAACCAGGTACTTCTTTACCCTCAACCCAACCTTTACTGTACTGCCCACGAACTGCATGTGCGCTAATTTCTTCCGGTTTAAATGGACGAACGGCTCTTAAAACTTCTACCTTTCTATCTCTAATTTCATCAGCGTTGAAAGAAATAGGAGCTTCCATTGCCACAATAGATAGCAATTGCAACAAGTGATTTTGGATCATATCACGCAAAGCACCCGCACCTTCGTAATAACCACCTCTATCACCAACACCTAACTGTTCGGTTACCGAAATTTGGATATGTTCGATGTAATTTCTGTTCCACAATGGCTCAAATAATGAGTTAGCAAAACGGAAAGCCATCATGTTTTGAACGGTTTCTTTACCTAGATAGTGATCAATTCTATAAATCTGTTTTTCGGTAAAAATGCCGCCTAATAATAAATTTAGCTCTTTAGCGCTCTCTAAATCGTGGCCGAAAGGCTTTTCGATAACAATTCTGCAATTATCCTCGTTACCAGTTAGCTTATATTGATGTAAGCACTGGGCGATTAATGGGAAAAGGTTAGGAGCTACCGCTAAGTAAAAGATCACCTGTGTATTTTCGCCAAAATCTGCTTGGTATTTTTCAATTTCTACCTTAAGGTTTTCGAAAGTCTGTTGCGATTTTACATCAATTGAGCTGTAGTGGATATTTTGACTGAAAACATCCCACTTATCCTTTTTGACCTTTCCATTTCTAGAAAACTCATTTACACTATGCAACAGCTCTTTTTGATACTTTTCATCGGTAAAAGCAGTTCGGCCTGTGCCAATGATGGCAAATTTAGCAGGCATATAGCCTTCGGTGTATAAATTATATAAGGCTGGTGCTAATTTGCGTTTGTTCAAATCGCCCGTACCGCCAAATATTACAAATATGGTTGGATTAAGTTTGCTTGACTTTTTCATGTTTTAAAGCTCGTTTTTATGCTTTATTTTTTGCCACAGATACACAGATTATCAAATTTTTAAAGAAATCATTCTTGCATTTGTGGCTAGTTCATTTTTTACTTTTGAATTTTTACTTTTAACTTAATTTATTCCATTCTGCGTGAAATACACCTTCACTATCAATACGCTCAAAAGTATGCGCTCCAAAATAATCACGTTGTGCTTGGATCAAGTTTGATGGCATTCTACCTGTTTTCAACGTATCGAAATAAGTGATAGCCGCTGCGTAACAAGGAACAGCAATACCAGCAGTAACAGCAGAAGCAATTACCTTTCTTGTGTCTTTCAACCCAGTTTGGAGTTTTTGTTGGATAGCTGCGTCTTGGTACAAGTGCTGCAAATTGGCATTCTTTTGGTAAGCCTCGTAAATGTCTTGTAAAAACTCTGCACGAATGATACAGCCACCTCTCCAAATCTTCGCAATTTCTGCTAGGTTTAGTTCGTAACCATATTCTTCTGAAGCTTTCCATAACAGGTGCATTCCTTGCGCATAAGCAGATACCATGGCGAAGTAAAACGCTTCTTCTAATTGAGCTTCAAACCCTTCTTTGTTTTCAATTTGAGCCGCTTTACCGAAAGAACCTTCTAGCTCTACACGTAAATCTTTCAATTTAGAAAGGTTTCTTCCCGCTACCGAAGCATCGATGGTATTTAAAGGAACTTCAACGTCCATCGCAATTTGCGAAGTCCATTTACCAGTGCCTTTAGATTTAGCTTGATCTTTGATTTCGTCTACTAACAAGTTGCCAGTTTTTTCATCCTTAAATAAAAATACATCTTTAGTAATTTCCATTAAGAATGATTTCAAACGACCGTTATTCCATTTTTCGAATACTTGTTGGATTTGAGCATTATTATAGCCTAAACCATTTTTAAGAATATCATAAGTCTCGGCCAATAACTGCATAATGGCGTATTCGATACCATTGTGTGTCATTTTCACAAAGTGGCCAGCGGCACCCGGACCAATGTAAGCAACGCAAGGCTCACCGTTTACTTTTGCCGAAACAGCTTCTAACAAATCTTTAACTACGCTGTAAGCTGCTTTTTCGCCACCTGGCATTAAGCTAGGTCCGAAACGTGCACCTTCCTCACCACCAGAAATTCCCATTCCAAAGAAATGGAAACCTTTTTCTTTCAGTTCCTGAGATCTTCTGGTTGTATCTGTATAGTATGAGTTTCCACTATCGATGATGATATCGCCCTCACTTAACAATGGCGTAATTTCAGCAATCACGTCATCTACAATTTTACCAGCTGGCACTAATAAAATGATGGTTCTTGGAGATTGTAGGCTATCAATAAAATCTTCTACCTTGGCAAATCCCTTTAGGTTATGCGCCTTACCTTCTTCTTCCAATAAAGCAAGCATTTTCTCGCTCTTGTCGTGCCCAGTTACAGAAAAACCGTGATCGGCCATATTCAATAGAAGGTTTCTGCCCATGGTTCCTAAACCAATCATGCCGAAACTGTAGGTGCTATTTGTAGTGCTCATGTATATATGATTATTGGTGTTTATTAAATTTATTGTTAATCATGTAAGTTGGTGCAAACCAAAAACTTCTCTTTGACTTTCCAAAGTTTGGCGCCACCTTTAATACCATCTTGATTAGATACAATTTTGATATTATGGTCTAGCTTAAAATTAATGTTTGCTGAGTTTCCACCACCAATGTAAAGCACATCGTAGTTGAAAACAGTTTTATAGATCTCGATGATATATTTCAATCGTTCATTCCATTCTTCTTTACCCACTTTTTCGAAGCCAACTTTACCGATGTATTCATCGTAGCTTTCGCCTTTAGTGATGGGTAAATGTGCCAACTCAAAGTGTGGCAGTAAATCTCCGTCAAATAGCAGGGCAGTACCAAAACCAGTTCCTAGTGTAAATACGATTTCTAAGCCTTTGCCTTTAACTATCCCTAAGCCTTGTAAGTCGGCATCGTTAACAAGTCTAACTGGCTTGTTGAATAAAGCACTGATTTGATCTGCTAAATCTATGTTAGACCATTTGTTTTCTCCTAAATTTGGCGCTGTTTGCACCACACCATCTCTTACATAGCCTGGAAAACCTACAGAAACTTTTTCGAAATCTTTTAGATCACTAGTTAGCTTTTTAATGGTTGTGATCACATCAGCCGGACCAGCATTTTTCGGAGTAGAATCAGAAATATAATCGGTGATGATTTTACCGTTGTCGTCTAAGATACAAGCTTTAATGTTTGTTCCGCCAATATCTATAGTGAGTACGTTTCCTTTTTTTGAGATTTTCTTTACCGACATGCTAGCTCTTTAAGTTGATGATAATCAAATATAGGTACATTATTAAAATGGAAATTTATTTAAACATCATTTTATGAGCGGAAAGTAGAATTTGACAAATATATGTGATGGCTCTTTGTTGTGGTTAACATGCGGCTAATTTACTAACAATTACCATTTATTTTTCTATAAAATGATTTTTGTAAAACCTTTAAAACTGTTTTTTGAAATTGAAAATGGATTTTCGCTTTTTTAAACGTTCGGCTAATGAAACAGCCACAATTACACTATTTAAAAACTTCCTTTTTCATTCTTTCTATGCGCTGTTCTAGCTCTTCAGAGCTCATGTTAGCTCTTAAGCTATCTACCTTAATAGGGAAAGATAATGGCGTGAACCGCTTTGGATAGGTGATGATGATATTGCTATTTTGAATACGGTGTAATGCGGCAGCTAAACGAGGTTCTTCTAATTGCTGATAAAAAACTTCTTCGTAAGCCTGTCTCAGTAGCAGATTGTGTTTGTCAAAATCGTTAAATACATTAAAAAATAAGCCAGCACTCGATTGCAAATGTTTATTCTTTACATATTTTCCAGGATAACCTTGAAAAACCAAACCAGAAATACAGGCAATATCCCTGAATTTTCTCCTCGCCATTTCTGTAGAGTTGATGCTAAGCGTGATGTCTTCGGCTAGATTTTTAGGGGAGAATACTTCGTAGGCAATGCTATCATCCATCGGTATTTCAGTATCGCTCAATAGCTCAAAACCGTAATCATTCATAGCGATGGAAAACGTGATTGGAACTAACTTACTTAGTCGATAAGCTACTAAAGCACCTAGAATTTCATGTACTAACCTTCCTTCAAACGGGTAGGCAAATAAATGAAAGCCTTCACGATTGTTGATCATTTCGATCAGTAATTCATCGCTTTTGGGCACATGTGAACGTTCTTGTTGGGTTAAAAACAAAGGATAAACTACATCGAGCTCTTCGTCCTGATGTGTTTTGTCCAATACTTCATTATATTTCTTACGCAAAACTGCACCTAAATTAGACGACAATGGTAATCTGCCTCCTAACCAACTTGGCGACATGGCTTTCTTTTGCTTACTCCGACGAACGATCACAGTCATATCTTTGATCTGCACAAATTCCAATACTCGCCCGGCCAATATGAAGCTATCGCCAGCTTTGATTTTAGAAACAAAATATTCCTCTACCATACCAATGTAGCCGCCGCTTAAAAATTTCACTTTTAGCATGGCATCGCTTACAATGGTTCCGATGTGTAGCCTGTGTCGCATAGCGATCTGCCTACTTTTTACTTTCCACAATCCATCTTCATCTTTTACTACTTTTTTGAATTCATTATAAGCGGTTAAGCTATCTCCACCTGAAGTAATAAATTGCATTGCCCAAGACCATTCTTCGGGTAACAGTTCTTTGAAAGCATTGGTTTTAATGATTTCTTGGTAAATGACTTTGTCGTCAAATCCGTCGCCAACAGCTAAGGTAACCAAGTACTGGATTAGCGTATCGAAAACCATGACAAATGGCTCTCTGCTTTCGATATTATTTTCTCTTGCGGCCTCTTTAATGGCAGCCGCTTCTACAATTTCCAAAGCATGAGTAGGTAAGAAGTAAATTTTAGAAACTTCGTGTGGCGAATGTCCTGAACGGCCAGCACGTTGTAAAAAACGGGCAACACCTTTCGGAGAACCTATTTGCACAACTGTATCTACGGGTTTAAAGTCGACCCCTAAATCTAATGACGAAGTGGTAATTACTGCTTTTAGCAAACCATTGTGCAAGCTGTCTTCAATCCAGTTACGCAACTCAAAATCTATGGATCCATGGTGGATAGCTATTCGTCCCGCTAAATCTGGTTCAATATCCAGCAGGTGCTGATACCAAATTTCTGATTGACCGCGAGTATTAATAAAAATTAGGGTTGTTCTACTTTTATTGATGATTGGAATAAGCTTTTGCGCTAATTTCAAACCCAAATGACCAGCCCAAGGTAGTGTTTCAATCGTATCAGGTAAGATGGTTTTGATCTCGATTTTCTTTTCTAACTGAGCTCTTACAATAATCTTCTTGGTGTTTTCTTCTGGAACAATTACATCTAAGGCTTCTTGAATATTACCAATAGTTGCCGAAATGCCCCATACTCTTAACTGTTCTTGCCCATTAGCTTTTTGTAATCCTTTAATTCTAGATATAGCAAGTTCAACCATCACGCCTCGTTTGCTTCCTAACAGTTCGTGCCACTCATCTGCAACAATGCACTGCAGGTTTTTGAATAAAGTAGAGGAGCCTTTTTGAGCTAGTAGGAGATGTAAGCTTTCGGGAGTAATGAGCAATATTTCGGGCATTGCTTTCTTTTGTTGTAGTTTCTCTGCTTGCGAGGTATCACCATTTCTTACACCAACAAGCCAATCTAAACCCAATGCTTCTAGCACTTCACGCATGGCTCTGGCAATGTCTTTAGCTAAGGAGCGGAGCGGAGTAATCCATATTATTTGCAAGCCTTTAACTGGCTTTGGTTGATTTAATCCTTCAATAACGACGGCTAAAAAAACTGAAAAAGTTTTACCGAAACCAGTTGGTGCATTAACCAAACCACTATAGCCATCCAGGTAATATTGCCAAGTCTCTTTCTGAAAATCGAAAGGTTTCCTTTTATCGGCTTTTAGCCAAGAAATGATTTGCTTGTAGCCTTTGGTTTTTTGCATAATTCATAAACAATAATGCACACAAAAGGTTAAGATAATTTAATTATTTAAATCAAAATTTGCCATTTTTATGAATAGTAGTATTTTAGTCGAAAATAAACTATTATGAAATTATCAGTTCTCATTGCATCAATATTATTAATCTCTACTACTTCTTTATTTGCTCAAAACTCAAAGAAATCTGTTATAAACATTTTAGCGGGTCCCAGTTTTCCGATAGCTGATTTCGGTAATAAGTTTAGTGATAATCCTAAAGCTGGTTTAGCAAAACTGGGTGCTTTTTTAGCTGTAGAATATGATTACCAATTAGCAAAAGATATTTATGTGACTGGTAGATTAAGTGGAAGTATTCATGGGATTGATTTTGAATATGGTGCGCCAACTGGTTCTTCGTTAAATATGTCTACCACAAATTGGAAGAATGCTAATTTATTTGCGGGCTTTAGCTATATGCCTCAACTTACTAATCGGCTTAATTTTATCGCTAGGGCAATTGGGGGGTATCAATATACTAGTTCACCAGAGGTAAAAATCAATATATCTGGAAGTTTTAATGGGAGCAGTACCCAAGAATCTGTTGGGGCGAGCTCTTTTGGAATGTTGTTTGGTTTAGGATTTAATTATGAGGTAACCTCGGATATTGGATTGAGAATCATTGCGGATTATGGGAATGCTAACCCAAAGTTTGAAGTTACTCAGTCTAGCGGAAATGTTGCAACTAGTGCACCTAGTTCGCAAAAGATTGAAATGGTTAACTTAGGTGTTGGAATATCATTTAAATTATAAGGAAGCTGCATCTAGCAGTTGCCTCAAATCATCCAGCGTATTAATTTCATCTGCTTTTTTATCTTTTCGCCAACGAGCAATGCGAGGGAAGCGTAATGCTAAACCAGCTTTATGTCTTTTGCTTTCTGCGATGCCTTCGAAGGCAATTTCAAAAACTAGTTCGGGTTTCACCGTGCGTACTGGGCCAAATTTCTCCATCGCGTTCTTGTTCACGAAGCTGTTTACTTCCTTTATTTCCTTATCTGTTAACCCGGAGTAGGCCTTTGCGATAGTAATTAGTTTTTCTCCGTCTCGGACGGCAAAAGTGTAGTCGGTATAGAAATTTGCCCTTCGTCCGCTACCTTTTTGTGCATAAATCATCACGGTATCTACAGTGTAAGGGTTAATTTTCCATTTCCACCAGTCACCACGTTTTCTACCAGCATGAAAAATAGAGTTCATATGCTTTAACATAATTCCTTCACTATTGATCTCTCTAGCTCTTTCTCTAATTTCAGCTAGTTCCTGCCAGTTTTTAAATTGAATAACAGGAGATAATACAACTATAGATTTTGTGCTTAATTTATTGATTATCTTTTCCAAAATTTCTCTTCGTTTGGCTAAAACAGTGGTTCTGATATCCTTACCCTCATATTCCAAAATATCGTAAGTGTAAAAGCCAATTGGCGCATTATCTAACTGACTTTTATTAATAGTTTTTCTGTTTAGTCTTTGTTGTAAGGTGCTAAATGAAAGTACTTTTCCGTCTTTTACTGCAAGTATTTCTCCATCTAAAACAATTCCATCGGGCAACTCTTCTTTAAGGAAATGAAGCTCAGGAAATTGGTCGGTCACTAACTCTTCACCACGGCTCCAAATGAATAACTCTCCGTTGCGTTTTACGATTTGTCCACGAATGCCATCCCATTTCCACTCTGCTTGCCAATCAGTTGTAGCACCTAAGTTTTCTGGTTCAGTATCTATCGCATAGGCTAAACAAAACGGGTAAGGCCAAGAATTGTCAGTATTTACATGGGCGCCAGCAGTTAAATCCTGATAGGTAATTTCCTGAGGTTGCCACTTTCCCATAATGCTATGCATGATTTTATTGGCATCTTGTTCACTTTGCTTGGCAATGGCATTCACCAACATTTTATTTGATACACCGATGCGGAAGTTACCAGAAATTAGCTTGTTAAAAATAAAGCGCTCTTGTGTAGCTAAGCTATTCCATGAGTTAAGGATGTAATCTTTTTTCTCTTCATCAGTTTTGCCTTGAAGTGCTGCAAGTTCTGTAATCCATCGATGAAGCGGTTTATCTATGTTGTGTTCCGCAGCGGGAAGTACCAAGGCTATAGTTTCACTTAAATCGCCAACACTGTGGTAGCTTTCGGTAAATAACCATTCTGGGATGCCACTCAATTCTATCGCCCATTGTTTAATCAAGGTAGTAGTTATAGGGCGTTTAGGGCGTTTGCCAGTAAACATTGCAATTACATAAGGTTTGTCGCGTTCGTCGGCTTCGTTAAAATAAGTCACCAAAGCCTCAATTTTATCGTTGGTTTTGTTGCTTAACTCTAATTCTTGTATCAACTGTGCAAAACGTTTCATCCTCTATATTTGCTTTTCTGTGGTCTTTTCTTCGGCACTGGCTTCTATTTTCTCTTCTGCTTCTTCATCTCCATATTGTGTTTTCACTTCTTCGGCTTCAATACCGATTTCGTTTAAGTAACGACTGAAAATTGCTGTGCTTCCGTGAGTTACCATTACTTTTTCTGCTTCGGTAGCTTTAATGGCGTTTAAAAGTCCTGGCCAATCTGCATGGTCGCTCAAGGCAAAGCCGGCATCGGCGCTACGCCATCTTCGGCCAGCTCTAACCGCCATCCATCCGCTGCAAATACCAACAGCTGGGTTGGTTAAACTCTTGATCCATTTGCTGTCTGCAAGTGCAGGTGGAACAATCACAATGCCTTTTTGAAGTTCGTCTTTTTTAATTTCGGGGTTAATTTGCGTTGTAGAAGGTAGTTCAACGCCAGCTCGTTTAAAAGCTTCATTTAATGCAGCAATGGTTCGGTGTACAAATATTGGATAATCGCTTTTCAGATTTTGTATTAACCTTTGTGCTTTTCCCAGACTGTAGGCTACTAACACACTGGTTTTGTTTTTAGTGTGGTTGTCTGCTATCCAACTATCAATATTTTCGAAGATGAATTGTTGTGGTTGCCATTTGTAAATAGGTAAACCGAAAGTGCTTTCAGATACGAATGTATGACATTTAACAGGCTCAAAAGCAGTGCTGATACCGTCATATTCTGTTTTGTAATCCCCTGATACCACTACAATTTCTCCTTTGTACTCCAATCTGATTTGTGCCGAACCAATGACATGCCCGGCAGGGAACATGCTTAGTTTTACGCCGTTGATATCAATTTGCTGATTGTAGGTAAGCGTTTCTACGTTATCGTACAAACCATACCTTTCTTCTAAAATAGGTTTGGTTAAGGTATGACATAAATAGCTTTTATTACCCCATTTGGCATGGTCTGCATGGCCATGTGTAATCACAGCTTTATCAACTGGTCGCCATGGATCAATGTAGAAATCGCCTTGCTTGCAATAAATTCCCTTATTTGTAAATTGTATTAACGGCATATTTTGTATAACGCTTATTGTAAACTATAGTTTTAAAAATGATTATCGGTTATTTAGCCGATATTCTCAATTATCGGGTATTTAGCCGATAATTTGATTTATCGGCTTTTTTGCCGATATTAGAATTATGATTGCAGTTATTACAGGAGATATCGTCAATTCGAGAGAGCTACCACTATTATGGATGGAGACTTTAAAGGAAGCTTTATCGGCTATGCCACAAAAAAATACCAAATGGGAAATTTTTAGGGGCGATAGTTTTCAGATCGAATTACCATCGCAACAGGCATTCCTAACATCGGTATACATTAAAGCATGTATGCGAACCATTAAAGGTGCAGATGTGAGGTTAAGTATTGGTTTAGGTGAGAAAGTTAATTTGCTTACAAGTAAAGTAACTGAAGCTAATGGAGAAGCCTATATCAATTCGGGCGAGAGCTTCGATGGATTGAAAAGCAGCAAGGTAAATCTAGCAATAAAAAGTCCGTCAACTGAGTTTGACGAAGACATGAACCTATACTTCAAATTAGCATTAATTGCGATGGACAGTTGGAGCCCCATTGCTTCTGAAGTTGTAAAACAAACCATCGAAAACCAAAATGAAAACCAGGATAAGATTGCTAAAATTTCGGGTAGAAGCCAGTCTTCTATAAGTGAAGCACTTAAAAGAGCACATTTTTCTGAAATCATGGAGCTGGAGAAAAAATACAGATTGTTGATTAGCAAAACCTTTAAATAATGGAAATAGCATTGATTAAACTTCTTTTAGCTCATGTACTTGGCGATTTCTTCCTGCAGCCAGATCAATGGGTTGTAGAGAAGGAAAAGATAAAACTAAAATCTGATAAACTGTATTGGCACGTAGCCTTACATATAGTACTGGTATTCATTGTTTTTTTCTCTTTTGATGTTTGGAAACAGGCTTTAATTATTGGTGTTACGCATTATCTTATCGATGCCGCTAAACTGCAATTTCAGAAAACTAACACTAAAAGAGTATGGTTCTTCGCCGATCAATTAATGCATATTGTTGTAATTGTGGCTTGCTGGTTAGGTTTTAGTGAGAATGCAAAAATCGATTTCAGTTTCGTTCAAAATACAAAAGTTTGGCTGTATGTTTTCGGTGCACTACTACTAACATCGCCTACAGCCATTGTGATCAAAGTGCTAATTAATCGGTTTATTCCTAGCAAAGGTTCTATTTCGCTGCAAAATGCTGGAAAATTCATCGGTATCTTAGAAAGGCTGTTGATTTACATTTTTGTACTAACTAATCATTTAGAGGCTGTTGGTTTCCTTTTGGCAGCAAAATCTATTTTTAGGTTTGGCGACTTAAAAGAAGGAAATGAACTAAAACTTACCGAATATGTGCTGATTGGAACTTTATTGAGTTTTGGCATTGCTGTAGCGGTATCGCTGGGCATCACTTCTATCAACGTCTAATTCCTTAATATATCTATATGCAATCATTCGAATTAGATAAAACAGATCTTTCAAAGCTAAGGAAAGCAATAGAAGGCGATGACCAACTATTGGCTGGCACCTTGGCTGAATATCATGCGTCGGAGATCGCTATCCTATTCGAGAATATCAATAGCGAGGACAGGCAGCGGATCATCAATTTACTGGAGGTAGAAAAAGCTTCGGAAGTTATTGCAGAGATGAGCGAAGAAGCCCATCCCGAAGAACTTTTAATACAATTGCACCCAGATAAGCGTACAGAAATTGTAGAAGAACTAGATTATGATGATGCTACGGATATCATTTCCCAGCTGGACGAAGACGAACAGCAAGAAATTTTAGAAGATTTGAGTGCGCATGATGCTGAAAACATCAGGAACTTATTAAGCTACCACGAAGAAACGGCTGGTGGCTTGATGAATACGCAAATGATTAAGGTTAATATCGATTTGACCAAGAAAGATGCGATTGACGAAATTATTAGGCAAAGCGAAGAAATTGAGGAGTTTTATACCGTTTTCGTAATTGATGATGAAGGCCGTTTTAAGGGGATTGTTTCCCTAAAAGATATCATTAAAGCCAAAGGCAACGTAAAGATAACCGACATGGTAAATCCAGATGCGGTTTATGTTAAAGCAGATACTGATCAGGAAGAGGTAGCCAAACTACTTTCTCAATACAACCTGACCAGTATTCCAGTTGTAGATGAGGAGCTGAGATTACTGGGGCGAGTTACGTTTGATGACGTTATCGATGTAATGGAAAATGAGAACACGGAGGATATCTTAAAAATATCAGGAGTTTCTGAAGATGAGGAGTTGGCCGGTAATTGGATTGACGCCGTGAAATCTCGCCTGCCTTGGCTAATCATCAACCTCGGAACAGCATTTTTAGCATCAGCTGTAGTGCGTTATTACGAAAATACATTGGCGCATTTAGCAATTCTTTCTGCTTACATGACCATTATCGCCGGAATGGGTGGTAATGCGGCCACGCAGGCTTTAGCGGTAACTGTGCGGCGTATTTCTTTGTTTGATTTAACAGATCGACAAGCTTACAGAACAGTTTTGAAGGAATTTACCGTTGGGATGATTAACGGGGCAGTTACCGGATTAATAGTTTTAGCTTTTGCATATTTCTTCGATGCCAATTTAATGTTAGGCGTAGTGATTTTCCTGGCGATGACGGGAAATTTGATCATCGCAGGTTTCACCGGAGCTGGAATTCCGCTGATTTTAAAAAGGGTAGGCATTGATCCCGCAATTGCTTCATCTATTATCATTACTACTTTTACCGACGTATTTGGGTTTTTATTACTGCTGGGCTTGGCGAGCAAGCTTTTGTTGTAGCGAACGAAGAAATAAAGAACTTCAAAAATGTAGTCATTAAAAAAGCTCCAGAATTAATTCTGGAGCTTTTACTTTTTATATTTCTAACTAAAAGTTAATCACAATTCGGAACAGTAAATGTCCAAGTTTCTGCTGTTTTGTATGGTAATGAAAAAGCAACGCCCTTATCCATTTCGAACCATAATTTTGGTCTCATTTTTTCTCTGCTGTAGGTTTCATTCATGGTCATGCTGTCATAAATTCTACCATTAATCATTACGTATTTAATCTTTTCAGAGTTTCTGATATCGTCCAAAGGATTGTCTTCTAAAATAATTAGATCAGCTAACTTTCCAGTTTCTAATGATCCTAATTCTTTGCCCATTCCTAAATATTCCGCTCCGTTTAAAGTAGCAGCTTTAATGGCTTGCAATGGTGACATTCCTCCTTGTACAAACATCCACAGCTCCCAATGCGCACCCAAACCTTGGATTTGACCGTGAGCACCTAGGTTCACTTTTGTGCCGCCATCCGCAATTGCTTTAGTTGCTTTGGCTACCTCGATGTGTCCGTAATCTCCATATTCTGAAGTCGTTCTACGTCTAGCTCTCGCATCAATGATTGCCCTTGGTGTGAAGTTCAACAAACGTTCATTTTCCCAAACGTTGGTTCTGTCATACCAATAATTTTCGCCCCATTGGCCACCGTACGCCACAATTAAAGTAGGAGTATAGGCCACTTTGGTATTGTTCCAAAAGCTCACTACATCTTTGTAAGCTGGTGCCACAGGAATGCTATGTTCAATACCTGTGTGGCCATCGGCAACTTGTGTCATGTTGTGGAAGAAAGTAGAACCGCCTTCAGGAACTACTTCCATCTTTAACTGACGGGCAGCTTCTAAAATCTGTTGGCGTTGGTCTCTTCGTGGTTGGTTGTAGGATTTTACCGAAAACGCACCAACAGCTTTCAAACGACGTAAATGCGAAAGGGCGTCATCTAAACTATTGATAGTTACTTTAAAATCGCCATCGGCACCATACAAAATAGAGCCTGTAGAATACAAACGCGGACCAATCATTCTGCCAGCTTTTAACATCTCACTTTGGCTAAACACCATTTCTGTGTTACTAGATGGGTCGTGTGAAGTAGTCACTCCAAAGCTTAAATTCGCTAGATAAGACCAATCTTGTTGCGGACTAACACCATCTGGACTGGTTCTTAAATGCGCATGTACATCCACCATACCTGGCATAATGGTTTTTCCAGTGACATCAACCACTTTAATATCTGCTGGAATTGGAACTTCGTCTACTTTTCCAATGGCTTTGATTTTATTGTTTTCTACCAGAATGGTTCCTTCTTCAATTACCTGTTCGCCCTTCATGGTGATAATTCTAGCACCTTTCAAAGCAATCAATCCAGTTGGGGCATCAGACTTTAATTTCAAACCGATAGAAACACCAGTTGTATCAGGCTCTGGAAGCACTTGCGGTGCGCCTTCAACAAATGTGAATGTGTTTTTAATATCTCTGTTGTAGTATTTTTCGCCTAAAGTCCACAATAGCTTCTTGCTATCGGCACTCCAATGCAAATAAGTTCCTGCATCTTTAGTAACTTTTGTCAAAGGAATGGCTTTGTTGCCCGCAGATAAATCTAAAGCAGTTCCAGCAGTAACCATCGGAGTAATGTAGGCGTTAAACAACTCTGTAAATGCCATCCACTTGCCGTCTGGACTTGGGAAAAACTGTGTAGCATATTGCGAAGTGTAATGCGTGCGTTCGTTGCCACCGTTTAAATCGACACTTTTGAAAGCTTTTTTACCATTATCGTAACCTTGATAGAAGATACGAGTATCGTCGGTATTGAATTGAGGTTTAATCCCATTATCTAACACCAATGTTTTAGTGCCACCATTTGCGGGCATCACAAAAATACCTGTGTTTTTGCCGTAGGTTAAGCCTAAAACTTCGTTACCAACTCCTTTTCTAAATACTATCTTATCACCTTTGTTAGCGTAACTAGGAGAGTAGTAATAGCCTTTTTCGTCAGTTAAACTGATAGTTTTACCAGTTTTTAAATCGGTACGTTTAATGGCTCCTTTAAATTCGTCGCTCCAAGTGGTGTAAACTACAAACTTGCCATCTGGACTAAATTTAGGTTCAAACTCGAAATCCAAACCATTGGTTAGCCTTTCTGGAACACCGTTTGGCATTTCCTTTTTGTATAAATATCCAGCAGCATTGAAAACTACCATTTTGCCATCAGGTGATGTCACCAATTGTCTAAGCATTTTTGCTGTAAACTCTGGCGTATAAACTTGCTGATCAAAATGTAGGGCTTCTTGTACGGTTTGATTGCTCGTCACTTCAAAAGGAATATCGGTAACAGCTAAATTGCTAAGCTCAACCTGTCTAATTTTTCCTTTGGCATAGAAGATGATTTTCTTGCTGTCTGGTGTCCAGGCAAAGTTGGGATAAACACCAAAAATTGCCCAAGTTTCTTGTTGGTCTTTGGTTAAATCATCATATAATGGATATTCTTCACCAGTTTTTAAGTTCTGTATATAAAGGGCCGATTTCAATCTAACCCTTTTTACATAAGCAATAAATTTTCCATCGGGAGATACTTGCGGGCGAACAGAGCCGCCTTGATCGGCAATTAAATTTGTTAGTTTTCCAGTGTTCAAATCCAGTTGACGGATAGCGTAAATTAAACCATTTGGGTCTTTGCTGTACTGGAAAAATGGACCAGGAGAAACATCCTCACTAAAATATAGGAATTTGCCATCTGGCGATACGTTTGGCTCTCCTGCGTCTTGCTGGTCGTTCTTGCGCTTGGTTAATTGCACACCATCGCCACCGTAAATGCTGTACATCCACATTTCGCCAGCACCTAACGAACGAGAACCTGTAAAGTGCTTTCTAGCGATTAGGTAGTCACTGTTTGGCATCCAAGTAGCATTATTCAATAATCTGAAAGTTTCCTTGGTGATTTGCTTTTTGTTGCCGCCCTGTCTATCCATGATCCAGATATTATCAGCGCCGCTTTTATCACTGGTAAAAGAAATGTATTTCCCGTTGGGGCTAAAACGAGGTTGAACTTCGTAAGCAATACCACCGCTTAACAATTTGGCTGTGCCACCGGTAATTGGCATTACATAAATATCGCCCAATAGATCAAAAACAATTTCCTTCCCATCCGGACTAACATCTAGGTTCATCCAAGTGCCCTCGTTGGTGGTAATGCTGAAATTTTTACTGGGACCTTTGAACTTTTCTACATCCCATTTTGGAGCTTCTTTTTTCTCTTGTGCGTTAGCAGAACTTAAGGTAAATAGCAGTGCTGAGGCAAATACGTACTTCTTCATTCTAATTTTATCTTAACAACTAAAGGTTGCAATTTAGCTATTTCTTGCCACAGATGCACAGACGTCTTTTTCAAAATACTGATGTAACTGGCATCAAAGGCATTACAAACATTCCAATTCTTTTTAAGTTAGTTTAAAACAAAATCTGTCTCTCTGTGGCTAAACTATTTTTGAAAAACCACCACCGTTTCATAGTTTTGAATTTAGCTTTGATATGACTGCAACAGAAATTTTAAAGAAATATTGGGGATTTGATGTCTTTCGTCCGTTGCAGGAAGAGATTATTCAATCAGTAATTAAAGGGCAAGATACCTTAGCTTTATTGCCAACTGGTGGAGGAAAATCTATTTGTTTCCAAGTGCCGGCAATGATGCAAGAGGGTATTTGCATTGTGGTTTCTCCTCTAGTGGCATTGATGAAAGACCAAGTAGAGAACCTAAAAGCTAAAGGAATTGAAGCTATTGCGATTTACGCCGGAATGGGCAAGCGAGAAATTGATATTCTTTTAGATAACTGCATTTACGGCAATATCAAATTTCTTTATCTTTCTCCAGAAAGATTGTTGTCAGAATTGGTTCGAGTGCGCATATCGTACATGAATGTAAATTTAATTGCTATTGATGAAGCGCACTGTATTTCGCAGTGGGGCTACGATTTTCGACCACCATATTTGAAAGTTAAAGAGCTGAGGGAAATCCTGCCCGACGTTCCAGTTCTAGCTTTAACAGCAACAGCTACACCCGAAGTGAGAACCGATATCATTGAAAAACTTGAGCTGAAAGATGCACAGGTATTTGTGAAAAGTTTCTCAAGAAAGAACCTCAGTTATGTAGTTTTCAATCTCGATGATAAACATAAAAAGCTAATTGATATTTGCAAAAATGTAAAAGGCTGTGGTTTGGTTTATGTTCGCAACCGACGCGAAACAGCTGAAATAGCTATGTTCTTACAGCGTAATCAAATTTCAGCAGATTTTTACCACGCAGGTTTAGAAAAAGATGTTCGTTTCCAAAAACAGGAAGATTGGAAAAAAGATAAAATCCGAGTGATGGTGGCTACCAATGCCTTCGGAATGGGAATTGACAAACCCGATGTCCGTTTTGTGGTGCATTTAGATTTACCCGAAAGTTTAGAGGCTTACTATCAAGAAGCAGGTAGGGCAGGACGGGATGAAAAACGAGCGTTCGGTGTTTTACTGACCAATAAAGGCGACCAAAAAGTATTAGAAGCTAAATATACTGACAGCTTTCCATCGGTTGATGAAATCAAAAAAGTCTACCATTATTTGGGTAATTATTACCAATTGGCTTATGGTGCTGGTCAAGGCTTAAGCTTTGAATTTGATTTGGCAGATTTCTGTAAGCGTTTCAATATTGGGGTCATAAAAACGATGGCCGCGTTAAAGTTTTTAGAACGAGACGGCTATTTGGTCTTATCCGAAAGTATTTTTATACCATCTAGGTTGATGTTTAGCACCAGCCATGAAGATGTTTACCGTTTCCAGATTGAAAATGCTGCTTTCGACCCGATCGTGAAAACAATTCAACGTTCTTATGGTGGAGCTTTTGATGGTTACGTAAAAATCAAGGAAAGTGATCTGTCAAATCGATTGAAAGTTTCGTACAATGATGTAATTTCTTACTTGAAAAAGCTGCAAGAATATAATGTAATTTCCTATTTGCCCCAAACAGATAAACCACAACTACAATTTATTACCGCCAGATTGGATATGCTTCATTTAGATGTAGATACCAAATTTATTCAACTAAGAAAGGAAATCCAAAGCAACCAAATTGAAGCTGTATTAACTTACGCATCTAATGAGATCTGTAGAAGTATCCAGTTATTGACCTATTTCGGAGAAAGCAAAGCAGAAAAATGTGGCGTTTGTGATGTTTGTTTGGCAGAGAAGAAACACGAAGAGCTGGCAGAATACACAGATAAAATCGATTTTGAAATTAGTATGGTACTACAAAGCGGTCATTTTGATTTAGATGATTTGGTTAAAAGTGTGCAAACAGGTACGGATAACGATAAAATTGATAGGATTAGAGAATTGCTAGACGCAGGTAAAATAAAAACCGATGGGAAGAAATATTATTTGTAATAATTTATCATTTCTCAGATCAAAACAACCGAACAACTAAAAAACTAAACAACCAACTCACCAATTTTTCTATCTTAGCCATAATAAACAATATTAATTTATGAAAGACGAGCTTTCAAAATCCTCTTCAGAGGATTTAGGGGTTAAAAATAATAAAAAGACAATCCGCTCTTGGGCCTTTTTCGATTGGGCAAACTCAGCATATAATTTAGTTATTACTTCAACTATATTTCCCGCATATTACACGGCTATCACTGGTGATAAAGATGATAACACCATCGACTATGTTTATTTCTTCGGATATAAAATCGTAAATTCTGCACTTTACAGTTACGCTATGGCTTTCGCTTTTTTGGTAATAGCGTTGTTGTCTCCTGTGTTGTCTTCAATTGCTGATACAAGAGGGAACAAGAAAATCTTCATGAAAATGTTTACCTACATCGGCGCAATTGCTTGTAGTGCACTTTTTTTCTTCGAGATTAATGCAGATAAAGGAGTAAATACGCTGAATTTTAGCGTAATTATGTTTGTAATTGCCGCCATCGGGTTTTGGGGAAGTTTAGTGTTTTACAATTCATATCTACCAGAAATTGCAACTGTAGAAGAACAAGATAATGTAAGTGCAAAAGGTTTCACCTATGGTTACATAGGCAGCATCATTCTCCAGATCATTTGCTTTGTATTTGTATTTAAGCCAGAATGGTTTGGTATTGTAGATGCATCAATCCCAGCTCGTTTGTCGTTTCTGTTAGTGGGTATCTGGTGGATAGGTTTTGCGCAAATTCCTTTCAGAAACTTGCCAAAGGGAAGTCCTAACTTCAAGACTGAACATAACAATATCATGAGCAGCGGTTTTAAAGAGCTTAACAAAGTTTGGAAACAGGTAAAGCAAATGAAGTATCTGAAAAGATTCCTATTCGCTTTCTTCTTTTATTCGATGGGCGTGCAAACTGTAATGCTGGTAGCTACCATTTTTGGAGAAAAGATATTACATCTTCCAACCACTAAATTAATTGCAACCATTCTGATCTTGCAATTGGTAGCTATTCCTGGCGCAATGCTAATGTCTTATCTGTCATCAAAGAAGTTTGGAAACGTAAACGTACTAATAGGTGTGGTGATCATTTGGATTGGCAGCTGTATTTCAGCTTATTTCATCCATACTGAGCTGCAATTTTATGCTCTAGCAGCAGTTATCGGATTAATTATGGGTGGAATTCAATCTTTATCACGTTCTACATACTCTAAATTTTTGCCGCAATCAAGTCCAGATCACACTTCTTTTTTTAGCTTTTACGATGTAACAGAGAAGGTTGCGTTGGTTTTTGGTATGTTCAGTTTCGGTTATATCGAAGTGCTTAGCGGCAGCATGCGCAATTCGGTAATTGCATTAGCACTGTTTTTTGTTTTTGGTTTAGTATTTTTGCTGCTCTTAAAAAAGGTACAACCCAAAGCGGTAGTTGTAGAGTGAGAATGTGAGTTAAGAACAGATACCTAAAATATTAGCATGAAGATTGAATTATTTATCCCTTGTTTTATAGATCAATTATATCCAGAAACTGCATTTAATACGATTAAAGTATTGGAGAAGGCAGGTTGCGAGATTGTCTATAACTCAAAACAAACCTGTTGTGGCCAGCCGGCCTACAATGCGGGTTATTGGGAGCAAGCGAAGGAAATAGGTACGAAGTTTTTATCAGATTTTTCAGAAACTGAATATATCGTTGCACCATCAGCGTCTTGTGTAGGGATGGTAAAAGGTGGTTATAACGATTTGTTTACGAATACCATTGTCCATAACAAATGTAGAAACGTACAGTCAAACATTTTTGAACTGTCTGATTTCTTGATCAATGTATTAAAGAAAGATTATTTCGGAGCAGAGTTAGAAGGCAAAGCAGTCTATCACGACTCGTGCAGCGGTTTGAGAGAATGCAAAATCAAAGAAGAACCTCGTCAATTGCTTTCTAGGGTAATAGGTTTAGAAATGCTGGAAATGAAAGATACGGATATGTGTTGCGGTTTTGGTGGTACTTTTGCTGTTAAATTCGACGCTATTTCTTCTGCAATGGCCGAGCAGAAAATCAACAACGCATTAGAAATGGATGCAGACTATATTATCTCAACAGATCTTTCTTGTTTGCTACATTTAGATGGTTACATCAAGAAAAACAATATCCCTATTAAGACAATGCACTTGGCAGATGTGTTAGCAAACGGCTGGTTGGAGAGTACCGAATATTAATTTTTTCTTGTCAATTAAACCAATCGTGAAGATATTGATCAAAGCAACTGCAAATTAGCTGATTGTTACATTGTAAAACTACAGTTATAAATCAAAAATATAACTTTAGTTAACATAAAAATTGTGGCAATAGATTTAGTTTTGCTTACTTATATAATCGAAAACAAAACAACATTAATGAAAAAAATATTTATCGCTTTTTTAAGCGTATTGGCATTCACAGTTAATGCGCAAGCACAAAAGAGATCGGGGGCTATTCAGTTCGAAACAATCATTGACCCGGTTGCCGTTGCCGAGGCTAGCGGAAGACAAATACCTGAGCAAATGAAAGCTCGTATGCCTAAGTCTGTCAAATCAAATTACGAATTACTTTATAATGCTACCAATGCAAGCTATATGCCTGTTACTGAAACAGAAGATAGCAACAGTGGTGGCGGCCCAGGCGGAGGTATGAGATTTGGTTTTGGTGGCATGGGTGGAGGTAATAAAGAATATTACTATACTTTCGCTGATCAAAAAGTAGTGGAAGTTTTCGATATGATGGATACTACTTATGTAATGCCAACTAAATTAACCGTAGCATCAATTAATCAATTTGGTGGTGGTGGTAACGGTGGAAGGAATAACAACCAAAATAACAATGCTGTACAATTTTTAGATGTTCCGCCAACGGTGGATATCATCAAATCTGATGAAATTAAAAAGATAGTTGGTTTGGATTGTAAAAAAGTGACCATCAAAACTACTCGTAAAGCGAAGGTTTTAGATATGGATAAAGATGTGGTTGATGAAACAGTACTTTGGTATACAAACGATTTAGGTTTTAACTTTTCGCCAATGCCTAACCTATGGACAGAAGGTGCGGTTTTAGCTATCGAAATTAAAGGTGGTGGCACTACCGCTAAAAGTATTGAATACAGAAATGTAGGAAATAAAGACGTGACTGCACCTAAAAAAGCAGTAGCAATTACTCAGGAGCAGTACCAAGCTAAACAAGCTGCAATGATGGCTAGATTTAGAAATAATAACAACCGTCAAGGTGTTACTGGAAGAGTGAATTAAGAAATTCCATTTTATATTTTCTGAATGTCTCGGCTTTTAGTCGGGACATTTTTTTATTACACCCCATTATCGCGAGTGTTTACTACGATAGATCGGAGAGGAAAACGAAGCAATCTCAGTTTAATGATTAGGCCGACCCTGAAATAAATTTACTGCGTAGCTTTCCGCTTCGCTACAGGCCAGGGTGACGAATAATTGGCGCTTCGTCATGCTGAATTTATTTCAGCATCAGTTTTAAAGTACCGCGAAATGCATAAATAAGAGCTTGAAATCTAAACTGAAAACCCTATCTTTGCATCAAAATAAAATCACACACGTAAGTGATTTTGCCTAACAATTTTATAAACTCTAAATCATAGTTGTAGATGATTAACATTACATTACCTGACGGCTCGGTACGTCAGTACGAACAGGGCGTAAATGCCCATCAAATTGCCTTATCAATTTCAGAAGGCTTAGCAAGAAACGTTTTAGCGGCAGAAGTAAATGGAGAAGTTTGGGACAGTTCACGTCCAATCGAAGCTGATTCTGCGGTTAAATTATTGACTTGGAACGATGCAGAAGGGAAATCAACTTTCTGGCATTCATCGGCGCACGTCATGGCCGAAGCTTTAGAAGCGCTTTACCCAGGTACTAAATTTGGTATCGGCCCAGCAATCGAAACTGGTTTTTATTACGATGTAGACTTTGGCGACAGAGAATTTTCATCAGATGACTTCAAGAAAATTGAAGATAAAATGTTGGAATTAGCGAAGCAAAAAGAAGTTTTCGAACGTAAAAGCGTGAGCAAGGCTGATGCTGTGAAATATTTCACAGAAAAAGGCGATGAGTACAAATTAGATTTGATCGATGGCTTAGAAGACGGAAAAATTACTTTCTATACACAAGGTGATTTTACAGATTTATGCCGTGGCCCACATATTCCAAATACAGGTTTCATCAAAGCAATAAAATTGATGAATGTTGCCGGAGCGTATTGGAGAGGTGACGAAACTAAAAAACAGTTAACTCGTATTTACGGCGTTACTTTTCCTAAAGCAAGTGAGTTAACAGAGTATCTTCATATGATTGAAGAGGCTAAAAAACGTGACCATCGTAAATTAGGTAAGGAATTAGAGCTTTTCACTTTCTCAGAAAAAGTAGGAATGGGCTTGCCAATGTGGTTGCCAAAAGGTACTGCATTGCGTGAACGTTTAGTTCAATTTTTAACTAAGGCACAACAAAAATCGGGCTACGAGCAAGTAATTACCCCTCATATTGGCCACAAGAATTTGTATATCACCTCTGGTCACTATGAGAAATATGGTAAAGATAGTTTTCAACCTATAAAAACTCCACAAGAAGGAGAGGAGTTCTTCTTGAAACCGATGAACTGCCCTCACCACTGTGAGTTGTATAAGTTCAAACCTCGTTCATATAAGGATTTGCCAGTTCGTTTTGCGGAGTTTGGTACAGTATATCGTTATGAGCAAAGTGGAGAATTACACGGTTTAACCCGTGTACGTGGATTTACTCAAGATGATGCGCACTTGTTCTGTCGCCCAGATCAAGTAAAAGAAGAGTTTAAAAAAGTGATCGATTTAGTGCTTTACGTATTTAAATCACTAGGTTTTGATAATTATGTAGCTCAGGTATCATTACGTGATCCAGAGAATAAAGCTAAGTATATCGGTACAGACGAAAATTGGAAGCTTGCTGAAGCTGCGATTATTGAAGCTGCCGAGGAAAAAGGTTTGCCAACTGTAGTAGAATATGGCGAAGCTGCTTTTTATGGCCCTAAGTTAGATTTCATGGTGCGTGATGCACTGGGCAGAAAGTGGCAGTTAGGTACTATTCAGGTAGATTATAACTTGCCAGAACGTTTCGAGCTGGAATACACAGGTAGCGACAATCAAAAACATCGTCCAGTAATGATCCACCGTGCACCATTCGGTTCTATGGAGCGTTTTGTAGCTGTATTGATCGAGCACTGCGGTGGAAACTTCCCGTTGTGGCTTTCTCCTGAACAGTATATCATTCTTCCTATTTCAGAAAAATATGAAGAATATGCGAAAAAAGTTTCAGAAGAGCTAAATAATTCCGATATTCGCGGTCTAATTGACTTTCGTGATGAGAAAATCGGAAGGAAAATTAGGGATGCTGAAGTTAAAAAATTGCCTTATATGCTGATAATCGGCGAAAAGGAGATGGAAGAAGGAAAAGTTTCTGTTCGTAAACATGGCGAAGGAGATTTGGGAAGCATGACTTTAGCAGAGTTTAGTGAATTAATTAACAAAGAAATAACAGTTTAAAACAAGGAAAGCAATTTGGCATTAGGAAGACCAGGATTTAACAGGGGACCACGTCCACCTTTTAAGAAGAAAGAAGCAGAACATAATATTAACGAGCATATTCGTGCTCAGGAGGTTAGGCTAGCTGGGGATAATGTAGAGCAAGGTATTTATCCTTTGTCGAAAGCGTTGGCAATTGCCGATGAGCTTGAGCTTGATTTAGTAGAGATTTCTCCAAATGCTAACCCACCGGTTTGCCGTATCATGGACTACAGTAAGTTCTTGTACGAGCAAAAGAAAAAGCAAAAGGAAATCAAAGCTAATGCTAAACAAACGGTTATTAAAGAGATCCGTTTCGGACCTAACACCAACGACCACGATTTTCAATTTAAATTGAAGCATGCGATTGGTTTCTTGGAAGCAGGCGAGAAAGTAAGAGCTTATGTACATTTTAAAGGTAGAGCTATTGTTTACAAAGAACAAGGTGAAATCTTATTGTTGAAATTTGCTCAAGCATTGGAAGAAATAGGTAAAGTAGAACTTCTACCTAAACTAGAAGGTAAGCGTATGTTTTTAACATTAGCTCCTAAAGCTGCGAAAAAATAATAAATTATATAAATAAACACAGGTTATGCCAAAAATGAAAACCAATTCCAGTGCTAAAAAGCGTTTTTCGCTTACTGGAACAGGTAAAATTGCAAGAAAGAACGCATACAAAAGTCACATCTTAACAAAGAAAAGTACTAAACGTAAGCGTAACTTAACCACCACTAGCATGGTAAATGATGCAGATATGGGCAACGTTAAACGTATGCTTTGCATCGGTAAGTAATTAATTTTTAACCCGATACTCGGTTTCAAGATTGCTGTAATAGGCAACACCGCTTATCAAAATTTAACACATTATGCCTCGTTCGGTAAACGTAGTAGCTGCTAGACGCAGAAGAAAAAAAGTCCTTAATATGGCCAAAGGCTATTGGGGATCAAGAAGCAAGGTTTTTACTATTGCTAAAAACACAGTTGAAAAAGGTTTGCAATATGCATACCGTGACCGTAAAGCTAAGAAAAGAGAATTCCGTGCATTATGGATTCAACGTATCAACGCTGGTGCTCGTGAGCACGGTGTATCTTACTCTCAATTAATTGGTAAATTAGCTGCAAAAAACATCGGTTTAAACCGTAAAGTTTTAGCTGACTTAGCAATGAACAATAAAGAAGCTTTCAAAGCGGTTATTGATGCAGTAAAATAAGATACTGAAATATTAAGAAAAGGGAGCAATTTGCATTGCTCCCTTTTTTGTTTTTTAATTTTTAGTCTTAAGCTAGACATCTAGTCATACTGAACTTATTTCAGCAGCTGTTGGAGGGTATTTCCTAAAATCACCAACGTTGTAGGATTGCATTGTACCTAGCAATGACGAGAAAATTCGTTAAAACTATTTATTATCTATCTTGTTGGTTTTAAAAGGAATATATTATGTCTAAGTTTTCAGAGTTGATTAATGGGGATAAACCTGTACTGGTAGATTTTTTTGCGGAATGGTGTGCGCCTTGTAAAGCTATGGGGCCAATATTAACTGAATTGAAAAACCAAATAGGCGATAGGGCTGCCATTATAAAAGTTGATGTGGATAAAAATCAAGCTGCTGCAAGTGCTTTCAATGTACAAGGTGTGCCAACCTTTATTTTATTTAAGAAAGGAAAAGTGGTTTGGCGACAAAGCGGTGCCGTACCAGCTCCACAACTAAAGCAATTAATCGAAATGCATGTTAGCTAAACTTTTACCACTTTTGTAGGTGTAATGGCAAATACTTGGTCGTTTTCTAGGGGGCGAAGTAACTGTAGTCCAGTAAATGTACTAAATGCTGGAAGTATTGCATGGGTTTCATTAAAATAGAAGCAGGGAAACTTCAATCTTTGTTTGGCCTTGTTGAAGATGCTAATTCCGGGATGGATATGACCACCTATGGAATATAGGTTCGAGTTACATTCAGCTACATCATGAATAAAGCAGAAATTTGCAGAATTATAGGTTGGCTCGTGAACTTCTATAGTTAAATCTGTATAAATTTCTTTTTTCTGTTTATCGTGATTTCCTTTTACCAGAAGAAATTTAACATCATTAAAACTCTCTTTCCACTTCGCAAATTCTTCAATTTCTGAGTTGTAATCGCTATGAAACATGTCGCCATTGATCAAAAGCTCTTTTGGCTGATATTTTAGAAATAAGTGCTCTAATCGTAAAAGATCACTTTTGGAAACTGTAGTCGGAATTGCCAAACCAGCTTTGCGGAAGTGGGCCGCTTTGCCCAAATGCAAATCGCTAATAGCTAATAATTTTTCATTCGGAAAATAAATGGCTCTTTCTTTGTCTAGAATAAGTTCTTCACCTCTAATTTCGATTTTCACGTTGCAAAATTACTAAAAACTATATTTCTATAACAGAATAAGTTGTTGACAGGGAAGTCTTCAAATTAATTCCTATTTCTCTTTAAAATGATTTTTCTAAGTTGTAAAATACCGTTGGTTAAGTGATGTTTTTTTGGTGTAAAGAAAGGTAGGCTTAAAACTGATAGGAGTGATATGCCAGCTGAAGCACCTAAAGCGCCTCCATATCCAGCAAAAAATCTACTGGTATTTAAATAAATAATGGCGAACACCAAACCAGAAATAGCCAATTTAAAATAGCTATCAACTATTTTCTTAGATACCATACCGATAAAGGAACCTCCAATAAAAACCACAGGTATGTTTTTCGACAAATCTGAAGTTACAAGATTTGGAAAGAAGTAGAATATTAAGGCTATCGAAAGCGACAGCAAGGCTGATGATCTGACCGGACCTTGCTTTAGTGTATGGTTCATAAAGAAGGTAAGCATAGCTGCAATAATGGCTGCGATGATGATGATAAAAGCTGTCATTTCTTGAAAAGTAAGAAAAAGAGGAACGATGTTATGGTAACTGCCGTGAAAGCTACCGTACCCAACTTTCCTCCTAAACCGTTAAATAAGCTCTTGGAGACTAATAAAAGCACTCCGGCAAAGAAAGAGGCTGCTAAAACAAAATAAACTGTAGAAGCGATGGTTAAGCTAGTCATACCTATAAATGCACCACAATAAAAGGTGGCAGGCAGTTGTTTAAGATAGGTCGACTTTTCATTGATAACTGGAATAAAGGATGCTGTTGTGCCGACAATGCCAGCGGAAATTACTGGGCCTAAATGATAGCTGTGATTTAAAAAATAGCAAGTTAATGCGCCAGCAGGTATCCAGATTACAATTAATACGTGCTCGTATAAATTGGTGCGATGATGGATAGGGGCTTTGATGTAAGAAACCAATACCAATAAGCAAAGAAATATAATTATAATTGGCGTGTAGTTACTTTGAAGCTTTTCAATAAAAATGGCAGATAGAAATAATAATTGAATAACTAAAGTGAGAAGGATGATGAAAGTTCTGACCTTTTTTCTTGCCATTATTTGAGTTTAATGTTGACGTCTAAAGTTCAAAAACTGATACTCTGAACTATTGGTAGACTATCGAAATAAAAATCCACAAAAAAAGCCCATTAAGTAAATAAGGGCTTGTTTTGTTTATTATTTTAACGCGGAGAGCGAGGGATTCGAACCCCCGGACCTGTTACAGTCAACAGTTTTCAAGACTGCCGCATTCGACCACTCTGCCAGCTCTCCGCTGCAAAAGTACAAACTCTGATTAATTCTACAAACTAAAGCATAGCTATTTTTGAAACTTTGCTTTAAGCGCTTAGTTATCAGTCTGAAAAAATATTTTAGATAGCTCAATTTTAACTGAAAAACGCAAAACCGTAGTCAAAAACGTAAATCTTTAATTTAAAACCAAAGTTATTTTGGTGAGATTTTTTCGGAGGACTAGAGATGATTAGGAGGAATATTTTAAAAAAATGCCAAGACGAGTACTTTCTAATAGCAGAGTAATTGGCAATTGCTTTTGTGAAATAAATGCAATTTAATCGTCTGTATACCATGGTAAGCTTTATTATTTCACAAATTTCATCGGGAGGAGCGTAAAGTTGGACTAGCAATAACAGCACTATTGCCATTGCTTTTCAAATAAAGATTACGCTATTTATCGCTGTTGCTTTTGAATAGGTTAAACCTAGGTCTGATGATTTTAACGCTTCTCTTGGACAAATCTACACTGGCATTAAGTTCGAAGCCTATTAACAGGATAAGTGAGTTGAGATAAAGCCAGATCATCACAACCATTAAGGTACCAATAGATCCGTAAAGCTTGTTATAGGCGCTAAAATTATTGATGTAGAATGAAAATCCCCAAATGGTTAGAAAGGCCAGGATTGTTGCCAGCCAAGAACCAGCGCTAAAGAATTTCCATTTTTTGGCATGCGCCGGGCCATAACGATACAATATAGATACGTTGATGAAATATAATACGCCTAAAAGTGCCCATTGCGTAAACTGAATAGCATAGATGGTTAAATTTCCATCGTAATTGATTTCCTTTTTTAGGTAGTTGATGGTGATTACGCCAAGTGTCATTGCTGCAATGCAAACAATCATAGACAATACTAAAACGATGGTTAAGATAAGCGCAACTAATCTTCTTTTTAATAAAGATCTAGTTTCTACTATTAACGACGATTTGTTGAAAGCGATCATTAAATTGTGTACGCCATTTGTAGCAAAAAACATGGAGAGAAAGAAACCAATGGACAGCAAACTTCCGTTTTGGATGTTTACAATGTTGTCGATAGTAGTTTCTAAAGCATCGAAGGCATTTGTAGGTAACACCAATGCTAATAAAGACATTAATCCTTCTTGAAAGCCAATGCGTTTTGGAATGTAAGGAATTAAGGTAAACAGGAAAATGATACCCGGAAAAATTGCCAGCATGAAGTTGTAAGCTAAAGAAGAAGCCTTGTTTACCAGCGCTTCCTTACCAACTTCACGGAAGAAAAATGTAGCAACGGTATATAAAGGCAAAGGACTAAATCCTGGCAATACACAAGCTTTAGTCCATTCAATAAACATTGAATAGGGCCTAAATTTTAAGAGATGTCTGTGTAGCCACTTCACTTAGTAGGTTTATTGCTTAATTTTTAAAATGTTATTCAGACTTTATGACTGTTAAATCCTAAAGTCGTCAATCTACATTCGTAAATTAAAAATACTGTCTTACATTTTTCATGAAATTCTCTGGTGGATGACAAGGTCTACGAGTTTCTTTGTCTACAAACACCAGGGTAGTTTTACCAATGTTAATGAGTTCTTTTGCTTCGTTGTAAATTTCGTATTCTACATGCAAACGAACTGTAGGGAGTTCTTTTACAATAGATTTTATCGTTAGCACTTGATTGTATAAGGCAGGCTTCAAATACTTAGATTGTAACTCTAAGATAGGCAACATTACACCATCCGCTTCCATAGAAGCGTAGGTCATGCCAGAACAGGCTTCAAAACATTCGGTACGTGCTATTTCATAATACTGAGCGTAATTACCATGGTAAACTACACCCATCTGGTCAGTTTCTGCGTATCTAACTTTTACTTGTGTTTCGTAGGTAAACATTATCTAAAAATATTTCTCTTATTTAAAGCTTCTCTGTATTTTTTGGCGTTAATGTTATGCTCTTGTACGGTTGCCGCGAAGTTGTGGTAGCCAGAAAAATCTTCTTTCGCACACATGTATAAGTAGTTGTTATCTTCCTTATTCAATACTGCGTCAATAGCATTGATACTTGGCATATTAATTGGTCCTGGAGGTAAACCTGCATATTTATAAGTGTTATATCTAGAATCAACCCTTAGCAAATCGCCAGTAACGCGTTTTACAGTAAAATCGTTATTTGCGAAAATAACAGTTGGATCTGCTTGCAGCAAAATACCCCTTTCTAAACGATTTAGATATAAACCAGCAATGGTAGGCATTTCTTTGTCGTATAGTGCTTCGGCATCTACAATAGAGGCTAAAATGGTTGCTTTGATAGGATCTAAACCTAAAGCAGCCGCTTTTTTTCTACGTTCAGCATTCCAGAATTTTAAATACTCTCCGTTCATTTTCTTGAAGAACTCTTCTGGAGAGGTATTCCACCACATTTCGTATGTATTTGGAATGAACATGGTATAGACAGTCTCTTTGGTGAAACCGAATTTTTCTACATAAGCGGCAGAATCTAACAATTGCATAAACGCTGCTGAATCTGGCTCTAAGTTTTTCGCTAATAAGCTGGCTAAACCTTCAATTTTTCTGATGTTTTGAAACTTAAGTTTTACAGCTTCTTGATTTCCCGCTTTTAGCATATTGATTAAGGTACGGTTATTCATACCTTCTTTTAAGCGATACTTACCTGGCTTTAAAGCACCTTGCAAGTTCATTTTTTCTGCTGCTTCCCAAAAAGTACCAATATCATTCAACACTTCTTTATAACGTAGATCGGTCACTAAATCTTCGAAAACATAACCTGTTTTTACGTAAAGAAATTTTTCTTTAGCGGTTACGTTTGGTGAAAAATATACATTGTAAAATTTGAAGCTAAAATATCCGCCAACAGCTAATACAATGGCTAAAATAACTAATACAATTTTGGTTTTTTTCTTATTAGATTGGTTTGTGCTCATGGGTGTTATGGTTTGTTAGAAAGCGTTAAGTTAATAGGTGTGCCAATGCGTACTTTGATCACACTATCTGCAGGCAATGGGTATTGAGAAATAATTACTGCGTTAGCAGTGTCAGTAATATCTCCTTCGTAAGTTATGGTTCCAATGGTAAGCATTGCACCTTTTAAGGAGAATTTAGCTTCATCGATTGTTAATCCCGTGAGGTTTGGTAATTCCACTTCTTCGCTGCCACGGCCATCGCCTAATACAAAGCTCACTCTAGAACCTTTCGGCAAGCTTTCTCCCGGTCTTATTTGTTGTCCACCGAATAAAGCTTCTAAAACTACATCTCTAGCTACATCTGGTTTATAGGTGGTATCGCCTAGTTTTAAGCCATAGCTTTCGATAATAGATTTTGCCTCACGTAGTGATTTCATTTCAATATCTGGGAACCTTACATTAGGCGCTTGGTTGGTATTGATGGTTAAATAGATTGTTCTGTTATCCTTGACAAAAGTCTCTGGATCTGGATCCTGATCGGTAACAATACCTGGTGGCTGATCTTGAATATAAACAGAATCAATTTCGTAGCGTAGGCCAAGTCCTTCTAGTTTACTGATAGCATCTTCAATTTTAAGTCCTTTTAAATTTGGTACGTTTAAACCTTCGCCATGTTTGGTATAGTAGCGAAGACTAAAAAATGCGATTAATAGCAAACCAAAAAATGTACAAATCGCAGCAATGATATTTCTTCTGAACGATTTGGTTTTAAGGTACTCGGTAAAGTTGCCCATTAGCAGTATCTGTTTTTATAATTGAAGTTCAAATTTAGCTTAAAAAAATATTTATCGTGAATTAAAAACAAATCTATCTATTTTTGAATGTAGAAAATAGACTACTTTCAGTTAATCAACTTAAAATATATGAAAAAGACCATTGCATTGCTAACAGGAGGAACAACAGGAGAGTGGGTTGTTTCGGTTAAAAGTGCTGCAACTATTGCTCAAAACATTGATACAACCAAATACGAAGTATATAAGATTATGCTCACTGAAAATGGTTGGTTTTACGAACCAGCAGATTCAGTTAAAATAGAAGTAGATAAAAATGATTTTTCTTTGAATATTAAAGGAAAGAAAATAGTTTTTGATGGCGTGTTTATTGCTATTCACGGTTCTCCTGGCGAGGACGGTAAGTTGCAGGGTTATTTCGATATGATTGGTATTCCTTACACCACTTGTAATGCTTTAACCAGTTCAATTACCATGAACAAAGGTTATACAAAAGCTATTGTAAATGGCATCAAGAACTTAAATGTGGCTAAGTCGCTTCAATTATTTAAGGAAAATTATAGCATTGAAGAGATTAAAACACAGCTTAAGCTTCCATATTTTGTAAAGCCAAATAATGGTGGAAGCAGTATTGGAATGAGTAAAGTAAAGCATGTAGACGAATTAGAAAGTGCGCTTGAGAAGGCTTTTAATGAAGATACACAAGTGTTAGTGGAAGAGTTTGTAGAAGGCAGGGAATTTTCGATTGGGGTTTTTAAAACTAAAGGTAAGATTGTGGTATTGCCAACTACTGAGGTTAAAACCAAAAATGAATTCTTCGATTTTGATGCCAAATATACACCTGGTGTTACTGAAGAAATTACACCTGGTGATATGAGTGAAGAGGAAAAGGCTAGGGTAGAGCAAGTGGTAGCTGACGTTTATTTGAAGCTAAACTGCCGTGGTATTGTGCGTATTGATTATTTCTTGGAACACAACACAGGTAAGTTCTACTTCATCGAAATCAATACCATTCCTGGACAAACGGCGACGAGTTTCATTCCTCAGCAAGTTGCCGCGATGGGAATGAAGTTGCAGGATTTTTATACGCAAGTATTGGAGGAGACGATTTAAGTTTATAGGAATCAGGAATTAGTGGATAATAATTAGTCTTTTATATAATTCTAGAAAGAAAGCTCGTAGCATAATAACTATGAGCTTTCTTATTTTGAAATCTGAAGGACAAGCGAAAATGCCTCACAGCATCTCTAGCTAGTAACGACTTTAAACAGCCGTTTTCTTCCAATTTCCCTTTTTAAAGATAATATAAGAAGCAATGGTAATTCCAATCTCTGCTACTGGAATTGCGATAAATACACCTGTTGGCCCCATGTTTAAGTACTTAGCCAAAAAATAAGCAAAAGGAATTTGGAAAAACCAAAAAGCTACTACATTGATTTTGGTTGGCGTCCAAGTATCGCCTGCTCCGTTAAAGGCGCTTACCAACACCATTCCAATGCCGTACAGGATAAATCCGTAGCTTAATATTCTTAAAGCTTCTACGGCTACATCTCTAATTTGCTGGTCTTCGGTGAAAAATGAGGCAAACAGATGTCCACAGGTTAGGAAAAGCACCATCACTACCCCCATAAATATCATCGAATATTTGATAGTCACAAACACAGATTGTTCTGCTCTATCCATTCTGCCTGCACCCATGTTTTGACCAACTAAAGTAGCAGCGGCATTACTTAATCCCCAAGCTGGTAGCATAAAGAACATCATTAGTCTTAACGCCGTTTGATATCCTGCAGAACCATGGTCGCCGCCAGTAGTAGCTACTAATTCTGCTAAGAAAATCCAACTGCAAGAAGCAATTACAAATTGTAAAACTGCTGGTGCAGCGATTTTTACAATAGCTTTGATCTGTTCTAATTGAGGTTTGAGATAAGCCAACTTCACTTTCAAATTACCACTGCCTTTTGCCAAATGATAAATCTGAAAGAGTACGCCTGTACCACGACCAATGGCCGTAGCTAAAGCAGCTCCTGTTAGTCCCAAAGCAGGTATTGGGCCTAAGCCACGAATTAAAATTGGACAAAGTATAATATTGATGATGTTTGCTAACCATAAACTTTGCATTGCTATGGCTGCATTTCCAGCACCTCTAAAAATACCATTGATTAAGAACAGTAGCATGATGACAATGCTTGTACCCATCATAATTCTGACAAAGGTTACGCCTTGTGAGGCCGTGCTTTCTGTAGCGCCCATCATTAATAGGATGTCTTTAGCGAAGATTAACCCAGTAATACTTATAAGCACTGAAATTGTGGTAGCTAACGCTATAGTTTGCATCCCCGCTCTCGAAGCTGCTTCTGGATTTTTCTCGCCAATTCTACGAGCTACCACAGCGGTAGCCGCCATTCCCAAGCCCATAGCTAGAGAATAGATGATGGTAAGCACCGATTCGGTTAAACCTACGATTTGAATGGCTTCTGCACTGTTGGGTAAATGACCTACAAAATAAAGATCTACCAGTACAAATACAGATTCCATCATCATTTCCAACATCATTGGAACAGCCAAGAGCACAATTGCTTTTCTGATACTGATGGAAGTATAATCGATTTCAGCGCCTTTAAAAGCCTGAACAAGTACATTAAAAAAATTAGACAAACGCGATTTTGCCTCGATTGGTTGTGACATATATAAAATTAATAAAAAGGAAATACCATGAGATGCTAAATTTAGCATCATTAATTGTTTAAAGATGTAGGAGCCCTTGCTTTGTTAAGCTATTCTGATGCGGACTGCAATAAACTTCATGGTTCTTGAGATTTTGATAAACAAATTTAGTGAAAAAGTTGGGAATAGAAATAACTTTTTCGTCTTAAGTTACGTATTATTTTGCAGAACTAAACCCAATACAGTTAGTTTCTATTAATAAGGTGAATGTTAAATACTATAAGCTTCAATCATTTCTGGCGTAACCTTACAAGAGCGCTGCGTTTTCAAATCAATCATCACGTACTCAAAAATACCATCAGAAGCTACTTTTCCAGTCTTTTTATTGATGATTTCGAACTGAACATTACTTCCTTTCTCACTCATTTTTAAGATACCGGTTCTAATCAACATCTGATCACCCATTTTCAACGGACGCTTGAAAGCAATCGTCACTTTTGCAACTACCCAACCAAAGCCTAACTCTTCAAATTTCTCCCAACTCATGCCGTAGCATCTATCCATTTGCTCGTAGCGGGCAGCCAACACGTAATCCAAGTACTTGCTATTGTGTACATGGTTGAACATGTCAATATCATCCGGACGGACTGTTAGTTCACTTTCGAAAATGCTATACTGGTTCTGTATCATGCTACAAAAGTATAGTTAAACCACAAAGACACAAAGAAGTTTTTAGTTGCTTAATATTCATTTACTTTTTACTAAAGGAGAAATCTTTTACATTTCAACAATTAACCGATTAAATAGTTAACCAACTTTACAACAATTCGACAATTAAACAATGCAGCAATTAAACAATTAAACGTACTTTTGCCTAAATCTTAAGGAGAACAATAGTGCAATCGTTAGATATACTTATACAAAATCCCAATTTAGCTCAACCATTAAAAGATATCGCCATTAAAGTAAAAGATGGTGTGCGTATCGGTTTCGATGAAGGCGTTTACTTATATGAGCATGCCGAATTAAGTTACCTTGGTACTTTGGCCAATTATATTCGCGAGAAAAAGCACGGCGACAGGACCTATTTCAATAGGAATTTCCATATTGAGCCCACTAATATCTGTGTGTATGATTGTAAGTTTTGCTCGTATAGCAGAATGATCAAACAACGTGAAGAGGGCTGGGAAATGGAAGTGGATGGCATGATCGATATCCTTAAGAAATACGATGGAGAGCCGGTAACGGAAGTACACATTACTGGTGGTGTGGTTCCTAAGCAGAACCTAGATTTTTATGCTGATTTCTTCAGAAAAGCAAAAGCACATCGCCCTGATTTACATATCAAAGCGCTTACACCTGTAGAGTATTATTACATCTTCAAAAAGGCAAAATTAAGTCACTACGATGGGATGAAATACCTTCAAGAAGCTGGACTTGATTCGATGCCAGGAGGTGGTGCTGAAATTTTCCATCCAGAGGTAAGAGAAAAAATTGCCCACGATAAATGTAATGCAGAGCAATGGTTAGATATCCACGAGCAAGCTCACAAATTGGGTATGCGTTCTAATGCAACGATGCTTTATGGTCATATCGAGCAGTTTTGGCACAGGGTAGATCACATGGAGCGTTTGCGCCAATTACAAGATAAAACTGGTGGCTTCCAAGCTTTTATTCCATTGAAGTTCAGAAATCAAAATAATCAGATGAGCGATGTAGCTGAGGTTTCTGTAGTAGAAGATTTACGTAACTACGCCATCGCTCGTATCTATCTAGATAACTTTGAACATATCAAAGCTTATTGGGCAATGATCAGTCGAGAAACTGCTCAATTGAGTTTAAATTTTGGTGTAGATGATATTGACGGTACCTTAGATGACACCACCAAAATCTATTCTATGGCTGGTGCTGAAGAGCAAACTCCTGCTATGAGCACTAAAGAATTGGTAGAGTTGATCAAGAATGTAAAACGTCAACCAATAGAACGAGATACGCTTTATAATGTCGTAACTGATTATACTGAATACGTTTTTGAAGATGAGGTAAAACCGTCTTACTATAAATTGCCAGTTGTCAACTAATTTTGAATTGAGCCCATTCACTCGTTCAAAATTTAATCATTTAAAATTTAGTCATTAATGAAGGAGCTATATATCATTCGTCACGGAGAAACAGAACTTAACAGATTAGGAATAGTACAAGGAAGAGGCGTTAATGCCGATTTAAATGATACGGGAATTGCACAAGCAGCTGCTTTCTTTAACAAGTACAATTCGGTTAAATTCGATAAGATATATACTTCATCTTTAGTTAGAACTCATCAAACAGTTAAAGGCTTTATAGATTTAGGTTTGCCTTGGGAACAATTAGATGGCTTAGATGAGTTGGCATGGGGAGAATGGGAAGGAAAACCCAATACCGAAGAAGCTCGGGAAGCTTTTAGAACGGTAGTTAGGGAATGGCAGTTAGGTAACTACGATGCTAAATTTGGCGGGGGTGAAAGTCCGAATGAAGTAGCTGCTCGTATGTCAAAAGCCATGGAGCATATTAAAAAACAAACTGAAGAAAAACTAATTTTAGTTTGTATGCATGGTAGAGCAATGCGCCTACTTTTATGCCTACTGCTAGATAGGCCGATGAGTGACATGGAAGAATTTCCGCATTCGAATACAACTTTATATCGTTTACAATATGACGGATTGAAATTTACGCTACTCGATTCAAACAACATCTCACACTTAAAGCAATTATAGATCGTTTTGGAGAAGATTAAAATTTCTGCCGTTTCTTATACCAATACCAAGCCGTTTATTTACGGTATCCAACACTCTCCAGTATTAGAACAAATAGACTTAAGTTTAGACATCCCTTCGGATTGCGCTAAAAAACTCATAGAAAACCAAGTTGACGTAGGTTTAATTCCTGTAGCGGCCATTCCATTTGTGCCAAATGCAGAAATTATCAGTTCTTTTTGCATTGGCTCAGTTGGTGCTGTAAACTCAGTTTTTATTTTTTCAGATGTTGCTGTAAACGAAATAAAAACGGTTAAACTAGACCCTCAATCTCGTACTTCGAACAACTTAGCTAAGGTTTTATTAAAGAACCACTTTAAAGTTGAAGTAGCATTTACTACTGATCAAACTGCTAATACAGATGCAATTGTATTAATCGGCGATAGAACTTTTGGTCGTAAGGAAGATTTCAATTTTGTGTGCGACATGGGCGAGGAGTGGATGAAATTTACTGGACTTCCTTTTATGTACGCTGCTTGGGTAGCAAATAAACCACTTCATGAAAGTTTTCTTGCTGATTTCGACAAAGCGTTGGCATTAGGAATTCAAAATATTCCAACAGTAATCGAACAGTTGCCACCCATAACAGGAATAGACATCTCAGATTATCTTCATGATAAGCTAAATTTCGAGCTTACAGTAGAAAAAATAAAAGCTAAAGACCTCTTTTTGAAATACATTGCAGAATTGTAATTTTTATCATTACTTTTGCAACACGCTATCTATTAAAAACTTATAATGAATAATAACACATTTCAAAACTTGAGATGCAAGCTGTGCTATGTGCTAATTGCTTGCGCTATCAGTCAAACTTCATTCGCTAAAAATCATGTTTCGGATGATAAAAATGAAGTTTCAAAGGTTACAGTTTCTAAGTCTTTACCTACATTTTCTCTTGGAAGAAAGACAAGTCTTAACATTATTTTGCAACCAAATCAAGCTATCTTAAGCTGGTCTGCTATTGATTTGGAAGATGGAAAGTATTTGATCTACAGAAGTAACGATAACGTTAATTTCGAAAAAATTGGAGAAAAAACCATCGTTGGAAATGCAAAGGAACCATCTCTTTATATTTTCCATGATGAAGAACTTACTAAAGGTTTAAATTCTTACAAATTGGTAAAACAAGACAATTTAGGTGGTGCAAGGGAAATTGCTATTAAAGGTGTTTTTCTTGATAAAAGGGAACCTAATGCCTTCAGTAATAATCCAATTCCGAGAATCAATAGGATATAATTAGAAGAAATTTATAAGATCGCCTATTCATTTGTTTAGACATTTGAATAGACGGCTTGTGCTTTATTAATTATTACTATTAGCTATTGTTAGTGATGACATGGCGCTAGGAGATATTTAATTAAATCTGCACTCGAGATAATTCCAGCTATTTTTCCTTGCGCTAGTACGGGTAAGGCATGAAATTCGGCTTTGCTCATGAGATCTGCTACCTCTTTAACAGTGTCACGCACATCTACTGTGGTAGGGTTATGAACCATCACTTGCTCTGTTCGTAGCGTTTCAAAAACCGTTTCATCTATATCATCCTTACTTTCATAAATATCTGCAAAGCTGAGCCTCAAAATATCAGTCTTGCTGATGATACCTACCAAAGTTCTTCCAGATAACACAGGTAAATGCTTGATGTTATGTTTTTTAAGTAAGTTGCTGATGTGTTTTAAACTATCAGATACTTGAGCCACAACCACATTTTTGGTCATAATTTCGGCAATTGGAACACGCTGTCTCATATTTGATATGTTTTAAGATATTAATCAAATATGGCTGGTCCAAGCTTAAGATTTCGTAATCTCCATCATTAAATAAATTGATTGATTTTAGATTTTATAGCCACAGCTAAGCTTAAAAAGAGCACAACTGTGGCTGGGTTTAACTATTTAAGCAATGTGGCTATAGTGATCTACTCGCTGAATAAAATCATTTAGATCAAAAGGTTTGTTGATGTAAGTGTCTGCATCGCATTTTGATTTTACCTTGTTTAGGTAATTGTTTCCAGACATCATCATCACTGGAATACGATGGGTTCTAACATCCCTTTTCAACTTAGTACAAATATCCAAACCGTTTGCGTCGGGTAAGATCACATCTAGTACAATCATGTCTGGCGTGTGTTCTTGCATCTCTTTCCAAAAGGTATTAGCATTTTTGCACACTTTAACTTCATAGAGTTCTTCCACTAACAAAAACTCAATGATGTCTGCAATGTTGGCATTGTCTTCCAACACGTAGACGCATTTTTTGTCTGTTGCTTCCATAACTATCAACTTTAGTTTGATATATAAACGTAGCTTATAAATCAGTAGTTTATGTTATTTGTCAACATGTAACGAGTTATCAACCTTTTATAATGATAGAGCGGTAATTTTGACGGAAAATGAGCTGTGTTACATTCATATCTTCGAAGAGTTTGGTTGTTCACTAAGCATTGCCTCAATTAAACGCTAATCTTACTCATTGGATTCCAGTAATTACTCGTTAGCTTAAATCTAAAATTTAATAGGTTTTACATTTGGTCAATCATTAAACACTTATTAAAATTAAGATTATGAAAACTTTAAAAACGATGTGCTGGCTCTTAACGGTTTCAATTGCGTTAGTATTAGGTTGTAAAAAAGATAAAAGTGACGAGCCAGAAGGTGGTAGTCAAAATAGCTATATTTATCAAGATGTGAGTACAAATATTGTAAGTGCAAATTCGCTTGTGACTACCGTTTTAGGAGTTAATACGCTGAGCGTTGTTTTAAAAGGAGAGGGTACGAGTAAATGGATACAATTATATTTCTATAAAAGTGGTACTACTGTTCCTTTGGGAGATTTTACTTACAAAAGCAATTTAGATGGCACTTATAACCCGGCAGTTAATTTTGCTGGCGGAACTATCAAATTAGATATCACTAACAGTCACGAAATGACCGGAGGAAAAGTGAACGTATCCAAGACTGGCGACAGTTACACTGTAAAAGTTGATGGGGTAACTTCTAGAGGAGCCGTTAAAGCAAGCTACGTTGGTAAGATAACCCAGTAAAAAGGAAACGGGGACCAAATCAAAAAGATTTAATCCCCGCCATCTAAATTAACGCTCTCACATATATAAACAGGTATAAATCTATTTTATTGTGTAGCTCTTAAAAAATTAAATTATGCTTTAACTTTCTTAACCTTGATTGTAGGTGTATCTTCTACCTCAGTTTTCTTCTTTACTGGTGCTTTTTTCTTCACTTCTTTTACAGGTTCTGGCTGTTCTTTTACAGCTTTCTTTTTAGAAGAAACTTTTGGAGCCTTTGCTAATTCCGCTTCATCTATCTTAGTTTTCTTAACTGCTATCTTTTCGGTTACTTCTTCTGTTTTTTTCTTAACAGCGGTTTTCGTAACTCTTACTGGTTCTTCTTTAATTACTTCTGCAGGTTTATTTGCCAGATAAGTTTCTAAAACTTGCTTTAAATAAAGATCTGGCTTCGGCATATTAACTACAGTTCCAGGTTCTTTATCTTGAGATTGTTTAATGTAAGCCGATTTGATTTTGCCCCAATCTTTAGAGTACAACTTGATAAACATTTCCACAAACTCTTCGTGGGTGTATTCTTTAGGCAATCTACCTAACACTACTTGTAACTTTTCTTCTTTGCGATGTAAAATTGCCATGATTTTTTGATTTGAAGCAAATATAGGCATTACAAATCAGCTCATAAAATGCCATTTATAGAACTATAACGTGGTTTTTTGGTGTGTATATGATAGTTTTTATTATTTTAGGCGAATGATATTATCGGCAAAACAGCAATATTCTATTGTGATCCTTCCTCCACAAGAAGGGATAAATTACGTGGCTGATTTGAAAAATCAATTGAATGCGAAAATAGGATGGTACAATAGTAGGAGTGCGAAAGCTCATGTTACCATTTGTGAATTTACTGCCGATATAGATGAACTCGAGCACATCATTAAGGATTTGAGAGAAATTACTAGCTACGAAAAGCCGCTACATTTAAATTTTGATGGTGTAGACAATTACCCTAACGGAGCTGTGTATTTGAAACCTGATATGCAAACCAAAGTTCCTTTAACAGAGTTGATGGCAAGAGTACAGAGAAATCTGAAGGTCACCAACCAATATAAAAGTAAAGCACCACACATGTCTATTGGAAGAAAATTGAGCGAAGAAAATGTAGCTATTGCGCTAGCGATGTTTGCGGATGCGAAATTAGATTTTGACTGTGGTAATTTGGTTTTGAGGAAATTTAGCCCAACAAAAAAACAATACGTTCCTTTTTCTAATGATTTTAAGTTTTTAGGATTACCGCGTAAGGAGGAAGCACAGCAGAGTTTGTTTTAGTAAAGCCCTCTGCCCAATGGGTTTCTCTCCTAGCGAGAGAGAAAGCATTATGCTTAACTATCTGTAACTCTCTCCCTCTGGGAGAGATGGCAAAAGCCAGAGAGGGTAGATAACAGTTAAATCCTCAACCTGGTATCCTCGTCCGCCTAGGCTTTAAATAACTTCTCTATACTTTGCGTTCTTTGCGAAGCTCTTATTTTTCTTTGCGATGAATTTTTGATACTGATTTAAACTGTGTCAATCTTACATCGGCATCGTGTTTATAAGATTGACACAGTTGATGTACTGGTTTAAGTTCTTTAAACCTGATGGAAATGGCAGCCCCGAAGTATGAGGGCTATAATGAACAGCAGGACTGAATTTGCCTAAAAGTGGAGAAAATTGCTTTTCGAAAAAAATACTGCTGTTTAGCTCTAGATATTCCAATTTTTCTCCACAAAAACTGCTATGCTACGATGCAAGATGCTATCTTTACGGTTTAGTAAAATTTTAAGATTTTGGCCAAAGCGAAAGAAACCGTTACCCCATTAATGCAGCAGTACAATACCATTAAGGCGAAATATCCTGGTGCGTTATTGTTATTTAGAGTAGGAGATTTTTACGAGACTTTTGGCGAAGATGCCATTAAAACCGCTCAAATTTTAGGTATTGTTTTAACCAAACGTGGTACAGGGCCTAATGGCGCATTAGAGCTAGCGGGATTTCCGCATCATTCGTTAGAAAACTACCTTTCGAAATTGGTTAGGGCAGGACAAAGGGTTGCCATTTGCGATCAGTTGGAGGACCCGAAAATGACCAAGACTATTGTAAAACGTGGTGTTACAGAATTGGTTACGCCGGGCGTTGCTTACAGTGATAATATCTTAAACCAAAAATCTAACAATTATCTAGCAGCAGTCTATTTCGAAAAAAATGGGCTAGGAGTGGCATTTTGCGATATTTCTACTGGAGAATTTTTGGTAGCGCAAGGCAGTGCCGAATATGTAGATAAACTTTTACAAAGCTTCAGGCCTACAGAAGTGGTTTTCCAAAAAAGCAAGAGAAATGATTTTGCTAGCTTATTTGGCGACAAATTCTATACTTTCCACATCGATGATTGGGCTTTTACTGAAGATTATGCTACGGAGGTTTTAACCAAGCATTTCGAAGTTAATTCGCTAAAAGGATTTGGTGTAGATAAACTTACTGCTGGAATTGTAGCTGCAGGTGTAGTGCTCTACTATTTAGGCGAAACTGAGCATAGAAATCTTCAACACATCACATCAATTTCTCGTGTTGAGGAAGAAAAATACATGTGGTTAGATCGTTTTACCATCCGCAATTTGGAGTTGGTAAGTTCGGCTAATGATAATGCCGTAACCTTATTTGAAGTTTTAGATGAAACTTGCACGCCGATGGGTGCGAGGTTGTTACATAAATGGATTATCATGCCGCTGAAAGAGTTGAAGCCAATTCAGGAGCGTTTAGGTATGGTAGATTACTTAGTGAAAAATGAGATGCTCGCCAATGAGTTGTTACAACACATTAAACCTATAGGAGATTTAGAGCGTTTGATTTCTAAGGTAGGTTTGCAAAAGGCTGGTCCGAGGGAATTGTTGCAATTGAAACGTGCTTTAACGCATACCGAAGAAATTAAACGTTTAGCTGGCGAAAGTAAAAATCCATATTTGGAGGTATTAGCTTCGCAGTTAAATCCATGTACAACGATAAAGGATAAACTAGAGAAAGAACTACAAGCTGACCCGCCGGCGTTACTAGTCAAGGGAAATGTAATTGCCGATGGTGTTGATGAACAGCTAGATAGGTTGCGTAAAATTGCCTTTGGAGGTAAGGAGTTTTTGGTAGAAATTCAGCGTCGTGAGATAGAAGCAACGGGAATTCCTTCCTTAAAAATATCATTTAACAATGTATTTGGCTATTATTTAGAGGTTACGCATACACATAAAGATAAAGTTCCGGAAAGCTGGATCCGTAAACAAACTTTAGTTAACGCAGAGCGATACATTACGCCTGAACTAAAGGAATACGAAGAACAGATTTTAGGTGCCGAAGAAAAAATTCAAGCTATTGAGGTTCGTTTGTATAACGAATTGATGTATCAGGTTTCGCATTTTATTAAGCCGATACAACTTAATGCATATTTGGTAGCGCAGTTAGATGTTTTATTGTGCTTTGCACAATTGGCAGTTAAAAACTACTATACCAAACCAGAACTTAACAACAAAAAAGAGTTAGATATCAAAGGCGGTCGCCACCCAGTAATCGAAAAACGTTTGCCAGTTGGCGAAGAATACATCACCAACGATGTGTATTTGGACAATGATACACAGCAAATCATGATGATTACTGGTCCCAACATGTCGGGTAAGTCGGCCATTTTACGCCAAAGCGCACTGATTGTACTCATGGCGCAAATGGGATGCTTCGTTCCTGCAAAATCGGCTACCATCGGCATTGTAGATAAGATTTTTACGAGGGTAGGTGCTTCTGATAACCTTTCGAGTGGGGAAAGTACTTTCATGGTAGAAATGAACGAAACTGCCAGTATTTTGAACAATATATCCGACAGAAGTTTGATTTTATTGGATGAGATTGGTCGTGGTACTAGTACCTACGACGGTATTTCTATCGCCTGGGCCATTGCCGAATATTTGCACGAGCATCCAACGGCAAGGCCAAAAACCTTGTTCGCAACGCATTATCACGAGCTTAATGATTTGGAGAATACGATGAGCCGCATTAAGAATTTTAATGTGACCAGTAAGGAATTGCAGAACAAGATCATTTTCTTACGCAAATTGGTTCCAGGTGGTAGCGAGCATAGTTTCGGTATCCAGGTAGCTAAAATGGCGGGTATGCCAGCAAAGTTGATTGGCAGAGCTAACGAAATATTAAAACGCTTGGAGATTGATAGAACCGAAGGACAAAGCATCAAAGACAGTATCAAGAAAGTTCAAAATCAGGCCTACCAATTGCAAATGTTCGCTATTGATGATCCAGTATTGGTCAAAATTCGCGATTCGCTGAATAATTTAGATGTAAATACGCTAACTCCGGTAGAAGCGTTATTAAAACTAGATGAAATCCAAAGATTGATAAAAAATTAATTGGTTACGCTTTGCGAGTTGCAGGTTATGAGCGATATCGCATAATTTATTAGATAGAAAGTTTTACATATGCAGGCAGTAAGAAGAAGTTATTTATTATGGGCATTCACAATATTATTAACCATTCTAGCTTCCTGCGGTTCTAGGCGACACACCAGCGATACTAAAGCTTCTCGTGCGGCCGATGCTATGGCAAATTTGAAGAGCAAACCTCTTTATCGTTTCATTAACAGTTGGACAGGCGTTAGGTACAAATTGGGTGGCCTAGATAAAAGCGGGATTGATTGCTCTGGTTTTGCACTTTTATTACAGAAAGATATTTACGGTAAAACACTTCCTCGCAGGTCGAGAGATCAAGCTGAGGCTATCAAAAAGAAAAGCTTAGGTAATTTAAAGGAAGGGGATTTGATCTTTTTCTCGTTTGGTGGTCGGGAAGTAGATCATGTAGGCGTTTATTTAAATGGCGATTTCTTCGTACATGCCTCTACCACTAGAGGTGTAATTGTTGATGACTTGACTTTACCCGTTTATCAAAGAGCGATTGTTAAAACTGGAACCTTGAACTAATGAGAAAATATCTTTTCACAATTATCGCTTTAATTGTTGCTACATTGTTTGTTAACGCACAACAAGTAGTTAAAAAAGTAGGAGATACCATTAGCACCATTAAACTACAAAGCACTAAAGGTGATGTTTATAACATGGCCGATCATAAATTAAAAGGTGTGATCATCGTGTTCATGACACCAAGTTGCGATCATTGTATTGCTTATGAGAAAAGAATATCGGCTTTGCATGAGCAATATAAGAAAAAGGGAATTCCGGTGGTTGCAATTGGCCCTTATGGCGATAATGAGAAGGATTATCCTTACGATGCGATGCCAGCGATGAAGAAATTAGCGGAAGAAAAGTCCTTTACTTTCCCTTATCTAGCCGATGAAAAATTCAAATACACGTGGTTATTCGATATCAGACAAACGCCTAAAGCCGTGGTTTTAAAGAAACTTAAAGAGGGTTTTATTGTTACTTATATTGGTAATATAGACAATGAACCAGACGAAAAACGTGTTCCTACCATAAAATATGTAGAGGATGAAGCGGATAAGGTATTAGGTAAATCAGTTCAATAAGAGGTTTAAGCTATGCAAAAAATTATCGTAACAATTCTATTTATTTTAACAGTATTTGGTGCTAAAGCACAAGTTAAATTGTTAACTTTAAATGAATTAGAACAAAGAGTGGCTAAGGGAAAGGATACTACTTATGTGGTTAATTTTTGGGCTACATGGTGTGGGCCTTGCGTAGAAGAGCTGCCATATTTTGAAAAACTGAATGATGATAATTTAAAAAAGCCATTAAAAGTAATATTGATGAGCTTAGATTTTAAATCGAAACTAAAAATGGATGTGATACCTTTTGTAACTAAACATAAGATTAAATCAGAAGTTTATGTGGTTAACGAAACTGATCAACAAAAGTTCATTGATAGTGTAGATAAGAATTGGTCTGGTGCATTACCTGCTACATTGATTTTAAACAAGGATAAAAAAGTAAGGGCGTTTTACGAAAAATCTTTTACCTATAACGAGCTTTTAAAGGCTGTAGAAACTCATAAATAAAATAAATACATAGGAATCTTAGTACTTATTTTCTTAGATGTTGAAGGTGGTTTAGGAATTTCAATTAATAATTATCGATATGAAAAAGTTATTATTAACATGTGCTGCGATATTACTGACAATTGCAGTAAACGCTCAAACTGGTTATCAGGTAGGCGATTTAGCATCGGATTTTAATTTAAAGAATGTAGACGGGAAGAATATTTCTTTAGCAAGTCATAAAAGTGCAAAGGGATACATCGTTGTTTTTACTTGCAACACTTGTCCGGTTTCTAAGGCTTACGAAGCTCGCTTAGAAGCTTTAAATAAAATGTATGCTGCAAAAGGATATCCAGTTGTTGCTGTGAATACCAACGATCCGGTTGCTTCTCCAGGCGATACTTACGCTAAAATGCAGGAAAGAGCGAAGGAGAAAAACTTTAGCTTTGCTTATTTGGAAGATCCTGATCATGTTTACACCAAAAAATATGGTGCAATGCGCACACCTCATGTATTCGTTTTACAGAAAACAGGTAAAGGTAACGAAGTAGCTTATATTGGCGCAATTGATAATGACCAACAAGAAGCAAATCCGCAGCGAGATAACTATGTACAGAATGCAGTTAATCAGTTGCTAAAAGGCGAAAAGCCTAGTGTAACTTCTACGAAAGCGATTGGTTGTACCATTAAGTGGAAGAAAGAAGTGAGTAAATAGTTCTATCTGGAATAGCGATGAAAGAGTAAGGAGTAAAGATTTCAGGTCTTTAATCTTTGCTCTTTTTCAATGTCAGCGTCACCCTAATTCTGTCATTATCGGCAACCTCATTTACAAAATTTTCGAAAGCTTCGTAGTCGCTAGGTTCGAAAACACCATCTTTCATTACCAATTTTCTGTAATAGAATAACTTTCCATCCTTCATTTTGATTTCTGCTGAGTACTTACCGAATTTACTCTCCGCATTCATTATTTTAGGTAGAAAAATTGGCGTAATACTTTCATCCAATTGGAAAGAAATACTATCTATATCGGTATAACCGCGTTTTAAATCTAAAGGCAAAGCTCGGTTGCGAACCGATGGTACTGTACGTTTAAGGTTAAAAACATTTGGTGCAAAACTAATTCTTTCACTAGTAGCGGTTCCGTAATTAGCTATGGTTACTGCTAGTTTTTCTGTAAAAAGAGGAGTTTCAGTTTCATTGTCTGCTTTTAAGTCTATAGCTGTAAATTCAATATTATTGATATCATAAAGATATTTTAACTGCTTTTGTTTTTCTGCAGAAGATTTTTTGATTAGGAAATAATGATTATCAAACTGAGAGCCATTAAATTCTGTAACTAACTTTCCAGAGATATTGCCAGTTTTTGATAAAGACAAATCTGCAGTGCGAGTTTGCTGACTTTTCGCAGCGTCAAATTTTGGAGTTTTAATTAATTTGCCGCCCTCTTTAGTGCAGGCTAAAACCCATCTATCATCAGTGAATGAACCTAAATATCCAAAAGGCGCATCCTGGCTGGTACATTCTAACCAAGTGGTGTCACCGTTTAATGGCAAGCATAAAATGATATGATTACCTTGCTCCATACTGGCGAAAGAAGGTAGCAGATCTGTTTTTTCATCACCAGCTTCAACTACACAATAATAAGATTCAATACCAACGGCTTCCAACAAAGCTTGCATATAATTCACCAAGGCTTTACAGTCGCCATAGCCTAATCTATCTACCTCAGTAGCTTTAATGGGTTGAAAACCGCCAATTCCAATTTGCACACTGATGTATCTAGTCTTCTTTTGAAAGTACTCGTAAATTTTCTTTGCTTTGGCTTTATCAGAGGTTTCGTCCTTAACCAAATCTTTGATTAATTGAACGGTTTCTAAGGGCAAAACACGTCTATCTTTCAATAAGTAATCGTAACTGAGCTTACCCAAGCCCTGCCAATCAGTATAGTTTCCCTTGAAATTGTAGTAACTGAAGTTTTTTGGTGCTACTTTAATAGAAGTAAGATAAGTATCTGGATTTGGCGAATAAGGCTCATGCTTAATCGCAGTAATTCCTTCAACTTCCCAAGTCATACTTTTCTGCTTTTCCAATAAGATTTCCTCTACTTTACCTTTGTAGTTTCTCGGATAAACACGAATTTCATCAGTAGGATTGCAAATAAATTGATAACTGCTTTTCTCTACCGACACATCGAATCCTGGAACCGGTCGCCATTCGGGGATAATTAGGTTTTGCTTATTTCTGATTTCGTACTGGTAAACAATGGTGTAGGGGTAAGTATTGAGTTGTGGAATGTAGTATTTAACGCGACTGTCCTCAAATAAAGAAAAGTCGTTAATTGCACTTTCATCCTTAAAGTTGCTCAGCGAAAATTTGCTGATTTGCTTTCCAAATTCATCGTAAATTTCGCCTTTAGCAGATTTTATTGCTATATTTTTATCATAAAATAAAGCTAGCTGTGCTTGTCTATCTCCATTTTTATTGAGAACGGTAATCGCCTTACTGATACTTACCAAAACATTTTCCGGTGAGCGCATGTCAATTATCGTCTTGCTATCTCTTACTACTGCATGCGCTCGGTTTTTTAAGGACGCAGGAATTTGCTCAGCGCTGTAATTTTGTGCATTGGCAATTGATGAAATCAACCAAAGCGAAAGAATCAGGTTAAGTACTTTCATTAATTAGATTTCGAAATTAGCACATCCGATTTTTGCGTTTGAATAATTTGATTATAAAACTCTTTTAAGTAATGATATTCTTCGGAGGTGTAAATTGCCTTGCTGAATAACAATTGCTGATTGATAGTCAAATTTTTGTCTAGCAAATTAGTTTGCAGCAAGTACCTCCCGCCTTGATTAGGTAAACCGATGGATAAGTCTTTGGGTTGTTCTTTCAGTTGGAAATTTTCGGGTAGGATGATATTGATAGAAATTCTCTCTTCACTAGCCGCTCCTAAATCTACGGGATAGTTTCTCTCATTCAATTTAAAAGGATTTTTTCTGATCGGGTTGATAAAAAAAGGATTGAAATGATTGTCGGTTTCTCCAGCGTTACCTACATTAAATTCCACCTGATATTCTTCGATCAAGGCATTCTCTACGCTGTCGATATTTTTTATCGTGTAGTTTTTGATCTTCATATTGGTTAAACGCTCATCTAACTTCTCTACATACTCATCTACAGACGAATATTTTTTAATTTCCCTTCGGTTATTAAAAGCATGGAAACCACCAGAAATAGATGTTATAGTGCCAACAATTTTGCCATCTTCAGTCATTTTTCCGATTAGGCTATGTATGCTCGAACTTCTTTTCGAAGCTTTCATATCCATCCAGTAAGAAGGTTTTTTTAAATTGATCACGCGTCCCTGATCGTTGATGCATCTCAGAGGCAGTAGTCCAAAAGGGATCAATGGTTCTGTGGCATCTAGAAGATAGCTGGTTTCGCCGATATTTACTTTAGCAACGACATAATTAAAATCACTGATGATAGGGTACAGCTTATTTACGGTGCCATTATCTCTAGTGGAAATCATTACCGCTTCTACATCTAAATTAGCAGCTGATAGCGCAGAAATTAAAGCAAAATTGATATCAGCAACATTACCACTCCTGCGATCTATTACTTCCTTAACACTGGTTTCGCTGTATTTTCCGTAGTAGTTGTTCCATTTAACCTGCTTCTTGATATACTCGAAAATTGCCTTTGCGTTTTGCAATTCATCTGTGCTCGTACCAATGATGCTTGGCACAATTGTCTTAAACACATCTTTTCTCTTCATCTGCCCACCAAATTCCTTTCTGCTCGTCAGTTCGTAGTCGATGTCTTTCCAAGATTTGGTATATTTCTGCGATGATCCGGTCAAGTAATGTACTTCTTCTAGTTCAAAATAAATGGCAGATTTGTAATTAGAAGGAGCAGTCATGTAGTCTTCCTCTAAAAAAGCAGGTACATCTTTCATATTGTAGATAAGCTTGGAGCAATCCATATCCTTACCAGCGATGCGTAGACAACCAGAACTTAACTCGGCCTTGTTTTCCGTAAGTTTATAAAAACCCCTTAATGATACGTTGTATTTGTAGTTAGCAGGAATATAGGCTACGTAAGTACTAGTAAGCTTTGGTAAATCAGATTGAAAGTGCCAGGTTTTAAAATTAAAAAGATACGGACTTTCAATGGTGTACTGGTATTCTATAATCGAGTTTTCTTTGATATTGGGTAAGGTAAATTTAGATAAACTTAAATATTTCGATTTCTCTTCGTTAAACACAGCTTTGCTAGACATCTCACTTTCTTCGAACTTCCCATTTTGAAAATTAAAAGTAGAAGCTTTTAAATCTGATAGGAATTCCTGATCATTATTCCCGTTTCCATTCTTGTAAATTGGTATCACCACATTTGCCGCATCAAAACCTTCTTTGTTAAAAAGCTTGATACGGGCATGATACTGGTAGACTAACTTCATATGTCCAGTTTCCGAATCGTAGGAAAGACGAGAAGTACCATATTCTTTAAGAAAAACAGCGTTAGCATTGCTGTCTATTTTATTCCTATCGAACAGGCGCTCTTCGTGGGTTAGTTTTCCGAAATCGAAATCTTGGGCATTAGCTAAAAAAGGAGCTAATAAAAGGGCGGTAATTACGAGTTTGCGCATAAATAGTTTGAGATGTTATCGTAATGCAATTTAATATAAGCAACCGAAATAATTGATTTTTTATAGCTTTTTTAAGTAAAAAAGAAAAAGTACGCTAGGATTTTAGCAAATTTGGCTTGGATATATTCTCGTGTGAATTTGACGATGTACAGCTTCAGCTACCTTCGAGAAATAAAAAGAAAAAGATGAAATTAAACTTAAAACGCCCTTTAGCATTTTTTGACCTAGAAGCCACTGGCATAAGTGTTGGAGTAGATAGAATTGTAGAGATTGCCATTTTAAAAGCAATGCCAGACGGATCTGAACAAGTGTTGGTTAAAAAGATTAATCCCGAAATTCCAATTCCTTTGGTTACTTCGCTAATTCATGGCATTTATGATGAGGACATTAAAGATGCACCTAAGTTTGGCGATGTAGCTCAAGAAATAGCAGATTTCATTGGCGATGCTGACTTAGCTGGCTATAATTCGAACAAGTTTGATATTCCGATGTTATTGGAAGAGTTTTTACGCGTTGGCGTTGACTTGGACATGAGCGACAGAAAGTTTGTCGATGTTCAGAATATATTCCATCAAATGGAACAACGAACTTTGAAAGCAGCCTATAAGTTTTATTGCGAAAAAGATTTGGTAAATGCACATTCGGCTGAAGCTGATATTAGAGCTACTTACGAGGTGTTATTGGCGCAGTTAGATAAATATGAGCATACCGAGTTTGAAGACAAACAAGGAAACATCTCGGTTCCGGTAAAAAATGATGTTGATGCCCTACATAACTTCACTAACATGAATAAATCGGTAGATTATGCTGGACGTATTATCTTTAACGACAAGGGTGAAGAGTGTATCAACTTCGGAAAGCATAAAGGTAGGAGTGTGGAAAGTATCTTTGATACCGAACCAAGTTATTACGCATGGATGATGCAGGGCGATTTTCCTTTGTTTACTAAAAAGAAATTGGAAGAGATTTGGAAACGTTGGTCGAAGAAGAAAGATGAGCAAAAGCAATCTCGAAACCAACAAGTACCTACGCAAAGAAATAATCCTCAACCTAGAAAATCGGAACCAGCTAAACCGCTTACTAATGATATGCTGGATCAATTGAAAATGAAATTTGGAAAATAATAAATAAGAATCAGCCGTCAGGTATTAGGTATCAGTTTTGATGTATCTAATTATAACTGACACCTGATCACTAATACCTGACCACTTACGATGACTTTCGAAAATAATTTAACTTTTGCACAATCGATAGATCAGCAAGATCCATTGAAAGAGATGCGAAACGAATACCTATTCCCGCAACAAAACGGAAAACCATTTATTTATTTGTGTGGCAACTCATTAGGACTTCAACCTAAAGTTGCGAAAGAGGTTTTAGGTAAGCAGCTAGATAACTGGCACAACTTAGCGGTAGAAGGTTGGTTCGAAGGCAATGAGCCTTGGATGTTCTATCATAAAGAACTGAAAAGATTGATGGCGCCAATTGTTGGTGCTTCTGAGCAAGAGGTTTGCCCAATGAATACTTTGACCGTTAACCTTCATTTATTGATGGTGAGTTTTTATCGCCCTACTAAGGAAAGATTCAAAATTATCATGGAAGCTGGGGCTTTCCCATCCGACCAATATGCGTTAGAAAGTCAGGTTCGTTTTCATGGGTTTGACCCCAAAGACGCCATTATTGAAGTAGCGCCAAAACAAGGCGAATATACTTTGAAAACCGAAGATATTATTGCGGCGATTAAAACAAATGGTAATGAAATTGCTTTGGTACTTTTCGGTGGTATTAATTACTTCACAGGACAGTTGTTTGATATGGAAGCCATTACTAAAGCCGGTCATTCTATTGGTGCAAAAGTAGGTTTCGATTTAGCTCATGCCGCTGGTAATGTGCCTTTACAATTGCACAATTGGGATGTTGATTTTGCTTGTTGGTGTTCTTACAAATATCAAAATGCTGGTCCTGGGGGTATAAGCGGTATTTTTGTACACGAAAAGCACTTTTCAGATCAATCTTTACATCGCTTTGCTGGATGGTGGGGCTATCAAGAGAAAAACCGTTTCTTAATGGAAAAAGGTTTTGTACCCGAAGCTGGAGCTGATGGTTGGCAAGTGAGCTGCACCCAAGTAATGCCGATGGCCTTATATCACGCTTCTTTACAACTATTCGAAAAAGTTGGGTTTATGGAACCTCTGAGAAAGAAAAGCAAGCTTTTAAGTGCTTATCTTTTCTACATCATCGGCGAAGTGAACCAAACACTTGGATTTGAGCAGTTTAAAATCATTACCCCGCAAAATGCAGATGAAAGAGGTGCGCAGGTTTCTATTATCGCTAAAAGTGACGGTAAGAAAATCTTCGATCATTTAGTAAAAAACAACGTATTAGGGGATTGGAGAGAGCCCAACGTGATTAGATTGAGTGCAGTGCCTATGTACAATAGTTTCGAAGATGTTTTTAAAACTGGAGAACTACTTTTAACCGTAAGTAAATCTATTAACAATGATTAATTACAACCCAAAAGAGTGGATTAGTTTTATTTTTAAGTTTCACAAGGCTGATACTTTTCACAAGCTGTGGAAGCTCATGTTAAGCGTTTCTGTATTCTCTGGAATAATTGCTTACTTAGAACTCAATCATATCAAATTGGCGGAAACTACTTACATCAAAAATGTAGGGATGATGCATAATCTTCTTGGTTTCGTGATTTCTATGCTTTTGGTATTCAGAACTAATACATCTTATGATAGATGGTGGGAAGGAAGAAGACTATTGGGTGGTTTGGTGAACGTTAGTAGAAACTTTGCCATTAGATTAAATGCACTTAATTTGAGTGTAGAGGATAAAGCATTTTTCAAATATGCTATCGCGAAATATGCCTTTGCGCTCAAAGAGCATTTGCGTGAAAAACAGTATTTTGGCAAAGATAATATCCTCATAGAAATTGATGGTGGCAAGCATATTCCCAACCAGGTTGCTGTAAGTATTACCAATAAACTTTTTGATTTACATAGGGCAGGTAAAATTACTGGAGAACAGTTGATTACCTTAAGTACGGATAGCACTCAATTTACTGATATCTGCGGTGCTTGCGAACGAATTAAAAACACACCGATCCCTTATTCTTACAGTGCTTTTATTAAGAAGTTTATCTTCGTTTATGTAATTACTTTGCCCTTTGGATGGGTATTTAGCTTAGGTTATTTTGTGGTAGCTATCGTTCCTTTCATTCTGTATGTGTTGGCCAGTTTAGAGTTAATTGCGGAGGAAATAGAAAATCCTTTTGGTACAGATGCAAACGATTTACCGGTAGATGAAATAGCCAATAATATTGAAAAGCATGTAGGAGAGATATTAAGCTAGGTAAAAGTCAGCATGTCCGCAAGTTCGATGATATTACAATTTAGCACTTATTACTTTCCGACTTCGAAATGATTAAAATCGCGTACCATCCCATATATGCCCATCCGCTACCAGCCGGACATCGTTTCCCAATGCTGAAATATGAGCTGATACCTGCACAATTATTACACGAAGGAACGATAGAAGAGAGCAATTTATTTGCGCCAGAACCTACCGCTGAAGAAAATGTAACTTGTACTCACGATGCGAATTACTGGCAACAGCTGAAAGAACTAACTTTGCCTTACCAGGAGCAACGCAGAATTGGTTTTCCGCTAGATGCGCAATTGGTAGAAAGAGAAATTAGAATAGCACAGGGAACAATTGATGGCGCTATTTATGCACAACAAAATGGTGTTGCTTTTAATGTAGCTGGCGGTACGCATCATGCCGGCAGCAATTGGGGCGAGGGTTTTTGTTTATTGAACGACCAAGCCATTGCCGCTAATTACTTGCTCAATCATCAGCTAGCAAAACGCATTCTCATTGTAGATCTAGATGTGCATCAAGGTAATGGCACAGCCGAAATTTTTGAAAAAGAGGAGCGGGTTTTTACCTTTTCGATGCATGGCGATAAAAACTTCCCGTTCCGTAAAGAAAAGTCTGACTTAGATATTCCTTTAGCTGACGGAACCGACGATGAAGTTTTCCTAAATATCTTAAATGAAAAGCTCCCATCAATTATCAAAAAGCACCAGCCAGATTTTGTGTTTTATCTCTCAGGAGTTGATGTTTTAGAGAGCGATAAACTGGGTAAATTAGCTTTAAGTAAGGCTGCCTGCAAGCAACGTGATCAAATCGTTTTTGAGACTTGTATCAAACTCGGCTTACCTTTGCAGGTAAGCATGGGCGGAGGCTATTCTGAAGATATTAAAATCATCGTGGATGCCCACTGCAATACCTTCAGAACAGCTTTTGATTTGTTTAGTTGAAAAAAATAAGATTTGCTCTATGTCCGTCATTGCTGTAAAGGTTTAGTAATTCGGTAATGAACTATGCCTTTTATTTTTCATCAATTTTCATCATTTCAATTGGTTTTTTTCCATCTATTCCCTGATGTGGTCTTTCCCAATTTTAATAGACGATATATTTGAGCAGCTCATCCTGTAGCTCTTGCAGGCTATCAAAATCAGTGTCCTCAATTAGGTCTTCTTTGAGAGTTCTCCAGAACCGCTCAACCTTTCCGTTTGTCTGTGGGCGGT
>NZ_SRMP01000006.1 GCF_005925325.1 Pedobacter helvus | reverse complement strand
CCCTGAACGCCCACTACGCCAGGATCTCCCTTATCTCCTTTCGGACCGTTGATATTTGTCCATGTATCTGTCGCTGGATTATAAACCCAGGTACCGCTATCGTTGGTAACGATGGTAATGCCTGCACCCGGAGCGCCAGGGGTACCAGAGCCCGGTGTGCCAGGAGCACCCGAAGTGCCCGGCATACCCTGAACGCCCACTACGCCAGGATCGCCCTTGTCGCCTTTTGGACCGTTGATATTCGTCCATGTATTTGTTGTTGGGTTATAAACCCAGGTACCACTGTCGTTGTTTACGATGGTAATACCTGCACCAGGACCTCCAGGGGTACCAGGAGTACCAGGGGTACCGCTACCGGTCATGCCCTGAACGCCCACTACGCCAGGATCTCCCTTATCGCCTTTATCACCTTTAATGTTTGTCCAGGTGCCTGTAGTTGTATTGTATACCCAAGTGCCGCTGTCGTTGGTAACTACCGTTACGCCTGCACCAGGACCACCAGGGGTACCTGGGGCTCCGGGAGCTCCAGTACCCGACATACCCTGAATACCTGGATCACCCTTATCTCCTTTTGGACCGTTGATATTTGTCCATGTATTGATGCTTGGATTGTAAACCCAAGTACCGCTATCATTAGTTACGATGGTCACACCTGCGCCAGGACCGCCAGGAGTTCCAGGGGTGCCAGGGGTACCGCTACCGGTCATGCCCTGAACACCTACTACACCAGGATCACCTTTAGCACCTTTGATGTTACCATTTAACACCCAAGTATTGCCTTGTTTGATATAAGTATCGCCAGTGGTCGTATTGATATAGGTATCGCCCTCATTACCTGGAGTAGTTGCACCCGGTGCTCCTGCTGCTCCAGTTACCGATTTACCATCGGCTCCATTTAGCCCCTTAGCGGCTACCCATCCATTGCCGTCCCAATAGTAGATCCCGGTACCGTCGCCAGCAATTGCTGGATAAGCTGTAGTACCAGAGAAACCAGCTGTAATGGTTTTGATGTTATAGACCATCATCCCCGCTACCGGCGTACTGCCCGAAGCCAAACTCCAGGTAGTAGTATTGGTTAAGCTTACCCTTGGGAAGAGTAAACCCTTATTAGCGTGCTCCAATTCTAGGATAGCACCTTTGTTAATTGTTGTTGGGTTATCTCCAATTTTAACCTGTGCATTTGCCAATTGCGCAAATGCCACTAAGCTAGATAATAGGATAAACTGTTTAGTAAAATTTTTCATATGGAACGATCATTTTGATAATAGATGTAATGAACTTTATTTTAGGACTTTTAAACTGCTGAGTATTTATAAATTCCTTTTGGATTTTTGGCACATAGCGATGCCAACAGAAAATTGCTAAACGCTAAATTCCGAAACCAAAGACGCCGGTTGCAACACCAACTTTTAGGAATAATAAATGATTAGTTTTATCGCCAGATTGCAGATCTGCAATTTGACTCATCGAGATTGGAATATCATCGATTTCTACTCGGCCGCATACAAATTGTACAACCTCACCGAGTACTGCACAGGGTGCAATGCTCCTTAAATAGTTTTTCATAGGGTTTAGATAGGTAAAATGAGTATTACTTAGTAGATATCAACTCATTAGCACACAGTCAAAGTCTGTGCCCGTAACCTAAAATTATAAAAAATTATTTAAAAAAGAACTTTTTTGAAAAAAATTATAATAAGTAACGAAACTTTCCGTTGCGGCTTTTCCCCAAATAGGGAAAAAGCCTTCTCAGACCCCAGTTCCCCTGTCGATAACAGCACGAATATGGGCTAAATAGTGCTCTAACAGTGTTTTTTATTTATTTAGTCTATGATATGCTTTAAAATTTGTTTTGCATCCTGCTGGGAAATTGCAATAGCCGAGGCTCATTTCCACGGCTATTGCCACCTAAATGTTACGAAGCCTTAATTTGGGCATTACAACTAGGATGAGTATGGCTCCACCAGCTAAAATCCACCAAAAGGAAAGGCTCGTTTTGGCGAGCGCTTTGCGCTGCTCTCTTAGCACTTTTTTCTCTAGCCGCTTATGGACTTCACTCTTCGACTGCGCTTGATTTTGCCGCTCCAAATGCTGATGTTTATCGAGGCGCTGTACATTGCTATACCAAATTAAACTATCTGCCGAACCTTTGAAACCATCTTTATTGATCACGAAATCACCTTTAGGATAAAGTTTCAAGAAATGAGTTTGATTAGCACTATCCGTACTTAAGCTATAACTTTCGCTATACTGGTTTTTTGTTTGCAGGATTTGAGCTTCGGTAATTTTCTCCGTATTTACTACACTGCTCTCTGTTAGCTTTCGCTTAGCGGAACAGCCGCAGATCAGCACCATTAATAAATAGCTTGCTATTCTCATTTCCTACCTCCTTCCATATTTATCCAATCTGCATAATACTTAATGGTTTTGATGTGTCTCATTTTACGGTACACGCCATCCCCTTCTCTACTCCCTTCGATATTGGTATTTCCTTCAATAGTGCAAAGCCAATTGTCTTTTTGCTTTTCCACAATTTCGGCATGGGCAATCCGTCCTTTATCTGGAAAATAAATACCAAAAACCATTGCGGGCTTACCCGCAGCCACTAACCTTGCTTTTGGAAAGAGACTGGGGCTCCAAGCCGTACGTGGAGCTGTATAACCCGCCTTTCCAAATACCCAACTCACAAAAGAAGCACACCAAGGTTCACCTTTTTTGTTTCCGGTATAGGCGAGGTATGTTTCTACTTCGTAGCCATCGTTATTGCCACTAGCCTCCCTAACACCAATTTGGGATTTCGCTATTTCTAGTAGTTGTTTGTTTTTTTGAGTGTTTGGTTGATTGGCTATTTGAAGATCTGGTGATTTGGTGATTTGATTAGTTTGTTGATTGGTGATTGGTTGATTAGTGATTTGTTTATTGGTTATTCGAAGATTGGTTATTCGAAGATTGGTTATTTTACCACCTAACAAATCGCGATCAGTGTGCCAATGGCCGAGCAAAGCAATAATGCATAGCAGGCCAAATAGATTAAATATTGTTCCCATAAGTTTAACAAGTTAAAGTGATTAATGAGTTGATTGATGGTGGGCATGCCCATTTGAGACAGCAACAGTCGGAAGATGTAATAGGCGCTAGACATCGCTAAGAGCCAACAGCTGAAGGCTAATAGTATGACGTGGAGAATGCCAAAATCGACCAGGCCTATTGCTAGGTTGAATGCACCTAAAATATAGGGCATTGCAAGCCAAATGATGATGGTTAAGGAAAGGATGTGCCAAAATTTGATGGACATTGGTTTCCATTGGTTATTGAGGTAATAAATGATTGTTTTCATGATTTTTTAATTTAATTGTTCACTTTCGCCCTCCCTGTCATCCAGAGCGCAGCGAAGGATCTATTTTCTCCTCTTTGCCGGAGAGGCATTCCACTTTTTCTTGATAAAAAGTTGAGCAAAAATCAAGGCTACCTGTACTGTGTTGTGCTACCTCATTAAAACTTTAATGGCGACAGCTGAAACGTGTGAATGCAAATGCTAACCCTTTCGTTACTTCAACACTTCTGCACCTGTCTTGAAACTGCTAATTCATTGTTACTGCTCACGTTTTAATGGCTATCACGTCCACATTACAAAAGGCCGTCCTTCTTGCTTAGCAATACCGATGCAAGATCGGTACAGGTTGTCAGTTCTTCTTTGCACCTTACATGTCCCTTTCCGTCTCCAAAAGCTAGTTCGGGATCGTAATGCATCAGCCTTACGCTAAGCCAACCACTCTCAGGATAAACAATCTCTAGCACATTCCTGTACTAGAGATTGTAGCATTAAACTTGCTTAGGTAATCGTTTCCTCTCCCAAATAAACACTGGTAGAAACCTGCTTACCATTAGCATCGAAAAAAGCCATCCAAGCGTGAACTGTGCCATCTATAAAGTGTGTCGGCAATGACATTTCAAGGCTGCCAGTTGATCTTTCCGCAGCATCGCTATGCACAAATTCCCTAGTGGGTACATGAAATACCAATACAATCGCTTTATCGTTAGACTGAGCTAAATTCGCACTAGCATTATCTACCCAACTAAAGCTTAAGCCTCCACCTGGAGCAGCGCTCATTACTGGCACCGATGGCCCCGGCAATTCACCTCTACTAAACATTACCATCGGGTAATCGATCTGAAAATTGGGACTGCTACCCACAATCGCATTATTTAAATGGTAAGACGCTACTGCATTAGCAGGCGTAACATTACCCGTAACTGAACCGTAGCCAATATTGGTGATTGATTTGATAGGTTTAAGAAAACTACTGATCAAGGCAAACTTTAATCGCTGATCTATTTGCAAAGCCGTGGGTGCTTTGCTGCTAGCTTTAGGTAAACTTTTCATGTAACTGATCCCTTTCCAACTGCTACCCACTACGGTACCAACCTTACCCGAGAATACCCCTAGTATCCCTTTTTTATACGTCGCCATATCTTTAAAATTAAAATGTTAGAAATTCTGTTTCCATTGCAGCGCAGGCCTTTGCGTAAATGTTAGGTCAAAGGAAATTGAAAAAATTTTAAACAACTAATTTTCAGAAGCTTGCGAATGAATTTGAATAGACTTGACCACAATTGACGGGATTTGAATTGTCGAACATCCAACAATCCACATCAACCACAATTAATGGACAATAAACCACGAACATTGAGCAGCCAACTCCCTACCTGATAGGGGTCTGCTTCGTACCTGCTTCGGTAAAAACCGCCTTAAAAGCATTTTAACCGAACCTTTACCCAACAAATACCCTAGAATAACCGAACAAACCTCAATATTTATACTTCTTTTTTTACGGTAGCCTTGTAATTATTGTAAGCCTGGTTGAAAGCTTTTTTACGTTCATAACTTAACCTAACCCTGAAAAAGTTACAAGAAGAATTTACTGACTCTGTTTCCAACTGGTCATTGGTTTCATCGTCGCCCCTAATTTTATCAATACGGCAGCCAACCAATTCCTTAAGCAGCAAAAACGTAACTTTAGGACTTTCATCTTTTACCTCATCTATAGCTTTAAAGTTGATGATGAAGCTTCTGTTTACCCGTATGAAATCTGTTGAAGGCAGCAGGTCTACACTATGATCAATGGAGTAATTCCAAATGTCTGCCAAGCCATTGAAATGTACCTGATGATAATGTTTTTCGTAGGAAAATATACAGGCCACATGGGCATAATCCAGTAAGACGGCTATATGGTTTATGAGATAGCAATGCTAAATCCGGATAAAGTAGGGATTATTTCTAAAGCATATACAGGCTATGACATGTCTAAATATGACAAGACTCATGGCCTGAAACTGTTATTATTTGCTGACGAAAGCAAGAAAATCATCAAGGGCTGCTACATGGCCATAGAAGCAACTAGCAATACTGATCTAGAGAAAGTACATTACAAAAAAACTAATGGCTTAAGCGGGTACGTTATATATTATAACTTAGATGGTTCTACTAGCAATGGCGTGGTTTATTCTAATGGAAAACCAATCTATAAAATAAAGAATTCCTCAGAAAGCGAAGTTATGATGGTCAAAAAACAAATTGAAAGTGGTGGAGACAGAAATGTTCAGGGATGTTCTACTCAATTCATTGAAACAGGCTACACATACTGCGTTTACACTCCTTATTCCGAGAATTGCGGTTGGCAAAGTACTGGGTATAGTTCGTATACTACATGTGACCAAGAAGAAGATGTAAATCAAGACCCTGATAGTTATACTGGAGGCGGTGGTGGCGGTGGTGGTGGTGGCAATGGAAATTCAACTAGCGGACCGCCAATTTTAAAAGAAATTAAAGTGGATAGCACGGCTAGACCATGTGTGGATACAATTGCCACAGCAGTTATTTCGAAAGCTGCGGAAATCCAAAATGTACTTTCCAATTTATTAAGTTTATCAAATGTAAATGCTTCTGCAGCTATCAGTACCATGGCTAACTCTAGTACATATAAAATTAAGATTGGCGAACATTTGTTTAATGATCAAACTAAATACAATTCAGATGGAAGCTCTTATTTAATAAGAAAAAATGGAGTAACTAACGACACTACTGGCTTTATTTATCTTAATAAACTGATGCTAAATGATGGTACAGATTTAGCAGTTGCTGCCACACTTATACATGAATTGATGCACTCTTATATGGTTTACGGGATACATCATACTACTGGATTGGAACGAGATGTTTTTAGAGATATGAATATGTTTCTTTTTGACCAGTCTGGAGCCCCATTTGCCAATCAGGGAGTGCCGCAGCATATTCAGATGGCAAATACTTATGTAAATTCGATGGCGGCTTTGTTGACATCCTATGCTACATCCAGGGGCATTTTAACGTCTCCCGATAGCTCTATATCTTTAAGTGAATATTGTAAAGATATTTTTTGGCAAGACCTTCAACACAGCCAAGCCTATATTGCAGCTCCAAATAAAAATCGTTCGGCAAGCAATGGAGAAAGAGAGTACAAAAACACCTATAATTCTACAAAGAAAAAGAAATGTTAACATGAGATTTATCTTAGCAATTATATCTATCCTTTTTACTTCTAATATCTATGCACAAGCATTGAAAAAACATGACCCTATCTACTTTTATGCATTATCGATAGACTCTCGTATAAAAAATGGGATAAAAGGCTTCCTAAATCAATAGTTATAAGTAATTCCATTTTTGACAGCCTCAACGAATTACAAACCGTTAGCTACTCAAAAAATTTAGACTCTGTATTTAAAAAAATCAATTGGGATTTATCAAGCAATAAAAATCATGATAATAATTTTAAAATACCGAGGTCGATAAAAGCAAAAAAGATATTACCCTATCTTAAAAACGAGCCAATAATTTATAAAGAAAGTGATTGGTCTCTCGAAGTAAGCCATGTAATTTTCTCAAAAGAAGAAAATAAGGCGATAATAGCCATGAGGGCATCGTCTAATACTGAAATATTAGACCTAACTGTTTATTACTTTGAATTAAAAAATGGGCAATGGATTTTGTCAAAAGAACTATCGCCATTCTTATTTTAAACAGCTTCACCTAACTGGTTAAATTATTACATTTTTCCCTTTGGTGGCGTTATCACCAACCTGAAATACTTCAAAAAATAGTAACGGTGCCTACACCGACCATGGGTAGAAAAAAAGGAAAGGACTAGAATTAAGCCGTGATACTAAATAGGTCCAAGCGAACTTGGACCTATTTATTTTTATTTTTCGATCAACAGTTTTATGGTAACCGTTGCACCATCTGTTCGAGTCAGCTTTACAAAATGAAGTCCCCCGGCCATGCCATTGATATCATAGCTAGAAAGATAGCTGCCCCATTTTTTCAATGTCCGCCCATTGAGATCGTATAGCTCAACCTCTTTAACATCACTTTCTGCTATTCCCTTCAATGTAAAATAATTGCGTGAGGGATTAGGGTAAATCGAAAAAATGTCTTCAGAAGCAGTTCCATTTACTACAGCTAAGGCAGAGGTACTCTCTTTACCATCTGTATCATATTGTTTGATACGATAATAAAGTCTTTGAATGGTATTGGGACGATCCAATTGTTCGTAGAAATTCGTTCCCATGAGATTTTGGGCTGCAATACGAGAGCCAACACCCTGCCAATGTTGGCCATTGCTACTTCTCTCTACCATAAAATAATCAACATTTTGCTCGTTCTCTGTTTGCCAAGCCAATTTCACGACCATATTCTGTCTCTTTGCCGTAAGCGTACCCCATTTTAAGGGTAGCGTACTTGCCGGTCCCAATGTGAGTTCTCCCAGTACCACATTGTTAAGCGTAGCTGTAATAAAGTTGTTATCGCTATCTGATACGCTGGTGGTCGCGTACTGCCAAAGATTATTATTATAAACAGCGAGTTGTAACGAGCTTTCTGCTAATCCATCAAGTTCCGAATCGAGATATTGAATGGTTATATCCCCTGTAAAAGCAGGTGCATTTGCGCCGAGTTCATAGACTCTTGCAATGTGTGCAGTTCCCAACGTTTGGTTGCTCAACCCGGCCTTAGGCAGTATGCTCAACCCACTGAAAGCCACCAAAGCCGATGGTTTCAATGTCAGCCCATTGGCATAAAAGGAAACCCCATTAGCAAGTTCTAAGGTTGCATTGTTCGCAATTTCTAGCTGTTGTCCGTAAATATGTGTACAGACCAAGCCTATACCGATACTTAAAAGTACTTTTTTTCTCATAAGCTAGTTATTGGTATGAAGTGAAGTTTTGCGGCGTCGAAACCACAATCCTCCCAAAACTATGACCCCTAGCGCTAAACTAATTGGAAGAGAGAAGCCTGCGATAGCAGTACCATTGTCTCTTTCCAATGCCTCTAACCTTTTCTGTAAGCTCAGGTTATCGGCTTTTAATTTTTCAAGCTCAGTAGCTTGTTGAGCGGTTCTTTGCTCCAATGCTTTGATTCCCGCCAAAGCAACACCATCCGCATCCACCGTACCGATAGATTTTTTATCGCTTCCCAGGCCAAACGCAGCATAAAAGTCCTGAGAGGTTGGTCCGATATGTTTGATCTCATCCGCTTCAGCCTTATAGCTCCACTTTTTAATGTCCAATTGGGCAATCTTTTGGAGCACGCTTTCTCCTGAGACCTTTTCAAAAAGATGTTTTTTATTTACGTCAGATGTATTTTGCCAGACACCTGCCGTAGTCAACATAGCCCCTGTAGAGGTAGAAATCACTGCATTCGATTGCCCCCAGTTACTCACAGAAGCACCTGATTGGATCGTTAATCCCGTTGAAAGGTTGCTACTCGTAAATATTCTAAAACCGCCACTCACACGCCAGTTCGCGGAATGATTAACACCCGCTCTTATTAGACCATCATTACTTAGGTTAGTGGGATCATAGGCTACACTACGGTCTGCAAAAACAAATGAACCTTGACGTGCATTGGTATGCGCTCCATATCCCAGTGCCACAGATGCCGCACCGCTTGCAGTCACATTCTCTCCCATTGCAATACTTGACAATTGAGCTGCAGTGGCGTTAGTTCCAAAGGCAAAGGCTTGGTTCCCTGAAGCTCTGGAATTGAGTCCCATTGCTACAGAGTACTCACCAATATTTGCATCATCCCATTGCGTACCATTAACTCCGCCCGCTCTAAAAGCAGCCCTATTAGGATACCACAACAATCTCGTGCCAGCGCCTTCTACCGGAATAGTATATGTTCCCGTGAACCCAGAAGGAAGCACCAATGAACCATTCGAGTAAATGGTCATCTTGGAATTTTGATCCTGATCTTTGATATCCACTAATTTGTTTGGAGCTTGTGCTCTGGATATGGAAATTCCGGCGAATAGTAAACTCCCGCAAAGCAAAGTAAAAGTTAATCTCATATAAAGAAATTTAAAATTGATAATGTTTTCTACTAAAATAAAAAATTACAACTAAATGCTCTAACCTAGCCAGTCAAATTCACTGTATTCTCATCTGATTGGTGTTATCTAACCTAAAATACTACTAAACCCAGATGGTACGGTGATAACACCGACCATAGATAAGACGGTGAAAACATAGGCCATAGGAAGAAATAGGGATTGTGTTATCCATAGTCCTGCGGTTTTAACCCAGAGCTAATTAGTAGATTTTTCCCTTAGATTGGTGTTATCCACCAACCTAAAACATTACTAAACCCAGATGGTACGGTGATAACACCGACCATAGGTAAAAGGACATAGCTTAGTGTAAATACTACCGCATTAAGATCCCAGACTATGCTGATATTATTATACTTAAACTTCTAGATAAGCTTAAAACTCCGTAACACTTTTCCACTTATCACGTCTATAAAAAAAGCGAAAAATGCGAGTGGCGAGAGCTCGCATCGCGAAAAAGACTTCAAATAATTAAGCAACAACTATAAAAAACCGTGATGACAAAAGAACGTATCATGCTCCTTTTAATCTTTACTCTAACTACCAATTGCTTATTTGCACAAAAATATGAGAGATACAAAAAGCTAAAAGATACCACGATCAATTCGACAAATCTTGGCTTTGGCAAAAACATTTCGGTAGTAGTTCCAATAGAATGGCAGAATGGAATAAACAATAACTTCCCATTGATCATTGTATTCGACAGACAAAATCAACGGAGCAACAACTATATCATCAATACGATTGATTACCTAACAAGTAATGAGCAGATGCCTTCAGCTGTAATCATTAGTGTAGAATCTAAACGCAACCGCTACGCTGAAACGCAGTACAAAATTTCGGATGCTAATGGCTTAGCGCTTGAAAACGAGAAATTCCTGTTTGAGGAGCTGATCCCACTTGCCGAGAAAAACTATAAGGCCTCCCCTTTCAGAATAGTAGTTGGCCATTCACGCTATGGCTATTTCTCCACATCATTACTGAATTCTAGAATAGATGACCTGAACGCTGTGATATCGATGAGCCCATTCTTTTTTCAGGAAAAAGTTGACCTCACCAAGATGATCAGCAAACTAGATCAGCGAACTTATAGGGCTAAAAAATATTATCGTTTCGCCATTGGAAACGATTATCCAGAAGATTTTCACAAGATGGATTCAGTTCTAAAAAAACGTATTGCTAATCCTTTGTTAAATATTAAAGGTAGTCGATTTAAAGAGGCCGACCACAATACCACGCCAGGCCTCCTGATCAACACCGCACTTTATGAAATATTCGAAGATTGGTCGGCTATCCAATCTAAGTATATCTCTAATCAGCAAAAAGACTTAGCTATTAAGCCATCACTTGACCAAAAAGTGTTAGCTAACTATGGTGTTAAACTTAATTTTTCCATAGGCATATTAAATGGTAAGGGCTGGTACTTTTACAATGAAAAACAATATGCCAAGGCTATCGATGCTTGGCAGATAATGATGAACACTTATCCAAATTTTTCAGAGGGCTATTTATATATGTTAAAAGCCCAAATTCAGTTGAAACAGAACTTGACGGAAACCGTTGAAAAATTTAGGAAATCTCTAGCTAACTCCCAGTTTTATTCAGCAGACGAAAAGAAAGATTTAGAGACTGAGCTACAAGAAATATTGAAATAAACGCTAACCGAACTATTAGTTTTCACATATAAGGAGCCTAAAAATCTGATTAGTATGACCGAGAATACTGTATAGTCGCCCCATGTGTCATGATTGGTTTATAATTTAACTCATAGTCCTGCGGTGTTAACCCGGGGCTAATTTGTAGGAGAAAACCTCTCCCGAACTCTCCCGAAACGTCGGGACAGGTACTCCTTGAAAATGAGAGAGCTTGCTCCGCTAAATCGGAGGAATACCGTGACCTATTTAAATACTAGCGCTTTAAGATCCCGGACTATACCGAAGCAAGTTCGGGACAAGCCCGGGATGACGAAATAGGAATGGATGACTGTATTAAAAAGGAATAGTGAGCGATGAGCGGTGGTCGGGTATTTCCCGACTTATCGGGATCTCGATTTGCAAGCTCGACATTAGACTTTGCGGTTTTAACCTAGGGCTAAAATTTGGCTAATTAGCTAACCTCGCTTTCGGATTAGCTTCTTGATGTATTTGAGATGGTCATTTTATTGCAAGTAGCTATATCAATAACGTCATGCCATTGTAGTCAGATGTATCTTCAACTCAAATCTCTTTTCGAGTCATAAGCTAGCTATATAAAATAGAGGTTAAAATATAAAAAACAAAAAATGTGAAAATTAGTCACATTTTTTGGATTCGAAAATCAACTCTTTAACTTGAGTTTAATCAACTAATTAACCTCTATGATATTAATTGCTCAACCTGTCGCCAATGCGATAGCTGTCCCTCGGCTATTATTGAAAGCATTAGGAATAAAAGTTACCGATAAAACTTTAAAGGAAAAACTAGAAAACCATCCAGATTTCCCAAGCTTAATGGCCGTGAGCGATTGCTTTAACGAATGGCAGATCTCCAATGCTGCTTACCATATCCCTAAAGAAGAATATAAAGCTGAAGAATTACAATTTCCATTTATTGCACAAATACCAGCTAACGGTGGGCAATTCATCTTAGTACATCAGATAGCCAATGGAAAAGCAATTTACAGCGATGAAAAAGTTAAACGTAAAGAAATTACTGAAGAAGAATTTCTAAAAAGTTGGAGCGGTATATTATTATATGCCGAAGCAACTGAAAAAAGTGGCGAAGAAGGCTATTTTGGCAAGAAATTGCTTGAAACTATTGATGAATTAAAAATACCTGCTGCAGTACTAATTTTAGTGTTGAGTGTTGTTTTGGCTGTAAACTTTAGTGCTGCTCCTTTAGACTTTAATTTATTGTTAGTCATTAAGTTTATTGGAATAGGTATTTCGGTATTATTGTTAGCGCATAGCGTAGATGCTAATAATCCTTTGATCCAAAACCTATGCAGTTTAGGTAAGAAAAATAATTGCAACGCCATCCTAAAATCCGACGCTGCAAAAGCAACTTCATGGCTAAGCTGGAGTGAAGTAGGGTTCTTTTATTTCGCCGGCAGTTTTCTATCGCTATTGTTTGTTCCCACATCTATTTCGCTACTGATACTAATCAATATTTGTGCCCTACCCTATACACTTTGGTCTATTTACTATCAATATAATCACAAAAACTGGTGTGTGTTATGCTGTACGGTACAAGCTTTACTTTGGTTAGAATTTTTTGCAGCAATGGGGGCTAACTCTTGGAGCTTGGTCTTTTCGGTTCCTACTTCCTACATTGGAATGTTGGTAAGCTTTATCGCTCCAGTATTGCTGTGGTATATTTTAAAGCCAGCATTACAAAAATCATCAGAATACCGCCTGCTGAAACAGCAATTAAAAAAATTCAAATACAATAGTGAGTTGTTCGGGCATGCCCTAACTAAGCAACCACGTTATGCCGTGCCTAATGAAATAGCACCAATCATCCTCGGAAATCCTGAAGCGGAAACGATCATTACCATGGTGAGCAACCCTTTCTGCGGCCCTTGTGCTAAGGCTCATGAAACTTTGGACAGATGGCTAAAGACAAGAAGCGATATCCAACTAAAAATTGTATTTACAACAGCGGACCATGAAGATGACCAGCGCACCAAGGTAGCTCGCCATGTAACCGCCCTAAGTTTAACCAATAATGTGGCTTTGGTAGAAAAAGCCTTGAACCATTGGTACGAACAACGAGAAAAGAAATACGAAGACTGGGCAAAAGATTATCAAATTAATATTCGAGAGGAAGTGAATGAAGCAACCAAAAGGCAAAAGCAATGGTGCGACATGGCCGAGATCACCTTCACCCCAACTATTTTAGTTAACGGCTATAAATTACCTGAACCCTATAGATTGGAAGATATTCAATATTTAATCAATTAAAGACATTCCTTGTAGTCTAGACCTGTTAGGAAAAAAGGGGCAGCACGATTGCAAGCGACACTGCCCCAAAACGAGTAAGGGCGTTCACCTTTACCGCCGTAAGCAGACCAGCGTGGAAGGTCTGCAAAAAAGTCAATTATCAAAATTAAGATTAAGTCATGAAAAATTTAGATTTAAACAAAATGAATTTCCCGGGAGCCACAACATTAAATCGCCAAGATTTAAAAAAAATTTTAGGAGGTAACACTGAAGTTGAAGAGATTGGAGGAGGAACAGGAGCAGGCAATTATAAATGCGTTTATCCAACTGGTGAAAGCGTTTGTTTATACTACAGCTCAACGCCATATTGTGGTAAAGATTATCTAGGAGAACAGGGTACACTTAAATCTTGCTAATATGAAGCTGAGCGTAAATGTAATTTACGCTCAGCTTTTTAGTAAATACATTAAACTATAATTCAATCCGAAAATGACTTGGAAAGTTGCTAAAAATGAGAAAATAAAATATATAATAAGGACTGCTCTATTTTCAAGCACCTTACTATTCACAGTTTTAACCAGCTCAGCTCAAAACATTGATGGTATTAAATTCCAAACTGGTTTAAGCTTTGATCAAATAAAGAAAAAAGCAAAAACTGAAAATAAATACATATTTGTTGATACTTACACTACTTGGTGTATCCCCTGCAAAAAAATGGAAGAGGAAATTTTTCCCTTGAAGCGCGCAGGAGATTTTTTCAATAGCAATTTTATAAACTACAAAGTACAAATTGATAGGAAGCAAAACGATCCTGATTTTATTAAAAAAGCTTATAATGATGCGAGTTTTATCGAAAAGACCTACAGCATTAGTTCATATCCAACTTATTTAGTTTTAAACGCAGATGGCATACTTCTTCATCAAGTCATAGGCGCAAGTGAAAGTGTTGAGGAATTTATCAATAAAATGCAAAAAGCATTGGATCCTGTTACTCAGGGTTCGAACTTGGTAAAAGAATTTGATAATGGAAGAAGAGATAGCTCATTTTTGAAATTAATGATTGAGTACGGCTCAAAATCTGACACAAAAAACAGAGCTTCATATGTACAAGCCTATTTAAAGACTCAAGAAAACCTACTTACGGCACAAAACATACGTTACATACTACAAAGCGTCGCTTCCAGTAGAGATGTTGGCTATGATATACTAATAAATCATCCGAAAGAGGTTATTGCAGCAGCTAACGAACGATGGAGAAACTACGTAATAGACGAGGTTATCTTTAATGATCATATTTTACCATTATTAAGAAAAGAGGGCAAAAAAGAAATCCTTGCAGGTGGAATGTATGCCTATAAAGGAGAGATAATCAACAATGTAAACTGGATCTTAATCAAAGAGTTATTAGAAGAAAAGTTTAAGGATAGATCTGACGTCTTACTTATAAATGCTAAGATCAACTATTATCGATGGTCGAATGATTGGAAGAATATCAATATCGCATTATTAAATTATGTTAATGAAAATAATTCATTAGACCTATCATTAATAAATACCACGGCTCAATATTTCATATCATTCTGTAAGGAATCTGAAAATTTAAATTACGCTATAAAATGGGCGGAAGTATTGAAAAAATCAAACCAAAAAAATTTTACTGACACCTACAATGAACTAGCGAAAACTATCCACAAAGTTCATAATAAATAATACTTACATCATTGAAAACTTTCCCCTTCTACAAACAGCCTGATCAAATGGATTGTGGACCTACATGTTTACGCATGGTAGCAAAGCACTACGGCAAAAATTTCAGTCTACAAAAGCTAAGGGATATTTCTGGCATGAATAAAGAAGGGGTTTCTTTATTTGGTATCAGCGAAGCTGCAGAAAAAATAGGTTTCCGTACCATGGGCAGTAGGTTGAGCTTGGAGCAACTAAAGCAAACTGAGCTTCCTGTAATTTTGCATTGGAACCAAAACCACTTTGTCGTATTATTTAAAATCAAAACTAAAAGCAGAAAAACAATTTATTTCATAGCAGACCCTGCCAAAGGCATTGTTGAATATGAAGAAAATGAGTTCTTACAACATTGGCTGAGCACCCTTGAAGGTGGTATTGGTCAAGGCATTGCACTACTGCTTTCTCCAACACCAGCTTTCTATGAACAAGATGGAGATCAAACAGAAGCTTTGAGTTTTAGGTTTTTATTGCGCTATCTCTATCGATATAAACAACTCATTGTACAGCTATTCGTCGGTTTGGGCGTAGGCAGCTTACTGCAACTCATTGTTCCTTTCCTCACCCAGTCGGTGGTAGATATCGGTATCAATACTCGAAACCTCAACTTTATCTATATCGTGCTGATTGCACAAATTATGCTTTTTATAGGGCGTATGAGTGTAGATTTTATTCGATCTTGGATCTTATTACATATCAGTACCCGGATCAACATCTCTATCCTTACCGATTTCCTTATTAAGTTGATGAAGCTCCCGATGAGTTTCTTCGACAACAAGATGACCGGTGACATCATGCAGCGGATGAATGACCAGCGACGTATAGAAAGTTTTCTGACAGGCTCAACGCTAAACACTATTTTCTCTTTATTTAATTTGCTGGTGTTCACCTTAGTATTAGCTTACTACAACACCAACATCTTTTTTATTTTCTTAGTCAGCAGCGTGCTTTACTCGCTTTGGGTTGTTGCCTTTTTGAAAAGACGTAGGGAGCTGGATTTTAAGAGGTTTGACCTATCGTCTAAAAACCAGAGTAACATCGTACAGCTTATTGGTGGCATGCAAGAGATCAAGCTTAACAATTGTGAACAGCAAAAACGTTGGGAATGGGAACATTTGCAAGCCGGCTTGTTTAGGTTCAGCATTAAGAGCCTTTCATTGGGGCAAGTACAACAGGCAGGAGCCTTTTTCATTAATGAAGGTAAAAACATACTGATCACCTTTTTGGTTGCCAAAGCGGTTATCGATGGCCAATTGACATTGGGAGGTATGATGGCCGTACAATATATCGTTGGTCAGGTGAACAGTCCTATTGAGCAGTTACTAGGTTTTATCCAACAAATGCAGGATGCCAAGATCAGTCTCGAACGTTTGAACGAAATCCACCAAATGGAGGAAGAAGAGCCTGCAGATAAGTTCTTTACCAAAACCTTACCGATCGACCAATCTATCCGTCTTGAAAATATTAGCTTTACCTACCCTGGGGCGGGAAACGAGCCTGTGCTCAACCAGATCAACTTAAGCATTCCCCAAGGAAAAACTACGGCTATTGTAGGTATGAGTGGCAGTGGTAAGACTACGATACTTAAATTATTGTTGAGATTTTATAGTCCTCAGAAAGGTGAAATTAAAGTAGGTGCCGGTCATCTGGATCAGATCGGTTATGGTTTCTGGCGTAACCAATGCGGTACGGTAATGCAGGATGGCTTCATCTTCTCAGATACGATTGCCAAGAACATTGCCGTGGCAGACGAGCATCCAAATATGGATAAACTGAGACATGCCATTAAGGTGGCTAATATCAATGACCTGATAGAGAGCCTACCACTTGGGCTGCACACTAAAATCGGTGCAGAAGGCAATGGGATTAGTCAGGGGCAAAAACAGCGTATATTAATAGCAAGAGCTGTTTATAAAGATCCAGCCTACATCTTTTTTGATGAAGCTACCAATGCCCTTGATGCCAACAATGAAAGCGTAATCATGCAAAACTTGGAAGACTTTTTTGAAGGCAGAACGGTTGTTGTGGTTGCGCATCGTTTAAGTACCGTAAGAAATGCCGATAACATCGTAGTATTAGACAGGGGAAAGATTGTAGAGCAGGGTACACATGATGAACTTGCCAGTCAAAAGGGCGAATATTACCATTTAGTTAAAAACCAATTGGAATTGGGAAATTAAAAAAGTCCTTTTTCCATTTATCCAAAATATAAGAATTCCAAAAAATCAATCGGATGCCTGTACAAGAGGAAATATTAGTACCGCCAAGAAATAGTGAAGAGGTAAATGAAATTATTACTGCTTTACCCTCATGGATATTGCGATGGGGAATCACCTTGGTATTCTCCGTTCTGTTAATGATTGTTTTAGCATCTGCATTTATACGTTATCCTGATATTGTAAAAACGCCACTAAAGATCAATTCGATCAATGCTGCCAAGGAAGTACTGGCCTATCAACCTGGAAAACTGGTAAAGCTATTGGTAAAAGATAACCAGACCGTGAAAGGTAAGCAAGCGCTGGCTTACATAGAAAGTACCGCCAAACACGAAGATGTGATTAAATTGAGAGCTCACCTTAACATACTTAGTCACAAGTTGGGTAAAGAAGACATTTCCACACAACAATTGCCTTACGGGCTTAATTTAGGTGAGCTGCAGGGCGATTATCAAAGTTTCTATCAAGAGTTTCTCCGTTTTTCGGGAACCCAAAATGGCGGTTTCTATCTTTCCCAAAAGACTTACCTACAAAAGGATCTCGATGAGATCGCCAAACTACAGCATCAGATCTTGAAACAAAAGCAAATTCAGCAGCAGGAATACGCTAATATTGCCGACGAATATGAAAGCTACAAGAAACTAAAGAGCAAAAATGTAATTTCTAATAGCGAGTTCAAACAGCAGGAAAACAAGTACCTGTCTGCCAAATATCCTTTAGAACAGACCGCTACGGCATTGATCAATAACAATACCACTTACTTGGCCAAGCAGAAAGAATTAGCGACTTTGGAAAACACCATCATGGAAGAGCGGAGTAAATTTGTGCAGGCACTGAATAGTATGATCACAGCAACTGATGCCTGGTTACGAAATTATGTCATCAGCGCTACTACAGACGGCAAGGTAAGCTATGTGGGCATATTACAAGAAAACCAGAATGTATCGGCAAATCAGGAACTTTTCATCATTAACCCTGGCACAACGGATTTTTTCGGAGAAGTGCAGATCCCACAATATAATATGGGTAAGGTAGGAATGGCTCAGCGTGTACTAATCAAATTACGCAGTTATCCATTTGAGGAATATGGCGCAGTGGAAGGAAAAATTAGCTACCTAACTGATGTTGCACTAAAGGATAGCGTTTTCTTTGCAAAGATTGAATTAAACAAAATCCCATCAAATGACTTGAAAAACCCAATAGTGCTTAAGCAGGGTATGATGGCAGATGCGGAAATCATTACCAAGGAAAGCTCATTACTACAACGTTTCTTGAGAAATATCTCCAAGATTTTTGAATAGATGCTATAAGAGTAATTAAACCACAATAATGTTTGAGGTAAGATAAAATGTACTGTGATAATACCTAGCATAAGCGTAAACGGAATTAGGATTATTGTTCATAGCCCCGCGGCTTTAACACAATAAACCGTCATTGCTTATTAAGCTGTTGGATCATATTAGCGGCATTTTTATTTGCGGGATAAATGGCAATTGCCTGGTGATACTGTTTTAAAGCATTTGGCTTATCGTTGAGCGACTGGTAAGACATACCCATCAGTTCGTGACCGTAAGAAAGGTCTACCGGTTTAGCATTTAGCTTTACCGCCTCGCCGAGCACAAGGATGGCATCATGGTGTTTATTTCTCCGCTGCAGGTACTTGGCCGTACTGATCAAATCGCCAATCTCAAAACTAAAGTCATACACTTGCTGCTCCTTCGCTCTGAGTTGATGGTAAAAATTCAATCCATCTTCCACATTCAGCAACATCCTATCGCGAAGACCTAAGTACAGGGATTTCTTTGGAATGGTAAAAGGACGATGATAAAGGATATCCAATATGGCTGTTTTTAAGGGCCACACCTTCATCTGTTGGTTGTTGGTCATTAAAACGATGGTAATGCCATCGGCAAGGTGGCTATAGAAAGCGGCTTCGTAATTATAGTTAGAACCCTGATGTTGATGCCAAATCATGCTGTTACCCTCATAAACAACCGTGCCTAAGCTGCTCTCGCCACCAGGGAAATTTTCGGAGAGTGCTTTTAGCGATTGGGGCTTTAAAAGTAGTCCACCGTGTAGGGCTTGGGTCCAGCGGTAAAGATCTCGTGCAGGCAAGCGTAACCAACCCTTGGTACCTGCCAAGTAAGGTGTTGCCTTGCCCATCCCATCAAAAGCACGGGCCATGAAAGGAGCATCGATGGGGTAATCGATCTCCGATTCGGCCATACCGGCTGGGATCAATAAGTTCTTTTTAATAAATGCGGCATAAGGCATTCCTGCTAACTTTTCAATTAAACGACGCTGTAGCGACACGTCTACAAAACTATAGTTATAAATACTGCCTGGTACAGCCTTTAGTTCTTTTAGTTCCCTTAAGCTCTCAAAAATCAGCTGGTCGTTGGTACCGTCGGGCAATCCAGGCACGGGAATACCACTTGTATAATTGATGAGATGTTGCACTTTAACTTTAGCTGCCCAAGCTGGAAGTTCGGGAAAGAACTTTGCTAAACTATCGGTCAAGGAAAGCCGTCCTCTTTCTCGCAACAACATGATGGCTACCCCATTGAACTCCTTGCTGATGGAGCCAACATCGAAACGGTAATTGGGTTTCAGAAGCGTTTTCTTACTGGTATCGGCAAAGCCAAAAGATCGTTCATAAATAACATCTCCCTTATTGGCTACTAGCACATTACCGTTAAATATGCCTCTCACAAATGCGGTACGCATCAGTGAATCTAATTTAAGCACTAGTGTATCTTGGCCGAAAGCAACCGTAGAAAATAACAGGATGAAAGGCAACAAAAATCTTTTCATAATCATAAGACAACGCCGTAAATGAAAAGTTGCTTGGTGAGCGCATTATTGATTGATTTTTATCAGCAACCGAATTCTGCCTTTCTTTAGTTTACAACTTCGATAAGAAACTAAAAAACAAGCATTTGACTACAAAAACAGATAAAGAAATGATGGTTCAGCGGCTCATGAATTCACCCCTAATGGTCGGAAAATTAAATATAGTATTCCCTTCCAATGCGACATTCTCAAAATGAAATTTCTATAGCCCACACCAAGAGATGCAACCAATTTTTTTTGAAAAATATCAGCTTCAAATATGACTAAAATCACAATGTAAATTACTGTGCACCAGTAAATTTGGTTATGAAATTTATTAATCATGAAAGCAATGATAAATTTTATTCTAATGATTTTCATCCCTGCGGTGCCGGTTTGCCATGATAACAAGGAGATATCGGAAACGAAATATCTAGAAAAGAGGCTGTTTAAACTGAAATATCCGCGAGGTATTGAACGATTCTATAGCAACGTCATCTTTGACCAGGTTTGGATCAGCAGTAGAACGTGGGCTGCAATGATGCTAACGGAATGCGTACTTCAATACGGTCTTTCACACACCAACTACCATCCCCACCAGTTGGTTCACGGCAAACTACGTCGGGTATTTGCTGCCGATAAGGTTACTCCACACGAAAGGAAAGCTTTTAATATATCTATCTGAACAATATTAATTAGTAAAACGATGAGCATACCAAAAAAAATGAAGGCTGCAGTACTCTATGAGTTCGGCCAGCCACTACAGATTGAAGAAGTCGACGTGAAGCTGCCCAAGGCAAACCAAGTTCTTATCAAAGTTGTCGCCTGCGGAGTATGCCACACGGATCTCCATGCCTGCATGGGAGACTGGCCTGTCCAGCCTAAGTTGCCACTGATTCCCGGCCACGAAGCCATAGGATATGTTGCGGCCGTTGGTACTGGCGTAGATTATCTGAAACAGGGCGATGTAGTTGGCGCACCTTGGCTTCACAGCGCCTGTGGACATTGTGAATACTGTATAACTGGATGGGAAACGCTCTGTCATGATCAAAAGAACGGTGGTTACAGTGTTGATGGCGGTTATGCAGAATATGTGATAGCCGATGCAAGATATGTGGCCAGGTTTCCCAAAGAAATAGATTTTTTCCAAATGGCGCCCATCACCTGTGCAGGAGTTACAGTATATAAAGGGCTTAAGGAAACTGATACCAAACCAGGTGAATGGGTGGCAATTTTCGGTGTGGGCGGACTTGGTCACTTAGCTGTCCAATATGCCAAAGCAATGGGGCTGCATGTGGCAGCTGTTGATGTTGCAGAAGATAAACTTAAATTAGCAAAATCCTCAGGCGCCGATTTGGTACTCAATTCAGCAGAACAAGATCCGGGTACATTCTTAAAATCAAAGATAGGTGGGATGCATGGTGCGCTCGTAACTGCAGTTTCCCCTAAAGCCTTTGAGCAATCACTTTCAACCTTAAAAAGAAAGGGAACCCTAGCAATGACAGGTCTCCCTCCCGGAACTTTTCAATTGCCGATTTTTGATACAGTATTAAATCGCCATACTGTACGTGGTTCTATTGTAGGTACGAGAAAAGACATGCAGGAAGCTATTGGCTTTGCCCTAGAAGGTAAGGTTCGTGCCACCGTAAAAACGGCAAGACTTGAGGACATCAATGATATATTTAACCAAATGAAAAATGGAACACTGGAGGGCAGAACCGTTCTTCAGCTTTGTGAACCTTAAAAATGAAGTTATGAAAAAGTTATTGGTACCCACAGATTTCTCAGCACCTGCAGAGAATGCGGCAAATTATGCCGTTGAACTTGCCTGCATCCTAGAGGCGGATTTGGTACTTTGCCATGCAATTCCTTCTCAAGAAGCAGCACCCACACCTTCTCAACTGGCCTGGCCTATGCTTAACGAGCAGCAATTGCGTGATGAAACCGAAGGTAGTCTGATCGCGGCTGTCAACCAGCTCTTAGAAGGTGGCTGTCACAACCAGAAAACCTATTGTCCAAAAATTAGCTTTCATTATGACGAAGGTAAAGTTGCAGATGTAATTGAAAAATTTGTCAAAGAGCTGGTTCCGGAGCTGGTAGTGATGGGACTTACCGGCGCTGGCCATTTGGTACAGTTAGCACTGGGCAGCAATAGCAAAAGGATGATAGATGTCGCCAGTAGTCCAGTACTCTACATACCTTTCAGTGCATCCTTTGTACCGTATCGTAAGATTATTTTCGCATCAGATTTGCAGTCGGATAACCTTGATGCGCTAAGGCATTTGGTGGGTATCGCTAGGCCTTTTGGTGCAGAAATACTTGTCTATCATGTCAGTAATTATAAGACTCGGTCGCTGGAAGAACAGCACCAATTGGATCGAGATTTTCAGGACACCGTTATTGCTAAACTTGAGTATAAACATGTGAAGTATTATAACGTTTGGCATGATAACGTTGATAGCGCCCTGGAATGGATGCGAAACCAAGAAGGGGTTGACCTGTTGGCGATGGTTCATCGTAGACACAATTTAATTGGCAGGCTTCTGCACGGCAGCCATACCCAGAAGTCTTCCAGACTTACCTCCATTCCTTTGCTGGTTTATCAGACATCAAATAAATAGGCCATGAAACGTATATATTTCAGCTTGATCAGCTATGATCGTGAGTATTGGTGGATGATAAGGACCGTTGGGATATTGTTTGTTCTCTTAGGAACATGGATTATTCTGTCCAAGCAGCAGTCGTATTACCTAATGGGCCTACTTTTGGCTGTTGGCATGCAAGCATCTGGAATACTCGAAATACTCTTTTCTTTTTTAAACAGGAAATCGATCGCCGAATGGTACTTGATTTTCATGGGCGGTCTTATCGACCTTCTACTCGGAGCATATCTTTTGAACTATCCTCTTATCTCCATGGTTGTCATGCCAATGCTCATTGGGATCTGGATGCTTTTCAGGGCCTTTATGACCATGGACAGTCATATAGCGCTATCTGTTATGGGAATAAAAAATTGGATAATGGTAATCGTCGTTAGCATATTGCTAATCCTACCTTCAATGATCATCTTGATAAATCCATTCTTTGGGATGATCAATGTAGTGGTATATACCGGAGCTGCATTTATTGTCTCAGGTATTTTCAGGATTATCTTCTCCCAGCAGTTGCGAAGCGCTCATGGAAAAAGTCGCACAAAAACAACAAAAAACCAATAGAAAATTTAAAACTAAATATTTGGCAAATTATCAAAATAATATAATCGTTATGAAAAATTTAGTTAAAACAAACAGCCTTCCATCGTTAGGTAATATGATGGAAGACTTCTGGAACGCTGAGGGCTTCTTCGGCCATCCGCTATTCTCCAAAGATGCGCTACCAGCCGTAAACATTAAAAACAGGAAGAAGGACTACCTAATTGAAGTGGCCGCCCCTGGTTTCAAGAAAGAAGATTTCAAGGTCAATGTTGAAGATGGGCAATTGAGGATTTTTGCAAGTAGCTCCGAATCGAATGAAGAGGAAACAGAAGAATTTACCAGAAGGGAATTTTCTACCGCATCCTTTCAGAGGGCCTTTGCTCTTCCCCAACAGGCCAACTGCGATAAGGTAAAGGCTGTTTATAAAGATGGCCTACTGAAAATTACCTTGGATAAAGATGGGGATCAGGAAAAACCAAGCAGAACGATAAAGATCGATTAGCTATGGAACCGATATTGGAAGGTACATTTCGCTCTGTGCAGTTCTATGCGGTTGCACAACGGTGGAAAACCGAACTTGATTTTTTCAGTTCGGAGGCCAAATTTCTCCATGATCTATTGGTATACATTTTAGCTATTGATCTGATGATAATAGTTTCTACGACAAATCAAGCCTATCTCCTACTAAATCCAAAAAAATCGCTAGTAAATTTTTAAGCCACATGTTGCTAAGTTCTGTTCGATGACATGTACTACCAAATTTCAAATTCGTCGGTCCTTAAGTCGCCAATATAATTCACACTTCGATTTACTTTTTGATTAATACCGTAGTACTTTTGTTTAGTGGGTACATCTTTGCCATCAACTGGCTGTCCAACTGATAGGTATCATGGTAGTCAACCAAGAGCCCATCCCTGACAGCGATTGTTTGGTAACTGATGATTATTGGGAGCGCTGAACTCAAAGGATAACGTTGATTTTTGCCATTGGTAATGGTAATATCAAACGATTTTAGGGCAGCTACATTTTCATCCGCAACCAAGATTTTCCTTGCAAGTTCAACAGCAAATTCAACCCTTATACAACCGTGGCTCAACGCCCTTTTTTTCCTTGCGAAGTATTGCTTTAAGGGAGTATCGTGTAGATAAACGCCATATCGATTATTAAAGCGGAACACCACATTTCCTAGTGCGTTATCGCAACCGGAACTCTGTTTGGCCCGAAAATCTTGTGGATTGTTCCGAATATCTCGTAGCGTTTTAGGATTTATTAACAATAATTTTCCCTTGGTGTCATAAACCGCCATATGGTTCTTTACGAAGAACAAGGGGTCTTTTTCCGCTTGGGGCAAAAGCTCGTTGATAAAAATATTTTGCGGTATGAGCCAGTCTGGTGCAGTCTCGATCTGAGTGATCAAGCCCTGCAACAATGGGGTCGGCGAGCTAGGTTTCCCGACCACTAAGCGATAGATCGTAGTAGAATCACCGTCGACATATTCAAGCTGAAAAGATGGAATATTTATCATCAGGTAGCGGGCTGAGTCTGTCGCATTCCATCGAAGCCGTTCAAGATTGATAGCTATTTTCCTTACCTGTTGCTCCGAAACTTCATACGAATCGCAGGTATATTGTCCCGTCATCAGTCTAAGATATTCCTGCAAGTTCCTATATTGTGACATTTTTGGCTGAAGTGCGCTAATGGCGTACATGAGCTGATTGTCCATAGCAACCTTTAAAAGGAACTCTTCAGCTCTGAAGGGAATCGAATTTCCACTTTCAATCTTTTCTCGATTAAATATGGGATTAAACCTACCGTAATGGAGATGGTTGGCCATACTGATCATCGCGTCGGTAAGAAAAATCTCAAAGTCGATTTTCTTGCCCATGTTCGCCGAAAGATTACTGTTCATTGCTTCCTGCATCATTTCATAGTTAACAATGTCGGGGTGGTAATTTTTGCGTTCAAGGCCAAACTGCCGTACGCAATCTAGAATGAGCATTGCTGAAGCAGTAGCAGCGATATTCGCATTACTATTAATCCAATTAGATTTCATTCCCTTACCTTGATAGAACCGCTGCACGCTAGCGGGGTAGTTCATTTTTCGTAACGTATAAATATCGTGTAGTTTTCTATGCAGCTCCGTACCCAAGGAATCAACACATTTTGACGGGTTCGAATCAATTGCGCTAGCGGGTTTAATTGGTATTATAAAAAGCGCTACCAGAAGAAATGAAACGGTTACGTACGTAAGTCGAGAATGACATTGTACATTATGATGCGTTTTTTTCATAACATTTTAATTACTATTTAAAGTTCTGCATAACAATAGTTTAGTTAAATGATGCGCATCACAAATTCAATTGACTTGGAACATTATATTCTTTCGAAAAAAAATTGAACCGTCAGTAATTATTTGTATCTTCATGTTTACACAGCTCACTCTAGCCTATCCACATAGGTTAATCTAAATGATCGATCCTTCAGGTTGAATGTATTATTATACAATTAAATATAATCGGATGATAACAGCACTGATTATCGAAGACTCTCGGGATATTCGGGAAACTCTGGCTGAAATGCTGGAACTAGCAGGTTATTATGTATTAGCAACTGGGAATGGTGTTATAGGAATGGAAATGGCGAAAAGCCAAAAGCCTGATATTGTTCTCTGCGATATCATGATGCCTGATGTTGATGGTTATACGGTATTGCAGTGCTTCCGACAGGATCCCGAACTTGGAAATATTCCCTTTATATTCATGACTGCTAAATCTGAGTCGAGCGAGGTAGCAATGGGCAACAAACTCGGAGCGGACGGTTATTTGATAAAGCCTTTCGATGATGCAGCTCTTTTTGGCGTGATCAATAGCAAATTGGATCCTCTAACATGGCCTCCTTCAGTGAAATGAGCAATATCACCTAATGAACTAAGCACTATCACGTTACTATTAACATCAGCAGCTAAATTTGGTATAGAGCACTGCCGAGGAAAAATTGTCAAACGGCACGCTGCCTAACCAACTATGAAAATTGACAAAGGAATCTGGAAAAGATTTGGTCCCGGTATTATCACGGGTGCTAGCGACGACGACCCTTCTGGTATAGCTACCTATTCCCAAGCAGGTGCACAGTTCGGCCTCGCCACATTATGGACAGCGGTTCTTACCTTTCCGCTAATGTCCAGTATTCAGGAAATTTGCGCTAGGATTGGTGCAGTTACCGGAACGGGATTAATTGGCGTGCTAAAAACACACTATCCTAAACCAATATCCTATCTCATGCTACTGTTTAGCTTTCCCGCTATCGTTCTAAACATCGGCGCCGACATCTCCGCTATGGGTGCTGTCGCAAATCTTGTATTCCCAAATATAAGAGCGTCGTATTTCTGCGGAATTTTCACAGCGCTACTACTTTTCCTAATCATTAAGTTGCAATACAGAACAATGGCTCGCATTCTGCGTTACCTTTGCGTATGCCTAATGGTTTACATCCTCGTACCTTTTATCGTGGGACAACAATTTGGAAAAATCTTACCAGCAACACTTATTCCAACAATTAGGTTTGACAAGGATTTTCTTGCTATTCTCGTTGCCATTTTGGGCACTACAATATCCCCATATCTATTTTTTTGGCAGGCAACAATGGAAGTAGAGGAATTGAAACACGCTGAGCGAAAAATTGTAGTCAATAAACGTCTCATCCAGGAAATCGCTCAGGATGTCAATTTAGGTATGTTTTTCTCTAACTTGGTGATGTGGTTTATCATCCTGACTGCAGGTACCGTTCTTTTCCGTGCCGGTATTCATCGCATCGAAACTGTGGAGCAGGCAGCTAGAGCACTGCAACCACTGGCCGGAAATTACGCCTCACTTTTATTTTCGCTGGGTGTAATTGCAACAGGCATGCTTGCCATTCCTGTACTGAGTGGTTCCTTGTCTTATATCGTCTGCGAAACATTTGATTGGAAAGAAGGATTAGACTATAAATTTCATGAAGCCAAGCCTTTCTATATTATTATTATCGCTTCATTGATAGTGGGGTTATTTATAACGTATCTCGGTATTTCTCCTATTAGGTCTTTAATCTATGCCGCTGTGCTTTATGGAGTTACTGCACCAGTGCTTATTGCTATAATCCTTCACATTTCGAATAATAAAAAGATTATGGGCAAATTTACTAACAACACCATGTCGAATGTGCTCGGTATCATCACATTGATATTAATGACAACAGCAGCCTTTCTAATGTTCTTATTGTAGACAATAGTAAATCGCAGACCTTTGTTGCCCTGCTGCTATATCATTTTGTAAATAAGCTAATAGATACTCGTATTGTAATACTACATGTGATTTAAGAAGCCATCACCAATATCATCAAATATGCTAAAGCTAAAAATATATCTTAAAAAATATGAGGATAGTTTTACTACTATCCTCATATGTTGATTATTCTGTTTAAGCAAAACTTACTAAATTAATGAGTTACTTTATATGTTTTCTTTTCCACTCCTACACCTTTAATCGTTAAGCTTTTCCAATGTGGTGGAAGCGCTGTTTTTAACTGCTCAAGGCCTCCTTTTTGTTCTTTAATATTTATGCCTGCAAATCCCATTATAATTGTTTGAAGTAGTCCACCTGCTCCAGTAGCAAAATACGGGTTAGTACCTCCTTTAAATTCGGCTATTACCCTAAACGGTGGATTAAGATTAAGCTGGTAGGCATCTTGAAACCAGCTGTAAGCTTTTTTCCCATCTCCTAAATGGCTATAAAGCAACGCAAAAATAGCTTGTGTCATTGCTGGGGTACCTTTTTGTGGAACTTTAGTTTCATAAAATGCCAAATCTCGTTTGATTTGTTCGGGATCAGTTATTAACCTAAGTGGGTAGGCTAATAAGTTTACGTCGGCCTGTTTTATATTTTGATTTGTATAAGTATCATGTTCGCGAGTTACGCCATTGGCCATTGTTTTTATGGTAAGTTTATCGGCAATTTTCTGCCATTCGGCCGAAGGTGTTAAACCTAACTGTATAGCACATTTATAAGCTGCCATGAGGTTTTTCTTTGCTGCAGCATTGGTAAATGCATTATTGTCTATATTTTCGGCCCATTCATCAGCAGCTACAACATTCTTAATCTCATATTCTCCTTTATCATTTACCTCTACCCTACTTTGCCAAAATGTGGCTGTCTCCTTTAATATAGGCCAGCCTTTTTCTTTTAGCCATTGCTTATCTTGTGTTACAAGAAAGTAATTCCAGGCCGCAATACCTACACAGGCCGTAATATGATGCTCAAACGGCCCACTTAAAGCCCAAACAGGCGTCTCTTCCATTCCGGAGTGTGCGCTTTCCCAAGGAAACATCGCACCTTTGTAACCATAAATACGGGCATTCTTTTTTGCTTGTTCCAGCCTGTTAAAGCGATAGTCTATCATACTTTTAGCCAATTGTGGCTGTAGCAAAAGCATAGGTGGGTACATCCACATTTCTGTATCCCAAAATACATGGCCATTATAGCCCAAACCACTTAGGCCCATTGGCGATAAGGAATAACCGGAATCCTCTCTCGAGAAAGCATATAAATGGTATAACATACTCCTAACATCTTGTTGCGCCTGCGGATCGCCCGCTATCTCAATATCACTTTGCCATAATTTGTGCCATTCGTTGCGATGTGCGTTTTGCAATCGTTCCTTTCCTTCTAAGGCTGCAAAAATGGTAGAACGCTCTACTTGGTTATAGGGATCTGGAGTGTGTACAGATGCCATCAGCGTACCCAGTATGGCAAAAGAATATTCCTCGCCCTGCCCTAGCTCCTTTACAAATTTAGCCGCATGGATATGAGTATCGTTCATTTTATGGATAATATTGGGTTGTTTTTCTCTACTTTCGTTAAACAAAAAAGTATTTGAGGCCGCTATGGTTAACGAACCAGATGGGCTTTTGGCTACGGATGTTAATAAGGGAACGTACACATGTGCTTTCTCAATTTCACTAAAATAATGTTGCTGATCTCGCAATGCAGCTGGAGTTTCCAAAAAATTATCAACCGCTATTTTTCCTTTTGACTTCATCTTTATGGTTACATTCATCATTACTGAATGAGGCAAATGACGTAAAGCGGTATAACGATAAGACACACTGGCGATGTCTTTATAATCAAAAGCACCTACAAACTCTCCGTTTTGCATGTCCAGTTTTTGGGTGTAGTTTTTGATGTTGGCGATAGTTATGCCTGTGCCATCAATAGAAAGCTTCATGTTAAGCAAATTATAGCTCGGCAAAAAGTTGCTTACCCTTCCTCTGGCATATTGATCGTAAACCCCTGCCAATACTACTTCCTTTACCTGTAATGGATGTGGGGCCGATATAATGCCCACCATTCCGTTTGCTACCGAAATTCCATAGTAATTAGCTATGTCTATTTTGTCGGCCGTTATTTCCCATGGGTGTTGGGCTCTTGACACAAGAGAGGCCCATAGCAAAAATATTGCTACATATATTGTTTTGCTCAATGTAATTGAATAAAAATGAAAAGTGAGTTTTATTTGTACCAGGTTAAGAAAAAACAGGGCAAAACGGAGAGCGGAGAGCGTAAGAGCGTGAAAGATCTGTTTTGCCCTGTTTTAAAGATATTAGTATCCTGGATTTTGCGTCAGCTTTGGATTTGCTTCCAAAGCACTAATTGGAATTGGCAGCAAAATTTTATAGCTAGCCGTTACGTAGTTTTTATTATCGCGAGGTGCAGTATAGGTGCCAAAACGCACCATATCATTTCTGCGGTTGCCTTCCCAATACAGTTCGTAACCTCTTTCGTTATAAATTTTAATTAAATCTAACGACGTAAGAGCAGCTTGATTTCTTTTTCCTCTTAGGATATTGATATCTTCCAAAGCACCGTTAGTGTTTCCGCTTCTAAATTTAGCCTCGGCACGCATTAGATAGGTGTCTGCCAATCGATAAAAGTGAAAATCGTTACCTGCCGCTCCTGTATTACGCGTTAATGGATCTGGAGCATATTTAACCACACGCACACCAGCCTGTTCAGAAGAGTTGTTGATATTGAACTGCTTCGTGAAAACCAATGGTGCTCCGGTACGCGTTTTTAATGCAGTGCCATCTAGGCCATATTGTTGTCCCACCAAAAAGCCTTGGTTAAAGCCAAGTTTACCAATCTGTCTGGTGTCCTTAAATCTAGAATCAGAAGTGCTCCAGGTATCAAAAAATGTTTCTGTGGTGCAACAACCATTCAAAAGGCTAGTAAAATTACCAAACTTTTGGTTGTAATGTAACGTCATTGGTACCCACGAGGAACCAGTAAGTCCCAGGTTTTCATCGTAAATTACCGATAAGATAGATTCAGTATCGTAGCCATATTTTGCATTATCATATTGGAACAGTGCCCAATAATCATCAGCCAATTTATATTCGCCAGAATTGATAATCTCATCACAAAGGGTAACTACCTCCTGCCATTTTTCTTGATTTAAATATACCTTATAATTCAAGTAAATTTTTGCCAGTAACATTTGCGCCGCAGCCTTTGATATTCTTCCGTAAGGTAATTGCGTTTTCTTCTTCAACACTGGAATAATTTCCGTCAGTTCCTGAATCATTCTTGGTACAGCGGTTTCTCTGGTTAAGATTTGCGGCGATTCGGAATAATCCAACTGGCTAAATTCTCTAAATGGAAACTTACCAAAATTATCGTTCAGCAAAAACATACACAGCACACGTACAAACCTAACTTCGGCCTGATAAAGTTTTACGTCTTCCGTTTGCGGATATTTATCCAAATAATATAAGGCCAAATTAGACTTCGTAATTCCAATTAAGAAGCTGTTCCAGGTATTTCTCACATAGGTGTTTTGCGGTGTATACTCATGCGTAGTTAAACTCTGCTGATTATCATTTACCCAATCGGAACCTCGAGAAGGCCAAGCCAACTCGTCGGTGGTTGCCAATACAGTTCCCCAAACACCACTGCGGCTCTGGATATCGCGGAGGTAAGCATAAGCAGGTGCTACCACCGTACCCATATTTTCTATGTTGTTAAGCGTTTTGCTTCCATCCTGTTCGTTCAGAATTTCTTCCTTCAAGTCGGTACAACTGGTAAAGGCAGCTATTACCAGTAAGCATATCATTATCTTTTTCATTATTCTAAAATTAAAACTCAACATTTAAACCAAAGGTTACGGTTCTTGCTTTCGGATAGGTTGTCCAATCGATACCTATAGAAGGCACGCTATTGGAAGCATGATCACTGTTTACCTCTGGATCGTAGCCAGAATATTTGGTAATTACAAAAAGGTTATTTCCAGATGCATACAACTGCAACCTTTTGATAAAGTCAATTTTTTTAGTGTTGATGGTATAGCCCAAGGTTGCACTACTTAATCGTAAAAACGACCCATCTTCAATAAACCTACTTGAGTAAGCTAGGGTATTGTTAGCGGCTTCTGGCAATTCTGTGGCGCTGTGTATCGCATTCCAACCTTTTGGCAATAAAGTTTTTTGCGCCATTATGTTTGCTAGGTTGTTGTAAACCTTGTTTCCAGAAACTCCATTGAAAAACAAGCCTAAATTCCATTGCTTGTATTTTAAGCTGGTATTAAAGTTATAGGTAAATTTCGGTAATGCATTACCCAACCTCTGCTCAAGGGGTTTTCCATCGGCACCTAATTCAAATTGGCTTTTACCGTTAGCATCGAAGCCTAAAAATTTATAGCCCCAAAAGGTACCGATTGGCTGGCCGCTCATAATTACTTGTGACGAATAACCAGTAATACCCGGACCGCTCGGCGAACCTGTGGTGATACGGCTTAAAGGCAAGTCTTTAACTTCGTTATTTACCTTAGAGAAATTGGCACCGACATTCCAAACAAAATCCTTTTTATCAATTACTACTCCATTTAAATCAAGTTCTATACCTCTATTAATGATACGCATATTAGGTACATTAGACCATACGGTAGTAGTAGGTGCTGGCGCAATAGAAAATACCTGCAACAATGCATCTTTAGTATTTTTTTCAAACAAGTCTATAGCACCAGTCAGTCTATTTTTAAGCAAGCTAAAGTCTAAACCTAAGTTATATTGAACTGTACTCTCCCATTTCAAATTAGGGTTTGGTGTACGTGTTAAGGTAACACCAGGTGTAACCGTACCTAACGAGCCGCCTAAAACAGCCCCGTTATTAGATCCTGTACCCAGTAATGCCTGAGAAATTTTGTTTGGAATTTCTTGGTTCCCCGTAATACCCCAACCTAACCTCAACTTTAGTTCATCTACAAATTTCACTTTTTTAAGGAAGCTCTCTTCGCTTAAACGCCAAGCAGCCGATGCAGAAGGAAATTTACCATACTTGTTATTTACACCAAATTTTGTAGAACCATCGGCACGTAGCGTACCCGTAAACAAATATTTGCCATTGTAACTGTAGGTTAATCTACCAAAGAAAGATTGCAACTCATTAATTTGGATACCCGATTGTACAATTGCGCTAGTGTAATTACCCAAGGCAAGGTTATTGAGGTAATCTATTTCATTATTTTTGAAACCATTTACAGACATTCCGTAGTTATAATTTTTAAAGTGCTGATAAGAATGACCTGCCAATACATTTATGCGGTGCATTTGCTTAATGGTTGTTTCATAAGTAAGGAAATTCTCCATCAATTTACTATCAAGAGCAATATCATTGATGTCTACCGTACCGCCATTGGTAAGATAAATAAGATCTTTACGCTGTACAACTTTTCTCGAAATGCTGGAATGATCCAAAGCAAAATTAACCTTGTACGTTAAGTTTTTAAGAATATTTACGGTAGTAGTTAAATTTCCCAAAACCCTATCTATGCGGTTATTATCATCTGTTAGTTTAATCATTGCTACCGGGTTTCTTTCATCGCCACTTGATTGGTAATAAGATCCATCAGCTTTAAACACTGGAAAAGTAGGATTTAATTTAAGTGCAGACAATAATACATCGCCTTCAAATCCGCCGGTTTCACCTATTGGAACACGCTGGTCATTAGTGCGGGCCAAAGTAACATTTGCTTCAAATTTCACTCTGTTTTTAAGGGCATTTTGCGTAACATTAAAACGGCCTGTATACTTTTTAACACCTGTTCTATCGATAATACCTTGTTGATCCATGTGATTTAGAGAAAAACGGTATAGCGTATTCTCGGTACCGCCACCATACGAAAGGTTGTGGTTTTGAGTATTAGCCGTTCGGAATATCTGATCTTGCCAATTTGTGTTATCTTTTAAATCGGTTACCGTAAAATTATTGGCCTTTACATAGCTACGAAACTCATCTGCCGTCATTACGTCCAATTTTTTTGGAAGTTCCGAAACAGACATATAGCCCGAGTAATTGATAGATCCTTCGCCTTTTTTACCTTTCTTGGTAGTCACCAACACCACACCATTTGATCCTCTAGCACCATAAATGGCCGTTGCAGAAGCATCTTTTAAAACCTCAATAGATTCGATATCATCTGTATTAAGGAAATTTAGTGGATTTTTCTTTGCTGCACTGCCAACACCTGTCACACTTCCACCCGAAGCTTGAACATCGGTAATATCTAAAGGCACACCATCTACTACATATAAAGGATCCTGTCCCGAACGGATTGAGTTAGCGCCCCTTATCCTAACGGTCATACCTCCTCCAGGCTCCCCGCCATTAGAAGTAATGTTTACACCCGCAACTCGTCCCTGCATTAACTGCGTAGGCGATGTCATTACGCCTACGTTAAAGTTTTCGCTCTTCAGTGTAGCAACAGAACCTGTTAAATCACGCTTACGTACAGTGCCATAGCCAACTACCACCACCTCGTTCATAGCAATATTAGATTCTTCTAAAGTAATCTTCATCACTTTATCTGAAGTAATCTCTAATTCTTTTGTAGTAAAACCAACATAACTGATGAGAAGCATCATTCCCTTCTCTGCGGAGATGTTAAATTTTCCATTTTGGTCGGTAACTGTAGTTTCAGAAGTACCCTTAACCTTAACACCAGCGCCAATAATAGGTTGACCTTCAGTATCGTTAACTATGCCGCTTACTTTAATTTTATCCGATATTTTTGCAGGAAGCAGATATATTTTTTTTGCTTGTGTATCAATACGATAAGTACAATTCACTAAGACATCATTAAGGACTTGAGCCAACGGTTTCTGTTTTAAGTTTACACTTACCTTTTGGGTAACATCTACATTGGCATCATTATAAAAAAATACATAGTCTGTTTTACCTTCAATAAGTTTAAGCACCTGCTTTAGCGAAGTGTCTTTTACGTTAAGGTCTAATGTAGGTTGTTGTGCAAAAGCCATTTGAAAGCAAAATGCAAAACAAAAAATGAGGAGTCCCCTCTTATATCGGCTTAATTTTGGCATAGAAAATCGAATTGGGACATCATCCCAGAAAGTTTTTTTCATAAATTTGTTAGGTTTAATTGATTTATATACTGCTAAGGGCGGCTACCCTTAACAACGCTAATGAAATTAACAGTTTGATGCAAGCAGGTTTTCTTAAACCTGTTTGCTATTTTTTAATATACTTTTTACATAGGCATCATTTAATTACTTGTTAATAAATAACTTGTTATTATCTTGTCGAAACTTTAATGAGGATACAAATTGTATAGATCTCATCGTCTCATTTAGCGATTCGTTTCTTATGGTAAAAGTTAAATACGTTTGTTCTGATACAGCTTTATCGCATATAATATCTACTCCATACCAGGCTTCTAAGTAAGGAATGATTTCTGATAAGCGCTTGCCTTCAAATGCCAACCTATCCTTTATCCACGAAACTGAAGCCTCTGCTTTAACCGGAATTAATTTAGACGAGAGGCTCTTTTTATCCAGAACAAATTGTTGATTAGGCAACAAAACATGTTCTTTTGGCAATGAACTGGAAGCAAGGCTAACCTTTCCCTCTAGCAGCGTTACTGTTATATTATCTCTTTCAGGGTAGTTCCTCACGTTAAACTTAGTTCCAAGCACCTTAACATTCAACTCATCGGCATTAACTATAAAAGGCTTTTGCTTGTTAGGCGCCACTTCAAAATAGGCCTCTCCTATTACTTTTACCTCCCTAAACCCTGCAGCGAAAGTTTCTGGATAAATAATTTTTGTATCAGATTTTAACCAAACCAGCGAACCATCGGGCAAAACTACTTTACCCTTACTGCCCTCTGGCATAATTACCTGGTTTATTACCACGGGCTGCTGTATCTGGAAGTAATTTTTCAACAGATAATTTCCTGCCAAGAAAACAAGGAGAAAAGATGCGGCAATTTGCCAACCATACCTTAGCAACTTTTTATTTTTCTGTCGATTTTTTTCTGAGTCAGTTATTCTTGATTTGAAACGATCTAACGCTATTGCAGTCTCCAATTCATTTGGCCTATCCAACGATGCAGAAAGCCAAATATCATAGGATTGTGAAAACACTTTTCGGTTTTCATCGCTTTGCTTTAACCAATCGAGCAGTGCTATTTTCTCAGAAACATCGGCAGACCCATCCCAATATTTGACAAATAACTGTTCCATTCCGTCTCGTTTTACTTCCATTTTATATCTCCCTTACATTAATACACAAAATATACAACCATAACCCTACCTGTATCTCCATATTTTTTTTAAAAAAACACATTCGATAAAATGATTACATTTGCTGCTGACCAGATTTACCGAACGATGCGTACTGAAGAAGATCTTACTTTTTTTGAGGATTTATTTAAGCAATACTACGCAACGCTTAAGTTATACGCCATGCGTTATGTAAATAATAAAGAAATTGCAGAAGACATAGCACAGGATGTCTTTTTTTATGTCTGGGAGAATAGAGCTAAAATAGATTTTTCTGCACCGATACGCCCATATTTACTTAAAGCCATTTTTAACAGAAGCGTAAATCATAGCAAAAGTAAATACGCCACAGTGAACGTTTCTATTGAAGAAAACATAGACTATTATATTGAAAAATATATACAGACATCGGTAATGCACCAAGAAGACAGCCTGCTGCTCAAAGAAATAAATGCAGAAATAACAGCCTGTGTGAATGAATTGCCAGAGCAATGCAGAAAAGTTTTCACATTGAGTAGAAATATTGGCCTTGCGAACAAAGACATTGCAAATCAACTGGATATTAGTGTTAAAACAGTAGAAAAACATATTACAAAAGCCTTAAAAGAACTAAAAATACATTTGCAAAAACAGGGTTATTTAGAGGCACTTTTACTTTTGATATCTTGCAAGTTTAAGCCTTAAATGACGGAAGGGTAAGATAATGAACTTGTAAATCGCGTTTAAAAGCTTACAGTATACCGCATAAGGCCCCAAACTAAATCTACTGTTGTTCGGGATGACGAAATACAAAGGGATGGTAGGTTATTCATAGCCCTGCGGTTTTAACCCAAGACTAATAGAAAGAGCCGCCCCCAGCCCCTCCAAAGGGGGACATTGAGGCTGCATAAAATATCGAACGCTGAGCGGTCGATGGTTTCTTTCACAGTTTTTCGGTTTTAACTCCCAGGCTATCGACAAGTCACAATATGATGCTAGTTGTTTCCAATGCTTTAATCAGTGTTGCCTTTACCGAAGTAAACGTATGGTCTTTGGCTTGGGCAAATGAGATATCATACAGTCGGGACATTTCTCTTAAGCTTGTCGGAAAACGGGAAAGCAACTGATCATAATAGGCATCTAACACTTCTGCAGCAGGCAAGCTAAAATTTATGTTAAGCTGAAATCTGCGTAACAGTGCTGGATCAATAATTTCGGGGTGGTTGGTGGCCGCTATCAATAGCGCTTTGTTGGGGTAATAATCTATCAGTTGAATAAGGGTGTTCACCAGTCGGCGCATCTCACCCACATCTTTCTCTTCGCTGGCTCTCGCTTTACCAATCTGATCAAATTCGTCTAAGAATAACACAGCTCCATCTTTTGCCGCCTTGTCGAAAACCTGTTTCAAATGCTGTGAAGTTTCACCTATACGTGCGCTAATTACGTTACTTAAATTTAAGATGAGCAATGGTTTACCCAGGGCATTTGCTATAGCTTTGGCACTCATTGTTTTTCCGCAGCCAGAGCTACCATGTAACAGCACTTTATTATTCAATGGCAACCCGTATTTACTTAATTCATCTGCATATCGATGCTCTTTAAGTAATTGAAGAATTTTTTGCCGGTGGGCGTGATCAAGAAATACCTCGTCCAAAACTACTTTCTCGGTATCGCTAATTAATAAATCAAATATATTCATAAAGTTTAATCATTGTTGTAAACGTGAGCGTTAGCATTGGCATACCAAGAGCGATGATGGGTGTACATTTTTGTCTAAGGTGAATGAAAGAGGCAAGTTACATAAAGTGCCCACCTGCCTTCCTATTTTCTTATTTCCACCAATAATGGTAGTTATGGGCGCCATCGTACTCAAACCCACAACGTGGATACAAGGCATTGCCAATTTGGTTGGTTTTTTCGGTTTCCAGCATCAATCCGCAAGCTCCTGTTTCTTCGCACCATTCTTTACTACGATCTATCAGCTGTATAGATAATCCCTTACCACGATGATTTGGATGTACAAAAAGATCGCTCAAGAGCCATTGTTTCTCCAATTTGATGTAATGATAGAGTTTATACAACTGTACAAAGCCTACTACCTGTCCATCGGCCAATGCCAAAAAAATATTAGACTGGTCATGTAATAACCTTTCTTTGATAAAGGCATGGCATTTCTCATAGTTATCTTCTTGGCGATAAAAAATCCTATAAAGGTTAAAAATTTCAGCGGCCTTTTCTAAATCTTTTAAGCCGGCTTTTCTGATTTCGTAATTCATATCGTGCAAATATTTAAAGAATGAATTGCAAATTTAGCGGCATCAGGACTATATTTATGCGCCAGTTTTAAACTAATAGATAGTCCAGATGCACCCTATAACGCCGCTAATTGTATTAAACAGGGATAGTAAAATTGCCGTTTACAAGCAAATTTCCTTCGCGATTGCCAATGCCATACGACATGGTTTGTTAAAAGCCGGAGATCAGATTCCCGGAAGTAGAGAGTTGGCCCAATCGCTTATGGTGCATAGGAAAACCGTTGTTGCTGCTTATGATGAGCTCGATGCACAAGGGTGGATTAGGGTTTTGCCCCGCAAAAGGATCAGGGTTTCTGAGCAGATTCCTACGTTGGAAGGTAAAAAATGGAAATTTTCTGAGCCTGAAAATTCTTACGAACTTACTTACAACTTTTCATTTAATACATCGCTAAGTAGTGAACCAGTAAATGAGCGTTTGACTGCCCCAGAGCTGGTGATAGATGATGGGCATCCAGACATTAGGTTATCGCCTATTGACACTCTTTTGAAAACTTACAGGAGTTATACCAAAAGAAACTATGCAATTAAAAATGCCAATCTTGGCAATTCGCAGGGAACTCTTGCATTGAGATCGCAACTGGCAGACTATCTTGGCCAAACGAGAGGTTTGACTATATCTGCCGAGAACCTACTCATCACCCATGGGGCGCAAATGTGCATTTATTTAGCAGCACAACTTTTACTAAACCCAACTACTACCATTGTAATAGGCAGGCCAAATTACCCGGCAGCCAATCAGGTATTTACCGAAACTGGCTCGCAAATTATCGAAATACCTGTTGATGAAAATGGCATGCAAATAGACCAGCTGGAAGCGGTTTGCAAAGCGCATAACGTTACAGCGGTATATATTATTCCGCACCACCACTATCCTACTACTGCCACCTTAAGTGTGCACAGACGGATGGAATTACTAAGCCTATCACAAATCTATTCTTTTGTAATTATTGAGGATGATTATGATTTTGATTATCATTATGACAGTGCACCTTACCTGCCACTGGCTAGTGCTAAGCACGAAGGGAATGTGGTATATATGGGCTCTTTCTCCAAAATACTTGGCCCATCAATGAGGATTGGCTTTATGGTGGCTACGAGAAACTTTATAGAACAGTGTATGCAATTAAGAAAGCTAATAGATATTGGTAATGATATCTACATGCAAAATGCGCTAGCTAGTTTAATAACAGACGGAGAGCTAAGCAGACACCTTAAAAAGGCAAGGAAAATTTATAAGAACAGGATGTTGCATCTTGACGGTCTTTTGAAAACCGAACTGAAAGGTCTTGTATCTTATACTATCCCGACCGGAGGTATGGCCTTATGGGTTAAGCTGCTGCCCTCAATCCCAGTAAGAAAAATTAAATCGCTACCACAATTAGAAATTATTCGCGTAGACTTAAATGAAAACGCTTTTAGATTTGGATTTGCTTCGCTAAGTGAAGAAGAACTTTCGGCAGCGGTACAGCTCTTAAAAGGTTTTTGCAATGCTTACCTGAAACAGCCTAGTGCTTAGTCTAGGAGTAATGGAAACACAGCATTTTTGCAGCTGTTTAATGCATTCGTCGATAGATATGGCATTAACATCGATACTTTATTTGCAGTATCTAAATGTATACCCACATTTGTTCCAGAGAGCGTTAATTTAGATGGGATGGGGTTTCCGAAAGGAGGCCTCGTCCTTTTTTTTGAGGACATTTTTGCTTTACATCGTAACACAGCATTATAGACATCGTATCCTAAATACATGGAACTAAAACCGTCTATTTGGCATAAGAATAGATAGTCACAATATAATCCGCAGAAAGCATCCGTTATAAATATTCCTAAAAGTTTTATAAAAATCTAAATGTTTTTACTGTATTTTGCAATAGATTATCTTGTCGTAACGCAGGGTAGGCACCACTCCTAGGGGCGAGAAGGTGGTAACACCGAAAAGGGCAGAGATATAGGTTTCCGTAGGAACGTTATCTATAGCATTAGGGCAAATTCCAATCTACCTTTATTCGCTTAAATTGTTAACGTATGAAAACCTCAATCTACCCCAAATCAAGAAAAGGCTTTTTCTTTTCCCTCCTATTCTTATCCCTATTTTCCGTAGTGAATTTTGCCTATGGCCAAGTACAGAAAGACCGTGCACCCCAAGAATTCCACAAGTTGGGCAAAGCATATCAAGCTGGTAAATTTCCGGCAGATAAATACCTGATCAAAGCAGATTCGCTGATCCATCAATTTCTTTCGGAAGGGAAAAGCTTTGAGACCAAAGAATTAGTAAACTTGCTAAGTCTGTATGAAGATATCGCTTGGGGCGACCCAAAATATAGCTATGCCCGCAAGAGCTATTATTACCTGTTCTTCAACAATGCACGTATGTTCAAGAAAAAGGGAGCCTCGATGTATTATGCCGAAAAAGTAACGGAAGAGTACAAAAGAGAAGGCGAGAACAATCCGTTGATAGAGCAGTTGCAGAAATGTAAAATGTACCAGGAACAAAGGCTTTACGACAAGGTAATTGCCGTGTTCGAAAAGGAAGAGAAATACATTACTTCTTTACCTGAGCTCATCAAAAAAGATAAGGTAGATCTATCCATTGCGTTAAATGCAATGTATGTGCTTTCCCCTACCCTTACGGGTTATATTAAGCAAAAAGACAGCGCTAAGGTTTTAAAAACTGCTGATTTAACTAGAAGCATAGGCAAGGCTATTCAAAGTAAATATCCATTGAGCAGCAGGAGCAGAATGCTTTACAACGACCTCTTATTGATAGACATGGAGCACTCCTTAGCTAATTACCAACAGAATTATCAACTTGCTGGAAAGATTTTAGACCGCATGGAGGGATTGAAGAAAACCTATAGTGACCAGGCGGCTAATTTTATCGATATCAACGTGGTGCGCATGCGCATTGAAAACTTTTTTAACCTGAAAAAACCAGACAGCCTGGCGGCCTACATCAGCAAGTACGAGCATTCGCCCAATTTTGGCAAGAGCCAAAGCGCCGATCTGGAGGAATACAAGGCAAAACTACAGGCCATTAAGGGCAATTATCAAGGCGCCTATAGCTACCTAACAGAATCGATACAACATGAAAGAAATTTGCAGGGTACTTTAATGGCAGAAACTAGTGACCTGCTCTATGCCTATACCCAAGCTGAGCATAGCGATATTGCCCTTCAAAAAACTGAACTGGTTAAACAGCAACGCACCAAATGGTTAGTCATCATTTCCATTGCGGCAACACTATTGATCCTTTTGATTTACTTGCTGATGGTGTACAGAAGCAGGAAAGCTAAAGCACAAATAGTAGCACTTAACCAAATGGCCGATATGCAAATTATTGCCATGGAAGAAGCAAAGCATGAAGCTGTTAAGGAAGAACAACAAAGATTGGGGCAAGATTTGCATGATGGGTTATCATCATCTATGGCGGCTTTTACGCATCAGCTCGAAGTACTCTCGATGGATGTTGCAGATGATGGACTGAGAAATAAATTCAATTCTCTACGCACAGAAATGGTAAAAGCTTATGAAACGGTAAGAAGTAAAAGTCATGATTGGTTCAGCGCCTCCGATAAGGTACACGAATTATCTTTCGAAAACCAGATTCAACAGCTTGCCGAAAGTTCGCTGCCAGGCAACCGCTACCAAAAGCAAATCCACATTGATGATACTTCGTTAACTGGTATCGGAACAGATACTCGTATTGTATTGCTACGTGTGATTCAAGAAGCCATCACCAATATCATCAAACATGCTAAAGCTAAAAAAGTAGAAATTCTGATCTATCAGGATGAGGGACAACTTGTGTTGAATATAATTGACGATGGCGTTGGTCTCAGTGAGAAGAGGAACAGCACCAGCAAATCATTGGGACTGGAATCCATTCGCCGTAGGGTTCAATACCTGAATGGGGAAATGAAGATCAGTTCGGATGGTAAGGGAACGGAGATTGTGGTTACCATTCCTTTGGTTGATCACTAGGGATAAACCTCCTTTATTAACATATACTTATATTTTGGGAAATTAGAAATGCACATAATAGAGATTACGCAAACAATTTCGCCCAATGTTTGTTAATTCGCAATATGTCTGCACCACAATCTATGAAAAAACGGATACTAACCATCGAGGATGACCCTGACATTCTTGAGATACTGAATATTATTTTTCAAGAAGAAGACTATGAGATTATATCTAATAGTAATGGTATGTCTGTGGATGAGATTATGTTAGTGCATCCTGATTTGGTGTTACTAGATGTAAGGATAGTTGGATTCAACAAAACTGGCGTACAATTGTGCGAAGAGCTTAAGGCTTTTACAGCCACTAGCCATTTACCTGTAATTCTGCTTTCTGCAGAGCAAAATCTGCCACAAATGGCTGCCTCATGTGGCGCCGATGCCTACGTGGTTAAACCCTTCGATATCGATGGACTGATCAGTGTCGTCAACAAATTTACCAGCTAATCACTCTTGAAATCTTTTTATAGCAGCCTATGAACTTAGACCGCGAAAAACTCGAAATCTTTTTTATCGAGCACCTAGACAAAATTTATTGTGCAAAACAACATTTGATCAGTCGATTACCGCAGCTGGTTGAGCAGGCCTATTTTTCGGACCTGAAAGAAGCCATTACCAATACGATTGAAAATGTAAAGACTGAAATTACGAGGTTGGATATGATCTACGAACTAATGGAGGTATCTTATTCTGACTGCGCTACCAAGGGGCTTGTGGGTTTTATAGAGGATGCATTTGTTGCGATAAACAAGCAAGGACCAGATGTAGAGCTTAGGGATCTTTCGATCCTATTTTACCTACAAAACATAGAGAGTGTAGAAATGGCGTCTTTCCAAATTCTACAAATGACTGCCGTAAAACTGAAAAACAAGCAAATTGGGAAGTTGTTAAAAGAGAATTATGAACAAGCAAAATCGAACAGAACGTTGCTGCTTTTAATTGCCAGCAAATACATTATATCTGACCTAGGTTAGCTGTCAACAGCTGCAAGATCTTTGACTATCCGATATCATTCAGGGGTATTTTTCTATTGAAACAGGGGTATAAAACGAACTGGAAGTAGGCTCTACTTTCTACATTAGTCTGCCTCTAAATAGCGAAGACATCTAAATTTCGAAAAAAATAAAGCCCATTGACATCCATCAGTGGGCTTTAACCAAACAAACTATTGTATGAAGATTTTATATGTTCTACAACAGCCGGTTTATGAAAAGGTTTTAAAAAAAATCTTTTAAAATTCCTGCAATTATTCGGCAGCAAACGGACAAGCAATCTCTAACCTAAAGCCCTTGCCAACGCTGGTATTAATTTGATAGGTTGCGTTAATCATTTGCAAACGACTTTGAATGTTTTGCATCCCTATTCCCGTTCTTCTCTCTAAAGCTTCAAGATCAAAGCCCTTACCGTTATCCTGATAAGCAATTTCTAAAAGAGCAGCTTTTTTGAAAGAAATCGTAATTTCAGTAGCTTGGGCATGCTTAATTGTATTATCAATCAACTGGGTAAGCACCCTAAACAAAGCCAAAGCAGTTTTCTCCGGCAATAGTAGTTCTTCCAAAGATTCATACTGAACAATGGAAATTTTTATTTCGCCAGTGTTATTGATGAGTGCAACAAACGCTTCGATGGTCGCAAATAAGCCGAATACAGCTAAGCCTGGTGGCGATAGGTCATGTGAGATGTGCCTTACATCAACAATCATTTTATCGATAAGCTGCTTGGCCTCTGTCATTACCTCTTCCTGATCTTCCGATAACTGATTGCGAAGCGAATTCAGCATCAGTTTAATCGCCGAAAGCGTACCTCCTATCTCATCGTGCAGATCTTGGCCAATTCTTTTACGCTCTACCTCTTGCGAGTCGATTACTGCATTTAGTAATTCCTTTTGTTGGTTGATTTGGGTTTCTTGCAATTGTCGTTTCTGTTTCCAAACTACGCTTTGGTTTCTGATGTAGAACAGCAAAAAAGACGCCACCAAAATGAATAGTAAAAGTACCCCGTAAAAAATCAACAGATAAACGTTGTCAACCATTATTTCCTTTCATCAATATTAATCCGAACCTATCACAGCAAGCCAATTCTTAGGTATTTTCCTTCGTCTGTTTAAGCAAACTAAAACCCTTTGTAAACATCAAGTACATCAGCATTACCAGAAATGCATGCATGTTCCAAACCACGCTGGTCATGTCATCATCTAGTTTAACAAACGTAAAGTAATTGGAAAAAATAAAAATAAGGCTCGCTGCAGGAAAATACATTAAAATACCCATGTTGATCCAGTTAATAGGAAAACTCAACCAATTTTCGGAAAAGCCACTTTTGAAGAAGTATAACAAGCAAGTTCCAGTAACAATTAAAGCCTCTAATGGCCTAGTATGCGTATTAAAAGTAAAAACACTCTGAATAAAAGTTAAGTTAATGATGCAGCATAGAGTGAAAGCTATCATTACAAACATGAGAGCCTTCTTAATTTTAACGCTGTCGAAAATCGTTCTAAAATAGCTAAGAAAAAAAAGGGTTTCTACCACGGTATATAAATGCAACAAAGGCAAATTACGTATACCATTCTTGGCTAGAAGAACTGCAGTGGCATTAATTAACCCAGCGGCAATCAAATAATAAAATATGATTTTTATAGACCTATCGGCATGTTTCCTTTTGTAAAGAAACATACAGATAGGTATTAAAATACTTAGGGGAGCCACCACCCCTATAAAAATATTTTTCACAGGCTAAGGGACAAATAATGGACTTTCAGTATCGCATTTTGAAGGGCATGGCTGTGTGAAATCGTAGATATCGCTATCATCCTCTTCACCTTCTACTCCCGTGTTGTGTGCTACAATATCCGAACCGCCTAAATCTACGGGCACTATTAATGCCGTAACATCGTCTGGCAAAGCTTGATCTCCTTCTTTAACCGCAAAGTAAGCCCTTACTCCAGTTAACGAATTACGGATATTTCCTTGATCATCTAAATCCTGAAATTTCTCTATAATAGCCATTAAATCAGCAATAGGAATAAAAACTGCCCTTGGGATGTTGGCTTCTGGAACTTGATTAATTAATTGATCACGAAAACGGGTCACGCGATCAATAGCTTCTTGAAGTGGTACCGTTGGCACACTAATTCTTTTTTTCATCTTCTAAATCTTGAGGTTTGTTCTTAGCACTATAAGTTTTATGCTTTGTTTATTTTGGTCGAATGTAATAAAAAAAAGATATTTGTTAATTGCTACAAACAGGTTGATTTACTAAAATCTATATCTCAGCTAAATTTGCTGAAAAAAACCTGTTGGCCTCTATAAAAAGCTTAGAAAACCTGAATATTAACAAAGCCGCAAATGACAATTAATGTTGCAATAGCAGACGATCAAAAGTTATTCAGAAAAGGAATGATTGCTCTTGTAAATTCTTTTGAAAATGTTAAAATTATCTTCGAAGCCGAAAACGGAAAGCAGTTGATAGACCTGGTAGATTCAGCGACAGAGCAGCCCAACATTATTCTTTTAGATCTTTCTATGCCAGAAATGAACGGTCTGGAAGCGTTGAAAATCATCAAGGAAAAACATCCAGCTATTGGGGTAATTATCTTGACCATACACGAAGCAGAGCATCATATCTTGGCAACCATACAAGCCGGCGCCAATGGTTATCTAGCTAAAAATGCAGAGCCTGAAGAAGTAGAGCAAGCCATTAGGGAGGTAGCTAAAAACGATTTCTACTTTACCATGCCCATGCTAGAGATTATGCGAAAGGGTTTAAGTAAAAAACCACAAGCGTTTAGCCTTGATCAAAATGAAGATTTGCTTACACCTAGAGAAAAAGAAGTGCTACAGCTAATTTGTAAGCAATTTAGTAGTATCGAGATTGGTGAAAAACTCTTTTTAAGCAACAGAACGGTTGAGGGCCATAGAAATAATTTATTGACCAAAACAGGAAGCAGAAATACTGCAGGATTGGTTCTTTACGCCTTAAAGCATAAACTCATTGAGATTGATCAGCTTAACTAAGCTTTGCTCAAACACATCAGCTAGGTAAAACTACGTACTAGCCCAGGTGGTTTTACCTGAATAGCATTATACGCAAAAAAGCTCTAATCGTTTCCCTCCTTTTTTTGTCACTTAGTGGTGTCGGAATTAACGCACCTCAACCAAACAAAAAAGGAAAATAGAAATGTATCACAGTGTTTCTTACTTAATGAATGATCAAGTGGATCGAACCACGGTGGTTGATGCAATCTCTACTGAGGAGGCTGAACTTGACAATTTGTCACCAGAAATTCTTCCCACCATTAAAACCTTGATTGACCTTTGTGCCGCACAAGGCCTATTTATTAAAATCAAGAACAGGTCTACGGTGATACGCAGGTGTTTAATGAGCGATTTAGATTTTGACATCACCGCAGCTTATGAAGCTACAGAAAGCTTAACCAACCTCGCTTACCATAACTTTGGTTTGGCATTCGGCATCGCCATTTACGAGAGTTCTGCTTTCGGGAAACTAAAGTACGTAGACCATAAGGCATTATACGATAAAGCTGGAAAGATAGGTGAAGCCATTGGTTTAACTTGGGCAGGAAACCATCCTTTCTTATCTAATTTAAGATACTTTGAGTTGCGACCGCAATGGGCAAAGCAAATGAACGATAAAGAGATGATGAATGAGCTTTACCGCAGAAAAGACGCCAAGCTAGGTTTACTAGCATAAGATATTTGATAAATTAGTTCTCAATTTTAGGTTCCATTAAATGGAAAACAAAGCCTCCGAAATTTTCAGGGGCTTTAGTTTTTTAGGCCCTTATTAGGTATGGCAATAGATTTGCGGAGTAAGCTAAGTTTTTTATCATTAGCGTAACAGTTATGGTCTTACTCAAGATAATAACTACTGTTAAAGCAAGCTTTCATTATAAATGATAACGTCAAGTCTAGGTTATTTTTTTATTATACACCTCACAGTTGTAACCAAACACAAATCATCTACAAATAACTTTTAAAACAAAGCATATTTGGTTAGCCAAAGCTATAAAAGCACAATCACACTCCTTAATCGAATAATTACTCATCTTTTTTCCACAAAGCTCTGTACAAAATTGAACCATTTTTGAACAAAAGCGTACCCTTGCGCTATTTCTTTGTCTGTAGTTTTATTTTAACCAAAAAGATACTTCCTATCAACCAAGTATGAACCTGATTTCAATAGATAAGATTGAGATCTACTTTTTTTAAGCTCCTCCCCGACGAAGCTCTTTGGTTATGATGATCATGAATTCATTAGAATTTTTAACCAAATATTTTACAAATCATGAGAAAACTAAACTGTATGAAAGTGGGTAAAATCATTTTGATGGCCCTCATCTGCCTTCATTTCTTTTCGTGTTCCAAAGTGGAAGAAGAGCAAATTTTGCTGACCAATGAAGCCAATGTGAATGCCCTAGCCAATGTAAGTATGGCCGCGGCCGCCAACGATGTAGTGATAAGACCTACTTACGACGGCAATACCTTTTTACGTAATCCACTAAATGGCTGGGTTTTGTACGCTGGTGCCGACGATCCTGCTTGGTGGGACAAACTTTACAATGTGCCAGGCCTTGGCCAAGTAAAGGCTTTAGACTATGCATCGGCTTGTTATGTACGCACTAGCTGGAATAAACTTAATCCGGCAGATGGGGTTTACGCTTGGCGTGATCCAAATTCGGCCTTAGGCAAATTAATCAGGGGAGCGGCAGAAAGAGGTTTACCCATCGCTTTTCGTATTGTCGTAGATGGCCGCGATCAGCGACTGAACACTCCGCAATTCGTATTTGATGCGGGGGCAACCTATTACATAGAGAATGCTTCCTTCCCAGATCGTAAAACGCCTTATCCCCAAGATCCTGTTTTTAAGCAGTATTATGCCAAATTTATCACCGAGCTCGCTGCAGATTTCAACGATCCTAAAAAGACATCCTTTATTGATGCCTACGGCCTTGGCAAATGGGGCGAAGCACACAATACCATTTACGAAAATCCTAGTACTTCTACTGGAGCTAATACTGAAACCTTAAAAGCACAGGTGTTAAACTGGATTACCGATTTGTACACCCAAAAGTTTACCAAAGTTCCATTGGTGATCAACTATCATCGCTTAATTGGTCACCCGGCAAGCTGGGGTGCTGCAAATCCCAATAGTATTACCTTGTTAGAAAGTGCTATCAATAAAGGATACAGTCTTCGCCACGACGCTTTTGGGATGACTGGATATTACCAAAGCTGGGAGAAGAACTTTGCTGCAGCTTGGAAACATAAACGCCCTATCTTGATGGAGGGCGGCTGGATTACTACCGGTACACATCGTTATTGGATTGATCCTAGTAATGCCTACAGGGAAGGTCACCCGGAAGATGTGAGGTTAGGTGAATTTAACGCATCTGAACAAGCAGCTGTAAACATGATGGATTTTAGAGTTGGTGATGTGGTATCGTGGTTCGGGAATAGCTTTAATCTGGTACAGCGTTTCAATGCTGAAGGTGGCTACCGCTTATACCCCGATGAGGTAGCTTTGCCAAGTACCATTGCCACAGGTGCAACGGCTACCATCAGCCATCGCTGGAAAAATATGGGTTGGGGATACTGCCCTAACAACATACCCCAATGGAACTATAAATATCGAGTTGCCTTTGCATTGTTAGATGCTGCTGGCGCTGTTAAGAAATTGTTTATTGATAACAACACTGATCCGGCAAAATGGATCAAAAATGCCCCTACCACCTATACAACTGCTACTACTGCCATAGACCTGCCTTTGGGCACTTATACCTGGGCAGTTGCTATCATTGATAAAACAGATGCCAACAAACCTGGAATACAACTTGCCGTTACTGGCAACTTTACCAACGGATGGCTTAAACTGGGCAACTTACAGGTGCAGGCTCCTGTTGGGCAGAGTGTTAAACTTAAAGGCTCTAACAATCAGTTTGTATCTGGCGAAAATGGGCAATCACCTATGATGTGCAACCGTGCGACAGCATCTACATGGGAAACCTTCCTTATTGAAGACGCGGGCGGTGGTAAAGTGGCCTTAAAAAGTATGAACAAATATGTATCTTCTGAAAATGGCGCCACTAGCGGAATTACTTGTAGCAAAACTAGCATTAGCGATTGGGAAAAATTCGACTGGATCGTAAATGCTAATGGAACCATCTCATTAAGGGGTAATAATGGCAGATACATCTCATCAGAAAACGGACAAGCGGTAATGACATGCAACCGTACCTCTATCGCTGGCTGGGAGACTTTTACGCTAAATTAAGCTCGTCTTAAAACGTAATGCCCACTACTTTTCAGTCATCAACCTATAGAGAAACCGTAGAGTTTAAATTGAGGAAATAATTAGATTCTTTTAAGGGCAAATCAGTGAAAGATTTTCCATTTCGAGGCATTCATCGATAGATAGGGTAGAAATACCGATACTCTATTGTAGCATCAGATCGAATGCCTACATTTGTTCCTGAGAGCGTTAATTTAGATGGGATGGGGTTTCCGAAAGGAAGCCTCGTCCTTTTTTATTACAAGAGCATTTGGCTGACTATAGTTTATCTTTTATTTATTTTGCCGTTAGGAGGGTTTAGGCTATACCTTACTTTCCGATACAGAATTTAGTAAATATATTCTCTAATAAATCATCTGTGGTAACTGTACCCGTAATTTCGCCCAAATAATGTAAGGCCTGTTTAATATCCATAGCCAAGAAATCGGATGTTACCGGATTATAGATGTTCTCCAATACACTGTTCAAAGAATTTTGTGTTTGCTTCAGCGCCTCTACGTGACGAATATTGGTTACCAAGGTTTCGCTCGTATTGATATTACTTAGGTTTACTTTTTCCAACAAAGTCGCTTCTAAAGTATCAATTCCAATTTTATCTTTTGCGGAAATCAGCAAGGCGTTATGTTCCAAATAAAAGTTCTTTTGAGCAGTATCGAGAAGCTCAAATTTATTTACGATAAACAAAAACGGCGTGTCTTGCTTCATTAAATCGTTCAATTGTTTCACCACTTCAGCTTCATCTTCCTGCGCATCTACCATATAGATAATGAGCTTTGCCTGCTTCATCTTATCTAGCGTACGCTCCACTCCTTTGGCTTCAATTACATCAGCGGTTTCGCGAATACCAGCGGTATCAATAAACCTAAATACTACCCCGTTGATATTGATTTCGTCTTCTACCGTATCACGGGTAGTACCAGCAATGTCACTCACAATGGCACGTTCTTCGTTCAGCAGCGCATTTAACAAGGTAGATTTACCTACGTTTGGCTTACCTGCAATAACTACAGGCACCCCATTTTTAATTACATTGCCTACTTCAAAAGAATGGATTAAACGCTGTAACACTTTATTAATACGCTGTACCAAATCTCGCAACTGATCGCGGTTAGCAAACTCTACATCTTCTTCCGCAAAGTCTAACTCTAGCTCAATCATGCTAGCAAAGTGGATCAATTGCTCACGTAACCCCTTTAGCTCATTGGAGAAGCCGCCACGCATCTGCTGCATAGCCACTTCGTGGGATGCCTTACTATCCGATGCAATTAGATCGGCAACTGCCTCAGCCTGACTTAAATCTAAACCTCCATTTAAGAAGGCACGTAAAGTAAATTCACCAGGTTTAGCTGCTCTTGCTCCTTTGCTAATTAATAAGCTGATGATCTGCTGAATGATATAGTTAGAACCATGGCAAGAAATCTCTACCACATTTTCTTTGGTGTAAGATTTTGGCCCAACAAATAAGGATACCACTACCTCATCAATTACAATATTACCATCTTTTATTAGGCCGAAATGTAAAGTATGTGTCGCTTGCTTTTCTAGATCTTTTCCACCAAAAACCTGATTGGTTAAAGAAATTGCCTCAGGACCAGAAAGACGGATAACGCCAATGGCACCACTTCCGGGAGGTGTAGATAAAGCAATAATGGTATCGTTAGTTAACATGATGCAAAAGTAAGGTTTTTGGTTTACAGTTGGCAGTTTACATTTCACAGTCAAACAGTTTCAACGGTTAACCAATTAAACTAACTAGCATCCAAACAATTTCCCTACTTTAGTGTTAGGGAATAAAATACACCATCTTATATCATGAAGGAACTACCCTTAACGGTAAAACGCTCAATAGAACTACTAGGTCTTTGTTTATGTATTGGTATTTTTGCTATTGCTAGCGATATCATCATGCCAGTAATCATGGCCTTTTTTATCGCCATTTTATTACTCCCTATTTACCGTTTTTTAAGAAAATTCAAATTCCCTGAGGCCTTGGCCATCATTTTACCAATTTTATTGGTCTTTATTTTCATTGCAGGTGTCATTTGGTTTTTCTCTGCGCAGATTGGAATTTTAGTAAATGATTTCCCACAGATTAAAGAGAATGTGGCTAAACATCTTCAGTCGTTACAAGAGTGGATCAGTAGCTTTACCGATTTCTCTATTAGTAAACAGAAGAAATTCATTACCGAAAAAAGTGATGACTTATTGAATATGGCCGGCAAAGCAGCAAGTGGCGCTGCGGTAACTTTGAGCAGTGTTTTTATCTTCTTGGGCTTAATTCCAATCTATATTTACCTTATTCTTTTTTATAAGGATATCTTGCTGCGCTTTGTGTTTATGTGGTTTAAAACAGAGCACCATCCAAAAGTTAAAGAAGCGGCATACGAAGCAGAATCAATTATTAAAAATTACTTAGTGGGCTTGTTGATCCAAATTACTTATATGACCATTTTGCTAGGTGGTACGTTGATGTTGTTTGGTATCAAACACGCTTTGTTGATTGGTGTAATCTTCGCCATTTTAAACTTGATCCCCTACGTGGGTGCCTTAATTGGAAATATCTTGGGCGTGCTGATTACCTTAACTTCATCTACAGAAATAGGTCCAGTAATTACTGTCTTATTAGTGATTGCCGTAGTTCAGTTCTTCGACAATAATATCCTGATGCCTCGCATTGTGGGTTCTAAAGTCAAGATCAATGCGTTGGTTTCTATTCTCGGTGTAGTGATTGGTGGTACCATTGCGGGTATCTCGGGGATGTTCCTATCTATGCCAATTATTGCAGTATTAAAAGTAATTTTCGATAGAACGGATACCTTTAAACATTGGGGAGTACTTTTTGGCGACGAGCGTCCGGCTAAAAGCCCAATGAGCTTCGCTATCTACAGGAGAAAAGGAGATGTTAAAACCAAATCGGGAACGATAGGTAAGAAATAGTAGCCAGGAGTTAGGTATCAGTTGTCAGTTTGGGCGTATAACTGTTGCCAGTTGAGATGCATAGTTTATAGATTAGTTCTTTAAATTGCTTAAGTGTAGCACTGATTAATCGAGTAAAAGAACGATTTGCTTGTGGACTTTAACGACTTTTGGACTAAAAACTAAGACCTAACTCCTGCTCCTGTTCCCTACTTCAAAAATACATCGTAAGCAAATCTCAATATCGTACCGAAAACTACGATCAAAAAGAAGATACGAATAAATTTATTGCCTTTGAGCAATGCAAGCTTAGCACCCAAGAAAGAACCTAGCACATTGAAGATCGCCATCGGGATAGCATATTCGAAAAGAACGTGTCCCGTTGAACTGAAATAAATCAATGCGGCTAAATTTGTGCCTACGTTTACAATTTTGGCATGAGCACTAGCTCCAACGAAATCGAAACCTAAAATACCTACGAATGCTAGGATAAGAAACGAACCTGTACCTGGACCAATCAATCCATCATAAAAACCAATAATTAAACCAAACAAACAGGCCAATAGAAGCTGCTTTTTTGCGGTTTGATTTTTCTCTTGCTGTACGCCAAAGTTTTTGTTGAAGTAGGTGTACAAGGCTACCGCGACTAGTACCACCAATATCACAGGCTTGATATGACGGTTATCAATAGTACTTACTAAATAGGCTCCAGAAAGCGAAGCGATAAAAGCTGTAATGGTGCAACCCGCTAAAATCAATCCGTTAAACTTTACCTGCTTAGCATATTTTACCGCAGCCACCGCCGTACCCGCCAGAGAAGGAATTTTAACCGTCCCCAACAACGTAGCAACAGGATATTGCGGTAGAATTAGCAATGTCGCTGGGGTCTGCAACAAACCTCCACCGCCCACAATGGCATCTATAAAACCTGCGGCAAAGGCGGCTAAACATAGCAGCACCAACTCATTGACATGCGACCCTAAAAAATTTAAAAGTTCGTGCACTTAGATGAAGTTAAAGTAAAAATTCAAAAGTAAAAACGACAAAGACTTACGCACAATTTTGAATTTTTACTTTTAACTTTTGAATTATGTTACATTCTCTCAGGAACCTTAATTCCTAAAATGTTCATTCCAGATTTGATTACATCTGCTGCAATTTTACAGATATTCAAACGATGTTGTTTCACCGCAGCATCCTCTTCTTTGATAATTGGAGGTACTTCGTGATAAAACTTATTGAACAACTTCGCCACTTCGTACAAATAGTTCGCAATAAATGCCGGGCTATAAGCTTTTGCCGCTTCAGCTATTTCTGTTGGATATTTCGCCAACAGCATAATCATTTCTAACTCTGTTGACGTAAGCTTAATGTTCGAATAATCTGCAGCTGCAAATTGATAATCAGCTCTGCTTAGCAAAGATTTGATACGAGCGTGAGTGTACTGAATAAACGGACCTGTATTTCCTTGAAAATCGATAGACTCTGCTGGATCGAACAATAAACGTTTCTTGGGCTCAACTTTTAGTAAGAAATACTTCAAAGCACCCAAACCAATGGTACTGTATAAATCTTCCTTATCAGCTTCAGAAAAATCATTGGTTTTGCCCAACTCTTCCGTTTTTTGTTTGGCAGTTTCCACCATTTCATTCACTAGATCATCTGCATCTACTACAGTACCTTCACGGCTTTTCATTTTTCCGCTAGGTAAATCTACCATTCCGTAAGACAAGTGGTACAAGCCTTTAGCCCAGCTTTTGCCTAACTTCTCCAAAATCAAGAACAACACTTTAAAGTGATAATCTTGTTCGTTACCCACAACATAAATCGACTTATCCATCCCGAAATCATCGTATTTCATTTGAGCAGTACCTAAATCTTGAGTGATATATACTGATGTACCATCAGCACGTAAAACCAGCTTTTGGTCTAAGCCATCGGCAGTCAAATCAATCCACACCGAGCCATCTTCTTTTTTGAAGAAAACACCTTTAGCTAAGCCTTCTTCTACCGTATCTTTTCCAAGCAAATAAGTATTGCTTTCGTAATAGTATTTATCGAAATCTACCCCTAGTTTTTTGTAAGTAACGTCGAAGCCTTCATAAACCCAACCGTTCATTTTTTCCCACAAACCAACTACAGCAACATCGCCCTGCTCCCATTTCAAGAGCATCTGTTGCGCTTCCTTAATTAATGGTGCATTTTTCTTTGCCTCGTCTTCAGTTTGACCTTCGGCAACTAAAGCTTCAATTTCCTTCTTGTATTCTTTATCGAAAATCACATAGTATTTACCTACCAAGTGGTCGCCTTTTAAGCCCGAACTTTCAGGAGTTTCGCCACCGCCCCATTTTTGCCAAGCCAACATCGATTTACAGATGTGGATACCCCTATCGTTCACCAAGTTTACTTTGATGACATCGTAACCATCAGCTTTTAGCAACTCCGATACCGAGTAGCCCAATAAGTTGTTACGAACGTGCCCTAGGTGCAGCGGCTTGTTGGTATTTGGTGATGAATATTCTACCATCACTTTTTCCCCACGAGGCTTGATCGATAGAAAATTCGGTTTCAATAAAGTATTATTGAATAAATTGATCCAGTAATTTTCGGCGATAACTAAGTTTAAAAAACCTTTTACTACGTTAAAACCTTCTACTTCTTCCACATTTTGTTGCAGGAAAGCACCAATATCATTCGCTGTTTCTTCAGGCGTTCTTTTAGAAAACCGTACGATAGGGAATACCACAATGGTAACTTGTCCTTCAAACTCTTTACGTGTTTCCTGTATGTTGATTACATTTTCGGCAATATCTTGCCCATACAACTCTTTAACGGCCTTAATTGCGCCAGCAACAATAAAATTCATAATCGCAAAAATACATTAATTGTTTATTAATTGGTTGGTTTGTTTACGGTTTAGTTCGCTAGATGATTTAACTTCAGCTTTACGGCTCAAATCAAGCGAAACGCGGTTTAACCATAAACCTTTCAGCTTCCACCTTTTTTTCGTACCTTTGCGGCTTATTTTTCAGACATGATTTCAGTTTCAAACCTATCACTACGTTACGGAAAACGTACACTATTTGAGGATGTTAACCTAAAATTTACCCATGGCAACTGCTATGGTGTAATTGGTGCAAATGGCGCAGGTAAATCTACCTTCATGAAGATTTTATCTGGTGACGTACAACAAACTAGCGGTACAGTAGCTTTCACACCAGGCGAACGCATGGCCGTGCTTAAGCAAAACCACTACGAATTCGACGAATTTCCGGTAATTGAAACGGTAATGATGGGTCACAAGCAGTTGTACGATATCATGAAAGAAAAAGACGCGATCTACATGAAAGAAGATTTTTCTGAAAAAGATGGCGAACGTGCAGGAGAACTAGAAAATCTTTTCGCAGAAATGGATGGCTGGAATATGGAAAGTAATGCTGCTACCATGTTAAGCAACTTGGGTATCAAGGAAGAATTTCACCATAAATTATTGAAAGAGTTAGATGGTAACCAAAAAGTACGTGTGTTATTGGCACAAGCTTTATTTGGTAATCCTGATATTTTATTACTGGATGAGCCTACCAACGATTTGGACATTGATACGATCGCTTGGCTAGAAAATTTCTTGGCCGATTACCAAAACATTGTATTGGTGGTAAGTCACGATAGGCACTTTTTAGATGCAGTTTGTACACACATCGTGGATATCGACTTCGGTAAAATGAATATTTTTACCGGTAACTACACCTTCTGGTACGAAAGTTCTCAGTTGGCATTGAAACAACGTGCAGATCAAAACAAGAAATTAGAAGATAAGGTAAAAGAGTTACAGGAGTTTATCCGTAGGTTTAGCGCAAACGCTTCTAAATCAAAGCAAGCAACTTCACGTAAAAAAGCTTTAGATAAAATCGACATCTCTGAGATCAAGGCTTCAAGCCGTAAATATCCAGCCATCATGTTTAACAACAATGGTGCTCGTGAGGCTGGGGATCAAATCTTGCAGGTAGAAAAATTGGGAAAAACCCTTAATGGCGAAGTAATGTTCAAAGACATTAGCTTCATGGTAAACAAGGGAGATAAAATTGCAGTACTTTCTCAGAATAGTTTAGCAACCGCTGCTTTCTATGAAATTTTAAACGGCAACGATAAAGATTATAGCGGCGAGTTTAAATTTGGTGTAACCATCAGCATAGCTGATATCCCTAACGACAATACTGAGTTCTTCGCTAATAAAGATGAGAACTTGGTAGATTGGTTACGTGAGTACTCTGGAACCGACGCTGACGAGCAATTTGTACGTAGTTTCTTAGGCAGAATGTTATTCTCTGGCGAGGAAGTACTGAAAAATGTAAAAGTGCTTTCTGGAGGTGAAAAAATGCGTTGCATGTTCTCAAGAATGATGTTACAACAAGCTAACTTCTTATTGTTTGATGAACCTACCAACCACTTAGATTTAGAGTCGATTACGGCACTAAACAACGGCATGAAAGATTTTAAAGGTACCATGTTGTTTACCTCACGAGATCATGCCTTAACTGAATCTGTAGCTAACCGTATTATCGAGATTACTCCAAAAGGAATTATCGATAAATTAATGACTTACGATGAGTACATCAACAATGCCGACGTAGCGAAGCTGAGAGAGGAAATGTATAAGTAATTTACGATTGTAGAGATACGATTTAGATTTAAAAGAAAAGAGCCCCAAGAAGTAATCTCGGGGCTCTTTTCTTTATATAACCCCTCCTTTGGAGGGATGGGGAGGCCTATGGATTAAACGCTAATGAAACATAGTACATAGCACCTACTTCTGGGTTACCATAAGATGTGATGTAATATTTGTTCAAGATGTTTGAACCGCCAATTTTAACCAATGAGTTCACCGAAGGAACTTTCAAATTCACTTGAGCATCTACCGTTCCAAATGCTGGAACTTCGCCTCCTGCAAATGAAGAGAACCAAGTGAACTTATCTTGCCAACGATAATTCACATTGAAGCCTACATTTTTGAAAATTTCACGGTTGCTGATACCTAAGTTGTAACGTACTTCTGGTGTGTTGAAATCGTTGTTATAGTCTGCAGGCAAATCATTTAATTTATTGTAAGATACGTTACCAGAGAAAGTGTATTTACCTCTAACGTAATCTAAACCAAATGCACCACCATAAGCAGTTACTTTACCAGCAGCGTTTACAGGCACGCCAAATTTAACGAAAGTTGGGCTCGTAGCTGTACCACGATTTTGATAAACATTTACGCCAGTAATAAAGTCTTTAAACTCATTGTAGAAACCATAAACATCAATTAAGAAGTTCGAACCCAATAAGCCTTTGTAACCTAATTCGTATGCAGTTACACTTTCTGGGCGTACCCCTCTTGGATCAAATGTGTATTGTACTAAAGGTCCAGTTCCAGCTACGGCTTGTCTATAACTTGCTTCAGTGTAAGGCTTATTGCTTAATAAGCTATATCTGTCTAAGAACGATGGCAAACCACCAATTAAACGCTGACTACCGCCGCCAACTGCTAAATCAATATATTGATTTTGTGTAGTTGGATTACGGAAACCTGTTTGGAATGATGCACGAATGTTTGAGTTTTTAGCAACGGTCCAAACACCGGTTACCCTTGGTGTAAAACGACCATCAAAGTTTTGGCTTTTGTCATATCGGCCAGCAACAGTCAACTTAAACACTTCTCCAAATTTCTTTCCCAACTGCGCAAATGCTGCATATTCGTCGATATCAATTTCATCCGTTAAATCTGCAAAAATAGTTCCTCCAGAATTTAAGTCGAACCTACGGGCAGAAGCACCCATCTGAAATTCTACCACGTTGTTAAACATTCTAGAAAAGTTGTACATACCCTCATAGTGATAAAGGTTTGATTTATCGTTGAATTTAGCACCATAAACACCTGTAGCCATATTGGTTTGACTGATGTAAGTATTACGGATTTGCTCTGCGTAATTATTGAACTGAGCGCTTCCTGGTTGAACTCGATTAGCATCAGCAGCTTGACGAGCAGCAGCATGAGCCTGCGCATCTGTTACTACTGGATTTAATCTAGCACCAATGTAGGTTCCTAAATATTGTGGAAACCAAGCTGTAGATGCTTTTGTTTTCTCATTGATATAACTACCCAAGATTGATGAAATATACGAATCTCCTGAACGCTCTTGTGTTGTATAACCTCTTAAATAAAAATCCTCACCCTTTAATTCCAATTTATATAATCCTATATTAAAATTACGTAGCGAATATCTATCTGAACCAGTATATACTGACGTACCTGTACCCCAATTCGCCTGCGCCATCAATTGAATTGTTGGCGTAAAATTATAGTACAAACCTCCTGACATTTTCAAAGATTTGGTATCATAATCAACTAAGTCAATTTCATTATAACCTGTTCTTGATACATTTTGATTAGGCAAAAAAGAAGGATTTCTTTGAGCATAGTAAAATGGCAGGTACTGATTCAACAAAGTTGGTCTCAAGGCTCCTGGAATAGCAGGATTTGTATTAATTAGGTTTACATAAGTAGAATACGGAGTACCGGCTGGTAATGCATTAAATGTTGTTTGTGGATTAAAAAGACCACCAGTTGCGCCAAGAATTGCTTGTCTAGTTGCTGCTTCCACATTGTTATTCACAGCTCTCATATTTTGGCTAACTTCATCACCGTACACGTTCACACCATCATAGTTCGGGTCAGATTGACGATCGCCTGATTTAGGCATATTAGCAGCTCTATCGAAGTTTGAAGTATTTGTACCAAACCAATCTTTAGCTTGCAAGAACGAGAAGGCGAACTTAGCACCAAACTTGTTATTCCAAGATTTAGCCATACGCATATCAAACTGCTTAAATTCTTGCGCAGAGGTATTGTTATCGTTTACGTGGTTTAAACCAGTTTTTAATTGAAAACTTACACCTTGATATTTAAATGGATCTTTAGAAGTCATCAACAATGTACCGCTGATACCACCCGCACCATACAATGCAGAAGAAGCTCCTGGCAATAACTCTACATTATCAACATCCAATTCGGTGATACCTACAATATTACCTACAGAAAAATTCAAGCCTGGAGCCTGATTATCCATTCCATCAATTAATTGATTGAAACGCGTGTTACCATTGGCATTAAAACCTCTTGTATTATAAGATCTGAAAGTCAAACTTTGTGTGCTCATCTCCACACCTTTAATGTTTTGGATCGCATCATAGAATGACGGAGCAGCAGCTTCCTTAATCTGCGCCTGTCCCATGCGTTCAATAGTTACTGGTGATTCTAGGATACGCTCTGGAGTTCTAGAAGCAGAAACCACTACTTCTTGACCTAGGATAGCTCCAGATTCCAATTCGAAGCTTAAGTTACTAGCCGCACCTGTTACTTCTCTTTCGATCGTATTATAACCAACAAATGTAACAGAAAGGGTAAAAGGAGGTTTTTCTGTAGTTGTAAAGGAGAACCTACCGTTCTGATCAGTAGATGACCCAACGGTTTTTCCTTTCACAGTAACACTCACTCCAGGAATCGGCTCGTTAGTTAGCTTGTCTTTAACGGTACCGCTAACCACAATGCTTTGCGCAAAGGCCGCGAACCCAGTCCACAGCAAAACGCAAACCATAAGGATGATTTTAGTAATTGTTTTGTTCATATTTCTGTAGTTTATATTTGTTTATTTTTACATAAACTTAACACATTTTTTAAAACTTACAAATTAAATTTTATGCAAGCATAGTATTTTTCAAAAAAGAGGATGAGTTTAATTATTTATATTTAAATTGCATGCTATCTTTTCGTTTCATTTCAAAAAGAAAACCAAAGCTGATACCCAAATGAACAGAGTTAAAGCACTACTATGCATCGTCATTCCTATTTTATTAGGATACATGTTGAACACCAAATTTGGCGACCTCCCTCCCCTATTAAAATTCCTAAATCCTTTTACCGGATTTTGGCAAAATGCCGAACGCTCGGCTCCATCTAAAAATAAAAAGCTGGTATTAAAGAACGCTCATGATAAAATTGAGATTTTATTTGATGACCGGATGATACCTCACGTTTTCGCACAGAATGACCATGATGTGTATTACGCACAGGGCTACGTAACGGCTATGCATCGCCTTTGGCAAATGGACTTTCAAACACGTTTCGCTGCTGGACGAATTTCTGAAGTAGTTGGTGCCAAAGCTATTGAGGTAGACAAGTATCAGCGGAGAATGGGCATGATGTACGGTGCAGAAAATTCATTGAAAGGCATGATGGCTGATCCAAAATCGAAAGAAATGATACTAGCCTATACCGCTGGTATTAACGACTATATTAAATCGCTAGACAAAAGAAAACTTCCAGTAGAATATAAATTGCTTGACTTTAAACCCGAGCAGTGGACACCAATAAAATGCGCTTTGCTACTTAAGCAAATGTCGGCTGTTTTAGCGATGGGCTCTGACGAATTCTACATGACCAACATCTTGAATAAGTATGGACCAGAAATTACTAAAGATTTGTTTCCAGACTATCCGTTTAAAGAAGATCCAATTATTCCGGTAGGCACTAAATGGGATTTCAAACCTCTACCAATTCCAGCAACGCCAAAATCATTCACAGAAATGATGAGCACAGGTAATGCTACTAAACAGAAAGTAGAAGGCATTGGCAGTAACAATTGGGCAGTATCGGGCATAAAAACAGCTTCGGGTTTCCCAGTTTTGGCTAACGATCCCCATTTAGATTTAAGTTTACCATCCATTTGGTATCAAATCCAGCTGCATGCACCAGGCATCAATACTTATGGTGTTTCCCTTCCAGGAGCTCCCGGAGTAATCATTGGTTTTAACCAGAATATTGCTTGGGGTGTAACCAATGTAGCGGCAGATGTTTTAGACTTTTACCAAATCAAATTTAAGGATGATAAACACGACAGTTATTGGTACAACAACAAATGGAATGCAACTAAGCCGAGATATGAGACTATCAAAATTAAAGGTGGAAAAGATGTTATTGATACGGTCTACTACACCCACCATGGGCCTATAGTTTACTTTCAAAAACCAAACTACAGCAGGGCAAACAATGTGCCTACTGGTCATGCTTTGCGTTGGATAGCTCATGATAAATCGAATGAATTGAAGACTTTTTACTTGATGAACAGGGCTAAAAATTACGATGACTATCGCAAAGCCCTGCCTTATTTCACTGCACCAGCACAGAACTTTATTTTTGCTAGTGCCGATAACGATATTGCGATTACGCCAAACGGTAAATTCCCACTGAAATGGAAAAATCAAGGTAAATTCATCCTAGACGGAACTGATCCAAGCAATGATTGGCAAGGTTGGATTCCTGCTTCGCAAAATCCAACCGTTAAAAATCCACCACGCAACTTTGTAAGTTCTGCAAATCAATCTTCTACGGATCCAACGTATCCTTACTACATCAATTGGGAGTTTTCTCCTTATGAAAGAGGTAAGCGAATTAACGACAGGTTAGCTGCAATGAAAAATATCACTGCAGATAGTATGCGCAACCTACAAATGGATTCGTACAGTATCATGGCAGAGAACTTGATTCCGTACATTTTGCCACTGGTAAATAATGCAGAGTTAAATGCCACACAGAAAGAGTCGTACAATCTAATCACCAAATGGAATAAATATTTCGATGCCAAATCCATTGCGGCAAGTGTATTTGATCTTTGGACCAAGAGATTGTCTACGGAAATATGGGAGGATGATTTCGGGGATAAAGATGTGCCAATGCGTTATCCATCGAGAGATAGAACCATAGAGCTGATACAAAAAAATCCAAATTCGAAATGGTTCGATAATGTAAAAACTTCGAAAAAAGAAACACTAGCCGATTTAGTTAATTCTTCTTTTAAATATGCTTGTGATAGTTTAGAAAGGAAATATGGCCCAATTGGCGAAGAATGGCAATGGGGTAATTTCAAAAACTCTAATGTTCCTCATTTGGCAAAAATACCAGGTTTTGGTTCTAAAAAACTCCTAATTGGTGGTTCTAAAAGTACTGTTAATGCATTATCAGAAAGTAACGGCCCTTCTTGGAGGATGGTGATTGAATTAGGTAAAACTCCGAAAGGTCACGGCGTTTATCCTGGTGGTCAGTCTGGAAACCCGGGCAGTCCATTCTATGACAATATGATTGACACTTGGGCAGAAGGCAAACTTTACGATTTGTTCTTCATGCAATCTCCCGATGATAAGGGCGGAAAAATTATCTCTCGTTATAAAATTTCAAAAAAATAGACAATGGTTTTCATCGTTATACTCATTCTCTCTTTCGCACTACAAACATTTTTCCCTTGGTGGACAATTATTGTAGTTTCTTTTGCCACTTGCGGAATTATTGGCAAAACTGGTAAAATATCTTTTTGGCAACCTTTTTTAGCTATCGTTATCCTTTGGATTGGTATGGCCTTATACAAAAGTATTCCTAACCATCACCTATTAGCTGGTCGCGTTGCCGAAATGTTTGGTTTAAAAGTATGGCCCGCAATTGTAGCGGTTACTGCCTTAATTGGAGGTCTAGCTGCCGGCATCAGCGGACTGTGCGGCTATCATTTTAGAAAATCGACGATAAAATCTAAAGCCAAAGCTTAAGCCTAGTTTATAAAATCGTACTTTTGCCCTGTGAACATCAACGCAGGGCATTTTTTTTCTATCCAAACCGAAGCAGCGTTTAATGAAGCTGCATTGGATGTTTTCCGTTTCCAAGCCGCAAACAACTCTATATACCGAGCATACATTTCTCACTTAAAAGTGGATGTTGAAGGAATTTCAAATTATAAGGATATTCCATTTCTTCCAATTAGCTTTTTCAAATCTCACTCTGTTGTTTCTAGTAATCAACCTATAGAAATTACCTTTAGGAGCTCTGGCACCACTGGTCAAATCACCAGCAAGCATTTGGTGCAAGACCTTTCTATTTACGAAGACAGCTATAATAAAGCATTTGAGTTATTCTATGGCAAAGCCGATGATTATTGCATTTTAGCATTGCTTCCATCTTATTTAGAGCGTGATGGTTCTTCTTTAATTTACATGGTTGACGATTTGTTGAAGCAAAGCAGCCATGCTAAAAGCGGTTACTTTCTGCACAACCACGAGGAGCTTTATCAAACTTTGCAAGAACTAAAATTAGTTAAGCAGAAAACGATTTTAATTGGAGTTACCTATGCCTTGTTAGATTTTACAGAGCAATACCAAATTGATTTTCCCGAACTAATTGTAATGGAAACTGGAGGTATGAAAGGTAAAAGAAAAGAAATGGTACGTGCCGAATTGCATCAATTGCTTTGCGCTTCTTTCGGTGTAAAGCATATTCACAGCGAGTACGGAATGACAGAATTGCTTTCTCAAGGTTATTCCAAAGGAGATGGCATTTTCGAGTGTCCTCCTTGGATTAAAATCCTGCTAAGAGATACATCCGACCCATTAACTATTTTGTCAGCAGAATACACCACTGGCGGCATTAATGTGATTGATTTAGCCAATATCAACTCTTGCTCGTTTATCGCAACCCAAGACTTAGGCAAAATTCATGGAGAAAACAGATTTGAAATTATGGGCCGATTTGACAATGCCGATATTAGAGGCTGTAACCTGCTAGTCCAATAAATAAAAAGCCGCATCGATTGATGCGGCTTTTTCGTCAACAGAAATTATTCTGCTATAATTAAAAAATAGTTTTTCTTTCCTTTCTGCACTACCAAAAACTCATCATTAATTAAGTTTCCGGTAGAGAAAGTAGTATTCAAATCGGCTACTTTATTTTTGTTAACACTTAAACCACCACCTTGTACCGTTTTCTTCACCTCTCCTTTTGATGGAAAAATAGTTGTTTTTTCGGCCAATAAAGAAGGTGTATCAATTCCGGCAGCTAAATCTGCTTTAGCAATTTTAAATTGAGGAATGCCATCAAAAATATCCAATACCTCTACCGAGCTAAGCCCATTTAAAAACTCTAAAGAACCATTTCCAAACAAAAATTCAGAAGTTTTGATCGCTGTTTCCAACGCCTCAGCTGAATGTGTTCTTACCGTGATATCTTCCGCTAATGCCTTTTGCAAAATACGCAAGTGTGGCGCTTCATCGTGTTGCTTTTCTAAAGCCTCAAGCTCTTCTTTACCTTTTAGGGTGAAAATTTTAATCCAAGCTTTCACATCACTATCCGATGAGTTTAACCAAAACTGGTAATACTTATAAGGAGAAGTTTTTGCCGGATCTAACCAAATGGCTCCGCTCTCTGTTTTCCCAAATTTGGTACCATCAGCCTTTTTAATCAGCTGTGTGGTTAAAGCATATGCAGTGCCGCGGTCTTTTCTTCTAATCAATTCTGTTCCGGTAACAATATTGCCCCATTGATCAGAACCGCCCATTTGTATAATGCAGTTATGATGTTTCCACAAATAATAAAAATCGTAACCTTGAATTAATTGATAACTGAATTCGGTGAAAGAAAGTCCATTATCTCCTTCCAAACGCTTTTTCACGCTATCCTTTGCTATCATGTAGTTCACTGTAATGTGCTTACCCACCTCACGAATAAAATCCAAAAAATTGAAATTTTTGAACCAGTCGCCGTTGTTAACCATTACGGCACCGTTTCCGCCATCTTCAAATTTTAAAAATTTAGAAAGTTGCTTTTTCATTCCCGCTAGGTTATGAGCAACCATTTCTTCAGTTTGTAAATTGCGTTCGTCAGATTTTCCAGACGGATCACCCACCATACCTGTTGCACCGCCAACCAAAGCAAAAGGTTTGTGGCCCGCTCTTTGGAAATGGATCAAGGTCATGATTTGGGTAAGATGTCCTACATGCAAAGAATCAGCTGTTGGGTCGAAACCGATATAACCAGCACACATGCCCTCATTCAGTTTCTGCTCAGTGTCGGGCATGATGTCATGTAACATACCTCTCCAACGTAATTCTTCTACAAAATTTTTCATCTGTTTTTTATTTATTGATGGTAATCAGTCTTAATTGGTATCAATGAGCTCGCAAGCTCGGTTCTTTTGTAATGAAGCTTTTAGATTTCTCTATCCTTTCGAGATTTCAAAAATCATGATGGCATCATTATTAACGATTTTAAGGCGCAAAGATAACAATTAGCTGATTAACTAATTAGCCGATTAGCTAATGATTTGGCACATTTAGGTTATATTTACAGATATGAACTTCCTTTCGCATTTTTACTTCGACCGAAATACGCCAAACGCCAACATCGTTCTAGGCACTATTTTGCCCGACCTTTTGAAAAATGCGAACAAAAGCTGGAATGTTCATCCTGAGAAGCATCCAGAATTATTCAGTAACAAGGGGCTAAATACCTTGCTGCAGGGCTGGAAAAGACATCTACAAGTAGACCTTCTTTTTCATTCGTCAGAGTTTTTCAACACCAAAATGCAAGAGCTGAAACAACTGTTCATTCCCATTTTAAAAGACAGCCCAGTTCGCCCCTCTTTTTTAGCACACATTGGTGTAGAATTACTTTTAGATCATTTACTGATCGAACATCAAAAGATCACTATCAATTCATTTTATGACAATCTGGAAGCTGTAAAAGAAGCAGACTTAACAGACTTCTTAGACAGGTGCAACATCAATGACACCGAGTTGTTTTTTAAGTTCTTTAACAGCTTCAAATCCAGTAGGTACTTACTTAGCTATCAAAAGCTAGAAAACATCAGCTATGCTTTACAACGTATCTGTATGCGATTGTGGGAACAGCCATTTACCGAAAAAAACACTTACGATTTAACCTCAATATTAGAATTTTACAAAATCCAATTAGAAGTTGATTTTATGGTTATATTTGAGGAAATCGAATTTCGGTTAACATAAACCATGCGCAAACATCACCTAATCATCCTTTTATCTCTTTTTACTGCTTCTGCAAATGCGCAAAGAAAATACAGTAACGAGTTCCTCAATATTGGAGTAGGCTCAACTGCGTTTGGCCTTTCGGGCGCTGTGGTGGCAAGCGTAAATGATGTAACTGCTGGTTATTGGAACCCCGCTGGTTTAGCACGTATGGAAACCCCTCGACAAGTAAGTTTCATGCACTCTGAATATTTCGCCGGCATTGCTAAATACGACTATGGTTCTTTCGCCACTTCGGTACAAGACAACACGGCTGTAATTGGCGCATCGGTTTTAAGATTTGGTGTAGATGATATTCCTGACACCTCTGAATTGATAGATGCCGATGGTAATATCAATTACGATAGAGTAAAGAAGTTCTCTGCCGCAGACTATGCTTTTATATTTTCTTATGCTCGCAAAAAGGGGAAAAACGGTATTGGTGCAGGCGATGGTCTAAGTTATGGCGCTAACGTAAAAGTAATCCACCGCTTAGTTGGCGAATACGGAAAATCTTGGGGTTTTGGCTTAGACGCAGGAATTCAATTTCAAAAAGGGAAATGGAAGTTTGCTGCTGTTGGAAAAGACATTACCTCTACTTTTAACTCTTGGAGCTACAACGCCGATAAACTTTCGACGGTTTATGCTACTACTGGCAATGATATTCCAAAAAGCTCAACGGAAACTACGATGCCTCGTATTATTTTAGGAGCTGCTTATGATACGGCTTTGAGCGAAAAATTCAATATCATGGCCGAAACCAACATCAACTTAACCACCGATGGGCAGAGAAATGTATTGGTTAGTGCAGATCCTGTAAGTGCCGACCCAACGGTTGGCCTTTCGGTAGATTTCAAAAAAACGATTTTTTTACGTGGCGGTGTGGGTAACATCCAAAAATCTACAGATTTTACCGGAAAACAAATTTACACCTATCAACCAAACATGGGCGTAGGCATCAAAATCAAGAATTTCTCTCTAGATTACGCTTTAACCAACGTTGGCAACGCTTCTGATGCACTTTATAGCAACGTTTTTTCTATCAGATTAGATTTCGAAAAATAATACTATTTCCAATAGTCCTCAGCTTTGCGTTCTTCGAAACTCATTGTTTATTTGAGGATAATAGGATGCCAAAAAAGTTTTAAGTTCTAGCAAAGAAACGTGGAGAAAGATGCGAAGCTAATAACTAAAACAACTTTTTAATGACAAGCTAATTCATTCTCTATACTAAATTTGCTTAAAACACCAACATAATGAAAGCAGTAGGATTTAAAACTTCCCTTCCCATATCAGCAGCAAATAGCTTTATCGATTTCGAAACCGAAAAACCCACTCCGCAAGGACGGGAGCTTTTGGTAAAGATAAATGCCATTGCGGTAAATCCTGTAGATTATAAAATAAGACAGAACGCTGCAAAAGATACCGAACTGGCCGAGCCTAAAATTATCGGTTGGGATGCTTGTGGAGTGGTAGAAGCCGTGGGCAATGAAGTTTCTTTATTCAAAGTTGGTGATGAAGTTTATTACGCTGGTGACATCACCAAACCTGGATCCAATGCAGAATACCAAGTTATCGATGAGCGAATTGTGGGCAAAAAACCTAAATCTCTAAGCATAGAAGCTGCCGCAGCAATGCCGCTAACTGTGCTTACCGCATGGGAGATTCTTTTCGACAGAATTCGTATCAATGCAGAAAAAGACAAGGGCAAAACCTTATTGATTATTGCCGGTGCTGGAGGAGTGGGATCTATTGCTATACAACTGGCAAAGAAGATAGCCGGTTTAAAAGTAATTGCCACTGCATCCAGACCTGAAAGTATCGAATGGTGCAAACACATGGGCGCTGATGTAGTAGTAAATCCTAAAAACCTTACAGAAGAAGTTAGAAATGCAGGCTTCCAATATATAGATTTCATTGTAGATTTTGTAGATACTAATGGCTACTGGGATGAAATGGCGGAACTGATTAAACCGCAAGGGCATATTGCTTCAATTACAGGAAGTGCTACACCGATCGCTTTAAACAAGTTAAAAACTAAAAGCGCCAGTTTCTCTTGGGAATTTATGTACACACGTTCTACCTTCCAAACGGAAGATATGATTGAGCAGCACCACATCTTAAATAAAGTAGCCGATTTGTTAGATGAAGGAGTTTTAGTGCATACATTAACTCAAACCTTAAATGGACTTTCTGCTGAGACCTTAAAGCAAGCTCACGAACAACTAGAATCTGGAACTACAATTGGTAAGTTGGCGATTAAATTCTAATGCTTCGCCATTGTGAGGCTCAAGACAATCTTTACAACTATGGTTCGACTAATAAATGTTCAAGATTGTCTTGCTAAACTCGCAATAGCGGAAAATATATCTATCCTAAGAACATTTTGGACATAATCCTGAAAGTGTAAAATTCACTTCCTTCACTTGGTATTGCTTAGGTAACTTAAACGTAGGTTCAACATCTTCCAAGCAAGTTACCGACTTACATTTCTCGCAGCTGAAATGAACGTGGTTATGATGATGTTGCTTTTCACAATCGTGGCATTCTGCATATTTAATTACACCATCTACGTTTACAATCCTGTGCACAGCACCTTCTTCTACCAATCGATCCAATACACGATAGATCGTCACACGATCACACAAATCATTTAAAGCTGCCTGTATTTCTGTGTGTGACAAAGCCACATCAGAACTATGGATCAACTTTTTGATTTCTGTTTTTGCTACCGTGTTTCTTGTAATTTTCATTGAATGCTCACAAATATACGAAATCTCAAGCATCAAACATTTCAACACTTAAATCAGACTTATAAATGATATTTGGCTAGAAAAGATTTTTGATGATCTGTTCGGTGGTTAAACCTTCTGCCTCTGCCCGGTAATTGCGAACAATTCTGTGTCTCAAAATACCTTCGGCCACCGCTTGTACATCTTCGATATCTGGCGAATATTTACCAGAAATAGCAGCATGGCATTTTGCTCCTAGAACCAAAAACTGTGATGCCCTAGGCCCTGCGCCCCAAGAAATGAAGTTATTGATCTCTGTGGTTGCAAATTCGCTATTCGGACGTGTCTTAGCTACCAATTTTACTGCATATTCCAATACATTATCAGTTACTGGGATATTGCGAATCAGCTTTTGGAAATATTGAATTTCGCTAGCATTGATAATCTTTTGCAGTTCTACTTTTTGATTGCTAGTGGTATTTTTTACAATCGTTAACTCATCAGCAAATGCTGGATAATCTAACGAAATATTGAACATAAAACGATCTAACTGCGCCTCTGGAAGAGGATAGGTTCCCTCTTGCTCAATTGGGTTTTGCGTTGCCAAAACAAAGAAAGGTTGCGGTAAACCATGAGTTACACCCGCAGCAGTAACCGCCTTCTCCTGCATAGCTTCTAACAAAGCAGCTTGCGTTTTGGGTGGTGTACGATTAATTTCATCCGCTAGGATAATGTTAGAGAAGATAGGCCCTTTAATAAACTTAAACTGACGGTCTTCACCTAAAATCTCTGCGCCAATAATATCGCTTGGCATTAAATCTGGCGTAAACTGGATACGGTTAAAATTGAGGTCTAACACATTGGCCACAGTTTGCACCAACAAAGTTTTCGCTAAACCAGGAACACCCACTAATAAACAGTGCCCATTGCTAAAAATAGCAATGAGCACTGATTTTACAATTTCGTCCTGTCCAATTACAACTTTACCGATTTCGGTATGTATATTTTTAAATGATTGATGCAAAGCATCAACGGCTTCAACCTCATTTTTAAACTGCATTGGCTACTTACTGTCTTTATCCTTTTTAACCCAAAGTTTCAATTCGTCACAAGTTTCAAATTCCTCGTCAACTCGAATATAGGTAGTTTCTTTGCGTTTTTCAAACCATTCGCTCATTACTTTAGATTCTTTTTCTCGTTGAGCTTGTTCTTTGAATTTCGGATAATCTTGCTCTAAACTCGCCTTATGCGGCGCTATCTTAGATTTTAAGAAGAATATTTTATAACCTTCGTTTCCTCTTTGCTGATCATTAAATTGAGTTGGTCTCGAGATTTCACCAACCTTCATGGTATCAATTACCACGAAAACGGCAGGATCTAATTTCTCTACCGGCATGAAAGTAGTTCTAGCAGTTTGGTTATCTGCATACAGCATCATACCTCCGTTATATTGCGTTTCTTTATTGTTAGAATACAAAGAAGCTGCAGTTGCAAATGGCAATTTCTTGCTTAACAAATCTTGATAAATACTATCTGCTTTCAACTTCACACGCTCTAAACTTTGTGGTGTATTTTGAGGACGCACCAAAATGTGTCTTACGTGAGATTGCTCACCTCTACGTTCAAGCACCTGCAAAATGTGGTAGCCGTATTCTGTTTCAAATACAGGCGACATCTCTCCTGCTTTCAACTTAAACGCCCAAGCTGTAAATTCCTTTACCATGGTTTGTCTATCGATGAAACCATAATCTCCACCTTCAGACGCAGAACCTGGATCTTCAGAATAAGTTTTAGCTAAGAAACCAAAATCTTCACCGCTTTTTACACGTAAGCGTATTGCTTCTAGTTTATCATAATATTTTTGCTTCTCGGCTTTAGTAAGTTTAGGTTGCAATACAATTTCTCCAACTTCCACTTCTGCACCAATATCAGGTAAGCTATCTTTAGGATAAGTATCAAAATATTTTTTTACTTCTAAAGGAGTTACTGTGGTGTTTTCAGTAATTTTTGCTTGCATTTTTTGTGCAATCAAACCTTCTTTGATATCTGGACGCATTTCATCCTTATATTGCAATAAAGATTTTTGCAAAAACTGTTCTAAACGCTCCTGTCCGCCCATACGCTGAACCTGATAACGCATTTTTTTATCCAGTTCATCATCAACCTGAGCTTCCTCTACTACGATCGAGTCGATTTCTGCTTGTTGCTTTAACAGTTTCTGTACCAACATCTGTTGCAAAAAGTAACATTTTGCTCTTGGATCTGTCGGGTTACCCTGATTTAAGTAAATAGCATATTGTTGGTTAAGATCAGACAATAAGATAATATTGCTACCCACTACCGCCACAACTTTATCCAAATTCGGCTTCGGTTGCGCTTTAACGCTCTCAACGTTCAAAAACAAGCATATTAAAACACTTGCTATTGATAAAATTTTCTTCATTTAGTATGCTAATTCTATTGTATAATTTGCAAAGTTAAAATTATTAGGCTTAGAAGCTAACATCTTAGCTTTATTGCTTAGCTAATTTCTTCAGCTCTGCTTGGTTAATTTTTATCTTGTACTTCGCTCTTAAGCTATTTACCCAATCCGTTTCTAATTGTTGCTGGTAATCTCCAACAACTTGCCCCCTCACTTCTTCAAACGATTTGCCACCATAATTTTGGACATTGTTTGTATAATAGGCTTTCAATTTCGCATCGTCTTCTTGAGCCTTGCCCCAAATCTTTTGTTCACAAACATTAAACATCAACACACCTTCCCTATATTCGTTCATGATATAAGTGTACTCTGGTGCATCAATTGAAACCTTCTTTTGCGACTTCAAAGCATCTTCGTAGCCAGCAATTTCCTGCTTATAAGTTTCTTCGTTATCTAAGCCCAAAGATTTCGCCTCAGCTACTTTTAGCTTGAAGTTTACGTACAGATCCAAATAAGCGGCCAAATCTTTTTGATTCAATTTGGTTTCGCCAGCATGATTTTTTTTGTAAACCCAAAGAAACTCCCTACTACTGATAGGATTACTGTTAATCGTAGCCACATTTTGAGCATACAAAACACTCCCTGCAGCAGTAAAAAACAGAACTAAAAAAGCTTTCTTCACAAAAGACGCGTTTGTTAATTAATGGATAAAAGTAACAATTTAAGGTGCTATAATAAGATATTTAACTAATTTTAACAGAAATTTTTTCCTTAAAAATGAATAGCAACCAACTTATAACTAACGCAGAAGCTTTACGTTTATTTTTTGACGATGACGTTTATTTAACGGGCGACATCACTACGGTACAAACACAAGCTATTCAGGGAGTTGAGCAAACACCTGCATTGACAGCAAAACAAGAAATAGAAGTTCCAAAAGCGGGTGAAAAACAACCTGAAGTTGTTGCCGCTTTACCTAAATTAGAGGAGCCTTTGGCAGCCTACCCAACCTCGTTTGATTTTAAATATTTGGGTAAAAACGAAAAGGCAATTCTTATTTTAGTAAATGATGCGCAAAACCCAGTAAGTACGCCACAAGGAACCGAGTTGTTGAGGAAATTAGTATTATCTATTAACCTTAAAAATGCTGACTTCGCATTGCTGAACTATGCTGCTTATGCTACTGCTAAATTCGAGCATCTGCATTCATTCTTTGGGTGTAAGCTGGTGATTTCTTTTGGTGTACCGCCATTAACTTTGGGATTGAGCGAGCAGCTGCGACACCAATTGCATCTCATTAACGATATCAAAATGATTTTCACCCACAATCTTCATGATTTAGACACAGATATCCCTGCTAAGAAAGCACTTTGGGGAACCTTGAAAAAGCTATCATGAGCAGTGGTCAGTAAACAGTGATCAATTTTCCAATCCCAAACATTACAACTTTACAACCTTTCAACCATGATCCAAAAACTAGTTTTTGCTACAAACAATGCGCACAAAACAGAGGAAGTAGCTAAAATATTGGCTCCCAACTACAAAGTCCTTAACTTAAAAGATATCAATTGTTTGGTTGACATTCCCGAAACGGGAGCTACTTTTGCAGAAAATGCTACTTTAAAAAGCTCTTATGTTTCCGAAAACTTTGGTTTAGATTGCTTTGCCGACGATAGTGGCTTGGAAGTGGAAGCTTTAAACAATGAACCAGGTATTTACTCCGCAAGATACAGTGGTATAAAAGACGATGTCACAAATTTGCAGCTGCTGCTTAAAAATATGGAAGGCGAAACTAACCGCAGAGCCAGGTTTAAAACAGTAATTTCATTATTAAAAAATGGCGAAAACCATTTATTTGAAGGCACAATTGAAGGTACAATTAGAACTGCAGCTAGCGGTACAAAAGGTTTTGGTTACGATCCGATTTTTCAACCTGATGGATATGATATTACTTTTGCGGAGATGGATATGACCGAGAAGAACAAAATCAGTCACCGGGCTTTAGCGATGCAGCAATTGATTAAATTTTTAAAGAAATAGATACCGTAAAAAGAAATAGGCCTCACAATTTGTAAGGCCTTTCTTTTTACTTTTTAGTTTTATCTATCGCTCTGTTAACCACATCTTGTATACGTGGACGAATGCTTAATTTACCTAGCATTTCACTTACTGTTGGATGAACCCTGTTGGTCAAAATGATATAAATCATGTTGCGAGCAGGATCTGTCCAAACGCCAATACCAGTATAACCTGTGTGCCCATAAGTTTCTGGCGAAGCCAACTCAGAAGGATATTTCTTAGTCAAATCTGGATCATGCCTATCAAAACCTAAACCTCTACGACTCACATTAGACTGTTTACTGGTGAACATTTCAACTGTTTGAGGTGTAAAATATTGTTCGCCACCATAAGTTCCTTTGTTTAATAACATTTGGTTATAGATGGCCAAATCATTTGCACTACCAAACAAACCAGCGTGACCAGCAACACCACCTTTTAAAGCCGCTCCTTGATCATGAACATATCCTTCCAACAAAGTTTTCCTAAATGCCTTATCATCTTCTGTAGGTATAATTCTACTTTTTGGAAATCTATTTCTAGGCAAATAACCAGCAGTTTGCATCCCAAGCGGCACATAGAAATTTTCTTGTACGTATTGGTCTTCAGGCATTTCAGAAATATGCTCTACAATATCCTGCATTACATACATACTGATATCGCTATACACATAAGCACCTTTTGTTTTAATTGGCGAATTCAACATTTTCGGCCACATAAAATCATTAAAAAAGCCTTTTTTGATATAGTAATTATCTGCCACTTTGGTTGGGAAAGCTGCCGAAGAATCTCTGCTGTAATCACCTTCTTTCACGAAATTATGAAATGGAATGTATGGAATAAATCCAGCTTGGTGCAACATCACATCTCTTACCGAAGTATTGTTCATTGGTGATGTACGAGCCTTTGCAATATAATAACCTACGTTGGTATCCAATTTTAACTTTTGTTGCTCTACCAAGCGCATTACACTTGGGGTTGTGGCCGTAGTTTTAGTTACAGAAGCCAAATCAAAAATATCAGTCACTTTATCTGCCTGCAAATTATCATATGTATGATAGCCAAAAGCCTTATTGTAAATTACTTTACCATCTTTCGCTACCAAAACCACCATTCCAGGTGAGGCTTTTTTAGCGATACCATCGTTAACGATATCATCAATTTCTTTTAAATCGTTACTGTTTACACCTGCATCTTCTGGTACTGTATATTTTAAACGAGTTGCATTGGTAGTATAACCAGTGCCCTGAACATATTTTGTAGAGTACGTTTTAGTTAACAACTGCTTGGCAGCGATACCGCCAAAAATCAACTGCGGTGCTACCATTGCCGCCTCTTCGTTATCTTCGGAACTCCAAACCAGCGGAGCATTGATTTGATCGAAAGCACTCAATGCACTGCCATTTCCAAAAAGAGCAACTACCACATCCTTATTTTTAGCTAAGCTTGATATAAAGTTGATGTATTTACCTTTGCTCGCCATTTCGCTATTTAAAGCTACAATCACGGTGTTGTAGAACTTCACATCATCCTCTAAATCGTTAAGCGTTGCAGAATCCGAATATTTGGAAGCACTCAAAGAAACTACGGGCGCATATTTATTCAACAAACTATCAAAGCCAATTTGATTTTTATAGCCGAGATCAATAGAAACGAATTTCTTTTTGGCCAAACCTACAATTGGAATAAAACTCTGATAATTATTGAGCAACACTGTACTCTTTACCACCTCATTTATTTTATTTAAACGAGTTTGATTTTGTTTATGATCTTGGGCACAAGCGGTAACCGTAATTACCGCGGTTAAACAAATGGCAAATATGCCCGAAAGACTATTTCTCTTCATAAACTTTTTCTCCATTAACGTAGGTTTTAATTACTTTATTCTCTAAAATTTGTTTTGCGTTAGCATTCATTAAATCATGCTTCATCCACACAAAGTCGGCTACTTTACCAACCTCTAAACTGCCTTTTTCCTTTTCTTCAAAGTTTGATTTGGCAGCCCAAATGGTCATTCCTCTTAAGGTTTCTTCGGCAGTTAGTGCATTTTCTGGTTGAAATCCTCCCTTTGGATAATCTTGAGCATCTTTTCTGGCTGTAGCCGCGTAAAAAGTAAGCATCGGATTAATTTGTTCCACAGGAAAATCGGTTCCCAAAGGTATCCAACCATTTTGCTGCAACAATTGTTTGTAGGCGTAAGCACCTTTTATTCGTTCTCTCCCTAAACGATCTTGCGCCCAATACATATCTGAGGTGGCATGAGTGGGCTGTACAGAAGGCACTACATTGGCTGAACCAAACAAATTAAAATCTTGCTGATTAACCACTTGGGCATGTTCTATTCGCCAACGTTTATCATTGTTTTTTGGCAACACCTGATTATAGATTTTCAAAATAGCACGGTTTGCCGAGTCGCCAATGGCATGCGTACACATCTGAAAGTCGTTTTCATAAATTTTCTTCGCTACTTTTTCAAAGTGAGACACGTCGCTTAGCAAAAAACCTTTTTTATTTGGCATATCACTATAAGGATGCAATAGGCACGCACCTCTTGATCCCAAAGCGCCATCTGCATATACTTTAAACCCTCTAACAGTTAACCTATCTGTTTTGATCTTTCCTCTTTTGATTAAGAAATCATAATTCTTCTCCGCGTCAGAAAGCATCACATACAATCGCATTTTCAAGCTTCCTTCTTTGTGCAGTTGTTCAATTCCCTCTACCGCCTGATAATCTAAACCGCAATCATCAATAGTGGTAAGGCCTACCGCAAAACAATTCTGCTGTGCTTGCAGTAAAAGTTCTTTCATCCTTTCTTTTGTTAAATCTGGGATTTTAGTACTTACCAAATCTATAGCGTTATCTATCAACATTCCAGTAGGCTTACCATCAATCTCAACGATATCACCTCCCGTCAGCTCATAAGATTTGGTAATATTTGCAGCATCTAATGCCTTTTGATTAGCGATAGCCGCATGACCATCTATACGATGCAATAAAACTGGTCTATCTGGAAATAATTGATCCAGTTTTTCTTTTGTAGGAAATTGTTTGTCTGGCCAGTCATTTTGATCCCAACCTGCACCTGTTAACCATCCATTTGGTTGTGTTTTAGCAAATTCCTGTAACCTTGAAATTACTTCGTCCCAAGACTTTGTATCGAGTAGGTTTGCTTTGCCTAAACTCTCTGCATATCCAAAAAAATGGGCATGGGCATCAATAAAGCCTGGATAAATTGCTTTACCCTCTGCATTTAACTCTTCCTTTGCTGGATACTGCTTTCTGATATCTTCAGATTTTCCCAAAGCCAAAATCTTTCCATCTTTGATGGCCATTGCCTCGACAATATCGAAATTCTCATTCACCGTGTAAATTTTGGCATTGTAAACTACCAAATCTGCTTTTTCGCTAGAGCAAGCTAGAAATAATATCGATACAACTACGGCTACTAAGAGCTTAACTTTCTTCATGTCGCATTAAATTAGTTTTGGAAACTAAAGATAGAAAGATTTAAGTAATAGAAAGTTCTATTCTACATTTATTGGGGAAAAAATTCAACAACTTCACGTAGCAAAAAGGAGAAAACACGATTGCAACGTGCTTTTACCGACTGGCATGGTTTTTCAATTAAGCAACTACACCTATTATTGAGTTAACATGAAATGTGACCCTATATTTGCGTATTTAAAACAGCTACATCTACCTATTTAAAACAATTTAAGCTGTTTTACAGTAAAAATTTACTTAAACTGCCCCAGCTAATCTATCCTCCACAAATACAAAAGGAAGTAAACTTCTAATTCCATTTACTTTAATGATTTGGCCATTTAGGCAATAAAAAATTACTGCAATAGGTGATTTTTGCTTCTGCTCAAACTCTGCCATTACCTGTAAGCAAGCACCACAAGAAGTAACTGGATTTTTAATATCAAAGTTTTCTGTATAGGCCGTAATTGCCATTGTAGTTACAACTGCATTAGGTTTATTTGACCCAATAGCGAAAAGAGCCACACGTTCTGCACATAAACCAGACGGATAAGCAACATTTTCTTGGTTACTTCCCAATACAATTTCGCCATCGGCAAGTTGAATTGCCGTACCAACCTTAAATTTAGAATATGGTGAATAAGAAGTCTTTAAAGCTTCTTCGGCTCTAATACACAACAACTCGTCCTCAACAGACAGCTCGTTTATATTTTCATAAGTCTCGTAGGTGATTTTAAAATCAAGTACATTCATAATGATAAACATACAAATTAGAATTAATAAAAGCGTAGAAATACACTATATCCAAGCAGTTTTCTTAAAACTTTATGTATTATCTTTTGTTTGATAAACTGGAAGGAAAACTACCTTCAAATAAATAATTATATTGAACCATCAAAAAATTAGTCTCGCTTGAACAAGTATTTTAGAAAAGGTCTTAAAGTCATCTTATGGATTATCGCTAGTGTTATTTTATTAGTGGTACTTGTTGCGTTCTCTCTAAATATCCCTGCCGTACAAAACTTTGTTAAGGATAAGGCTATCAGTTACCTGAAGAATAAAACGAAAACAGAAGTAAGGTTAGAAAGTATCAAAATTGCATTACCAAAAGATGTAGTATTGAACAAGTTTTACATTGAAGACCTCAATAAAGACACCTTACTTTATGCCGAAAAATTACAGGTAGACATCAGCTTGTTTAAGCTATTGAAAAATACGGTTGAGGTAAATTACATCGAATTAAAAAACATTAGAGCTAATGTAAAACGTGTAAATCCAGATACCACTTTTAACTTTTCTTTTTTGGTGGATGCCTTTGCCAGCGACCAGAAAAAACCTGAAGAAGAAGTAGCGAAAGATACCACTTCGACATTAAAATTCTCTGTAGATAAAGTTCGTTTTGAAGATATTGGCTTAACCTATCGTGATGATGTAGCGGGCAACAATGTGAAGTTTTATCTAGGAAAGCTCGAAACGAATATCAAAGATTTTGACTTAGCGAACCAAAAATATGTGATCAAGAATTTCGTAGTAGATAATACTTCTTTACTTTATCTTCAACAGAAACCGCTAACCCAACTGGTGCAACACATTGCCAATAGTGTAGATAGCACACAAAAAGAAGTGGGTAAATTGCCGACCATTGAGGTGCAAAAGTTTGAGTTTAATAAAGTGAAAGTAAATTACGACGACCAATTGACTACCACCAATGCAATTGCCAACGTAGACAAATTGCATTTTAATAATTTAATAGTTGATTTAACTAATGGAAGTTACACTACAGACAACGCACAATTAGCAAATTCATTCATCAAATTCGCATTTAAGCCGGCGCCAAGCAATGATCTAGACAAAGTAAAAGACACTGTTGTTGCAGAGCAATCTTCGTTGGCCCTGGCGATAAAGAAAATTGATCTCGTGAATAACCAGATACAATTTGATAACCTTGGTGTAAAGCCGCTTAAAAAAGGGATCGATTTCAACCATCTAAACATCAAAGGATTGAATCTGGGCGCCGAGGATGTAAATTATAGCAGTAAGGGAATTACCGCAAAAGTTAAAAATGGCTCAATGAGCGACAAAAGTGGTTTTGTGTTAAACACTTTAAGAGGCGATGCTATTTACAATGATAAACAAATTAAGCTAACGAATTTTGTACTAAAAACACCTAATACTACTATTGAAAACGAAACTGATTTAACTTTCACTTCGTTAGATGACTTGACCAAAAATCCAGAGCGAGTAAAACTGTCCGTTAATTTAAAAAATACGACCATTGGTTTAAAGGACGCTACTTTCTTTAGCGATGCTTTGCCTAAACAATACGCCAATCAAAAGATCAAAATTGATGCAAAGGTTGATGGGTATTTAAATCGTTTGAATATCCCTAAGCTTCAAATTAGCGGACTGAGAAACACGCAGATAGATATTAGCGGAAAAGCGAATAACGTAACCGATGTGAATAAGGCGTTTTTAGACCTAAACATTAAGAAAGTTCATATTACCAAAGGTGATATTTTAGCAGTTGTGCCTAAAAAATCGTTACCAGCAAGTATCGAATTACCAAACGTAATTGATGCCAACGGGAAATTCGCAGGTTCAATGACTGATTTTACTACGAATTTAAATGTAAGATCTGACATGGGTTCTGCTGTTTTAGCGGCCAACATGAACGGACCGAAGGGAAAAGAAAAGTACAAAGCCGATATCACCCTAAACAATTTTAATGTAGGCAAACTATTGAAACAGCAACCTACTTTAGGTAGAGTTTCTGCAAAAGCAGATGTGGCTGGAACAGGTTTAGATCCTAAAAAAATCAATGCGAAATTTAATGCTACTGTGCTGAGTGCGTATTACAACAAATACAACTATCGCAATTTGAAATTATCGGGCAACTACGTTAATCAAAAAGTAGCAATTAAAGGCAACATGCCAGATAGCAATGCCAATTTTGAGTTGACAGCAAACGCAGATTTAGCAGGAAAATATCCAGCAGTAAAAGCAAATTTGGCGCTTAAACAAATCGATTTACAAAAATTAAACTTCAGTAATACCGAATTTAGGTTTGCAGGAAATGTTAAAGCAGACATTAAAACTGCAGATGTAGATTACCTAAATGGTGATGTATTTGCAACGGGTTTACAATTAGTAAAAGAAGGCAAGAAATTCAATATCGATACTATTCAGTTGAACGCCGTTTCGACAGCTACAGAAAATAAATTGGTTTTAAAATCTGAATTAATTAGCGCAACAGTAGATGGCAAGTATCAATTAAGCAAAGTCGGTAACGCTATCATTAACCAGATCAATAAATATTATGCTTTTGGCGAAGTAACAAATGTACCGCCGCAGCGCATCCGTTTTACGGCAAATATTTACAACCCTAAGTTTTTGCAAGATTTTGTACCTGCGCTAACTACCTTCTCCCCCTCTAGAATTAATGGTTTAATAGATACTGAGAAAGACAGCTTATTAATGAATGCTGTTTTTCCAAAAGTAACTTATAACGGCATCAATTTAGATAGCATTAAGTTAAATGTAGCCAACGAAGCCGAAAAACTGAATTACAGGTTATTTGTAAATAGTATTCAAAATACTTCCATAGCATTATTTAACACGGAAGTTTCTGGTTCGGCAGCAGATAATAAATTAGATTTAAATATTTTCTTACGAGATAGACAACGCAAAAACAAATACGTAATTGCTGGTATTTTCCAATCCATCAATAAAGATTTCCGTTTCAACTTAGATCCCGAAAAGCTGTTGTTGGATTACGAAAAATGGACCGTAGCACCTGAAAATTATATCCAATTCGGTAATTCCGGAATTCTAGCTAATCAGTTCAACATTAGTCAGGGTTCGCAATTATTGAGTATCAATAGCACGTCAGAGGAACCAAATTCTCCGTTAAAAGTTGAGTTTAAGGATTTCCAAATAGAAACTTTGATGAAGTTTGCAGAAACCGATACTGCTTTAGTTGGTGGCGCAATTAACGGAACAGTAGATGTGAAAGATTTAGTTTCATCTCCAAAGTTTGAAGCAGATTTAACTATCAACAAACTGCGCTATCAAAAAGACCAATTAGGAGACTTAAAAGCAGTGGTGAACAACAATACCGAAAATGCTTTCGAGGTCGACGTGAGCCTAAAAGGTGCTCATGAGTTGTCTGCAAAAGGTTTTTATTATACTGCACCTCAGAGTAACTTAGACCTGAACGTAAACATTGAAAAAATCGATTTACGACAAATTGAAAGTGTAAGTGCCGGACAAATTAAGGAAGGTAAAGGAACCATCTCAGGCGCTTTGACGGTTAAAGGTGAATTAACCAAACCGCAAATTTTAGGAGCTTTGAAGTTTAACGATGCTGGGATGCGCATTGCTTACATCAACTCTTATTTCACTATGCCAACCCAAGAAATTGCGTTCAACAACCAAGGCATTCGCTTCAATAACTTCACCTTAGTAGATTCGTTAGGCAAGAAAGCAACTGTTAACGGTACAATTAACACTAGCGATTTCAGTAACGTAGGCTTTGGGTTAGATATCAAAACTGACAATTTCAGAGCAATGAATTCTACTGCTGAGGATAACGACATGATTTATGGAACAGTCTACCTAAGCAGTAATATCCGTGTTCGTGGCGATATGAACAAACCAGATGTAAACATGGACGTAACTGTAGAAAAAGGAACTAAGTTCTACTACGCCATGCCAGTGAATGATCCATCGGTGATTGATCAGGAAGGTATCGTTCAGTTTATCGATGAAGATGCGCCGCCATTTAACGGACAGAAAGATTTAAAAGCGGACAGTGTAACTAAATCGGCAATTAAAGGAATTAATCTAGTAGCCAATATCAATATTGACCCAGAAGCTGAACTAAACGTAGTTGTTGACCCTGCAAACGGTGATATGTTAACGATTAAAGGCGAGGCAGATTTAAATGCAACAATGGATCCAAGTGGAAAAATTAGCATGACCGGACGTTATGAAGTAATAGATGGTTCATATAGCCTTTCTGTTGGTCCGTTGGGTAAAAAACCTTTTAAATTAGTTAAGGGTAGTACCTTGGTTTGGACCGGAGAACCTACCGAAGCAAATGTAAATTTAACTGCGTTGTACGAAGTTAATGCAGCGCCGATAGACCTATTGAATCAACCCGAGCTAGTACAAGCAAAAACTAAGCTGCCTTTTCAAGTCTACCTTTACATGAAAGGCGAATTGTTAAAGCCTATCATTTCGTTTAAAATCGACTTACCAGAGAATGAACGTGGCACCGAGATTGGAAGCTTGGCGTACACAAGATTACAGACTGTTAACAGAGACGAAAACGAGTTGAACAAACAAGTTTTTGCTTTATTGGCGCTGAATAGATTTATTGCTAATAATCCGTTTCAAAGTTTAGCAGGCGGTGGCGGTGGAGTTTCTACCCTAGCTCGTTCTAGTGTGAGTAAATTGCTTACTGAACAGTTGAACAATCTGGCTTCAGATTTAATTCAAGGGGTAGATTTAAACTTTGGCGTAAACTCTTCTGAGGATTATTCTACAGGTAGTTTAGAACAGAAAACAGATTTAGAGCTAGGCATATCTAAAAAACTACTGAATGATAGACTAACAGTAACGGTAGGTAGTTCATTCGCTCTAGAGGGGCCGCAGCAGGCCAATCAAAACGCTACTAGCATAGCTGATAATGTAAATGTAGAATATGCTCTATCAAGAGATGGTCGTTATCGCCTTAGAGCTTATAGACGTAACCAAACCGAAAGTGTAGTGCAAGGACAAATTGTAGAAACTGGATTAGGTTTCACCTTGGTAGTAGATTACAATAGATTTAAAGAAATATTCCAAAAACGTAGAAAGAGAAACAATGTTGAACAAAGACCGAAAAATGAGAAATCTAATTAAGATAGGAGCTTTCGCATTGGCATGTTCAATATTTGCCAGTTGCAGTAACACTAAATATTTAAAACCAGGGCAAAATCTGTACACAGGCGCAGAAATAGTGATCAACCCAGATTCTGCCGCAAAAATTGATAACCAAAAACAGGTAAAATCAGAATTAGAAAGCAAGACTAGACCTCGCCCCAATAAGACATTTTTAGGGCTGAGACCTAAATTATTTATTTATAATCTTGCTGGTGAACCTAAAAAACCAAAAGGAATTAGAAACTGGCTACGCAATAAAGTTGGCGAAGCACCGGTGCTAATGAGCGATGTAAAGATCAAATACAATAACGATGTATTGAAGAGTTACCTAATTAGCCAAGGTTACTTACAAGCAGAAGTTACCGGCGATACCGTAATCAAAAGAAAACGTGGTAAAGCAATTTACACCGCTTTAACTGGTATTCGCTACAAAATCAACAAAGTTACCTTTCCGCCAGATAGTGGAGATTTAACTCATGTAATCAATCAGAACAAAGATAAGACACTTTTGAAGCCTGGTGATTTTTACGACTTAGACACTTATAAAAACGAACGTATAAGAATTGATAATGACTTAAAGGAAAGCGGTTATTTTTACTTCAGTCCCGAGCATTTGATTTTACAGGTAGATAGCACCATTGGCAAAAACTTGGTGAATGTTAACGTCCGCATAAAGAATATAGCTCCCGAAGCATCGTTGAAACCTTACACTATTAGAAATATTAACATTTACCCGAGTTACAGTTTGCGTAGAGATAGCTTATTGAGAAGTTTGGAACCGATAGTTTATAATGATTTTAATATTTATGATAATAGGAATACCTATAGATCTCGAGTTTTTGACAGATTAGTATTTTTTAAAAAAGGTGAACGTTATAACAGAAAAGATCATAATCAATCGCTAAATAGAATGGTGAATTTGGGTGCCTTTCAAGATGTAAGAGCCGAATTTTTACCAATAGACAGTTTCAAGAATAATCAACTGGATTTGAATATCTACCTCACACCGTTAAAGAAAAACTCACTTACTTTTTCTGTATTGGGAACCAACAAGTCCAATAATTTTATTGGTTCCGAATTAAAGATTACCCAAACTACGAGAAACATTTTTAGAGGCGCAGAGCAGTTAGACATCAGTGCAAGTGGTGGTTTCGAAACCCAGTACAGCGGGCAGTCTAAGGGGCTTAATTCTTATTCATTAACTGGCGAAGCAAGATTAACTCTTCCTAGATTTATTGTGCCCTTCTACAAACCTAAGAGCACTAATGCATTTACACCTAAAACAATTATCTCCCTTGGCTATCAATTATTAAGTAGAGATACGGTTTATAAGTTAAACTCGTTTAAAGCGCAATACGGTTACAACTGGAAAGAAAATCAGTTTAAAGAGCACAACTTCAACCCTGCTTCGGTAAATTTGGTTACATCAAATAAAGATGAGAACAGTGATGCTTACAAAGACCTTATTGAACAAAACCCAGGCCTACAGTACACCTTAGAGAACCAATTTATCATTGGCAGCAACTACAACTTCACCTATACCAACCAAATGCAAGATAAGCGTAGGCACAATTTGTATTTCTTTGGGGGATTAGAGACAAGTGGAAATGTCTGGGGCTTATTTACTCCAAAAAATTCGGAAGGTAAACGAGAAATATTTAATACAGCCCTAACTCAATTTGTAAGAGTAGAAACCGATTTGAGAAGTTACTATAAAGTTAAGCCTAACGTAATTTGGGCAAATCGCCTAAATTTAGGTTATGGATATGCCTATGGTGGAAGCAGCTCATTACCTTTCGTTCGTCAGTTTTTTGCAGGTGGAACAAATGACATTAGAGCATTTAGAGCAAGATCATTAGGACCAGGTACATTCAAAGTTGATGATAACGTCGTATTTGCTGATCAGGGTGGTGATATCAAAATGATGCTTAATTCTGAGTTAAGATTTAAAATAGTAAGCATCTTACATGGTGCAGCCTTTGTAGATGCCGGAAATATCTGGTTGCGCAAGGAAGATCCAAAAAGAATTGGTTCGGAGTTTAAACTGAAAAATTCTTTAGATGAATTAGCTGTTGGTACTGGCTTGGGTTTAAGAGTTGACGCAACTATTTTCGTTATCCGCCTTGATGGTGCTTTCCCTATCCGTAAACCATATTTACCTAGTGGCCAACGTTGGGTACTAAACGATATAGATTTTGGCAGCAAAGCTTGGAGAAGAGATAATCTGGTTCTTAATATTGGAATTGGTTATCCGTTTTAAATTTGGATGATGGTTATTAGTTGATGGAAGATAGTTAATAGATTTACGCCATTAAACTTTAAAACATCAACCACGCAACACAAAATCAACTTATAATGAAGAACATAATCAGTAAAACAAAATCTTTTTTCATACATACTTATCATTTATTTGTCGCGGCAGGCAAAGGTTTTATGGAAGATAGAGTAATGAAGTTGAGTGCGGCCTTAGCCTATTATACTATTTTTTCGCTAACGCCATTAATTATCATCATCATTTCTTCAGCTTCGCTTTTTTTGGGCGACAATATGGATCCAAACACCAAACTTTTTGGAGAAATAAGTGAAATGATTGGCACTAACGCCGCTAATCAATTGAGGTCTTTTGTAAACAACGCCAACCTTTCGGGCAAAAGCACGGTGGGTCTAATCATCGGTATTGCTACCTTAGCCATTGGTTCTACTGCTATTTTTATAGAAATACAAGACAGCATTAACTTGATTTGGAAAGTTAAAGCTGTTCCAAAAAAAGGATGGAAAAAACTGATTACAAATCGTTTACTATCTTTCTCGCTAATCGCTTCCTTAGGATTTCTTTTGCTGGTTTCGCTAGTGGTAAACAGTGTTGTAGTAGGTATCGGCGGAAAATTGGATAGCTATGCCGCAAAAATAGGCATAGAAGAAGTATCAGAATGGTTGATGTTAATTGTAACTAATGCTTTAACTATTGCGGTAGTAACCACTATTTTTGCGATCATCTTTAAAGTATTACCAGATGTAAACCTAAAATGGAAGCCAGCTTTGGTTGGAGCTCTATTTACAGCTTTATTATTCAGTTTGGGCAAATATGTTATTGGTATTTATATCGAAAAAGGAAACCCAGGCTCTGCTTTTGGAGCTGCCAGTTCAATCATCGTTATTCTCGTATGGATTTACTATACATCTATCATTTTATACTTTGGTGCTGAGTTTACGCAAGCTTACGCCGAGAAGTTCGATATAGCTATCACACCGTCGAAATACGCGGTGCACTTAAAAACTATAATTGTAGAAAAGGAAGTTAAAGAGTTGCCACCACAACATCCAGAAGACACTATCAATCCTGAAAAGGAATAAAAAAGGTCGGCAGTTTCAAATTGCCGACCCTTTTTTTAGTGTTTATTCCGTAGAAATATGACTTGCTATTTTATCAATCAATTCTTTCTCAGAATAGGGTTTCAATACCAACCCATTCATTCCCGAGGCCAAGTATTTCTCTCTATCTTCTTCCATTACGTTAGCCGTAACGCCTAAAATAGGTACGTTCGCCTTCTTTTTATCTTTTTCAGATCTAACTAAACGGGTTAGTTCTACCCCACCCATTACTGGCATTTGCACATCAGTCAATATCAGGTCGTACTTATTCTTCTGAAATAATTGGAAAGCCTCCGCACCATCGTAAGCAATATCTGTAACAATTTTATATTTCCTAACCACTGTTTGTGCCAACAGAATGTTCATTTTGTTATCATCAACAAGCAATATCCTTTTATCAGCCAAGTGAGATATATCTGCGGTAATGAAGGTTTTTCGCTTGCTGGTACCATCATTACAAAACTCATAGGGTATTTCGAAACTGAAATTAGATCCGATATTTGGTTTACTGCTCAGGCTAATGCTACCACCCTGCAACTCTACAATCTTCTTACAAATGGCCAAGCCCAGCCCGGTACCCTTTTGCGTATTCTTAGTAATTGAATAATTAACCTGCGAAAATTCATCAAAAATTACATTGGCATCTTTTTCTTCGATACCGATACCCGTATCTATTACCTGAACTTTTAACACTCCTTTTTTCTTTGAATTAGAAGTAATCTCGGCTTTTAAAGTAACCGAACCAGTATCGGTAAATTTAATGGCATTACTTAGCAAATTCATCACTACTTGTTTAAGCCTAAGTGAATCTCCCTGTACCACAACCTTACCGTCAAAGCTAATCTGTTTCTCTAGGGATAAACCTTTTTTAGCGGCTTGGATGGCTATGCTATTGAATACTTCATTAATCGCATCCATTGGTGCAAAAGAAACCTTATCGAAGTTGATTTTACCTACTTCATATTTCGAAAAGTCGAGGATATCATTTACCAAATCTAACAACAGTTCTGAAGAGGTCTTGATAGCATCTACCTGTTCTTTTTGCTGTTCAGATAAATTATCTTGGCTAAGTTGTTCTGAAAAACCGATTACCGAATTGAGTGGAGTTCTAATTTCGTGGCTCATATTTGCCAAAAACCTGCTCTTAGACTGTGCATATTGCGATACACGTTGCCCGTAATCAATAAGTTCGTGTTCGTTTCTGTAAATCCTCCATAAGTTTAGCAAAATTACCGTAACCAACACCGACAAAAGCACGAAAATAATAATGTAAATATTATTGATGCTTTTGAAAGTGTCATCCATATCAAAATGGATGCTCCTTTTTGTCTCTGCTACAAAATCCATTTCCTTCTTTTTAAAGGTTTGTAACAAAAAAACAATTTCGTTGATGATACGAGAATTGATGCGAAGTATCTCTACTTCATTTTTCTTGAGTAGCTTATTGGCAATATATAAATTGCGGAAATAATTATTGATATTTCGCATCTGCAACTTGTTGTAATTGGTACTAGAAAGAGAAGTATCTAGGGTGATCTCTTTCTTAACCAACACAGCATTGGTATCTACTTTTCTCTTTTGTCTCGAAAACGCATCTGCCAATCTTCCTATCAAGCCTTTCTCTTTAAACTCCTGCTTAGGCTTAATGGTATCTATGGTAAGCATGGTTTTGAACCTCCCTTTAGTAACTTCCATTCCCTTGGTCCAGGTGCGTTCCTTAATGGTATCAATACCGGCGCTAACAAACATTAAGCTATCGGTTAGTTGTTTAAGCGCTAAATAAAGTTTTGTTTTTACCTTTTTTTGATCAACAAGTCCTTTGATATTTTTGGAATAGCTCTTAGTATTTTCCTGTACTTTTAAACTATCGAGGATAGTAGAAACTTTAATGATCTCTTTGGAGAACGCTCTCATGTAAGCCTTATTGGCCGTTGCCTCAAACAACCTACAGTTGTTATCCGCCCGATAAAGTGTTAAAATGCAAGTGTCAAGCTGCGAATAATCATTATCGATGTTGTTGAGCTCAGTTACATTATTAGAAAGCACATCAATTTTATCCTTTCTGATATAAAAGAAAATAGCTGATATGAAAAGAGCTAAAATAAGGATTACAATAAGCCCATAACGAGAGGAACTTTTCTTATTATTGATGGTCATGCGTTAAAATGAGTCGTACAAAGTTCAACTTACAAAAACTATACCCTCAAACAAGCAAGGAGTTTAGCTTTCTCACAAATATAGACTAACACTAAGAAACTAACGATTTAAGCCCTCAAAAATCCACAACTTATAGTTTTAAGCAACCTCTAAATCTTCCTCTTCCTTATCTTCTGGTTCTACCTCGTCTTTTTCAATTCGTAGATTTTTGATGATATGTTGTTGCCTATCGGGGGTATTTTTCCCCATATAATATTCTAATAAGCTCTTAATGGTCTGTTCTTTTAGTATTACTGGATCTAAACGAATATCTTTACCAATAAACAAGCCAAATTCATCTGGAGAAATCTCTCCCAACCCCTTAAACCTGGTAATCTCTGGTTTACCTCCTAACTTGGAAATGGCATTTCTACGCTCTTCATCGCTATAGCAATAAATGGTTTCCTTCTTATTTCTTACTCTAAAAAGTGGTGTTTGTAAAATATAAACGTGGCCTGCTTTCACCAAATCTGGAAAAAACTGCAAAAAGAAAGTCATCATTAACAAACGAATGTGCATACCATCCACGTCGGCATCGGTAGCAATTACGATATTGTTGTAATGCAATCCTTCCAAACCATCCTCAATATTTAAAGCATGCTGCAAAAGGTTAAACTCCTCATTTTCATAAACTACTTTTTTGGTAAGTTCGTAGCAATTCAAAGGCTTACCTTTTAAACTAAACACTGCCTGCGTTTCTACATCTCTAGATTTGGTTATAGATCCAGAAGCTGAATCTCCTTCGGTAATAAATAGAGTAGTTTCGTATCTACGTTCGTGATTACTATTGAAATGAACCTTGCAATCTCTTAGTTTTTTATTGTGTAAGGATGCTTTTTTAGCTCTATCGTTCGCTAGCTTTTTGATACCAGCTATATCTTTACGTTCACGTTCAGATTGCTTAATCCTTGCCTCTATTGCATCTGCTACATCTTTGTGCTTATGTAGGTAATCATCCAATTCCTTTTTCAAGAAATCGTTAACAAAAGTACGTACCGTTTGCCCATCTGGAGCTATTCTCTCAGAACCTAATTTAGTTTTGGTTTGAGATTCGAAAACTGGCTCTTGTACCCTTATCGCAATTGCAGCAATAATTGAAGCTCTGATATCCGAAGCATCGTAATCTTTATTGTAATACTCTCTTAAAGTTTTCACCACAGCTTCACGAAACGCCGCTTGGTGTGTACCCCCTTGGGTAGTATACTGTCCATTCACAAAAGAATGATAATCCTCGCCATACTGCTGCCCGTGGGTCATGGCTACCTCAATATCGTGTCCCTTAAGGTGAATTATTGGATATCTGATTTCTTCTGGTTTATTTTGTCTAGAAAGCAAATCGTACAAACCTTTTTCAGAGAAATATTTTTGATTATTGAAATTGATTGTCAAACCTGTATTCAAGAACACGTAGTTCCAAATCATACTTTCAACGAAATCTGCAATGTAATGGTAATTTCTAAAGATAGTTTCGTCTGGGTGGAAGGTAATGGAAGTTCCGTTACGTTGCGTGGTATCGATTTCTGGATGTTCTAAAGTAACCAAACCTTTGCTGAACTCTACTTTCTTTGTCTTACCATCGCGATAACTTTGAACCACAAAAATGGTAGAAAGCGCATTTACTGCTTTAGTACCCACACCGTTCATCCCTACCGATTTTTGGAAAGCGCTGCTATCATATTTACCTCCTGTGTTCATCTTAGACACACAGTCGATCACTTTACCCAAAGGAATACCACGACCATAATCTCGAATAATTACTTTATGCTCATGCAAGCTGATATCGATCGTTTTACCAGCGCCCATCATGAACTCATCGATAGAGTTATCTAGAATTTCTTTCAGCAATACATAAATACCATCATCTTGCGCCGAGCCATCGCCCAATTTACCGATGTACATACCTGGCCTGCGACGAATATGCTCTTGCCAGTCTAAAGATTTAATACTGTCTTCGTTGTAAATAGGTTCTGCCATAACTCTTTTTGTGATGTTTTCTTGATATTGTCCTCCGAATATCAGCCTTACAAATTTAATCAATTTTGAGGGCTTTTTTTGGCTAGATTTCCACATTTAAACAATTTCAAGCCTTGTTCTGTATTTTTTTAATGATGAAATTGTTGCGGAGCTTTTTATTAGTAAATTGCTACAAAAACCTAAACCAACAAACAAAAATTAAATGAATCCTGAAAAGAAGCAACTTTCCCTCTTCGACCTATCTATGATCGTAGTAAGCCTCGTAATAGGCATGGGAATTTTTAGAACTCCAGTAAACGTAGCTGCTAAAGCTCAAATTCCCGAATTGTTCTTCTTAGCCTGGATAGTTGGCGGTTTTGTAGCACTTTGTGGCGCTTTAACCTACGCCGAAATTGGCTCACGCTATCCAGTAACTGGTGGTTATTACAAGATCTTCTCGGTTTGTTATCATCCCTCCATTGCCTTCGCCATTAACTGCATTATTGTGGTAAGTAATGCCGCTTCGGTAGCGGGAGTTTCATTAATTGGTGCTGAGTATCTCAACAAAGCACTTTTTCCCTTAGAAATGCAAACTAACGATCACCGAATTCTCATAGGGTTGGTCAGCATCATCATTTTTTACACCATTAACCTGATGGGATTGAGAACTAGTTCTAGAACACAGAACATCTTAACTATTATTAAATTAGTAATGGTGATTACCTTAATTTGTGCCATATTTTTTGGTACACAAACCCAGCAATTACCTTCGGTTTTTAGCACAGCCGATGGCCTGCCAGCTACTTGGAGCGATTATGGAAAAGCTTTAGGCATTTGCTTGATCGCCGTTTCTTTTAGCTTTGGAGGCTATCAACAAACCATCAATTTTGGTGGCGAAGCAAAAGAGGCCAAAACTGTTATCCCTCGCTCTATCTTAGTTGGTTTAGGAATTATCATCACTTTGTACATGGCTATTAATTACGCCTATGTGAAAGTAATTGGTTTTGAACAATTGAAATCTGCACAGAGTATCGCCGCAATTTTAGCAGGACAGATCTTCGGACCAACAGGTTTCACCATACTTTCTGTACTTATATTTTTCTCTGTATTGGGCTATGTGAATGTGAATTTGTTGAGCAATCCCAGAGCCATGTATGCCATGGGCGAAGAAGGTGCTCTACCGAAAGTTTTTACTAAAAAAACTACCAAAAACGAGGTTATGGTAGTGAGTCTGACCATCTTCACTATCCTTTCTATCATCACTTTATTTTATGCACAAACCTTCGATAAGATTTTAAACTACACCATTTTCATGGACGGCGCAGGTATGATTTTCTCTGCAGCAACCATCTTTTACTTGCGTAAGAAAACTGCACATCTAGATAAAAACACGATTTATACGATGAAGTTGTATCCTTTAATGCCGATCATTTTTATTGCAGCATATTTGTTTGTAGCTATCAGTATTTATAATGATGATTCTGAAGCAGCAATAAATGGTATATACATTTTCTTAGGGTTTGTAGCGATCTACTTCATCCAGAGATTTTTTAGTAGCAAAAAGGCAATTTAATAAGTCTAAAAATACGGCATTCTAGAAAGGTGTTTTAACTTTTGGCTTTGTACTTTTAACTTAACAACGTGGATATTTCTTACATACTAAACGAACTTGGCGAAGAAAGAGAAAACTACTTCAACGCTATTGCACCGCCAATTATTCAAACCAGTAATTTCAAATTCAACACAGTTGATGATTTTAGAAATGCCTTAGCCGATGAATACCAAGGGAACCTCTATTCTCGTGGTTTCAATCCCACTATCGATATTTTAAGGAAGAAACTGGCTGCGCTTGATGGTGCCGAAGATGCTTTGGTTTTCGGAAGCGGAATTGCTGCTGTAACTATTCCTGTATTAGCTTTGCTGCAACAAGGTGATGAAGTAATTTGTATAGAAAATCCTTACAGTTGGACAATCAAATTATTCAATGATTTGCTACCGAAATTTGGTGTAAAAACTACTTTTGTGAACGGAAGTGATACATCCGCTATTGAAGCTGCAATTAATGCGCAAACAAAGTTGATTTATTTGGAATCGCCAAACACCTTCAGTTTCGATGTTCAGGATTTAGAAGCGATAGCCAAAATAGCAAAAGCTAAAAATATCATTACCATGATTGACAACAGCTATTGCTCGCCGCTTTACCAACAACCTATTGCTTACGGAATTGATCTAGTGGCGCAGTCGGCTACTAAATACCTGGCTGGGCACAGCGATGTTGTAGCTGGTGTAGTGACAGGAAAAAAAGCACTGTTAAAGCAAATATTTGAGAAAGAATATATGAACATTGGTGCTTCTCTAGCGCCTCAAAATGCGTGGTTGTTATTACGAAGCTTGCGTACTTTACCCATTAGGTTAGAAAAAATTACAGCTAACGCGAATGAGGTAATCAAATACCTAGAACAACACCCAAAAGTGGAAAAAGTACTTCATCCATTTAGTAGAAATAACAAACAACTGGAATTGGCTAAAAAGCAGATGAAGGCTTGCGGCGGATTGTTCAGTATCGTACTTAAAAATTCGAGTTTAGAAAAGATAGAAGCATTTTGCAATGGCCTAAAACATATTTTGATGGCGGTTTCTTGGGGTGGTTACGAAAGTTTAATCATTCCTGCTTGTGCTGGCATTAGCAAAGCCGACTTTAGCATTGATAATCCTAGGCATGTTTTAATTCGGATTTATATTGGTTTAGAAGAACCCGATTATTTGATTAAAGATCTGGAGCAGGCTTTGGAAAAGATCTAAAAACTAGCTGTACGAAACCATTGAGTTTATGTATATTTATTCACAAGCTATTTATCGGTAACCTTATGAAGAACATCTCAGAACGACCAATCAGACCAAAAATAGAACTTTGGGACAGTGTAGGACTTGGATTAATAATCGAGTATCCATCAGGAATACTTTTTTCAAATCAGACTGGAGGGTTTTCCTGCTTACATCCAAGCGTTGAGGGTATATACGTTCCGCTAAATAACGACTATTCAGAACCTGAAAAACGATTTTTAAGCCCAGAAATTGACTTAGCAAAGTATTTTGAAGGACAAAAATATGGAGGTAGCGGAGCAACAAAAGGTATAGATGCAGAAGACATCCTAGTCATCACTGAAATTTTAAAAAAATACTCACTTAACGAAGTTATTATCGTTGACACAAACAAATCTAAAATGCAACAATCCCATGAAGCATGGATATATGTTAAAATATTAAATCTATACTTGTTAGATGGGTTCTCTAAAGAACTAAATGGAATAATGACATGGAGTAATAGTGATTAAAAACTGCCTATAATGGTCTCTTACGTTAACGGGGCTTCTATACCAAATTGTAGCATTATTTCTAACAATCTTAAAACATTAACACCGAACCTATTGTATTCAAAATGGAACGAATTTAAAGCGGTCAAAATATAGCAGAACCAACGAGCTGTAAGTTAAACCCGAAGTGAAAAATCCTTTTTTGTTAGAGTACTAACGCAAAAGATTGCCACATCGTTCCTCCTCGCAATGACGTTAAAGAGATCGGTGCAGTATCAAAACAAAAAGATTGAAACAAAAAGCAGGACTAAAATCGCGATGAAACTCTGGCATACATTTTCAAAAAAATCATCGAAACCATACCAAAATAAATTTTACCTATCTTTGCAGCTCGAAGCTGAATTTCTTTAATCATTAAAGCAACTCGCAAGTTAGTCCTTCAACGAATGATTGTTCTAGCTTCTTCGGATTTTAAAGTGTGATACACGCACTTTTTAATTTTTACTTTTAACTTTTTACTTAAAAAAATGTTATTTTCACAATTAAGGCTGATTGAGCCCATATTAAAAGCTGTTGAGTCCGAAGGATATCAAAAGCCAACTCCCATACAGGAAAAAGCTATTCCTAGCATCTTAAAATTAAAAGATTTGTTGGGTTGCGCACAAACTGGAACAGGTAAAACTGCCGCTTTCGCTATTCCTATGCTGCAAATTTTGCACATGCGACATTTAAAAACCAATAAAAAAGCAATTAAAGCTTTAGTTTTAACGCCAACTAGAGAACTCGCGATACAAATACAAGATAGTTTTAACGCTTATGGCAAAAATCTGCCGGTAAAAAATCTGGTTATTTTTGGAGGTGTTGGTCAACAACCACAAGTTGATGCACTAAAAAAAGGTGTTGATGTTTTGGTAGCTACACCAGGTAGGCTGCTTGATTTAATGAACCAAGGCTACATTAGCTTAGGCGATATTGAGATTTTCGTATTAGATGAAGCAGATCGTATGTTGGATATGGGTTTCATCCACGATGTGAAAAAGATTGTAAGCAAACTACCTTCTAAGCGTCAAACCTTGTTTTTTTCTGCTACTATGCCGCCAGAGATCCAGAAATTAGCAAATACTATTTTGCAGGAGCCGGTAATGGTGGAGGTTACACCAGTATCTTCTACGGCTGAGACCATTAACCAGTCGGTTTATTTTGTAGACAAACCCGATAAAAGGAAATTATTAAAGCATCTTTTAGACGAACTAAATATTGATCATACCTTAATATTTACACGTACTAAACACGGTGCAGATAGAATTGCAAAAGATTTAGCTAAGGATGGCATCAAGGCCGCTGCGATACATGGTGATAAATCTCAAGGTGCCAGACAAAGAGCATTGACGGAATTTAAAGAGCGGAAACTAAGAGTATTAGTAGCTACGGATATTGCGGCTCGTGGTATTGATATAGATGATTTGACTTATGTTTTCAACTACGATTTACCAAACGTGCCAGAAACTTACGTACACCGAATTGGCAGAACCGGTAGAGCCGGAGCTAACGGCAATGCAATTTCTTTTGTTGATGCAGAAGAAAATGAGTACCTAATTGCTATCCACAAACTGATCAAAAAGGTAATTCCAATTGTAGAAGATCATCCTTACCCATTGAGTTGGAAAAGTATGCTGGCTAGTAAAGAGGTAGTTCGAAAACCACAGAAAGATTCAAAAGGAAATGCATCGAGCAACAAGAAAAAGATGCATAAAGGTGGTGGTATTAATCGCCGAACATAAAATAAAAAGCTCCCGAAATATTTCGGGAGCTTTTTTTATGCTTTTCTAATTTTAATGATCCTTAACCAGTGCATCGCTTTCATCAATGGGTAGGTTGGGTCAAACTCCCACCATTTGGTAGCAAAGTTTGGAGAATTAGGCTTCTTATGATGATTGTTCTGAAATAACTCGCCCATTAATAGGAAATCCCAAGGTAGGGAGTTTTTGCTATGATCATCATTATCGTGGTTAGAGTAACCATATTTATGTCCACACCAATTTACGATAGCACCATGAAGTGGCCCCATTAGAAAGTGGATTGGCAGTAATAAAAACATCCACCATTGGGTAGCAAAAGTTACGTAGAACCAAATATAGAATGCTGCGCATGCTAGTCTCCACAACCAAGAATCACCAATTTTATCTATAATCGGCCATTCTGGATAGTTACCCCTAAAAGCAGGTTCTGGCTCAATTTTATGTAATAAATAAGCCAAATACATATTTTTAGTGGCTATCATCATTCCGAAAACATCCTTAAAAAAATGAGGAGAATGTGGATCTTTCACAGTATCGCTATAAGCGTGGTGCATACGGTGAAGAATAGCATAAGCTCTTGGATTTAAAAACGATGAACCTTGAGACAACAACAATAAAAGATAGAAAAAACGTTCCCAAAATTTATTCATCTTAAACATTTTATGAGACGAATAACGGTGCAGGAAAAAAGTTTGGCTGAACAATGATAGAAACCAATGTGCCAAGAAGAAATACAAAATGATCATACAAAAATAAAACGAAGTCTATTTCACAATAGTCTTCAAACAAGCTAAAATAGCGCTACTAAGTTACGGATTATAAACTACCTACCGAAATCATCTTGAACACGAACGATATCATCTTCGTCTGAAGGATTGTTTGCATCAGTATGTTGCCAAATTTCGGCTACTACACCCCAATCTTCCAAACCTATTAAACGATGACGTTCGCCTTGGTGCAATTTAATCTGGTCATTTGGATGGTAGCGTTTCAATTCACCTTCTTCATCCGTTTCGCTAGTTTTGATACCTACTGTACCCGTAACTACTTGCCAAATTTCGGCTCTACGGTGGTGATATTGCCAAGAAAGACGAGACTCTGGAGCCACAATTAATATCTTGGGACTTAACTTACCTCCTATTTTTAAGGTATCGGTATCCAGCCCATCAAAATAAGTGTCAGCAAATTGCTGCGCCTGACCTTCGTCTATTACAAAGAAACCACCCCAGGGTCTAGTTTCATCTCTATTTACAACGTTAAAACCTTCCAATTTTAATCGTTGTGCTATGCTATCAAAAATATCTTTTTTTTGTGATTCCATTGCTCCAAAAATAGTAGTTACAATTTAAAAAACAACGGTTTATAGCTGTGGTTTTACAAATTATGTTCGAAATCAAATTTGTTACGCACTTCACTTGGTTTTACGCCTAGCCATAGCAACGAACAATATAGATAGAAAGGCAAACAACAAAGTAATTATTGCACAGTTTACTACTACTTTCTCGATCCCAAATTTGGTTACATTCAAAAATGGATAAGGATAAAAACCGGAATAGTTCCCTCTAAATAATACAAATATGGTATATACTAATGGATAGATGAGCCAAAACCAAATGTGCTTCCATTGTAATTGTTGCTTAGGTACGAAATAGATCCAATAACCTAAAAACATCAACGGAACAACTACGTGCAGCAATTCGTTCAGTACCATAGACCAGCCTTCAAATGCCCATAAAAACCTCAGTACTGCATTATAAACCAGCGCAACAACTATGATATAAATAGCAATGGCCGCAATCACCTGAGGTTTAGCGAAAAATCTTCCAACGCTAGTAGAACGAAAAAACAAAATCGAGGTGCTGCATAAAGCAACCAGTAAATTGCTATCTATCGTAAAATAACTAAAAAACCTAATTACTAATTCTGACTTTACAGCCACACCAGTATTGATATGGACAGAAAATTGAAAAATTAAAGCAAACCAAACTAGAAAAACTAAAATTGATAGGTATATTTTTTGAGATAAATTTGGAGACTTTTCCATAAGCGTTAGATTGACAAAAAGAAAAAAAGCCATTCGTTTTATGGCGAATGGCTTCAATTAATTATGCTTGTGCAGTTGGACCACCAAAGCCCATCGGAAATGGTGTTTCGTCTTGCGTTTTTATACGTCCGTGGGCTGCTTCAAATTTCTCGATGTTGTCTTGCATGGCATGCATTAAACGTTTAGCATGCTCTGGCGTTAAAATAATTCTAGATTTAACTTTTGCCTTAGGAATACCAGGCATTACCCTAATAAAATCTAAAACAAATTCGGTGTTAGAATGGGTGATGATAGCTAAGTTCGAAAAAATGCCCTCAGCAATTTCTTCGGCTAATTCTATATTTAATTGATTTTCGTTCTGTTGTTCTTCCATACTAACAAAACTAACTTTTTAAAAGAAACATTCAAAAAATAAAAAATCCCTAACGAATTAACGCTAGGGATTTATTTACATTCTCCTTTAGAGGTTAAGCTTCTACTTCTTCTTGTTTCGAAGCTAATAATTTATCGTACTCTTCTTGAGAACCTACAATGATACGCTCGTAGCCACGTACACCGGTACCTGAAGGGATCAAGTGACCAACAATTACGTTTTCTTTCAAGCCTAACATTCTGTCTTTCTTACCTGCAATTGCAGCTTCGTTCAACACTTTTGTAGTTTCCTGGAATGAAGCAGCAGAGATAAACGACTTAGTACCTAATGAAGCACGTGTGATACCTTGTAGTACTGAACTTGCAGTAGCTGGTTTAGCATCTCTTACTTCGATCTGTTTCAAATCTTGACGTTTTAATTGAGAATTTTCGTCTCTTAGTTTACGTAAAGAAATGATCTGACCAGGTTTTACGGTAGTCGAGTCGCCTGCCTCAACAACAACTTTCTTGTCGAAGATTTCATCATTCTCATCCATGAAGTCCCAACGATCTACAGAGTCATTCTCCAAGAAACGAGTATCTCCCGGATCTTCGATATGTACTTTCTGCATCATTTGGTGTACAATTACCTCAAAGTGTTTATCGTTGATCTTCACACCTTGCAAACGGTAAACCTCTTGGATACCATTTACTAAGTACTCTTGCACTGCCGCAGGACCTTTGATTGCCAAGATATCTGCTGGAGAGATAGAACCATCTGACAATGGCATACCTGCTTTTACGAAGTCGTTATCTTGTACCAAGATGTGTTTAGACAATGGAACAAGATATTTTTTAACCTCACCATCTCTAGACTCGATAGTAATCTCACGGTTACCACGTTTGATACCACCTAAAGTTACCACACCATCAATCTCGGTAACAACCGCTGGATTTGAAGGGTTACGAGCCTCGAATAACTCAGTTACACGAGGTAAACCACCTGTAATATCTCGGGTTTTACCAGTAGCACGAGGGATTTTCACTAACACCTGACCAGTTTGTACTGCATCTCCATCATCAACGGCAATGTGTGCACCTACCGGGATGTTGTATGTTCTAATGATATCACCTTTTTTATCCAATACTTTGATAGCAGGGTTTTTGGTTTTATCACGAGTATCAATGATTACTTTCTCACGGTGACCAGTTTGCTCATCAGATTCTTCACGGAAAGTTACACCTTCAATGATCGCATCAAACTCGATTTTACCTCCAAATTCTGAGATAATAACCGCGTTATATGGATCCCAAGAAACAATCTTATCGCCTTTAGCAACTTTATCACCTTCTTTTACATATAAGAATGCACCATAAGGAATATTGTTGTTAACGATTACTTTGTTAGTTCCTGGTTCAACAATTCTGAATTCGCCTGAACGACCTAGAACGATGTCGATCACACCATCTTCGGTTGTAGTTTGTACGGTACGTAAGTTTTCAAACTCAATTACGCCGTCAAACTTAGCATTGATTTGCGACTCGTTGGCAATGTTAGACGCCGTACCACCCACGTGGAATGTACGAAGTGTTAACTGTGTACCCGGCTCACCGATTGACTGTGCGGCAATTACACCTACAGCCTCACCACGTTGAACACGTTTACCTGATGCCAAGTTACGTCCGTAACATAAAGCACAAACTCCACGCTTGTTCTCACAAGTTAATACCGAACGAATTTCGATACCTTCTAGCGGAGACTCTTCAATCGCTTTAGCAATATCTTCGTCGATATCTTGACCTGCAGATACCAATAACTCACCATTTAACGGATTGAATACATCATGTAGTGATGTACGTCCCAAAATACGCTCATATAAAGGCTCTACAATATCTTCGTTATCTTTCAATGCTGTAGTGTACATACCTCTTAAAGTACCACAGTCTACTGCATTAACAATCATATCTTGCGCAACGTCATGCAAACGACGAGTTAAGTAACCCGCATCCGCAGTTTTTAACGCCGTATCCGCCAAACCTTTACGGGCACCGTGGGTAGAGATAAAATACTCTAATACAGATAATCCTTCTTTAAAGTTAGACAAGATTGGGTTTTCGATAATCTCACCACCTGAACCTGATTTTTGAGGTTTAGCCATCAAGCCCCTCATACCTGCTAACTGACGAATTTGCTCTTTAGAACCACGGGCTCCAGAGTCAAGCATCATGTAAACAGAGTTGAAACCTTGGTTATCTGATGATAATTGGTTCATCACAAACGTAGTTAAACGGTTGTTGATACGAGTCCAGATATCGATAATTTGGTTGTAACGCTCGTTGTTGGTAATGAAACCCATGTTATAGTTGTTTCTTACTTCTTCAACTTCGTTAGCAGCTTGCTCTAATAAAGTGTGTTTCTCTACAGGAATGTTTACGTCTTGTAAGTTGAACGATAAACCTCCTTGGAAAGCCATTTTAAATCCAAGTTCTTTGATGTCATCTAAGAATCTTGCAGAACGAGCCATACCAGTCATTTTCACTACTTCACCAATGATATCTCTTAAAGATTTTTTGGTTAATAGTTCGTTGATGTAACCAACCTCTTCTGGTACCATTTGGTTAAATAACACACGACCAACTGTAGTTTCAATTAGCTTGTTTACAATGGTACCGTCTGCTTCTCTAACGTTAGCTTTTACTTTAATCCAAGCGTGTAAGTCTACTCTTTTCTCATTGTAGGCAATAATTACCTCTTCTGCAGAGTAAAAACTCATATCCTGACCTCTTACTACTCTCTTATCATCAGTTCTACGGCCTTTAGTAATATAATAAAGACCCAAAACCATATCCTGAGAAGGTACTGTAATAGGTGTACCGTTAGCAGGGTTAAGGATATTGTGAGCAGCCAACATCAATACTTGGGCTTCCAAAATTGCAGCATTACCTAACGGTAAGTGAACTGCCATCTGGTCACCGTCAAAATCGGCGTTGAATGCGGTACACACTAATGGGTGTAACTGGATAGCTTTACCTTCTACTAATTTTGGTTGGAAAGACTGGATACCTAATCTGTGTAGCGTAGGTGCACGGTTTAACAACACTGGGTGTCCTTTTAATACGTTTTCAAGGATATCCCAAACTAGTGGATCTTTTCTGTCAACAATTTTCTTAGCTGATTTTACTGTTTTTACAACGCCACGCTCAATCATCTTACGAATAATGAACGGTTTGTAAAGCTCAGCAGCCATATCTTTTGGCAAACCACATTCGTGTAATTTAAGGTTAGGACCTACAACAATTACCGAACGAGCAGAATAATCCACACGTTTACCTAATAAGTTTTGACGGAAACGACCTTGTTTACCTTTCAAGATATCTGAAAGAGATTTTAAGGCACGGTTACCTTCAGTTTTAACAGCATTTACTTTACGTGAGTTATCGAATAACGAATCTACAGCTTCCTGTAACATACGTTTCTCGTTACGTAAAATAACTTCTGGTGCTTTAATTTCGATCAAACGTTTTAAACGGTTGTTACGGATAATTACACGACGATATAAATCGTTCAAATCTGAAGTAGCGAAACGACCACCTTCCAATGGAACTAATGGACGTAACTCTGGTGGAATAACTGGAACAATCTTAATGATCATCCACTCTGGGTTATTCTCGATATTTGCTCTTGAACCACGGAAAGCCTCTACAACTTGTAAACGTTTCAAAGCTTCGTTTTTACGTTGCTGAGAAGTTTCGTTAGCTGCTTGGTGACGTAGGTTATAAGATAAAGTATCTAAATCGATACGTTTCAATAAATCTTCTAACGCCTCTGCTCCCATTTTGGCAACAAATTTATTAGGATCTTTATCGTCCAGATATTGATTTTCTTTAGGTAATTTATCTAAGATATCAAGATACTCTTCTTCGGTTAAGAAATCCATGAACTGGATACCTTGCTCACCCATTAAACCAGCTTGGATTACTACATAACGCTCGTAGTAAATGATCAAATCTAATTTTTTGGTTGGCAAACCTAAAAGATAACCGATTTTGTTAGGTAAAGAACGGAAATACCAGATGTGCGCCACAGGAACCACCAAGTTGATGTGTCCCATACGCTCTCTACGTACTTTCTTTTCTGTTACTTCAACACCACAACGGTCACAAACGATACCTTTATAACGGATACGTTTATATTTACCGCAATGACATTCGTAATCTTTCACCGGACCGAAAATACGCTCGCAAAACAAACCATCACGTTCTGGTTTGTAAGTACGATAGTTGATCGTCTCTGGTTTTAACACCTCACCACTAGAACGCTCCAAAATGGTTTCTGGAGACGATAAGCTAATCGTTATCGAGGTGAAGTTGCTTTTTAATTTATTATCCTTTTTGTAAGACATACTCTTTTTATAAGGTTAAAGGCTGAGGGTGGAAAGGTAGAAGGTTTGGGTGTCTAAACCCTTAACCTTCTACCTTTATACCTTCTACCTTAGTTAATCTAACGTAATATCTAAACCTAAACCACGTAGCTCATGCACCAATACGTTGAACGATTCTGGTACGCCTGGAGTAGGTAGGTTTTCGCCTTTAACGATGGCTTCGTAGGTTTTAGCTCTTCCAATAACATCATCAGACTTCACAGTCAAGATCTCTTGAAGGATATTAGCAGCACCGAATGCCTCTAATGCCCAAACCTCCATCTCACCAAAACGCTGACCACCGAATTGAGCTTTACCACCCAATGGTTGTTGTGTAATTAATGAGTATGGTCCGATAGAACGAGCGTGCATCTTATCATCAACCATGTGACCTAATTTCAGCATGTAGATAATACCTACTGTAGTCGGCTGATCAAATTTATCGCCCGTTAAACCATTGTTTAAGTAAGTTCTACCAGAAGCTGGCAAACCTGCTTTAGCAATCCACTCTTCTACCTCATCAGATTTAGCACCGTCAAAGATTGGAGTAGCGAATTTCACGCCCAATTCTTTACCAGCCCAAGCCAATACGGTCTCGTAGATCTGACCCAAGTTCATACGTGAAGGTACACCTAGTGGGTTCAACACAATATCAACCGGAGTTCCGTCGTCTAAGAAAGGCATGTCCTCATCACGTACGATACGAGCAACAATACCCTTATTACCGTGACGACCCGCCATTTTATCACCTACTTTTAGCTTACGTTTTTTAGCCACATAAACTTTAGCCATCTGAACAATTCCTGATGGAAGCTCATCTCCAACGCTAATTGCAAATTTATCACGTTTGTAAGCACCTAGTTCTTCGTTTACACGGATACCGTAGTTGTGCAACAACATTTTAATTTGCTCATTTTTGTCGTCATCTGTAGTCCATTTGTATGGATTGATGTGAGCATATTCTAAATCAGCTAATATTTTTTGAGTAAACTTAGCGCCTTTAGCGATCAAAAGTTCTTTGTAAACGTTGTAAACACCTTGAGAGGTTTTACCATTTACCACTTGGAACAATTTATCTACTAACTCATTTTTAAGGTTCTCGGTAGCAATATTATATTTCTTGTCTAACTTCTCAATTGCCGATTTTTCCTCAGCTTTTGTAGTTTTCTTAGCTCTAGAGAATAATTTAGTATCGATAACCACACCTTTAATTGATGGTGGAGTTTTCAATGAAGCATCTTTAACATCGCCAGCTTTGTCACCAAAGATTGCACGAAGTAATTTCTCTTCTGGTGAAGGATCAGACTCTCCTTTTGGTGTAATTTTACCAATTAGGATATCGCCTTCTTTCACCTCTGCACCGATACGGATGATACCATTTTCATCTAAGTCTTTAGTAGCCTCTTCAGAAACGTTAGGGATATCTGGAGTTAACTCCTCTTCACCACGTTTAGTATCACGTACTTCTAGTTCAAACTCTTCGATGTGTAATGAAGTAAAGATATCTTCTCTAACAATACGCTCGTTAATTACGATCGCATCCTCAAAGTTATATCCTTGCCAAGGCATGAAAGCCACTTTTAAGTTTCTTCCTAACGCCAATTCACCATCTTCAGTTGCATAACCTTCGCAAAGCACTTGTCCTTTAGTAACTTTCTGACCTTTCTTAACAATAGGTTTCAAGTTAATACAAGTATTTTGGTTGGTCTTTTTGAACTTGGTTAATCTATAAGTTTTGCTATCGCCTTCGAAAGAAACTAAACGATCATCGTCGTTTCTTTCATATTTGATCACAATTTGATTTGCATCTACATACTCAACAACACCGTTTCCTTCTGCGTTGATCAAAGTTCTCGAGTCACGAGCAACGCGACCTTCTAAACCTGTACCCACAATTGGAGCCTCAGGACGTAACAATGGTACGGCCTGACGTTGCATGTTCGATCCCATCAAGGCCCTGTTCGCATCATCATGTTCTAAGAACGGAATTAACGAAGCAGCGATTGAAGTAATCTGGTTAGGTGCAATATCCATCAAGTCTAATTTCTCAGGCTCGATAATCGGGAAGTCACCCTCGTAACGTGCTTTAACACGTGGTGTAGAGAAGTTACCCTTATCATCGTACTGCGCATTAGCTTGAGCGATAGTTTTACCATCCTCATCCTCTGCCGATAGGTAGATTACCTCTTCGTTAACAGCAACTTTACCATCTACCACCTTTTTGTAAGGAGTTTCGATAAAACCTAAACTGTTAATCTTAGCGTGAACGCAAAGAGATGAAATCAAACCAATGTTTGGACCCTCTGGAGTTTCGATAGTACACAAACGACCGTAGTGCGTATAGTGAACGTCACGAACCTCGAAACCTGCACGCTCACGAGATAAACCACCTGGACCTAAAGCTGAAAGACGACGCTTGTGCGTAATCTCTGCCAAAGGATTGGTTTGGTCCATGAACTGTGATAGTTGGTTGGTTCCAAAGAAAGAGTTGATTACAGATGACAATGTACGAGCATTGATCAAATCTGTTGGTGTAAACACCTCATTATCACGGATGTTCATACGCTCACGGATAGTTCTAGCCATACGAGCCAAACCTACACCGAATTGTGCGTACAACTGCTCACCTACCGTACGCACACGACGGTTTGATAAGTGATCGATATCATCCACCTCTTCTTTAGAGTTAATTAACTTGATTAAGTATTTTACGATCGCAATAATATCCGCTTTCGTTAAAACTTTAACCTCATCAGGAGTATCCATTTTCAACTTACGGTTGATACGGTATCTACCTACATCACCTAAGTCGTAACGTTTATCCGAGAAGAATAAACGATCAATGATACCTCTTGCAGTTTCCTCATCAGGTGGTTCTGCGTTACGCAAAGCACGATAGATGTTCTCCACAGCCTCTTTCTCAGAGTTAGAAGTATCTTTTTGTAAAGTATTATATATAATGGTATAATCAGCTTGAGATGCACCATCATCTTTAGATAAGATAATAGTTTTAACACCTGCATCGATGATTAGATCAATATGGTCGTCTTCTAAAACAGTATCCCTGTCTAAGATAACTTCGTTACGGTCAATAGAAACTACCTCACCGGTATCCTCATCCACAAAATCTTCTACCCATTTTCTAAGAACTCTTGCAGCTAGCTTACGTCCGATATATTTCTTCAAACCAGATTTGCTAACTTTTACTTCATCAGCTAAATCAAAAAGTTCTAAGATATCTTTATCAGAATCGTAACCAATAGCACGCAATAACGTAGTTACAGGAAATTTTTTCTTACGATCGATATAAGCATACATTACGTTATTAACGTCTGTAGCAAATTCGATCCAAGAACCTTTAAACGGAATTACACGTGCAGAATATAATTTAGTTCCATTAGTGTGACGGCTTTGGCCGAAGAACACACCTGGAGATCTATGTAATTGAGATACAATTACACGCTCTGCACCGTTAATTACGAATGTACCTTTAGGAGTCATATAAGGAATGGTTCCTAAGTATACATCTTGAATAATGGTTTCAAAATCTTCGTGCTCAGCATCGTTACAAGAAAGCTTCAATTTAGCTTTCAACGGAACGCTGTAAGTTAGTCCACGGTCAATACATTCAGGAATGTCGTAACGAGGTGGATCAATAAAATAATCTAAAAATTCTAAAACAAAGATGTTTCTAGAATCAGTGATTGGGAAATTTTCAGCGAATACCTTAAACAAACCTTCTGTATGACGGTTGTCTGAAGTAGTTTCGATCTGGAAAAATTCTCTAAATGATTGCAACTGCACATCCAGAAAATCTGGATAATCGATAATGTGCTTACTACGTGCAAAATTTACTCTTTGGTCGACTTTATTTGCCAAGGGACTAAATTTAATTTAGTTTAAGAATAAACTATTTTTTGGTTTCAAGGGAAACATTTCATCCACCAAACAAAATGAAATGTTTATAAACGGGAATAGACTCCGACTTTGCAGTCGGAGTCTTTTCTTTGAGTTTCGTTATATTAAGTGATTACTTAATCTCAACTACAGCTCCAGCTTCTTCTAATTGTTTTTTAAGAGCTTCTGCTTCGTCTTTAGCAACACCAGCTTTTAATTCTTTAGGTGCACCGTCAACTAAGTCTTTAGCTTCTTTCAAACCTAGACCAGTTAAATCTTTTACTAATTTAACTACAGCTAGTTTTTGACCACCAGCATCTTTCAAGATCACATCAAAAGATGTTTTCTCTTCAGCTGCAGCAGCTTCGCCACCAGCAGCAGGAGCAGCTACAGCTACTGCAGCAGCAGCAGGCTCGATACCATACTCGTCTTTTAAGATTTGAGCTAATTCATTAACTTCTTTAACTGTTAAGTTTACTAATTGCTCAGCAAACGCTTTTAAATCTGCCATTTTATTAAGATTTTAAAATTTTACGTAATTGTTGTTTGTTTAACTTACGAACTTAAGGTGTTCGTTAACCTCTTTCTTGTAGTGTTTTAACAATACCTGCGATCTTGCCTCCGCCTGATTGTAACGCAGACACAACGTTTTTAGCTGGTGATTGTAATAATCCAATGATTTCGCCAATAAGTTCTTCTCTTGATTTAAGACTTACTAATGCGTCTAATTGGTTATCGCCAACGAAAATTGCTGTATCAACATAAGCGCCTTTCAATTGAGGTTTATCTTCACCTTTACCTTTTCTTAGAGATTTGATCAGCTTAGCTGGACCATTTCCTACTTTAGAAAATAATAAGGCAGATTGACCTTTTAATGCTGGGAATATCTCAGATGCATCGCCTTCTAAACCTTCGATCGCTTTTTTGATCAAAGTGTTTTTAGCAACTTGCATTTCGATACCGCTCTCGAAACATTTGCGACGGATGTTATTTACTTTTTCAACAGATAAGCCTGAGGTATCAGTAATATAGAAATTACCGAACTCCTGCATTTTCTCTTGTAGAGCTAAAACTACTTCTTGTTTTTCTTCTCTGTTCATAATTAGATCCCCGCTACTGATTTAGTTTCAATTGCAATTCCAGGACTCATTGTTGAAGACACATGAATGCTCTTAAAATAAGTTCCTTTTGCAGCAGAAGGTTTCAATCTTGAAATTACTTGTAGAACCTCTAAAGCGTTTTCATAAATTTTCTCTGCTGGGAATGATACTTTTCCGATTGAAGCGTGAATGATACCAGTTTTGTCAACTTTAAAATCAATCTTACCGCCTTTTACGTCAGTTACAGCTTTACCAACTTCGTTAGTTACTGTTCCTGATTTCGGGTTTGGCATAAGGTTACGTGGACCTAAAACACGGCCCAATTTACCTACTTTTGCCATACACGAAGGAGTAGTGATAATAATGTCTACATCTGTCCAACCACCTTCAATTTTAGCTACATATTCGTCTAAACCTACAAAATCTGCTCCTGCAGCTTTAGCCTCTTCTTCCTTATCAGGAGTACAAAGTACTAAAACGCGAACAGTTTTACCGGTACCATGAGGTAAGGTAGCGATACCACGAACCATTTGATTGGCTTTACGTGGGTCTACCCCTAAACTCACATCAATATCAACTGATGCATCGAATTTAGTTAACGTAATTTCTTTTACCAAAGCTGATGCTTCTTTCAAAGAATACGATTTACCGGCTTCTAGTTTAGCGTGTGCTATTTTTTGATTTTTTGTTAACTTAGCCACTAGTGTAAACTGTTAATGTTAAATAATTAGTTAAAAGGCGCATCACCTGAAACAGTGATACCCATACTACGTGCTGTACCAGCAACCATACTCATTGCTGACTCGATAGTAAATGCATTTAAATCAGGCATTTTATCTTCAGCAATTGCCTTAACTTGATCCCAAGTCACCGATCCAACTTTTTTACGGTTAGGCTCAGCAGAACCACTCTGTAATTTAGTAGCATCCAATAATTGGATAGCAACCGGAGGGGTTTTGATGATGAAATCGAAAGACTTGTCAGCATATACAGTAATTACAACTGGTAAAACTTTACCTGGCTTATCTTGGGTACGAGCATTGAATTGTTTACAAAACTCCATGATGTTTACACCTTTAGCACCTAATGCAGGTCCTACTGGTGGCGATGGGTTTGCAGCTCCGCCTTTGATCTGTAATTTGATCATCGCACTGACTTCTTTTGCCATTTTTTGTTTTTGTTTAATTAAAACTCAATGTTAAATATTGGAAGCATGTAACATTTAAGATCCCTTTGATTGCGCTATAACGCAAAAAGGACTGCAAAGATATAAATTAACTTGCAGTCCTACAATACTTTTTATAAAAATTTTTATTATTCTTTTTCTACTTGCATGTAGTTAAGCTCAAGTGGCGTTTTGCGTCCGAAGATTTTAACCATAACCTTAAGTTTTTTCTTCTCTTCGTTCACCTCTTCAATGATACCTGTAAAGCCATTAAAAGGGCCATCCATTACTTTAACGTTCTCACCAACATAATAAGCTACGCTCATCGTTTCACTTTGTTGGCTCATTTCGTCAACCTTACCTAAAATACGGTTAACTTCTGCCTGTCTCATCGGGATTGCGTTTCCAGCTTTATCTCCTAAGAAACCAATCACACTGTTAATACCTTTAATGATATGCTCTAACTCGCCGTCTAATGAAGCTTCGATCATTACATATCCAGGGTAATAGTTACGCTCTTTGGCGATCTTTTTACCATCTTTCATCTGGTAGTATTTCTCCGTCGGGATCAATACTTGAGGAACTAGATGAGATAGCCCTAAACGACTAATTTCTGAATCAATGTACTGTTTTACTTTCTTCTCTTTACCACTTACCGCTCTAACAACGTACCATTTTAACTGATCGCTCATCTAATAAATCTATTTTAAAGTGAATTGTAAAAAGTTTCAAGGATGTAATTAGCTCCTTTATCCATTGCTAAGATCACAAGAGAGATAATAGCTGAAGCTACTAAAACTAACACCGCTGAGTTTTGTAAATCACCCCATGTAGGCCAAGTCACCTTTTGGGTCATTTCTTCGTACGATTCTTTTATAAACTGAACTACCTTAGCCATATTTGATAATTTTAAATGAAAAAATTTTGAATGATTGAATGGGTGAGTTACTCATTTCAACAATCAAAATTCAATCATTTTGAGTAATTGGCACGGGAACAAGGATTCGAACCCTGATCAAAGGTTTTGGAGACCTCTATTCTACCATTGAACTATTCCCGTGTATTAAAAAGAGCTAGCCAAAACTAGCTCTTTTTTTTATATAATAGCTTAATATTAAGCTAAGATTTCAGTTACCTGACCAGCACCTACTGTTCTACCACCTTCACGGATAGCGAAACGTAGACCTTTTTCCATTGCAATCGCGTTAATTAATTTAACTGTGATTGTAACGTTATCACCTGGCATTACCATTTCAGTACCTTCAGCTAATGAGATCTCACCAGTTACGTCTGTAGTACGGAAATAGAATTGAGGACGATATTTGTTGAAGAATGGAGTGTGACGACCACCTTCTGCTTTTGATAACACATAGATCTCAGCTTTGAAATCTGTGTGAGGAGTTACTGAACCTGGTTTACAGATTACCATACCACGACGGATATCAGTTTTCTCAATACCACGTAACAATAAACCTACGTTATCACCAGCTTCACCGTAATCTAAGATTTTACGGAACATCTCAACACCAGTTACTGTAGATTTTAAGTTCTCAGCACCCATACCTAAGATTTCAACTGGATCACCAGAGTTGATTACACCACGCTCAATACGACCTGTAGCAACAGTACCACGACCAGTGATTGAGAATACGTCTTCAACAGGCATCAAGAAAGGAAGATCTGTCAAACGTGGAGGGATTGGTACGTAGTTATCTACAGCATCCATTAACTCCATGATTTTAGCAACCCATTTCGGATCACCGTTTAATCCGCCTAATGCAGAACCTTGGATTACAGGAATATCATCACCTGGGAATTCGTAGAATGATAATAATTCACGAACTTCCATTTCTACTAGTTCTAATAATTCTGGATCATCAACCATATCCACTTTGTTCATGAATACAACTAATGAAGGTACACCTACCTGACGAGCCAAAAGAATGTGCTCACGAGTTTGAGGCATTGGACCATCTGTAGCAGCTACCACGATGATAGCGCCGTCCATTTGAGCAGCACCTGTAACCATGTTTTTCACGTAATCCGCGTGACCTGGACAGTCAACGTGTGCATAGTGACGGTTAGCAGTTGAATACTCAACGTGAGCAGTATTGATAGTGATACCTCTTTCTTTTTCCTCTGGAGCAGAGTCAATTGAATCGAATGAACGTGCCTCAGATAAACCTGCGTCAGACAATACTTTAGTAATTGCTGCTGTTAAGGTTGTTTTACCGTGGTCAACGTGACCGATTGTACCGATGTTTAAGTGCGGCTTACTGCGGTCAAACTTTTCTTTTGCCATTTTTTTATACTTATTAGTAGGTTAAAATTTTTTATTTAATTATTGTTTTGATACAATTTCAATACAAAAAACCTTGTCCTTTCTGCGTTTTCTAACAGAACAACAAAGTTATTCATTTGTGAGCCAAAGATGGGACTTGAACCCACGACCTCTTCCTTACCAAGGAAGTGCTCTACCGCTGAGCTACTTCGGCTTTTACCTTTAGCTCATTAGTCCATCCGTTCATTTGTTCATTAGGCTACTAGTGAACCATTGAACAAATCCCAATGAACTTCTAGGAGCGGAAGACGAGGTTCGAACTCGCGACCTATAGCTTGGAAGGCTATCGCTCTACCAACTGAGCTACTTCCGCTTTTTGATTTACGATTGGAGATTTACGAAATACGATTTAAATCTAAAAATCGTCAATCTAATATCTAAAATCAATTGTGGGGAGAGAAGGATTCGAACCTTCGAAGTCTTGCGACAACAGAGTTACAGTCTGTCCCATTTGGCCACTCTGGTATCTCCCCCTTTTACTCAAAAACTTAAAGTTTTAAAATAAAAAGAGCCTCCTATCGGAATCGAACCAATGACCTACTGATTACAAGTCAGTTGCTCTACCAGCTGAGCTAAGGAGGCTTTTTACTTTTTAATTAATGTGGCGCAAATATATAAAAAATTGTTTTCTTACCTAATGCTACACACATTTTTTTTATTTTTTTTCTCTTCACAGAACGACCCATTTTTCTGGGCTACCGTAGCCGTTTCCGAAATGGAATGCAAATATACACGCATTATTTTTAGCTGCAAATATTTTTTCAAAAAAAATTGGCGAATTTTAGTTCGCCAATTTTATATTTCTGAATTACTAAAAATATCGATCTAATAATCAGATAGTTCATCAGCATTAATCAATGCTTTGTGCTCACTTAATTTTGTTCTGGTTTTATCTTTATGTTTAGTGATTTGCTTCCTTAATGACTCAATTGCCAAGTCGGTAGCCTCCTCGAAAGACTTACATTGTTCTTTTGCGAACATAGTTCCGCCAGGTACGATTAGCTTAATTTCACTTATTTTATTCGCTTCGTCTTCTACATTTTCTAATTTTAGATAAACTTCACCACTTATAATCTGATCAAAAAACTGATCTAACTTGTCTACTTTCTTTTGAATAAACTCCAGCAACTTCTTGTCTGCATTGAAATGGATAGACTGAACTCTGATTTTCATTTTTCCTCCTTTTTTTACGCCCTGGGATGGGCTTGTTTATAAATGGACTTTAATCTTTCTACTGAATTATGCGTGTAAACCTGCGTAGCAGCCAAACTGGCGTGCCCCAATAGTTCTTTAATTGCATTTAAATCTGCACCTCTATTGAGCAAACTACTGGCAAAAGAGTGTCGCAACACATGCGGACTTTTCTTTTCTTGAGTAGACACTAATTTCAAACAACTATTTACAATACGGTAAATCAGGTTAGGATATGCCTGATCTCCACTATTGGTAACGACTAGATAAGGGCTTTTGTTGCCAAAATTTTGCAAAGTTTTCAAAGAAATAAATTCGAGCACTTCGTTTTGCAACGACTTATGTAGTGGAATAATCCGCTCTTTGTTTCTTTTACCTAAAACTTTAACGACCCCTTCGTATTTATTAAAATCTTCTTCTTTAATGCCAATAAGTTCTGCCAAGCGCATACCGGTACCAAACAATAACTCAACCACCAGCCGATCTCGCCTACCCGCGAAACTATCATCGAAACTATGCTCGTTATCTAATAGCGTATCCATTTTCACATCTTCTACAAAAACGGGAAGCTTTTTAGGCGTCTTTAATGTTTTGATCAGTCTGGTAGGATTTTGCGCTATCTTTTCTTCGCGATGCAAAAACTTATAAAAGCTTTTTAACGAAGATAGTTTTCTATTAACTGCATTTTCTGTCAAACCACTTTCTTGCAGCAAACTCACCATGTAATTTTTGATATCTGTTGCTTTAGCCGTTTCTACCTCCGTTAATGAATTTGACTTCAAGAAATCTTCGAATTGTAGCAAATCTGCTTTGTACGCCTGCAAGGTGTGCGGCGAGTAACGCTTTTCATACTGTATATATGTGAGAAAATCGTTGATCAGCATATTACATTTGTAGATTGGTTGATGAGTGAATTTACAAAAGAAAAAGACATTGCCAAAGGTTTTTTTGCAAATAGTGACCAAAATCTTTCATTACCATGAAATGCATCAAATCTCAGCCAATTTAGTCGTACAGACTTAAGGTTTCTACATATAAAAGCACTTATTTATAAAATAGCAGGAAAAATAAGCGCATAAAAAAAGAGGATACCTAAGGTACCCTCTTTTATATCTTAATTCGAAAAGGAATTAGATTGTTCCTTCTTGATTTAATCCTTGAATATAAATCGCTTTCTTAACTTCAGTACGGCGAGTTACAGATTTTTTCTCGTATGCTTGACGGCTACGTAGTTCTCTTAAAACACCAGTTTTTTCGAATTTCTTTTTAAAACGTTTTAACGCTTTATCTAACGATTCACCATCTTTAATATTGATCATGATCATAACGTTGAAAATACCTCCTCTCGTTTTTTTTAATTCCCAGCTTTTCTGCTTGGGGATGCAAATGTAGGTAATTTATTGAACATGAGAAAGTTTTTCACTTTTATTTTTCAAAGAAGAAAAGAAAAATAAAATGGATGCCTTATCGACATCCATTCTTGAAACCAGAAACTATAAGTATGAAAGCTTATTACTTAGTTGAGTGTGTTTAAAAATGCATCTATCTGTGTTGCCGTAGCTGGTGCAACATTTAAATTCAAGTGTAAATCTGCGCTTACCGTAAAGCTGGTTTGCCCAAAATAGATCACATCATTTACATCTGTAGATAAAATTACCAGCTTACCTTTTAAGCCAATTGGCATTGAATTTAAATAAGATTGATGTTTATTGATAGCCAACACAAACGGCAAACCTGCTACAGATTTCAGATCATCAAAAACCAAATAAGCTCTCTGATCTTTGATACTCGGAGCAGCCCCTACATAAACTGGGCTAGCTGTAATTGTTGTTTTCGGATTAGGGTTACTGTAGAAATAATCACAATTAATCCATCCGAAATTAGGCAAATTGAATTGATAAAAATCCGTACTTGTAGCTACCCTTGCTTTTTGATCCAATACCCAAGTACTATCTGAAGCTGCTGTTGGTCCCCAAACAAACAGATCCATTGGTGCGGTATTAAAGGTAGTAGGCACTTTTACCGTTACAGCAACTGCCGGATTTAACCTGAGCGCCTGACCATTTTGGCTTGCTAAAATTTGGAACTCTCCTCCTGAGATCAGTAATTGCCCGTTAGATTGGGTTACTTTCCCCGAAAGGATAATATCTCTTTTGCTTAACACTTCTTTTAAGCTTATTACCACGTTACCTGCAACAGCATTACCGCTTGCATCTATAAATGAATTGGCAGGGAAATCGAATTTCATCCCTTTGGCTCCAGTAATGCTAAATGCAGCAGCCCCTGTACCATTAAATTTTTGAGCAGGCACAGCAAACTTGGCGTTAAATTCCGCTAAGGTTAATTTAGTTTCATCGTTTCCTTTATCTTTTTTACAGGCAAACAATGTAGTTATTACAACTAATGCGATTAAGGTTAAATTTTTCATGACACTGTATTTAAATATGCTTAATTATTTAGGAGATTTTCTCCGTGTTCATAAGCATATCAACCAGTATTAAAATTTGTTACCCTGTTAATAAAAATATTTCGTCTTAGTGAAAAAGCCACAGATGCACAGATATTATTTGATTAAAAATCTATTAATCTTCAAATAAAGTCGTTTCTAAACATCTTGATTTATAATATCTCTAACTCAATGCAAAAAGCCACAGATGCACAGATTTTTTAATCAAAAAATCTGTGCATCTGTGGCTAAAATCACTTAAAGAGAAAGTGTTATTTCATGATCTCTCTAGCGATTACAATTTTTTGGATTTCTGAGGTACCCTCTCCAATAGTACAAAGTTTAGCATCTCTATAAAACTTCTCTACTGGAAAATCCTTAGTATAACCATAACCGCCAAAAATTTGCACAGCTTCTGTAGCACATCTTACCGCTACTTCAGAAGAGTAGTACTTTGCCATTGCAGATTCTTTACTAACCGGTTGATGTCTGTTTTTTAAATCTGCCGCCTGACGAATCAACAAATCTGCAGCTTCTATTTCGGTAGCCATATCTGCTAACTTGAAGCTAATGCCCTGAAAACTCGAAATACTTTGACCAAATTGTTGTCTTTCTTTTGAATAAGCCAATGCTGCCTCGTAAGCTCCTTTAGCAATTCCTAAGCCTAAGGCAGCGATAGAAATGCGGCCGCCATCTAACACCTTCATCGCCTGTTTAAAGCCTTCTCCCTCTACACCTAATAAGTTTTCTTTAGGTACACGGCAGTTATCAAAAACCATTTCTGTAGTTTCTGATGCACGCATGCCCAGTTTATTCTCTTTTTTTCCAGCGCTGAAACCTGGCGTTCCTCTTTCTACCACAATTGCAGAAATCCCTTTAGAGCTTCCAGCTTCGCCTGTACGAACCATTACTACAGCTACATCACCAGACTTGCCGTGTGTAATCCAGTTTTTCGCTCCGTTAATTACATATTCATCGCCATCTAAAACAGCTGTGGTTTGCATACGTAAAGCATCAGAGCCAGTATTGGCCTCAGTTAATCCCCAAGCACCAATCCACTCGGCAGTAGCCAATTTAGGCAACCACTTTGCTTTTTGCTCTTCGTTACCGAAAGCTAAAATATGGCCAGTACATAAAGAGTTGTGTGCTGCTAACGATAAACCTATAGAGCCGCAAACTTTGGCAACTTCTACAATTACGTCCACATATTCTTGGTAGCCAAACCCCGAACCACCATATTCTTCCGGAACTAAAACGCCCATCAGGCCAATTTGACCTAGCTCTTTAAATAACTCGATGGGAAAGTGCTGTGCTTCATCCCATTCCATTACATTTTTGCGAATGTTTTTTTCTGCAAAATCACGTACCATCTCTTTGATCATGGTGCGATTTTCATTTTCTTGGAAACTAACTCCTGTTTGAATCATAGTTGCTGTTAAAAGAAAAAAACTGTTTAAATACCTGGCGCTGTAGCTTCGTGGATTTAAACAGTTTAGTAAGATTTATATTTGGTTAAGGGCAATGTTAAACAAATTAAATTACACTTTCAAAGCAATAATATTCTTCTTTTAGTAGAATGATTTGGTAAGTAGTTCAAATCTTTTGCAAACGATGCCGGAAACCTAACAAAATAGTTTCATCAAAAAATTCAACTTTTTTCAATTTTTCTCCAAGAGAATAGCGAATGCCCTCAACTTTGCAGGAATTCAACTAAAAACGTCATAAAAGATTACCGATTCTTCTAATAATCAGCTAATGAAAATAGTTTGTTGCTATAAACTTTTAACCTGTCTTTGCCGTTTAGAAAATCTAAGTTGATTAGGAAAGAATAACCAGCTACCTCGGCTCCTAGTTTTTGTACCAATGCTGATGCCGCAACAACCGTTCCGCCAGTTGCCAATAAATCATCGTGGATTACTATTTTTTGACCTGCATCAAAAGCATCCTCATGAACTTCTAAGGTTGCACTTCCATACTCTAAATCATAAGATTGTTGTATGGTTTTGTAAGGAAGCTTGCCTGCTTTTCTAATGGGTACAAAAGGAACATTCAGTTTTTGAGCCAAAGCCAAACCAAACAAGAAGCCCCTACTTTCTATGCCAGCTACCACATCTACCTCTACATTTGTTAGTTGCTCTGCAAGCGCATCAGCAATTTCATTACATAAAGCTGGATTTTTAAGTATTGGCGTAATGTCTTTGAAAACAATTCCAGGCTTTGGAAAATCGGGAACATCCCTAATAATTTGTTTGATTTTATCAGATACCATTTCGAGTTGAAAGTATAAAGTCTAAATTGAAAAGTTGATGGTCAAAAGTAAGGTATTTTAGTTGATAGTTGACGGATAATAGTTAATAGACATGGCCTGATCAACATTAGAAATTTAGATACGGAGCTATTTTTTGGATAGTCTCTGGCTTTAAAATGAGTACTTTACTTAAATCAGCCATATTTTTGTATGGCCCATGTTGTTTTCGATACTGTATAATGGCATTCATTTGTTTAAAAGTGAGGTAAGGATGTCTTTTCAAATCATCAAATTCTACTGTATTGATATTGAATTTCACAATTCCTTCTGCGTCAATCTTAATTTGATCTTTGATCTCGTTGTACTTAGGCGTATCTACCCCGAATACTTCAAATAGCTGCTCTTTACTATAAAAACCTCCCAATCGTTCCCTGTATTTTACAATTCTTCTGGCAAAAGCAGGACCTACACCTTTTATTTTATCGAGTTCAAGCGTATCAGCTGTATTGATGGCCACAACAACCGCTTCCTTTTTAGTATAGGTAGAAGTCGGTTTGTTATCGAACTGATCCATCTTAGGAATGGACACATAGGGCAATAAAGCTTCATACTTTTCGGGCGATATGGTGTACATCTTCTTCAAGTCTTCTGGTTTATAAAACTTCCCACCCTTTCTAACATAGTTAACAATAGACATAGCTTGCTTGTACGACAAGCCAAATTGCTGCCATTCCTTTTCAGTAATGGTATTAGGATTAAACTCGAAGTAATGAACCGGTCGTTTTGCTGTAGAACTTTCAATTTCACTACGAGTATCACTAAACCTTTTCTTATTGTGCCGATCTACCAGTACCAATTTCTCTAAGGCAAGTTTATCGTTAGTGCCCGATGAATTCCTGCTTAAATAATATTGATATATATAAGGTATAAAAGTGACAACAATTATAATGATCACTAAATACAAAAGTCCGTTATACTCTCGTTTACTAAAACCGAAGTTATTGATGAGCCAGTTCTTCATCATACATAGGTGTTTGATGAATTCATTCCAATTTCTTTTTGGCTAGAGAAATCAAGATGTTTTCATAGATTAGATTTTACTCTAAAATAAATCTTATTTTTGACATTGCATTATACTTACTGTTTATTGCCTTATACTTAACCTTATTATTTGTACATGAAGATTATTACTAAACAAGAATTTGCACAGGCAACGAAGATAGATAAGTTGGGAGTTCCGGGACTGGCGGCACTTTTAATGGAAGTAATGAAACTGAACGACATTAATAAAGTGTTCTCGATGAACCAACATTTTGAAGGTTTAGAGTTTGTAGATAAAATATTAGAAACTATTGGTGTTTCTATCGATTTTGATGAGGAAGACCTGAAGAACATCCCAAAAACGGGAGGATTTATTGCCATTGCCAACCACCCTTACGGTGGTGTAGAAGGTTTAGCCTTAGTGAAATTACTTTGTACCGTTAGACCAGAAGCTAAGGTAATGGTGAATTTCATCCTGAAAAAAATTCCTAATCTAAGCGAGTTCTTCGTAGCGGTAAATCCATTCGAAAATGTACAACATTCTTCTAGTATCAGTGGGTTAAAGTCTACTTTTGATTTGTTGCAAAGCGGTACTCCTATTGGTATTTTCCCAGCTGGAGAGGTATCTACTTTCAATTTAGAGAAACAGGAAATCACGGATAGATTGTGGCATCCGGTAGTGGGTAAATTAGTGGCGAGAGCTAAATTGCCAGTAGTTCCTATTTATTTCCACGGGAATAATGGCGTGTTGTTTAATATCCTGAGCTTCATTCATCCAACACTAAGAACTGCGAAATTACCCTCAGAGTTTTTAAACAAGCAAGGCTTAAAAATCAAAGTACGTATCGGCAAACCTATTAAGATTGACGACATCAGTTATAACAAGGATACCAATAAATTATTAGATTTCTTGAGGGCTAGAACTTATGCACTAGGTACTAGTTTAGAGCAAGAACGAAAACTTTTCAATCCAATCAACCTATTTAAGATTAAGAAAAAACCAGCCGAGATTGTTGAGGAAACCAATAAAGAATTAATGGTTAAAGAAGTTGCCGGCTTAGAAGAATACAGAGTTTGGGAAGAGAAAAACTACGAAGTTTATATTGTACCAACCACTGGCATTCCTCATATATTAAGAGAAATTGGTCGTTTACGAGAAATTACCTTTAGACAGGTTGGCGAAGGAACCAATAAAAAGATAGACTTAGATAACTACGATATTTACTACAACCATCTTTTTATTTGGGACAAAGATGCCCAGATGATTGTTGGCGCTTATCGTATTGGCAAAGGCGATGAAATTTTAAATACCATGGGCAAACGTGGTTTTTATATTTCGGAGTTATTCAAAATAAAAGAGCCTTTCTACCCTATTTTAAGACAGGGTATTGAGCTAGGCAGATCGTGGATCAGAAAAGAATATCAATTGAAGCCACTTCCATTATTTTTACTCTGGAAAGGAATTTTGAAGTACCTGATAATGAACCCACAGTACCGTTACATGTTTGGCCCGGTAAGCATCAGCAATAATTTTTCGAAGTTCAGCAAATCATTGATAGTAGATTTCATTACCAAAAACCACTTCGATTACGAAATGGCACATTATGTAAAGCCACGAAACAAATTTAAGGCAGATCTTACACCAATAGATACCGATTTACTGATTGAGCAAAGTGAAAGTTTGAAGGATCTAGATGGATTGATTGGCGATATTGAAAACAACCACATCAAAATTCCGGTTTTGTTGCGCCAGTACATGAACCTAAACGCAAAGATTATTTGCTTTAATATCGATCCTAAATTCTCTGATTGTTTAGATGGATTTTTAGTAGTAGATACGCATAAGATACCAGCAGACATTTTGGAAAAGATTGGGAAGAATTTTTAAACCCCTAAATCCCCTAAAGGGGACTTACCCAACTCCCCTTTAGGGGGGCTGGGGGTAAAAAGCAAAAGCCTCGACATCCATCGGGGCTTTGTGCTATCAACTAACCTAAACTGTATGATAAATACTAACCAAATATTTAACGTCACAAATGTAGGTTGGCAATGTTAAGTCGCTGTAAAAACTAGGTTATTTTATATTTACTTAACAGGAAAAATCAATTTCGAGTAAAAACGCATTTTTTCTGAAGATTTCCCTTGCTTTAATAGGTTAACTTTAGTTAAATTTAATATTAACCGAATGTTAACAAGTGTATTTTATCAAGCGATATGGCTTTTTAAAGCTATCAGCATTGCTGATGGTTTTATGTTCTTTCACCAACACGAAAGGCCAAGTGCGCAGCTTTGAGTTTTATGGTCATACCTTTAATATCGATGTAGATCCGAATATCATCCTAAAAAACAAAGTTGAGTTTAATAAGGAGCATATTTCTTCCGCTTACCATACTTTAGAAGCCAGTAACTACCAACCTATAATTGATACACTTTTGGCGTTCCAAAAAAAGAAACAGTTGAACGACTGGCTGTTTTATCAGCTTATTAGAAAAACCGCTGAAACCATTTGCGCCAAGAAAAACAACTACGAGCAATACACGCTATATAAATGGTTTCTGCTTGGGAAAAGCGGTTATGATGCACGTCTGATATTAGCTGACAATAGGATCATTATGTACGTTTATAATAACGAAAAGATTTTCGATATCCCCTACTTGATGTTGGGAGGTAAAAAGTACATGTGCCTAAACTACCATGACTATATCCATACCAATTTTACTTCTATACCTGATACGGAAATGATTGGTATAGCTGAAGCTGCAAAACCTTTCTCTTACCAAATCACCAAAATGCCCGATTTTAATCCATCGAACTATGGTAAAAAGCAAGTTTCATTTAAATACGGAGCTCAAGACTATCATTTCGACATTAAAGTGAGCCCAGAGGTAGAGAGCATTTTTAAGAACTATCCTGGTGTAGATTTTTCGTATTACTTCAACATCCCTTTAACCAAAGAAACTTATGGTTCATTAATACCTACCTTGAAAAAGAACATAGACGGTATGTCTGTAAAAAATGGCGTGAATTATTTAATGAAATTTACTCGATATGCTTTCTTATATGAGAACGATCGTGAAAATTTTGGCAAAGAGAAAAGATTATCGCCAGAGCAAACTTTACTAAACCCATACAGCGATTGCGATGATAGGGCCGCTTTGTTCTTTTATCTTGTAAAGGAGATTTACGATTTACCGATGATTGTTCTGCTCTATCCTACCCACGTAACAATGGCTGTACAGTTTGATAAACCTTTTGGTAAAACCATCAATTACAACAACAGAGCTTATTCTATTTGCGAACCTACCCCTCAACTCAATGATTTACCAATCGGAAAACTTCCTCCAAAATTGAGGAAAGAGGCTTACGAAGTGGTCTATGCTTACGAACCTAGTGCCAAATAAAAAGGTGCATTGTTTTCACAACGCACCCCTTATATTTATTAATTAAGATTATCTTTTATCAGTTTTTACCCAGGCACCAGTAGTCCAATCAGAACCTGCTTGTACTGCACCTTTGTAGTTAGCAGCAGTGAAGAAAGGGTCTAATGTAGTCGGATCTACTGAACCAGTAGCAGAAGTGCCTACGAATACACCTGTAATGTAAGCAGGCTTAGTATCACTAGCAGTAACGGTATTGCTATAAGGACCAGTAATGAATGGATTATCAGTAGGGGTTAAAGTTGTAGTACCCCCACTTGAAGGTTTGAAAGCCCAAGGTTTAGTATTAGATATATCTGAGTTTTTAACTACTAAAGAGTTGTCAAGTACATTAGCTAATGTACCGTTGTGCTCTACATCTACACCGTTGTTGAAGTTATACACCACCAAGTTATGCAACTTACCTTTAGTACCTTGACGTAATTTTAAACCAGTCGTTTTGCCAGCAACTAAATCTTCAGTCTTGGTCGGATCATCACCAGTTTTAGCAATTAATGAACCTACTAAAGTTACGTTAGACAGAGTTGGGTTAGAGAACGGATTAGCTGCATTATTTGTATCGCTATTATCTGCCTCAATACCTCTATCAGCTACACCATCACCTTGTACACCAACCAAGAATTGGGCTTTACCAGACCAGCCGAAAGTCCAGTCGAAAGTATCATCTTGCGCACCGTAAGCGAAAAGATATTTTACATTTACAGTACCACCAAACCATTCGAAAGCATCGTCACCACCTCTATAAACAGATAAGTACTCTACTGTAGTTCCGTTACCTACACCTTCGAAAGTGAAGCCATTATGTTCTTTAGTAGCAGTTTGTTTTCTACCTGTAAATTCTACACGCATATATTTCAATACACCAGAATTGTCGTTCGCAACAGTACCACCATAAGTAACTCCCGCACCCATTTCTGAAGCGATACGGCCACCTTGACCATTTACTGGTGCTCTACCACATACAATGATTCCTCCCCAATCTTGCTCCTTAGGAGCTGCTGCACCAGAAGTAAATACAATAGGGCTAGCAGCAGTACCTTGAGCATTAATTTTAGCTCCTGGCTCAATTAATAAATAAGCTGTTGCTGGCTCATTAGGATCGTGCTTAACAGTAACTCCGTCTTGAATGGTAATAGTTTTACCTTCTTTAACGTGAACTCCGCCTCTTAAAACATAAGTGTTTCCTTTAACTAAGGTTACATCATTTACCAAGTCGCCAACAAGTACGGTACCATTAGCTAATGATCCTGCCAATACAGTATCTTCTTCTGTTGGCTTGTCTTTTTTACAAGCTGTAAAGGTTGAAGCACCCGCTAAAGCCACAACAAAAAAGATTTTTGAAAATTTAAGCTTATTCATTTTTTTAAATTGTTTATATTCAAAATTTTATATCACAAAGCAACAACATTAGTATTAAGGATAGATTAGCTAGTAATTACCAGTCCATCAACAAAACATTAATTAATTGTTAACTACTGCTAGAATGTGTAGTTAAGGTTAACACCTACATTCATTCCTCGCTTGTACTGATTGTAAGGAAGATTATTATTTTCATACTCCTGTTGGAATTTGATATCTGGATTGAGGATATTACCGAAGTTGAAATCCAAGCCTATCTTATTGTTCAATTTTGTATTGATAATAAAATCTAAAGTATTTACAGGCATTTCATAAATATCACCCGCTTGTTGTGCTCCCGCAGCAAACAAACGTTTACCAAAAACATTGTAAGCTAAAGTAAATGTCGTGTTAGATTTAGCTGACCAATTGTGCTTGTAGCTATAGTCAAAATTGATTAAATATGGAGATGCACCAAATAAAGGCCTCGAAGTGTTTGTAGGTGCAATTGGCGTAGCAGAATTATTAATTGTCTCTTGGCTGATGTCGATTTTACTATAGATGTAAGAAGCGTTAAAGCCTAATGACATATTTTGTAAAGATTTCGAAGATGATGAGAACAATGCACCAATATTTCTGTTATACTCTACTTCAACTCCAGCTAACATTGCGTTATCAGTATTGATGTATGTAAATAAGGGATCCGCAGAAACCACTTGACTTAACTCGATGGGTTTATCAATATATTTTCCAAATAAACTTACCGCTAAGATCTCTCCACTAGAGGGATATATTTCATATTTCAAATCAACATTGTAGTTATCGCTATTTACCAAATCTGGGTTACCTTCACCTTCGGCTATACCGAAACCAACGTTGTATCTAAATGGTGCAGCCTCCACAAATTGCGGACGAGAAATAGTCTTACTTGCTGCGAACAACACGTTAGATTTATCATCAAGCGCATACTTCAACGTCAATGCTGGCAATAGATCTAAGCCATCAATTGTTTTCACCCTAAAAGGAGAATCGTAAGTTTGGCTACCTAATTTGTAGTAAGTGTTTTGTTCTGAATACTCTGCTCTTACACCAGCAATTAATTTCAATCTTTTATTAAATTCGAAATTGAAATTCACAAACGAAGCTGCAATCATCAAATCTGCTTCATAGTTATTTGGCGCATAATAAGATTCATCGTATCTAAATGAATTTTCATCGTTACCGCTTCCTAAGTTGTTGTCATTTAAATAAAGATCTACTTGGTTTAAATTTAACACTGGGTTTAAACCGATTTTCGTTTCAAATTGTCGCGAATTGAAAACCCTAGATTTGTACCTGCCTTGAAACCCGAATTGCAAAGTTTTAAACGCCGATTCCGTATTTTTTGATTTTAACTCGGCAGTGATGTTACCAGAGAAATCATCCTCATTTAAATCCGCAAAAAACCTGTGGTTATCACTATTGTTAAGTTTCAAAAATGAATAAGTTGCATTTTTATTGTCAATGAAGGTATTTTGAACCCTATCTGGCGTACTTCCGGTAATGTTTGTATAACCTAAAGTATATTTCAAATTGAAACGCTCACTAAAGTTATTTGTACCAGAAAACTGTCCAGTTAATAATGAATTTTGCACATAAGAATTTCTTCTCGCATAAATATCACCACTTAAATCGGCCTTAAAACCTTGTTGGTTGAAAATATCATTTCCAGAATCGTTAACAAACATACCAGTTACGCTGTAGCTGCTCTTGCTTCCTGGTTTGTAGTATAAGTTCAACAAGGCAGAAGTATTCGTTGTAAAGCTGAACCGTTCTGTTTGGTATAAATAATCTGGCGCTTGCTGTGCGTTGTAAATAGCACTGATACCATCGTTGAAACGAAGATCATTTTTATAACCTAAACTTGCCAAGTAGCCAAATTTTCTGTTGTTGCCTAAATCGTACGAATCGCCTCCAGATAATGAGAAACCTGTAGCTACCGGCGCTGTAATAGTTTCTGGTGACCATTTAGTTGCAAAATTTGGTTTCAAATTAGGGCGTTCTGTAGATCTGTAGATACGCATATTGTCGATGGCTTGCGGTAATGCTCTTTCAACTCTATCAAAACCTGCGAAATTTAAAAAGCTTCTTTGGGTAGTATAGAAATCTTTACCTGTAGTAATTGAGTTATAGCCACTAGACAATCCGACTTTAAAGAAACCTTGTTCTGGATAATCTTTAGTTACGATATCAATAGAACCTCCTGAGAAATCGCCGTACAATTCTGGAGAATAAGATTTAGTTACACCAATATTCTTAACTACTGAAGTAGGAAAAATATCTAATGGAATTAATTTCAAGTCTGGATTTGTAGAAGGTATAGGTAATCCATTTAATGTAGTATTGTTGTAACGGTCTCCTAAACCTCTAACAAAAACATTTTTATTGCCAACCATTGATACGCCAGCAATTTTACTCACACCTTCAGCTACATTCGAAAGACCTTTACGGCTCAACTCCTGTGCACCGATTTTTTGAACTACTAAAGTCGAATTTTTTCTTTCTGCTAATAGCGCATTACTAGATTCCTTATTTGCTTTTCCAGCAACTACTACTTGATTTAAAGTAGCACTAGATTCTTCTAAAGCTATGTTCAAGGTTGTTGTAACATTGTCTTTTACTTCAACCAATTTGATGATTTTTGGAAGATAACTAACGTAAGAAACTTCTATAGTATATTTCCCAGCTGCTAATCCACCAATAATATATTTTCCGTTAGCATCAGTTCCTGCAACTTTATTTGAACCCGCTACTTTAACAGCAGCACTAATTAGTGTCTCTCCAGTAGTTTTATCCGTTACAGTTCCTGCAATTTTTCCTGTTCCCTGTGCGAAAACAAGTACACTGCCTAACACGAACATGATGGTTAGTAGTGCTTTTTTTAGAGTTAATTGTGATTTCAATTTGCCTTATTTTTAATTAGGGCAAAACTATTATCACAATGTTAGCTTCGTGTTAGCCTGAAATTAACATTTGTTTACCGAGAGGTTAACAAATTGTTAAAGGTCGTCATTATGGCTTTTGTATTAATATTTCAAGCCGATTTTTTTGCAGATAAAGTGCAATAACCAAATTGGGCCAATTAACAAAAACTTAACATCTTCTAAAAATGAAGGCTTTTTTCCTTCTATCTTATGACCGATGAATTGACCAACCCAAGCCAGTACAAAAATTAAGGCATAAATGCCATAAGCTGTCCCGCTACCTAAGCCTACAGCTTGTTCTATTTTTACGATTACAAAACTCATCGCAGCTACTACCCAAATCATCAGGAAGAATAACACCGGCGATAGTGTAAAGTAATAATACAATGAAAAAGCAAGTAAGAAGGACGCCCAATTAAAGAAAGTTTGATATTGCCCTAAAAAAGCTAACTGCGGAAAAGGAATTTGCCAAACTAATCCTAAAAGACTAAACACTATTAAGGGAACGCAAATCCAATGGATTAATTTATTGGTTCCATTTTGATGGCTTTCTGCATATTTATCAAATAAGATATCTACAGGCTTTCTCTCTGGTGCTTTTACAGTCTTGCTCATAACGGGTTAGTTTTGGTTTGTAAAAATAAGAAAAAAGGGCATTCAAAAAGAAACCGTCATTTCGAACGTATTTGAGAAATCTAACAAATTGCTAGAGTTCTACTCCTTCGTCGTCGAAATGACGGTCACTATTTAGATTCTTCGCTGCGCTCAGAATGACATGGTGTGCTATTTTGCAAATGCCACCGAACGGGTTTCTCTTATTACCGTTACTTTAATTTGACCCGGATAAGTCATCTCGGTTTGGATACGGTTAGAGATATCTGCCGCTAACAATTCTGCCTGTTGATCAGTTACTCTTTCGCTTTCTACCACTACACGTAACTCTCTACCTGCCTGGATAGCAAAAGTTTTCTCTACACCTGGATAAGAAAGGGCCAATTCTTCTAACTCTTTCAAACGCTTGATGTAGCTTTCCACCACTTCTCTACGAGCACCCGGACGAGCACCAGAAATAGAGTCACAAGCTTGGATAATTGGAGCAATTAACGAAGTCATCTCGATCTCATCGTGGTGAGCGCCAATAGCGTTGCAAACATCTGGATGTTCTTTATATTTCTCAGCCAATTGCATACCCAAGATAGCGTGTGGCAATTCCGGGTTATCATCAGGCACTTTACCTATATCATGTAATAGACCAGCACGTTTAGCCAACTTCGCATTTAAGCCTAACTCTGCCGCCATGGTAGCACAGAAATTAGCTACCTCGCGAGAGTGGTGCAATAAGTTTTGCCCGTAAGAAGAGCGATAACGCATACGGCCCACCATTCTAATTAACTCTGGGTGTAAACCGTGGATACCCAAATCGATTACTGTACGCTCACCAATCTCAATAATCTCATCTTCAATTTGCTTTTTTGTTTTAGCTACAATCTCTTCGATACGAGCTGGGTGGATACGACCGTCAGTCACCAAACGGTGCAAAGCCAAACGGGCAATCTCTCTTCTTACCGGATCGAAACCAGAAAGAATAATTGCCTCAGGCGTATCATCAACAATAATCTCGATACCTGTAGCAGCTTCTAATGCACGAATGTTACGACCTTCTCTACCAATTACACGACCTTTGATTTCATCGCTATCGATATGGAAAATAGAAACCGAATTTTCAATTGCTGCTTCTGCGGCTGTACGCTGAATAGTTTGGATCACTACTTTCTTCGCTTCTTTACTTGCAGTCAGTTTAGCTTCGTCAACAATATCTTTTACCTGCATTAAAGCTTGCGAACGGGCTTCTGCTTTCATATTTTCTACCAACTGGTTTTTAGCTTCTTCGGCACTTAGACCAGCAATAGTTTCTAATTGCTGTACATGTTGATTTTTAAGTATATCTACTTCTTCCTGTTTCTTTATAGCCAAAGCAGTTTGTTTCTCTAAATTATCTCTCTGCTTATCTAAATCTTGCTCTTTTCTGTTAGCATTTTCTAGTTTAGAATTTAAAGATTGTTCTTTTTGCTTAATTGTATTTTCTCGTTGAGCTACTTCGCTATTGCGAGACTGTACCTGTTGCTCATGTTCAGCTTTTAACTGTAAAAACTTCTCCTTTGCTTCCAGTAATTTGTTTTTCTTTAAGATTTCGGCATTGTTTTCCGCCTCTTTTAAAATCTTCTTCGCCTTCGTCTGCGCCGCTATTTCCTGTTGCTTTAACAGGCTACGCAGCAGGTATCTGCCAATTGCTATACCAACAACTAAGCTGGCCAGCACGCATCCTACTATTCCTAATATTTCCATTCTATTCTGTTTGTTTATGTTGATGATGCTCCGCACCATCTAGGTTTTGTATATAAAAAAAGCCGTTACTAAATTATTATGTCCAAATGTGCTTTCACACCAATTAAAAGAAACATAAAAATTTAGCCACGGCCAAATACTAGCTATAGAAAACCTCTTTGAAACCCAAAAAGGCATAAAGAACATTTATTTAGAAAAAAATCCGCTCAATAAACTATCTAATTCCTCAACTTTATCAGCTACGGTTGTGTCTTGTTGCTGTACCTTATGCTCTGCCTTTAAAACAGCTGTAGCATAATGTAGAACCGCCATCGACAACAAATCTTGCTTATCTCTAACCGCATAATTTTCTTGATAGTCTTTTATACGCTCGTTGATAATTTTTGCCGCTCTTCTCACAATTTCCTCTTCTTCCATACTCACCTTTAAAGGGTAAATACGGTCGGCGATAGTTATTTTAATCGAGATTTCTCCCATTTTTTAGCTTTGTTTCAATTAATCTCTGCCTACTTATTTCTTAAGCAAGGCCACACACTTATCAATTTCACGCACAAATTCGTTAATTTTTTGCTTTATATCAAGTGTCTTTTCACTTGTTCCTTCAATACTCTTTGCTAATTTGAGTACCCTTATCTTTTCATCTAACTCTAAATGAGCGTTTTTAGCACTATCTAAAGCTTGCTTTTGCTGCTGATTTTCGGCCTTCAACAATTGATTTTCTTCCTGTAAAGCATTACAAAGCTCAATTAACCGAGCAGTTTTTTGCATTACACTATTAAGTTGATCAGCTACAGCAGCCATTTTTTAATTTAAATTTTGAATGAGTAAATGCTAAATGAGAGAATGTTTCGACATATCGCCTAAAACTTCCAACTCTAAAACTTTTACTTTAAACTTATTTTATCTTATTTCTGCTTTAGCAGTTTGCGCTAAGTTAGTAATAATCTTTTGCATAATGCTATCTATCTGTTTATCAGTCAGAGTTTGCTCTTCATCTTGCAAAGTGAAGTTTAAGGCATAAGATTTTTTACCTTCTGGTAATTTATCGCCTTGGTAAACATCAAATACTTGTACATTTTTAACCAATTTCTTCTCAGATTTGAAAGCAATGGTTTTCAATTCATCGAAAGTTATTGCCTGATCTACCAATAACGATAAATCTCTTCTAACCGCTGGATATTTAGGCACCTCCTTGTTGATGATTTTATTTTTCTTCAAGGCATCCAATACAAAAGCCCAGTCAAAATCAGCGTAGAAAATATCTTGTTTCAATCCAGCAGCTTTTTTATCAGCTGAAGTTACCGCACCAAAACTCACCAAGGTTTTATCACCTCTAAAGTATTTTAAGCCATAGGCGAAATTCTCATCCTTCAACTCAGTAGTTTGGAAACTCGAAAGACCTAAACGTGTTACCACTGCATCTACCGCCGCTTTTAAGTTATAAAAAGTTGATGGCGTAGATTGATGGTTCCATTGCTCGTTTTGTTTGGCACCACTTAACACAATTAATAAACGAGGGCGTTCTACATATTTACCTTCAATTAGGTGGTAAGTTTTACCGAACTCATAAAATTTAATATCCGAGTTTTTACGGTTGATATTATAAGCTACACTCTCTAAAGCTGGTTGTAACAAGCTTTGGCGCATTGCGTTCAAATCAGAACTCAACGGATTCAAAATCTGAACCGCTTCCGCTTCATTTTTAGAGTTAGCCAAACGAGTTAAAGAGTTACACCAAATTTCTACAAAACCGTTTGCGGTTAGCATATCAGCAACCAAGTTTTGAATATTTTCTTTATTCGGTTTTACGGTGTAGGCCAACGAAGCATTTACTTTCGAAGGAATTTCGATATTATCATAACCGTAGATACGCAAAACTTCTTCGGTGATATCGCACTCACGGGTAACATCAACTTTATAAGCAGGCACCAATAAATCTAAACCTTCAGCATTTTCTTTAGCAATGCTGATGCCCAAAGCAGTTATAATTTCCTTAATTTCTGCAGCAGGAATATCCTTACCAATTAAATCAACAATGTTTTGATATTTAACTGGTACTTCAAATGGTTGCGCTTTTACAGGATAAATATCAGAAACTGATGAAGAAATTTCGCCACCAGCAACTTCTTTAATTAGTAAAGCTGCTCTCTGCAAAGCTAATACCGTAATTTCCGGATCTGTACCACGCTCAAAACGGAAAGAAGCATCAGTTTTCAAGCCATGTCTCTTAGATGTTTTGCGCACAGAAACAGCGTTGAAATAAGCACTTTCCAAAAATACATTGGTCGTTTGTTCAGTAACGCCCGAACCAATTCCGCCGAAAACGCCTGCAATACACAAAGGTTTCTCCGCATCGCAAATCATTAGATCTTCCGCAGAAAGTTTTCGCTCTATCCCATCCAAAGTTACAAATGGTGTACCCTCAGCACATTTTTTAACGATGATTTTTCTACCTGCAATTTGGCCTGCATCAAAAGCGTGCAAAGGCTGTCCCAACTCGTGCAATACGTAATTGGTAACATCTACTATATTATTAATTGGACGAACGCCAATTACTTTCAATTTAGCTGCCAACCAGTCTGGTGAAGGTTTTACAGTTACTCCACTAATGCTCACACTACTATAACGCGGACAAGCATCTGTAGCTTCAACTTCCACCGCAATGTTTAAGTTTTCATTCTCACTTTTGAAAGCAGAAACATCAGGCAATTGGTAGCTTGTACGCAAGTAAGCAGCCAAATCTCTAGCTACACCTAAGTGAGAAGCTGCATCTGCACGATTTGGCGTTAAACCAATTTCGAACAAATAGTCATCATCAACGTTAAAATATTTTTTAGCTTCCAAGCCTAGCGGTGCATCTTCTGGCAATACCATGATCCCTGCATGAGAACCACCTAAACCAATTTCATCTTCGGCACAAATCATACCTTCAGAAACTTCACCTCTAATCTTCGATTTGTTGATTTTAAAAGGCTCGCCTTCGTTTGGATGAACAGTAGTACCTACCACGGCAACTACTACCTTTTGTCCGGCCGCCACATTTGGGGCACCACAAACAATCTGTAGCAATTCTGGTCCACCAACATTTACTTTGGTTACACTTAATCTATCTGCATTTGGGTGTTGCGCTCGCTCTTCTACATATCCAATTACCAAACCTTCCAATCCTCCAGGAATAGTTTGCACTTTCTCTAAGCTTTCAACCTCTAAACCTATATTGGTTAAGATCAACGAAAGTTCTTGAGGAGTTTTATCCGTTTTTAATATTTGTTTAAGCCAGCTATATGATATTTTCATTTACTTAGATTTGAGATATGAGATATTAGATATGAGACTAATGTCCAAATCGTACCTCATGCAAAATAAAGTGCAAAGATATTATTTATAAAGGTAAAGGAGAAGGATTAAGAAACTGTTTAATTTTTATTCAAATATTTTACAGCTTAGGCTTGGCGAGGACGCCAAGCCCTGACCACCATCATATATGGGCGTCCCCGCCCATCTGTATTTTTTTGAGAAAAATTTAAACAGTTTATAAGACTTACGAAGTTTTAAAAACTTCGTAAGTCGTCAAAAAATCACACCACTTTCTGTCAAATCAAGTCCACTTTAGGGGATTTAGGGGCTAAAAGAACAATTTCGCAAAGACAGGCATGTGATCTGAAAAATAGCGTTGATCTTTGCTATCTGTCAATACACCATATTTCTGCACCTTAAAACCTTTATTCACGAAAATATAATCGATCCTTTCTTTTAAAGGGCTATCGTATTTGAAACCGTTGAAAGTTCCTTCTGGACCATACGGTGCCTCAATTGAAACTTCTTTGCTATCATTCAAGAAAGATTTGATGGTTGCAATCGCATCAGTTTCAGGAGTTACATTTAAATCACCTGTATAAACTACCGGAAGTTTAGGAGCAATCTCTTGGATTTTTTGCTTGATCAATTTAGCTGATTCAATCCTTGCCTGTACACCAACATGATCATAATGCGTATTAAAAACCAAAAACTCTTTTTTATTCAGTTTATCATATAACCTTACCCAGGTGCAAACGCGATTGAACATTGCATCCCAACCCTTGCTTGGCACATTTGGTGTTTGCGACAACCAAAAAACACCTCCATCCTTCTTAGTAAATCTATTTTTATTGTAATAGATTGGAGAAAATTCACCTTTACGTTTGCCGTCATCCCTGCCCGCACCTACAGCTTCGAAATCAGAATTTTCTAAGAGAAAATCGTATTGCTCTGCCAAAGCTTCTTGCGTACATAAAATATCAGTATCATGGAATTTCACTAAGGCCTTTACATTGTCTTTTCTCTTCGACCATGCGTGTATACCATCTTTCTCTGTACTATATCTTATATTATAGGTAATGATATTAATGGCCTGATTTTTTTGAGCCTGAACTTGAAAGCCAGCAACAACTAGCAAAAGGATAGCTACTATTTTTTTCATCTTATTCGATTTGATTACTTTGATTATTACCAAAAGTAAAAATTCGAGCTTAATTCTAACAAGGACAATGTTATTTCTATATAAACAACAGCGCACAAAAAACCATAACTAACATATAATCAATCATTTAAAGAATTAAACCAAACTTAAAAGAAAACAAAAAACACAAAAAGAAAGTTTTTTTAAGCATAAACGCAACCTAAAGTTCATCATTTAATCACAATAAGTTTACTATCTTAGCCTACTTTTGACCAAATATGAACGACAGGGAACTATCTTCAGTTAGCGATGAACATCTACTCTCGCGTATCTGTAACGATGACGACCGCAAAGCATTTGCCGTGCTTTATGATCGTTATTGGGAGATGCTGATACATACCTGTTTCAAACGTTTAAGGTGTTTAGAGACCTCAGAAGAAATTGTTCAGGAGATTTTTGTGGACTTATTTGTCCGAAGAAATGAACTTCAGCTAAACTCTTCTTTGGAAGCTTATCTAAAAACAGCGGTCAAATACAAAATCTACAATCATTACCGTTCGCAACAAATACATCAGTCTTATTTAGATAGAGAACTAACTGTACAAAAAATTCATGCTCCGGCTCCAGATGAGGCTTTCCAAAAAAAGGAACTGAATGCCTTAATTATGGCTGCTACTGCGCAGATGCCAGAAAAGTGCAAAGAGGTTTTTATGTTAAGTCGCTACCAACATCTTTCCCATAAAGATATTTCCGATAAATTGGGGATTTCGGTAAGCACCGTAAAAAAACATATTACCAAAGCCACCAACATTTTAAAAACAAATTTTAAGCACCACAACCCAGATTTACTAGGTATCCTGTGTGCTCTTTTCACGCTCTAACGAGCACCCTAGCACAACTTTTATTTTTTTTCAATTTTAACTAGCACCTTTTAGCGAGTTAAGTTATTTGTATTTGAAATGGATGTACAAAAGAACCGAATACTATTTCTCCTTGATCGATTTGAGCAAGGCATTGCAACGCCCTCAGAAATGGAAGAGCTTGATGCTTGGTACGATTCTTTTGAGGATGAAACCGCACCTGAATTAACTGATGCTCAAAAACAAATGAGCAAACAACGCCTCTTCAATCAGCTTGATCAGCTAACTTCCGAACAGCCCAAAAAACGTCATTTACACTTGGTAAGATATGCCTCAGTAGCAGCCGCAATTGTATTGTTGATTGCTGGCATCACTTTATTTAAACCATCATCTAAACCGGAAATAAAAGAAAATCAATTAGCCTTAACACCCGATGTAGCACCCGGAGGTGACAAAGCAATATTGACTTTAGCTGATGGCCGCCAAATTGTTTTAGAAGACAAACCTAATGGACAAGTAGCAGCAGAAGGAAATATGACCATTATCAAAATGAATAGTGGAATGTTAACTTATCAAGGCTCTAACAAAAACAGAAGTATAGTAAACCAGTTAAATACCATCAGTACACCGATTGGTGGTCAATTTCAGGTCGTATTAAGCGATGGCACCAAAGTTTGGCTCAACGCTGCTTCGTCAATTACCTTCCCCAGCCAATTCACCGGCAACATAAGAGAGGTAAGCACCACTGGCGAAACCTATTTCGAAGTAGCAACGCTTAAAAATGGCAAAGAAAAAGTGTCATTTAGGGTGAACACTGGCGGGCAGAAAATTGAAGTCTTGGGAACACAGTTCAATGTTAACGCTTATGGCGACCAAAAGCTATATCAAACTACTTTGGTAGAAGGCAGCATTAGAATTTCGCAAAATAAGGAAGCAAAACTCTTAAAGCCTGGGCAACAAGCCAACATTTCTTTAGAAAAAGACATCATCAACGTATCAGAGGCTGATGTAGAAAAAGCTATTGCCTGGAAAAATGGCCTCTTTAAATTCGACAACACCGATATCATCAGTTTGATGAAACAATTAGAAAGATGGTACCCTATTGAGGTGGTTTACGAAGGCAGAATCACTAATGAACGCTTTTTCGGGAAGATAGATAGAAATTACACGCTAAGCGAAGTACTCAAGGTATTACAACTTGGACAAGTACACTTCAAAATAGACGATAAAATAAATGCGAACGGCAAAAGAAAGCTGATCGTAATGCCATAAAAAAGCTATCAATTTAAAACAGAGAAAGGAAACTATGGAAAGAAAATAATTCTACACTCAATAGCCAAAAAATAAAAAACCGGAAGTGCTCCAACACCCCCGGCAAAATTATCTGGCCCAAAATTATCAAACTTGGATCTAATTAATTCGTAAAACCAAATAACACAACAAAAGTATGATTTTAAACTTAGGTGTTAAAACTGTTTTTAAACAGTTTGCAATCCCAAAAACACTAGTTAAAGCAATGAAAATCACAATATTATTGATGACCATTGCCTGTTTACAGGTATCGGCTAAAGGATATGCTCAACTCATATCTCTTACAGCTAAGAACAAACCTATCACCACAGTATTTTCAGATATAGAAAAGCAAAGTGGCTATAGTTTCTTTTGGAAAGGAGATGACATTAATCAACTCAATGTGAGCGTGAATATCAAATCTGCAAGCATTGACGATGCCTTGTCGACTTTACTAAAGGAACTGCCCTACACCTACACCATCGCTAAGAAAACTATTGTAATACAGCCAAAAATCAAAACTGCTGTTAGTAACAATGTTTCCGCCCAAGCCTTTATCGACATTAAGGTTAAAGTTTTGGATACGATGAAATTAGCTTTACCTGGGGCAAATATTCTTGTCAAGGAAACTAGCAAAAACTATAGTACGGATTTAAATGGGGAAATCACTTTAAAGCAGTTAACGCCTGGCCATACCTTAGTAGTTAGCTACATAGGATTTATCACCAAAGAAATCAGAATTAGTGATGCTACACCAGCTACACTAGAAGTGATTTTACAAGCTTCATCTTCTGCTTTGCAGGAGATAGTAGTTGTGGGTTATGGTAGTGAGAAAAAGCAAAACCTTACTACTGCAATTACATCGGTACAAAGCAAAACCATAGAAAAACTATCGATTACCCGTGTAGAACAAGCTCTTCAAGGAAACGCACCCGGCGTATTGGTACTTAACCAAAACGGACAACCAGGAGATAAACCAATGATCAGGATTAGAGGTACAGGAACTAACAACAGTCCAGATCCGCTTTTTATCGTTGATGGATTTCCAGTAAGTACTATCGAATACTTAAACCCTGGCGACATCGAACGTATGGATGTATTAAAAGATGCGGCTTCTTCTGCCATTTATGGGGCTAGAGGTGCCAATGGTGTTATTTTAATTACTACCAAAAAGGGAACTGCAGGTAAACCTCAATTAAGTTATGATGGTTACTACGGCGTACAAAATGCTTGGCGTAAACTTGATGTTTTAAATGCAACTCAGTATGCAGAGATGATGAACGTTGGTTCTACCAATGCAAATCCAAGCAATCCATTACCTTATCCAAACCCATCTGCACTTGGTACGGGAACGAATTGGCAAGATGCCTTATTCCAAAGCAACAAACCTATTTTCGATCATCAAGTTTCTGCCTCTGGTGGTAACGACAAATCTACTTATCTAGCTAAGTTCTCTTACTTTGGTCAAGAAGGCGTTATTGGTGGAAAAAATTCTGAGTTTACTCGTTACACTTTCAGATTGAACGTTGATCAGAAAATAACCAACTTCCTAAAAATCGGAACCAACTTAAATTACATCAATACCGATAGAAGAGCAATTTTTGACAATGGAGATCAAGGTGGACACGTTTTAGGTAACGCGATTAGCATCGACCCAATTACGCCACTTTACGAAACCGACCCTACAAAATTGGCTAACTACAACGTAAATGCGGTTCGTGATGCAAATGGTATTTTTGGCATATCTCCAGAAGCTACTTTTGCCAATCCGTTAGCACAAATTGCCATCATTAACGGCAATCGTAAAATAGACAAATTGCTAGGAAATGTTTATGCAGAACTAAGCATTCTAAAGAACCTTAAATTTAGGTCTAGCTACGGAATGGATTTAGCTAATGAAAATGTGAACAGCTACACGCCAATCTACTACTTACTCCCAACGTCTAATCAAACTTTCTCAAGAGTAACTACTAATTTCTACCGTACCAACACTTGGCAAGTAGAAAATGTATTAAGCTATAATCTAGACGTTAAAAAGCACAACATCCAATTAATTGCAGGACAATCGGCTTATAAATTTTTCACTCAAAACTTGAGCGGTTCGAGAAACGACAACTCTCCCATCGATCCAGATTTAGCTTACATCGATGTAGCTACCGATATCACTTCGAGCATAAACGGTGGTGGCGCAGATCGCAGAACATTAGCTTCTTACTTCGGTAGATTTGCTTATAGCTACGACGACAAATACTTGCTTTCAGGTATCATCCGTCGTGATGGTTCATCACGTTTTGGAAGAAATAACCCTTATGCAACCTTTCCTTCTATCTCCGGTGGATGGGTGGTTTCTAAAGAGTCTTTCTTTGATGTAAATGCAATTTCATTCTTAAAACTCCGTGCTTCATGGGGTCAAAATGGCAACGAAAACTTAGGTAGTTCATTCCCTTGGGCTTCAACAATTAATACCGCCAACAACGGCTACACTTTTGTAAATGGCACTGGAGCAGAATATTTGTATAGCGGCGCTTCTTTAGGTGCTATTTCAAACCCTGATCTTAAATGGGAAACCAGTGAGCAAACCAACTTTGGTTTAGATGTAAACTTCTTTAAGGATAAACTATCAGTATCTGCTGATTACTACATAAAAACAACTAAAGACTTATTGATTCGCCCGAACATTTTGGCAAGTGTAGGCTACAGTGCACCATTTGTGAATGGCGGTAACGTACAAAACAAAGGGATTGAATTAGGAATTAACTACAATGAGAAATTTGGTAAAGATTGGGGGTTAGGTGTTTCATTCAACATTTCTCATAACAAAAATGAGGTTACCAGAATCAACAATACCGCTCAGGCCATTGCTGGAGCTGCCTATATCAGTATGGGAAGTATCACCCGTATGTCGGTTGGGCAGCCAATCGGATACTTCTGGGGGCAAAGAACTGCTGGCATTTTCCAATCGCAAGCCGAGATAGATGCTTACACCTTTACCAATCCTAATACCGGTAATGTAACCAAAATACAGCCGAATGCTAAACCTGGAGATTTGAAGTTTATAGATACCAATGGTGATGGTGTAATTAATGATAACGACCGAACCAACATCGGCGATCCAAATCCGAAATACATTTCTGGCTTAACCATCAATGTAAATTACAAAAACTTTGACCTGAGTGTCTTCGGTATAGGAATGTTTGGTCACAAAGTATTTAACGGTAATTACCGATTCGACAAAACAGTTTCAAATATGCCAGCAACCATGTTAGATTACTGGTCGCCAAGCAACACAGATGCTAAATTCCCTCGTTTTGTAACTACAGATCCAAACCGTAACTACGCAACCGTTTCAGATCTTTTATTGGAAGATGGCAGCTTTGTTCGTGTGAAAAACATTCAATTAGGATACACTTTACCTCAATTATTAACACAAAAAGTACGTGTAAATGGCTTGAGATTTTTTGTAGCTGTGGATAACGCTTTCACCCTTACCAATTACACCGGGTTTGATCCAGAAATTGGCGCAAGCAGCCCGTTGTCATTAGGAATTGACAGAGGTGTTTATCCTCAAGCAAGAACTTTCCGTTTCGGTGTCAATGTAAAGTTATAACCCTTTAAAGAATCTAATCATGCAACATATACAAAAAAATATAATGTTCTTGGTAGCCGCTACTTTACTGCTTGTTACCAACGGATGTAAAAAATCTTTCTTAGAAATAACACCCGCTTCTCAAATCGAAGAAAGTAATTTCTTTAAAACAGAATTACAGGCTACACAAGCGTTAGCTGGCATTTATCATGTTTTACAATGGGGAAATATTAACCAAGGTCATACACCATTAATGGGTTGGGCCGAAGCTGCTTCTGATGACGCCTACTCTGGTGGCGGAAGCTCTTCTGATGCGGTTGGCGTTAAGGGTATAGAAAACTTCAAGGCAACTACAACTGCACCATTCAATGCAAACGATGGTACCTATGGAAGTGTGTGGAGTATCTACTACCAAGGTATTGCCAGAGCAAATACTTATTTAGCCAACATCGATCGCGTAGAAAGCACCGCTAATTTTAAAGCTTTAACAACTGGCGAGGCTAAGTTTTTAAGGGCGCATTTCTATTTCGATTTGGTAAAATGGTTTGAAAACGTGCCTTTAATCATTAAACAACAGGCTCCAGATGAATACAACCAACCACAGGCACCACCACAAGAAGTATTTAATCAAATTGCTAAAGACTTGGTAGATGCAATGGCCGTTTTGCCTAAAACCAGCATGAAAGCAAATGCTGGTCGTGCTACCTACTGGTCGGCTTCTGCCCTATTGGCAAGAGTTTACTTATTTAACAAAGGTGTTTACAATACTGAATTAAATACCGGAACAAAAGTGATTGATGCGGCTGCTGTACGCACTTATCTAGACGAAATCATTGCGCCTTCTGCAGGTTTTGATTTAATTGGCAATTACAGTGATATTTGGAGAAAAGCTAATGAACTAGGTATCGAATCTGTTTGGGAAGTGGTACATAGCAATACACAACCCGTATCTGGTAGCACCAGCGATCAGTTCCGTGCACAAGGAAACTACAATGTACTTTATTTCGGTCCAAGAGGTGTAAACGGAAATCCTTACACAGCAGGTTTTAGTAACGCGGTTCCAACGGAGTCATTGTACCGAGCTTTTGAAACCACGCCTGTCTTAGATCCACGCCGTGCAGCAACTATATTGGTACTAAATTCTACCGCCGCTGCTCCGGGAATTATCAAAGGATGGCAACATACTGGTTACTTTAACAACAAGTACAATACCACTAGCGAATACAAAACAGCCTCAGGATTAAATGACATTAACTGGGGACAAAACCTTCATGCAATCAGATTTTCTGATGTATTATTGATGGCTTCAGAATTGAATATTGGTGTAGACCAAACCAAAGCTGATGCTTATTTAAATAGAGTTCGCAGTCGTGTTGGCCTAGGGAATCGTGTAGCAACTATTGACAACATCAGACACGAGCGCAGAGTAGAATTAGCTGGCGAAGGTATTCGTTATTGGGATTTACTACGTTACGGCTTGCCATACGCAAAACAGATGATCGATGCTTCTAGCCTAATTGGCCCGTATTATAACGGAACGAGCAGCTTGGGTGGTCCAATTACATTAACAAGCGGAGCTAACACACCTGCAAATGCTTACCAGATGGATTGGGATGTTTCGAAACGAGGAAGGTTACCTATTCCTCCTGCACAAATCACCTTATCGAACGGCGTACTTAAACCAAATCCTGGTTACTAAATATGCTAAAACAGCACTCAGAAATTAAAAACTGAGTGCTGTTTTTTTTATGAGCTAAACGTAGCCTTCATCTGCAAGGCTTAAAAAAGTATCATTATAAACGATCAAATGATCGTGCACCGCAATCTCCATCATCTTTCCCAGCTCCATCAATTTCTTGGTAATACTCACATCTGCACTGCTTGGTTTTAAACTACCAGAGGGATGATTATGAACTAAAACTACCGAAGCGGCACCATGCTCCAAGGCAATTTTAAAAACCATTTTCGGATCAACAACCGTTCCCGCCTGACCACCTTTGCTCAAAAAATACTTTCCAATTACGGTATTAGCACGATTGAGTAAAATTACCCAAAACTCTTCATGGGGCAGATCTGCCAAATCAGCTTTAATCACTCGATGTACATCAATAGATGAATTTACCTTTTGTACATCGGCTGGCTCGGCATCTTTTCTTCGTCTTCCCAATTCCAAAGCAGCAACAATAGTGATGGCTTTGGCTTCGCCGATACCTTTAAATTTGGATAGTTCTTTCACACCAAGTTGCGCTAGCTTGTGGAGGTCATTTTGGCAAGAACCTAAAATGCGCTTGCTCAAATCCACCGCAGTTTCATTCCTACTACCCGAACCAATTAAGATGGCAATGAGCTCCGCGTCGGTAAGCTGCCGCCGACCTTGTTGCAGGAGTTTTTCTCTAGGCCGATCAGCTTCTGCCCAAGCTTTGATACCTAGTTTGTTTTCATAGATAGACATAGATGTAGAATTATTTAAAGCAGGACTTCGGAGAGTTTTTTCTCCAATTCTTCCCCCCTAAGATTTAAAGCAATGATCTTTCCTTCGCGATCAATCAATATATTCGAAGGAACTGAAGTAATGCTAAACATACTGGCCACTTCATTATCCCAACCTTGCAAATCGGATACGTGCTGCCAAGTTAAGCCATCTGCGTTAATTGCCTCTAACCAATTACTTCTCTTTGTATCTAGGGATATACCTAAAATATCAAAACCCTTATTCCTAAATTTAGTAAACGCATTTACTAAATTCGGATTGTCTTTGCGACATGGCACACACCAAGAAGCCCAAAAATCAATCAAAACATATTTTCCTTTTAAGTTAGAGCTTTTGAAAATATCACCCTTAGAATCCTTTTGAGAAAATAACGGTAAAGTTTCTCCAATTTTTAGCTTGTACTTTGTTAACGCTGCATTTTTAATCTGAACGCCGTATGAAGATGATCTGATCTTGTCGCTAAAGCCGTTGTACAAATCCATCATTTTATCCTTCGATAAAAACCGTGAATTCTCACTGATTAAAATACTCCGTTCCTTTTCAGATTTATTTCTCCTTAAATTGGCAAGTACAATTTCTTGCGCTTTCTTCTTATCCTCATCTTTAGAAACATCTAAACCGTTCAATTCGCTTCTAAGCAAATCAGACTTTTCTTGAAAAATACTTTTTTGTACAAAAGTTACCTTCGTATCTATAAAATTAAACCTAGTGTTTTTCTTTGTTAGCGTATCCAATTCTACAATGGTAGGTCTTCCATCTACAAAAAAACTCATACCTGTCAGTCTTAATTCTGATGGAATATTTTTCAAACTAGCAAACAAGCTTATGAGATATGGAGCTTCTACCGTGCCCTGATATTTAAAACTACCATTTAAGATCGGTATCGAATCCGATTTTCCTCCTCCATAGGAGATCTGCATTACCCCATTTACCGGAGTTTTGTATTTACCAGAAATTTCAAATTTTGTCTGAGCAAAGACAAGACTGCTTAAGAAAAAAGCAGCCAGAAAGAGAGTCATTTTTTTCATCGCTATTTTTTTTAAAAACAAAAAAAACGGCATCATCTTACGATGACACCGTCTTAAATATCGTTAAAAAAAGCGATTATTTCAAGTTGTTAACGAACTTGGTTAATTTTGCTTTATTGTTTGAAGCTTTATTTTTGTGGATAACGTTCTTTTTAGCTAAACGATCCAACATAGAAATAACTTTAGGAAGTAATTCTAATCCTGTTTTTTTATCTTCAGCAGCACGCAATCTTTTGATGAATGTACGTGTAGTTTTAGCTTGATATCTGTTACGTAAACGTTTTGCAGCGTTTGCTCTAATTCTTTTTAATGCTGATTTATGATTTGCCATTGTTTAGCCTTTTATTTCTTCTGTATTTATTTTCGGACTGCAAATATAGAGGTAATAATTATAAATGCAAAATGGTTTTAAAAAAAAATTTCCATCTAATGATTTAAGCACGAAGCCGTTGAAAGCAAAACAATAGCAGCAGCACGCCATTTTCGATTAAATTAGGTTTTTTGGCTTAAAATTAGTGCGAAAAGGCTTAAAATATTATTTTTGAAAAAAACACAGAACTCAGTGAAGAAACGTATCGCCATTTTTGCTTCAGGATCAGGATCAAACGCTCAAAAGATTATGGAGCATTTTAAACGTAGTACAGAGGCAGAGGTTGCCCTCGTATTAACTAACAATCCAGAATCGTACGTATTACAAAGAGCGGACAGCTTCGAAATCCCTTCCCACATTTTCGATAGACATGAATTCTATCAGACTGATGATGTGTTAGATCTACTTAAAAACCTAGATATCGATCTCATTGTGTTGGCTGGGTTCCTTTGGCTAATCCCTCAAAATTTATTGAAGGAATATCCTGGAAGAATGATCAACATCCACCCTGCCCTATTACCTAAGTATGGCGGCAAAGGCATGTATGGTGATCGCGTACACAAAGCGGTAATGGAAGCTGGTGATACTGAAGGTGGCATTACAATCCATTACGTAAATGAGCATTATGATGAAGGCGAGTTCATCTACCAAGCTAAATATCGCATTGAAAAGGACGACAACTTGGAAATGATCAAATTCAAAGGTCAACAGCTAGAGCATTTGCACTATCCAAAAATTGTTGAAACCTTAATTAAAAAGATAAAGAAATAGGGATCAGTAGGCAGTTTTCAGTTCTCGATTTTAAAAAGTATAGACAGTCACTAACCTTGGCAAACGCTAACTTTTCGGACTTGCGGCCTCAAAACTCTCCGACTTAATAACTTCTAAAAAACCAAACATCTAAAAATCCAAACAACCTGTTTACATAAACTCTAATTTTATTTAAAAAACCTCCACTAAAAATCGTCTCATTTTCATACCTTTGCGGCTCAAAACAATACCCTCAAAATGAGCCAATCAGTAAAGATCAAAAACGCTTTAATTTCAGTTTATTATAAAGATGGTTTAGCACCATTAGTTGAGTACCTTGGTAAGCAAGGTGTAACCTTATTTTCTACCGGTGGGACCGAACAGTTTATCAAAGACTTAAATGTTCCCGTTACTGCCGTAGAAGACTTGACTGGCTATCCTTCTATTTTAGGTGGACGCGTAAAAACTTTACACCCTAAAGTTTTTGGTGGTATTTTAAACCGCAGAAACTTAGCTGGCGATCAAGAGCAAATTGCTCAATACGAAATCCCAGAAATTGATTTGGTAATCGTAGATCTTTATCCTTTTGAGGAAACCGTAAAAGGTGGCGGAACTGATGAAGAAATTATCGAGAAAATTGACATAGGCGGAATCTCTTTAATTAGAGCTGCTGCTAAAAACTTTAACGATGTGGTAATTATTGCATCGAAAGATGATTACGCTACTTTATTAGAGCAACTACAAGAGCAAGATGGTGCTACAACTTTAGCACAACGTAAGGCTTTCGCTAAAAAAGCTTTCCATACTTCCTCTCATTATGATACAGCCATCTTCAATTATTTTAACAATGAAGAGCCTTTAAACGTATTTAAAGAAAGTATTGCTACTGCACAAACTTTGCGTTACGGCGAAAATCCTCACCAGAAAGGAACTTTCTACGGTAATTTAGATGAGATGTTCACTAAATTGAACGGAAAGGAATTAAGCTACAACAATTTGGTTGATGTAGATGCAGCTGTAAGTTTAATCGATGAGTTTGAAGAGCCTACTTTTGCGATTTTGAAACATACTAACGCTTGTGGCGTAGCTTCTAGAAGTACGGTTAAGCAAGCTTGGATCGATGCTTTGGCTTGCGATCCAGTTTCTGCTTTTGGTGGTGTTTTAATTACCAATAGAGAAGTTGATTTGGCAACTGCTGAAGAAATTAATAATTTATTTTTTGAGGTTTTAATTGCACCTAGCTACGAGCAAGCGGCTGTAGATTTGTTCAAAGCAAAGAAAAACAGAGTGATCTTGAAACGCAATTACGTTGAATTGAACAAAAAACAATTCAAAACCTTATTGAATGGTGTAATTGAGCAAGATAAGGATTTAACCATCGAAGGTCCGGAACAAATGACTGCTGTTACTGAAAAAGTACCTACTGCACAAGAATTAAAAGACTTACACTTCGCTAATAAAATTGTAAAACATACTAAATCTAACACTATTGTTTTGGTTAAGGATGATGTGTTGATTGCAAGTGGCGTTGGTCAAACTTCTAGAGTTGATGCCTTGAGACAAGCGATTGAAAAAGCGGCTTCTTTTGGTTTCAGCGTACAAGGTGCTGCTATGGCTTCTGATGCTTTCTTCCCTTTCCCTGATTGTGTGGAGATTGCTGCTGATGCTGGTATTACTTCAGTTTTACAACCAGGTGGTTCCATTAAAGATGCTGATTCTGTAGCAAAAGCTAATGAAAAAGGTATTGCAATGGTAACTACTGGGGTTAGACATTTTAAACACTAGTTTAGGGGTCAGGGATCAGGAGTTAGGGATTAGTGACCCAAAAGCACGGAACATCCCTAAGAGCTTTTCTCTCCCTTTTGGGGAGAGCCAACAGGCAGAGAGGGGCATTTGAAACTATGAGGAATATCCCCCTTTGGAGGAGGCAGGGGAGGAAAATTTGAAACACTAAACCCGACCTAACTAAACCCGATTGAAGCGGAAATACTTTTTGACTGAAGTTGAATTTAGTTGTCAGGCTGAGTTTATCGAAGCCTTGCAAGCTATGAAACAAATCCTTCGACAAGCTCAGGATGACAGAGGTTTTCAAAAAGATTACAGCGTAAAGCGGGACTAACTTTAAAAAGCATTACCGGTTTTGATTTTCAAAGAGAAAAAAAGAAACTTAATATAATATTTTGTCTAATTTTACATTTAAGATATTAGACATTTTTGTTAATACATACAATAACATACCTTTTACATGGGATTATTTAATTGGTTTACGCAAGAAGTTGCCATTGACCTTGGCACTGCGAATACCCTTATTATACATAACGATAAAGTAGTTGTTGATGAGCCTTCTATTGTGGCTTTCGACAGATCGACAAATAAAATTATAGCGATCGGCCGTCAGGCGATGCAAATGGAGGGTAAAACCCACGATAACATTAGAACCGTTAGACCTTTGAAAGATGGTGTAATCGCAGATTTTAACGCTGCTGAAGCCATGATTAAAGGGATGATCCGTATGCTAAACGGTGGTAAAGGATGGATGTTCCCTTCGTTGAGAATGGTGATTTGTATTCCTTCTGGTATTACAGAAGTAGAGAAACGTGCGGTTAGGGATAGTGCAGAAATTGCTGGTGCGAAGGAAGTTTACTTGATCCACGAGCCAATGGCCGCTGCTGTAGGTATTGGTATTGATGTGGAAGAACCAATGGGTAACATGATTATCGATATTGGTGGTGGTACTACTGAAATTGCGGTTATTGCACTTTCGGGGATCGTTTGCGACCAATCTATTCGTGTGGCTGGAGATAATTTCGATTCGGATATCGTGAATTACATCCGTCGTCAGCATAACATTATGATTGGTGACCGTACTGCAGAAAAAATCAAAATTGAAGTTGGTGCTGCGTTACCAGAATTGAGCGATCCACCTGCTGATTTTGCCGTTCAAGGTAGAGATCTAATGACTGGTGTGCCTAAACAAATCACAGTTTCATACACTGAAATTGCGCACTGCTTGGATAAATCGATCTCTAAAATTGAAGAAGCGATTTTGAAAGCTTTGGAGATTACTCCGCCAGAACTTTCTGCTGATATTTACCAAACTGGTATTTACTTAACCGGTGGTGGTGCTTTGTTAAGAGGTTTGGACAAACGTGTGGCTGCAAAAACTAAATTGCCTGTTCACGTTGCCGAAGATCCTTTACGTGCGGTTGTACGTGGTACGGGTATCGCCCTGAAAAACATTGGAAATTATAAATTCTTAATGCAATAATCGAGTTATAGGTTGTAGGTTATAAGTTTTAAGTCTTGTAACTTACAACATATAACTTATAACCTAATACCTAAATGCGTAACCTTTGGATTTTTCTTAGCAGATACAACGCATTTTTCTTTTTTATCATCTTTTTTACCGTTGGCATTATTTTAACGATTAGAAATAATGTATACCAACGTAGCGTAACTTTTAGTTCTACCAATGAAATTGTAGGTACTGCTTATAAACGACTAAATGTGGTTAAGCGTTACCTCAACCTGGTACAGGTAAATGATAGTTTGGCAGCAGAAAATGCTGCGTTAAAAACGCAATTACTCGCCATAAATGCGATAGATAGTACTCAAGTTACGAAAGTAAAAGACACCATCAATCACCAACAATATACCTTAATCTCGGCTAAAGTTTTCAAGAACTCGGTTACCCTAACCAACAACATGATCACCATCAATAAAGGAATTAAAGATGGCATTATGAAAGACATGGCAGTGATTTCTCCAGGTAAAGGTGTAGTTGGTTTTGTACAAAATGTGTCTGAAAATTTTGCCACCATACGCCCATTGTTAAATCAAGAAACTGCAATTAGTGTAGTTTTGAAAAAAGACAATGCTTTTGGTAGTTTGGTTTGGGGCGATGATAATTTTGATTATCGTAAAGCTTACGTTAAAGAAATCCCCAATCATTACAAAGTTAAAGTTGGAGACACGATTATTACATCTGGTTCGGGCGGTTTCCCTAGAGGAATAGAAGTGGGTAGAGTAACAAATACCAGTGTAAGTACTGGCGATAGTTTCATGACTTTGGAAGTTACTTTGTTCAATAATTTTAGTACGTTACAATTTGTTTATGTAGTTAAGGATAAATTTGCTGAAGAGGTAAAATCTTTACAAACGGAAGTAAAAAATGAACAGTAGAACTATATTGATAAATATTTTTAGGTGGATCGCTCTTTTGTTCGTACAGATTTTTCTGTTGCGAAACATGGCATTCTATAACCTATCTACACCTTTCATTTATGTGCTGTTTATTTTAGTGCTCCCATTTCATATTCCAAATCTTTTACTTTACGTAATCGCATTCATTACAGGTTTAACCCTAGACACTTTTTATGATACACTAGGCGTACACACTAGTGCCTGTATAGCTTTAGCTTTTGTAAGAATTCTTTTTATCTCTGTGAGTTTAAACAGAGAAGCTATTGACGAACCAGAGCCTTCTTTAGGAAATATGGGCTTTAGGTGGTTTTCTTTATATGCAGTATTGTGTATTTTTGTTCATCACGTCGTGTTGTTTTTTCTGGAAGCTTTTAAATTTACCTCACTAACTTATACCCTGGGAAGAACTTTATTGAGCGTGGTATTTACACTATTTACTGTGTTATTGGTAGAGTTTATCTTCCATAATAGAAAATCGGCTTAATGGACCAACTGTTTAATAGAAAATATATTATACAAGGCTTATTTGTTTTACTTGCACTAATTTTGTTAGGCAGGCTTTTCTATATACAGGTTGCGAGTGATAAATACTTCTTAGATGCAAACAACAACGCACTTCGTAAAAAGTTCATCTATCCTGCTCGCGGTGTAATTACAGATCGAAAAGGTAAAGTACTGGCGCAAAACCAACCTACCTATGATTTAATGGTAACGCCTAACGAAGTGCTACCTTTCGATACTCTTTCATTATGCAACGTTATTGGGATCACGATGGAAGATTTCCGCAAGAAATTTCATAAAGCTGTTGTACAGTCAAGATATCAATCCTCAATTTTTCAAAAATTGCTTTCTGTACAGACATACGCCATGTTACAAGAACGTATGGCGAATTACAAAGGATTTGAGGTACAAAAGAGGACTATCCGCTATTACCCTGATAGTATAGGTGGACAACTTTTAGGTTACATCAAAGAAGTAAGCCAAGCAGAAATAGAAAGACATCATGGTTATTACAAGCCTGGAGATTATATTGGTAAATCTGGTATAGAAAGGCAATATGAAACTGATTTACGCGGAACAAAAGGCGTGAGAAACATGCTTTACAACGTTCGAAACGTAGCGCAAGGGAGTTATGCTGATGGTAAATTCGACTCTTTAGCTATAGCTGGAGAACAACTCACTACTACTATCGATGTTGAAATACAAAAATTGGGCGAGCAGCTGTTAAATAACAAAGTTGGAAGTATTGTTGCTATAGAACCTGCCACCGGCGAAGTTTTAGCATTTGTGAGTAGTCCGGGTTACGATCCCAATTTGATGGTGGGTAGCGAAAGCGGCAACAATTACATGAAGATTTTTTCCAATCCTTACCGTCCTTTCTTCATCCGACCAATTAAGGGTAGATATTCTCCAGGTTCTGCGTTTAAACCGCTTAGTGCTTTAATAGCGCTGCAAGAAGGCTTGGTTAATGAAAATACCACATTCAACTGTCCAGGTTACTACCAAGTAGGAAAAACGAGGTTCAAATGCGAACACGTTGATGGAAATATTGCCTTGAGACGAGGTATCGCCAGATCTTGCAATACTTATTTCTGGAATCTTTTCGTAAAAGAAATGACAAAAAAAGGCAGGAAAAATCAACATAAAGCTTACGATGAATGGCAGGAGAAAGTGAGGAAGTTTGGCATCGGCGATACTTTAGGAATTGATTATCCTGGTGAAAGAGGTTATAAATTATTTACCGCAGAAGATTATACTCAGCGTTATAGCAAGTATTGGAGTTATGGGACTATTTTATCAGTTGGCATTGGTCAGGGAGAGATTACCACTACCCCACTGCAAATGGCCAATATCATGGCTATCATTGCCAACAAAGGTTATTATATTAAACCACATTTGGTAAAAGGAATTGGAAACGATAAACACATCGATCCAAAATACAAAGAAAAGCACTATGTGGGTGTAGATGCCAAACATTTTGGTCCGGTAATCGATGGTATGCAGGACGCCGTAAACAGTCCAATTGGTACGGCAAGAGAATCTATGATACCTAACATTTTAATGTGCGGCAAAACCGGAACCGTACAAAATACGCATGGTAAAAACCACTCCGTTTTCATCGGCTTCGCTCCTCGCGATAATCCAAAAATCGCCATTGCTGTAATTGTAGAGAATGGTGGTTATGGTGGTGCTTATGCTGCGCCAATCGCCAGTTTCATCACCGAAAAATATTTAACCGACAGTTTAAAAGGCAGAAGAATTAACGGCGCAACCATTGAGCAATATAAAGCTGATAATTTACTTCCTGTTTTAAAAGACAAACTACCAAAACAGAAACCTAAGGTAGATACGAGCAAGGTAGACACAGCTAAAAAAACAGTTCCGCTAAAAACTGCAGTAGCCACTAATCAATTTAATAAAACAGCCGTAGCACCAAAGAATAATGCAGCAACAGAATAATAGATTTTTCTTTAATGTTGATTGGATCACCATATTGATTTATATGGCTTTATGTGCAGTTGGTTTCGTCAATATTTTTTCGGTACAATATAAACCGGACATCAGCGATACGTTTAGCTTCTCTGCTGAATATGGAAAGCAATTGATCTTTATTATCACTGGTTTAGTTTTAGGTTTATCTATTCTTCTACTAGATGCTAAATTTTTCAGTGTATTTGCACCAATAGTTTATGGCATAACCGTTATTCTTTTGATCGCCGTATTGGTAGTTGGCAGAAATGTAGGTGGTAACCAAGCGTGGATTCCTATTGGTTCCTTTCGCTTGCAACCATCTGAATTCGCCAAATTTGGCACAGCCCTATTATTAGCGAGGTACATTAGTTCCTTCAATATAAAGCTAAATAGTTTAAAGCCTATTTTAATTTGCGCCGCAATTATATTGCTGCCTATGGCTTTAATCAAGCTTCAACCTGATGATGGTTCGATGCTTGTATTTTTATCCTTCATGTTCCCTTTATATAGAGAAGGCTTACCAGGGAATTTACTGATTATCTTTTGGGGTGCAGCATTACTTTTTATTCTCAATCTATTTGTGTCAACTTCAATTCTTATTATTTCTATTCTAATTATAGGCGGAATATTTGCTTACGCTCATAGAAAGAAAGTAAGAAAAATGATTAATATAGGAATAATTGTAATCATAGCAATTTGTTACTTATTTATCGGAAAATACCTATTCGATAATGTGTTAAAACCACATCAGCGTACGCGTATTGAAGTTACGCTAGGCTTAAAGACAGATAATAGAGGTGCTGGTTACAACGTAGTACAATCAAAAATTGCGATTGGTGCTGGTCAACTTACCGGAAGGGGCTACTTAGAAGGTACACAAACTAAATACGATTATGTACCAGCACAAAGTACCGACTTTATCTTTTCTACCATTGGCGAAGAATGGGGCTTTATTGGCTGCTTTGTAGTAATAGGACTTTACTGTTTTCTTTTACTACGCATTATAAACATGGCAGAGCGACAGCGATCTGTCTTCTCTAGAGTATATGGCTACAGTATAGCCTGCATCTTCTTCTTCCACGTATTTATCAATATAGGGATGACGATAGGAATTATGCCGGTGATTGGTATTCCGTTGCCATTTATTAGCTACGGAGGCTCTTCTTTATGGAGCTTTACCATATTGCTGTTCATCTTCCTAAAACTGGATTCCAACAGAATGGGATTTATTTAATGTTGTACGTTTTAAATAATAAGTTTTACGTGTTAGATATTCATAAAACTAACTTATTACATAACACTTAAAACCTATAACCTTAATTAGTCTCTAAACCTTTTATTCAACAATAAATAAAACTTATCTACGGTTGCTTGTTTATCAGCCCAGTTATTTTTTATAGCATAGTTCTTTTGGAAGAAATTATCAGCAGCATCAAAATTTGGCATTTTGTTAGCGATATCAATTGCTTCTGCATAAGCTAAATTGTAACCGTTAAACAAATCTTTAATGTAGAGTAATTTATCATTTAGGTTGATGGCAGCTTTTAAATCTGAGATCACAGCACTAGAAGTTTCATTTAAACGAGAGCTCGTGTTCTTACCCGCTAACAGATCATTTAAGGTAGGCTTGTATGTTGATGTTTCTACTTCTACCTTAGTAGTTTCAACCTCTAACTTCTTCACTTCTACTACAGGAGCAGGCTTTTCTTCGATTACCGGCTCAACTTTAGCAACAGGTGCTTCAATTTCTTCCGGTTCTTCTTCGTGATGTACCAAGAAAGGCTCTGGCCCCACTTCATCTTCTTCTAATTCCTCTGGATCACGAATCAAGTTTTCTTTAACCTTTTTCTTTTGTTCCAAAATCAGGGCCTCTTCTTTGCTTAAAGGTCTATCAAATAGTTGATCCGCGGTTTTTTCTTCAAAATCAAACTTATCATCTTCATTGAAACTATCCTTATTTAAGATAAACTCGAAGGTTTGAGTTGGTTCAGAATCTAATCTAAAAATCTCCTTTTCCACTTCTACAACAGGCTCTTCAAATTGGAAGACTGGTTGTGGAGTTTCTGCTTTCTCTTCAATAACAGGTGCTGGCGCAACAACTTCCTCTTCTGCAACATTCGCAAATGTAATTGCTTCTACTTGCTGTACGTCCTTAAATTCGTCACTTATTTCTTCGTCAACAACCGGCTCAGGAACTACCTCATTAACTTTTGGCGATAAAACTGGCACTTGTACGGGCAAGTTTAGTTTTTTGATAATTTGGATATGATCTGTTAAGAAACTGGCATTTGCCAAAAACAGCTCTAATTCTAATTCGCTTAACTGCTCTGGGTTTTGAGATAAGAACTGGTACTGTTCGTTCAATTCGTTAAGTATATTTCCTAGTTTTTTGAAAAGAGCTTCTTGCTTCATCTGCTATTTTATTTCTTAATATTATCGACTGAGGCAAAGCCTACTACGTTGTAACAATTACTTAAACACAATGTTGTAACGAAAGTTTTGGCTTTTTATGTTGGTAACTGACAATCAAAAATACTATAAAAATCTTTTATATTTGGCTAAAAATACCTTTACAATGTTATTTAGCGAGCAAAATTTTAGACGGGGAGAATTTAGTGGCAGTATCGAAGTAATTTGCGGCTCTATGTTTTCTGGCAAAACGGAAGAGCTAATCAGGAGGCTAAAGAGAGCACAGATCGCTAAACTTAATGTAGAAATTTTTAAACCCAAAACAGACACCCGTTATGACGATACCGCAGTGGTATCTCACGATAAAAATGCCATACAATCTACCCCAGTTGACCATTCTTCTTCCATTTTATTATTAGGCACTAATACACAAGTGGTAGGTATTGATGAGGCACAATTTTTTGATGATGGTCTTCCGGAAGTTTGCAACACTTTAGCGAGAAAGGGTATCAGGGTAATTATTGCAGGTTTAGATATGGATTTCTTGGGAAAACCATTTGGACCAATGCCTGCGCTAATGGCCATTGCCGAACATGTAACTAAGGTTAATGCTGTTTGTATGCAATGTGGTAGTCCGGCGGTTTATTCTTACCGAACTTCAGCAAGTGAATCAAGAGTGCTTTTGGGAGAGAAAGATAGTTACGAACCTCGTTGCAGAGCTTGCTTTAACCAGTAGTATCATCCCTGCTGATCTAATTAATATCGGATAACCATTTATCCATTCTCATATTCGGACTTCCTCGCGGTTGCCAATTTTTCTCGTTTACACCTGTGCCTTGTCATTTTTAACCCGCTCATCATCAACATTATTGTCTTAATTTGGTTATACCAAAAACCGATTAACCATGACAAAAGAAATTTGGCTTAATTTGCCTGCTAAGGATATTCAGAAAACCACTGATTTTTTCACCAAAATTGGTTTCGCATTAAATACCCATGCACCCAAAAGTGAAACTATGGCTTCCTTCAAGATTGGACAAAAAGATTTTATCGTCAACTTTTTTAGCGAAGAAGTATTTAACAGCTTTACTCCTTTTCAAATTGCTGATATAGAAAATAAGACTGAATGTTTGATTTCTATTGATGCCGAGAGCGCAGCTGAAGTAGATGAAATATTGGAGAAGGCTAAAGCTGCTGGTGCCGAGGTTTATGCCAAAGGCGGAGAAAAAGATGGTTGGATGTACGGTGGCGGCTTCACGGATTTGGATAATCATAAATGGAACATTTTGTTCATGGACTTTAGTAAATTCAATCAATAAATTATTAATAAGCCACAGATATACAGATATCTTATTGGATATAGTGAAATGATATAACCGTGTTTTTTAATATCATGTTATATATCTGTGTATCTGTGGCCAAAACTTGTTTCTATGGAAAGAATATATTTCAAAATCGAAATTGATGCAACTAAAGAAAAAGTATGGGATATCCTTTTAGGTGAAACTACTTACCCACAATGGACTGCCCCTTTTGCTGAAGGTTCTAGTGTAGTTACGGATTGGCAAGTAGGTAGCAAAGCGTTATTTCTTAATGCAGAAGGCGACGGAATGGTTTCTAAAATTGCGGAGCATATTCCTAACGAGTATATCTCCATTCATCATTTAGGTTTTTACAAAGATGGTGTAGAAGATTATGATAGTGAAGAGGTGAAGAAATGGAACGATGCTTACGAAAACTATAAATTGAGTATCAAAGATGGAAAATCTTTATTAAGCGTAGAATTAGATACCACAGAGGAACATAAAAGTTATTTTGAAGAAACTTGGCCAAAGGCTTTAGAGAAGGTAAAGGCGTTGGCTGAGCGTTAACAAAAAAGTTATTGCTGTAAAGGTTTAGTAATTCGGTAATGAACAAGCCTATTGCTTTAAGATTGCTTCGTACCCGCAATGACGATATAAACGCATAAAAAATCCCCCAAAGTGAATTTGGGGGATTTTTCTTTTTATAAACCTAGCAACTAATACCTCAATACTAATTCCTATTACCTAACTACAAACTTGCCAAAGCGTTGTTTAAAGTAGCGCTAGGACGCATTGCTTTAGAAGCCAACTCATCATTTGGATTGTAGTACCCGCCAACATCTTGCGCTTTACCTTGAGCCTCAATTAACTCAGCAGAAATCTTCGCTTCGTTTTCAGCTAAAGTTTTAGCCAAAGTCTCAAATTTAGCTTTCAAATCTGCATCTTTAGTTTGTGCAGCTAAAGCCTCAGCCCAATATAAGGCTAAATAGAAGTGAGAACCACGGTTATCAATCGTTCCTAATTTTCTACCTGGAGATTTATCAGTAGCTAAGAATTTTGCGTTGGCTTCATCTAAAGCATCAGCTAACACTTGCGCTTTTGCGTTGTTTTGAGTTTGCGACAAGTGCTCTAAAGAAGCTTGTAACGCTAAGAACTCACCTAATGAATCCCAACGTAAGTAACCTTCTTGAGCGAATTGCTCTACGTGTTTAGGCGCAGAACCACCAGCACCAGTTTCGAATAAACCACCACCATTCATCAAAGGCACAATCGACAGCATTTTTGCTGAAGTACCTAGCTCTAAAATTGGGAACAAATCGGTTAAGTAGTCACGTAATACGTTACCAGTTACCGAGATAGTATCTTCACCTTTTCGGATACGCTCCAAAGTGAATTTTGTAGCTTCGATTGGAGAAAGAATACGAAGATCTAATCCCTCAGTATCGAAGTTTGGCAAATATTTATTTACTTTTTTGATGATTTCAGCATCGTGTGCTCTGTTTTCGTCTAACCAGAAAACAGCAGGTGTATTAGATAAACGAGCTCTGTTTACTGCTAATTTAACCCAATCTTGAATAGGTGCATCTTTAGTTTGGCACATACGGAAAATATCACCAGTTTCTACAGCTTGTTCGAAAAATACGTTACCAGCAGCATCAGTTACACGGATAGTTCCATTAGCCGCAGCTTGGAAAGTCTTATCATGAGAACCATATTCCTCAGCTTTTTGCGCCATTAAACCAACGTTAGGTACAGACCCCATGGTAGTTGGATCGAAAGCACCGTGTTTTTTACAATCGTCGATAGTAGCCGTATAAACACCTGCGTAGTTTCTATCAGGAATTAAAGCTAAAGTATCTTGTTGCTTACCTTCTTTGTTCCACATTTGTCCCGAAGTACGGATCATTGCAGGCATCGAAGCATCTACAATTACATCTGAAGGAACGTGTAAGTTGGTAATTCCTTTATCAGAGTTTACCATTGCCAAAGCTGGTCCGTTTGCAATTGCCGCATCAATAGCTGCTTTAACCTCTGCTTCTTGAGCGTTGCCAGCGATTTTAGCGTAAACATCACCTAAGCCATTACGAGTATCAACACCTAAAGTTTTAAAAAGCTCTGCGTATTTAGTAAAAACATCTGCAAAGTAAACTTCAACAATAGCGCCGAAAATGATAGGATCTGAAACCTTCATCATCGTAGCTTTTAAATGAGCAGAAAGCAATACGCCAGCAGCTTTAGCTTCTTTAATAGCTTCAGCAACAAAATCTTTCAGTTTAGAAAGGCTCAATACCGAGCTATCAATTACTTCACCTGCTTTTAAAGGTGCCAAACCTTTCAATTCGGTAACCGCTCCATCAGCAGCAACGAATTCGATTTTAAATTGCGAGTCATTTTCTACCGTAGTAGATTTTTCAGAACCATAGAAATCGCCTTCGCTCATGCTAGCTACGCTAGTTTTAGAATCCGAAGACCAAGCACCCATTGAGTGTGGATTTGCTTTTGCATAGTTCTTAACCGCTTTTGGTGCTCTACGATCTGAGTTACCTTCACGTAGAACCGGATTTACAGCAGAACCCAATACTTTCGCATATTTAGCTTTGATTGCTTTTTCTTCGTCAGTTTTTGCATCTTCTGGATAGTTTGGCAACGCAAAACCTTGCGATTGCAACTCAGCGATAGCACCCTTCAACTGAGGAATGGAAGCAGAAATGTTAGGCAATTTGATGATGTTAGCCTCTGGCGTAGTAGCCAATTGACCAAGTTCTGTCAATGCATCTCCAATTTTTTGATCATCTTTCAAAAACTCAGGAAAGTTTGCTAAAATTCTTCCTGCTAAAGAGATATCCCTAGTTTCTACTTCAATTCCTGCCGAAGCCGTGAAAGCCTGTACGATAGGTAAAAATGAATAAGTAGCCAACAATGGAGCCTCGTCTGTTTTGGTATAGATAATTTTTGATGAGTTTGACATGTGTTTTATTTTATGATGTGAAATAAAATGTCCAAAAAAAGGACTGGTTTGATAAAATCGCCTAAAGATAAAATAAACAAGCGAATTATATAACAGCTTAGTGTTATTTATACATTAAAGTTGCTATCTTTTTTAAAGGATATTCTCTAGATCTCTCGCTTCTTATTCATCCTCATTTTTGCCTTTTCGATGTGCAATTTACCCTGATCGTGAATTTGCTTATTGTAAAGTACCAAGCCACCAACAGCGCCGATAGCACTACCAATTAAAATATCGAAAAAACGAGCTGCAAATAGATGATTAGGTTGCAATTTTAGGGTATCGCCTCGTTCTGCCAACAAGATGGTAAGCACTGTGACGAATACCACCGTAATCGCATAATTACGCACTACCAAGAACTCAGCAATAATTTGTAGACCGATAATCATAAAGCAGATCTCTAATACCGATGGCTGAAGTAATAAAACCAACCAAGCAAGTCCCAGACCTAAAAAAGTACCTAAAACTCGCTGCATACCTCTCGTAATTACATGATGAGTAGTTACACCTTGCATTACCGCCAAACAAGAAGTTGGCACCCAATAAGGATTATCTAATTTGAGTAAGTTGGCCACCAATAACGACAGGGCAACAAAACCTCCATAAATTATCGATTCGATTAAATTGGCGTGGGTTTCCTTCTTTTCCCTCTTGTGCTCAACAATGGTCAAATTTCGCAGTGTAATTACACTATACAGTAAACCAATCCCACAAGAAATCATGGTACCAATGGCAACAAAACCAATCTGACTAGGAATTTTTGCCAAATCAAAAGGCATACAAATGGCTACCGAAGCCACCATAATAAAAAAGAAGTTGCCCGGCGGACGGTCTAAATCCATATAATAGAGCACCCTATTTACCGAAAAACACAGCAACCCCAAAACTAAGGGTGCAATAGCCGGATTAAAAGAAAAGACAATTCCTACCGAGAAAGAAAGTAGTATTGTAAAACTACAGACCATCAAGGTCATCATGCGTTTAACCAGATCAAAAGATTGGATATACAAAATTACCAGCGCCGCCAACGAAGCTAACTTGCCTTCTGCCATGTATCCAGAAAAGTAGCCGCCCAAAATAGGCACACCAATGCATATCCCTGCAATAAGTGGTAAATGCCAAGTCCTGGCACTTTTTTTAAATTCAAATATATGCCTAAACATGATGCAAAAATACGGCTATCTCTCTAAAGAAACGGATAAATACTTTCTATTTACCTAACCGTTAACAAATGATACCGACAGAACAATCGTATAGCTGTAACAAATCCATCATCTCATCGTTCTAAAGGAAACCTAAACGAACTAAAACCATGAACAAAGAAGAATTAATGCAATCCAAATGGTTCAAAATCTTATTTCCCATTCTTATTTTGGTAATTGCGATAGGAATTTATCAGAATGGTTATGCTTTAGGGCAGTGGCTGTATGCTAAATTACATCCTTAAGACAGACTAGTTTATTAAATTAACTACCTTTGCGACATTATTTTTTGAAGCAAAATTTTAAGCTATGTCTATTACCAACGATGCCGAATTAGAAGGAATGCGAAAATCCAGCGAAGCTGTAGCCCAAACGTTAAAAGCGATGAAGGATTATGCCAAAGTTGGAATGAGCACCAAAGAATTAGATGAATTTGGCGGCAAGATGTTGGAAGAATTTGGTGCTAAATCGGCTCCTTTCCTTACTTATAAATTCCCTGGATATACTTGTATCAGTGTTGACAATGAATTTTGCCACGGCATTCCAACTGCACAAAGAATTTTAAAAGAGGGCGATTTAATCAATATCGATGTCTCTGCCGAATTAAATGGCTTTTGGTCTGACAACGGCTGTTCTTTTGTATTGGGAGAAGACATTCATCAACATCAAAAGTTAGTGAATGCATCAAAAGAGATTTTAGAAAAGGCCATTGCCAATATCAAAGGTGGTGTGCGTATATCGGATATCGGTCATTTAATAGAAACCGAGGCTAAAAAACGTGGCTACAAAGTGATTAAAAACCTTACCGGCCATGGCGTAGGCAGAAGTTTACACGAAGAACCGCATGAGGTTGCTTGCTATAAAGACCGTTTTAATTTAACCCGCTTCAAGAAAAATTCGGTAGTTGCTGTAGAAACTTTTATCTCTACCACTTCTACCATTGCCGAAACATTAGCCGATGGCTGGACAATGGTAGGCAACAGAGGCGGTTATATGGCGCAACACGAACACACTATTGTAGTAACCGATGGCAAGCCAATTATCTTAACAACCGGAAATGGTGTTTGGGATTAACAGGCATCAGGAGTAGTGATTAGTTTAGATTTTATTTTAAGTCTTTATTTAGCTAACTACTCTTTCAAATTCGCTTTAATAAATACCAACTGGTAATGGATTGCATCTGCCCAATATTTCCAGTTATGTGCTCCCGGATTAGCGATGAATGTATGTGGGATATTTTGATAGGTTAACTTCTCATGCAAAGCCACATTCACTTTGTAAAAAAAATCTTCTGTGCCACATTGTACAATTAAAGCCAAAGAGTTAGGTGTTAACAAATTAGTTAGGTTAATTACCGAAGCGTTGTCCCACTGGGTAGGCTTTGCGGCATAAGTACCCAACAATTTAGCCATATCCCAATTATTTGGAAAGGGCCTGATATCCACCCCGCCGCTCATACTTCCAGCTACGCTAAATACGTCTTGGTGCCTGAAAGCAAGATACAAAGCACCATGTCCACCCATGCTTAAACCCGTGATTGCTCTGGCTTTTTTATCAGCGATGGTTTTGTAATTTCCATCAATCCACTTTACCAACTCTTTAGCAACATAGGTTTCATATTTCGAATTTGCTTGTTCTGGACTGTCTAAATACCAGCTGTTATAATTTCCATCGGGGCAAACGATAATCAATTGATGCTGATCTGCCAGTGTTTTAATTGCCGGAACAGAATTTACCCAATTGGCATAATTGCCCGAATAGCCATGCAATAAATACACCACAGGAAACTTACTCTTCTCTTTGTAATTTGACGGTGTTATAACCACTGCTTTAATCTCTTTTTTCATCGACGGACTATAGGTTTTAACAGTGTCGACATCGGCCGCAGCAGATTTTAAAGCAAGTAATACAAAAAGGGCGAGGAATAATTGTTTCATGTTTAATGGTATGTAAAGTGCAATGAATATAGGAATACTTATTGGTTTTCGGGAATTGTTTAGTTTGTTTCCTACTCCTGTTAAACCTACCTAGAACTTATACATTATCAATTTAAAGCTGCTTTTGGAAATCGAGTGTTAGCTTATAATTTTCTTCGACGGGCACTAATGCTCTGCTAGTCTTTTCGATATCGCTTGCCTCTTTAGTCCACAAGAAAGGGTAAAATGAAAACACTTGGTTACCATTGGCCAACTGAATATCATTTTGCCAGTTTCTCCATCTAAAAGTTCCGTAGAATTGACTTAAATTTCCCGTTAAAGCCCAATAAACAAACTCAGCGTAATTGGTATCTAAGCATTCCCATTCCAGCGTGTCTTGGGCTAGATAATACACCTTGCCAATTTCACTTCCAATGCCTCCAGCATTTAAAGCAAAGTAACCACCAATGATATCATCAGCAATTAAGAGGTAAGATGGCTGTTCACCAAAATTAGCAAAGGTCTTTCCCTTATTCCATTCGGCCAATCCTCTATCCAGCTTTTCACTTCCAGATCCTAAAATTCTTAACCACCCATTGTCAATTAAAATGCCCCCAGTCTCATAAACTATGGCACCCATTGGCGAGCGAGTTGTTACTTGAGTGTTTAACAGTTCTCTTTCCGCTCGCTCTTTATCTCTTGGCAAAATTTCATATTGGTTTTGAGCTTCATTTAACCACTGGGTAATTAAATCCCAACCCGGTTCATCAAGGTTAATTAATTCGTTGAGTGTTCGCATTACATTTTTGCTAATTCTACTTCCAGTTTATCAAAGTTCTCTTCATTCTTATCTACCACAAATGGTCGGAGTTTTGCGCACTCTTCTGGTGTTTCAAATAGCATTTTAAAAACAAGCTTGGTTTGGTTAGCTGCTAGTTCTTCGAACAATGCCACTACTTGAAAAAGCGGTTTAGAATGTCGTTTCCAGGCAATCAATGTAGGTGGTGTAATTTTGATAAACTCACATTCGTTGGCGTAATTACCTTTGTCCGGACCATGCATTACGAAACTCCATTTGCCACCAACCCTAAAATCGAACTCGCTAAAGGTATTGGTAAATCCTTTTGGTCCCCACCAATTTTTAAGGTGATCTGGATCTGACCAAGCACGATAAAGTTTTTCTATTTCAAACTTAAAAATTCGAGTGCTTACAATTTCACTTTCTGATGTAGTAACTATAATTTCTGTTTCCATTTTAAGAAGATTATTTAACATATCACTTCATGAATTTACAATTTGTTTTAGCAAAAACATGTATATTCACTCATACCGCTTGAACGAAGCTGTGTATTTACTTAGCGATCGTAGTACCTTCGTCTTCCAGCTACGTTGCTATTATATTCTTCAAGATCCTGCCTTAATATTGATGCTCCTACTGCAAGACTAACTTCTGTATCTTTCCCAAATTTTCCATCTAGCAAGCCCAATACATAATCTACCATATAAGGATGGGTAAAGTCGGCACGTTTAACTTCCACCGGCAAATTATTAATAGTGTAATAGTAAATCCAACTGGTAATTATTTTTTGCATTAAATATTCTTGCTCTATGGGTTTTAATTGGTACAACTTTCCATTAATGTAAACTGGCGCAAAATTCATGTTTAGATGTTGAACATAGTCATTGTAGCAAGCATCAAACGTAGCAGCAGTTAAATTGCTAAACAAGCAATTGATATGTTGATTTTTCACTCGCAACTTTTCCCCTTCAACAGTAATCTCAAACGTCGTTGCAGTAGCTACTTTAGGTTTTAAAGGCTGATAGCAATAAATATCCTCTGAGTTTTCCATACGTGATTAAGACAATTCATTTAACAACTTGCTCTGCCAATACCCCTAAAATGATCCCGCCTACCGTACCTAAAATCCCAAAAAGTATCATTGGAATAGCTATTAGAGAATTGATCTGCGGTTGAGCTTCTCTTATTTGAATGAAATATTTGGATAAATTAATGGGTTGAATTGGCAGTATACTCCCTATTAAGTTTTCAAAGCCAGAGGCATTACTACCTTGCTGGAATATTATTTTGTAACTACCTACAGGTGCGAAAAAATGATACAACTCCATTCGTCCGGTAGAAAAATCATTTGTTCTTGGACTTAATAAAGACGCATTCAATTTTATTTCTTCATTTGTAATTGTTTTGAAGATGCGCACTTTGAATTTATCGACAGGTGTGCGTTTGAACAGTTCTCCCTTTTGCCAAACAGAAAAATTTCCTGCTTCAGTTATTGAAAATTCACCACCATTTTCTAAATAAGGAACTTCAAGCAAAATTTTCCCGTTGAAAGCTTTCCTTATCAATGTTATGCCTTTGATCAGGATAAAAATCCCGAGGGGTGTAAGGCAAAAAAATAATACCCGAAGTAATATTACATTCATTCTCTTTTTTAAAGCTATTCAACGGCAGCTTATGCTATCGTAAGTTGTGTCGAAATCAAATACTGATTTTTATTTATTACCGCGGCAGCTTCGTTTGAGATCCAAAAATTCGGATTAAAGGTAGTGGTATTAAAAGTAACTTTAGCTTTATGAGCTACACTCTTAATCCTTTTCACCAAAACCTCAAATAATTGACTTGCTGGGAATGATTTTGTGTCCTGAACAGTTTCAAAGTTATCTGTTTTCCAACTAACTGCCTTCGGGTAGGAAAGCTGTAGACCAATTATACCATCTGTGTTGAAGAAAGTGGTGCTTAGTTTTTCGTTGCCGGTTAGTGTGATATAAAAAGGACCAATATTGATTACTGGCTCTGTGGGTTTAACTAATTTATAATCTTTCGAAACCAGTCCTTTTTTACCAATGATATCATCGAATTCGATCTTCTTTAGGTCATCTATTATTGAAATCCTAATCAAACTTTCGATTTCCCATTTTGCTTTTTCGCTTAGCTTTTTTTTTCCAGTTAAAATTTGCTCAAAAAATTGTTTATAGCCATTAAAAACAATACTCCTCTCAGTCTGCTGATAATCAATTTCCACTCTCTCATTATCGATCACAAAGTTAAACTGCAGGTCTTTAAATAAAAGTTCAAATTCAGCTGGAGTTAAGATGAAACTAAATGTACTCCATCCTTTTCCTGCGCCTAGTCCGCCAAAATAGCTCATAGTTTGTTTTAGTTTTAAGTTAATACCGCCACTTCTTTACTGTTTCTGCACCGATAATTTCAGCAACAATTTCTTCCGTCCATTCCTCAACCTTGCTTTGTTCAGCTTCAGCAAAAAGATCTGATTGAGCGAAAATTAAGCAACATTTTAGATATTCATCAACAGTATCAAACATTTTTGTAAAATACGGCCGACTTTCGTGATCGTAATAGAAAATTTCTTTTGTTTCGCTATGAAAGCAAAACATATTTCCATTACCTAAATAATCACTAAATGTCACTAAAAAAGGCAGATATTGTTGATCCACCTCCGTAAAATTAGGCCCATATTGGGGGTTCTCTGCCCAAATATCTTTTATCCAACCAATTTCACTAAAATCTTGTAATTGCTCTCCTATATCAGCAATCCCAAAGTTCTCATAGAATGTCTTAATGCCATGGGGCAATGTTGTTCCCAAACGGTTTTCAAGTTTTTCAATTTCATCAACAGAAACTGGATCTTTCAAATCATCGCCCCAATTATCGGCTATGGCATTAAGAATTAATGATGTTTTGATTTCCCAATCAGCCTCGCCGATTTTTTTAAACGGAATGATGATATCTTCTTTCTTGTTTATTTCGAGCATAATCTTTGTCTTTAACTTCTTAGCCAATCGTTATAGGTCATTTCAAATTTAATTTCCTTCTCACCATTTATTCCTCTCTCAGTCCAGCCTGCTTTTCTATAAAAATTTTCGGCTCGGATGTTAAAGGCTGTGCCGAGCCGACTAAATTTTCATTATTGCGCAAACCAATCGCTATTTAATGAATGACAAGGCTTCTAAGATCTTGCGATCGTTTTTTAAGTCTTCCAACTGGTCTCCCCCTAAAACCTCAACATCTGGAGTAATATTTCCTTTATAAATCTTATGATTTCTATCTACTACGTAATCTGTAGATAAATTAATACCAGTTTGATCGTCGATTGAAAAACCTTGCACGGCGGTAGTGTAATTGGCAGTAGGCTCGCCAACAATCGTTGTGTTTTTTCTTCCAATGAGGGCAATGGCTGTCATTTCACCAGCACTGGCGGTATAACAACTGGTTAATATTACCACAGGGATATCACTCTTGATCGTATGCTCAAGTACTGTTTTTCTATCTAAGGTTACGCCGTCAATTATCATCTTGCCTTCCTTAACTTCCCATGTTCCCGTCGGTTGATTGTGAGTATTTTCAAAACCACCAAACACAAGGTTATCTCCAATGAATTCTTTAAGGCCAAGCAAAATAGGATACATATTCCCCCCAGTATTTAAGCGCAAATCAATGATCCAACCTTTGATGTGTTTAGCGTTAACTGCGTTGACATGCTTCACAATATCATCTGCAATGCTATCTATTTTTTTCGACCGGAAGTCATTATTTCCTGGAATACGCAGATAAGCAATATTTTTATTGATCACCTCGCTATGCACTCTTTTCCCACCTTTAAGACGTTCTTTAAGATACTTATTATCCAAATCTGTAGACTTTTCCCATCCGTAGGTTTTACCTTTGTACTTTAAGTTGCCATGATAATCTTGAAGTTGTTTAAACACACCTGCAAAAAGAGGTGCAACCTGATCTACCGAACTCAGATTGACTGATTTGCGATATAGGTCTTCCCTAATTACATCGATGTTTTCTCTATTAATGGAATGCGTTTTGATAAGCTCAACTGACTTATCTACGAAAAGTTTAACGCTATCGTTTACAAATTGCTGAGCAAATAAAGGTGCAGAAAAAAACCAAAAAATAGCCAGTAGGAAAAAGTATTTATGCTTCATAATTATGTTTCAACAATAATAAGACGACAGCCACCACAAAACAGTTGCAATATGTTAAACAGTTTTTAAGACCATATCATCTATTTTATAGATTTCGAGCTTTTATTTCCTTTTGGATTTCAGTCTCTAAAAGTTTATCGTTTTTAGAGTTTTTAATGATTAGATAAGCGATAATTAGAGGAAAAAACGTAAAAACCCCAAAACCATTATTTACGGCACTAAAACAAAATATACCCACCGTAAAACCGATGATTACTGCATTAATTATTTTGCTATTTTTTAACTCTTTACTCTTTTTTAAAAGTGCTTCGTTACTTAATTCTGCAAGTTCTGTTGTATTCATTGTTTGATTTAATTGTCTTCTTAACTTAGTATTTTTTTAGTTTGGCACTTGAATAGCAATGTATTTGAGCAAATAGTTAGGGGTATTTTTTTCAAAACTTCACCTTTATACAACTTAATGCTTTCGCCCAAGTCAACCTCTATTGCTCCCACCATTTCACAACTTTGTTATTATTTGATTCTATGCCCCCATTGGGAGTTCTTCTTTCTAGCATATAACTTAGCCAGCCATTATTCACATATTTTTCGTTTACGCTAAACTCACCAGCACCAATATCAAGGTCACCAGAATTTGGAATTCTATAATCGCCCCAGTTACATTTTTTAGCCACTTTGGTTCTGTAACTTGTCCAAGTACCTACAAACTGATTGTTTGAAAAACCGTCTGCTACGAACATGATGCCATCATATCTAAATTCACCTTTGTCGTCAATTAAAAACCCACTTCTTAGTTTACCTTTAAATATGCCTGTGGCAGCTTTCTTTTTGTCTTCATAAAGAACCACATCGCAATCTGCATAACCTTGTTGATAAGTAGGAAAATCGCCTCTTTTATAAATTCTGGCTTGTTTAACAGTAATTTTGCCCTCGAATGAACAAATATTTTCTCTCACCTTTGTTTTGCCTTTTACCAAATATTCGAAAGGATTTTTGGGATTACGAGTTGCTGAAATAAAATGGATAAAAAGTCTTCGGTAATCATTTCCAATAAAACCTAAAATCTCAGCTCGTTCAATTTTATCCTTGCTACCTTCTCTATCTTCGGCCAAAAAGCTCTTCGCCATAAACACCTTAGAAAGGTCATGCTTTTTAATTTGTTCATAGAAGTTTGACGTTGCTTTTTCTTGGGCATGGCCGTTCTCCAAAAAAGAAATTGCCAGTATAATAATTGAAGTAAATCTTAATAATTTAATCATAGATCGTTAAGTTAAAAAAGCTTCTTACTAAGCCCCATTTACTGTAAAATTCCAGAAACTAATTTTTCTTCTCGTCTCGAATCCAAGCTTTTCATATAATTTTATGGCGCCGATATTGGTATCTGCAACATGCAAAAATGGCAATTTATTTTCTTTAAAGATGTTGTTGCTTACCTGTGCAACCAATTGTTTTGCATAACCTTTTCCTGTATAATTTGGATGGGTAACTACTGCACTTACGTCGGTAAAGCTGTGCATTTTCATACGTTCGCCAGTAACTGCCACCAGCACATCGTTTTGATAGATACCGTAATAATTGCCTAAATCTGCGGTTTTGGACTTAAAATATCCAGGTTGAACCAAATTAACCAACGCCAACAGATCTTCCTTTTGTTTTGCAGTTTGCAGTATTACAATTTGATTGGTGATCTCTATTTCAATTGGCCGAGCAACCAACATCTGATTGCAAACCAACTCGTTCTGTAATTGTACTTTGGCAGTATACCCAGGCTTTTGCCCAACCACAAAAAAGTTTTCGATTAACAGTGCATATTGAGCAATAGCTGTTTCGACAATATCCGGGTTGGTAAACCCTCCAAAAGGACAATATGTAGGGTTATAAAACTTTGCACCATCAAAGTCAATGGCGAAATCTGCATGCGTTTCTGTTAAAGCATACCATGTTGGGTTGTCTAACTTTTCTTCTTCCATTTCTAGATCAATATTCGCCGCAATTTACCGTTAAGCACTTTAAAAGTTGATAGTTTTGCCCAGTATTAATTTAAAACCCTGATTAGCAAAAGTAGATATTCAGCAATTAAGTTTAATCTCGTAGAAAAAATTAGCAAATAAACCTTACTTAATCCAACCTACGCTTTTTTTCCATACTTCTATTTCTCGTTTCCGTTCTTCAAAGTTTTTCGGTGCGTATTGATTTTCATTTCGTGCATTCCTTCTAATCAGTTCAGTCTGCTCTTCTAGCGTATTAAGGCCCAGCATTTTTCTCCTTTTGTTTACTTCCAACAAATTATCAAAGGCGTTAGGACTTAAGTCTCCATTTTCATCCCAATCGAATTGAGTTCCGTAGCTTTGAGGTTTGCCTTCGAAAACGGCAATCCGATCAGTAAGGTAAGCTAAACTTTTTGGGTCTGCTTCGTTTTCATGCACAGCAGTTTGCAATAACTGTACGCATCGTTTCATGAATTGAGGCTGCTCAATAGCATGCTGTATTACCAACCAAGCAGCTTCACTGGCTTCTTTACCAACCTTAGTTATTGTAGGATATCCGATATAGTTGATGATGGCATTTAAAGCTATGGCATTTCTATTATGTAGAGCTTTCATTTCCTCGTCGTATCCTTCACTAAGTCTCCCACGTTGAATAAGCTCATCTCTTAATGCTAAATCAGCATTTTTAAGTTCAATTATATTTTTAGCAATATCCTCGTAAATCATTGTGCTATTTCATTTCGAAATTTTCTACCATTTGGAAAACGGCGTAACCGAGAGGTTAGAATTCGCGTACTTCACTTCGCTAGTCACGTTATCGCCTACCCAGTTTGGCAAGGTGTAAGTTTCGTCTTCATTATTTAATTCAATTTCTGCAACAATCAGTCCAGCGTTTAGGCCTGTAAAAACATCTACCTCCCAAGTTTTACCATCGTGGATAACGTAATGTCTCACTTTCTCAATTAAATTGGAACAGAATTTATCCAGCAATTCATTAGCATCGGCAACGGGTATCTCATACTCAAACTCCAGTCTGCTGGCACCAACCGACTTCCCTTTAATGGTGATGTAAGCTTGATTTCCTTTGGTTCTTACCCTAATAGTTTTGTTAGGGTCTGTTTGCAAATAGCCTTGCCTAATCTGCACATTCTTGACAGCTACTACATTATTCCAATCTTCTACTTCTACCAAATATTTATGTTCTATCTCTACTGCCATTGGGGGTTATTTAGTTCGAAGATAGACATTACATCAAGCTCAGCCAAAACCTATCCATCCTTTGCTTAAAAATATTGATCGATAGTGATACCGTAGGTGAGATTAAGGTTTTCACTACGAGTAATATTCATGCGGTTGTAATTGAGCGAACTGGTTAAACTGATCCACTTTTTCAGCTTTATACCCAATTTGTTCGTGCTTCTGATGATATAGTCGCTACCATTGGCAAATGAATTTTGAAGGAAGTTATTACCTTCAAAAAGTATCAGATCTTTAATAAGCATCCTATATTGTAGTCTAAAGGAATTTCGGAAAGTATCGTAGCGATCATCCGCCAGTAGATTACTTGTATCATACAAAACACCATCACTAATATTGATATTAAAATTTTCTTTATCGATTAAATTATAGGCAATGCCTAAACCCGCCTGTGTTTGGTGGTTGATCTTGAGTGAAAAACTAGTGGCATAATTGAGTAAGCCCCAGTAATAGAAGTGCGGAAAGGTTTTGTAGAGATTGAAGTTTAACGTCGAAGAAAAATCGTTGTTGCTGAGTTGCCTATTCTGTTTGCCATAAAGCCAAGTCGAATTGAAGTTTAGCACGGCATCTTTCTTCTTGACGCCAAAGTTTAAGCCATTATTTAACAGATAAGCATCGCTTGTGTTGGTTTTATTGAGCGAACCAGTAGCACTTAGTCCTAAATGATAATAGGTGCTATCATTAAATTGAGCCCGAACTGGCAAATAGTAGAGAATGGCGATTATACATGTCAATAGTACCTTCATCGGCTAAACAATATCAAAGAGTTTCACTTTTTATGGCCGTAGATAAATTTTAGCACAAGCATTAAAATATCCATCATTAGTGAAAATGCATTGGTGATGATGATGGGCAAATCTTCGAGCAATAAACCATACCAAACCCAAGTTCCGTTGCCCAAAGCAAGTATAACGAACATAAACGGCGAAACATGGTCTACTTTTTTTGTTCGCAAAACCTTAACAATCTGCGGTATGGCAGAGATAGCGGTTAATGAACCTGCGGCGATACCTATAAGCAGTTTAGTTTCCATCCGTTGTGATTTTATTATCTAAACTTAGAAAACACCAATTATTCTTTTGATATAGTGGCGTCCTCAACTGGCGCATTTCCGGTCTCGATTTCTACTTGTTTTGTGCTCACGGCATAATGTGATGGGCGTATCTCTGAACCATAGGCAACGGCATAAGCTTTGGTAAACTCTGCACCGATGTATAAAATGATCGATGAATAGTAGGTCCACAGTAATAGAATAACCAACGAACCCGCAGCACCATAAGTGCTACCTACATCGCTCTGTCCAATATAGATGGAGATACCGAACTTGCCAATCATAAAAAGTATGGCAGTAACTAAAGAACCGAGCCCTACATCACGCCATTTGATCTCTGCATCTGGCAAAACCTTAAAAATCACACCGAATATCAACGAAATAACCAACAACGTTACTGTTTGGTTAAGTATATAGAAAACCACTACAGAAACATCAGAAAAACGTACTTCTAACTGTTTACTAAATCCATCTAACACAGACGTAACCGCTAACGAAACCAATAACAGGAAGCCTAAACTAATGATGACAGAAAATGATAAAAATCTATTTTGTAACAGCTTTAACCAACCTCTTTTTGGTTTCGGTTTGATACCCCAAATGGTATTAATGGAGTCTTGAATATCTGCGAAGACCGTAGTAGCACCCACCAATAAAGTAACGATACCAATGATGAAAGCAATGTTGCCCTTGTTACCAACAGCGGCCTTTTTAACGATATCCTGCAACTGTAAAGCAGTTTCTTTTCCCATGAAACCACTTAATTGTTGGTAAATTTGTCCCTCGGCAGCTTCTTGACCCAGAAAGATACCACAAAGTGAAATGATCACAACAAGCAATGGCGCCATTGAAAAAACAGTATAATAGGCAAGTGAGCCGCTAAGTTTCGTAACGTTATGATCGCTAAAGCCGCTGAAGGTCGCTTTCAATACCTGAAAAATTCCTTTGAAGGTGAGCTTATTTTTTTTCATCTTTTTTCTTTATGATCTATGGCATTCATTAAGGATTCGAATTCTGAAGTATTTTTCACCGATCTCTTGGGATGACCAGCTCTGATCTTTTCAAAGTATCTGGCAATAGTTAAACCGGCGAAATACGCTTCTACCCTAGAGCGTTTCCAAAGCACTAATAATGCTGCTAGTGTAAGGCAAAGTGTAGCTGCCAAAAACCCTAACACGTGGCTACCAAAAAAAACTGATAATGAAAACGATAACGTAATACTGGTTAAAAAGATCACCAACAACAAAATCAATACAATAGTGGCATTGGTAATTAAATCTGCCAGCAGCTGACTAACAGCCAATACAGTCCTGTATTTTTGGATCTTCAGTCTGGCTTTTATGTGGCGTTTTACGGCTCTCCAATAATTGGGAAATAGGCTAAGTAGTTTTTTCTTCATCTCGTCGAATTGTCTTAACCTAACCCATTCGCGTTAAAAAATGTTTGCTAAAAGTTCAAATTCGGCGATTTAGGGGGTATCGATGAATGGATTGGCTGTATTTACAAATGGAAAACAACTATAGATGATGCAAACTTTTTACGGTCTTTGGCTATTTATTAATAAAAAAATTAAAAGTCATGAAAGATCAAAATCAGAAGAAAGAAAAAGAACAATCTATCGATATAGAGAAGCAAACTTATGTTCCTAAAGCTGGAAAGTACAGCACTGAAAAATCTACTGAAGAAGATACTTCAAAAGAAATCATTTCTACTCACGACGATAGTAGCCAGGATGAAGGCGTAGATGAACAATATGGCGGCGATGCCGCTGACAATAGAGACGAATAGATTTCAACCAAATGCAAGGGTGAAAAATAGCTTTGCAAGCTAACTGCTGCTATTTTTCGATTAGTCTCCTATGGTAATTGATTTGACCTAAATGATAGTTTAAGTGGGTTAACAGATGCACCATAAAAAATTCGGTAGTAGTTTTTTCTGATAACACCAACATTGGATATTCCTTATCATAATCATTAGTTGTTAGCAAACTAAGGGCATTTTTGACAATATCTCTTGTATCAATGAGTTGCGCAATTAACTCTTCTCTCGGAATGTCTTTCAGAGAAAACTCCAGCTCTCGATTTCTAACATATCCTGTTTTACCGATTTCATTACCAATATAAGTATTCAAATTTCCGATAAGGTGTAGCACCAAATTACCAGCTGAATTGGCAATATCCTTTTCGACACGCCAAATATCAGTTTCATTTTTATAAAGTTGAAGTTCTTTAACCACTCTATTTAAATCTCTTTCAAAGAGTGCAATTAACGTTTCTGTTAGCATAAATTTATGGGCGTTTTAATCATTTAGTGAATTGATACCTTGTTGTCTTAATTTTTCCAGGTTTGCTTTCATGACCATTAAAAGTTCTGCTGGATTACTTTGCCAATTACTTACTTCGCCAACAACTTTAAAAGCTGCTGTAGAACGATAAGATTTTGTGGGATTACCTGGAAACTTTTTATCAGTCACATCGGGATCATCTTCGAGCTCACCAGTTGGTTCAACCAAGTAAATCCGCTCCTTTCCGTCTCCAAACGCAAGTTCTGCGCCCCAAATGGCAGCATCTAAAGTAGCAGTTAAGAAAATGTATTTGGCATTTTTTCGCTGGCCGTAGTTAGAATTATAGCCCACTGTTATCAAATCGCCAACTTTTAAATCTGCTTTGGTACCATGAAAATAAGTTTGTACAAAAGGAGTAGCGTTAGGAGAGTTTAATTCTTGTATGGTTTGCATATTCAAATTTAGTGATTTTGCATTGAGCTGATGCCTTTTACAAAGCTTTTCTTCATTTTAACACAATCAACACACTTTCAACACATTAAGCTTTTGTTTACTTTAACTTGACAAACTAAATAGAGTGTATTGCCGTATATTTGCCCGGCGTTCTTCTAGTAATTTGTAGTATATTTTAAACCCCATCATGTCTACCAAAAGAAAAACGTCGCTCCACATCGTATGTTTTTATGCTTTATTTTTAATCACTTCCTGTGTAAACTCAAAGAAAAACAAAGTCACCTTCTACAATCAAGATAACGAAAACCAAGTAGAAGTTTCGATACTAAATAGAAACGAAACATCCGTTCGTATTCAGCTAACTTGTATCTCTGTAGCTAAAAACATCGAGCTAAAAGATGCAAAAATTGTCTGTTTAAATGTAAATCCGATGAGCGTAAATACGATAGAAACAACTGAAGATGAACGACTAACACAGGTGTACGATGGTGAGTACAACGGCAACAAAGTAAGGATTATCCTTCCTTATGGCAATCTGAAAAAAAACAAACATGATGTGGTTTTAAGGATTGTAACTACGAATAAAGACAGCTTAGAGGCAAAACTTTCCAAGAGCAAAACGCAAGAGCAAGCTTAAAATAACTACTTTTACAAGTAGATGGCGATAGTTAGAATAAATGAAATAGATATTCGGCTAGATGCTGAAGAAACCTACTATGAAATCGATGATTTATTTTATGGCTATCCTACCATCAAAGTTGAGTTTTTAGAGATAGACCAGAGCAAATTCAAAAAAATAATATTCATCGGCTTTCCCTTAAGTAGCAACAGGGCTAAAAACATTTCGTTATGTGAACTGCGCAAGCTTAAAATAAAAGGAAACAATGCTTTGCAAGCTATTTCTGGAGTAATTAATAACTTCTTCGAGTACGATTACTTTTTTATAGCGACTAGCGGTGTTGATCCAATCGGTATCGAATTTCTTAGAAAATTGCCCGTCGCTTTTAATGAGCTCAACAAAAGGATATTTATCATAGGACATCAAAAAACTGCGGTCGATCTTAACTTTGAGTTTAAACAGATATCACTTTAGCCCAAGAGGTCTGGTAAAAGTAAATGCATCAAACTTCGTTACAAGCTTCAATAATTTGATTAAATTTGAATATTAAAGACGATTAAAATGAAGAGCAATAACGAGCGAGTTTACAAGATGTCTTTTGCCAGTGTTTATCCGCATTACATTACCAAGGTAGAAAAAAAAGGACGCAACATTGCAGAACTTCATGAGGTGATAACTTGGTTAACTGGCTATGACGAGCAAGCAATCCAAAAGCACATAGACAGCAAAACCAATTTCCAAGATTTCTTTGCGCAAGCTGATCTTCATCCCAATGTTTCTAAAATTACCGGTGTAATTTGCGGTTATCGAATTGAAGAAATAGAAGATGAAGTAATGAGACAAGTTCGTTATTTAGATAAATTGGTTGATGAATTGGCCAAAGGCAAGGCAATGGAGAAAATATTGAGAAAATAATATTCCAATAGCTTGAGATTTAGATGCAGATGGAGTTTTACAAGCCTAAAAACCAGATCTTACAAAGATATATAGAAGGTTATTATTTTATTTCACATTCAGAAAGTTCACCACCTTTACATTACTGGACTTTTCCTAATAACTTTTTCATTGTTTCGGTAAATGCTAATACTGAACTGGAAATTGCCGATAATAAGATCATCATTAAGCAATCTCGGCAAAAAAACTTGACAGCTAATTACGTTTCGCGTTATACCACTCCTATCGAAGTTAGCTACGAAGGTGCCGTCAAGGAAATTACTATCTATTTCAAGCCTTTAGGCATCAATCATTTTATTGCTAATGCGGATGAGTTGCTTCACCAAAAAAGTGCCATGGATTTTAATCCTTTTCCAGATTTCGCAGCAACAATGACAACTATACTGCAGCAAGCAGACAGAGAATTGCAACAAAACCAACTAGAGCAGTACTGGCTTTCTAAAGTAGGTATTGTTCAACCTTCATTAATAGAAAAAATTGTTGCCGACGTAGAAGCTGATTTAAAAATTGAAGAAATTGCTCGTAAGCACAACTTCTCTAGACAATACCTGAATAAATTATTCACGCAAGCGCTGGGCAAATCTCCTACAGAATATCGAAAAATACATCGCTTTAGAAATGCGATAACCAAACGCAAACAAATAGATAATCTAACCAAATTATCTTACGAGAGTTTATTCTACGATCAATCGCATTTGATCAAAGATTTCAAAAAACTAGCGAAGGTTAGCCCAAACTCGTTTTTCAAGAAAGTAGATACTGCTAAAGAATACATCTGGCTTTTTATTTAGCAGTTTACATTTTTACAATTTTGATTGTTTCGGCAAATCTACATTTGCATCATAATCGAAATTAAATGAAGAAAATACTCTATCTCGCTGCAATTTTACTTACCCAATCGCTGCATGCGCAACAACCTAAATGCAATTGCGAGCAAACCTTAGCAAAGCTGATTTATAAAGTAGAAACCGAATATCCTGGGTTTTCTGCAAAAACAAAAGATACTTTCATGTACAATGGATTTAAGGACAACTTAACGATTGAAACAAAAAAAGCAGATGAATTGGCTTGCCAGCAAATATTGAAACGCTATACCGATTTTTTTAAAGATCCGCATTTGTGGGTTGGGGTAAATGGCGCACCATTTGCTTCGGCCAATACTCCTGCCGGCACCGTCTCGTCTTTCGAAGTAGATCTCAACGAATTTCAAAACAAAGTGCAATACGCTGAAGATAAACTCGAAGGAATTTGGACGACTGACGGTTATAAAATCGGTATCAAAAAGACTAGCGAAAACAATTATGTAGGTTTCATCATCTCGGCAGATGCCGCTGTTTGGAAGCCGAAAGAGATCAAATTCAAGTTGTTCACAAATGGAAATTTCGAATATGCACTGAGGGATAAAACACTAAAAAGTGGATCTTATCAATATGATGATGCGGGCATTCTTTTTTTTGATGAGGTAAGCGTTGCCCTAGTAAAGCAAGGTAAAAAGTCGAAAGTGGAAGAAGCCAAAGTTGCTGAAAAACTGAAAGAGCTGGAAGGTTTTTATTTCAAGCAAATCACCGCCAAAACCGCAGTGCTTAAGTTACCGAGTTTCGAATATCAACACCTAAAAGAGATAGACCAACTGATCGAGCAAAACAAAACTCAAATTGAAAATACCGAAAACCTGATTATCGATTTGCGTGGCAATCCAGGTGGTACTACTGATGCTTACAAAAAACTCCTGCCTTACATCATGGGAAAGAACATCCGCAACTCCGGCGCTGAGTTTTTAGCTACGCAAACTTATATAGACAACTTAGAACGCTACAAGAAAACGCTCGATAAGAATGTATCTACAGCAGGAACCGATAAGAACATCGCTACCTTAAAAGCCAACCTAGGTAAGTTCGTAAACTTCAATGGAGATGGTGAGCTTGTGCAAATCCAAGAGGTTATGCCAGCAGCAAAAAGTCCAAAAAATGTGGTGATACTTGCCAATAAAAGAACTGGAAGCTCGGCAGAATATTTTCTATTCATCGCTAAACAAAGTAAAAAAGTAAAGCTAATGGGTATTCCAAGTTACGGTGCGTTAGATTACGGCAACGCTTATCTGGTAGATTTCGGTTGTGCAAATTATCAAATCTTAATGCCAACCTATCGAGCTTTGCGTTTGCCAGATTATCCGATAGATAACATAGGTATACAACCCGATGTTCATTTAGATAAATCAGTAAAAGACTGGATAAGCTTTGCAGTCAACTATTTGGAAAATTAACTAATGGCGCTCAATATATGGGCGCCATTTTTATTTACGCCATCCCATTACCAAAACAAATCGTAAAAACCACTTGTTAATATGTACAGCAATTGATTAAATTCGAAGAAGTGAGATGGCAGAAGAAACAATCGATTTATTGCTACTTACTATGCCAAATATTACATCCTACCCTTGAATAAATTTAAAGAAGGAATAATTACCAAAACCATTTGACTATCGCTTTAACCAAGTGATTAGGTCAAATTAGCTTTTGGCTAATTCTAAATTAGACGGCTACTCATGGAAACAACGCGTCCAATTGGGAGAAAAGAATTTAAAGGAATTGATGTCACCAAGTTCATTTTAGCACTTTTTGTAGTTGCTGGACATACCCATCCATTCAAAGATATCCAAAACCCAATTTTTGTAGAGATATGGGAATCTTCGCTACTCTTGGTAGTTCCTTATTTTTTTATGGCTGCTGGTTTTTTCCTATTCACTAAGGTCTACAAACAACCAGACAAAGCCTATCAATTAGCTACTATTTGGCCTTACTTAAAAAGGATTTTCAAGCTTTACATCTATTGGACTATCATATTTCTCCCCATTACCATTTGGCGATACGCTACGGATGACCTAACCTTCCAAAAAGATCTTGTTCTCTTCGTAAGAGGAACCTTATTCTTCGGCGAAAATTACTACTCTTGGCCGCTATGGTTTTTACTATCCATGACTTACTCCATAGCAGTAATCTATTTACTAACCCTAATTAATTTTAGATTAAAGACGATTTTCATAGTTTCCATTTTGCTTTTCATAATGGCCACGATATTCAATTATTTGGTTCGGCAAGAAAGTGAAAACGAATTTTTGTTAGCTGTAGGCAGGGCTGTAAAATATTTATTCTTAACGGGAAGGTTATTTACTGGAATGTTTTACCTAATGATTGGTGGGTTAATTGGTCTTGGAAAAATCCGTTTTTCTAACTCAATGCTATTTATAATAGTTGTTTCGGCACTGGTATTTCAGTTCTTTAAAATCGAAATTATTTCGCCACTCCTATTTGCGTTTTTCCCCATAGTTTTGTTCTATTTAACGCTTGGCTTGAGGTTAGAAAATGTAAAAAGCAATGCGTTTTTACGAAAATGCAGTACAGTTCTATATTTCACCCACATGATTGTATTCTTTTTATACTCACTAATTTTTAAAGAAGTAAGCTATTTTGGTTGGGACGCCTTTTTGGTATCTGTAATTGTTCCCATTCTACTTACACCTTTAATTATTCGTAACGAAGAAAGAGTTCCAATTTTGAAAGAGTTGTTTGGATAAAACAAAAGCTCACCTTATTGCGAGCTTTTAATAATACCATAAATAGACGAACATTAAATAGTTATCTTAAATTCATCTACCCAAATTACTTTCCTATCGTAGGTGTCTTTAAAACCAGATATAATCAACTCCTTATTGTAAATCGGTTTTCGACTTAGCTTTTTAACCCCGTTTACAAACACGGTCACAGGTTTACCCATATCCACCATTTTTGGAGAAATAAACACGGTGATTTCTTTTACGGATGAGGTTTCTAAATGAAATACATTGTTCTGATAACTCCCCTTAATCACACCGGATTTTCTTGGGAAATTAAAAGCTTTTACCAAGGTATCTTTAGCAATCAAACTGTCTTGTTTATTGTAGCTTAGCAATTTATAGATATTAAAATTGATGCGCTGGTGCCAGTCGGCTGGCTTGGCAATGGTATCTAATTGATTGATTTGAACCCAGTCGGCCTTACCATACTTTACATCATCACATTCCCAATAAATAGTTGGTTTAAAAGCATTTCTGTTTCTTGTAACTATGTCCCTAAAAATCATAGGATAAACAGGTTCCGATTCATCAAACTGAGGAAACCAATGTGGCCAACCATTATATCGATGATCTTGGTAATCTGCCTTAATACGTTTCATGATCACATTTAAACTGTCATTGGCCTCTGGTGGATAATAGTAATCTTCGTCTGTTGATACATTGAAATAAGAACGATTCAGAATATTGCGAATGAAAGTCCCCCCGGTTCTAACCTTTGGCTGAGTATTAAATCCGTAAAATCCTGCAAATGGACTTTGCTGCTTCATTAAGTAAGAAAAAGATCCGGTTGCACCATTAGAATGCCCCGTAATAAAAACTTTGTCATCATCTATGTTGATAGACTGCTTCATTTCTTTTAACATAGACGGCACCATAAAGAAACCTTGGTCGGGGTTCATCCAATTATATTGCTTAGACCCTTTAGGATATACCATAATCACATCATTTAGCGCAGCATATTTAGTATAATACCTGTTCCAATCGCCCAATATGGTTTCATTCTGATACTCAGACAAGGCATTGCCCTGTACCGCACCATGCAAGAAAAATAGTACTGGATAGCTCTTTTTAGGATTATAACTCTTCGGTAAACTCACAAAATAGGATGTATAGGTACTATCTATCACCCTAAACTTGATGGAATAGTTATTCGCTTCTTTGTATTGAAAATCTTGAAATGATGTAATCAGTTGGTACGCTTGTTTTCCATCTTTGGCCTTGGCGAAATCTATATTATTTAAACCTCCGCTTTGAAATTCTTCCTGCTTATCTCTTAATGCCTTAAGAAATGACGCTTTCATTTTTTGAGCCTTTTCGGAGATAGCGGGCCAACGTTTATCCAATAGTAGATTTTTATATTCTGAGTTAACATACCTGCTAGTCAAAGAGCTCCAAGTGGTATTGATATCTTTATTTAAGGCTAGCAAACGCTCTAAATAATCAAAAGCTTTATCAAAATCTTTTAGTTCGCCAGCTAAAACTGCAGCTTTATAGAAGCCTAAAGAATTGATTTTCTCTGGATATAGTCTGAAGGCTTTTTCATACAAGTTCAAAGATTTACGATAACCAACGGTGTCTTTTGCATTCCACATAATACGTAATGCACTATCAGCAAGTTTAGCATAAGATTGCGCTTTAGATTGGCAAACAGCAATTAACAATATGCCTATGATTAGATATTTTCTCATGATGTCTTAACTTATTAAATCAAAATTAGCTCATCATGAAAATCGAAAATTGTAAAATTGGGACTTTTATTTCGCAAAGTTCCAGAACGTATCTTCTGAACCTACAATTTTACCCTCTTTAAAAAATTGAGAGGGAGTTAAGCCGGTAAGTTGCTTACACGCTTTAATAAAATGAGATTGATCGGTGTAATGTGCCTGATGCGACAAGGTAGTGAGGTTGCGTTGCTCAACCTGGTTAAGTTTGTAGTTCATTAATTGCCTAAAGCGAACGATACTGCGATATTTCTGTATGCTAACCCCAAGGTATTGTTTAAACAACCTATTCAAATGCTTCCTGCTGATGCCTAATTTAACTTCTGCAAGTTCATCTATGCTCATTTCGGTTTCCGTTAAATTTAAAATCTGTATAGCATTAGTTACGTACTGGTTTTCAACAGGTCTCAGCAACTGCAGCAATTGTTTTTCTAACAAAGAAACCATGCTCTTAAATTCATGCTCATCGAAAAGACTTAGCACAAACTCATTATCCAGAAACTGAAATGTTGGGGTACAAGATATTTGGTGGATAGGAGTTCCTTTAGGCAAAAACTGATTAACTCCGAACGGCTCGAAAACGATACCTACTTTACAGACGGGACCTCGTTGTGTAACTTTTAGTATATCCTCTCTTAAAGGAGTGAAAATTTGAAGTGGCAAAGCCTCCTTTTCAAAGTTAATAATGGAATGATTGTGATGTAGAGAGGCTGTGTGGTTTTGATAGATCGAGACGGTATTATTGTAATGAGGATAACAGATATATTCGTTAAAATAATCTTCGTCATCAGCAATATCCAGGTAATAATAGCTTACATATTGTTGTATAAGTTGATGCGTTGGTTTTAGTGTTTCAAATACTCTCATCAATTAAAAAGACGCACTTTTTTTGGATATGTTGCACAGAAGACAAGATTTACCTTTAAAATACATAGAAACAAAAAAGCCCACATTGCTGTGAGCTTTTGCCTAGTAGCGGGGAGCAGGATCGAACTGCCGTCCGCCAGCTGGCGGATATGAATGCTGCGCTCTAACCATCTAAGTGGCGCAAGAATGTCCTTATTAAATTAACAATTGCTTTCTGATAAACTCCCTGCCTTTCGCAGACTTTAGCTGCTTTTCTCTCTTAAGTGCTTCTGATTTGGTTTCGAAAAGTTCTGTATGGAGAATTTCCCAAGGCCTGAATTTTATAGTGTAACCTTTCGTCGCCAATACGTTGTGGGACAACAGCCTTTGTTCTAGATTGCTGGTGTAGCCAATATAGACCTTGTTAAACTGTTTAGAATATAAAATGTAAACGGTAAACATCCTATCATACAAAAAAGCCCACATTGCTGTGAGCTTTTGCCTAGTAGCGGGGAGCAGGATCGAACTGCCGACCTCAGGGTTATGAATCCTGCGCTCTAACCATCTGAGCTACCCCGCCGAAAAATTTCGAGCTGCAAATATAGGATTTAATACTATAAACAAGAAAAATTTTTAAAAAGGTTTTCTCAACTATGTTTAACTCTTTATTCTAGTGAGATTTAATTATCAGAGCCTATTGCGAACAATGCTTTTAAACGCTAAATCTATAAGCTCTTGGGTGAAAAAACACTTATTTTCTAAAACTTTGCATTTATAAAAGAAATTACTTTTCTTTAGAAAAAATAGATCAGTACTAAAATCGAAAGTAAGGATGTCAGAAAAGAAGAAATTTACATTAGAATATGCCATAAGGTCGTCGCCTCGTATACTATATAGTTTTTTAAGCGAGCCTAACGGCTTGTCGCAATGGTTTGCAGACGATGTGATCTTTAGAGACCAAACCTATACTTTTACTTGGGACGGAGAAGTACAAAAAGCAAAACTAATTAGCGCCAAAGAAAATAAACTAGTAAAGTTTAGATGGGTGGATGATGAACCTTATTGCTACTTCGAAATGGAGATTGTACAAGACGAGCTAACTAACGATGTAGCCCTTGCCATCACCGATTTTGCTACAGATGATACCATGCAAGAAAGAAAGCAGATTTGGGATAATCAGATCACGTATTTGCTAAGCGTATTAGGCGCATAATTCAAACTTTAAGTTTATGTCTGCAAATTACTGACGACAGTGATATCGATAATTATAGCTTAAAGCATAAAAACTAACCAAGTATTAGCCTCCAATTTCTGCAAAAAACGCCTATCTTTGCATAATTGAAAAAGATCCATTTACTGCTAATCAAGGCATTTATTAGACCTTTTGCCGTCACATTTTTTATTGTGATGTTTATTTTATTGATGTTCTTTTTGTTTAAGTACGTCGATGATTTGATAGGTAAAGGTTTCGAATGGTATGTCATTGCCGAATTAATGATGTACGCATCGGCTTCGAATGTAGCCATGGCACTGCCATTGGCCATTCTGCTGTCGTCTATCATGACCTTTGGTAATTTGGGCGAAAACTACGAGCTGGTAGCCATCAAATCTGCAGGTGTTTCTTTACGAAAAGCCATGCAACCACTGCTGGTGCTTATCTTAGGTCTCGCAGTCGCGTCTTTTTTCTTTTCAGACTATATGCTGCCCAAGGCTAACCTTAAATATGGTTCGCTTTTATGGGATGTCCGCAATAAAAAATTATCCTTCCTCATTAAACCAGGAGTGTTTAACAATAGTATACCTGGGTACTCTATGCGTGTAGAGCGCAAAGGCGAAGGAGCTATTGATTCGCTTTACGGCCTTATGATTTATGACCATAGTGGCGGCAATGGCATTCCGCAAATTATCATGGCCGAAAAAGGCAAAATGTCTAAAACTTCTGATGGTAATTACATGGTACTTAACTTGGTAAATGGTGTTCGCTATCAAGAAGCTGGTTCTAACAATGGTCCCTACAACCCTCGCCAAACGTTTACTAGAATGCGTTTTAAGCAAACCGAGGTAAAATTCGATTTCAGTAGTTTTAAGGACATGACGCGTACACAGGAGCAGAATTTCAAGAATAATGCACCGATGCTCAATCGAAAAGAATTGATACAGCGTAGAGATTCGCTGAGCAAAGGTTTGGATAGTTTGGGCAAAGCGCTACAAACGAATGCTCAATTTTATTTCAAGCAGAGCACTTCTGTAAAAGGTTACACAAAAGTGAATACCACACCAAAGGAAATTAAAGGAAGTGTGGTTAACCTGATCCCAAAAGATCAAAAAGTACAATCGCTACAAAGTGCTTTTGACCAAATTGAGGCTTTGAAACAAACTATTAAAGGTCAATTACCCGACTATGAGTTTAGAAGTAAAGAAGTGCTAAAAGCCAAGATCGAATATCAGCGCAAATATACTTTAGCGGTCTCCTGTTTACTTCTTTTCTTTATTGGCGCACCATTAGGGGCAATTATCCGAAAAGGTGGATTAGGTTTACCTGTGGTAATTGCTGTTATTTTCTTCTTATTTTATCACATTATTTCTACCGTTTCCGAAAAATCTGCGAAAGAAGGTTCTTTAGATCCAGTTATTGGGATGTGGATGGCTGTGATTATTCTCACACCAGTAGGCGCTTTCTTAACTTACAAAGCAACTGTAGACTCTGCGTTATTCGATATCGACTATTATAAACAGCTTATTGTTGGTGTGTTTAAGAAACTTTTTAACCGCAAGAAAGCCGTTGATACTCGATCGGAGAAATCCTAATTCGAAAGACCAAAATTTTATCGTTTTTGAAAAGAAGTATAGGTTTTTGTTTACTAAACCCGATGGCAATTGATCCAATGTCAAATCGGGAGAAATGTACAGCGGGGTAACGCTTTCATTGTGGCAACAACTTGTTTTTCTAAAAGACAACTCGATTGTTTATAGCATATTACCGAAGCACTTATCACTGTAATATTAAACTTACTTCTTAATGATAATTAGCTATTATAATTGCTGCTAAAGGTTGTACCTTTGTAGCCAATTAAAATGAGGGCAAAACCTCATTCATTTTGCTATTATCCAAAATGGAAATCAAATTAAATACAATAGAAGAGGCACTTGCCGACGTCAGAGCTGGCAAAATCATTATCGTAGTTGATGATGAAGATCGTGAGAATGAAGGTGATTTCTTAACGGCAGCTAGAAATGTAACTCCAGAGGTGATTAATTTCATGTCTAAATATGGACGTGGATTAATTTGTGCGCCGCTAATCGAAGAAATGTGTGACAGACTGGAACTGAACTTGATGGTTCAGAACAATACAGTTTTACACCAAACCCCGTTTACTGTATCGGTAGATTTAATTGGTCAGGGATGCACAACCGGTATTTCGGCACACGATAGAGCTAAGACCGTACAAGCTTTAATTAATCCGTCTACCAAGCCAGAAGACTTAGGCAGACCTGGACATATTTTCCCATTAAGAGCTAGAAAAGAAGGTGTATTGCGTAGAACTGGTCATACAGAAGCTACCATTGATATTGCTCGTTTAGCCGGTTTTGAACCTGCTGGTGTATTGGTAGAAATCATGAACGAGGATGGCACCATGGCTCGGTTACCTGATTTGATGTTAATTGCCAAACAGCACGATTTAAAAATCATTTCTATCAAAGACTTGATCACTTACCGTTTGGCTGCAGAGAGCTTAATTAAAGAAGAGGTTACCGTGAATTTGCCTACACAATGGGGCGATTTCAAGATGACTGCTTATACACAATTGAGCAATGGCGCAACGCACTTGGCTATTTCTAAAGGCGAATGGGAAGAAGGTGAAGCTGTATTGACCCGTATCCACAGTTCTTGTGTTACTGGCGATATCTTTGGCTCTTGTCGCTGCGATTGCGGCCCGCAATTACACAAAGCTATGGAGATGATTAAGAAGGAAGGAAAAGGATTAATTGTGTACATGAACCAAGAAGGTAGAGGTATTGGCTTGGTAAATAAGCTACATGCTTACAACCTACAAGATGCTGGTATGGATACCGTAGAGGCTAATATCCAGTTAGGTTTTAAAGGTGATGAACGTGATTATGGCGTGGGTGCGCAGATTTTGAGAGCACAAGGCATTACCAATATGAAGTTAATGTCTAACAACCCCACCAAAAGAGCTGGCCTAATTGGCTACGGTTTGGAGATTGTAGAAAACATTCCTATTGAGATAGAAAGTAATAAGCATAACGAATCTTATTTAATTGCCAAGAGAGATAAAATGGGACACCAAATCTTGAAAGGATAATTCTTCTTAGTAAAAAATAAAAAAGCGTCGGGAGCTACATACTTCTGGCGCTTTTTTATTGTGGGTATCGTCGCTAAAGATCTTCAGTAGCAGCTCTTTAACCTAAAATATCTCTATTTTTTTTGGTTCTTCTTGCTCTCGTTAATAATCGCTTCTTTGTTAAGGCGCTGTTTTTCTTTTTCGGCTTCTTTTTTCTTCTGCTCTTTGCGATACTTCCCTGAAATTTTTTGAAGCAATTCTGTAAACGTATCGAACTGCTGGTTGTAAATTAGTCCAATTGAGGTGATATTTTGGTAAGGATTGATCCCTGGATTCGCAAAAATACTTTGGATGGTTGGCGGTTTATTCGCTACCTTACCCACCAGGCTACCATCTTTTTTAATTAAGCCCAATATCTCTACCTCACGACCAATTTCGTTTCTAAAACCAATGGTATTATCAATGGAACTCTTGCTAATGTCAGTAATACCTGCGTTCACAATAATCCTATCATTAAAGAACTTGGCAGATAAACTCGCTTCATTGAACGAACGAATGTTAATATCCACAAAGTTGAGGTTCAAACTAGAAAGTACATTGTTAAGCTGATTGAAAATTAAATCTGTAGCTGTACCTGTACCCACCGACCCTAATTGCTGACTTAAATTTTCGGCTCCTGTACCAGGCGCAAACCTACGCTGAATAATCAAACTTAATGCTTGCGTATTCATGTTATTTCCATCGTTAAAGTAAGATTGGAGCTCGTCTTTAATTGCCGGATTGGCCGGGAAGAAAATATCTAGCTTAATATCGGGTTTCATCAAAAGACCAGTTAAACCCATCTCTACTTCGGTTTGCGCTGTTTGTGTAGCATTACTACTTGCATCGCGGTTAGCAGCCTGATACAAATCGCCAAGTGCCGCCCGCAAGGTGTAAATAGCTTTAAGGTTAATCTGCGCATTAGTCGGGTTTCCAGTCCATCTTATGGTTCCCCCTTGCCTAATATCGAAACGTTTATTGATAACCTCTCGAGCGGTAAAATCAAACACACCACTTTCGATAATGTAATCGCCCTTCATCTCAAAATCACCCACTTTAGAGATGTTTAATTCAAGATCAGCATTACCTGTGCCACTAAGCTTCCCTAAAACCGTGAAAATATTTACGGTTGTATTGGGATCGACACTTAGTTTAAACTTCATGCTTAATCCTTCGAAACTAGATAGTTTCTTTACCACCTTGGTGGTATCCTTACTCACAAAAGTGATGAAGTCTTTATCATTTATCGTCTCCGAGCTATTTAAAGGCAAGCTAAATACCGTACCTTTTTCCGTTTTCGCATCAATATCAATAAACATATCATTGGTTGGGCCTTTAAACGAGAACTTGCCGGTTCCATAAGCCTTTCCAAAATAAACAGCATTATCTTTTGAAGTAGTATTCAGAGCCATTAAACCTTTAGCTTCAAGTTCAACTTGAATATTCGGATTGTCAATGTTTTTTAAATCTACACTTCCATTAGCCGTACCAGTATGCCCCTCCAGATCTTTAAGCACTAGGTTGTTAAGCTGTATTGCGCTGTTGTTTACAGAAACATTATCATCTATAATGTAAGTAGTTTTAAGATAATTAACGGTCACCTGGGCCTGATCGAGCTCTATGTCGCCGTTAATTAGCGGCTCGCTAAAAGGACCTTTTACCGTCAAATCTGCAGATACTTTTCCTTTTAGGTTTGAAACCAATTTATGTACAAATGGAGTAATGAGAGCCAGTTCACTATCATCGAGCTTTACATTCAGATCAATTTGCTTCTCGGCAGCATTTAAATTCCCTGTGATATTGAATGTTTCGCGGTCTGCAGCTACAATTTTAGCATACACCGTAGCAATTTTGCTGGTGCTATTAAACGAAGAAGTATCTGTTAAACTGCCGATGTAAGTGTTATTAAATCCTAAAGAATCAATTCTCAAACTATCAGAAATTTGAGGAGACTTTAAAGCCCCGAAAACCTTGGTTTTACCATTGGCGATCCCTGCAAAGCTGATCCCACTAGATTTTAAAAACGGGTTAACGGTTTTAAGATTGAAGTTTTCTAACGCGAGGGTTACCACATCGGTGGGATCTTCGGAAAGCACTCCATTAATTTTCAATTCCTGTTTACCATTACTCAGCGAAAAGTTATCTATTCGTGTTTTTCCTTTATTAAAACCAATTTGCACCTTATCCTCTATCGTCCAATCTTGGTAATTGATTTTTAAGTTAGACGGAAGAATACTGATTTTAGCGGTATCTGGTAAAAACTCTATCAAGCCGTTCAAATCGAGTTGGTTTGCATCATCTGCATTAGATAGTTTTACGTTAAGAGACAAACTATCGTTACGCAAAATATTAGAAATGTTGACATTCTTGATGTACAAGCTGTCGTTTAAATCAACCCTATCTGAAGAGACAATAGCTGTAAGTTGTTGCGGAGAAGTATTCTCATCAATGATAATGTTGTTCGCCACAATTCCTTTAAACTTAAGCCGCTTAATTACCCCTCCTAGTGTAGCGGTGTTATTTCTAGAATCAAAGGATCCTACCAACAAAGATTCTTTATCAATTTCTAATCCCGGCGATACAAGCTCTGCAATAGGTTCAAAGTTTTTAATCTTCAACCTAAAATCAAACACCTGTGTATTGAACTTATAAATCTGGGTTTTTAACGAAGGAACATAGGTTTTTCCTATGGTTTTGAAATAAGAAACAATGGTGCCTAAGTCGTATTGACCTTTAATACCCGCTTCTAAAATATCGGAGTTGATACTTAAACTCCTATCCATTCCAGTACCTCTGGCATTCAAAAAGACAGAATCAATTTTGTAAATTCCTCTAAGGTTGTTTAAAGTAATTTCTTGAAGTAATAATCTGCCCTGGATATTATCGAGATTTGTTCCAGAAAAATTAGTGCTAAAAATTGCGTCTACTTTTAACGAGTCTTTATAGAGTTTCAGTGTCTTTAAACGAGCGTTCCTAATGTTTGCCTTAAAATTGAAAACAGGCAATGCTGGGTTTAAATTTACCCCACCATCAAAATCTAATTGAACGTTTTTGTCATTGATTTTTAAATTACCATCGAAGAATTTTTTATCGAAAGTACCATTGATATCAATATTGCGGTAACGATAACCTTTGAAATCTAAATAACTGATCTGACCTTTAAGCTCTTCGCTCAAATCTTTAATTTCGGCACCACGACCTTTAATGTACAGCTCAGAGCTAACCCTACCTAACAATTTCTCGTTAATAAGATCGCCAATATGAAAGTCGTAGGTTTTCACATTTCCTGTATACGATGGAATACCTTTCTTGTCGATCTTCATGTTCACATCAGACTTGACTCTGCCTAACTTCGTTTTGAATTCACCAAAAGCAATAAAATCATTTTGAAAACCGGTGAAATGTCCGTTAAAGTTAATGTTACCAAACTTGCTTACGATTTCAGGAATTGACTTTACACGCTTGCCGGTTAGATCCGTCAAAATTTCATCCAAATCTTTCTTGTTAGTTCCAGCCAATTCAATCCTCATGTCCATAAAGGTTTCATCCCAGTTAGGAAGTCCTTTCATCGAAAAGTCGCCTTTTACATAAGTTGCCCTACCCGCTTTAACAGAAAGCTTTTTCGCCCTCAAATCATTTACCAAGCCAGTAATTTGTCCATCAATATCGATATCCAACTTCATCTTTTTCATAGCTGGAGCAAAGAAAGCTACATCACTAGAAGATATATGGCTGTTCTTGAAATTGGCTTTCATCCTCACCTTGTTTTCGTAATCCTTAAAATCGCGGAAGGTTCTAAACTTCATTTGATAATAATCGGTAAGTCGAGTTTTATTGGTGACCAATAGCAGCTTTTTAAGTTCTATTGCATTGCTATCTACAGTAGTAAAAGCACTTAAATTCTTTAAATAAAAGCCACTTTTTTCTTTTAGGGTTAAGTTCTTGATGTTCGCTTGCAGAAGGTGATTTTTCGTATCTAATCCCTCAAAAATGCCGTTCATCTCCGTAACTTCAATATCCTCGAAGTTCACGCCATTAACCTTCTCATCATACTTCAAATTTTTATACTTGAAATGAAGGTTATTCAAAATAATACGATCAAATAGAATCTGGAACTTCTTCTTTTTTGAAGGCTTCTTGGGTTGACCGCTATCAAAGTAATCGATAATAAAATCTAAGTTGGTATTCCCATCTTTTTGAGTTTTTAGAAAGAAAGTACCATTATTTAACTGAACGGTATTGATATCTACAATTCGCTCTTTTAAAGAAAATCGGTTAAGATCTACCAAAAACTTTGGAAAGTGTGCTAAAGTGTCGTTTTGCAAGTCTAAAACCAACAATTCTTCTAACACTACAGACTTAAAAGGTTTTACATAAAGGCCACCAACTTTAACAGTTGTCTTTAATTCTTTAGAAAGATAATTTGCTGCTTTTTTGGCTACAAAGGTTTGTACGGGCTTAAACTGTAGGGAAAAAACTACGCCAGCAATCAATATTATGATCGAAGCGATAATCCACAGAAGTATTTTTAATAGTTTTTTAATAATTTTGTAGCTTAAATATCTTGTACGTGCCCATTATACTAGCTATAGAATCATCTTGCGACGAAACTTCAGTTGCCATTTGTGATAACGGCAAAATTACTGCCAATGTTATTGCAAACCAAACAATTCATGAAAATTATGGAGGTGTAATTCCTGAGCTCGCATCGAGAGTGCACCAACAGAATATAGTACCAGCTGTACAACAGGCTTTAGCAATAGCAGGAGTAAACAAAAAACAGCTAGATGGCGTAGCTTTTACGCAAGGACCTGGCCTTTTAGGTTCACTTTTAGTAGGTGTTTCTTTTGCAAAATCTTTTGCTTTAGCGTTAAACTTGCCACTAATTTCTGTAAACCACATGCAAGCACACATTTTGGCTCATTTTATTGACGAACCAAAACCGAAATTTCCTTTCTTATGCCTTACTGTTTCTGGCGGCCATACACAAATTGTGTTGGTGAAAGATTATTTCGATATGGAAATTGTAGGTGAGACTTTAGATGATGCGGCAGGAGAAGCTTTCGATAAAACGGCGAAGATTTTGAACTTACCTTATCCGGGGGGGCCATTAATTGATAAGCATGCAAAAGATGGAAACCCAAGCAAGTATCAATTTCCAGAGCCTCAAATACAAGGTTTGAATTATAGTTTCAGCGGATTTAAAACGGCAATTCTTTACTTTGTGAGAGATCATCAAAAGGAGAACCCAGCTTTTGTACAAGAAAATTTAGCTGATATTTGCGCTTCGGTACAACATAGTATTGTCAATATCTTACTTAATAAATTAAAGAAGGCTGCGAAGCAGTATAATTGTAACCAAATTGCAATTGCGGGTGGTGTTTCGGCAAATTCTGGTTTACGCAACGCATTGCTAAGCTTACAAGATACCTTAGGCTGGGAAGTGTTTATCCCTAAATTTGAATATTGTACGGATAATGCAGCGATGATAGCTATTGCGGGTTATCAAAAGTTTTTACAAAATGATTTTGTTGGTCAAGAGGTATCCCCTATGGCCAGAATGAATTTCTAATATTAGAAGAATATGCAAACGAATAGTTTAATCTTTTTTGGCTTGTTAGCGATACCTTTAATTGCATTTTTAATTTGGGTAATTAAACAAGATAAGAAGAAGAATTACCTAGGCTTAGTGTTATTAGTAGTTGGCGCTGTAATTGCAGCCTATACTATTGTTAGATTAGATTCTTCTTTTGTGAAGGAGAAAATGCCTGCTGCCGCTGCACCGAAAGCATCAAGCTTTAGATAAAATCAATAAAATGTTTAGAAAGGGGCTTTTCCTTTTAGTGCTTGTGCTTGTTCATCAATCTTTATTTGGACAAACCGACTGGACTTTAAAAAGCGATAAAAACGGACTGAACATTTATACTAAAACCGTTTCCTCTACTGGTTTAAAAGGTATTAGGGTGAAATGTAATTTGCCTGCAAAGCTGTCTCAAGTAGTGGCTTTAATTATGGATGTAGATGCTGGAGGCGAATGGGTTTATGGTACAAAGTCTAGTTATTTACTAAAAAAAGTCTCTCCTTCCGAGCTATACTATTATTCTGAAGTTGATATTCCCTGGCCAATAAGTAATCGAGATTTTATTGCTCATTTAAAAGTTAGCCAAGATCCGTTTACCAAAGTAGTCACAATTGATGGCCCAACCGAAGCTAATTACCTACCAGTTAAGCCGCATATTGTAAGAGTAAATCGTTCTAACGGGAAATGGGTTTTAACACCTACAAAAAATAATATTGTTCAAATAGATTATACTTTAGAGGTAGATCCCGGTGGAACTATTCCTGTCTGGTTGGTAAATCTTTTTGCTACTAGCGGACCAGAAGAAACTTTCAAGAAAATGAAAGAACAGGTGAAGAAACCTCGGTATGCAAATGCTAATTTGAATTTTATTGATAACCAATAGCATTACGAAAGAGAAGCCTTTTAGTTTTATTATAAAAAAAGGTCGCAATTCTGATGAGTTGCGACCTTTATCTTTATTGTAATAGCTAATACTATTGTTGTTCTTCTAACTGCTCTCCAGTTACTTCCTCTCTAATACGAGTTTCAATTTCTTCAGCCAATTCGGGGTTATCTAACAACAACTGTTTAACCGCATCTCTACCTTGCCCTAACTTAGTATCTCCATAAGAGAACCAAGATCCTGCTTTCTTAACAATACCGAAATCAACACCTAAATCTATAATTTCACCAACTTTAGAAATACCCTCACCAAACATGATGTCGAATTCTGCCAAACGGAAAGGTGGAGCAACTTTATTCTTAACGATCTTCACTTTCACACGGTTACCAGATACTTCATCAGAATCTTTAATTTGAGAAGTTCTACGGATATCTAAACGTACCGAAGCGTAAAACTTCAATGCATTACCTCCAGTAGTAGTTTCTGGGTTTCCGAACATTACCCCAATTTTTTCACGTAATTGGTTGATGAAGATACAGCAACAGCCAGTTTTTGCAATGGTACCCGTTAACTTACGTAAAGCCTGGCTCATTAAACGAGCCTGTAAGCCCATTCTGCTATCGCCCATTTCGCCTTCAATCTCCGCTTTAGGAACCAAAGCAGCAACCGAGTCAATTACAATTACATCGATAGCTCCAGAACGAATTAAGTTATCTGCAATTTCTAAAGCCTGCTCACCATTATCTGGCTGAGAAATTAATAGGTTATCAGTATCTACCCCTAATTTTTTCGCATAAAACTTATCGAAAGCATGCTCGGCATCTATAATTGCAGCAATACCACCTTTTTTTTGAGCCTCGGCAATAATGTGTGTTGCTAAAGTAGTTTTACCAGAAGACTCCGGGCCATAAATTTCAATAATACGTCCCTTAGGCACACCACCCACACCTAAAGCAATATCCAAACTGATAGAGCCGGTAGAAATAGCTTCCATGCTTTCTACAGCTTGGTCGCCAAGTTTCATAATAGAACCTTTACCGTAAGATTTTTCAAGTTTATCTAAAGTAAGCTGTAATGCTTTTAATTTTTCTGTATTCGGATTCATGTCTTTTAAATTCTGGTAATAAATATAACAATACGTTTCGGCAAATATCTAAATTATATTAACTAATAATTTTAGCAAACATATCAAAATGTTTTCATTAAGTGCAAATAATTTTAGAAATATTTTTCACTTTATTAGGATTTGCTCAGATTTTTAGCTTTTTGTTGTTTTTCGAAGTATTGGCAAAAATAAGTGAGTTCGCAGATTTCACATTTCGGACTGCGAGCCACACAAATGTATCGGCCATGTAAAATCAACCAATGATGAGCCACCGCTATGGTATGCTCGGGAAGATTTTTCACTAAATCTTTTTCCACCGCTAAAGGTGTTTTTCCCTTGGTTAACCCCAAACGATTGGCCACTCTAAACACATGCGTGTCTACAGCCATTGCAGGTTCGTTATAAACTACCGAAGCAATTACATTAGCCGTTTTACGCCCAACACCTGGCATTTTTTGGAGCTCTTTTACATCAGAAGGCACTTCGTTATTAAAATCGTTTAACAACATATTAGCCATGCCCACCAAGTGTTTAGCCTTATTGTTGGGATAACTTACGCTTCTAATATAATCAAAAACAATATCAGGAGTGGTTTCTGCCAGTGCTTTTGCATTAGGAAAACGTTGAAAAAGTGCTGGAGTTACCTGATTGATACGTTTGTCGGTACATTGTGCCGATAAAATTACCGCAACCAATAACTGATATGGATTATTATAATGTAGTTCCGTTTCGGCATGCGGTTGTTTGGTAGAAAAATGCTCAACAAAATGCTGGTAACGTTCTTTTTTTAGCATCGTCAAATTTACGATTATTAGTTCAATTGTTCATTAGTCATTGGTTCATTAACTTGTTATTCTCTCGAAAAGGTGCACTAGCATTTCATAGCAATTGTAGTCCCGCTTTACACTGTAGCCCTCTTTCGTTACGCTCTCTACGCTCTCTCGGGGCTGCCGTTGCAATCGGGTTTGAAAAACTTAGAGCTGTGCGAATGAACTCCGAAGCTAATGCCTAAAACAAAAATCAAACAGCAAACAGCAAACAAAGTAAATCGCAATACCGATTCCTGATCACTTATAAAAATCTTACCTTTGTTTAATGGCTCGCAAATCAACCAAATCATCGCAAAAGAAATCTTTATTTAAGCGTATTGCAACTATAGCAGGCAAGGTGTTGCTATGGTTCTTTATATTCTCTGTAATTTGGGTGCTCGCTTATAGATTTATCAATCCGCCAATTACGTTTTTGATGATGCAGCGTAACTGGGAGCGCAAAGGCGACGATAAACCTGCCAAGATTAAGAAAGAATGGGTAAAGTTTGAGGATATTTCGGATAACATGAAGCGTGCAGCGGTATCTGCCGAAGACCAACTTTTCCTGAAACACATGGGCTTCGATATCAAAGCTATTGAAAAGGCGTATAAAAGCAACGAGAAGAAGGGAAAGAAAACCAAGAAAATTAGAGGCGGAAGTACAATTTCGCAACAAACAGCGAAAAATGTATTTCTATGGCCCGGGCGTTCGTACGTACGTAAAGCCTTTGAGGCCTATTTTACTTTGCTAATTGAAGTATTGTGGAGCAAAGAAAGAATTTTAGAAGTTTATCTCAACGTAATAGAGATGGGCGATGGCATTTATGGTGCAGAGGCGGCTTCACAAAAATACTATGGACATTCTTGTAAGAAAATGAGCAGATCGGAAGCAGCTTTGTTGGCTGCTTGCTTTCCAAACCCTCGCCGATGGACACCAAATAAACCTACGCGATATATCAAACATAGGAAATACCTTATCATGAGGAATATGCGAGTTTTAGGTCCTTTGGATTTTTAACACAACCTAATGTTGTAATATCAAAAGAGCAACACAACTTACTTTTTCTGCAATTCGACGAATTTAACCGTCTATTTAGGCTTGCATTGCCTAATTTTAGGATAACTTATAATTACTAACTTAAAACAGTATTATTTGTTGCTCAATAACAACTCCCTGAAGTTGTAATAAATACAACCTCAGGGAGTTGGAAATATTCTTCTTACGATGCTTTTCCTAATTTTTAGTTTATAAATTCATTTAAGATCGCTTGGTAATTATTTTAAAACGATCGAGCATCCAACGTTTTGTAAACAAAAACATCTAACATGAAAAAGTATTTAGCAGAATTTATCGGAACATTTTGGCTCGTATTGGGCGGTTGCGGCAGCGCTGTATTGGCTGCTGGTTTTCCTGGTGTAGGCATTGGCCTATTGGGAGTTTCATTAGCATTTGGTTTAACCGTTTTAACCATTGCATATTCTTTTGGACACATTTCGGGAGCACATCTTAACCCTGCAGTAACCTTTGGTTTATGGGCCGGCGGCAGAATAAGTGCGAAAGAAATCCTTCCTTATGTAATTTCACAAATTGGAGGAGCAACATTGGCAGCAACAGTGCTGTACTTTATTGTAACTGGCAATGGTAGCCAGATTGGAGATTTTGCCGCGAATGGATATGCGGAGCACTCGCCCGGCAAATATAGCATGGGTGCAGCCATACTTACTGAACTGGTGATGACCTTGATGTTCTTATTGGTAATCTTGGGCGCCACAAATGAAAAAGCGCCTAAAGGTTTTGCCGGGATAGCCATTGGTTTGGCGTTAACACTTATCCACCTAATTAGTATTCCTGTTACCAACACATCGGTAAACCCTGCGAGAAGTATTAGCCAAGCACTATTTGTTGGCGACTGGGCGCTTTCACAATTGTGGCTATTTGTTGTTATACCAATAGTTGGAGCTATTTTAGCTGGATTAATCTACAGATATTTCGGTTCGGAAGAAACTGCGTAGTAAAATCAGGTTGAGGCTTGCGAAGTGCACAAAAACTTCGTAAGTCTTACTATTTTTCTCTATCCTTTTTTTTATTCCATCTAATTTTAATCTCTCCGTCTTCATCTACAGCCTTTAGGTGTAGTACGATACCTTTCATTCTAGCAAGTTCCCGCTCTTCTCTGTCTATAATATCCGCACTTTTCTTAGGATCTCTCAACGGAATATCAAGAGCGATATTGGTACCACTATTAAATCCGTACACACCCTTTACGTCAAAATTGAGAGCCGTAGAATTCACTTTCATCGGACTAATATCTACCTTGTCACCTCGTAAGATCAATGTGCCATTTAATTTTTCGAGTTCTACATTGGATAAATTACGACTTCTGAATACAAATTTACCCACCTTCTCTAAAGGCTCAAAACCAACCAATGCAGCTTTATCCAAAGTAAAATTCACCTTTCCATGCATCGATTTTGGTACCATATTTCCTTTTGAGGTCACGTTACCCGAGGCATTTACATTTGCAGAAAGAAACCCTTTTAGGTTTTTGTTGGTGATAGATTGCTGCCCGAAATTATCAAAAGCGTGAAAAAACTCTTTGATGCTTACCTTAGCAATGTTAGCCTTAAGCTGCATCTTATTAATTGCACCTAATTGCTCTACCTTGCCGCTAAAATTAACATAGCCGCCAGCATGTTGCACGCCTATCTTATTGAAATAAACTCCATTTCCAATCAGCGATATCTTTGCATTGAGATTACGAGCCACAAACTTATTGTAAACAGCTTGTTTAACATTTAACTGCAAATGAACTTTTGACGCTTCGAGTGCTGCACTTAATTGCTCCGAGGCTTCTTTGATTGCATTTTTACTTGAAGTTTTTTTACGCCTTGCCTGCCTTGGACCTAGAAACGGCATAAATTCACTCAAGTTTAAATTGGGGCTACTCAAATTTACTTTGGCTTCTATCTTTTGTGGATCAGTATAATAGAAATTTAAAAAGTTAGCAATAGAACAATTCATGTTCAATACGCTTTTTCCGAGTTGGAGCCTGCTGTTGGTAATATTTAAATCTTTTTGGTTGAAATGCAAATCCAAAGAACTGTTTACTAACTTCAGATTACGAGGCACATAAGTGATATTAGCATCTTTTACCACCACCTTACCGTGAATTACAGGCTTGGTAAAAAGGAAATTATCAATATCCGCTTGGCAAAAGAGACTTAAATCGGCTGTACCTTTTTCAAATTTGAATGTTTCTTCCTCAAAAGATTTGTTCAGTTTCTCCAAATCAAATTTTGAAGTGATTAACCCTTGAGCCAAAGGTTTCTCCAAGTTAGAAACGGTAAAGGTATCAACCTTAATTGGCGCATTGTAATAATTGGCTTTAAGTCCATAAAAGCGAATAATTGAGTTGGCATCTCCAATTGGCTTACTAGCGGTATCTTGGTTCGAAAAATATCCCGTAAAAGAACACTCTGTTAACTCTCCAGATGGAATAGAAACCTTGTTATTCTGCACCGTCATTTTCACGTTGATCAATGGATCAGCACTATTTTTATCGCCGTTATCAATAATACTAGCAGTAACATCCATCGGTTTTTCGATACCAAATTTGAACAGTTTTTCAGAAATATTGGGTGCTAATATCTGGGCTACGTTACGATACAAAATTTGATCCGCCTTAATTGCAATTGAAAAAGCAGATTTATGCTCAGCAATGTTAATATTTGCACCGATGTTGAATGTATCGTCACCAATTTTGATTGGCTTTTGATCAATGATGATTACTTCTGCCTCATCGTCGTAGTGGGCCGTCATGTTCCCAGCAATGGTTTTATCTTTTAAGAAGCTGCCTTTCCTAGTGTTAAATGCAAAACTTCTCACTTGAGTTTTCAGCTTAAAATTACCATCCCATCTACCCGCAGGATACTTAATTTTCCCTTTCAATTCATCTACATAAAAGCTGAAAAGTTTAAAGCGCTTTTGGTTGTCAACTACCAAATCAACTTTGTTTAGATCAATAATCCTTATCTCTAAATCGCTAGAACTATCATCATTTTCGGCAGCTTTCTTTTTGTCTTTAGTGCGAAACATGCTAGTGTTAGTATAACCTGTAGAATCTGTATAAAGGTAAATACTGGCATTATTGATGGCTACTTTCCGAATGTTGATAGTACCTACAATTAAAGAAAGTGCGTTCAAAGAAACATCAATATCTTTCGCCCTCAACAATTCTTTTTTATGCTGTCCCCATAAACTATCACGAAGTGAAACGTCTTTAAGAGATACCGAAATACCTGGAAACCCTTTCAGCAAGGTAGTTTCCATACCAGCGACTCTAACTGTTCCATTTACTTTGGTGTTAACCTGGTTAAGGATTTTGGCTAAAATAGTTTCGTTGTTTTTATTGATGTAATAAGCGGCTCCGCACCAAACAATGATGAGTAGAACTAGTAATCCACCAATAATTTTCAAAGAAATTTTGAGCCAACGTTTCATAAATGGTATTTGTAAGTTAAGATAACAAATAATTATGAAGGTTGTTTTTTCCAGGTACTAGGACCTAGTGGTTAGGTTTCAGCGCTCAGGTGCTGGGAATTTTTAATTAGAAAAGCAGTTGCAATGTGATATCGGTTCCTGTAGTCCCGCTTTTCACTATAATCTTTTTGTATTAATTACTCCTGTCATTCCCAGGAACGAGGAATCTATATTGTAACTTCTCTAACAAACAGATCCTTCACTAGCGTTCGGTATGACAAGATATTAAACAAAAAGTATTACCGTTTCAATCGGGTTTAGCTGGCAAATACAGTGCACAGGTTTAGGTTTCTTAAACCCGATAGGAGCGGCATACTTGAAGCGCAGCGAAAAGATATAGCGGATAGCGGGACTAATTTGCGTTGAAAAACTGAACGAAGATTTACTCAGCCACTAATTTATAAATTCTAGTTCCTTTTAAGCATTCAGTTGCTCGGCGAAAATGTTTTTGTGCCAGCTATCTTGCAATTGCACTTCCCATTTATTTTCGAATTCCTCTAAGGTTTGCACCAAGTTGTTAAAAACGGTGGTCTCCAAGCCTATTTTCTTGATGCTAATTAAAGTCTCAAAATCTTCCTTCGGAGCAACATAAACTTCATCATTTATTTTGTAAGCCATGTTAAAACGGTCAAATAAATCTAATCCGTACTTACTTTCAATCTCTTTGATTACCCTTACCGATGAATCTATTGAACAACCGGTAGCATTTGCCACTTCCTGATCTACAGTTAACACGATAAAGTAGTTATGGTAAATCTCAGCTTTAGCTTTCAATTGTGCCCCATGAGCAGTCCACTGGTCAACAAAACGATTTAAAATATCTTGTATTTCTGTTGTTTCTTGACCAGTAAATTTTCGGTTGCTTTGGTAGATCCAAACTTTAGATTGTGGAGAAAAAATCATATTCCAAATTTATCAAAATATTTAACTTTCATCTTTTAAACGGTAACTCTCATGCAAAAGTTTACATTCGACTTAAAAAAGTTAGTTTTCTTTTTGTTTGGCTTAGCTATTATACTGCTTTCCGGCTTTATTAATCCGGGAGATAGCCGTGCTTTTATACATGGTTGGCTAAATAAATACTATGACAAAGACGGCCAAACAGAAGCTTTAAAGCGCTACGAGTTAAATGTTACTAACAGCGGCTTCTGTAGGTTTAGAAAGGTTTACACCAGCGGAAAAGAAGAGTTTTTCTCTTTTAATCTTTCTAGATTTTCATCAATGGATTACTATGGCAACACCACAAGCGGCGAGCTTTGGTTGCGCACCAAAAACGATGATGTAATTGTACAAACTCGTAATGACAAGCAAGGCGCTGTAGACAGCATGTCAACTTACATGATTGTTCCTTTAAAAGGAATAGATGAGGAAAAACTAAATGAACTTGCTAGTCACTTTAGGCAGTTAACCCAGGCTAGTTTAGTTGCAAATAAATAAGCCCCTCTCTGCCTTCGGCATCTCTCCCCAAAGGGGCGAGAAAAGGATTAGGAAAATTTAAAGCAAAAACTGCACGGTTAAAATACTTTTGACAACTAGTTCCTTATATACCTAATTCCTACAATCCATTTGCCCTCGCAGTAATCTCTGCGATATCTAGAACTTTAACTTCTTGATCTTTGTCTTTTAGTTTCACGCCATCGTTTAACATGGTCATACAGAAAGGACAACCAGCCGCAATAAACTGTGGTTCGGTTGATAAAGCTTCCTCAATACGCTCAATGTTGACGTCTTTTTTGCCTTTTTCAGGCTCTTTAAACATTTGCGCACCACCAGCTCCACAGCACAAACCGTTTGCCTTGCAGCGTTTCATCTCTACCAAATCAGCATCTAAAACTTCTAAAGCTTTTCTTGGCGCTTCGTAAACACCATTAGCTCTACCCAAGTAGCAAGGATCGTGGTAAGTGATTTTTTTGCCTTTGAAACTTTCGCCACCTTCGGCTTTGAGCTTGCCTTCGTTAATTAAATCCTGTATCAATTGCGTATGGTGGATTACCTCGTAAGAACCGCCCAAACCTGGATATTCGTTTTTAATGGTATTGAAACAATGCGGACAACCAGTTACAATTTTTTTGATATTGTAAGCATTCAGCACTTCGATATTGGCCATGGCCTGCATCTGGAAAAGGAATTCATTTCCTGCTCTTTTTGCGGGATCTCCAGTACAGCTTTCTTCAGTGCCTAGAACAGCATATTTTAGCCCAACGTGATGTAGGATTTTACAAATATCTCTGGTGATTTTTTGCGCTCTTTCGTCGTAACTTCCAGCACAGCCCACCCAAAATAATATTTCTGGTTCTTCTCCTGCGGCCATCATTTCGGCCATTGTTGGTACTTTGAATTCCATTTGTCTTTGTATTGCGTTTGGCGTTTAGCGCTGCACGGTTTTAATCGCTTTGCGCAAAATGCTTTAGTCTTAATATTTTGTTTTCAGCTTATCTTCGGAATTTTCGTCTTTAAACTATTAACTCTCTTGCGTCCAATTAAATCTATCGGCTGGAGAATATTTCCAAGGAGCGCCATTATTTTCTACGTTACCTAGCATTGCATTGATACTTGCTGGAGCGACCGATTCTTCCATCACCGCATAACGTCTCAATTCTACAATAATTTCTAAAGGATCGATATTAACTGGACAGGCTTCTACACAGGCATTACAACTTGTACAAGCCCAAATTTCTTCTCTTGTGATATAATCGTCTAACAACGATTTTCCATCTTGGTGTTCTACTCCATACTTATCGATGTTTTTACCTACTTCCTCCATGCGATCGCGGGTATCCATCATAATTTTACGAGGAGAAAGCAGCTTGCCAGTAATGTTAGCTGGACACACTGAAGTACATCTTCCACATTCTGTACAGGTATAAGCGTTCAATAAATTTACCCTGCTCAAATCCTGAACATCTTTCGCCCCGAATCTGCCCGGGGCAACATCTGCTGGTACAAAAGAAGGATCAAGCATTGCTTTTACTTCATTCGTCACACTATCCATGTTAGTGAACTGTCCCTTTGGCTTCAGGTTAGAGAAGTAAGTGTTAGGGAAAGCCAACATGATATGGAAGTGCTTAGAGTACGGCAGGTAATTTAAGAAAGCGAAAATACCTACAATATGGAACCACCAACAGAAACGTTCAATAAAAATTAAACTATCAACGTTACTTGGCAACAAATTAACCAGCCAAGTACTTACTGGAAATGAACCAGCCTCGATGTAGTGAGCTGCACCTAAAGCTTGTAATTTCACATCGGCAGCGTTCATAGTTAAGAAAGCCGTCATTAACAAAATCTCTGTGATGAGAATATAATTGGCATCAGACTTTGGCCAGTTTTTCATCTCCACACCAGAGAAACGTTTGATTTTAACAACATTTCTACGGATCAGAAAAATGGCGCAGGCAAGCCACACACCCGCAGCTAAAAACTCGAAGCTACCTATAAGGAAGTTATAGAAACCACCTAAGCCCGCAAAAACACGATGTGTTCCGAAAACGCCGTCTATTACAATTTCTAATACCTCTAGGTTGATGATCACAAAACCTAGGTAAACGATAAGGTGTAAGAAAAATGGCACTGGTCTCACAGCCATCTTGGTTTGCCCAAAAGCAACCTTCAACATAGTAAACAATCTCTCCTGAGGTTTATCTGTACGATTAACAGCTCTACCCAATTTGATATTGCGAATTACCTTGCGAGCATTGTAAGCAAATAGAGCAGTGCCTGCCAAGGCCAAAATGACGAATATAATTTGTGAAACCATAATATATCTACCCTAATGGTACAACGAAGTTAAAATAATTCGTTTTAAAACATTTACTATGCATGCATAATTTATAAAATTTAGAACGGTTATGAATTACAGCAGGCATTTGGTAAAAATTAATTAGTTGATTTCTAGGCTTGGAAAGCTTTTTCCACACGCAACTTAGATTATTTATTTAAAATAATTTTGTCTTTAAAAAAAGATAGCTACATTTGCAATCCCAAACGGGAGGTGCCTTAGCTCAGTAGGTAGAGCAAAGGACTGAAAATCCTTGTGTCGCTGGTTCGATCCCAGCAGGCACCACTTCCAAAAGCCTTGCAGAAATGTGAGGCTTTTTTATTTCTGTTTTTTCCAACAACTAGATCATTGTTTTTGGAAGATAAATTAGACATTTGGCTTCATTAAAATAAATCAATAAAATTTTGCTTTTAGAAAAAAGAAGTTACATTTGCATTCCCAAACGGGAGGTGCCTTAGCTCAGTAGGTAGAGCAAAGGACTGAAAATCCTTGTGTCGCTGGTTCGATCCCAGCAGGCACCACTTCCCAAAAGCCTTGCAGAAATGTGAGGCTTTTTTGTCTTATGGCGCTTATTTTCTCAGCACAGAAAAAGTTGCGATGCATATACAAACTTGTTATTTAGAGAGCTGCGCTGGCATTAAGTATTTCTAGCCGAGGTGATTTCTTCGGCTTCGCATAATCTGCCAAGGCCAAATTATAGACGGATGTACCTGGCTTAGCGGAAACCAAATAGCTAGCCGCTAGATCTGGGTTGCTAATGACGCCTTTTGCGCAAACCACCGCTTCCCTAAATTTTTGCTTTACTTCTATCTGTTTTGCTGTATGCACCGGATTGTCTGGTCGTCTTGGTCTTTTGGCGATTACCGTTTGGTTCTTCCAATTTTTTTGAAAATCACTAGGTTGCCCACTCTGCCGCGGGCACCAAACATTATTTCATTGTTTTCTGACTTTGCCATGTTTTTTCTGTTTAAAAATGTGATTAATGAGTAAAATTTACACGCTTGGTAGCGAATGCTTGGTATAAAGTTGGGCAGTAGAAAATTAGGGCGTGTCGGGTTTGGCGGTTTGTGGTTTATTTTGCGTTTTTTGTCTGTTATCGTCGGAATTGTCGTTTAAGGGGTGCTGTTCCACCGTCGGTCTACCGTCGGTCCTCCGTCGGTGCTACGTTTGAGTTTAATGATGGATCGCTGCCGCAGGCGCTTTTACTTTTTTCACTGACTTTTATGTTTTTAATAGCTCTCGCTTACATCGCAGGCTGAGGCACCAAAGTTTACAAAAATACTTGTCAATCCAGCTAAGCGGCTTCACACATGCTCCCATACTTATCGAAAAAATAGCGCACTTTGTTTAATTAGCTTTTACTATTTTATTTGCCTGATTGGGCCATTCGGAATTTGTTAGTTTGCGCTTAATGAAAGAACGGTGAGATGTTTACACCAAATCACTGCGCTTTAGGCTTGGAACTGCCTTTTTTTTCTTGAAAGCAACTGTTATTTTGATTTTCAGCCACTTTGGATTGACGGTGTTCTTCCGACAAACCTACAATTTAATATAAGCAAGTCAACAAATCGCTTAAAAAACCCATAGTAAAAAGATATGAAGTTTTGGTTAGAATTGAAACACTTAATTCATAATCGGCTCTTTTAAGGATTTTGATGAATATTCTCTATATTTAGAATAAAATAATACGCTACTCAACTTCGCAAATACCTCCTATTCTGGGTGGATTGCCGCCATAGAGTAGTGCATATATACGAGTTACCAGCAAGTGTATGAAACCGACAGAAACTAAATATAGTAGAGACTTTTTAGAACAAGCACATAAAAGTTGCTCTACACATAAAGACGAAATTCTCGCCAGTAATTTATGTGGTTGTTTCTATTGCGAACAGACATTTGAACCTAAAGAAATTGAAGAATGGATTGAAGAAAACATTGCTGACGGTGTAACTGCAATTTGTCCGAAATGTGGAATAGACTCTGTTCTAAGTTCTAAATTTCCAATTACAGACAAACAATTTTTAAGCGAAATGAATGCACTTTGGTTTTGACTTATGAAAACACGAATAATGTATATTGAAAATAAGAGTGGCGAAAATGACTTAATTGGTGACGCAAGAATTGGTCGTGTTACATTCTCAAAGACTGGAAAGTCCATTCACTACAATGGAAAAACTTTCCAGACTTTAAGTGGACGAGGATTTAAGGCAAATTATTTTGACGTTGAAACGGGAGAACATTATTGGATTTCCGGCTGCAAAAAGGACGGTAGCGACAGACTTTATGGAGAAAGGCTTCCAATTCATATTGACGAAGATGCAAGGGAAGGATATTGGACTGAAATCCGAAACCTACCAAGCAATTTGGACAAAAAAAGTTATAAATGGTAAATGAAATTTGGAATATGACTGATAGAACACCGGCTGGTAACAGCACCTACCCAAAAGGCGGGCTGACGTACAAACTTGAAGTTTTGTGTTTCTAATGAACTTTAGTAATAAATTGAAACTTTATGCTCCGAAACCCGCCCGAACGCAAAGCCCCAAATCGTTAGGTGTAACTATTAACAATCTTTAGCATAAAATTGAATGGACGAAATCTCTACCGAAAATCTATCTGAAATCGAGGAACTCAAGTGTGTTTTAGAATTACAGATAAAAGCCCAGAACTATTTGCAATCTTTTAATTGGTGCAAGTCAATAAAAAATAGCTGGTACGACAAAGAATTTAGTATTTATAACCAAATTGGAGTTTTCCTTTTTGAAATTGAACCAACTTCATCTGAGGTTGACAACTTTATTTGGATTATTAATGGCGACCTCCCGTCAGTTTATCTCGACAAAAGTGTAAAGACTGCATCAGAAGCTTTGGAAGTATATTGCGAATTAATGGAAGATTGGTCTGAAAATGTTAAAAGTGGAAAATCTTTAACTGACAGTTATCCCGTACAAGCTGAACCTACAATGAAAAATGCAGACCTTTTGTTGACTAGAGTTTCATTTATAAAAAGTGAACTTTTGTTAAAAGAATAAACATAGCTACACCTAACAACAGGTTTAAGTTACGCTTCGGGCGAAGTGCAAACACGAAAATTTGAAGCCATTTATTAGATTAGTACTGTGGGCAGTTGGTGCAAGAAAATAGGCTCAACTTAAACCTGCAAACCGTTATGTACTATGCTAAAAAAACACGCCGATAAATGAAACGACTGCTGACTATTCTAATAACTATATTTTTATTCGGCTGTGGACAGACGGAGAAAAAGCCAGAAGAACAATGGAAAACCATTGAAGTTGGCGACTACTTTTTCGACTTTCCTCCCGACTTTGAATTAGTTACTGAAAAGGGAATTGACTCCTACGTTGGAAAAATTAACGGCGATAGTATGTTGTTTGGTTTTGACTTTGGCTATTATTCTAACGACTTTGAACAAATTCCACAAGAATATTTAGAAAATGGATTTTGGCGAAATGATTTGTCATACCGTTTTATGAAAGAAGGAATAACTTACGACCAAACCAATACACCGAAGGTTAAGGTTATTAGTATTCGACCTGCGAAAAAACAAGACAGCGCCATAGGAAAAGGTTGTGACTATATTGCAAAATGCAAACACAACCAAACAGAATTTGACTTTCCTGTTTATATCCCAAACGAAATCAAGCTAATGAATTACTCAATTGACACAGTTGACAACCAATACAGAAAAATTGTGTGGTCAAAAGACACACAAAAAGGCAGAACAGGAATTTATATTCGAGCCTTGAATGGGTTTAATAAATCAATAAACAGCCATTCGGCTCTATCTATGGAGACAAGTAACTTGACAAGAAAACAACAAGAAACGGCATTGGAAATATTCAAAACAGGGCGACATAAAAATCAAACTAAGTAGAAACACATCACATAACAGCGGTTTTGCGTTATGGGGCTGATGTTCTTCGTAGAAACATTTGGACAAGGCTCAATATTTGTGCTTCGTATGAACAGTAGTGCTAAAAATCCCCAACATCGCAAAGCCCCAAACCGTTATGCGTAACCATAAAAAGACAGACAACAATGTTCGGGCTATTTAAAAAGACAAGTTGGAAGATTGAAGGAAAAGCACTTGACTTTTTCCGAAAAGTCTTTAATCAGTTGCCTGCTGAATTTCAATTTTTATCTAACGGACTTGATAAAGGACTTTATAGAAGGTTCTCAGTAAACCATTCTTTGAAAGGACACTTTTACATAGTCTTTGACCCATCGCAATCCGATAAGTCAATGACCAAAGGGAAACATTTTGAATTAGAAAGCATCCTTATTATACAAGACGGACAGGTTTTCCCAATGAACATTACGATTAACGAAGGACTTTGGATAGGCTTTGAGATTGAAAGAAATATTTTGGACTTCAACAATTTTCATATTGACCTATCATCATTTAAGAAAAGTAAAAGCAAGTTTGCCCCAGACACAAAAATCGAAAAACTCGTTAACGGTCTGACTTGTGAGCAACTTGACTTGACAAATCTTGGAGAGTTTGATGTTGACGGCAAGACTTACTACCAAATAAAAGACCTCGAAGACGTTAATTATATAGCAATTGACAACAGAGGACAAGTATTCGGGCTATTACACGACCCTTACAAAATTGAACTACTTAATAAATCAGTTAGACAATTTGTTGACGATGTTAATGGCGTCTTTTTGACTTTGAGAAATATCTAAATGGAAAGAATGGCAACGCATAACAGCAGCTACGCGTTACTTACCCTTTAATATCTCTACCTTTTCCCTCTCACTTGCCAGCAACCTCTCGTAAAGTTCTTTATTAGCTTCCAAAGCTTCCATCAATTTATCAAGTGGATTGAAATTACAAGTATTATGGGAACCAATGGGACCTTGGTTAATACTTTGACCGCTGAAATTATTGAAATAATTAAACACAGATTCTTCTGTAAAACTTTTTATAGCTTCGCTAGTCACTCCCAAAACCTTCGCTACTTTCTCCAAGGTACTGTCCTCAATTTCTTCACTCTGCTCTAGTTTGCTTACTGCTTGTTGACTAATGCCCAGTTCTGCGGCTAAGGCATCCTGTTTCATGCCACGCAGTTCGCGTATGCGGCTAATCTTTCTTCCTAAGTGAGTGCGTGTAGTTTTAGTAGCGTTTTCCATATCCATATGGTTTTTTACACCCCATGTAGTTCGGTATTGCTTTAGGCCGGGGTAATTTAGTGCTCAACATCAAACCTCAATTCTGAGGAAATAGCAAATTTGGCGGCACCCCTATCAAGCCCGCTTCTTTTAGCAACAAACGGGGCTAGTTTAAGAGCAGATAGTGGCGTTTTAAAAGTGGTTTAAGAAAACCACACTATTAGCATCAAGCTTTGCAGAAATGCGAGGCTTTTTTATACCTACATAGCCCTATCGAAAAGATTTTCAAAATATGATTACATAAAAAAACCCATTCGGACGGAATGGGTTTGAATTGAATAATTAGCTCCCTCTGCTGGGCTCGAACCAGCGACCCTCTGATTAACAGTCAGATGCTCTAACCAGCTGAGCTAAGAAGGAATTTTCCTCGAAAGGATGGTTATCAATTTTTCAAATAAAAAGCCCTACTCAAGTAAGGCTTTGCTCCCTCTGCTGGGCTCGAACCAGCGACCCTCTGATTAACAGTCAGATGCTCTAACCAGCTGAGCTAAGAAGGAATGCTGGCAATCCCTTAACGCCTAAAAGTGTGCTTTATGATTTTGAACACCCTCGTTCGTTTTGGGAATGCAATATTAGGGCTTTTAAATTATTTATGCAATATTTGTAGCGAAAAAAAAGATAAAAACATCAATAAATAACGTATGAGCCTGATAATCATAGGTACTGTAGCATTCGATGCTATTGAAACTCCATTCGGAAAAACAGATAAAATCGTTGGTGGCGCTGCAACTTTCGCTAGTTTAGCTGCTTCTTACTTCTATAACAAGACAAAAATTGTTGCTGTTGTTGGCGATGATTTCAAAAAAGAAGATATCCAAACGTTAAATAACCACGGTGTAGATACCGAAGGTTTACAAATTAAAGAAGGTGAAAAATCTTTCTTTTGGAGTGGAAAATACCACAATGACATGAACAGTCGCGATACTTTAATTACAGAGTTGAATGTATTAGAAAACTTTGATCCAATTATCCCAGAAAGCTATCAAGATTGCGAATATTTGATGTTGGGCAACCTAACACCTCAAATACAACAAACGGTAATTAAGAGACTGAAAAATCGTCCTAAGTTAATTGTACTAGATACCATGAATTTCTGGATGGACATCATGATGGATGACCTACTAGAAACCATCAAAATGGTAGATGTATTAACCATTAACGATTCGGAAGCTCGTCAGTTGTCAGGAGAATACTCTTTAGTGAAAGCAGCTAACAAGATCTTAACCATGGGGCCAAAATACCTGATTATTAAAAAAGGTGAACACGGCGCTTTGTTATTCCACGAGGACAAAATTTTCTCTGCCCCTGCGCTGCCATTAGCAGACGTTTTTGATCCAACTGGTGCAGGTGATACTTTCGCCGGAGGTTTCATCGGTTATTTAGCAAAAGTTGGCACCATCAATTTCAACAACATGAAGAATGCCTTGATCTATGGTTCTGCCCTAGCGTCATTCTGTGTAGAGAAATTCGGTACAGAAAGATTATTAGATCTTAGCCAAGAAGAAATTGCTAACCGTTTGCAACAGTTTGTGAACTTGAGCAGCTTCGAGATTACGCAATAAGCTAAAAGCACAAAGTATAAAGTTAAAAGTTTGCAGCGAGCTACTTTTAACTTTATACTTTTAACTCTCTACTCTCAACACCCCTACCTTTTCAAATTTTTCAAAAACAGCATCAGTATGTGGTGCATCGGCTAATTCTGAGGTTAAGTCTTGCCCTGCCCAGTGTTCGTAATGCTTACCGTTTTTCCATAGCCTACTTTCGGTAACATCATAGATAATCCCTTTAAAAGCTACCCAAATTTGAGGCTTATCTTGACCATTTCGCAAGGCCAATTGCTGCTTGGTATAAACTTGCAAACCCACTCTAGACAGCCTTCTTGCTTTTAAAAAACTCAAACATATAAATAGCAACCAACAACATAGACAATGCGATGAAATGGTTTTCTACCGGAATTTTAGCAACATACATTCCAGTAAGTTGATTTTTAGCAATTAGCAAAGTCTGGTTCCAAAACAAAAATCCATAAACGATATAAAACGGAATTAGCATTAACGCAAAAGCCCTATAAGCTCGGTACATAAACCTTAACCGACCAGCGTATTCAATTAAAAACAACAAAATTAAAAGTGTGGCAAAAGCGGACAATGTGTACCATTTAGGATAACTAAAAAATAAGAAAGCTACACACAAGCCCAACAATAAATTACTTAAAGCTAAGCTATACTTCTGTAAATTATTATTAGGAAATTTAATATTGAAGTAGAGATAAACACTTATCGCCACAAAGCTAAAACTGAAATGAAGTAGATATTGCTCTAACGGAACATCCTTAAAAATTACTCCAATAGTATTATTTACGTCAAATGCAACAATACCTAACAATTGAAGCACTACTGTAATGGCAGCAAAAACAATCGCTGAAATTAGGCTTGCACCTAAAGCAGCTTTAAAATTGCCGTCCTTAAATATCTTTTTATCTAAGTGAAAAACCAATGGTAATATCAAAAGCCCGAGCGCTAATAAAAGAAAAGTAAACTTCATGATGTTGTGGGGTATTATTCCACAAATGTAAACTTTATTAGCATTCAAATAATAGCTAAATAAATGACTTTAGAATTCAGCCTATCAAAGTCCTTTACAGCAAATAACTCAAAAAAAAGCCCCAAACAATTAATTTGGGGCTTCTATATCTTCTAAACCTTAAGCTCTGTCAACAGAGTAATTTTTAAGGTATTTTTTTAATTGTCCTCTAGCTACGTGAATTCTAGTTTTCACAGTGCCAATTGGAATGTTTAATTCTTCCGCAATTTCGTGGTATTTAAATCCTTCAAAATATTTAATGAATGGGATATAATATTCTGGCGCAAGAGAATCCAAGGCCTTGTTAATGTCTTTCAGTACAAATTTGCTTTCTACGCCATTGTTGGTGGCGCTGTAATGCAAATTAGCATAAGTAATGTCATCGCTCTGCGTAATTAAGGCATTTGTTTTTACCAAACGTCTGTAATTATTGATAAAAGTATTACGCATGATGGTGAACAGCCATCCTTTTAAATTGGTGCCTTCTTTAAATTTACTATAATATGTTACGGCCTTTAGCATGGTGTCCTGCACCAAATCATTCGCGTCTTCTAGGTCTTTCGTAAAATTTAAAGCAAATGACTTTAATGAGGTAGAGTAATCGTTTAGTTGTTCGTTAAATTGCAGCTGTGTCATATTCTTAGTTTTTAGTTAATAAAAAGAACAGATGCTAGATGGGTGGCAACTGTCATAGTTGTGTAAGACAACACAACTATGATACCAAAAACGATGAAATCTACCCGCTAATAATTAAAATTTTGAAAAAACTATTCAAAAAAGCTCTAAACTAAAGTATGTTCACTTCTCTTTCTAAAAGAACTCCAAATTTCTGTTGTACAGTATTAATTATTTTTTCTGAAAATCTATACACTTCCTGTCCTGTAGCGCCACCATGATTAACTAATACCAACGCTTGATTTTTCCATGTACCTGTATTTCCATCTACCAACCCTTTAAACCCGCAGGTTTCAATTAACCAACCTGCAGCTAATTTCACCCTTCCATCTGGAGCTGGATAATGCGGCATATCTGGGAATTGCGGCAGTAGTTCATCAAACACTGCCTTATCTATAATTGGATTTTTGAAGAAACTACCTGCATTACCAATAGTGCTCGGATCTGGCAACTTGCTCACACGAATGGCAGCTACTACTTCTGAAACATCGGCCATTGTAGGCTCGCTAATGTTGCGACGCTCTAGTTCTGAATTGATAGCTCCGTAGTGTGTTTGCAGGTTACCCGTACGAGACAAGCGATAAGTAACTGAAGTAACAATAAACTGCCCTTTCAACTTTCCTTTAAACACACTTTCGCGATATGAAAATTCACAGTCTGCTTTAGAAAAGGTTTTAATTTGACCAGTAGCTATCTCAAAAGCAGTACAACTATCAAAGACATCTTTTATTTCTACGCCATAGGCTCCAATATTTTGTATAGGCGATGCACCAACAGTACCAGGAATTAGCGTCAGGTTTTCTATCCCCGCATATCCCTTGGCCACACAATACTTCACCAAGCTATCCCAAACCTCCCCTGCTCCCGCGGTCACTAATACATCGTCGCCCTCTTCTTTAACATCAATACCTTTGATACTAATTTTGAGCACAAGTCCATCATAATCTTTAGTAAACAGCATATTACTGCCACCCCCTAGTACCAACAACTTATTTTCCTTAACTATCGGATTGGAAAAGATTTCAGTCAGATCGGCCTCCGAAGAAATATTTGTGAAAAGTTTTGCATTTACATCTATCCCGAAAGTGTTGAGCTGTTGTAAAGAGTGATTTTCTAAAAGTGGCATAAAGCTGTTGTTTTGTGCAAATGTAACAATGATTTGCAATTTGGGGCGAAGAACCTAACTATCTCGACTAAACAGCCTTGTCTTTCAAGTGCAATTTGCTAAGCTTCCAAAAAAATTGCCTAGGAAACTTTCAGATTAAAAAAAGTTTCCATAGTTTTGCATCAGATTTTTTGAAAGGATAATAAAATTGGAAGTAAGAGATTATATCATTAACGAAGCAGATAAGCTTTTTTGCCAATATGGTTTTAAAAGTGTAACGATGGATGATATCGCAAAGCATTTAGGTATATCAAAAAAAACAATCTACCAGAACTTTAAGGATAAGAACGAATTGATCAACATCCTTATTAAAGACAGAATTGTGAACCAAGATCTTCAAATGAATGATTGTTTTGCAAAATCTGAAAATGCAGTACAAGAGTTATACTTAGGTATGCAAGACATGGATTACTTTTTAGCTACAATGAACCCAATGCTTTTTTATGATTTACAGAAGTATCATCAAGAAGCTTGGTTAAAATTTATTGCCTTTAAAGAAAAAGAGATTGGTAGAAAAATTATAGAAAATCTGGAAAGAGGAAAAAAAGAAGGGCTTTACAGAGAAGATCTAAATGTAGAGATTATTGCGAGAATGAGGTTAGATCAGGTAGATGTAGTTTTTACACAAAATGGTCATTACGATACCAATAAAAATAGTCTATCGAATATTATGGTAGAAATAACACGTCATTTTTTGTTTGGAATTTGTAACAATGAGGGGCTTAAGTTAATCCATAAATACGACGAAGAACTATTGAACCAAAAAGAACTAGTAAAAAACAATTAATATAGCTTTAAAACCAAAAAATAACAATTAATCAACTATGTTTAGAATAAAAACGGCAAAACTGATGTTACTGCTACTCACCAGTTTCGGTTTGCCAGCATTAACCTACGCACAACAGCCGATAACATTAAAGGAAGCGTTAAAGTATGCTTTAGAAAATAATGCTGCTGCCAAAAAAGCGGTATTAGAAATTGATAAAGGTAAATTTAAAACTCAGGAAGTTAGGGCCCAAGCCCTACCACAAATTACTGGTAATGCTGGTTTAACTTATAATGCTATTATCGGTCAGTTGGTAGCAGACATTGGCGGCCAAACCCAATCTTTCAAGATGGGCCAAGCTTGGAACTCTGTTGCTGGCGTGCAATTGTCGCAGCAATTATTCAACCAACAGGTATTTACTGGTTTGCAAGCTGCGAAATCAAGCGAAGCATATTATAGGCTAAATGCACAACTTACCCAAGAGCAAGTAATTGAGCAGGTTGCCAATACTTACTATCAGGTTTTAGTAAACAAGCAGCAACTAAATGTTATTGACACTAACATTAAAAATGTAAAAGTAGTTGAGAAAATCATAGCTAATCAATACCAAAATGGTTTAGCTAAAAAGATTGATGTTGACCGTATCAACGTTAATTTAACTAATTTAACTACGCAAAGAGCGGAAGCTGAGAATGGCATCACTATGTTAGAAAACCAGCTAAAGTTTGCGATGGGAATGTCGGTTCATACCCCAATTACACTTCCTGCTTCTGAACTAACCGAAGTGAACCAAAATCCAATTTTGGCTGACACTTTAAATTTAGCTTCGAGAACGGAGATGAAATTATTGGATGTGCAAGGTAAACTGTTGAACTTACAACGTAAGGCTTACGTTTCTGAGTATTATCCTTCACTTGCATTAACTGCAAACTACAACTATAACAGCCAATCAAATAGTTTCGATTTCTTAAAATCAAACCGCAACGCCATTGGTTTTGATGCTTCCGCGATTGGATTAACTTTAAGTATTCCAATCTTCAACGGGTTCTTAACTCGTTCTAAAGTAAGACAGGCAGATGTTGAGATTAAACAATATGAAGTTGATCGCAGAGAAACAGCCAACTCATTAAATATGGCTTATGAAAATGCTAAAATTCAATTGAGAAACAGTATCAACACCATCAATTCTCAAAAGAAAAATGCAGAGCTAGCTAGAGAAATTTATGTAAGCACACAAAATAATTACAATAACGGATTAGCTACATTGACCGATCTTTTAGATACAGAAAATGCATTAACACAAGCTCAAAACAGCTATACACAAGCATTATTAAATTATAAAATTGCCGAAATACAGCTAATTAAATCTAAAGGCGAAATCAACACCTTAGCCCAATAAACCAAAATACAGAAGAAATAACGTCAAATAAAATGAAAAGAGTAATCACCATAATCATTGTAGTTATTGTAGTGCTAGCTGCAATTGGCTATGTATTAAACAACAATAAGAAGAAAGAGCAAGAAACCACCGAATTTATCGCAAAAGGTAGTGGTGCTGTTGCTGTAAAAGTTGCTAAGGTAGAGCGTAAAGAAATTGATTTAGATTTTACGGCTAACGGTACTTTTGCGCCTAATAAGGAGTTAGAGTTTTCAGCAGAAAACAGCGGTCGTGTAACTAAAGTTTATGTTGAAGAAGGTAGTAGAGTTAGTGTAGGTACAGTTTTAGCTCGTATCGACGCCGAAATTTTAAATACCGACAGAGAAACTGCAGAAGCTACTTACCAAAATGCAGTGAGAGATTTAAACCGTTACGAAAGTTCTTTCAAAACTGGCGGTGTAACCCAACAGCAGTTAGACCAAGCTAAGTTAGCTGCAGAAAATGCAAAACTTAAGCTGCAACAACAACAACGTAAATTAAGCGATGCGAATATCCGTTCGTCTATCAACGGTGTAGTTAACAAAAAAATGATTGAAGTTGGAGCTGTAGTAGCGCCAGGCACTAAATTATTTGAATTGGTTGATGTTTCTAAATTGAAATTGAAAGTTAATGTGAACGAAGGTCAGGTAGCGAACTTAAAAATTGGCGATAAAATCGAAATCCAGTCTAACGTATTCCCTAACGATAAATTTAGTGGAAAGGTAACTTTCATTGCCGCAAAAGCTGATGAAACCTTAAACTTCCCTATCGAAGTTGAAGTAACCAATAACGTTAAAAATAGCTTAAGAGCTGGTATGTATGGTACTGCTGTGTTCAAATTCCCTGCGCAAGCACCTGCAATTTTGGTTCCTCGTACTTCGTTTGTTGGTAGTGTAAGTAGTAACGAGGTTTTTGTATACAACACTTCTAAAAACGTGGCCGAAACCCGCAAAGTAGTGTCTGGACGTATTCTAGGTGAAAGCGTTGAGATTTTAGACGGCTTGAAAGAAGGCGAAACTGTAATTACAAGTGGCCAAATCAACTTAACAGAAGGCGCTCCGGTTACTATCATTAAGTAAAAAGTCGAAAGTAAAAAGTAAAAAGCTCAGCACATAAAGCTGGGCACATAACTGGCCAACGCTAATCGCTGTGCGCCAAACACAATACTAACAAGATGAAAATTACTGACATATCTATAAAACGACCGTCGCTGGTAATTGTGGTATTTACCGCACTAACCTTGATGGGTCTATTGAGTTACTTCTCTTTGGGGTACGAGCTTTTACCAAAGTTCTCGCCAAACGTAGTAACCGTACAAACCATCTATCCTGGTGCCTCACCAAACGAAGTAGAGAGTACCGTAACGAAAAAAATTGAGGACGCTGTTTCTTCGATGGAGAACATTAAGAAAATTAATGCCAACTCGTACGAAGGCCTATCGGTAGTGACCATTACTTTAACCGACGCAGCAATTATTGACAACGCCTTAAATGATGCTCAGAGAAAAGTAAATGCAATTTTAGCAGATTTACCTGATGATGTTAAACAACCCTCTCTGAGTAAATTCTCTTTAGATGATTTCCCTGTAATCACCATGTCTGCTTCTGCAAAAATGGATGATATTTCGTTCTACGATTTAATGGACAAACGTATTGCTCCCATCATTTCTCGTGTATCGGGTGTAGCGCAGGTAAACTTAATTGGCGGTTCTGAGCGTGAAATCAAAGTGGCGTTAGACGCTAAAGCAATGCAAGGTTACGGCTTATCTGTGCCTGCAGTGCAGCAAGCGATCTTGTCATCTAACTTAGACTTCCCTACCGGAAGTGTAAAAACCAAAGCGCAAGACATTTTAGTACGTTTATCTGGTAAATATGCCAACGTAGAAGAAATGCGCAGCTTGGTGGTAAGCACTGGTAAAGATGGTGCCCAAATTCGTTTAGGCGACATTGCCGATATCCAAGACACACAAAAGGAAACAGAAAAAATTGCTCGTATCAACAGATCAAACGCTATCGCCGTTCAAATCATTAAACAAAGTGATGCCAATGCGGTAACTGTAAGTGAAGGTACAAAAGCTATCATCGAAACGCTTAAAGCCGATTATAAAAACATAGGTTTAGATATCAAGATTGTAAACGACAGTTCTGTTTATACTTTACAATCTGCTGATGCGGTAATCCACGATTTAATGCTTGCCGTTGTTTTGGTAGCCGTGGTAATGTTGTTCTTCTTGCATAGTCTGCGTAATGCGGTTATTGTGATGGTTTCTATACCTGCATCGTTAATTGCGACGTTCATTGGTATCTCGTTATTTGGTTATACTTTAAACTTGATGTCGTTATTAGGTCTCTCTCTTGTAGTAGGTATCTTAGTGGATGATGCGATTGTGGTTTTGGAAAATATCCAACGTCACATGGAGATGGGTAAAAACAAAGTACGTGCAGCAATTGACGGAACACGTGAAATCGGTTTTACCGTAGTATCCATTACGTTCGTAATTGTGGTAGTGTTCTTCCCTATTGCGGTAAGTACAGGTATGGTGGCCAACATTTTGCGTCAGTTCTGTGTGGTGGTAATTATCTCTACCTTGCTATCGTTAGTAGCCTCATTTACCATTGTACCGTTAATCTTCTCTCGTTTCGGTAAATTAGAACGTATCGAAGGCAAAAATGCTTTCGGAAAGTTCATTCTTTGGTTCGAAAAACAACTACACAAATTCACCCAATGGATCACTAATCTATTAGAGTGGACATTGAAACACAAAGCCATCACTTTGGTAACGATGGTAGTGCTGTTCCTTTCTTCTTGTGGTTTATTAGGTGCTGGATATATCGGTTTCGAGTTCTTCCCTAAATCTGATAAAGGTGAATTCTTATTACAAATTGAGATGCCTAAAGACGCTTCTTTAGAGCAGACCAACTTTTATACGCAAAAAGCTGAAAACTATTTGAGCAGCAAAAAAGATACGGTAGTTCAAATGATTACTACTGTTGGCCAATCGAGCGAGGGTATGGGAGGTTCTACAGCCACCGCCTACAAATCGGAGATTAACGTGAAGTTGAAAGACAAAAAAGAACTTGGCAATATCTCTTCAGATATTATCTCTACTACTTTTACTCGTGAACTAGAAAAAATACTGGTAGGTGCCAAAATAAAGACTGTTCCAATTGGTATTTTGGGTACTGCAGATGATGCTCCAATCCAATTTGTAGTTTTAGGTTCTGATTTAGATAGCGTATTGGCATTTGCTGAAAAAGCAGAAGACATCATGGCTAAAATTCCTGGTGCTACGCAAACTAAACTTTCGGTAGAAAAAGGAACGCCAGAGATTAATGTAAAAGTAGATCGCGATAAAATGTCGGCATTAGGATTAAGCCTACAAACAGTAGGTGCTACTATGCAAACTGCATTTGCGGGTAATACGGATGGTAAATTCCGTCAAGGTGAGTACGAGTACGACATCAACATCCAATACCAAGATTTTAACCGTAAGGATATTGACGATGTACGTAACCTAATTTTCGTAAATGGCGAAGGCAAACAAATCAAGCTTTCACAATTTGCTGACATCAAAGAAGGTTCTGGACCTAGTTTATTAGAACGTTTAAATAAATCTACTTCGGTAACCGTAAAAGCACAAACCGTGGGTAGGCCAACCGGTTCTGTAGTGGAAGACTTCCAGACTGCGCTTGATAAGCTACAAAAACCTGCTGGTATTAGCTTCTATTGGGCTGGTGATCAAGAAAACCAGGCAGAAGGTTTCGGTACTTTGGGTATCGCTTTGTTAGCGGCAATTATCTTGGTTTACTTAATCATGGTTGCACTATACGATAGTTTCGTTTATCCATTTGTGGTAATGTTCTCTTTACCGCTGGCGTTAATTGGAGCTTTGCTTGCACTAGCATTAACTAATAATGCATTGGGTATCTTCACCATCTTAGGTTTTATCATGCTAATGGGTCTAGTAGCGAAGAATGCGATTATCTTGGTAGATTTTACCAACCAAATGAAAGCTCAAGGCAAAACTACTCACGAAGCATTGATTTTAGCTAACCACGCTCGTTTACGTCCAATCTTAATGACCACCATCGCCATGGTAATTGGTATGTTGCCTATTGCATTAGCAAGTGGCGCTGGTGCCGACTGGAAAAATGGTCTAGCATGGGTAATTATAGGCGGTTTAACGAGTTCGTTATTCTTAACCTTGGTGGTTGTACCAGTGATGTATCAAATCTTCGATAATATTTTAGAGAGGTTTGGGTTCAACAAAAAAGGACAAACCATTGAAGAGTTAATGGTAGAACCTTATGACCACAAAGATGTTAACGAGTGGGAGCAACACCACTAAGAATTTTTCCCAACACACAATAAAGTCAGTCCCGATAGCAAATTGTTATCGGGACTTTTTTTGTCTAGCTTAATGTATTCTGGTAAACTTTACTTAGTTTTATATCAGACCTAAAATAAATAAAATGCTATTAGCCGTTCTCGCAACTACAGAACTTATTCTGTTACTAATTGCAATTCTACCAATTATTGCAATATTTCATCTATTAACAAACAAAAATCTCACATTAGCCAATAAACTGATATTGGCTGCATTAATTATTTTTATTCCTATTGTAGGAATTTTAATATATGTATTCTACAATATCACTAGACCAAAACAGGCTGAGCTAAAATAGCTGCATAACGACATATCTTTGTAATTGAAAAGCAAAGCTACTGTCTTCGTCAAAGGTTAGTCGGGCTTTCCGATTCTCCCGATAACCCGACGTAACAAGCAAGCATACCATAAAGGAACAGGAACAGATACTTAAATCGGGATTCGCTACAATCCCGTTTATTTAACATGAGCCTATTTTTCATATTAATTTTTTTTAGCAAGTGTAAGTATTTCTTCCAAGTAGCTACTTATATAAAAAGAACATTAAATATGAAAAGTACAGCATTATTACTAATTACTATAATTGGCTTGGCCAGTTGCGGACAAAACTCATCACCAGATGGAAGAGCACAATTAAGAGACCAGGAACTTTCACAACGAATAGATGAACTAGAAAAGAAGCAAATCGTTATTTTAGATAGTATCAGATTGTTGAACGACAGAATAACAACGATAAACACTGACCACACTAAATAATGAGCGAAATAGAATTTCTTCAACTCCTTTCCGCCAACCAAGGTATTATTGGAAAGGTTTGTAGCATATACTGCAACCAAAGGGAAGACTATGAAGATTTATTTCAAGAAATCACTTATCATGCTTGGAGGGGTTACAAAAACTTCAGGGGCGAATCTAAATTTAGCACCTGGCTATATCGTATTGCTTTAAACACCGCCATCAGTTCTTTTAGAAAAAAGGAACCGGCAATTGATCTTGTCTCTGTTTTACCTGACATCAACCTTGACCATCCAGTAGAAAAAAATGAGCAGCATCAGCAATTGCTTTGGGCAATTAAGCAATTAAATGAAGGCGAAAGAGCCATTATTACACTTTATTTAGAAGAAATGAGTTATCAGGAAATTTCGGAAATTATTGGCATAAGTGAAAATAACGTAGGTGTAAAAATCAATAGAATTAAGAACAAACTCTATCAAATTTTAAGTCATGGAAATAGATAATATAAAATCAGTTTGGCAAGGAATACCCACTTACGAAAAGGATAAAAAGGAGTTGGAATTAATGATCAAGAAAAACAGTCACCCAATCCTTAACTCTATCAAAAAACAGATTGTTATGGAGCTATTTGGTTTTACTGCATTTCTCTTTTGCTATTTTACCATGTTTGATGGCGCAACTAAACCAATAGCAACTAACCTTTTGATCATTACAGCGATATTGCTACAATTACTTTATGGATACAAAGGTTATTTAATGCAAAGCAAATTTAGAAGCAGTACAAACCTTAATAATGATTTGGAAAATTTCGCTAGCAGGTTAAAAACGTATAGATTAGGGGCCGTTATGGCACGAGTTTTCTTTGCTATTGCCCTGATCACTTTCTTTAGTTATGACGTCAATTTTTCTGCAAATAAATTTTGGGCCTTGGGTTTTATCATTGTGGTTTTTAGTGTACAACTCTGGTTCCTTTATAACATTTGGACTAAAAGGATAAGCAGATTGGAGTTGGTTTTAGAAGAATTTAAGATGGGCTTTCATTAGACCTTGCTGGGCAAAGCAAAATATTTATTGGCGGGGACGCCAACCAAAGAATATCAGAGGTTGGCGTCTCCGACGACGTGCTATAATAAAGTCTAAAAATTTAATTGTGATGGGCTAAATTCAAATCTTAAACATATTGCTATTCCCGCGTGGGCGAGAACCTTAAAATGATAGATATATAAATATTTTAACCTTTTATCGCATCAAGATTGCCAGCCGAGTTGGCAATGACGTGGAGCCTAGAAAGCTAAACATCAAGATTAACCCCTATAACCTATTCCCTATTTTATCGCACTAATTTTTCTCACCAACAAGCTAATCAGGATACCAAAGCAGCCTATCAGAGCAAAAGAATAACGTAAGTTGAAAAGCTCAGAAATGTAACCAATTAACGGAGGTCCCATTAAGAAACCAAAGTAACCAATACTAGACACCATCGCAATAGCTAAACTTGAAGGTATTTTGTCGTTGTTACCAGCAATGGTATAAGTCATTGGGATGATGACCGAAACACCAATACCCACCAGCATAAAACCGATGGTCGCCACAATTACAGTTGGAAAAGCTACAGATAGAAACATCCCTGTGGAAATGATCACACCACAAAGCTGTAGCATTGTTTTTCTACCCAAAGAAGCAATAAATTTATCTCCAATAAAACGGCCGATGGTCATCATAGCGGAGTAAGAGGCATATCCTAAAATTACCCATTTAGCAGGCGCATGCACAATCTCTTTAAAGTAAACGCCACTCCAATCCATCAAAGCGCCCTCGGTAGCCATACTACAGAAAGCGATGATACCCAATTGTATCAACATCCCTTGCGGCTTCATTAAAAACTTAGGCTTCTCTTTTTGCGCAGCTTTACCAATCAATAGAAAACGATGATTGATAAATATATGAACCCATGCCAAAGGAGCGATAATCCAAAAATGTACGGCGGTAGCCAAGTGTAAGTTCATCATTAACAAGCCTACCAAGGCACCTGTAAAAAGTCCCAAACTCCAAGAACCATGAAATGAGGACATGATTGGTTTTCCGTAGTGCCCCTCGGCTGTAACCGCCTGCGTGTTCAAAGCGATGTTACATAAGTTTCCAGAAATACCGAACAATAGAAGGAACAACGCCAAATGCCAACCATGCGTTGCCAAAGCCAAATTAGTTAAGCAAAGCGCATAAACTGGGGTAGCTAAAGTTAGAATTCTTTTGCTACCATAAATGGCTACCAAACGCCCTGAAAGTGGCATGGTAATTAGCTGACCGATCGGCAGGGCCAATAAAATACTTCCCAAAGCAGCATCAGAAAGGCTTAAAGCAGCTTTTAAATCTGGGATACGGCTTGCCCAACTGGCAAAAACTAATCCTTGACCAAAGTAGAAAAGCGACACTGCTAAACGAATGGTTTTTCTACTGTATTGAGAAGTTTCTTTAACTGATAAATCGGTACTATCTGCAATTGTTGACATGAAAGAACGGCGGGATTAAATTTTCTGCAAAGGTCTGTAAAAACCTACAAAAAAAACACTTACCCACCCTGTTATTTGTCATTTTAACACAATGGTTACTTTTAAAGCAATGAAAACGCTCTACACGTACAAAGATATGTTTTCAACCAACAATATAACTGTATTTCTTTTGCTGCAACTCTTTGCAATGACGAAATACTAATGTCATTTCGAGTTTACGAAGCAATTTTTAAACAGGAATAATCATACTAAATTTTTACTTTATGCTCCTTCCCACTTCCTGCACAAAACTGTGAAGGTTCACTTTCTTCTGCCTATCGCCCAAACGTACAATAATTACTTTGTTTTGAGGATTGACGTAAACCGACTGACCGAACATTCCCTGCGCTTTGTAATCATAAACTTTCTTAGCATAGAAATATCTGCCATCAGTATTTCTTTCCACTGGATATTTCAATCCTTCTTTTCCAAGCGAGCTTACCGCACTTATCGAATCCTTAAAGAATTTAAAATCTCTGGTAGCCCAAAACTGGTTCTTATATCTCAGTTTGGTCAAACTGTCTGGATTGGTAGTGATATCAGTCCATTTCTTAGAAACTAGTTGTTTGCCTTCCCAATTGCCACCATTTAAATAGAGTCTACCAATTTTAGCAAAGTCTAAAGCCGTAGCATTGATACAACAAAAAGCCTTGATATTTTTATCGTTATCTAAACTCCATAACGCATCACTTTCGGCACCCAAAGGTTTCCACAAACGTTCTTGCATTAGTTCTTTTATACCTTTCCCAGTTGCTTTTTCCAATATAAAAGCCAGCACTTGTGTATTGATACTCTGATATTCGAAAACTTTTCCTGGTTCATTTTTAAACTTCAGTTTACCCACGATCTTTCTTAGATCTGCACCGTAATAACTTCTGGTAATTTGAGAAAACGGGCTGAAAGAACGCTCTTTAAAATCAAATCCACTTCGCATATCCAGCACGTGCTGAATGGTCAGTCTTTTAAAATGTTCATCATTTTTAGCCAATTCTGGTAAATAATTAATCACCAGCTCATCTGTGGATTTGATTTCACCTCGATCTAACGATATCCCAATCAAAGTACCTACAAAAGATTTAGCCATCGAGAAACTTGGCTGCCTAACCGCCAAAGTATTTCCCTCAGAGAGATATTGATAAATGATGCTATCGTTCTTAATCACTAAGAAAACATTCGTTTTTGTTCCAATTAAGCCTGTGTCTAAACGGTTTTTCAAAGAATCGTAGACCCTGTTCTGAAGATTGTATTTGAAATGAAATGGCGTTACAGATTTCTGGATCGTTACATTCTCAAATTTCGCACTATCTCCCAAATCTGGGATTAAATATTTAATAGACCTTAACGGTACGCAGGCAGTTAGAAAAAGTAAAATTGCAGCAAGAAGAAAAGTGTTTTTCATCATCGCTAAAATACATATCTAAAATAAAACCATTAAGCAAATTTAAGATTGAAATGAAAAAAGTTTAATTATAACTCAACCTATCCTCAACCTAGATATATTCCATCAATTTCCTTTCGTAGCCACAGGTTTAAAAAGAGATTAACCACAAAAACTTTCTACATCTAGCTTTCTTCACAACAAAAATATCAAACACTGTAAATTGTTTGAATTTTGCAATAATCTGTTTGAACTACACTAACTGCTACAGTTGAAATACCATCAACTTTGTGATATAAAAAAAACAAAAATGATGAACACAAGAAAAACATGGTTAATCACTGGAGCCTCTAAAGGACTCGGATTAACACTAGCAAAAAAACTATTAGCACAAGGCTATAATGTAGCCGCAACATCTCGTACCATCGATGCTTTAAGAGAAGCAGTACAAGAAAACACCACGAATTTTTTACCATTAGCAATGAATGTTGTAGACGAATCAGATGTTGCAAAAGCCATTGACAAAGCAGTAGAACATTTTGGAAGCATTGACGTAGTGGTAAACAATGCGGGATACGGATTAATTGGAGGCTTAGAAGAATTAACCGACGAAGAAGCAAGAGCAAATTTTGATGTAAATGTTTTTGGGTCGCTTAATGTAATTCGTAAAGCATTGCCCTATTTAAGAGCACAAAAAAACGGACACATCTTTAATATTTCTTCAATAGGTGGTTTTTCTGGTGGCTTCCCTGCATTTGGCATCTACTGTGCAACTAAATTTGCGGTACATGGTTTTACCGAATCGCTTTATCACGAAGCAAGGCCTTTTGGTATTAATGTGAGCTTGGTAATGCCTGGATATTTTAGAACAAGCTTTTTAGAGGGTGGCTCAATTGTTAAACCTAAAAATGAAATTGAGGCTTACCAAAATGTAAGGGCAGTTCAAAATGCGCACTTGCAAGATATTAACGCTAACCAACCTGGTGATCCAGAAAAAGCAGCTGATGTAATGATAGCAGTTGCTAACCAAAGCGATCCCGCATTACATTTATTTTTAGGGGCAGATGCATACAAAGTGGCAAATGATAAAATTGATTTAATACAAAAAGATATGGAAGAGTTTAAATCACTAGCTACTAATACAGCTTTTATTAATTAAATTTTGACAAATGATCACCTCAAAGAAAACTCAATCGCAAATACTGATTGAGTTTTCATGTTTAGCAATCTAAATATAAATGTTTTAAATTTACAATATGGAACCTTTAGAAACCCTAGCAGATTTTTACGAACGTAAGTTCGATCTTAAGTTTGATGGCATAAACGCTGATTTGGGGCATTTTAATGTTTTTAAGCTAGAGGAATGTAATGCTCCCGGAAGACCGCCAGTACAATACAGCCGCAGAGATTTCTACAAAATTGCCTTAATGAGAGGCAAACATCTTTACCATTACGGCGATAAAACCTTAGAAGTTTCGGATAGTACTTTGATGTTTTTTAATCCGGAAGTGCCTTATACTTTTGAGCCTCTAACCGAAGATGCTACAGGCTATTTCTGTATTTTCAAGGATGCTTTTTTCGCAGAATATATCCGTGGAAGCTTAAAAGAATTACCGATGTATTCGCCCAATGGGAAACCGGCTTATTTACTAACGCAGCAGCAAGACGATGCTTTTGCACACATTTTTTTGAAGATGATCGAGGAATTAAAATCAGACTATGCTTTTAAATTTGATTTGATCCGCAATTATATTATGGAAATGATCCATGGTGCTTTGAAATTGCAACCTTCAGAAACGCTATACAAACACGCCGATGCCAATTCTCGTATCGCAGCAGTTTTTACAGAACTTTTAGAAAGGCAGTTTCCTATAGAATCACGATCGCAACAATTCAAACTTCGCTCTGCTAAAGACTTTGCAGAAAAACTGAACGTTCATACCAATCATTTAAACAGGGCAATAAAAAAAGCAACTGGCAAAACTACTACATCTCATATTGCAGACCGTTTAATAACCGAAGCTATTGCACTGCTAAAACATACGAACTGGAACATTTCGGAAATTAGCTATACTTTAGGTTTCGAAGATCCCGCTCATTTCAATAACTTCTTTAAAAAGCAGACCAGTCAAACCCCTCGAACTTACCGCATTTAATATCGTCAAAAGAAAAATATAATGCTAAAAAAAATCCCACGGCACAAACCGCAGGATTTTTATGATATTTAGTCGTACCAACTGACCACTGTCAACTGATACCTGACCACTTCAATTAAATATGTATTGCTCTATTTTCAGTAGCAGCCAAGGCAGCTTCTTTTAAAGCTTCAGTATAAGTTGGGTGCGCATGGCAAATTCTAGCCACATCCTCTGCCGAAGCACGGAACTCCATGGCTACCACCGCCTCTGCAATCATGTCAGCAGCACGCGGACCAATCATGTGGATACCTAAAATCTCATCCGTTTTTTCATCAGCCAACACCTTTACAAAACCATCAGTGTCCATACTTGCCTTCGCACGTCCGCTCGCTTTGAAAGGGAATGAACCCGCTTTGTATTTTACTCCAGCAGCTTTCAATTGCTCCTCAGTTTGACCCACAGAAGCAACCTCTGGCCAAGTGTAAACCACACCAGGAATTAAGTTATAGTTGATATGTGGTTTTTGTCCGGCAATACGCTCTGCAACGTAAATACCTTCGTCTTCCGCTTTGTGAGCCAACATCGCACCTTTAATCACATCACCGATAGCGTACACACCAGCCACAGAAGTCTCTAAATGGTCGTTAACAGGAATTTTGTTACCTCTTTCTTCTGTAGCAATCCCGATTTTATCTAAACCTAAACCAGCAGTGTAAGCCGTTCTACCTACAGCTACGATACAGTAATCCGCTTCTAAAGAAACCGCTTCTCCTTTGGCATTATCAGCAGTTACTGTTACCACCTTACCTTTAACAGATGCACCAGTTACTTTGTGGTTAGTTAAAAATTCCATGCCTAAAGATTTCTTTAACACACGTTGCAATTCTTTACCTAAACCAGCATCCATTGTACCGATAATAGCTGGAGCAAACTCCACTACAGTTACTTTTGTACCCAAACGGGCGTAAACGGAACCTAACTCTAAACCAATTACACCACCACCAATTACTACCATGGTTTTAGGTACTTCTTTCAGGTTTAAAGCCTCGGTACTGGTAATGATACGTTTTTTATCAATTGGTAAGAAAGGCAAAGCCGTAGGTTTAGAACCTGTAGCAATAATTACGTTTTTAGTAGTTAGCTTTTCTGTAGAACCATCTGCTTTAGTAACGATTATCGTATTTTTATCCTCGAAAGAACCTACACCTTCGTAAGCGTCAATTTTGTTTTTCTTGAAAAGATAGGTGATACCAGCAGTATTTTGTGCTACAACATCGTCCTTACGGGCAATCATTTGCTTCATATCAACCTTTAAATCTTTAAGGTTAATACCGTGAGTAGTGAATGTATGAGCCGCGTTGTGAAAGTGCTCAGAAGAATCTAACAAAGCCTTAGACGGGATACAACCTACATTTAAGCAAGTACCGCCATAAGTTTTATATTTTTCTACTACCGCCGTTTTTAAACCTAATTGTGCACAACGGATGGCACCTACATAACCGCCCGGACCCGAGCCAATAACAACTACATCGTATTGCATGATCTTTTAAGAATTTTTGTTATGGCAAATGTACGTTTTACCGCTTAAACACCAAAAGTTAAGTGTTTTAATGTTGTAAAAACTTGGTCATGGTTTTAAGGTATTCAAAAATGCACCAATTTCCCCAAGCACATTTCTCTCTACTTTTAGGGGATAGATGCCGAAGGACAGCGAGAGGTTTCAAAATAACTACTCAAAACTTTCATTTAATTTTCATCCATAAAAACCCCATACCTATATTTTCTCTGTGAATGAAATTTCTTTAATGGCAGAGAAGAGATCGATAAAGTCGTTTTTTCATACAATTATTATTGCGTATCTAAGCAACTTTATCTAAGTTTGAGTATGATTAGCTTAAGAAACATTCCATTTTTTGCAGTTGGCCTAGCTGTTTTTTTGTTAGGTGCATTGGCATTCAAAAATGACTGCCCTTATGTTTGGTATATACTTGCATTAGTATATTTCGTATTAGGTTTCGCATTCCGCAAACCAATTGATACCTCAGACGGCGGTCACTAAGATTTAAGAAAGCTTCTCAAAAGGGAAGCTTTTCTTTTTCCACTCCGTCATACTGAATTTATTTCAGTATCGGTTTTACAACAGTTCAATATAGCTGATGCTGCAATAAATTCAGCATAACGAAACGACTAAACCCCAACCCACAATGAAACGACTACTATTCATCCTATTACTAATTTCTTGCTTTTTCGCAGAATTCTCTTTTGCACAAGAAACCGACTCGGCCTATGTTCGCAGTCATTACACTAAAATAGAACGCCAAATTCCAATGCGTGATGGCACGAAGCTTTTCACCGCAATCTACATCCCGAAAGATATTTCTGCTAGTAAAAAATATCCTTTTCTAATTAACAGAACACCCTATACAGTGCGCCCTTATGGCGAAAACGAATACAAAACTAGCTTAGGCGGTTACCCAGCGGTAATGCGTGATGGCTTTATCTTCGTCTACCAAGATGTACGTGGCCGTTGGATGAGCGAAGGAAACTTTGAAGACATTAGACCTACCAGCCTTGGCAAAGGCAAAAAAGACATTGACGAAAGCACAGACACTTACGACACCATCGATTGGCTAGTGAAAAACATTAAAAACAACAACGGTAAAGCAGGCTTGTACGGCATTTCTTACCCTGGTTTCTATTCTACGGCTTCCTTGGTTAAATCTCATTCTGCACTGAAAGCAGTTTCTCCGCAAGCACCAGTTACCGACTGGTTTATTGGCGATGACTTCCATCATGGTGGCGCACTATTTTTAATGGATGCCTTTAAGTTCATGACTTCATTCGGCGTTCCTCGTCCGCAGCCAATTACGCCAGATAAAGGTCCAAAACCTTTCCAATTTCCAATTAAGGATAACTACCGTTTCTATTTAGAAGCTGGTTCGGTAAAAAATCTGAAAGAAAAATACATGGGCGATAGCATCAAATTCTGGAACAACTTATTTAAACATCCAAACCTAGATACTTTCTGGCAAGCTCGTCAAATTGTAAGACATTTAAAAGACGTAAAACCAGCAGTAATGACGGTTGGTGGTTTCTTTGATGCCGAAGATGCTTATGGTGCCTTTGCAACTTACAAAGCCATAGAAAAACAAAATCCGAAGGCAAATAACATCTTGGTGGCTGGACCTTGGTATCACGGCGGTTGGGTACGCGGCAAAGGCGATAGTTTCGGCGACATCAATTTCGGCACACCAACCAGTACTTACTACCAAGAAAATTTAGAGTTACCTTTCTTCAAATATTACCTCAAAGGTGAAGGAAAATTCGATGCGGCGGAAGCAAATATTTTCCTTACTGGAAGCAATCAATGGAAAAAGTTTAATACTTGGCCACCGCAAAATGTGGAGTTGAAATCACTATATTTTCATCCTAACGGAAAACTATCTTTCGCAAAACCTAATACCAATAATAGTTTTGACGAATATGTAAGCGATCCAAATGCACCGGTTCCTTATCAAGATGGTGTTCAGGCTAACCGTACCAGAGAGTACATGGTAGACGACCAACGTTTTGCAGCTAGAAGACCAGATGTAAAAACCTATCAAACTGATGTTTTAACAGAAGACATTACCCTTACCGGCCCCGTTCTCGCTAACTTATTGGTAAGTACTTCGGGAACTGATGCAGATTACGTGGTGAAATTAATTGATGTTTATCCAGAAGACACCAAAGAAATTTCTCCTGCTGATAAAGATAAAATGATGGCCGGTTATCAAATGCTAGTGCGTGGTGAAATTTTAAGAGGCAAATATAGAAACAGCTTCGAAAAGCCTGAAGCCTTTGTGCCAAACAAAGCGACTAACGTAAAATATGAGCTACCAGACGTAGGCCACACTTTCAAAAAAGGGCACCGTATTATGGTACAAGTACAGCATTCGTGGTTTCCGTTAGCTGATAGAAATCCGCAGAAGTTTATGAACATTTACGAAGCAGAACCAAGCGATTTTCAAAAGGCTACGCACAGAATTTATCATGGCGAAGCTGAGGGTTCTTTCTTATCTTTACCAATACTTAAACCATAAATGAAATCACATAGGTAAACAGTACTTTAAAACCTATGTGGTTAAAACATAAAATATGAAGAAATTAATCATTTCGCTTGCCTTTCTCGCATCTTCAGCAACAACATTTGCTCAAGATATGCTTGGCAGCAACGAAAAAAGCGATAGAGCTAAATTTCTAAGAGGCGCTTTAACAGATTTAAGAACTTGCTACGATATCAACTACTATCACTTAGACGTAAAGATCGATATCGATAATCAATCTGTGAATGGCAGCAATGAATTTGCTTTTACAGCGACCAAAGATTTTGAACAATTGCAGTTTGACCTTTTTGAGAACCTGAAAGTAGAGAAAGTGGTCTATAAAGGCAAATCTGTGCCTTTTACCAGAGAGTTCGCTGCCGTTTTCGTCAAATTTCCTAAGATAAAGAAGGGAAGCAAAGATCGTTTTACCGTTTTTTATAGCGGCAATCCAAGAGTTGCTAAAATGCCACCTTGGGATGGCGGCTTTATCTTCAAAAAAGACAAATCTGGTAATCCTTTTGTTTCTGTTGCTTGCCAAGGTTTAGGCGCAAGTGTTTGGTGGCCAAATAAAGATCATCAAAGTGACGAAGTGGACAGTATGTTAGTAAGCATTATTGCTCCAAAAGATTTAGATTGTATTGCTAACGGGCGTTCTCGCGGCAAAGCTGAAGGTAAAGATGGCTACACTAAACACAACTGGTTCGTAGGCAATCCTATCAACAACTACAACATTGCATTTTACATTGGTAAATATGCTCATTGGACAGATACTTACAACGGTGAAGATGGCAAACTGAGTTTGGATTTCTATGCTTTACGAGAAGATAGCGCACAAGCTCGCCCTCACTGGGATGCTGATGTAAAGCCTATGCTCAAATCATTCGAATATTGGTTCGGCCCGTATCCTTGGTACAAAGATGGCTACAAATTGGTACAAGCGCCACACTTGGGGATGGAACATCAAAGTGCCGTAGCTTATGGCAATCAGTTTAAAAAAGGTTATCTAGGTAGGGATCAATCTGGCACCGGACACGGTTTAAAATGGGATTTCATTACCATTCACGAAACTGGCCACGAATGGTTTGGCAACAACATTACGACCAAAGATATTGCCGATATGTGGGTACACGAAGGCTTCACTACTTATTCTGAAGCTTTATTTACCGAAAGTACCCAAGGCAAAAAAGCTGGCGAAGATTATGTGATTGGTCAGCGGAGAAACATTGGCAACAAAAGCCCGTTGATTGGTGTTTACAACACCAATACCGAAGGCGATCCCGACATGTATAACAAAGGTGCAAACATCATTCACACCATTCGTCAGTTAATAGATAACGACGAAAAATTCAGACAGATCTTAAGAGGATTGAGCAAAACTTTTTATCACTCTACCACCACATCTGCAGCAGTAGAAGCTTTTATTGCTAAACAAAGTGGATTGAAATTAGATAAGTTTTTTGATCAATACTTACGTCATGCAAAAATCCCTGCTTTAGAATACAAAATTGATAACGGAACACTTCAATATCGTTGGATTACCGATGTTACCGGTTTCGATATGCCAGTAAAAGTTTCTTTAAAAGCAGGAGAATACACCTTAATTAAACCTACTAATGACTGGAAATCTGTCAAGGTGGATGCATCTATTAACAACGACAATTTCACTGTAGAAAGAAATTTCTACGTTAAAACTAAAAAAGCAGAATAATTTTATTCGATGCAACCTTTGTTGCAAATATTCGTCTTCATTATTGGGCAGAAGAAGAATCTGCCCAATTAATAATCACACAAACATGAAGACTAGATTACTTTCCATTTGCTTTATCACGCTATTAATGCCATCTGTATTTGCGCAGAAAAAATTCCCAATTATTAAAGCTAATTCTACTGAGGTAGATATCAAAGACGATCAAAAATTAACTAAAAAAGCTTGGCGTATTGTTCCCGAGGAAAAATTAGATGTATACGTTACTTCAGGCAAAAAGGTTACTTTTTATACTGATATTGATTCTATTTCATTTAAAATTAATCCCAAAGTGGCGACCTATGATTTCATCATTTTATTAAACGGAAAAGATACCGCTAAAACACAGATTAAATATCAGCCATCGAGATTAGAGCAGTTAAAAAAAGCAGAGAAATATAGCTATTCAGATCATCGCTTCGTCCCAACATTTACCTATCAATCTCAAGATCATCCTGATTTGGTAAAGGTTAGAAAGGAGTTGAATTTAGATTCAATTGCTGGTAAGGGAACCGAATTATCTCAGATTTTCAACCTGATGCATTGGGTGCACAATTTAATAAAGCACGATGGCAACAGTTACAATCCGAGCCTACAAAATGCGATTGATTTAATTAAGGTTTGTAAAGCCGAAAAACGTGGAGTAAACTGTAGGATGTTAGCGACGATATTGAATGAGTGCTATTTAGCAATGGGCATCAAATCGAGACACATCACTTGTATGCCAAAAGAGCTTAAGTTTGACGACTGCCACGTAATTAACATGGTTTACAGCAAAGATTTAAACAAATGGATTTGGATGGATCCAACTTTTGATGCTTATGTTATGGATGAAAATGGCAATCTGCTTGGAGTAGAAGAGGTAAGAGAAAGATTGATAAAAGAGAAGCCATTAGTTTTAAATGCCGATGCGAACTGGAATAGGACAAACCTTCAAACAAAAGAAGAATATCTTAAAAAATATATGGCAAAAAATCTTTACAGATTACAAACTCCTTTGGCAAGCGAATACGACAGTGAAACTTTTATAAAAGGTAAAAAAATAACCTATGTGGAGCTTCTTCCATTAGATGGTCTAGAGCAAACCCCACAACAAAAAGAGGTTAATTTTGAAAGAGTTGGCGTAAAACACATCCAATACAAAACAAACAATCCTAATTTATTTTGGACAAAGCCAATATAATTAACCTAAACTGTTTTAAATTTACGCTAACAAACTTATGTTTCAAATAAGTTTATAGAAGATGCAGCGTTTTTAAAATAGACTACGTCTATTAAATATAAAACTAACCCAAAATGAATAAAAAATACATCGCTATCGGTTTCATGCTAGCTGCAACTGTAGCTATCGCAAACCCTGCACAATCAGAACTACCCGTTAACATTAGTATCTCTAAAACAAAAACTAAAGTTAAAGACATAGAAGTTAAAAATTTCAATAGTGTTGCTGCAGGCGGCCCGCTAGAGGTAATTGTAACTTTAGGAAATACTGAGGGAGTAAGATTTGAAGGTGATGAAGAAGCCATTTCTACCCTAGTTACCGAAGTAAAAGGCAGCGCTTTAATCATCAGACCTAAAATGAGCTGGACTAGTTGGGCTCATAAGTATAAAGGTAAAAAGATCACTGCTTACGTAAATGCAAAAAATATTTCGAGTTTAACCATGAGTGGAGATGGATCTATTACTGTTAAAGGCACCATCAATAACAATTCGCTTACCACAACTTTAAGTGGCTCAGGCTCTATATCGGCAACGGTTGATGTACAAGATTACACCGCCGTAGTTAGTGGTTCTGGCAAACTAAATATAGCTGGAGAAACTGATGAAGCAAGTGCTACGATTAGCGGCTCTGGTGTACTTTCTAGAAAAGGCGCTTTAAAAGTAGGCTCATTTTCTGCTAAAATTAGCGGTTCTGGAAGTGCCTACGTACATACCAACGGCGAAATAAGTGCTTTCATTAGCGGTTCAGGGAAAGTTTACTACACAGGTAATGCTGATATTTCAGAAAAGAAATTTTTAGGCTCAGGTGGTGTGAAAAAGTTGGATTAGTCTCCGAGAGATACCAAAAGAAAAGGCGTCGCATTCTTATGAGTGGGACGCCTTTTTTTAGTTTAAAACCTTGTATATAATGCCAATTGAGCTACATTATTCATTGTATTACGGCTAGCGCCCTTTACAGTTTGGTTTAAATAGCCAGCCTCCACGTCAAAAGCTTTAGAAACTCTATAGCCTACAGCCAAGTAAGCCCTATTCTGATCAAACAAACTTCCGTTCAATTGATCTTTATTTTGAATATTGAAGAAAAGCTCATTCTGTAAAGCGGCGAAAACACCTTTTGTAAATGTACCTTCTTGTTTTTGCAATGGTTGAATTAACCTAAAGAAATAACGGAAACGCTGTGAAAACAAATCATCTGTTTGACGCTCGATAAAACGTTGCTCTAGTCTCAATCTGTGGCTTAATGTTGCTCCTTTCCAAGGTTGATGGTTATAAATATATTGTTGCCATATGCGATGTTCGGTCAACGAGCCTTTGGCAAATGAGTTTCCAGCCGCGTCGATATAGTTGATTTTAGTTGCCAATAACGTTGGCGTGTATAAGTAGCCCAAAGTCGCATTTGAGTTTTTGTTGATGTAGTAAGTAAGTCCTGGTCTTACAAGTATGTTTCTTACTCTATTCCAATTATCTTCAGAACGAACTTGCAAATCAAAGTGCATTCCCCATTTATCATTAAACTTGGTGCTATTTAAGAACATAAACCATCCAGTATTTTGATTAATAATTTGAGCATGAAGCAAGGTGGTGAAGATGCTTAAGACAGCGGCAAGTAAGATTTTTTTCATCTGGTTCTAATTTGTGTGATAACGAAAATATTAAAATCAAATTAGAAAACGCAAAACGTAACAGAAAGTAGACAAAGTTATTTAGGCTATCACGAAGCGGGTCATCACTGCGAGGCACGAAGCAATCGTTAATATAAAATATCTTTGGTCGGGTCGTCATACCCACCCGATTGGGTATCGTAATGCGATAGCTATAAATTTAATAGACATATGCATTACGATTCTCGCCTACGCAGCTTGCTCCGATATTATCGGAGGAATGACAACAAACTACAAAAAAGCCTTGCTCATTTTCATGAACAAGGCCTGCATCGTCATGCTGAATTTATTTCAGCATCCGTTTTATAATTTAAACTGCCGACTCTGAAACAAGTTCAGAATGACGGGTTTTATACCCCTAATAACAATCTAGCTGGATCTTCCAATAATTGTTTAACTCTTACTAAGAAACCTACAGACTCACGTCCGTCGATAATTCTGTGATCGTAAGATAAAGCAATGTACATCATTGGACGAATAACTACTTCTTTATTCTCAGCAATTGGACGCTCAATAATGTTGTGCATACCTAAAATTGCAGACTGAGGTGCATTGATAATCGGCGTAGACATCATAGAACCAAATACTCCACCGTTAGTGATGGTGAAAGTTCCACCTGTCATCTCCTCGATAGTCAATTTGCTATCTCTAGCTTTAGTAGCTAATTCAATTACAGTTTTCTCGATTTGCGCTAAGCTCATGCTTTCTGCATTTCTAATGATTGGCACTACCAAACCTTTAGGAGCAGATACTGCGATAGAAACATCTACGAAATCGTTATAAATAATTTGATCGCCTTCGATACGAGCATTTACCGCAGGAAAATCTTTAGCAGCTTCGCAAACCGCTTTAGTGAAGAAACTCATGAAGCCTAAGCCAACACCATGCTTCTCTTTAAATTGGTCTTTATATTTAGCACGCAAATCCATAATTGGCTTCATGTTAACCTCATTGAAAGTAGTTAACATAGCGGTTTCATTTTTCACCGCAACTAAACGCTTAGCCACAGTTTTACGCAATGGCGACATTTTTTCAGCACGCTCATTTCTAGAACCAGCAACTGGAGTCGGAGCAGCAGCTTTTGGAGCTTCTGCTTTAGCAGCAGGTTTACCCGCTTGTGCATTGTTTGCATCTTCTTTGGTAATTCTACCATCAACTCCAGTGCCTTTTACGCTAGCCGCATCAATACCTTTTTCTGCCAAGATTTTACCAGCAGCTGGAGATGGAGTTCCAGAAGCGTAGCTATCTTTCGACTCTTTTTCTGCAACTGGAGCCGCAGCTTTCTCTGCCGCAGGAGCATCAGCTTTTGGAGCTTCTTCTTTAGCTTCCTTTGCAGGAGCAGCACCACCTGCCTCGATAGTACAAACTACCGCACCAATTTCTAAGGTATCGCCTTCGCTAGCAACAACCTTTAAAGTTCCTGATTGCTCTGCAGTAAGTTCGAAAGTTGCTTTGTCTGATTCTAACTCAGCAATAATTTCGTCCATCTCTACAAAATCACCATCGTTTTTAACCCAACGAGATAATACTACCTCGGTAATCGACTCGCCTACTGGCGGAACTTTGATTTCTAAACTCATATTAAATTATATGTTTTGTTTGGCGTTTGGCGATTAGCGAAGACGTGGGTAACGCTTATCACTAATCGCTTAACGCTAGTCTTTATTTACGTTTCTTAATCTACTTTATCTTTAACCGCATTTTTTGCAGTTTTTTTAATTGGTTCTTTAGCCACTTCCGCTACCGAAGTTTCGAAAGTTTTAGCTACAATGTAAGCCTGTTGGTTAGTATGTTGTTTCATGTAACCAGTTGCAGGACTGCTGCTTTCTTTTCTCGAAATTACATCGATGTTGCTCAATGAAGTTTTTCTCAATCTACGCAACAAATATGGCCAAGCACCTTGGTTTTCTGGTTCTTCTTGTACCCAAACTACGTCTTCAGCGTTTTTGTACTTCGCTACAATAGCTTCCATTTGATCTACAGGCGTTGGATATAGCTGCTCAACACGTACTACAGCTACATGTTTATTTTCCTTTTGTGCCTCTAACAAATCGTAGTAAACTTTACCAGAGCAGAAAGCCACACGTTTCACATCAGCAACTTTTACATTAGCATCATCAATTACTTCTTTAAAACCGCCAGCAGTAAAATCTGCTAATGGGCTTACACAAAGTGGATGACGTAACAAGCTCTTAGGACTGAAGTTCACCAAAGGTTTACGGAAATCGCGTTTAAATTGACGACGCAAAGCGTGGAAGAAGTTTGCTGGAGTTGTACAATTAGTTACCTGCATGTTGTACTCTGCACAAAGTTCCATGAAACGCTCAATACGTGCCGAAGAGTGTTCTGGACCCTGACCTTCGTAACCATGAGGCAATAACATTACCAAACCGTTAGCTCTTTGCCATTTAGTTTCCGCACTTGCGATATATTGGTCAATTACAATTTGAGCTCCGTTAAAGAAATCACCAAATTGTGCTTCCCAAATAGTTAATGCATTAGGGTTAGCCATTGCATAACCGTATTCGAAACCTAAAACTCCGTACTCAGATAAATGCGAGTTGTAGATATCAAACTGAGCTTGTTGCTCAGAAATATTCAATAATGGAGTGTACTCTTCTTCCGAATCCTCTAAAGTTAATACCGCGTGACGGTGAGAGAAAGTACCACGTTTCACATCCTGACCGCTTAAACGCACACGTTTACCTTCGGCCAACAAAGTACCATAAGCTAATTGCTCGCCCATTGCCCAATCGAAAACGTGAGTTTCCGTAGCCATTTTCAAACGCTCATCAAATAATTTTTCAATTTTTTTGAAGAACTTTTTATCTTTTGGCAAAGTGGTAATTCTTTTGGCAACTTCTAATAAGGTATTCTTTTTAACGCCAGTTTCAGGCGAAGTTTCGAAATCTTTTGCTGTTGCGATACGCAAATCAGCCCAAGCACCACCAAATTTAACATCAGCTAATGCTGCATTGTATTCTTTTGCTTCGTTTAATGAAGTTTGTAAGTGAGCTTTAAACTCTTTCTCCATTTCCTTCGCAGCGTTAGCATCTAGTTTACCTTCTTTAATCAATTCAGCTACATAAATCTTTAATGGATTATCGTGTTTCTCAATTGCTTTGTACAATAAAGGTTGGGTGAATTTAGGCTCATCCGATTCATTGTGACCAAATCTACGGTAGCAAAGAATATCAATAAATACATCATTTCTGTATTTCTGACGATATTCCATCGCTAAATTGATCGCATAAACTAAAGCTTCAGCATCATCACCATTCACGTGGAAAACCGGAGATAAAGTTACTTTAGCAATATCTGTACAATAAGTACTTGAACGGGCATCTTTATAGTTAGTAGTAAAACCGATTTGGTTGTTGATTACCAAGTGGATGGTACCACCAGTTTTGTAACCATCTAAACCAGCCATCTGGATTACTTCGTAAACAATCCCTTGCCCAGCTACAGAAGCATCACCGTGAATCAAAATCGGTGCTAAACGACCATTATCGCCAGCATATTTGAAATCGATTTTAGAACGGCTCATCCCTTCCACAATACCATCAACAGTTTCTAAGTGCGATGGATTTGGGCACAGGCTCAAGTGTACATTTTTACCTTTGTTGGTAGTTACATCTGTAGAGTAACCCAAGTGATATTTCACGTCGCCGCCGAAAGGAGTTTCTGGATTGTAGCTTCTTCCTTCGAATTCAGTAAAAATATCTTTATAGCTTTTTTGCATGATATTAGCCAACACGTTCAAACGACCGCGGTGTGCCATACCAACTACAAATTCTTCAATACCTAAATCAGCACCTTTTTCAATTACCGAATCTAATGCTGGAATTAAAGCCTCAGCACCTTCTAAAGAGAAACGCTTTTGGCCTAAGAATTTTGTACCTAAAAAGTTCTCGAAAACAACCGCTTCGTTCAACTTTTTAACTACTCTCATTTTTTCATCGTTAGATAACTTTGGTGTGTTACGCTCACCTTCCATTTTACCTTCTAACCAAGAAAGTACTTCTGGAGTACGTACATACTTATATTCAACACCAATAGAACCACAATAAGTTTGCTCTAAGAAAGCAACGATGTCTTTCAGCTTTGCTGGACCAATACCTAGCTCAACACTCGAATTAAAAACCGTTTCCAGATCTGCCGCTGCTAAACCAAAGTTCTCGATATTTAACGTTGGCAAGTGTTTACGTCTTTCTCTAACGGGATTTGTTTTAGTAAACAGGTGACCACGTTGACGGTAGCCATTAATCAAGTTTAACACATTGATTTCCTTCAAAAAGTGCTCTGGGGCTTCGCCGCCACTCACATTAGGAGCATCAGCACTTCTTCCGAAATCAAAACCTTCAAAAAACTTTTGCCATCCAAATTCTACAGAACTAGGATCTTCTTTATAACTCTGGTATAGGGAATCAACATATTCGGCGTTATCGCCGCTAAGGTAAGATAGGTTATCCATTTATATATATAACTATTACGATAAGTATTGCAAAATTAGGATTTTACCTTTAGAAAAGGCAATAAAATCACATTTAAATAAATTTAAAAAGTGTAACTAAAATATAGACGCTTTTCTAAGCTCGAACGCCCTGTGCGAACGCACCTTTAGGGTCTAAAGTTTTCAGCAATTTCTCAAAATCGAAGCTACTAGACAACTTTTGATCGTTACCAACACCCGCTACCGCAGCCCAGTTTCCCCAGTTACTCGCCGGAGCGTAATCTAACAGTTGCTCTTCGAAATAAGCGGCACCAAGCACCCAATTTATTTCCAGTTCCTTAACTAAATATGTAGCCACCAATTGTCTGCCCACTTGATTGATATAACCAGTGGTATTTAGCTCTTGCATATAAACATCAACCAGCGGTTGTCCCGTTTGGCCGTTTTTCCAATTTTGCAAAGCTGATGTATTCTCTAACTGTAGGGCCACACCATCTTTCTTAAATCCTTGAGGTTTAAAGAAGGTATTACCATATTTCTTGAACATGAAGCGATAGTAATCTCTCCATAGCAAGCCCAATACAATTTGATGGAAATAAGGCCTAACACCATAAGTAGTTTCAGCATCTTTCATCTTCCAATACACTTCTCTCGGCGACAAACATCCGAGTGCTAACCAAGCAGAAAGTTTAGATACAATTTCATGTTTTTTCAAAGTGGCATTAGCTAACACCATTCCTTCGCCAGCGTGTAGATACTCGTGCAGATGCATTAGCGCTTCCTTCTCTCCACCGATAAACTCAGATTGTATTTTAAGCATTGCCGCAGCTTCATCTTGCAACAAGTCACTTATTTCCGGAATTGTTCCCCAGTCATCAACATTGGCAAAATTAATAGCCGCTGGCGTAGGAAAACAAGGTTTTACCACAGCATCACGCTCCGTTTTCTTCTTAAACTGGGTAAAAACATCTGGGATATCCTTAATTGGAAAAGGCAAATCTTCCTTATTGTAAAGCGTGTGACCGATAAAGTGTTTTAGGTTTACTTTCTGCTTCCAAAGTGCATCTTCCAGCTTTAAACTTACCGCAGTTTCTTCACTTGCCACTTCTCTATGATGATAAACCTCGGTAATATCATATTTAACCACCAAAGCCGGCAACACTTCTTCCGGATACCCTTGCAATACCATAAGGTTACCGCCCATCTCTTGCAAAGATTGTTGTAGAGAAGTTACGCTTTCTATCAAAAATTTAGTTCTTGTAGCGCCCGTTTTATAAGTATGGTATTGGGTTTTCTCAAAATGGCGAGGATCGAACAAATAAACTGGCAAAATTTCATCGGCCTTAGCAACAGCTTCTACCAGCATTTCATTATCATGCAAGCGAAGATCGTTTCTAAACCATACTAAAATCTTTTTGCCCATATCCGAAGCCATTCTATTTGTGAGTGCTAATTTGCAAAAAAATAAGCCAAAAGCTCAAAATCCTATTTCATTTTTACATATCTATAACACTATGAAACGTGATTGAAACCTAAAACAAACTAGAAAAAGCTATCTTTAGCCAACCATGCCTCATCCGTTGTATCAACATATCAAAAAGTTTGCAAATGTTAACGAAGCTGATTTTGCCGATATTCTTAATTTCTTCGAACTGCTTTCATTGAAGAAAAAAGAGATGTTGATGGATGAAGGTCAGCTTTGTAGACGACATTTTTTTGTGCTGAAAGGCTGCTTGCGCTTGTTTTTCATGAAAGAGACGGGCATTGAGCAAACCACTCAATTTGCGATAGAAAACTGGTGGATCACTGATAACCTTGCTTTCCTACAACAACAGCCAAGTTCATTTGCCATACAAGCTATTGAACGGTCTGAAGTTTTAGCCATTAGCTACGAAGCACAGGAAAAAATGCTAACCCAATTCCCCCAAATGGAGCGGTATTTTAGAAAGGTTTTTGAAAAGTCGTTTGCTGCCTCACAAATGAGAATTAAATACATCAACGATTACTCACGAGAGGAAATATACCTGTACTTTGCCAAAGTTCAACCTGCATTTTTACAACGTGTACCGCAATACATGCTGGCATCTTACCTAGGTTTTACACCAGAGTATTTGAGCGAAATCAAAAAGAAACATCTGGGAAAGTGATAATTTGTGGATGTGATTAATTCGATGACTAGCTAATTGGCGGAATGTCTTTACCTTGAAAGAATCATTACTAAAAATTTTGGTTAACAGGGATAGCGATCCCCAACAACGACTGTCAAATTATTTGTGCATCGGTGGCTTAATGATTTACTTTCTTAAACTGGTTTAAGTTTTCTAAAAACTCCATCTCATAACTTTGCTTCATCAATTCACAATTAAAACATAAAAGATGAAAAGAATAGATTTATTCAGTGTGGAGCCAAATGCTTACAAAGCCTTAGTTCCTTTAGAAACCTATGTACAAAGCAGCTTGCTAACCAAAACGCACAAAGAGCTGATCAAAATTAGAGCTTCTCAAATTAATGGCTGTGCTTTTTGCCTGGATATGCATACAAAAGATGCAATGAAATTCGGCGAAACTCCACAACGTATTTTCTTACTAAACGCTTGGCGTGAAACCGATTTATTTACTGAGGAAGAGAAAATCATCTTAGAATTAACTGAACAAATTACGCTGATAAGTAAAGGCGGTGTAACCGACGAACTTTACAGCAAAGCAATTGCTGCTTTCGGCGAAAACTATGTGGCGCAGATCATTATTGCTTGTGTGGCCATTAACAGCTGGAACCGAATTGCAATTAGTACCAACAAAGAGATTGCGAAGTAAATATTGTTCTAAAAACACCCCGCCCATCGGGCATCCAATATAAGCGGCATTCCCTGTTTAAAAGGGTGGTAAAACCGGGGTGTTTTATTTTACGTAAAACTTAATTTAACAGTAACAAGTTACCTTATTAAGGCAACAAATCAATGAATTTCTTGTTTTTGGCATCCAGTTTTCTAGGGGTACCTATTCTACCTTCTCTTACGTCAAATTTCTCTTCTCCCATTGCTCTAATCTCGTCATAAATAGGATTAATTATCCAATTGCCTTGCACATCAACTATCCCCTTCAATTGCTTAGCGCCATTAAATGCTACGTAATAACCCTCTTTGCCGATTACGTCTATTTCTTTGAGCAATTTCACATTAACCTTTTTGGTTACAGTTTGTGGCTTATCTTCTTTGATGTACACCATTAAATGATTTACCGGACCGGAAAAATAATACTTGGCAAACTCCATTTGGACATCTTGAACAGGTTTTGCAGTTAATTTACTTTTTAAATGTGCCTCCACTTCCTGTGCTGTCTTTAATGTCTGGTCGTCTATTAACTTAATTGTTTGTTCATAAATAGGTAGCGTTTTTTTCAGCCATTCTACAGTTGCTGCAGATGAAATGGAGTAAGAACTACTTCCCGATTTTTTCAATGCTCTGCCATCTTTGTAGAAACCCTGTACTTCGCTTAACCTTTCTGCTAGAGACTTCGGGTAGCTCAGTTTAATTTCACCATCAGCGTTACTCTTCATTTCTATATACTCATCACCTACTTTAATTTTCGGCTTAGCACTATCTAAACGATAAGCAGTAGAAATATGATGTTTAAACTCTACATCAAAATCGATAGAGCGAATAGGCTTAGCAGCATCTAAAACAAAATGGTTGTACTCCAACTCCTCTGCATTTTTGTTAACTTTGTAATCGGCAGCAGCCGATGTTCCATCCCAAAAATGCAATACACTAGGTTTAAATTGGGGAAGAAAGTAGGAAGCCTTTTCTGCATTATCCCCCAAACCTAACAGCTCATTCACATCTAAAATATTAAGTGAAATAGAAACCGAAGTCTTTGGCTTGCCAAATTCTGTAATCAAGAAAAAATCTTTATTTACTTTTGTGAGAAATTCGTCTATCGAAAGATATTTCGTTTGTTGATCAGTAAAATTATAGGCATCTTTTTCATCAAAAGGCTTATTCGAAAGAACCTGTACAGGCTTTACGCTAAACTCCGTCGCGGCTAAATCAATCATGTTCTCAGATTTAGCGATGTACTCTTCTAAATTGGCTTTGGTTTGATCGATATCGTTCTTTTTACCTTCCGAACATCCAAAGTTCAAGAAAAAGCAAGAAGCAAACAGTAGAAAATAGATGTTTTTAATCATTCCCTAATGTAGGAATATTGGCGACTAGAAAAAACAGGAGTTGATAAAAAATAATTTTAGCTTGAGAAGCTTGTTTCTAAATTACAGAAAATTAACTTGATAAAGGTTCTTCCTGATTAGCGACCAATTCGATATAAATATCCAGCATCCGTTTTGCATTGGTGTTTACTTCGTGATGTTTTTCCGCAGTTTTTCGGGCATTCTTTCCTATCTCCTGCCATTTGTTTGGTTGCGTAATGCATTTTAAAATAGAGCGGTAAAATTCATCAGCGGTATCTGCGATCAAAATATCTCTACCATGCTTACAATCAATCCCTTCTGCAGCCATAGTAGTAGCGATGATACATTTCTGCATTGCCATCCCTTCAATAATTTTTACCCGCATTCCACTACCTGAGAGTAAAGGCACAATCATAATCGCTTTACTGTTGATAAAATCTACGGCATCAAACACTTCTCCCTCTACAATCAGATTATCTGAATCATAATCAAAGAAATGCTTTTGCATATTCTTACCAGCAATATAAAAACGTAACTCACCACTTAGCTCTTCAATATCTGGCCAAATCTCATCCAAAAACCATTCTAAACCTTCCTTATTTGGCCGCCAATCCATAGCTCCTAAATGAAACAGCGTTGGGAAACTGGTTTTAGTAGTATCTATTTTATACTTATCAAAATCCAGCGCTACAGGAAAAACATCTAACCTCGTTTCGCAGCCCATCAATAATAGCTTCTGTCTATCGGGGTTACTAATGGCAAACACTTGATGAAAGCGATTAATCTGCTCCATTTCGTAAGCTTTCAACCTTCGAGATAGAAACTCCAAATAAGTTCTCCTTGGTGTAAAACGCTCTCTGTGTGCCAACCTTTCCCAAACATCATGCTCAATATGATGCGCCCTATAAACTAATTTAGCTTTGCTATGCGCTTTTACAGCATCTAAATAGGGTACTACGAAAAGTCCTTCAAATTGTATGACATCAAACTCCTGTTCTCTTAAAATATTTTCAAATACCTTTTCGGCATCATGATCAAAATACCTAGAAACGTTATAAGATTGATTGGAGAAAATATTCACAAAAGCATCCCAAACATTTACCTCAATATCTACCGTAAACGAATGAAACTTAATTTTCTCGAAAACAGGATCGTAAATATCGTCTACATCTATATACTGCTTAGAGTTGTTGATGCTAAATAAAGTGACCTCTACGCCAAGACTAAGCAAACCCTTGATAGTGTTGTAAACTACTATCGGATAACCGCTATTTGGCGGAAAAGGAACCCTATGGCTTAACAGCAGTACTTTCAAGTTCGAATTCTATAGCTAATTGTGGACTACTTACATTAAATGTTTTTCGGTGGAAGGGAGATGGGCCTAAATTAATAACGGCATTTCGATGCGCAATTGTTGGATAACCTTTATTTTTTTTCCATTCATAAAGGGGGTAATCCAAGTCTAGCGATGCCATATATTCGTCTCTGTGCGTTTTAGCTAAAATAGACGCTGCGGCAATGTTGAGGTATTTTCCATCGCCTTTTACAATGCAGGCGTGCTTGAGATCTTGATAAGTTTTAAACCTATTGCCATCAATCACTAAATATTCTGGTCGTAATTGAAGCTTGTCCAAAGCTCGGTGCATGGCCAAAAATGAAGCATTGAGGATGTTGATCTTATCAATTTCTTCGTGGTCTACCATGGCAACCGCCCAAGCTAATGCCTTTTCTTCAATAATTGGGCGCAGCTCGTCGCGTTGTTTGTGCGACAATTGCTTAGAATCGTTTAACCCCTCCAAATAGAAATCTTTCGGCAAAATCACAGCGGCAGCTACTACTGGGCCAGCCAAACAGCCACGTCCAGCCTCATCACAGCCCGCCTCAATCAGTTCTATTTGATAACAGTTTAACAGCATATTACAAAAATAGCACTTCTAAAGTTCTACTCACAATAGTGATGAAAATTATAATTCAGTTATTTTTTTCGAAAAGCAATAGCACAATGCAATTAAACGGCAGTCCCGCTTTCATTACAAGTCCTCTCCCGATTTGACATCGGGATTGCGGGCTTTTCATTCAATCGGGTTTATTTTACCCTAGCCTGTGTAGCTAACTAAGAACCTTTGAACTTCGCCTCTACTCACTGTCATCCAGAGCGCAGCGAAGGATCTACTTAAACATCATTTCGATAATGAACAGATCCCTGCAAACTCGGGATGACAAGTTTCCCAATAAAAATTAAACGCTGGTATTCTGCCCTTTTACGTCAAAAGCATCACGTAAGCCAATGGCGATAAGATTAAACGCATACACCGTAAGCATGATCGCTAAACCTGGCAATACCGCCAAGTAAGCAGCATCCATAATAATGTAGCCGTAATGTTCTTTGATCATAGTGCCCCAACTTGGCATTGGCGGCTGCGCACCGAAGCCTAAGAAACTCAAGCCTGTTTCTAATAAAATTGCTGAAGCGAAATTGGCCGAAGCGACTACCAATATTGGGCCTGCAATATTGGGTAGAATATGCCTAATAATGGTTCTACTATTCGAAAATCCTAGTGCTTTTGCGGCTTCTACAAATTCTACTTGTTTTAAGGCCATGACCTGTCCACGTACCAAGCGGGCAACATCTACCCAGGTAGATAAACCCACAGCGATAAAGATTTGCCAAAAACCTTTACCCAATGCAAAAGAGATCGCAATTACCAACAATAAAGAAGGTAGCGACCAAATCACGTTCATAAACCAACTTATCCCGGCATCTATTTTTCCGCCGAAATAGCCGGCAATAGCACCTAAACCTACGCCAATAAACATAGAAATAAGCACCGCCATTAAACCTACCGAAAGCGAAACTCGCACTCCTAGAATTAGACGGCTTAATAAATCTCGGCCATAAATATCTGTGCCCAACCAAAAGGTTTGTTCGTAAACGTTATATCGCTCAAACAACATAGCGGTACTTCCCAACTTACTAGGCAAAGTACATTCTCTACAAAGATCTTTAAGCTTATAAATCGTTGGAGTTACATTCTTTTCTTCGCCAATATACTCGTAGGCAATTACCTCGTCGTTAACAATTTGATAAGAAGTGATGGGTACACTTTTAAATTTAGCCGGCTGACCGTAAAGCATTTTCTCGAAAAAACCTACCTCCGCTACATTTGAATACCATTGAACGATGAGGAACTTAAACTTACTCCCAGGTTTTTCTTTGCTGATTTGTAATTGCTGCGCATTGGCATAAGGCGTTTGATCTGGCGTAATCAAATACCCCAAAACCCCAATCACAACCATCAAAACAATAAATATAAGGCCAATTAAAGCGAGTGTATTGCGTTTAAACTTCTTCCAAACCTTAGCAGACTGTGTAGTATTTGCCATCTTATTTTACCATGCGGCCTTTCCAATTGTATTTGCCCGAATTTCCGGCAATGCCAATATAAACAATGTAGATGATATGTAAAACATTCAGTACCGGCAACCACCATAACAATGCTTTTCGTTCGAAAAATGCCATCATATTATTAAGGAAAATCAACTCTAACAAAAGCTTAGCCGCTAATTGGAAGATTAAAAAAGATAATGTAATAGGGAAAAAGATGGAAAGTACTGCGTTAACGATAATACTTAGGTTAAACAGCCAAACACTAACGCCCAAAATAATCACTGACTTCTCTTTATATCGGGTACTTTTTGATGCCCAACGTTTACGTTGCTGAATAAACTCACCCAATGTCTCTTTGGCATGCGTGTAAACTACTGCATCTTTATTTTTAAGAAAACCGATTTTATCTCCATAAATCGCAGCCATTTTATGCAGTAATAATTCGTCATCGCCTGATGCTAAATCGTCAATTCCTTTGAAACCTCCAACCTCAAAAAAAGCTTTTTTCTCGTAAGCTAAATTGGCTCCATTACAGGTACTCGGGTTTTTATTTCCAATGGTTGATGCGCCCAAACCAATTAAGTAGGCAAACTCCAACGCTTGTGCTCTTTCAAAAGAACTCTTTTCTTCAAAATATGCTACAGGCGAAGAAATCATTTTGCAACCAGTCGTCTCGTAATAATTCACGATGGTTGCTAGCCATTCCGATCCCATTCTGCAATCCGCATCTGTGGTAATAATTAAATCACCTTTAGCCTGGCCAATTGCCGTTTGGATGGCCATCTTTTTATAGGAATTTAAAGCTTTTTGCTCATTAAGCTGGATCAACTCGATACCATCATAAGATTTTACAATTTCCGCGGTACGGTCTGTCGAATGATCGTCGATGATAATTAACTCAAATAAGTGCCTAGGAAAACTTTGCGCTAATACATCGTCAATTGTTTTCGCAATTTTATCTTCTTCGTTACGAGCCGCTATGATCACAGAAACCATCGTTTTTGGCAAGCTTTCGCCTTTTTTAAATGGTTTAATTTTAATCCAACCGAGAATGAATGTGATGACAACAAACACATAAATAAGGGTTAAGAAAACCGAGAAATAATTAATTGCGTTGAGTATTTCCAAAGAAGTTAAGTTTAAAAACAAAATATGAGCCTAAGATAGCAGGAATTATGATATTGATGAGCCAAATACTTGCAATACATGCAACCACGGCTGTATTTTGATCGGTAATATATTTGAAAAAGAATAATGCCGTTACGCTTCTTATGCCAATATCCAGCAAATCTAAGGAAGGCAAAGTAGATTGCACAAAAAATAAAATCGGAACCAACAGCAGAATATCCATCATTTTCAGATCTGGTATCAACCATAAAAACATGATGATGTATTGCGTCGTGAAAATCGCATATCTCGCCAAACAGAACAACAAGATTTTCAGCAATTCTTTCTTTTTGTACCTCGCTAAAACTGCATAAAACTTTTGGTATTTACGAGTGAATTTTATGGAAAGCAACAAGCCATTAAGCCATTTGATATTGAAGTAAAATACTATAAAAAACAAAGCAAAAACAAGTGCAATACCACAGGTAGCTGCTTGCAAAATAGGTTCTAGAGGGATAAATCGATATACGAAAATACAAACGGTAATGGCTCCAAAAACATTAGTTAGCACTAGCTGACCAATATTTCCAACGGTCATTGCTACCACTCCGATAATCCTTCTCTTCGGGGAAAGGAAAAATACCCTACCTCCATATTCGCCCAATCTATTTGGTGTAAACACCGCCCAAGTTAAACCGCAGAAAACAGATTCTACAGCCCGCCACAAACTAATTTGCTCTACTCTTGCAATGAGTTCTTTCCATTTTACAGCTTCCAATCCCCAGTTAAAAAGCATGAGTAGAAAAACCGTTCCTAACACCAACCAAATCTGCTGAATAGGTATGCTTGCTAACAATTTGACGAACTCCATAAGGTCGTTATGACTAGTAAGCTTTCTATAAATAAACCAAAAAGCGAAAGCCACTACGGCTATTTTGATAAAGGTGGCTAGTACTTTTTTATATTTGGATGTCAAAATTTTGGCTTTTGTGTGTGCAAATATGCTTAATAAACTTGAGTTGATGTTAAAGGATAGAAATTTAGATTAACAGAGATTGTACAAATTAGTTCTATTTTTGTACAATGCTAGCTGAAAAAAAGGAACGTGTTATTTTGGGGATCGACCCCGGAACTGCAGTTATGGGTTACGGTATCATTCTAGAAATGGGGAACAAAATGGAGTTGCTGAGCTTGGGAGTTGTAAAGCTCAATCAATTAGACGACCACTTCCTCAAGCTTCAGCGTATTTTTGAAAAAACAATGGGTTTGATAGAAAACTACAAACCCGATGCTTTAGCAATTGAGGCTCCGTTTTATGCTAAAAATGTGCAAGTAACCTTAAAACTGGGGCGTGCCCAGGGAATTTGTATGGCTGCTGCGCTTTCTAAAAACATTCCCGTAACAGAATACGCTCCCCGAAAAATCAAACAATCTATTACCGGCAAAGGAACAGCTACTAAAGAGCAGGTTGCGGCAATGTTGCAACGTTTACTTAATTTCAAAGAAACTCCCGAATATTTAGATGCTACTGATGGCTTGGCTGTGGCAGTTTGTCATTCTTTCCAAAAGATTTCTACTAGCGGCGGTAAAAGTAAAACTTATACAGGCTGGGAAGCTTTTGTGAGCGACAACAAAAAGAGGGTCAAGTAGGAAAATATTCCCATTAAATATCTAAACAGATCCTGAAATAAATTCAGGATGACGTCAAAATCAAGTTTCTTCGTTAAGTACTTATTTATGCACCACTTTCTTCGGAAAAGCCAACGAAGCGATAATGCTTAAAGCCAAAATACCCACAATAATGATTAACGAATGCTCTGTGGTAAAACCCCAAGCTTTAAGGTAGCCGTGGCCTAACATTTTCACACCTATGAAGGTAAGTAATATCGCCAAACCTGTTTTCAAGTAATGGAACTTGTGGATGATATTTACCAAAAGGAAGAACATAGAACGCAATCCCATGATGGCAAAAATATTAGAGAAGAACACGATGTAAGCATCCTTAGTCACTGCAAAAATTGCTGGAATTGAGTCTACCGCAAATATCAAATCGGTAAATTCTACGATAAGCAATACTAGAAATAATGGCGTTACATACTTCTTACCATTAATTTTGTGGAAGAAATTCTTGCCTTCATATTTAGGGTGTATCTTGAAGAAACGAGAAGCAAATTTTACTACAGGATGGTTTTCAGGATCGATTTTTTCATCTTCTTCCTTCGAGAAAAACATTTTCACCCCTGTAAAAACTAAGAAAGCTCCAAATACATACAGGATCCATTCGAACTGATTAATTAGCGCTGCACCCACAAAAATGAAGATAAACCTCATGATAATTGCGCCTAAAATACCCCAGAATAAAACCCGATGATAATACTTCTCAGGTACTGCGAAAGCAGAGAAAATAAGCACAATAACAAAGATATTATCTACCGAAAGCGCATATTCTACCACATAACCAGTCAAAAACTCAATCCCTAAGTTTTGTTTATATAACTGCAAACTAGCCTCAAAATTTCCGGGAATAATAGAAATAGGGTGCTTATGTGCCGTAATCACCTCTTGCAAACGTTGCATACTATCTATGCCGTGCAAATAGTCACCTTTTACAATCAGTAATAAGTAAAAGCTCAACGCCAATACCACCATGATGAAACTCATGATACCGGCTTGCTTTAAGCTTACCACATGCTCTCTCCTACTAAAAAGACCTAAATCTAGGGCTAGGATAAATACGATGAAAAGTAGAAATCCACCGATGAATATTAACTCGTGCGACATTATTTTTTACGTTCTGTTGTATATTTTACCAATTGCTGTAAACCTGTTTTTGCATCTCCATCTGGAAATGTATCTAAAATCTCAAAGGCCTTATTTTGGTATTCAAGCATTTTTTGATTGGCATAATGTACGCCCTCGTTAGCATTTACAAAATCGATGATTTGTTGTATCTTCTTTGGGTCGTCGTTATGGTTCTTTACTAAGTTAATGATATTTTTACGTTCTGCCTTATCTACCCTATTCAAAGCATAAATTAAAGGTAGTGTTACTTTCTTTTCTTTAATATCGATGCCTAAAGGTTTGCCTACATCATCAGTTCCAAAATCAAAAGTATCGTCTTTGATTTGAAAAGCGATCCCTACCAATTCGCCAAACAAACGCATTTTTTCAATTTCTTCTTCCGAAGCAGCAGTTGAAGCAGCACCGCAAGCACAGCAAGACGCTATCAATGAAGCTGTTTTTTGACGAATTACGTTAAAATACAATTCTTCACTAATGTCCATTCTGCGCACCTTTTCCACTTGCAAAAGCTCGCCCTCACTCATCTGTTCTACCGCTTCCGATACAATTTTCAACAAATGAAAGTCGTTGTTGTTTACAGAAAGTAGCAAACCTTTAGAAAGCAAGTAGTCGCCTACTAAAACGGCAATCTTGTTCTTCCACAATGCATTGATAGAAAAGAAACCACGACGTTCGTAGGCATTATCCACCACGTCATCGTGTACCAAAGTTGCCGTGTGCAATAGCTCCACTAATGCTGCTCCACGATGTGTAGCTTCTACAATGCCACCACAAAGCTTGGCTGCAAAAAACACAAACATTGGGCGCATCTGCTTCCCTTTTCTCTTCACGATATAATGGGTAATTCTATTGAGCAGCGGTGCACTACTCTGCATCGATTCCTTGAATTTTACCTCAAAGGCATCAATTTCTGCTGCAATAGGCTGCTTGATTTGATCTATTCCGGGCATCTGGCAAAAATGTGTTTGCAAACTTAGCTGAATTTATATTAAAAGCGTATTTTTAATGAAACTATTCGCATGAAGAATTTTCTAAAAACTCTCGCCATCATCATTGCCATTTTAGGAATTGTTTATTTAGTTGGCCCAACGGCACAGAAAGCTAAATATGAAGTGGCGCTCCCGGTTATACCTTCCATAGATTCCTTGACTAATTATGTAAAAAAGCAAGAAGCTAAGCATCGAGTAAAACCTGGTAACGAAGCCGAAATTATTTGGGCAGATAGTAGTCATCAACAAACGGAATATGCGGTAGTCTACCTTCATGGGTTTTCGGCTTCAAAGGAAGAAGGTAATCCTGTTCACCTTAATTTTGCAAAATCGATAAAAGCAAATCTTTATTTAAGTCGATTGGCAGATCATGGCATAGACACCATTGCACCCATGCAATATTTTACTGCCGATAAACTTTGGGAAACGGCAAAAGAAGCATTTGCTATTGGCAAGAAGTTAGGCAAGAAAGTAATTTTAGTAGGCACCTCTACTGGCGGAACTTTGGCATTACAATTAGCTGCTGCTTATCCAGAGGTACATAGTTTAATTTTATTATCGCCCAATATTGCCATTAATGATGATAAGGTCTGGCTACTGAACAATCCTTGGGGCTTGCAAATTGCTCGAGCGGTAAGTGGCGGTAATGAACGTGTTTTGGATGGAAAATCACCTATTTATAAAAAATATTGGTATGATCATTATCGCCTAGAATCGGTAGTACAATTACAAGAGTTATTGGAGAGCTCCATGACAAAAGCTACTTTCGAGAAGATTACTCGACCTACATTACTGCTCTATTATTATAAAAACGAGAAGGAGCAAGATCCTGTAGTAAAAGTATCGGCCATGCTAAAAATGTTTGATGAATTGGGAACTACCGTTGATAACAAGGAGAAACATGCCTTGCCTAATACTGGCAATCACGTTATTGGTTCTGCTATTACTTCGAAAGATATCCCGAATGTAGAAAAGGCGATAAATGATTTTGCAAAGAAACATATCCAATAAAATGACAAAAAAAATTATACCTAGTGTAGAAACGCAGATGTTGATTAGAAAATCTGCTAGCGAAGTTTTTAATGCTTTCATAGATCCAGCCATCACTACAAATTTTTGGTTTACTAAATCATCTGGAAAGCTAGAGGTTGGCAAAAAAGTGAATTGGCAGTGGGAAATGTATGGCGCATCGGCGGATGTTTTGGTCAAAGAAATTATTCCGAACCAAAAAATTATTGCCGAATGGGGCGAACCTGCAACTATTATAGATTTTGCTTTCGAAGCGATTGATGAAAATAGCACCTACGTAGTGATCAAAAACTATGGTTTTCTTCAAACTGGTGATGATCTAATTGCAGTGATCAAGGACTCTACTGGTGGATTTACGACTGTATTAGATGGCGTAAAAGCTTACTTAGAGCATGGCATAAAACTGAACTTAATTGGTGATAAGTTTTTGAAAAAATGATTTTTATAACCGAATAAGATTTTAGATTGGCTAAGACCATGAAAACTATATCCAAATCGCCAACTAAAGTCGACAGCAATAAAATAATTTGTAACCACGCTACGCTTATCCACTTAATTCAATAAAACGTACATTTGCGACCTAATTAAAGACTACCACTTTTTATATGATGGAATGGAAAAATTTGCTTTCGGCAAAACGTTGGGGACATGAAAACAAATCTCCTAGAGATACAGACGAAGCTAGATCGCAATTTCAAATAGACTACGATAGGTTAATTTTTTCTTCGCCTTTTAGAAGATTACAGAATAAAACACAGGTTTTCCCTTTGCCAGGAAGTGTATTTGTACACAACCGTTTAACCCACAGTTTAGAAGTAGCCAGCGTTGGACGTTCTTTGGGAAGGATTTTCTATAATCAAACAAAAAAAGACAATCCTAATATTGATGGCGAAGTGCCTTTAATGAGCGAAGTTGGCAACATTGTAGCCGCAGCAGCTTTGGCGCACGACTTGGGCAATCCCGCATTTGGGCATTCTGGCGAAGCAGCCATTTCAAGATATTTTACCAATGGTGAAGGCAAAGTTTATCTAGATCAGCTTACCGAAGAACAGAAAAAAGATTTTACCCACTTCGAAGGTAATGCAAATGCCATTCGTATTCTAACGCATCCGTTCGAAGGTAAAGGAAATGGCGCCTATGCATTAACCTATGCTACTTTAGCAGCAATCGGAAAATATCCTTGCGAATCTATTCTAGGGCATCAAAAGCCACTATTGCATCGCAAAAAATACGGTTTTTTCCAATCAGAGAAAGAGATTTTCAAAAAGATAGCTAACGAACTTGGAATGCTTTCTGACAGCGAAAACCCATTGGGTTATTTTCGTCATCCCTTAACCTATTTGGTAGAAGCGGCCGATGATATTTGTTACGGAATTATAGACTTAGAGGATGCGCACCGCTTACAAATTCTAAGTTTTGATGAAGTGAAGAATTTGTTATTGCCGTTATGTAATAGCTCCACTTTAGAAAATAGGCTGCAAAACGATTTAGAAGACGACGATGCTAAAGTAAGCTTGCTGAGAGCAAAAGCTATTAGTACTTTAATCTACGAGTGTTCTAACATTTTCTATGCGCAACAAAATGCTATTTTAAGCGGCACCTTTAACCAGAGTTTAACAGATGCCTTACCAGAAATCTATTTAAATGCTTGGAAGAAGATCGAGGAAGTTTCGGTAGAGAAAATCTACAACTACCAATCGGTAATTCAAAAAGAAGTTTCTGGTTACAAAGTGATGGCGGGCCTGCTAGAAGAGTTCGTTCCTGCTTTGGTTCATAATGACACACATTACTATAAAAAGCTAGTAAAACTAATTCCTAAGCAGTTCCATACCGAAAAAGAAGATTTGTATTCTCGTGTGCAGAGCGTATTAGATTTTGTATCGGGCATGACGGATTTGTACGCCGTAGAGCTCTATGGAAAGATTAAAGGAATTTCGTTTCCATCAGTGACTTGACAAGTTAAAAGTAAAAAGTTAAAACCGCTTAATTGCGAGCAAGAAGCAATCTTAAAGCGGTAGAAAATCCAGTGTTTCGCCTTACGATGTCCATTTTCACGGGAATGACGAGAAGAAACAAAAAAGGTCGATACTTTATCAGCATCGACCTTTTTCACATTATACTTTTAACTTCCCACTTATTTACCTTGTCCCATGCCGCCCATGCCGCCGCCACCTTGCTGTTGATCTTGCTTCACGTCGTCATTTTTGATTTTCTTTTTCTCTGTAAATTTCAGTTTACCGAATTTATAGCTAAAGTTTAAGCTAATTTGACGTAATGGATAGTAGATATTTGAAGTCTGCCCTAATGAACCTCCAGCCTGAGATACCGTTTTGATGTGTAAGTCTCTATTAAATGGATTTAACAAATTCAATCCAAGAGAAGCTTGTTTCTTCATGATGTCTTTTTTCACACCACCACCGTAAAAAAACATTGGATCTGTTTTACTTTGGAAAGTGTAACGAGGCGAGTTTACAACACCGAACAACTCTAAATTCCAACCACCTTTAAATGCCGTAGCCGAACGCAAGAATAGATTATAGTTTAAATAGGTTCCTTCGTTCATACCTTGTAAGCCAGAGCCAGCACTATTAACCTCATAAGTATTTACACCTACATTGGTCATTAAAGTCCATTTTGGTGTTGGATTGTAAGAAGCAAATACATTTGCGCCAAAACTTTGAGTAGTACCAACATTTGTAAAGGTTGTTAAAATACCTTCTACACCTGTGCTCTGAGAAATATATTCTCTATTGATATTCTCAATAATATTCTGTGTTCTTCTATAGAATAACGAAGCATTAAGCATAGAACCCTTAATGAACGTAGAATAACCTAACTCTATATTGTGGCTCAACTCTGGATTCAAATCAGGATTACCTTGCATTACGCTATAGGGGTTTGTTTCGTTAAGGAATGGATTTAAATAAGCCAAACTTGGACGTTGTACCCTTTTATTATATGCTAACTTAATAGTAGTCATCCCTCCAATAGTTTGTGATAACACCGCACTTGGGAACAGATTGAAATAATCATTTTTAACCGGAACACCGTTAGCATCAGTAAAACCAATTTCTGTATACTCACCTCTTACACCACCTTTAAACTTAATTTTCTTAGTTAAATCAAAAGCAATTGTTGAATATGCCGCACCTACGTTTTGGTCATAATCAAAATCTTGTGCAGAATTTTGAGCAAACTCACTTTTAATATTTCTTAAAATTCCTTTGGCACCCACTTCTAAAGTAACTGTTTTAGTAAAAGGATATACGTAATCTGTTTGCAAAGTATATTCTCTGTTTTTACCTACGTTACTACTTTCTGTATAAGAAACTGGTACACCAGCAGCAGTGCGTTGATCGTTGATAAACTCATTTGTATTTCTACCTTGAATTAACTGACCAGCGATAGAAAACTCTTCCCCTTGTTTTTTACTAGTTTTCCTGTAATCTAAATTCCAATCTAGATTATTGTTCCCCATATCGCTGCTACCAACAATATTTCCTGTAGGGATACTATTCGCAAATATATTTGAACCAGAAGATCCACCGTTATAGAAAGTATTAAATTTGGCATTGGTACTTAGATTGTTGTAAGCATTAAAATCATAATCCAAACCCAAACTTCCGTTGAAACCTTCTCTTTTCCAGTCAGACATTCCATTCTGTAAAATATCTCCAGAACTAGTGCTATTTAGAAAAGAAGTTCTAGTTTCTTGAGGGTAAGCAAAGCTACCGCCCAATGCTGTATTTGCACTGAAACGTCCAGATTTTGCAGTTAAATTGAAGCTACCATTGTTTTGACGCGTACCTGCCGAAGCATTTACCGAACCGCTTACACCTTCTGCATTGCTTTTCTTGGTAATGATATTGATGATACCGCCAGAACCTTCAGCTTCGTATTTTGCAGATGGATTAGTAATTACTTCCACACTTTTGATTTGCTCTGCAGGGATCATTTTTAAAGCATCAGCTACACTGTTTGCCATAGTACCTGATGGTTTTCCATTGATTAAAACTCTAACTGCACTTCCGCGTAATTGTACGTTTCCGTTGATATCTACCGATAACATCGGCACTTTACGCATTACATCAGTTGCATCGCCACCAGCATTGGTAGCATCAGCTTCTGCATTATAGACCATACGGTCAATTTTATTTTCTACTACGTTTTTCTTGCCTTCAATGGTAACCTCGTTTAATGTGCTTGCACTGCCAGCTAAATAAACATTACCTAGGTTGTTATCTGGTTTCTCTGGCGTAGTTTTAACCATTACGTTTTTGGTAGTGTAACCAATAAAACCAACCACCAACTTATATTCGCCAGGGGCGATGTTTTGGATAGACACTTTCCCTTTCGCATCAGTTAAAGCACCATTTACAGGTTTTGAAGTTTTAGTATTGATTAGGGAAACTGTAGCATATTCTACAGGCTGTTTGGTTAACGAATCTAAAATAGTCGCCGATATACGCCCAGTCACTTTTGGAGCTGCATTGCCTCCGCCCATCATTGGGAATTGCGCATTTGCATTCATCATCATCAGTAAAGCGGCACAAATTAGTAGTAGTTTTTTCATCTTAATTCTGTTGTTTGTACGTATTAGTCTACCAAAGGTATATTTTGTTACAAGGCGGTTAAAGCAATTTTTTACAACCAGTATAGAACTGTCGGTGAATTGCATTTTTTAGGCGGTGAATGGTTTGGGATAAAAAGAAAAATCCCAAACAAGCTTTAAACTCATTTGGGATTTCATAAACAGTTTCGTCATGCTGAATTTATTTCAGCATCTTTTATGTCATTATTTATACAACCCTGACCCTGAAATAAATTCAGGGTCAGGGCAGAATGAACTTACTCAAAGCAGATCCAAAGATTTCTCTCCCGAAAAAGGGATGGAAATGACATATTGGCTAAACTACAATATTCACAATCTTTCCTTTTACAAAGATGATTTTCTTAGGTGCAGCACCATTCAAAAATCCTTGAACTTGTTCGTTAGCTAAAACTGCTTCTTCCGCTTCTTTCGCTTCCAAAGCTAAGCTCAAACTCAAGTTCATCTTCATTTTACCATTGATAGAAATTGGATAAGCGAACTCATCTTCTACCAAGTGATTAGGATTGAAAGTTGGATATGTTGCTGTAGACAAATCTTTGTTACCCAACAACGACCATAATTCTTCGCAGATGTGCGGTGCGTAAGGTGCCAATACCACTACTAAATCTTGTAGAATTGCTCGCTTGTTACATTTCAAGTCTGTTAGTTCGTTTACGGCAATCATGAAGCTAGAAACTGAGGTATTGAAAGAGAACCTTTCTACATCATCTTGTACTTTCTTAATGATTTTATGTAATGCTTTCAACTCTGCTTTAGTCGGTTCAGCATCGCTTACGGTAAATTCCCAAGCTTCATTATGGAACAAACGCCAGAATTTACGTAAGAACTTAAATACGCCTTCAATTCCGTTGGTGTTCCAAGGTTTACTTTGCTCTAACGGACCTAAGAACATTTCGTACATACGTAAAGTATCTGCTCCGTATTGTGCAATTAACACATCTGGGTTTACCACGTTGAATTTAGATTTCGACATCTTCTCCACTTCCACACCGCAAACGTATTTACCGTTTTCCAAGATAAACTCAGCATTTGCAAATTCATCTCTCCAAGCTTTAAATTTTTCAATATCTAAAACATCATTCTCTACAATATTTACGTCTACATGCAGAGCGATAGTTTTATAGTCTTTTCTTAAGCCAGCAGATACTAAGGTGTGAGTACCACGTCCTTCTTCATCAACCACACGATAAACAAAGTTACTTCTACCTTGTATCATCCCTTGGTTAATCAACTTTTTGAACGGTTCTTCTTCTTGTACAAAACCTAAATCCTTCAAAAATTTGTTCCAGAAACGGCTGTATAGTAAGTGACCAGTAGCATGCTCAGAACCACCGATGTACAAATCCACATCTTTCCAATACTCTACCGCTTCTTTTGATGCAAATGCTTTATCGTTTTGCGCATCCATGTAACGGTACCAGTACCAGCTACTTCCTGCCCAACCTGGCATGGTAGACAATTCGTATTCGTAACGGTCTTCGTATTTCCAACCTTCGGCTCTGCCAAGTGGCGGTTCTCCCGTTTCAGTTGGTAAATATTTATCAATTTCTGGCAATACCAATGGTAATTCTTCCTCTTTCAACAAGTAAGGCAAACCATCTTTAAAATATACCGGAATTGGCTCGCCCCAATAACGTTGGCGACCAAAAATAGCATCACGTTGACGGAAATTCACTTTTGCTTTTCCTACGCCCTGGTCTTCTAACCATTGGTTTAAGAAAGCAACTGCTTCTTTGTATTCCATTCCGTTGATGAAACCAGAGTTAATGTATTTACCTTCTTTAGTTGGGTCAGCTTGTTGGTCGATGTCTTTTTGCGCATCCAAAATTTGGATGATTGGCAAATTGAAGTGCGTCGCAAACAACCAATCGCGTTGGTCGCCACTTGGCACACCCATTACCGCACCTGTACCGTAACCTGCCAATACGTAATCTGCAATCCACAATTGTACTCGCTCGCCACTTACAGGGTTAATCACGTACGTGCCCGTGAAAGCGCCAGAAACCGTTTTAGCATCCGCCATGCGGTCTAATTCCGATTTCTTTTTGGTTTGTAAGATGTAGTTTTCGATATCAGCTTTTTGCTCAGGAGTAGTTAATTCTGCCACCCATTCGTGCTCTGGCGCTAATACCAAATAAGAAACACCGAAAATTGTATCCACACGTGTGGTAAAAACCTCGATTTGTTTATCGCTGCCTTCAACTTTGAACTTCACAGAAGCACCAACGCTCTTGCCAATCCAGTTGCGTTGCATTTCTTTCATCGGCTCTGGCCAATCAATGGTGTCCAAACCTTGCAAAAGTCTGTCGGCATAAGCAGTAATTCTCATACTCCATTGCATCATTTTCTTTTGCTCTACTGGGAAACCACCACGCTCAGAGAAACCATCTTTCACCTCATCGTTGGCTAATACTGTACCCAAAGCTGGGCACCAGTTTACCGTGCTTTCCTTTAAATAAGTTAAGCGATATTTTAATAGCTCAACTTGCTTTTCTTCTTCGTTGAAATTAGCCCAATCTGTAGGCAGGAAACTTCTTGTATCTTCATCGCAAGCAGCTTTTACATCGGCGCTGCCGGCTTCATTAAATTTATGAATTAGGGTTGATATCGGCTCTGCTTTATCAGTTTCTAAATTGTACCAAGAATTGAACAACTGCATGAAAATCCACTGCGTCCATTTGTAGTAAGCTGGGTCGCTGGTGCGAACTTCACGGCTCCAATCGAAAGAAAAACCGATTTGGTCTAACTGACGACGGTAAGTATTGATATTGGTTTCGGTTGTAACTGCCGGATGTTGGCCAGTTTGAATAGCATATTGCTCAGCAGGCAAACCAAACGAGTCGTAACCCATTGGATGCAATACATTGAAACCTTTTAAACGTTTATATCTCGAAAAAATATCTGAAGCGATATAGCCCAGTGGATGACCAACGTGCAAACCTGCTCCCGAAGGATAAGGGAACATGTCCAAAACATAGTATTTCGGCTTGTCTGAATTGGCTTCGGCTTTAAACGATTGGTTTTCTGCCCAGTATTTCTGCCACTTTTGCTCTATCTCTCTAAATTGATAATCCATTGATATGCTGTTTCTAAATAACGTGCAAAGGTAAGGAAATTTACGGTTTTTGATGTGATGATGTGATAATGTTAAGTAATAACCAATATACAAGCACCAATAATCAAAAAGACAATATTATCGCTTGCAAATTCCTCTTTAAACCTGCGTGAACATCGTCGCAATCTGCGGGATGAAAAATAATCAAGAACCAAAACATCAAGGATACAATTAGCAACGCAACTACACTTTCGGACTTCCCGACTATCTGCTTACGAACTATTAGCGTTAAAGAATGTTAAACTTCACACATCTTAACCAACATTTCTCCAACTTTAAAAAGTACTAACTTTAAAAGTGATGCAAAACAATAGGCTTATAATTTAAGTTTTAGGTTACATTTACTTATTTTCGCAGAAACAATTAAGTACGTATGGAAGAATTCGAAGTAAGTCAGGCGGCAAAAAAGACCAAAACAGTATATATTTCTACCATTTTCAGCATTGCATTGGTATTGTTAATGTTGGGAATGTTGGGTTTAATTTTGGTACACGCTAAAAACTTATCTAATTATGTGAAAGAAAACATTGTTCTTAACATCATAGTAGACGAAGGTGCTAAAGAAACTGAAGTACTTGCTTTTAAAAAGAGTTTGGATAACAATATTGCCGTTAAACAAACGCAATACGTAAACAAAGAAGTTGCGCAACATAACCTAACCAAAGATTTAGGTGAAGATTTCGTGAATTTCCTTGGCTACAACCCACTGCTATCTACCATTGATGTTTATTTGAAAGCCGATTATGCTAACAACCAAAACATTGATGCGTTAAGAAAAAGCATCGAAAAAGATCCAATTGTAAAAGAAGTAGTTTACCAAAGCTCATTAATTGACATGGTGAACAAAAACATCAACACCATTAGTTTAATTGTATTGGGCTTTGCTGCCATTCTTTTGGTAATCGCTATTGCATTAATTAACAACACAATCCGTTTAGCAATTTTCTCTCAACGTTTTTTAATTAAGAGCATGCAGTTGGTAGGTGCTACTAAAAATTTCATTCGTCAGCCATTTATTTTGGTTGCTGCTTTACATGGCATCATTGCTTCATTCATTGCGATCATCATCCTTTTAGGATTATTATATTACGCTCAACAAGAATTGCCAGAAATTATCATCTTAAGAAACTTTAGCGAATTTGGCTTGGTATTCATTAGCATGGTAGCTATTGGTATTTTTATTACCGCAATTAGCACTTGGTTTGCGGTAAGCAAATATTTACGTTTAAAAATTTACGATCTTTATAGATAATGTCAGATAAAAAAACATCTTCTGCAACGCAGAAACCAAAAGAAGAATTGGTATTTACCAAGAAAAACTATCAATTATTAATCATCAGCATGGTAATTGTTATTGTAGGTTTTTTGTTGATGATGGGCGCAGATGGTGATATCTACGATACCAGAAGAACATTAATTGCTCCAATGATTGTGCTTTTTGGATTTGGATTTGGTGTTTACGCCGTTTTAAAGAAATAATAAATTTCGTTATCTTTATTTATGACTACTACAAAACTGCAAATAGAAATTAATTCTTTACCTGCTAATTTAAGGCAGGAAGTCGCTGATTTTGTAGCTTTTTTAAAATCTAAATCAGCAAAGAAAACAAAACTAAAGTCACGTGAATTTGGTATTGCTAAAGGCAAAATCCAATTATCAGATGATTTTGACGAGCCTTTAGATTTGTTTACTGATTATCAATAATGCCTTATTTCCTAGACACGCATACTTTTCTGTGGTTCATTGCTGGAGATGAACGGTTACCTAAAAATGTAGTTTCTCGAATAAAAAACATTGAAGAGCCTTGCTACGTTAGCATAGCGTCTTTTTGGGAGATTGCAATAAAACTACAGATTGGTAAATTAAATTTAGATATTGAATTTAGTGAACTATTTAGGTTTACAGAAAGAAATCAGATCGAAATAATCGAGATTAACGAAAATCACCTATTGCAATTATTAACCCTAGAATTACATCATAACGACCCGTTTGATAGGGTAATCATAGCTCAAACTATTTCAGAGAAGCTAACATTGTTATCGAAAGATAGAAAAATGGAAAGCTATAAAATTAAATATGAATGGGATTAAAATAATCCACTAAGTAAATGAACTATCTACAAGCAATCATCCTTGCTATTATTGAAGGATTAACTGAGTTTTTGCCCGTTTCTTCTACTGGCCACATGATTATAGGCACAGCGTTGATGAACATGGAGCCTACTCCTTTTGTCAAATTATTTACCATCGTCATCCAACTCGGCACCATCCTATCTGTGTTGGTATTGTACTTTAAACGTTTTTTTAAATCGTTAAATTTCTACTACAAACTTGTTGTAGCGGCTATACCCGCTTCGATTTTAGGCCTTTTACTTAACGATTTTATTGACTCGTTATTAGAAAGCCCTCTAATGGTTGCCATTATGCTAGTTGTTGGAGGAGTTATACTTCTTTTTGTTGATAAATGGTTTAATAAACCGAGCATCGAAAACTCCGACGAGATTAGCTACAAACAATCTTTTATTATCGGACTTTATCAATGTTTGGCACTAATTCCAGGCACCTCTCGCTCAGCAAGTACTATTGTTGGTGGAATGACGCAAAATCTTACTCGTAAGGCAGCTGCTGAATTCTCTTTCTTTTTGGCTATTCCGATGATGTTGGGTGCTTCTGCGGTGAAATTATATAAATTCCTGAAAGAAGGTCATGCGTTTTCAAATCAAGAAATCAACCTTTTAATTATTGGTAACATTGTTGGTTTTATTGTAGCCATTATCGCAATTAAAACATTCATCAACATATTAACTAAACACGGTTTCAAAGCTTTTGGTTGGTATCGTATTGTTGTAGGCTTAATTATCTTAGCTTTATTACTTTCGGGACACGAACTATCCATCATTTAATCCGTAAATTTGCGGCCTAAATAAATACTTTGCAAGAAAACATCACATTCCCTGACTTTAATTTTGCAGAAGGCGAACTCCTGCTCATCAATAAACCTTATCAATGGACTTCTTTTGACGTTGTTGGAAAAATCCGCAACTCATTAAAACCACAGAAGTTAAAAGTTGGTCATGCCGGAACTTTAGATCCTTTGGCAACTGGCTTACTGATTATCTGTACCGGGAAACTCACCAAGCAAATCGACACTTTTCAAGCAGAAGAAAAAGAATATATCGGAACTTTAGTATTAGGCGCAACTACTCCATCTTACGATATGGAAACCGAAGTAGATGCTACTTTTGATATTTCTCAAATTACCGAAGAACAAATTTACGCAGCTTCCGAACAGTTTAAAGGAGATATTTCTCAATATCCGCCAGCGCATTCTGCAGTAAAAGTTAATGGCGAACGCTTGTACGTGAAAGCTCGTTTGGGAGAGGAAGTAGAACTGAAGAAGCGTTTCGTAACCGTTAATGAGTTCGAAATTACCAAGATTGCCTTGCCAGAGGTTGATTTCAGAATAGTTTGTAGTAAAGGCACTTATATTCGTTCGCTAGTTTCTGATTTTGGAAAAGCATTGAACAATGGAGCTTATATGTCAAAGTTAACCCGCACCCGCAGCGGTAACTTTTTATTAAGCAATGCCTATGAGCTACCAGATTTGATTGCTTATCTTCGTAATAAAAGAGAAGAAGCAAAAGCAAATACCGAAATCAATGAAAAAGCATAGTCAAACAGATGGCTTACGCACAGCCAGAGAAATTCTCTTTATGTGCCTTGGCGTAATTTCTGCATGTTTTGGGTTAAAAAGTTTCTTAATGCCCGAACATTTTATCGATGGTGGCGTAACGGGTATTTCCTTGCTGGTAAGTACACTAACTGGCTGGAACCTATCTTATCTCATTATCATCATCAATATTCCTTTTATTATTTTAGGATATAAACAAATCGGCAGTATTTTCGCTTTTAAAACAGCTATCGCAATTACTGCACTTTCTCTAGGACTGATTTTCATCCCTTTTCAACCTATCACTCACGAGAAAGTATTAGTTGCTTTTTTTGGAGGTTTCTTTTTAGGTGGAGGAATTGGCTTAGCCATGCGTGGTGGCTGTGTGATTGATGGCACTGAAGTTTTAGCGCTGTACATCAGCAGAAATAGCCAACTTACGGTAGGAAATATCATTTTCATGCTCAACATCGTGATTTTCCTTTTTGCGGCTTACTTTATTAATATTGATACTGCACTATATGCTATCCTAACCTATTTGTCTGCCACCAATACCATCGATTTTATTGTAAACCGATTGGAAGCATATACCGGCGTAACCATCATTTCTGAAGAAAAAGAAAGCATCAAAGCATTCATCATCAACGACATGAAACGTGGCGTAACTATCTATAAAGGCGAAGGCGGTTACTTGCAGAAAAAAGATATCGACATTATTTATACGGTAGTAACTAAGCTCGAACTGAGTAAACTGCAAGATAAAATAAACGAAATTGACCCAAATGCGTTTGTAGTACAACAACAAATTGCTGATTTAAAAGGTGGCGTGGTTAAACGCCAGGCTTTCCATTAAGATTTAACTATTTTGAAAATATACACCCAACTTTCGGATTTTAAGAAATTAGCTAACGCAGTAGTTACTATCGGCACTTTTGATGGCGTACATTTTGGGCATCAGAAAATTATCAAAAGATTGTGCGAATTGGCAAAGTCAGCTGGCGGTGAAACTGTCTTACTTACATTTTTTCCGCACCCAAGAATGATCATCGACCCTGAAAATCAGGACTTAAAGATGATTAATACGGTTGATGAAAAAGCTCAAATCTTAGCCAGTTTAGGTGTAGATCATTTAATTATCACCCCTTTTACTAGAGATTTCTCTAATTTAAGTGCAGAAGAATATATCAAAAACATCTTAGTTGATGCTATAGGGACAAAAAAGATCATCATCGGTTACGATCACCGTTTCGGTAAAGATAGATTAGGCAGCATCCGAACTTTAGCAGAAAATTCATCTGTTTATGGTTATGAGGTGGAAGAAATTCCCGAGCAAGATATCAATGATGTTGCAGTAAGCTCTACAAAAATCAGGAAAGCTTTATTAAATGGTGATGTAGCGTTAGCAAACGAATATTTAGGTTATGCCTTCTCCATCTATGGCCCAGTAATTAAAGGAGATAAAATTGGTAGAACCATCGGTTTTCCAACTGCAAATATCTTCGTTGCTGAAACTTATAAACTTATTCCAGGTGACGGCATTTATGCTGTTACTGTAGAAATGGACTTAGAAATTGAAAGTCAAAAGCCAAAGGCAGAAAGTGAAAATACAGAGGTAAGCGGTACGCTTTCACCTTTCAACTCTCAACCTTCAACTTTTAGAGGGATGGCTTACATTGGTCAGCGTCCTACCATTAATGGCATGACCCGCAACATCGAAGTAAATATTTTTGATTTTGACAGGGAAATTTACGGTCAGAACATCAAGATGAACTTCTTGGCTTTCTTAAGACATGACGTGAAATTTACTGGATTAGAAGCACTGAAATTACAGTTGCAGCAAGACAAAGAAGATACCTTAGCATTTTTTGAAGGCCAATAACAAACTTTTTATTTTAACTTACTACGTTACCAAATTTCAGCAAGCAACATTTTTGTTTCAAAATTCTTTAACATTTTTTGTTATTTTAGACAATCCACATCTATTAAACACAATACATTGTTAATTATGAAGAATTTTCTTGCAGCCGCACTCTTATTTCTTTGCATTTCCTCAAAAGCACAAACTTTAGAAACTTATCTTACACAAAATCACAGTAAATTCGACGGAAATTTTTCAAAAAAATTATTTGACAATTCTTTTTACGATAGTCAGTTTATTTTTTTGGGGGAAACACATGGATTTGCTGATCCTCAACAAGCCGATCTAAGCTTGATAAAACATCTTAACAAGGTCAATAATCTTAAATACTATATAGCAGAAGTAGATGCAACCAAAGCTTGGCTATTAAACAATTTCTTTGCTGATGGAGATGAAAAGTGGCTGAAACTCGTTTTCAGGAGTTGGGTGAGTGACACTGCGCAATGGGCCAACGCAGAATACAAGAATAAATATCGTCAAATCTACGAGTACCAAAAGTCGTTAAGCAATGATAAAAAGCTAACGCTTATTGGAATTGATGCTGTACAAGATTGGACAATCATCCCTTTGTACATCAATCACCTTACTGAAAATAATGATGTTCAGATCTATAAAAATCACCTTATTGCACTTAGCGATACGCTCATTTTGAAACAAAATGGCAAATCAATAGCCGAAGCATTTTTAAAGGATCTGTTAAAAAATGAGCAAAAAGCAAAACAGATTTTAAAAACTAATTATAGGCCATTGAAATTGCTTTTAGAAAACATTGCTGATAACAGTGATAGGGAAAAAAGCATGTTAAACAACTTAAATCGTTACATTTCGGCATATGAATTAGGCAAATCAAAAATGTACGGTTTTTTGGGCATGTATCATTGCTTACAAAGTTCCTATAATGGCGGCGCTCCATTTGCGTTTCAGTTAAAACAACAACTTGGCAACAGCGCGGCAATTAAAAGCATCATCGGCTTCTACGTAAACGGACAAATGATGGTACCATACAATGCGATGATGCAGCAAGTTATCCCAGCGCAATACGCCCAAATGTTATGGCAAGCTAATCCTGCTTTTGCAAAAAGTAAAAAATATTTGCCTGTGCCATATAGCAATAACCAAGACAGTCCGGTTATGCAAAAAGTTGACAAAATCGAATTGCTGGAAAAATATGCGGAATCGGCAGCTACTATTTTCAAGCTAAACGGCGATAAAAGTCCGTTCAGTAACTCAAAGACTTTCGGAGAAGTAAAAGGACCAATGGGAGTTCAGCTTAGCAATGCAAAGGATCACACTACTGACGCCTTTCAATATTTGTTACTTTTCAAAGCAGCAAAAGCCGCCACACCTTTAGACTAATTAGCATTAGAGCCCACAAAACCCAACATTTTTTTGTAATTTGTGGGCTATGAAGTATGTGCTGCTCTTTTTTGTTTGGTTAACGCTTTGTTACTCTTCGTTATCTACTAGCGAAGTGGCATTGCACACGCAGAAAGATTTGCAAACCAGCATTTCTAACAAAGTAAATCTTAATAAAAAGAAAAAATCATCAAGCTTCGTAAAAATAAAACTTCATTCTACAAAGGTCAGATTATTTTGCACTCAAAGTATCTTACCAGATCTCCCTTTTAGTACTAAAGCCAAACCCACTCTACCACTAATTATCCATACCTTAAATTGGGGCTTTTCAAAAGATTTTACTTATCAATATATCTTCAGCTATCTATATCCTAAACATGCCTTTTGGTAAACGCTGTTTTTATTTCTAATCATTAAAATTTAAACAATCCAATAACATTTTTAGCTAGATGACACACTTACCTGTACTTATTGCAGATTTAGGGCTGATACTTGCCGCTGGAGGCATTACCACCATTATATTCAAAAAAATTAAACAGCCACTGGTTTTAGGCTATATCATTGCCGGACTTTTGGTTGGTCCGCACTTTAAATTCATTCCTACCGTTTCCGACAATGCCAATATCACCATTTGGGCAGAAATTGGCGTCATTTTCTTATTGTTCAGTTTAGGTTTAGAATTCAGTTTTAAAAAGCTCGTCAAGGTGGGTGGCTCTTCGTCAATTACAGCCTTGGTAGAGATCATTGGAATGTGTTTGATTGGTTATTTCGCTGGTAAGTTAATGGGTTGGAAAACCATGGATAGCATTTTTCTAGGCGCAGTACTTTCCGTTTCATCTACCACTATCATCATCAGAGCTTTTGATGAGCTAGGCGTAAAACATAAGAAGTTCGCCAACTTAGTTTTCGGAGTACTTATCGTAGAAGATTTAGCAGCCATTCTAATCATGGTATTGCTTACCACGGTTGCAGTTAGTCAGCAGTTTGAAGGTGCAGAAATGATTGTATCCATCCTAAAACTTAGCTTCTTTCTCATTTTATGGTTTTTAGGCGGTATCTTCATCATCCCTTCTTTCTTAAAGCTAACTAAAAAGCTAATGAACGATGAAACTTTATTAGTAGTTTCATTAGCATTATGTTTGGTAATGGTGATTTTAGCTGTAAAAGTTGGATTTTCGCCAGCGCTTGGAGCCTTTATCATGGGTTCCATTCTCGCAGAAACGCCGCAGGCAGAAAAAATTGAGCATCTCACCAAATCAGTGAAGGACTTATTTGGCGCTGTTTTCTTTGTATCTGTGGGTATGTTAATCGATCCTAAAATATTGTTAGCCTACTGGCAGCCCATCCTGATTATTACGGGCATTACCATTGTAGGTAAGTTAATTACTACGGGAAGTGGGGCATTACTTTCGGGTCAGCCGCTTAAAACATCGGTACAAACCGGATTGAGCTTAACACAAATTGGCGAGTTCTCGTTTATCATCGCTACTTTAGGTTTAACCTTAAAAGCAACTAGCGACTTCCTCTACCCTATCACGGTGGCCGTGTCAGCAATTACTACCTTTACCACACCATATCTCATCAAATACTCAGAGAATTTCTACAATTTACTATCTAAGATACTTCCTCAAAAATGGTTAGATGCCATTAGCAGATACAGTAGCAGTACAGAAGGTATTACCACGTTGAGCGACTGGAAAGTACTGCTCAGATCGTATATCATTAACACTATTACCCACTCGGTAATTATCATTGCGGTAGTAGTTTTGGCCTCTCGTTATTTACACCCTTTTATTATCAAAAACATCACTAACGGAACAAATGGTGTTATCATTACCGTAATTATAGCTTTCCTTATTATGTCGCCATTTTTGTGGGCACTATCGATAAGGCGTATCGAAAAAACAGCTTACTCCCATCTTTGGTTAAATAAAAAATACACCAGAGGGCCGCTAATTGCTATGGAGGTTTTCAGAATCGCATTAGGTGTATTTTTTGTAGGTTTCTTAATGTATGAGTTTTTTGATACTTGGATAGCTGCCGGCATTGCATTGGGTTTAACTATAGCTGTGATGGTGATTTTCTCCCGCAAACTACAAAGCTTTTACGAGCGTATGGAAAACAGGTTTTTCTATAATCTTAACGCCAGAGAAGCAGCCAAAAAACAGCCAGAAATTTTACCTTGGGATACCCACTTGCTAGAACTAACTGTGGCACCAGAATCGAAACTGGTTGGTAAAACTTTAGTTGATTTAGCCGTGAGGGAGAAATATGGTATCAATATCGCGATGATTGAACGTGGCAAGATCATGATCCCAACACCAAAACGAGATGAACGTTTATACCCTAACGACAAAGTTTTGGTTATTGGAACCGACGACCAACTAGCTAGCGTAAAGCACCTTTTCGAAGGCGACCATATGGAGATCGACGAAGATGAAACTTTCCCTAAACAAGATATGTCGTTACAGAAAATCGTGATCAACAGCAAATCGCCTGTTTTCGGACAAACGATTAGAGATAGTGGTATCAGAGAGAAAACACAAGGTTTAGTAGTTGGTATAGAACGCGATGGCCAACGGATCCTTAATCCAGACTCAAACCTTGTTTTCAAAAATGATGATATTGTTTGGATTGTGGGCAACAACAAACGCATTCCTGAATTATTAAAGTAAGAACTATATTTACTTAGTAAATGTTCTATTTTGAATAAAGTTTAATGAAGAAAATAGATCAGGATAATAGTGAGTTTTTGGATGAAATGCTAGACTACTGGCAATCGGAAGGGCTTTTAGCAGATGCCGATATCCAGAAACTGAAGGATAGCTATGAACCTAAAACCTTCGACTGGCGCCGTTTAGCACAATATTCATTTTGGATCGCAATGGCTTGCGGTGTTATTGCATTAAGCGCATTATTGGTTGATAAATCACTATTAGATTATATCAAAAACTTATATAACACGCCTAATATTGTCATCAGTGCTATATCTGCATTGGCTGCCGCTGGTTGTTATATTTTAGGTTTCCGTAAGAAAAAAACAAAGCCTCAAGATGTATTCAGCAACGAAGCAATTATTTTTTCTGGAGTAATGCTTACTGCCAACGCCATTGCTTACTTGGGGAAGGCTTTTAATAGCAGTAGCAACCATTTTTCTTTGCTGATTTTTGTATCTGTAGCGATCTATCTAACCCTAGCTTACTTCTGTAAATCTAGATTGATTTGGACATTTGCACTACTAGCTTTAGGCGCTTGGTTTGGAACAGAAACAGGCTATCTTTCTAGCTGGAATTGGTACTTTTTAGGGTTGAATTACCCACTACGTTTCGTATTCTTTGGAATAATACTTACTGCATCTTCATTGCTTTTAAGGAAACATAAGCAACTATCTTATTTTTTCGATATTACTTATTTTGCTGGTTTATTATACCTATTTACTTCATTGTTATTGTTATCCATCTTCGGAAATTACGGAACATTGGAGGAATGGTATCCAATTAAGCAAATCACCTTGTTCTATTGGGCAATTATTTCGGCTGTCATTTGTATATTGTCCATCATCATCGGGCTGAAAAAGAATGATGCTATGCTAAGAGAGTTTGGCATTATCTTCCTTTTCATTAATCTCTACACCCGATATTTTGAATACTTTTGGGACAGTTTGCACAAAGCCATTTTCTTCCTCATTTTAGCTATTTCTTTCGTTCTTATTGGTCGCAAAGCAGAAAAAATCTGGAGCGGTGAATTTATAAAAAAGTAGTGCGAATTAATGGTTAATGATTTATTTGATTATTGATACTTGGATATTTATGGTTTCCTTTCCCGCAGATTTGCGCTGATGTTTCCGCAGATTTTAAGAAGATTTTGCAGTAGCCATAATATTACATCTTTGATTATTGTGCTTGAATACTGGTCATTTCCATTTTCTAATACGTTACCACTAATTCCTGATACCTATCCGCTAAAACCCTGACCTCTGTCACAAGAACAAAAGTTTAAATAGCCGTATCTTTGTATATTAAATCATCAGAAATGGCTTTGGCAGATATTAGCAACTTAGAAGATATACAGTTATTGGTGAACACCTTCTATTCGCGAATACGTGAGAACGAATTATTAGGTCCAATTTTTAATGAACGAATTGGCGATAGGTGGCAGGAACACTTGGAGAAGATGTATCGCTTTTGGCAAACTGTTCTTTTAGAAGTGCACACTTACACGGGTAGCCCTTTCCCTCCACATGCTAAACTACCAGTTGAAGCTTTACATTTTGATACTTGGCTGCAAATATGGAATAGCACTTTAGATGAGTTTTTTACTGGAGAAAAAGCCAGTGAAGCCAAATGGAGAGGTTACAAAATGGCAGAAATGTTTATGTACAAAATTGAGTACTACCGTAACAACGATGCAAAGCCACTACTTTAAGTTAACAGTTTTCAGTTCTTAGTTTTCAGTTGGCATTCTCACATCTCAGATCTATTGTCTCACATCTAAACAAAAATGAAATCTAAAGTAGAACAGCCCGTAGCAGTTATTTGTACATTTACTTGGATTGGATTTATCTGCGCCATCAGTTTTATGGAAGCTTGGCTAAAGTTTAGAGCACCAGGAGTTACCTTACCCATTGGTTTAGGCATAGGTCGTTTGGTTTTTGCTGCATTGAACAAAGTGGAATGGGTATTTGCAGTAGCGATCTTGATTAGCAATATCAGCATAGCGAAAAAACTCAACATCAATCCTTTCTACATTGTAGCAATTGCAATTCTGATTGTACAAACCGCCTGGTTACTTCCAGGATTAGACGCAAGAGCAGTGCTACATATCGAAGGGAAAACCGTCCCTCACTCCTACCTACATTTATACTACGCCATTGCAGAAGGCATTAAGTTTATCGCTTTGTTAATTTTTGGCACTAAGTTGTTTAAGTTAGAGAAGGTTTAAATTAACTTATATATTTCTCTTAGCGTTACTTTGCGATACTTAGCAAAGCTTTGCGGTTAAGAAAATCGCAAGGAAAAGAAAAGCTTCGCGGAGATCGCAAAGGAACAGACTTTCTTAATTAAACCTGATGACAGCGGAGTTTCTTTTTGTTTTTCGTGTCTATAATTATCAAATAGATGCTTCGACAAGTTCAGCATGACAAGGAGTATTAGGACAAAACAAAAGATAGCAGCGAACAGCAGCATTAAAATATCCTATGAAAAACTGCAGCACCTTTTCAAATTAAAAAGATTAACCGAAATGAACTACAACTTGTTTGATTACTAAATAAAGAGCCAAACAATAAAGAAAGATGGCGATGCTTTTATTAATTAAACGACTACTTAGCGTAAACTTTTCTTGAATAAACTTAGCAAAATAAGCATAGCCATAAAGTGCTAACATTGAACCTACTCCAGAGCCAAAACTAAAAATAACCAACGATAAATAATCGGTAGCAATCCATTCGTGTAATATTACATAGTTGCCAAAGAACAACCAAAAAGGAATTTGAACTGGATTTAAAACACCTAAAATAACTCCAAAAAGCACACTGCCTTTTCTACTATCTTCTGTGGCTTTAGGCTGATTTACCTTATCCCTATTTTTCCACGCTAGCGTACCCATCACCGTTAAAAGCACGATCATGAAAACATCTACCAAAAAACTCAGCTGAAAGTTGCCCACTTTAATGGCATCAATATCCACATCGCTAGAAACCCAGCGAGCAAAGCGCATCATTCCGAAGGTAAAAAATATCTCTACACAAGAAAAAGCAATGATAAATCCCCAAGCTTGGCGCATTCCCCGATTGATGGTTAATTGTGCCAAAGTTAGATTAATATTACCCGGTGGGATGTATCCCATCGCGTTAAGAGCAACGCCAATTAGAAATGTTAGCAAAAGCATATTACAATTTACTGTTTAAGGTGCGATTTTAAAAACTGGCCGGTATAAGAGTTTTCTACATGCAGTAAATCTTCTGGTTTCCCTTCAAAAACTACCTCGCCTCCCTTATCTCCACCTTCTGGACCAATATCAATTACCCAATCTGCACACTTAATCATATCCATATTATGCTCTATAACAATTACAGTACTACCTTGTTCTATCAAAGTATTCAGTGCTTTCAGCAATTTCTTAATATCATGAAAATGCAGACCTGTAGTGGGTTCATCGAAAATGAAAACCGCCTTTTGCGCATTATTTCCTTTGATTAAAAATGAAGCCAATTTGATACGTTGTGCCTCGCCACCCGATAAAGTATTCGAAGATTGTCCCAAATGAACATAGCCCAAGCCTACATCAACCAAAGGTTGTAGCTTAGCCATAATCTTAGGCTCCTTCGCAAAAAAATCTACCGCTTGGTCAATGGTCATATCTAAAATATCAGACACATTTTTATCCTGATATGTTACATCCAACACTTGTTGTTTGAAACGTTTTCCTCCACAAGCTTCGCATGGCAAATAAATATCGGCCATAAACTGCATTTCAATTTTCACTTCACCTTCACCTTGGCAAACATCACAACGGCCACCTTCTACGTTAAATGAGAATGCTGCCGGCTTTAAACCTGCCGCTTTTGCTGCTGGCAAGGCAGAGAACAATGCTCTTACATCATCCCAAGCTTTTACATAGGTTACCGGATTAGAACGCGAAGACCTTCCAATTGGATTTTGATCTACCATTTCTACCTGCTGCACCAAGTCGATATTGCCAAATATACCATCGTAAGAACCTGTTTGCTCACCAGAATAATTACCAATGGCTTTTTGCAAAGCGGGATATAAAATACGTTTGATCAAACTAGTTTTCCCAGAACCCGAAACTCCTGTAACGCAGGTAAACACACCCAAAGGAAATTTCACATCTACATTCTTCAGGTTATTTTCACGAGCACCTTTGATCAGGATATGATCTTTCCAGTTTCTACGTTTTTTAGGAATTTCAATATTTTCTTCGCCAGCTAAATATCTTCCAGTAAGCGATTTTTTGTCTTTAATAATTTGCTCGTAGGTACCGCTGAAAACCAAATTTCCTCCTTGCGTACCCGCCTCTGGGCCAATATCGATCAAATGGTCGGCAGCTTTCATCATTTCCTCTTCGTGCTCTACCACCAAAACCGTATTACCTACGTTTCTTAGCGATTCTAACACGCCGATTAAGCGGTGGGTATCGCGAGGGTGAAGACCGATACTTGGTTCATCTAACACGTAAACCGAACCTACCAAACTACTGCCTAAAGAAGTTGCCAAGTTAATACGCTGACTTTCTCCGCCCGATAAGGTATTCGATAATCGGTTCAAAGTTAAGTAGCCTAAACCAACGTTATTAAGGTATAAAATACGGCTGCTGATTTCTGCCAGCAAACGTTTCGATATTTTCTGCTCGTTTTCGGTTAACTCTAATCCATCAAAGAAAGGCAGGATAGTAGAAAGTGGCATCAAAACTAATTCTAGGATCGATTTTCCACCAACTTTAACATAAGATGCATCTTTACGCAAACGAGTTCCTTTGCAATCCGGACAGGTCGTTTTCCCACGATAACGCGATAACATTACACGATACTGGATTTTGTACGTTTGCTCCTCCAATTCTTTGAAGAAATCATCCAAACCTCTGAAATATTTATTCCCTGTCCAAAGTAGCTGCTGTTGTTTTTCGGTTAAATCGCTATATGGCCTGTGGATCGGGAAATCAAATTTATCTGCATTTTTGATGAAAGCCTTTAACCAATCGCCCATTTTTTCGCCACGCCAAGGCGCAATGGCATTATCGTAAACACTTTTACTTTTATCAGGAATTACTAGATCCTCATCGATACCAATTACGTTGCCATAACCTTCACAACGTTTACAAGCACCGTAAGGATTGTTGAAACTGAAGAAATTTGGAGTAGGCTCTTCGAACTTTAAATCGTCTAACTCAAATCTATCGCAAAAGAAAGTTGGTTTACCATCGTTTTCAATATAACAATCGCCTTTACCCTCAAAAAATGCAGTTTGCGCTGAGTCTGCTACACGACTTAGAGTTTCATCATCATGAGCAACCACAATACGATCAATCAAAATGAAAACCTGATCTGCTTCAGTTAGTTCTTTATCTTTAATCGCGTCGTCTTCCAGAATATCTTCGATTTTTTTAATAGCTCCTAAGTAAGAAACTCTTAAAAAACCTTTCTGCAAGAGAATGGCTAATTCTTCTTTTAGTGTCCTGTTGTTTTGGGGATGCAACGGACTGAAAATAGTCACCACATCATCATCGGCCAATGCCGAAACAAAATCAACCACCGTACTTACGGTATCTTTTTTTACCTCCTTGCCCGAAATCGGGGAATAAGTTCTACCAATTCTCGAATACAATAATTTAAGGTAGTCGTAAATTTCTGTAGAAGTGCCCACCGTAGAACGTGGATTAGAAGTAATTACCTTCTGTTCGATAGCGATAGCGGGAGCAATACCTTTGATGTAATCTACATCGGGTTTGTTCATTCGGCCCATGAATTGACGTGCATAGGCCGATAAGCTTTCTACATACCTGCGCTGCCCTTCGGCATATAGCGTATCGAATGCTAACGACGACTTTCCAGAGCCCGACATTCCGGTAATTACTACAAACTTATTTTTAGGAATAGCAACATCAATATTCTTTAAATTGTGTACTCTAGCCCCTTTTATAATGATATTTTGATGCGGATCTTTCTCCAGTTCCTTGCTCATTGATAACCTCTCTAACGCTCTTGAATAATTTACAAAGATAGTTATAAAAGTCGGAGGTACGAAGTATGAACCACTATGAAAGCGCTTTATTCTTTCGCCCAAAATCCACTTATTCAATCACTAACATTACGGAAAGATCTCTCACTGTATCTAAGCCGAATGAAATTCGATTGGTATAGAATTTGAGTTATGACAAAAAGATTGCTGGCGATATGATAATGAACGAATAAAATATTTAATTAACGTTAACGATGAGATTTTTTGGAGTTGATTTGGAATTTTTAGACTTTTTAACAATTTAATTCTTTGAATCTCACAAAAAAATCTTTCTTTTGAAATTGTAACGTATTAACAATCACTATTCATTAACAAAAATTTAAAAGGAGAAAAGCTATAGATTAAAAATTTACGTGTTTATTATTTAATAAAGATGGGTTTAATCAAACACACTCCTATGAGGTTACAACAGGTTAGTGATCAGGATTTGGTGAAGTTATATATCGGCGGCGATGAAAGCGTTATCGAGGAACTTCTTCGTAGGCACAAGTCCAAAATCTTCACATCAATTTATTTACTGGTTAAGGATCAATATCTGGCAGAAGATATTTTTCAGGATGCTTTTATCAAAGTAATTAACACGCTTCGCTCTGGTCGCTACAATGAGGAGGGCAAGTTTTTACCATGGGTGATGCGTATTGCACACAACTTGGTGATCGATTATTTCAGGAAGGAGAAACGTACGCCAACCATTACCAGTGCAGATGGCACCGACGTACTGAACTTGATACAAATACATGAAGAAAGTGCAGAGGAACGTATGTTACGAGAGCAAACTCATACTGATTTACGTAAGATGATACAGTATTTGCCAGACGAGCAAAAAGAGGTGTTAATTATGCGTCACTATGCAGATTTAAGTTTTAAAGAAATTGCAGAGCTTACCGATGTAAGCATCAACACCGCATTAGGCCGCATGCGTTATGCCTTGAGCAATCTTCGTAAAATGATGAATGTAAAAGAGATAAGCATTAGCAGAGGATAGGTCACAAAAATGTTGCATTTGATTTTTCAAGGCTAATTACTATTCCTGTATAGATTAAATGCTGATTTAGCTTACTTTGAACACCAGTGTTCAATAAATTTTAAATTAAGTATAATACTTACAAAATAAAAGGTCTTTTATGTGCGTTTAAAATCTAAACAAAAAGATATAAATGCGTATGACAAAAACCTTTACTCCAACCAATTTAAAAAAGCAATCGAAAGCCGAAGCTTTTGATCAACACAACCAAGATGATCAAAAATTCTACGAAAATGTTAAGCCTCAATTAGACAAGCTTTACAGAGAACCATCGGAAGAAACGATAGCAAAGATTTTAAACTACGCTAAAAAGCGTTGAAACTGAAAGTCCCAATGAAAAATTGGGACTTTTATTATTTTAGAACACAATTAACCTTAGACTGACAAAATCCTAAAATAAAAACGACTAACTTTGCTTAGTGTAAACAAAACACTAAGCAAAATGCTAATTGACAAGAAATTAATTCCCCTAACCTTTGGCGGTTTAGGTATAGGCATTACAGAATTTGTAATGATGGGCCTTTTACCTGATATCGCCAAAGATCTCGACATTACCATCCCCACGGCTGGCCATTTGATATCTTCTTACGCTTTTGGTGTAGTTGTTGGCGCTCCTATACTAGCTATCATTGCTGCGAAGTATCCGCCTAAACGCATCCTGATCGGATTGATGATCTTGTTCACCGTTTTTAACGCCATATCTGCTTTTTCGCCAAGCTATTTCACTTTACTTATTGCCAGATTTTTTTCGGGCTTACCACATGGTGCTTTTTTCGGAGTAGGTTCGGTAGTTGCCAGCCGTATTGCGCCAAAGGGAAAAGAAGCACAAGCAGTATCATTAATGTTTGCAGGACTTACCATCGCCAATCTATTTGGCGTTCCACTTGGTACATTCATTGGTCATAATTACTCATGGAGATATTCTTTTGGCATCGTAGCTATTGTGGGGATTATCACATTGTTAAGTTTAAAATACTGGCTACCTAATCTTCAATCAGAGAAAAAGACAGATATAAAAACCGAGTTGAGTTTCTTTGCTAAAAGAGAAGCTTGGATTATCATTTTAATGATCTCCATTGGTACCGGAGGTTTGTTTTGTTGGATCAGCTACATAGCACCGTTAATGACTGAGGTGGCAGGTTTTGAAGAAGGGAATGTAACTTATATTTTAATGTTAGCTGGTTTTGGTATGTTGGTGGGTAATTTTTTTGGCGGCTATTTGGCCGATAAGTTCTCACCTGCTAAAGCTTCTATTGCATTATTACTTGCCATGTGCGTCATTTTGATCGTGGTTTTCTTTGTATCCTCCAATCCGGTATTAGCACTTGTAACCACTTTCTTTACTGGGGCAATAGCTTTTGCTTTAGCAGCTCCTATTCAAATGCTGATGATCCGCACCGCAAAAGGATCTGAAATGATTGCTGCTTCTGCTAGTCAGGCAAGCTTTAACATTGGTAACGCCTTAGGAGCTTTGTTTGGAGGCTTCCCATTAGTTTATGGATTAAGCTATAATTATCCGTCATTAGTTGGCGCAATAATGGCTTTAACAGGTTCCTTCTTTGCTTATTGGCTGATTAGAAGATTTGCAAAGACTAAGGCCGAACAAGTGGAAGCAACAACTGATGTGGAAGTACAAGAAGAGGTAGCGGAGTTGGTTTAAAGATGAAGCGTGTTTGGTGTAGTGCCGAACCACAGCTCCAAATAAAATAAGGTTGGTGATAACACCAACTTTAGGAAGAATATTAATATCCAGCCTTTTAAACTATTATACCGCCAACTCCTGTCACATGAGAGATTACTTGGTAAACCCGGAATGACAACAACTTATAAAAAAAGCGGAGTAAACTGACTTAGTCTACTCCGCTTTTTTATTTCCTAAATAAGCTCAAATTATTCTTCCTTTTTATCGGGTACAAAAGTCATTGAGACCGAGTTTACACAGTGACGAGTATTTTTTGCAGTTAAAAACTCGCCTACAAACACGTGTCCCAAGTGCGCATCACAATTGGCGCAAACGATTTCCGTACGCTGTCCATCCGCATCTGGAATGCGTTTTACCGCTCCTTTAATTTCATCATCAAAAGCGGGCCAACCACAATGTGCATCGAACTTAGTTTCCGATCTATACAAAGGTGCATTACATCTTCTACAGATATAAGTTCCCTTTTCAAAAAACTTATCGTACTTACCAGTTCCAGGATATTCGGTTCCCTTACCAACAATGATACGCTCTTCTTCTTTAGTTAATTTATTCCATTCCATTTTCTTTGATGTTTTTGACGGCTTAGTTTCTTGTTTCTTCTCTTCTGATTGCTGTGCACAAGCCGAAATACCTGTTGCCACTAACAGCATCAACACTGTAAATGTTTTATTGGCTATCAATTTCATATCATCCTTTTTTATTGATATACGCATTATTAGAAGATTTAGTTTTTTGAAGCTGACCTTATACAAATATAATTATTAAAGGTAGGTCGTTTTTCATGCAGAAGTAAGTTTTTACGCACAAAAAAAAGCGTCCCGAAACCGAAACGCTTTCTTAAAATATATTTTGTCGAGACTATTTTTTCAACAAAGCAGCCATAGCAGCACCAATTTCAGCAGGGCTTTCTACAACTGTGATACCGCACTCACGCATAATTTTCATTTTTGCAGCAGCAGTATCATCAGCACCACCAACAATAGCACCAGCGTGACCCATTCTACGTCCAGCAGGAGCAGTTTGACCAGCGATGAAACCTACAACTGGTTTAGTACCGTGCTCTTTAATCCAACGAGCAGCTTCAGCTTCCATACCACCACCAATTTCACCAATCATGATGATACCTTCAGTTTCTGGATCGTTCATCAATAACTCAACAGCTTCTTTAGTAGGCGTACCAATAATTGGATCACCACCGATACCGATAGCTGTAGTGATACCCAAACCAGCTTTTACTACTTGGTCTACCGCTTCGTAAGTTAAAGTACCTGATTTAGAAACTACACCAACTGTACCTTTTTTGAAGATAAAACCTGGCATGATACCAATTTTAGCCTCATCAGCAGTAATTACACCAGGACAGTTAGGACCGATTAAACGGCAGTCTTTATCAGCAATATAAGATTTTACTGCGATCATATCCTTTGTAGGGATACCTTCAGTAATACAAACGATCACTTTGATACCAGCTTCTGCAGCCTCCATAACCGCGTCAGCTGCAAATGCAGGAGGTACGAAAATAATAGATACATCAGCACCAGCCTTATCAACAGCATCTTTAACTGTGTTAAAAACAGGTCTGCCTAAATGTTCTTGGCCACCTTTGCCAGGAGTTACCCCACCAACAACGTTTGTACCGTAAGCTATCATTTGCTCAGCGTGGTAAGTACCTTCGTTACCAGTAAAACCCTGAACAATTACTTTTGAATCTTTATTTACTAAAACACTCATTGTATCTATTTTTTTTGTGCAAACTTAAACTAATTGCAACGGAATGTCAACTGCAAAAGCATATTATTTCTAGTGTATAATATTTTGTTACTCATACTGATGAAACTATGACAGATTATTTGTTATTATTTAAACCAAGACATACATTGTCTACTTATTCATTTACAAATCATGCCAATAGCATATGACTAGTTAAAGAGATGATTTATTTTAAACTTCTGATCTTATGATGAAAACCTTTGCAGATAACGTTACCAATTTTAACCGCAGCTTACAATATCTAGGCAAATTACCAAAGGGATTTCAAGTGTTAAACCCTTACATGGATAATCCCGAAACGATAGAGGTAATGCAACTTTTTTACAAAAAATATTACAACGACTTTAATCAAAGAAAATTTATCATCGGGATTAACCCAAGCCGGCATGGAGCGGGGGTAACAGGAGTTCCATTTACAGATACGAAAAGGTTAGCAGCTGTTTGTGGGATCAAAATGCACTCGGCTTATACGCATGAAATTTCATCTGTATTTATTTACGATATGATTAGCTCTTTTGGTGGCGCAGAACACTTTTATCGAGAGTTTTATATTAATTCGCCATTTCCACTTGCCATTATCCGTGAAACAAAAGAAGGCAAATGGCTTAACGCAAATTATTACGATGACATCAATCTATTTAAAGCCGTAAAGAATTTTATGATCCAATCTTTAAAAGATCATATCAGCTTAGGCTTAGATACATCGGAAGTTTTTGTATTGGGAAAGAAAAATGCAGATTTCATTCATAAAATAAACAAAGAGGAAAAGCTTTTTGACAAGCTTAGCATTTTAGAGCATCCTCGTTATATCCAACAATATAAATCAAGAGATAAAGAATTATATATTGAAAAATACATTTCAACGCTAAAAAACAGCAGCTTTTAAATTATTTTTTTGACATTTTTTAATATTTCATTAAACTGACTAAAAAATTTCTCGCTAAAAATAAAATTTAACGATATTTACTACGTCAGCCGTTGTGCTAACCTAAAACTAGACTAACATAAAAATGATAGACACCCTGTTAAGCTACGACTTTGCTTGGAAACCTTACAGCATTGACCAACCATTAGCTACAGATAAAACTCACATTTTCAGAATTTCTGTCGACAATCATTTTCAGAAAATCAAAAAACAGCTTGCAGAAGTGCTATCTGAACGAGAGCAGGAAAAAGCAGGGAGGATGTTTATTCAAAAAGACAAAGAACGTTACGTAGTAAGTAAATTTTGCCTTCGTACCATACTGGCTTTATGCTCTAACAAAGATGCGCATGAAGTGGAGTTCATCTTTCATGAGCATAAAAAACCAACCGTAAAAGATATCGAATTCAACATCAGCCATACTGGAGATTACGTGCTTATTGCCGTTAGTCCAAAGCCAGTTGGTATTGATGTAGAATATTTAAATACAGAATTTGATTTTAAATCGATTTTAGATATTACTTTTTCTAAAAAGGAAATCGACTTTATTGGTAATGGGGATATTAATCCAGCCAATTTTTATGCCATGTGGACCAGAAAAGAAGCACTGCTCAAAGCTAGTGGTGAAGGCGTTAGCGACAATCTGCATTTAATTGACTGCTTGAGCGAATATCTTGAAAGAAACAAAGAAGTTTTTAAAATGCGTACTTTCATGATCGACGATAGTTATGTGGCCAGTATAGCAACTTATCTCGATCAAAAAGAACTTCAGTTTTGGAATTGGGGGTAGTTTTAATAGTAAATTATTGATGGTTAATTACTGGGAATTTGATAATTGATAATTGATAATTGATAATTGATAATTGATAATTGATAATTGATAATTGATAAACTAATCTTTCATAATATTTTCTTCTTCGGCATTTTCTATAGCTAAAGGGCTAGTAGCTGATAAATACTTCTCTTCATCAAATTCTTTTTCACTCTTGGCAATTACGATTGCTGCAATACCGTTTCCAATCATATTGGTGATTGCCCTGGCTTCGCTCATAAATCTATCTACTCCTAACAAAATTGCGATATGCTCTACAGGCATAATTTTTAAGGCTGTTAAAGTACTGGCCAGCACGATAAAACCACTTCCGGTTACTCCTGCCGCACCTTTACTGGTCACCATTAATACCAGCATGATGGTAACCTGCTCGCCTAAAGTTAAGTCGATGCCAAACACCTGCGTTAAGAAAATTACTGCCATGGCTAAATAAATTGCCGTGCCATCAAGGTTGAAAGAATATCCAGTCGGGATGACTAAACCTACTACTGATTTTTCGCAACCGATATCTTCCATTTTTTTCATCATACTTGGCAATACCGACTCTGAAGATGAAGTACCCAACACAATTAAAATCTCCTGACGGATATACTTGAGGTATTTCCACAAACTGAATTTATAACAACGGCAAATTGCATTTAGAACTACGAAAATAAAAAGGAAACAGGTGATATACACAGCCCCCATTAGTTTCGCCATTGGTAATAAGGTATGCAACCCGAACTTGCCCACGCTGTAGGCCATACCGCCGAAAGCACCAAGCGGAGCCAAACGCATAATTACCTTCATCATGTTAAACAACACTTTGGCAATCTTATCAAAAGTTGTTAAAAGTGACTGCCCAGCTTGGCCCATTTTGCTTAAGCCGTAGCCAAATAAGATAGCGAAGACAAGAATTTGCAAAATCTCGCCTTTAGAAAATGCTTCGAAAATGTTTTTAGGGAAGATATGCGCAATAAACTCTAACCAATTGATAGAACCGGCTTGCTTGGTATATTCAGCTATCTTTGCCACATCGCCTTTTGGCACCTTTACTCCCACGCCTGGTTTGAGTAGATTAGCGACAAGTAGACCAATTGCGATAGCCACGGTAGTTACAATCTCGAAATAAAGTAAAGCCTTGCCGCCTACCACGCCTACTTTTTTCATATCGCCCATGTGGGCAATACCCAAAACAATGGTGAAGAAAATAATAGGAGCTATTAACATGCTGATCATATTGATAAAGCTCTTGCTAATGAGTTCCGCATGCGGCGCAAATCCCGGATAAATTACCCCAACTAAAACGCCTAAAGAAATAGCGAAAAGTACTTGAAAGGTAAGGTTAGAAATAATTTTCTTCATGATTTGGTTTGGTTTGAAGATGGAAATATAAAACTTATTTTTAAAATATTTTAAAAACTAAGGACAAATCAAACTTTTTAGTAACGAAAAATACCATGATCTCAAAATGTTGAGCAAATTTGTTTTGTATATTTGCTTTTATAAAGAGACTATGAGCAAGTTAAAGTTGAGTTTATTGGGCATAATGACTGTAGGAATTATAGGCTACGCTTGTAAAAAAGAACCTGTAGATAGCAAGTTATTTGTAGAAAGATATTTGGTTGGGCAGTGGCCAATTAAAACTTACGTAACATTGGAGTATAAAAACGGCGTAGTAATTCCATCCACGATTGATACTATTCTTCCGATTCAAAACGATACTGCCAAAATAAGGGTAAGGTATACTCAGGACCTGAATTTCATTAAAAACGGGGATACTGTTAAATACAGCATCGATGCTGACGGAAAAAACATCACTTTTTCCACAGCCCCAGATAGTACTTGGGCAATTTCTTATTTGAGAAACAACTATTTCAAAATTGTGCACACCCGTGAAGAAACTATTGGCACAGAAGTACACAAATATGTGATTGAGCAGGAGTTTGCGAAGTAATTATTTTGCAATACCTACCGACGAAAACTGTAAATCGTATAAGCGTTTGTAATAACCATCTAACTTAAGCAATTGCTGATGCGTGCCCTTTTCTTTGATCTCGCCTTTATCTAAAACGATAATTAGATCTGCTTTTTGGATAGTTGATAAACGATGTGCGATGACGATAGAGGTTCTATCCTGCATTAACTTGTCGATAGCATTTTGGATGAGCATTTCTGTTTCTGTATCTACAGAAGAAGTTGCCTCGTCTAACACCAAGATAGCTGGCTTATAAACCAAAGCACGAATAAACGAAATCAATTGTGCTTGACCAGCAGAAAGTGTAGCACCTCTTTCCATCACGTTGTAATGATAACCGCCAGGCAAACGCTCAATAAAACTATGTGCACCTACTTTTTTTGCGGCATCTACTACTTCATCAAAACTAATTTCTGGGTTATTTAGGGTAATGTTGTTAAAAATTGTGTCCGAAAACAGGAAAACATCTTGCAATACTGTAGCTATATTTTTTCGCAGGTAAGCCAATTCATAATTTTTGATTTCGTTATCATCAATCGTTATGCTTCCTTTTTGGATCTCGTAAAAACGATTTAAGATATTGATCGTCGATGATTTTCCAGCTCCAGTTGCACCTACTAGAGCGACAGTTTGCCCAGATTTCACCTCAAAAGAAATATCCTTCAACACATATTTTGGATCTACTTCCCCATCTTGATCGTAACTGAACCAAACCTTCTTAAAAGAGATATTACCTTCTAACTTTTTCGGCGCCAAGATTCCTTTATCTTCTGTTTGCTCTTGGGTATCCAGTACTTTAAAAACCCGTTCGGCGCCCACCATCCCCATCTGTAGCGTATTAAACTTGTCCGCCAGTTCTCTAATTGGCCTAAACAGCATGTTAATGAACATGATGAAAGTGGTAATGATGCCCGGTTCTATAGCAGGATTATTGAGGATGGTCTTCGATCCGTACCAAATCAATAAACCTAACGACATGGCAGAAATCAACTCTACCACAGGGAAGAAAATAGAATAATACCAGTTGGAACGGATATTGGCATCGCGATAGCGGGAATTTATTTTCTCAAATTTCTTGTACTCTTGGTCTTCTCTAGCGAAATATTGGATGATAGCGATACCGCTGATATGTTCTTGTAAAAAAGTATTTAAATTAGACACTTCTGCCCTTACTTCCTGAAAAGCAATTTTAATAGCTTTCTGAAAAATGCGGGTGGCGATAATGAGCAAAGGCATCGGGATAAGCACCGCAAGTGTAAGCTTCCAATCCATGTAGAACATGATGCTTGTGATTACTATTACTTGCAATAAATCACCTATCATGGCAATCAATCCTTCCGAGAAAATATCAGCGATGGTTTCTAGATCTGAAACAGTACGGGTAATCAATTGTCCGATTGGTGTTTTATCGAAAAATTTCAGTCTTAACTTTGTGATATGGTTGAATACGTTGATCCTTAAATCTCTAATAGCGGATTGGCCGAGTTTATTCGTAAGCAGCGTATGTGCATATTGAAAAACAGTTTGCAAGGCTAACAACACCAACATTAAAATAGTGATATTCAGCAAACCGCGGTAATTGCCTTTCAAAATGTGTTGATCTAAAGTGTAGCCAACCAACATGGGACGAACCGGAGCAATTGCCGCCAACAATATGGTTAACAGAACAGACCATACAAATGTGGCTCGGTACGGGCGTACGTAGGCCATTACCCTTTTAAGCAAGCTAAAATTAAATGCGTCTCCTGTTACTGCCATTTCTTTATAATTTTGAATGATTAAGTTTTAAATGATTAAATATTTCTAATGCGTATTGCCAGCAATCAATCATTCAAAATTTACTCATTTAATCATTTTTTATATACGGATATTCTACTGCCACTAAATATAGTCCACAAGCTGGCACCGACTGACCTGCTTTGCTTCTATTTTTACTTGCTATAATTTCTTCCACATCTTGCACTTCAATATCTCCCCTACCCACCATTACTAAAGTTCCCATGATTGCCCGCACCATGTTTCGCAAAAAACGATCGGCTTTTATAGTAAAAACCAAACCATCTTGCTGCGCTTCAACTTTGGCGAAAGCGATTTTGCAATTATTAGTGAAGGTTTGCGTATTCGATTTACTGAAGCAAGAAAAATCCTTGTACTTTAGTAAAACCTGCGCAGCTAAATTCATCTTATCAAGGTCCAATTTACCTTTGTACAACCACGAACGATCTAACTTAAACGGATCCTTATTGAAATGAAGATAGTACTTGTATTGACGAGCTGTAGCATCAAATCTAGCATGAGCATCATTCGCTACCTCAAAAACCCGATGTATGGCAATGCTGTATGGCAATAAAGCGTTAATTCCTTTCACAGCGTGCGCTACCTGCTTGGGGCTAATGTCTGTCAAGTCAAAATGGGCATAAAATTGGGTAGCGTGCACACCTGCATCTGTACGTCCACAACCTAAAGAAACAACCTCTTGCCTAAAATAGGTACTTAGTGCCTTATCTAAACATTCCTGCACAGTAATTCCGTTAGGTTGTGTTTGCCAGCCATGAAATTCGGTGCCATTATAGCTTAATTCTATAAAATATCGCTTCGTTTCCAATGCCGCAAAAATAAGGGAAAGAACAAGGAATAAAGAATAAGGAGCAAAGATTATGTCCGATGCATAAATAACATAGTCTTTCATCCTTGTTCTTTGTTCTTTTATGCTTAAAAACCTAAGTTTGTAAAAATTTAAAATTAACATGATACAAAGAATTCAGTCTATTTGGCTCTTACTTGCTTCAATTGCTATTTTATGTCTGTTATTAGTGCCTGTTATTGGCGCAGCTACCGATAAAAATTATTACATCCTGAACGGCTTTGGGCTTCAGGTAGAAGGCGCAGCGCAAGTGATTAATATCCCACTTTTGCTTAGCATCGTCTTAGCTGGACTAATTAGTTTGATCAACATCTTCAACTATAGAAATAGAAAGCTGCAAATACGTATCGCTTCATTAAATATCTTTTTAATCTTGGCTTTGTCGTTTTGGCTATCTCAAATCATCAAAGGTATTAATGGTCTAAAAACTTTGGATATCGAACCAGGGTTGTATTTCCCTCTAGCAGCCATCATCTTTACCTTGCTGGCTATCAGAGGAATTAAGCAAGATGAAAAATTAATTCGCTCTGCTGACAGATTGAGATAACTCCTAAAAGGAATACTTTTTCAATCAGTTGTAGGTGAGGTTTTTAGTAACTTTAGATAGTCACTAAAAACCTCATCTTATGAAAAAACTTTTACTTTTCTTACTGTTTTCGGCTGCTACCCACTCTTTCACCAAAGCTCAGTTCAGTGAGAACATGGGAAATCCTGCTAGTACAACTGTAGTTTCGTCTTATACTGGATGGCAAAACAATGGCATGTATACTTATGCTGGTACCGCCGATGTAAGGACTTCATCTTCTTCTACTGGTTATTTAGGAGCATCGGCAGCAGGAAATGTCTTTATTACAAACACATTGGGCAGGTACTTTTCAATTGCTGGAATTAATACCGTTGCATTAACTAACCCTGCTATTGAATTTGGCTTATTTAAAAACACAACAGCTAGCGATGCTACTGATTTGACATTTGAATACAGTACCAATGGAACAGATTTCACAGCAATTCCGATTCCCGCACAGTCTACAGGTGGTGGTACCGCAAATTGGCGCCTCATTCGCTTAATAGGCCTGCCAAACACTTCAACATTAACCATCAGGTTTACCAATAGTGGAACAGCAACGCAATTTAGGCTCGACGACATACAAGTGAATTCTCTATCTGTACTCCCAGTTACGTTAACCTCATTTACTGCTAAAGCAAACCTGCAAAACATCGACTTAACCTGGAGCACAGCTTCAGAAAAAGACAATGCTCGTTTCGATGTACTACGCTCCGGAGATGGCAAAACTTTCCATAAAATTGGAGAAGTAAAAGGAAATGGCACTACAGACGTCGCACACAATTATACTTTTGTTGATAAGGATGCTTTGCCTGGCGTAAGCTACTACCAACTTAACCAGGTAGATTTTAATGGAAACGTTACTCCATCTGCTGTAGAAGCGGTAAAATCTAATGTAGCGGCAAGCAACTTTAAAGTAACTTCCAATAAACAAGAAGGCATAGTCAAACTAACTGTTTTCGCAGCTAATGAAGGTAAAGCTACATTCAAGGTTTATGATATCAATGGCCGGAAGGTTAAGGAGAAAGAACTAAGCTTGAATAAAGGTTATTCTCAAATTTCCGTTCCTTTTAACAGTGCAAATGGCTTGCATATCGCATCATTAACTACTGCTACGGAAACGGTTACACAGAAGTTTATTCAATAACTTAACGAGAATTTTAGATCTATAAAGTTTTATAAAGCTGGTGCATTTGGGACTGGCTTTTTTATTTTCTTAATTTTTAGTTTTGTTGAACATGTAAGGCATTGAAGCACATAAAAATTGCTTGCTTTGAATTTCGGGTTACGCTTGGCGTCTAACGGTTTCTTGAGGGTAACTACTGGTTGTTAAATAGCCCCGATTGAACGGAAATACTTTTTGTTTTTTTGTCATCCTGAACGCCAGTGAAGGATCTGATTGATAAAGCACTACCGAAACAGATTCCTCTTTCCTATGAATGACAGGAAACAAAAAGATTGAAGTAAAAGCGGGACTTTCGGAAGTATTTAGTACTGAAAATGCGCTTCCAATACCTCAACAAGGCAACAAAGCAAAGCAATCAACATATAACTTTCTTATTTCCAATTTATTAAGCTTAAAACAAATTATCACCAACTATATAAATTACCAATTATAAACCGTACCTTTGCGCCTTAATTTAAAAATGTTATAATGATAAACCCATTTAGTAAATTGGGGATAAGTGATGACGTTGTTAATGCCGTTAAAGAGCTAGGATTTGAAAATCCTACGCCTATTCAGGAGCAAGCCATTCCTGTACTGTTAGAGGGTAGTAACGACTTTGTTGGTTTGGCCCAAACAGGAACAGGAAAAACAGCCGCATTTGGTTTGCCGTTGTTAGAACTAATTGACTTTAAGAGCAATAAGCCACAGGCACTAATTTTGTGCCCTACACGTGAGCTTTGTCTGCAGATTGCAAACGACATCAGAAATTTCTCAAAAAACAAGCCTAATGCCAGCGTTGTAGCCGTTTACGGTGGCGCGAATATTATGCAACAACTACGCGAAATACGCAATGGCGTACAAGTGGTAGTGGCCACGCCCGGCCGTATGTTAGATATCATTGGCCGTAAAGCTATTGATTTCTCTAACGTTAAATATGTAGTATTAGATGAGGCGGATGAAATGTTGAACATGGGCTTCCAGGAAGACATCAACGACATCCTTTCTACTACACCTGACGAAAAGAAAACTTGGTTATTTTCTGCTACCATGCCACCTGAAGTGCGCCGCATAGCAAAAAATTACATGGAAAACCCTACAGAGTTAACCATGGGAACCAAAAACACAGGTAACGTAAATATCGAACACGAATACTATGTGGTACGTGCCCGCGATAAATATGCAGCTTTGAAACGTATTGTAGATTACAATCCAGATATTTTTGGTGTGGTTTTCTGTAAAACGAAAATGGATACCCAAGATGTTGCAGAGCATTTAATTAAGGATGGCTACAATGCCGATGCATTACATGGCGACCTTTCTCAGCAACAACGTGATAAAGTGATGAAGCGTTTCCGTGAAAGAAGTATGCAATTATTAATTGCTACAGACGTTGCGGCTCGTGGTATTGACGTTAATGACGTTACTCACGTAATCAACTTCGCTCTACCTGATGAGATTGAGAGTTACACGCACCGTTCTGGTCGTACGGCTAGAGCTGGTAAAACTGGTACTTCTATCTGTATCATCAACTCTAAGGAGTTGGGCAAAATCCGTCAGATTGAGAAAATTATTGGTAAAAAATTCACTAAAGCTGATTTACCTACTGGCTTTGATGTTTGCGAAAAACAATTGTTCGGTTTAATTCACCGTGTACACAACGTTGAAGTTAACGAAGAACAAATTGGCCAATACATGTCTCGAATTAATGATGAATTTGCTGATTTGAGCAAAGAAGAAATCATCAAAAAATTTGCTTCATTAGAGTTTAACCGTTTCTTGGAATATTACCAAAACGCACCAGACCTTAACATTAGCGCTGACGAACGTGAGCGTGGAGAGCGTGGTGATAGAAGAGAACGTGGCGAACGCGGAGAAAGAGGCGGCAGAGGTGCCGAAGCGGGTTATTCTCGTTTGTTCATCAATGTAGGTTCAGTAGATGATTTCACTAGGGGTGATTTATTGAGCTTCGTATGTAATCATGGTCGTATTAGCGGCAAATCGGTTGGCAAAATTGATTTAAAAGGTGTTTTCTCTTTTGTTGAGGTAGAAAGCGCATCTGCTGAAACCTTAATGGCCAACTTTAAAGACGTACAATACAACGGTAGAGAAGTTAGGATTGAAGTAAGCGGTGATGCACCTCGTAGCAGTCGTGGCGGAGATCGCGGTGGTCGTGGTGGATTTGGAGGAGAGCGCAGAGGCGGTTATGGCGGTGAGCGTCGTAGCGGTGGTTACGGAGGCGACAGAAGAAGTGGAGAACGTTCTGGAAGTGGAAGAAGAGATCGTGGTGAACGTTCTGGCGGCGGAAACAGCGAAGGCGGTTTCAGGGATTTCTCTGGCCGTAGTCGTGAAGAGAGAAGCGGCGGAAGACGTGAAGGTGGAAGCGATAGAAGACGCAGATCTTAGTTTTCAGTCTAAAATTATAAAAATAGAAAGTCCCGTTAATTTAACGGGACTTTCTATTTTTATATAGGCTTACAGTTTAGACGCCTGGATTGCTAACTGTAAATTGAAAACTGCAAACTACTGCACCGGTCTATTTCTAATTTCGCTGGCTTTCAAATAAACCTTAGCTCCTTTTTTATTTACGTAATACTTACGATTTTTACCATCGATATAAACATTCGTGCCATCTGGAGCCATTTTACCTTTGTAGGTTTGATCGGCTACTTTAGCGCCGCCTTTTACAGCAACCTCTGCGGTTTTATTGCCAACGGCATTTGCGCCTTTTTCTACAGCCTTCCCAGTTTTTTGAATTGCCTTGCCAACTTCGGTTTTTTTCTCTTGTGCGTTTGCGCTAGTTGAAAATAGGGTAACTGCTACTGCGGCAGCCAAGCCCAACAAATATCTCTTTTTCATCTCATTAAAGTTTATGATGAGTAGAGAACAAATAAGAAATCGGTTTGGTTTGGTATTTTGATGAAGGAGAATTAACTCAACTTTTCAGTCAGCAATTTCATTTCTGTATGAGGAGATTTTCGCTCGTATAAAATTTGATAAACCGCTTCACTAATCGGCATATCTACTTTATATTTTTCATTGATACGATGCATTGAGCTTGCTGCGTAATATCCTTCGGCAATCATGTTCATTTCTAGCTGAGCCGATTTTACGGTATAGCCCTTGCCTATCATATTGCCGAAAGTACGGTTTCTACTAAACTGAGAGTAGGCGGTCACCATTAAATCACCTAAATAGGCAGACTCTTTGATATCCCTTTCGATAGGATGCACCACCCCCACAAACGTTTCAATCTCACGAATAGCATTAGAAATTAATACCGCCTGGAAGTTATCACCGTAGCCTACCCCATGACAAATACCACTAGCCACAGCATAAATATTTTTCAATACCGCAGCATATTCGGTTCCGAAAATATCATCAGAAATATTGGTTTTGATGTAACGAGTATTCAAATAACCTGCAAAAGTGCTAGCTACATTTACATCTGTACAAGCAATGGTTAAATAAGAAAGTTTTTCTAAAGCAACTTCTTCGGCATGGCAAGGGCCACTAATGACCAAGATATCTTGATAAGGTAACTCGTATTTTTCATGCAAGAAATCACCTATAATCAAATTATCTTCTGGTACGATACCTTTTATGGCCGAGATTACCTTCTTACCTTTTAGCTGCGCTGGCGTAATGTTTTTAAGACTATCTTTTAAAAAAGCTGCTGGCACATTCAAAATCACATAATCAGCTTGAGAAATAATGTAAGCGATATCCGAAGACACATTTTCTGGTTTCAGCTTAACTTCAACCGCACTTAAATAGCTTGGATTGTGCTTGTAATTCCTGATATGAGCAATAGCTTCTTCATTCCGCATCCACCAAAAAATCTCTTTTTCAGTTTCATTATCGGAAAGCATTTTGATGATGGCAGTTGCCCAACTTCCACCGCCAATCATGGCTATCTTAGGTGCACTCATATCTATATATAAATTAGGCTAGTTATTATGCTTTTAACATGGGGTAAAAACAAAAGGTTTAAAAAAATGCGATGTGCACTTCTTTAAACCTTTGCAAAAATAATTAAATATTATGATTTGTAACGCCTACTTTTTACCTCCAGCAGTAAACAACTTATCCTTAGCAGTTTGCTCTACTTTTAGACCATCTTTAAGTTTATTTTGAATAGCTGAGTAAGGCCCAGAAACAATTTCCTGTCCTGCTTTCAAACCTGTTTTCACAATAATGAACTGATCGTTTTGGATACCGGTAGTTACCTCGGTCTTTTTAACGGTAGAAGCCTTTGCATCAAATAGGTAAATGTATTGTTTAATCTGCTTATCGCTCAACTTGCTTTTTTGTTTTTCAGCATCTTGAGAACCGCTATTATCATCGGCCTTAGCATCTGTGAAAATTGCTTGGATTGGCACAGCCATACCTGTTACGGTTTCACTTTCGATATCAACAGTAGCCGAAAGACCTGGTCTAAATGGCGATGGTAAATCTTTGGCACCACCTTTTACAGAGCTATACGATTCTGCCAATAATCTTACTTTAACAGAGAAGTTAGTTACTTGATCTACTGAAGTAGTGGTAGTACCAACTGCAGTTGATGAACTTGCAATCTCAGTTACCACGCCTCTAAATTTCTTACCTGCGAAAGCATCAACTTCCACAGTTGCACTATCACCTAAAGTTACACGGTTAATATCATTTTCGTTCACGTCTACGTTTACCTCCATGCTGCTTAAGTTAGAAATACGCATGATTTCTGTTCCCGCCATTTGAGAAGTACCCAAAATACGATCGCCTAATTCGATAGACAATTTAGAAACCACACCGTCAACCGGAGCATAAATTGTTGTTCTAGCTAAGTTAGCTCCTGCTTCTTTAACACTCGCACCCGTTTGCTCTAAATTAAATTTAGCACCTACCACACCTTCTTTTGCACTGGCTAACGTAGATTTTGCAGTTAAGTACGATGCTTTTGCATTATCGAACTCCGCAGCAGAAATTACCTTTTTGTTATACAACTCTACGTTACGTTTATAGGTTGCCTCTGCATTTACAAAGTTAGCCTCTGCCTGCACCAATTGTTGCTGTGCCGAAGCTACAGTTGCCTTTTGTGCATTATATGATGCTACTGTACGCTCGTAGCTAGATTGCAAAATATCTGGACGCACTTTACATAACAACTGACCTTTTTTTACCACGTCACCTTCTTTTACCAAGAGCTCAGTTACCTCACCAGAAACCTCCGAGCTTAATTTAACTTCTGTTTCTGGTTGTATTTTACCACTTGCGGTAACGGTTTCAATTACTGTTTTATCTCCTACTTTCTCTACCGTTACTTTTTCTACGTTCTCTTTTCCAATTACACCGGTAACTTTCAGGATCACGATCAGTAGTATCAATCCTACTGCACCTATTAAAATGTGTTTTAACTTCATAATTATTTAATATGCTATCCCAAATGGCTAGGGACAAATTGTGGTTTATTCTTTAAGGTTATTAAAATGCGATTTGTTTGCCCAAATAGTAATCTATCACTTTAGATTTGAATAACAGATCGTATTTAGCCTGAATCATATCTATTTCAGCCTTGTTTCTATTTGTTTGCGCTGTACTGAATTCTACAGAGTTGGCAAGTCCAACATTGTAACGTTGCTCAATAACGAAGAATGCATCTTTCTGTGCAGCAAAAGCATTACCTGTAGACTCATATTTACTTTCGGCAGCCCTTAAATCTGCAACCGCTTGATAAATTACTTTGTTAAGATTATTTTTTGCCAATTGCTCATCCGTGCGGGTTTGCATCAAATTGATTTTTGCACGCTTTACACTAGACCTAGCCTGTAATCCATTAAAAATTGGAATACTTAAGCTCAAACCTATTCCCTTAGAAACGTTATCCTTTAATTGCTTATCAAAAGCTTCGTTGGTAATTAAAGGGTTTTCGCTATAAAAGTAACTCGTACCATAACTACCGCTAAATGACAGCCTAGGAAATAGGTTTCCTTTAGCCACTGCCACACCCAATTCGGCAGCACGTGTATTAGCGCTAGACAATCGAATATCAGGAAATTGTTTCAATGCGGTTTGATAAATATCTTCTGCATTGTACTTTGCAGATGGCTGCTTGAAACTATCTACTAATGGAGCTTGCACTTGATAAACTGTAGCAGAAGGAATATCCATTAACTGCGCTAAAGTTAGATAAGAAATAGCCAAAGCATTTTCTGCATCTGTAACACTTAGCTCTGCCGACGCCACTTGTGACTTAGCTTGGGAAATATCTGCCAATGTTTTATTTCCTACCTCTAAAAGTTGCTGTTGCTGATTAAATGTCTGTTTCGCGACTTCCAATTGCTGCTGAGCAGCTTTCAAGAAATCCTTATTAAATAAAATCTGCATGTAGGAAGTAATTACAGATAGAATCAAATCATTTTTAACTTTCTCTGTATTTGTTTTTCCAGCTTCTATTAATGCCTTATTTTGTTTAATCTGATTGAGTTTAGAAAAACCGTTAAACAAATCTACACTAGAACTTACGCCAGTATTTAAATTATAGTTTTGGGTATTCTGGAATAAACCCGAAGCAACTTGGTTACGTCCCCAGCCTAAAGTCTGGTTTACATTTGCATTTAAACTAGGATATAGAGCCGCTTTTGATTGCTGCAAATTTACATCATTAAGGCTCTCACTAAACTGTGCTTGCTTTACCTGTAAATTGTTGCTGAGCGTTTTATCTATCGCTTGCTGAATGGTAATTACTTCCTGTGCTGAGGACGTAAAACCTGCGACAGACAGGGAGAACGCCGCAAACAAAAAGTTTATTTTGGAAGATTGTCTCATAAATTTCGTTCACAATTATAAATAAACGGTGGCTGGTTTTCTGTAAATTTTCAAGTACAGACCTTAAATATTACTTTTACAGCATGTACACTGTCAGGCCGCCTTTTTTTCTTAAATGGTTTTACCCCAATTTAATTTGGAATAAAGATACCAAAGAAAAAATCGTTTATCTCACCTTTGACGATGGCCCAATACCAAATGTTACAGACTTTGTGTTAAATACGTTAAAAAGCCTCGAAATTAAGGCTACTTTTTTTTGTATCGGCGATAATATACAAAAACATCCACAGATTTTCGAACGAATTAAAAGCGAAGGTCATGCCATTGGCAACCATACTTACAATCACCTAAAAGGATGGAAAACCGATGACGAGACTTACATAGAAAATTTCTTTAAATGCCAACAGTTAACCGCTACAAACCTGTTCCGCCCCCCTTATGGAAGAATTAAGAAATCGCAGGTAGCCAAGCTGAATGCAAAATTCAAAATTCAAAATTCAAAATTAGATATAATAATGTGGGACGTACTAAGTGGCGATTTTGACCTTAAATTATCGCCAGAAAAGTGTTACCAAAACGTAATTAAAAATACACGCAATGGTTCTATCATCGTATTCCACGACAGTTTAAAAGCTTGGGACAGATTGGAGTATGCATTACCTAAAACAATTGAACATCTTTTGGCAAAAGGATACCGTTTCGAGAAACTTTAAGAGACTTAGAAAAGCCGTTTACTCCTATTTAGGTAATGACAATCCCGCTTTCCGATAATATCGAGAAAATCGGTACGCTTTAGTCGGGTTTAAAATGCATCTTCTCTGCAAATAACTAAGTTAGTTTCACTAAGTGCGTATGGATTTAGCACATTTTTTCCATCCTTAACACGGAAATCATATACAAACTTTATTTTAGCTATTCAAACTATTACAAAATGAACAAACTTTCTAAATTTATCCTAGTTCTCTTTATTGGTACAAGTGCAATAACTACTAACGCTCAAGAAAAAGAATTTTCAGTCAGCACCAAAAGAAACGACGATAAAAGCGTTAGCCTCATCGCAGAAAAAACTTCTCCTGGAACATACACAGTTGTTCTAAATTTCAGAGAGCTGTCTAACAGCAGTGTTGGCAACCCCGTTTACAGGGTGAGAAATAGCGGAGAAAACTTCCTTACCTTATCTCCCGACAATAAGAACCAAGGCATCGGCCTTTCATACAGCTACAGCTTTATTAGAGGCGAGCTGAACCCAAAATTCAATCCGCTATTTGTGTATGCCCTACCTTACGGCAAAGGAAAGAAAACCAGGGCGATAGAATCTACTTTTTTAAAAGCAACCTACTTTGGTTCTTCTACCCCAGCAGATTGGAAGGCTTACCGATTTTACACCGAACAAGCTGACACTGTAACTACGATCAGAAAAGGCATTGTTGTTAGTGTGTCCGACGTATACGACCAAGACACGAAGGATATCAAATACACCAGCAAAGTAAATACGGTTATTGTTGAGCATGCAGATGGCACATTAGCTAATTACAAAGGTTTCAAAAAAGGCATTTTTGTAAAAGAAGGGCAAACTGTGTTTCCAGGTACGCCACTTGGAATTAATGATATCACCAACGAGCGTTACGGTATCTCACTAATGCTTACCTATTTAAAATCTTCAAACTTTGGCGGCAACAAAAGCTCAGATTCTAAAGAAAGTGAAAGTCTTTATGGTTTTATTACTCCTTATTTCTGTACCACAGAAAATGCGAATGGAATTTTAACTAGTCAAAAATATTATAGTTCGGCAATAACTCCAGAAATTATCCAAAAAGAGATGACCAAAAAGGAACTAAAGAATTTGGGCAAGAAGTAAGTTTCTTAAAAAACCATGAAAAAATATCTTTCATTATTTGGATTAGGACTAGCTTCCTGTACACCTTCAGTGGAAAAAGATTTTCAACGAATCCCTATAGAATTCAATACAGTTGAGAACTTAGTTAGGCACATTACCCCTACTAAAAAATATATTTACTGGGAATGCATATTTAAGAGTGATTTTGAACAAACCTCAAAAGTAATTGCCAGTAAGGGAGATAGCAGTAGCATTAAGGATTTAAGATATGACGTCCCAAAAGAGGGCTTTATTTATGGTAATGGGGCAGGTTATTATTACATAGCTTATTATGATAAAAAAAAATTAGCATACGCTTACGACCCAAAATCTCTTCAAGCATTTATAGGTAAAATAGATGATTTACCAGAAGCCCTACTAATTGCAGAAACTCAAAATTTTTCAGTTGATTTTAAGAAAAAATTTGGCAGTTCCTACAAGAAAACACCTACTGGTTTTGAGCTCTACTTGGCGCAGCATCATTTGTGCCCAACACAAAGTGAAGCCTTTAAAATTTTAATCAATACGCTTGGAAATTTAGAAGCAAAGACCTCGAATTATTTTTACAACGTCCACAAGAATGTCTGTGCAGATTAATCCAGCTAGTGCAAGTTCCGCTTATGCTTACGAATACACACGCCGAAGCGTGCATTAGCAAGCATTAAGAATTTAAGGAAGAAGTAGTCCTCCCAATCTACGTTCATGCCCATTTCTGTTTATGCTATGTAATTTTCCACATTTATTTCTATTCAAAAGGAATTTAAAACCATCTAATTAACTGTTTAAATTGCATTTAAAGGTTGATTTTTGTATTTTCGCTTGATTAAAAAATCGACATTTTTAAATAAAAACAAACACAAATTTTAATACAAAAAAATTGCTCTTGTAAAAGCAGGTTTACGCAACCCAAACTTTAACAAAGCAAACCATCTAAGATGAGCATTTACAACGATTATATTCAAGAAATCGAAGACAGAAAAAGCCAAGGTCTTCATCCAAAACCAATTGATAGCGCCGAATTATTGAGCGAAATCATCGACCAAATTAAAAGCGTTAACAACATCAACAGAACAGATGCTGTTAACTTTTTCATATACAACACCCTGCCGGGAACTACAGCTGCAGCCGGTGTAAAAGCACAATTTTTAAAGGAAATTATCGCCGGAGAAGTTGTTGTTGCAGAAATCACTCCTGATTTTGCATTCGAATTATTGTCCCACATGAAGGGCGGACCTTCTATCAAAGTTTTATTAGACATCGCGTTAGCTGATAATGGAGACAAAGCTCACAAGGCTGCGAACGTTCTTAAAACTCAAGTTTTCTTATACGATGCTGATACAGATCGTTTGAAAGATGCTTACAATAACGGTAATGAGATCGCAAAAGAAATTTTAGAAAGCTATGCTAATGCCGAGTTCTTCACTAAACTTCCAGAAGTAGCTGAAGAAATTAAAGTGGTAACATTTATTGCCGGTGTCGGTGATATTTCTACCGATTTATTATCTCCTGGCAACCAAGCACACTCTCGTTCAGATCGTGAATTGCATGGCAAATGCATGATTACTCCGGAAGCTCAAGCAGCTATCAAGGAACTACAAGCACAACATCCAGATAAAAGCGTGATGTTAGTAGCTGAAAAAGGCACCATGGGTGTTGGTTCTTCGCGTATGTCGGGCGTAAACAACGTGGCACTTTGGACAGGAAAACAATCTAGCCCATATGTTCCTTTTGTAAACATTGCACCTATTGTTGGTGGTACAAATGGTATCTCTCCAATTTTCTTAACCACGGTTGATGTAACCGGCGGTATCGGTATCGACCTAAAAAACTGGGTAAAGAAAACCGACGAAAATGGCAACGTTGTACGTAACGAACAAGATGAGCCAATTTTAGAAGAAGTATATTCTGTAGCAACCGGAACAGTACTTACCATCAACACCAGAACCAAAAAATTATACAACGGCGATCAGGAGTTAATTGATATTTCGAAAGCATTAACGCCTCAAAAAATGGAATTTATCAAAGCTGGCGGTTCATACGCTATCGTTTTTGGTAAAAAAATCCAAACTTTTGCGGCTAAAACTTTAGGCATCGAAGCTCCAGTGGTATTCGCTCCGGCTAAAGAAGTTTCTATCGAAGGCCAAGGCTTAACGGCGGTAGAAAAAATATTCAATAGAAATGCGGTTGGTATAGCACAAGGCAAAATTTTGCATGCAGGCTCTGATGTTCGTGTAGAAGTAAACATTGTAGGTTCTCAAGATACTACAGGTTTAATGACTGCGCAAGAATTGGAAGCAATGGCTGCTACAGTTATTTCTCCGATTGTTGATGGCGCATACCAATCAGGTTGCCACACTGCATCTGTTTGGGATAAGAAAGCACAGACTAATATTCCGAAATTGATGAAATTTATGAACGATTTCGGTGTAATTACTGCTCGCGATCCTAAAGGAGAGTATCATTCAATGACTGATGTTATTCACAAAGTACTGAACGACATTACCGTTGATGAATGGGCAATCATTATCGGTGGCGACTCGCACACGCGTATGTCTAAAGGTGTGGCTTTCGGTGCAGATTCGGGTACCGTAGCCTTAGCTTTGGCAACCGGCGAAGCTTCTATGCCAATACCAGAGTCGGTAAAAGTTACTTTTAAAGGTACCATGAAAGAACACATGGATTTCCGCGATGTGGTTCATGCTACGCAATTGCAGATGTTGCAACAGTTTGATGGCGAAAATGTATTCCAAGGTCGTATCATCGAAGTGCATATCGGTACTTTATTAGCTGATCAAGCTTTCACTTTTACCGATTGGACTGCGGAAATGAAAGCAAAAGCTTCGATCTGTATTTCACAAGACGATACTTTGATCCAATCTTTGGAAATTGCGAAAAATCGTATTCAGATCATGATTGACAAAGGTATGGACAACCATAACCAAGTTTTACAAGGTTTGATCAACAAAGCAAACAAACGTATCGAGGAAATTAAAACTGGTATCAAGCCTGCATTAATGCCAGACGATAACGCTAAATACTATGCAGAAGTGGTCATTGATTTGGACGTAATTAACGAACCGATGATTGCCGACCCAGACGTAAACAATGCTGACGTTTCTAAGCGCTATACACACGACACCATCAGAGACTTAACCTACTACGGTGGCGATAAAAAAGTAGACCTAGGTTTCGTAGGTTCTTGTATGGTACACAAGGATGATTTGAAAATCGTTTCTCAAATGTTGAAAAACGTAGAGACACAAACTGGCACGGTTTCATTTAAAGCTCCTTTGGTAGTAGCTGCGCCTACTTACAACATCATTGATGAGTTGAAAGCAGAAGGCGATTGGGAATACTTACAAAAATATTCTGGTTTCGAATTTAGTGATGCATTGCCTAAAAGCGTAGCTCGTACCGAGTACGAAAACATCATGTACTTAGAGCGCCCAGGTTGTAATTTATGTATGGGCAACCAAGAAAAAGCCGCCAAAGGCGATACGGTAATGGCTACCTCTACTCGTTTATTCCAAGGTCGTGTGGTAGAAGACAAAGAAGGCAAAAAAGGCGAATCCTTATTGGCATCCACGCCAGTAGTAGTTCTTTCGGCAATCTTAGGTCGTATTCCAAATATCGATGAATACAAAGCTGCAGTAGAAGGAATTAACTTGACAAAGTTTACGCCTATCTCTACTAAACAGTAAGAACACATATCATTCTTAATAAGTAGAGGCCAGCCGGATGTATCGGGCTGGCCTCTTTGTTTATGCAAACATTGCATAGAATGTTTTTAAATAACATAATTTGACAAATCTAAAAAACAACTGTGTTGAAAATTGTTTAATTTAGATAACATCATTATTGATGAAAATTTTAACAAAACAATTATGGCTTTTGATATAGAAATGATCAAAAAGGTATATGCTACCTTTGGCGAACGTGTGAATGCAGCTCGCGAATTGGTAGGCAGACCTTTAACTCTTTCAGAGAAAATATTATACGCACACCTTTGGGATGGAAAATCTAATAAGGCATTTACCCGTGGTGCAGACTATGTAGACTTTGCACCAGATAGAGTAGCAATGCAAGATGCCACGGCACAGATGGCCTTATTGCAATTTATGCAAGCTGGCCGACCAAAAGTTGCTGTACCTTCTTCTGTGCACTGTGATCACTTAATCACTGCCAAGCTAGGTGCCGAAATTGATTTACCTCATGCTAAAACTGAAAGTGCCGAAGTTTTCGATTTCCTTTCTTCAGTTTCTAACAAATACGGCATTGGTTTCTGGAAGCCAGGTGCAGGTATCATCCACCAAGTAATTTTAGAAAACTATGCTTTTCCTGGCGGGATGATGATTGGTACCGATAGTCATACCGTTAATGCGGGCGGTTTAGGCATGTTGGCAATTGGTGTTGGCGGTGCCGATGCCTGCGATGTAATGGCTGGCTTACCTTGGGAACTAAAATTCCCTAAATTAATTGGCGTGAAGTTGACCGGAAAATTAAACGGCTGGACTTCGGCTAAAGACGTGATCTTAAAGGTTGCCGGTATTTTAACCGTGAAAGGTGGTACTGGTGCTATTGTAGAATATTTTGGCGACGGAGCCATTAACCTAAGCTGTACGGGTAAAGGCACAATCTGTAACATGGGAGCAGAAATTGGCGCTACTACTTCTACTTTCGGTTATGATGATAGTATGGAGCGTTACTTACGTGCTACCAACCGTGCTGATGTAGCTGAGGCCGCAAATGCAATTAAAGAACATTTAACTGGCGATGCTGAAGTTTATGCTCAACCAGAGAAATACTTCGATCAATTGATAGAAATTAACTTAGATGAATTAGAGCCTTACTTAAACGGTCCATTTACACCAGATTTGGCTACGCCTATTTCGCAAATGAAAGCAGTTGCCGAAGCTAACGGGTGGCCAACTAAAGTAGAATGGGGCTTAATTGGTTCTTGTACCAACTCATCTTACGAAGATTTATCTCGTGCCGCTTCGGTTGCCAAACAAGCTATTGATAAAGGTTTAGGTAAAAAAGCTGAGTTTGGCATCAATCCAGGATCTGAGCAAGTGCGTTACACCGCAGATCGTGATGGTTTGTTGGGTACATTTAAAGATTTAGATGCAACTATCTTCACTAACGCTTGTGGACCTTGTATAGGTATGTGGGACAGAACAGGTGCAGAGAAAGCAGAAAAAAATACTATTGTACATTCGTTTAACCGTAACTTCGCTAAACGTGCCGATGGCAACCCTAACACTTACGCTTTTGTAACTTCGCCAGAAATTGTAGCTGCCATTGCTATTGCTGGGGATTTAGGTTTTAACCCACTTACCGATACTTTAACTAATGATAAGGGCGAGCAAGTAAAATTGGACGAACCTACAGGCTGGGAATTGCCAGAAAAAGGTTATGCGGTAGAAGATGCAGGTTTCCAAGCTCCAGCAGAAGACGGATCTAATGTTGAAGTTAAAGTTTCACCTACTTCGCACCGTTTGCAACTATTAGATCCTTTTGCACCGTGGGAAGGTACAGACCTTAAAGGCTTAAAATTATTAATCAAAGCTAAAGGTAAATGTACAACCGACCATATTTCTATGGCTGGTCCATGGTTGAAATTCCGTGGTCACTTAGATAACATCTCAAACAACATGTTAATTGGTGCAGTAAATTACTTCAACGATAAAACAGACGATATTAAAAACCAATTGACCGGCGAATACGGGCCTGTACCTGCTACGCAGCGTGCCTACAAAGCTCAAGGTATTGGCTCTATCGTTGTTGGCGACGAAAACTATGGTGAAGGTTCATCTCGTGAGCACGCAGCTATGGAGCCTCGTCATTTAGGCGTACGTGCGGTGTTGGTCAAATCTTTTGCCCGTATTCACGAAACCAATTTGAAGAAACAAGGAATGTTAGGTTTAACCTTTGCAGATAAAGAAGACTATAATAAGATCCAAGAAGATGATACGATTGATATCTTAGGCTTAACTGAATTTGCTCCTAACAAGCCATTAACTTTGGTATTACATCACGCAGATGGCTCTACCGAACAATTTGATGTAAACCATAGCTACAACGAACAACAAATTGAGTGGTTTAAAGCTGGTGGCGCATTAAATATCATTAGAAAAGAAGCTGCCGCGAAAGCTGCACAGGCTTAATTATCCGCAAGTCTGAGATGGCGGATAAACAAAATCCCAATTAGTGTAAAAGCTAGTTGGGATTTTTATTGTAATGAACTGATACCTGACCACTTTTTTTAAGAGCAAATACATTGCTACTATCATCCGAAAGTCTGGCTGTTCATTTCAACTCCTCGCCTACTCCCGCTCACGTTGGCGTCCCCGCCAACGTGCAAAAAACATACTATTCCTTATAATGAGTTATAAAGCCAAAAGGACTTTCTCCATTTTCATAAAATGAAGCAGAAGACCAATAATAATTTTCCGGCAAATCACTTAAACCCCAATGTGACTGCAAGGGATTTTGATGAATATAATCTAACTTTTGCTTTAAAAACTCTTCGCCACAGCATTCTTTAATCATACAATCTCGCTGCCAAAATTGGAATACTCTATCTGCAAGATTGACTTGATAGTTCTGTAGCTGTGTATTATCTACCCTCTTCTTAAATTCGTGAGCAGTGAAGCTCAGCAAAGCACCCTGAACATTAGCCCTATCAAATCCGTCTTCAATCTTCCATAACAAATGAATGTGATTGGGCATGATTACAAAGCCATAAATTGTACAACGTTTTTGTCTTGCAAGCCAACCCAGCGTGTCAATTATTATTTGTTTAAATTCATCACTTAATAAATGTTGCCAATTTAAAATCGTAGCTGTAAGAAATTCTGGGTGATATGATTTTAGCATAAAAATCTAAAATAGGTAGACTTAAAGCTAATAAAATTTGATTGGATTATTGATCACCACTCGTTGGCGAGGACGCCAACAAGAGAAAGAAATAAGAAATCCCAACTAGTTTTTAAACCAATTGGGATTTTTATTGTAATGAACTGATACCTGACTACTAATTACTGATCACCATATTACAACCCTTCCAAAGCTTCATCTTCAGTTAAAAACTGCTCGATAGCATGAACATCTTTTTCGAAAACATGCAATTGTACTCCACTTATCGAAGTATCAAAAACTGGATAAACTAACGCTGCATTTTCACCTGTAAGAAAACATTCGAAACCAGCATCTAGCAAACGACTTTTAACAATGTTCGCTTCCATCGGATTTTCGAAGGTTTTGTAAACTACTATTTTATTTTCTGCCATAAGATCTATTTAAATTCGTGACCACACTTATAACAATGATAACACTTATTTGCTTTGAAAGGATAAACAGTCATTAAGATAGATAGCACAGCAACCCACCAACTGTGTTTATTTTTAGTTGCTAAACCATAACTTACATTGGTAGAACCGCAATTTTCACAAACAACTTTATCATCGACCTGCTCAGTTTCTATTTCTGGCACTTCGAGCGTCGCATTATCTGCCAGTAGCATGCTAATTTGTTCTACATCCTTTTCAAAAACATTCAGCTTAACACCCCCAATTGCCTGATTATAAAGCGGCTGTATTGTTGCTACATTCTCATCTGTTAAAAAACAGGGAATACCAGCATCTTCCAATTTAGCTTTAATGATATTAGCTTCGATAGGATTATAAAAAGTACTATAAACTATGATTTTGTCATCCATATCCTTAAATATAAGGATTTACTTCGATAAAAATTCTTGCCACCAATAACCAGATTGTTTGATGGTACGTTGTTGCGTTTTGAAATCATTATGAACAATACCAAAACGAGCTTGATAGCCTTCTGCCCATTCGAAATTATCCATTAAAGTCCAAGCTAGGTAACCAGTAATATTGACACCTTCATTTTTAGCCTTCAACATCTCGGCTAGATAAGCTTTAAAATATTCGGTTCTTTCTGGGTCATCGATTTTCCCATCAATTACCTTATCATGAAATGCCGCACCATTCTCGGTAACTATGATATTTTTCACTTGGGGATAAGCCGCAAACTGTTTGATGATGCGATAAAAGCTATCTGCATTAATTTCCCAACCCATCGCGGTATGCGGCACTTTTCTGTTCTTTGCTTTTACCTCCCAAGCTTGTACCACAGGAATAAAAGCATTGTATTTAATTACCAAGGGGAAATAATTCTGTACACCAACGAAATCAAAATCAAACTTCATTCGTTCTTGATGGCGCCAGGTAGAGTGACTAATCGAAAATTTCTCCAGCACTTCCCAATCGGCAGTAGGAAAACCCATCCCCAAAACTGGTTCTAAAAAAAAGCGGTTCATTAACACATCTACCCGTTTAGCAGCCGTTAAATCTTGTGATGATTGCGTATAGGGAATAATCTCCGAACAAGAAAAAGCAGTGCCGATAATGGCGTCTTTCACTTCTGCTCTTAAAATTTTTGCTCCATCAGCTTGAGCTATTGCCGTATGTAAAGCTGCATCGAAAAAATTGTGTACACCGGTTTGCCCTGGCGCATGAACGCCCAACATGTAACCCAAAGAAGTAAAACCAAAGGGCTCGTTAATTACAATCCAATGCTTTACTTTTTCTCCATATTCTTTTGCGCAGAAAAGTACGTAATCATTAAAAACACTGTTGATGGCATAGGCAGTCCAGCCACCTTCTTTTGATAAAGCTTCAGGCAAATCCCAGTGGTATAAAGTTACCATTGGTACCAAACCTTGTTGCAAGCATTCGTCTATTACATGGTGATAAAATAAAACACCTTCATTGTTTAAGGCTCCATTACCCAAGGGAAAAATACGAGACCATGCAATGGAAAAGCGAAAGACTGTAAAGCCTAATGCTTTAACTAACGAAACATCTTCCTGATAACGATGGTAGAAATCGCACGCTTCAGTTGGATGATGTCCTTTCTTGATTTTGCCAGAACGTTTGGAAAAAGTATCCCAGATACTTGGGCCTTTACCATGAGTATTGGCCGCACCTTCTATCTGGGCAGCGGCAGTAGCCACGCCCCATAAAAAATCCTTACCAAAATCGCTACTGTGCATTTGCATCAAATAAAGTGAATAATTTGATTGTTCGGGTTAAATTAAAGTTAAGTTTTACCGCTATTGTCCTAAAGGGAACTTTAGATGGCTAGTCGTTTGATTTACAAGCACCTTATCCCCCTTTAGGGACTAGGGGGATTACCCCAAACCTATCTGCTTTAACAAAATTGCTGCATTAAATTTGGTACAAGGTCCTTGTTTAATTAAATAATCAAACTCCATTTCGTTACCTACCAACTGAATATCAAAATGGAAATTACGAACAGCATTCGGATGTACGTGTTCTAATTCCGAGAGTTGTAAATCGTGAGTGGCAAACAAGGTTGGTGTACCTATTTTTATCAATTTCTCGATGAAAGCCTTCGACCCGTCAAACTTGTCTTTACTGTTCGTCCCTCTTAACATTTCATCAATCAGCACAAAAGCATTTGGATGTTGTTCCACCTCGCTTAAAATCATTTTTAATCGGTTCAGTTCTGCTTTAAAAGTAGATGTACTTTCAATCAAATTGTCTTTGATGCGCATATAAGTTAGCAAACGAAAAATAGACAGCTCCATTCGCTTTGCGCAAACTGGTGCGCCTGCATAAGCCAACACCATGTTGATTCCGACGGTACGCAAAAAAGTACTTTTTCCAGCCATGTTAGAACCCGTAATGATATCTACCGTTGGCGCATCCCTTACCGTATAGGTGTTATCTACCCGTTTATCAACAGCAATTAAAGGATGTCCCAATTCATCAGCTTTTAAAGCAAAATCGGTGTTGATAGTTGGGAATACCCAATTAGGATGATTGTAATTTAAGGTAGCAAAAGAAATCAGTTCTTCGAAATAACCGATACGATCTAAACCTTGAGCTACCTGATCACTCACGTTTCTACTCCAATCACCCAGTTTGATACAACATTTTAAATCCCAGAGCAAAAAGAAATTAAGTACCGCATACAGCAGAAAGTTCAGTCGGGCATCAAACTCAACAATGATTTTAGACAAAGCTTTAATGTGTGCACTCACTTTCTCTTCCGACTTAAATAACTCTTTGATGTATTTAGAGTCACAAACCCGCTGTTCTGTCCATTCAATGGCATCAGCGTAACTGCTTAACAAACCAGAACTTCCACTAAAACCGTAGTAAACTGTCGTGATTTGTTTAGAATAAAAAAAAGTTAACATGGCATTGGCAAAGGCCATTAAGCTAAAAACACTCCAAAAAGTGCTACCAAAAATTAACCCTGTCAAAAATAAAAGCAGCATTAAATAAGGAACCAATTTCACATAAACTCGCAATAATTTATTGGATGTAAAGGCTACTTGCTTTAACAATTGACCACCTAATTTCTGCTTAATTTCTTCAACTCTGTTTAACTCGTGACCTCTCAAATTGGCCCTAAAAGCAAAGGTACTATCAATATGTTCGGTTAATTCTTTAACTGCTTCCTGACGATCAATAATAATCTCTCGGTTGCTAACTGTGGCCAAATGCTTTGCCAATTCTTCTATACCAATTTTTGAAGCTCCTCTGTTGATCAAAGCGTAAAGCGAAGATTTTCCAAAGATATCCAGATCAGATAGATAGGCGTGATTTTCATCTTCGAAAGCAGTTCCATCATTATACCCATTAGTTTTGCCTTGTAATAAAGCAGCCTCATTTTCGAAAACCCAAAGCAAATTTTGGTGGAACTTGTATTCCTTTTCCAATTTATTTTGCCGTCTAACTACCGCGGCGAAAGTAAAGATTGGCAGCAGTAGTAAAACAGACCAAATCGCATTTACGAAACTTCCTTCAGAGCTTACAAAGCCAACAAAAAAGCCAATTTCTACCAGCAACAAAGCCACACGCACAAAAGAAAGCTGATCTACTCTTTTCTTAAGCACAACAATTTTATCCTGCTGCTCTATTGCCAATTGTTCGTATCTTTTTAATCTATCTAGCTCGGTATTTAACATTATATTTGAAGAATTATAGGTTTAATTACTCCCGTCGCCCCGACCTTGTTTTGCTTTATAGCTATTTTAGTTAGGGTCTTGTTTAACTGATGCTGAAATAAACAGCGGAGCTCTCTTGAATACAAAGATCAATAGATACGCCTGAAAAATTCAGCATGACGAGATAGTTTACAGCTGTAAAGATAAAAAACGCAAGCATTAGATGAAGATTACCTTAATTGCCATCGGTAAAACAGAAGATAAATATTTAATTGAAGGGATTGACAAGTACCTGAATAGATTGAAGCATTACATCAACTTTAATATGGTAATTATACCTGATGTAAAAAACACCAAAAACTTGACCGAAGCGCAGCAAAAAACCAAAGAAGCAGAATTGTTACTAAAACAGCTGAACAATAGCGATGTTGTGGTGTTATTAGATGAGAAAGGTAAGAAATTTACGTCTGTTCAGTTTTCAGCCTACATCAATAAGCAAATGGTGGGCAGTGTACAAAACTTGGTCTTCATTATCGGTGGCCCCTACGGCTTCGACGAAAGCATTTACAAAAGATCAAACAGTAGTATTTCCCTGTCAGACATGACTTTTTCTCACCAAATGGTACGTTTGTTTTTTGTAGAACAACTTTACAGAGCTTTTACTATATTAAAAAACGAACCCTACCATCATGAATAAAAGATATAGCCACAAATGTGTAAATTTAACAGCGTTGAAATTAATTTTATCTGTAAATCTGTGGCTAAAAATTATGGAAAACACTTATCCAAATCATCTAATTTAAAAAGGAGGAATTATGAAACTACCAGGAGATTATAAAAGAAACTATAGATTTAGAAGTGACACGTCTAAAGAACAAAGATATTTGACCATTATGATTGCAGTAGTAATCATTGCTGCAATACTCTTATATTTTCTGTAACTAACAAAGGCTGATCATTGACCAGCCTTTGTTAGTTTATATATCTGCTGAACTAAGCAGTCTTCTTCGGCTTTGCCGACATGAAAAACACCAGTTTACCACCATTCAAAATATCTGAATGCTTTAATGTATAGCCTTCTAAATCCTTTCCATTAAGGGTAATTTTTTTGACGTAAACGTTTTTAGGTCCTTGCCCTACCGCTTCTACTACAAATGTCTTTCCGTTTTCTAGATTTATGGTCGCTTTATTTACCAGCGGACTACCAATCGCATATTCGTCTGACCCGGGCGCTACCGGATAAAAACCCATTGCCGAGAACATATACCAAGCACTCATCTGTCCGCAATCATCATTGCCGCCCAAGCCATCGGGAGTTGGCTTATATTGCATATTTAAAATTCTACGAACTTGAGCTTGGGTTTTCCAAGGTTGCCCGGCCCAATTGTATAGGTATGGAACGTGATGTGCTGGCTCATTACCATGCACATAACCACCTATAATACCTTCACGGGTGATATCTTCCGTGTCTGCAAAAAACTCATCTGGCAAATGCATCGTAAACAAAGTATCGAGTTTTTTAGAAAATTTCAACTTTCCTCCCATTGCCTCGGCCAAAGCGTTTGGATCATGAGGAACAAAAAAGCTATAATTCCATGAGTTTCCCTCAATAAAGCCTTGCCCATGAGTGCTCATCGGGTCAAACTTAGCCACCCAGTTACCATTTTCAGACTTTGGACGCATAAAACCAGATTGTTTATCGAAATTGTTTCTCCAGTTTTCCGAACGCTTTAGGTATTCATTATATATATCTGTTTTGCCTAATTTCTTTGCAAGTTGTGCAATTGCCCAATCATCATAGGCGTACTCTAAAGTATTAGATACAGAAATGCCACTTCTTTCGGCTGGAATGTAGCCTTTATCGATATAATAGCCAATTCCCTCATAATTTCGCTTATTCGAAGTGACGATACATGCTTGCAAGGCTTTCTCGGCATCACCATTAAATACACCTTTTACAATTGCATCAGCCACTACAGACACAGAGTGATATCCGCTCATACACCAATTATCGTTAGCATAATGCGACCAAATGGGCAACATTTTAAGCGAGTTCTGATCAAAATGTGCCAACATCGATTTCACCATATCATTATTTCTTGATGGCTGCACAATATTAAAAAATGGATGCAAGGCTCTGTAAGTATCCCACAATGAAAAAGTAGTATAATTGGTAAATCCATTTGCTTTATGCACGTCTTGATCTAGCCCTTTGTATTCTCCATTACTATCCATATACGTAGTTGGGTTGATGAACGAATGATACAAAGCTGTGTAAAAATTCACCATATTATCTTGATCGGTTTCCACTGCAATTTTACTCAATTCCTTGTTCCAGTTACTTTGCGCTTGCTTTTTAACCGTATCAAAATCCCAGTGCGGTATTTCTACACGCATATTTTCCAAGGCGTTTGCTTGCGAAACAGGCGACAACGCAAACTTTACCTTTACTTTTTCATTCGCCTTGGTATCAAAATCAAAATACATCTTAATATCACGTGCTGCTAGCTCCGGAAAATTTTTAGTTTGATCAAATTTTCTCCAAAAGCCTCGATAGATTGCATTTTGATTTTCATACTTAGATCCGTACGACTTGAACGGTTTAGAAAAACTCATTGCAAAATATACCGTACGGGTTCTTGCCCAACCATTGGTTTGTCTATAACCAGTAATCAAGGTATCGTTCACCACACGCACGTAAGTCCAAGTATTTTTACCTTCGTAGTTATAGATACCCGCTGTTAGATCTAAAATAATATGAGATTGGCTAGATTGGGGAAACGTATACTGATGCATACCAACCCTATTAGTTGCGGTTAACTCAGTAGTAACGTTATAGTCGTCGAGTTTAACCTTATAATATCCGGCTTCAACGGTTTCATTAGCATGTGAGAAACTAGACCGATAACCAGATCCAGGTTGGTTTGCAGTTCCAGGGTTCAGCTTCAACTTGCCGACGGTGGGCATCATCAAAAAGTCGCCCAAATCTGAGTGCCCAGTACCACTGAAATGCGTATGGCTAAAGCCAGTTATAGTTTTATCTTCATATTTATAGCCAGCACAATATTTGTAAACTTCGCCATTGTAACGGCCATTCAACGCATATGAAACCGTATCTGTTTCGGGGCTTAATTGTACTGCACCAAATGGAACAGTGGGTCCAGGATAGGTATGCCCCATCTTTTCTGTGCCGATAAGGGGCTTAACGTACTTCACAAAATTCTGCTGCGCAGAGGCATTCAAAAAAATGGACATCAGTCCAACTGCAAGAAGTTTCTTCATATTTTAGTTTTGCTTTATTTAAACCTCTCAGAAATCAATACAATTCTGAGCGCACCAACGCTTTTTTAGGTTTTGGCTAAGGTAAAAATAAGAAAGCCTCGTAGCTTTTCAAAACTACAAGGCCATTTTTTGCATTACTAAATCGATTAAGCTCCTCTTTTAGCTGGCATCGTTGCTTTTTTGGCAGGCGCTGCAGTTTTAGCAGTTGGCGCTTTTGCAGCCTTCGCTTTAGGGGCAGCTTTTGGTTTAGCCTCTACTTTATCTTCTACCTTTGGAGCATCTTCTTCTGTGCCTGGAGCTGCTTCTGTAAATAAAGGCATATCTTTCAAAAAGTTGTACCAAGTCAAAATCTTCTTCATATCAGAAGCGTAAACTTTCTCTTGATCGTGGTTTGGAGCAACTTCCAAAAAGAATTTTCTTAAGGTATTACCATCAGCTTTTGCGTCAGGAATTGCAGTTTTAGTAGCTGCGATATTCGCTAAAACATCAGTTAATTTCAATTCTTCGTCTTCTCCGTAGATCGTGATATCCTCTAAGGAAGCCAATTTAGTATTAGATAGATTAGCAACAATCTTCAACTTTTGCTCATCAAGACCTTCTAAAACGTAACCAGCTTTATTTTGCCCAATTAATTTGAACAAACCTGGTCTGCCCGAAACAGATACAATTCCTCTTAAATTCATAAATTTTATGTTAAGCGACCAGCGTAGGGCGTTAAGCGTTCAAAACGCCAAACTCCAAACGCTAAACGCATTTAGTCTTCAATTACTTCTACAGTTAAAATTTTATCACCTTGACGGATCTCATCAACTAAGTCAACGTTTTCTACCACTTTACCAAAGCAAGTGTGGTTACGATCTAAGTGAGCGGTATTGTCTCTGCTGTGGCACACAAAAAACTGAGAACCACCAGTGTTTCTACCAGCGTGAGCCATAGAAAGTACACCCCTATCATGGTATTGGTTATCACCATCTAGCTCACAATCAATTTTGTAACCAGGACCACCGGTACCAGCCATGCCAGAAGCACCATCCTTTGAATTAGGACAACCACCTTGAATTACGAAATTAGGGATTACACGGTGAAAAGTTACACCATCATAAAATCCTTCTTTAGCTAATTTCTTAAAGTTAGCAACAGTTTTTGGAGCATCTTTTTCGTAGAACTCCACGGTCATATTGCCTTTTGCCGTTTTTATAATCGCTTTACCCATTTTCTTTTTTTATATAAGGATGCAAATTTACACAAATTAATTAAATGCGATAATTAGTTGATAGGATGGTGAAATAATATGGAAATGAATATCATTGTCCCTAGGCTTCGGTAGTCCCGCTTTTCGCTGTAATCTTTTTGTTTTAGGCTTCTGTCGTCCCTAGTTTCGAAGGATCTAATTTGTGCTATTCTAGTTTCAGGAACTCCTTCTCCATCAACCGGCGGGTCAGTATGACAGTTGTAAATAAACAAAAAGTATTTCCGCTTCAATCGGGTTTAATTAACAAAAGCCTGCGCTAAATACCAAAAACCTCTCTATACTGTACACAACACTGTTTGTACTAATTTCTCAGAATATCCAAGCCAATAATAAAATAATCCAACCATACAACAATTTACTTCCCAACGTTCTACTTTTAGCTTGTAAATTTTAACTTCGTAAATATGCAAGGCAAAAAATACATTCTTCTAGTTTTATTGCTGTCATTTCAAATTGTGGCAAAGGGTGCATCTATTCTAATAAATATGGACGAGGGGCAGAAAAACCATCTCAAAGCCTACGGAATTGCGTATTGGTGTATTAAACAACAAACAGAAGTAGATTGGTTACTAAACTACCGCGGAGGAAGTTTTTTGGTTAAACAATCTAAAGCTATCGAAGATGAACTCAAGATCAGAGGTGTTTCATACGAAGTGCTGGCAGATGGAAAAGTAAGTGCCATTCTCAATGAAATCAGCGATCCTTCAATAAACATGGAAATGGTGAAATTAGAGAAAGCACCTAAAATTGCGGTATACTCTCCTAAAAGCAAACTTCCTTGGGATGATGCAGTGACGCTCGTACTCACTTATGCAGAAATTCCTTATGACGTGATTTATGATGACGAAATATTGAAAGATAAACTCACCACTTACGATTGGCTACATCTTCACCACGAAGACTTCACTGGGCAATACGGTAGGTTTTGGGCATCATTTAGAAACGTAACCTGGTATCAGCAAGATGTAAAAAATCAAGAAGCAGCTGCTAAGCGTAATGGTTTTAACAAAGTATCTCAAATGAAATTAGCGGTTGCCAAGCGTATCAAAGAGTTTTGCGTGGGCGGTGGATTTCTATTTGCCATGTGTTCTGGAACTGATAGTTTCGACATCGCCTTAGCCGCAGAAGGTGTAGATATCTTAGAAAGTATGTTTGATGGTGATGGTATGGATCCTAACGCACAAGCCAGATTAGATTACAATAAAGCAGTAGCGTTCACCAATTTTCACTTGGATATGAACCCCTACAATTATGAATTCTCGGATATCGATGTCACTCAAACACGTAAAGGATTTAACCAAACCAACGATTACTTTACTTTATTCGATTTCTCTGCAAAATGGGATTTAGTTCCCACCATGCTTACCCAAAACCATGAAAAAGCGATCAAAGGCTTTATGGGACAAACGACAGCTTTTCGCAAAAGTTTGGTGAAGCCAAACATTACCGTACTTGGCGAAAATAAAGCTGGCGCCGAAGTTCGCTATTTGCATGGTGAAATTGGCAAAGGACAATTTAGTTTTTACGGCGGACACGATCCAGAAGATTACCAGCATGAAGTAAACGATCCACCAACCGATTTAAGCTTACATCCTACTTCTCCGGGGTACCGATTGATTTTAAATAATGTATTGTTTCCGGCAGCTAAAAAGAAGCCACAGAAAACCTAAGCAACTTTTTAGGTATCTAAAATAGATAAAACAGCCCCTGAAATAAATTCAGGGTGACGTTGTATTGTACACTTCGTCATGCTGAATTTATTTCAGCATCTGTTAAACAAAGTAGCCATTCTATATCTACAATTATAACATCCAAAATCTTTACTATATTTGCAGCAGTAAAAATCAAAATCACCACCGCATGTAGGATTAAATTTCTTTCCATTCATTAAAGACCGCAACGCAAATTGCCTTGCCTATCCATTCATCTTTAAAGAAAGAAATTATGCTTACCCTACAAAATATTAGCTACATACATCCTAATAAGGAATTACTTTTTGATGGTATTAACTTAGCCATTAACCCACATCAAAAAATTGCGCTCATTGGAAACAATGGCGCAGGAAAATCAACATTATTAAAAATCATTACTAATGAATTGCAGCCCTCGGCTGGAAAAGTAGAGATTGAAAGTACACCTTACTACGTTCCGCAGGTTTTCGGCCAGTTTAATCACCTTAACGTTGCGAAAGCCTTAGGAATTGAAGAAAAACTCAATGCACTAAAACAAATTTTAGCAGGCAATGCCACGGAAGAAAACTTTTCGGTACTGAACGACGACTGGACCATCGAAGATCGGTGCAGAGAAGCTTTAGCATATTGGCTACTGGGAGACTTAGAGCTTTCACATTCAATGGCTTCTTTAAGTGGTGGACAAAAAACCAAAGTGTTCTTGGCCGGCATCCAAATTCATCAAGCAGAATTGATATTGTTAGATGAACCCAGCAACCATTTAGATGTGGCTAGCAGAGAGCTGTTGTACCAATATATACAGCATACCAAAAGTACTTTACTCGTCATTAGTCATGATAGAAAGCTGCTTAACCTGTTAGATACCGTTTGCGAATTAACCAAAACTGGAATTAATGTCTACGGTGGTAATTACGATTTTTATACTGAGCAAAAGCAGATAGCAACCAATGCACTTCATCAAGATATCCAAAACAAGGAAAAAGCACTGCGTAAAGCCAAAGAAAAGGAACGAGAAGCACTTGAACGACAACAAAAGCAAGACGCTCGTGGTAAAAAGAAACAAGAAAAAGCTGGCGTAGCTCGTATCATGATGAACACGTTGCGCAACAATGCTGAAAATAGCACGGCAAAAACCAAGGATATTCACACAGAAAAAATTGGCGGCATCACTAGCGAGCTGAGAAAACTAAGAGCCAATGTAGCCGATATAGATCAAATGAAATTTGATTTCGATAATACCAAACTGCACAAAGGAAAGGTTCTATTTAAAGCAACAAATTTGAATTATAGCTATCGCAGTAAAGCGCTTTGGCCAGCTGATTTAAACTTCCAGATTAATAGCGGCGAACGTATTGCGTTAAAAGGAGACAACGGTTCAGGCAAAACCACCTTAATTAAAATTATACTCGGAGATTTGGAACGTTCTGTCGAAAATGTTTATCTGGCCATATCGAATGCCGTTTATATCGATCAAGAATATTCCTTAATTGATAATGACTTATCTGTTTACGAGCAAGCGCAGCTTTATAATACCAACGCCCTGCAAGAGCACGAAGTTAAAATCAGGCTTAACCGCTTTCTATTTGGCAAAGAGGTTTGGAATAAACCATGCGGCAATTTGAGTGGCGGTGAACGGATGCGATTAATGCTGTGTTGCCTAACCGTAAGCAATATTGCACCAGATTTAATTATTTTAGATGAACCCACCAATAACCTCGACATACAAAATATCGAAATTTTAACCGCAGCCATAAACGAATACGAAGGAACTTTGCTTGTCGTTTCTCATGACGAGTATTTCCTAAAACAAATAAATATAGAGCGAGAAATTACTCTGAAACAATGGTAAATTTCCTTGATCGAGAACAGAATTGTATGTTTTTGTAAACACTGTGTTACAGTAGCAGAGCAGATTTTTAAGCCTAATTAAAAAATGTGATCAAACATAATTAAAGCGTGTTTTTAAGTATTTTCCTCCTTTTTTGGCACGGCGAATGGCACAGCTTTTGGAGTTTGGTTGGTGTTGAAAATGGTTTCAACTTGAAAAAGATATGTTATGAAAAAGATAGTATTATTTGGAACCGCTCTCGTACTTTCAAGCTCTGTATTATTTGCTCAAAATACCATGACTGGCAGCGACGCCCGCATAGGAATTAAAGCCGGTGTAAACTTAAGTACCATTAGATATAGTGGTTTCGACGGTGCAAACGCAGCTAATGATGCAGCTAAACAAAACGTAGGGTATAATTTAACAGTTTTCGGTGATTTTGGGGTGGCTAATAACTTTTTTATACAGCCTGGAGTTTCGTTACAGAACAAAGGTGAAAAGTACAGCGTAAACTCTGGATCTAACTCAGGTTCGGTTTCAAGAAACATCATGGCTATAGAAGTACCAGTTAATGCAGTATTTCGTATCCCAACTGGAGATGCCGGAGCTGTACAATTAAGCGCCGGACCATATGTAGGTTTTAATGTAGCCGGAAAACAGAAAATTAGTGGAAACGTAGGCTCTGCCACAACATTAACTGAACGTGATTTAGAATTTGGTAACAACAGTGGTGATGATTATGCAAGCACTGATTTTGGTGCAAACTTCGGAGTAGGCTATCGAATTAACAACGGTATCACTCTTGGTGCTAATTACGGAATGGGCTTAACAAACTTAATCCCGAAAGATAATCGTGCTAACGATAGTAAAGGAACCAACAGAGTATGGGGCTTTAGTTTAGGTTATTCATTCTAATCTAGAAAGCGCATCAATATCAGCCAACTTCAATTACTGAAGTTGGCTTTTTTATTTTATTCACTCTTGGTTCACATCGTTTCCTTAAATTTGACTATGGAGATAATATCAATTGAAAACGGTATTGCAGAAATAATTGCCGAAGATCTAATAATAACGAACGTGGAAGACGGCACAGACTTACTTGGTAACATCTATTATCAAGGGTTTAGTAAAGCGATTCTTTATGAGAAAAATATCGCACCTCAATTCTTCGATTTAAGCACTAAAATAGCGGGAGAAATATTACAAAAATTCTCAAATTATCGTGTCAGCTTAGCCATAGTAGGCAATTTCGAAAACTATCAAAGCAAAAGCATCAAAGACTTTATCTTCGAAAGCAATAAGCTAGGAAAAATCAATTTCCTTAATTCAAAAGAAAACGCAATTAAGGCACTCTCAAAATAAGAAGTATGCATCCAATATTAAGAAATATCATTGCAGTTATTGCAGGAATTGTGTTCGGTGGTTTGGTGAATAGCGCTATCATTATGGTTAGTGGAAATATCATTCCTCCTCCAAATGGAGTAGACGTAACCACACAAGAAGGATTAAAAGCAAGCATGCATTTATTCGAACCCAAGCATTTCATATTTCCTTTTTTAGCGCATGCAGTTGGCACATTTATAGGCGCTTATGTGGCTGCCAGAATTGCTACTAAGAAAATATTATTAGGCATGCTTATTGGCTTTTTCTTTTTATTTGGCGGTATTTGGATGATTGTAATTCTTCCATCTCCTATCTGGTTTACCCTTGTTGATTTAGCGGGTGCATATTTACCAGTTGCATACTTTGCAGGCAGGATTGCTAAAGGTTCGAAGCTTGAGGAGTAACCTTCAATATTCATTGATAATGAAGAATCACACCACCAACTATCAAAATACATTTATTGCTATTGCCGATGATAGTACAACGGCTAAAGGTGAAATCCCGGCAGACAAAAGTAGCGGCAAAACTATAACTGGTTTACAATTCGAAATGATCAGTAAAAACCCCTACAAATATACGTCTGATGAGGTGTTGTTTTCAGTTCACGCCCAACGTAACGAAATTACAGCAGCAGCATTACCTGAAGCCAAGAGAATTTTCTTTTCCAAAGGACAAGCATGCCTGCGAGCATCTGCCTTAGGTAAGCGTTACGGCTGGGGCATTCACCATAACGCCGAAGGAAAAATTGCTTTGTACGGCTGCAATACCCCAGAATATCAAAGCTTTCTTAAGCAAACCGACACCAAAGTGGTTAAAGCTATGCAAGCTAAAAAGCTTAATCGTAAAAATTCCAGGTAAAGCCAAGAGTAAGCAAACGATCTGGCATTGGGTATCGGTTAACTGTATAGTAGCCGCCGCTAAACAACCCTTGGTTCACATACTGATATTTAGCAAAAAGGTTAGCTCTTCTTAAACCTACTTTTACCCAAGCATCTACAATTGGCTTAGAGCTAAAAGTGATGTCATCGCCATTATAAAATTGGCTTGCGGGGATAGAATAAGATTTCGCCAAGTAAGTATCATTATAAAAAATATCAACCCCTATTTGAGTTTTTAATGTTTTAAAAAACGTTTGATCTTTGTAGATACTGCCGAAAAGATAGACTTCTGGCGTTCGCAATATATCCTGCTGATTTGTTTTTTGATAAACGCCGAAGGCATTGATATGGAAACTTCCCGCATCTACCTGTTTACCAACCTTTAACTGCAGTAAACTGATATCTCCACTAAATTGCTCTGGAACAATCGCCCTGTCTAATGTAGTTGAAGGAACGAAATAAAGATGATTGCTGATCAGATAATAGGAAGCGCTTGCATCTAACTTTAAGAAGCTGTTATTATATGCAAAAGTAAAATTGGTGGTCTTAGTTCTAGAAAAATCACTTCTTTTATCCCACTGGTAATGGTTGCCATAATAACGGTTGAATATCTCTTCTGGCGATTTATTTTGGGTATATGCACTCATCACAATCTTACCCGTTTTTTCGCTTAAAGCAAAATTGCTATTGGCTTCATAAAGATAATCACCAGCGTTACGACCCTGAAAAATTTGCTGAACATTAAGATTGACATCTACCTTATCACTGAAACGATAACCTATTGCTCCCAATAAAGTTGAGTTCTGTGTATTAAAATTACGATTAAAGAAAATGCTTGTGTCTCTTTGTAATACTTGTTGCTTAAAGCTGTAGATGTCGTTTCTAATCCCGGCATCTATCTTCAATTCGTTTTTAATGATGCTACTACTCTTAGCTCTTAAAAAAAAACTATAGATAAACTCGTTCTGAATGTGCTTTACATTGGTAGTATCATTAGTAAAAACCAAATCGGAAACAGCAATTGCAGGCAACACACCATTTTCGTCGGCTTCATCTTTTTTAAAGCTAAATGAACTATTGGTGTAGGCAAAAGTATGGGTAACTTTATTGGTTGGCAGTATGTTCTGCGTGGTGCTATTTTTTGTACTGTCTATACGTCCAACAAAATAACTTTGCCTAATCATAAAAGAGTTGTCGCGATAAAGCTGACGGGCAGTATTTAACCTAACAGGTTCTGCTTCCTTTGTGACCAAATTATTCCCGCCCTTATTAAAGATAATTGTATCTTTCAAAATAGACCCGTTTTCTTGTGCTTTCATGGTGTTAAAAACAGCGTCTACCCAAATATTGTAGCGTTTGTTTTTAGTTTGATACCAGGTAAATAAAGTTCCGTTCAATACATCGCCACGTTGGTGTTTATAGAAACCATTTGCGCCAATACGATTAAAATTGGCTCCGAAATTCCAATTAGGTTTGATATTTTGGGAATGGATAATTTTAAGCAATTGCACATTATCACCAGCACTGATGTATGATAAGCTTGTAAACGGAGACCTAGCCCTGTAAAACTTGATGTCATCGTGAGTGAACTTATACATGTCTAGCGAATGGAAACCCGCATCAAAACCAATGGTTTTTAAAGGTTCAAATAATAAAGGTGTGGCCGCCAAACCAACCAAACCAGTACCTACCGTAGGTCTACGTGGTTGCGCTATTGGACTAAAATTTTGGATACCTGTTAACGTGGTATCCAATGGAACTGTTTGTATGCTGTCTTTAGTAAGTTTTTTTGTGGTATAACGAATATACTTAGAAGTAAATATCACCGAGTCCTTTCCCATCTGCTCCTTTTTACGCAACGAGTCTAATTCCTTATTACCGGCAATAGTTGTTTTTAAATCTTGCGCAATCGAATCAAAAGCATTTACAAAGCCTAAAAACAAAAAGAAAAGTACAGCTACAAATATTTTCTGCATTATAGAGTTGAAATAAGCTGACTTAAAATTTTTGTCATTTTAGGTTCTGCTTTAGCAGCAGTTTCAATAATTTCTTCCAAACTTACAGGTTGCAAGTCTTCGGGGAAACCTTCATCTGTTAAAACAGAAATCGCAAAAACGGGTATACTCATGTGGTTGGCTACAATTACTTCGGGTACAGTGCTCATTCCAACAGCATCGCCACCTATGATACGCAAATACTTATATTCTGCTTTAGTTTCGAGGTTTGGTCCTGTTACCGATACATAAACGCCCTGATGGCAGTTAATATTTTCATCTTGAGCAATTTTTAACCCTTTTGCAATTAATTCTTTATTATAAGGCTGGCTCATGTCTGGAAAACGTGGCCCAAAATCCTCGTTATTCAAACCTCTCAACGGACTTTCTGGCTGTAAATTGATATGATCGTTAATGATCATTAGATCACCTTTTTTAAACTCGGGGTTTAAAGAACCCGCAGCATTAGAAACCAAAAGATACTTGATACCCAATAACTTCATTGCCCTAATCGGAAAAGTAATTTGCTGCATGCTGTAGCCTTCGTAAAAATGTAACCGGCCTTGCATTGCGATAACTTTCTTGCCTTTTAGCGTTCCAAAAATTAATTTACCAGAGTGAAACTCTAAAGTAGAAATTGGAAAATTAGGAATGCTTGAATACATAATGCTATGTTGCACCTCAATTTCATTCACCAAACCACCTAAGCCCGTGCCTAAAACAATACCTATTTCTGGCTGAAACTCCCCTATTTTATTTTTAATGTATTTTATCGAATCGTTTAGCGCTTGCAACATAGTCTAATATTTTTTGGTCAAATCTGCTCTTATCAGCTGCGTTAATTTCATTAGCAATTGGCAGATAATATACAGGCAAATTTAACAGTAAATCTCTTAATTTATCATTTAATAAACGTTGTCCGTCTTTTTCTGTTGTTACAATGATTTTTTCCTTAGCAGGATGGTTTTGGAAAGATCCAACTAAAGCCTCAATTTCTTTCTCCGTAAAACGATGATGATCGGGATACTCGAAAGAATAAACCTTCACTTTTTTACTTACCAAATACTGCTTTAACGGTTCTGGATTGGCAATACCTGTCAGCAAAAACACTTCTTGATTTAGAGAAAAATCAATTTCTTCTCCCGAATAAAGATGCTTTAGTCTTTGATATCCAATACGGGCATAGGCCAAATCCTGCTGAGTTTTTAACTGAAGTTTATTTGAAATTTCAGTCTTAGCTACATCTGTAATCTCTGATGGAGACTTGGTAATTAACACTACTTGCGCTCTTTTAACGCCAGCAAAAGTTTCACGCAAATTTCCGGCCGGCATTAATATTTGAAAACTCGTGATTTTTGAAAACTCAAAAAGCAGTATGTTAAAACCAGCTTTCACTTTACGATGCTGATAGGCATCGTCTAGTAAAATTACTTCATGATCTTCTTTCAATTTTCGGATACCAGCCACCCTGTCTTCACAAACCGCAACAGTAACATTCTTGAATTTTCGATAATATTGTAGAGGCTCATCGCCTATCGTTTCTGCTGTCGAGGTATCATTAGCTAAAACAAAACCTTTAGTTTTTCTACCATAGCCCCTGCTTAAAATAGCCACCTTATACCCACTCAGTAACCGCACTAAATATTCTGTAGTTGGTGTTTTACCCGATCCGCCTACGGCTAAATTACCCACGCAAATAATTGGCATATCGAAACTGGTAGATCGCAGAACACCCCAATCAAAAAACTTATTGCGCACAAATACCACCGAGGCATAGATCACGTTAAATGGCAACAGTAAAAGACGTAGGTATTTTAGCATACAATTAGCGCAAAACTACTGAATATTTGCCTATTGCTTGAGATTTCGCTCTAACAATATTGCTTTATTTTAGCTAAGTCTACACTTTTTTAGTGTAATGTTAATTTCAAAGGCTTAAAAAATTTGCTTCATTTTCGCTAATATTGAAATTTGAAAATAACCTAAACATGACTACAAATAAACGTCTCAAAGTAGGACAAGGACAAATAAGCGGATATCTTTCCATTTTCTTAGCGGTGCTGGTACTCTTAGCTGTATTTTGCTTTAGATATCCAGAACAATTAACCACACCAGAATTTAGAGAAGTTTATACTAAAGCAATAGCGGAGGCCTTGATGATTTTTGGGGTAATTGCTTCATTTTTCTTCGCTGCTTTAAGCCTACTTCTAAGCAAAAAAGTAAAACTGGCTTTGATAGGAACTTCTATCACCGGATTAGCGATTATTTTAGGTGCATTAACTTTAAATGGAAGAGATGTGGTAAAAACCGACTGGCATTTTGGTTTAGATTGGATGATCTTAGACTTATTGCTAATGGTTGCTATCTTCGTTCCTCTGGAGCTATTTTTTCCAAAAAACAAATCACAAACCAAGTTTCATGAAGAATGGCGTACCGATTTAACCTATTTTGTAATTAGCCACCTGTTTATACAGTTTTTTGGCATTGTAACGCAAAAACCCGCTGTTTTATTCTTTGGCTGGATTGGCTTAGAAAACCTGCACGCTTGGGTACAAGGCTTACCTTTTATAGTAGCTTTGTTTTTAGCTTTTTTCACCACCGATCTGTTTCAATATTGGGCACACAGAACTTTCCATAGCAGGGTATATTTGTGGCGCTTCCATTCTATCCATCATTCTACACAAAACATGGATTGGTTGGCCGGAAGTAGGACACATTTTATCGATATCTTTTTCACCAGAGCGATGACGTTCATCCCGCTTTACATCTTGGGATTTTCATCTACTGTGTTTAACGTCTATATTGTATTTATTGCCATCCATGCGGTATTAATTCATGCCAATACCCGCATCAACTTTGGCTTTATTAAGTACATTTTCACTACACCGCAATACCACCATTGGCACCACTGCGAAGACCCTAAATATTACGGACACAACTTCGCCTCTATTTTCCCTTTTATTGACATGATGTTTGGCACCTACTATTTGCCGGATAAAAAATGGCCAGCAGGAACAGGTGTACATGAAGCTTCATATCCAAAGGGTTTCATCAAACAGTCTATTTATCCGTTCACCAAAAGTCCGTTTGATACCGATTTAAATATGGAAGAACGAAGCGAGAGATAATAGTCTGATATATTTTTATATTGATTTACTTGATAAGTTTCACTATTTGCACTGACCCTAAAATAAATTCAGGGTGACGGAAATAATTTAGCCTTTGACACAACATCAAAGGCTAAATTATTTATAAAACAAAGTCAAAATTTTCAACTTTAATCTTCCGCTTTCTCAATTTTTGGTGGCATCAATTTATAAACCACTGGTGTAATAATCCTCGATAACAAGGTTGAGCTTATTAAACCACCAATCATTACAATGGCCAGAGGCGAAATTAAAGGATTGCTAGACATCGCAATAGGCAATAAACCTCCAATTGCAGTTAACGAAGTGAGGATGATAGGCAAGAAACGAACCTCTCCCGCTTCTTCAATTGCTTCGTTAAGTTCCTTTCCTTCGGCCCTCAGCTGATTGGTAAAATCAACCAGAAGAATGGTATTTTTAACCTCGATGCCTGCTAATGCTACAATACCAATAGTTGCCACAAAAGATAGTGAATTGCCAGTAACCATTAAGGCCAATACGGCTCCAACAATACCCAAAGGAATTACCGAAAGCACAATCAAAGTACTTTTGAAAGTTTTGAACTCTAGCACCAATACCGCAATGAACATGAACAGCGTTACCAAAATAATGCTACCGAAACCTCCAAACGATTGGTTGCGGCTTTCTACCTCTCCGCCCATTTCGAAATGATAACCAGTTGGTAGTTTCATTTTAGCCATTTGCGTTTCTACATCCTTAATTACCTTATCGTTCAAATAACCTTTTTGCACAAAAGAGTTTACCGAAATAGTGCGCACCTTATTTTGGTGATTGATACTCAAAGCAGAGGTTTCGAGTTTTAAACTAGCCAACTGCGACAGTGGAATTGAAGTTCCCTGCACATTGTTTACGTACAGGTTATCAAATACATTTAAGTTAGGGGTTGAAGAATACTTCGTGGTCAGCAAGATATTGTAATCATCGCCACTAGATTTCGGATTAAGGAATTTTCCCACCTCAAAACCAGCAAGTGCCATCCTTACCGTACGATCTATATTTACCATTGGCACACCTAATGCCAAAGCTTTCTCCTTATTAATTTCCACTTTGATATCCGACTTCAGATTTTTAAGAGGATTGTTCGTGTAGATGGTTCCCTCAGTTTTTAACAGTAGATTTTCTACCTGACCAGCCAGTTTCCGAAGTGTATCTAAATCTTCTCCAAATACACGAACTTCTACCGGAGAGATAATTGGCTGACCTTGCTCAAAATCTTTTACCTCTACTTTTGCACCTAAATACGGCGACCATTTCGCTCTCAGTTTCTCAATGAGCTCTACTTTTTTATCGGCCCTTACATCTTGATGCAACAACACGAAAATCTCAGCAAAATCGGTACGTTCGTTAGTCTGCAACAAATTATAATAGATCCTCGGATTACCTTTGCCAACGTTAGAAGCAAAGTATTTTACCTCTGGTATTTCTTTAATTTCTTTTTCAATCTGTTTCGCTATAGAATCGGTGTACTTCAAATTAGATTGTAGAGGCGTAGAAACAGTGATTAAAAACTGTGGTTTCTCTGACGCTGGAAATAAACTAAAACCAATTACCGGAATGAGTGCCAACGAGCCCGCAAAAACAACCACCCCAATTAAGATAGTTAGGTAAGGCCTGTGCAGTGCTTTATCCAACAATTTAGCATAAGAGCCGTGGATAATCTTCTGCAAAGTTCTTAAAACTATATTTCCATTAGCATCAGCATGAGGTTTTAATAGCTTGCTCGATAAAAATGGTACTACCGTTAGAGCTACCAACATCGAAGCAATAACTGAACAAATTACAGCAACAGGCAAACTTCTGATGAACTCACCCGAAGCTTCGGGCATAAACATTAAAGGCATAAAAGCGATTACTAAAGTAGCCGTACAACCGACTACCGCCAGACCAATTTGTTTAGTAGCCTTCAGTGTTGCGGTTAAACGGTTGTGTCCATCACGCATCCATCGCTCAATATTTTCCACTACTACAATGCTATCATCAACCAATAAACCTAAGGAAACCACCAATCCAACTATACTCAATTGATTTAAACTGAAACCCAAAAGATTAATGAGGATGATGCCAATAGCCAACGATAGCGGAATGGAAACCATTACCACTAAAGAAGCTCGTGTACCCAAAGGCAGCAAAGTAATGAGCACCAAACAAATGGCAATACCAAAATCTACACCCAAGCCGCCTAAACGATTGTTCACATTATCTGCCTGATCAAACATCACCTGCTGATCTATGTTGCTTGGCAAAGTCTTTTTGAAAGCATCTAAAACTGGCAAATAAGCTTCCTGCGTTTGTGTAATGTTACCACCAACTTTCTGGGCAGCCACCACAAATACAGTTCTAAAGCCATTTAAACGTGTAATGTGTTTATCTTGAGAATAATCGAAATATACATTGGCCACATCTTTAAGCGTGGTATTTTTTCCGCCAGCACTAGCTACAATGGTATTTCTAATTTCATCAATACTTTGATAGTTACCGCTGGTTTTGATATTGAAAGACTTAGTGCCAGCATCAATACTTCCTCCCGGAATATTGGCCACCTCGCTCTGTATCGCATTGGCGATTTGAGTAACCGGAATGCGTAATAAGGCCAGTTTTTCCAAATCCAAATCAACCTTAACCAACTGATCTGGAAGACCAACAATCTCAACATTTTTTAACGCCGGAATTTTCTCCAACTGATCCTGAAGTTCCTCCGCAGCAGCTTTCAATTTATCTCTCGAAGCATTCTCAGAAACCAGTGCCACTTGTAGAATATTCACATCAGAAGGTGAGATCTTCTGCACATCCATTGCATAAATTTCCTGCGGCAAATTAGGTCGCTCGCTATTGATTTCTCTTACCAGCTCCTGATATTTGTCGTCTACATTTACACCATATTTATACTCTACAATGGCCACCATTAAGCCATCCCTAATGGTAGTTTTGATGCTCTTGATATCGTCCAAGCCATAGATACGTTTTTCGAGTGGCTTCACTACCAGCTCTTCCATATCTTTTGGGCTAGCCCCAGGATAAACCACCACTACCGGAAAGTTCGGCGGATTCATATCTGGGTCTTCGGCTCTTGGCATATTTAAAACAGTGGTGATCCCCAAAGCCATCACCATCAATACCATAATTAAGGTAAACTGATAATTTTTTACTGCGTAGTCTGATATTTTCATTCCGATTCTGTTCGAATTTTATCTATTTTTTTGAAAAGCAAATCTCTGCTTCCATCGTTCCCTGTTTCCTGCTGTACGCTATTCCCGATGAAAAATCGGGATCCGCTACCATCAGGTTTATTTAACTTAAGCCTGTGTACCAAAAATCCTACCCCTCCGAAATATCGGAGCAAGCTCTCCAAAGGTGGGAAACATAGCGCCTATTCAAATGTTATAAGCTGGGCACGTTCTATACTCAATGCTATTCTCTCTCCCTCAGGGGAGAGATGCCGAAGGCAGAGGGGGTTACTTCACCACCTTAATTTTAGAACCATCGGTAAGGTAAGCGCTCCCCGCAATAATTACAGCACTAGCATTTTCCAATCCACCAGTTACCGAAATTTTATCTTTCTGTATGGCACCCAATTGCACTTTTACTTTCTTCGCCGTCTGATTATCATTGGTTACAAAAACATAACCTTCATTTTCGCCCCCATCTAAAAGTGCATCATAAGGGATAGTGAACGAGTTCTGTTTTTTAGAAGGGAAAATACTCGCCTTACCAAATAGTCCGGCCGCTAAACCCTTAACTTGATGTTCATTCAAAGCCAGCTCTACACCAAATGTTCCACTTTGAGGATCAATACTTTCAGATTTCCTGCTCACTTTAGCTTGCAAGACTTGTCCGGATAAAGCTTCCGAGCTGATTGTAGCCCTATCTCCCACTTTTAAATCCGACCATTGTTTATCACTTAAACCCACCTTCAATATCCAGTTACCTTCGCTCGCTCCATTAATTTGAAGTACAGGTGTGCCAGGTCCAACAATTTGTCCATCGTTAGCCAACTTCTTAAGTACGTAACCATTTCTGGTAGCTCTTATAGAAGTATAGCCTTCATTAAATTTGGCAGACTGGATTTGTTGTTTTGCTACATCTAAAGCGGTTTTTGCATTTTGTAATTGCTCCAAAGTAGCCACGCTGTCTTTGAAAAGCTTGTTCGCCCTATCGTAATCGCGTTGTGCCTTCTGCAAAGAAAGTTGCACCTGCTCTACTTGCGAACCGATTTCTGTAGGATTTACCGAAGCCAACAACTGACCTTTAGTAATTCGATCTCCTTCCTTCACATAAATCCGATTAATCACTCCTCCATTCTTGAAAGAAAGAATAGTTTCATCGTTGGTGGTAAAATATCCGGAAGTAATGATTTCTGCATCTGTATCTTCTTCAACTAATGAAACCACCTTAACCGGAATAGTATCTTGTTGGATAATGGCTTTTTCTCGCTGCTCTCCACTTTTACAAGCTAGGAACAACAACAAAACTGAGCCGAATGTGATATGTAGAATGTTCGTTTTCATTATTGGGTTAATTGTTTAATCGTGTATTTGGTTAATTGATTAAATAAGATGCCGTTTCACGTTCCATATTGGCCATAGCGGTAAGCACTTTATAGAAGTTAATATTGACTAAAATTTTGCTCGAGGTATATTGATTTCTAGCATCAATAGTTTCCACAAATGAATTTGCTCCAGCTAAATATCCCCTGTCTATCAATCTCAAATAAGTAGATGCAGCCTCGAATTGCTTTTGAGACGATTGGTAAGTTTGATACGCAGAACGTAAATTATTCTGCGAAACTTTAGCAGACAAGCTCAACTGTTGCGCTACCAAATTTGAGTTTAGCTCTGCATTTTTCAAGTCGAGGCTACTTTCTTTTTGTTTATTACTGTTCCTGCTTCCAGAGAAAATCGGGATTTCCAGCTGCAAGCCTACCATATAATATCTAGTATTGGAGTTAAAATGAAAACCTTCAGACTGCGTACCTACATCCAAGAAAGCACCTAACTTTGGTACGGCAAACTGACTATTCATCTTTTGCACGTTCTTATTAATCCCCTCTACCTGTCCTAATGCTTTCAACTCTTCTCTTTGGCTTGCGATAATTAAACCTGACAATAAACCTTCTACCTTGACTAGTTCAGACTTATCATTCGCATCAGCTATAATGGCATCGTTCGCATCCCTATTTAGAAGAAAATTAAAGTACAGGCGAGCATTTGTAACCTTCTGCTCCGCATCTAACAAGGTCGCATTTGCATTTTCCACTTCACTTTGCGACCGCAATACATAGGCTGGCAATCCCTTTCCATTTTCCAAAAGTTTTTCATTTACTCGAAGTCCCTCTTTAGCTAATTGCAGGCCTGATCTATAAATATCTACCGCAGCAAGCGCACTTAAATAGTTATAATAAGCAGTCTTGATTTCTTTAACTAAATCGCGTTTATAAATCTGCACTTCATATTCTTTCAATACCAATTGCTGCTGTGCAATGCGTTTGTTATAAATAATATCCGTATTGATAATGGGAACCGTAGTCCGCAATTTTGCGTCGTGGAAGTTCTTAGGCAAAAAGTTAATCGTCTGGTTTTCCAGCATCGGAAAATTAGTGCTTCCAGTGATTTGGTTCAGCGTACTGTAAACAGGATTCATCAAATCGCCTAATGGCAACGGAATATTACGACCGCCATCTGCTGTTTGGTAGGCACCTTGAAACGCTACTGTTGGCAGGAATAATCCTTTTGCAGACTTTAAGGCATATTGCGCTTTTTCTAAGGACACATTTTTCTGTTGTAAAACGATGTTGTTTTTAAAAGCCGTATCTATATAAACTTTTAGAACATCCTGTGCTTTAGCTGTCGATAAACAAAACAGCATGCACAGCGTAAAAAAGTAAAATTTATTTCTTAAAATTAACACTGTTAACATATCATTTCATTTTATCTAACATCATCACAAAAGTTTCAAAAGCTTCCTCTAACAAGTCCCGATCTTCCGGTACATGCAGGTGTGCGCTTGCCACATGATCTAAATGGCCTTGCAGCTTCAAACTACACAAGCCGTGCACCAACGACCAAACGTTTAAGGCTACATTATTCTCATTTAACCCTTTAAAATATCCTTCGGCCTTACAATCTAACACGGTTTGCAATAAAGCTCCGAAGGCAAATTCTCCCTCTTCCCATTGGCATGAATCTTTATCAGCGATAAAATCTATTGGTTCTTTCATAATGAACATAAGCTGATAAAAATCAGTATTTTGAATAGCAAAGTTCAAATAAACCTTACCCATCGCCTTTAGTCTTTCAAAGCCACTTTCTACATGCTGTAGCACAAAAAACTGCTCGCCCAACAGCTTAAAACCTTCTTTATGCAGTGTGTATGCAATTTCGCCCTTATCTTTGTAATAAAGGTAAATTGTAGTAGGGCTAAGTTGTATTTCAGCAGCAATCTTACGAATCGAAGTTGCCTCAAAACCATTCTTCAGGAAAAGGTTTTTAGCTACCTCCAATATCCTCAATCTCACATCTTCAATCTGCTTTTTATCTTTTTCTTTTCTTCCCATATTTTTTAAGTCGGCTCAAATATAATTAACACCGTTAATATTTTAAAATTATGTGACTTTTTTGCACAAAAATGACCTAACAGCTAAATCAAGGTATAAAATATGTTACTATATCTTATAGTAAACAACTCTTATCTTTTCTATGACTAGTGATAAAAACTAAAGCCCTATATTTGCGCATTAACTTACTTATTATGCTTAAAGGATTTTTTAATGTTCCTACCCCTATTAACGAGCCCATTTTAGGTTACGCTCCAGGAAGCAAGGAAAGAGAACTACTAAAAGCGGCTTTGGCCGAGGGAAGATCAAAAGTAATTGACATCCCAATGTATATTGGAAGTAAAGAGGTTTTTACTGATGACAAAGGAAAAATCACTCCTCCACATGATCACCAACACCTTTTAGCTACTTATAGCAAAGGAACCAAGTCTCACGTGCAACAAGCAATTGATGCAGCATTAGCCGCAAAAGCTGATTGGGAAAACCTAGCGTGGGAACAAAGAGCTGCAATTTTCTTAAAAGCTGCAGATTTAATTGCTGGACCTTATAGATACAAGTTAAACGCCGCGACGATGCTTGGTCAAAGCAAGAATGCTTTTCAGGCAGAGATCGACTCTGCATGTGAGTTTATAGATTTCTTACGCTTCAACGTGAGTTATATGACGGAGATCTACAAACAACAACCCCCAGTTTCTCCTCGCGGAACTTGGAACAGAGTAGAGCAACGCCCGTTAGAAGGCTTTGTATTTGCTTTAACTCCTTTCAATTTTACTGCAATTGCAGGTAATTTACCTTCTTGCGTAGCGATGATGGGCAACGTAGTGGTTTGGAAACCAGCAGATACTCAAATTTATGCGGCAAACTTGATTATGCAAATCTTCAAAGAAGCAGGTTTACCTGACGGTGTAATCAACCTTATTTATGGCCATGGGCCGGATATAGGTGATGTGATATTCTCGCACCCTGATTTTGCAGGTATCCACTTCACAGGATCTACGGCAGTATTCCAAGAAATCTGGAAAACTATCGGCTCAAACATCTTCAAATACAAAACTTATCCTCGCATAGTTGGCGAAACTGGCGGTAAAGATTTCATCTTAGTTCATGGTTCTGCCGATGCACAAGTATCAAGTACAGCTATTTTACGAGGTGCTTTCGAATATCAAGGACAAAAATGTTCGGCAGCTTCTAGAGTTTATATCGCGAAAAGCAAATGGGCTGATATCAAAGAATTATTGTTGAGAGATTTGGCGACCCTAAAAATGGGACCTACTGAAGATTTCAGCAATTTCATCAATGCGGTAATCGATGAAAGATCTTTTGACAAGCTAGCTAAATACATTGATCAAGCTAAAAAAGATAAAGGTGTAGAAATTATTGCTGGCGGAAATTATGATAAGAGCAAAGGTTACTTCATTGAGCCTACAGTTTTAGTAGTGGATGATCCGAAATATACGACCATGAGCGAAGAGCTTTTTGGCCCTGTATTAACAGTATACGTTTACGACGACAAAGATTTCGATCAAACTTTAGAAATTATTGATAGCACTTCTATCTACGCATTAACAGGCGCAGTGATTGCTCAAGATCGTTATGCGATTGACAAAGCGACTACTCGTTTACGCAATGCGGCTGGAAACTTCTATATCAACGATAAATGTACCGGTGCAGTAGTTGGCCAACAACCATTTGGCGGAGCAAGAGGTAGCGGTACTAACGATAAAGCTGGTTCGATGATCAACTTGTTACGTTGGGTTTCTCCACGTACCATCAAAGAAACTTTCGATCCACCAAAAGATTATACTTATCCGTTTTTAGCAAACGACTAATCGCGGTTTTACCATAAACAGCAAATTTGATTTGCTACGTTATCATGCATAACAATAGAAAGCCCCAAAATTTTGGGGCTTTCTTGTTCAAAAGAGTATTTTAGCACACAGAATAAGAATACCGAAACTTCAATATTATCAAATTGGAAAATACCGACAACAAAAAAGATCTAAAAAGAGGGTTACAGAATAGACATATCCAGTTAATTGCTTTAGGCGGAGCAATAGGCACTGGTTTGTTTTTAGGCATTGGTCCAGCGGCAGTATTAGCTGGCCCATCTGTAATTTTAGGTTATGCCATTGCTGGCTTCATTGCATTCTTCATCATGCGTCAACTTGGCGAGATGGTAGTGCAAGAGCCGGTATCGGGCAGCTTTAGTCATTTTGCTTATAAATATTGGGGGCCTTTCCCTGGTTTCGCCTCTGGCTGGAATTATTGGATGCTTTATATCCTGGTAAGCATGTCGGAACTAACCGCAATTGGTATTTATGTGCAATTTTGGTGGCCAGAAATTCCGCTTTGGGCTTCTAGCGCTTTCTTTTTCGTGGTTATCAACATGCTGAACCTCGCCTCTGTAAAAGTTTATGGCGAAGCAGAATTTTGGTTCTCCATTGTAAAGGTAGTTGCCATTATAGCAATGATTTTATTTGGCAGTTATCTTTTGTTAAGCGGTACGGGCGGAGAACAAGCAACTATCCAAAATTTATGGAACGATGGAGGTTTCTTTCCAAAAGGCTGGCTTAGTGGAAATGGCAGTGGTGGCTACGAAGGTCTTTTAGCAGCGATGGCCCTTATCATGTTTTCATTTGGAGGATTAGAATTAGTAGGCATTACTGCTGCAGAAGCTGAAAATCCGGAGAAAAATATCCCCAAGGCAACCAACCAAGTCATCTATAGAATTTTGATTTTTTACGTTGGAGCATTGATCATTTTATTCTCCTTATCGCCATGGAAAAGCATTACGGATGGTAGCAGCCCGTTTGTAATGGTCTTTGAAAGGCTGAATGGGTTTCAACTTGATATCTTTGGACAAAACATCAATTTCACGAAGTTGATTGCGAATGTATTGAATGTTATTGTACTTACCGCAGCCCTGTCGGTGTATAATAGTAGCGTGTATAGCAATAGCCGTATGCTTTACGGATTAGCACAACAAGGTAATGCACCGAAGTTGCTGTCGAAACTTAACAAAAACTATGTTCCCGTAATGGCGATTTTAGTTTCTGCATTGTTCGCTGCTGTATGTATCGTTATCAATAAGCTCATCCCAGAACAAGCGTTGAGTATATTGATGTCTTTAGTGGTATCGGCACTTGTAATCAACTGGCTAATGATTAGCTATACCCACATCAAATTCAGAAAAGCACATCAGTTGGAGCAAACCAAATTCCCTTCCTTTCTATATCCCATTAGCAATTACATCTGCTTATTTTTCTTGGCAGGTATACTTGTAGTGATGTGGCTTACCGGACTAAAAATGTCGGTAGAGCTCATTCCGATATGGCTCTTGTTTTTATATGGATGTTATTATTTGGTACAACGTAATAAATAAACTCAGCTCAAGTATTTGCATAAAAAAGAGGATGCCCAAACGCTAGGCACCCTCTCCAACATTATATACTACTAAACCTACAACTATGCTATATCCATTTTAAACAACTCTGGAACATCTTCTACGCTCGAAGCATTGGTTTCCAAATCTTTGATTAAGCCGGTTTTTAAACTATAAACCCAGGCGTGAACAGCTAATTCTTGTCCATTTGCCCAAGCATTTTGTACAATTGAAGTACTCATAACGTTTTTAGCACCATGAATAGCATTTAACTCTACCATCCTATCAAATCTTTGTTGAGGATCTTCGATAGCTTTAACTTCTTTCTCATTTGCCTTATAAACATCTTTAATGTTTCTTAACCAATTATCAATTAAACCTACCTGTTTATTGCCCATGGCAGCATTTACACCACCGCAACCGTAATGACCGCAAACAATGATATGTTTAATTTTCAAAACGTTTACCGAGTAATCTAATACACTTAACAAGCTCATATCGTTATGGGTTACAACGTTTGCGATGTTACGGTGTACGAAAATATCGCCCGGCATGGTGTTCGTAATTTGGTTAGCCGGCACCCTACTATCAGAGCAGCCAATCCATAAAATTGGTGGCGTTTGCCCAACCGATAGTTCATCGAAAAAGGTGGGATCCACTTTTAAGGTTTCGGCAACCCACGTTTTGTTACCTTCTAACAAACTTTCGTAAGTGATTTTATCTTGATGTGATGACATATTTCAAAATTAAGATACTATAACCAGCTTACAACACCGGTTTCTACATCGTAATTGGCACCAACTATTTTAATTTTACCCTCTTTTTCCATCTGGTTTAAGGTAGCGCTTTGGCTGCGAATGTCTTCTATGGTTTGCTTCACGTTGTGTACATTCAATCTTTCCAATAAATCATCATTTTTAGAAGAACGCTCTTCTCCTTCGTTAATGATTCTTTCAATAATTGGATTAAAATGACCTACCAAATGTTTAAGGTTTTCCATTTCGGTTTGGCTAATAGCAGCAGCATCCAAACCACCTTTTAAAGCGCCACATTTCGAGTGACCTAATACCACGATCAGTTTAGATCCCGCAACGTTACAGCCAAATTCCATAGAGCCTAAAATATCTTGGTTGGCAAAGTTCCCTGCTATTCTTACACTAAATATATCTCCCAACCCCTGGTCAAAGATCAATTCTGCCGAAGTGCGGCTATCAATACAGCTCAATATTACAGCAAATGGCCATTGTCCAGCTCTGGTATCGTTCACTTGTGACAACAAGTCTCTGTTGGCTTTCAAATTCTGCACAAATCTATCATTACCTTGCTTAAGTATTTCAAGTGCTTTTTCTGGGGTAATTGTAGCTTGTGTTTCTGAGGTATGTGCCTTCATTATTTTAAGTTTTTATTTTGTTCAACAATTTTAATATTCATTTTTGGGACAGTGTAACTTTTTTGGATATTTTCTAATGTGACAACAATCCCTCTAGTATAAGCATTATGTTTATAATTATGGATGGCCTCTAACACATCCGGATCAATATATCTAGAATTACTTCCATCAATTACAACGTTTGTTTCGTTAGGAATGTCCATCAATAACACCTGAATGGAAGCTTTGTTCAAGAACGATACTTCTTCCGCAAGTTTGATCCTGATGTTCTTTTTATTTCCATCCTCTTGTACTCGGTAAAAGAAGGGATTGCGCATGTTGGTTCTTAATAAGTAGAAGATAGATACAGCCATACCAATTCCAACTCCTTTTAACAAATCTATACCAACTACACCTATAATAGTAACTACAAATGGAATAAATTGATCCCATCCTTTGTGGTACATGTGTTTAAACAAGCCTATTCTCGCTAATTTATATCCGGTTACCAATAAGATGGCCGCCAAACATGAAAGCGGGATCATGTTAATTAACGAAGGAATAAAAAGCAATGACAATAACAGCAACAAACCATGTGAAATTGCTGATACTTTTGTGCGTCCGCCGGCATTAACGTTTGCCGAACTACGTACAATTACCGCAGTCATAGGTAAACCACCTAACATACCGCTAGTAATGTTACCTACACCTTGGGCAATTAGCTCTCTATTGGTTGGAGAAACTCTTTTCAGAGGATCGATTTTATCTACTGCTTCTAAACTCAATAATGTTTCTAAGCTTGCTACTACCGCAATCGTTAATGCCACTACCAAAACTTTAGAGTCGAAAATCATAGAAAAATCTGGCATGGTAAATAAGCTGAAGAATTCAGATGCGCTGTTTACTTCAGGGATTTTTACCATTTGGCTTTCTTTCAAAGCATTTGAAGAACCATTAAAAATAATTGCCCCAACTATACCAAGAGCAACTACTACCAAAGGAGCCGGCACCACATTGATTTTCTTGAACTTAGGCCAAAGCACTAAAATCAATATAGAAACCACACTAATTACGATTGCAGCAAGGCTAAAATGTTGCAGCGCATTTCCTAATGCAGAAAATGTATTCTCGCCATCCGTTTGGAAGAAGCTTTCGTCTCCAAAGAAATCGCTATCCACACCTAAAGCGTGAGGCAACTGCTTCATAATTAACAAGATACCAATACCAGCCAACATACCTTCAATTACGCTAGAAGGAAAATAGTTACCAATGGTTCCTGCTTTAATTAAACCTAAAACGAGCTGGAAAACACCAGCCAATACTACAGCCATTAAAAAAACCTGGTAGCTACCCAAGCTAGTGATTGCAGCTAATACGATTGTGGTTAAACCCGCTGCCGGACCACTTACACTTAACTGAGAACCACTGATAGATGCGACTACCACACCACCGATGATACCAGTAAGTAAACCTGCAAATAAAGGAGCACCTGAAGCCAAAGCAATACCTAAACACAGTGGCAAAGCCACTAAAAATACCACGATACTTGATGGCAAATCGGCCTTTAAGTTCCTTTTTTGCAAATATTTAGCTATTCCGCCTCCTGTCGAGGCCGAATTCGAATTTTTCATAAAGAATTTTATTAATTTTTCTAAGTGTATTATAAGTTAGCACCACAAAACCTGCGGCAGCTTTGATTACGTTAACTTAAGAAAAATTAGGAGGCGGTGTTGGAACAGAGGGATGGTGTGGATCTACGTAACGTCTAGAATGCTCAATAAAGCTATTAGGAACGCCACAATCTAAATCAAGATGCACATAGTTAAAATCGTATTTTTGCAATACCAATTTATAATCTACAAACTTAGCTCCTGATTTCCCTTTATCTTCTGAGGTATTTTCATTTTCTAATTGCATGATCACAGAAACCATAAACTCATCATCGCAATGCGATAAAAATACAGGCGCACCAGAAATGATCATTTTTGAGACGAAGATGCTCATAAATGTGATCATGATTAGTAACTTGTATTTTCTTAGATTCATAAATTTCTAATGCAATTCTAATTCTGCCAAATTAATCCCGAATTAATTTAAAATCAAAATATATTAGGTAATATATTTGTAATATAAGGATATTGTTACTGTGGTCTCAAAATTATTAGGCATTTTCAAACTTTATTTCAATATAAGTATATCAATCCATATTATAAACCAAATGAAGAACTTTTTAGTTTTTGCATGTTTCTTTTTACCATTCGTTGTGCTAGCGCAGAATAATAATGCACCTTCATCTTACGACCCTCATGACATTAAAATAACTGGTTATCTACAAACTCAATTTCAGGTAGCACAGTCTCCAGGAATAAACTCTTGGTCTGGTGGAGATTTTAGCGAACACTCTGCCAGTCGTTTCATGCTGAGACGTGGGCGTTTGAAAGTAGATCGTGTAGATAAGTTTTCTTCAGTGGTTTTTCAATTAGATGGCACGCAAGATGGATTAAGGATTATGGATGCTTTTATTCAGTTTCACAATCCAGAAGATAAATCTTTGCTTTTCACCGCTGGTTTATTCAATAGGCCATTTGGATATTCGATTGTCTATTCATCTGGTTATCGGGATTTCCCAGAAAGAGCTCGTGTGTTTCAAACCCTAATGCCACGAGAAAGGGATTTGGGTGCGATGATTAGCTATAAACCTAAAAAAATCCTTCCTTTTATAGTTGCTGAACTGGCGGTAGTAAATGGTAGTGGTTTAAATGCAAAAGATTACGATTCGAATAAAGATATCATTGGAAACTTCAACTTCCGTTTTGATAGTTTAGCAAACAAAAAAATGCAGCTAGGATTTGGCGCATCTATTTACAAAGGAACCGTACGTAGCAACACTACCACCGTTTTTAAACCAACAGATAATGGTTTTTCAAGCGCTACCGATGCAGCAAACGAAGACTATAATTTCAGACGAGATTATTATGGGGCAAATTTACAAGTTGGGTACAAAAATAGCTTCGGGGCAACCTCATTTAAAACAGAATATATCCAAGGGAAACAGCCAGGCGTAGCAGCTTCGGCAAGTATTTCTGGTTTGGCAGCGAGCACCAGTTTCTCGGCACAACCAACCGGAAATCTCTACCTACGCAATTTTAATGGCTATTTTTTCTGGCTAACACAGCAAATTCTAGATACAAAATTAACTGCAATAGTAGGTTATGATGTTTATGATCCTAATACAGATGTAGATGAGTCTGAAATAGGTGTGGCAGGAAGTAATACTACAGCTGGAGATATTAAATTTAGCACACTAGGCTACGGATTTACCTACGCATTGAATGGTCGTTTGAAATTAACCGTATACAATGAACATGTGAAAAATGATGGTACACAGCTACCTAACTATCAAAGCGATATCAAAGACAACGTATTCACAACTCGCTTACAGTATAGATGGTAAGACGCGGTTAATTGTTTGAATTGGTTAATCGCTTGGATTGATCTATTGTTTTATTGCTGGAATTGTTATATTGCCGCTAGCTTGATTATCCAATTTTTCCGACTTTCGGATTGAGCTAATGTTGAGCTAGCGAAATGCCGACACTTCGGGAAACAAGTGAACTAATGAACCAAGTATACCAAATCATATGAACAACAAAATCGAAATCTTAAAAGACAAAATACAACAAGCCAACCTAGGTGGCGGTCAAGCACGTATAGATAGTCAACATAAGAAAGGTAAACTTACCGCTCGCGAACGTATTCACTTTTTGTTAGATGAGGGTAGTTTTGAAGAAATTGGTATGTTGGTCACTCACCGTAGCACCGATTTTGGGATGGAAAACGAGAAATATCTTGGTGATGGTGTAATTACAGGTTACGGTACTGTAAACGGCAGATTAACCTATGTATTTTCTCAAGATTTCACCGTTTTTGGAGGTTCGTTATCTGAAACCCATGCAGAGAAAATCTGCAAAATTATGGATATGGCCATGAAAAACGGTGCGCCAATTATCGGTTTAAACGATAGTGGCGGTGCCCGTATCCAAGAAGGTGTAGTTTCACTAGGTGGTTATGCCGATATTTTTTATCGCAACGTACAAGCATCTGGGGTTATTCCTCAGCTTTCGGCTATTATGGGGCCTTGTGCTGGCGGTGCGGTTTACTCGCCTGCCATTACAGATTTCATTTTAATGGTCGAAAACACTTCTTATATGTTTGTAACCGGTCCAAACGTAGTGAAGACTGTAACCCACGAGGAAGTAAGTTCTGAGGAATTAGGTGGTGCAAGTACGCATGCAACCAAATCTGGCGTTACGCATTTTGCCTGTGCCAATGAGATTGAAGCCATCAATCATTTGAAGAAAATTTTAAGCTACGTACCGCAAAACTGTGAAGACGCGGCTCCATCTACCCCATATGAATTAAGTAAGGAAGAAAGAATATCTCTAAACGACATTTTACCTTCAAATGCTAACCAACCTTATGATATCCGCGAGGTAATTGCACAAGTTGCAGATGAGGAGAGTTTTTTGGAAGTTCACGCTGCTTATGCCGAAAATATTGTAGTTGGTTTTGCCAGATTAGCAGGAAGAAGTATCGGAGTGGTAGCTAATCAACCGGCCTATTTAGCAGGGGTTTTAGACAACAATGCCTCGGTTAAAGCGGCTAGGTTTGTGCGTTTCTGCGATTGTTTCAACATTCCTTTGTTGGTTTTTGAAGATGTACCCGGATTTTTACCAGGCACCGACCAAGAATGGAATGGGATCATCACCAACGGTGCAAAATTATTGTACGCCTTTAGTGAAGCCACTGTTCCTCGTATTACGGTAATTACCCGTAAAGCTTATGGCGGTGCTTACGATGTAATGAACTCTAAGCACATTGGCGCAGATATGAACTACGCCTGGCCAAGTGCAGAAATTGCCGTAATGGGTGCAAAAGGTGCAGCAGAAATCATCTTTAAAAAAGAAATCAGCACTGCTGAAAACCCAGAAGAAAAATGGTTGGAGAAGGAAAAATTGTACTCGGATATTTTCGCCAATCCGTACCGTGCAGCAGAACGCGGTTTTGTAGATGAGGTCATCGAGCCATCTAAAACTAGAGAAAAATTAATCAAAGCGTTTAAGATGCTCGAAAACAAAGTGGTGAATATGCCTAGAAAGAAACACGGGAATATTCCACTTTAGAGAAACATAGTTATGCCATGGAACCCCGACATTTATAATCAATTTAAGGACATCCGTTTTAAGCCCTTTTTTGATTTAATGAGCTTGATAAGCAATAAAAATTTAGACAATGCCATAGATGTTGGCTGTGGAACTGGCGAACAAACAGCTATTTTAAGTAAACACTTTGCTAATACCAATTTTGTTGGCATAGACAGCTCTACAGAAATGCTAGAAAAATCTAGCCATTTACAAACCGAACATTTAAAGTTTGAACAGCAAACCATAGAAGATTTTGCCCAAGGCATCCAAACCTACGATTTGATTTTTAGCAACGCAGCTCTGCAATGGAGCGATACACACAAAGAACTTTTCCAAAAAATCATTTCAAAACTTAATAGAAACGGGCAACTGGCTATACAAATGCCTGTACAAACCGAAAATACCCTGAACCAAATTTTATTAAAAATGGTGCAAGAGCCTAACTATGCCCAACAGTTAAATGGTTTCGTAAGGCATTCGCCTGTTTTAAGTATTGATGACTATACTCAATTACTGTTTGATAATGGTTTAACCGATATCAATATCTCATTAAAAGTTTATCCAATTATTGCGAGCAGCGCCACTGAGTTATTTAATTTTATTTCAGGTTCTGCACTTGTACCTTATTTCGAGCGACTAACAGATACCGAACGGATTGCTTTTAAAGAAGATTTTGTAAATAGAATTCATATGCACTACAATAAATTTCCTGCCATATATCCGTTTAAAAGAATTTTAATGTACGGCACAAAAAATGATTAGACGTACCTAATCCGTTCCTCTTACAAATCTATCTGATAAATCTGACTGCGAATAAGATCTTCATCAATTTCAGGATCTTTATTTAACTCGCTCAGGTATTGTCGTTGTAGCTCAAACATCTCCAAAAGCACCGCTTTAATATTTTCATCTATCCAACGGATATCTTGTGTATTCGCTTGGTTTTCCCAATGTTTTAAAACTTTTTCCATCCCCACATGCCCTATCCATTTTTCATCATTTTCATATTTATTTTTGATGTGATTATAGACATGCTGTTTTAATCCTTTCTTAATTTGTAATCGTGTCTCCGCTTGTTTTTCTTCAGCTACATGCATACTTCGAAATGGTTGAAATTTATTAATGATATAAGGCAACGTGAGCCCCTGAATAACCAGGGTTAGTAATATCGCTACAAAGGTGATGAACAAAATTAAATTGCGATGAGGATAAGGAGCGCCATTTAAGGTTAAGGGAATGGAAAGGGCTGCCGCTAATGAAACCACGCCACGCATTCCAGTCCAGCCAAGAATTAAAGGAGACAACCAACTTCGCCGGCTTAACTTCATCCCTCTGGCAATATTTCTTCTAAAAATAATGGTAGAAAGTAAGGCAATATATGAACTGATGATACGTGCTCCTATTAACACCGCGGTCACTAAAACACCATAACCAATTGCCGTAGATAAAGGAATACCGTTAGCACGAATGCCCGAAACAATTTCTGGAAGTTCCAACCCTATGAGCAAAAAGACAATACCATTTAAAATAAAAACAAAACTTTGCCAAACACTGTATCCATTGATGCGACTGCTGCTGCTCAAAAAATCTAAGCGCCGCCAAGACATCAACAAACCACCACTTACTACCGCTAGCACCCCCGAACAATGCACTTGCTCCGCCAACCAATACATAAAATAAGGCGCAATCAGTGTTAACGCCGTATCAGAAGCTGCGTCCGTAGACCATTTTTTATGTATCCTCATAAAGATAAACGCGATGACTAAGCCAATTCCAACTCCGCCAAATAGCATCCACAAGAAATCTACAGCGGCTTCTTGCCAAATAATTTGTCCACTACCTACAGCCACTAAGGCAAATCGTAAGATAATCAGAGATGAGGCATCATTCAGCAAACTCTCCCCTTCTAAAATCGCGGAAGTCGTCTTAGGGATTTTCACAAACTTGGTAATCGCTCCTGTACTTACTGCGTCTGGCGGAGATACAATACCTCCAAGCACAAAACCTAAAGCAATGCTAAAACCTGGAATGTATTTATTAGCCACAATAGCGACCAAAAACGCAGTAAAAAACACTACCAAAAAAGCGAAGCTTCCAATAATTCGCCACCATTTTTTCATCTCCTTAAAAGAAATAGTCCACGAAGCTTCAAAAAGTAGCGGCGGTAAAAAGATAAAGAATATCAGATCTGGATCAATGGAAACAACAGGTAAACCCGGAATAAAGCTAACTCCCAAGCCCGCCAAAACCAACAAGATGGGGTAAGCGATTTTGAGTTTGTTAGCCCAGATGGTAAGCATAACGATCATCAAAACCATCATTAAAAAAAGCGGTAGAAGTGTGTGCATCATTTCATTTATAAATACCATGATAAGATAATGAAATTATTACTGAATTCAGCGATCTGCAAGACCTTCTCTCAGTTTACTGTAATTAAATCACTCTCTACCTAGAAAACGAGCAGTAACTATTAAATTTGCAACTTTAATCCCCTTCTAATGTTGAAACGAACTGATGTAATTTTAATGGCCTTCTGTACAGGCCTTATCGTTGCAAACATCTATTATTGCCAACCTTTGGTTATTCTCATTGCCAAAGAATTTAATTTGAACGAAAGCGATGCTGGAAGTATCACTTTTTTAACTCAAGCTGGTTACGCCATAGGCCTATTTCTTCTAGTGCCCTTGGGCGATATGTTGGAGAAGAAAAAACAGATTTTGTTTACTACAGCGCTGGCTATCGTTGCGCTAATTATTGCAGGATTTGCCCAAAGCTTTCTAGTATTAGAGATAGCCAGTGTATTGATTGGCGCTTGTTCCATTGTTCCCCAACTGATTTTACCACTTACCGCATCACTAAGTAATGATGAAAATAGAGGTGCAAACATTGGCATCGTGATGAGCGGGCTATTGGTAGGAATTTTAGCTTCCAGAGCAGTTAGTGGTATTATTGGAGATTTGTTGGGTTGGCGAGCTATGTTTCTAATTGCGGCTGCGATCTGTACCTTGCTGATTTTCCTTATGGCGATCCGTTTCCCTAAAAACTTGCCAACTTTTAAAGGAACTTATAAAGAGTTGATGAGCTCGATGTTTGGCTACATTAAAACGCAACCTGCACTTAGGGAAGCTTCCTTAATCAACTTTTTTGCCTTTATTGTGATTATGGGTTTTTGGACCACCATGGTTTTGTATTTAGCTAATCCACCCTATCAATTCAGCACCTATCAAATTGGATTATTTGGTATTGCAGGTGCTGCAGGAGCTTTAGCTGCGCCATTGGTTGGCAAATTAAGTGGCGGCAGCAACCCTCGTAAAAACTTAATGATTGGTTTTATCTTAGAATTGATTAGTGTTGGTTTATTTTACTTCACAGGTCACAATGTTTTCCTTTTTGTAATTGGTATTATCTTAATAGATATTGGTCAGCAGGCCATACATGTAACCAACCAAACCCGTATCTACACGCTAGTTCCCGAAGCCAGAAATCGACTGAACACCATTTTCATGTCAGTAAGTTTTGTGGGCGCAGCCTGTGGTTCTGCCTTAGGTTTGTGGTTGTGGGCTGCTGGTGGTTGGTCTATGTTTTGTGCAGGAGTTACAGCAATCATAATTTTAAATATGCTGATTTATCAGTTTTACAATAGAAAAGTATAACGTGAACAACGCACCGATAGAACAAATCTTCCCCGCCCTTACTTGGCGCATCAGGCAGTTGGCCATGTATCCCGAAAAGGAAATTACCGACATGGAATTACCTGGCGATTTTGACGCGATGCATTTTGGACTTTACTACCAATACGAACTTACGGGCGTAGTTTCTTTATTTATTGATGGAACTACTGCCCAATTTAGAAAAATGGCTGTGCTCCCAAATGATCAAGGCAAAGGTTTTGGTCTCCAACTCTTACAATATCTGGTTGATTATTGTAAAAGCCAAGGCATTAAAAAGTTGTGGTGCAATGCCCGAGTAAGTGCCATTGGCTTTTACAAAAAAATTGATTTCGAAACCGTAGGCGAACCTTACGAACGAAACCAATTGCAATACATTAAAATGGAGCTTACTTTTTAGGCAAAGCTTTGTTCAAGTCCATTACGGGAGTTAAACCTTCAGATGGCACATAAATAATTTGTGGTAAGCTACCTTTATCCGCCAGTTTTTCTAAAGTTCTGATAAACAAATATTGATTGTAAGTAGCAGACAAAGTTCCATTTTCGACTTTCATTGCTTCAGCCATACCTTTTGCACGTTCAATCTCTGCAGCTGCATTTAATTTCTCTGCTTCTAACCTCGCTTTAGCCTCCTCTACTAAAATTCTACGGTTCTGCTCGGCTTTAGCCATTTCAGCTTTACCAGCCATTTCCTGCTGCCAAACGTTGTAGCGAGGCAAGCCCCACATTAAGGCCACAATTACAAGTAAAACGAAAAGTGCTACAGGAATAAAAATCTTGATTACGTTCATAATGATGCTGTTTTATTTTTGTAGGAATATAATGATTTTCATGTCAAAAATCAAGAAACAGGTTTCATTAATTGCCTTTAAATTGTACATTTACCACCATACATAAATAAAAACTATGGCAAAGAAAAAAGACGAAAATAAAAAGCATGTGCCTGTAGTTACCAAAAAATCACTACAGTTTTTCGAGAAATATATTAATAATGCAGCACCTACTGGTTATGAGTGGGAAGGACAAAAACTTTGGTTAGAATATTTAAAACCTTATGTAGACGAAACTTTCGTTGATAATTACGGTACTGCGGTTGGTGTAATCAATCCAAAAGCGGAATATAAAGTGGTAATTGAGGCTCACGCTGATGAAATTTCTTGGTATGTAAATTATATTACCAACGACGGTTTAATCTATGTGATTCGTAACGGCGGTTCTGATCATCAAATTGCACCTTCTAAACGTGTCAACATCCACACAGAAAATGGCTTCGTAAAAGCAGTTTTTGGGTGGCCAGCTATCCACACTCGTCATGGCGAGAAAGAGCAAACTCCAGAATTGAAAAACATTTTCTTAGACTGCGGTTGCACCACTAAAGAAGAAGTGGAAGCTTTAGGTATTCACGTAGGCTGTGTAATTACTTACGAAGATGAGTTTATGGTATTGAACGATCGTTATTATGTTGGTCGTGCATTAGATAACCGTGCAGGTGGTTTTATGATTGCTGAAGTAGCTCGTTTATTAAAAGAAAACAAAAAGAAATTACCTTTCGGGTTATATGTAGTAAACTCGGTACAAGAGGAAATTGGCTTACGCGGAGCCGAAATGATTGCACACCGCATTAAACCAAACGTAGCCATCGTTACCGACGTAACTCACGATACGACCACACCAATGATCAACAAAATTACGCAAGGCGATTTGTCGGCAGGTAAAGGGCCAGTAGTTTCTTACGCTCCTGCGGTACAAACCAACCTGAACAAATTGTTAATCAAAACTGCAGAAAAAGCGGGTATTCCTTTCCAACGTCAGGCTTCTTCACGTTCTACCGGAACTGATACTGATGCTTTTGCCTATTCAAACGGTGGCGTACCTTCGGCATTAATTTCATTGCCTTTGCGTTACATGCACACTACAGTAGAAATGGTACACAAAGAAGACGTTGATAATGTAATTAGCTTGATTTACGAAAGCTTGCTAGCCATTAAAGACGGACAAGATTTTAGAGAGTTCAAATAGAAGAAAGATAAAGTTGAGTGTAACGAAATCCCGATTTTTCGGGAAGTAAGGGAAGGTTCGGGGTTAATTTCTCGAACTTTTTTTCTTTGGGATCGTCATTGCGAGGCACGAAGCGATCTTAATTGAAACGACCATTGTTGCTCTTGTAGAGAATAGATAAATTGTATTTTATCACATTCTCTAGCAGATCCTGAAATAAATTCAGGATGACGAAATATTCGCATTCCCTTCTACATTTTACGCTCTTCCTAGCTCTTCGTGATTTGCAATCGCGAAGCCCTATCTACGGATTTGTAATTCGTAACTAGTTACAGAATAAACTTCTTTCGAAAAGCAATTGCTATACTACTATTGTTAGACAGCCCCGCTTTACGCTTCTCCCGATGAAACCGGTGCAACAAGCAAGCATACCAAAAGACAATAAAAACAGATGCTTAAATTGGGATCCACTTCAATAGGGTTTATTTTACTTAGGCAACTGCTCGGAAACCTCAGATAGTACCCCTCGTTTTACCAAATAGACCTGATTGAAAGAAAAGCCCGCAAGCGATCCGCCAACAGGTGGAGAGTGCGGACTTGAAGTGAAAGCAGGACTTTAGGAAGTTTGAAGCTTCAAGTATTGCTCTTCTCAATAATTAAATTTAGTATGATGGTTAAGTACTAGTAAAAACTACCGTCTCCTCTACGCATCATTTGGCGACCGTTACGACCTTTAGCTCCAGTCCATTTTTGCAGACGAACGTTGGCTCGCAACATAAAATACCTACTCAATGCATTGGTACGAGTTTCGGTTTTAACCAAATCAGTTACGTTTAGGTTCACAAAATTGTTCTGCTTTAATACGTCGAATGCTTGGAAAGTAAGAGAAGCTCTACGTTTAAAAAATTCTTTTTGCACGTAAGCATTAATCACCAAAGGGTTACTCGTAATGTTCGAATTAATACCACTTACAAAATTCTTACTGGCACTGTAGCCAAAAATCAGTGATTGCCACATGTAGAAACGTCCATCGATATTGAGTGCTAAAGTTTTGGTATTAATCTCGTTTGTACTAATTGTATTGGTAGATTTCGTGATATTATAAGACACATTCGGATTTACCTCCAACCATTCGTTAGGATTGATACGCGGTCCGAAACGTTCTGTAATGTTCCAAGTGCGGGTAATACTTTCAATGTTATTACTCATAGAAACACCATGATTATAATTGACATTACCGCTTAAAGCCAAATTATATTTTCTGTTATTTAGTTGCTTACTGATAGAATAATTACCACCAATACGGTAACCGCCGTTCATGTTTACGTAGCGAGTTTCGTTACGCAACAATTGGTTACTGCTGTTGAAAATTTGCACTACATTGCTCACCACCGAGTTATCTATTAACGTGCCATTGGCATTTACAGAATAGTTTAGTTTATGGTTAGCGATATAATTGTTGTAACTCAAATTAACAGCATGATTAAAGGTCACCTTCAAATCTGGGTTTCCGACAATGGTATTTTGCGGATTTGAAACATCTCTAACCGGTTGGATTTGATCAAAAGTAGGTTCTTTTGCGTTTCCTGAATAGTTAACTTGTATGCTGTGCGTTTTAGAGAACTGATATTGAAACCTCGCAATTGGAATAAGATTGAAACTGTTGCGATGCGTAGTTGTTCCTAGGCTTACTTTTGTACCGCTCAAAACCGCAGGCACGCCAGTTAAGCCTAGTGAAAATCTAAATTTCGAAGTATTGGTTAATCCGTATCGATAGTTTAGCGCAATTCTAGCTTGAGTAAATGAATAATCGTAAATGTTGCTCAGAGAGTCTACCACTGTTCGATTTTCAAAAGCATCAATATTGCTTGTAATCGCTCTATTGTCGTAACCATTGTAGTTGATCTGTCCGTTAAACTCGAGTTGACTATTAGTTGCAATTGGTTCTACATAAGTAAAACTTCCTCGATAATTAGAAGTTAAATTTCTTCTCTCAATTAAGCGATGTACCAACGAGTCTAATACATTGATATCATCTTTGTAGAACTTTGTATTACGTTCTTGATCTGATTCTTGATCTGAACTGTTAAAACTAAACTGCAACGAAAAATTACGTCTTGGTTTATTAAAAATATGCTGATAGAAAACAGTAGCGCCTATATTTGGTCTAGTGTTTTTACCTAAATTACTTCCCAACTGGTTTTGAGTAATCAAATCTCCAGATTGGCCAATACTCGATAAACTACTGCTATTAGTTGACGAGAAAGTGATTTCTGGTGTAATCCTCAAAAAGTTATTGCTATCCAAATCTGCTTCTAGCTCGAAATTGAAGTTATGGTTTCTAGTCTTGTTATCTCGCTCACTTTCGTTGGTAGAAAATATGGTTCCATTAGTAGAATAGATCTCGGACAAGCTACTGTTCAAAGAATTGACATTGCTAAAGTTATATCTATAGTTGGTATTGATGCGAACTTTTTTACCGATCTGATCTCGATAAGAAAACGCAGAACCGCCACTATTGGTTGTTCCTCCACTACCGCTGGCCGAGTTTCCATTATTTGTATTTCCGCCAGCATTACTGCCTCTATTACCACCACCATTGTTGCCGCCATTTCCACGGCCGCCGCCTCCGCCACCGTTACCAATCGCTTCGCCACCGTTTGCACCAGTATTGGCTACACCATTAACGGTATTGTTTAAACGCAGATTAACTGAAAGGTTCTGATTGCCGTTTAGTCGAGTACCGAACAGCGAACTTTCGTAACGCTCGTTGCTCCCACCTCCGGCTTGAATATTTGCAGAATTCCCTACCGACTTATCTGTTCTAGTTACGATATTCAACACCTTTTCGGGATCACCATCTTTAATTCCCGTTCTAGCCGCCTGATCGCCGTAATCATCTACAATCTGGATTTTATCTACAATCTCGGCTGGTAGATTTTGAATAGCTGTAGCAACATCTCCACCGGCATAAGTTTTACCGTTAATTTTTGCTTTAGTTACATTGTTACCCTGGTGGATTAGAGTGCCATCATTTGCCACTTCCATTCCTTCCATCTTCTTTAGCAACTCGTCAACTGTTGCATTTTCCCGAACAATGTAATCGCTGGCTTTATACTCTACCGTATCCGTTTTGTAAGTGATAGACGGCGTCCCGTTAATCACCACCTCATTTAAAGTATTTGCCATTGGCTTCAGGATAATCGGATCCATCACCACTCTAGGAATGGCATCGTTCTGCTTGTATTTATTGATTTGCTGCTTGTAACCCATCATCGTAAAGCTCATGGTATAAGTAGCCAATTTCACGTTCTTAAATACAAATATCCCATCTGGATTGGTACTGGTAATCAGCGTATCTCTTTCAGAAGTTAATCGGATAGTGACACCTGGAACTCCTAAATCGGTAGAATCTTTAACAATGCCGCTAATTTCTCGGGTAGCAATTGGCGGTGGAACATTTTTTCCTCTTGGAGGATTTTGAGCATATAGGTTAAGGGCTAAACACCAAAGCGGTAGTAATACAACTAGTCTAAATAACAGCTTCTTCATTTTCATGTTTATGTTAGAGGTAAGCTATTATTTTTGAATGATGTATTTGCCCCAGAAATCGGTAGCGACCATTAGATCTTGCTGAGCAGCATTGTTATTGCCACCGCCAAAACCACCTCGGTTATTTCCTCCACCACCAAAGCCTCCGCCTGCATTAGCTCTCATAGGGAAATTTCCACCCTGTCTTCCATTCAATTTAATTTGATAGGCGATCTCCTTTTTATCATTAACCGAAAGTTCTAAAGTCGATAATGGAATTGCAATTTCACAGAAATATGCTTTCTGCTCATCCATCTTACCTATTGCTTTAATTCCATATTCGTTATAAATGGATATCAGTGAATCAGCAACATTAAAGCCTTTAATTTTGATCTCTTTTATAGCAGCCAATTGAGTTTTCCTTTGCTCAAAAGTGGCAGAATCTCTTTGCTCCTGACTTTGTTCTGGTCTATTTTGTCCCATTCGTTGCCTATTTTGAGCACCTTGACCAGCTCCGAATCGATTAACATTGTTTCTAGTAATTGTGGGGTAAGTAATCGTATTTGCATCGTCTTCTCTCTTTCTACCTTTGGTATTGATGCTAAAAGAAATTCCTCCCGCAAAAATTTTAGTGATAGTTTCGTTAGAAATAGCTTTTAGTGCTAGATATAAATTTTTATCATCGTTTGAAATCGTATAAAGCAATCCAGTCCTTTTATTTTCTGCTGAAAAGTTATTCCATTCTAGATTTCGTCCATCTACTCTAACTGTGTTTGGTGCGATTACATTAGACGACTGGATATCTGGAAGTTTCTGCGCATAAACCTGAAGGCTTGCACAACCGGATAATAAAAAAGCGTAAAATAGTTTCATTTTTTTGTGGTTTACATCTGTGTTGTTAATGAAGATAGACATCGAAATCCAAAAAAGGATTAAAAAACACTGTGCAAAAAAAAATCCTCAGCGTGAGCTAAGGATTTTGCTTTCTATTTTATTAAACTATTTTGCTGTCGACGGTTGATAAGTTTCGGCTAGTTTAAGTGCATTGTAAGCATTTACAATTCCGCCACTAACGCAGAGATCCGAGAAATTAACACGTATGGTCTCATCCTTATCATTTTTGTTTTTCACTTTCCTAGTTACTTTGGTTACCGATTTCATGATGATATCTTTAACATCTACAGCTGTTAATTCTGGATGATAGCTCAAAATCAAAGCAGCCAATCCGGAAACTACAGGTGCTGCCATACTTGTACCATCAAACTCTTCATATTTTGAGTTTGGCACTGTAGAATTGATCATAAATCCCGGCGCAAAAACATCTACGTTATATTTTCCGTAGTTAGAGAAGGATGCCTTTAAGTTATCGTCATCTTTATAAGCACTGGCTCCTACTTCGATCCAATTTTTCGCATGAGGCAGCTGGTATTTTATCGTATCCAAAGGAGCGGCCTTAACTAGCACATCTCTTCTTGGAGCTCCAACTGGCCCACCATTCATGTTGTTAGGAGCTGCAGGAACAAAAGGCTTCACTTCCAATTTTTTATTCTTCTTAGCATAAGCTTCCGATTCTGGACTATCGTAGTATTTGTTTGGAAAATTATCTGTCACGTCATTGTCCTGGTTATCATTACCGGCCGCATGAACCAATAAAACACCTTTACTTTCCGCATACTTGATAGCTTCATCTACCACTTTCTTATCCCACTTATAACCTTTGCCAAAACTCATATTAACTACCCTAGCACCATTATCTACAGCATACCTGATACCATTAGCCACATCTTTATCTCTCTCATCTCCCTGTGGAACTACTCTGATAGTCATAATGCTTACATTGTTAGCTACTCCTTTAATTCCGATTTCATTATTTCTATTTGCACCGATAATACCTGATACGTGAGTACCATGATCAGCATCCGGTCCGGCTACATCATTGTTACCATAAATACGCTCGTTTGAATTTGAATAGTCATCACCAACTAAAGCTGCCCGCTCATCATAATTTTCATTTAGATTATACTTAAGCATTTGCTCAAGCTCTTTGTGACCTTTCTCTATAGACTGATAAAACTTCTCAATGCTACCCTCGTCTTTTGAACCTTTACGTACAATTTTCTTGATATACTCTTGCATTTCATCATCAGCTCTGTATTTCTCCATGTCTTCTAACGAAGGAATTTTCTTTTGGTTGACAAATGCCACCGAATCCATCACTTTCTTAATAGCGATATAGATAGGAAAAACAGAACTAGCCTCATCATACTTTTTACCAAAATCGGAAACAACCCTTCTGTACAAATTGTACTCTTCCTTTTCCGCACTATCTAAAACCGTTGTTCTAATTACAGAACGATATTTGGGCTCTAGCTTCCTCTTAATGCGAACAAGTTCTAGATTATCATGAAATAGATTGCCATTCTTAGAACCTATAAAATTCCACCCATGAACATCATCTATATAGCCATTGCCATCATCATCGATACCATTTCCAGGAATTTCCTTTTGATTAGTCCACAATACATCTTTTAAATCTTCATGCTTGATATCCGTACCTCCATCAATCACAGCTACTACTATCTTTTGCTTTGGCTTCTGATTTTTTAATAACTCTTTATAAGCTTTTTCAGTACTGATACCAAAGTAACCATCAGATAAAAGATCTAAATTGAACCAATTAGGCGGCAACTTAACATTCTTATCTTGAGCGCTGCTGATACCTGCGGTAGCCAATAATATGAAAACCGATATAACTATTCTGTAAACTCTCATCTTAACTTTTAGATTATATATCATAATATACAAAAATAACCTTTTAAAAAGTATCGATAAGGTAGCGAAGCAACTTTAACAAAAATTAACAAAGAAACTATTGCAGAATTATAGTCTTAGGCTTTTATATAGATATCTTATCTAACTCTCTAAATTGATAAATAGGCGAAGCTCGAAATCAATTAAAGAGTTGATTTCCAATTTACTTGACATGTGAAGTTTGCCAGGATTTTCTGTCCATTGTGGAATTGAGGAAGATGTGTATGGGCTATTGGCTGTCCAACGGGGACAGTGCCTTTGGGAAAGTTTGTTGCAACAAAAAAGCCCCTGTGCATCTCTGCAAGGGGCTGTAAGGATAGGCACCGACCTACTCTCCCACGTGTTACCGCAGTACCATCGGCTCGGATGGGCTTAACTTCTC
>NZ_SRMP01000005.1 GCF_005925325.1 Pedobacter helvus | reverse complement strand
TGGTTCGGCAAATAACTACCAAGGTTACGACGAAAGATGGTATATCCCTACAGGTATAGGTTTTAAACTTGGTGTAGCTAGAGGTATCAACTTAGACTTAGGTTATGATGTGAACTTTGTGAAATCACCTACATTTAATGGGGTTAACGGAGCAACTAATGATAAGTTCGCCTATGCGCACGCTGGTTTAGAATTCGCTTTGGGTAGCAAATCAAAACCTCAATTACAAAACTATAGCTCATTAGCAGCACTTCGTATCCAATCTAAAGAAGAAAGTGAAGCGTTAAGAAGAGCATTATCTACAGCAGAACAGAATGCACAACGCGATAGAGAGCAATATGCAAAAGATATGGGCGATGATGATAATGACGGCGTAGCCAATAAATTTGATAAATGTCCAGGTACTGCTGCCGGTACTGTAGTTGATGGCTCTGGATGTCCAATCAAAGTTCAGAGAGAAGTGGTGAAAGAAACTACAGTAATTACCGAAGCAGATCGTAAAGTAGTAGATGAGGCTATCAAAAACTTAGAATTCGATTTAGGTAAATCAACCATTAGATCTAAATCTTACACTACCTTAAATAAAGTAGCTGCTTTATTGGTAGAGAAAAACTTTAGCTTAAAATTAGCAGGTCATACAGATATCACTGGTTCAAGAGAATTGAACTTACGTTTATCTAAAGAAAGAGCAGAATCTGTTAAAGCTTATTTAGTATCCCAAGGTGCAAATGCATCGAGAATTGAAGCAACAGGTTACGGTCCAGACCAACCAATTGCAAGTAACAAAACTGCCGAAGGTCGCCAACAAAACCGTCGTGTAGAGTTTACCTTATTCTAATTTAAGGTTCTGTTAAACGAAAATTAGTAGATAGGCCATCGAGAAATCGATGGCCTATCTTTTTTTGCACATAGGAATGATGCATCTTTACCAGCATGACCTAATTCTTAGGCCTGGAATTTTGCCAAAAATGCTCAGTAAACAAGACCTTGATGATGGACCAGAAGGAGACTAGAGGAATCGGTGCTCTATGTCAACGAACTCCTTTGATACGCCCAGATCTTCCCATTTTCTATTTCTCAGCAACTCAAAAAAAGCAAGCGGTATTACTTCAGGAAACCATGAAAGAGTCAGACAGTGCCGCCATTGACACCGTCACTTCACTTGATGGTCATGAGCTTCGCCCTACAGGCAATCCCTATCAGCGCTGAAAAGGCGAACGGCAGGATCGCTCATTACACCGTTACGCAAAGGCTACGTAGTTGACGGTGGGCTCAAATTTCAGCAAATCAACTTTTGGTTTAAATACCTGAATAGGTGTTAAATACCTGTTTTTTAATTTTCTTCAGATTTTCTTTTTTTAAAATGTTAATCAACCAACGACAATAACCTACATATCAAATCCGATGCGAAAAGAGATCACTATACTGGAAGATGACCAGGACATCCGAGAAATCTGCACCTATGTTTTCGAAGCTGAAGGTTTTAAGGTTAACAGCTATTCCACCGTCTCATCGTTTATGGATTGCCATACTGCTCCGGACATTTACTTACTGGATATTAGGCTACCAGACGGCAATGGACTGGAAGTCTGTCAGTTTTTGAAGGCAGATCCTAAATTTTCAGCAATCCCGGTTATCCTGATGTCAGCAAACTACGAACAATCCTCTATTAAAGATCTTTGTAGCGCAGAAAGTTTTCTTGCTAAGCCATTTGATATCGAGTTGCTGGTCGATAGAGCTAGCCAACTGGTAAATAGGGACCATTAGATTTTCTTGTGCGATCAACCACTCGTTAAAACTTGGTCATTCTCAATGTTCGGCCCAATCGACATTAGCCAGTCTGACAGGAGTCTAAAGTGCAAGCGGCAGCTTGGATGTATCCTAATTTTCACCAAATTCATTCAGTTTGGACCACCCCCTGATTACTATCAATTTATACACACGATACCCACAAGAGTTATATTTCCAGCCAAAATTGAGTTTATATTTATGGTTCCATGCAGGATCCCGCTGCCAAAAACTAGAAGATCAGCCTACATTCCCGACGACAGGTCACTCCACACGCCATCAGCCGGATCTTCCCTACACTAGCCGACACTCATGTCGGCCTGATCAGGTAAGTGAAACATGATCGTCGTTCCCTGCAACTGCCTATCATCAACACTGATCGCGCCACCATGTTTCGAAATGATTTCGGAGCAGATGAACAAACCCAGTCCCAGTCCCTCCTTGGTATTTGTAGAGGTACTGCGGTAATATTTTTCAAATATACGCGACCGGTCTGCAGCTGGGATACCGATACCATTATCACTGACTTTCAGAACAGTGGTGCTGTTTTCCCTAGATATATCGATCGTGATATCCACCCCCTCACCTGCGTATTTTACCGCATTGTTCACCAGATTGGAGATTACCTGGCCGATACGGTTCCTATCCGCATATACCGGTAGCTCCTCATGTATCGTCGTAACCCCTATCGAATAGCCGGCATTGACCATTTCTGTATTCCTTGCCACTTCATTAGCCAGGGTTATAAGATCAAAGGAGACCTTATCGAAATGCATTTCCTTGAGTTGAACGTTAATGGGCTGGGCAACCTCATCAAGCAGCAACTTCATCCGATCATTCGCTTTTAGTGCCCTGGATACCAGTTCTTCACTACGGGCTGCATCCTCCTTACTTCCTTTCTGCAACAGCTGCAAGGCCATTTTAACGGTAGAAAGTGGCGTCTTCAGTTCATGCACGGCGACATTGATCAGCTCGTCACGCAGTAGCTCAATATTCTTGATATTGGTGATGTCCAACGTCGTACCCGAAATGATCTGTGGTACATTATTATCGAAGTCTACCCGCCCCTGCGCTCGAATCCAGTGTATGCTGTCATCGGGATGCCTAACACGGTATTCAGCGAAATAGTCTTTACCTTGGCTGATCGAATCGAACACCTGTTTCTGCATTTCGGTGCGGTCCTCCTCGATGATGCTATCAACCATATCCTCATAACTGAACGGCTTGGAAGTATCCCATCCGAAGTTGCGCTTGCACTGCGCGGTGCATGACATAAAATTTCCCGAAACCAGATTCACTTCCCAAAAACCTAAAGAAGCCTGCTCCAAAGCCCTGTTGAGGACATCGTCACTGATCATAAATTCGTTGTTACACGAAGGCAACCTTTTAACCATAACTTTTAATTAGCATCAATAAACACTCATCGCAAGTCTTTCGAAATGTATTTCAGCGACCGATAAAAAGCTCCTAAATAGCTAATCCTACAGCCACAACTTCTGAAATCATAAAATGCACGCGAATCTTGCGGTTTAACGGCATCTTTCGAGCCCACAAAGCCTAAAACAATATATTTGTAGCAGCTAAAATAAAACTTATAAGTGATAAAGAATTTAGATGTATGTTCACGCTAAGCAGTACGGCACAAATATACCTAAAAGTCTCGCTGAAAGAAATAACAATGCCCAATCTTAAGATCTAATCCTTTATTTTCCTTGGTCAACCGTCAAACACATGAGTTTTGTGTAGGTGTGGCCTTCATATGATCTTCATGTCACGAGCCAAGGTTAACAGTGCACCAGTTGAATCGACATTGGCTTCGATCATCAATTCTCTACCTAGCCTACGATGATATGTTTAGCCAACATCATTTCATCAGCAATCTGAGCGATGGAACAGCCAGCCGAAGACAGTTTTAAAATTTCAAGCTACATATCTGTATTACCTATTTCCTCATTTGGGTCCTGTCTGGCGATAATCTCGTATAGTTCTGGTGAGACGAACTGCTCACCTGAAGGAGTTGAATCCAAACATTCGATAATATCTGTAGAACCAGAAATTTTGCTGGTCAATCCATTTGGTCCTTGAGCAAGAATTTTATTTATATCCAAGGGATTTATTACAGAAGTCACCACAAAACAAAAGAGATTCTTTTACTCGAAAACTCCACCAGATCAAAAACCCTCCGGACCACAACATCCGGAGGGTTTTTGATTTAAGCCAATGCAAAAGCCAAAGATCATCCCTTACGGGACGATAAGCTTCAAACTGGTATCCCCATCGGCACCCTGAACCCTCAGCACGTACATTCCCTTGGCCAGCACCGTTCTCCTCAATATCGGATAGCGCTGCTGCCCCTTGTTGACCGCAATCTGTTCCTGTGACACGATCCTGCCCTGGGCATCCAGTAATGAAACCTCTAACTTGCCGGCAACAGGATCACCTACATCAAGAAAAAAGGGACCGCTTCCCGGATTGGGGAACAGCAAGAACCCACTTTTATCCAATCCCATGTTTACAGCGCGTATACCCAGTTCATGGAGATTGCCCTTTACATCCAACTCCTGGAGTTTATAATAATTTTGCCCCTTTGCCGGAAGGCGATCGTAGACCATATAGTCGTTGCTACCCCCGCTCGATACTTTTCCAGAAACCTCCTCCAAAAGATCGAAGTTCCTGCCGTCCAATGACCGCAGTACTCGATAGGCCTGTACGCCAGTCTCCCCCTGGGCCGTCCAGAAGATCCTACTGCGGGCGCCATCCGCCACCGCACTGAAATTTATCAGCTGTAGCGGAAGGGGCACTAGCCGCCCGGTAGCAGTCAGCTGGTAAAGACTGATGCCACCAAAAGTATGCTCGACCGTACGCTCTGAAGTATTGACCGTACTGGATTGTGCCAACACATAGGGTTGCGACACAGCCGGCCTGTAGGCCAGTACCAGATCCGATTCGGCATGCCCATTTAGCTCACCTAACTGATAATAGAGACGTAGCAATCCCTGAAAGGCAAGGGGCGATGAAAATTGGTACACCCTGGCAATCCCACTGCCATTGTCACCCGAGGCTGGCGTAGCCGATACGCCCAGTTCCAGTGAGCTGATCTGTAGGTCTACAGTAGGCCTGAACTCCAGTCCAGATACATGGAGCTGCGCTCCCTCCTTTATCGTCATTCCCCCAACACCGACCGATAGTTGAGCGGCCACATCTGCAAGCCCGGCCAACCAAAGACTGACGGCCAATGCTTCTTTTAGATACCTGCCCATCACTATTTTTCCTCCCTAACAACATTAGCAGCCACGCCCGCTATCGATCCTTCAACCCCCTTAGACCTATTTCTCTTCTTCCTACCTGCACTCCGGCCTTTCTCAGCCTCCAGCCTCATCAGGCGCTCGGACAGTTGTGACAATTGCTCCTTCAGCTCCTTATTTTCCTGCTGTAGCTTGCCCGTCCTGATCTCCAATGCCTGGATAGCCACCATATTCACCCCATCGATGTCCACCGTATTGATCGTCGTATCGTTCGTCACACCATCCAGTCCAAAAGCTTTATGGAAATCTTGTGCCATAGGACCGATATGCTGCTGGCTCGCCGGCTGAGATTTGTAGTTCCATCTCGTGATATCTAATTTAGCCACCTTGCCCAACAGCACTTCCTTGTCCACCGTACTAAAGTTTTCCTTCTTATTCCTATCGCTCACCGAGCTCCATGAACCACCACCAGGCAGAACCTGTACACCAGACGTAAGATTTTGGGAAGTAAAGATCCTTACCCCACCCACAAAACGCATCGTCATCTGGTTGTGCAACGAACTGTAAACCGAATCCGATGAGAAACCAGCCGCAGCATCGCCCAGTACCATCGAGCCTTGATGGTTCACACGAGCATTCTTGCCAATGGCCGTTGAAAAGTTTCCACGGGCACTGTTCTGCAGACCTATAGCGATCGCAAAGCTGCCCCTGGCGATCGATGGGCCGATTGTTACAGAACCCAGGCCACTTGCAATGGAGGATATACCAAGGGCCACAGCGTCATCGTTGGTCGCCTGTGCACCGGTTCCGATGGCCACCGCACCTACTGCAGTTGCATAACCGTTGAAAGCAAAAGATCTCTCCCCCGAAGCCGTACCATTATTTCCCAGTGCCACTGATTCAGATCCAGAGGCAGTAGTGGTAAGGCCTGCAGCAAATGATGTCGAACCAGTAGCCCTGGTATTGTTGCCCACCGCAAAAGAATAATTGCCTACATTGGCCGTGTTCCAATACGTGGCCCCAAAACCTCCGACATAGCCGGCACGAAAGGCGGCCTTTTCCGGATACCATAACATCCTACGGCCTTCGGGAACCACCGGAAAGGACTTCGGGGAGGCCGGCACATCACCAGCCTTCGAAAAAAGTACGTTGCTGTCCAACACATGGAAGCCAGTAAGGGGCGCATTCGTCCCGATACCCACCTGTGCTCGGCTACCGAGACCCGCAATTGCCAATAAGAATAAAGTAAAAGTTTTCTTCATATGTTAAGGTTTTAAATTAGAGTTTTCTAAAGATGCGATAACTATCCCACCCCTGTTGTACAATGTGAATTTAAGCACAAATTTGTAAATCTAGGCCCAGCACGCTAATTTAGTGTCACATAAACACATATACATTCAAACGCTCAGTTCATGTCGACCTTAAAAAAAGATATTGAAAGCCTAATTTCACAACGATTAGGCCTACAGGACGTAGGATCAAAAATCTCCAGCTCGGAGCTCATCCCCTTGTCATCCAGCAACTATCTGTTCAGTTGGAGCTTCCAGAATTCCGTTAATGGAGAATACTCCCATCAGATGAAAATAATCTGCGAATCGTCTAATGCCATATTCCTATCCGAGGAAACTTTTTTTCAATTGTTTGCCAACACCCCGATGCTGACCGGCCTTCAAAGAGACCTACGTAACGACTGGATCATCGACAACAGTGATCGGCTTAATTCGATTGCCAAAAAACTGCATTCTAACGCCAATATCCTTAGGTTGGATATGGCTAGTGCAATGAAAAAATTTTCAAGCAGACCACGAACCGTCCTATAAACTTCTAGTAAGAAAAAACAGATATCAGTCAACTTCAAACGATTGTCTAAAAACTTTCGATCATTCCATAACGTTTTTCCTATAAATCACTGGTACCAGTTTCACTGATTTTTCATATCTATTCTTTTTAGAATAAACAACAAACCAATGCTCAAAGGTCTCCGCTATAATAATCAGGATTTGTCCGGTAAAACTTACAAAACCCAAAAACCCTTCCAAGAGCTAAACGTTATCTATAAAACGATGATATGGAACAGCTCAACGTCGAAGCATACAAAAAGGTCAGCATAGATTACAACCAGGGCGCCCTACCCAAAAGCGCCGGCATCCTTCAACCATTAGTCTACAAACAAAATGGACAGTACCACTGCCTGCTCGGACCGGATACCCAGACCGGCATCTATGCCACTGGAGATTCACCGGAGGATGCCATCATCGAATGGGATGTACAACTTACGGCCCGATTGTCCACCGCCACTGAGGAAGACCAGACTATCCAATACGTCAAGGATGTCTATAAGGCAAAGAATACAGCGGTTTGGTAATAACAGTAAATAGATAGGCAAAGCAAAATCACATGATCGCAAACTACACGGAAAAGGGATGGCAGCTGATCACGCAGCGGTCACACGGCCTGCTGGCGGCACAAATATGTGCACAATGGCACCATCGACATCGTCCCAGATTCTGGATCGAAACCCTGATCGCAACGGCAGAGCATGACGACGTCTTCAATGAGCTGGAAAACAAAAACCTCATTGATGCCAACGGTGCGCCATTGAACTTCAAGGCGACCACCTTCGAAAAGGACAAATCCCAACGACTGATCGATATGGCGCAGACCAAGTGTGCCTACATCGCACTGCTCCAGTCCAGACACCTCCATTTCGTACACGGAAAAGATCCCGACGCCCAAACCTTCCTAAAGCGACTTCGCAAATCGGAACGTAATTGGCTAAAGACCGCTGGCACAACTCCCGATGAAGTCGACCACAGCTACCAGCTCCTGGAATTCTGCGACGCCTTTTCCCTACTGCTCTGCCAACAGCTTATCCAGCCCGAAGGGCGTAGGATCCAGATCGGTACCGGACCGGACCAGCGCAGCTATGATCTATTTCAAAATGGAAACCAGCTCCACGTTAGCCCTTGGCCATTTCAGGAGAACAGATTTGAGATCAGCTATGAGTCGCGAACCCTTTCCCAACTGAGCTTCAGTTCCAGCAAAGCATTAAAATCCGCCATACAAAAGGCAGACACTAATACCCATCGCCTCAACATTTCCAAACCATGAGCTGATACGGAATTTACGAATGATAAACCCATTTAGGTGCTGTAAAAAAAGCGACCGTAACCAGGATAGACAAACTTTAGCCCCTGCCAATTGTTAACCAATGACCAAAAACAATCAACATGGAAAATCACGAGCAAAAACAGGAAAACGAAGAGATCAACAACCCAGAGCAGTTCAAGGTGGGCAGGACCAATCCGCTGCAGCCGCACGAAGAGGGACAACACGAACAGGACGAAGAAGTGGAATACACCCCTGAGGAAATGGCATATGCCGATGGTAAGGGAACCGAACTGGCCGAGGCCTTCGAAGACGAACCGGAGGATATTAGTGCGAATGACGGGGAATTCGACGACCCACAGGAATAACCACCAGCAAGCTAGATCACCAAAAAATGGCACGAAAATCCACCATCCGCAGCAGGCTCCGGGCGGCACAGCAATCAGAAAAACAGGGTGAGCTGACTGCCGCCCTTGCCCTGTACGCCAAGGTGACTGCCAGCGATGCCCTGCAAGCCAACGCCTGGCACCGCCAGATGGTCATCCTGCGGAAGCTCAAAAAGCCCGAACAGGAACTCCAGCTCCTCAAAAAGGCCATCAGCTCCTATCGCCAGGGCAGCAGCGATGCCCGCAGCGCATGGATCAAAACCAACCATGACAAAGTGGAAAGCAGCAGGGCGCTGGCCCAAACCTTGGGACTGGTCGATAAGGAAGGCCTCCCCCATACCGGTGAAGACGTGACCTCAAAGTGGGCGCAGCGGCTTACATTGCTCCAGAAACGTCTAGCCAAAGCGAAGAAAAATACACTGAAAAAGAAGCAGAAAAGTCCGAAAAAGCGACAAAAACTTACAGCCGATCCACTTACAGCAGCAAATAATCCAAAACCAACCCAAAAACAACGGAAATTTTATTAAAAAACACCTATCCCTACAGCCATGGCAGAACTTCCAGATTTGACCGTCTTTGCAAAGCACTCAACCATTATTTCAAGGGCCAGACCTTAAAGCATCTTGTCATCACCTTTGCCAAAAAAATGAACGTATCCGCAAAAGAACTTCAGGAAAAAATTGGAATCAACTCACCCCATCGTTATAAACTAACTGATTTACAGCCCAAGCAAAAATTGGCAGATACTTTACTGTTTGAATAGAAATTTATTTGCATAGACTGCGAATCAAATGACACCTTTAAAATCGAAAAGTTACATCTCCTCCAAAAAACGCCCATGGATAACTTCAACTTAGCTATGCCCGACATAACGAAGTATCGGATATAGCGAAAGGTGAATAAGGTTGCTACACAGCAATATCTATAATTTTCAAATACTTAAAATACAACAACCATAAGCACCATATCCAGACCAACAAGGAGAATAGTCAAAACTACCTTTAATACCATGCTGATCACCCTCGAGAATACCAATGCCCAATCCCGATCACAAGAAACATTAGCCATTTATTTAAACAAAAAAGTTTTACTTAAAACCCAAGTCATTTTTTGCTAAATTTGGACTTTATAACGCAGCTCATTACCTAGTGAACCTCATACCTCGATTTAACCGCAACGCTCCCGTGATCCCCTCCTGCAGATCCATTTATTTAATCCATCCCTATATTTATTCGAATGAGACGTTTACTACTATCATTGCTGCTACTGCATGCCGCTTTCCCGAGCCTACAGGCAAAAAAGACAGCTATTCCCAGGCACTCCCCAAAATCCTTCAGGTTTGCCGCCCCTACCTTCAGCAACCTTAACGGCGATGCGGTTGCTTGGCCCGGAATTGGCAATTCCGTGGTACTGGATGCAGGCAGAAATGCCACCATCAACGATGCAGACTATGACAACCAAAACGGCGGACTGGGCAATTACAATGGTGCCACCCTGGTCGTGAAACGCAGTGGTACCACAGTGACCAGCGACATCTTCGCTGTTACTGGATCCATTATCACCTTAGATGCATCCGTAGGCCGGATCAAATACAACGGGCGGAGTTTTGGTGGCTTTACCAATGCGAACGGCGTACTTACGATCAATTTTGCAAACTCTGAAGTGCTTCCCACCAAACAGGCGGTGAACGAAACCATCAGAGCAATCACCTACCGCAACGATCAGCCCGCCGGTAATGCGACCGTTGAATTCGCCCTTAGTGATGCCACCCAAACCGCTACGGCCACGGTAACGGTCAATTCCAGCAGTATCTATGTGAACAACATTACGCATGCAGTGAACATCAATCCCTCAGACGGCACCAGTTTGGCCGAAGCCATCGCCGTCGCTAACAACCAGGCAGGTACGAGCACGATCCATATCGTCACCGCGAACAACAGCACCGTTGGCCACAGTGGAACTTCCAACCTCAACAAATCCGCTATACTCAGGTTCAATCCGAACATCGGTATCAACGGTGGTGCCATCAATGTTGCCGCCGGAGCTATCCTGAGCATAGAGCAGGGAAGTGGCAGCCATAACATCCAGACCAGCATCCAAGGGGCAGGTCTATTCCAGAATTCGGCAGCGGCTACCTTTCTTCTCCGTGGTATAAACACCGTTGGACGAATGACTTTTTCGGCGGGAACAGTCAACATCAATACTGCAAACCGGCTTTCATCAGCGGGCCTAACCCTCAACGGGGCTACCCTACATATCGCACTTAACGGAACTGCGACAGTCGATTTCACCCAACCTATACAACTCAACGGCAACAATACCCTCACCGTCGAAGGGGACGCCCTGCTGAGCAACGTAGTCAGCGGCAGCGGAACCTGGATCAAATCAGGCCCCGGAACCCTGACCCTGGGCGCCAATAACACTTTCACCGGCACGATCAGCATCAATGCAGGTACCGTAGGCATCGCCTCGGCAACCAACCTCATTACTGGCAACATCACCTTGGGGGGTGGTAAACTACAATTATCCGGAACCACCAGCCTATCCCATCCGATCAATATCACCTCAAACAGCTCGATCGAGGTCAATGCAGGCACCACTACCACCCTGACCGGGCAGATCAACGGCTCCGGCACGCTGACCAAACTTGGTACCGGCAACCTCAACCTAAACGGCACCAACAACAATTCAGGCGGTCTTAGCCTCAGGGGCGGTTTCACCACTGTCTCCGGAGGCAATAACCTGCCAAGGGGCCTTATTACCCTGGACAATTCAACCCTAGCTGTTTCCAGTGCAGCTTCGATCGTCAACGCCATCAGCCTCGCTTCATCCGGCATGATCAGTCCATCCGACAACCTGACCTTGAGCGGCGTAATCAGCGGCAACAACAACCTCCACAAAATAGGTAACGGAACTTTAACACTTAGCGGAACCAATAGCTTCAGTTCGCTCTCCTTCATCGGCACCGTTGCCGTATCAGGCCAGCGCAACCTGCCTAGCGGCACCATCGCCATGAACAGCGGGAGTATATTGGATATCAGCTCAAGCGGCACCATTACCAATGACATCAGCCTGGTTGGCGGAAATCCGATCATCCGTACCCAGAATGACGTGAGCCTCACCGGCAATGTCGCACAACTTTCCAATGGAGCAGGGTTCTCCAAGAGCGGAAGCGGTACACTCACCCTAAAAGGCAACCTTAGTCACAGTGGTCCCACCAACGTACTAGAGGGCAAACTTACCGTTGACGGTAACCTGAGCAATACCACGTCGCTATCAGTAGCCTCTGGTGCCACCTTAAGCGGCAGCGGCAGTATCTTCGCCATAGGATCGGGAAATACCCTATCCGTAAATAACGGCGGCACCATCGCCCCTAGTGGCAACCTTATCGTCAATGGCGGGCTCAGCCTCGAAAATGGCAGTACCTTCGGTACTTCGATCAGCAGCAATACTCCTAATAGCGGATACGGCAAGACCACCGTTAGCGGAAATGTGGCACTTAACAGTCCCACACTCGCTGTATCCCATAGCTATAGTCCGAATGCCGCACATACCTATACCCTCATCGAAAAGACCTCGACCGGCGCCATCAACGGCACTTTTACAGGCCTGGCCCAGGGAAGCACATTGACTGCTACGGGCAACGGCACTGTCCTTACAGCCAGTTATACTGGTGGCACGGGCAACCATTTTACCCTCAGCACGCCAGAAAGCACACTACCTGTCCGCTTCGTCTCTTTCAAGGCCAGAGCAGAAAACGCTGCCATCAGGTTGGACTGGAAAACCGCCTCTGAGAAGGACAATAACTACTTCAGCATCAGACGCTCCGCCAACGGTAGCGACTTCAGTACCATAGCGACCATCCCGGGAAAAGGCGACAGCCAAAGCGGACACAACTATACCAGCTATGACCGCTTTCCTTTGAACGGCACCAACTATTATATCTTGCTGCAGACCGATATGGATGGGAAAATGACCGAACTGGATACCAGATCCATCAACTTCTCACTAAACGGGAACAAGAGCCTAAGCCTGGCACCTGTTCCAGCGCAACAATTTACCATCGCGAGTTTCCCGGCAGGAACCTACCACATCGAACTGTTCGACATCAACGGACGTAGCATTCAGAAATTTCAAGTCTCGAACAGCGCAACAGCCCAACGGATCAATCTAGCAGGCCTGGCCCAGGGCAACTATGTTGTAAAAAGCTACGGCAGTTACGGCACGGCCAGTGCCAAACTGATCAAGAAAGACTAGCCTACACCTAGCTAAAGCCCAACCTAAAGTTGGGCTTTTTTGCGCCCACTATTTTATCCGCTATGGTACCGAGCACAGGCACGATAAACTCTCAATTTTTAATCACACCATTTTATGCATTGTGGCTTTCGAACACAATTCGTAATTCACATTTTGCCATAGAAATTTGACAGCCATAAGCCAACAATAAGTAAACATGTTAACACCTAAATAAGACTTTGGGGAACGAGTTTTACAGTTAAGCTAGCGTAAAAAGAACCAAATGATAACACAAGATGAAACGCCCATCATACGGAAAAAACGAACATCCTAACCTTTTAAAAACCAATTCCGATTGACCATTGTTATCAACCTAAAATTAAAACTGCTGGCAGAGCAACTAGAATATTTCTGAAACGAATTGATGACCTATTATCCTGATTACCTTCTCCATGCGGACTTACAGATAGTGGTAAACTCTTGCTTTTGAAAAATGGATATTGATCATAATCAAAAATCTCATTGTAGACATTTAGGTTCTTTCACGTAGCTGATCATTATTTTCCTCGGCTAAAGAATTAGCCTTTAAAAGCTTTATATGTAATTAAGCACTCATTGACATTACTGTCATCTAAATCAATTCTTCAGGTCAATATTTTCCTCTGAAAGATCTGAAGCCGCTCGTTCAAACCCATCTGCCCTATCATTGTTGATCTGGATAAGATCATTCAATACCTCAACTGTTTTTTCCGAATTTTCCATGTTCAATAATTATATTTTAAAAGATAAGTATACAACACAGCAAATCATATTTATGTTTGATGTCCATAGCTATCGTTTCCGCTAGTATAATTCTTCAATAGTTAAGTTAACCAAATGGACGGGCAAACAGTTTATTTATGTCGGTATCCAAAACTATTTGACAGGATTACGGTTTGGATAGGGTCGATCCACACAATCCAGTGCACAATCGCAACTCTAACGCACATATGCAGCAAAGATTAAGTATCGCCATCGTTGGCGGCGGAGCTACGGGACTCCTGATGTTTAAAATGCAGATCCATACCGGACATAGCAATATCACCATCAAAATCTTCGAACGAAAAGAACAACTTGGAGCCGGTATCTCCTCTTTTGCATTAACTAAAAAAATCTAATTTTCCTTTAAGCACAACACAAAATAGCATGGATATATCCGTAGTGACCATAGTCAAACAACGTCAAAATGCACTTTACAATCTTATTAAAGGCATCAAGCATAGCACGCATTTGCCTGCTGAACTTATCATTGTTCACATGAACGAGCCGATATATCAGGTACCTAAACTGCCTATCCCCATCAGGCAGATAACATGTTCAGCCGAGGGACATTTGCCATTGGCAGAAGCGCGCAACCTTGCTATGCGCTCGGCAAGCAGTGAATATGTGGTCTTTCTCGACGTGGACTGCATCCCATCGAATAATCTTATCGGCATTTATAAGAATGCCTTCCTAGATCGTGACATTCTTTGGAGTGGAAGAGTACGTTATCTTGATGAGGCAGCGATGCGCCATGTTTCGCTTTGGGAAAGGATGCATGGGCTCAGTAATCCAGATCCTATTAGGGAACACCTTGAAAGTTTTAGTTATGAACTTTTCTGGTCACTCAATTTTGGCTGTAGTAAGCGTATTTTTGATACTATTGGAGGATTTGACGAGAACTTCAGTGGTTATGGCGCGGAAGATACCGACTTTTCCTTCTCAGCAAGAGCGGCCGGTGTCTGTTCTGGCACCTCCAACGCTATGGCTTACCATCAACACCATCCAAACTACTCCCCGCCCCTGAACCATTTTGCAGATATCATCCGTAATGCTGAACAGTTTAGGAAAAAATGGGGTACGTGGCCAATGGAAGGATGGTTAAATCAATTTGAGGATATGCAGCTACTCATAAGGGGTGACGATCAACTGCAGGTTATCAGATATCCTGACCGCTCCGAAATTGCAGCGGCCATGCGGAGCTAAGTTTGAAAATAAAGCTCTGAAAATTTGGTCTTCAGGTAATTTGCAGTATCTAGGAGAGCATTTTCGGATATGGTACCGCCCCAATTGGGCATCTTAAGCAACAATTCCTCAAACAAATTTTTCCAATCCACTTCATAAACCATAGACGGATCGACTTCGGTAGCAAAACCCATTTTTGCCAACTGTCTGGATTTGATACGCTGTTCCTGAAAAGGTCTGTCCTCGGGGATCACAATCAAGTGCCGATTCAGTGAGGCAATTTCCATTACGGTGTTGTGTCCTGCATTTCCTAAAATGATAGTGCTATTTTTGAGCAGTGCTTCAGGAGCGTAGTTATTGCCATGATAGGTAACATTCTCATGCTCTGACCGAGTGTCCTCACCTGTGAGTAATCCGATAATGTGGAAATGCCAATCTGGACAGGTTGATGTTAAATGACGGACCAACCTTTGGTCAATACTGGTCCCCCCATTTCCAATCAATACCGACACTACTCTACCGCTGGAAGGAGTCTCATCGCTCTTTCTAAACCTGGAAAAACCGCCTGAAAAGAATGTTTTTTTATACAACCAATCCTCTTCCCTGGAGTGTAATTCGCTTCCATATGGAGCAAGAAGTCCTAGGGCATTGGCATAGGCAATTAAATGTGGCTCGTCATTACGGATACCGTGCTGCCTGACTGTGATATACGGAACGCCACTGAGCGTAGCCAACATTGCCACTTCTACTGAAACATCGACGATCAGGATCAGTGACTCCTCTTTAGCAAAAAATTCAGTCATCATACGGACACGTTGCCGCTGTCCCTGCACATTTAAGGGCGCATAGTGCAAGCCAATGGGCTTAGTTTTTCGGTACAAATTTTCATCTTCCTCAGGTAAATCCAACGGAATTTCGAACCAATCAATCCAATCCGGTATCAGATGCCTGTAACGTTCAAGTCCACTTCCCATAAGAGTAACTTTAGAACCTTCCAGCTGCTTGGCCAAAGCTAGCGAGCGCATAAAATGACCAGATCCGTGGTGGTGGATGTAAAAGGCGAAATTATATTGCATTCTCTACGCTCCTGTCCACTGTTAGGCTCTCAAATAGTTCTTCATAGGCATCCACCATTCGCTCCACATCTAGCTGCTCAATTGCCCTTCGCCTGCAACATTCTCTGTTCAACAGTACCGCTTTTTTGATACATTGCGAAAGTTCAATTGGGTCGGTACTGCTAGTGAGACATCCGGTATGTTCATCCAATATTGATGGTAGCGCTCCTCGTGATATGCCCGCTACAGGTGTACCACAGGCTAAACTTTCGGCAACGACCAAACCAAAAGGTTCATCCCAGCAAGGAGTGATTACCGAAGCCAGCGCATTACCGATCAAAGAATTGAGCCGCTCGTGCGTACAGTTACCTAACAGCTCGACCGATTCGTCCAATAGTGGCTCAACATATGTTTCGAAATAGTGCCGATCAGCTACACTTCCAGCAATCTTTATCTTATAACCGGCGATCTTCGCTGCTTTTATCGCAAGATGGGTACCCTTGTCCGGATGTATCCTTCCGAACCAGGCCACATAACCGCCTTCCGGATTCCTGCAAAAAGTCCATAGTTTTGTATCCACACCATTACTAATAACACGACAATGGTCCACGTAAGGTTTCCAAGATATTGCATTTGGCTCGGAAACACTTACATAGTTCATTTTCCCTATTTTGCGCTCAAGCGCCATTGCCCTTTTCATCTCGAAGATGGGGGGCGTATGTAGCACGGTCAACATTGGGGTATTCAGAAGTGTTGACATCGTTACCGGTACATAGTTCAGGCTATTATTGAAGATGATGTCGTGGCCATTACCCTCGATATCCTGCATCAGTTCTAGATAGGCATGGTGAGTCGAGATGAAATCCTCACTCAATTCGTGCGATCTGAACCTCGAAAAAGTCTCCCTATCATAATCCATGTCACTCAGTATCGCATGAACATTCAGTCTAGGATCAGATTGTTCGCTTGCGTATAGTGTGATGGTATGCCCCCTCTCTTTGAGCCTCATGGCAATGTCATGTGTAAATGCCTCCAGTCCTCCCATGTAAGGCTTTCTGATAGGGTGTTTAAGGTGGGCAATGATTCCGATGTTCATATATATGCGATTTTGCGTATATATAACTTGAAACTACCTAATAAGTTTTTAATTACAATTCCCATCATGAAGCCAACCGACCAAAAAAAAGCCAAACAACTGATTATCAAAATAAAAGATTACACCAATTATGGATCTTAAGAAATAATGTGCCACGGTTAATTGAAACTTTATTACCGAGTGCAAATAGATATTCTGATTCACACGATTAGCGAAACCCCACATCTTGACTTATTTTTTTTTGTCTGCTCCTCGGATTAGGCCTGGTAAAAAAACAACATAAGTGTTATGTTTACCAAAAAAGGCTCTAATTTGTCGACTTTCAAAATACAATCTCCAAAATATTTTATGACTAAATCGAAGAACTTTTAAGCTACGTCTCATTATTCGTTAGCTTTATCCATTTTGTGTAAAAAGCGGTAGCACAGGATTTCGTAACAACATTCACTCTTTCCTTTTACAAAGGAATTTTTATTATCCCACCTCTTAAAATTTCAAATGTAAGGATTAAATAGCACCCCATACAGAAATTAAGCTTCACTAATGCCCTCTGAATAGGCTATATTTGTTTATGCGATTAATCATTTCCACTATCCTTCCGATCTTCCTATCCATCCTATCCCTTAAATCAGCTGCCAAAGATTGCGACTGCTCCCTGATCCTCAGCCAGAGCATCCAACGTGTCGAGGAAAACTATGCGCTCTTCAAGATCAAGGTCAATTCCGATACCCAGCCAAGCTATCAGGCATTCAATAAGCTCTATCTGGAAAAGGCCAAAACAATTAGTGAAAGCCCAGCCTGCCAAAAACTGCTTAATGATTGGGTTGCGTATTTCAACGACAAGCACCTCTGGGTCACCGTAGAGACCGAAGAGAAAAAGGTCAGCTACATCCAGCACCGGTTGCAGCTCAGGTCCTATCGTGCCAGATGGAAAGATCCCAACATTTCAAAAGACCCTATCGAGGGATTGTGGGAGATGGAAGGCTACCGTGCGGCCATTGTCCCCGACCCCAAACAGTACGGACAGTTCAATGCTATCATTGTATCTGCCGACAACGACACTTTCAAGCCCGGGATGCTCAAGATGCACCTTAAAAAAAGGGATGGTTTTTATGATATGGACTTCTATAGGCGAGACTCCACCCTGGTAAACTCAACGATCCGCTTTATCGGCGAACATATCCTGCTTGACGATGATGATCTAGCTTGGCGTAGATTGGAGCCGATCGACAGACAGGATCAGGTCCCCACTCTGGACGAACTTGCAAAACGGGACCGTTACCGCCCCACCCTTGAATGGCTGGATGAAAAATCAGCATTGTTTACGCTGCCCAGCTGTTCGCCAAGATATGGCACTATCGTAGATAGCCTGATCGCAACCAACAAGGACAAGCTCGACCATTGCCGGAACCTTATCGTTGATGTTAGGGGAAACGGCGGTGGCAGCGACAGAACATACAGGGCATTGCTTCCCTACCTGCTTACCAGCGCCACTCCACAGCCCAAGGTAGGCTACTACCTCAGCGACGAAAATGTAAAAATGTTTCGGGAACTCGGTATCCTACAGAAGCTTAACCCTACCGACACCGCCAAACGCGGCATCTGGGCAACCATGTCCCAGGTACCATATGTCAGTGCGTCCCATTATGCTGCCGCCCCACTGAACGTTGCCATCCTGATGGATTCCAAAACCGCCAGCAGCGGCGAGACTTTGGTACTCAAGGCAAAGACCAGCCAAAGAGTGACCACCTTTGGTACCGCTACCGCCGGTTGTATAGATGGCTATAATGGCAACATCATAACAATGACTGGTGCCAGCTTACGCTACCCCACGTCTATCCGTACCTTGAACCTGCCCCAGGACGCCATTGATCCCTTTGGCATCCTGCCCGACATACCTATAGCCGCCAACGGAACAGATCCGATAAGCGAAGTCATGGATTATCTTACGCAGATAAATAAAGAAAAGCCATAAAAGAACCCGAAATTCGAACTAGCACCGATCACCAACTCAATTTATCAGTTTTTATAACCTGCTCCGATTATGACATTTTATGTGCTGTTCTTAGTCATCAGTGCTGCCGTACTGCATGCCGTTTGGAATTTAATTTCTAAAAAGGCTAATGGAAAGGCACCATTCATCTGGCTAATGTATATCTGCAGCACATTGATCTACCTACCACTATTGATATACCAGATAGCTAGCAGCAAAGATTTCCAATTCGTAGAACCGATGTTATGGTTTTCGATCTCCAGTGCCGTTCTGCACATCGCATATTTTTTAATCCTTCAGGAAGGATACCGTAGAGCGGATCTATCTGTCGTCTACCCGACTGCCCGCGGTTCGGCCCCGTTACTTTCCTCCATCGCCGCCATTTTGATCCTGCGGGAAACATTCAAGTACAGTGTGGGTGTTGGACTAGTGCTCATCCTTTCCGGTGTACTGATCATTACGGGTCTCAAATTCACCAAGGGAGACAAAAAAATAGCGGGCGGCATAATCTGGGGTACACTCACAGGTTTATTCATTGCTCTTTATACCCTGAACGATGCCATAGCTATCAAAAATTACGGGCTCTCCCCCATACAGCTTACATTTTCGTCCAATGCCCTCAGCATCTTTTTGCTCATGCCATTCTTATGGGGCAGGGGCGCAGAGATCAAAAAAGAAGTGATCGAACATAAATGGAGCATTTTCGCCATCGCACTGCTTAGTCCAGCAGCATATATACTAGTCCTTCAGGCGCTTGAACTTGCACCACTGAGCGTCATTGCACCGGCAAGAGAAACCAGCATACTCATCGGAGTTTTTATGGGATCCAAAGCCTTAAATGAAAAGGACGGTAAAAGAAGGATTATCGCAAGTATACTTATCTTGGCCGGCATTGTATGTTTGAGCCTCGGATAGCTGGGCGGGACAGGCTGTCGTATGCAGGTGCTGAGGATTGTGATAATATGTTATCCAAGAAAATTATGAAAACCTTACCGCCATCTCGGGATAATTTTCCCAGATTCGCAATTTATATTGCAGCCCCTAAAACGATCCAACTAATGTTTCCCAAAAAAAACATCATCACCATCCAACATCCAGAGTCTGTCCATCACATCAATGGTATGATCGGTTCATGGACAGATTGGGAACTTACCGAAAAAGGTATCCGACAGGCAGAAAACATCGCGATACATCTCAAAAAGGAAATTCAGTCCAGATACTCTGCAATCTATGCCTCCCCCCTAAAGAGGACACAACAAACTGCAGAGATCATTGCTAAGCAAATGAATGCTCCCATAGCATTCAAGGCTGAATTAAAGGAAAGAAGTCTCGGTAAAGCCATTGGGAAATCGATCCAGTGGCTAAGGGAAAACATCGAAAGCGAAGAGCTCACCATCTATGACAGATGCTTTAGCGATGCAGAATCCAGGTTCGATGTTTGGAATAGGCTACTTCCGTTTTACCAAGAGATCATGTCAAACGAAAAGGAGGATATCATCCTTGTTTCCCATGGGGACACGCTAAGTGTATTCAACGCAATGTGGCTGGGATTGAACGTAGAAATGCTCAACAACATCGATCTATATGGGGTCAGCGGCGGTGTCTCCTTTTTATACCAGAGCATAAGTGGAAAGAGGACAATCAAAAGGCTGAGTGATACTTCGTATATACTCCCTTTTAGAGATTAGCAGGGCTACAAGGTTGAATGAGCAATTATTATATAAGCAGGGATGAAAACAAGTATTCGACGGGAACAATGTTGCCATCGAAATATTGAAAAGAAGGCATCTCTATATTATGTAATGTTGGCAAGCGGCGCTGGTCGATGGCAATGCCTACCAATAAACTGGTGATGGATTTGAAAGCAGATCGGGTATCATGTTTTAACCTCTCTTCCAAACCCATTGACATATTCCTCCATCACCATTTCGTTGCCTCGCTGAACGATGATGCCATCAATTTTGGTAAAAACCCTGATTGGCTACCTTCCGCTTAATTTCTTCGAAGGGGCTTTGGATTGCCCGCTGCGCAGAACAATTGCTGGACAAACATCAAAACGGGGAAAAAGAAAAATCTCATCATTGTAAATCGCTTGTAGTTAATGGAATGAACTTACAGATATATTGATTTTTAAAAAATACCAGACCAAGATGCAACCCCTGGTTTGTATTTTTCGTCTTTGAAGCAAAGACAATATTATATGAAGGCAAGTATTTCAGCATTACTTTTTTTTACCGGTATTATTTCTGGCTTCTGCCAAACAGATCTAATAAAGTCCGACCGATCTGATAAAATTGCCGATAGTACAAATGTTTTCTACAAAGAGTTATTTAAAGCCCTGAAACGTGGGTATCTACACCGTAATAGTGTGGACTGGAAAACCATAGAGCGGGACACCTATTTGAAATTAGGCTCATACCATAGTTTCAGGGCTTCATTGCAAGAAGTCACCAATGTGCTCGATAGGATTGAGGCCAATCATTGTCAGGTATACCACAACGGTGTTAAATATACCACAACAAGGAAGGCAAGTTCAAAACAGCCATATTCAGATGAATGGAAATCTAAGTACGATACAGGCCCGGCGCTAGAGGTAAAATTGCTGGCTGGAAAATATGCCTATATATTGATGCCGCGAATGATCGTATTCGACAATTCGCCCGAGAACTTAAGTAAGATTGCCCAGCCGCTCTATGAGCAAATTGCAAGGCTCAAAATCCATGACAATATAGCGGGATGGATAGTCGACCTAAGATTTAACACAGGGGGCAATTCAGCGCCCATGCTTTTGGCGCTTTATGACCTGTTGGGAAACGGCATTGTTTGGACCGGCCTGAATGAAAACAGGAAAGTGGTAGCAGAATATAAATTAGTCAATGGAAGCTATTTTTACAATTCGAAAGAAATAGCAGCTATCAAACCTGAGGGCAGGCTTCTTGACAAGGCTAAAGTTGCTTTGATCACCGGCGCTATGACAGCTAGTTCCGGGGAAGTGACCGCACTTTCTTTCAAAGGCAGAGACAATACCCTATTTATCGGCGAGAAAACGGCGGGCTACACGACGAGTAACGTTAACTGGCCCTTGCCCTATGACTCATTCATCGCGATGACTACCGGTTACGATGGGGATAGAAGCGGCACCTATTATGCCCGTATCGAACCAGAGGTGCCCCTATCTAAGAACGACGATTTTAAAGACCTTATGTCCGATGCAAATGTTCAGCAAGCTATCAGGTTTTTCAATGCTAGATAACCGGTATGCTGCATGATTGGATTATTGAAGCATTAAGCATTCCTTGTTGTTGAGCCTACATTTAATCCGTAGATCATCAAATCATCCATGACATCCGTAAATCCGTAAACCTACATTTACCAATTGACCACACTGATATCGTCTAAAACCTGTTCAAAAACTCCCTAAAATTGTTAATAATTGCTAATATTTTTAGTAATAACTTTGTAAAGTATTTGCTCTAGGGCAAATCTGACTGCGAAGCTAAAGCCTTAGCAGTATTCAAAGTGATATTTTATTGGAATTAGAGCAGGATCATATGAGCTATTGTGAACTACAGGTAACAAGTAATTTCAGTTTTCTGCGTGGCGCCTCCCACCCCGAGGAACTCGTGCAGCGGGCTGCCGAACTGGGCTATCCCAAACTGGCCATCACCGACGTAAACACTTTGGCGGGCGTAGTGCGTGCACACGTGGCGGCCAAGAAACTCGGCATCGGGCTGATCCCCGCCTGTAGGCTCGAACTATTGGATGGCCCCGCCCTGCTGGCCTATCCTACCGACAGGGAGGCCTACGGCCGGTTGTCGGCACTGCTCAGCCTGGGCAATCTACGTGCGGAAAAAGGCCAGTGCCACCTGTACCGCAAGGACGTCTACGCCAACCAATCTGGCATCCTGTTCATCGCCATCGCCCCAGAAGCGCTTGATGAAGACTTTAAATTTGATGCCAATTTTATCTCCGACCTGGCCGATTACAAAGCACATTTAGGCGCTGCACTTTACTTGGCCACTAGCCGCTATTACCAGGGCCAAGACCAGAAACGACAGTTCCGCCTAGCGCAACTGGGCAGCCAACTGGCCATTCCATTGGTCGCCACCAACGACGTCTACTATCATCTGCCACACCGCAGGCAGCTACAGGACATCCTGACCTGTGTCCGTGAAAAATACACCGTCCAGACCGCCGGCTACCGACTGTTGGCCAATGCAGAGCGGCACCTGAAACCCATAGCGGAGATGCAGCGTCTGTTCCGCAGCAATCTCCAGGCCATCGAAAAAACCTTGGAGATCGCCGACCAGTGCCAGTTCAACCTGGACAGCCTGGAGTACGTCTATCCCGAAGAGATCCTCTCCAGCGACCGCTCTCCCCTGGAAGAGCTCGAAAAGCTCGCCTGGCAGGGCGCACAGGATATCTTCGGATTGCCCCTCCCCCAGAAAGTCATCGACAACATCAACCATGAAATGGCCTTTGTTCGGGAAATGGACTACGCCTCCTATTTCCTGACCGTTTACGATATCGTCCGCTTCGCACGCACTAAGGGTATCCTCTGCCAGGGCCGCGGATCAGCGGCCAACTCGACCATCTGTTATTGCCTGGGCATCACCTCGGTCGATCCCACCAAGTTCGACCTGCTCTTTGAGCGCTTCATCTCCTCGGCTCGGAACGAACCGCCAGATATCGACGTCGACTTCGAGCACGAACGCCGTGAGGAAGTGATCCAGTACATCTACGACAAATATGGCAGGGATCGTGCCGCCATCGTTGCCACTGTCACCCAGCTGCACCAAAAGGGCGCACTACGGGACGTCGGCCGGGCCATGGGACTTTCGGTGGACACCATCAATAGCCTCTGCGCTTCTATCTGGGAGTTCACCGACGAATGGTTCGAAGGAAAAAGGGTCAGCGAGCAGGGACTGGATCCCAACGACCCACTATTGCGCAAGGTATTGGATCTGACCAAACAGCTGATGGGCTTCCCCCGCCAGCTCGGCCAGCATACTGGCGGCTTTGTGATCACCCAGGGCAAGTTGACCGACCTCTGTCCCATCTTCCATGCCCGCATGGACAAGCGCACCAATATCGAATGGAACAAGGACGACATCGACGCCCTTGGTTTCCTAAAGATCGACGTGCTAGCCCTGGGCATGCTCACCTGTATCCGCAAGGGCTTCGATCTGGCCAAACAGCACTACGGCCTTGAGCTGAGCTTAGCCTCCATCAACAAAGAGGATGATCCTAAAGTCTACGAGATGATCAGTGCGGCCGACACCATCGGCGTTTTCCAGATCGAAAGCCGGGCCCAACAGCAGATGCTGCCCCGACTGCGCCCGAAATGTTTCTACGACCTGGTGATCGAAGTGGCCATTGTCAGGCCCGGTCCCATCCAGGGCGACATGGTCCATCCCTACCTGCGCAGGCGCAACGGCGAGGAAGCTGTGGAATACCCCTCGCCCGAACTGGAAGAGATCCTGGGCAAGACCCTTGGCGTGCCCCTGTTCCAGGAACAGGCCATGAAGATCGCCATCGTGGCTGCAGGCTTCAGTCCCACCGAGGCCGATGAGCTCAGGCGTGCCATGGCTACCTTCAAGATGCACGGCATGGTCACCCGCTTCGAGCACAAACTTGTCGAAGGCATGACCGCCAGGGGCTATAGCGAGGAATTTGCCCACAGGGTCTTCAAACAGCTCGAAGGCTTTGGTTCCTACGGTTTTCCCGAAAGCCATGCGGCCAGCTTTGCACTTTTGGTCTATGTCTCCTGCTGGCTCAAATGCTACCATCCCGATATCTTTGCCTGCGCTATACTGAACTCCCTGCCCATGGGCTTCTACCAACCCGCCCAATTGGTCATCGATGCACGCAACCATGGCGTCCAGGTCAGGCCCATCGACATTAACCATTCCCATTGGGACAATACCCTGGAGGAGCCCTCTGGAAAATACCGTGCCCTTCGCCTGGGCTTCCGCCAGATCGGTGGCATGCGCCAACAGGACATGGACATCTTAGTGGCCGGAAGAAGTAGTGGCTACAGAAAGGTACGGGACCTCTTGGATGCCGGCGTACCCCTGGCAGCCATCGAGCGCTTGGCCGATGCCGATGCCTTCCACTCCCTGGGATTGGACCGCAGGCAGGCCCTTTGGGAGATTTCCGCGCTGAACGACCGACCGATCGGCCTGTTCAGGGAACAAGCCGCCCCGAGTGAAAAGGAGACCCAAATCTCCCTTCCGCTAATGGGCATAGGCGAACATGTGGTACAAGACTATGCCACTACCTCCCTCTCGCTAAAAGCCCATCCAGTCAGCTTTGTACGGGAGAAGCTGAGCCTTTTCCAAGTCAAGTCCGCCCAACAGATCGCCAACACCGAAAACGGCCGGACCGTAAAAGTGGCCGGCCTGGTACTGGTCAGACAACGTCCCGGCACGGCAGGCGGCGTCTGCTTTATCACCATCGAGGATGAGACCGGCTTTGCTAACCTGGTGGTATTCGAGAAACTATTCGATACCTATCGCAAAGAAATCCTGCACGCCAAATTACTGATGGTCGAAGGTAAGCTACAGCGCGAAGGCCAGGTCGTCCACGTCATTGTCCAGAAATGCTTCGATCTTTCCGGACTGCTGCATGAACTGCAGGGTCAAAAGGCCGCACCCTACAACGCCACCAACAAACGTAGCCAGGTACGCCAACACAACGATAACGAAGCCTTCCATGGCGGAAGGAATTTTAGATGAAATTACATCACAAGAAAATGGAACAATTGGCCTTATTCCCCGAAAAGGGACAGAGTACCGGTATCCCCGACGGGCTGCTGACCTATCTACCTGGACTGATTGAAGCCGGGCCGGGCAGCCTCCTCATGGATCAACTGGTCCATAGCGCCACCTGGAAACAGAAGAGCGTGCAAATGTACGACAAACAGGTCCTTACCCCTAGGCTGTCTGCCTGGTATGCCGATCCGGACACCTATGATTATACCCATCTGCGCAGGTCTACGCCCAATCTATGGACACCCGAACTGTTGCAGCTCAAATCCCTGGTAGAGCCCATTGCAGGTGTACAGTTCAACAGCGTACTGCTCAATTACTATCGTGATGGCAACGACTCGGTAGCCTGGCACAGCGATAACGAAAAGGCTCTCGGAACACATCCCACCATCGCGTCGCTCAGCTTCGGCCAGGTACGGGCATTCGACATCCGCTGCAAGGCCGACCACCGCCAGAAATACAGCATCAGGCTGGAACACGGCTCCCTGCTGATCATGAAAGGCAACCTGCAACAGGAATGGGAACATCGGATCGCCAAATCCCCAAAGCGCATGGCCCCACGGCTCAACCTGACCTTCAGAATCGTGACCAAAGCCTGAAAGCTGGAATGCTTGAAAAGGCAGGCCAAAACAAGTGGACGGGTAACTTGTTGGTTAAGGAAAAACAAACATGCCGATGCCCCAAAAGCCAAGCCCTTCCTATCTGAACTTCGATGCCAAGGGTTATGCCTGGCGCGACGATATCGACTACCGTTCCCATCCAGAGGCCTACCGGGTCGGCAAAGGCGAACAAGGTGTTTTGAGCTGTGAACCCTATAAATCGGAGATCGGAAAATATTGGCGTTTCAAAACAGCCGAGATCGCCCAAAAAAGCAGTGAGCAGATTTTCGAGCTGTTCAAAAACTACCTCCATCAAGGCGACTTCGTGGGTGCAGATATGGCAAGGAAGTATTTACAGATGGGCTTTACGCGAGCCAGGCGCTACGCCAATTACCGGGGCGGCAACAAGTACAACAAGGAATTAGGCTACCAATTGAATGAGCGGGGTACTGGAGAACCCGAAAAGGCAGCGGCTGCCAAGATCTTCTACGATCGCTACAAACAGGCAGAAGCCGATCCAACCTACAGCCGAATGAAAGCCGGATGGAAAAAGCAATATGGCTAAAAAATCATCCCGCCTTAGCTATGTGACATTTGTTTCATCACCATGTATCCACTCCCAACGTTAAGAACTACGCCAAAAAAAAGCTAGGCCGGGGGAGAATGAAGTCCACCCGACCTAGCCTTATTGCCTAGAGAAGATCCTATCGCAGGTTGCCTTGTCTTTCGGCAACGAACTTCTGTTCGATCATCTTATCCAGCTGATCCAGGTGCCATCGAGTTTCCTTTTTGAGACCTGTTTTTTTCAAAGTATTACGGAACAATAACTGATAGTTTCTTAAGCGAGATTGGAACATCCCCTTTAGATCGCTCAAACCAAAACGATAAATACCAGGAGGTACGATCTCAATCAGATCATTGGCATGGAACGCCTGCATCATCAACCTATTGATATACATCTTTTGAAGTGCACGACGGTTTACATCGCTATTTTTGCCGGCATAAACCTCACTTAATATGCCCTTCTCCAAGTCGTCCAATAAATTAGTTACACCATAGCCTTTACCTGCCGTCTCGTTATCAAGCAGCTTACTTAATTTCATGCGGCTAATCATAGGATACAAGATGTTTTCTTGAATTTGATAAAGCTCGGAATTGAAATTCACGCCCAACTTGTCGGCCACTTTTGGGTTATGCAGCCAAGTTGGCGTGGCAAACAGGTAATCGTTCAAGAACTTCACTGCGCGTTGTTGCTTTTCAAAAGGAACTGGTTTAACCACAAATCCTGGCTCCCCATTTACTTTTACATTATGATAAACACCAGCAACATTTTTCATCACATGTCCCATGTACAAGGTATATTGATCCCAAATGGCTTCGTAACCCTTAAATAGATTTTTCGTGTCTTCACCTGGGGTGCTCATCCATTGGTCTATTTGCGGCATCATCCGCTTCAGGTTTTTGATACCATATGCACTGGCCAACATCGAGTCATCACCCAAATCCTCATTCTGCGAACGTGGATCGAAAGGCTCCATTTCATTTCCAAACCATAAACGGTGGTTACTTTGGGTAGAATCGCTGACCATTTTTACTAACACCTTCGACTCTTCTTCTGCGGAATTAAACTCTGGACGCCAAGTGTAGCCCCATTTAATCGCCCAAATATCATAATCGCCAATACGAGGGAACATGCCCTTATCACCGACATTGTCTTCAGGCTGCGCAACGTAATTGAAACGTGCATAGTCCATGATCGAAGGCGTATGTCCATTTTTCTCCAACCATTTTTTATCCCGTAATTTTTCGACCGGCACGGTAGAACTTGAGCCAAAGTTATGCATCAAACCTAAAGTATGACCAACTTCGTGTGAAGACACAAAACGGATCAGTTCACCCATTAATTTATCATCAAACTTTGGTTTTCTAGCACGAGGGTCAACCGCAGCCGCTTGTGCCATGTACCATTTCTGCAATAAGCCCATTACGTTATGGTACCAGAAAATATGGCTCTCTATGATCTCGCCGCTACGGGGATCGGTTACACTTGGCCCCATCGCATTGGTTACGGCCGACGGACGATAGATAATTGCCGAATGACTGGCATCGTCGATGCTCCAGGTACTGTCCTGTGCGGCAGTTGGTGCCTCTATGGCTTCAATTGCATTTTTGAAGCCTGCCGCCTCGAAAGCCTTTTGCCAATCGTTTACACCTTGAATTAAATAGGGTACCCATTTTTTTGGTGTCACCGGATCAATGTAGAAAATAATTCTTTTCGCAGGCTCTACCAATTCGCCACGTTTATATTTCTCTACGTCTTCAGGTTTCGGTTCTAATTTCCAGCGAGTAGCGTAGGTAGTAGTTTCTACACCCTGATCGTTGGCATCAAAATCACGGAATGATCTTGAAAAGTAACCTACTCTCGGATCTGCGATCCTCGGACGCATCGGTACTTTGGGCAACAGCACCATCGACGAGTTGAGCTCAACCGTATAGCTATTGCTGGTCGGGTTCCTTCCCGCAGTGTATGTCTTAACCGCACGAATTTCTACATTGGTTTTATTGGCATGGATGTAATCGACATAGCTCTTATTGTTTTGTTGCGCACCCATCCCCGCTCGTTCTTTGTAGTTCTTACGGTCAAAATAAGTTACTTCATTGTCCGCATTCAGAAACTCGGTCACGTCTACTACCACCGCCGAAGAGTCTTTGCGCTTGGCCAGGATAGGCCATGCTTCGGCTATCGCGTGGACATTATTTTTCACTACACTGGGAGCCATTGCACTCGTACTATCTTTGGCGTACTCTGTGAAAGATATACGTTTCAGAAATAGATGATCATTAGCGCCCTTTTCGAAGCGATAAACTCCCTCCCCTATCTGATCACCTGCCAATCCGAAATTGCCGTTGCGCATATCTGCCGATGCCTTGGCAATGCGATTTACAATTAATATTTCGCGACCCATGATACTATCCGGCACTTCAAAGAAATATTTTTTATCTTTTTGGTGCACCGTAAAATAGCCAACTTGCGTCTTCGTTCCTTTAGTGATAATTTCACTATAAGGTTTTAGGGAAGAAGCTTTTTTTAAACTATCTGCTGTTTTCTTCGCGGGGTCAACCGTTACTGTCGCAGCAGGCGCTGGCTTTTTCTTTTTGAACAAGGCACATCCCGACCCTACCGTCAAAATGCTCATTGCCCCGTACAATACGATGGCTCTGTTATTGAATCTCATTATAAACTTATCTTGGATTTTGTGTGATTTCTGGATTAAATTGAATGTACTTGTCGCCGATTGGGAACGTATACCGATTACTGTTTGGTGCCAGCGTTAGGGTCGTACCTTTAAACGCACGGTTAATCGTCGGCATCAGACCATTGTCTTTCGACAACCTTCTTTGATCGAACCAACGCAACCCAGTGCCCATCAACTCCCGGCGGCGTTCGTCCAAGACCAATCGCAATGCCTGCTCGCCATTTGATGCGGCAAAGGCAACATAATGCTCGGGCTTGAAACGGTTTTGACGCAAGTTATTTAAAGTCGCCATCGCTGCGCCGGCATTATCAGCCCTTGCCTCGCATTCTGCTTTGATCAATATCATTTCGGGTACGCTTGGGCCAGTATTGATTCCATCGTAGATGACACGCTGTTTGGCGTACGAGCGATTGGTAAAAGTTGGCTGCCAAAAGATACTCGCAGGTGCAGTATAAGTGGTATAACGAATATCGTTCGTGTCAAACAAGTTTAACAGTGAAGCACTTAGTGGAAGCGCGACTGGATAGCTAGAAACACGTTTGAAGAAAACATTCTCTGGATGTAAGTTTCTATTTGGATAAGTAGTCACTGTAGCTAAATTTAACAAGGTTCCTTTGAGTGCAAGTGCCAATTCCGCATTTCTTTTTGCTGCCGAAAAATTGCGTTTGTGGAGATGAACCCTCGCCAACATTCCATATGCCCCAGCTTTGGAGGCATTCGTAGGGAAGTCTGGCAAATTGTTCAAAGCAGGTATGGCAGTGTTCAAGTCAGACTCAATTTGTTCGTACACCTTGGCAACGCTGGAACGACTAAGGTTGATAAAGAAAGTAGTGCCCATTACCAACGGAATCCCAGGATCAGTATCCGCTGTGGACGCATCATACTGTTTGGCGTACAGGTTCACCAGCGTGTGGAAGATGAAGGCACGGTGAAGCAAGGCAGAAGCCCGAATAGTCTTCTTTTGGTCGTCCGTACCACCTTCGCTTTCCAGTACACCATTGATCACGGTGTTGCAAGTATAGAGTTGCTCGTAAAGTTTCTGCCAATCCGTATCCTCCTCTGTATTGCTATATATCTTCTCTCCCCAAGTGTAGATATTTGCGTTGACGGTAGACAGGGCGGTCTGCCACCTGATGTCATCACTTTCCAAATCGTCTGCGGCGTACAGAGGATTGCTGTAGGACACCTCCAACAAATTTGCATTGTACAAAAGCGCTTGAAAATCGGAAGTATTCTTTAAGATTTTAATGTTTACAGGAGCTACTTCGACGTACTTCCTGCAGCCCGTAGCGCTCAATAAAATAACGCCGATCAGGGTACTGTATATATATTTAAGCATGATCTCTCGCTTATAGGGTTAGGTTTACATTGAATACATAATTACGGGTCGGAGGCAAGTTGTTATACATACTTGTCATTTGATAATCTGGATCGATGCCTTCTTTGTTCGCTACCCAAATCAATCCCAGATTGCTTACCGTAGCGCCTAAGTTTACACCTTTGATAAATGGCACCGTCTTCAGCAGGCGACTTGGTAGCACATAGGTCAGGGAGATCTGCTGTAAACGAATCTGCCCAGCATCCCTCACATTTAAATCCGAATAGATGTATCTCGTTATCGAATTGACATTTACGTTCGATAATCCCGGTACATTAGTGAACGCTTCATCGCCCGGGTTTCTCCAACGGTCTACAATTGCGGCATTATTCCCAATGATACCCGAATAACTTCCACTTGTCGGATATAATCCTGGAGAGATATTTTGGATTAGGAACTTGTGTCCGAGATTGTAAGTGGCTCTCGCCATCAAAGTCCATCCTTTGTAACTGAAAGTGTTGATCAGACCACCAAAATGCGGTGCAACGGTCCTGCCGGCAGCCACCCTGTCCTCCGTTACAATGTTATTGTCAACAGATGACTTGATATTTCCTTTACCATCATAGATTTGCGATCTACCAAGGTTGTCTAGACCAGCCCATCTGTAGACCCACATGTTATCTACAGCATAACCTGGAGTAATGGCAACACCGGTAACAATCTGTGGTTGGAATCGCGCTTCCGTCACTTTATTGGTATTGTAGCCATAATTGAAGGCGAGGCTCCATTTAAAGTCTTTGGCACGCAATAGCTCTGCAGTGATCCCCAAATCAACCCCGTGCGATTCCAATGTTCCCGCATTGTAATCTAGGGTTTGCCATCCATAGGTACTATTGATCGGCAGATTGATCAATAAGTCGCTGACGTGCTTTCTGTAATAGTCGAAAGTAACATTAACCCTGTTGTTTAGTATGGCCACATCTAGACCTATATTGGCCATATTGGTAATTTCCCATCCTAAGTCCTGGTTTAAAGGAAAGCCAATTCTGGCGTAGGGAAGCTGTGTATAACCATCCACCAGACCTAGATTCACGGTGGTAAAGTTTGCCGAACGATCTGGTACATTCCCAGATAAACCGATTGAACTGCGCAAACTTAAGCCAGAAATCCAACGGATCCCAGACATGAAGTCTTCTTTGAAAATATCCCATCGCAAACCAGCCGACCAAAGTGGCGTAGCACGAGCTTTCCTGCTTACGCCTACCACATTAACGTCATCAAAGCGGGCACTTGCCGTTGCGTGGTATTTGCCAAGAAAAGAATAGCTCGCATTACCATAATAGGATAGGTATCTTCTGATGTAGCGAGAGATTAGGTTGTTCGGCTGACCAAGGGAAACCAGGTTACCATAGATATTATAATATCTGGCAGCATTGCCTACGGTATTTACATTTACGCTTGTTGACAGCTCCTCATCATAGCCATACAGCATCTGCTCCGAACCTTGCCCCTTTTCCTCTCGGATCTCCGCTCCAGCAATCATATCAAAATGATGATCTGTACCGAAATCTTTGTTGATATCTAGCTGAGCCCTTAGACCATAATCGTTACGGTTTACGCGACCAGCTTGATAAATCCCACCTTTGGGAACACCATAAACGCTACCTAATAATGCCACGTTTTGCTGATTAGTACCCGAATTGATTAGGTTCCGGGTATAGTAGCTATTTTGGTTTTTTAGATTTACCTGTTCCTCAAAAGATTTTTGCAGCTGTCCAGACACGGTAAAATTCATCCATTTTGTGATTACACCCTTAACCGACGAATTTATACGCACCGAATTAGCTGTATTTACGGTATTGCCGTAAGCTAATTCGTCAATGGCATTGTAGGTCCACGGCAACAAATTTCTCACTCTTGTCAAGCTATCCGATGTACGTGTCGTAAACGCTACACCCTTGCGAATTCTATTTCCATTCGCATCAACCAGTAGTTCGTAAGGAGCCAAGCCCAATGCGCCCTCGCTCAAAGCGCTGATGGCCGCAGTATTTACCTGACTTTTCGAGTAAGCATAATTGACACCAGCGGTTACGATCAAACGGTTATTCAAAAAATTATTTGTCAAATTAGACAACACAGCGTATTTCTCTGCTTCATTACTCCTAAACACCGGACGATCTTTGGTATAGTTACCCGAAACGTAATAGGCGCTATTTCCCTGACCTCCGGAGAAGGACAAGTTATATTGTTGCTGGATTGCGTTCTGCAATAAATAGTCCCTGATTTGATCGTGATTGGAACGGTTGGCAAGTTCTTTCAACGCGGCATCTCGTTGGGGAATTAATGCAGGATTTCTCTTTGCCTTGAACATCCATTCTTGGGCCTCGGTAACCGGTGCCGACCTCCAGCCATTTAAAGGCGAAGCGATCAAATTCGCAACGGGATCCTGAATAAAGTTTTTGTCCACCAGTTCCTGTTCCAACTCGATGTACTGCGCATTGGTCATCGAATTGAGATCAGACAATTTAGCTGGTCCCGAAAATCCGGTAGTTGCGGAAAAATTTACAGCAGACTTTCCTTTTCTTCCTCTCTTGGTAGTAATAACAATCACACCATTGGCTGCACTTGCGCCCCAAATGGCTGAAGCAGCTGCGTCCTTCAGAAAACTGATACTTTCAATATCTGCAGGATTGAAGGTGCTCAATATGGCGTTTCCGGAGGTTTCTGGCTGATTTTTGTTCCTTGGCCTCGATTCTATAACTCCACTGGTGATGGTAGTCAAATCCTGATTAACTGCAGGAAAGCCGTCGATTACTACCAAGGGAGCTTTAGCGGTATAGGAGCTAGTTCCCCTCACTTGGATGGTGTTCTTTCTGATGTCAAACTGCACGCCTGGAATCTTACCTTCCAATCTTTCCATCAGGTTGATGCTTGGTGTTTCTTCAATCTCTTTTGCGGTAATCACATTGGCAGCCCCAGTGGTGCTTTGCTTCTTGATTTCCTGATAACCGGTCGAGATCACCACGCCCTCTAGTTCCTGCGTTATTGGAGCGAGGCGGATCAGCATGTTTTCCTGTACGGCCATACTTTTGGAAGCATAGCCAATACTGGATAAGGTTAATGCAGCATTTTCGTCAACATCGGGTATCTCAAATAGACCGCTCGCATCGGTAACCGCAGATTTATTAGTCCCTGTGACCCTAACCGTGACCCCGGGCATTGGCAAGTTTGTTTCCGCATCGACCACCTTTCCGCTAACAGTTATTTTAGCGAAATAACTCTTGATGCGATCCAGCATACCCTTTTCTTTCGGTTTTACCACAACCGTCTTGTTGACAATCTTGTAGTCTAAATTCTTTGCAGAAAGAACCTGTTCCAAAGCCTGCTCTAATGGAGTAGATTGAAAAGCCACACTGATCCTAATGGCATCATTTACCTTTCCCTCCTGCCACACCACATGGTAGCCGGTTTGTTTTCTTATTTCTGTGAAAAATTCTTTGAGAGAGCTGTTATTTTTTTTGAAAGTTACATTCTGAGCGAGTCCTGTTGCACTTAGCTGCATCAAGAAAACGGTCATGATGATCATGGTTAGCTTCATTGCTCTTACTAATGGATTATTTGCCCAAGCAGAATGCCAAGGGTCTTTTTGATCCTCAATTTTCATTACATTTGTTTGTTTAGTGATTTAGTTGTTGTATGTCAATATGCTTCCGGAACACTAAATTTTGACCGGGAATGTTCGCAGCATTCTCGGTTTTTTAGTGACATTCCTAGTGGTATCGTACTCTATCTTATAGCAGTGATCCTCCTTCCTTTAACTTTAAAATGAACAGAACCAGTACTTTCCAGTACTTCCAGCAACTGTGAAATATTTTCAAATCTAGAGACTGAGCCCCTGAGCACCTGTCTCTTTATCGACTCATCCTCGAACGCTACCTCAACATTGTACCAGCGAGCGGCCTGTCGCATCACAGTTTCCAAATCCTGACCAGCCAACAGAAAAACGCCATCTTTCCACGCTATGGCATCTTCCGCATTTACCTCAGAGGTGATCAAAGCATTATTTTTGAGTTGAGCCTGCTGACCTACGCGTAATTTCAAGGCCTGACCTGAACTGGTGCCTATTTTTACGCTTCCTTCCAAAAGCGTAGTTGTAGTCGCATGCTCATCATGGTAGCTATTGACATTGAAACGAGTACCCAGAACGGTGATTCGCTGGCCTTGAGTTTCAACGATGAACGGATGTTTTTTATCTTTTGCCACTTCAAAATAAGCCTCTCCAGAAAGTTTCACTTTACGGTTTTCGCCCAATAACAGTTGCGGATGGTAAGTGAGACTGGAGGCCGCATTCAGCCACACCATAGAACCATCCGGAAGCTTGACCTGATAGGTCTCTCCCTTGGACGTTGCCAAGGTATTGTACTGGTCTACCCCAGCTGCAGTTTTCCCAATTTCATAGATCAGCTGCCCATCCTTGCTCTTTCTAATGCTGACACCTGCTTGCTGGGCCAGCTGCCCGTCTATGGCATCCGACAATGAAATTCTCTTACCATCTGACAAGGTCAGGGTAGCACCCTGCTTACCGGGAAGTACATCGTTTGCGTAGCTGATTGGAGGCATATCCTCCGTTTTGTTCACCAACCTATAGGTAACGAAACCTGCCGTTGCAGCTAGCGCTAACATGGCCGCAGCTTTCGCCAGTCGAGGCCACAATTTCAATTTGCGTGGCTCCCGGTTTTTCAGGAAGAAGGTTTCACGAAGGTCGTGCAGATCATGACGAAAGACTTCTGCATCCTCAAACGGCTCGACCTGATCTGCATAATGCAGATACCAGCTCTCCAGCAGCCTGCGCTCATCGGTAGTTATAGTACCGTCTTTTAGTTTTTGCAATAAACTTGCTCCTGTATGCTTGGTCATATTAGTTGACTTTCCTTCTAAAACGATATCCGTCGACATCCAAATAGAAGCAATGTAGTTTGTTAGGTTTAGTGTGAGTAAGCTCTCTGTAAAAAATGACAGTTAGCCAGGGCCTAGGGGTACGTAGTAATTAAAAAAAAATTAAAAAGGCAGAAAATGGATAAATAAAGCGATGCGAATTCTCAATCGAAGGATCTTTAACGCCCTCTGCGCCTGTTTTTTCACTGTATGCTCCGAAATATTCAGACGTTCTGCAATCTCCCTGTAAGATAGTTCCTCTTTCCGGCTCAACTCGAATACTTCCCGCATCTTATCAGGTAAGGAAGCGATTTCCCGCTCAATGATCTGGGCAAGTTCTTTTTCCCTAAACTGATCCTCGGTATAGGAGACACCCAACTCCATAAAGGCGGTAATCGAGTCGGCATATTTGGAAACCACTTGTTGATGTGCCATCACATTGAGAATTCGGTTTCGTGTAGCGCCATAGAGGTACGGGGCAATAGCGCCAGAGACTTCCAAAGTATGGCGTTTGGTCCAAATGGCGGCAAAGACCTCCTGCACAACATCCTTTGCATCATCACCGTCTCTCAGCATTTTTTTTGCATGTAAGTACAAGGCTTGGTGATATCGTTGAAACAGTTCTGCAAACGCGATACGGTCGCTCTCCTTTAAAAGTTGCAACAGCTCTGTATCCGACAGTTTTTTAAATCCATCCATTTGAAATTCAAAAATAAACAAATTCTCTCTAGTCGATTATCCCCATGGAAATTAAGTTGAATGAAAAAGGTGAACCCGTCCAATCAAACCAGGCGTCTAGAAAAAATACACCAACGGGAACATGCCCTTCCCTTTGCTAAGACAAAATCCTACGCATCCCCGCTAGCCTAAGACACACCCCATCCATTAACCTTGTCAAATGCCTAACTCAGAACAGGCTAACCAAAAAAAGCATTTATGATTCCGGTAAATAAGGATGAAGATATTCAGACCATTTTGCCGAAATATTGAAACTGTCATTATGAAAAGCTCGATGTCCAATTACTGCTTACTTCAACAGATACGTAGCTTTTCATTCATCTCAAATAGAAAATGTGTCTCTTTTCCGAACAGATTGATCTTGAGGTTGAGGTTGAGCTCGAAGCTGCCGTTGGTCTGCCCGGCCATGGTCCCCGTATTGGAGTAGTACAGTTCCAAGATGTTGAAGGTCTCCGACACCTTGGCGCGCGGTACGAAGCAAGTGCTCTCCATGCTGTGGTACATCGCAGTGATGCCGATCTTATCTCGGCAAAGATAAAATTCGCACCCACATCAAAGATCTTGTCCAGCCCCCCTACCTCCCGGAAGACCACCTTGGGCTCCGGTCCCATGCCATCACTCTCCAAACATCGATATAATCTTTACATAATACTGGATCATATCAAGTAAGGTCGATCGATTACAGCTTAAAAATGTTGGCAAAGCCCAACGACAAATCGGTGGTACAATAATATAGGCCAAACCAAATGTGCATATTCTTAAGAACGGCAAGTTTCAAGGACATTATGAATGAAAAATATGGCAATTTCCCACTTTTGGGCCTCACTGGTGCGCTTAGCGCAAAAAATATACGACGGTGTTCGATTTCAAAAAATTGTCTTGATCAACAGATAAAAAATAAAAAAATCGATTAATAACATTATTTTTACATATCAATGCCTTCTGCGTATAACCAACATAGCGACGAACAACTGCTCGCACTGATCAAATCAGGTGACAGAAAAGCCTGTTCAGAAGTTTATGAGCGATATTGGCCGCTACTGTACAGGCATGCTATCAAAATGTTGCGCAATGGCGATGAAAGTGAAGACGTCGTACAGGATGTGTTCGTCAACTTTTGGAAAAAGGCTCCTGATCTTGAAGACAGTACTTCCGTGGGTGCCTATCTGTACACGGCGACCCGTAATAGGATCCTGAATTTATTTACACGTAACAACGTCCACATTAATTACCTCAATGATTTGGGAGATTTCATGAAAGATGGCTACGAGGTAACCGACCACCTGGTTCGGGAAAAAATCTTAGCTGGGCTGATAGAGGCCGAAATACAGAAACTTCCAACGAGGATGCGTGAAGTATTTGAACTTAAGCGTAAGCAAAACCTATCCTATAAAGAGATAGCAGAAAAAATGGACATCTCCGAGCTCACCGTAAAAACCCAGATGAATAAGGCGATTACCATTCTACGCTCCAAATTTGGGGATCATCTTTCTGTGTTCCTGCCCTTTCTATAATACCCAACATAAAATTTAACGAAAGATTAACTTTTTTTTTATCTCGGATACAACATTGCCCCGAGCACCTTGTCATGCTATATATAACACACTAAATAAACGCATGGAAAATAAAGGCAGCAAACACATCCATAATTACCTCGAGGGGAAATTATCTGAACAGGAAAGGGCCAGATTAGAGACTTGGTACCTATTGAAAGCGGAACAATCCGATGACAGTGCTGCCCAGACAGATTACGATCAATTGGGACCAAAGCTTTGGAACCAAATCGAAGAAGCTTTGGTCGATCGTTCATTTCAGTCCAGCGTCAAACAGCATAGAACCATTTCACTGTTCGGCAGTACTTTTTTTAAGATTGCAGTCGCAGCTACTCTAATTTTGGCTGCAACCGCCACCTTTATTATGCTAAGAGATAATGGTCAGGTTGATAGGTTTGTAATTGCGAGAGAGAAAGATATTGCACCTGGCCAAAACAAAGCGTATTTGACCCTTTCAGATGGCCGAAGAATAGATCTTACCGAAGCCTCGGCTGGTAACGTAGCATCCGAGACAGGACTTGAGGTATCCAAATCGGCGGATGGAACGTTAATTTACAAAGCCTCTGGGACGGGAACACCGACGCGGGGCTTTAACGACATTTCTACCCCAAGGGGTGGACAATATACAGTAGTCTTGCCAGATGGATCTAAGGTTTGGTTAAATGCAGGTTCTTCGCTACGTTATCCAATCGCCTTCGGAGCAAGCGGAAGATCAGTTACGCTTATGGGCGAAGGTTACTTTGAGGTAGCACATATCCAGACCAAGGAAGGGCGAATGCCTTTTACGGTTACCGTACGCCGTCATAACGGAGAGCAAGAGCTGGTCAAAGTATTGGGTACACAATTCAATATCAACGCCTATGACGATGAGCCTACGATCAAGACCACTTTGCTTAAAGGTAGTGTACGAATAGATGCTGGTGGAAAAAGTGCACTGTTAAAGCCAGGGCAACAATCTAAAGTAGACAATGGCAGGATTGAGTTGGAACCAGCAGATACGGAGATGGCTATCGCTTGGAAAAATGGTGACTTTGTCTTTAGAGAAGACCTCCATAGTGCTATGCGAAAAGTGGCCCGATGGTATGATGTAGAAGTGGTATACGAGGCGTCCGCACCTGAAAAGCTCATGCTGGGTGGCTGGATGTCCAGAGGCACAAATATTTCGGAGGTCTTGGACCATATTCAATCAACAGGAAAGGTACAATTTAGATTAGAAGGAAGGAGGGTAACCGTTTTTAACTAACCAGAACCGGTTTCCGAAAAAAACCAGAAGTGCTTGGCGGCACTCCTGGAATGATTTGGCAGCCGATGAAAATAAACATCAACTATTAATTGCAGAATGCCAGCCTTGCAAACGTGGGCATGCTGCTAAACCAACAAACAAATGTATAAAATTTTTACTTCACACGGGCCGTGCAGCACACAGCTCCGTAAACTGCTACTCGTTATGCGACTAACGGCCATTATCTTGATGATCAGCTTTGTGCACCTGAGCGCATCGACCAGGGCTCAAAAGATTTCCATTGCGGAAAAGAATGCTCCATTGGAACACATCCTCAAGGAAATCCGAAAGCAGAGTGGCTATGATATTATCTATGACCTGAACCTTGTCTTGGATACCAAACCAGTATCCATCAATGTTAACCAGGCCAACGTTTTCGAAGCTCTGCAAAGAACACTTTCTGGTCAACAGCTGACCTTTACCGTAGATGGCAGAACCATTGTCATCAAGGAACGCGGCGTGATCGAGAAGATTACCGACATGGTATTGGACTACGAGGTGAAGATACAGGTAAGGGATTCGCTCAATCTTCCCATCGCCGGTGCCAATGTCTATAACAAGACCATCAATAAGATGTACACCACCGACAAGAATGGAGAGGTGCTGATCAAGGATGTTCCGGCCAACGGCTACGTGCTTCAGATCTCCTACATCGGATTTAAGGGAGAGGAAATATTTGTCGACAGAAAAACCAAAACTTACTGGGTGACCATGAAAGAGGCGACAGCTGGTCTGCAAGAAATCAATGTCATCTCCAACGGCTACCAGACCATCAGTAGAGAGCGTGCCGCTGGGGCATATGCTATTGTTTCCGCAAAGGAAATCCAGGAGACCCCCGCATTGAACCTGATGGAGCGTCTGGAAGGCAAGGTTGCGGGTGTCAAATTTGACATCAAGAACAACACGATCCAGATCCGGGGGGTAAACAGTTTCGCTGGTGCAAGCGGTACGCCATTGATCGTTTTGGATGGCTTCCCGATGATGGATCCTAGTGACCGAGCAACAGTGACCAAATCCGTAAGTGGAAATGCCTGGGGAAATTCTATCATCAGCAGCATCAACATTGCCGACATCGAGCAGATCACCTTCCTTAAGGACGCTTCGGCAACTTCCATATGGGGATCAAGGGCTGCCAACGGCGTAGTGGTCATCGAGACCAAAAAAGGCAAAAAAGCGGCACCTACCTTAAATGCAAGCTATACCCTTGGTATATCCAAAAACCCATCAATGTCTAGCCTAAAATGGATGAACAGTGCCCAGTATATCGACTTGGAACAGGAAATGGTTAACAAAAACCTGATCACAGATCCTGCTGCCGCCCCGCCGGGAAATGAGTTCTATACCCTAAACAATAGTGAGGCAACAGAATTGATGTTCAAATTTAGACGTGGTACTATAACCGCGGCACAACGTGATGCGGCACTGGCCGAACTGGCTTCGCGTAACGGTCTAGCACAGATAGAAGACAAATTGTTACAGAATGCGGTCAACCACCAGTATAGCCTTTCCTATTCCGGAGCTACGGAAAGCAGTACCTATTATGTTTCGGGAAGCTATAACAAAGATATTCCCATCTATAGGAGCAACTATGCCGACAATGCATTTTTTAACGCAAGTACTTCAACGGAGTTTTTTAACAAAAGGATCACTCTGAGGACGTTAGTCAACTATCAGTATTCCAAATCACAATACAATCCGTCAGCGGTCAATGCACTTTCGGTAAGTACCACCGCACAGCGTCCGTACGAACTGTTAGTTGACGCCAATGATAATCCAATTCGCCGTAACATCATTTTCAGGGATGCATTTGCCAATTCCCTGATCGCTAAGGGATATCTTCCTTTCACATACAATGCGGTTGATGAGCTCAACTATTCCAACAGCATTGCCAAAAACAATGTTTTTAGAATTACGGCTGGCCTAAATGGAAAGATTACCAAATGGCTAAATGCCGATCTATCGGTTTCCAACCAACGTCAGATCGGGAATTCATATACCCTAGATGAAATAGATAGTTATGCGGGCAGGTTATTGGTCAACACTGGTACAGTTGTTACTTCGGGCAAGCCTGTCTATAATGTTCCCTATGGTGGCAGGTACATCACCTATAGCAATACGGCTTCCGACATTACATTCAGGGGACAGCTGAACTCTGATTTCAAACTATCTGATGACCACCATTTCAATGTAATTGCCGGTACAGAAATGAGGGAAACAGAAACTTCCAACACTTCTGAGACGAGATACGGGTTCGACGCGGATACCAGGACCATAGGCATCGCAAATCCGACGACGCAGTATATGACCATGTATGGCTATACACAGTCATTGGGCCAAAATCTTGGCGCTTTGATCAGCTACAGAAAGCGTTATCTGTCCTACTATGGTAATGCATCCTATAGTTTCAGGGAAAAATACTTCCTTACCGCCAGCGCTCGTATGGATGATTATACATTACAAGGGCTGGACAGACGAAATAGAACCAAGCCATTTTGGTCGGTAGGTTTGAGATGGAATGCCCAAAATGAAGAGTTCCTGAAACCACTGGAATGGTTGAACTCATTGAGTGTACGCGCCACTATCGGAACGGCGGGAGTCGTACCACAGGGAGGTTCGAATATCACCGTAATTTCGGTATCTGGGAGTGACCCACGAACAGGCCAACCGGTGGCGAGCATAGACAATCCTGGAAACTCTGAACTTAGCTGGGAAACTACCAGAATGGCTAACTTGGGTTTTGATTTTGGTCTGTTCAAGGGAAGATTGGGAGGCTCATTTGATGTGTACACCAAACGTACGAACGGTATCCTCGCATCGTTTCCCTTCAACCAAACCTATGGATGGGGCAGCTTGTTTTTTAACACCGGTACCCTGAGTGGCAATGGCTATGAGTTCTCCCTAAATGGTGACGTGTTGAGAGCAGGCATGTTTACCTGGAAATCTGTGCTGAACTTCGGTTACACAAACAATATCGTAACAGAGCAAAGATATGTTAACAATGCAAGTAACATTGCAGGAACTGGAAGTACCATTGAAGGAGAAGCCTTGGGCACACTATATGTTTACCGCTGGGCCGGATTGGACAATAGGGGCCAGTCACAGATCTACGATAGGAACAATAACATCATCAACAATACGACCAACCTGACCAATGCCTTCACCAAGGAAGACCTGGTAAAGGTTGGTAGGCTCTACGCACCATATAGTAGTGGCTTTAACCATACTTTTACCTATGGACAACTTCAGTTGGGCGTGCAGATCACGGGTTATTTTGGGCACGTATTCTTAAAAAATTCGATTACCAACTCCAACTACCCCACTTCGGACCAGTTTGCCTATTTTGGTGTGTTGGGCCGTCAAGAAGACCTGGCCTACAGATGGAGAAATGCTGGAGATGAGGCGACCACAAATGTGCCGGGAATTACCAACGTGAACTTTAACAGCATCAACCGCTACCGATTCTCTGATATCCTGGTAAGAAAGGCAGACAATATACGTCTTCAACAGGTTTCTTTGGGTTACACGGTCCCAAAACGCTTCCTTCCGAGAAACACGATCAAGAACATCTCGATATCTGCCAACGTGAGAAATCTCGGCATACTTTGGCGGGCCAACAAGGAAGGTATCGATCCTGAATATATCAACACCGGAAATTATGGTAGCGTGACCCCTACCCCTAGTTATGTTTTTGGTATCAACGCGACATTTTAAAACCATGAGAGCAAGAAACTTCATCATATTACCTGTCCTTGCACTTGCACTGACTAGCTGTAAAAAATACGTTGAGATCGAACAGACCTCCGTAAGAACATTAAAATATACCTCGGATTATAGAAATATATTGAACAATAACACTGTATTGGAAGGCACGTTCTCCTACCCCATACTCTCTGGTGATGATACCGATATCAGTGATCCGACCAGACAGAATTCCCTTGGAGATATCCTGAGCAACGTTTATTCATGGTCGGCAAAGTATACCAGTGAAACACAGAGCGATAATGATTGGGATCGACAGTATAAATCGATCTATTCGTGCAATGAGGTCATTGCAGGGGTATTGAACTCACAGAAAGGAACCGATACGGAAAAGCAGCGTATCTATGCGGAAGCCTTGGTGCATAGGGCCTATGCCTATTTGATTTTGGTAAACATGTACGGCAAACAGTATAACAGCGCTACGGCAGCAACAGATCTTGGCGTGCCCCTATTACTTAGCCCAAATTTGTTTGTAAAACTGAACAGGGCTACCGTTGGGGATATCTACAAACAGGTGCTGAATGACCTTAGGGTATCCATCAGCAGGTTGCCCGATCTTCCGGACTATAACGTCAGGCCAGCAAAAGTTTCAGCCTATGCCATCATGGCGAAAACCTACCTTAACATGAGGGATTTTGCAAACGCCGGCCTTTACGCGGACAGTGCATTGAGGTTACAGCCTACACTGCTCGACCTAAAGAGCTACGAAGCCTCCAACGGAGCAACCATACCTGTTAGGTTGAACAATCCGGAGCTTATGCTTTCTAAAACATCAAATGTACTATATACCGCAGTTTCGATCAGTGACGACCTGCTTACTTCAATGGGACCGAACGACCTTAGGTACAAGCTGTTTACTGCACCAAGAAGTAGTTTTGGGGGACAGTTCAGTACTGCATTCACAGGTAGGGCGTATTTCCGCTACCAGATCAATGGTGATTTTGTGATCCTTAGTGGACCTTCGGTACCAGAGATGATGCTGATCAAGGCCGAGTGTTTGGCAAGGGAAGGAAAGACGACCGAAGCTATGACCACAGTGAACAATCTCAGGATCAAACGTTTCGCAACGGTAAACTACGTACCTCTGTCTGCCGCAAATGCCAGCGACGCGTTGACCATTGTCATCAATGAAAAAAGAAAGGAACTTCTAGGTACGGGAAATCGCTGGTTTGATCAGAAACGATTGAACCTAGATGCTGCTTTTGCACAGACGAAGACCAGAGTATTTAAGGCTACCACCTACACTCTAGCACCCAATTCGAACCGTTACCTGTATCCAATTGGAGACAAATATATCCTTTTAAACCCCGAACTGGAACAGAACCCAAGATAATACACACACGATGAAAACACATTTTTTTACAAAATGCGTGCTACTGCTTTGCCCATTTTTTGGGCAGCAGGTAGTGGCGCAGACGGTAAGTTGGAGCCCGAATCCCCCGTTGCAGCAGAAGAAAATCAGCTTTACCTACGAGCCCAAGGGTGGTGACCTAGAATTTAGCGATGAACCTAAAGCTAGTCTAGCCCTTTATACGGGCAACCGTTGGCGAAAGGCCGATATTGAACTCAAGAGCAATGGAAAGGTATGGACTGGCGAGTATCAGCTTCCTGAAAACACGGCATTCGTTGCCCTAAAGTTCTATCAGGGAGACCCTGAAAAACCAGAGGCGGTGGATAATAACAATGGAAAAGGTTATTTCTCTAGAGTACTGGGGACAAACAAAAAGGATGTATCTGGAAGCTTTATTGCCGAGACCGCACTTAGAAGTGGGCTGACAGGTAACTGGATGTTCAACAGCTATGTAAATACGGAGAAAAACACAAAGGTGATCGACTCCCTTTTATTGAAGGAAGAAAAACTTTCACGAAAATCGATGAGACCTTTCCTATTTACCTATCTGGACCTGAAACGCTTGATAATGCCTGCAACGGAATTCAGCGCATTTGCAGACCAGATGCTTCAAAAAGAGCTTAAAAAAGGTAGAGCCGACGAGGAACTGTTAGCAGGAATCCAACGTTATTATATAAGGATGAAGGACACCGCCGCAGCCCAAGGTGTTGAGGATATGATCTACAAGTCCTACCCTAAAAGTAGCACAGCCAGATTTTTAGCCTACAAGAGAGCTACGGATGGAAAAAGTGGCAATGATTTCCAAGTGGGTGCAGAGTCATTCCTGTCAAAGTTTCCTTATCTGGAGTGGAAAAAACAGCCTGACAATGGTGAGTACATCTATTACACCATTTTTAGGGGACTTGGAGCACATTATTTCGAAACCGGCCAGATAGAGAAATTCACTGCACTATTTAAGGACATAGACTTCAAAACGGCTAATGAAATCTATCGCTGGAACCTGACCAGGGCCCAGATCATGGGGAAGGGAGATTTCAACCTTTTTTATAGTCTGAGTAAGATGATCATCCCCTACCTGCTAGAGAGGAAGTCGGATCTGTCCTACATGATCGACTTTGGCAATAACAAGGAAAAAGCGCTTGCCAATGCGGAGAAGCAGTTGGACGAAAGACTCTTTACCCACATATTTTTGGCAAATGCATTGGCTGATTATACCGGTGCGGAACAATCTTTCCAATACCTGTCAGACAAAGGAAAATATAGCACAGCCGATCTAAACGACCTACACTTCAGGATACTTGAAAAACTCGGGAGAGAGACCGAAATCAAAACAGTGCTGGAAAAAAGCGTTTCCGCAAATGCCGTTACCCCGGCGATGTTTATTAAATTAAAAGAAATCTATAAAAAAGCACACGGCGACAAGGACATGGGTTATGAGCAATATGTTGCTTCAATGATCCCAAATGACAAAAAGGCCGAGATGCGTGCCCATGTCATGGCTGGTATGGTCAACCACCCCCTACCGCCTTTTGTTCTGGAGGATGCCGATGGCAACTTTGTAGACTCACAGCAGTTTGGCGATAAGGTTGTAGTAATCGATTTCTGGGCGACCTGGTGCCGTCCGTGCATCATGGCCTTCCCAGGTATGCAGCTATTGGTCGATCAATATGCCAAAGATCCGCAAGTAGCCATCTACATGATCGGAACTATGCAGTCGGGCGACTACAAAACCAAATCAGTAAATTACGTAAGAGGTGAAGGCTACCGCTTCAACCTCCTGCACGATGCTGTGGGACCTAAGGGAGAACAGGACCAAGTTTTCAAGAGCCTGGTTCCCCTTTTTAAGTCATCGGGTATACCAAGAAAAATCATTGTGAAAAACGGTATGGTACGCTACAGCTCAGAAGGCTATTCGGGCAGTCCGAGCCAATTGCGTGACGAGTTATCGATGGCCGTAGAAATATTAAGAGCGGAGAAATAAGAAATGAGAAGATTAAAAATGCTACTGGCGTTCAGCCTATTTTTTGGCGCCTACAGTGCACAGGCACAAATGAACCCAAAAGTGAAGTTACAAGATGCCCTAAAGCTTATCCAAGATAATTACGTAGACCCGGTAAACGACGAACGTGTAGTGGATGCAGCGATCAAGGCTATGCTGAGCAACCTCGACCCACACTCAAGCTACGTTAGCAGAGAGGAAGCCGAGGCCATCAACAATTCCATGATGGGCAGTTTTGCGGGAATAGGCATATCGTTTGCCATGATTGGAGACAGCACCTTCGTTACCAGTATCAACGCCGATGGTCCTGCATTTAGGGTCGGCCTAAAAGTTGGTGACCAGATCACTACGGTAGATGGAAAGTCTATTCTTGGGAAAAATCTTAAAAATCAAGAGGTGATGAACATGTTGAGGGGTGAAAAGGGAAAGGCGGTGAAATTGGAAATTGTCCGCAAATTTCAATCGGAACCTTTAGAATTCACGGTGAATAGGGAACAGATTGCCGAGCTTTCCATTACGGCGAGCTATATGGTGACGAAAAACATCGGCTATATTGCACTGTCCGTATTTTCTATGTCGACACGGAGGGAAATGGATGCGGCCATTGAAAAATTACAGGGACAGGGCATGACCAAGCTCATCCTCGACCTACAAGCCAACGGCGGCGGCCTGGTCGAAGCGGCCGTTGGGGTAGCAGATGAATTTCTAGAGAAAGATAAGACCGTTTTCTATTCTGTGACCAATAGCGGAGTAAGAGATTACATGATGGCTGGTGGATTTGGCCGATTTTACAAAGGCGAATTGGTGCTACTCATCGACGAATCAACCGCCTCTTCGAGTGAAATTTTATCCGGGGCATTACAGGACTGGGACAGGGCAGTTGTGATAGGCCGTCGTAGTTTCGGCAAAGGCCTGATGCAAAAGGGCCTGCAGTTGGCAGATGGCTCGGCTATCCGGTTGACCGCAGCGAGGTACTTCACCCCGTCCGACAGGTCTATCCAAAAACCTTACGCCAAAGGCAAAACAGATTATTTCGAAGACTTCAACCGCAGAATGGCTTCCGGAGAGCTGAAGGAAGAAGGACACATCCAGTTTCCAGATTCTCTAAAGCATACCACTTTGGTTAATAAACGTACAGTTTACGGCGGAGGGGGCATCATGCCAGATAAATTTGTGCCCATAGATACCGCTGTGTACAGCACCTGGATGAACAGGACCATGAACAGCGGTATCGTCAGCAAATTGGCCTTCAACATGGTTCAACAGGAACGTGAAAAGCTTAACCAAAATTATCCAAGCTTTGAAACTTTCAATCAAAACTTTAGGGTTGACGACCAGACCCTTGACAAGATCTTTGAGCAAGCCACTGTAAGACGTATCAACATCCCGTCGAAAACTGATCAAGTGGCAAGAAAAAGCCTTGCTATTGAGATGAAGGCGGAAATTGCAGATATGCTCTTCACGGGCAAAGGTTTTGCAATCCGTGTAAGGAATGAATCGAGCAAGGCTTTTACAACTGCACTAGAGGTGCTAAACTCACCATCGGAATATAACCGTCTACTTGGTGTAGGCAATACAAAATCAACCAACAAAAAAAACACTAAAACAAGGAAATAGAATGAGAAAGATGTTATTAACGGCAGTCGCAGCCGTAAGCACAATGGTAGCTTCCGCACAAACGGGATATGTGATCAAGGGACAGATCGGGAAGTTGGGCAAGCCGGCCAAAGCATTTCTGTTGATCAACATGGAAGGTAAGCAGGTATTAGACTCGGCCGTCTTGGTCAATGGTGCCTTTACCTTTAGGGGATCTGTACCTTCTCCGATGGAGGCTACTTTGCGCTTAAAGCACGATGCTACGCCGGAAGTTCCCGGAAAGCGTATCAAGGTCGACGGACTAGCGATATTACTGGGCAACGAGAATATCACCGTAACCGGAAAAGATTCGATCAGTAAGGCGACCATAATAGGCTCGACACTAACCGATGAAAGTAGAAAAGTCGACAATTTCCTACGTCCAATCTATGCTAAATATAAGGTTCTAGAGAAAGAATATAGTGATGCTCCAGAGGCAAAAAAGCAGGACAACAGCTTCGTGCAAGAGCTGGAGAAGAGAGCTAAACTGGTAGAAAAAGAAATTTTTGATGCCAAGATCAACTACGTAAAGCAGAATCCTGATAAGTATATGGCCGTAATGGCACTGAATTCTACCCTTGCCCCAGGCTTTGACGCGATAGAAATGGAGAAGGTGTTCCTTAGCATCAAACCAGATTTGAGGGAAACCTATCTAGGTAAGCTGGCAGCTGCACGTATTGCCGCATTCAAAAAAACACAGGAAGGTGTGGAAGCTGCAGACTTCAGCCAGCCAGATGTAGAGGGCAAAATGGTAAAGCTGTCGGACTATCGTGGGAAATATGTGCTGATCGACTTTTGGGCTTCCTGGTGCGCACCATGTAGAAGAGAAAATCCAAACTTGGTAAAGGCATATGAACAATATAGGGCTAAAGGTTTTGAGATCCTGGGCGTGTCCCTTGACAAAGCTGCCGATAAAGCAAAGTGGATCAAGGCGATCGCTGACGACAAACTGACCTGGAAACAGGCTGGGGATATGAAGGGCTGGGAGAACGAAGCCGCGGTAAAGTATGATGTAACGGCCATTCCGATGAACTATTTGATAGATCCAAGTGGTAAGATCATTGCCAAATATCTAAGAGGCGCAGAACTAGATGCCAAGCTGAAGCAGCTTTTCGAAGGAAAATAAGAATTTAATTTTTAGGTAAAGTTAATGAGTAAATGCAGGCCAGACGGATGTCACCTGCATTTTTCCGTTTATTATACAGAAAGGTCATCACAATTTAAATAACCACTAACAACCATTATATTTGCAGCAATGAGTCTACCACTTCGCATCACGGTTAATGGCAGGGATTATAGTTACACGATATTGACCAAAAAGATTGAAAATCATACGTTCGAGATCAAGATTGAGTTTGATGGTGAAGAGCTGACCATATTCCGCAATAATCTGGGCGAATGGGATATTTTGGAACGTACCATTAATGATGAGCCAGGACTGCTAAAGGAAATCGCACGTAATGTAGCCTTACGTTACAGGCTGAGGTAAATCGATCTCAAGATCACCACTGATCATACCAAAAAATAAAAAGCTGAGTTACAGCAATCCAAAAATATTCTCTTTATGAGAAGCACATTCTTTGCTATCTTTAAAAGTTAACCAGACCAATTCCGGAACAGAGGTTCTGCGAAGTTGCTAAAGCTGTGGAATTATTTATCAATGACTATTTACGAATTCGCTAAACTGAGCAGGGAAGAAAAAGCCAGCAAAACATGGAATGGAATATTTCTCGCCCACAGGGAAAGGGACAGTATCAAATATGCACTCTACTCGGTCGAGAACTTCTTTGTAGAAGTTACCTATCGAAGCGCTGATAATGAGCTCCTAGGCTTCAATCCATCCCAGACCAATAGACTAATAGAGGATTACCTTCATCACATTAGCTTGGAGTTCTGACATCATCGCTTACAAATGCCAGATGCGTACGCCCTGTTCTACCCATCTGCTACATATTAGGACAATGGAAAGAAATTAAGGATCGATACCCTAGTTAACTAAACCTGACTGAAGCGGCATCCCGCCGATGACCATGGGGAATAGCGGATAAAGCAAAAGGCAGGGCGATTTCTGCCAGAAAGCACAGCCCCTGAATTTCCAAATCATTATCGACCAACATATCCTTAAAAAAATCCACAAGCCTTCACATGCCCATTCCTTAAAAGGTCCGGACTAAAAGGAAACTGGCGGTCCTACAATGTCCTTATCTTTTCCCTTATTCTTGACTTTTATGACCTTGCTTTTTCTAGCTTTAACAGTCTTAACTTTCGACTGCTGCGTACTACTCCCAGCTTCACTACCAACATCATGATCAGCCGCTGCAGGCTTTCTTGCAGAAACACGTTTGAACTCCTCATCGACCAACTTTTCCACCTGGCGCTTTATCCTTTCATAGTTTTCGGTTATCTCTTCTTTAGAAACCCTGGCAATCACCGGAATATCCACATAAGCTTTCTCCTCCCGTGCTATCGCGACATGGTCATTCTGGATCTCGCTATGAAACATCTTCAGGGCAATCTTTTGTTCTGGGTTATCGGCTACAAAGCCCACAAATTCTCCCGAAGACAAAGCGGCAATCTTACTTGCTGGAACGGCATAATCCATTTGTGTCGAACGGGAAATGGAGATATCTGCACTACTGATATTCCTACTCTCCTTCTGCTGGGAGATCCTTCCAAAAGTTTCCGAGAGTTTTTTTGCCGTATCCCCAGTCACCTGCCCACTGATCACATTGCCAACAATACCCGTAATTACCTCCGCCTGCTCGGCACCATAATCCTTCTTCAGCTGGCTGAAGTCCTGAACGGCTAAAGCTGTAGCCACCTTGTTACTCCTTGCCGTAGCGATTAGGCTATCCATGTTATTAAAGTAGATCGTAGGGAACTCATCGAAAACCAGACTACTTTTCTGCTGTCCTTTTCTGTTCACCAATTTGATCATCCTTGAAATATAGAGCGAAAGCACCGCTCCATAGGTCTGTAGTTTCTGTGGATTGTTACCCACGCAGATGATCTTGGGTTCATCAGGGCTGTTCACATCCAAGGTAAAATCATTGCCCGAGAGCACATAGTACAGCGAAGCTGAGGAAAGCCTGGCCAGACCGATCTTTGCACTGGCAATCTGACCTTCGAGCTGTGCACTGGCATTGTTCTGCCAGGCAGAAATAAAGGGATTGATTAGCACCTGTATTTCGGGCTGCTCACTGAGCACCGTAAATAGGCGGTCGTAATCCACCTGCATCAGTTCGATCACATGCGGAAGTGTACAATACCTCCCATCTTCATAACAGCGCAGGTACCAGATAATGGCCGTCAGGAAATTAATGGGACTTTCCACAAAGAAATCTCCCTGCTTTTTGATCCAGTCCCTGTTCAGTCCCATCATGATCGTCCTGCTTGCCTCTGTGGCATCAGTCAGATCCCCCATGCTCAGGGGATCCAGTGGATTGCAACGATGGGTACGGTCCAAATCATCAAAATTGATCACATAGAACTTGGGCTTCACCTTGTAGTTCTCGCTGTACTGCAACAATTTGTTATACGCAATCTTTGACAGGTCATCAAACTTGAAATCATACAAAAACATGGAAAACCCCTTACGGATATGCTGATCGATAATGTGACGGATCACAAAATACGATTTACCAGCCCCGGGGGTCCCTGCTACCAGCAGACCACGAAAAGGATTGATGACATTGATCCAGCTATCCCTTTCCTCTTTTCTGAGCTGGTACTTGGCGGGTAGATTGATACTGTATTCATTTTCCAGCAGCCGCTCCTCTTGCGGAAACGTCTCATTCTCCGAATTGAAGATATCATCGTTTATGCTCCCTTTAATCAATCGGGTCAGCCTAACTCCCCCATTCAGGATCAACAGGTAACCAATTATGGTCAACCCAATATACAAAGCTGCAACCTGCATATCCGCAATTCTAAGATAGAGCGAAAGAAAGGCCAGCCAGTAGATCAGCAGTCCTGCGGCAATGCCAATCAAAATACTTTTGCGATCTGCCTTTTCATCCTTTCTCCCATTTGTCCCAATCAGACTGATCAATAGACAGAGCAATGCCGCAGCCTTGGCGGCAAACAGCCCACTGAACAAGCCCAACTTTGCAATATTGGCGATCAATCGATCCGTAATTTCCGCCGTCCAGCCCAATTCCTCAAATGCCCGATAGCAGAGCAAATAAAAATGGATGGCCAGTATAAATAGGCTAATGAGCCTAGTCAGATCAATGATCTTCCGTAGCCCTTGGGTATCTTCTCCTGTCTGCATAAGCTTTTCTTAAATGGAAACCTGTTGTTGTTTTTTCTTTTTCTTCTTGCGTTTAGGTTTTCCGCCAGATGTATCTTGTAGCGTTGGAGCCAATAAATCTTCCAATAACCTTGGCTGAGTAGTGGAAGGGCTAGATGATAAATTATTCTCAATCGGACCTATGCGTTTAGCAGCACGTAAGATTGGCTGTAGAATACCCGCTGGCTTAGTTTGACTAGCTAACCTTTCCATCATTGCCTTTGCGCTGTAATCCTTCCCAAGGTCCGATCCATTGAATACGCACTTTTGTTTATGATCGACATAGGTCACACCGAAAACCTGCCCACTTTCATTCTGCCTAAACAATACAGCTATACCCTGTTTTTCAGCATCCTTAATAAACCTTTTCCTGGTAACCGACCTATAGGAAGTAAATAGCTTATCGATACGTTCTTTAAGGTCCGGCTTGTAGGCCTTCCTTTTTTCATTGTGCTGGGCAAACCTATTTTCCAGATTTCTTAAGGTAGGCTTGATATAAAAAGTACTGGCCTTAATCGGCACTCCAACCGGCTGCCCCTTTCCACCAATCACAGAATACATCAATCCTTTCCTTTCAAACATCGCACTATCTGGCTCACCCCTGATCGCTATAACATTGAAACATCCCAACACCGCATTATACTCTGCCAAAGAAGTAAACTTATAATCCCGATTAACCGCCGTAAGCACATTACTGATTGCTCTTTTAGTCGGCAGGTGACCGTGCTTCACCTTTTTCAATTCAGCCTTTTTGATCTTCGGAGCAAGGAGTTCCTCCTTACTTTCCGCCCTGACCAGCTCAAACTCCTTTTCGATTGCCCTTCTCGCTACTTCGGACTTTTCCGCCCCTATATTGTGCAGATCGATACGCTGGCCTTGTGACGTTATATTCGTGCTCACGATATGCATATGCGTATGGGCGGCATCGAAATGGCGATAGACCAGAAAGGGCTGTTCGCCAAAACCGATCCTTTCCATATACTCCATGCTGATCTGTTGCAGCTTGTCATCGCCCAATTTTTCACTAGAATGAAAATTTAGCGTAATATGCACCGCATTGGTCTTCACATTAGGCTTGAGCCTTAACAAGTGCGAGAAGCGTTTCAGTTTCTGTTGCCTATCCAACTTCTCCGCCTCTCCCGCAAAGCCGCTGGCCAAGATCAGACGGGCCTCGTTCTGGTCTACCTTGTTCTCATTGTAATAAAGTATCGCCCGCATACTCTTGGATGCCGTTATTCTTGCAACCATTTTTCAGCCAGTTTGGATACCAAAGAAAGTAAACGATCTACCTTAGCATCGACCGTCCGGTACATGTTCGCTGTCTGCAGGGCATAGTAGCTACGTTTGTTCTCATCCTTTGCGCCATTAAATTTTCTGGTCACCTGATTGATGTTTACCCCTATCGCCTTCAGTTCCCTACGTATACCTGCCAATTCCTCCATGACGGGATTCATGGAAACATCCTGCTCGTAGAGCTTTATTTTCTGGTTGCCCAATATTTTTCTACAGACCTCGGCTACCGACGGGCTATAACTTTTCTGCTTAAGCTGTTCCAACTTTTTGAACATGGTTTCCGTTACCCTGATGATAATATTATGGCTAAGCAGCTCTTCAGTAGCTGCTAATTTCTTTCTCGACATAAGGTCTCTTAGGATTAGACGTTTACAGCAGCACGAGTTCCGAGTGGTGCCCCGGCCTTAAGGACGGCAAAGATTTTTTGCGCATGCAAAAATACATCTTTGCCTAGACCACGCGGGCTACCAAACAAAGCTCCTAAGCCAGTGCTGAAAACAATGGTTGATGAAATAGTTTAAGGTTTTGTTTAGCGTCTAGAAACGGAACTGAGATCGATTTCTGCGGCGGCCTGCATCACGGCTTTTCTGACCTGCAGCCTGAGCCAAGTTCTAGAGAAAGATTTGGCTTTTCTCAGCCGAAGATATGGGCTGCCATTATAACTGCGTCCTTGGATATTTGGATTTTTGTTTCGATTCGTCATCACTGAAAAATTAATTCGAAACAAAGTTGAGCCGATAGAAAGTCAGTTTATCACTAGTAGAGAAAGATAATTAAAAGGCAACACCCTGACTATGGCTATTGAACCGAGTTTCACGATCGATCCATTAAGCTTTACTACCACGATCTGTTCATGATTATTATTACTCAATAATCGAGGTAATCAAAGGCTAACCACAGTGAAGGGGCACTGTCCACCGTTGTCAGTAAGAAGTACAGTTGACGAGCAGTTACTTGTTGTTCAAAAAAAGTTTTAAAGGATTACATTCATCGAAAAACAAAAGAAGTAATGTTTGGTTTGGAGAGTGTATCACGATTTAAAACCTATGTTTCTTAAACCAGGACATCCTTAATTTCATCAAAGGTTAAACCATAAGCAATCGGAAATCAGATCCACAAAACTGGTTTCCGATCATCTCAACTTAATTTCCAACATTAAATAATAAAACCCACAACATAAAAAATGTTCAACAACAATAAAGAATTTAACACCTTTAACATGCCCTGGCAAGCAGAATACGGATATGTACAGGCAGTAAAAAATGGAAACACCGTATACCTTTCGGGGCAGCTGGGGCATAACGAAAAAGGAGAACTGGCCGAAGGGATGGAACAACAGATGGAACTGACCTAACAGAACATCAAAAAATTATTGGATGGTTTTGGCTACACTGCTGACGATATCGTTTCTGAAACCATTTACGTGACCAATATGCAACTAGGCTTCCAAGCAAGAAAAAGGTTTGGCGCCCAGTTTTATCCAGACCCAAAAAGAATATCCAGCTCTATCGTTGGTGTTACGGAACTTGCCATACCCGGACAAATGGTAGAAATCGGCGTTATTGCAGTTAAATAATTGCACAAATCACAGAACTTATAAAAGCTGCTGGAGATGAAATGATTGAGGTTATTGAAATCGAAGTTTGCAAAAAATATTACACATTACCATCTGGTAGTGAGCCGAAGATCTATCTAGGTTATCTAATACTTAACCTCGACACAAGCCTAGATCTCAAAAACTCTGGGGACAAAAACATGTTCTTATCCTTAAAAGAGATGACCGGAACTGGTCATCTCTTTTTTATTATTTGTGCAATAATAGATGATATCATGGTTTTACATTTCGTGTTTATCGTTCTGCTTCAAAGGACTTTAAACATCAATTAAAAAGCAGCTACCAAGTATCAGTTCTAAAAGGCGAGGCTGGCAATCCAGAACTATTTGTGAGATTAGCGACTGGATTATTTGCCCAAGCATACCGTACTGCAACTGGATTTGAAACATTGGGGCTGGTTAAAACAACATTACCATCCTTAATCACCGCATTTGAAGGATAAAATTTTTGATCTGGTCCAGCGACTGTAAATCCGGTTAATGTGCCCGAGGTTGCTTTTATGTCAGTATTATATTTAAATCTTACCGTTATTTCGCTTTTATCTACCGATATAGATTGAAATACCGGTCCAGAAAAGTAGATACTTTTTCCATAAGTTTTAGCTAAAGCAATTAAAGCCAGCCGCTTGCCAACATCTTGTTTATTCTTTGGGTGAATATCTGCAGCATCTCCAATATCAATGCTCGTAACCATTCCGGTATTGGACAATTGCAACGTTTTAAGTTGTGCTTCACGCAACAACGCCCAAGAAGTTTCATCACCCTCTCCACGAGTATAATTAGCTAATTGAACAAAATAGAAGGGCAAACTAGGCTTATTCCATTTTTCCCGCCAATCGTTAATCAATGATGGAAAAAGCGTTTGGTATTGCTTAGCCCTACCCGCATTCGATTCTCCCTGATACCAAATCACGCCTTTAATTGGGAACGAGATAAATGGATGGATCATGGCGTTATATAACACCGTTGGGCGATTTGGGCCATTATTAGGTTGCGGCATAGGCTTAAAATCTTTAAGATCTACACCAATGTTATACTTCCACAAACCGCTTAAATCTTGTTTTTGATTACCAACCTGCAAGTAAAAATTATCGGCATTACCGTAAATACCACCCCCACCGCCACCATCGAATACCTTTACCGTAATTACGTGCTCTCCTGCCGTGATTTGGCTTTTAGGAATAATATACCTACGTTCCCTGTCGTATCCCTTGGTACTTCCGATTTCTTTGCCGTCAAAGTAGGTTACATCATTATCATCAATGGTACCCAAACTTAAAGTTAGGTCCTGATTGGCCCAGTATTGTGGAATGTTCACTTTTTTTCTGAACCAAACCACACCATCGAAATTGGGTTTTTCATTTAGGTCGAAAAAGGCTGGCAAATTCATTTGCTTCCAATTGGCATCATCCAGGCCTGCTTTAGCCCAAATTGCTGCTCCGCCCTTCAAACCCTTATCCAATTGGTTCAATTCTTTATTCCAAGCACTAATTTGATTGAGATAAACGTCCTCACTATCATTTTTTCGAACATTATTCAGTGCGACCTGGAAGTCTGAAATCTTGGCAATGGTTTCCGGGCTAGTCCATGCTTCAGCTACGGTACCTCCCCACGAGCTATGAATTAATCCGATGGGGATGCCAGTATGTTTGTAGACTTCTCTAGCAAAAAAATATGCAGTTGCCGAAAATTCCGGAATGCTGGTAGGCGAACAAACATTCCATCCAGCGTTTTGAACAACTGCTTCATTTGAGGGAAAATTACTGGTGGTGTGTACCATTTGCAGTAACCTAATGTTTGGATAATTTGCTTCAGCTATTTCCCTTTCATAATGATTGATCTTACCCCAGCCCGCTAATGGCATTTCCATATTCGATTGTCCTGAACACATCCAAACATCACCAATCATAATGTTTTCGAATTTTATCGCCATCCCATCTCCCGATAGCGCCATTAAATATGGGCCGCCGTAAGAACGAGTTTTTATTTTGATCTTGAAATCCCCAGCCTGATCTGTCCATGTTGTGTATTTTTTTTGATCCCATGAGGTAACTAACATGATCTGATTAGTTGGACTTGCTTTCCCCTTCAATGTGATTTCTGCGTTTTGTTGCAACACCATGTTTGAACTGAAATAGGCAGGCAAGGTAATTTTTGCCTCCACTCTCGCAAAGCAAAAAATCATGAGAAATGACAATATTAAATTCCTTGCGGTCATCACTTTGCCTCCTCCACTTTAATGACTACACTAGTTCGATCAGCTTTTACATTTGGATTGAAGCCAATTTTCATTAGAAATTCTCCGCTGTAAACCTTTGATGAATCTATGGTTGAATTTGTTCCCGGATATAGATTAATTTCTGTGAGCTTATATTTTTTTGTTTCATTTAAACCTTGCATCCGGATGGGAAATTTGCTTCCCTCATCATAGCGGTTGTTTACCAGATAATTGAAACTCACTGCCGAAGTTTGATCTGTGCCTACGTATAACATCGATGCAACGCTTCCCTCCGTTGGATTTGCCAAGCGATATTGATTGCCATGCCAAATCACCTGCTTCAAATCGTTATAATTCTTGATCGCATCTTGGCAAAATCTAAGTTCATTTTCCGGCAATTTACTCACTACGATATCAAAACCAAGTTTTCCCATCATTGCCACATCGGTACGGAACTTAATGGGTTGCTTGCCCCAATCAGTTACGTGATTTGAAGTGGCAATAGCTGGATAGAAATAGGAATACTCCCATTGCATGAAAATGCGTTCCATAGGATCTGTATTATCACTTGGCCAGAACTCTGTAAAGTATTTCAATGCGGCGTAGTCTACCCTTCCGCCCCCGCCAGAACATAGCATCATTGGTACTTTTGGATATTTGGCTCTAATTTTTTCCAAAACTTTATATAGCCCCTGCACATATTCGATATAAAATGCCGACTGATCCTTCAAATGAGCAGAGTAAGCATTATAAATTACCGCATTACAGTCCCATTTGATATAAGCCAGACTAGGATTTTTCGTAAAAAGATCATCAACTACGCCAAAAACAAAATCCTGTACCTTTGGATTAGACAAATCTAAAACCAATTGATTTCTGAAATAGTATTCATTCCTTTTGGGCTGTTTGATTACCCAATCAGGGTGCTTCTCATATAATTCACTTTTTGGGTTTACCATTTCCGGCTCGATCCATATTCCAAACTTTACTCCATTTTTATCTGCTTCTTTAACCAACGAACCGATACCATTAGGCAACTTTTGCTTGTTCTCCTGCCAGTCGCCCAAACCAGCATGATCGTCATTCCTTGGATATTTGTTGGCAAACCAACCGTCATCTAACAAAAATAGATCTACGCCAAGTGCTTTGGTATCTTTTAATAGCCCCGCCAATTTTTGCTCGGTAAAATCAAAGTAAGTAGCTTCCCAATTGTTGAGCAAGGTTAACCGTTCTCCTTTGCCGTCTAAAAGTTGGTAGTTTCTTGCCCAGTTTTGCAATTTACGACTTGCCGCTCCTTTTCCCTGATCAGAGAAAGTATAAAGAAATTTAGGCGTGGTGAAAACTTGATTTGGCGCCAATCGATAAGGAGATGCGTAATTATTGATACCTGCGATAATTCTTAAGTTATTCTGATAATCAAGCTCTAAGTCGATTCTAAAATTCCCGCTCCATTCCATAGCACCATACAGTACGCTTCCATAATTCTCGGTAGCGGGCGAATTCAAGGAAACCATGAATACCGAGGGCTGGAACAAATTTGCCCGGGTTCCAAGTTTACTGTCCAATGTTTTTATACCATGGGTAATTCTGCTTTCTTCGGCTTGCATTTCTTTGGCCCAATCGCCATGATACTGCCTTAAATAGTAATTTTGTGCTTTAAGGTGCAGATTTGCAGAAGCAAATTTATCTAAAGTAATACTTCCTTTTTCAGTATGCTTTATCTCCGTCCATTGTTCGATTACATCCTCTTTATAATAACTCTTGTAAAACAGCTTTACAGAAAATGGATAGACAGGATCTTTAAGCTCAATTGTGGTTAGACTAACGTCTTCGTTCAGTTTTTCAGCACGATGTTGCACATAGACCAAATCTAAGCTTTTGTTTCCATCCGCATGGGTAACACTGATCGCTGGTTCTACCAAATTACGCGACCCTGAAGGTGTATAAACCGAATTCAGCAGGCCAGTGTAATCATTGGTTTGTTTGTAAGCGGCATTAATTTCTGCATATTCCTGACTGGCAGCAAGTTTCTGACCGAAATAGACTGTTTGCACATCCTGCCCTTTTACAGCACTTAAAACTAAAGCATTTTTTGCCGTTTCTATCGGAATAATAATTTGGCTATAGCTTGCCGTAGCGAACAAGATTGTGACGGTGAACAATAAGCTAATTTTGAAGTATGTTTGAGGTTTGATCATCTTTATTTTACTATTTGAGTGTTATTTTGAGCATTATTGCCTCTGCTGGTTGAAGTAAGATTTCGCTATTATGAACAATATCGATTTGTTTGCGGGTCATCAGATTTTCAACAGCAAGAACCGACTGGTCTTTTATTCCTAATTGTTGAAAGTCGATTTTTACCGAAGCATTTTTGTTCTCGTAATTAAAAAGGGCTAAATATTGAACTTTACCTTTATCCTTTAAGAATTGGTTGGAAGCACTTTTGCCCTTGTTCCCCTCTACTGGTCTGAATGCCTTTCCGTCTTCAATAATTTTCAGTAGATCTTGATTTTGAAACAGCTTTGTCGCTCGAGCTTTCCATTGCCCATCGCTAGAGAAATCATCCCCACTAATGAGTGTGCCGGTAACAATTGCCGACAATGTTCGGGCAACATTTGCGGCTTCACTTTCATCTGCCAACACCACGTGATCAGCATCGATGTAATTGTATAGATAAGTTTGCCACCAGCCATTGGTAACGCTGTTCAACGTGTACTCTGTGTCTTTGATGCTTTTAAATGCATCGCAGGCTATTCTTCTAACCTGCACATATTTACCAGACGCCAAGCTTGGAGAAATGGCAGCGTAAACCAACATCTTATTATCCAAACATTTCAACAAATATTCCATACCAACTTTGTAGGCTTGCATACCAGTTGTGATTTTAGAATCGTAAAACTGTGTTGACTCCGCCGCTGCGTGACCTAAAAAATCAATTTTTATCATTTCGAAACCGCATTTCTTGAAGTTCGAAATCATATCTTTTATACGCATTTGTGTGCCGGGATGCGTAGGATCCAGGGCTCTGGCGCCATCGAAATCGTAAAAGCCATTACCAACTTTTGTCCACATTTCTCCGTAAGTATATTGTCCTCCCTTAGCTTTTCGATCTGGTCCATCTTTAAATCCCCAATCGGTAAATGGCGCCCAATAAATTCCAGGTTTTAAATTTTTCGATTTACAGTAATCAGCAAATTGCTTTAACAGACTATAGTCATCACCTTTGAGCATGTTATCCCAATAGGAATCCAAGTCGATGTAACATACATCACCAATTCTAAATTGCTTTAATTCATCGGCAAAAAAATCGACGACCTTTTTTGCTTTGTCCAGAGAGATTTTTTCCTGCATCACGCCCCAACTATTCCATCCCACTGGCGATGGCCCCTTCCAGTCGGCCACAATCGGCTTTTCATTTTTTCTCACAGTCTTTGCGTAGGTTTCCATACCTAGGCGCCAATCGTTGAAATAACCGAATAACACTTTAGAAGAAGTAATGCTACTGTCTTTCAAAAACCCATGCGCTATTTTATCCCTTGTAATCTCCTCATTTGTAAAACCACTCTGCACTGTTAAATCCAATAGTGTCGGCGCTTGCAGCTTCGATATAACTCCAGTTTTCCATTGATCGTGATCCAGCGTACCAATTACAAAACCATTTCGGTTGATACGGTTATAAATGGCGGTCACTTCAGAGCTAGTGTTCTCCTTCCCAATCTTTAGCAAGTTTGCCTGATAACTAATGAAAGTATCATTGTCGAATGGAACAAACAACGAGGTGAAATCTGAAAAATCTTGCTTCGTCACCAGTTCTCCCTTCAGCGGAAACATTTCATTGCTACTAAGATCAGCTCCTAAAACCTTTACATCAATGGTAAAGAAGTTCTGGTCAGTATATGCATAAACCGACTGTTCGAGAGTTAAGCCTGCCTCGTTTTTAGCTGTAAATCTGTAGCATAAACCTTTTCCAACCGAATTTTTAAACTGGCTTTTTTGCGTAGTTCTCTTCTTAAAATCTTTAGAACTGATGAACACCTTATTCACTCTCCCTGCTGAAAAGGCATCCTTCAGAACCAACTCGCCATCAACATAAACATTAAATATTCCTTTTTCAGTTTGATAATCAATCAAAGAATTGGCTCCAAAACGGATTTTCTGAGCATAGCTTGTCAGATTTAACAAGATGAAACATAGCGCTGCGCAGTAGTGCATTCTTTTAAACCTAAATTTCATCCAATTATACTTTTTGACTGCTTACATCCATCATTTTACCATTAACCCTTAGCTTTATCTTCTGCACTTGGGGACCATAAATTTTATAAGATGTCACTTTTCCATCTTTCCACTCAAAATCTAAGGTAAGGTTCCCCCTTGCCTTAACCCCTTTGATTTTTCCGTAAGCTTTCCATTCATTTGGAATGGCAGGCAAAAGATCGATGAAACCATCATGGCTTTGAATGAGCATTTCCGCTATTCCGGCAGCACCACCAAAATTTCCATCAATTTGAAATGGCGGACCAGCAGACAACAAGTTTGGATAGATACCCCCACCTGCTCCGTAATTGATATCGGTTCTTGTAGTAGGCTTCATTAATTCATGTAAAAGTTTGCCCGAACGCTCACCATCGTGTAATCTTGCCCAGAACAAAAGTTTGTAGGCAATAGACCAACTCGGCCCATCATCGCCCCTAGCTTCTAAAGTTTTTTTTGCGGCTTCTGCAAGTTCAGGTGTTTTTATTGGCGTTATCAAAGATGCCGGATATAAGCCGTAAAGGTGAGAGATATGACGATGCTGTGGTTCTGCTTCCTTATAATCGCGGATCCATTCCATTATGCGCCCATCTTTACTAATGCTGCCCGGAGGAGGAACAGATTTTAATTTATCTGCTAAAAAACGACTAAATTCCTGATCAATCCCTAAAGTTTTGGCAGCCTCTATCACATTGCTAAACAATTCACGAACAATCTGGTTGTCAATGGTTGGCCCCATTGAAATGCTCGCTGTTTTGCCATTAGGTAAGTAGAAAGAATTTTCTGGTGAAACCGAGGGAGCGGTCACCAACCAGCCTGTTTGCGGATCTTTAATTAAAGCATCTGCATAGAACTCTGCCGACCCTTTTAAGATAGGGTAAATCTTTTTCAAATAAGCCTTATCGTTGCTAAATGCATAATGATCCCACAAGTTATTGCACAACCAACCAGAACCTGCATTTGATGCTCCCCAATTGGCACTTTCTCCTGGTTCGGTAAAACCCCAAACATTGGTAATCACATGGGCAATCCATCCTTTAGAATTATAATAAGCTTTCGCGGTACGTTCCCCATTTTTCACCATTCGGCCAACTAAATCCGCAAGTGGCAAATTCAGTTCAGACAAATTACTAACTTCTACCGGCCATTGGTTCATTTGAATATTCACATCCAAATGGTAATCGCCATTCCAAGGGGTACGGATTTGATTTGCCCAAAGCCCTTGTAAGTTCGGAGGTAATAAACCCACACGTGTACTGCTTATACTCAAATACCTACCAAACTGATAAAATAATACTGGGAAACCAACATCAGCTTTAGGATTTTTGTTGTAATTCACTAAGCGCTCATCAGTAGGAACATCATTGAATGCTTCGTTTCCTATTTGTAGACTTAAGCGATTAAACTTTTTCTGAAAATTACGGATATGGTTCTGTTTTTGAACGGCATATGACTTAGCAATGGCTGATTTTAAATCCTGATCTACTTTTGCCAAAAAACCTGGGTTCATAAAATCGGTACCAGCAGCTAAAAACACGATTACACTTGAGGCATTTTTAACCACTATTTTATCGTCTTTTACTTCCTGAGTGCCGCCAGTTGAAACCGCTTTTACACGGGCTTGGTATTTCATTCCCTTACCATCAATGCCATTGTCTAGTTGGCCGCTCATTACAAGCTCTCCTTTATTCGATTTCACTATTGCACGTTCGGGACGAGAAATGCACAGATCAAAATTTAGCTTTCCAGGTTTAGATGATGTCAATTTAATGATAGTAACATCATCATCGAAACTGGTTAAGTATTCCCTAGTGTAGGTTACTCCGTCTAGTACGAATGATGTTTTTGCCAAAGCCTGATTTATGGATAGCTCGCGGAGGTATTGTGTTGCCTTTGCTTTTTTATTTTCATAATTAAAATCAAAGGTCAAGTTGCCCAAAAGCTGAAAACAACCATAATTTGTGCCACCTGAGCCTTCACCTTTACAAATGAAATTTTTATTTACCAGGTCCTGTGCAAGATCATTTTTCCCTTCCAAAATCAACCTTCTAATTTCATCCAGACTTTTGTGTGCCTCATAATTGTTGGCATCCTGCGGAGCTCCAGACCACAATGTGATATCATTTAGAACAATGTTTTCTGTATGAATTCCGCCGTCGGGCATCATTCCCAACCTACCATTTCCAAGAGGGATTGTTTCTTCCCAACGCTGGGCTGGTTTATTGTACCATAATTTTAAATTTTGCTGTGCTGAGGCGCTCTTAAATAAAAGCGAAAGTAAAAACAGAAATAATAAAAGTTGATGTCGCATATCTATAAAGTTTCTAGTTGATTTATTTTTTTATAACCGAGTTCTGCTCCCCCACTTACAGGCATAATTACCCCAGTAATGAAACGAGCTTTGTCTGAAGCTAGGAAAACACAGGCATCAGCAACAACATCTCCATTTGGGCAGTAGCCTAATGCATGAATACCATCTAAATAGTCCTTAACACCTCCAATATCTTCCTGTTCTTTTCCCCATTCTTCTAGCATTTCGGTCCATACGCCAGCGGGAGCTACCGCATTTACCCGAATTTTGTACTTGGCATAATCTAGGGCCATTGATTTGGTTAGAGCGTTTACAGCACCCTTAGTTGCTGAGTAAGCGGCATGGTTATCCTGCCCAATTTCGGCCACTAGACTGCTTGTATTGATAATGCAGCCCTGTGATTGAATTAGTGCTTCTAATCCAAACTTGGTAGTATGGTAAATACCTTTCACGTTTACATCAAAAAGGTTTTTCCATTCATCATCTTCAGTTTCATGAACTGCTTTGGATGGATGAGCGATGCCAGCATTGTTATGTATCACGTCTATTTTACCATATTTCGAAATGGTATTTTTGATTGCAGTTTTGATATCTTCTGCATTTGATACATCAGCACATATACCTAAATGTTGATCGCCCAACACAGAAATTGCTCGATCTATTGACAACTGATCGTTAGATACGATTGCTATTTTTGCCCCTTCTTCTGCGTATTTCACGGCACATTCTAAACCAATTCCTCTCGATCCTCCCGTTAAGAATATGACCTTCTCTTTTAATAAATGCATCTCGTATATATAAGTTGTTATCTGAATAAATAAAATAAAATGGCCATAGTGATGAACAGTACAGCTGATAAAGTTTTGTAATTTCCCAAGCCCGCCCAGCCTTTAGCAGCCAGTGGCGATTTCCACGATTTCCAATAAAGGGTTTCGCTTTCTACAGTATGTTTTACAGGATAGATGATTGAAAAAGTAACTTGGATGATGATACAGGCACAAAAAAGATAAAAGGCCATCATCATAAAAGGTATAGTAGAAATCCAGGTATTGGTAAATATCTTATTGATGATAAATACCATTGCCCCCAGCGCAGATCCTATCCACAAGGTAAGTTTTGCCGCAGTGGCGGATGCTCCCTTCCAAAATATCCCAAGAAGAAAAACACAGGTAATAGGTGGCGCAATGTGTGCAATGATATCGTTTAAGCCGTTGAATATACTTTCGTATTTGTTCAGTAAAGGCAGAAGGAACAATGAAAAAACCAATGCGATACCTGCAGCAACTTTACCAACCAAAACAAGCTTTTTATCCCCAATTCCTGGATTATACCGAGCATAAATATCGTAACTTACCATAGTTGAAATTGAGTTCAACGCACCAGAAACTTGGCTCATTAGGCCAGAAAGCAAGGCCGCAACCAATACGCCAATTAACCCGCTGGGTAAAAGCTGCGTAATCATCAAGGTGTAAATACCTTTGCTGTCAACCAGCTTTTCTCCATTAGCTCCTACAGAGGTGATACTGGACAAATCTAGGTTACCAGTTTGTGCTAAGGTATAGGCAAAAAGGCCTGGCATAATGAAAATGAACACGGGAAGTATTTTTATGAAACCGCAGAACAACGTACCCACCCTGGCATGGTTTTCATCTTTAGCACCTAAAACTCGTTGAACAATAGTTTGATCGGCGCACCAATACCAAATCCCCAATACTGGATAACCCAAAAAAACAGTGTACCAAGGCATAGCCGACGCATCATCAGCAGGTCTTAGCATAGATAGTTTAATGGTTTGTTGCTCGTGTTTCAGTACATCAACCATCGCACTCCAACCAGACATTTTTTGGTAACAGGCATAGCAAATAATGGCTGCACCTACCAGCAACACCACGGTTTGAATAGACTCGGTTACTACCACAGCCTTTAAACCACCAATAATGGTATATATTGCAGTGATTACACAAATGATGATAACACTCACATAAAGATTGACCCCAAATAAGGTTTTAAGAACAATCCCACCTGCCAGCATAGAAAACGCAATGTGTATGATGATCGCTGAAATAATCGATACGAATGTCAACCAATCGCGGCTCGAACGATCGTATCTTTTCTCCAAAAAATCAGGTAATGTAGAAACGCCCGATTTGATATAAAACGGAACAAAAAACAAGGCCAGTAAAATCAGGGTAAAGGCAGCCATCCACTCAAAATTGCCACTCAATAATCCGGTATCAAAACCGCTTTGAGCTAAACTCACCAAATGAACGGTAGAAATATTAGTTGCAAAAAGTGCGAGACCTATTGCCGGCCATTTCAAGGATTTTCCAGCTAAGAAATAACTCTTCGCTTCATTTTTTTTGCTGAGGTTACGATGCCTTATTCCCACCCATAGACCAATGAGGAGAATGAGGAGGATATAAAATATGCTAATAAATAAATCGATTTTTTGGATCATTTCAATTGTATGTTCAAAATTCAATTTACAGTTTTAAATCGCAGCTGCTGCCTATGTTTTGCGGTGTGATGTACAAGCCATTTTCTAAGCGAACAGGATGTATAAAATGCTGCTTTAAATGTGGAATATGCTCCAAAAACAAGGCTTCGTGGCCTAAAGCAATATGGTTAAACAATACCAAGTGCTGGTGGAGCTGCCCCATATCTCCCACATGGGGAACCACCGGAACATTGAACTTTCTGCACATTAAACTTACTGCCAAAAATTCGCTTACACCACCAACTCTAACAGCGTCTACCTGCATAAAACCAGCACATTTCACCTGTAGATAATTTTTAAAGATAATGGCATTGGGCACATGTTCACCCAGTGCCAGCTTAACAGGTTGAATAGTTTCGGCTAAAGTTTGGTGAGCCAATACATCATCGGGATGGGTAGGTTCTTCGATCCAATAGGGATTCATCTTACTGAGTTCCGCACAAATGGACAAAGCCTGTGGCAAATTCCATTGTTGGTTGGCATCAAGCATGATTTTAATATCTCTTCCAGCAACCTCACGAACCATGTTCGCCCTACGGATATCGATCTGAGGATCGGTAGCACCTACTTTAAGCTTCATTGCTGTGAAGCCGTTGGCAACTGCCCGTTTTACATTTTCTCGAACTTGCTCATCAGGGTAATTGAACCAACCTATAGAAGTATCGTAACCTGGATATCCATTATCTGTAATTCCTACTCTCAACGATTGACTTTGTTTGTTTGCCTTAAGCAAATCGATCGCTTCTTGTTTCGTTAATTCATCTTCGAGGTACGATAGATCAATCGTATTCACCAATTGTTCAGCAGAGAGGTCAATTAATAATTTCCAAAGTGGGACACCACGTTTTTTGGCCCACAGATCCCAGCAGGCATTGGTTACGGCAGCAAGGGCCAAGTGTACCACGCCTTTGTGCGGACCAAGCCAGCGGAATTGCTGTTCATTAGCGAAAGCCTTGTAGGTTTGTCCATAGTCGGACATCAATTCCTCAATATCCTTGCCTTTGAGTTGGTTCGCATAGAACAGAGCTGCCTTACAAACCAAATCATTTCCTTCACCTAAAGTAAATGCAAACCCAGTACCCATAATACCGCTGTCATCCCTTAAATTTATTACTGCGTAGGAATAGATCGGATCGCGATGAATTGCATCACTGCCAGCCCCCTTTCCCAAAGGATACCTCACATCTCTTACCTCAATACTTTTAATCATAATTATTGCTTATTCCATAAAGTAACTTCACTCATGTTGCTGTAGCCAGATCCGGTTACGGTATGCAAAATCCTGATACGGATATAGCGTACGGGTGGTGGATTAGCGATTAAATCAAATTTAAATGCGGCTTTCCCATCGTCCGTACGAGTCACCTCTTTTAACAAAGTCCAACCTTTTGAAATGGCTTCCGCTTTCCAGCCTGAGTCATCGGCTCTAAGGTTGGTTGTCGCATTGGTTAGATCATTGATCCCCCAAACTTCAAACTTGTCGGGATTATTACAGCAATCTCTGCCTACCTCTTCCATTTGAGCCAAATTGTTATAAGTTCGGCCAAGGTCGAAGGTAAGCACATGGGCAATGTAACTGCCGTCACTATGAAAGATATTGGGATAGCCTTGAGGACCAACGCTTCCATCCCATAACTTACTGATACTGGTTGCCGATTCATAAGTGTTCACATCGTTAGGGAGGCGAACTTCCCTGAATAGAGATTTATCACATTGTACCAAACTGAAAATTTTAGGAAAAGTAGAATAATCACTTACAGCAAACACATCCAAAGAACCTTTTAAAGGAATATAAGAGGATTTATATTGTACATCTGTACCAGCTTTATAGTCATTAATTAAAATGGAATTATCTTTAGCTGCCAAAGTTTTTTCAGTCGTTGCATTGCTGGTGTTAGTGTAGCGGATCACCGTTCCTACATTGATCGTATCAGGAGTACTGAAATTTAACAGCAACGATCCATCTGAATTAAGCACATAAGGGGTTGTAGCATTGTAAGGCCTGTTTAACAATGCACCTTGATACAATGAGCCATACACACGTACATTAGGCACTTCCACAGGTATCGACCTGTTGCCTTGAGCATCATAAGAATACACCGTAAAGGTATAGGTATATTCGCTCAGATTAGGAATGATAACCTTGATCGTATCCAGTGGATTATGAGTAGTTGCGTTTACAACCATTGAATCTGTGTTATTATTCCATTTCACTACATATTTAGTAATGCTTGGATCGGGACTTGGATTAAACCACAATCCCGTACGAAGATTTCCTGCCTTTTGCGTTACTTTCAAGACTTTTCCCGGATAAACCGTTTCTCCGTCTTTTAGGAAATCTTTGAATTGGGTATCATCCTTTGTGCAGCTAATGATCATAGCGGCAAATACTAACGTCACGCTGGCTATTTTATAAATATTTTTCATGTTTTTAGTTTTAATTTGATAAACATTTATCTAGCATCGCCATAAAAGGCCATTTCCATTGCATGAGCAAAAGTTCCGTTGGACCAAGTGGTTGCAACGCTCAGTCTTACAAACCTAACTTTAGGACTAACCAATGGCACGTTAAAACTTACACCAGCCTTCACAAATTCATTATCTGCAGCAGTATGCGCTATCGGCAATGCACCTGATGGCGGAGGCGGATAGTTGTAGTTGCCCAGATTGATCCAGTCGCCAATTACCGTTCCTTCAGGAGCCGACATTGGCAAGCTCGCATCGCGGGGAGCTGTGGCATTGGAGCCCCATAATGAAAATACTTTCGGATTTCCATGCCCATAAGCAAATTTTTCGCTACCATCTGGACGTTCCCATAACACAAAGCGGCTTAATTTAGCACTTACACCTAACCCAAAAGTGGCGATTGCCGGCATAGCCCCACCTGGAGCAGTGTGCCATCCATTCGAGCTTCCATCGGTTTTTCCATCCCATAGATATGGTAGGTCCCATCCGTATGCAATTACACCATCAGACGGCAAACGGTAAACCGAAAACTTATTTCTATCTAGAAGGCTTTCAAACAGCGGTGTAATGGTTTTATAAGTGGTATCAGAAATGTTTCCAAAATTATCCATTACATAATAACCTATTCTTTTCTCCACTGGCTGATAACCTCTTACAGAATAGTCAATGGTTTCGAGTTTCGAAAAATTTTGATCAATCACATCCGACACGTTGCCTTCAAAACCTAAAAGAATAATTCCAAGGTTTGCTTTACGAGGATTGGAACCTGTAATTTTAATACCACCAAAGTCTGGCTGGGCATCAATTGTAGGTTTTACAAGCAAATAAGGAGGCGTGTCGGGGTTAACTTTTACAATTAACGGATCAGATTTCACATTTGCCCTGCTCACCGTGTAAAGTGTTACATCGTAAGCTTGCTTTTTAGCGAATCCATCCACCATAATGGTGTCCGAATAATAACTTGATTTGGTTTCTCGTGTAGTTACTCCATTAATTTTGTACTGTGCCATCACGTACAAGATATTTTTTGAATTGGGCAATGTGTAGGTGATATTGGCACCGCCGTTAAAGTTTTCTACCTTAACATTGCTCACCACCTCCGGCTTAGTCATGTCAGTTGAAGCCGGTTCATTGTAATTTTCCATCTTTTCACACGCAAATAGGAAAGCGCATGGAATTAAGATGATCAACAGCCATTGATTAATATTTTTCATTTTCTTAAACTTAAGTTTTAAGCATGTTTCAATTTTACCAGAAAGGATTTTGTACCAGATTTGGGTTGACCACCAAAGAATTGTTTTTGATTGGCCATAAATAATCTTTTATACCAAAAACTGGAATGAACTGCGTGGTAGGGCGATAATAATTCACCGCCTCAGCATTATTGATGCTCCAGCCTTGCAATGGAACGGTAAGCACCGCCTGAAGTTCTTTCCATCGTCTTAAATCCCAGCCGCTTTGCCCTTCGAAGCAAAGTTCTATCCTGCGTTCCTGATGAATGATTTGTCTTAAACCGTCTTTAGAATTAAACTTATCGGGATTTTTAGAGTGATTGGCCCATGCAACTTGAACACTTGGCAAGCCAGCCCTTTGTCTAACTCTATTTACGTAGGTAAATACTTCGGTAGAAGGGCCACTTACCTCATTAACCGCTTCGGCATAAAGTAAATAAAGTCCTGCTAGTCTGATCAGCGGCATACGGAAAGCTGTCGGCTGAAATCCATCATCATACACAGAAAGGTAGTTCACCAGCTTTTTCGGCCAATATCCAGTGATATTCAAGCGGATATTGTCGCTAGGTGCAGCAAAACCCGAGCCTCTAGCCGCCACATGATAAAGTGGAGCTTGGCTACTATTTGGATCTACACGTCCATTTCCAAACCAGATACCTCCGTCAAAGGCAAGGTCAGCATAAAACCTTGATTCTCTTGCAAAATGCCCTTTAATTGTCTGATAACCCTCTTTGATATAGTAGCGACTGGCATAATCTCCTGTAGCTATAGTATTTCTTCCCGCATAGTCCCAATTCTTATCTTCATTGATAGGTACACCATTGACCGTATAGAATAATTCTTGGGTAGAAATTGGTGCCGAAAACGTGGACGGATTAGAAAAAGCGTTCACTGCAGACTTTTCAGTAAGGCGTGGCGTGGCAAATCCCTGATAACCAAATGCTGGATTAGAGGCCCAGATAATTTCAGGATTTAACTCCCATCGCTCCGTCACTGCATTTTGAACATCAAGCGTTCGCTTCAAAGAGTCTGATAATGCGCCAACAGTTACCGGAGCTGTAAAAGTGTAAAGCTTTATCCCCTGTCCTTCAGCAGCTGTAATCGCTGTTTTCGCTGCATCCGCAGCCTTTTGCCATTTTTGCGCATCAAAACTTTGTGGAAACAAGCTTATTCCATCTTTATCCTTAAAACTGATATAATCAGGATTACCATTAAATAAAGGACTTGCGGATGTTGCAAGTACTTCGGCTTTAACAGCAAGCGCAATTATACTTGTAACCCTACCCAGTTCCATCGTTTGATTTGAGATTGAAGGCGGAAGATCTGGAATAGCTTCGTCAAGCAATGAAACGATGTAATTAACAGACTCATCTACCGTAGATCGTTTGATACGTACCTCATCAGTAGAGGCCGAGATCGACAGATTATTTTTGATCAAAGGGATTGGACCATACATTTTGAAAAGCACATAATGGTAATAAGCCTTTAAAAACTTAGCCTCGGCAATCCAACGCTTTTTCTCAGCGGATGATAAATCAATAGGCTTATCAATATTTTCCAACATGATGTTGCAAAGTCTGATCGAACGGAACATGCTATAGCTTCCTTCATTTCCATCCCAGGCATTTAAACCTGGATTTGCGGCATTCTGCGTACCTCGCAAAAGATTGAAACCTGTGCGGTTAAAGCCTAAGAAATTATCCAAAGAATTGGAATAAATAAGCTCTCCCGAAGTTGTAAACCCTGGATTTGTAGCCACATCTGTTGACCTTTGTAGATAGGCATAGCAGCCATAGAGATAATTTTCAGCTTCATTTCTGTTACGAAAAGCATAATCTAGCGTACCTAAGTTCTCTGGTGTGATATCGAGGTATTTTTTGCAGGAAAAAATTGTGCATAGCAATACAAATGCAAAAATATTTTTGGAGTATTTGGAAATGTTTTTCATTATAATGTTACGTTTAAACCAACATTGAACACTTTCTGTATCGGGTAGGCAAAACCATTCCCTCCCTGTTCAGGATCCCACATTTTAAAGGGCGACCAGGTAATTAGGTTTAGGCCGTTGAAATAAACCCTACAGCTTGATAGTTTGAGCCTTTTAGAAACTTGCTGAGGCAAGGTATAACCTAACTCAACTGATTTTAAGCGAATCAACCTGCCATTTCTCATCCACCAGGTGCTGGTTTGAGCATTATTTTCCAAATCTTGTCTGGTAACTGCCATTCGTGGATAGAGTGCATAGAGGTTTTGATTTTCTGGAGACCAATGGTTGTTCGCAAAATCTTTCAACAACTGCGTATTACCAAAGTAATCTCCATCTCCACCATCAAAAGGATTTACTTTTCTTTTATCATCTGTTGGTACAAAAGGACTTATCTTTTCAGGCTTGATAAAGAAAGTCATTCTACCCTGTCCGGTTAAAAATGCTGATAAATCGAAACCTTTGTAAGATGAACTGAAACCAAAACCATAAACCAACTCCGGCGACTGAGGGAAACCAATGTAAGCCTTATCTGCATCATCAATTTTACCATCATTATTTAAATCTTTATACTTGATGTCGCCACCTCTTGGCGCTTTGCCTCCAGTAGAGAAAATTTGTGTTGGCGAATTGGCCACCTCTTTATCGTCTACAAACAATCGTTCAGCAATGTATCCATAGTTTCTGCTGATCGGCTGTCCGGTGGTGTATCGGTAAGCTTCCGCCCATTGCGGTTCCTCATAATTGATGTATTTATTTTTCGCAAAAGTCATGTTCCCACGCACAGCAAAAGAAAAAGCATTGGCATTGAATTTATAATCTAGCGACAAATCCACTCCTCGAGATCGGGCAACGCCGATATTTGCGCCAATATCCGGTATTCCGTCCCTGTTGATAGCTTCTAGGCCAAGGGTACTAGGCACTGTTCTACGTAACATATAAATATCGTATCTATAGTTATTGTAAGCTTCAGCAATGATACTCAAGTTTTTGAACAAGGTGGCCTCTAGTGCAAGGTTGGTCTGTCTAGAAGTTTCCCAAGTAATGTCAGTGTTTTCGTAGCTATTAATGTAAACGCCAGGTCGGTTAGAACCTCCGTTAAAACCAAACTCCGCATAGTTACCACCTCCATTTAAGTTAACATCAGATTTATAAAAAAACCGTTGCGAGCCGATGGCATCATTACCCACAATACCGAAGCTTCCACGTAGTTTCAAGCGGTTTACCACATTTGCAATTCCACCTTTCCAGAATTCCTCATTAGATACAATCCATCCCGCTCCAATAGTTGGGAAAAAACCGAAGCGATGGTTTTCCGAAAAACGCTCCGACCCATTGTAGCCAAAGTTACTTTCGATGAAATAACGATTTTTATACGAATAGGTTAACCTTCCAGCTAAACCAATATTGCGGTAAGGCAGAGAATATTGTAAGGTTGGCTGGTCGGTTTTTGGATCTCTAGCATTATTATAGCGAGTCTGTTGAGCCGTACCAATTAATGTTGTACTAACGGTATGATTTCCAAAAGTACGATCATAGTTCACCGCAGCCTGCGCATATAAAAATGTATTTACACTTGGCGAACCAGGATAATAACTCAAATATTCCCGAGCAATGTTAAGCGGTGCCGTAACAGAAGGATTCAACCAGTTTAGAGTGTATTGATTATTCTGTCTATCGTATGATCCCACACTATAATAAAATGGCGCATAAGCCATCGACGAATCGAAATATGAATAACGGTTCGTACTGAAAATAGATCTGAAGGTTAGCCCTTCTGTAACAAAATCTAACTTTTGGTTCAATTCAAACTGTGCCGACATCCTAGATTCCGACGAGTTCTTATGCCCCATCAACATAGCTGCGTAAGGGTTAATATTTCTGATATCATTTGCCGCATTGCCTACCGTATTCCCAAACAGAATGTGCTGTGCATTTGCATTTGCTTGGTCGGCCGGAAAATATGCCGGAAATAAAACAGGACTAGTGTTCATTACCTTGTTATACAAATCAGTCGAAAACCCACCGTCAGACGCAATTGGCCCGTTATATTCACTAAAATTACCTGAAAGACGTACTACCATTTCAGTGGTTTTAGTTAAATCGATATTTACATTAGAACGTAACTGGTAGTTGCGAAATTTGATGTTGTTATCGTTATTATTCCTAGTATCTTCCCTCAGCACGCCATTGTCCAGATTGTAAGATCCAGCAACATAGTACCTTGCTACACCTCCACCTCCACTAATCCCCAAGTTAGCTCTCTGCGTAGAAGTTCTTTTTTTGAAAAGCATATCCATCCAATCTACTGCCGGATACACATATTCATTGTAACCTGGCGATTTATCGATGGTATTTTGAGTATTGATAATCTTATTTTGTGTGAACAAAGGATCAAGGTTACGACCGATTGCAGCTTCGTTGTAAAGCTCCATATAGGTAATCGGATCGGCCAGTTCGATATTCTGAGTTGCCTGACTGGCAGATTGCTCTAATCGAAAACTAATTTTTGCTTTGCCCTCTTTACCAGATTTTGTAGCTACCAGAATTACCCCATTGGCACCACGAGCACCGTATAAAGCAGTTGCACTGGCATCTTTAAGTATAGAGAAACTTTCGATATCATCTACCTGTAAACGAGCGAGATCAGATGCCGTAAGTTCTACGTTATCAATTAAAATTAAGGGATCTGTTTTATATCCGAATGTGGTTACCCCACGAATAAAAAACTGAGAATTATCCTGCCCTGGCTGTCCGCTTCGCTGATAACCTATTACGCCTGCTATTTGGCCAGAAAGCGCATTGGTTAAATTACTGGACGGAATTTTCAAATTGGCTACCTTCACGGTGGTTACCGATCCTACCAAAGCTTCCTTCCGTTGCCGCTGTCCTAGGGCCGTAATTACCACTTCTTCTGCCATCACATTATCTTCCAGCAGTTTGATGTTAATTACGTTTGATTCTCCAACCGTAACACGCTGTTCTTTGTAGCCAACAAATGAAAATCTCAGTAACTGTCCTTGGCTAACGTCCAGTACAAATTTACCATTATTGTCTGTTTGCGTACCAACATTTGCTTGGTTAACAACAGCGACTACAACACCAGGCAATCCAATTCCTAAAGAGTCGGTAACCTTACCCGTTATGGTTTTTTTACCAGCATTTTGTGCATAGGAATTACTACTTACAAATAAGAGCAGCAAAAAGAAAAATCCATAAAGGTGCTTACATTTTTTTTGTAGAGTTTGGCTCATACTTAGTTTAAATTATTTGGTTAGTTAAAACAAATTAAGAATAACTACTTCATCAAGCGACTTAGTAATCTGCTTTATCTGCTTTATTAAATCAAATTTATAGTTATATATAAGTCATGAAAATAGTATATCCATTTATTATAATGGACTATTCTACTTTTTTTAGATGTAATTACCTTAAAGAATTTGGAATTGCTTTCCTTATATTTACCATCGGAGATGATACAGTTGAACTATCATTACCAATTTCTAACCAAATCCTTCAAATGAAAAGAAAAGACGGTTTTCAGGGTGAGAAGCACATTTATGTACCCGAGGCAGCCTGGAAAGCCGCCATGGAAAGCAATGCCATTATGGGACAGCTTTATGTTACCTCAATAGGCTATTTTCCTAATGCAACGTTTCATTACCGCGAACGCCCCGAAGGTTGTAGCGAGAATATACTGATATATTGTTTGCGGGGTAAAGGCTGGTTTAATATAGATGATCGGCGGATGGAGGTTTCAGCAAACGAATTTATCATTGTTCCAGCAACCAAAGCAAGAATGAGCTACGGTGCTGACGACACGGAACCCTGGACAATTTACTGGATTCATTTTTCAGGTCAAGATCTCCAAAAATTCAATAAAGGCTTCAACCTTAACCTTTATGACGGAGCCAAACAGATCCACTTAAACGAAAAAGGAATTCAACTTTGGGAGTCGATGTATGAAAATTTACAGTTAGGTTATGGTAAAGAAAACCTGAGCAACGTCAATTTATGCTTGTATCATTTTCTGGCTACTTTCCTTTATCCAGAAAAGCATACCAGTATTAAAGTTCAGGATGAAAGGGATATGGTTAAAAAAACAATTTCCTATATGCAAGAAGGATTATCAAGAAAAATATCTTTGGAAAATCTTGCTGAATTAAACCAACTGTCGGTATCGTATTTTTCTAACCTTTTCCGAAAATCGACAGGCATGCCACCCATGGATTACTTCATTCACTTAAAGGTTCGAAAAGCTTGCTCCCTATTATACGGCACCGAAACCAAAATCAGAGATATCGCAAGCAGTCTAGGCTATGAAGATCCGTTTCACTTTTCTAGGCTATTCAAGAAAAACATGCGTGTTTCACCACAAAGGTATAGGATACTTAGAAGAAAGAAAACTGATGTCATAGAATGATTTATTTTATTAAGTAGCAATGGATTCACTAAAGTCGAATCCAAATCAAACAATAAACATTTTCATTTGACTTGTGATATGGGCAAAAAACTTCAAGATTTTCAATGATAAAATGGATAGACTTATCGGAATCTAATTATTAGGTTGTCCCAAATGAGTATAGTTAACTAACTTTTATATTACCGAAGTTTTGTTTAACAAAAAAGCTTTTTATAGAGAATTATGATAGGCAGATATCCTATCCATTAGAATACATTCAAACATAAACATATCTATAAAAAATAAAACACATTGGCGGCATATCTAGCAACAGAAAAATCTCTAGTAGAGAACTTTGTAAAGCCTCTACTAGAGATAAAGATGATCGAAATCAATTGTAATTAATGCATGCGGAAAAAACACTTTATTTCATCTCAATTCTGTTCGAAAGTTGAGGATCCAACTCCATCATTTTCTGCTTTAGCCTAGCCAACAGGCCTAGATCGTACAAAAATTCCGACGACAAAAGCATGTCCTTCCACCCTTTAACTTCTTAAAAAATCTGCATCTACTAGAGATAAATAATTTATCAACTAAATTTATTATTCCCCACTAGAGATAAACATCACACACACTTAGCTAAAATTGCTACTTAAAGTTTCAATAAAACAAGTATAATGCGTTATATAGAAGTTGAAAAAAGAAAAGTCACCAAAGCAAAAGTTAAAGAAATCTTTGCCAAACACGGTACCATTATCACAGATGAAAAGGCAAAAAAAGTCTTGGATTTGATGTATAGATTTGCTAAATTATCTATCAAACAGCTGGTTACAGACATCCACGGAGATAACCAGCAAATCAATCCAAAAACTTAATCCAATCATTTATGGCAAAAGCACATTTGTACATTAGGGTAAGCACGGACGAACAGGCCGACCGTGGCTTCTCCCAGCGCGACCAGGCAGAAAGGCTCACCGCCTACTGCCAAAGGCTACAGATCGACATCGGAAAAGTCATCTTCGAGGACCATTCCGCCAAAACATTCGAGCGCCCCGAATGGAAAAACCTCCTATCCAACATTAAACGCAGCAAGGGAAACGACTGCGACTTTATCCTCTTTACCAAATGGGACCGTTTCAGCAGGAACACCTCAGATGCTTACCAGATGATCTCCATCCTTAGAAGCTACGGCATCGAGGTCATGGCCATCGACCAGCCCCTTGACCTGTCCATCCCCGAGAGCAAGATGATGCTGGCCGTCTTCCTTTCCATGCCCGAAGTGGAAAATGACCGTAGGGCATCAAATGTATTTTTCGGCATGAGACGCGGCAAAAAGGAAGGTCGTTGGATGGGCATGGCCCTGCCCGGTTATAAGAACCTGACCACAGAGAGCGGTAGAAAATACATCGCGCTCATAGAACCCGAAGCCAGCCACATGAAATGGGCATTCGAGAGAATTTCCGAAGGTATCTACGGAACTGAAGTGATTTGGAAAATGGCTAGGAGACGTGGCCTGAAATGTTCGAAGGGCTCCTTTTGGTCTGCTATCACCAATCCCTGCTATTGCGGCAAAGTCGTAGTTCCGGCCTACAAGGATGAGGAAATGCAGATTGTAGAAGGGAAGCACGAAGCATTGATCAGCGAGGAGCTATTCAATGAAGTACAGGAGGTCATGAAAGGAAGAAAGAAAAAACCTGCGCTCAGACAAACCTTTGATGAAAAGCTACCACTTCGTGGATTTCTGATGTGCCCGAAATGCGACTGGCTGATGACCGGTAGTGCCTCCAAGGGACGCAGCGCCTATTATCACTACTACCATTGTAAACATGAATGTAAGGTGCGATATCCTATTTCATTGGTACACGAGACTTTTGAAAATGAGCTCAGGGCACTTATCCCGAGGCCAGGCTCGATGGAAATCTACCAAGAAATCATCATGGACATTGTTGCCGTTGAGGAAAGTGCTAGGGAAACACACATCAAACGTTGTTTGGCGCTGATCACAGACCAGGAGAACAAAGTGAAAAAGGCCAAGAGCCTACTACTTTCCGAAATCATCGATATAGACGAATACCAAGAGATCAAAGAAGACTGCCAAGCCAAGATTTCCAACTTCAAAACGCGCCAATTACAGCAAGGTCGAACCACAGAGGAAAGAAAAAAAATTGAAAAAACCATAAAAAAGGCCTTGGAGAACCTTAGGGACATCATTCGGCTGTATGAGGATTCTGACGTCGATCACAAGCGAACGATCATTGCGACGCTTTTTCCCAATAAATGGCTGTTTGACGGCAAAAAACATCGAACCGGTAGAATGAGTGAAGGAGCTGAGTTAATCTATATGAGAAACAAGGAGTTACAAAATAAAAAAACCGGAAACACAGTTTTAAAAAACTCTATTTCCGGTATGGTACCCAGGGCCGGGATCGAACCGGCACGGTTTCCCATTGGTGTTTGAGACCAACGCGTCTACCAATTCCGCCACCTGGGCATTTCCTCGTAAGCGGGAGCGCAAATCTATAAAAAGACATGCGATTACGCAAGTATTATTTAAAATATTCGCTATTATTTTCAAGCACCTGTTCTTTCACACAGATACACAGCGAATTAATTTTTAACAGCTTCCTCTTCTTTTAGTTTCTTTTCTACATAGAACGGAACAAATGGCAATAATGAGGCTACAAATAAAACCACAACCTTACCAAATCCCCATTTTCTTTCTTGCCAAGCCATTACTAAACAAGCGATATAAAGCACAAATAGCAACCCGTGCGCCCAGCCTACATATTTTACAGCTAATGGTAAATCAGCCCAGTATTTAAGCGGCATAGCAATAAAAAGTAGAACAATGTAAGAGATACCTTCGGCTAAGGCTACTTTTCTGAAAAGATGTAATGAAGACATATATTTAAAATTTGGGCTAAAATAACCGAATTTATGTCAGCATTTTAGTCCAATATCCTTTATGACAATAACCTAACTAAAGTTTAGCCAAACTTTCCTTTAATCGAAGTATATATTTATTTCGATAGTAGATATCTTTGATTTTCATCAATTTTTGCTCTTGTTCATCTACGCTAAGATCCTGAAATCCATTAGTGTGAGCATGTAACTCGTCATTTAACGATTGCTCAATGGCTGCAATTTCGGCCTTTACCTGAGCCAGCTTTTCAGCATCCGGGTCAAACTGCAAATCCATAATGGTTTCGTTTACATCCATCATCTCCATCAAGAAAGATTGAGGCAGGGCATAACTTTCTCCTTCAGCAATCACTCCCTTTAACTCTAGCACATAGTGAAGCACTTTCTGAGAGTTTTTGAGCACCTGAAATGCCTTATTATTTAGCGTAGATAGCTCTAGAACTTCATCCTGTTTTCCAGCACTTTCGTTGATATAGAAATCTGGATGGTATTTCTTACTTAGCGCATAAAACTGTTGTTTCACCACATTTTGATCTGGATGAAATGATATTGGCAAATCGTATAGTTCGAAGTAATTCATTTTTAAAGGTGGAGGGATGAAAGGCCGAAGGTGTAAGGCGTTGGGAGAAACCCTAAACCTTATACCTTCCACCTTAAAACTTTCTATATTCCAAACTTTTTCAATATATCGTTACCGAAAGCGAAGACCATTAAACACAGTAAGATTACAAAACCCACTACTTGCGCTCTTTCCATAAATTTGTCACTTAGTGGTTTGCCTTTAATCATTTCGATTATTAAAAACACTACGTGACCACCGTCTAATGCCGGAATTGGCAATAAATTCATGAACGCTAAAGCCATCGAGATCAAACCAGTTAAGCTCCAGAATTTCTCCCAATTAAACTCGCTACCATAAACTTGCGCAATACCTATTGGACTACTGATGTTTCTTGCACTTAATTTTCCGGTAATCATCTTCCAAATACCTTTAGCGTTATCGGTAAATGAACTCCAGCCTTTATTTACTCCTATCGAGAACGACTCCATGAAGCCATAACTGATATTTACCACCGGCGGCGCAATAGTAGGTATGACGATTGCTAAAGTACCATCTTTGGAAACTTTTGGAGTTAAAGTCAATACTTCACTTCCCCTCAACACCTCTACGGCAATCTTTTTACCTTTATTTTTTGCTACTTCGGTAGTGATATCATTGTAAAACTTTACCGGTTTACCATTTACAGCTAAGATACTATCCCCTTTTTTCATACCAGCTTCAAAAGCAGGAGCATCAATTTTTACCGAGTCTGGTTTTACGAATACGGCTTTAATTTTACCAAAGAAGCTAGTTTTAGGTTGTAAATCTTGAGGTGTTACCACGGAGTCGATGCGTTTAGCTACCACTCTCGGCCCCACAAACTCTCTAATTTTATATTTGCTGATGCTATCCAAAACAGACTCAGGCACTCTCAAATCCATTGCTTTTCCATCACGGGAGATAGTCAATTTGGTATTGTTCAGCAATACTTTTGAGCTTAAAATCTCGTCTAGATAAATCAGTTTCTGACCATTTACGGCTAAAATTTTATCACCTGGTTGTAAACCCATTTGCTTGCCAACAATACCAGGACTAATACCATTTACTAGTTTGTCATTAGGTACGAAAGTATCACCGTATTTAAAGGCCATCATCCAGAAAATGAAAATACCTACAATAACGTTAACGATAATACCCCCCATCATCACAATCAAACGTTGCCAAGCTGGTTTAGAACGAAACTCCCAAGGCTGTGCCGGTGCTGCCATTTGCTCCGTATCCATAGATTCATCGATCATTCCTGAAATTTTTACATAACCACCCAGCGGCAACCATCCCACACCATACTCTGTATCCCCTACTTTGAAACTAAAGAGTTTAAATCCCCAAGCGTCAAAGAAAAGGTAAAATTTTTCTACTTTAATTCCGAAAGCTCTTGCTGCTAAAAAATGTCCTAATTCGTGTAAAATTACTAGTATCGATAACCCCAGCAAAAGCTGGCCCGCCATAATCAGTCCGTCCATATTTTAATTGTCGTGTATTTCTATTTTAGATGTGTTAAAATCTGTTTTGTTACTAATTCAGTTGCAAATGCTCTTGTCACTTCATCTGCTTTTAAATAATCGTTTAATGTTGGATGAGCTACAAACGCTACCTCTTCCATACATTGCTCAATTACATCGCTCATCTCCAAAAAGCCTATTTTATCTTTCAAAAATGCATCTACCACTATTTCATTAGCTGCATTTAAAATGCAAGGCATGTTTCCAGCCTTTTCCATTGCGATGTAAGCAAGCTCAAGGTTACGAAAACTTTTTGTATCTGCCTCAGAAAATGTCAACTCAGGATAATTCAAAAAGCTAAAACGTTCAAAATCTGTTTTTAATCTATTCGGATAGGCTAAAGCATAATGGATGGGCAACTTCATATCAGGTACGCCCATCTGCGCTTTTATAGAGCCATCGGTAAATTGCACCATAGAATGGATAATTGATTGCGGATGAACAACCACTTCCACCTGCTCGGGTTTCAAATTGAACAGCCATTTAGCCTCAATAGCTTCTAAACCTTTGTTCATCAACGAAGCGGAGTCGATAGTAATCTTTGCTCCCATCACCCAGTTGGGATGCTTCAAGGCTTCGTTTTTAGTTACTTTAGCTAAAAAATCTCTGTCTTTGCCACGGAAAGGTCCACCAGAAGCTGTCAATAAAATCTTTTCTATCTCATTGTGTTCTTCACCTACCAAGCACTGAAAAATAGCCGAGTGCTCCGAATCTACAGGAATGATTTTTACACCATGCTGTTTCGCCAAATCCATCACCAATTCTCCAGCAACTACCAATGTTTCTTTATTGGCAAGACCGATATCCTTCTTAGCTTCTATTGCAGCAACAGTTGGCTTTAAACCTACAGAACCCATCACTGCCGTTAAAACTAGTTGAGTTTGCGGTAATTTTACTGCGGCAATTAGGCCTTCCTCACCTGAGATTACTTGCGTTTTCGGCAAAGCCGATTTTACCTGCTGATATAGACTTTCGTTGCCAATGACTACCAATTCTGGTTTAAATTCCAAAGCTTGTGCAATCAGCAAATCGGCATTATGTTGTGCTGTTAAGGCATCAACTTTATACAAATCGGGATTTGCCCGCACCACTTCCAATGCTTGCGTCCCAATTGAACCTGTTGAACCTAATATAGATATGTGTTTCAAATACTTTGTCTCTTTGTCATGCAGAGCGAAGCGAAGTATCTATATAATAGATTCCTCGTTCCTCGGAATGACAGGTTAATTTTTATATTTCTCCAATCCCTCCGCTATCTTTCTATCATTACTTAATCTAGGCACTTTGTTCTGTCCGCCTAATTTACCTTCGGCTTTCATGTAATTTACAAACGCTTCTTTTTGAAGTGTAGTAATTTTCAAAGGTTGAAGAATGTTTCCTTCAATTAAATCAAAATAGTAAATATTTTTCTGCTGCAATGCTTTATCCACCTTTAAGGCAAATGCAGCTAATTCTGCTGGGGCTTTTACAAACTCTACAAACCACTCGTGGTAAGGCAGTTCGCCAATCGGCGGATTTACCTGTGGCGCCACTGTAAATTCTGTGATCTCGATGCCTTCTTCATTAGCTATGGAAAGCAAAGCATGCTCCACTTCCTCTCCGATTACATGCTCACCAAAGGCCGAAATAAAATGTTTTATCCTGCCTGTAACTACTATCTTGTAAGGATTTAAAGAAACGAATTTAATGGTATCACCAATACTATAACCCCATAAACCTGCATTTGTATTCAAAATTAGCGCATAGTTTTTGTCAAGTTCAACTTCACCTAAACTCAATCTTGTTGGTTTTTCGTTATAGAATTCTTCTGATGGGATAAATTCATAGAACATGCCCGCATCTGCCAATAGTAGTAATCCTTTTTCCGTCTGACTGTCTTGATAGGCAATAAAACCTTCTGATGCAGGATAAGTTTCAATAGCAGCTATTTTTTTGCCAATACTAGCTTCAATTTTTGCACGATAAGGTTCAAAGTTCACCCCTCCATAAACAAACAATTGAAAATTCTTGAAGATATCCTTGATTTGCTTACCACCTGATTTTTCAGTCAGTTTATCGAAATACATTTGTACCCAAGGTGGAATACCTGAAATCAATCTCATATCTGCATTAATGGTTTCATCCACAATGGCATCTACTTTTTGCTCCCAATCTTCAATGCAATTGGTTTCATAGCTTGGCATCCTATTTTTCTGCAGATAGGCGGGCACCAAATGAGCTACAATTCCAGAAAGACGACCTACATTAATACCATTCTTTTTTGCTAAAACAGGACTGCCTTGTAAAAAAATCACTTTACCATCTACAAAACTGGCATTTCCAGTTTCGTGAATGTAAGTTAATAATGCGTTTCTGGCAGCTTTGATATGTTCAGGCATAGACTGCTTAGAGATAGGAATATACTTTACCCCAGATGTTGTACCAGAAGTTTTGGCCAAATATTCTGGTTTATCTTTCCATAAAATATCTGGTTCTCCAGCTACTACTCTTTCTATGTACGGTTTTAAATCTTCGTAATCTCTTATGGGTACATTGATTTTAAAATCTTCGTAGGTTTTAATACTAGAAAACTGGTGATCTTTACCAAAAACTGTGTTTTTTGCGTCGGCTACTAACTTCTGCAAAGTACGTTCCTGTGCCGAAACCGCAGCGTATTTCCATTTATTAATTCCTTTAACAACAATAGATGCAAATACCTTACTAAGTGCTGATTTTAATCCCATAATACCCCAAACCCCTGAAGGGGCTTTTCCTTGCTTTCGTTTATATTTGAGTTAATTATTTTGCACATGTTATTCAAGTCCCCTTTGGGGGATTTAGGAGTTACATAATATTGTGAATAATATCTGGATGCTCATCGCCTTTATATTCACTCATAATTTTACGATAAGCCACAGCGAAAAAAGCAGTAGAGAATGGTACGATTACGAAAGAGCTAAAAATCACTACAATTAGCGAACTGTACTGACTGATATCATAATCCAAGAAGAGATTCACCAATCTGAAACCCATCAAAATCACAATGTAAAAGAAGCCAAAAACGATGGCTTGCACGATTACCAAACCCAATAAAATCATCAAAAGCTTGATAAAATTACCTTTGGTAGTTGCCAAACTCAGCTTTATTGACTCAAAAGGCGAACTATGTTTATCGATGATAAAGAATGGAAAAAAAATGATCCTCACGAAAGTAAAAAAGATACTCAACACTGCAATACCAACTGCGATATTTACAATGATGGCTCCAGTTTGCGCATATCCCGAGATCACACCCTGATTTACCAATAGCTTTAATAATAAATCAAGTACGTATAATATGGGCATTAATAAAATACCCACAAAAAATATACTTAAACCAAAGTATACGGCAGCAATTAAAAACTTGATAATTTCTGCTCTAGTAGGTAAGGTTTCTATAATTTGAATATCTGCATTTTCAGTATCCAAAAGCTTGAAAATGTACTTGATCATACACAGCTCCACTACGCAATAGCTCAGTACAAAAATCAACAGCATGATGGTTTTAATCCCCATATTTACGTCTTCCATAAAGAAAGCCATAAACGTTGAAGTGGATGCAGTAAGGAAAATTAGAAAGCAAAGTGTAGCAATAGAAAAGTAATTCTCTCGAGTTACTTTCCACGCTTGCATGATTACATCTTTTACCGCAAAGGTACTTTCTTTTAAGTAGTTAATCATTGTTTTAGATATGAGATTTGAGTATTGAGATTTGAGACTTAATCCCACTACATCTATCAATTTTTGATTGTTAATTTACTATTACTCGTCCTTTTTCTTTGTTCTTAATCCTTGCTCTTCAACAACACTCGTTTCACAAAATCCTGTATAAAACCTAGGCCATAAGCTGTAAGCTGAATAAAGGAAGCTATTACACTCAAAAATGCAATTTTTATTGATTTGTTAATCTGCCAAGCATGAAAAAATATCAACAAAAAGTATAAGAGTACAAAGAAATTACAAACATAAGGTAAAGGCCGAAAAAAGACATTACAAAGGATAGTAAAGCCTAGGCCTAGCGTAAAAATTGCAGGAAAAAAATGTACTGCTTTTAACTCTGATGGAAAATGTTTGTAAATATTGATACGTGCCCTCCCAAAAAAGTGTAGTTGCTTATAAAACTGCTTGAAACTTGTTCTGCGCTTATGGTAAACTTTTGCAGCCGGGATTAAACCAATTTTAAAGCCATTTTCATGGATACGGATGCTATACTCAATATCTTCGCCCAAGCGGGTGAGAATGAACCCGCCTACTTTCTCATAAACTTCTCTAGAAAGCCCCATGTTAAAGCTACGCGGATGGAATTGCCCGATATGCTTTTTATTACCACGAATTCCGCCTGTTGTAAATGGGGAAGTCATGGCGTAGCTGATGGCTTTTTGAACTGGCGTGAAACTTTCATGCGCTGCATCTGGGCCTCCAAAAGCATCTAACTTATGTTCGTAAAGGTAATCCTTAACGATTTCGAGGTAATCGGAAGGAACTAAAATATCCGAATCGAAGATGATAAAATAATCGCCTTTGGCACGTTCAAAGCCAAAGTTTCTCGAAAACCCCTGGCCAGAATTCTCTTTGTAGAAATACTTTACATCGAGCTTATTCTCAAAACTCGCCACAATATCTTTCGCATCGTTAACCGAGCCATCCTCTATCACCAAAACCTCAAATTGCATGTAGGTTTGCTTGCACAAAGTAGATAGCAGTTCTTTAATTTCCTGCGGACGGTTATATAAAGGGATGATTATTGAAAAGAACATTTAACAATTAGCTGATGATCTAATTAGCTAATTAGCTAATTAATTTCCTTTTCTATTAAATACTGATTTCTTTCTGGGGCATTACGACCAACTAACTCAGCCACAAAACCTGCCAAAAACATTTGCGAACCTACCACAATAGCTACTAATGCTAAATAAAATAAAGGCTGGTCCGTAGAGTTACGATAGGGTAAATTGTTCCAAATATGAATTTGCTTCTCTACCATGATGTAGATAGCCATGATAATCCCCAAGAAGAAACTCAATACGCCTAAAGAGCCGAAAAAGTGCATTGGTCGTTTACCAAATTTACCTACGAAGAAAATAGACATCAAGTCTAAGAAACCATTGATAAACCTGCTTAAACCGAATTTAGTAACGCCATATTTACGAGCACGATGCTCTACCACCTGTTCTCCTATTTTAGAAAAACCGGCCCATTTTGCCAGTACAGGTATATAACGATGCATTTCACCGTAAACTTCGATGGTTTTGATGACATCGTTACGGTATGATTTTAAACCGCAGTTGAAATCGTTCAATTGGATACCACTCATTTTACGGGTAGCCGCATTGAACAATTTGGTAGGAATGGTTTTGGTAATTGGATCGTAGCGTTTTTTCTTCCAGCCCGAAATTACATCATAACCTTCATCTTTAATGCGACTGTAAAGTGCCGGTATTTCATCTGGACTATCTTGTAAATCGGCATCCATAGTAATCACCACATCGCCCTGCGCTGCAGCAAAACCCACATTTAAAGCGGCTGATTTTCCGTAATTACGTCTAAATTTGATAGCTCTGATGCTTGCGAACCTTAATTTCAGTTCTGTAATCACCTGCCAAGAACGATCGGTACTGCCATCGTCGATAAAAATTGCTTCGTAAGAAAAATTATACTTCTGCATCACATCATCTATCCAAGAAATTAACTCGGGCAGCGACTCGTCTTCGTTATATAGCGGTACTACAATTGATATATCCATTCTTTAGTATTGAGTATTGAGTACTGAGTATTGAAATACCCGACATCAATTCATTATTTAGTTGTAGTAATTAGTATCTGGATGTGATACCTAAACTAAAAAACAACGTGCAAATTTCATCAAATAAATTGAGATAATTTGCACGTTTAGAATATAATTTAAAAAGCCTTAGTTAACACCAAATTGATCTGTTGTTTGGTTGGCGAACGGATTTGGATTATTGCGTTTAAAAATCAAAGCAAAAATTACCGCACCAATAAAATACATGATTGCCGATATACCAAATGCCATTACAGCTTGGCTAAAAGATGGACTAAATTGCTGTTCTAAATTCTCGCTAGTCTTAGCCATAGCTTTTGCAGTTTCTTCATCGCTCAAACCAAAAGACTTCATGGTCGCTTCAGATTTGGCCATTACCATTTCTTTCATCTGCTCTGGATAAGAAGTATCGATATATTTTCCGAAAAGGATATTAAACACGAAAACTAAACCCATAGCCATTACAAAAGTGACGAAAATTGGCCATAGTGCTTCGCCGAAAGTCCAATATCCGCCTACTTTTTTGCGCATATCGATACAGAAAAATATAGCGAAAGCTAAACCAATTAACAAAGAAATACCTGCATACCAGTACGAGCTCATTAAGCTTGGGGCTACATACCAAGTCACTAAAAATAATACGATGTTCACGATACCCCAAATCAATCCATTTTTTAGGGCTTCGTTCTTAATGTTTACTGCTTTCTCCATAATAATTTAATTTGCTTTTTACCTATTCTGATTAAAACTAGTGATTAGACTATATACAGACGCATCGAACGCCTTATTGTTACTGTATTTTTCTAAATCTTTATAGGCCTGCTCTGAAGCAACTGGCTGCAAGAAGAAAGCCATGAACGGAACGAACAACTCTTGCATTTCTTCGGCTAAATTTAAAATCTTGGCGTTTTCACAGATTTCTTGAATGCTAGTTTCAGCCAATTGTTGGTTACTGATCAAGTCTTCGTAAATATGAAATTCATCTTGAAACTCATCTTCATCAACCAATAAAAATTCTTTTAAGAAGTCTTCCAACTCTGGCTTGATTTGCTCATCATGACACTCATTGATGTACAATAACAAGTTTAACAGTTCCGTTCCTCTATCAATGGTTTCATCTTCAATGGCCTCCCATTCTTTAGAGTCTAAATAATCGGCTTCCAATTTATTTACATCACTGGTAAAGAAGTTGATCATCAATAGATCGAAGAAAGTTTCCCTAAGCTCTTCAAACTTTGGATATTCATCGAAAACACCGTCGAACTGCGCTACTTTATCCATAAACTCTGCATCAGCTTCAAAAACCGATACCAATTTGTGCGTTAGTTCTACACTTGCCACTTTGTTTACTTCACCAAACTTAGCTAGTGATGCCGTTATTGTTTTTTTTACTGTGTTATTCATCGTATTCCTGTTGCTTGTCGTCCAGAGCGCAGCGAAGGATCTATCTTACTAGATTCCTCCTATCGTCGGAAAGACATTTGTTTAAAAAATCTGATATTGATTATTATTATAAACCAATTCAACTTTTCCTTTCAATGTTGTATTAAACAACGGTGAATTAGCTGATTTTGATTGATTTGTTTCGCTATTGAAAGTCCATTCCTTAGTTGTATTGAAAACCGTAAAATTGGCTACTGCTCCTTGTTTAATTTGAGGAACTTCCAATTTTAATAATTTTCTAGCCGTAACTGCTAATTTCTCTACAATTAAAGCCGTATCTAAACCAGCTCGCAACAACAATGGCAATACTGTTTGAAGTGCGATAATTCCGTAGTTGGCAATTTCGAATTCCACATTTTTAAACTCGATTTCGTAAGGACGATGTTGTGATGAAATCGCATCGATGGTACCATCTTTCAAACCTGCAATCAAAGCCTTATTATCAGCTTTGCTACGCAATGGCGGTTTTACTTTGTAATTGCTATCAAAATCGTTCAACAACTCTTCGGTAAATACCAATTGATGGGCAGCTACATCGCAAGTTACTTTTACGCCATCTTTCTTGGCCTTTTTGATCAAAGCAACCGAACCAGCAATAGAAATATTACTGATGTGGATTGGTGCGTTGTGATATTGTGCCAAGAAGATGTCTCTAGCCACCTGCATTTCTTCGGCTAATGCTGGAATACCTTTCATGCCTAATAAAATAGTGGTAGCGCTTTCATTGACTTGAGCTTTACCCACCAATGCCTTGTTTTCTGGATGGGTAAATAACAAACCGTCGAAACCTAAAGCATATTGCAAAGCCCGGCTCATAAAACCATCATCTGCGATAGCTTTTCCTGCTTCTGCAAACGCAACTGCGCCGGCTTGTTTCATATCATACATTTCGGCTAGCTCTTTTCCTTCTAAATTCTGGCTAATGGCACCTATTGGGTGTACATTTACCAAATTGCCTTTAGCCCTATTTAGGATATATGCAACCTCGCCTTTGCTATGTACTACAGGCTTGGTATTAGGCATAATGGCAACGCCTGTAAAACCACCCGCAGCAGCAGCGGCTGTACCTGTTTGGATATCTTCCTTAGTTTCGAAACCTGGATCTCCAAAAACACAATTTAAGTCGAAAAATCCTGGCGATAAAATTGATCCATTTCCTTCAAAAACAGTCTCCGATTTTTGTGTCGTTAGATTTGCACCTATTTCTGCAATCGTTCCTTTATCAACTCTCACATCGCAAGTTTTCCCGTTAAACTCGCTACTGGCATCGGCAATGGTAATTCCCTTAATTAAGAGGCTCATGAATTTCTATATTTTATTTTCAAATTTTAAACCACATTTTATTAGCCACAGATGCACAGATAAATGATTTATTTGTTTACTTGCGGCTTAAAATATCTTACTAACAATATTTCGGCGGCTATGAAAATTAAGCTCAAAATTAGGCAAAGTTTCCATAACTCAGTTCCATTATTTTTTTCGGCAATAGCCGATGAAATATTCTCTTTTTTAGCATCGATGAAATGAACTTTCTGCGTCCCAAAACGCTCCTCTAAATCGCTTTGGCTGTCGTATTTCATATTCGATTCGGTTCTGTTATCATTAAATGCAACTACTGCTAAAGTAGAATCTGCTTTTTTCACATTGTAAAACCCAGATTTTTGAATTTGATCCGCTATGTAAAGTAAGGTTTTGCCATTTTGGTGGCTGATATCTGGAATCACTTCAAAACCATCACCAATAAGCTTTAACGATTGATTAGCTCCCAGCTTAACCGATGGCAAAGTAATTACGTTGTCTTTAGCAATAGTATAAAACAATGGCTGATCTTTTGCACTCTCAAAGGCAATTTTGTACATCAATGGCACAAACAGAGGATGTTTAGAAAGGTTCCCGTCGGTTTCTTCCAATCCGGTAGCTGCCAAGAAAATTTGCCCAGATGCCATTGGATAGCGAGCTAAAAAAGTTTTTCCAGCAGGTAATTGTAATATCGGTTCTTTAGCTATCCTACTGTTTTCAGTATAAGTGAAGTAACGATTAGCCAAAGGCAAATCCATATTTTTTGGCAAAGTCTCAAACACATCCTTAAACAAACTGTGTTTCAATTCTATTTGAGCAACCTTAGTTGGCTCTGTAACCAAACCTGCTACCGACGGTAAATTCAAAGTAGTTAAAAAAGATGAATAAGTAGCGGGATTGACCGTTGTAGATGGGAAAACGACTACCGAACCACCATTACTTAAATAGTTTTTTAGCTCTTGAGCCAAGCCACTAGAGGGCTGACTAACGCCATTTAAAACGATTAAGCTATAGTTTGAGAAAGCCGCATAATTAATGTTGTTTTCGGAAACCGAAGTTAACTTGAAATAAGGATCGGCATTGAAAAGCGCTTCGATGTAATTCGCTGTTTTATTTCCATTGATGCTCAAAATTTGCTGATTGGCATTAACGTTGAAACTAAAATTCAGCTCGTCATCAAAGGTCAATGGAAAATCTTTAATGCTCAATACACCTTTTTGCCATCCCAAACCTAAACCACTGTATGAAAGTGTGTCGATTGCCGTTGCTCCTGCAGCTACAGTAATGCTTCCAATTGCTTTCTGTTGATTATTGATCGTGAGTTTAAGAGGCACATTCTTCGCTTCATCGCTTCCAAAGTTCTTTAAACGAACAATGATTTTTTCGGAAGTATTAGGTTGATGCACTGGAGAAAGAAACCAAACACTATCTACCGATATATTCGGCAATTCGTTGGCACTCAATTTTACTAGCGCAAGTTGTGTAGATTGATCTTTTTTAATCGCATCCGTACCTGCAAAATTTTGCTGAAAATCGGAAACGACATAAGCGTATCGATTAGCTGCTCCGTTAAATACACCTTGCTGGCGATTAACCACTTGCTGTAAATTTCTGTTGGCAGCCGATATCTTCACTTCATCCACAGCTTGCACAAACTCTTCTGCATTTAGTAATCGCTGATGTTTTCCTTCAAAATCGTTAGTTAATAACTGGAAACGGTCATTCAATTGATAACTTTTTGCTATTTCCTTCGCTCTGCGCTTGGCTTCATCTAGTAAACTTCCCTCCTTATTTACCGCATCCATGCTGTAAGAATTATCGAGATAGATACTCACAATATTACCGTTTGCCTTGTTAGTCTCTTCGTTAGAATTGATAAACGGTCTCGCAAAAGCAAAAACCAAGAAAACGATGGCCAAAATACGGGCAGCTAAAATCAGCAGGTTCTTCAGTTTTTCTCTAGAGGAGTTTTGTTCCTTCACTTCTTTTAAGAAGGAAACATTACTGAAATAAACTTTCTTGAACTTGCGGAAATTGAATAAATGAATTATTACCGGGATTAAGACCGCTAAAAGTGCAAAAAGGAAGCCCGGATAGAGGAAATTCATTAAAAACCAAAGGTACAAAAGATTTACAATTTTAGGTCTACGATTTATGATTTTATCGTTACAACATTTAACGCAAAATTGTAAAGTATAAATACTTATTTTTCAGAAAAATGATATAAAAAAGCAACAAAAACATAGGTCAAATGTTAGTTATTATAAAATATAACGATGAAAACTCCAGTTAAAAACAAATCTACCAAAGCAACTCAGCACCCTAAATCTAAAGTGAAGACTGAAACGCCCCTAGCTGAAAAAGATGAAGTTAAACAGGCTGAGGATAACCAGCGAAAGAAAGCAAAAAACTGAAAGCCTAAAGCAAAACACTTAGCTTAAGTATTTAAGAATTTCTTTTATGGAGAACTTTGCGCCGCAAATAAATTCATCGGCTGCGCCATAATAGACAATTAGCTCGTCGCCATTTACAACATGACCGTTGGTAAAAACTACCGAACTGAAGAAACCACTCAGTTCATAGCTTTCTTTAGGTTCCATAATTGGTTCTTCGGTACGAGCCAAAACTTTGGCAGGATTTTCTAAATCTAGTAACACTGCACCCAAACAATATCGATGGTCTGCATTTGCTCCATGGTAAATTTCTAACCAACCTAGGTTTGTTCTAATCGGCGCTGCTCCTGCCCCAACTCTAGCACTTTCCCAATTATTAGCTCTAGTCTTCACGATACATTGATGGTTGCCCCAGTGGATGCCATCGGGCGATTCGGCCAACCAAATGTAATTGCCGCCAATATTTTTACTTGTTGGGCGATGTAAGGCGTAAAACTTTCCGTTGATTTTTTCTTCGAAAATTGCCACATCTTTATTATGCGGAGGAAAAATTAAGCCGCGATTTTCGAAGTTTTGCCAATCTTTCGTGGTTCTTAATCCAACTGCCACGCCATTATCAGAAACGGCCGTGTAGCTCAAGTAAAATGTTTCATCTATGCGGCTAACCCTACAATCTTCAATGCCAAAACGTTCGGCGTAACCCTTACCGTGTAGCTCTAATGGCTCTGTTTTAAAATTGATCCCATCATCGCTACTAAATAACCGCAAATAAGAAATGGTGGTTAAATAATCTAATCCTTTGTAATTGATAACCCTCGGGTCGGTACTGATCAAATCTGGATCATCTAGCTTTAACTCCATAATCTCAAGCAAATCAGAAGTTGAGCGCATGGGAATGAAAAGCTTTCCGGCCTCTGGCGCTACGTTTTCCGCCACCCTAACTAATAAGCAGATTTTCCCTTGCCAATTAAACACACCTGGGTTGAGTAAACAAACCACCTTTAGATTTTCGGCACTAGGTGTTAAATCTTGTGGTTTAAGCAGTGGATTTTCCTTAAATCTTTTGGCGATATCCATTGTATTCGGAAGTTAAAATCAAAGGAAAAGTTAAATGTGATTAAGCTCCTTTTTTGCTTAGGCTTTGCATAAGCTGATCGTACAAATCGTCGCTGACACGCTTTTCTGGCTGCATTTTCTTTACTACCACTTTTTTGCCTTTTGCCTTAGCTCTAATGATCTTCATCAGCTCTTTGCTATATTCATCTTTAAACGCACTGATATCGAACTCGCCGCTATATTGTTTAATTAACGCCAATCCTACTTCCAGCTCTTTAGGCTTAACAGCTTGCGTATCAATTTCTAACTCTTTGGTACTTCTAATCTCTTCGTTAAACCTGATTTTTGTGACCACCAAAGTGTTCTCTAAGGGATGTAAAACACACAAATTTTCGCTAGTACGAAGTACAAATCTTGCTACACCAGCTTTCTTCGATTTTTGTAATGCTTTTAACAGCAGCGCATATGCTTTCTTGCCCTGTGGTTCTGGTTGAGCGTAATAGGATGTTTCATAGTAAATAGGATTGATTTCCCCGATGTCTACAAAGCTTTCTAATTCAATCAGCTTGTTTTTTTCTGGCAAAGCACTAGCAAAATCCTCATCTTCTAAAATCACATAATTATCTTTTAAAAGAAAACCTTTTACAATGCGATCGTAAGGCACTTCTTTACCACTTTTCTCGTTAACGCGATGGTATTTGATTCTCTGCATATCTTTCCCATCAAGCATATCAAGATCGAGGTTGCTATTTTGTACTGCCGAGTAAAGTTTAACTGGGATATTTACCAAACCAAAACCAATAGCGCCTTTCCAAATTGTTTTCATGCTTTTCTATTTTAAAACAGGCAGTTATAAGATTAAAAACCTGATACTATATTCTAAACAGTTAGCAAAAAGAATGGTTTTAGAGAATTAGATGCTATTGGATAAGACCGTTAATTACGCCATATCTAATAAGTGCGGCAGAATTTTTTGAACCTGTTTTATCCAATAAACTCTGTCTATGCCCTTCTATGGTTCGTTTGCTCAAGAACAACTTTTCTGACATCTCTAGATTGGTTAAACCTTCTGCAATAAGCTGTAAAATCTCTAATTCTCGTAACGAAAAATCGATTTCATTTTCTGGCATGGCCATTAGATATTGCTTGCTTTGTAGCATGGTATCCATTAACGACATAGTTAGTTCGGCACAAAGGTATCGTCGACCTTGATTAACAAATTTCACTGCGAAAATCAACTCTTCGGCACCAATGTTTTTCAGCAAATAACCATCTCCGCCATTTTTAAAAGCCTCCATCACATACTTTTCATGATCATGCATAGAAAGCATCACTACCTTTATCTTCGGGTATTTAGCTTTTACTTCTTTAAGTAATAGCATGCCATCCATTTCAGGCATATTAATATCTGCCAATATCATGTCAACCTGCTCTGAGGCCAGTAATTTCATCACTTCAACACCATTGATACCTTCACCTAAAACCCTAATTTGCTCGTCGGATTCTAAAAGCAATTTGATGCCGTTTCTAACGATATTATGATCTTCTGCTAATATGATATTTATCATTCTTCCTCTGTGTTTTGCTATAATTGATTGTTCCAAAAGTTCGAAATTATATAAACATTAATTATCTATCACCTGATTAAACACCCTACAAAGACATAATCGCATTTGAAGTTAAAAAACAAGTATTATACAGTATTAAACACGTACAAATACCCCTCGAGGTTGTGAGATCGAAATCAATAATCTTAACCACTATTATTTTCCTCTTGCACGTATATTTTGTTTTATTCTACAAAAAGGCGATTTTAAACTAACTAAATTCGTATTACTTAACTATCCTAATAATTTGAAGACACAACCTTTTGTTTTAAAAATTTTAAAAAGGATTATATTCAAGTAAATAAGCTGAAAAAGAACTTATTTAAAGAAAATTCTATACAAATTTGAGGAAGTTAACTGGCAGCGAGATAAAGCCATTTATCGAATTGTGCAAGAAATTTTCATGAATATCATTGAAACTTGGGGATGCGAGTTTGATGGTATAGATAACGGCAAAAGGTTTTAGCAAACGACGTCAAAACAAAGGAATTGGATTACAAACAATCGAATCTAAAGTAAAGTTATCGAATGACAATCGCCATTTCTTCTAAATCTTCCGAAACCATCGTCCGTATCCAACTCCTGCTATAATATCGTTTTGCAGCTTTACGCAGGCATTAGTCCACTCACAAAATCATCATGATCAAATGTGATAGAATTCCACGAGCTGCGTTTGGGTTTTTCATTTGAAATGTAGTCATCTTGGTCTCCGCTATCTTCTATATCTTCCAAGCTCGGTTCGCCGTTTCTATCCTGATCCGCATCACTTCCTTTAACTTCAGATACCGGAATAATTCCTGTTACTCCACTATTATTTTCTCGTTCTTCAGTCTCATTAAATTTGTCGTTTAACTGAGTTTGCCGCTGCATAGAGCCTTGCTCTTCGTGCAGGTTTTCATCTGTATACTCCATCGTAATTCTATTTTATCTTTCCAAATGCAAATGATAGGTTTCAATTTCTTTCAGTGCTTCCAAAATACCTGTTCTTTGAGCCTGAAGTAAAGCAATATGATCTGCATGAGTAGCATAATCTTCCAACACTTTATCATACTTTTCTATCGCAGCTTTCTCACCCGTTTCTATGGCACCCAAAATCGCTGCATCTTCCTTACTGCTTAAAGCCTCTTTAATATCAATCCAGGTTCTGTGCAGTGCGCCTAAAATTCCACCTTCCTCATTTTCACTGCTACCGCCATGCAAGATGATATGATTTTTGAGTTCGTTAGCAAAACCTACACGTTGCGAAGCGAAACGTAAAAACAAATCTCTCAGCTCTAAACTTTCGGTGGTATCGCTGGCAGATAGGTAACCTTCTTTACCATCGTTTACAATATTTACCAAACCTTTTAAGTCATCAATCACTTTTTTATTTGTTTCCATCGTGCTCCCTTCTGTCTTCGTTTTCGTCATTTACATCATCTGGATCTTCTGCCAAAGGCCTACTATCACCACTTGCTGCATCTTGCTGATCACTTCTTACACCGGCGACCGCCGAAGAATTTTCATCGCCAGTATTGCTTGCATCACCATTAGCTACATCATAAGGCCTTCGATCTAACTCTGTTTTTTCACTTTGCAAAGCTTCTCTTTTAGCCATCCTAATATTCGGATCTCCTTCTCTGCCCTGTGGTTGTCCTTTTTCTCCCTCTCGCGTATCCGTTACACTTTCATCTCGGTGCGATTGATTGAAATTTTTGTTTTGCTCAAATTGAATTTCCATAGTTAATCGATTTAGAATTTATTGCCTTACACTATCAGAATTTACGGTACTCGCCCTATTCACACTGTCTGTATGCGCAGCACTAGAGTTGGTATTTCTAACAGTATCTACATTTCCTGTATCTGTTTCCATCATCATGTTAGTATCAGTGCCCATACTACTATCTGCCATTTGCTCTTGTTTGTTTTCCGAACTGCAACCAACGGCTAAAAAACCAATTGCCATTGCGCATATAAAAATTACTTTTTTCATGTTTATTAATTTTTGGTTGAATTATTTGACAGATTAATACAGCAAAAGCACAAAAAGTTCTTATTATCTTAAAATCAGGTATTTTGTTTTTTTGAATAGCGTATTTAACTTAACCCCATGATATCTTCTCGGCCTTAAAGAGCTTCTTTATTTTCCTATTGAGATAATTGCCTTTAGAAGTGGCAGCCTTAAATTCTTTGTAGATTTTTTCAGGAACATCATTATACGAATACACGTCGCCAGAGAGAAAGACTACAATAAGTTTCTTACTTGCTAACTCATATTTGATATGTGCAACTACTGAAGACGGCATATTTCATATTATTTATACGAAGGGTACTGGGTATTTAACCGGATGAATACCCAATATGGTAATAGATAACCTTTGCTGACGTTTAATAGGTATATTTGAGATAAACACTCTAAAAAATATGGTTATGGCGGAGAAAGCAAGTAAAAATCAACAAGACACAGCTAATTTGTTAGAAAAATCAAAAGCATTGAGGGCCAAATCAAAGGAAACAGAAAATAAGTTCAATGCATTGAAAGCTCAAGTAGATGAGTTTATCCACCCAGATAAGCATAAACCTAAGCAGCATTAAACTCACCTACTTCAACATCAAGATTTCTTTTTCGGCACCTTTGCGCCAGCTTCTTTTGCTTCAGATAAACCAATAGCAATTGCTTGTTTCTTCGACGTCACTTTTTTCCCAGTGCCGGTTTTTAACTTTCCCTCTTTCATTTCATGCATGGCTTCTCCAACTTTTTCGCCTGCTTTTTTAGAATATTTCGCCATTGTTTTTAAGTTTTTGTTAACTCATTAACAAGCTTAATTACAAGCTTTTGTTTAAACAATATGCTAAATAGGTATTAGTACTTGCTACTATCAGTAAAGTACCTTTTTTCACTACCTGTCAAACAAAATCCTTGCACTTTCTCTTTTAAAGAGGTACAAAAGTCAATAGACCCACAAAAATTATATCAATTCACATTTTATGAAAAATTTCCTTTTCCTGTTATACAGTACAGCTTTTACAGTAATGATCGCCTGCAGTTCGCAAGAAAAAGACGCGAAAGAAGTTGCTGATAGCATTAACCAAACTAAAGATACGGTAACCAACTCGGCAGATATCATTACCGTTCGCGATAACGAAGCTGAGTTTGCCACTAACGCAGCAGATGCAGGTTTGGCAGAAATCAATCTGGCAAATTTAGCTATCGGCAAAACGACCAATACGGAGATAAAAGCTTACGCTAATATGATGTTAAAAGACCATGGTATGGCTAATGACGAGCTAATTGTATTAGCGAAAAGTAAAAACATCACACTTCCTATCGCCATGAGTGCCGAAAATCAAAAACACAGAGATGAACTGGCGGGCTTAACTGGCTCAGATTTCGATAAAAAATATGCAAAGCTCATGGAAGAAAACCATGTGAAGGTTTTGGCATTTATGGAGCATCAGGCTAGAAAAGGTACAGATCCAGATTTGAAAGCGTTTGCAAGTAAAAACGTTCCAGTAATTAACTCACATCTAAATGCGATCAGAAAAATAAAAGACGGACTCAAGTAACTATACTAAAACTAACTTAACGATCTATACTTAATTAAATGACAATGAAAATAGCTTATATCAGTACCTCGCTCCCTAATGAATGCGGAATTGCAACCTTTAACGCAAATCTTGCACTTGCTATTAACCAACACGAAGCTATTTCAAAAGACAGCTTTGTTGTTGCATTAAGCGACTCTGAAAATTTGGATACTTACCAATATCCTAACGATGTGAAGTACATCATTAGACAGAGCAATCAAAAAGATTATTTAAGAGCAGCAGATTATATTAATACAAGTCAAGTTGATGCCTGTATTATTGAACACGAGTTCGGTATTTATGGAGGAGAAAGCGGTTTGTACTTGTTGACCTTAATGGCGAGAATTAACAAGCCTATTGTTACCATTTTACATACCGTACTTAAACAACCTACCTATATACAACAAACTATCATTCAGCAAATTGCTAAGCGTTCGTCGAAAATTGTGGTAATGAGCCAAAAAGCAATTGGATTTTTAACCAGTATTTATCAAGTTCAGAAAGATAAAATTCAATATATAGAACACGGAGTGCCTGACTTGGAGCCTTCTGCAGATAATCCAATTAAAAAAGCTTATCCATTTAAGGATAGCAAAGTGCTACTTACCTTTGGATTGATTAGCAGAGGAAAGGGCTTAGAAACCGTAGTGGAAGCTTTGCCCGAGATTGTGAGACAAAATCCAGATGTTAAGTACGTAGTTTTGGGAAATACACATCCTGGCGTGGTAAAAAACGCGGGCGAAGAATATCGCGACAGCTTAAAGAGATTAGCTAAAAAACTTAATGTAGAAGACCATTTAGTTTTTGTAAACAAATTTGTAGGCGAGCAAGAATTACATCATTATCTTTCCGCAGCAGACATTTATATTACACCCTATTTAAACGAAGCACAAATCACCAGTGGAACGCTATCTTACGCCATAGGTGCCGGAGCTGCAGTGATATCAACACCTTATTGGCATGCACAAGAATTGTTAGCCCAAAACCGCGGTTTGTTGTTTGATTTTAAGGATCATGAACAATTAGCCAAGCTAACTAACGAATTGTTAACGCAGCCTAAAAAATTAAGGGAGCTTAAATACAACGCTTATCAATATGGTTTATCGTTACGTTGGCCTAGTATTGGCAAAAATTATATCACCGTATTAGAAAAAGCAATTTTAGAGAAAGAAAAATCTAATCTCAGCATTAAAAATATTATCGATGTAGATAGTATCCCAACTTTTAATTTAAGCCACATTCGACGTTTAACAGACGATACTGGAATTGTTCAACACGCTAAATATGGTATACCGAATTTAAAGGAGGGTTATTGTCTGGATGACAACGCTAGGGCTCTTATCATGGCTTTAATGGCCTTTGAACAATACAAAAGTAAGGAAGCTTTAGATTTGCTCCCAATTTATTTGAGCTACATCCAGTACATGCAAAAAGATGATGGTAATTTCCGCAATTTCTTAAGTTTTAACAGAAATTACCTAGATGAAGTTGGTTCTGAAGATTCCTTTGGTAGAACGATTTGGTCGTTAGGTTATCTCATCAATTTCGCACCAAACAACTCTTACAAGGAGTTCGCTACCGAGTTATTTCTAAAATCGGTGCCTCATTTTACTCATTTAGAGCATTTGAGAGGTGTTGCAAATACGATGATAGGTATTAATCATTATTTAAAAGCAAACCCATACGATGGCTACATTGTAGAGGAATTTAATAAACTGGCTGCTCCTCTGGTTAATGCTTATAAAAGCAATAAAGAGGGCGACTGGCATTGGTTTGAACAAAAACTCACTTATGATAATGCCATATTGCCATTAGCACTGCTTTGCCATTACGAAATTAGTGGTGATGAGCAATCGCTTAACATTGCATTAGAAGCTTTAACCTTTCTAACTGATAAAACTTTAACGTTCGGTTTTTTAAACCCAGTTGGTAATGATGGTTGGCTGGAAAAAAATAAGCCAATGGCTCAATACGATCAACAGGCAATAGAAACAATGGCAATGGTGTTGGTTTACTTTAAAGCTTACGAAGTGACTAAAGAAGAGGGTTACATGCGAAACCTGTATCAAAGCTATCAGTGGTTTTTAGGCGAAAACAGCTTAAATCTTCCACTTTATGATCATGAAACTAAAGGTTGCGCAGATGGGCTTCAGAATTATGGAGTGAATAGAAACCAAGGTGCAGAAAGTACACTGGCTTACCTGATCTCACATTTGGTAGTTTTCAAAGCTTTAGAAATTGAATATCGTTACTTAGCTGATGACAATAAACTCAAAGCTGATATGGTAGAAGAGAAATAAAAAGAATCCAATGAAAAAGCCCTCGTTTCGATTTGAAACGAGGGCTTTTCATTTATAATGGCTATACCGAACTGCCATTATTAGTTTCCATAATTCGTTCTAACAACCGTTTTAAATTTACAGTTGCGAACGAAGAACAATAATCTGAAAGGCCATAAGGGATAATCAGTTCATCGTTATGTATGATAGATCCACAAGAATAGAGCACGTTTGGCACGTAACCTTCTCGTTCGTCAGGATTTGGAACCAGCAATGGCTCGTGTAACCTTCCAATTTCTATGGATGGATCATTCAAATCCAAAAGACTTGCTCCCAAGCAATACCTACGCATTGGGCCAACACCGTGGGTAATAATTAACCAACCTGCTTCTGTTTCTATAGGTGAACCACAGTTCCCAATTTGAATGAATTCCCAAGAGTACAAAGGAGCTTGCAACTTGATAGGCTGGTCCCAAACTGTAATTCTATCGGAATACATCAGGTAATTATTCCAACCATCAATCCTCGACATCATTGCGTATTTACCATTAATTTTCTTCGGAAACAAAGCTAAATTCTTGTTCTGGGCTCCTTTTCCGTGCAATGGGCTTACCTTAAAATCATAAAAATCGGTGGTTTGCATTAGTTTCGGAATGATGAACGCTCCATCAAAAGCAGTATACGTACCGTAGTAAATGATACTACCATCGTCTTTGGTAAAACGTACAAATCGAGCATCTTCTATTCCTTTTCTTTCGAACTCTGAAATCGGGAAGATTACTCGGTCTGAAATATCGGTATCCTTCGAAAAACAAATTTCATGATAGGTGTCAGATAGCCAAAGAATTCTGTCGTACTCTAACTTATCAGCATCATCATTTTGTTTTTCTTTAGCATCCAGAACCAACCTTCTCAACTGTGGATAATCAAATTTATCTCCTAAATGAGCATTTACATCAGTAATCACATTCATCGAGATATTCGCGTCTGCAGCTTTTTTTAAGAAGAGTTTTTTGTTATAGATCGCATTTTTAACCACTTCTGCTTCATCAATGTAATTTCCAGCCGGCAATACATGGATATTATTATGGCAGTCTATCAAGGCCCTTCTAAAAACTACCGAAGAGATATGTCCCTCGCCCACTGCTCTAAAACTAATAATCACTCGCTTTTCTCCTTCTACCAAATTAGATTGGTCGGGATCTTCCACAATTGAGGGATTAAAGAACGCCGCCGATTCAATGGAATATTCGTGAGTGAAGTAAGATCCGATAAGGTACTTTGTAAATTCATCCATTTCCTTATAATCAATATCCATTTCTTCGATAAGCCATTGTATCTTTTTACAATGTTTTAAAAACACCTTGGTAATGTTGCGGTGACGCTTGGAAAATTCTTGAAGCAAGGGCGAAACGATGTCAAAAATCTGTCGTTCGGTTAGACTGGTAACTTTTCTAATTACCTCTCTAGCTCGTTCATCGCCGTTATAAAAAAACCTTGCGATTACTCTTTTCGGATCCGGGTAAACCTTAACGGGCTTTCTACTAACTGTTATCCTCATATTAGTTCATGTTAAAATGAAATAACAATATTAAAAGCACAGATGTTTTCGCTATTGCAAAAGGCTTCAAACTAAAGCATCAAAGCAAGTGTTATTAAATAAAAAGTTGTTATGAAATCATCAGAAGTAAAATTTAATATCACGGCCGAAATTGACGGAAAAGAAAAGCAAGTTAACGTTACACAATTAGAAACTACTGATGGTGTTCCTTATTACGCCTGTCATGCCGAAGAGGTAGAAATTACGCAATTAAGAAATGAAACTTACGGAAAATGGGAGCAGCTTTGGGGCAATTTAGACGATAAAACCATACAGCAATTAGGTAAACAGATTGAAAAACAAATTACGCCACCTTAAACATAATTTAATACACCATTGGTGATACAAAATTTTACTAAAGCAGCAGTATTACGTACACCAGTTTTGGCAATCATCTGCAACCGATGTCCTTCTACGGTGCGTTTGCTGGTAAATAATTTGTCTGCAATTTCCAGATTAGTGAAACCTTCGGCAATAAGTTCTAAAATCTCAATTTCTCTGCTAGTAAAATCTACCTTTACGCCATTACCAGGTTTACTTTTTATACCACTTGTTCTAAATAAGCTTTTAGTTAATAACTGATGGGTTAACTCCGAACACACATAGAATGAATTGCTCACTACCTGTTTGATAGCGAAAACCAATTCGTCTTCATTTACACTTTTCAGCAAATATCCTTTGGCTCCTGACTGCAGCGCCTGAGACACATATTTTTCGTGATCTAACATAGATAGCATCAGTACCTTTGTGACTGGATATTGATCTGCAATTTTTGCAGACAACTCCAACCCACTCATGTTCGGCATGTTAATATCAGCCAATACCAAATCAATAGGTGTTTCTGTTGTTTGTAGAATTTGGATAATCGCAGTACCATCGGCACCTTCGCCAACTACGTTGAACTCATTATATTTCCCTAATAGAGACTTAATACCGTCTCGCACCAAATGATGATCATCTGCCAATAAGATATTGATTTTCTTACTATTCTGCACCATTTAGAGGGATATTCATTAATACTTTTGTTCCTTTATCGGGTTTCGAAAAAACTTCGAATACGCCATTTAAAACGTGCAAACGATTCACTACACTTTTTAAACCAAAACCTTTCTTCAGATCTGAAAGCATTTTAATATCCATACCTTTTCCATTATCTGTTTGGCTTATATACAATTCTTCGCCCTTTTGAAGGATAAGTACATTTACTTGGGTAGCTGCAGCATGTTTTATCGTATTGTTTAATAATTCTTGAATAATTCGATAAATTACCACCTCTATGCTACTGCTCAATCTACTTAATTTGATATTGAAACTGAAATTAAAACTGATTTGCTGAGCGTCTAACTTCCTCTCCAACATATCTTTTAAAGCCACTTCCAGACCCATATCATTTAACAACACAGGTGTAAGTTCGAATGAAATCTGTCTTACTTTTTTGATAGCAGTATTGATCAATGCCCTGCTTTCGGCCTCAGAAGCATCTAACTTTAACTGGGCTGCAAACAACAACTGCCCAATCTCATTGTGTAGGTTTTCTGCAATATTTCTGCGCTCTTCTTCTTGCGCATTGATAATTGCCTTAAACAACTGATGCTGCTGAACAGCTTTTAATTTGGTTTGTTCTTCTTTTAGACGTTGTCGCTCTTCATTTAATTTAACCTGAGCTGTAATATCTTGGGAAATACCAATAACAAGTAATGGAATACCATATTCATCTCGTTTTAGTATTCTCCTTTTCGTTGTAAGCCAATGTACCTTTCCCTCATGATCTATTATTCGATATTCTAACACATCAACATCGTTGTCTTTAGCATTACGCAAACTATTTATGCTTTCAAAGTATGTGTGCTGATCTGCAGGATGTATTACCTTTTCGAAAAAGCGGGATCCCATCTCACTGATTTCCTTCCTTTCCATATTAAACAAACAGTGAATGCGAGTATTAGAGTATATTTTTCGCATCTGCTGGATATCTGTCACGTACAACATATCAGGCACGGCATCTGCTATTTTAGAAAACACGGTAGATTCAAGCTCAAAATCCTCTATCAGTAGTTGATAATCTAAATCATCTAGGATATTTACATCTCGACATTTGTCCATTAAGCTTTTGAGATAGTTATTTCAATAAATATAAACAAAATGAGTTAAATAAACCATATAGTGGTAACACTTTATAAATTATCAACCTTCAATTAAACAGCTTTCTACACTTGATAAAAGGTGATTTAAATCAAACGGCTTGGCAATAAACAAATCCATATGGCTTGTATAATTGCAAAAACTATTTAGCGGATACGCGGAAAGCACAATTAAAGGTGTATTAGGGAAAAACGCCTTAATTTTTTCACAGTAATTTTCTACGTGAGATAAAGGTGCTGAAAAATGATCGAGCAAAATAAGCTCTGGATAAGAAACATCAGTTTTTCCTATCGCCTCTTTTGAAACAAATTCAAGTTGAAATCTTTCGGAAACTAATGCTTCTGCAAGTACATTTTGCATACTGTCTTCATCCTCAAATATCAACAACTTACGTTTCTCGGTAGCGATAGGAATTTTTATCATGTGCCTAGGTTATTTCATCGAGCATCTGGCTAGTGCCAGCCATTGCCAATTGGTCCTCTTCTTGCTGTTTATTATGAATGATTACACGTAGAAGGTTAACTACTTTTTCTTCATTACATTCTAGTGCCTGAGCTAGTAGCGAAGTGTGAGCAGTAATTTGATACTGCTGTAATTGTTGCATTCCTACTATCAAACCTGCATCTCTGATAAAGCTATTCCTCGGAGTTACATCTATAATATCGTAACATTCATCAATCAATACTTCTACATCTTTGTTCTGTACTTCTTCAACCGGAACATCAAGTGCGTAGAAAATACTTTCTAAACGATGAATATGCTCCTTCTCTTCTTTTTCGAACTTGTTGAGCGTTTCCAGTAAATCTTCGCAACCAACTGCTAATTGCAAAATTGGCAATACGGTAGACCATTGTTTTTCGGCACCATAAACCTGCTGTAAACCTTCTACTAAAGATTTAAAATCTCCTTTGTTGAGTGTTTTCTTTTTTGAAGCATTAGATTCAATTGTGTTAACCATAACTAACTAATTAAAAATCAAAGAATAACCATCTCACTACGTGATGATTTGTACTAACTAATTTCCGACATCCCATTTACCTTAAAAAGGATATTTATACTAAAAAATAGCGTATAAATACTGTATTTAACTACGATGTACTGGTTTGAAAATTTAACAATTTATTAAGGCTTAGTGTTTTAATTCATATGAATATTACCTAGCTAACTTAAAAGAACTGAGTAAGCACTGTTTAAATCAGCACATCTACGGTATTAGTTGCAATTGCGTTTCTAGAGCTACGCAGAGGTTATGGCCTTAAATACATACAAACTCCAAAATAGTAGGAAGGCGATTGCCGCTACTGGTTATGCTAGTCAGGTTCCAGAAAAAGGAGTTGATGAATTGTATGCTTTCATGGCGATTGCATTGGATAGCAAAATTATACATATGCACAAACTATTAACTAAAGAAAATTCACCTGCCGAAGCACAGAAAGACTATGTTCAACAGGTGATAACAGAAGCGCTCGCTTATTTCACTAAATTGTAATTCTACCACCAGTTACTGGCAATACGGCACCAGAAATAAAACTGGCATCGGCGGAAGCCAAAAACAAGAATGCTGGTGCTATTTCTACGGGTTGCCCTGGACGCTCCATCGCTGTATTTTCGCCGAAAGTTTCCACATCGAACTTGGTAGCAGGAATTAACGGTGTCCAAACTGGACCTGGGGCAACCGAGTTAACTCGAATTCCCGTACCTTGCTTTAATAAAATTTGATTAAGATTGGCTGTGAGATTAATTACTGCACTTTTGGTTGCAGAATAGGGCAATAAATCTTCGGAAGGATCAAAAGCTACCACCGAACTGGTGTTGATGATACTACTTCCCTTCGGCATGTGGGGAACAGCAGCCTTACATAAATAGAAGATTGCATTTACATTAGTATCAAAGGTCAGTTCCCATTCATCTGTTGGAATATCTTCAAGCTTTTTTCTAGCGATGTGAAAAGCGGCATTATTGATCAATACATCTATCTGCCCAAATTCTTCTACAGCTTTATCTATAATTGCTTTGCAATGTTTTTCACTGGTGATGTCGCCTTTCATCAAAACTGCTTTTCTTCCAGCTTTTCTTACATATTCAGCGGTATCTTCTGCGTCTTTATCTTCCACATCGGCTAGATAACTGATCAATACATCAGCCCCTTCTCTTGCAAATGCTATAGCTACTGCCTTGCCTATTCCAGAATCTCCTCCAGTGATTATTACCTTTTTACCTTTAAAACGACCGTAGCCTACATAGCTTTCTTCGCCGTGGTCTGCTTTGGGCTCCATTTTATTTTCTGTACCAGGGTAATCCTGGTCTGGTGTATCAAATGGTGGCGATGGGTATAATTTCTTCGGATCTATATTCTCGTTCATGATATTTAACTAATGATATAAAACTGAACGATTGAGTAAGGCAAAAGTTCCTTCTAATTAACTTTTAGGAGTAAATACGGATTGGATCACGTATTTATACGGCAACAAAAAAGCCGTAAGCAAATGCTCACGGCTCCTAGCAAATATGTTTTAAGCTTAATTTACTGCTTTCACGAAGTTCATTACTACGTAAGCAGTTTTACCACTATATTCAATTGGTGATTTTACAGTCATGGTATTATCGTCAGCACTAGATAGCACTAAACGATAACCTTCTGTTACATTTTTAGCTTTCTCACCTTCGTATAGTTTTTTAAACTGGAAAGTCTCATCAGCCGTGCTTACCGACCAAAAAATATTTTGAGTTTTAGCTGAACAACTTGCACTAGAAGGCAAGCTGTAGCTACCATTTCCGCTGTTGGTTAATCTCCAAGTACTGCCAACAAAACATTTATAAGAGCTTTCTCCTAAAAACGATCTTACTGCTACATCAGGAATACCTTCAAAAGTGATATTGTTTAACATCCAGTTACCTGTAACATTGCCTCTTCTTACCGCAGGCGCACCTGAGGTAGTTTTTGGAGAACAACTTTCTAACACCACTAAGGATGCAGAGAATAAAGCGATAGCTAAAATTAATCTTTTCATTTTCTTGATTTTGTTTTCTTTTGTGATGAAGCTATTCCTGATATGACGGAATGGTTTCATTTCTTGTTTATTTTAAAGTAGATTAAGATTTATGGTTAAACCTTCACTCTTTGTATAATTTTCGTGAAACTCTTTACATAAATCTTGCCAAAAATAAAGTATTTGGGCTATTTAATCTACATTTGTTTAATCACCTTTTAAACCTGATTATCATGAAGCCAGAAACTACTGCTATTCACGCCTCTAGCTTGGTAAAAGCCGCTACCGGGGATGTTACCTCTCCAATTCATCTGTCTACAACCTACTTTAGAGGCGAAGATGGTGGCTATCCTGGAGGTCACATGTATAGTAGAGTAAGCAATCCAAACCGTTCTGCCTTAGAAAAAGTAATTACTGAGTTAGAAGGTGGTGCCGATACTTGTGCTTTTTCTTCTGGCAACACTGCTGGAATGGCAATTTTTCAAGCTTTGAAGCCTGGTAGTCATATTATTGCGCCAGACGATATGTATTGGGGTTTCAAAAAACAATTACTGACCATTTTTGCAGATATCCTAACTTTCGATTTCGTTGATCTAACAGTTGTTGATGAAGTTGAAAAACATGTAAAACCAAATACTGTTTTACTTTGGGCAGAAACACCTTCTAACCCCTTATTGAAAATTTGCGATATCGAAGTTCTGGGAAAAATTGCGAAAAAACATCAACTTATATTTGCCGTTGATAGCACTTTTGCTTCCCCAATTTTACAAAATCCAATCGCTTTAGGGGCTGATATTGTCATGCACTCTACAACCAAATACATTGGTGGGCATAGTGATGTTTTAGGCGGTTCTTTAACCTTTTCGGCTAAAAACGAATTCTACGATAAGATCAAGAACATACAGGAAACTGGCGGTGCAGTACCTTCACCATTCGATTGCTTTTTATTGCTTAGAAGTATCAAGACCTTAGCTTACCGAATTAAAGGTCATTGTGAAAACGCGGAAAAATTAGCTAATTACTTGAACGAGCATCCTAAAGTTGAAGCTGTTTTTTACCCTGGCTTAGCTTTGCATCCGCAACACGAAATTGTGAAGAAACAAATGAAAGGTTTCGGTGGCATGCTTTCCATTCTAACCAAAGGTGATGCTGATTTTGCTAGAAAAGTGGTAAACAGCGTGAAAGTTTTCAGCCAGGCGACAAGTTTGGGCGGTGTAGAAAGCTTAATTGAACACCGTGCTTCTGTAGAAGGCCCAACTAGTAAAACTCCGCAAAACTTAATCCGTATTTCAGTTGGTTTAGAGCATATCGATGATTTGATTGCAGATTTGGAACAAGCGCTAGGGAGTTAAAAGTGTAGAGTCGAAAGTTAAAATTCAAATTCGCAGAAGCCTATACTACATTCGTCATTTCGACTGGAGCGCAGCGTAACGGAGAAATCTTTGAAAATGTACAGCATATCCAAAGATTTAACTACGTTTTTTTTCAATTCTCCACAAGGTCGAAATGACGACGATGCTGCTTAGCGCTGCTACCCAAACAAATCACTACTCAAATACCTATCCCCTCTATCGCAGGTGATAAAAACGATCAAGCCGCTTTCTAATTCTTCTGCTAGTTGCAAAGCACAATGCAGCGCACCGCCACTGCTCATTCCAGCGAAAATACCTTCTTTTTTTGCCAATGCTCTAGCTGCTAAAGTCGCATCTTGCTGAGAAACATCCATAATTCTATCTACACGTTCTGGCTCATAAATCTTTGGCAAATATTCGATAGGCCAACGACGAATACCAGGAATAGATGATTCTTCTGTTGGTTGGCAACCTACAATCTGGATATCAGGGTTCTTTTCTTTCAAGTATCTCGAATTGCCCATGATACTACCTGTAGTTCCCATACTACTTACAAAGTGCGTAATCTTTCCTTCAGTCCCTTCCCAAATCTCCGGACCGGTAGTTTTGTAATGCGCTAAATAATTATCTGGATTGGCAAATTGGTTCAGTAAAAAATAACCAGGTTGTGTTCCTTTCTCTTCTGCGTAATCTCTACAAACCTCAATAGAATCTAATAAAGTCACTTTAGCGCCAAAAGCTTCCATCGTTAAAGTGCGTTCTCTGGTAGAGCTTGACGGCATCACCAACTCAATATCGATACCGTAAATAGAAGCAATCATCGCCAATGCAATCCCTGTGTTTCCGCTGGTAGCTTCAATGAGCTTTGTATTTTTATCTACTTCTCCTCGCTCCATCGCACTGCGGATCATATTTAAAGCCGCTCTGTCTTTTACACTTCCGCCAGGATTATTTCCCTCTAGCTTTGCATAAATTTTAACGTTCGGATTGGTATTGAGATATCTAATTTCCGCCAATGGTGTATTTCCGATGCAATCTATAATGGTTTTCATATTTTTAAAATTTCACAGATTAAGAGATTTCACAGATATCGTCTTAAGTATTTAACTTATCTATTCAATCTTAATTTAGCTCCCGCTGATTTTCGCAGATGATAATGCAGATTTAAGGGGATTTATCTAGTCGCCCAAAACTATCAACTATCAGCTATTTGCTACTTAATTTTTATTTCCGCTTGATGGTAAACCGTCGACCCTTCTGGAACACTTCTCGTTAACCAAACGTTGCCACCAATCACACTGTGATCTCCAATAAACGTTTCTCCGCCTAAAATAGTTGCTCCAGAATAAATAATGACATGATTACCGATTGTTGGATGCCGCTTAACATTAGATTTCGACTTATCTACACTCAGTGCGCCCAAGGTAACTCCTTGATATAATTTCACATGATTGCCGATTACCGTAGTCTCCCCTATCACCAAGCCTGTACCGTGGTCTATGTATAAATATTCCCCAATTTCTGCTGCCGGATGAATGTCAATTCCAGTTGTTGTATGTGCATATTCAGTAATGATACGTGGAATATGAGGCACATCCAATAAATGTAGTTCGTGTGCAAAGCGATACATCGCCACTGCAAAAAAACCGGGATAACATCTAATGATTTCAAACTCACTTTGCGCTGCTGGGTCGCCATCAACCAGAGAAACCAAGTCTGTATTTAACTTGCGATAAATTTCAGGTAATCTATCGAAAAAAGCATCAGCAATTCCTTTATTTAAGACTTTGTTTGATGACTTTGTAGATTTCAATATAAGTAAGAGTTCTTCCTTAAGTTCAAAGAAAACGCCCTTCAATACATCTTGATTATAATTTGTAGATGCTCCTCTTTCTGGAAAAATCAAATTTAACAACGACTGAGCCCAATTCGCAATCGTTTGATTAGAAGGCACAACCTGTTGCTGATTTTGGCGCTCGATGATGCTATTTAGAAATTCGGTATTCAAAGTGTTTAAATTGTATAGTAAGTCTACAAAGTTAGTATTTTATTCTTCCAAGAATAGTTTGATATATCATTCAAATATTTTTTTTAGCAACAGATACACATATATTTTTTCATTTATAGGTATTTAATTTAAAATTATTATCGGTGCATCTGTAGCTAACCTATAAAAAACTAATTGAAAATCAGATAGATAATTATTTTTCAGAATTTTATTTTGTTTGAAACAAAAAACAGCCTATATTTGAAACATTATTTGGAGAACCAAATAAAAGTCAATCACCTTAACGGTATTGATTTATAAAGAAGTGGCGAGAGACAGGCTCAAAGACCCACTGGCAACCCTCAAAAAGAGAAGGTGCCAATTCCTGGCCAAATTGCATGGTGCATTTTGGAAATATAAATTAATAAGATGAAACTAATTAATTCTATTTCTTCAAGAAACACGTTTCCCGAGCAGGTCGGACAAAATCCTATTTCTACTTCTATTATTGGCAATTGCTGCAACATGCAATTGATGATGTGTATGTGCATTCGCATGTACTAAACTCAAAAATCTTCCACTTGTAATTTTTAACAATTAGGAAGGTCCCGCCAAAACGGGATACGCCCCACTGACGTACCTTAACAGGTCAACATTCCAACTTTACAACATTAAAACTGAAAAAACATGTCACAACATAAATTCGAAACACTACAAATACACGCAGGGCAAGAAGTAGACCCAACAACTGGCTCTAGAGCAGTTCCTTTGTATCAAACTACCTCGTACGGTTTTAAAAATTCTGAACATGGAGCAAATCTTTTCGCATTGAAAGAATTTGGTAACATCTACACCCGTATCATGAACCCTACTACAGATGTTTTCGAGAAGCGAATTGCAGCTTTAGAAGGCGGTGTAGCAGCATTAGCAGTAGCATCTGGACAAGCAGCACAGTTTATTGCATTAAACAATATCTTACAGGCCGGGGATAATTTCGTATCATCTAGCCACTTATACGGCGGTTCTTACAATCAGTTCAAAGTTGCTTTCAAACGCTTGGGTATTAACGTAAAATTTGCGGACGGTGATAATCCATCAGATTTTGAAGCGAAGATTGATGAAAATACAAAAGCCATTTATTTAGAAACCATCGGCAACCCATCTTTCAGCATTATCGATTTTGAACAAATTGCAGCCATCGCTAAAAAACATGATTTACCTTTAATTGTAGACAATACTTTTGGTGCAGCTGGATACTTATTCAGACCGATAGAGCATGGCGCAAATGTAGTGGTACAATCTGCCACAAAGTGGATTGGTGGTCACGGCACAAGTATTGGCGGTGTAATTGTTGATGGTGGAAACTACAACTGGGGCAATGGCAAATTCCCAGCATTTACCGAACCATCTGATGGCTACCACGGTCTAGTTTTCAACGACGTATTTGGCCAAAATGGTCCTTTCGGCAATATCCAATTCATCATTAGAGCTCGTGTAGAGGGGTTGAGAGATTTCGGCGCTTCGCAATCACCTTTCAATTCATTCTTGTTATTGCAGGGTTTAGAAACACTTTCGTTGAGAGTTCAGCGTCACGTAGAAAATGCGCTGGCATTAGCTAAATGGTTAGAAAACCATCCGGCAGTTGCCAAAGTAAACTACCCAGGATTAGAAAGCAGCCCATATCACGCTAATGCAAAAAAATATCTATCAAACGGTTTTGGTGCCGTATTGAGTTTCGAGCTAAAAGGCAGTAAAGAAAATGCCATCAAATTAGTAGATAGCTTAAAATTAGTAAGTCATTTAGCTAACGTAGGTGATGCGAAAACGTTGATTATCCAACCTGCGGCGACTACGCACCAACAATTATCGGCAGCAGAACAATTAGCCGCAGGTGTTACGCCAAATCTATTAAGGGTTTCGGTTGGCATTGAGCATATCGATGACATTAAAGCAGATTTCGAACAAGCTTTATCAGTTCTCTAACCCCAAACCCCTAAAGGGGCTTTATGGAAATTGTATAAAATAAATATGTCAAATAATATAAATAAGGTAAGCGCCAAGTCCCCTTTATGGGATTTAGGGGTGCATAAATATTCAAAAATATTCAAGCTAGAAAGCGGCAAAAAACTACGCAATCTGGAAATTGCATACCAAACCTATGGCACATTAAACGCAAAAAAAGATAATGTGATTTGGGCTTGCCATGCTTTAACAGCTAATGCCGACGTATTAGATTGGTGGAAAGGCCTATTTGGCGCTAAAGATTTGTTCAATCCAGAAGAACACTTCATTGTATGCGCAAATGTGTTAGGTTCTAACTACGGCACTACCAATCCTTTAAGCGTAAACCCAGTGACTGGCCAACCTTATTACTTGGCTTTTCCAGAGTTTACCATTAGAGATTTGGCCGCAATTCATCAAATATTGGCAGATCATCTAGGAATTAAAACGGTTAAAACATTGATTGGTGGTTCGTTAGGTGGCCAACAAGCTTTGGAATGGTCTATCTCAGGTAAAACCGAAATCGAAAACTTGATTTTAGTAGCTACCAATGCAGCTCACTCACCTTGGGGAATTGCCTTTAACGAAAGTCAGCGTTTAGCAATTGCAACCGACAGAACGTTTTTCGCCAACAAACCTGATGGTGGTTACAAAGGTTTGAAAACTGCACGAAGCATTGCCTTGCTTTCTTACAGAACTTACGAAGCTTACAACGAAACACAATTAGAAAGTGTAAACGATAAAGTAACCGATTTCAGGGCTTCGTCTTACCAAAACTACCAAGGTGAGAAACTGTGCAAACGCTTTAATGCTTACAGTTATTGGTATTTAAGCAAAGCGATGGATAGCCACAATGTTGGTCGCGGTAGAAAAAGCATAGCTGATGCTTTGAAATTAGTGAAAGCAAACACTTTAGTTATAGGTATCGAGAACGATGTACTCTTCCCTATTACCGAACAACAGTTTTTGGCAAAACATATCGTTGATGCACAATTCGCTAGCATTAAATGCGCCTACGGTCACGACGGATTTTTAATAGAAACGGATAAGTTAACCAACATCATTGGCAACTTTTTAAAAGAGAACGCCTCAAAAAATAAAAAAGTAATTAAACTACAGCACACCGCTTAGAAGTTAAAAGAGGAAAGTAAAAAAGTAAAAATAGCAGATAGCAAAGCGGTTTAAGTATTGAAAGACACATCTCAATACGCTGTACGCTTATCGCAATACTAAAAGAAAATGAGCAAGAAACTTAAAATAGGATTATTTGGATTTGGAGTTGTTGGACAAGGTCTACACGACATCATTAAAGCACAAAACCTAAATCTAGAAATTGTTAAAATAGCCATCAAAAACCCTAAAAAACGCAGAACTTTAGATGCACATCTTTTCACTACCTCACATGACGAGATTTTGGACAATCCTGAAATCAATACCGTTGTAGAGTTAATTGATGATGCAGACGCGGCTTATAACATCACCAAAAGAGCATTAACCAATGGGAAAAACGTGGTATCAGCCAATAAAAAAATGATTGCTACCCACTTGGAAGAATTGGTTCATTTACAAGAAAAATACGGCACTTCATTGTTATATGAAGGTGCGGTTTGTGGTAGTATTCCAATCATCAGAAACTTAGAAGAATACTATGATAATGAGCTTTTGCATGGCATCAGTGGTATTTTTAACGGTTCATCGAATTACATTCTTTCTAAAATATTTAACGAAGGCGCTAGTTACGATGCTGCTTTAAAAGAAGCACAGGATTTGGGTTTTGCAGAAACCAACCCTATTTTAGATGTGGGTGGTTACGATCCTAAGTTTAAATTAACCATTGCTACTGCTCACGCTTACGGTTTGTTCTTAAATCCTGATAAGATTTTGAACATCGGTATCCAAAACCTGAGCGACGCAGATATTCAATACGCTAAAGAAAAAAATTACAAAATCAAGTTGGTGCCAACTACCAGAAAAATCAGCACCAAACAGGTCATCACTTTTGTATTGCCAAAGTTTGTGAAGAGCGATGACTTCCTTTACAACGTAGAAAACGAGTACAATGGCGTAACCGTGCAAGCTGCTTTTGCCGACAAGCAATTCTTCTTCGGCAAAGGTGCTGGTGGCCATCCTACAGGTGCCGCTGTACTTTCAGACATCGCCGCATTGCGTTACGATTATCGTTACGAATACAAAAAATACAAGCAGCAAAACGGTTTGATCCACACAGATAAGGTGAGCTTGGAAGTTTATTTACGCTACCAACATGAATACACCGTAGAGAAACTACAAATCGAGAATATCTCTGAGCGTTTCTCTCGCAACGACTATAAATATGTGATTGGAAGTGTAAGCTTAAAAAACCTGATAGAAAACAAAGACATTTTGGTAAATAAAGATATTTTCATTGCCCAAACTGGCAGAATTAGCTATAGCGAACAAGATATTAAAGCTATAGCAGAAGAAGGAATTTTAGTAAATGGTTAAGCATATATCTATAATTGGAAATATATGATTGTTGGCGAGGACGCCAACTGCGGAATGTGCTCACGTTGGCGTCCCCGCCATCGTCATTATCAAGTTTCATAGTAAATTAAATTTTTATATTGTTTTGTTTTGATAGTAAAATGCCCAGATGGATGTCTGGGCTTTTACGTTTTTAATAAAAAAACGATGTCAGTCTGAGCCTCCCGATTAATCGGAACAGGTTTTCGAAAACAATTCTTTTTTTGAAGATCAATTTCAATGCTGCTATTCCATTAAAGTCTGGCTGTTCGCTCCAACTCCTCGCCTGCGTTGCACTTGGCTGTGGGGTTTCCACTTCCATCCAGTCTAGTTAACTTAGGGCATCTCCCTAACGTTACTCTTCTGTCCATACCCAACCCCAATTGGGTATCGTAATGCGAAAGTAAACACATAACACTTTAAGATTAGCTAAGCTGAACACTTCGTGGTTTCTGCATACATGGGAATGACGATATGGAAAAATCTCACCCTAACCCTCTCCTTGAAAAGTAGAGGGAATTTGGCATAGCAACTAATACAGTTCGTGCTAATAACACTGAACATTCCTAAATGCTATTCTCTCGCTCTTAGGGAGAGATGTCCAAAGGGCAGAGAGAGTTAATTTTAAAGATTGCCAAGTCTTTCCCCCTAGCAATGACGGCAAAAAAAGAAACAAAAAATCCCAGCAAAAATTGCCAGGATCAATATATATCATTCAAATAGAAGTCTTAAGATATTTCTCTGTTAATGTCCCAGTTTTCTAAGTAATCTGCTACTCTACGAACAAAAGATCCGCCTAAAGAACCATCAACCACTCTATGATCGTAGGAAAGAGACAAGAACATCATGTGTCTAATCGCAATCACATCACCATGTTCGGTTTCTAAAACTGCTGGTTTCTTTTTAATTGCACCTACGGCTAAAATAGCCACCTGCGGTTGGTTAATAATTGGCGTTCCCATCACGTTACCAAAAGAACCAACATTAGTTAAAGTAAAGGTACCATTTTGGGTTTCGTCTGGTTTTAATTTCGAATTACGAGCTCTGTTAGCTAAATCGTTTACTGCTTTTGTTAAACCAACCAAATTTAATTGATCTGCATTTTTAATTACCGGAACAATCAAATTACCCGATGGCAAAGCCGCCGCCATACCTATATTGATGTCTTTCTTTTTAATGATTTGTGTTCCATTTACGGAAACATTGATCATTGGAAAATCTTTGATTGCTTTGGCAACAGCTTCAACAAATATTGGCGTGAAAGTTATTTTTTCATTCTCACGTTTTTCAAAAGTATTTTTCACCTTGTTGCGCCATAACACCAGGTTAGTAACATCGGCTTCTACGAATGACGTAACATGAGGCGAAGTATGTTTACTCATCACCATGTGGTCAGCTATCAGCTTGCGCATCCTGTCCATTTCGATGATCTCGTCGCCGCCGCTTACACTAGTAGCAGCTACTGGAGCAGGCTGAGCAATTTTATCTTGCTTAGGTGCTTCTACCGCCGATTTCGCTTGTGCTAAAGTATCGCTAATTCTTGAAGTAGATCCTCCTTTTTTAACTTGTATGTGATTTAGCAAATCTTCTTTCGTTAAACGACCTTCAGCACCTGAGCCTTTGATAGCGTCTAGTTCCTCGATAGAAATACCTTCCTCTTTAGCTATATTTTTTACTAGTGGAGAATAAAACCTATCTGATGATTTGAAATCTACTTGAGTTGTGGCAACCGTTTCGCTTGGCAACTGGCTAATCCCTGGAATTGAAGCTTCTACAGCAGGCTCTTCCTTTATTTCAATGGTATTTTCTGGCTCTGGAGTTTTAGTTTCTGCTTCTCCAGTACCTTCCACTTCAATAACCGCAATTACTGCACCTACCTGTACTACCTCATCGGCTGCATATAGATGTTTCACCAATTTACCTTCTACCGGCGATGGCACTTCCGAATCAACTTTATCTGTAGCGATCTCCAAAATGGTATCATCCAATTTTATATGATCACCAGGTTGTTTAGTCCACTTGATAATGGTTGCTTCAGCAACACTCTCCCCCATTTTAGGCAATAACAATTCGTATTGAGCCATATATTTTCTGTTAATGTAAATTTGGTATGCCGACAAAAATAAGAAAAACCACTAAGACACAAAGCACACTAGGGGTTTTAAATTAATACGGTGTGAGATCTAAATCGTATAAACAACAACCCGCACTCTAAATCTAGTTTCCCCAAACCGACTAGTAAAAGATTAAACGCTTAAATCTTGTTTCAACTGTAAAAAAAGCATCATCATGGCGGCCATAGCCGAACGTTCTATATTCTGCAACCGCTGACTAGCGAATTGATACAATTTAGCTTTTACTCCGTTCTTGCTAGCCACTGCTATCCAAACAGTTCCTACAGGTTTTTGTTCTGAGCCACCATCGGGACCAGCAATACCTGTTATTGCGATCGCATAATCTGTATTAAAATTAACCAGCGCTCCTAGCGCCATTTCCGAAGCTGTTTGTTCACTCACCGCACCAAATTTGGCCAACGTTTCCTCTTTCACTCCCAAAACCGACTGTTTTAGCGCATTGGAATACGTTACACCGCCACCTTGAAAAACAGCAGAAGAACCAGGATGTTGGGTAAAAAGATGAGATAAATATCCGCCAGTACAACTTTCGGCTAAAGAAAGTGTTAAACCGTGCTTACTCATTAAATTTAAAATTGCTTTCTCGAAAGGCAAATCTTCAGTTAGCACCACATATTTATCAACTCGCTCTACAATTCTATTTGTATGAAAAGCAACTTCTGCTAATAATGCCACTTCGTTGTCACCAGTAGCACTTAACCTTAATCTTACCTGCCCCAATTTAGGCAAATAAGCCAATTTAATATGTGATGGCAGCGCTTCTTCTATATCTGCAATTTGTTCTGCTAAAAAAGACTCACCCAGGCCTGCAGTTAAAATATTTTGATGCACGATGAAAGGCATTTGAAACCGTTGCTGAATACGAGGGATGATTTCATCAGTCATCAGGTATTTCATTTCAAATGGCACACCCGGCATAGACACAATGATTTTACCATGATGCTCAAACCACATACAGGGCGCTGTACCGTTTTTATTCATGATGACGGTGCAACCATCCGGCACCTCCGCTTGTTTAACATTAGCTTCGATCATTGGTCTATTCAATTTCTCGAAAAACTGTTTGACATGAGCTAGGGTGGCCTCATCTAATTTCAATGGCATATTGAAATATTTAGACAAGGTGATCTTGGTCACATCATCTTTAGTTGGACCTAATCCGCCAGTAATTAGTATAATATCAGCACGCTTCTGCGCTTCTTCAAGTGCGCTAATAATATGTTCAGCCTCATCAGAAATAGATGTAATTTGTTTAACCTTTACTCCTATTTTATTTAGCTCAACTCCCATCCAAGCAGAGTTGGTGTCTACAATTTGGCCGATTAGAATTTCATCGCCTATGGTTATAATTTCTGCGAGCATATTTCAAATGAATAAATAATTAAATGAGGGAATGATTGAATTAACCTTACAACTTTCCAACCCGACAACGTCCCAACTACGACAACTCCTAGTACCTTGTATAATACCCTTTACGTTTGCTCAATTTCAAATCTTGTAAAACTGATGCTTTAACACGAATATCAATAGAATAACTTTGATAAGCACCAAAAGGAACCCAAGTTGCGCTTAAATCCCAACAGTGCAAATCTCTGTAAATTGCAAAATTGGTTTGTGACAAGTTTTTCGCTTTAAAATCGTAACCAGAGGTGTATTGAATTTTCCACTTTGGCGTGAGATTAAAATCGCCACTAAAGTTCAATGTATTGGTAACATTTCGCGTCTCTGGCCTCCCCAAAGTATTAGAGTAATCAAAACGATAGTTGAAAGAAAAATTCCACGGAATATTAAAATCCACGAATGCGTTTGGATCTCTACTTATGGCGTTTAACTGATCTATCTGCTCCTGTGTTCTATTAGCTGGCGTATTTTGTTGATTTAACTGATCGATATTCTCGTTTCGTTTCTTGAAAGCTTCAGGATTCAAACTGTAATCGAAAGAAAATCCGAAGTTGGTCAACCTAGGTAGCTTTCCGTCTTTCCAAACGTATCTATCCAATTCTTGGTAAGAAGTTGTAGTAACTTGATTAGCGCCCGTACCCGTAGTGTAAGAAACTAAGCCCACAGAATACGGGCTGAATATGCCATTAAAGTTAATTCCTAATTTTTCGGTAAACTGTGAACGACCACTAAAATTAATTGGCGCAAGTTTCTTATTCTCTCTAAATAAATCGTAGTTGGTGTTAAAGGTTAAACCTTGTAAAATAGCCAGTTTTCTCTCACCAGTTCCTGTAGTATCTTTACGGTTTCTAACTTTCAACTCCACATTGTTATCCATAGAAAAACCAATACTTCCACTTCGTCCTTGCGACGGTCCACCGTTCATAAAAACAGAATACAATACCTGATTACCGAACTGATCTTTCACATATTCGCCAGTTGGCTGGCTCATGCCTGGCCTCAAATCATCCGTATAATATTGGGCTGGCAAATAGTAACCATAGCTTTCTTTTGCAAAATCAGGTCTATAGCTAAAGCTTAAGCTTGGTGTCATCACGTGTCGCATAGCTCTGATACTACCATTACCTTTAAACTGCTTGGTACCATAAATTTTGGTAGACATAGATGTACTTAAGCTATACTGTCCACCACGTTTAAATCCGTTTACCGTATCTGGACGAACTTCATATCCTGTACCTGTTGAACTACGAATGTATCTGTTTCTAATCGTTTTGAAATCCCATTTTTCGTTGTAATTAACACTTGAAGAAAAGTTTAAATACTGAAACAATGTAAATGGCAAACTGATAGGAACGTTATGATCAACGCTATTGGTAAATGCATTTAACCCACTTTTTGAAAAAAGCACATCTTCTGTAGTATTCACGCGGTTATAGGCACTCATGCTGTAACCAACCGTTAATTTCTGATACCATTTTGCTTCTCCCACTCGTTTCTTTGAATCAAAAGGACTAATCGTAGTCATGTTCAAGGCGATGTCTGGCAAGGTTAAACTAATGGTTTTGTTCTGCGTTTCTTGTGAATGCGTTAACGCCGAAGTGAAGTTAAATAGTCCATCGCCAAATACTTTACCATAAGCGATACTGGAACTCATCGTATTTCTCAACGCCTGAGACGGATCATAGGTTCCATAAGCGTTTGTTTCTCTAAAATAACTACTCGTTCCTGCATTTACAGAAGCACTAAAAGTGGTACCAGGTCTAGCATTTGCCCCCTGGCTATGTGACCAAGTAATATTAAAGTTTTTTAATGGCTCGTACTCTGGAGTCCCCTCTAAACCATTACGACTGCTAGAATAAGCCAAGCTCAGACTACCATTATATTTATAACGTTTGGTATAGTTGGACACTAGGTTTAAATCATAAGATCCATTAGTAAAAATATTTGAAGTCAATCTAGCGTCTAAATAATCATTAAATGCCAAATAATAACCTCCACCTAATAATGAAAAACCTCTTGTAGCATCTTCTCCTGGCGTGGGTAAAATAAAACCAGATGCTTTTTTATTAGGCTTCGGGAAAAATAAGAAAGGCAGACCAATTGGCATAGGGATGTCTTCAAACTTCATAAATACCGGCCCAGCGATAATGTGGTTTTCTGTTGCGATACCTTTAGAAATCTGTATACCAAAATGCGGATGTGGTAAATTACAAGTACTAAAAGTAGTACCATGAACGTGGAATTCGTTATCTGGCTGCATTTTAGTTTTACCGCCCGAAAAGAAACCGCCTTCTTGCTCGGTGAAAACACCGTCAACAATTCCTTTTCCTGTTTCTGTATTGTAGCTTAACGAATCTGCCATTGAAGAACCCTGTCCTTCGGTTTTAAATATTGGTCTGCCGTAGTACTTGCCTTTTTCATCTTTAACACCGCTAGCAAAAATTACTTTGTTCTTGTTATCAAACCTGATGTATTCAGCATCCAATTCAAGACCTTCGTATTTTACGCGGGCACCGCCATACAGATACTGTATCTCGTTCTTTCGATCTAGCACCACAGAGTCTTTTGCGTAATACTCTAATTTCGAATCTAGTCCACTTTTTTTCATCACCTTTTTAGTGGTGTCTCGCTTGGCACTATCTGTCTGTTGAGGTAAGGTCTGAAAAAAGTTCGCATGAGTAGATGCAAGAACTTTATTATCAACCATTAAGGCTAACAACACAAAAAAGGTTGAAAAAATGAGTATCTGTAAAAGTTTCAAATTTGTGCGTGAATGTTTATTTTGCAATAATGTTTACCACAAAACGTTCAAAATTAATGAAAAATATACCATTGACTAGAGCAAAACGAATATTGATACTATTAATTTCTTGTTTTTTAATTTTTATATCTGAAAATCAAGCAATTGCACAAGAATACAAAATAAAAACAATTGTACTTGATGCTGGCCATGGTGGCAAAGACGGTTCTACCAGAGGAGCTTATTCTACAGAAAAAGATGTAGCGCTAAGGACTGCCCTTCGCCTAGGAAAGCTTATTGAAGAAAACATGAAAGACGTGAAGGTAGTTTATACCCGTACCGAAGATGTTTTTATTCCGCTTTATGAACGAATTGGATTGGCCAATCAAGTTAAAGCAGACCTTTTCATTTCTATACATTGTAACGATATGCCAGTATACACACAACGCTACATTAGCGGTTATACTCGAAATAAAAAAGGCAAAAAAGTTCCTGTTTACAAAACAAGGCATGCAAAAAGCACTTCTACGAAAGGTACGGAAACCTTTGTTTCTGGTAGTGGCCGTATAGATGAACAAGACGAAGCAATTAAAAGGGAGAACGCTTCGATGTTTTTAGAAGACAACTATAAAGAAAACTACGAAGGTTTTGATTCTAATGATCCAGAAAGCGCTATCATTTTGTCATTAATGAAAAACACTTTTAGAACGCAAAGTTTAAAGTTCGCCAAATCTATACAAGATCAATATGTTAGCGTAGGCAGAGTGAATAGAGGGGTACAAGAAAAAAGTTTAGCGGTATTGGCAAGAGCGGGTATGCCAGCAGTACTTACCGAAATTGGTTTTATTTCCAATCCAGGCGAAGAAGACTACATGAATTCAGAATCTGGCCAAGCTGAAATAGCAAATTGTTTACTAAAAGCTATTCAAGCATATAAATTGAGTGTAGAACTCTAATATTTTGTATTTTTGTCGAAAACACACATCAATGCGATTAAAAAACACTTTTATATACCTTACTTTTCTAGCTAGCGTCCTCTCTTTTTCCAATGCCAATGCACAAGGTTATAAAATAAAAACCATAGTAGTAGACGCTGGTCACGGTGGAGTTAAACCCGGTGCGAAAGGAGCTTACTCTTGGGAAAAAGATGTGGCGTTAAAAGTTGCCCTGAAATTGGGGCTTAAGTTGCAGGAAGAGCTTCCTGATATTAAGATTATCCAAACCCGTAAAACAGACGTAGATGTGGATTGGTACCGTAGAGCCGAAATAGCTAACGATGCAAAGGCAGACCTTTTTATCTCGATACACTGTAATTCTATGCCGCCAGGAAACGCCCACGTGCGTGGTACAGAAACTTTTGTAGGAGCTTATCGTCGTATCAATGAAATGGATGCAGGGTTAAAGGAAAACGAAGAAATCATCAAAGATAAAAACTATAAAAAGCAAGGCGATCCAACAGATCCAGAAGAAGCGATCTTATTGTCACTTTATAAATCGCTTTATCGTTCTAAAAGTTTAGCTTTGGCTAGTTATATCCAAAAAAATTATACTGATGTAAACAAAAGGGTAAACAGAGGTGTTAAAGAGCAAGGATTACTGATACTGCAACGTGCAGCCATGCCATCGGTACTTACAGAAATAGGTTTTATATCTAACAAAGAAGAAGAGAAATATATTAATTCTGCCGAAGGCCAAGAGGAAATAGTGATGGCGATTGTGAATGCTGTAAAACAATATAAAAAAGAAGTAGAAAACTAACCATACAAAGAAAAATGTGAAATTTAGCAGCATTAAATTTGCTTACTCGCATTCAATAATACCATTAAACATCGCTACAACATAAATGAAAATCAAAAACGAAACAAAAGTAGGTGTATTAGCCGCTGTTGCCATTGCCCTACTCATTATCGGATATAATTTCTTAAAGGGTAATAGTATTTTCACCAACGAAACAGTTTTGTACGCTAAATATTCTCAAGTAGATGGCCTAACTGTTTCTAAACCCATTTTAATCAATGGTTACCAAATCGGTAGGGTTGCCGCTTTAGAACTTCAGCCAGATGCTACCATTATGGCTACGTTAAAAATAAATGGCAAATACGAAATTCCTAAAAACACCATTGCTCGCTTAGAAGGTACAGATTTATTAGGTAGCAAAGCCATTATTTTAACTTTAGGTAATGATAAGAACTTTGCGCAAGATGGAGACTTCTTAGAAACCAACGTCCAAAAAGGTTTAATGGAGACTTTCCAACCGGTACAAAAGAAAGCAGAGCTGATTATCACTAAAATGGACTCGATATTATCTAGTGTAAACACGATTTTAAATCCTAATCTACAAAAGAACATCGACAAAAGTTTTACAAGCATTGCAGGTACTTTAAGCTCATTAGAATCTACTTCTAAAAAAGTTGATGCTTTAGTAGGATCAGAAAGCTCTAAACTTTCAGCTATTTTAAGCAACGTAGAAGCTATTACTGCTAACTTTAAGAACAACGGTGCTAAAATTGATGCCGTAATGAACAACTTAAATAAAGTTACGGATAAGGTTGCAGCCCTTAATTTCGAAGAAACGGTTAACAATGCCAATAAAGCAATGGCCGATTTACAAGGCATGTTAAGTGACGTAAAAAACGGAAAGGGAACTTTGGGCGCTTTACTTAACGACAGACAGATATACGACAACCTAAATAATGCGTCTAAAAACTTAGATGCTTTGATGATTGATCTGAAAGCAAATCCTAAGCGTTATGTACACTTCTCTGTATTTGGCGGCGGCAACAAAAAAGACAAATAATCTGCAAATATTAAAGATTTGAGAAGCGAGGGACTGATGTTCTTCGCTTTTTTATTGAGAAATATTTTAACTCTTCTTCAATTTAAACATAAATCGATTTTAGCTATTCTCTCCCCTAATTGATTTCCTATCTTTACGTTAATGAGAACCAAAATATTTTTAATAGCATTTACAATAGCCGCAGCTGCACTTAACAGCGGCAAAGCGCAAATTAAATTATCAGCACCGCTCTGGGAAGTAGACAAAAATCTGCCTATTCCAGAATCTGTATTGTACAGAGGCGATACCAAAGAATTGTATGTTAGTTTAATAGATGGTGCAGGAAATGTAAAGGATGGCAAAGGTGGCGTAGCCATCTTAAATTTAGATGGCTCAATGAAAAACCCTGAATGGATTACAGGTTTAAATGCTCCAAAAGGACTGGCAATTTATAGAAACACTTTGTACATCGCCGACATTACAGCTGTTGTTAGTGTAGATATCCCAAGCGGAAAAGTGAAAAACAAACTGGAAATAGAAGGTGCTGTATTTTTAAATGATGTCACCGTTGACGATAAAGGAACTTTATATGTTTCTGATACACGCACTAACAAAATCTATCAAGTCAAGAATGGTAATTATTCTCTTTATTTAGAAAACGTAACCAGTGCCAACGGCCTAAAATGGATTAAAAAAGAACTGTTTGTATTAGCTGGCACCGAGCTTTGGAAAATAGATGCTAAAAAACAGATCAACTTGTTTGCTAAAGGGTTTGAAAAAGTTGGCGATGGATTAGAGCCTATCGGAAATGGCGAATTTATTGCAACTTGCTGGGCAGGAATCATCTATCATGTAAAAGCGGACGGAACCATCTACAAATTACAAGATGTACAGGGAAAAATGAACACTGCAGATTTAGGTTACAATCCTAAAGACAGGATCATATATATCCCAACCTTTAACCAAAACAGTGTCATTGCTTATCAGTTGAGATAAGCACAAAACCATTAAAGCCGAGATTAAAATTACTCTGCTTGAAAACCCGCTGCCAGTTCTCTCAATTGATCTGCAGAAATTCCGCTAGGATCACGATATTGTTTTTCTAAAAACTCTTGAGCTATAGCAATTTTACCGCTTGTGGTCTTTATCAAGATATCACCACCTTCGATAGTGCTAGAAATATACCTACCAACCTGACGATTAATGTAAGAGAACCGGAGCACTAATTCATGGAAAATAAATACTGGATAATTCATACGTTAAAGGTAGTGCCGCAATGTTAACTTAATGTTAAGCTTAAATAAATAAAAAGTTATGCAGTCTAGAAAAACACTGTCAAATTACGCTAATTGCCTTTTCTCATTAACCACTGGATATAAGACTTTGTGAGGATATCTATCGGCGTATCCTGTCACTAATTTAAGCATGTAATAGTTGCTCCTACACTTGGCTAAGCTCTCTTTTAATTGGTCCATATCACCTCCCAAACTTTCGTCCAAATATCCCATGCCATAAACCTTTCCATTTTCTACCCAAACAAATCCCTTCTCGTTTCGGTCTCTGCCATCTAACATCAGCACAAATTGCTCTACGCTTCCTTCTAGTTCGTTTAAAAGTTGCTGTACATTTAGATTATGTTTATCGACGTTTGGTCGCGGAAGATCTGACTGAAAAACACTAGCATTGCCAAACCTGCAAAAACGTGGGTCTATATCAAAAGTTCGACTTTTATCGACTAAGAAACTCACTGCTTCTGCTTCATCATCAAATGCTTTTAAACAGTGTTGTTGTTTAGGCAATTTACCTACTGCTAAATAACTATAGCCATTCACTGCAACGTAGTGATAAAGACCAAATTTAGCCTCGAACCGTTTGAGTGCTCGATTGTGTATTGGCCAATGTTTCTGAATTTCGGTACATTCTAACAATAAGGCCATCAATTCTGAACCACAGCGCTCAAAGGAAATATGATAAATATCGCGAAGAAAATTTTGCCTACGTAAAGTTGTGTTGTTACCTGTAAAATGAGAGGCTACTCGTTTTTTCAAATTTATAGCTTTACCCACATAAATTACTTTTCCTTTCTGATCATGAAAATAATATACACCAGGACATTCAGGTAGAGCAGCAAAATCATTAGTTGGCACATTAGATGGTAACCTTTGTTCGGGAGAAACTTTACGCAACATTCCAGAAATTATGCCCTCGCTGTCCTTGCTTAACAGCATCGAAAAAAGTTCTGCCGTAGCCAAAGCATCGCCCATGGCTCGGTGTCTATCTTTCAAATTGATCCCCACCTGACTGCATAATTTACCCAAACTGTAAGAGTTGAGGCCGGGCAGCAATTTACGAGAAAGTCGTACAGTACATAATTTAGGCGAATCCCAAAGTTGCCCACAAGCAGCCAACTGTCCCCTCAAAAATGAATAATCGAAATTTACATTATGAGCTACGAAAACTTTGTCCTTTAGCAACGAATAAATCTTTTCAGCTACCTGTTTAAATACAGGAGCTTTCGCCACCATATCATCATCTATACCTGTTAAAGCTGTAATGTGCATTGGAATTTCCATTTCAGGGTTTACCAAGGTAGTCCAACGGTCAATTACTTCACTGCCATTATGTAAAAGGATTGCAACTTCGGTTATCCTACTACCAGACACACTCCCACCAGTTGTTTCGATATCGACAATTGCATAAAGCGTTTCTGCCACATTTACAATACTCTTTTTACCAACTGAGCCCATTACGCAATATTACTAAAAAAATTAGCAAAAACAAATATTAAATTTGGTATTTTTTATTATTTTAGCTTCAAATTATGAAATACCACTACATGCGCATCTCGCCTACTACTGTACGTATTGAGCTGATACCAGAAGATAATACCGAAAAAATGCTATTGCAAGATTTAGCACAAAGCGAACCGGACAACCAAGCATTAACTAAGTTATTCGAGAATGGTCTTGGCATTTATCAAAGCAACACCAAATTACTTTCTAAAAAATTCATGGAGTTTCCTAGAGTAGCGTTGTGTAGTTTCGAAACGGTTACGCAACTGTCTGATGTGGGTATGGCTTAGAGAAGACTGTGAAAAATAATTGTTTTCTGATGTAAACGATCATTTATTTTCCTCGTAATTTACGGCAACCCTTAAAGCTTTTAAACCGCTAATCCCTTGTAATTCTTCCAACTCTACAGTTTCTACTTCGGCTAAGAGCAATCCCTGTTCTTGTAGATAACTGATGTAAGTAAGGTATTCATTAGCTTCGAAAGCGTTGTAGTAAATCAGGGCAATTTTTCCAGGCTGCGTTAACCTTTCGTTTTTATCCTTGATTTTCACCTTATCAATACGCTTTTTAATCACTTCGTACCTAATGTTGTAGCTTCCTTCTACGTCAAAACGCCTTTCATCGTTTCTGAAACTTATATCTATTGGATTAGAGTGGATAAAAATTAACTGAGTAGTAAGCAATGGCTTTTCCATCTGATCTACCAAGCGATTGGTTAAACGAGCAATCTCTACCATAGACTGCAATTGCCATAACCTCATATTCTTTAAGTACAGCATATCAAATGGTACATCTGGTGCAATCTCTTGACCAATGTAAATATCGTATTCTACGCCATCAGTTCTAAATTTGGCAAAGTAAAATGGAAAAGCTTTTTGTAACTCATCTTGCGCACTTTCCAGATATTCTCCCACTGTAGCGTTAATAAATTGCATAGAAGTTTCTAAAGTTCTTCTATTTTCAAATGCAATTCCAGTTTCAGGGTTGATACTTTCGAAATATTCGTTAACAATTTCTTTAGCCAAAGGTTGACTTTTCTCTACATGCTTAAGTATTGGATACACCTCCATCTCTAAAAAATCGTTCAAAGCATCTTCATCGCTAGAGCTGATAAAGCTACTGGTCCTTTCTACCCAAAGTTTACAACTATGAAGAATTTTATCTATCAGATCTAGCTTTATTGTCTTTTTAAGTTCTACTAACGATGTGCTTAATTTCTCTAATTGTACTTTTAAATCATCCTTAAGTGCCAGATTTCTTTCTATCGTAGAGTTTCTAATATCAATTGCTCCAAAAAGCGGATACAAGTTTTTAAAAGTAACCGTCTCTATATTCTGTGCATTTTTATTGCCTTTGTTTTTCTTAATGAACTCCCATACCTGCTGATTAAACTTCCATTGAACAGATGGCTGCAAAGCAGTAAATTTATCTTTAAGCACTTCGTCCATTTTTGCATTGAACTCTTCTATCCGGTATTGGAAGAGCTGACCCAAAAGTGGCATTGCAGAGTGTAAACGCGAAAGTAACATATCATCTATCAGCACTTCTTGTTTAGAATAGATCTCCAATATCCCTACCAATTGAGCATTATAGAATACGGGCAAAATAGAGTAGGAGTTAATCCCGCTACTTCTAATCGCATCCATAAATGGCATTTTTTCTATATGCTCATCGGTAATTTTATTGAAAAAAATAGGTTTAGGATTTTGCTGATAAGATCGTAACTGCTCAAAAAAGACGCTATCGCTTATACCAAATTGCTTCCCAGCATTGATGATGATACTTGAGTGGTCATCTATATCTAACACGGGTTTATTGTTAACCGTGATCAATGGTAGTAAGCCATAGTCGATATCGGCGTTTCCGCCTAAGGTTTTTAAAGTTTGCAGAATATGCAGATAGGCTTCTGTTTGATAATTATGGTTTACCAACGCTTCCCTAATTCCATCTATGGCATGTTGTAGTGTTACATCGGTAACAGAGATTACGGTAAAACCATCGAATTTAAAATCATGTAATGGCAAAACTTCGTGGAGAAGTTCTAAACCATGTTCATCATTTACGAAACCAGAAAATTGCTCAAAATTAAGTGCAGGCAGTTCACTTTTATTATAACTGATATCTACAAATTGCGTATCTACATTTACGTTGAAATATTGCGTCAAGCCAGTTTGCGGATTGTTGTAAGCAAAACGCATTTCACTGGTAGTTAATGCTGTATAATTATAGTAACGCTTTAATATTACGTTATAAATAAACTTGATCTGATCTTTTTCTTTTTGTTTCCTGTGTTCAGGATCAAGCTGTTTCTCTGCAACATGCTCCTGAATAAAGTTGTAAAGTAAATCGGTACTAAAGAAAATTTGATCTGGCACAGGCGTACTCAAGGCCCAATAAAGCTCTTTTTCATTTGCCATTAAAGGCGTTAAAATAGTGAATATCAGCTCTAGCGTTTCTTTGTATTTCGAAAGATCTTCTATCACTAAGTTTTTTGCTAACGCCCCCTCCTTTTCTATCTTTTCCAAAAGAAATCTATAAAATTCTTTTTTCATAGTTTCTTCCGTTTTTAATCTCTTTTTTAAATAAGCGACCAATGGTCTAAACGAAAGGCTCCATTCTATCTGACAAGCAATACACTCATTTTTATTGATCTTTATAACGTTGGTGTTCATTACCTTAAAATCTAAAATTCATTGAAAACTGAGGATACCAACCCTCTTTTGAGTAAGCGGCAATCATCCTTAAAATAGTTAACTGAGCAGGCGAAAAATATAAACCACCACCAACACCATGATGCCATTGGCTCGAAGGGTCGTTTTTAGCCCATACCCTACCTATATCATACAATCCCATAAAACCCACTTGACCTGGCAGCACATAGCTTACAAAATCACCAAGTTTTATCCTTAGCTCCAAATTATTGTAGAAACTATGTTTACCCGCAAATCGGAACTGTCTGTAGCCTAAAAGTGTACCTTCGCCACCTAAATAGGCATATTGGTAAAAAGCCGGATGCCCCACAGTTACCGCTCCACCAAACCTATTGGCAAGTACCAAATTAGCACGTCCATCAAGATTTTTGTACAAAGCAATAGAACCATTAAACTGAGAAAACGATCTTGCAGCACTACTTACGCCTTTGTAACCTACTAACTTGAAATCTATATAACTACCTAATGTGGGTAGCAACTCGTTATCCTTTGTATTATTTACGAAATTAATGATCGCTCCCGCATACAACTTTTCTTGGTCTATTACGAAACGATCTGAAGAATTGAGTTCGGCTGTGTTATTAATAAACTTATTTTGATTGTCTGACGGATCGAAAGTATAAAATTGAAAACTTGGTCCAATGCTGAACGTAGATTTTGGTCTACGCCAACGCAAAGTAGTTTCTAGCTGTATCAAATTTACTCTTGTACGGTAATATCTGATGTTGTTTTCAAACGACGTTTCGTTACCTACACCAAAAAAGTTACGGGTATTATCTGGTGCTTGCACGTTGGCATGCACTACAACATCGGCATTGCCTAAAGCTTTTAACCAATCTCCTGTGTATTTAAATCTAATGGCAGAAGTGGCGAACGAGTAAAGTGCGCTAAAAGATTGAGAATTACCGTAAGGCTGTTTTCTAAATCCGGGGTTGGTAATTTTCATGAATGCCCCTACAGACAAACCATCGTCTACGTTGAAACCAAAGTTGGGATATAGAGATGTTCTGCTATACAAATCTTTGCCTAAATAGGTTGCATTACCAGTATCGGAAGAGAGTTTAGTGCGCAATTTGCTTACCTCTTCTCCTTCAAAAATATTCTCATCTTTAAGACCAAACAAACGAACAGAATTGCGAGAAGAACTAACGTGATATACCTTCTTTCCGTGGCCAGCAATTACCTTTAAATTAATTGGCGAAGTTTTGTTGTCGATAAAAACACTGTCATTCCCGTCTCTCATATACAAACGAATTTGCTTTGTCACCTTAGGATCGAAAACACGGCTGAAAGTTACATCTTTTACGTTGCCAGACTTGTTGATTTTGTACAGTTCTACTTTCAAATGACCATCGGCCAGTCCATTGATTTCGGCTTTCTCATTTTTATGGCTTGCCTGCACATCTACTATCCTATTAAAGAAATGATAATACTCGTTCATCACCTTTGGTAAGCTAGCTTTACGTTGTTTAAGTTGAGCTAAAAATTCTTTGTGCCTTAAGTCGTAACTTTCTTTAGGCAGTCTTTTTAAAGCTTCCTCAAAAACTTCGTCGGTAAAAAAATCGCAAAATTCTTTTATTTCCTTATCCCATTGTGCTTCGGTATATTGTGATAGAATTTTACTATTCATTGCCCTGCCCTCCCATAAAAACCAGTTACCGTCTTTCAAATCTTTCTCAATACCCTGCATCATCGGTAACATATCCGATTTTTGTGCAAAACGCTGTATTTTACCATCAGCTCTAAATAACACCTGATCTCTATCTCTTGGAACAGGAAGATATTTAATACCTTTTTTAGTAGTATCAGCCTTCCAGCGCCATTGATCCTCGTGCCTATCCCAATCTCCAAGCAATACATCTAATGCCTTTGCTCTTAAATACATTTTGGCATCGTAAGTATTATCATTGTCCTTATCTAGCTTCTTTAACATCTTGGTAGTATTGTCTGAAGCACCCATTGGGTTTCTTTCCTCTAAAAGACAAATCGTATTCTCGAATATGGAAGCGTAATCTCCTAAATTTTTATCCGGAGAAACCAGACCTATCATTGGATTACTGTATGGAACCTTAGCCGCTTTGGCCAAAACCGGAACGATTAAAGCCGTAAATGGATGTTGTGATGCCATGTTATCACGCATTACATCTTTAGCAAAAGTATTTCTTAAGCCTTGTGGCAATAGCACTTCTGGATATTTTTCTACGCTACGAAGCACATATTCTTTCCCGTTCTTGTCTACTAACCTAAGCGATCTCGATTGATTGCCACCACCCAACTGCGTTGGTTTTAAACCACCCTCAATTTCGGAAATACGTATTACAGGAAGTTTGATATCCATTGCGTAATCCTTCCGATAGTTATCTCCGAAAAGATACCGATGAAACCTGCTTACACTATCGAAAGAAGGTTTTACTTTGGTAATCACACTGTCGGCAGTAATTACCTTTGACAATTGAGTAGGCTGGCTAACATCAACCTGCTGATAAGACTGCGTGTAAGTAAAAACTTTCCTAACACCTTCCGCATCGTTGTAGGTGTAGTACTCATAACGCATATCGTTGTTCATTAACTGATCTGCTACTACATAACCACTCTCATAACTGTGAAAAAGTGAATTTTTACCCAATTTATTTGGTGAATGTTTTGCTCCAGCACCACTTACAATCTGCAACTGCTTATTTTTGATTAATTGTAAGCCATGTTCGTGACCCGCGGCATAAACCACATTGGGTATATCTCCAAAAACACCATTTACCTTTTCTATCATCTCCTTATACAAGGGATGCCCCATATCTTCTGGATTTACAAATGTTGTTCTTAAAAAAGGGTACAACGAACCAATTACAGGCAAAGGAATGTATAAGTTTTTGTTGAGCGAAGTAAGCGGGAAAAGATGATTTTTAAAAGTGTAGTAGCCTCCATGCACACCATAGCTTTGAAACGGGTGATGTGAAGCGAGAATGATCATTTTCCCCTTATTTTGGTCCAACAACTCCCTCATCCTCATGGTTACTTGATCTCTGGTATTGCATTCGCAATCTGGATTGGTTTTATCGTATGGGAACAGCCACCACTCACTATCGTAAGCTATAACGGTCAACTTATCAGTAAGGTTGATAGCTACCGGATTAGGGCAGCCATTTTCTGGAATGAGTTTCAACAACGGATCATTAAAAGAGGCTAGAAACTCTCCTTGAGCTTGGATTTTAGCCAAACCGTTTGGTCCAGATTTATCCCAATCATGATTACCGGGAATAAAATAAACCGCTGCTCCGTTGGCTCGCATAGGTTCAAACTGCGACTTTAATATCTGCTCTGTTTCTTCTACATTTCGATCTCCAGGCAAGCCCATTCCCGTTGGGTAAATATTATCACCCAAAAAAAGTGTCGTGGTTTTCCCTTTAATAACATGATTAGCAGCACTTTTTAAAGATTGTAACTGGCCAGTATTCATCTCCCCCGCATCGCCAATTAAAATTACTCGATATTTTACATCGTCTTGCGCAGATGCAAAAAATCCAGTTAGGATAGATAAAACAATAAGCGTAATTTTTCTGATCATAAGCTATTTTTTTGATCGTTGATAGACAAATTTTAAGATGTTGCCATATTGGCTATCGCTGCCCTCGTTTGAAATGTAAAGGTTGCCAGCTTTATCAAAAGCAATCCCCTCTGGTTGGTTAAAAGTATTCGAACTTAAATGGTAAGCCGCTTTGATTTTCCATTGCGCATCTGTCAAAACCAATGCTTTATTAATGGCAGATACGATGTACCAATCTTTCGTAATGGGATGTTGTGCTAACGCCGATGGACGAAACGCTCCTTTCTTTCTTCCTGTTAACTTTCCGATAGAGCTGCCATCTACATTAAATTTCTTAGCTAACACAAATTTTCCATCACTGTGCATGTTGAGCACAAAACCACTGGTATACTTACCTTTTTTATCTTGTTTACATTCCTTGCACAAAACATAAATCTGCCCCGACGTGGGATCGGCATACATGCCTTCGTATTCTCCTTTAGGTAAAATTGATTTTGTTTCTACCGTTTGCGTAGTCTCTGTTTTCTTAGTTTCAGTAATAGGGAATGAATACAAATCGCCGTTACTTTTTAACACGATTACCCTGTTTTTAGCGATAGCAATATCTTCGTAATCACCGTTTTTTGCAAATTTTGTATGGGTATAATCCTTAGAACCTAGCGGAAAGACAAACACCTTTCCCTCCTCGTCTTGCTCTGCATAAACGGTACTACTATTTCCATTTAAAAATGCAATACCAGATATTTCTTGCAAGATATTTGGCATATTGTATTTCTTCGGTGCAGCTAAATTATAGCCTGCAGGACTTCCATCTGTCTTTTCTTGGGCACACGAAAAAAAGGTTATCGTGCAGCCTAGAAAACAGGTAGCTAATAAAAACAGAAACCTCCATTGCTTTTTCTCCGAAAAGTATTTATTCATCGTTCTTTTTATTTTTGAGATATTGATAAATTGCTAATTGTGATTGCACCAAATCTCCTTCCGTCGGAACTGGTACATTTTTCATTTCGGCATCTATAAAGACTGCCTGTACATTGTCTTTTAACTGAAGTGTTAATATATTCTTAAGCTCCTTTTTCACTTTTTCACAATAAATCGGGAAACAAACTTCTATGCGTCGATAGATATTTCTACTCATCCAATCTGCAGAGCCAAGAAACATCTCTTCACTGCCATTATTGTGGAACAAAAATATCCTACCGTGTTCCAGGTAGCGATCCACAATTCTCCTTACTGTTATATTTTGACGAGGTACCAGTCTACAGATCCCTCTAATGATCAGCTCTATCTTTACACCTGCATTTGCTGCTTCGTAAAGTTTGTTGATCATCACTTCTTCTTCTAAGTTATTAAGCTTGATGGTAATAAACGCTGGCTGACCTGACTTAGCGAACTCAATTTCTCGCTGTATCAATGCTAAAAATTTAGACTGCAAGTTAAACTGCGCCACCAGTAAGTGTTCAAAATTAATCAAATTGGGATTAGTAGGTTTTTCACGCTTAGCCAAAAACATGAAAAGCATTTCGAGCTCACTCAGCATACCTTTGTGGGCGGTCATTAAAACATGATCGGTATAGAAGTTAGCGGTAGTTTCGTTGAAATTTCCTGTAGCAAACAAACCCGTATATTGTAACCTAATTCCTTGCTTTCGCTTTACCAGAGCCACTTTCGCATGAACTTTCAATGCGGTTACGCTATAGATGATATTCACACCGGCAGCTTTCATTTTTTTTGCCCATTTGATGTTGTTTGCTTCATCGAAACGAGCTTTCAATTCCACTAAAACCGTAACTTTTTTTCCATTCTTCGCCGCAGTAATCAGGGCATTTACAATCTTCGAATTACTAGCAACACGATATAAAGTCGTGTAAATTTCTGTAGTTAATTCGTCGGTAGCAGCTTCGTTAAAAAAACGCAGGATACTATCGTAAGATTGATATGGTGGATTGATCAACAAATCTTTTTCTAGAATTTGCTGATTTAAAGTAAGCTCGCTGTTAAAAATTGGATAAACTGTTTTAGGCCATTTCTCATTGCTCAAACTAGCATCCTTAACCGGAAAATCTGCTAGATCTTTAAGATTATGATACCTTCCACCTTGCACTACATTGGCATGTCCCAAATTCAATTGCTTAATCAGTAGCATAAAAGTAGCGGGAGGAATTCCAGGTTCGTGCAAAAATCTGGTGGCCAAGCCCAAATCCCGCTTCTGAATTTGCTTTTCTATTAAATCGGCAATATCTGTGTTGTATTCATCCGTTAAATCCATTTCCGCATTTCGGGTGATTTTAAAACTATAGCACCCATTAATTCCTCTTCCCTTAAAAACTAGATGTAGATTTTCTCTAATAATATCATCGATGACAAATACATATTTATCTCCATTGTAACTCGTTTCGTAAAAGCGAGACAACTCATTAGAAGGAATATTAACTACATAACTAGCCAGCTTATTTTCGTCGCCAGCATTGACCAAAAAATAAAGCTGATTATTCGCAGGGAAAAATTCTAATGATGGCTGCGAAAGCTCAACGGGTTGGATAAAAGCTAAAATAGTACTTAAAAAATAATTACTTAACTCATTTTTTAATGGCTCTGGTATCGGAGCATTATAAATGAAATTAACTCGATGAGCTTTCAGCTGTGGCAATACAATGTTCTTTAAGATTGTACCGAATAGCTCTTGCTGCTCATTGATAGTTTCGGCTGCTTGCCTCAGTAAATCATCAGATTGCTGGATGTCGTTATTATTCTTCTTGCTCAGTTTCTTAAGCGCCTGCAAAACAGGCATACGTACCCGATAAAACTCATCCAAATTAGAAGAGTAAATGGATAAAAACTTAATCTTTTCTAAAAGTGGTGTAGCGTCTCTGTTGGCTTCAAACAAAACACGCTCGTTAAATGAAAGCCAACTTAAGTCTCTATCAAAAGTATGTGTAGCTGTACCAGACATGAAATTTAGAATTTACCATAAATGGCTGAGAAAAGAATGTAAGCTACAACCGAAGCGATTAAACCGAACATAAAAATATTATAGGCAATTCTAATCAGCTTGTATTTTCGGCCCAAAACTACACCCTGCGAATACACATCTTTTATCAAAGTGCCATATAAGAAATCTTTATCTCCCATTACTTTTTGCATGCCATCGTGATATTCGTCTAGCGGCATTTTATAGAAATTACCGAAGAAAACCAGATTTACACGTTTTTTATCTACGTCTTCTTTAGTAAAAACACCTGGCGGAATACTTGGTCTGGTCGCCAATATAGAAAATACGATACAAGACAAGCTCACCAATAATAAAATAAAGGTTGGCACGATGAGATAAGTGTTATCCTCTAACCTACGTAACAAGAGACTGACGATTAACGATAGAATTATTGAATTAACGGTAATCAACAACTGCGCTTTGTTATCTGCCATATCACTTAGACGCTGATTATTAGCAGAGGTGATACGAAACATGGTTTCTACCCCTTTACTCGGCAACACTTCTTTTTCTTGTTTAGCTTGCTTATCTTCTTTAGTCTTCAATTTATTATCAGTTTGATCTTCTTTCTTCAATTTACTTAAGGCATTTTCACTTAATTTTCTTTTGATATTTGCTAAGTTTCTTGCTTTTGTATCATTCAACAATAGCCTGCAATAATCGGTATGGTATTCATGATTTTCTAGGAACTCGACATCTTTATGTCGCCAGCTTTTTTTACTGATTTCTTTCCCGCATAACTTTTCTACTTCTTTATGCAATAGTTTTGATCGATCTGCAAAATCTTCGCTACCTAGATGAAATAGATCGGCATCGCATAAAATACGCTCGTTTAAATTAGTTGGGGTTTGAGGCAATTTAGTAGAGAGAATGGCGTTTTTAACTGCAGTTATTAAATCACTACTTACTTGGTGACTTTCTAAAAAAGTTACAGCATGGTTAGCGCCTTTTTCTTCGTGCGATGAACTCTCTACAAAATAACCCGTATCGTGGAACCAGGCACCAGCATAGACAATAAAAAAATCATCATCTTTTAACTGATAATGATTTGAAATTTGCACTGCAGCTTGCACCACTCTTTTGGTATGAGCTAAATTATGATAAACAAGATCTGCGTTATGATGGTTGTTAAAATAAGCCACCACGTAAGCTTCTATTTCTTGCTGTAATTGATAGTAATTCATTAGCTACAGATTTCTGTTAAATCAAATGGTTATAAACTGAAAAACAAGATAATGTGATTTGCAAAAGCGTCGCTTTTCACAAGCCACGTTTGCCTTGCATTATAGTACTAAGTTACCACAAATTATGCTTCTTCATACCAACAATGATACATTTACTTTTATAGTAATTTATTGACCTAAATCAATATCTTTTGGACCGACCAAAAAAATTGAGATTGTCTACAAGGAAATAAACTCAAATAAAAAACCCTTCCAGTAAAACTGAAAGGGATCAAATTATGTATTATCCGACTTGCGGACTTTCTGACTTTTTACGCTTGCGGTGCAGCTGGAGCAGAAGCTTCTGGTTTCGGTGGACGAGGCAATAAAACTTTGCGAGAAAGCTTCATTTTACCTTGCTTATCGATATCCAACAATTTAACTTCAATTTTATCACCTTCTTTCAAAACACCATCCATAGTCTCTAAACGTTCCCATGAAATTTCTGAAATGTGTAACAAACCATCTTTACCCGGCATCACTTCTACAAATGCGCCAAATGGCATGATAGATTTTACTTTACCTTGGTAAATCTCACCGATTTCAGGCTTAGCAGCAATAGCACGAATACGAGCAACCGCAGCGTCAATTGCAGCTTTATTATCTGCAAAAATCTCTACGATACCTTTGTTATCAACCTCTTCGATAGAGATAGATGCGCCAGTTTCGCGTTGCATTTCTTGGATAATTTTACCACCTGGGCCAATTACAGCACCAATAAATTCTTTATCGATACTTAATGATACAATACGTGGAGCGTGTGGTTTGTAATCTTCGTTTGGTGTAGAAATCGTTTTCTTCATCTCGTTTAAGATGTGCAAACGACCCTCTTTAGCTTGCAACAAAGCTTTAGTTAAAACTTCGTAAGACAATCCGTTGATTTTTAAGTCCATTTGACAAGCAACAATACCTTTTTCAGTACCAGTTACTTTAAAGTCCATATCTCCCAAATGATCTTCATCACCTAAAATATCTGAAAGGATTTGATATTTGCCAGTTTTCTCATCAGTAATTAAACCCATTGCAATACCAGAAACCGGCGCTTTGATTTTAATACCTGCATCCATTAATGCTAATGTACCAGCACAAACTGTAGCCATTGATGAAGAACCGTTAGATTCCAAGATATCAGACACCACACGGATAGTGTAAGGATTTTCAGCACCTTCTGGTAATACTTTTTTCAACGAACGTTGCGCTAAAGCACCGTGACCAATCTCTCTACGTCCAGCACCTCTGTTTGGTCTAACCTCACCAGTTGAGAAACCAGGGAAGTTATAGTGCAATAAGAATTTGTTGTAACCGTTGATGAAAGCACCATCAATCATTTGCTCATCATCTTTGCTACCTAAAGTAACCGATGTTAAAGATTGAGTTTCGCCACGTGTAAATACCGCCGAACCGTGAGCAGCAGGCAAATAACCTACTTCGCTCCAGATTGGACGAATTTGCGTAGTTGCACGACCATCTAAACGGATACCTTCATCTAACAATAAAGCACGAACGGCATCATACTGCACATCGTGGTAGTAGTGTTTAGCTAATGCTTTAGTCAAATCTTCAGTTTCTTCTGGCATTGCCTCTAAAAACTCAGTAATTAAAGCTGTGAAAGCTTCAGAACGTTCCTCTTTAGAAGAACCTGATTTCGCAATAGCGTAAACTTTATCGTAAGTATCAGCATAAACTTTAGCTTTCAACTCATCATCATGATCTTCGTGACTATAGGTACGTTTAACGGTTTTACCTGTTGCTTCGGTTAATTCAACCTGAACAGCACATTGAACTTTAATTGCTTCGTGAGCAAATTTCAATGCTTCAACCATTTCTTCTTCTTGGATCTCATCGCACTCGCCCTCTACCATTACGATATCGTTAGCAGAACCAGCAACCATAAATTCTAAAGTTGCACGCTCTAAATCATTAACGTAAGGGTTAATTACTAAGTTACCATCAATTTTTGCTACACGCACTTCAGATATTGGCCCATTAAAAGGAATATCCGAAACTGCTAACGCTGCCGATGCCGCCAAACCAGCTAAACAATCAGGCATGATATTTTTATCAGCAGAAATTAACGAAATCATCACCTGTGTATCAGCGTGATAATCTGAAGGGAACAACGGACGCAAAGCTCTATCTACCAAACGAGAAATTAAAACCTCGTAATCAGACAACCTTGCCTCACGACGTAAGAAACCTCCTGGGATACGGCCAGTTGCCGCATATTTTTCTTGATAATCTACCGATAAAGGTAAAAAATCGGTACCTGGTTTAGCGCCTACAGTTGATACTACCGTTGCTAACAACATCGTATCGCCCATTTTAACTACTACAGAACCATCCGCTTGTTTTGCTAATTTACCTGTTTCAATTTCTACAATTCTTCCATCGCCCAAATCGAACGATTTTTTTATTACATTCATTTAAAAATTGTTGTGACCTGTTTTTCCTCTTTCGAACAGATCGAGTTTATATTTATTTTTTCGAGTATTAAAACTAAAAAAAGCCATTCGCTGGTTGGCGGATGGCTTTTAATTGATAAAAGCTTTTATTTAATGATATCTCTTAAAGCTAATGCTTTAATGATAGCACGGTAACGCTCAATATCTTTTTTGTAAAGATAAGCTAAAATACCACGACGTTTACCCACTAATTTTTGTAGAGCTAACTGAGTAGAAAAATCTTTACGATTTTTTTTCAAGTGCTCTGTTAAGTGAGCAATACGGTAAGTAAACAATGCTACTTGACCTTCTGCAGAACCAGTGTTGGTTGCAACTTCGCCGTGTTTTGCAAAAATTTCGGCTTTCTTTTCTGAACTTAAATACATTCTTGAATAATATTAAAGTGTTTTAAAATTAATTAATTGGCTGCAAAGATAAGCTAATTTTCTGATTTGAAAAATTGTTGAATTGATTAATTGTCAAATTGTTTTTATCGGCTAACTGTTTGAAGTTCTGAATAGTTTAATCGTTCTTTTTTGAAAACCAACAGCATTGGTTCTTCGCAGTTTCAGTCTACTTTCTACATAAATCCTTCACTAGCATTAAGGATGACAAAAACAAAGCATTTTCACTCCTAGTCTACCTGGCAAAAAAAATCTTTAAAACCAACTGAGTTTTTCCTTTTAATACACCTAACTTATTCACATCCAACCTATCCGTTGGCCTATTGGTAGCCCTTTATTCTCAAATAAATGGTTATTTATAATAACATCTATGCATCTGTAGCTAAAAAAATCAAACAACTTTTAAAGATCATCGTTATAAAAACGAATTGTATAAAAAACTAGACATTTCACAAAAAACAATATATTCGCATTAGATAACTCCCAAATACCATATGGCAAAACTGCTAATTATAGATGATGAACGAGCGATACGAAGTACGCTTAGAGAAATATTAGAATACGAAAACTACGAGGTTGATGATGTAGATAATGGCATCGACGGACTGGAAATGATCAAAAAGAACGATTACAATTTGGTTCTTTGCGATATTAAAATGAATAAAATGGACGGCATGGAGGTGCTAGAAACAGCACTTGGCCTTAAACCAGATCTACCATTCATCATGATTTCTGGTCATGGTACAGTTGAAACAGCCGTTGAGGCCAGTAAAAAAGGCGCCTTCGATTTCATTTCTAAACCACCTGATTTAAACCGTTTATTAATTACTGTACGTAATGGTTTAGATCGCGGCTCGTTAGTTACCGAAACCAAAGTTTTAAAGAGAAAAGCGAGCAAAACCCGTGATATTTTAGGTAATTCTGATACGATCGGAAAAATCAAAGAAACGATTGAACGTGTAGCTCCAACCGAAGCAAGGGTATTGATAACTGGAGCGAACGGTAGCGGTAAAGAACTGGTTGCACGTTGGTTGCATGAAAAATCTAATCGTGCAGATGGCCAGTTAATTGAAGTAAACTGTGCCGCTATCCCTTCTGAATTGATAGAAAGTGAATTATTTGGACACGAAAAAGGTTCATTTACTTCGGCGGTAAAACAACGTTTGGGAAAATTTGAATTGGCTAACGGCGGTACTTTATTTCTTGATGAGATTGGCGATATGAGCATGTCGGCACAGGCGAAAGTGCTACGTGCGTTGCAAGAGCATAAAATCACTCGCGTTGGTGGCGAAAAAGAAATTGATGTAAACGTTAGAATTGTAGCAGCGACTAACAAAGACCTTTTGAAAGAAATTGAAGAAGGCAACTTTAGAATGGACTTGTACCACCGATTAAACGTAATTAACATCCATGTTCCGCATTTAACAGAACGTACAGATGATATTCCAATAATTGCTCAAAGCTTTTTGGAAGAAATTTGTGGCGAATACGGCATGCCGGCGAAGAAAATTACCGATGGCGCAATGGAAGCATTAAAAAGGCTACCTTGGACTGGTAACGTTCGTGAATTAAGAAATATGATTGAACGTTTGATTATCCTAAGCGATAAAACCATTACAGAGCAAGACGTAGTAGCTTTTGCAAATCCAGGTGGAGGCACTAACGTTGGTGCGGCTACTCAAAGCAGCAGCAGTAGCGGACAGGGCGGCAGCTTTAATTACGATGGTTTTAGCAACTTCCAAGAATATAAAGATTTTGCAGAGAAGGAATACATCAAGTTTAAGTTGGAAAAGAACAACTGGAACGTATCTAAAACTGCTGACGACATCGATATCCAAAGAAGTCACTTGTATAGTAAGATTGAAAAATTTGGCTTAAAGAGAGCAGAATAACAAAAAAGGAGCTGAAATCAGCTCCTTTTTTATTTGTTAAATATTTTCTTAAACCCAGTCTACGCCCTTTTTAAGTAAATTGGTAGTAGCTTCTTCCTCTGTATTAGGTTTTGCTTGTGCATTATAATTCCATTTAGTAGTTGGCGGTAAGCTCATCAGAATACTTTCAATACGGCCGTTAGTTTCTAAACCGAATTTTGTCCCAGAATCATAAACTAAATTGAATTCTGCATATCTACTCCGGCGTAAATATTGCCATTCTTTATGTAAATCGGTGTATTCTTTATCTCTGTTGCGATCAATCAGTTCGGTGTAGACAGGTAAAAACGTATTACCTACCGCTAACGAAAAATCTAATAATTGCTCGTAACTTAAATCTGTATTTTCAGGTTTTAAGCGATCATAGAAAATACCGCCAACTCCCCTTGTTTCGTTACGGTGCTTGATGAAAAAGTAATCATCGGCCAAAGCTTTGAAACGAGGATAAAACTCCGCTTTAAACTCATCGCATGCTTGTTTTAAATGATAGTGGAAAAACCTAGCATCTGTTGGAATTACGTAATGAGGTGTTAAATCTATCCCACCACCAAACCAACGAGTTTGCTCATCCATTTCGAAATAACGGATGTTCATATGAATAATTGGCACAAAAGGATTTTCGGGATGTAAAACGATAGATACGCCAGTAGCAAAAAACTCATCGTTCTCTACTTTAAAAGATTTTTTCACCGCCTCGGGTAACTTACCATAAACTGCAGAAAAGTTTACACCACCTTTTTCGATCACATCACCGTGCTGTAAAACTCTAGTTCTACCGCCACCACCGCCTTCTCGTTGCCATAATTCTTCTTCAAATACGGCCTTGCCATCCGCAACTTCCAAACCCTTGCAAATACTATCCTGTATCTGTTTATACGCCTCCGCAACTTTATCCTTAAACATGATTTCCTCCATTGTATCCCCAAATTTAAGCTTAATACAACGCTAAGCGAAAACGAATGTTAGATAGTACATTAGATTGACACTTTGAGCGTTTAGAAGTCTGCTATTTATTAAAAAGCTTGCTCAAATTAGGTTTAATACCTACGGTTAACGGTACAGTGGTGAAGTTTCTGGCTTGTATTTTCTCAAAACCATTCATATAACTCGCCTCCGTAAATATTGCCAAGCCTCCTAAACTAAATTCAACGCCTGCTCCACCTTCTGCAATTGGCATAAAATGACTTTGATTACTCAGTTTCACCTGTAAAGCCGCATCATCAACCCTAACTCTAGGTGTTAAAATATAACCACCACCTGCACCAGCAAAACCATAAAAAGCAAATTTACCAACCATTTTACGGTAACCAAGACCTAAGTTTAGTAAATAGGTAGTCGCCCTACCCACTTGTGCAGTATATGTAAATCCATCGTCGGGGGTTTTACCGCGATAAGAGAGCGCATGCAAACTTACTTTTGGATAAAGAAATAAACCACCATTACCCAAACCTAAGTTTAAACCTAAGGTAGTAGAGATCTTTCGTCCAAACACATCAGCAGCATCTCCAACCGGAACCGAAGTACCTATGCCACTTATTGTATATAATTTATCTGATCTGGTTTGCGCATTTAAAACTACAGGGAGTATCAGTATTGCCAAAAGAAAAGTGAAAAATCTACGCATAATTTGTTTTACCTTACTAACAGGAAGTTAAAGGTTTTGTTTGACCTCCAATAGGCATTACTTTTCTGATGGATTTTTCTTTTGCTCTAATAATTTATCGATCATCTTACTGATCCGATCTAACCTAGTTTTTTCTTGTTTAGCGGTAACAATCCATAAAACATATTCTTTTTTATGTGAATACGCCAATTGTTCGTAATAGGCTAAAGCTGTTGGATGTTTCGCTAAAGCTGCTTTTAAATCATCCGGTAGTGTAACTATTTTATTTACAACATCAATGTACTTACCATATTCATTATTTGCAATTTCGGCATTACCTACACCAGATCTTTTTTGGCTTGATGCAGGTTTAACTCGAATACCCGTCCAAATTTCGTTAACCGCAGCAGAACCACATGGAGCAAGGTCATATTTCGGCAAATCATTCCACGACTGCATCAAATTTAAGTCTGCGGCTAATGCTGTTTTAGCTTTGGGGTAGAAAATCCAAGCTATGGTCTTATCGGCAATGAACAGTTTGATCTTATCCAAGGCTTCGAACATATCTGCCTTAGTAATTGCGAATACCAAATAAGCTTCACTGTTAGCTTGAATTTGATATACAAATTCAACCGAATTAGGAATATCACCAAAAATAGTAGCTACATTTTCTGGTGCGTTCATTACACTCACTTTAAAGCCTGACTTAATTTGTAGCTTTTTTAAAAATTGATTTTCCATTTCATTATTTTATGCCACATATGCACAGATATTTTATCAATTTTGACATTTACTCATGCACGTAGTTTAAAGTTTCATTTTAGCAAAGAAATCCCACAACACAATTCCTGCTGATATCACAATGTTAAAAGAGTGTTTTGTACCAAATTGAGGTATCTCGATACACTTATCGATTTGCTCCATGGCTTCATCACTTACGCCATTTACTTCATTGCCAAAAATCAATACGTATTTTTCTTCTAGCCTAGGCTGATTTTTATTGAGCATCACACTGTTTTGCGCTTGCTCTATGGCAATAATCTGATAGCCCAACTGTCTATACTTCTCAATTGCTGCTAAGGTATCATCGATGTGTTCCCACTCTACCGATTGCGTAGCCCCTAATGCAGTTTTTTCAATTTCTCTATGTGGAGGTTGGGCAGTAATGCCACACAACACCACTTTTTCTACCGAAAATCCATCAGCGGTTCTAAAAACAGACCCCACGTTGTGCATACTACGCACATTATCCAGCATAATCACTACAGGCAATTTTTCCTGCGCCTTGAAGCCCTCTATGTCAACTCTATTAAGTTCGTCTAATTTTAATTTTTTCATCTGTCAGTTTATTGGTTCAATAGCTCAATAGTTCATTTTTAAGCTATCAAAATCAGCTATTATCAGATCCTTTTTGGTCCATTGCCAATTTCTTGCACGTAAATGGTTGCGTGGTATCCAATTTTATTAAAATATACTTCTGATAGTTGTTTGGCAAAATCTATTTCGCTACCTTTTTTTAGTATAGCAATAGCACAACCACCAAAGCCAGCACCGGTCATCCGGGCACCAATTACATCAGTATAATTTGTGCAAAAATCAACAATTGTATTCAGTTCTTCGCCACTAACTTCATATAAATCTTTTAAGGACTGATGCGAAGCGTACATTAACCTACCAAACTCGATTAAATTACTTTCGTTTAATGCTTTCGCCGCAGCCTGTACCCTATCGTTCTCTTTAACTACGTGGGTAGCCCTTTTGAGCACCGTTTCATCTTTGATTAAATGGTTGTGAAGCGCAAACTTTTCCGCATTTAAATCGCACAAATAGTTGATATTGATTTCCTGACGAAGCGCTGTTAAAGCTTGCTGGCATTCCTCTACCCTTTCGTTATATTTAGAATCCGCAAGTTCTCTATGCTTATTGGTATTAACAATTGCCAAAGAATAATCGCCCAAATCACAAGCTATCATTTTATGTTTCAAAGTATCGCAATTCAACAAAATCGCTTTGCCTTGCTCTCCAAAAGTTACCGCAAATTGATCCATGATGCCAGAATTTAAACCAATAAAATCGTTCTCCACTCGTTTACATAATTGTACGATAGACAGTTTATCTAGCCCTAATTGAAAGAAATCATTTAATGCGTAGGCAGTCAAAACTTCAATAGAAGCTGATGAAGATAGACCAGCCCCAATTGGAATGTCGCCAAAATAAAGCAGATCCAATCCTGAGCATTGCCAATCTTCATTTTGCAATTCGTTAATTACTCCCAAAGGATAATTAAACCATTCTTTTCCTCTTTTCTCGTAATTAGCTTGCAAAGGTATTTCTGCATACTGGTCAAAATTTGCACTTGCAAACCGAATTACACCATCATTATTTGGCGCCAGAAGTAACCAAGTTCCCGCAGTGATAGCGCATGGCATTACCAAACCACCATTGTAATCAATATGTTCGCCAATTAAATTTACTCGGCCAGGCGCAAAATAGCTGGTCGCATGTGGCTTACCATATTTTTGTTGAAATAGTTGAGGGATTTGGTCTTTCATGGAGGGGAAATGATGATATTTAATTATTATTGTATTCTTTAAAAAAGGCCTAAGATAACAATAATGAAAGCAAACCAAATAGCTACAGGCATATTAGTAGACGAAAAGGAAGTAATAGCCGTAGAACTTACCAATACCCAAGGCACCTATGTTAAACTGTTTAACTATGGTACAATCATCAATAAATTTATAGTTAAAAATGCCAAGGGCGAAGCTCAAGATATCGTTTTAGGTTTTGAAGATTTTGAGGGATATATCAGCGAAGATTATCTGAAAAATTACTCCTATTTAGGTGCTATTGTAGGCAGATACGCCAACCGTATTAAAAATGGCGAGTTTGAAGTTGATGGCGTAACCTATCAAGTTCCACAAAATAATGGTGACGATTGCTTGCATGGTGGCATCTCGGGATTTGACAAAAAAGTTTGGGATATTATTGAGTTAACAGATGGTTCAAACCCTTCGGTTACTTTTCATTATTACAGCGAAGACGGTGAGGAAGGATTTCCAGGAGATTTAGCGGTACAATTGAGGTTTACGCTAACCGAAAACAACGAGCTGATCTTAACTTACCAAGCAGATACCGACGAAGCTACGCCTATTAACTTAACGCACCATAGTTATTTCAATTTGTCTCCAAATGTTGGTGATATTAAATCTCATTACCACCAGATGAATGCCTCTAACTGGTTAGAGCAAGATGAAAATTATGTAGTTACAGGGAAGTTAATTCCGGTAGAAGGCTCACATCATGATTTTAGAAAAGGCAAGACCTTTGCCGAAGGTTGGGATGCAGAAAATGGATACGATCAAAGTTACGTATTAGATAAAACTTACGGTGATTTAACCTTAGCTAGCAAAACTTCGAACCCAGAAAGCGGATTAACTCTTTCGGTATACTCTACAGAGCCGGTTGCACATTTGTATACGGCAAAACATTTGAAAGTTATTGGTGGTAAAAACGGCAAAGCTTACGGTGAGTTCGACGCTTTTTGTGTAGAAACACAACACGCACCAAATTCAATTAATATAGATGAGTTTCCATCTACGGTTTTAGAGCCAGAAGAAATTTATCATCAGACTACTATTTATAAAGTAGAGGCTAAATAAATTAAACTTAGAAGCTGTTTTGAACTTTTATTCAAATATGCAGATGGGCGGGGACGCCAAGCCCTAACAATCTTCATAGAGGAGCGTCCCCGCCCATCTGCATATTTTTTTGAGAAAAATTTTAAATAGCTTCTTATTGGAAAGAGTTTAAAGTTAAATTCTTTCCAATATGGTTTTAATCGCCTTTTCTACAATCGCATTTGGGTTGCTACTAAACTCAAATTTTACACGACTGGCCAAAATTGCATTAATTGATAATGCTTTATGACCCAGTGTTTTCGCCAAAGCATAAATACCAGCAGTTTCCATTTCTAGGTTAGTAATACGATTTTCCCCGCTTTTGAAACTATTCAGTTGACCAATAAAATTTGCTACTGCATTTTTTGCCCTTACTTGTCGGCCTTGAGGCGCATAAAAACCTGGCGCAGTAGAAGTAATTCCTGTTGGCATATCATGGGCAAACTGCTGTACTAAACTTTCATTTGCCATGGTCAGATAAGGTTTAATGCCCTCTAAACCTTTAAAGTGTGTATTAATTTCAGCTAATAAAGCCTGTTCTTCCAAACTTAATTCCTGTTCGTAATAATGCATCAAGGCATCAAAACCCAAACCATAAGATGATGCCAACACAGTTCCCATCGGAATATCCGGTTGGACGGCTCCCGATGTACCAATTCTAATGATATTTAGCGATTTCAGCTGATTTTTAACCGTTCTAGTATCAAAATCGATATTCACCAAAGCATCTAATTCGTTAAAAACGATATCGATATTATCGGTACCAATACCTGTAGAAATTACCGTGATACGTTTATCTCCAATGTAACCTGTGTGTGTAATGAACTCACGCTTACCTTTTTTCAGCTCAATACGATCGAAATATTTGCTTACTTCTGGCACTCTGTCCAAATCACCTACAGTAATAACCGTATCTGCGATATCTTCTGGTAGTAAATTCAAGTGATAGATACTTCCATCCGGATTGATAATTAAATCAGCTTCTAATAATTTCATTTTAATTGGTTTGTTCGTTCATTGGGCATTGGTATAATTAGTTCACTAGTTCATTGGCCATTTGTTATTGGTTATTAGATATTGGTTATTTAATAAACTGATACCTGACCACTAATTCCTGATTCCTAAAAACTAAACTGTTCCTAAATATACGGTTTTCAAACCTTCGATTTTATCTAGTTTACTTAAAACAATATTGAGGTTTGCTTTTCTTACTTCGAAAGTGAGTTTACAATATGTATCAAAGTTTTGTTTCAAAATGTTCAGCTGTTCTTCTTTTACCACACGCATCACATCGTTCATCATTAAATAATCGAACTCCAGTTCATAAACATCGTTCACCGTTTTGGTTACAATTTCCGCCGCGTTTAAAGCTTCGACAGTGGCCGTTTTATAAGCATTAATTAGGCCAGGCACGCCCAACAATGTACCACCAAAATAACGAACAACTACCACCAAGATATTAGTCACATCGGCCGATAGTAATGCATTCAGGATAGGCCTACCAGCAGTTCCAGAGGGTTCGCCATCGTCATTAAATTTATGAACGTTTTTATCGGGGGTGAGACGCAGCGCCCAGCAAAAATGCCTGGCTTTGTTATGTTCTGCCCTAAGTTGCGCAGTAAGTTCCTTCACTTCCGTTTCGTTTTTTATAGGGTAAGCATATGCGATAAATTTGCTGCCCTTATCCCTAAAAATCCCTTCACTTTTTTGTGTTATTGTTTGGTATGTATCGCTAAACAGCATAAATTTTTGATAGTGTAATAAGTATAATCGAAACGAGCGCTAATGCCAAACCGATGTAGTTCCATCTGCTTAACTTCTCTCTAAAAACGAAAATACCGATCAATGTTCCAGCGATAATTACGCCCATGTTCATCGCCGCAAATACCGTTGATGGGTTATTAGCCATTTCTTTATGCGCTCTTAGATAGAAAAGGATGTTGCCAAAATTGAAAATCCCTAAAATACAACCGCAGAAAAAATGAACCAGTTGTAGTTTGGTCTTTTTACGCCATACCAAATAAAGTAGGTATAACATAGAAAGTACAAAAGCGATACAGTAGATGACAAACAAGGAAGTTGTGTAAGGAATTACAGTGATTTGGCTTACCATTTTAAACAATACATCTACGGTGCCGAAACCAATAAAAACCAGTAACAGATAGAACCAGCTCCTTTTGCTAGATACCCTATCGCTTTTTCGGTACATGGTAAAAATGATAGCGGCAAAGCCGAAAACAATTCCCACTTCTTTATATCGATCGAAATCTTCATTAAATAAAAAGTAAGCTGCACTTAACGAGATGAAAAGCGATAGACGTTGGGCAATATCTGTTCTAGCCAAACCCGCATTACGTACAGATAAGCCAAGAAAGATAAAGATAAATGGCATCAAAATACCTAAAGCCCAATGAACGGAAGATATATTAGCAGTGGTAAGACTAGAAAAATCTGGCTTGAAACACATCAAACTCAGCAAAATGGCAAAAAGATAATTCCAAGTAATGGCCTGTGCAAGGTTAATCTGGTAACGCCTAGCCAGCTTAAACAAAACGCCAACAGTTACACTGCAAATGATACTGAATACCAAATAAACCATAGTTGTTTTTATATAATTCCTTTTAATTCAAAATTTTTAACGTATTAAAACCTGTAGACTGTCATTCCCAACAAAAATCTCTTCCAGTATTTTACCGTCAATTTTAGGTGCCATAATACCTGATTCCCACTCTGTTTTGCTAGTAAATATACGGGCCTCATCCCACAAATTAGCAGCAATAAACTGACCTAAAATATTCGCACCACCTTCTATAATTACCGATTGAATATCCATCAGATAAAGCTGATAAGCTATTTTTTGGGGCAGATAGAAATGCATATCTTCCATTTGCACATAATGAATATTGTTAACAACATCCGTTTTTACTTCGTTGAAGATGATGGTCTTAGTTGCATCGTTAAAAACATGAAAATTGGATGGAATATCGAGATTTTTATCAATCACTAAACGAATAGGATTTTTACCAACCACTTCTCTAGTATTGAGTTGAGGATTATCGGCCAACACTGTATTTTTTCCTACTAAAATTGCATCTTCTTCACTGCGCCATTGATGGGTTAACACTTTCGCTTCGGCACCAGAAATCCATTGTTGAGATTGGTCTGTTGGAGCAAAAAAGCCATTAGTTGTTTGCGCCCATTTCAATATAAAGTAAGGTCTGTGCTCTTTTATTCTAGTAAAGAAACGTCTATTCACGAATCTACATTCTTCATCTAGAACGCCCGAGATCACTTCAATTCCGGCATTTTTCAACTTTTCTATACCTTTTCCGTTCACACTTTCAAAAGGATCGGCATTACCAATCACCACTTTTTTGACTTGGTGCTTGATAAGGAGATCTGCACAGGGAGGTGTTTTTCCAAAGTGGGCACAAGGTTCTAAGGTAACGTAAGCGGTAGCATTTTTGAGTAATTCAACTGCATTGTCGGCATGCTTTTCAAATACATCTTTAACTGCGTTTACTTCCGCATGCGCCTCGCCAATCTTCTGATGATAACCTTCGCCAATAATTGCGCCTTCATGAACAATTACACAGCCTACCATTGGATTTGGACTTACATTCCCCGAACCTTTAACGGCTAATTCTAAACAGCGCTGCATGTAAAATTCGTGTCCCATCTTTGCAAAAATAGAGTTTATTTTGGCATTTGATTACCCGAAATTTTAAGCATTTGTTACATTTTAGTCAATAAGATGCTTAAATTAAAACACATAGAAACAAAGTTTGAAACCCAAGTATGCATTTTTAAGTTTTTGAAATATAAGGCTTTGATATCTTTCGTTGAATGAATAGCCACCTTTAGTCTATTTGGCTATGTGTTTAAAATAATTTTTAACTTAAATTTATACGTTTTAATAGTGTACTGGATGAAATTAACCGAATTAGCTATTTTATATCAAGATAAATTAAACCAATTGTATGAAGAAGAAGAAATACAATCACTTTTCTTCATCGCTTTAGAAGAAGTATTGGGCTATAAAAAAACGGATTATATCATAAAAAAACAGGAAACGGTTCCGGATACAGCTTTATTGCGATTAAATAATATTTTACTCGGGTTAACCAAAGGCACACCAATTCAATATATTATTGGCCATACAGAATTTTACGGATTGAAGTTCAAAGTAAATCCGGCTGTACTGATACCGCGACCAGAAACTGAAGAGCTTGTAGAATGGATCTTATCTGTCTGTAATTCTCGATTTGTAGCTGAGAATCAAAACATCAGTCAATCTAGCATAAATATCATTGATATAGGTACGGGAAGTGGCTGCATCGCGATTGCCTTAAAAAAGCATTTACCCAAAGCTTATGTCTCTGCAGTTGATATTTCATCGGCAGCTTTGGCAACCGCCAAAGAAAATGCCGCTATCAATGAAGTTGGAGTTACGTTTATTGAAGATGATATCCTTAACTATTCGGAGTCATACGCTTCCAAATTTGATATCATTGTTAGCAATCCGCCTTACATCAAAGAAAAGGAAAAAGCAGAAATGCACGAAAATGTACTCGCTAATGAGCCTCATACTGCATTATTTGTGAGTAATGAAAAGCCTTTGATTTTTTACGAAGCCATTGCAGATTTTGCCTTATTGCATTTAAAAAAAGACGGTCATTTATTCTTTGAGATTAATGCAAACTTAGGTAAGGAAACTATACAAATGTTGGGAGCTAAAGGTTTTACAGATATTAGGCTGAGGCTTGACATGCAAGGTAAAGAACGCATGGTAAGCGCCCAAAAACCACCTCAAAGCTAACGTCAAACCACACTCAATTTCTACCTTTAAAACTTTTTTGGCTTAACTATTGTTGATTAATTGTTTTTAAAATCATTAAAGCAATTGTTATGAATCAATTAAAATCAATCTCAGCCATACTGGGTGTTGTATTGCTTGCGAGCTGTGGTGTCAGTAAAAAAAAGTACGCCGAGCTACAGGGCAATTTTAATCAAGTGCAACAACAATACAACGATATCAATGGTAAACTGATTAGAACAGAATCAGAGCTTTCTAATGCCAAAACAAGAATTACCAGTTTAGACGAAGCCATTGCTAGAGAACGTGCTAATGCAAAAGATTTACAAGAGGCTTTGAATAAATGTTTGAATGCTAGTAATCAAGGAAATGTGAATATTTCAAAGTTAGTTGACGAAATAAACACTTCGAATAAATACATTAAAGAATTGATTGCTGCCAAAAATAAAAGCGACTCACTTAATATGGTGTTAACTAATAACCTAACCCGTTCGTTAAGTAGAGAAGAAATGAGCGATGTAGATGTCCAAGTTTTGAAAGGCGTAGTTTATATTTCTCTATCTGATAACATGTTGTACAAATCTGGTAGTTACGAAATATCTGATAAGGCAAGTGCTACCTTAGGTAAAATCGCTAAGATCATTACCGATTACAAAGATTACGAAGTGTTGGTAGAGGGTAATACTGATAATGTGCCAATTAAAATGGCTAATATCAGGAACAACTGGGATTTAAGTGCATTGAGAGCATCTTCTGTTGTACAAAGTTTACAAAACAACTACGGCGTAGACCCTAAGCGATTAACAGCTGGAGGCAGAGGCGAGTACAATCCAGTTGCCGGAAATGATACGGCAGCGGGAAAAATGAAAAACAGACGTACGCAAATTATCATTACGCCTAAACTGGATCAATTTATGGATTTAATAGGTAAATCAGCGGAGAAACCGACTAATTAGTCTGTCCTATAAATAGAAAAAGCCACTTAATTAATTTTGAGTGGCTTTTTTCATGCTCTAGGATGAAACTCCGTAATCACTGTTTTTAGGTAATCTCGATCTAGGTGCGTATAAATTTCTGTCGTTGTTATGCTTGCGTGTCCCAACATTTCTTGAATTGCTCTTAAATCGGCACCACCTTCTATTAAATGTGTAGCAAAAGAATGTCGTAAAGTGTGCGGACTAATCGATTTTTTAATGCCAGCCGCTACCGCCAAAGATTTGATCAAGTTAAAGATAGATATCCTAGAAAGTTTGGCGCCAAAGCGGTTCAGGAAAATATAATCTTCATTTCCTCTTTTAACGCTAGCATGAACTCTTACTTCATCGATATAAATTTGAATCAGCTTTAATGCGGTGGCGCCAATAGGTACAATCCGTTCTTTATTACCCTTCCCTACTACTTTAATGAATTCCGACTCAGCAAATAAATTCGAGATTTTCAATTCCGTTAACTCGCTAACCCTTAAACCGCAGCCATATAAAACTTCCATAATGGCTTTGTTCCTCATGCCATCGGGCTTGGAGGCATCTATCGCTTCAATCAAGAGATCAATTTCGTGCGTACTTAAAGTATCTGGTAATTTGCGGGCAATTTTAGGCGTTTCTAGTAATGCAGCAGGATCATCAACAACAAGTTCCTCTTGCAACAAATAAGTAAAGAAAGATTTGATCCCTGAAATTACTCTCGCTTGCGTGCTAGCCTCTGCCCCTAACTCATTTAGCCAAATCAAAAATTCTCGTAGATCTTTTAATTTAATTGCCGTAAGTGTAACCTCTTTATGATTAGCATCGAAGTACTGAAAAAGCTTTTCTACATCATTAGTATAGGCATTAATGCTGTTTTCAGATAATGAACGTTCTAGCTTTAAGTAAGCTGCAAATCCTTTTAGATACGATCTATTGTTCATTATTTGAGTTCTTTTTTATAACATTGCGTAAGGACAATTTATGCCACAAAAATACAATTGCTTACCACTGTTTAGCACAGATGCACAGATTTTTATTTTTTGAGTCTGTTGGCTGTAGATTAAGGAAGGGATAAGTTGCAAAGTAAAATATAGATATAATGAAGATACAGATTATCAATGGACCAAACTTAAACCTTTTAGGCTTACGCGAACCTTCTATTTATGGTTCAGAAAGTATCGATGCTTTTATTGAAAAGTTAAAGGAGCAATACAGCATTATTGAAATTGAATACTACCAAAGTAACGTAGAAGGAGAATTGATCAATAAGCTACATGAGGTTGGATTTTCTTACGATGGGATTATTTTAAATGCTGGCGGATACACACATACTTCGGTAGCTATTGCCGATGCTATTGCGGCTATCAAAACTCCGGTTGTAGAAGTACACGTGTCTAACATTTACGCTAGAGAAGAATATCGTCACGTTTCTTTAACTGGTAAAAACTGCAAAGGCGTACTTACCGGCTTTGGCTTAAACGGTTACCGTTTGGCTTTGGAAAGTTTCTTGAAATAGATTGAATCATAGATTAATGCGCTCTATGTCATAAAGCATCAAATCTTAATATAAATACTTAAATGAAAAAAATAATGCTCTTTTTGGCACTTTGTTTCAGTGTAAACATTCTGCTAGCTCAAACAACTATTACAAGAACTACCAAGTTAGACGAGAAATCTATCGTTAAAGACGAAAGCGGCAGTATCTATCCCTATGCTATTTGGAAAAAACTAACCCAAACGGGCGAGTATGGAATAAGAACAAACGGCGATCCTAATTCTGAAAATGTAGAGTTCTTGCTTTATCGATTAACAGAAGAACAAAAAGCAACCTTTAAAAAACGAAAAGAAGAAATGGCTGCAACTTTACCAAAGCCACGTTCAAGTGAGGTTTTTAGAGATGGCGAGAAGTTCCGTTTCGATAAGATGAAGGATTTGAATGGAAATAAATACGATTTCAAAACTGATGTAGGAAAAGTTGTGGTATTTAACTTTTGGTTTATTAACTGCCCGCCATGTAAACAGGAAATTCCGGAGTTAAATGTATTAGTAGCGAAGTATAAAGAAAATAAGGATATCGTATTTATAGCTATAGCTTTGGACGATGCATATGCATTGAAAGATTTTTTGAAGTTATCACCGTTCAATTACAACGTAATTCCTGATGGTAGATTTTATTCAGACAAACATGGCGTAAAAGCTTATCCTACGCACGTCGTAGTAGGTAAAGATGGCTTAGTTAAATTTAGCACTATCGGTTTAGCTAGTAACACCGTGTATTGGGTTGAAAAGACAATTAAGGAACAGCTATAAACCGCTGATTTCACTAAACTTTTTCTTGTTACTGATAAAATATTTCCAAACAATACTTCCATTTAAAACACCATCATGTTTTTTTAAGGAAATTTGTCTGTTGCTACGCTTTGCGGCAGTTTTAAAGAATGCTTTGAAGAAATGATAATGTGCCTTATTGATAGAAAAAGCGAAACCAAACTGACCTTTAAATGCAAATTGAAACCAAGCTGCCAAATCTAGCCATAAACGAGCAAAAACTTTGTAAAAAGCCTCTCCTAATGGGAGATTTTTTTGCATAATGATCAGGTTATTTCTAAAGTTGAGGTAGCTTTTAAACGGACTGCTTGCGTCTAAAGTACCGCCGCCAACATGGTAAACTTCTGCCGAAGTGCAAGAAACCACCTTATAACCTCTATTTTTTAAGCGCCAGCATAGGTCTATTTCTTCCATGTGGGCAAAAAGGTCGGCATCTAAACCACCTACTTCCTTCCAAACTTTGCTTTTGATAAAAAACGCTGCGCCGCTGGCCCAAAAAATGGGAAGGTCAGTATTGTATTGGTTAAGGTCTTCTTCCAGATGATCAAAAATCCTGCCCCTGCAAAAAGTAAAACCAAAGCTATCTATAAAACCGCCCGCAGCTCCCGCATATTCAAACATGGCTTTGTTTTGCTGCCATTTAATTTTAGGCTGAGCAGCAGCAATGTTTTCGTCGCTCTGCATCACATCAATCACAGGTTTGATCCAATTCTCTGGAACTTCTACATCTGAATTTAACAGCACAAAATAATCGGCATTAACTTTTGCCAACGCCTGATTATAACCTTCTGCGAAACCATAGTTTTTATCGTTAACAATAACCTCTACATTAGGATAGTATTGCGCTAAAAAAGAAACTGACTGATCTGTAGAAGCATTATCTGCCACTATAATCTGCAAGTTGCTATAGTTCGTTTTCACCACACTTGGTAAAAATCGTTCCAGAAAACTTTGCCCGTTCCAATTTAAAATTACTACAGCTACACTAGGTTCCATATTGAGTTTTTAGATTAGTCATTTATTTTCCAACGTTTATGGCTCCAAAGCCAATCTCCGGGCTCTTTTTCGATAGTTTCAGTTAAGTACCTGAAAAACAGCTCTGTGATTTCGAACGGTTTTGTTTCTTTTGGATTTAGACACATTGGTATGCATTCAATCTCGTAATATCCACGCTTAACTCTTCTTATATCGAAATAAAAAATTGGTCTATTGGTTTGTACAGCAATTTTTTCAAGTCCTAACAGCACCGCAGTACGTTGGTTTAAAAACGTTAACAAATGGTGTGCGTCTCTCCCCCGCGGACTTTGATCGCTCGCAAAACAAAACAAAGTTGTATCATTCTTGGTCGCCACAACATCTCTAAGTGTCTGCTTCATTGGCACAAAGATATTTCCGAATTTGGTTCTCAACGTATTAAACCAAGTTTCAAAAATCTTATTGTTAATCGGCTTGTAGATTACATGTGATTTGGCAGAGAACTTCAGCCCGGCGGCCATCATACCTAATTCCCAGTTACAATAATGACCTGTACAAGCCAATGCACTTTCTCCACGATTAAAATAGTCTTCAACCAACTCAAAGTTTTTCATCTTTACTCTTTTCAAAACTTCAGCTTTACTTATAGAGCTCATTTTTATAATCTCAACCATGATATCGGTTAAATTCCTATAAAACCGTTTTTCTATTTTAAGGATTTCAGCAGGGCTTTTTTCAGGAAAAGAATTGTTGAGGTTTTTGCGAACTACGTTTTTCCTATAGCCAACTACATAATAGAGAAGATAGTACACGACATTAGAGATACCAAACAAAAACCACAAAGGAAGAAATGAGATAAGGTGCAAAAAAAATATCCCTATGTACAAAAAACCTTTTTTAATCATTAATTTGGCGACTGAATTGCAAACTTAAAATATCAGATGCACAATCTAGCTATATTTCCATTATTTTATCTTCCACCCGTTAGTTACTTTACGCTTTTAAAAGAGAATAATTTCGAATTTGATTTAGAGAAATTCGAGCATTTCCCAAAACAGACTTATAGAAATAGAGCAACTATTGCCTCGCCAAATGGAAGCCTAGATATGGTGATACCAGTTATGAAAGGTTCTAAACTACATACACCATATAAAGATGTTAAAATTAGCTACGAAGACCGCTGGCAACGTTTACATTGGCTAAGTATGCAAACTTGTTACCGCAGCTCGGCTTATTTCGAGTTTTACGAAGATGGATTGGCGCCATTTTACGAAAAGAAATACGATTACCTTTTTGATTACAATTACGATATGCTGTCTTGGTTATTTAAACAGTTGAAATTAACCAGTCCGCTTAACGTTACCGCAAGCTACGAAACCGATATAGCAGTAGATTACCGTACTGTGATGACAAAAAAGGAAATTCCTACGATACAAACAAAGCCCTATTTTCAGGTGTTTAGCGACAGGAATGAATTTATCTTTAATTTGAGCATTGTAGATTTGCTTTTCAACCAAGGTCCACAAGCGAAGAATTATTTTTAGCTATTAATAAGATTGAGAACTATACTTTAAGCTGTGAATTGATCAATATATGTCGAAGCCGTTACGTTTTAAGAAAAAGAAACATTATGCTTTACCAGAACCAGGTACAACGCCAGGTTTTGTCTATATTGACGGTAATTCTTTAACGCCTAAAATTAATCTGTATAGTTTCAGCGCCGATACTTTCGAGGTTGTACAACTTCAAAGTCTGCGTGACATCACCAGCAAAACCAAAAACAAAGATCTTTTCTATTGGGTAGAAATTAAAGGCCTAAATTCTTCGGAGCTTTTCAACGTATTTAGCGACGAATTGAACATCCACAAACTTGTACTGGAAGACATCACGAGAACTTATCATCGCCCTAAGTTTGAGGAATATGATGGTTACAACTTCGCCATTAGCAGAATGTTGCGCCTTGGCGAAGATAGTGCATTAGAGAACCTACAAGTGTCTTTTATTCAAACCAAAAATGTGCTCTACACCTTTCAAGAAACCTACGAAGACTGTTTAGACGCCGTTCGTAGTCGTTTAAAGGAAGGTAAAGGCAATATCAGAATTGGTGGTACAGGATATTTAATGTACGCTTTGATGGATATGATTGTAGACTCGTACTTTTCCGTTTTAAACCAATGGAGTGAGGATATGGATGAAATAGAAGATCGTTTGCTTTCACGTCCGGATAAATCTGTGATGTACGAAACTCAATTGGTGAAAAGAAACCTAATTGCCATGAGAAGAGTGGTTTGGCCGGAGCGAGATAAAATGAATGATATCTTGCGTACCGACAGTGATCTGATTTCAGAACAGACTAAAATGTTCATTAAAGATGCTTACGACCATTGTGTGCAGTTAATGGATATGGTAGAGAGCATGAAAGAGATTGCATCGAGTAATATTGACATGTACCTTTCCATCATCAGTAATCGTATGAACGAGATCATGAAGGTGTTAACGATTATCTCTTCTATATTTATTCCATTAACTTTTATAGCGGGTATTTACGGAATGAATTTTTCGAAGCAAGATCCCGTAACTGGCAAAGTAATGCCAGATAATATGCCCGAACTTTACCAAGAGCACGGCTACGAGTACACTTTGCTGGTAATGGCTTTTATTGCTTTGGTACAGATTATCTTTTTTTGGCGCAAAGGATGGTTTAAATAAACTGATCAACAAATTAGCTTGTAGCCAACCCCTCTTATATTCAATATTTCGATATTAGGATCTGCGGCAAAATGCTTACGAAGCCGTGTAATGAAAACATCCATGGTACGTGTATTGAAAAAATTATCATCGCCCCAAAGCTGCAGTAAAACTGATTTTCTGTCGGTAATCTGATTTTTATTATCGTACAGAAACTGTAAAACATCACATTCTTTTTTCGATAATTTGGCAATATTGTTTTCGAAATGGAGCTCTTGTTTAACCGGAAGATAGATAAACTTACCTATTGATATTTCGGTATTTTGCTTTATTGGTTGCTTGTTGTATCTCTTCAGCAATTCTGCTACTCGTAAGTATAATTCATCTAAACTGAAGGGTTTCTTCAGATAGTCGTTACCGCCACTTTGGTAGCCTTTTACTAAATCATTATTGGTGTTTTTAGCGGTTAAGAAAAGTATCGGAATTTCTTTATTTACATTCCTAATCTGTTTTGCCAAAGTGTAACCGTCAATATTTGGTAGCATTACATCTAATACAACCAACTGAAAAGGCTGCGTATTGAAGTAACTGTAGCCTTTCTCACCGTTTAGTGCATGTGTAATTTCATAGCCTTGCTGTTTTAGACTGTCTGCTATAACTTTTCCTAACGATGGCTCGTCTTCCACCAATAAAATATGTGGTCTATCCTTCATAGGGCAAGTTAATGATAAAAGTACTGCCTTTGTTAACTTCACTTCTCACCTCAATAGTGCCGCCATGTTTTTCTATTACAGTTTTAGCATAATCTAAACCTAAACCATACCCCTTCACATCATGAGTTTCGTTTGCTGTAACGCGATAAAACGGATCAAAAATATACTTCAAATTTTCTGCAGAAATGCCAATTCCATTATCTGAAATGCTTATTTCAATGATATGATTTCGCTTAATCGCGTCGATATCTACTTGTTTTATCTCAGATCGATTATATTTCAACGCATTGTCTACAATGTTATTGAATACGTTTGTTAAGTGTACATTATTTCCTTTTATCCGAAAGTTGCTTTCGTTATAATTGATTTTCACCTTATCTTCAACAGCTTGATGGTTGATTACATTTCTGATTAAATGGTCCAAAGCTAAGTTCTCAAAATCCTGCAGCTCAAAATGCTCATTCCTCGCTTTGTTCAACAATTGATTAGTTAAATCAATTAACTTGTCTGTTTGGTTTTGAATAATTTCTAGGTATTCTGAAGTGCTATTTTTATCAAGATCATATTTTTGAAGTGCTTCGGCAGTAATCTTAATTGATGCCAAGGGCGTATGAATTTCGTGTGTCATGTTGCTTACAAACTGATTTTTCAATAAAGCTAGTTTCTGCTGACTAAGCAAAGTTTTTGCCGTATAGTAAAAGCACATGGTTACAATGCAGATCAAAAGTACAGACGATACCAAGATCCATTTCATTTCTTTTAGGTAATACTGATTTGGATTTTCTAGTATCCCGTACACTACATTTTGTTTGCCATACTGCAGTAACGAGGCATTCACTTTTTTCGTTTGGAAAGAGCTCGCAGCTACATTTGCTCTACTAAATGCGAGTTTGACATCTGTGTAGATACCTTTAGCACCCAGCTCTTCGGCATAAATCTTACTTAACTGATTTGCATTAAACTTATTGTTGATCATTGCAGCAGAAATACTATCGCCTAAACCTTGGGTATAATAATAGATAGTTCCTTCTTGTAAATCTCTACGTAGCGTATTTTTAATAAAATGATCGATGAATAACTGCTTTGCTTCTGGTGTTATTTTCCTAAGCTGCTGTGTAAACGTAGTCATTCCAACTTTATAAAGGCTAACTTTTCGGGCTGTGTCTTCCTTAAATTTCGGATGGGTATCACTTATGACAAATACTGTGTTACTATCTCTATTATTGATATTGCAAGTAATAGTCAAAAACGAAGTATCAGCCATTAAACGTTTGATCTTATTGGCAATCTCTTCAAGGCGTTTTTGCTGCTGAATTTTCACGGCACTAACCAAAGCATTATTGCTCTCTTTTTTAAAATTGCTTACCGTGATTTTATAATTGCTGTAATTCCAATAAACTTGAAGTCCGATGATTAGCGTAATACAGCAAGTCATTAGCACTAAAATGTAAACAATTCGCCTTTGCATGATACAAACATAGCATCAACAATTCTATTTATCAGCAAGAGTTAACACTAATTAACTATAGTTAACCCTACTTAACTTTTAAGCCAATCCTTTTATTTGATGTTTGTGGACAAATTAAGACGATGAAGAAGATTGTGATTATAGCATTAATGCTAAATACCTCTGTATTTGCACAAGTTAAAAAAGGGACTGAGGTGCCTAATTTCAACCTTGACTTGGTAAACAACTCACCTAAATATTTAACAATGAGCGAATTAAAAGACAAAGTAGTTTGGTTAGAGTTTTGGGCCACCTGGTGCGGACCTTGCATTAGTGCTATGCCACATTTGGTAGATTTACAACAGAAATACAAAGACAAGTTGCAGGTAATTGCCATCAGTAATGAACCAGAAAAGCGCATAGCACAGTTTTTAAAGGCTAAACCATTCGACCTTGCGTTTGCAATTGACACCGCCGATCTATTGAGAAAGTACTTTCCCTATCAGTTAATTCCGCATAGTGTTTTGATCTCTGCCGATGGAAAACTGATCAATGTTACAAGTCCAGAAAAAATTACTTCGCAGGTGTTAGATAGTATTTTGAACGGGCAAGAAGTACATCTAGAAGAGAAAAAAGATAACTTATCCACAGATTACATCAAGGATTATTTTTATGCCGATGATCACGTAAAACACAAAATCTTATGGCAGCCACCCATAAAAGGTGCTGGCGGAATGATGTTCTCACACCTCGATAAACCAGCTTTCTCTGGGCGGAGACTTACTTTTATCAACGCCTCACTAACTTCTATTTTTAGCAGGGCTTTTGGCGATGTACCTTACAGCAGAGCTATTGATAGTTTAGGTAAATTGGGAGATGAAACCTTTTGTCTAGATATTATTGTACCAAAAAGCGACCAATTAGAAAACACCTTGAGGCAAGAGCTATCAAAAAAATATCGGGTTAATGCAAAAATGGTGAAACAACAACGAGAGGTTAGTGTACTTTCTATCATCGACCAAGAGAAATTTGCGAAGGTAAAACGAAATACCGATGGCAATAGAACATACTTCGCTAGGCACGGCGCCATAGACCAGCAAGGAGTTACCTTAGCCGCGTTTGCAGAATTTTTAGAAAGCTTCGGTAGCTTACGCAGATTGGTGATAGACGAAACTGCCAACACCGAAAAACTAGATTTGAAATTTAGTTTTCAGCCAGAAGATAAAAACTCATTGCTGCAAATTTTAGATGAAATGGGCTTAGGTTTAAAACAAGAAACAAGGCAAATTAATTTCCTAATGTTGAAAAATGAATGATACTTTTATAGCCATCTCTTTTCACTTTTTAGCATAGTTTGTTTTAAAACTTAAAAATATTTATATTCTTTTTAATTTTTTTTAATAATTAGTTTTTTGTTACAAATTTTTTGTAGTTTCACTTATCAAACTTAAACTATAAATGAACGAACAAACTAAAAAGAAAAACATTTTTCTAATTATCCTAGTAGCCTCACTTGGTTATTTTGTAGATATCTACGACTTGATTTTATTTTCTGTAGTACGTGTAAAAAGCTTAAAAGATTTAGGTGTACCAGATGATGATATGTTAAGTGTTGGTGCAACCATCATCAACAGCCAAATGTTTGGGATGCTAGTTGGTGGTATTTTGTGGGGTATTTTGGGAGATAAAAAAGGTAGATTAAGTGTTTTATTCGGATCAATCATTACTTACTCACTTGCTAATATTGCTAACGGTTTTGCCACTACGGTAGATCAATATACCATTATCCGTTTTATCGCTGGTGTAGGTTTAGCTGGCGAGCTTGGTGCGGGTATTACGCTTGTAGCTGAAACAATGAGTAAGAAAAACAGAGGCTACGGAACCATGATTGTAGCCTGTGTGGGTCTGTTGGGAGCGGTAATGGCCGCATTAATTAGCGCTCGCTATACTTGGCAAACCAGTTACTTTATTGGCGGCGGCATGGGTTTACTCCTGCTTTCTTTACGTATTGGTTTGGTAGAATCAGGTATGTTTAAAGAAACCACTGAAAACGAAAATATACAACGCGGCAACTTTTTCATGCTGTTTAACAAGTGGTCGAGGTTTAAAAAGTATTTGTGCTGTATCTTAATTGGCCTACCTTTATGGTACATTGTAGGGGTATTAATCACGTTCTCACCAGAGTTTGGAAAGGCCTTAAATGCCACAGGAATTTTAGATGCAGGAAAAGGGATCATGTATTGTTACATCGGTATTTCTATAGGTGACGTAGTAGCCGGTTTATTATCGCAGCTACTTAAATCTAGAAGAAAAGTAATGTTTATTTTCTTAATGTTAACCGCTGTTTCTGTAGGTATTTATCTCTATTCTTTTGGCTTAACACCAGAGGGATTTATTTTATTAAGCTTGTTATTGGGTTTTGCATCTGGCTATTGGGCAACCTTTGTAACCATTGCGGCAGAACAATTTGGCACCAATTTAAGAGCCACGGTAACCACCACTGTTCCAAATTTTGTACGTGGTTCCTTAATTGCGATTACCACAGGTTTCCAGTTTTTTAAAGATAAGTTAGGAATTTTGGAAGGCGCAATGGTAGTGGGCGTAATCTGTATTGTTATTTCTTTGATCGCTTTAAGTCAGCTGAAGGAGACATTTAGCAAAGATTTAGATTACGTGGAGCATTAGCATTAGCATTAACGTAGCTTATTTTAATATTCGAACGCATGATGGTTTTATCAACCACCATGCGTTTTTTTTTAAAAGCTAGTTTAAACCAAGGATAGCTACCAGTTCCTTCATTCCTTCCGTAGCGCTTTTCTCTATTCTTATTACATTGCCTAGCCCAGCAACTGGCGGTATTTTAGGATCGATAATGTATTTTGGAACTGCTTTAGGTACATAATCTATCAAGCCAGCAGCAGGATAAACTGCTAAGGAAGTTCCTATCAAGACAAAAATATCTGCCTGTGCGCAAATTTCCGCTGCTTTCTCAATCATCGGTACAGCTTCTCCAAACCATACCACATGAGGTCGCAATTGCGAGCCCCACTTGCACAACTCTCCCATTTTAATTTCATCCCCCTCTATGGGGTAAACTAAAGACGCTTTTTTAGAAGATTGTGCATAAGTAATGATCCCATGCAAGTGCGTAATATTTGCAGAACCAGCTCTCTCATGTAAATCATCTATATTTTGAGTGATGATAGAAACATCGAATTCCTCTTCCAGTTTAGTTAAGAGCAAGTGAGCCTCGTTAGGTTGTGCAGCCAATACCTGTTTCCGACGTTCGTTGTAAAAGCGCTGCACCAATTCGGGATTACGTTCCCAAGCATCTGGCGTAGCTACATCCATTACATTGTAACCTTCCCATAAGCCATCGGCATCCCTAAATGTTTTCAAGCCACTTTCCGCACTGATACCCGCACCCGTTAATACTACAATTTTCTTTTTCATAGCAAATAATTTGGTGTTAAACCAACTCAGACAACTTCTCACTAAAGTTGAAAAATCTCTGTTGCAGGACTTGGTTGGGAGTAAAAATTTCTGGATGAAACATACACGACAAAGCTTGTATACCTTGTACCAATGTGCCTACGCTAGGTTGGGTAAACATTTCAAAATCTGCCACAAAAACCTGTTTGTTTCTAACCGCTAGAAGATGTTTCCATTCTGGTTTTTCGGTAAGTAGAAAAAGTTCTTCTAAGGTACGTTCTTTAGTGAAGCCACAAGGCGCTATGACCAAAACTTCAGGGTCGTATTTTACTATCTTCTGCCAATCGGTTACAATGCTATCTCCTGCCGGGTTCGACAACATATCTATCCCACCAGCCTGGGCAATCTGGAACGGGATCCAATGACCACAATTATAGATAGGCGCTATCCATTCCATTAGCATCACTCGTTTTAAAGGTGCGCCATGTAAACGTAGCTGCTGTAAAATATCATCTACAATTGCCTTTTGTGATGCCAAGTAATACAGCGCTTTTGTCTCCTCGCCAAGTACTTTTCCAATCGTATAAGCAGCATCAAAAACATCGTTAAGGTTATTGGGCGATAGTGGCACCAACGTTGGTTGCTTACTCAGTTTAGCTACCGCAGCAGAGGTACATTCGGTATCTATATTGCAAACCTCGCAAATATCTTGGGTAAAAATGAGGTCTGCTTCAATTTGCTCTAAAATTTCTTGCTCTACCCAATACAAACTCTTGCCTTGGCGCTTATAAGAAGAAAAAATTTGGTCTATTTCTGCACTACTATAATTTTTACCTTCGAAAATACATCTTACAATTTTAGGTAATGAGTGCGCTACTGCTGGGCACTCGAAAGTAATGCCATGCAAGTAATTTTCCAGACCCATTTCGTACATCATTTGTGTAGCAGCTGGCAAAAAAGAGACAACTTTCATCAGTTTGATTTTAAATTCAAAAAAATAGGTCTGCATATTTGCAAACCTACCAGTGTATTAAAGAATTTGCGAACGTAAAATTTACGCAGATAATATTTCTTTACGCTGAAGCGCAGGATATTTTACTTTTAAAAGCTGGAAACTACCGAACATTACCCCTCCATAAATTACAGTACCCGCTAAAAATCTAAACTCAAAAGGGATAGCCAACACCAAACAGTTCCAATAACCAGCAAGGTCTTGCGTAAATGAAGGATTATTGTACCAAACGCCAATATCAGAAACCAACCAGTGCACAACCGTAACCCCAATGGCCGCAAGAGCTCCATTAGTTAACGTGATGTTTTTCAATAAGTATTTCCCTACTACTACCATCAAAATGATAGCTGCATAAGTCCAATACCAGCCATCGTACAAAAAGCCATTGCTGTAGCTTTTATAAATAGTGTTGGCAAATAAAATGTCGGTAATGAACAAACTTAACACAGGAAAAGAATAGGCCTTAATGTTGTTAGAAAAATATGCTCCGCCAAACAGTGCTACAGCCCCCACCGAAGAGAAATTAGCAAAGCTAAGTGCCTCTGTATTGAAAACTATTAACACACGCATCAGCATAATGGCCAAAATAACAACCATTAAAACTAAAGTGCGTGGATTAAATTTGATATGTGACATAATTACTTTTTTTGGTAAATATAAGAAACACTTTAAAATTCTCTAAATTTATACAACCACCTAGACCAAACTCTTTAAAAAACTATGACCTAAGTGGCTGTAAAGCAAATTTTAATGTATATTAAACCTTACACCAGCATTAACGTTAAAACCTAAACTGTTGTAGCCATAGATCTCGTTATATTTTTCGTCTAAAATATTTTGAGTATCTACAAATAGTTTAACCCTCGATTTTGCCAAGCTATATTCTGCATAAGCATTTAAAAGTTTATACGAAGGCAAATTAACTACCGCTGCAGGGTAACTATTGAAGTCGCCATCTGTACGACCACCAACAAAACGGTAATTTACACTCAAAAATAAATCTTTGGTAGCTTGTAGGCCAGCCGTAGCGCCGTAAGTATGCTTTGGTCTGCGGAAAAGGTAATCTGCTACCCCATTATCTACAAAGTTATACTCGTTACCTTCGGTATAGCTATAAAAACCATTTAAACTAAAAACACCCAGTTTAACCGCTGGCTCAATTTCGAAACCTTTAGTTTTTTGGCTGATTTGGTTTTCGTAGCCCTGTGGATAATTGTAGATAATAGCATCGGTTAAATTACGCTTATAGGCTGCTCCACGCAGGGTGTACTTCCCATCTGCAAAATTAAACTCTACTCCAGCTTCATAATTTTCAGATTTCTCTGGTTTCAGATTTAGATTTGCACCAAAAGTGCCAAACAGCATGGTTAAGGTAGGAATTTTAAACCCGGTAGAGATATTTCCAAACAATTTTACTTGCTTTACCAAATTGATACTCGGCGTGATGGTGTAAGTCCAATTTTCTCCGTATTGTTCGTGTTTATTGTAACGGCCACCAACCTCTAAATTAAACACACTTAAATCATGTAGAAATAACGAGCCGTATCCTGCAAAAATATTCGTTTTAGGATTTCCCGCAGCGCTTGGCAACTTCATATCGCGATGATCTACCCCTAATAAAAGATCAAGTTTTTTGCCTAATTGCTGATTGTAATAAACATCCAAGAAATTAACTTGCCCCTCTAACAACGCTGGATAAGCAGAATTTACATCATTACTAGTTTTCTGATGGCTATAGTTTAAAGTTAATTTACCTGTATTTAATAAATAAACAGCATTTGCGCCTACTGCAATATTTTTCAAAATAGAATAGTTTGCAGCGTCGGTAAATGGTCCATCATCGTAGTTATAAGTACCTGTATTGTATCTTACAAATGGATTTATTGAAAAATTATTACTAAACTTAAAACCAAATTTTGCATTTACTCCATCTGTTTTTAGTCCATCTTTATCAAAAGTAGTTGTGTTGCCCATTGGATTTGCTGCGTCCGAAATCCCATCACTCTTTACATGCGTATAACTGATGTTGTAATCGAAATTACTTACATTGCCTTCTAGACCAATTGTTCCCTTGTAAGTCTCGTAACTTCCTGCAGTTGCTACCCCATAAACATTTAAAGGTTGCTTAGCACCTTTTTTAGTGATGATATTAATAACCCCACCAATTGCATCAGAACCGTAAATGGTCGACTGCCCGCCACGCAAAATCTCTACACGTTCAATTTGATCGATAGGCAACAAGCGTAAATCAAAAGCGCCCCCGTTGCCAGAGGGATCATTTTGCACAATTCCATCAATAAGTATAATAGCATAGGCACTGCCTGCTCCTCTAAGAAATACTGATTTGTTGGCGGCATAATTACTAGTTGCTCCGGTTACGGTAATTCCCGCTTGCTCCGCTAACAATTGTGGCAAGGTTTTACCATGGCTTTTGCCTAACACTTCTGGGCCAAGAATAGTAGCTACTTTACCAGTTTGCGATTGTTTTTGGTTGTTTTTTGTTGTCGTAATAACGACATCGTTAAGCGTGGTTACGCTCTCTGTAGGTTTTGTTTGTGCCAAAACCACCGATTGTGCAAACCCTAGGCCTGCAAGCAATGCAATTTTTTTCTTCATGTTGTGTTTGTGACTTTCGATCACAGCCAACAGTTTTACCAGGAAATGGTACGTAAATAAGTGTACATCACTCCTAGCTTCAATCCCCGAAAGCTATGAATTTTTAATGCTAAAGGCAGGTCTTCTGACTTACTCCCCGTTTGCGGCCTTCCCTTCTGCAATTAGAAAGTGGCTAAGATTAGCAAACAGTTATAGAGCTTACAGCTGCGGGACAGTTACAGATTTACACTGTATTCCCTTTTAATTCCGAAGCGTTACCTGCGGAAACCAAAAGCGGGGCAAAGGTAGGTATTTTTTTGCTTGGTTCAATAGTTCATTCGTCATTGGTTCATTAGTTTGATAATTGTTTTTTTTTGGTTATTGGTCATTCATTGTTCTTATCCCTATCTTTACCTATCAACCAATCCATCATGCAAAAAGCAATTACCAGTCTCCTATTATTGATCAGTACCAGCGTTATGGCTCAACAAACCGATACCACTTTCCTGAAAAAACTGTTAGAAAGCAAACCCGAATTATTTTCTGGTGTACTTAATCATCCCAATAAGAATGAAATACAGATCATGTACACGCAAGTTAACCGCGATAAAAACAACAAACCCAGCTTCAAAACATTTAGCTGTCGCATTAACCCAAAACATTACTTTTACCCTGCAAGCACAGTAAAATTAGCGGCAGTAATTTTTGCTTTGGAGAAAGTTAACGAATTGAAAATACCGGGCTTAACGGCATACAGTACCATGATTACTGATACCGCTTTTAAAGGCCAAACACCTGTAAACAAAGACGAAAGCGCCGAAAATGGCAAACCAACTTTGGCACATTACATCAAAAAAGTGCTGTTAACTAGTGATAATGATGCTTACAATCGCTTATTCGAATTTATTGGCAGAGCCGAAATCAATGCTAAATTGAAAAAATATGGCATGACCGAAAGTCGAATACTTAACCGTTTGGCCATAGGCGATGGAGGTGAGAATGAAAAGAACACCAATCCAATCCGCTTTTATAATGGCGACAAGCTCGTTTATTCGCAACCTGCACAATACGATCCGAAAAACTACCCATTGGAGCTTAACCACCTTGTGGTTGGCGTAGGCTACATGGATAGCAATGAACAATTAGTTGAAAAACCTTATAGTTTTGCTAATAAGAATGTCTTCACTATCAAAGACCAACACGCTTTAATGAAGCGATTAATGACACCGGAGGCTTATACCCCAAAAGAGCGTTTCAATCTGACGTCCGATGATTATAAACTCATCTACACCTACATGAGTAAATTGCCAACAGAAAGCGATTACCCTAAATACGATGCGAAGGAGTTTTGGCCAACTTATGCGAAAATGTTGTTTTATGGGAGAGAAAAGAATGCTGTAATAGACCCGAACATCCGCATTTTCGATAAATATGGCGATAGTTACGGCTTCATCATCGATAATGCTTACATCGTAGATTTTAAAAATAAAGTCGAGTTTTTTCTTACTGCTGTAGTGCAAAGCAATGAAGATGGCATTTACAACGATGGCAAATATGAATACGAAACGGTTTGTTATCCTTTCATGAAAAACCTAGGTCGTAGCATTTACGAACACGAATTGCAGCGTAAGAAAGTGAATGAACCTAACTTAGATAAGTATGTAATGGATTATAAATAGATAGAAAACTAAAATATCGTACAATGCTTTAAGATCTCCGCATACGCGGGGATGGTGCCGTATAAATGATAGCATACAAAAACAGCCCAACAATATTGCGGGCTGTTTCATTATTATTGATAAAATTATGCTATCAATTATTTCTTTGCATTAAGCGTCAAGCCAATTTCTACATCTTTAGAAATCATCCAATTCTCTGGGCTACCTTCTGTTTTATAGTTGATACCCCACGCACTTCTGTCGATTACGAATTTAGCAGATGCAGTAACTGCAGATGCAGAAACTTCAACTTTAGCAGGGAAAGTTACATTTAAAGTTTTGTCTTTAAGTGTTAAGTTGCCGCTAATTGAGTAATTAGGATCAGCAATTAAACTAGCACCTTGTGATGCATTGTAAGGCTCGACTTTAGTGATTACAAACTTTGCTGTTGGCGCCTTAGCTACATCAAAGAAATCTGCACTTTTCAAGTGACCTTCTAAATCCGTAGCTTTTTTACCTTCCTCCGTTACCGATGCAGGATCAACTTGAAGTGAAGCCATATTTACTTCAAATTCGCCACCGCTAATTGAATCTTTCTCTACAGAGATTGTTCCAGAAGCAACTTTAATTTTACCCCAACGTGGAGCCAAACCACCTTTGTGTGCACCTTTCCAATCTACCGAAGTAGTTGCAGTATCAATGGTAAAACTGTCGCCTTTTTGTTCGGCAGCGGTTTGCTCAGTTGTAGTTTGCGTACTGCTGTTAGAAGAACCTCCACAAGAGGCCAATAAAAAAAGCGCAGGGAGCGCAAAAAGTAATTTTCTCATTTTTCTTGATTTAATTATTAAAGTTTACAATTAATTAGACTATAAATTAAGGTCACAAAACTAATATTCCTTTCAGCTTAAACTCTTGATGTATGTTAATAATTTCGTTTTTATTTTTCACAACGACAGCTACCTTCCTCCGCACACTCTAATTTAAAAATTTTTCTATAAAAAATCCTTGTCAGAGAAACCACATCCCCCTACTATACTATTAATCAAAAAGATAGACATAATACAAACATTAGCTAGCCAATTAAACCTTTCTTAATTAAAAAACTCAAAACAATTAACCTATTATAAACGTTATGATACGTTAACCAATCTAATTAACCCTAACTGTACCATAAAGATGAAAAAACTACGCTCACTAGTTTTAGTCCTGACAGCTCTTTTTTCGGTGTCTTGCTCAAAAGATAACGATGGAGAGCCATTGATATCCAATCAGGAAATGGTTTTAGGTAGTTGGAGATTACAAGAAGTTGTTTATACCAATGCCTTTGGAATTAGCACTACAGAAGATGCAACCAACTTAATGTTTCATCAATATATTTTCCAAACAGAAGGGAAGTTAACCTCTAATCTACAAACCCTCCACGAAGACCAAACGCCAGATGGAGAATTGCAAACCACAGAAAACACTTACAACATTTCGCCAGATGGCAAGCAAATTAGCATTACCAATAATCGTGTTACTCAAACTGGCAGTATTTTAAGGCTTGGAAAGACCGATTTTCACTACAAAATGAATATTGGAACTAACGCTACAGCCGAATACCATTTGAAGCGCACAAATTAACTGGAGTTTAAAGCTATTAGCATTTAAACCCTGGCAAAGCTCAATCCGAATCTTTTCTTTGGGTTTGCTAATTAAATATTGTTTGTATTTGCAGAAGCTTGGATTATACACCTCGGCTACGTAAAAGATTTTCCTAGTTCATGCACAGCAACAGCCACCTGCTCGAAATTAAAACCCCTTAGCATCAACTTCTTTAGCGGCTTTATCAGCTGTTAACATATCAACGGCTTATGTTTTACATCATCAGTTAGGTTGCCATTTTGCTAAAACTGCAAAATAAAATAACAGATGTATCCACAACAAGTTTTTACTCAATAAAACTTAACACCTTTCATAAAATCCTACTTTTAAACCAAAACAAAAAAATAAACACAATAAAGTATTTCACATTCCGTTAACACTACAACTCATTAAAAAACAAATCAAAACAAACATTAACACACCTTTAAGGAGTGTCATCAAATCGCAAGATTTAGAAAAAAGATTACCACATCACCTCTCAATAATCTTACTTTTGTACTATAAATTCATTTAAGAAATAATAACAGCCTATCGATTATACCTCTTACGTAACCTTTAATATAAACAGCATAGTGAGAAAGAACCTTTTAGGATTAGGCGTAACAGGATTAGCATTCGTATTATTATTAGCAGCGGCAAAAAAACCAAATACGAACGTGGAAAGAAAAGCATTTGGTAGCGCCATAGTAGCAGCCGACAGTGCTTACAATTGCCATATTAACACTTTGTACACAGAACTTCATCTAAAAGAAGCAGGTTTGTCACTACCAGTTTTCGAGAAGGCCCTTACTGGTTTTTATAATCTTAAACAATCAGGCTACACTTCTCCGGCAAAACAGATTTTAACCATTGCTGATTTCGATCAATTAAGTACGAAAAAGAGGCTTTACATTATAGATCTAAGCAAAAAAGAACTATTGGTGAATACTTGGGTAGCCCACGGACAAAATAGCGGTGCCGATGAAGCGACCAACTTTTCCAATATCAATAATTCATTCTCAAGCAGCTTAGGATTTTATGTTACAGGTGAAGTGTATAGAGGCATCCACGGTAAGTCGCTTAAGTTAGACGGCATGGACGAAGGATTTAATTCTAACGCAAGAAGTAGGTCTATTGTGGTACATGGCGCATCCTACGTGAGCGATGGTACCATCAAGGCACTCGGTCGCTTAGGTCGAAGCCAAGGCTGCCCAGCGGTTGCTCCAGAACTTGCAGACAAAGTTATCAATACGATCGAAGACAAAACCGTACTATTTATCAATAAATCTGTAGAAAGTTATCAATCTAAATACTTAAATGAAACCTTAGCGGCTAATTTCGCAAACGAAAATGACCATACTCAAACACAGATGGACTAGTAAGATTTGGCTATTTTAGCTTCATCAAATGTGTATACAATACGATATCTAAACCATATACATCTTTGCGATACTGAAGCTTACCAGTTGCATCTAGCCAACAGGTTATATAAGTTAGATAAACGGGCACCTTATTGCTTAAAGCAATATCTTTTGCCATAGGCTGCCCTACTTCCATTGCTTTCTTAATACCGTCGAAAGTATTTCCGCTGCCAAATAATGCCTTAGCTAAATCCAAAGGTTTTTCGACCCTAACACAGCCATGGCTTACCGCCCGCACCTGCTGATTAAAAGCCTGCTTGTTTGGCGTATCATGTAGATAGACACTGCTCTGATTGTTAAAAAGGAATTTGATTTTACCTAAAGAGTTGTCTTCCCCTGGGCGCTGTTTAAATCTATATTTTTTACCCGCATCTGCCGTAGACCAGTCAATCGTTTCTGGATCTTCGATTTTCTCTGTACCTAAATAAACATCAATATTGTTGTTAGCCAGATAATATGGATCTGCAGCTGCATACTTGGTAATCTCGTTACTTGCAATACTTTCGGGGATATTCCAAACCGGATTTACCTGCACACTATGAATAACGCTGTTTAACTGTGGCGTTTCTCGATTAAAAGGGCGATCTTTTTTCACACCAGTCTCATCATATTCCACCAACTTGTCTTTATAATCCATATTACGCCCCTCGCCCACACATACTTTCATGCTTAAGGTAGATTTTCCTTTCTCCATCACATCTAAACTAAAATTTGGAATATTTACCCAAACATATTTTTCTTCGGAAGGTTTATTCTTCCAACGCAAACGCTCTAGATTAACCACAAGGATACGCTCCATTTCTTCTCCAGCTTCACTTGAAGCAGCTCGCTGTTTTTTCAAGGCTTGTTGTAAAGCCACATATTGTTGATCTTTAGGCTGCACACTATCCAAAAACATCTTCACATCTTTCACTTCTAGCGCATGCTCAAAGCTTTTTTCATCTGGACGAGTAGTTTTAGTATAATATTGTGCATAAATTTTTCTTGGGCTTAGCGCTCCAAATTGCATAGCGTGACTATAATCTGTGATGGCATTGGCCAAAGACAATTCCAATTTAGTAAGTATGGCATAAGCATCATCAACGGTAGTTATTTTCTCTTTACTTTTTAACTGTTCATAAAGTGTCTTCAATTGGGCCACACGAAACAATTCTGGGTTTAAACCATGTACATCCGACCTACCCAAAATAGCAATCACACTATCGAGCTGCGCATCAGCCAAAATCTTTGATAGTAGTACCGGTGCATCTTCGTTTTTCTCGTAGAATGCTTTTAAGAATTTTGGATTTTTGAATTGATTAGACTGCCTCCCCCTCATTTCACTGAGTTTTTCTGCGAAAGTCTCTTCTTCAATTTCCTTAAATATTTTGTTGCCCGAAATTTTAGCAGCTAACTTCCCTAATTCCGATTGACTGCGCCTGCAAGCCGAAAAAAGCAATATCATAGCTAATACAGCTATAAAAAAATAAGTTGAGCTATTTGAAAAGGTTTTATGAATTCTCATACACTACCAAATAGAAATTCATAGCTTATTGTTTGGATTTTTTAAATTTTGAAGCTACCATGCCAGCTTACCAAAAGCATAAAAAACAAGAAATACATATGATTACCAACAACATAACACAACGATCTAACGCTGCATCTAAGAACAGGTAAACTACTGTCTCTTCTTCAATTTTTTAGTGACTTGCTTAACGATGTAGCCATTTGCGAAGTAACTATAAATATCATCTCCTGGGCAGGTAGTTTGCGTGCTATGATCGCGATGAGTTGAAATTTCTTTCGGAGATATGCCATACTTCATGCACTGATCTGCCAATAAATCGGTCAACACTTTTAATAATTTATCATCTAACTTTTGCTGATTGTAATTACCTAAAAAACAAATTAACAAGTGTCCAGTCGGGTCGTATTCGGTATTAGTTTCGCCAACTGTTAAGGGGTTTCTCCCTTCCAACACCGTTCCATCTGGAGCTATCAATAAGTGATAAGGTACATCGGCCCATTTACGGTCGGGTCCCATTCCCCAAGTCTGGATATTCTTTAATCGCTGGCGAGCATCATCATTTATAGTCAATAATTTTCCGCCCTCGTGATGTACTGTAATTTTAACTGGTACATGCTGCTTGTAAGGTCTACCGGCGACACCCTTCCATTCGCTTTTAGGCAAGACCTTAACGGTATCAACCTTTTTCATACTCTTAGACTGAGCTACACTCTGTTTAGGAATAAACATGATACAGAGGCTAACAAAAAGCATCAATAAAGCAAATTGGTTTTTAGATTTCAGCATAACTCAAAATAAATAAAGACTAATTTAACTAATACTTTAACGACTTAACACAGTATCTCATAAAAATTACTGTCCACCCCGACAATTCTCAACTTCTTAATCCTTATCTTTTTGTAGCAATAGTATTTAAACTATATTTGTATAAACAAACCAACAATCATTTATAAATTTTTCGCTTTAATATCTAAATGGCAAAAAATATTAGCCTAGCTGAGCTAAGTACAGAAAAACTCGCTAAAAGAAGAGATTTAATTAAAGGTGTATTGATTTCATTTAGCATAATGTGGTTACTACTACTATGCTTGGCCACCTATTTCTTAGTCGCTAAATCTACAGGAAAATTATTTATGCCTTTGGCAGCATTCCCTATTACCTTGCTACCCTTATTTTTACAACTAAAGCCACTAAATACAGAAATTAAAAACCGCGGAAAGAAAAATGAACCAAACCAGTAACAACATAGTGGAACAAACCTGCTTAAACTGCGACTACACCATTGATGAGAATTTTTGCAGTCACTGTGGTCAAAAAAGATTTAAACGTATAGATAAAAAATACGTTACCGATGAGATACAATACTTACTTATTCATACCAATAAAGGATTTCTTTACACCATTAAGAAATTGGTCAAAAACCCTGGAAAAACCGCAAGAGAATTTATTGACGGCAACAGAGTAAATCACTACAAGCCACTTTTGTTAATGTTTATATTAAGTGGTATTTCGGCGTTTATATCCTTTAAGATTATTGGTCTAAATAAAGTTATGGAAGAACTTTATAAAGGCCAGCATCTAAATTCTCCTTTCATGAATGACTTGATGACAGTTTATTCAAGCTATAACTCAATCATAATGCTCGCTCTCATCCCTGTATTTGCCCTAATGACGTGGATAGCTTTCATGAAATGGAAAAATAATTATTATGAACATATTGTAATGAATGCGTACATACTGTCTTTTCAAACCATCGTTAACATAGTATGTTTCTTTCCATTACTTTATATTTTAAAAAATACAGCGTATTTCAATTTATTTTTTTCATTAATGAGCCTTGTAACTCCAGCAGTTCTTATTTGGTTTTTTAGGGGTTTTTATATTGATAAATCATTAAAACAAATTCTCTGGAGAGTACTGGCAGTAGTTGGATTAATGATGGTCGCTATGTTTGTTTTGATGATTATATCTGCTATTGGCGGCTTAATCTATGCACTGATTAAAGGCCCTGAAGGTTTAGAATACATTAAACCTAGAGGTTAACAAAAAAGCTTGCTGAAATCATCAGCAAGCTTTTTTGTTATATCATTTAATCAAATCTGGATGATCGATATAGCTAGAACACAGCCTATCCCTTCAAAACCTCGGCCACCAACTCATAGGACCTTAATCTAGCCTGATGATCGTAGATATGCGACGTCACCATCAATTCATCTACTTTGGTATGGTTTAAAAATGATTGAAACTGTTCTTTTAATTTTTCTGGGCCAGCAATGAACGTAAAATCCAACATTTGTTCTACCGCAGCCTCTTCCATATCCGACCACACACCTTCCATACTATCAACAGGCGGCTGCAATAATCTACGTTGATTAGTTACAATTCCAGTAAACAACATCTTCAAAGAAGTAGATAGACGTTCCGCTTCGGCATCGGTATCTGCTGCAACCACGTTTACACAAGAAAGCACATAAGGTTCTTTCAGCACATTAGATGGACGGAAATTCTTCCTATAAATCTCAATTGCCTCAAAGAAATAAGTAGGTGCAAAATGACTAGCAAAAGCATAAGGCAAACCATAAGATGCTGCTAAATGCGCACTTTCAGTGCTCGAACCTAAAATCCAAATCGGTACGTTAGTACCTTCTCCTGGTATCGCCCTAACTTTACTGTCATAATTATCGTCACCAAGATATTGCTGCAACTTCCGTACATCTTGCGGAAAATGCTGTGGCGAATGAAAACGCTCACCCCTAATCTCAAAAGCTGTTAATTGATCTGTTCCAGGTGCTCTACCCAGACCTAAATCGATCCTGTTGGGATACAGCGTAGCCAATGTACCAAACTGCTCAGCGATAATCAAAGGTGTATGATTTGGCAACATAATTCCGCCAGAACCTACACGAATAGAATTAGTGTGCCCCGCAATGTGACCAATTAACACCGAAGTAGCCGAGCTTGCCACGCTGATCATGTTATGATGCTCGGCTAACCAATAACGATTGTAACCTAATTTCTCTGCGTGCTGTGCTAAGGAAACACTATTTTTAAAGGTATGGGCAATATCGTACCCTTGTATAACGCCTGCCAAATCTAATACAGAATAAGGCACAGCTGATAATTTCTTTTCGCTCATGTTTTTGTTTCTATAAAGTGTCGATCAAGTTTCCTAAAGCAGCAATGGTTTCTTCGTTACGTTTATAATAAGTCCACTGCCCTACGCGAGTTGCAGAAACCAGCCCTACCCGATGCAGTACTGCCAAATACTCGGAAATAGTAGATTGTGTTAAGCCCGATTTTTTTTGGATATGACCTACACATACGCCCACATCGGCGTCGCCACAGGCAGGTACGTAGTCTACAAAATGTTCTTCTGGTGATTTTAGCCAGTTCAAAATTTGCAACCGGTTTTTATTTCCCAGGGCTTTAAATAACTCCACTTGATCCATGTCACAAATATATATCGGAATTTCCCGATATCTCAATTAAAACATCAGAGATGACATAACTTTGAAATAAAGATGAGCTTTGAGATTAGCGCAAAAAAAGCCCCGAAGTAATCTCGGAGCTTAAATTAATCTTTTCTTTTACTCGTGGTAAGGATTAGCTGTTTGATAATCCACCTCAGTTACTTTATAATCTGTTGGCAAGAAACTCGCCGATGCACTCAACGTCATTCCTAACTCGAAACGAGAAGGATATGGTGTTTTCAACAAAGATCCTTCTGGAATGTAAGGATAGGTTTCTCGGTAATTCTGTATCACACTTGGACTTACCCGTCTGTTAATGTATGCCCTCGTTAACTGACCTGGTTCTTTCAAACCTGCCGCACCTAGTAACTCTACCGCACTTGCTACCGTTAAGTTATGAAAGTTTTTCACCCGCACTTTTTTATCCTCTACCACTAATCCTTTCATTAAACTAGGATCTTGTGTAGCTACACCCGTTGGACAAGTATTGCTATTACATTCTAAAGCTTGAATACAACCTAACGCAAACATCATCCCTCTGGCTGCATTACACATATCAGCGCCAAGCGCTATATTTTTTACAATATCGAAACCTGTAGAAACTTTTCCCGACGCAATGATCTTGATGTGTTTTTTCAAATCGAAGCCCACCAAAACATCATAAACAAATGCAACGGCATCTCTTAATGGCATCCCTACTGAATTTGAAAACTCTTGTGGTGCAGCACCTGTCCCGCCTTCGCCACCATCAACGGTAATGAAATCTGGATAAATTCCGGTTTCAATCATCGCCTTGCAAATGGCAAAAAACTCGCTCCTGCGACCAATACATAACTTAAAACCTACAGGCTTGCCATCTGACAGATCTCTTAACCGCTTCACAAAGGCCATCAGCTCTAAAGGAGTAGAAAAAGCAGAATGTCCCGGAGGCGATAATACATCTTTGCCTTCGGGCACCAAACGAATACGAGCTACTTCGGGAGTTACTTTTTTACCAGGCAACATACCACCATGACCCGGCTTTGCTCCCTGTGAAAGTTTAATTTCGATCATTTTCACTTGATCTGTTTTAGCACGCTCACTGAAGGCTTCGCCATTAAAAGTACCATCTAAGTTTCTACAACCGAAATAACCAGTACCAATCTGCCAAATCAAATCGCCGCCCATTTCCCTATGGTAATCGCTGATACCACCCTCGCCAGTATTATGCGCAAAATTACCAAGTTTAGCACCGCCATTTAGTGCCAATACCGCATTTTGGCTTAACGAACCAAAGCTCATTGCCGAAATATTATAGATACTCGATGAATAAGGTTGTCTACAATCTGGCCCACCAACCAACACTCTTGGGTGTAAGTTTAAATCGTGGTGACTGATAGCCATGATACTATGGCTTAACCATTCGTAGCCGCTGTCGTATACATTTAATTGTGTTCCAAACGGAATAGTATCCAGTTCTTTTTTGGCTCTTTGATAAATTAACGATCGATTTAAACGGTTATACGGCGTACCATTGGTATCACTTTCCACAAAATATTGGTACACTTTCGGACGCATATCCTCCATGAAATACCTTAACCTGCCTACAACGGGGAAGTTCCTTACGATACTATGTTTCGGTTGGTTCATATCGTAAATGCCCAGCAAAACTATTGGTCCGGTAAAAATAAAAGTCCACCACAGAAAGGGGTGATAAAATCCCAACATTACGGTGAACGCAACTAAAAAAGCTGCAATTGCAACAAATGCTTTTCTCATCTCAATTAATTTTAATACGTTTTGTTTGCCATCTCAGCCATTTAGCAAATCTAAGTTAGACTGGGACAGAATGCGCTTAGATGGTTATTTTGTTCGTTTTTTGCTAATGTAGCAATATAAAGACCGATACCGAAACAAGTACCGTATGATTTTGTTATTTTTACATATGCTTATCAAAATATATCCAGAAAATCCAAATCCCAAAGCGATTGACCAAGCGGTAGAAATCCTTAAAAAAGGTGGTCTTATCATTTATCCAACAGATACAGTGTATGGTCTGGGCTGTGATATCACTAATCAAAAGGCTATTGAAAAGATTTGTAAAATTAGAGGCATCAAACTTGAAAAAGCTAACTTTTCGTTTATCTGCTCAGATTTACGACACATTTCTGATTACATCAAACCAATTGACACTACGGTTTTCAGGGTACTGAAAAAGGCTTTACCTGGCCCTTTTACGTTTATTTTCAATGCGAACAATAACGTACCGAAACTATTGAGTTCGAATAAAAAAACTGTTGGTATTCGTGTGCCAGATAATAACATTGCTCGTGAAATTGTAGCCGCTTTGGGCAACCCGATTATATCTACTTCCATTAAAGATGAAGATGAAGTAATTGAATATTCTACAGACCCAGAATTGATCCATGAAAAGTATGAAGACTTGGTGGATTTAGTTATTGATGGAGGTTTTGGAGATAATGAAGCTTCAACAGTAATCGACTGTACTAGTGGAGATTTCGAAGTTATTCGCGAGGGAAAAGGCGATATTGAGGAGTATTTATAGAATGTGGAAAATTCGGTGATTTGTTAATATTAAGTTAACACCTAAACTAAGTTTCTCTTCGTAGTTTTACAGCAATATTTACTTAAAAAACACGATATGAAGAAACTTTTACTATTTATCTTACTTGGCTTATATTCAACTCTAAGTTATGCACAAAGTAATTTTTCAGTAACTTATGGTTTTGATGGCGTAACTTCTAGTACAGGAAGAACGGATCCTACCGCACCTCCCACAGCAAGCAACGTAACATTTTCTAGTTTTACTTCAGTTGGAGCATCAGCCAATCCAAATGCCAGCGCAAGATTTTCATTTACAAGTTGGCCACTTGGGGCGACTAACAATACGGATGATTTTACTGGTAGTATTGATTTAACGAAATATTATGAGGTAACTATTACACCTGGAAGTAACTATACATTAAGCTTAACTAACTTAATATTTACACTCCAACGTTCTGGCACCGGGATAAGACAATACGCAGTAAGGTCTAGCATAGATAATTTTGCTTCAAACTTATCAGCTACAATTAACCCATCTAATTCCAATTTATCTGTTGTAGCTACAAATACATTTCAAGTTTCCGATCCTTCTACAACTGCGTTAAATGGCAGCACGATAACATTTGATTCTAACCATAGCTCTACAGCTCCTATTATAATTAGATTCTATGGTTTTAATGCTGAAGCTAGTGGCGGTACATTTAGTATAGACAATGTTACAATAACAGGCTCTACAACTTTATCAAATGTAAATGCGCCTTTAATTTCATCAAACCCAACTTCTTTAGCTTTCGGCAGCCAAAATATCAACACCACTTATACAGAAAAAGCTTTAGAATTAACATATAGCAATTTAACCAATGCCGATTTAACTTTAAGCACTGCTGCTCCATTTATTATTTCCAAAACTAGTAATGGGATCTACGGAACCTCCTTAATTTATACTAATGCAGAACGTACTAGCCCAACTACTTTATATGTAAAGTACGCTCCTACATCAATAGGCAATAACACAGGAAGCTTAGCTATTTCTGGAGCAGGCTTAAGCTCAACTACTAATGTTGCCTTAACTGGTTTTGGTTTAGATCCAAATTTCGAGATTAACTCAGATTATGTGCAATTATTCAACGATCCTAATTACCTCATCAACTCATATTGGAAACAAGTAAGTGTAAAAGGCTCAGCAAAAACATGGGAATACACTTCAAGTAATCCCCGCACTGGCGCTGGCGCTGCTTACATGAATGGATTTAGCGAAACAGAAACTGACGGCGACGGCAATAAACCAAGTGATGACTGGTTAATTAGCCCAAAAATGAACTTAACCGCGTTTCCTAACTATCCGATTGTTAGTTTTTGGTCTAGAAAATGGTTTGCAGGTCCTACCCTTAAAGTTTATGTATCTACAACATATAACGGTTCTGCTGCTATCAATCTAGCCGACTGGACAGAAATCACCTCTCCTGGCCTACCAAACACTACAGGAGTTTGGCTTCAATCAAACAATATAGATTTATCGGCGTATAAAACGGCAGCCACTTATATTGCTTTCAGATATGCTACTGAAACAGGAAGTAATGGTAATGCAGCTGAATGGAGAATTGATGATTTCTCTTTAACAAATAAAACAGCTACCTCGAGCATACCTAAAAATACCATTACTTTCACAGAAACTAGTGTAGGGTCTACGTCTACAAGTAAATCTTTCAATTTTTCATCTTCTGGCTATGGCGATATTACCATCAATGCTCCTAGCGATTTTGAAATTTCAGCAGACAATGCCAGCTTCCACCCAAGTTTAACCGTACTTGCAGCAGATGCAGTGAGTGCAAAAACTATTTACGCGAGATTTAAACCGTCAACCACTGCGGCTCAAATTAGTGGCGCATTGACGTTTTCTGGCACTGGACTTACTGAAAATGGCCCAACACTATTGGGGAGTTCATTGCTAAAATCAAATACTTTTGACTTAGCAACTTGGAACATGGAGTTTTTTGGAAATGGAACTGCAATTGCAGGAAGTTTCGGACCTACAGATAGAAACTTACAGATCAACAACGCAGCTACCGTTTACAACAACATGCTACCAGACGTAATTGGAATTCAAGAAATTTCTGACGAAACAGCTGTTGATGAATTACTGACCAAGCTACCAAGTACTTATAAAAAGAGAATGTCTCAGGTTTATTCTTATTCGATCAAACCTCCAACCAGTAATGATCCATTTCCAGTTCAAAAACTTGGATTTATTTACAACTCTGCCACAGTTGATACCGTAGGTTTTAGAGCAATGTTTGTAGGCATTTACAAAGATGCAGTTGCAGGTACTACTATTCCAGTTGCTGGTAATAGTAATAATCGAGTTGATGATGGTTTCTGGTCTTCAGGCCGTCTACCTTTCATAGGAACATTTAATGTAACTACTTTAGATGGACTAAGGAAAAAAGTAAATGTAGTTGTTATCCATGCAAAATCAGGTGGCAATACTACAGATTACAACAGAAGGGTAATTGATGTGCAAGTATTGAAAGATTCTTTAACGGCACAATACCCAGGAGAAAACAATGCTATTATTGGCGATTATAACGATTTCGTGGTAGGGTCTAACGCTGGAAATTTAACTTCGCCATTTAAAGTTTTCACAGACAATGGCTATAAAGCTTTAACTTTAGATCTTTTAAATAATGGCAAGGGAACTTACGTTGGCAGCACAAACCCAAGTATGATCGATAATATTATCGTTTCTAACGAGCTTGATGCGTTTACAGCAATTAATTCGACAGCAATAGAAGATGCTAGAGACTATATTTCTGGGTATGCCACCAATACCTCCGATCACTTACCAGTATACGCTAGGTTTAGCTTTCCAATTGGTACATTACCCGTAAAATTTGAAAACTTTACAGCAAAACAAGAAGGAGCGGCAGTGATTTTGAGATGGAGCACAGCATCAGAAAGCAACAACAACTACTTTACTGTAGAGCGCTCTACAGATGGTGTAAAATTTGAAAAAGTTAAAGATGTAGCTTCAAACGGTAATGCTAACCAAAAGAATACCTACAGCGCTATAGATAACAATCCTAAACAAGGAAGAAATTATTACAGACTGAAACAAACAGATTTAAACGGTGATGTAAGCTATTTCACTGAAGTAAGAGTTGTAAATATCCTTGATGGCAATGCAGGTTTGTTAATCTATCCAAATCCAGTAAAAGATAAAGTTACCATCAATTATGTAAGCACTTCTTCTAACATCGGACTAAGTCTAATCAGCAATGATGGAAGATTGATTTTCAAATCGAAAGGAAGTGTTAAATCTTTGGAACAGCAATTAAACAGCAAAATCGCTAGCATTCCAAATGGTTTATATATTGTTAGCTTTACTGAAAACGGAAAATCTCACAGAGAAAAATTAGTAAAACACTAAAAACATACAAGCTTTACGACAAGAAGGTCTCGAATTAAAATTCGGGACCTTTTCTTTTTTCTATCTTAGCGGTAATGAAAATCACCAACACTTTTAAGCAATTCTTTAATTCCGAAAAAACTAGCGGCATTTTATTAATCTTCTGTGTCTTAGTATCGCTTCTAATTGCCAATTCCAATTTAGCTAGATCATTTGAGCAGTTATTAAACTCCAATATCGGTTTCAGATTAGGAAGTACTGCAATAAGTTACAGTATCTCTGCCTGGATTAATGATGGTTTAATGGCTATTTTCTTTCTTTTGGTAGGCCTAGAAATTAAAAGAGAACTGATAGGCGGAGAACTTTCTAGTGTACAGAAAGCAAGTTTACCTGTATTGGCGGCATTAGGCGGCATGCTGGTTCCAGCGGGAATTTATTTCGCTATTAACCATGGAACAGAGACTGCTAGTGGTTGGGGAATTCCGATGGCTACTGATATTGCTTTTGCACTGGCCATTATAGCGATGCTTGGCAAAAACGTTCCTGCATCCTTAAAAATATTCTTAGCCGCTTTGGCCATCGCCGATGATTTAGGAGCTATCTTAGTCATTGCTATTTTTTATACCGAACAAATACATTGGCAAGAACTTTTTATTGCCGCAGCTATAGTGGTTGCACTTTTTGCGTTCAATTATTTCAAAGTTAAATCGCTTTGGCTTTACTTAATACCAGGAATTTTTCTTTGGTATTTCATGCATCATTCGGGCATTCATGCCACTATTGCTGGTGTATTATTAGCATTTACTATTCCAATTGGAAAAGATCAAACATCATCTCCCTTAGAAAAACTGGAACATTCGCTAACCAAGCCTGTCAACTTTTTAATTATGCCCATTTTTGCTTTGGCAAATACCAATATCACTTTCGAAAAAGGAATGATTAATGGTTTAACATCTCCGTTGGCTTTAGGTATCATCCTCGGACTTTTTGCTGGTAAGACCATTGGCGTAAGTTTATTCTCTTTTATCGCTGTAAAATTGAAATTAGCGAAATTACCTACCTCAGCTAATTGGAAACATGTAATTGGTGTGGGTATGTTGGCCGGAATTGGATTTACGATGTCTATCTTCATTTCTATGCTTTCATTTTCCGACAATCAGCATATTACCACGGCAAAATTTGCCATCCTTTGCACATCTATATTTTCTGGCTTCGTTGGCTTTGTTTACTTGCAATCATTAAAAAAACAAAATGGCTGACATATTGATTGAAACTGAACGTTTTTTAATTAGACCTTTAGTTGCAGAAGATGCTGCTGGCATATTTGAATTGGATAGTAACCCCCATGTGCATACCTATCTAGGCAAAAAACCAATCAAAACTTTAGCAGAAGCTGAAAATGTAATTCGATTAATTCAAAAGCAATACGAAGATTTAGGCATTGGCCGATGGGCAATTATTGAAAAAAGCACTGGCAATTTTGTAGGTTGGACCGGCTTTAAATATATCATCGAAACTACGAATGGCAGAGTTAACTACTACGATTTAGGGTATCGACTAATAGAACGCTATTGGGGAAAAGGAATTGCTACCGAAACCGCAAAAGCCTGTTTAAAATATGCTTTCGAGGGATTGGAATTGGATAAGGTTTACGGAATTTGTGATGTAGATAATACTGGCTCAAGGAATATTCTAGAAAAATGTGGTTTGAAATTAATCACAAGGCTTAATTATGATGGAGTACCGCATTTTTGGTTCAAAATAAGTAACTTGGATTACCAAAAACTTTCAGCTACAAACTAAAATGCCGATATCTAGACCGCTCTCCATTGCCATAGTTGTTGCTATTCCAATTACCATAATTATTGGCGCATCTTATTTTGTGATTAATAATTATAAACCCGAAAAGCATACCAAAAATCGTAAGAATAAAATTATAGAAATCACTCGCCATTCTACAGGCTCCCTAAATGATCAAAAATTTAATCATATGATGATTGACGTTTATTCGATGATGAGCATGGCAAGAAATATTTTCCCCATAGATACAACTTTAGCTGGCAGAGAAAAATCTTTATCAGATATCAAAGATATCGGTATTTATTATTGGGATAGAAATATTGAAGTATTAGATAATTTGAAAAAAGTAAATCACGAGCCCGAAATCCTGGATAAACTTTCCGCTTATCAAGAGTATTGCAAACTCAGCAAAACCTGTTATCAGCTAATGTACAAAGCGGTTGATGAACATACGTCAAAATACGACGAGGAGATTGATAGACAATTTGAAACAATGAATAAAAAATATAATGAGATAACTGGAAAAGAGTAATATAAATGCCTTTACGATAAAGCAAAGGCATTTATATAGACAAGAATATTAAGTTTTAACTTTTAAATTGCCTCATAAAATCTTTGATACTTCCTTCTAGATTATTTGCATCAACATTCTTTACGAACGCACTTCCAATAATTGCCCCGTTTGCGTACTGACTAGCCGCATCGAATGTTTCTTTATTAGAAATACCGAAACCTATCACAAACGGGTTTTTCAATTGCATATCCGCTATGCGTTTAAAGTAAGCCGCAGAACTCTCAGAAATTGATAAATTTCCTCCGGTTGTAGCTGCTGACGATACCAAATAAATAAAAGCATTGCTTAATCCATCTATTTTACGAATGCGTTCTTCGGAGGTTTGCGGGGTTACTAAAAAGATATTGCTCAATTCGTATTTTTCAAAAATAGCTTGATACATTTCTTCATATTCGTACATCGGCAAATCCGGAATAATGCAACCATCCACACCTACTTCTTGGCATTTTTGGCAAAAAGCTTCTACACCATATTGTAATACTACGTTTACATAGCCCATCAATAAAATAGGAATAGTTACTCTTTGTCGCAAATCTTTCAGTTGCTCAAATAAAATTGGCAAAGTCATGCCATTATCCAGAGCCTCTTTGCTACTTGCTTGTATCACTGGTCCATCAGCTACTGGATCTGAATAAGGAAAGCCTATTTCCAAGAAATCAGCGCCCGACTGCTCCAAAGTGTCTGCAATTTTTAAGGTATCGTTTAAATTTGGATAGCCTGCCGTATAATATATAGAAAGTAAGCCTTTTTGTTGCTTTTCAAATAATTGTTGAAGTCTGTTCATATACCCCAACCCCTAAAGGGGCTTTTTATAAATTGTTCAAAAATTTAACCGTCCTAGAATCTCCCCTTTAGGGGATTAAGGGGTTATAAATTAAAATATTTCATATACGTTTCCATGTCCTTATCGCCCCTACCCGAAAGACAAACCACCACATTCTCTCCGCCTTTAAAATCCATTTTTTCTAGGTAAGCCAAAGCGTGTGCACTTTCTATAGCAGGAATAATACCTTCGTATTGCGTTAATAGCAAACCAGCTTGCAAAGCTTCATCATCTGTGATAGAAGCGTACAAACCTCTGCCAGTTTTAAACAAATGTGCGTGTTGCGGGCCAATTCCAGGATAATCTAAGCCGGCAGAAACCGAATGCGGTTCTACCACCTGACCATCTTCGGTTTGCATCAAAATACTTCTGCTTCCGTGCAACACACCTTCTTTACCGAGCGTAGTCGTTGCTGCAGAAAATCCACTACTAACACCCTTTCCAGCTGCTTCAATTGCTATTAATTGTACATTTTCATCATCAATAAAATGATAAAACATACCCATCGCATTGCTACCACCACCAACACAAGCTAAAACATAATCTGCTAATTCACTTCCTGTCTGCTCTTTCAGTTGCTTTTTGGTCTCAAAAGAAATGATAGACTGAAATTGCGCCACCATATCTGGATAAGGATGAGGGCCAACCACCGAACCGATGATGTAATGTGTATCTACCGGATTAGCGATCCAATCTCTCATGGCTTCGTTAGTGGCATCTTTTAAAGTTTTGCTGCCAGAAGTTGCAGGAACAACTTTCGCCCCTAGCATTTTCATACGTGCAACGTTTGGTGCCTGACGTTTAATATCCACTTCGCCCATGTAAACTACGCATTCTAAACCACGCAAAGCACAAACTGTTGCTGTGGCCACACCATGCTGACCAGCACCCGTCTCAGCGATGATACGTTTTTTGCCAAGCTTCTCTGCCAATAAAATCTGTCCAATGGTGTTGTTGATTTTATGTGCTCCAGTATGGTTTAAATCCTCTCTTTTCAGGAAAATATTTGCTCCGTATTTTTCCGATAATCGCTTAGCCAAATATAAAGGCGATGGACGACCAACATAATCCTTCAACAAAGCTTTAAACTCTTGTTGAAATTGTTCATCATCAATTACCGCTTGGTATTTCTGACGCAGTTCTTCTACGTTCGGGTAAAGCATCTCGGGGATATATGCACCTCCGAAATCACCATAATAACCTCTTTCGTCTACAAAATAATTCATTTATGTATATTTTATATAAACATTAATCCTTTTATAACCGATGCTGAAATAAATTCAGCATGACGGACTTTCAATTAACCGTCACCCTGAATTTATTTCAGGGTCAGCGAACTCAAAACATTAATTTATTATAATTAACTGTTAATTAACATCTTAAAAAACTCATTCAATTTATCTACATCTTTCAAACCTGGTTCTAGCTCAAACTTGCTATTGATATCGATGGCATATAACCGTTCATCTTTAATCGCTTTAATTTGTTCAGCTTGGTTCAAATCTATTCCACCACTCAAAAAGTAAGGTTTGCTTAGTTGATAATTTTTAAGCAATGTCCAATCGAAAACTTTACCCGAACCGCCATGTGCAGGCGTTTGTGTATCGAACAAAAAATAGTCTACTGCAGGTTCGTAAGCGCCCAAAACGCTAAAATCAAAATCTAGATGAATTCCAAAAGCTTTAATCACCTGAACTCCCATATGTTTGATTGTCTTACAAAAATCGACACTTTCATTTCCATGCAATTGCACTGCTTTTAAATAATGTTTGGCTACTAAGGCTTTAACCGTTTCTAGACTTTCATCTACAAAAACACCTACCGTTTTAATTTCTTGTGGGACATATTTTATCAGTTCTGCAGAAACTTCGCTAGTGTATCTTGGCGATTTTTCATAGAAGATAAATCCCAGATAATCTGGATGTAGATCAGCTACGGCAGCAATATTAGCTGCATGTTTCATTCCACAAACTTTGATTTTCAATTTCATATCAAATTTGAACCACCTTAGTTCATTAAGCTTTTAATACTGAGTTGTTCTCAAGTGGCTAAGTGTTAATTATTATCCTTCAATTAGCTTCTTAAAACTTTCCAAAGCTCTTTTACTCATCAATGATTCTTCTGCTTCATAATAACAATCTGCAAAAGTTTTATCTTGCTTGATAGTTTGGATAGCTAAAGCTGAATTACATAACACCACATTATTTTGCGCATCTGTAGCATTGCCTTCTAACACATCCATAAATATTTTAGCAGATGATTCTATGGTATCACCACCTTGGATTTGATTTTCTTGCAGTTGCTCAAAACCCAAATCGGAAACTTTTAACAATGCTTCTCCTTTCTTGGTAAAAGTCTTAAAATCGCAGGTTAGCGAAACTTCGTCAAAACCATCTACTGCATGCACAATACTATAATTTTTATCTGTTTGCTGATATAAATAAGCATAAATGCGTGCTAATTCTAAGCTAAACACACCCACCATTTGGTTTTTCGGCTTTGCCGGATTACACATTGGACCCAACATATTGAAAAAGGTTTTTACACCTAACTCCCTGCGGATCGGTGCTACTGTTTTCATAGCAGGATTAAACAAAGGCGCATGGATGAAACAAATTCCCGCTCTATCCAAACTACGTTTCAATTCTGCTTCATCATTGGTGAATGAATAACCTAAATACTCCATCACATTGCTAGAACCACAACCAGAAGAAACACCATAGTTACCATGTTTAGCCACTTGATGCCCTGCTCCAGCAACTACAAATGAAGCTAGCGTAGAAATATTGAAGGTGTCTTTTCCATCGCCTCCCGTACCGCAAAGATCAATCAGCTCAAAGTCCGAAAAATCTACCTTCAAACACAAATCCAACATCGCATCGCGGAAACCCTGCAATTCTTCTACTGTAATATTTCGCATGCCGTAAGCCGTTATAAAAGCTGCAATTTGCGAGTGGTTGAACTCTCCCAAAGCAATAGAAGTTAATATTTTTTGTGCTTCAGCTCTGCTAAAAGTTTTATTCTCAAATAAATGGTTAAGTATTTTTTTCATTACTGTGTAAACAAAAAAAGGTTGCCTCATCAGCAACCTTCTAAAATATTCTTATTAAAAAAATAAACGTACAAAAGGTTACATCACGCTATTGCGTTATGCCACCACCAAATTGTATTTACGTTTACTTGTCTCATTCTGTTAGCAAATATGTAATTGTTTTTCTGTAATTCCAATACCGATTTTATTTTTTATGCAATCTTTTTAATAAAACCTTTCATAGTGAATGAAAAAGTTGTGCCTTCACCTTCCGAACTTTCTACCTCTAATTCCCCTTCGTTAGCCAGTACAAACTCCCTACAAATAATCAGCCCCAAACTTGTGCCTTCTTCCGAGTTAGTTCCTTTGGTTCCAGTAGCCGATAGTTCAAAAAGTTTTTCAATCCTAGCTTGGCTAATGCCCACCCCATTATCCTTCACCTCAAATCTAACCTTATTTTTACCGAATGCTTCTGCCTTCAACGCGATCTTACCATTCGATTTTGTAAACTTTATCGCGTTGGCTACAAGATTTCTTATCACAAAATCAAAGTGATCAGAATCTGCATTAAGTGTGATATCTCCAGGAACATCTATACTGATATCAATCTGCTTTTGTTCGGCTGCTTCTTGTAACAAAGCCAAATTCCTATTGATATTTGGCAGCGGATTAAATTCTGAAGTATTTAAACGCACTCCTTTAATTTGCATCTGCCCCCATTTTAGCAACTTATCTAAAATCTCTAAACTGCTATCGCAATGCAACATCAGCTTAGTAACTAACTCTTGTTGCGTTCGCTCATCTAATTCTTTATCATTTATTAAACTTAAAATACTAATGGTAGACACCAATGGGGAGCGTATATCATGAGCGATGATAGAAAAAAACTTATCTTTGATATCGTTACTTTCTTCTAGTTCTTCATTAGCTTTTCGTAGCAGTTTATTCAAGTGCTTTGATCTAAAATAATAAACTAAAGTAATGATGAGCACCAAAAATATCCCGATAGCAATAGAAAGAATAGTGTAATAAACAATTTCCTGCTCCTTACTTTCTACAGTTAGCTCGTTGAGTTGTGCCTTTGATTTTTCTAGTTCGTAAGCACTCTCTAAACTAGAAACCTGCTTCATCATGTCTTTATAAAAAACTTGTTCGGCCAGTTCACTACGTTGTTCCCTAAAAGCAAGGGCCTTTGCTAAATTCCCCTTCGCTTTATATAAATCGCCAAGTTTATCTAAAACTGTAATTTGTTGGCGATACATTTTGTGTTTTTCTGCAATGCTTAAAGCTTGATTGAGAAAGAACAAGGCACTATCTGGCTGGTGATTTTTATAGACTTCCGAAAGCTCGATTAAGGTTGATTGCTCTCTCAGTACATTATTAATTTCTTTGGTAAAATTAAGTGCTTGCTTATAAATACGAATTGCCTCTGCATTTTTACCACTTTTAAAATATGCCGTACCCAATTGAACCATCAGGCTAATTCTTAAGCCATTAAATTCTACCTTATTACTTTTTGAAAGTCCATTCTTTATGTAAGCAATAGCTTTGTCGTACTCCCCAGTCTTGGTATACACATATCCAAAATTGATGTACATATTTAATGAGAGGTTAGACAAAGGGATTTGCTTATCAATTGCTTCGGCGATACGAAGATTACTCAATGCATTCTCATATTCGCCTAAACTGAAATAGGCTTCTGCAAATACTACACGCCCTTCGAGCATGCCGAGCATATCTTTATTGCGTTCGCTGATGCTAAGTGCCTCCATGAAATAAGCCAAAGCTTTATCGTAGTTACCTTTGCGTTTCTCTACCACGCCTAGTCTCACAATGGTTGAAGCTAAACCTTTCTCATCTCCCTTTTCCCTATAAATAGCTTCGGCTTGCAGGTACTTTTCTCTCGATTCCCTGTATCTCGTTGCATTGTCCTCAATCATCCCATATTGATTCAGCAAAGCTGCTTTGCCCAATTCATTCCCCGCTTCTTCTGCCTGAGCTAAACCTTGTTTTACGTAAAATAAAGCCGAATCTGGATTGAGGTATCGATAATATTTAACGATTTTAATATAGTCGTCGCTATTTGCCAGGTTCTTCGGTGGTTGTTGAGCGAATGCCTTTTGCAAAAAAAGCTGATTTAGGAACAAAACTCCAAGCAAAAAAATAATGGACGTTCTGTACTTACTTACCCTCATTATTTAATCAACGGATTCTTTTCTTTGGTAAAAAGATCGAATACCTTTTTATCGGCAAATGCCGGGAATAATTTATTTACCCAAACTGCAAGTTTACCTTGGCGGGTCATAATTAGTGTACGTTTTCTTCCTTCAATACCGTCACAAATTCTCTCTGCTACTTCTTCTGCACTCATCATTTTTCCTTCTTCCATGCTAGTTTCTCCATGTGCCTTGCCATCTTGAGATAAAGCCGCAACACGGATATTTGAAGTGGTAAATCCAGGGCAAGCTACCATCACATGAACACCAGTTTTAAGTAGCTCGGTACGTAGACACTCCATAAATCCGTTCATAGCAAATTTAGACGAAGAATACCCGGTACGACCAGGTAAACCACGGTAACCAGCTATCGAAGACACAGAAACAATACTTCCTGTAGTTTTCAAGATTTCTGGCAATGCATATTTGGTACAGTACACCGTTCCCCAAAAATTTACATCCATTAGGTTTTTAAGTACCGATAGCTCTACATCTTTAAATAAAGCACGCATAGACAAACCTGCATTATTAATCAATATATCGATTTTCCCAAAGGTTAAACTAGCCTGATCAATCAGAGCCTTACAATCTTCTTCCCTAGTTACATCTGCTCGTATGGCTAAAGCTTTGATGTTAAATTTCTTCTCCAACGCTGCCGTAATTTCGCACAGCGTTACGTATTGGCGTGCCCCTAAAACAAGGTTTGCCCCTCTTTTAGCCATTTCTTCGGCAAGCGCTTTACCTATGCCAGATGATGCTCCCGTAATTACAACAACTTTATCTTTCAAACTCATAATTTACTTCATTAAGGTGTTTTCATAGGGTACACGAGTAATTATAGATCTTCCTAAAGTTACTTCGTCGGCATATTCCAGTTCGCCACCAAAGGCAATTCCTCTGGCGATGGTGGTAATAGGGACGTTAAAATCTTTCAGTTTTTTATGCAGATAGAATAAGGTAGTATCACCTTCCATATTAGCGCTCAAAGCTAGGATAATTTCTTTAACCTCGCCTGCCCTTACTCGTTCTACCAGCGTTTCAATATTTAAATCAGATGGGCCAATACCATCCATAGGCGAGATTAAGCCTCCTAAAACGTGGTAAACGCCAAAATATTGATTAGTATTTTCGATCGCCATTACATCGCGGGTATCTTCTACCACACAAATCACTTCTCTTTCTCTTTTTACCGCAGCACAAATACTGCAGGTATCAAAATCAGAAATATTATGGCAAACCACACAATTTTTGATTTGGTTTTTAAGCTTTATCAACGTGTTTCCAAATTGCGCCACCTCGCTTTGCTCTTTATTCAAGAGATGTAAAACCAATCGTAAGGCAGTTTTTTGACCAATGCCAGGCAACTTACCAAACTCATTCACCGCATCTTCTAGCAGCTTGGAAGAAAAATTCATAGTACAAATTTATTAGATATTTGCCACAGATGCATAGATTTTTTAAATCTCTCAATAAAAACCATAACTAATTAATAATCAAAGAAATTTTCGATACTAAAACCGATATGTTAAGTTAGTTATTAAACCAATCATTCATAGCTGTAAAAATTACTAACAAGCTGTAGCTGCAACTCAACCAGTTTTAACTATTTTCGTTAACTTTTATCTTTTTAAAAACCATGTTGCAAGTTTTAGCAAGTTTTTGCTACTTTTAGCAACTAATCAAATCAAACTATGAGTTCAACATTACTACTCTGCTTTTTAATAGGTTATTTCGGCGTCCTAATTACCATTGCATTTGTAACATCTAAAAATTCATCAGATAACTCTACATTTTTCTTGGCAAATAAGAATTCTAAATGGTATTTGGTAGCCTTTGGGATGATAGGAACCGCCTTATCTGGCGTAACTTTTATCTCGGTACCAGGAGAAGTTGGGTCTCCAGGTGGCAATCAATTTCAATATTTCCAATTTGTATTGGGAAATGCCGTGGGCTTTATCATCATCGCAACGGTACTTCTACCGCTGTATTATAGGATGAACTTAACCTCTATATATAGCTACATTGAGCAACGTTTGGGGCATTACAGTTACAAAACTGCAGCATCAATTTTTTTATTAAGCCGTACATTAGGTTCTGCAGCCAGATTATATCTAGTAGTATTAGTTTTACAAAGATTCATTTTCGATTCTTACAATATTCCTTTTTGGGCAACAGTTCTAATTTCTTTGGGCTTAATCTGGTCTTACACGTTTAAAGGTGGTTTAAAAACCATTATCATTACAGATACTCTACAAACGTTCTTCTTAGTTTTATCGGTTTTCTTGACTATCTATTTTGTAACAGATAGCTTAAATTTAAATGTAGGTCAGGCTTTCGAAACCATCAAAAACAGTAGTTACTCGAAAATATTCTTCTATGAAGATTTCATTTCAAGTAAATTCCACTTCTCTAAACAATTTATTGGTGGTGTATTTGTAACTATCGCTATGACAGGTTTAGATCAAGATTTGATGCAGAAAAACCTGAGTATGAAAACCATCGGCGAGGCACAAAAAAACATGTTTACCTTTACCGGTATCTTTGTGATCTTAAATATTTTCTTCTTAAGCGTTGGGGCTTTACTTTATATTTTTGCTGCTAAAAACGGTATCGAAGTTCCTTTAGACCACATTACAGGCAAACCTAGAACAGATTTACTGTTCCCTACAATAGCGTTAAATCACTTAGCAACCATACCTGCTGCTGTTTTTATGCTAGGCTTAACTGCAGCTACTTTTGCAACTACAGATAGTGCTTTAACCGCGTTAACAACTTCTTTTTGTGTTGACTTTTTAGGGATGAGCAAAAAAGAAAATGCCGAAAAACCAGGCGCAGTAAGAAAAAGACACCTGGTGCACGTAGGTTTTTCGTTGCTGCTATTCGTAGTAATATTAGTCATTAACGCATTGAACAGTTCGTCGGTAGTGAGTTTAATTTTCTTGATTGCTTCATACACCTACGGACCATTACTAGGACTTTATTCATTTGGCTTATTTGTAAAATCAAGAGGATTACACGATAAATTAGTTCCTGTGGTATGTATCGTATCTCCTATTTTATGTTACTTGTTTGCAACTAACTCATCAGCACTTTTAGGAGGATATGTTTTTAGCGTAGAACTGATTTTAATAAACGGATTCATTACATTTATGGGATTATTGCTGATTTCTAAAAAAACAGATCAGCAAACTAGATTTTAATCCTAATATTAGTCTATGAACAGTGAAGAGAAGATAAGAAGTGCATTTGCCAATAAAGATTGGCAAGAAATTAAGGTGACCGACAGCTGGCAGATTTTTAAGATCATGGCCGAGTTTGTTGATGGTTTTGAAAAGCTTTCGAAAATTGGTCCTTGTGTAAGTATTTTTGGTTCGGCCAGAACAGCAGAAACCAATCCATATTACCAATTAGCAGTACAGTGCGGGCAACTGTTAACCGAACGTGGTTATGGTGTAATTACTGGCGGTGGCCCTGGTATCATGGAAGCGGGGAATAAGGGAGCACACCTAAACGGTGGTAAATCGGTAGGTTTAAATATCGATCTGCCTTTCGAACAATTTCATAACAAATACATTGAGCCTAATCGTTTATTAACTTTCGATTATTTCTTTGTACGTAAGGTTATGTTTATGAAATATTCGCAAGGTTTTATTGTATTACCAGGCGGAATGGGCACCATGGACGAGCTTTTTGAAGCATTAACGTTAATTCAAACTGGTAAAATTGCCCGTTTCCCTATTGTACTGGTTGGTACCGATTATTGGGGCGGATTGGTAGACTGGATCAAAAATACCATGCTGGAGAAAGAACACAACATCCACGCAGAAGATTTAAACTTATTTAGATTGGTAGATACAGCCGAAGAAGCTGCTGAACATATCTTTAGGTTCTACGATAAATACGTATTGAAACCAAATTTCTAATAAAACCCAACTCAATTAACGTGGAGTGTAAGTGAATTCTTACGCTCCTTTTTTATGCCTCACCTTTGCCAACAAAAAATCTGACAAAATGTAGACAAAGAATTTTCATCAACTATAAGAAAATATAAAACCTTATTTTACTTTTGACGCCGTAATGAGAGCCGCAATCATATTATGTTTATCCTTATTTCTCCTTCTAATTAAAGGAAATGAGGGTGCACATGCTGTTGCTCCACGTATATCTCAAGGTTACGAGTTCTTTACAGAGAACCCTCATACTAAACAACACCACACTCCTTTTCATAAAAACGCTAACATTCACATTCAAAAAAGTTCTTCGGCTAGAGAAATAAGTTATGTTGAAGAAAATCAAGATGACGACGAGAGCATCTCTAGAAAAGGAATTATAGCGCTAAGACAAACCGCCTATTTCTGCTATGCCTTATTAGTAGGAAACATTCAAATCATTAAAAAGCTTGCATTACCTTATTGCGAGCACCTATCCTTTACCGCAAGTTTCAAATATCTCTTGTTGAGAGTTTTTAGAATTTGATACCCTTTTTTTATGTAATTGAATACTTGTTTAAATAATTGCAAATGCTTTTTCATGGCATTACTAATTGTATTCAAATCATTCTAGTAAACAAAACCGAGGAACATTTTGATCTAGTAAGTCTTAATGCATTCTCATTCGAAACAAATTAAAAACCAACAATGAGACCATCCCGCACTATCGGGATAGCTTCATCATCTTTAAAACACAATTTTCATACAGATAAAACCATCATGATTTATCAAACCAAGCAGTGGGATGACTAAATCTGATAGCTTTATCACAAATGAAAAACAAATTATATACGGATGAAAAATATCATAATGCTCGCAAGCGTATGTGCTGTGCTATTTTCTAGCTGCGCATCAAAACACGAAGAAAAAGAAGAAGAAACTAACTACACAGCAACTAGCCCATTAACTATTGACACATCTTTCACTAAAGAATATGTATCTCAAATTCGCTCAGTTCGCAATATCGAGTTAAGGGCACAGGAGAAAGGCTTTTTAGAACGCATTTATGTAGACGAAGGCCAGACAGTAAAAGCTGGTCAACTACTTTTCAAGATCATGCCTAAAATGTATGAAGCAGAAGTTTTAAAAGCGGAAGCTGAAGTAAAAGCTGCCGAAATAGAATTAGCAAACACTAAATTACTTGCTGATAAAAATGTAGTTGCCCAAAATGAATTGGCTATGGCTAAAGCCAAATTAGCGCAAGCGAAAGCAAGTTCATCTCTAGCTAAACTGCATTTATCTTTTACTGAAATCAGAGCGCCTTTCAACGGAACTATTGACCGCTTGCCTAAAAAACTGGGAAGCTTAATTGACGAAGGCGAATTACTGACTACTCTTTCTGACAACAGCGAAATGTTTGCTTACTTCAACGTTTCGGAGCCAGAGTATTTAAACTTTCAGCAAGCAAAAACGAGCCATAATCAGTCGGTTGATTTGGTTTTAGCTAACGGTCAAACGTTAAATGGCAAAGGAAAAGTAGAAACTATTGAGGGCGAATTCGATTCTGAAACAGGCAACATTGCCTTTAGAGCAAAATTTCCAAATCCAAATCAGCTATTGAGAAATGGCGAAACTGGAAAAGTGCAAATGGTTATCCCACTGAAAAATGCTTTAATCATCCCTCAAAAAGCCACTTACGAACTACAAGACAAGAATTATGTATTTGTAATTGAGAAAAACGGTTCAGTAAAATCTAGAGAAATTAAAATTGGCGGCGAACTACCAGATATTTATGTAGTAGCCAGCGGTTTGCAACAAGCTGATAAAATTGTACTCGATGGCGTACAGAAAGTGAAAGATGATGAAAAAATCAAGTTCACTTTTGTGGAACCAAAACAAGTGTTGAGCCAATTACAATTAAAAGCAGAGTAAGGTCATTTCCCATAAAATTATGTTTAGTAAATTCATAAAAAGACCGGTGCTATCCATAGTGATATCACTTGTCATCGTATTTATGGGCGTGCTGGCTTTGATTGGCCTGCCTGTAACCCAACTACCTAATATCTCGCCACCTATGGTAAATATTGTGGCCGAATATCCTGGTGCAAACAACGAATTATTAATTAAAGCAGTTGTTATCCCACTGGAAAGAGCCTTAAACGGTATTCCAGGAATGAAATACATGACTTCTGACGCTGGTAATGATGGTGAATGTTCAATACAATTGGTATTTAACCTAGGTACTGATCCAGATCAAGCCACACTTAATGTACAAAACCGTGTTGCTGCTGTGACCAACAAATTACCTCCGTTGGTAATCCGTGAAGGTATCAAAATCAGCAGGCAACAACCAAATATGTTGATGTACGTGAATGTGTTCAGTAAAGATCCGCACATGAACGAGAATTTCTTGTACAACTATGCAGACATTAACGTAATTCCTGAATTAAAACGTGTAGAAGGTGTAGGTTTTGCTGATATTTTGGGTAACCGTGAGTATGCCATGCGTATTTGGCTAAAGCCTGATAAAATGCTGGCTTACAAGATTTCTTCTGAAGAAGTTTTAGAGGCATTGAATAATCAAAGTTTCGAAGCATCACCAGGAAAAACTGGCGAGGCATCGGGTAAACGTTCAGAATCATTTGAATATGTACTGAAATATCCAGGTCGTTTTACTAAAGAAGATGACTATAAAAACATCGTTTTGCGAGCAAGTGCCAACGGCGAATTGTTAAGGTTAAAAGACGTTGCCGATGTAGAATTTGGCAGTGCCATGTACGATCTGTATTCGCACCTTAATGGTAAACCTTCTGCAGCTATTGTGCTGAAACAATCTTATGGCAGTAACGCACAAGAAGTAATTGAAAATGTAAAGAAACGTCTAGATGAAATTAAAGCGGAAAACTTTCCGAAAGGAATGGATTACGAAATCAGTTATGATGTTTCTAAATTCTTAGATGCGTCTATAGAAAAAGTAGTTCACACGCTAATCGAAGCATTTATTCTGGTGGGAATTGTAGTTTTCATTTTCTTGGGCGATTGGCGCTCTACCTTAATTCCAGCCATAGCGGTACCTGTTTCATTGGTGGGTTCGTTTATTTTCATGCAATTTTTCGGCATTACGCTTAACCTTATCACCCTTTTTGCTTTGGTGTTGGCTATTGGTATCGTCGTCGATGATGCGATTGTGGTAATTGAAGCCGTACATGCAAAGATGGAAGCCGACAAACGTTTATCGGTGTTAAAGGCTACCCAATTGGCACTTACCGATATTGGAGGCGCAATTGTGGCTATCACTTTTTTAATGGCTTCGGTATTTATCCCAGTAGCATTTATGTCGGGACCTGTTGGGGTATTTTATCGCCAATTCTCCATCACAATGGCTACTTCGATCATCCTTTCCGGTGTGGTAGCTTTAACTTTAACACCTGCTTTGTGTGCAATTATGTTGAAGAAACACAGCGCACATCACAAGAAGAAAAAATCGATTATTGACAAAGGATTGGATGCTTTTAATAATTGGTTCTTCAAGTTAACTGGTCGTTATCAAAAAATAATGGACAAAGTGATCGCTCGCAAACTAGCTATTTTTGGCGTATTGGGTATCTTCTGTGTGGCCACTTATTTCTTGAGTAATTCTGTACCATCGGGATTTATCCCTAACGAAGATCAAGGGATGATTTACGCCATTATCCAAACCCCTCCAGGCTCTACCTTAGAGCGCACCAATCAGATTTCGGAGAAATTGGAAAAAATCTGCGAGGAAATTGAGGGGGTAAGTTCGGTATCTGCCCTAGCAGGATATGAGGTTTTAACAGAGGGTACTGGAGCTAACTCGGGTACTTGTTTAATCAACTTGAAAGATTGGAAAGATCGTAAAAACACTGCTCAAGATATCATCAAGGAGCTAGAAGAAAAATCTAAAGATATGCCAGGAGCAATGGTGGAATTTTTCCAACCGCCTGCAGTGCCAGGTTATGGAGCAGCTGGTGGTTTCGAGCTGCGCTTATTAGATAAAGGCGGCCGGAACGATTACGTGGAAATGGAAAAAGTGAGCAAAGATTTTGTGAAAGAGCTCAACAAACGACCAGAACTGCAATCTGTATTTACTTTCTACAGTGCGAGTTTTCCTCAGTACATGCTCAATATAGATAACGACAAAGCACAGCAAAAAGGAGTTACGCCTGAGAAAGCACTAGAAACTTTATCAGATTTAATTGGTAGTAACTACGAAACCAATTTTATCAAATTTGGTCGCCAATACAAGGTAATTGTTCAATCTTTACCACAGTATAGAGCTTTACCATCCGACGTAATGAAACTGTATGTAAAAAACAATAGAGACGAAATGGTTCCTTTTTCATCGTTCATGACCATGAAAAAAGTATACGGACTTTCCGAAATCACCCGTCATAACATGTACAATTCGGCAGAGATTAATGGCTCGCAAGCCATAGGTTACAGCTCTGGTGATGCGCTAAAAGCCGTTGCAGAAGTAGCTAAAAAAACCTTACCGAGAGGTTATGGTATAGATTGGGCGGGTATATCAAAAGACCAAACTTCAAGAGGGAACGAAGCTATTTATATTTTCTTGATCTGTTTAGGGTTCGTTTACCTAGTACTTGCCGCACAATATGAGAGTTTTATTTTACCATTGGCAGTAATTGTTTCTCTACCTGCTGGGATATTTGGTGCGTTTCTTTTCCTGAAATTATTAGGCTTAGAAAACAACATCTACGCACAGGTTTCTATGGTGATGTTGATTGGATTACTTGGTAAAAATGCCGTACTAATTGTAGAGTTTGCGGCACAGAAACATGCAGAAGGCAAAACAATTTTAGCGGCTGCCATGGAAGGCGCCGTAGTAAGGTTCCGCCCTATTTTGATGACCTCATTTGCCTTTATTGCAGGTTTAATTCCGCTGGTTTTTGCGAGTGGTCCAGGTGCTATTGGTAACCGCACCATTGGTTCGGCTGCTGCTGGCGGTATGTTACTCGGAACCGTATTCGGAGTAATTATCATCCCAGGTTTGTATTATGTTTTCGGCACCATTGCCAGTAAACGTAAACTCATCAAAATTGAAGACGAACATCCATTAACCGAAGAACTTGAAGGCAATGTTTAGTAAAAATCATTATAAAATATTAGGATTTGCTTTATTGACCTTAGTCTATACAAGCTGTAAAATCCCTGCTCTTATTCAAAAAACAGAGAACAAAAGTACCCCAAGCGCTTATGCTAACGGCAGTACCGACACCAGTAATGTGGCCAATATCAAATGGAAAGATTACTTTAAAGACCAGTACTTAATCAACCTGATTGATACAGCTTTGCATAACAATCAGGAATTGAATATCACTTTACAGGAAATTGAAATTGCTAGAAATGAGGTAAGAGCCAGAAAAGGTGAAATTTTGCCTAGCGTTGGTTTAAAGGCGGGTGCTGGTTTAGAGAAAGTTGGCAGATACACCAGTCAGGGTGCGGGCGATGCCACTACAGAAATTAAACCTGGCAAAGAAATGCCAGAGCCCCTACCAGATTATCTAGTTGGTTTGTACGCCAATTGGGAAGTAGATATTTGGCACAAATTGCGTAATGCTAAAAAATCGGCCTATACCAAATATCTTTCATCTGTAGAAGGCAAAAACTTTGTAGTAACTAGCTTGGTGGCAGAAGTTGCCAACTCGTATTATGAGTTGCTAGCTTTAGATAACCAGTTGGATATGGTTAGAAAGAACATCGAACTGCAAACCAATGCGCTAGCAGTGGTAAAAATCCAAAAAGAGGCTACGAGAGTAACCGAACTGGCTGTTCGTAAGTTTGAAGCAGAGGTATTGAGTTCGAAAAGTCTGGAATATGACATCCTCCAAAAGATTACAGAAACAGAAAACAAAATTAACTTTTTGTTGGGCAGATACCCACAGCACATTACTAGAGATAAAAGCAGTTTCGAAACTGGTTTAGCAAATAATTTGAGCACTGGAATTCCTTCGCAGTTGTTGGCTAACCGCCCTGATATTAAACAGGCAGAGCTAGATTTAATTGCCGCAAAGCTGGATGTTAAAGTAGCGAAAGCACAATTCTATCCTTCGTTTGGCATTTCAGCGGCTTTGGGCTTTCAGGCATTTAATCCTTCCTATTTGGTGAAGATGCCAGAATCGATGTTGTACTCAATTGCCGGCGATGTCGCAGCTCCACTAATTAACAGAAACGCAATCAAGGCGACCTACTTTACTGCAAACGCAAAACAAATTCAAGCGGTTTATCAATATGAAAGAAGCATCTTAAATGGATATATCGAAGTAGCAAATCAGTTAGCGAGTATTGGCAACCTGAGCAAAAGTTATGAACTGAAAGCGAAACAGGTACAGGCCTTAACACAATCTATCGAGATTTCTAACGATTTATTTAAATCTACCAGAGCCGATTATTTGGAGGTGTTGATGACGCAACGCGATGCTCTAGAAGCAAAACTAGAGTTGATAGAAACAAAGAAACAGCAATTGAATGCCATGGTAAAAGTTTATCAGGCTTTAGGAGGCGGATGGAATTAGTTAGTTTATAGGTTTTGGCTAATTAATGTTTACTAGTTGGAAAGTCCCGGTTAATCTGGGACTTTTTTAATGCTTAACCATACAAGATTACGCAGTATTTTCGTTTAGTTAACTCAAACTGAAAGTATCTTTTGTTAAAATTTGTTAAGTATTTTAAAGCTCAATGGCGTTTAGCTAGTTTAGCCCTTATTATTTAATTGACGTTGTCGTATTATTACCTTATCTTTGTAAAATGTTTAAAATTAAACACCTTATTATTTCTTGCTTCGCCATCGCACTTTTAAGCTTAGGTGCATGTAAAAGTCGCTTCGAAAAACTTCGTTTAAGTAATGACGTAGCCAAAAAATATCAAGAAGGGATTAGACTATATAATAAAAAAGACTACTCTAAAGCCCTGATTTTATTTGAAGGTTTGGTACAAAAATATAGAGGTACTGCCGAGGCAGAAGATTTGAACTATTACTACGCATATACTTTATATCGTTTAAAGGATTATACCACTGCCCGTTACAAGTTCAAAGAATTTGCAGACACCTACCCTGCCAGTAAAAATGCAGAAGAATGTAGGTACATGGGGGCTTACTGCTACTATTTAGATTCTCCAAAGTCATCATTAGATCAAGAGAATACTTATAAAGCAATTGATGCATTGCAATTATTCATCAATCTTTACCCAAAAAGTGATAGAGCTACGCAAGCAGCTCAATACATTGCTAACTTAAGGGACAAATTGGAAACAAAAGCTTTTGATAATGCGAAGCTTTATTTCAACTTAGGAGGTTATGACATCACCAATTATAAATCGGCGGTGGTTGCTTTAAAAAATGCGCAAACTGAGTTCCCTGACATTAAATATGCTGAGGAAATGAACTTATTGATTGTTAAGTCTCAATTTATGTACGCAAAAAACAGTTATCCTGTTAGACAGGAAGACCGTTTTAATGAAGCTATTGAGTATTACAACGAGTTTGTTGAAGCTTACCCTAACAGTAAATATGCAAAAGAAGCTAAGCAGTTGAAAGATGATAGCGAAGCTGGAATTGCAAATGCCAAAAGAATAATTGCTGAAGAGCAAGCAATGATTGCCAAGTACAAAGCACTTGAAGAAAGTGACAAAGCAGGCAGCAAAAAAAGAAAAGATACGACTAACAACAATTCAGATAATAAAACACAAAAATAAAATGAGTACTACTCCAAAACCAGCTATTCCAAATACTACGGTTACTAGAAATGTTCATGATTTGGATAGATCTACTGAAAACATTTATGAGTCTTTAGTGATTATTGCGAAGAGAGCTAACCAGATCTCTAACAATATGAAAGAGGAACTACATGGCAAGTTAGCAGAGTTTGCTTCATCTAACGATAACTTAGAAGAGGTTTTTGAAAACAGAGAGCAAATTGAAATTAGCAAGCACTACGAGCGTTTGCCTAAGCCAACTTTAATTGCTATGGATGAATTCTTGAACGATAAAGTTTATAGCAGAAACCCAAGCAAAGAGCAACAATAATTGCTGCTACGCTAACAATGTATATTAGCCACAGCTACATTGATTCTATAATCTTTGTAACTGTGGCTTAAATGCTTTTTAAGCTATTAGAATCTAGCTATATTTGCTCATAGATGCTAAACAACAAAAACATTATACTTGGTGTTTGTGGTAGTATTGCGGCTTATAAATCTGCTTTACTAGTTAGGCTACTTGTTAAAGCCGGCGCAAACGTAAAAGTTATCCTTACTGCTGATGCGAGTAATTTCATTACTCCGCTTACCCTAGCTACACTTTCTAAAAATCCTGTTTATACACAATACTTCGAAGCCGAAACCGGGGTTTGGAGCAACCATGTAGAACTAGGTTTGTGGGCAGACTATATGATTATAGCTCCTGCCAGCGCTAATACATTGGGCAAAATGGCAAATGGTCTATGCGACAATCTGTTGAGTGCAGTATATCTATCTGCTAAATGTCCGGTATTGTTTGCCCCGGCCATGGACTTAGACATGTGGAAGCACGAAAGTACTCAAGATAACATTACTAAATTGCAAAGTTTTGGCAATGTAATGATCGCTCCAGGAAGCGGCGAATTGGCAAGTGGCTTACATGGCGAAGGTAGAATGGCCGAACCAGAAGACATTTTAGCTTTCCTAGAAGCGCAAATTCGCAAGGGACTACCTCTTTTGGGTAAAAAAGTGATGGTTACCGCTGGTCCAACTTATGAAGCAATCGATCCAGTTCGTTTTATTGGCAATCATTCTTCTGGTAAAATGGGATTTGCCATAGCCGAAGAGTTGTATCAACTTGGTGCCGAAGTAACCTTAATTGCAGGTCCTACTTCTCAAAAGAACAATACAAACATTAAAAGGATTGATGTAGTTAGCGCTCAACAAATGTTAGATGCCTGCCTTCATCACTTCCGCAAAAGTAATATTACGGTGATGAGCGCCGCTGTTGCCGATTATACACCAGTTGAAGTAGCTGAGCAAAAAATCAAGAAAAAAGAAGATCATTTCAACATCGAGCTGAAAAAAACGACTGATATTTTAGCCACACTAGGCAAACAAAAAGCCGATGGTCAAATTTTGGTTGGCTTTGCCTTAGAAACTATCGATGAAGAAAATTACGCAAAGGAAAAGCTAAAGAAGAAAAACTTAGACTTAATTGTTTTAAATTCTTTAAATGATAAAGGTGCAGGTTTTAAAACCGAAACCAATAAAATCACTATATTTAACAAAGATCTATCTAAAACAGCTTTCGAAACCAAATCAAAAACTGAGGTAGCTAAAGACATTTGCGCTGAAATACTAAAACTAATAAATGTTAGTTAATACCTAAAAAACCTGATGAAAAGAACTATTGGATTATTACTTTTATGCCTTGGTTGTTTAATTACTAATGCTCAAGAACTAAACACTCGCGTTCAAATCTTGGCTCCTACGGTAAATAATGCCAATAAAAGGAACTTAGATGTTTTGCAAAATGTCATCAGAGATTTCTTGAACAACAATAAGTGGACTAACGAAACTTATCTGCCTCAAGAAAAAATAGATTGTAACTTGGTGATCAATATTACCGCTTGGGATGGAAATGCTAATTATACCGCAGAAGCTCAAATCCAATCTAGCAGACCAGTATTTGGCGGATCCTACTCTACAACCTTGTTAAACATGAGCGACAAAGACTTTAGTTTTTCTTTTAACGAAGGTCAGGCTTTAGATTTTTCAGACCAAAACTACATTGGCAACCTCAATTCGCTTTTAGGTTTCTATGCCTACACTATTATTGGCTTAGATAAAGATAGTTTTGGAAAATTAGGTGGTACGCCTTATTACCAAAAAGCATTAAATCTAATTAACCTAGCTCAAACTGGCGGTGGCAAAGGTTGGCGTCCCGTAGATGGTTTGAGAAACAGATATTGGCTCAATGAAAACCTGTTGAGCAACTCCTTTAAATCGCTTCGTACCTTCATTTACGAGTATCATTTAAATGGATTAGACAAACTGCAGGAGAACGCAAATAGTGGTACAAAAAGTATCCTATCTTCTTTATCAGACTTAAAACAGTTAGACAAACAAAAATTAGGCGCTATCTTCCCTAACGTTTATTTTGCCGCAAAAGCTGAAGAAATCACCAATGTATTTTCGCTGGCAGATTCTCAAGATAAAATCAAAGCTTATAACTTGTTGGTAGATATTGATGCTGCAAATACAGCAAAGTACGATGGTTTAAAGAAACGATAAGCTCTCCTCCTTCTCTAATTTTAAAAGTAATCTGTTAAAATTTTGTTAAAACATTTTGATTATACGAATATGTTCGTACATTTGAATACGAAAAAATTCGTACACGTAACAAATGAGCAACAACAACGTCAAACCTACCGAGGGAGAAATGGAAATATTACAAGTGCTTTGGGCCAAAGGCAATTGTACCGTTAGAGAAGTTCACGAAGCTTTAGACAAGAAAGACTCGGGCTATACCACTACACTTAAACTGATGCAAATTATGCATGAAAAAGGTTTGGTTGATAGGGATACCAGTTCGAAAACTCACGTTTACAGAGCATTAATTAACCAAGAAACCACTCAACAACACTTGGTTAAGAAAATGATCGACAATGTATTTAATGGATCAGCGGCGAGGTTAGTAATGCAAGCGTTAGGCAACAAAAGTGCCAGCAAGGAGGAGATAGATTTAATTAAAGAATATCTAGACAAACTTGAAAACAAATAATCATGGAAGCCATTATCAACAACCTTATTAAAGCTATTGGGTGGAGTATTTTACACTCTTTATGGCAAGGAGCTATCATTTTTGCGGTATTGTTTATTGCCTTAGCTGTAAAACCCAAGATGAGCGCCAGACTAAAACACAATTTATCACTAGGTGCTTTAGTATTGATTTTCGTTAGCTTCTGCCTAACTTTTGCATCGTTGTTTAACTTGCCTAGCAAAGCTGCAGCTAGCACGGCAAGTTTAGAATTGAATGGTCCGGCATTACAGCAATTGTATCATCTTACCCAAAGTTGGAGCTTTAAAACAGAAAGTTACTTTCCTTTTATTGTTGCCCTGTATGTAGTAGGTATTAGCTTTCAGCTTATTGTGCTTACTTCTGGTTATATCAAGCTTAAAAAATTAAAGCAATTACATATTTCTGCAATACCTACTGAGTGGTTAAGTGTGGCAGAAAATACGTTGCAGAAACTTGCCATTACTAAGAAAGTACAGTTTTTTCTATCAGAAAAAGTTAACGTTCCATTGGCCGTGGGCTTTTTAAAACCAGTTGTACTTTTTCCTGTTGCGCTAGTTGCTCAGCTCGACATTAAACAAGTTGAAGCCATATTAATCCACGAACTGTCTCACATCCGTAGAAATGATTATATCTTAAACCTTATGAAAACAGGTATAGAAACGTTGTTGTTCTTTAATCCATTTGTTTGGTTAACTATAAGATTTATCCATATCGAAAGAGAGCATGCTTGTGATGATTTAGTGGTAAAGTTAACAAATTCGCCCATTACCTATGCTCATGCGTTGTTGAAGTTAGAGCTCATTAAAGACAAAACACAACCTGCCCTTAGTTTGGCCGCTACGGGCAAAAACCAACATTTGTATCAACGTATTAAAAGAATTACTGACATGAAAACAAGTTATATGAACGCTAAGCAAAAAATATTAGCACTTTGCTTAACATTAGCTACCGTAATTTCTCTAGCTTGGATTAACCCTACCAACACGGAAACGACCAAAGCAAAACAAAAGAAATCGAATACGATAGCATCTATCATTGAGAATGCAGCACATCAAAAAGAGGGGTTTAGCTTACCTGCCGATACCGATACTGTAAAAAGAAAAACGAAAAGAGAAATTGTCATCAGAAATAAAGATGGCAAGAAGACTGTTTACAGCTCAATTGATGAGATGCCAGACAGTTTGAAGATCAGGATAGCAGATTTTGAAAAAATGATGGATTCGCCAGAGTGGAAAGATAGAATGGCTAAAATTCAATTGGAAACCGAAAAATTATCTAAAACGTTCGAATCTAAAGAGTGGAAAGATCAAATAGCCAAAATTGAGTTTAACGCGAAGGATATGGACAAGATGTTCGAGTCAAAAGAATGGAAAGATAAAATGGCTAAAATCGAATTTCATTCGAAAGAGTTAGAAAAAAAATTCGACTCACCTGAGTGGAAAGAAAAGATAGCAAAAATTGAATTAAATGGCGAAAAAATGGCCAAGATGTTCGAGTCAAAAGAATGGAAAGATAATATGGCTAAAATTGAGCTGAGAAGCAAAGAATTAGCCAAGCAGTTCAATTCACCAGAATGGAAAGAGAAAATGAACAAAATTGAATTCAATGCAAAAGAACTTGATAAAAAATTTAAGTCGCCAGAATGGAAGAAAAAGATGAAGGAGTTAGAAGAATTAGAAAAATCTCCTGAGTACAAACAGCTTCGTGAGAAATATGAAAAAGACGTGGAAGAGCTGAAAAAGAAAAAAGGAATTTCAACGGATAAAGCATTTTTAATCTACGACGGTTTGAATGCAATGCAGATGGCAAGTTTACCACATGCCTCTGTGGAAGCTATTAAGAAGGCATTCCTAAGTTCACCAAAAGCAATTGCAAAATTGGAGGCCTTGGCAGAAGCTGAACCACTTAAATAAGTTACAACGTTGGATAACAACAAATAAAAAATACACCAATAAAACCGAAAAGGGCAAGAGTTCTACTCCTGCCCTTTTTTACATTTTAAGATTAACCACAAAGTACACAAAGGTTTTAATAGAGCATAAATTCTCACATCTTCATGCCCAACTAAATTAGCAACATCATTTGATGGTTTTACTTTAACATATCGTCAGGTCAGATGTTGAATCTTAGCAATGTGAACAACTACGTAGTAAAATAAATTTAGCACGATAGCGTAATACTAAATGTAATCCTTAAGCACGATTTCATTGGGACATTTTGCAAAAAACAATTCTTATCGAAACGTCATGCTGAATATATTTCAGCATCTTTTTAGTAACATAACCAGTTTAAATACATATAAAAAACATCTTCATTGAGAAGCAAACTGATATGAATAATTTACTAGCAATAATTGTAGGATTGCTTGGTACCTAGAAATCCTCCTTACACAAAATTTTAAACCTTTAAAACCCCGAAGAAAAAGCTATAAACAAAAAGCCGAGCCGCTAATATGAGCAGCTCGGCTTCGAGTATGAATACAAAACAATTAATTACTTGATTTCTTGGTATCATCGTTATTGATACTGCGTTCGCTCTTTTTGATAGAACCTTCCAATTTTCCGAATTTCCAGTTTAAGCTACAGAAAATTCTTCTGAAATAATTCTCTCTGATACGCTCTTGCGTAAAGTTAGGTCCTTCTGTATAATTCTTGTAAGCTCTAAACTTTTGGAATGGATTAGCTACCGATGCAGAGAAAGTCAATTTATCTTTAATGATATCCTTACTACCACCAAAACCTAAATAGTAATAGTTGTTTGATTGACCTTGTAACATCACATCTGGCGCACCATAATTACCAGAAATTGTTGCTTTCCAAGTTTTTTCAAATTTGTAGCTCGTATTGAAATTGGCATAACCAGTTACACCACTATTTTTAGCCAGTTCACCATTAATCATTCCTTCTAACCAGATATAATTTAAGTTACCACTTAAGCTTAAATTCCATTTTGGAGTAATCGGATAATTGAAGTTAATGTTGGTTCCCAACAATTTATCTCTACCAATATTTAACGGAGTTACCCTAGTTATATTTTCAGCTTGTACAAATTCAAATACACGCTGTTGCGTATTATTCGCGAAGTTGTAGGTTAAGCTTACATTTAATGAACCTTTCTTAAAATTACTGTAAGTTAACTCGAAGTTGTTACTTAAAACAGCTTGCAAATCTGGATTACCAACATATTTAAAACCAGGTCTAGAACTATCTGGAAATGGATTCAAATCCCATATACCTGGGCGTTGGATACGCTGCGTAAAACCTAAACTTACACTTTGGCTGTTCTTTAAAGTTCTGTTAAAAGAAATCGACGGAATTAAATTGAAATAATCGGTCTTCACTTTTGAATTTGTACTTTCGAAAATACCCGTAACATAGGTACCTTCTAAACGTGCACCAGCTTTAAAGGTCCAATCTTTCATTTTGAGCGTGTAAGTGTTGTAAATACCGTAAATATTTTGATCGTTACTATACACATTGCTTTGCTTCGTGTCTAATACATAACCATTAGTGGCATCATCAAATAAAAAAGTCTGAAAATTACTTTCACCGCTTCTCAAAATCGCTTTCACACCTGCCTCAACGGTAATTTTATTGAAAGGATTGATGTAATCTAACTGGGCCGTTTGCTCTTTAGATTTGCTAATATTATTTTGTCTATAATTAATCAGTGGATTATCTACATCTACGTTTACACTATTAAGGAAACCTACATTGTTGGTTTGTGGCTCTTTGTTGTCAAAAAACTTGTAAGAAAAGGTCAATAAATGCTCTTTTTTATCCTTAAAACCCTTTTGATAGTTTACCGTATAATCTGTTCCACGCCATTCGTAACGTGTGCCACTGTTCATATTGTAAGTAGATCTTCTGATCTCATTGACTCCATTATTATCAAACTGGTTACTAACATCATAGAACTGATTTAAATCTTGTTGATTGTATCCACCGTAAGGATTGATTTCTGCAGTAATTAAGTTTAGCGAATCAATCTCGTAACTTAGCTCGCCACCACCCCAAGCCCAAAAGTTATCTGTTTTTTGATGACCTGAATTATAAAGACTTGACAGCGGATAACCAGGTTTACTATTTCTAATATCGGTAACCTTAACATCCTTAACTCTCCAAACACCTGTGCCACCGTATAAATTAGCACCAAAATCGCCTTGTTTAATAGTTAAATTTAAATTGGCACCTGGTCCGCCCGGATTTTGGTAACGTGTATTTAAATTTCCATTATAACCGTTACCTACTTTTTTAGAAGTAATGATATTAATGATACCCGATAAACCTTCACTTTCGTACTTAGAAGGCGGTGTGGTAATTACCTCGATTTTTTGCACACCTGTTGCCGGCATACTTCTCAAAAATTCTTTTGGATCTCTAGTTAAAACTCCCGAAGGTTTCCCGTTAATAAGGATACGATAGTTGCCTGTCCCTTTCAACTTCACGTTATCATCTGCATCAACGGATAACAAAGGCACTTTACGCATCATATCCAGCACTGATAATACCTTGCTTTCCGGATCGGCTTGCGTGTCATAAACAATTCTATCTGGCTCCTGCTTAATAATAGGTTTGCTCGCTACAATGGCTACCTCATTTAAATCGTTGCCTTGGGGTTTCATTGCAACTTTACCTAAATCGTTGTCCTTGTTTATTTGAATAGGAATTTGTTTTGATTGATAACCTATTGAGCCTATAATTAGATGGTATTGCCCTTCTTTGATGGCTGAAAGTGCAAATTTACCTTGCTCATCAGAAACTACGGTCTTGATTACCGAAGAGTCCTTTTTTAAAGCAATAGTGAAATATTCTCCCGGCTTTTGTGTCAGGCTATCGATAATTACACCTTTAAGTTGAAATGATTTTTCTTGCGCCTGCGAACTTAAAGAAGTAAAAACACAAAAAATAGAGATTGAAAGAGTTAAGAAGGATCTGCTCATTATAAATTTGTTTGGTATGCAATTCAATCTAACAGACGCAGAAGAAGAAGTAACGTTGCATCAATCTAAAAATAAATATGGAAGTCGCTAACGTTCAGTAGCATATTTTATCTTTCGGGTTTAGTTTTTTTAAGCTGTCCGTTTTCTTAATTTAGCGGTAGATATGCTACAAAAACTTTCTATACGCAACTACGCTTTAATTGATACACTTGAAATCGATTTTAACAAGGGATTGAATATCATTACAGGAGAAACTGGTGCGGGTAAATCAATCATTTTGGGTGCGCTATCGCTGATTTTAGGTCAGCGGGCAGAGAGCAAGTACTTTTTTAACCAAGATAAAAAGTGTGTGATAGAGGGTAGCTTTTTACTGGCGGATGAATTGTTGAAACCGCTATTTGAAAGCAATGACCTAGACTTTCAGAAAGAAACTTTGCTACGTAGAGAAATTGCCATTGATGGCAAGTCTAGAGCTTTCGTGAATGACACGCCGGTAAATCTAGGCACATTAAAATTGGTTGGCGAGCAGTTGATTGCGATCCACTCGCAACATGCTACTCAAGAAATTAGCAACTCAGATTTCCAATTGTTGATTTTAGACGCTTTGGCAAATCATCAGCCACTGCTAAAAAATTATAAGCAGGAATTTAAACAGCTAAAACAGACCGAGCAACAACTGAAAGAGTTACAACAAAAAACTACGGAAGCTAAAAACAAGCAAGATTACGAGCAATTTCTATTTACCGAATTGGAACAAGCGGCGTTGAAAAATGGCGAGCAGGAAGATTTAGAACTGGAGCTAGAAAAACTAACCCATGCTGAGAGTATCAAAAGATCGCTACTGGTTGGTGCCAACCTGATTAGTGAAAGTGAAACAGCAGCCATCAATTTGATAAAAGAAGCTAGTTCGCAATTAAACAGTGTGGAGAAATTTGATCCCGCCATTGCCGAACTTAATGAACGTTTAAAGTCATCCTTAATTGAATTGAAGGATATTGCAGCCGAAATTAGTGCAATTGAAGAAAACACAGAGCATAATTCACAGCGATTAGAAACCATCCAAGAAAGATTGGATCTTTTCTACAGTCTACAACAAAAGCATCGTGTAAGTAGCAATGCCGAATTATTGGCTATACAAGAACAACTTTCGGAAAGCCTAAATGCCATTTTAAATAGTGATGAACATTTGGCTAAGCTTCAAAATGAAATTGACCAATTGAACGAAAGTTTATTTGAACAAGCGGAGCAGCTGGATGGTAACAGAAGAAAAGCCGTCGTTGTGGTAGAAAAAGAAGTCGGTAGTGCGCTGAAACAAATGAACATGCCTAATGCTGCCATTAGTTTTAATTTAGCCAAACAAGCACAATTGAATATAAACGGCATTAACGAAGTACAACTATTGTTTACTGCAAATGCTGGTCAGCAGGCCGCACCTGTTGGTAAGGTAGCTTCTGGTGGTGAGCTTTCGAGGGTGATGTTGGCCGTAAAAGCTTTATTGGCAAAACATACTTCGTTACCAACCTTAATTTTCGACGAAATTGATACGGGTATTTCTGGTGAAACAGCTTTACGTGTAGGCGAAGTGATTGATGCTTTAGCAGGTGATATGCAGATATTAGCGATTACTCACCTTCCTCAAATTGCGGCTAAAGGCAATTCGCATTACTTTGTTTACAAGCATGAAAAAGCTGATAAAACTACCACTGGAATTAAAAAATTGGTGCCTGAAGAACGAGTTAACGCCATTGCAGAAATGTTAAGTGGTAAAAATCCTGGGGCTTCTGCTTTGCAAAATGCGAAGGAGTTGTTGGGATAACAACAAACAATCTACGAAACTTTCGTAAAAAATCCTTTTAAAAACTAAAATATTAGTTAACTTAGGGTATGAATTTAAAATCTGCTACCCTCTTTTTCTTTTTACTGTTAATTCAGTTTATTGCATTTTCACAAGGTAGTTTTAGTATTAGCGGTGTGGTTAGAGACGACAAAGAAACCATTCCAGGTGCAGCTATTTATCTAAGTGGTACAAAAATCTCAACTATCACCAATAACGAAGGCAAATTTAGCATTAGTAAACTTCCGCCAGGAAGTTACGATGTTTTGATCCAGGTAGTGGGCTACCTACCCTATTCTAAAAGTGTGACTATCTCAGATAAGAACATTCACATTGATGCTACCATCAAAGCCAATGCAGTGACTTTGCAAGAAGTGGTGATCAAACCTGATCCAAACAGATTGGCCTACCTAAACCTTTTCAAAGAATTCTTTATCGGTAGAACTCCAAATGCAAAAGAATGTAAAATCTTAAATAGTGAAGTGTTAAATATAGATTATGACAAGCAAGCTAGAGTACTATCGGTAAACAGTAGAGAGTTTCTGATAATAGAAAATAAAGCTTTAGGCTATAGGATCAAATATCTACTACAGAACTTCGAATATGATTACAGGTCTCGTATCGTATATTTTGCAGGCTTCCCGTTTTTCGAAGAAATGAAAGGATCAAAGTCTAAAATCAACAAATGGAACAAGATGCGAAATATTGCATATTATGGTTCTTCACAACATTTCTTTCAATCTTTATACCAGGGAAAAACTGAAGCCGATGGTTTTGTCTTGCATAAATTAGCAATCATCAACAACAGTAACAGACAGCCCGACAGCGTTATTAATGCAAATATCAAAAGATTATCAACAGGTACAAATGCGATGAACGTGCTAACATTTACTAAAAATGACTCCTTAAACTATTGGTTAAAAGAGCGTAAAAAGTCTAAAAGTATAGCGGTTTTAAATAAGGCAAACGTGCTTACCGATACTTTGGTTAAAACTTACAATCAAGACCTGAAGTCTATTAATTTTACCGACGAGTTATTTGTAATGTACACCAAGGAGAAGGAAACCGAAGAATACAGCAATTTGGGTTTTCAAGTGAGCAGAGCACCAGATATGGGAAATTTTCAGGTATCACTCATTAACTTATTAGATCCTCCAATCTTATTCTATAAAAATGGAAGTATAGCCAACCCTAGAAGTTTTTTAAACAAAGGCTTTTGGGCCTACGAAAAAATGGCAGATGCCGTACCTACAGAATTTAAACCAGTGACTGTAAAATAGTTTTTAAAAAAATCCTACTTCTGTAGGTTAATTTAGTCCCGCTTTTTGCTGCAATATTTAAGATCCTAATTCGTCATTTCGAACGAAGAGAGAAATCTCTGAGTTGATGCAATCAACTAATTTCTCAATCGTTGTTCATTCGAAATGACGCAACAAAAGTATTTTCGCTACAATCAGGTATATAAGCCTACTACAGCTATGTGATTTATTCCTACCCCAACGCCGTAATTTTTTCATAAAAACAAGTAGAAATCCGCTTCATAATTGCTAATATTTTTAGTAATTTTAACTTATGAAAATCGATGAAGAAGGACAAGTTTATCTAAATGGCAGGGGCGCACAATTAAATACAGATAACAGGTTTTTAAAAAATAGTCTCAGCAAAGAACATGTAGAGGCAATTGACGATTGGGAAATTACCAACGAAAAAACATCGTTCATTTTTAGTAGTGCAAAATCTATCGTAAACAAAGTAGAAAGCCCCGACGTAAACATGGTGTATTCGCTCAATCCATATCAAGGATGCGAACATGGTTGCATTTATTGCTATGCCCGCAATTCTCACGAATATTGGGGCTACAGTGCCGGATTGGATTTCGAACGCAAGATCATCGTTAAAAAAGACGCTCCAGAGCTCTTCAAAAAATTTATTGAAAGAAAAGGTTGGGATGTCCTCCCTATCTCTATCTCTGGTAATACAGATTGTTATCAGCCTTGTGAAAGGAAATTCCAACTCACCAGACAAATCTTGAAAATTGCTCTAGATTACAAGCAACCCATTTCTATGATTACTAAGAACTCGCTTATCATTAGAGATTTGGATATCATACAAGAGATGGCAAAACACAAATTAATCAGTGTTTACGTATCCATTACTTCTTTAAATGAAGATCTAAGGCAGAAATTAGAGCCAAGAACAACCACTGCAAAACAGCGTTTAAAAGTAATTGAGCAATTAAGCAAAGCTGGTGTACCTATGGGCGTAATGGCCGCTCCAATGATACCTGGATTGAATAATCATGAAATTCCGACGATCTTGAAAGCATGTGCAGATGCAGGCGCTATTGGTGCAGGTTACACCGTTGTTAGACTTAATGGAGCTATCAGCAAAATATTTGAAGATTGGCTAGCTAAAAATTTTCCTGATCGTTTTGATAAGGTTTGGCACCAAATACAAGATTGTCATGGAGGAAATGTTAACGACAGCAGATTTGGAGCTAGGATGCGAGGCGAAGGAAATTTCGCCCAATTGATGAACAACACTTTTAAATTACACTGCAAGTTAAATGGATTGAACGTCCAAAAAATTGAGCTCAATAGCACTTCTTTTAAAATACCTAGAGCTCAACTGAACTTATTCTAGCCTATTTTTTCTTTTTCTTATATTCAATCTTTACATTACCTATACCTTGATCAATCAATCCAATCTTTTTGGCAGACTTTTTCGATAAGTCTATGATCCTACCGGCCACATGAGGCCCTCTATCCTGGACGACCACTTTGGTACTTTTCCCATTGGATAAATTGGTCACTTTAACTTTGGTACCAAAAGGCAAAGTTTTATGCGCTGCAATTTTTTTAGAGTTTCTAAATGTAACGCCACTGGCTGTTTTTCTGCCATTAAATTTATCGGCATAATAAGATGCTTTTCCAGTTTGACTTAGCTTGGAGCTGCAGGAGAATAACAAGGATAGGGAAAAAAACAGTATATATTTTTTCATATTATAGGTATTAGTTTATGCTAACTGACCCTGAAATAAATTTGTTCCGCAGCTCTGGCATGGTCAAGGTAACGGTAGACTGCGGTTCGTCATGCTGAATTTATTTTACTGCGTAGCTTTCCGCTTCGCCATAGGTCAGCATCAGCTGATAAGGTTTTTAAAAAAAATGCTTAACTACAAGTTGTCAATTTAACTTACGAAATCTAAAAGCTCATATTATTTAAACACAAAAAAAGTCCCGAAATTGCTTTCGGGACTTTTTATTTTTAAGCTTTACGCTCCTTCTTCTTTCTTTTTCTTCTTGCTACTTCCTTTTGGAGCAATTACGATTTCTTCTTTCTCTTTATCGTAATTTACCTCAAGCGTATCGCCTTCGTTTATTTCTCCTTTTAAGATTTCTTCAGCAATTGGATCTTCTAGGTATTTCTGGATAGCACGTTTTAACGGACGAGCACCAAAAGCACTATCGAAACCTTTCTCCGCGATAAAGTTTTTCGCATCATCGGTCAGCTTGATTTGATAACCTAATGAAAGAACTCTTCCGAACAAACCTCTTAATTCGATATCGATAATTTTGAAGATTTCTTCTTTGCCAAGTGAGTTGAATACTACAACATCATCAATTCTGTTCAAGAATTCAGGCGCAAAGGCACGTTTTAAAGCGCTTTCAATTACACCTCTACTATGAGCTTCGTTTTGATTAATTTTTGCAGTAGTAGAGAAACCAACACCGGCACCAAAATCTTTCAATTGACGTGCGCCAATGTTAGAAGTCATGATGATGATCGTATTTCTAAAATCAACCTTTCTGCCCAAACTATCGGTCAACTGACCTTCATCCAATACTTGTAACAAGATATTAAATACATCAGGGTGAGCTTTCTCAATCTCATCTAACAACACCACCGAATATGGTTTACGACGAACTTTCTCAGTCAACTGACCACCTTCTTCATACCCCACATATCCTGGAGGCGCTCCTACCAAACGAGAAACAGCGAATTTCTCCATGTATTCACTCATGTCAATTTGGATCAACGAGTCTTCCGCATCGAACATGAAACGAGCTAATTCTTTAGCTAACTCAGTTTTACCAACACCCGTTGGACCTAAGAAGATAAATGAGCCAATTGGCTTTTTAGGATCTTTTAATCCAGCTCTTGTACGTTGGATAGCTTTGGTTAATTTCTTAATTGCATCATCCTGACCAATAATTTTGTCGGCCATCGTATCGTACATATTCAATAGCTTGTTGCTATCTGTCTGTCCAACACGCTGTAAAGGAATACCAGTCATCATCGATACCACTTCTGCTACGTTATCTTCAGAAACTTCGTAACGTTTGGTCTTAGTTTCTGCTTCCCACTCCGCTTTAGCTTTATCTAACTCTTCAAGCAAGTTTTTCTCCGTATCACGCAATTTAGCAGCCTCTTCATATTTTTGGCTTTTCACTACGCGGTTTTTTTCTAACTTGATATCTTCGATTTTACTTTCAATAGCGATGATATTATCAGGAACGTGGATGTTAGTCAAGTGAACTCTCGATCCAGCTTCGTCTAATGCATCAATTGCTTTATCTGGCAAAAATCTATCGGTAATATATCTTGATGTTAGCGCCACACAAGCATTAATTGCTGCTTCTGTATAAGTTACACCATGATGCTCTTCATATTTTTCTTTGATACGATTTAAGATTTCGATCGTTTCATCTGGAGAAGCTGGCTCAATCATTACTTTTTGGAAACGACGATCCAATGCACCATCTTTCTCAATGTACTGACGATATTCATCCAAAGTAGTAGCACCAATACATTGGATTTCGCCTCTGGCCAACGCTGGCTTAAACATGTTAGAAGCATCTAAAGAGCCCGAAGCGCCTCCGGCACCTACAATCGTATGGATCTCATCGATGAACAAAATCACATCGGTAGATTTCTCCAACTCGTTCATTACCGCTTTCATACGCTCTTCGAACTGGCCACGGTATTTTGTACCAGCCACCAAAGAAGCTAAATCTAGCGTAACCACACGCTTGCCAAATAATACTCTTGATACCTTACGTTGTACAATGCGCAATGCCAAACCTTCGGCAATGGCACTTTTACCCACACCAGGCTCACCAATTAAAATTGGGTTGTTTTTCTTTCTACGTGATAAAATTTGCGACACACGCTCAATTTCTTTCTCACGACCAACAATTGGATCCAACCTTCCTTCTTCGGCAGCACGTGTTAAATCTCTACCGAAATTATCTAAAACAGGAGTTTTCGACTTAATGTCCGAAACTTTCTTCGGAGCAGTAAAGCTTTCTTCCTCTTGGTAATCGTCATCGCCGCCGGCTGTACCGCCACCTTGCGCTTCGTCTCTAAACCCGTTTTTATTAACTTCTACCTCTTGTTTAAAGATCTCGTAGTTAATACCATATTGCAATAAAATTTGTGATGCAATATTATCATCGTCTCTTAAAATAGACAACAACAAATGTTCTGTACCAATTAAATCGCTTTTAAATATTTTTGCCTCTAAATAGGTAATCTTCAAAACCTTCTCAGCTTGTTTAGTTAAAGGGATATTTCCCAAATTAACTGTCACGCTCGAAGTGCCTCTAACGGCCTCCTCAATAGAGCGACGAAGTTTCAAGGTATCAACACTTAACGATTTTAAAATCTTAATTGCCATACCATCTCCTTCGCGAATAAGGCCCAACAACAAGTGCTCAGCTCCTATATAATCGTGTCCTAACCTCAGGGCTTCTTCCCTGCTGAAAGAAATCACATCTTTAACTTGTGGTGAAAATTTAGCTTCCATAATCTGTATGTTATCGGGGACGACACTAAACTATAAATTTGTTTTATAAATTCGGCGTCTCGATTTTTATATTTTATCAACAATTACGCCATATTGGTGGATTAAAGCGCATTCGATACTTTTTATATAACAACCAAATACGGTAAATATGTTACCAATTGGGCTTTTGTTACCCAATTTAAATAAGATTTTTACAATAATACATACGATAGTGCCTTAATTGTCGGTTTTTTGTAAGCTTTATCACAGTCCTATTTACTGACAAAAGATACAAAATCTAGTAAAAAAGTAGAACTTTTGACAGTTCGTTATTTATTTGAAAAGCAAAACAAGAATTTCTATTAGCAGATAGTCCCGCTTTCCGTTGCAATTCCCGATGAAAAATCGGGATATTTCCACTTCAATCGGGTTTGGATAACAAAACTAATGCAAATAACTTTGTCAATCTTACTATACTACTGCTTATTAAGATTGACAAAGTTTAAAGTTTGTAGCGCTATCAGTTCATTTAACTGAGAATTTTCGAAAAAACTAGCTTAAATTATGTTTTTACTGCAGGCATACCCAAATTTAACTAAAGTTGCTTAGAAAAACAACTTTACCGGTCTCTCCTCTACCATTGAAAAAAAAACCTGATATTATATCGTAAACATAAGGAATTCAGCATAATAACTAAAATTTCATCCTTTGGATACGAACCGCATTAAGAATTGCAAGAAACGCCACACCAACGTCTGCGAAAACAGCTTCCCACATGGTTGCTAAACCTCCAGCGCCTAAAATTAATACAAAGGCTTTAACGCCGAACGCCAAACCGATATTTTGGTACACAATCTTTTTAGTAGCATGACCGATTTTAATAGCTGTGGCAATTTTGCTAGGCATGTCATTTTGTATCACCACATCTGCGGTTTCAATAGCGACATCGCTACCCAAAGCGCCCATTGCAATTCCAACATCACTAAGTGCTAAAACAGGTGCATCGTTAATGCCATCGCCAACAAAGGTGATAACCCTGTTAGGTTCAGTTTTTATTTTTTCAAGCTGGGTTACTTTATCTTCTGGCAATAAATCTCCATACGCCTCATCTACACCTAAATCTGTGGCAACTTTTTGTGTGATTGAGGTTTTGTCGCCACTAAGCATCACTATTTTATTTACCCCAACGGAGTGCAAAGCTACAATTGCTTGTTTAGCATCAGGCTTAGCTTCATCTGCAATAGTTACAAAACCTGCATATTTTCTTCCTATTGCTAACAATACTGTAGTTTCTACTTTCTCATCAGCTTCTGTAGGATAAACAACACCCATCTGTTTAAGCAATTTTCCGTTTCCAGCCAGCACTTCATTGCCGTTAATTTCAGCCTTTAATCCGTGTCCAGCAATCTCTGTTACATTTTGGACAGACAATAAATTATTATCACCGTTGTATGTCACAATTGCTTTGGCTATAGGATGTGTAGATTGATTTTCGATACTAGCCAGATAATTGATAAATTCCTTTTCGGGGACTTCGCTTTGTATTTCCTTAACCTTGAAAACCCCTTGTGTTAAGGTTCCGGTCTTATCTAAAACTACTGTATTTACTTTCGTAATTAGATCCAAGTAATTAGAACCTTTAAACAAAATTCCATTGGCAGACGCCGCTCCAATTCCGCCAAAATATCCTAAAGGAATAGAAATAACTAAAGCACAGGGGCAAGAAATCACCAAGAAAACCAAAGCACGATACAACCATATATTAAAGTCGTAATTAGCTACAAAAAAGTAAGGCAAGAAGGTTAAAGCAATGGCTAAAAAGAAAACAATTGGTGTGTAAATTTTAGCAAATCTACGGATCAACAATTCGGTTTTTGCTTTCTTAGCACTGGCATTTTGCACTAAATCTAAAATTTTGGAAAGTGCACTGTCTTCAAATTTCTTTGCGACTTTTAAGGTTATCACTCCTTCCAAATTGAGCATTCCTGCTAGTACCTGCTCGCCTTTTCTAATCGTTTTGGGTTTGCTTTCTCCTGTTAGTGCGGCGGTATTAAAGCTTGCACTATCACTTTCTAATTCTCCATCTAACGGAGCTTTCTCACCTGCTTTTAATTGAAGAATTTCTCCGATAGCAACCTCTTTCGGATCTACCGATATATACTCTCCATCCCTAAAAACTGTTGCTATATCTGGTCTTACGTCTAATAGTGCTTTAATATTATTTTTTGCTCTGCTTACTGCAGCCCCTTGAAACAACTCTCCGATGCTGTAAAAAAGCATCACCGCAACTGCTTCTGGATACTCGCCTAACGCAAAAGCTCCAATTGTGGCCAATGCCATTAACAAAAATTCGGTAAAAATATCGCCTTTGATAATGGTAGTAAAAGCCTCTCTAACCACAGGCCAAGCTACTGGAATATAAGCTAATAAATACCAGCCCAACCTCAAGTATCCTTCAAAAAAAGGCGCTGAGAAATAGTCTAAAGCGATAGCTAAAAGCAAAAGTACAAAACTAGCTATTGCAGGTAAGTAGGTTTTAAATGAAGATGCATCACCATGATCGTGGTCATGGTCGTGATCGTGTTCTTCTGTATGATTATAGTGTTGGTGCTGATGTCCGCAGCAGCCATCCGCATGATGTTGGTGTGGTGCCATATCCTTGTTTAGAATTATTCAAAACTACGGTTTTTAAAAGCTATAAAGTTTTAATTATGTCACATTATTTCTCCCATTGCACAATAAAAAATGTTAAATAATGTTAAATAGGTATAAAAAATTAAATGGTATGAAAGCGTTCAGACTGTCTTCCTTCACGAGTGAGCTTCTTCGGAAAACTGGATTGATCAAAATTTACGATTGGTTTAATAAGTAAGCACATATATATTACAGATACAAACCTATCTTTTAATTACTAGAAAAAACATTTTCGTTAGTAAAATAACTTTCAATAACCTTTGCGTCTGTAGCAAGAGTTATTAAGGTATCACGTAATATTTCTATTAATAATAGGTTTAGGTTTTTCTTTTTTGCTAAATTTCATCTTTCTAATTTATTAAAGATGAATATCAATCAGTTTAAAACCTTTTTTGCTGCACTTGGCGTTGTTTCTGTAAGTGTTGCAAATGCCCAACAAGCACCTAAGAAATTTATCGACCCTGCTAACATGGATCTTTCCGTTAAGCCAGGAGATGATTTTTATGCTTATGCAAGCGGTGTTTGGGTAAAAAATAATCCTGTTCCAGCTAAAGAAACACGTTGGGGCTCATTCAATGAACTTCGTGATTTTAACGTAAATGCTGTTAGAGGCTTAGTAGAAGCTGCTGCTGCCGACAAATCTGCGCCTGCAGGTTCTGTAACTAAACGTGTAGGCGATTTCTACGCTGCTGCAATGGATAGTGTAACTATCGAAAAACTTGGTTATACACCGATTAAGGCTGATTTAGAAAAAATAAAACAAATCAACAACCTTCAATCAGTATTAGATCAGGTTACCTACATGCGTGTAAACGGTCTTGGTGGTCCTTTATATGGCTTCGGCGTTGGTCAGGATAGAAAAAATGTAAATAAATACATGGTAAATATCTCTCAAGGAGGAACAACCCTTGGCGATAGAGACTATTATTTGAAAGATGACAGCCGCAGTGTGAAAATCAGAGAAGCGTATGATACCTACATGACTACGCTTTTTAAATTGATTGGCTACACAGAAACTGTTGCTCAACAAAAAGCTAAAACGGTTTTCACTATTGAGAAAGCCTTAGCAGAAGCGCAAATGAGCCGTTTAGAGATGCGTGATCCTTATAAAACCTACAACAAATTAACCGTTGCTGATTTTAATAAAATTACACCAAACATTAACTGGACAAACACTTTAACTCAGTTAAAAGTTAGCGGACAGGATACGGTTTTAATAAACTCACCTGCTTTCTTTAAAACTTTAAATGGCTTGCTTACTTCAACTTCTGTTGCAGACTGGAAAACTTACTTAGAATGGAACATCTTAAAAGGCGCTGCCGGTAGCTTGAGTTCTCCGTTTGTGCAAGCTAACTTTGCTTTTACACAAGCACAAACAGGACAAAAAGTTCAAACTCCGCGTTGGCAACGTATGTCGTCGTTAACTGACGGTGTTTTAGGAGATTTACTAGGTCAGTTATACGTAGCTAAATATTTCAAACCAGCGGCTAAAGCTCGTATGGACGAAATGATCACCAACTTGCGCAAAGCTTTCGAAATCCGTATCAACGGATTAGAATGGATGAGTGCAGAAACCAAACAAAAAGCTTTGGCAAAATTGCATGCTTTTAGACCAAAAGTAGGCTACACTACTAAATGGAGAAACTACGATGGTTTGGTAATTAACAGAGCTACTTATTTCCAAAACTTGCGTAATGCTAGCAAATGGGCTTACAACGAAAACATCAATCAATTAGGTAAACCTGTAGATAGAGAACGTTTCGGAATGACACCTCCAACGGTAAATGCTTACTATAGTCCTACGCTGAATGAAATCGTTTTCCCTGCTGGTATTTTACAATTCCCGTTCTTCCATCCAGATGCTGATGATGCAATCAACTACGGTGGTATCGGTGCAGTAATTGGTCACGAAATGAGCCACGGTTTTGATGATACTGGCAGTCAGTACGACAAAGATGGTAACTTAAAAAACTGGTGGACTGACGAAGATAGAGCTAAATTTAACGCTAGAACAAAACTGTTAGGTGAGCAATTCGACAAATACACTGTTTTAGATACCTTACATGTGAATGGTAAATTCACCATGGGAGAAAACATTGGTGACTTAGGTGGATTAAATGCGGCTTACACTGCTTTCAAAATGACTAAGCAAGGTCAAAGCAACGAGAAAATTGATGGTTTTACACCAGATCAGCGTTTCTTCTTGGCTTGGGCACAAGTTTGGAGAGGTAATGTTTTACCTGAAACCGCAGCGCAGTTAATTAAAACTGACACCCACTCACCTGGTCCGTACAGAACCATTGGAGCTCCAGTTAACATGGATGCTTGGTACGATGCTTTTGATGTAAAACCTGGCGACAAACTTTACAAAAAACCAGAGGATAGAATTAAACTTTGGTAATTTTTTGATGTGATAATTTGATGATGTGATAATTAGCTAATTGCCAAATTATCACATCATCTCATTTTCTAATCATCACATTAAACATATTTTGCCTGTATTTTCTTTGGCAACTTCGCCAACACCAACTCTCTAGAGCGTTCTACACGTTTTTTCAGTTCAATATCATTTAAAACATCCAAGTTTTCTATCTGCACCCATTGCCTTTTGGCTAAATGGTAAGCTTGTTTTATACCATCTCTTGCAGTCAACTCATCAAATTCTTCTGGTGTACATTTGGTAGAAAACCTATTTCCGTCATCAATTGCTAAAATCACGAAGATTTTTTCTTCAATCATAAAACAAAGATGATCCCATTTCATGCCTTCGGTGGTTCCGGGCAAGCTTAAACAATATTCTCTGAAGCTTTCGATATCCATAGTTTAAAGATAAGCACCAAGTCCAAAATTCCAATAATCAAACTATTAGAAAAGCAGAAACAGCGCTTCCCTTGTCATTAGTCCCGCCATCCGCTTTACTTCGTGCTCGCTACTGTCGGGTTTAAAATGCAAGTGCTGTGCACAGGTTTAAGTTTATTAAACCCGGTTGAAGCGGCATCCTTTGAACGCAGTGAGAAGATATAGCGAAAAACGGGGCTGCTGCTTCCGAAATGTTCAACACTTGTGTTTCCAAAACATCAATGATAAAAAACAATATCATCTCAAAATATCTAGATATTACTTAGCCCAACAATAAAACAATTTAATCCCGATGAATCGGGATTTCGCTACGTTCAACAATTCAGTAATTTGGCTTATTTTTGCTGCATGAACATCCTCACTCCCACTGCCGACGGCTCTAACACCTTGTTTAACGAAGAAATTGGCGAACATTACCATTCGGCACATGGCGCATTACAAGAAAGTAAACATGTGTTTATCGAAGCTGGGTTAAAACATGGCTTGGAAAAACTGGAAACATCTGAAATTAATGTTTTAGAAGTAGGTTTTGGTACGGGATTGAACTTTCTGTTAAGCTATAAACATTGTACAGAAGTAGATAAAAAACTGAGCTATCATTCTATAGAGGCTTTTCCATTGTCGAAAGAAACACTAACTTCTACTGGTTACAATCAATATGTGCCAGAAAAAATCTGGGATAGCTTTATCAATAATTATGAACAAGCTCTTGAGAGTGAAGTTGAGCTTTCGAACAACTGCAAACTAGAAATCAGTTATACTACGCTACAAAATTTCGTAACCGAAAAACACTTTGATGTATTATATTTCGATGCTTTTTCGGTAAGGCACCAACCCGAACTGTGGACCAACGAAATGATTGCTCATGCTTGTAGTTTCTTAAAAACAGGTGGTATTTTCGTAACCTATGCCATTACTGGGAACTTAAAGAGAGCGGTTAAAACCTGTGGTTTTGAGATTGAAAAATTACCTGGCGCACCAGGGAAAAGAGAAATGTTGAGAGCTGTTAAAATAGCCTAAAACAAAGAAGAGCCGATCATCAAGATCGGCTCAGCTCAAAAATATATTAACTAACCTTCTATTTTTGCTGTTTTAAAAACTCAATCATAGCATCTAATTGAGGCATTGCTTTTTCACCTTCGTTTCCTACTTTCTTAAATCTTATTTTACTGTTCTTATCTAAAAGAAATGTCGTAGGAATGGTGTTTACATCAAGTTTTGCACTTAATTTTTTATCCTCATTGAAGTAGAAAGGAAACGTAAAGTTTTTATTCTGATTTACCCATGTAGAAGCATCTTCAAAAGTGTTGCCACTGGCAGTGTTCAAGATCACAAACATTACATCCTTATCATCTTTATACTTATCGTAAATCACATGCAAATACGGGAAAAACTCTATACATGGCTTACACCAAGTAGCCCACAAATCAATCAGCACTACCTTTCCTTTCAAATCTTCTGCAGTTAAAGGCTTCTTATTCATGTCCACAATTTGAAAATCTGGAAAAGGCTTGTCTAAAACAATTTTCTTCAAACTGTTAAAATGGCTTGCTTTCCATTCTTTTTCTAATACTGCCAACTTAGCTTTAAAATCTGCTTCTGTTCCGCCACTGGCTAAAACACTTTCTTTTAAAAGTACAGCTACCTTATTATCAAAAGGAGTTAGTTTATACGCATTGCCTAACATTTCTGTGGCGGCGGCTTTATCTTCCAAGCTTTTGTAAACATCGGCTACTTTCAACAATAATTCTTTCGATTGCAGGGTAGTTCTCACTTCGCTTAGCCATTTCAGCGCTTCACTTTTTTCACCAAGTTTATAGCTCAAAATCCCCTGCATTGCTTTTAGTTCGTTCTCTACTTGCTTTAGATTTTCTTTTCTTTTCTCATCGAAACCAATTAAATAACCTGTCTCTGGGAAATACCGGATTACGGAGGTTGGATATTGAGCTACGTTGACTAAAATGTAGGTATTCAATTTCTTGGCAGAATCTAACAACATACTGTTTTCCTCCAAAAACTTCACATAATTATTGTAGTCTCTCCAACGGTATGGACTAGTATCGCCTTTAATGGTATTATGATAATAAGCTAGTGCGTTGGTTTTATCCTTTTTCTTAATATAGTACCTAAAAAGATAATTGTAAGCGCTCGAATAAGACTTCTTATCTTCATCTTTTGCATTTTTCAATAGCTTTTGGAGGCTATCTACCACCAAAGCTTCATCTTTATTCCGTAAAAAGAGACCCAAATTATGCTCCTTTGCATAGTCAGACTTTGGAAAGTCTTTAGCCACAACCTGCCTAATAGAATCTACCTTTTGGTTTTCGCCAATAATTAAAAAGCCCATGGTAGTAGAGTTGATATTTCCACCAAACGTTGGGTTACTTCTAAATTTCTTCTCAATTACCGCAAGAGCCTTTTCACGAGCATCCCATTTCGCCTGACCTTTAGCTTTTTTCATCTCGTAGGCCAAAATCCTCAACTGCGACTCATAGTTATTTGGATAAATAGAAAGTTCCTTCTTGAACCATTCTTGCTGTTGTTGTTCGAAAGTTGCAGACTTTCTGTTTTGTGATGAAAGACTGTAACCTTTTGCCAAGTAATTACCTTCTATCAATTTCCCATCTTTATAGACAAAAAACTCATAATGTGAAGTATCGGTTGGCTGTTGAACAAAATCCTTATTAGCATCAGAAATGGTGAACGAACCATACTTCGAATAGAATGGCAACTTGAAAGAAACATTCCACAAACCATTTACCTTTTGCATTGGCAAACGATTTGGCATCTCATAAAAATTGGAATACGTGAAATTGATAAACAGCTCCTTAACCGTATCTGGGATTTTACTGCCTTTCTGATTAAAAGTTACTGTCAACAAATCATTTGCCTGAGGTTTTTCCGGCTGTATCTTTACCAGTTCTTGTCCCTGAGTTTTCACGAACAAGAACAAAGTAAAAGCTAAAATAAACGCCTTTAACTTAGTCATTTGGTTTTAAGTTAGTATTGGTTTTTAAAATCTCCTCATGAATTGGAATAAGCATATCTGATGCAGTAAAACCATTAGTTTTTGCAGATAATACTTGCACAGCACGATTGGTACGCACTAAATCGAACCAACGATGCCCCCATTCGCCTAGCAGCTCGAAGCGTCTCTCGTTTTCAACGGCTAATAATGCATCTGCTTTAGATAAATTGGAGCTTAATGACGGCTGTGCATTTGCTCTACTTCTGAGCACATTCAAATCGTTAACGGCTTCTGAAATTTTTGCAGCAGTACCAATGTTAGCTCTAGCTTCTGCCCTAATTAAATACTGTTCTGCCAATCGTAAAACTGTATTGTACTCAACTACCGGCGTAGCTGTTCTGTATTTATATTTAGATGGATAACGATACGGAACCCCACCAAAAACCTGTTCAGTAGTCCAAATTAGTTTACGTTTATCTGTACCAGCAAAAGCATCTAAAGTAGTTTGGTAAATACGATACAACGGATTTACAGTAGTGTTATTAGGCACCATACTAAATCCTTCCCAAGTGTTAACACCAGTGGTAGAAACATTGACCGTTAACAATTGCCAAATAGCTTCTTCACTCGTTTTTGTAAAAACGGTTGTTAAATCTGTTGGAATTTTATACCTATTATCGGCTATGACCAAGCTCGCTGTAGATTCTGCCAATTCCCATTTTTGAGTGTACAAATAAACTCTAGCCAACAATGCTTGAGCTGCCTTCTTATTAGGTCTTACACGCTCTGCACTTGCATAAGCATCTCCCAAGCCAGCCACAGCGTCTATTAAATCCTGTGTAATTAAGTTATAAACTTCTTGCTTGGTTGATTGAGGCAGCGTTTTATTTTTATTTACATCGGTATCTATTACCAATGGAACTTTATTAAACATGTTCACTAAATAAAAATAACAGAATGCCCTCACAAATTTCGCCTCGCTAGTTAACTGTGTTTTCACCGATGCACTTAACGATGAATTGGCAACGCCTTCTATTACGCTATTGGCTTGCCCAATAATAGCATAAGGCTGGCTCCACATTCTATCTAAATAACTGGTACTTGGCAGCAAGTCATTGTTTTTATAAGCATCATAAGAACTCGCTCCATAATAATAATCATCAGCTGTTATAGACATTAGAATAGATAGAAATCCACTCGCAAACTGACTATTAAAACCATTCATACTAGTATACATACCTACTGTTGCCGAAGTTGCGATTTTTTCATCTTGAAAAACAACTTCAGAAACACTAAAGGTTTTAGGAGGATCTGCTTCTAAGAACTTTTTGCAAGACACACTAGAGATACTTAATGCTGCAATGTATAAAGGGATAAATTTAGCTTTCATTTTTAAAACTTTTTTATTGGCATTTGCTTTTAAAAGCGAACCATTTTTTAAAATATTTCTCATCTTTCAATATCCTCCCATTAAAAAGTAACTTGTAAACCAAAAGCAAAAGTTCTCATGGTTGGTGTACTCGACGTTTTTACCGACCCATAAGGATTAACCGTAGAAAGGAAACTCCTGTCAAAACCCTGAATTTCTGGATCTAAACCTCTAAATGAAGTCCAAGTGAATAAATTTTGAGCACTAAAGTTTATACTTGCTCTTTTTATATTAACTTTTTGCGTCCATTTAGAAATATCATAGCCTAGTGATACATTTTTTAACCGAATGAAAGATGCATCTTCCCAAGCAGCCGAAGAATACCTGTAAAAACTTGTATATCTAGTGGCAGCTAAAGACGCATTAGGAGATGAACTAGAAGCTCTTGGAATATCCGTGATATCGCCTGGCTTTTTCCACCTATTTAATACAGAAATATCAAAGTTCGTAAGCCCTCCTAAGTTACCTGCTAAAGGTCCATAAGCCAAGCCTGGCCCTTCTTGTTTCACAAATTGAAATAAAAAGCTTAATGAAGCTCCTTTATAAGAAAATGTATTACTTAAACCGCCGTAATACTTTGGCATTAAATTACCAAGTATTACCTCATCGGCAGCAGTTAAATTATTATCTCCATTTACATCTAAAAATTGAGCAATCCCTGTAGCTGGATCGACACCTGTAAATTGGTAGCCTTTTACTATTCTTGTTGATTCTCCTATAATATATCTGTTAGCATCAGCTGACGTAGCTAAGTCCGGATATTCTAACAACTTATTTTTTAGCAAAGAAAAATTAAGACTTGTCGTCCATGTAAAATCTTTACTGCTAATATTATTTGAAGTTAAGTCAAATTCCCAACCAGAATTTTCGATCTTAGCTGGCCAATTCCCAAAATATGAGCTATAACCAGTTTGTGGCGATAAGGTGATATCTACCAGTTGATTACTAGAGCGGTTATTGTAATAGGTAGTATTTAAAAAGAATCTATCGTTTAAAAAACCAAGTTCTAACCCAATTTCTCTTTTAGTATTTTCTTCCCACTGGAAATAAGGATTAAATACTCTAGTTGGTGCAATACCAACAACGCCTTGAAACGGCAAACTACCACTCCAAGAATCTAAATATCTATAATCTCCAATTTGATCGCTACCTGTTAAACCAAAACTAGCTCTTAACTTACCGAAGCTCAACACTTTGTTATCTTTCAAGAAATCTTCTTTAGAGAAAATCCAACCAGCGCCAACAGCTCCAAAATTACCATACTTGTTACCAGAACCAAATCTAGAAGAACCATCTCTACGTCCTGATAAGTTTAGAAAATACTTATTATCGTAGTTATAACTAATTCTACTAAAGATAGATTGATATCTATAATCCGCAAATTGCATACTGGTAGCTCTTAAAGTACTTGCAACTACCATATTTTCCAATTGGCTATTACTCGCATAGCCCGAACCTAATAACAAGTGACCATTGCTCTCACTTTTCTGCCAAGTACCTCCTAATAACACTTTAATTTCGTGCTTACCAAAAGACTTAGTGTAATTTAATTGAGGCTCTACAATTAGAGAATTAAAATCACTAAAACCATAAAAAGCTGTTGCTCCTGTTGCATTAGCTGGATTATAGCCAGTAGATGGTAATGTTTGCACCTGATCCATTCCTTTTAGGTTATAACCGAAACTCACCTTAGCTTCTAGCTCTGGCAATATTTGATAAGATGCCACCGAGTTTGCTAAAAGTGATTTGCTTTTAGAAACTGATGTTCTTTCCATCAAGGCATAAGGGTTTTGTATAGAAGTTCCAAACCAATAATAGCTACCATCTGGGTTATACAGATAATAGTTTGGCGCTAGGTTATAATACTGAGCCAAATCTGTAGGTATGGTGTTATTTTTATCTGTAGCATAATTTACACTAGCATTTAATTTAAACTTACCATTCTTAGATTGAGCACTAATATTAAAAGCTCCATTAATACGATTATATGATTTATTGCCTGGCAAAGGGTCGCCCTGGTTGTTATAATTCCCACTAAACAAATACTTTACTTGATCTGAACCGCCACTCATAGATAGTTGATAGTTGCTAAAAGGTGCAGAAAAACCGTACAATTTTTCTTGCCAATCATTATAATCTGTTTGGCTCCACGTTAACAAATCTGGAGCGGTAGCTGTAGTAGGCGTATTATTGTCGTTAGCAAAAGCTTCACGTCTTAACTCTAAGAACTGTTCGGTATTTAACATTTCTAGTGTTTTAATAGCCTTAGAAGCTCCAACATTAGCGCTAAAATCTATTTTAGTGCTACCCGATTGACCCTTTTTGGTAGTAATTAACACTACACCATTAGCACCACGCGAACCATAAATAGCGGTAGCGTCTGCATCTTTTAAGATATCTATACGTTCAATATCCTTAGGATTAATCATAGCCAATGGATTTTGACGACCGTTTGCCGCAATAAATTGGTTCATACTATCATCAGAGAAAGGTACACCATCTACAATGTAAAGTGGTGTATTACCACTTTGCAAAGAATTAGCACCACGCAATTGCACATTAAAGCCACCACCAGGCAAACCACTATTAGAAGAAATCATCAAACCCGTAGCTCGGCCTTGCAAAGCAGCCAAAGGATCTATTACTGGCTGGTTTTCCAAATCTTTAGCAGTAACACTAGAAATTGAACCTACGTTATTCCTGTTAGTAGAAGTTCCGTAGCCTACCACCACAACTTCGTCCAATTTGCTCAAATCTGGAATAAGAACAACATTTACGTTATTTCCTTCTATTTTAATTTCTTGTGTTTTATAACCGATGTACATCACTACTAAAACATCTCCATTTGTCAAACCAGAAAGGTTTGCCTTTCCATCTTCATTGGTACCAAAAACAGATGGCTTGTTTTTAGCTTTTAATGTAACACCAGGAATGGGTTTATTATTTTCATCAAGCACGGTTACCACAATACCATCTTGTACATTATTGCTTACGTTTTTACGTTTAACTACAATGGTATTATCAAAAGTTTGATATTTCAAGTCGCTATTTTTAAAAACTTGTTTCAATACGATGTCTATACTTTTATCTTTAACATTTACTGTGTAAAGTGTATTGCTATTAATCTCATTCGGATCGTATATAAATCGAAATTTTGAATGCTCCTCAATTTCTTTAACAACCTGCTGAAATTTAGCATTCGTGAGATTAAGTGTTAGATTTTGAGCCGCTGCTGCCTGACCAAAGTAGGCTAACAGACCGAGCAGTAAGTAGATTTTTATTTTCATAAAAAAGGTTTAGGTTAATAATTTGTATTGTTATAAATAGTTGGTTGCTAGAATTAGGATTATTACAGTATCAATGCTAAGTGCGCTCCCTCCTTTCTATATTTAATCCCAGAAAATTCTAGTATGGCTAGTACTTCATTGAACGGTTGTTTCCTAGAAATTTTCCCCGTAAGCGTTTTATGTTTATACTTCGGATCTATTTCGTAACTGAAATTGTACCACTTGGAAAGATCTTCCAAAATTTCGGGCAGTGGTGTATTAGCATACTCAAAATACCCGGTCTTCCAAGCATATTGTGTTGAAGGATTTTCGATCTCGTGTACCGACGAAACATCGGCTAACTCGTCAATCTGATAAAGTTGATTAGGTTTGATGATCGATTGTCCGCTTTTCTTAGTGATGCTGATAGAGCCTTCTACCAAAAATGCCTTAACGTTTTTATTTTCCTCGCGGTAATTAACGTTAAACTCGGTACCAAGCGCTTCAATTTTTGCATTAGCTGCAAAAACCCTAAATGGCTTTGTTTTATCTTTAGCTACCTTAAAGTAGGCTTCACCTTTTTTAAGGTTTAGATCACGATAGGTTTGATTAAAATTAGAGGGAATTACAACTTCACTATTTGCGTTCAACCAAATTTCACTGCCATCTGGTAAAAAGGCGTGGTACTCTTCTCCAATCGCAGTACTGATGGTCAATTGTTCATTGCCTTTCAATTCAGACATTGCCTTCTTCACATCCGCATTGCTGTAAACAATAGAATGATTTGAAGCAACAGAAATCTCGGCCTTGACCTTGCCACTTACAAAATGAGTTTTAGTATCAATATCACCTACATTTTTATCTGTGGCTTTATAAATGGCGAAAGAAATACTAGCCAATACGACAATAGCTGCTGCTACTTTTAAGAGAGAAAAGCTACGAGCTGATTTTTTACCAGTTTCTAGTTTAATATGATTCCAAATTTGCTGGTTCGCAGAATTAAGTGCCTCTAAACTTAACGTTTTAGCTTGCTTACTTGCAGCATATTGATTATACCAAAGTTCTACAGCAATCCTTTCTTCGGGACTACATAGATTATTGGTGTACTTCTTTAATAATTCGTTGGTAATCTTAATAGACATATCGTTGTTTGGGTAAAAACAACAATATGACAGCTATAAAAAGAAAAGGTAGTACTTGATATGAAGAAATTTTTCCCTCATTAACCGTAAAGCTCTGCTAACTTGCTTTTTTACCGTGTTTTCGGCTATTTCAAGTTCTTCAGCAATCTCTTTGTAGGATTTATTTTCTAATCGGCTTTTTCTAAAGATTTCCGCCATTTTGGGGGGTAAATTATCTATCTCACTATTAATCTGATTAGCCAATTCCTTCTCAATTAGAAAAACATCTGGACTGTTAAAATATTGATTTTGAGCTTGCCCTTCTTGGTATTTTTCGTGATCTACAATAACTTTTTTATGTGCTAAATAGTTGATAGCCCTATTTCTAACAGAAGAATACAAGTAAGCAGAATACGAAGTATTGATGCCTATGTTATCAAAATTATTCCAAAGATTAGTAAAAACTTCTTGCACTATATCTTTGGCATCGTCTTCATCATCCACCATTTTAAGCAAATGCAAATAAAGCTTCAGCCAATGATTTTCATAGACCTCCTTAAATAACTTTTCCTTAAATGCCTCTTTGTTCATTTAAAATAAATAACACAGTAATTCACGAAGAGAGCAATGAAATAACGTAAGTGTGATACAAAAATACAAAAACTACTACAACAGTAGACTAATTTTTCTATAAATACGATGTCCCACGATTAAAAGTTAAAAAAACTTCTTTAAGCAAACGAACTTTCTATCTCTACTAAATGTTAACTTTACCATTAAATTAGTCGCAGCTTATGCAAATACAACTACCTTTTATAGTCAGGCTCACTTTTGCTTTATTATCTATCCTGATGCTAGGTTACCTTGCTATTCTAGGTAAAAGCATATTATCGCCCCTGTTATTTTCGCTTTTGCTGGCTTTTTTGATGTTGCCGCTGGCAAATTTCTTGGAAGTAAAAATGCGCTTAAAACGGAGTTTGGCAACCATACTTACCGTCATCATCATGCTTGGGGTAATTTATGGCATAGGTCATTTTTTCGCGTTACAATTGAGCGAACTTTGGAGCGATTGGCCTTTGTTAGAAAAACAAGTTACCAATTCGTTCCATGAGCTACAAAATTGGATTTCAAAAACCTTTAACGTAAACATTAGCAAGCAAAAAAGCTACTTAGCAGATAGTGCAGAAAAAGCCTTAGCAACCAGTGCAACTGTTGTTGGCACTACATTAATCACACTTTCTTCGAGCTTATTGTTTATTGCATTCACATTGCTTTTTACATTCTTTCTACTTAATTACAGAAGACTACTGTATAGTTTTTTAGTAACGGTTTTTATAGAAGAACACCGCATAAAGGTGACTGAGACGGTAAATGAAATTCAGTATATTATCAAAAAATATATTACCGGCCTATTTATTCAAATGGTAATTGTGAGTGTGTTAATGGTACTTACTTTGTCTATTTTAGGTGTAAAATATGCCATTTTACTTGGGTTGGTAGCAGGTATCTTCAACATCATTCCTTATTTAGGAATTTCAATATCGCTAATTATTAGTGTATTGATCACCTTCGCTACGGCTGGTGCCACTAAGGCGCTTTTTGTGTTGTTCGCCTACGTAGGTATTCACACTATCGATGGTAATATTTTGATGCCATTAATTGTGGGTTCGAAAGTTAAAATCAACGCTTTAATCGCATTTATTGGCATTGTAGTTGGCGAAATGTTATGGGGTATTTCTGGTATGTTTTTATGTATGCCTTATTTAGCAATGATGAAAATTATCTTCCAAAAAGTTGATGGTTTAGACGCTTGGGCTATTTTATTAGGTGAAGAACAAAAAACCATCCGAAAAAAGAAACGAATAATATTATTTAAGCCTAAAAAAGTGATTACAACCGATGAGCGAACCGAATAATCAATCTTCTAAATCGCCTCACATACTAAATACGTCTGCAAATCTTTTAGGTTTCTGTTTCGTGGTGCTTACTTCTAGTAAAATCACTAAAATGAGCGAAGCTTCTTATATAGATGAAGGTGCTACTTTGGCTATTGTTAGCTTTATGAGCAGCTGCTTACTTTCATTTCTTGCGATCAGAAATAAATCTCAGCAACGTTCAAATAGGTTAGAAAAATTGGCAGATGTTTTATTTCTTTGCGGCCTGATCGTTTTATTTCTAACTACAATTTTAATTGCTTTTAACGTTATATAATTATGCCGGCTAATATTCCTCCTATCAGTTCTCCTACGCCAGATGGTGCTTTTTTACGTTTGCTAAATGTGCTAGATACTTTGCGAACGCAATGTCCTTGGGATAAAAAACAAACCATGGAAACCCTAAGGCACCTGACCATTGAAGAAACTTATGAACTTTCTGATGCTATTTTAGATGGTGATATGCAGGAAATCAAAAAGGAATTGGGCGATGTGATGATGCATCTTGTTTTTTACGCAAGAATTGGGGATGAGCAAAATCAGTTTAATATTACCGATGTTTTGAACGGAGTTTGCGACAAGTTAATTAGTAGACATCCGCACATTTATGGCGATATTGAAGTTGAAAACGAAGAACAAGTAAAGCAGAACTGGGAAAAACTGAAACTGAAAGAAGGCAATAAATCGGTTTTAGCAGGCGTGCCAACATCCTTACCGGCACTAGTAAAAGCGGGTAGAATACAAGAAAAAGCTAGAGGTGTTGGATTTGACTGGGAAGAAAAACAACAAGTTTGGGAGAAGGTTGAAGAAGAGCTGCAAGAATTCAAAAATGAATTTAATATTGCTGAGGGTAAAGAGATTGACATTGAAAAAGCAGAAGGAGAATTTGGTGATTTACTGTTCTCGTTAGTAAACTATGCTCGTTTTATTGATATCAATCCGGAAAATGCTTTAGAGAAAACCAATAAAAAATTCATTAAACGTTTCCAATACTTGGAAGAAAAAGCAAAGGCCAGCGGAAAAGCATTACAGGATATGACACTTGCCGAAATGGATGTTTATTGGAACGAGGCAAAAAAATTGTGATTTTCGTTATCGTCATGCTGAATTTATTTCAGCATCTGTTAGCTAAACTGCCCCTAACCACAAAGTAGCTGCGAAGCAAAATAAATTTAGGGTGACGACAATTGATCAATTATATTTAAAGACAATTATGGAAAAGTATAACACCATCGACGAATATATTGCTTCTTTCCCTGTAGAAACTCAAAAAATACTACAGCAATTGAGAGAAGATTTACAAAGAATGGTTCCAGAAGCCAAGCAGAAAATCAGTTACGCAATTCCAACATTCACACTAAACGGTAATTTGATCCATTTTGCTGGCTATAAAAGCCATATCGGTTTATACCCTGGAAATAAAGCAATTGAGGCTTTATCAAATGATTTAGAAGGTTATCAAACTTCTAAAGGCACCGTTCAATTCCCTATCGACAAACCTTTACCAATGGATTTGATTAAGAAAGTTGTAGACTTCTGCGTAGTACAAAACCTAGCGAAAAAGAAGTAAATATTGATTTTGAACTGCTCTTGAAATTCTCTCCTTTTAAAGGATAGATACCGATTTATCGGGAGAGAGGTTAATACAGAACCTCACCCCAACCCTCTCCTTAAAAATGAGAGGGAGTTAGTAACTGCAAGCTACTCGTCATCCTCGTTTTCCCAAAAACCACCTAATAAATCATCCGTCTCACGACGATCTTTCTTAGTTGGTCTACCCGCTCCTCTATCTCTCTGTAAAGTTGGCGCATGAAATACCGACTTAAATGCACGAGTTTCTTCAACCGGAGTTAGATCTTTATATTTCGTCACGGCAATTTTAGCATCTGTTCTGTTGTAAGAAAAATCTACTACCTCTATCACTTTTCTTTCAGCACCTTTACTGATCTGATACACATCACCTATCTTCACAATAGCCGAAGGTTTAATATTCTGTCCCTTCAATTTCACCCTTCCCGCTTTGCAGGCATCAGTTGCCAAACTTCTAGTTTTAAAAACCCGAATAGCCCAAAGATATTTATCAATACGTAGTTTCTCTGCTTCTCCCATGTTTCAAAATTAAACAAAATTTGGATTTACATATTGAGATTTACAGCTACATTTCAGCACATAAAACTCATTACTTACAACTTTCCACTTTTTACCTTTAAATTTTAACTTATAAAGACTTATTTTGCATAAATTTTTAAAATACAATGATTGCTGAACTTAAAAAACAAATAGAAGAAGCTTGGGAAGACAGAAGCTTATTACAATACAAAGAATATTCTGAAGCTATTGAAGTAGTTATTCAAAAACTAAACTCTGGCGAAATTAGAGTTGCCGAGCCAATTTTAAATGGTTGGGGAATTAACGAGTGGATTAAGAAAGCCGTGATCCTTTATTTCCCTATCAAACAGATGGGTGAAACTAAAGCTGGTCCTTTTGTTTTCCATGATAAAATGGATTTAAAAACAGATTATAAAGAAAAAGGTGTACGTGTGGTACCAATGGCAAGTGCTCGTTATGGTGCTTTCTTGGCACCTGGCGTAATCATGATGCCTTCTTACGTAAACATTGGTGCTTATGTAGATGAAGGTACGATGGTTGACACTTGGGCTACTGTTGGTTCATGTGCACAAATTGGCAAGCGTGTTCACTTAAGCGGTGGTGTTGGTATTGGTGGGGTTTTAGAGCCGGTTCAAGCTGCGCCAGTAATCATCGAAGACGATTGTTTCTTAGGTTCTAGAGCAATTGTTGTAGAAGGTGTACGCGTAGAGAAAGAAGCTGTTTTAGGTGCAAATGTAGTATTAACTGCATCAACTAAAATTATTGACGTTACTGGCGAAACACCTGTAGAATACAAAGGTATTGTACCAGCTCGTTCGGTAGTAATTCCTGGTTCTTACACTAAGAAATTCCCTTCTGGCGAATATCAAGTACCATGTGCTTTAATAATTGGTAAACGTAAAGAATCTACAGATAAAAAGACTTCTCTTAATGATGCGTTGAGAGAGAACAATGTAGCTGTTTAAAGCTGAAAGACTAAAGCGAAAAGCTTAAAGTAAATAAAAAGCCGAAAAACTAACTTGACCTATCAAGCTTTAGTCTTTCGGCTTTTAACTTTTAGCAAATCTATTGTCCAAACTGCGGTATCCCGTTATTTAGTTTTGGCCTTTTTTTGACACTTGGGGTTTGATTATTATTGCTTTGTTATTGGTTATTCCTACTGCTGTGGCGGATACTGAGCTAAAATTTCCTTCACACCAGTATTAATTCTTTCTTCCCTGTTCTTAAAGCTGTCCAAATTAAATCCATCGCCACGGCCATGCCATACATGCATTTTAGTTTTTGGATCTAAAAAATCGATAATGAACATTCCTTCTTGGTAACGATCGGTAGTTCTCATGCCTCCGCCCCAAAAAGGTCCCCAGCCCATTCCCCAGCCCCAGCCACGCCATCCCCAAGGACCGCCGTAAAATCCGTTATCGTAAACATCAGTACGGTTTCGCTTCATCACTACTAGATTAATTAGCAAATCTGGTTTTTCGACTTTAGTAAAGCCTTTTGCTTGCATTTCCGTATCTACTGCAGCCATTATTCGCTTTTTGTCGAGACCATTCACCTCCAATTTTTCTAAACCATTTTCGTAAAAATTGTAAGTTTTATAGTTTTTAAAATCTACTTCTTTATCAAAATCTGAAGCAACCTGTAGACTGCTGCAGGCAGAAAATAGTACCACGACTATCAAAAAACTGCCTATTTTTCTCATCGTATCCATAACATTTGTGTGTGTATTGTGATTTATTATTTCACTATAAGTTTACCGATAAATTTCTGGTTCTTAAATAATTTAACACATCTACAAGTCAAAATGTTAGTACGAAATTGTAATAAATTAGGGATACAAGCTTCTTGCTAATGCTTACCTTTGCAACATGCAAATGAGAGAAGAAATCAATAAAGCTTTGGAAATATTAAAAAATGGAGGCGTAATTCTTTATCCTACTGATACCGTTTGGGGTTTAGGTTGCGATGCCACAAATACTGAAGCTGTTGCCAAAGTAAATGAAATCAAAGGTAGGTCGGCAGATAAAAGCTTAATTGTATTGTTAGACACCGACAATAAGCTTCAAAGCTATGTAAACGACGTTCCAGAAGTGGCTTACGATCTGATTGAATATGCAGAGAAGCCTCTAACAGTGATCTTTTCTAACGCAAAAAACTTAGCTCCAAATGTCATCAATGCAGATGGCAGTGTCGGCATTAGGATACCAAAGCACGATTTTTGCCAACAATTACTCCAACGTTTCCGCAAACCTATCGTATCTACATCAGCTAATATAAGTGGAGAACCTACTCCTAAATTTTTTGATGAAATTAGTGATCATATAAAAGATGCAGTTGATTACATTATAGACTTTGAACAAGAGAACAGGACGCCTAAACAGCCATCAACTATTGTTAAATTAGGTTCTGGGGGGCAGTTTGAGTTTATAAGAAAGTAAGCGCCATCCCCCCCTAAAAGGGGAATTGACCTTAAGCTCAATGTTAGACGCGTTATAATATAAAGTCCCCTTTAGAGCTTGTCCCGAGATTATTCGGGAGGATTTAGGGGTTTTTCTTAACTTTGCAGCCTATGCAAACCAACCCACAGCCTCACGATGCGAAATCCCTTCTAGGAAATATCGAGGCTTCTATCTTTAAAATCTTAGCTGAAACTGCCGAGATTACAACTACCGAAACTTACGTTATTGGCGGCTTTGTTCGTGACATTTACTTGAATAGACCTTCTAAAGATATCGATGTTGTAGTGTTGGGCAATGGTATTGCATTTGCAGAAAAAGTTGGTCAAAAGCTAAAAACTAACGTCGCTGTTTTTAAAAATTTCGGTACTGCCATGTTAAAACATGCGGATTTAGAGGTAGAATTTGTGGGCGCCCGCAAGGAAAGCTACAGAGCTAATTCCCGCAAACCTATTGTAGAAAATGGAACTTTAGAAGACGATCAATTACGCCGCGATTTTACCATCAACGCCCTAGCCATCTCCTTAAACAAAGAAAACTATGGCCAAGTTGTAGATCCTTTTAATGGTCTGGAAGATTTAGCAAATAAATTGATCCGCACACCACTTGACCCTGTAGTTACGTTTTCCGACGATCCGTTGCGAATGATGAGAGCCATTCGCTTTGCTACTCAGCTTAATTTTGAGATTGACCAGACTGCCATTGATGCAATTAAATCTCAAAAAGAGCGCATCAAAATTGTATCGAAAGAAAGAATTAGCGACGAACTGAATAAAATTATCCTCGCAAAAAAACCTTCTATTGGCTTTAACTATCTGTTTGATACGGGCTTACTGGATTTGATCTTCCCTCAAATGGCTAAGTTATATGGTGTAGATATCATCAAAGGCAGAGGGCATAAAGATAATTTCTATCATACTTTACAGGTTTTAGATAACATCTGCGAAACTACTGATGATTTATGGTTGCGTTGGGCGGCAATTCTTCATGACATTGCTAAACCAAACACCAAACGTTTTGAGGAAGGCCACGGTTGGACTTTCCATGGGCACGAGGATAAAGGCGCACGTATGGTGCCTCAAATTTTTGCGCAGCTCAAACTTCCTCTAAATGAAAAAATGAAGTTTGTGCAGAAGTTAGTCCTATTACATTTACGTCCAATTGTATTAGCGCAAGATAAAATTACCGACTCGGCAGTACGCCGTTTGCTTTTTGAAGCTGGAGAAGACATTGAAGCCCTAATGTTACTTTGCAATGCCGATGTGACAACCAAAAACGAATATAAAATTAAAAAGTACCGTAATAACTTCGAGTTGGTAAAACAGAAAATAAAGGATGTAGAAGAACGTGATCAGTTACGCAACTGGCAACCTCCTATTTCTGGCAACGACATTATGAAAACCTTTGGTTTAAGTGCTGGTAAAGAAGTTGGCATTTTAAAAAACGCAATACGTGAAGCCATTTTAGAAGGAGACATCAAAAATAGCTACGATGAAGCTTTTAAATATATGGTGCAAAAAGCCAACGAACTAGGTCTTAAACCTATTTAATTAGATTTTCACACCAATAATTATCAACTTCTGAAGTAAATCAATTCATACCTAGTTCAAAAATAAGCGCAATTAAATATTGTGGTAGTTCGCCATTTATAGTTTTTATCTTCCCTTTAATTTCAGGATAAAAATCTCCTGTATAATAAACAAAATTGGCACTTCCTACAGACTTTAACTTTCCTTTAATTTCAGGATAAAAGTCTCCAGTATAATAGGTAACCTCTATATTTCCAATAGATTTTACTTTTCCTTTTATTTCAGGGTTAAAATCTCCAGTGTGATAGACAATATTCATTTTACCGATTGATTTTACTTTTCCTTTTATTTCGGGATAGAAATCTCCAGTGTAGTAAGTGATCTCTATATTATTAACAGATTTAACTTTTCCTTTTATTTCGGGATAATAACTACCCGTATTATAAATAATTTCGGCATTACCCTTTTTCATGCCTTGTTCATTAAGAACTCGATAAATACTACCCAAATATGCAATTTCATCTAAGGTCTGTGCTTTGATAGGTAATACGAATAATGCCAATACAACAATCATGCTAATACCTTTTAAATAAAATGTAAGGCATCGTTCAGTTTTTAATTTTAAGTTTTTCATTTATTTTGTCATTTATGTGTAGTTCAATATTAAGTATTAGAGTTAAGAAAACCAACTACATTATATGCTTCAAAAAGCCAAAGAGTTAGGATTGGAACCTATTTAATTTAAGTTTTTAGAGCTCAGAGGTACGGTTATTGTTGTACTTTCAGATGTTCAACTTTAGAACATCCGTCTTCGGACTTTTAGAGTTTTTTTATATTTTTACCGAAAACAAAGCAGTATTTATATCACATGGCAATTTATAGATTTAGAATTTCTTTTGAAGATTACGACGACGTTACACGCGAAATAGACATCAAGAGCACACAAACTTTCGAAGATTTACATAGAGCCATACATCGTAGTACGGGATATAATGCTGATAAGCCTTCTTCATTTTACGTAAGTACAGATAATTGGATTAAAGGCGATGAAATTGCAATTCATCCAACACAACGTAAGATTGATAACGGCGTAGTTTTGATGGAAAAGTCGAAATTGAGCAGTTTTATTGAAGATCCACATCAAAAATTTTACTACATCTATAATTTCGAAAGACCTTACGATTTTCACGTAGAGTTAATCAAAATTATTTTAGATAACGATCCTAAAATCGAATATCCATACCTGGTTAAAAGCATTGGAGAAGCACCTAAAATCATTGAAAAAGGTAATATCGGTGCAGTTGCAGCGAGTAGCGCAGCATCGAATAGTGATTTTGATTTCTTAAATGAAATGGATTTTGTTCCAGAAGATACAGATGAACTAGAAGCAATGGGCGGTCGAGGCATTAATGCGCAAGAAGAAGGACATGACGACGAAGATGATGAGCAAGAAGATGAATTTGGCGACGGTGAAGATGATTACGGTCACGATGATTACGGCAACGACAAAGACGATTATTAGTCTAAAATTTTAGGTTGTACGGTATAAGTTTTAAGTTCAACCTAAAATTATTAAACCAGCCCCTAAAGAAATTAACAACAATCTCGGAACTTATCTCCTGTAACCAGCAACTCAAATGAAGACACTTATTGTTGTAGTTGGGCCAACGGCTATTGGTAAAACTTCCTTAGCCATAACGTTAGCAAAGCACTATCAAACCGAGGTTATATCTGCAGATTCACGCCAATTTTTTAGGGAAATGAGCATTGGCACGGCAAAACCTTCAGAAGAAGAATTGGCCGAAGCGCCTCATCATTTCATTAACTCGCACAGCATAACGCAATTATTTAGTACTGGAGATTTCGAAGTTCAGGCCTTAGCGCTGATCGAAAAGCTGTTTACTGTACATGATGTCATCATCATGGTTGGTGGTTCTGGACTTTACATCAACGCCATCTGTAACGGTTTGGATGAAATGCCTGAAATTGATCTAAATATTCGCGAACAGCTGAACCAACAATTTGCTGATGAAGGTATTGAAGTCATTAGAAATCAGTTAGCTACATTAGACCCAGAGTATTTTGAAAAAGTCGACCAGAGCAATCCGCAGCGAATGATCCGTGGTTTAGAAGTAGTACTTTCTACCGGGCAAAAACTGAGTTCTTTCCTCACTTCTAATAAAAAAAAGCGTCCGTTTAACATCATCAAAATTGGTTTAAATACTGATAGAGAAAAGCTTTATCATCAAATTAATCACCGAGTAGATTTAATGATTGAAAGTGGTTTGGTTGACGAAGTAAAATCTTTAGCGCCTTACAAAGAACTTAATGCTTTGAAGACTGTGGGCTATTCCGAAATTTTCGATTATTTAGAAGGCAAAACCGATTTACCAACTGCCATTGATAAGATCAAGCAAAACACTCGTCGCTTTGCAAAAAGACAACTTACCTGGTTTAGAAAAGATACGGAAACTACTTGGTTTGAGCCTAGACAAGACAAAGAGGTGATTGACTTTGTTGATCAACGATTATAAGTTGCTAATTTTTACTACTCCATATATTTCTTAACATACATCAAAAACTTTGCACTACAGATAGAGTTATCTTTGTATCAAACAAAAGGATAAATAATGGAATTAGGTATTGGAATGTTTGGCGATTTACAGATCAGCGCTAATGGCGAAGTACAATCGGCACAACAACGTTTACAGGAAATTATAGAAGAAATTAAGTTGATGGACCAAGTTGGCTTAGATTTCTATGGCATTGGTGAACACCATAGGCCAGACTATGCAGTTTCTGTCCCTGAAATTGTATTAGCAGCAGCAGCTACAGTCACCAAAAACATCAAGTTGGGAAGTGCTGTTTCGGTATTGAGTTCATCAGATCCAGTTAAATTATATCAAAGTTTTGCTACGGTAGATTTGATATCTAACGGCAGAGCAGAGTTAATGGCTGGCCGTGGTAGCTTTATCGAATCGTTTCCACTGTACGGCCAGAATTTAGCAGATTATGATGCGCTATTTGAAGAGAAACTGAACCTTTTAGTTAAAATTAATGAACAAGAAACCATTTCTTGGAAAGGAAAATTTAGGCCGGAGCTGAAAGAACAACAGATTTTGCCACGTGCGGTAGACAATAATTTGAAAATGTGGGTGGCAGTTGGTGGTACACCTGCATCAGTAGTGAGAGCTGGAAAATTGGGCTTGCCTGTAATGTTTGCCATTATTGGCGGTAATCCAGCACAATTTCAACCGCTGTTTGATTATTACAAACAAGCTTACGAAGATGCCGGACACGATATGAACAAATTCCAAGTTGGCGTGCACATGCATTCTTTCTTCGGCGACGATAGTCAAGCCACTGCAGACTACTACTACCCTGTTTATTCTGCTCAGATGGATAGGATTGGAAAGTCTAGAGGTTGGCCGCCGTTCCAAAGAGGTCAGTACGATTACGGAAGATCAAAACATGGGCATTTAATTATTGGAGATGCTAACGAAGCAGCAGAGAAAATCATTATGATGAACGAACTATTTGGTCTAACCCGTTTTTCAGCACACATGGATGTTGGTGCACCTGCTCATAACCACATGATGAAATCAATTGAAATTTTTGGAGAAAAGATTGCGCCTCAAGTAAGAAAAGCGCTTAACAAATAAAATCTTTCATTGCCCTTGGTTTAAATCCAGGGCAATGATTTTTTACTACCTTTACCTACATGACTAACAATTGTGTAATTGCTACGGGAGCTGCCTTTGGTATACTTGCTATCATTTTTGGAGCTTTTGGGGCACATGCTTTAAAAAAGGTTTTATCGACCGAGAAACTGGCTTCTTTTGAAGTTGGTGTAAGATATCAAACTTATAGCGCCCTGTTTCTAATTTTAATTGGATACAATGCAAATGTCGGCCTCAACTTAATTCAGTGGGCTTATTACTTGGTTACATTTGGTACCATCTTTTTTTCTTTTAGCATCTACTTGTTATCATTAGCAGAATATTTAAAAAAGAATTTTAAGTTTTTAGGACCGATTACACCTCTTGGTGGCTTGTTGATGATCTTAGGATGGGGATGCTTGCTCGTATCTGTTATCTAAATCGTTAGATATGATAATTAGCTCTATAAATATAATTTGAAGACAGTTTCTGTCGTATGTATTTAGCTTACGAATATTTTATCTTCGCTATTGCGTTTGAAAATTAAATGTTCTATATTTGCACCTCGAATAAAAATAAATAGAAATAAAATAATTTTTTAACAATGTACGCAATAGTAAATATAGCAGGGCAACAATTTAAAGTTGCAAAAGACCAGCACATCTTTGTACACCGTTTACAAGGAGATGAAGGCGCTAGTATTGAATTTGACAATGTATTGTTGGTTGACAATGGTGGTAAAATTTCTGTAGGTGCACCTGCAGTTAAAGGAGCTAAGGTTTCAGCTAAAATCGTGTCTCATTTAAAAGGTGATAAAGTAATCGTTTTCAAAAAGAAACGTAGAAAAGGTTACAAAAAGAAAAATGGTCACCGTCAGTCGTTCACCAAAATCCAGATTGAGAGTATCACTCTGTAGTTAAATTATTTGCAAATTCAATGATTAGCTGCTTTTTTAGCTAGTCATATAAAAGATAAAAAAATGGCACATAAGAAGGGAGCCGGTAGTTCAAAAAACGGTCGCGAGTCGCATAGTAAACGTCTAGGTATTAAAATTTTCGGTGGTCAAGAAGCTATCGCTGGTAACATCATCGTTCGTCAGCGTGGTACAAAACACCACCCAGATAAAGGTGTTGGCATTGGTAAAGACCATACTTTATTTGCTTTGGTACCAGGTATCGTTACTTTCAAAAAGAAAAGAGATAACAAATCATACGTTTCTGTATTACCAGCTGTAGTAGAAGATGCTGCACCTGCTAAGAAAGAAGCTGCTCCTAAAGCTGAAGCTAAAAAAACTGCTGCTCCTAAGAAAGCTGCTGCTGAAAAAGCTCCTGCTAAAAAAGCTGCTAAAGTTGAGGAAGCACCAGCTGCTGATTCTGCAGAATAATATTTGTATTAAGATACGAAAAAAAGCCCTGAGAAATTCTCAGGGCTTTTTTTCGTATTATATATTTTTTTAAGTTATGGATTGCAAATCCATTGTTGTTCGCTAAGTCGAGATTATAAATCCCGACTAGCTAGTCATCTATTATATATAATTTTCGAGGTAAAAGGCGTCTAATAGTTTTAGATTACGGTTACTTCCAACAACCATCAAAATTATCTTTTCAAAGATTTCTCCACTCGCTACAGTGCGGTCGAAATGAAGCGTTCATGTTTATTTCTGCTTAGTCCTAACCTACAACAATTAAACAATACCCAATTAACTTTCCCGCTCCATGATTTGCTTCGTTAATTCTCTCAAATTGCTTTTCCTATCCTCCTCTACTGCCAAATCATCTAAAGCTTGATACGCTTTAGTTAGATATTGCTCCATTTTAGCATTAGAAAGTTCTCTGATGCCATAGCTGTTATACAAAGCTGTCACCGCAGCAACTTTCTGCTCGGCAATGTCGTGACTACCTAAAAGGATAACAGTTTCATCCTCTTTGATTAATTGCTTGGCGGTTAAATGAAGGAAAGTTTTTTTATTGGAAATGATATCCCCTCCTACTTGTTTTCCAAATTTCTCGGGATCTCCATAAACATCTAAAATATCATCCTGTAGCTGGAAAGCCACACCTAAATTTTCACCAAATTGATAAAGCAACTCTGCATTTCTTTCGTCGGCACCACCAACTATAGCACCCAATTTCATGGCACCACCTAACAAAACTGCAGTTTTTAATCTGATCATTTCGATGTATTCCTGGATACTTACATCATCTCTAGTTTCGAACTCCATATCTAATTGTTGACCTTCGCACACACCTTGAGCGGTATGGTTAAAGGTGTCCAATACGGGTTTCAGTACAGCGATGTCCACTTTAGAAAGATGCTTGTTAGATTCTACCATCATTACATCACCACTTAAAATAGCATTATTAACACCCCATTTTTCATGCACAGTTTGTTTACCTCTTCTTAAAGGCGCATTGTCCATGATGTCGTCGTGAACTAGCGTAAAATTGTGAAACGTTTCGATAGCAAGGGCTACATCAAGCGCTTTAACAACTTCGTCTGTAAAAAGCTCGGTGGCCATTAATACCATTACTGGTCTAATTCGTTTACCTCCCAAACTCATGATGTATTTAATGGGTTCGTATAAATTTGCAGGTTGCGTTGGGTAAGCTATTTTAGGAATAGCATTTTCTATAATCTTTTGTAATTCTGTAGGGTTGTGCATTATTGTGTATCTATCATAGTACCAAAAGCCGATTTGCTCTCCATCATTTTAATAAAGGCATCCTCTAAAGCGGTTTGCTTTACGATGGGATTGTTTTTCCAAAAATCAGGGTTATATGCAATGGATTCGACAACGGTTTTGTCTTGTATTTTTTTGTTTAACTCGGTAAAATTCTGCGTATTCAGATTTTTATCCAATTGGTAAACGGTTAACATTGAATTAATAACGGGGCTAATAGATCTATTTCGAGTGCTCAGGTGTAGAAATAGCTTAGTAGATATACTTTCTAACACAGGAATGGGCGTATTTGCACCGTTAAAAGTTGCAACCGTAGTAACGTTAGGTGGCATTTTAGAAGTAGCATTAACTTTTAATGGAAGATTAAAAGCACTACTCTCCAATCGGTATATTTTAGAATCATCTACACCAATATAATAGGTAAAGTTGGTATAGAAATCTTTCTTTTTGCCCTTGTATTTGCACGAAACCACAGCCACATCCTGTTCTTTCTGTTCGATATATCTCTCTACTGTAATTTCGAAATCTTTTAACGTTTTAAGTGAAACGTATTTACCCATCTTTCTACCTTCGAACAAACTCCCTGCTAATAAAAAGGTAAGATAAGATTGATTGCTCATAGAAAAAGAAATCCCTTCATTTGACTCCGCAAAGCGGCTCTGCTTCGCAATCCAACCCTCAACATTTGATACGTTAAACTTAAGGTCGTAAAAAAGCTCATAAATCTGTTTTGCTTTGCCATCGATGGTAGTAAGTTGCCTATAAAAGGCTTTACCGTAGAAGTTTTCTTTTTCGAATTCTTTAGTCTTTTCCAAAGCGGCCTTAACTAATCTTTCTCCACGATAAGGGTCTATCGTAACCGTTTTTAAATTAATGGCTGCTGCTTTTAGTTTAACGTAAAGGTTATTGGCTGTGCTAATTTCGCTTTCTAGCAAAAGATAGCTCACATGGCTGTAACGCAATTTAGCTGGTAAAATGATATTTTTAAGTACAAACTCTCCAGCATCATTGGTAACTGTGCTGTTGTTCGTGCCAATTACGCCAATAGACACAAATGGAATTGGCTCACCGCTAATTTCGTCGACTACTTTACCTTGTATAATTTGTGCGTGGGCAATTGTGCCAAAAATTAGTAGAAAAAATAAAAAATATTTACGCATCAAAGGGATTCAGAATTGCAAAAGTAAAGAAATTAAAATAATGAAGGATGACGGTTCTCTCAGTCAGGCATTAATGAAAAATCAATTTGACGTTTAGATAAATCGACTTTTTTTACCTTGATTTTTACTTCATCACCTAACTGGTATTTGCGCTTTTTACGTTGACCAATAATGCAGTAGTTTTTTTCGTCCAATACATAAAAATCATCGCTAATATCACGCAAACGGATCATACCTTCGCACTTATTTTCTTCAATCTCTACATACATCCCCCATTCTGTTACTCCAGAAATGATACCTGTATAAACAGAACCAATATTTTCTTCTAGGTACTCTGCTTGTTTATACTTTACCGATGCCCTTTCCGCGTCAGCAGCACGCTTTTCCATCGCCGATGAATGCACACTCGCTGCTTCATACTCTTCCGCGTTTGCAGATTTTCCACCATCAAGATACAAAGCTAAAAGACGATGTACCATTACATCGGGATAACGACGGATAGGAGAAGTGAAATGCGTGTAATAATCGAAAGCTAGGCCATAGTGACTAGTCTTTTTAGTGGTGTAAATCGCTTTAGCCATTGAACGAATGGCTAGAGAAGTTAGAATATTCTGCTCCTTCTTTCCTTCTACATCTTCCATAAGATGGTTCAATGACTTCGCTATCTCTTTATCAGATTTGGTATTGATTTTATAACCAAACCGTGAGGCAAACGAAGCAAAACTAGTTAAAGCTTCTAAATTTGGCGAATCATGCGAACGATAAACGAAAGTATACTTCTGTTTCCCCTTACCTTTTTTAGCGATAAATTCAGCCACTTTTTTATTGGCCAAAAGCATAAAATCTTCGATAAGCTTGTGTGCATCTTTACGCTCTTTCACATAAACACCAATCGGTTTACCAAATTCATCAAGTTTAAACTTAACTTCTGTACTCTCAAAACTGATTGCACCGTTTTTGAACTTAGCATCTCTTAGTACATAAGCGATTTCGTTAAGTTTTAAGATTTCTTCTACGTAATCTCCGGTTTTGGTTTCTATAACCTCTTGCGCTTCTTCGTAAGTGAAACGTCGGTTAGAATGAATCACAGTGCGCCCAAACCATTGATCATGGATATTAGCTTGGTCGTCCATTTCAAAAACAGCGGCGAAACATAACTTGTCTTCATTTGGACGTAAAGAACAAACCCCATTACTCAATCTTTCTGGTAACATTGGGATTACCCTGTCTACCAAATAAACCGAGGTCGCTCTGTGTTCTGCTTCTTTATCTAAACTGCTATTTGGTGTTACATAATGAGAAACATCGGCAATATGAATTCCTATTTCATAGTGACCATTATCCAATTTTTTGAATGAAATGGCATCGTCAAAATCTTTCGCGTCAATAGGGTCGATGGTAAAAGTTACCGTGTCTCTGAAATCTCTGCGATTTTTGATTTCATCTTCACTAACTTGTTCTGGGATGGCATTCGCTTCTTTCTCTACCTCGGAAGGAAAACTTAACGGAAAGCCATACTCCGCCAAGATGGCATTCATCTCGGTGTTATTTTCACCTTGTTCACCTAGAATATGAATAATCTTCCCTATTGGATTTTTAGCACCTTCAGGCCAATCTGTTAATGTAACTTGAACCTTTTGACCGTTTTTAGCACCGTTTAAATCATTTAGTGGCACAAAAATATCGTGATGCATTTTTCTATCATCAGGAATAACGAAAGCAAAACGATCTGAAACTTTAGCTACACCGATAAATTCTGTTTTAGCACGCTTTAAGATTTCAACGATTTCACCCTCATTTCTTCTGCCACCACTTTTTTTCGCAAAAACATAAACCTTTACTTTATCGCCGTGCAGCGCATTCTTCAATTTTCTTGGCGCAACAAAGATATCTTTCTCAAATTCATCATCAGGAACAATGAAAGCAGAACCATCTGCAGTCATATCTACCGTTCCTTCAACAAAAGTTTTTAAGTCTTTTTTCTTAAACTTACCTCGCTCGGGCCTTACAAATAAACCTTTCTCAGTTTGTTCAATTAAAACTTCTAAAATTGCATCTATAGAGGCCTTATCGCTTAAATTTAAACGAGACGCTACCTGTTTATGGTTAAGAGCAATATTTCTATTTTTCTCAAAAACATCGCTTATTAGCTGAGTGAGAACAAGTTTGAACTGAGCATTTTTATTTTTTGCCATAATCGTTTTCCAATTGTACCGAAGATAACAAATTAGGCTTTAATGTGTGTTTTTTAAGTGGCTTTTAATTGTTTATTTATCTGCTAACAAGCAATCTTAAGCAGCAATTAGATTATCTTGATGTCCGTAAAAAAAGAAATCCTGGGCAAGCCCAGGATTTAGTAAAAAAAATTAACAATTATATCAATTATATTTTCTCAAGATCAAATACGTAGGTACCTCTTTCGGCACAAGCTACAAATACTTTAGAACCTACAACTTTAGAACTAATTACTTTGAATTCGCCACCGAACTTACTAGCGAAATGAGTTTGCGCTAACACTTTGATCTTATTATTTACAATCTCAGCAACTATTAAACTATTGCCATTAGATACATATATTTTACCGTCAACAATTGAAATAGAATTGATCCAACCACCGATTTCTATTTGGTTTAAAACTGAATTATCAGCTTTGTTTACGTAAATTAAACCAAAATTATTACCGAAAAGCAAGTTTCCATTAGTAGTTGATGCCACTGCACCAATACCAGCATCATCGCTCTTTATATTCCAGTGTTTATAGTCTGTCTCAGCAGCAGTGTTCACGTCAAACTTTGCGTAGCTATAGCCATTAGTCGCAATTAAATCGTTGTTAGAAAAAGTAAGAGATCTTGCACTGCCATAAGGTTGAAACGCAGTTCTACTCGCTTTATCTCCATTAAAAGAAATGATACTTACACCACCATTGGTAGCAGAAGTAGTGTATAATTTTCCGTTATTTTCGTTATATTTTAGCGCAGTGGTGGAATATCCTTCAAGACCAACAACCTGAGCATCTTGTAAATTGTTACTATTAATTTTGATAACACCTACTACTGCTGGAGCTGGGTATTTGAAATTTTCAAATGTTTCAAGGTCCATACCTACATAAAGACGACCGCCACCACTGGTGACACAAGTTACATCAGCATCTTTAGTGCTTACCGCTCCTACTACTTGAGGTGCCCCAGAAGGTTGAAGTTGGATTACATCTACCCCTCCACCATAAGCTTTGCCTGGAGTTTGGTAACCTATCGCATAATAATTGCCATAAGCAGATACTTCAAGTGCGCTAAGTAAATTATTGTTTACACCAACTTGAGGGTTTACTTTTCCTCTATAAACTAATTGATAAGGAAAATTGGTAGCTACTGCTTCGGTAGCTTTTGCACCTGCAACTGTAGCTGTACCTTCAAAATTTAATGTCACACCTTGGTTGCTTAAATCTACACGATTTAAAGAACCTGAACTATTAGTCTTAATAATCTTCGCTGCTTGTTCATCTTGTGAGCCAACTAAATCTTGAGTTTCTTTTTTACATGAATAGATAGTTGCCGACAATACAACAGATGCAACTAATAGATACTTGTTTCTTGACATTTTTTTGCTTTTAATTTCTCTTACTATAGAAAAAATAATTCCAAATTTACAAAATGCTACAAATATGCCGTAGCACCACTTTAAACCGCATTTTCTTAGAGCTATTAGTTGTATAAAACTTTATGAACTGGGGAATTCAACTCCTTTTTTGAGTAACAAAATCCCCAATATTTAAACTAAAAATTCCCCGGTATGGCATCGATTAGTTTTTGAGTATAAGATGCTTTGGGGTTTTGATAAATCTCTTCGGGAAATCCCTGCTCTTCTATCTGACCTTTATTCATGATAATCATCCTGTCTGAAATGTGCTTAACAACTGCTAAATCGTGGGAGATAAAGATGTAGGTTAAACCAAACTCTTCTTGTAAATCTCTCAATAAATTTAAAACCTGAGCCTGTACAGAGACATCTAAGGCCGAAACAGATTCATCACAAATGATAAACTTGGGTTTAAGCGCCAAGGCACGAGCAATCACAATGCGTTGTCTTTGTCCGCCAGAGAATTCGTGAGGGTAACGGTTAAAATGTTCCGCACCTAAGTTTACTTTTTCTAAAAGCTGCACAACGTGTGCTTTACGCTCTGCATCGTTAGCAAATACTTTATGTACCACCAATGGTTCCATAATAGACTGGCCAACCGTAATCTTAGGATTTAAAGAAGAATATGGATCTTGAAAGATAATTTGAACATCTCTTCTTAAACGTCTTAGGTCGGCTTTGCCGAGATGAGTAATCTCATTTCCATCAAAAAGTAGCTGACCAGAAGTTGGTTCTACCAAACGTAAAATAGTACGCCCCAGGGTGGTTTTACCACAGCCAGATTCGCCCACTAAGCCTAAAGTTTCCCCCGGGAAAACCTCAAAAGAAACATGATCTACCGCTTTCACAAAATCATGCGTTTTGCCAAATAATCCTTTTTTTATCGGATACCAAGTACACAAATCCTGTACTTTTAAAATAGGCTCTTGATTATAAAGCTTAGCTCTTCGCTCATCAACTTCCTGTTGCGTAAAAGCATTTTCATCTAGCAAATGCTGTAAACCAACTTCTTTATCTTCATTTAAGAAATCGGCAACCGTTGGAAGTTTTTTAAGTAATCTTTTTGGGGAAGGACGACAAGCTAATAAACCTTTGGTATAGGGATGTTGAGGATTGCTGAAAAGCTGTTGTGCCGTACCCTGTTCTACAATGTCGCCTTTGTACATCACCAAAAGCTCATCAGCAATCTCGCTCATTAAACCTAAATCGTGAGAGATGAAAATCATTGCCATGTTACGCTCTGTTTTTAAGCGCAATAAGAGTTGTAGAATAGTTTTCTGAACAGTAACATCTAATGCTGTGGTAGGTTCGTCAGCGATCAATAATTCGGGATCACAGCTCAATGCCATGGCAATCATTACCCTTTGCTTCTGTCCGCCAGAAAGTTGATGTGGGTAGCTTTCGAAAATGTTTTCAGGACGAGGTAACTGTACTTCCTGAAATAAAGCGATAGTTTGTTCTTTTGCCGTTTGCTTATCCACCTGTTGGTGTAACATTATGGTCTCCCTAACTTGTTCGCCACAGGTAAAAACAGGATTTAATGAAGTCATGGGTTCCTGAAATATCATAGCGATTTTATTGCCACGATATTTCCTGATTTCTTGGTCGCTGAGATTAAGTAGGTCTACTGTATCTAAATTAATTTCTCCATCTATCTGCGTATTCTTACTATCATGTAAACGCATAATAGAGAAGGAAGTAACCGATTTACCTGATCCAGATTCACCCACAATACCCAAAACCTTGCCTCTATCAAGGTTAAAACTTACTTGATGAACGGTTTCTAACCAAACTTTATCTTCTTGGTTGTAAAATTTTACGGCGAGGTCTTTTACTTTCAACATTACTTTACTAAAGTAATATTTTCTTGTGTAATTATTGGCAATCCTTTAAAGCGTAGTAATAATTGTGCAGTGGTTATTACGTCATTTTCACAGTACTTTGTAATTCTTAGTAAATCTCGCTGTTGGTAATAAACGCCTTTAACCATACTGCCATCGATATCATTTTTAGGCGTAGGTAAATCAAAAACTGCCGCCAATAGATTAAGTGAGGTATAACTTTTATAATCCCCAAACTTCCAGAGCTCCATGGTATCTAAATGATTAATCTCCCACGGCTTTTTGCCAGCTATTTGTAATTGAGCAGGAATAGCAAAACCATTAATTAACATTCGTCTACATAGGTAAGGAAAATCAAACTCTTTACCATTATGTGCACAAAGCTGTAGGTTTTTGGTTTGTTTATTTAGTAGGCTGATGAACTGCTTAAGCACAACCGTTTCATCATCGTGAGCAAACGAACGTACCCTTAAATGAATCTGCTTTCGTTCTAAATGATAGATACCGATGCTAATGCAAACAATCTTGCCAAACTCTGCCCAAATTCCGGCATTTTCGTAAAATTCATCAGCAGTTTGTTGATCTTTACGTTGGTAGCGGCTCTTGCGTTCCCATAGCTCCTTTAAATGATTAGGGAGTTCGCCGAAATTTTCCTTTTGAGGAACGGTTTCGATATCAATTACAAAGACATTGTTGAGTTTAACATCTTTAAGCATAATAGTTCAGGTAGATGTATATCCAATTTAGTAATTTTTTCTTAACCTCTTAAATTATTTCTCCCGCGGATTTTCGCTGATGTTACCGCAGATTTAAGAATACATTTTAATGAAGAAAAAACAGCTAAGGCACCTTAGCACGTTTTAGTTTAAATTACTTCTTATTTCTAATGTTTAGAACTATAGCCTTAAGTGAGCTTGGGTATCAAAGTTGGTTAAAAACAAAAAATCCTTTCCAAAGGAAAAGGATTTGAGCGCAAAGTCTTTATTCTTTGCTCTTTATTCTTTAATAAAATCCTAAGTATAACCTAAAATTTTAAGTACTTGCTTACTATTTTGCTCTTCACCAAAAACTTCAAAATTGAAGGTCTCATCGCGATTTCGGCGAATAATGACATGCTTAGGACTAGGCAATAAACAGTGATGAATACCGCCATAACCACTTAAAACTTCTTGATAAGCACCAGTGTTAAAGAACCCTAAATACTGCACTTTACGTGTTTTAGGCATAAATACACTATTCATATGTGCCTCCTGATTGTAATAATCCTGCCCATCGCAAGTTATGCCACCCAAGTTTACACGCTCATATTCTGCATCCCAATTGTTAATCGGCAATAACACATACTTTTGGTTCAAGGCCCAAACATCTGGTAAATTGGTAATGAAAGAACCATCTAACATTAACCACTTTTCGCGATCGTTTTGTTGTTTACGGCCCAATACTTTGTACAAAATTCCTGAAGCTTCAGCAACCGTGTATTTACCAAATTCAGTAATGATATCCGGTTCAACTACATCATGCTCCGCACAAATTTCTTTGATACGTTTCACAATCTCGTTTACCATGTACTCGTAATCGAAATCGAACACCAAACTATCTTTAAATGGCATACCGCCACCAATATCTAAAGTATCTAGCTCTGGGTTGATTTTTTTGAACTTGCAATACAGGGTTACGTACTTCTCTAACTCGTTCCAATAGTAAGGTGTATCAGAAATACCTGAGTTGATGAAGAAGTGCAATAGTTTCACCCTAAAGTTAGGGTTAGCTGAGATTTTACTGTTATAGAAATCAATTACATCCTCCATACGCACACCTAAACGCGAAGTATAGAATTGCGAATCTGGTTGCTCTTCTGCAGCGATACGGATCCCTAAGTTACAAGGCGTATCCATCTCAATCTCATCGTCGTAAAGATTAAACTCCTCTTTGTTATCCAATACTGGAATGATGTTTTTGAAGCCATCATGCAACATATCAATGATATATTGTTTGTATTGGAAGGTTTTAAACCCATTGCAGATGATTGTCGTTTCCTTTGTTAGGTTACCCTTTTTCTCTAAAGCTTCGATCATTGGCATATCAAAAGCCGATGAAGTTTCCAAATGGATATCGTTCTTTAACGCTTCCTCAACAATATGCTTAAAGTGCGAGCTTTTAGTACAATAACAGTATTTATAATCGCCTCTATAATTGTTCTTGATAATTGCCTGCTGAAACAACAGTTTTGCCTGCTGAATTTTCTTGCTCACCATTGGTAAGTAAGTGAAACGCAATGGCGTACCATAGGTTTCAATCATTTCCATCAAATTTAAATCGTGGAAATATAATTCATCATCTATAATGCTGTAGCCTTCTTGCGGAAAGCCAACACTTAGATCAAGGAACTCTTCGTAACTCTGCATTGTCTAAAAATTTTTGCAAAAATGTAATTTTAAATCGAGAAAAATGTAGCTTAAATAACATTTTTATATTAACTCTAAAAAGTAGCTTTAGTTTTTACTTTTTACACTACGTCTCAAAGTTTAGGCATGCTTTTAACCATCTGATTATCTTTTACTTGCATTTACTAATTGTTTTTACGACTACTTTTGAACTAAAACTAAAATTATTGTAATTATTTACTGTATAAAGCCTTTTAATTAAGTGCTGTATTTTTTTAATGTCGAAAAGCAATTGTAGTAACATTTCGGTTCCGAAAGTCCCGCTTTTCGTTCCAAGGTTTTCCGAAAGTTAGTGCTAGCGAAAACTTCGTAAGTTTTTAAAACTTACGAAGTCTAAGGGTATTACAACAAAACGCTTTCCACTTCAATCTGGTTTATTACACTTTTTTCATCACTTCGAAGCACTACACACACCTATCCCATCCTCAGTTAATCATCAGAAAATCAAAAAGCAATAAATTAATCTACTAATTTACTAGATTTTAATACCTTTGCGCCTCCAATAACATTTTGTACAACAGGAATGATTGAACTGAAGAACATTACTAAAATATTTCAACATAAAAAGGAAAGCTTTACCGCATTGAAAGATGTGTCCTTATTTGTGCCAAAAGGTAAGATTTTCGGCATTATAGGAGCGTCTGGCGCTGGTAAAAGTACCTTGATTAGGACCATCAATTTATTAGAACCTCCAACCGCAGGATCTGTAACTATAGATGGTGTAGAAATCACAAGTCTATCTACTTCGGCTTTAGCCAAGGAGAGAAGGCATATCGGAATGATTTTTCAACATTTCAATCTCTTGTCATCTCGTACCGTTTTCGACAATGTGGCTTTACCGCTAGAATTAGAAGGTTGGTCTAAAGCTGCAATCAGAGAAAGGGTGTTAGAATTATTGAAATTGGTATCGCTGGCAGATAAAGCAGATCATTATCCCGCAAATTTATCTGGCGGACAGAAACAAAGAGTAGCCATTGCGAGAACTTTAGCTAACAGCCCGAAGGTTCTTTTGTGCGATGAAGCAACAAGCGCTTTAGATCCAGCAACAACCAACTCTATATTAGCTTTGTTAAAAGATATCAACGAACGTTTAAACATCACTATTTTATTAATTACACACGAAATGAAAGTGATTAAGAAAATTTGTGATGAAGTAGCCGTAATTAGCGAAGGAAAAATCATAGAGCAAGGTTTAGTAACGGAAGTTTTCTCCAATCCAACACATCCATTAACCCAAGAATTTATATTAGAATATGTCTGATTCGATGATTATGCTCTTGATTAAGGGCTTAGGTGAAACTGTGTTGATGACTTTCTTGGCCGGTTTTTTCGGTTTTGTTTTGGGTTTACCTACGGGCGTTTTGCTATTTACCACTAAGAAGGGACAATTTTTAGAACATCGCACTTTAAATCGAGTGGTTGCGATATTAGTGAATATCTTCCGTTCTATACCATTCATCATCCTAATCGTTTGGATGATTCCTTTCACCAGAATGGTAGTAGGTACGTCCATTGGCGTTTGGGCTGCATTGGTTCCGTTAAGTATGGGTGCTGCACCGTTTATTGCTCGTATGGTAGAAAATAGCCTGGCTGAAGTTCCATCAGGCTTAATAGAAGCAGCTAGAGCAATGGGCGCTACACCAATGCAAATCATCAAAAAAGTATTGCTGCCAGAAGCCCTGCCATCGCTCGTTAATTCGGCGGCCATTACGCTAATCACCTTGGTAGGTTATTCTGCAATGGGCGGCGCTGTTGGTGCCGGTGGTTTAGGACAAATTGGCTATCAATACGGCTATGTGGGTTATGATGTAGTTGTGATGAATAACGTGTTGGTGATATTGGTGCTATTGGTTTTTACCATCCAGTTTATAGGCGACTTTATTGCAAAGAAAGTAGATCATAGAAAATAAAATTCAATTATATGTATAATCAAATCAAAGGCTATTTAGTAGCTGTTCTTTCCGTTTTTATAGCAGCATGCGGCGGTGCCGACAAAAATAATAACGTAATTAAAGTAGGTGTACAATCTGGGCCGGAATTCGAAGTTGCTAAAACTGCGCAAAAGGTAGCCAAAGAAAAATACGGATTAGAAGTGGAGTTGGTGACATTTAACGATTACGTAATGCCTAATGAAGCGCTAAACCAAAAAGATATTGACGCGAACGTATTCCAAAACAAGCCATATTTAGATGTGCAAGCCGAGCAACGTGGTTACAAGTTTGCTATTTTAGGCAACACTTTTGTATTTCCATTGGCAGGATATTCGAAGAAAATCAAAAACATTAACGAATTGAAAGATGGCAGCACCATCACCATTCCAAATGATCCAACTAACTTAGGTAGGGCTTTATTGTTGTTGCAATCGGCGGGCTTGATTAAGTTGAAAGATGGCGTGGGGCTATTGCCAACCGCAAATGATATCGTGGCAAACCCAAAAAATTTGAAAATTCTAGAATTGGAAGCTCCACAGTTACCAAGAGTATTAGATGATCAGAATGTCACTATTGCAATCATTAACAACACTTTTGCTTCGCCAGTAGGTTTAGTCGCTAAAAGAGACGGTTTGTTTGTAGAGAATGAAAAATCGCCCTACGTGAACATTATCGTATCTAGAGAAGACAACAAAACAGACGAACGAATTAAGAAATTTGTACAGGCCTATCAATCTAATGAAGTAGCACAAACTGCTGAAAAGGAGTTTAAAGGTGGTGCTATCAAAGGTTGGTAGAATAGAGTTGTCGTCATTGAAAACTTCGTAAGTTTTAAAACTTACGAAGTTTAATACTTTTTATTTCAAAGGCAAGTGGATCTCTGCCAACATACACCTTGCGCTACCGCCACCATTTTGTTCAATAGTATAAATAGGCGCCGTCACAATTTTAGAAAAAGCAGACAGCGCTGTAATCTGTGTGCCATGCAGAACCTTTAATGCCTGCTCCGACATCACTAATAAACTTTCTCCGTCTTTGTTTTTTACTTCGAGCATATTTCCAGCGAAATGGTTCATTTGCTCAAAAGAAATATCGATTACGGTTTTATTGGTAGCTTTAAAGCTTTCTAGCACAGCAATTTTGTCTTCCGTGTATTTAATGCTGTCCAAACAAACTACCGCAAATTTTTCGCCAATACACATCATCACATTGGTATGGTAAATAGGAAAACCGTTTTCATCTACTGCTTGAAATGCAACCACTTCGTAACCACTTAGCATGGCGAAGTTTTCCAATACCTCTTTATCAGTTCGGACACTCAAACAAGCATAGGCAATTTTATTTACCCTATCCAACACCATGCTTCCAGTTCCTTCCAAAAACAAATGTTGTTGCTCAAAAAAGCTTAGATCTGTTAAATGACCAACTTCAAAAGTTTTTCCCAACTCATCAATAATATCTTTTCTACGCTCTTCTCTCCTGTTTGCTGAATGCATCGGGTATAGAAATACCGAACCATCTTCGTGAAATGAAACCCAATTGTTCGGGAAAATCGAATCAGGCGTTGCTGGCTCTAGCGTATCGCTAATTACAGTCACATCAACTCCGTTTTCTCTTAACACATCAACGAAGCCATCAAACTCTGCCAAAGCTTTTTGTTGTACGTTGCTTTGTTCGCTTGCTACCTGAAATTTATTGTCGCCCGCAGTTTGCTCGTTGAATTTAAAATCAACAGGGCGTATCATGAGTATATGTGAAGTTGTTTGCATCTTTTAAGTTGTAAGTTTTATGTTGTAGGTTTTAAGTTTTCTTGTAATATCGCTGTTAAACGTATTGCTTAAAACTTATCACTTATTACTCAATTCATCTCTTAATAAAGGCAAGCTCATACAATGAAAACCGCCCCTGGCTCTAGATAACTCCGCCGATGGCATCAAAACCAGCGTATCTGTTAATGCATTCGCATCAACCTTTCCGCTTTCTAAGTCCTGAATTAAATCTTGAACTTTCACGACATCAAAGCCCGCTTTTTTAAATGCCTCAACCGTTTTATCATTACGATCATAGCCTAAAACTACGCCTTCTTTCAAAGCCAGCAAGTTACAAGAGTCTGTCCATTGTTCCCTGCTATCGTAAGGAAAAGTGTTGCCGCCACTATAAATTACTTGTGTAGGCGTATTGCTGCCTAAATCGTTCCTGCTAATATCATCTAGCAAAGCCTCCACGTGCTCGAAATATTTAGGTTGACCCGGTTTGTCTTTGTGAAACTGAATAGCAGTAGTTGCTTCCAGTTTTTCAGGCTCTTTTAAGAAGTGAATAGGTTCAGTTGCATCATATGCCGGACTGTGCGCAATGCTATGCAAAATTACCCAAGTATCACGTTTAACCTGTGTAAAAACTGTATCTAAGTGCATATAGTCACGCTTCGCAGGAATTTTAACAACCGTTACCTTTTCTACCACGTTATTCTCGAACAATAACTTAATTGCTTCGTTTGCACCCTCTTCCGATGTGCGTTCGCTTACGCCAATCAAAACATGGTTTTTGCTTACCATCATCACATCACCACCTTCCAAAGTAGTGCGAAAAGCAGGTTCATCTCCTGGTCTTAAAAAATGCTGTGTTGGATCAGGAATTTCGATAACATTATCTTTGTATGCCGCAAAAAAGGGATGGTTAAAGAAAATGTAACGCATCAACATTGTTTCGCGAACACGAGCTTTTTTAGCAGGTTTGTTAAGCAAAATGTGACTATTGATGGTTGTGCCTACGTCGCGAGTGAAAATTAAGTTGGGAACCGGAGCAAAAATCATCGTGTCATCGGCCATAGTACCCGAGATAAAAATTTCTGCCAACTCTTTCGGATCGGTAGCAGTTAATTTCAACTGCAGTTTGTAAGTACATCCTTCTATGGCACAAACTGCGGCCGTTAATTTCTTCCGGATAGATTCATCAGCTAAAATATCGGCCAATAAATTCTGTAACTCCACCACATTTTCCGAGTTGTGGAAATTCGGATGATTAGGTTTATAAAATCCCCTATTTGCTTCTTCGCTATCTATTTCAGCCAGTTTTCCCTTAATCTTTTCGGGATCAAGGAAATACATCAACAATTTTGTATAATAATCGTATTCGTCTTTTCTAATCGTGTCTAAGTGTACAATATCCTCAAAAAGCCAATCTTGTGCTTTAGAAGGTACCACTTTGCCCAATCCACTATCAGGACTGTGCACCAATAACTTTCTCAATCTTCCAATTTCGGTAGTAATGCCTACTTTAAAAACGCTCTCAAACGGATTTTCCTGCATGTTCATATCATTTTGGTGTTGCCACAAAGCTATTCTTTTTTTCCAAAGTCGGGAAACCTCATGTCACAAGTCAGAAGATAAAATTTATAATGCTTTCCAAAAAATCTAATAAAATCATTATTTGTTTTATTACGAAATATTCGTAGATTTACGAAAAACAAAGACATGAAAAAGATCATTGTACTAGGTTTAAGCATTTGCACTGCCTCCATCAGCTTTGCTCAGCAGGCAGAATTAGCCATTGCCAAAGCAAAATATACTTTCTCGCACGTGTTAGACACCAACAAAAGAGACAAACCTTATACAGAAGAGATGCTGCTAATTATTGGTAAAAACTCATCACTTTACACCAGCAATGTTAGGCTAGAACAACAAATCAATTTTAAAAAACATGTGGCAGAACAAATTAGAAATAATGGAGGTACACTTAACGGGGCTCAAATTATTTCGAACAGAAAACGACCAACTATCGAGACAGATTATTATATTTTCAATCAAGAAAACAAATTTTACACTGTCGAAAAATTGATGCGTGAATACTTAACAGAAGAAGAAATTCCAAAAATTGACTGGAAAATAAACAAAGACACGTTAACTTTCTCGGGCTTAAAATGTCAAAAAGCAACAGCCAATTTTAAAGGCAGAAATTGGATTGCTTGGTTTGCACCAGAACTTCCTTTTCCAAACGGCCCATGGAAATTAAACGGACTGCCAGGCCTAATTGTAGATGCTTATGACGAAAAGAAGGAAGTACAATTTAAATTTGCCGGCTTTGAAGCAGTAAAAGTTAATCCGATAGACCTTAAAAGCGCTACCGAGGATGAAAAAGCTTTAACTACTGCCATGATGGGCAATGAAATACGAATACCTGTAAAAGCACTGAAAGTAAGCGCACAAGAACTCAATAGATTAAAAAAAGCTAAAAATGACGATCCCTATGGTTTTGCAAAAGCGCAATTAGCGGGCACAGGAATGGAAGGTTTATTAAACATTACTAAGCAATCGTTTGGCAATAGGCCAGTTCCTACTGCGAGTCAATTTAATAACCCTATAGAACTAAAATAAGCAATTCTCTTTCGTTAAAAAGTGTTAAAATAGATTTTGTTATTACGAATATTTCGTAGTTTTACGAAAACTTAATTAAATATAGTCAGCTAGAACGTTTACAGATATTAATAAACAAATGAAAATTCTAAAACTTACATTAATTGCTGCCACCATCAGCACCGTTGCATTTGCTCAAAATGCGGATAAAGCTTTAGCCAGAGTAAGGTATACCTTCTCACATATGAGAGACACCACTCAAAGAGATAATTTCACTACCGAAAACATGCTATTGGTTATCGGTAAAAATGCTTCGGTATACACCAGTTATGACAAAATTAACCGTGATATTGAAATGCGTAAACAACTGGAAGAGCAAATTAGAAGCCAGGCTGGCTCATCTAACGGCATTAGCATCAACAGAACATCATCTAAGCCTGTTACCTCTATAGATTACTTCTATTTTGCAAATGAAAACAAATTCTTCACTAAAGAGCGTCTTATTAGCAATTATTTGATCGAAGAGAGTGCTCCAAAAATTAACTGGAAAATAAGTAAAGATACTACCAGTTTTTCGGGCGTAAAGTGCCAAAAAGCAACCACTTACTTTAAAGGAAGAAATTGGATTGCTTGGTTTGCCCCAGAGTTACCCTTCCAAAGCGGACCGTGGAAGTTAAATGGTTTGCCAGGACTTATCATCGAAGCTCACGACGAAAAAAACGAGGTTAAGTTTCAATTTGCCGGTATGGATAAAGTCGCCACAGAAGATCAACCTAAAACACAAGACCAAACTATTACATTTCCCAACGGAGGTACAGGAACGGTAAAAATTGCCGGTATGGATGGCATTACTTATCTAGGGACGGAAATTAAATTACCTACAGATGCGATAAAAACCACTCAAAAGGATCTCGACAAGTTAAAAGAAGCTAGAGACAAAGATCCTCAAGGGTTTATGAATGCGCAATTGGGCGCAAGGGGAATTAGTGGAAACTTTAGTAGAAACGTAACCATTGGCGCTCCATCTACTGGCACTAAAAAGCTCATTTTCAATAATCCGATAGAACTTCCGGAGAAGAAATAAGCCAAACCAAACAAACTATTTAGGGCTTGCTGGCTGTTTCTGGCAAGCCTTCAACTCATACACATTCTGATGAACAAGCTATTTTTTATGCTCATTATGCTGAGCTTAAGTTCTATCGCTGTGCTTGCACAAAAGCAAATTAAAGGTAAGGTTAAAGATGAAAAAGCTAAGCCGCTTCCTTCTGTCATGGTTAGTTTAAAAGACAAAGAAGGAAGCACGCTTGGTTTCGCTAGAACTAACGAAAAGGGTGATTTTGTGATCAGTACTGATGAAAATGGATCAGATTTCATCTTAGAGTTTAGCATTTTAGGCTTCGGAAAGAAAACTATCAACCTTACAGATTTTAACAAAACCAACGAAGTTACATTAGTAGAAAGTGAAATTAACCTTAAAACAGTAGAAGTAAAAAATCGCGCTAGATTAACTGCCAATGGTGACACCTTAAACTATACGACCTCGGATTTTTCAGACAAACAAGACCGTAGCATTGGCGATGTGCTGAAGAGAATGCCAGGTATAGAAGTAGCTGAAAACGGGAAAATTAGCTTTAATGGCAAAAACATTTCCAATATGTACATAGATGGAGATAATTTACTGGAAGATAGGTATGGCATTGGCACTAAAAGCATTCCACATGGTGCAGTAGATAAAGTTCAGGTGATTGAAAAAGATCAACCTATCAAAATGCTCCAGAAAAACAACACCAGTGATGATGTGGCACTAAATCTAGTAATTAAAGATGATGCCAGACTTAAAGTAATGGGCGAATTTAAAGCAGGCCTAGGTGCTCCCGATAGATTTGATGGCAATGTAAACGCCATGTTGTTTAATAAAAAGGTAAAGTTCCTCAACAATTTAAAAGGCAACAATATTGGCATTGATCCTGGCTTAGACCTCACTTCCTTTAATCCGTTGGCAAATGATAACACCAAACCTTCTAGCTTACTTTCGGCAGGAGCAGCGGGTGTTCCCACTCTACCGCAAAGCCGAACGCTATTTAACAAAGCCGGTCAAGCAAACTTGAACAACCTTTTTAAGTTTAAAAACGACCTACAATTAAGAGCGAATGTTTCTTACTTGTACGATGAACGTAAACAGATCTACAACAAATCATCAGAAACTAGGTTATCCGGAGAAACGATAAGCTATCAAGAAAACCAGGACAACTTCCTTAATCCACAAAAATTAAAAGGTCAATTCACTTTAAACGCAAATACAGATGATTATTATCTTAATAATGCTCTTGCTGTGGAGTATAATCCAACTCGCACAAATTCTAATGTATTTATCAATGGCATAGGTGCTTTTCAGTCATTAAAACAAAATATGTTTAGTTTGTCTAACGACTTGGGCTATCGCAAGAAATTAAAATCGGGCAATATTTTAAACTTATCATCATCTATTAACAGAAGCACCCAACCAGAAACATTAAATATCAAGCCAGGCTTAAATGAGGAAATCCTAAATAACGGAACACCTTACGCAGCTTTAAATCAGTACTTAGATTTACCAACCTTTTACACCAACAACTTTGCATCGATGGCTTTCCCAAAAGGAAATTTCGTGCAAACGTATAAAGCTGGTTTCTTAATTCAACAACAAAATCTATCTACAGATTTAACCAAATTGCAAAATAATGGCAGCAGTGAGCTTGCTGCGCCTGACGCATTAAATGATTTAAATTGGCTGCGTTCGAGATTGTACTTAGAGAACAGCTACGAGTACACTACCGACAAAATAACTGCTACCGTAAGACTACCTTTGAGCTACAACAGTATTAATTACGATGATGCGAACCACAACGTGGATAAAAGTCTTAATCGTTTTTTTGTAAATCCAGCGGTAAGCTTCAAGTATCAAACTAGTCCAGAAAATTACGTAACAGCAGCCTATGGTTTTAGAAATAATTTAGGCACCATAGACGATGTTTTTAGCGGTACAGTTTTACGCAACTATCGTTCTCTTTTCGCAAACGATGCACCGATATCAGAAAATTCTTCGCACTCGTTTTCTGGATCCTTCAACTTTCGCAAAGCGATTGAAATGATTTTTGGTAACATTAGCTTGAACTACAGCACCACCAACCTCAATACCATTTCTTCGTCTATACTTACAGACAATACGCAACAACGTATTGTGCTTCCACTGGCAAACCAAGCAAAAAACTTTGGACTAAACTCTGGTCTTAGTAAATACTTATTTGCTCTAAAAAGCACTGTAAGCGCAGGTTTTGCTTATTCGCACAGCCAGTTCCAACAGCTGCAAAACAACCAATTGTTGCCTTTCGAAAGTGACAATTTTATCTATAAAGGCAGCATTGAAGCAAAGCTTACCAAATTCATGAATTTTACTTACACAGGCACCTTTACCAACAGTAAAAACAATACCACTGGAACCGGAATAAGTACCAATTATCAACAATTAAGACAACAATCTGGCTTAGCAGTAACCATGCTCAAATCGGTATTCTTGAATTTTTCTGCAGAACATATTTTCACAAAGCAATCTAGTCAGCCAGACTTAAAATACTTATTCGCAGATTTTAACATCAGGTATAAAGTATTGAAATTAAAAACCGATTTAGAGTTTGGCGTAACCAATTTAGCTAACGTGAAGAAGTTTGAGGCAATAAATGTCACTGCCAACTCGCTAACTGTAGGAACTTATCAAATTCCGGGACGAGTGGCCATGTTTAGAGCTACGTTTAATTACTAAATAATAAGATGATTAGAAAAATTTTTTCGCTCCAATAATAATCTTCTTAAAACGAAGTTTATATATACGAGAGCGTTAATTTTAACAAAGCGGAAGTAGACTGGATTGGTCACTTCCGCTTTTCCTTTTTTAATGCTTAAACTGTTACAAAAACTTATTTCTACTTTCTATTATAAAATTGAAAAACGATGATTGATCATATCAATATTTTAAACACCGAAATCTTAAGCGATAACTGGTATATCCTTAATAAAGTAACCTACGAATTTACCAGACCCGATGGCAGCAAACAAACACAAAACCGAGAAGCTTACGATAGAGGGAATGGTGCTACCATCCTACTCTACAACGTAGCGCAAAAGTCGATCATCCTCACCAGACAGTTCCGTTTACCTACCTACCTTAATGGAAATCCTTCTGGCATGTTGATAGAGGCCTGTGCGGGCTTATTAGATAAAGACAATGCGGAGGACTGCATTAAACGTGAAACGGAAGAAGAAACAGGCTACAAAATAACCGATGTCCGTAAGATATTTGAGGCGTATATGTCGCCAGGATCAGTAACTGAAATTGTCTATTTTTTTATTGCAGCTTATGATAAAAGCATGAAAGTAAACGATGGCGGAGGCTTGGCTCACGAAGAAGAACACATCGAAGTGTTAGAACTGGATTTCGAGAAAGCATTGCAAATGATTGACAACGGCGAGATTAAAGACGCTAAAACCATAATGCTGATACAGTACTTACGCTTAAAAAACATCCTATAAAAAAAGAGAGCTGAATTACAACTCAGCTCTCTTTTTCATCTCTATGTGTATTTGAGGTCTACTCTCGCTTTTAATTACATTTATTTGCTGAATATCGTCTGGATTGAGGTTTTTAAGATCTTTAATTGGTGATGGTTTTCCATTGACCAAAAACTCGATTTTCTCATTTGCCGCACTGTCAACCAGTTTAAAAGATTTAATTGAAACTACTTTTGTTTTTTCCGCATTCTTAAATTTGTCATCGTCAAATTTAGCAGTAGCTGTATAGGTTAACATGATTTTTTTTGCTTCAGCGATTTTGGCAGTATCAATTCCATTTTGTCTGTAAACTAACACTTTATTCACTTTCCCATTCGCTATTGGCTGGCTAACATTAGAGAATAAATTTACTTTTTCTTTCATCGAAGACATGATCTCTGCCAACTCGCCTGAAGTTAATTTATCTGTAGCTGCACTATCTCTTTTAATGAAAACCGTATTCACAACGTGATCAAACTTAAAGACGGTATCCGATTTCTTTTCAATCTCTTGAGCTCTTGCTCTTGTTACCATATTGTGCTTTACCTTTTTTACAGGAGCAATATCTTTCGGTTTCTCTTCCTCAACAGCTAATTGGGGGATAATTTTTGCTAACTGTGGTAAATGTGCTTTTACTTCTTTCTTAGAAACGGTGAAAGCCAAAGTAGTTAGTAACAAAACAGGTAAAGCCAATGCATATCTACTTAAAGTTAAACGAGAAGAACGCTTTACGTTCATCATTTGGATACGTTTCTTTAAATCAGAAAGGTTAAAATTATTTACAATGGTAACAGAAGTATTTAATTGCCCAACCCCTAACAAACTGTATTGGTAAGTTTTTCTGTCCATGCCTTTTCTTAATATTTTTTGATCGGTGATGAACTCTAAATTTTCCTTCACTGCTTTCTTCATTAACCAAACACCTGGATTAAACCAGTAAAAAACCACGCTCAGTTCGGCTAAAATAATATCGATAGAATGCCATTGTTTCACATGAACCGTTTCATGCGCTAAAATGGTATCCAGTTCCTTCTCGTTATGCAAGCTCGGGTTAACATAAATGGTTTGCCAAAACGAAAACGGACTAACGCTTTCATCTAAAGTTCTTACCTTGTAGTTGGCAACCGTATTTGGGTTAGATTTTTTGTGGATTTTGTAAAGTGAGATAAATTGTATGGCCAATCTAACAGTCATCAGCAATACACCTAAATAAAACAATCCACTTAAAATTGGCCAATTATTGATAAAAAACCCAGACGGCACCAAAGTTGAAGCTTTCTGATTAAGCTCTGGCAAATAGGTAACCACCGCATTACTTACTTCTTGCTTATGGAAGAATTCCGTTAAATCTATGAATGGATAGGCAGTGGAAAAAACAATCCCCAGTGCTAAAAAACAACGATTTAATACATAGAAAGTTAATCTACGTAATACCAGATAGTAGGTGGCTGCAAACAGCAACAGCACCAAATTTATCTTTAACAGAATAATAAAAAGATGTGGCATATCTATTTATCTTCAGGTTTCTCAATCAGGTCAATTATCTCTTTTAATTCTGCTGCACTTATCTTTTTATCTTTCGCAAAAAACGCTACCAATTCTTTGTAAGAACTTTGGAAATAATCATTCACAAAACCACTCATAAAGCGTTTTTTATAATCGGTTTCTTTTACTTTTGCGCTATAACGAATGGCATTAGCATAGCGTTCACCCTTTAAGAAACCTTTACGCTCTAAATTTTTAACCGTCGATGCAACCGTAGTATAAGGTGCTTTGGGTTCGGGCATAGCATCCATAAACTCCTTGATAAATCCAGGACCTACTTGCCAAATAGCTAGCATAGCTTCTTCTTCTTGTTGTGTTAACTTCTCCATCAATCAATTACGAAATAATCGTAAATATACGAAAGTAGCTGATTAATAACCAAGAGTTATGAAGTTAAATTTTGTTAAGAGTTTCGAGGTGCTTTTTTAGAGGTAAAATTATTTTTTGAAGCGCAGTTTTGCTACAAGAAACAAAGGAAAGTCCCGCCATTCGCTACAATTTTTTTGTTTTCGATACCGATAAAAATCGATACGAGTTAGGCTCAGCAATACAAAAAAGATTTCCGCTACTGTCGGGGCTAGGAAGCTGTTTTCTTGCAACTATTTAACTGACAAATAGCATACACATATTCCATTCTAAGCAAATACGCCTTACCCGTTACTTATCTTAGTACGTACAATTAAATGTTGGCAGGGACGCCAACATGAGAGAGTCCAACGTTGGCGTCCCCGCCAACGTGTTTAAATCACTGGACGTAAAAAAGTCTTTTGGGAACTTTCTAAAAGAGGAAATTAAAACCGACAATTACCCTCTCTGGCTTCGCCATCTCTTCCAAAGGGAGAGAATTACAAAGTTGTTTAATCATATTGTTTCTCTCCCTCTGGCAGAGATACCCAACGGGCAGAGGGCTTTACTTAAAAATAAAACTCCGATTATCCTTTTTCCAGTCTGGACCAACAACCGTATTTAACCAAAACGGCTTTTTTAGCGCTGTTTTCTTTTGCCAAATACCATCCGATAATTGTAGATCATTACCCATTTTTACGAAACCAGTAATTAATGTACCGCCGTCTAGTTGGTTGTTTTCAATCTTTAGATTCTTTGGTTCGTCTTGGCTTACCAACAATGCGTTTGGATTAATTACATAGTTATTTGTAATCGTCACTCCATTTGGAGCCACAATTCTTTTGTCGTCTTTGCCTGCGCCTAAAACAAATGCCTCTTTACTACTTACAATAATGTTATTTTGAATATCAGCATTTTTAACCTGCCAATAATCGTTCAAAGCTGGATTTTGGTAAGCGTTCATCACTGAAATTGCAGAACGCAATGTTCTTCCCGAAATCTTGTAAAGGTAATTACCATGTACTTTTTGATTTTCGCCAATAATTCTAACTCCACCGGTATTGGTCAAATTATTTCCTATGAAGTAATTGTTACTAACCTCAGAGTTATTTCCGTGCCTGAAAGTTACCGTACCAGCACACTCATAAAATAAATTGTTAAGGATTCGGTTATAACCAGATTTAATTGAAATGATTTCTATCTCACCATTACACTTATCGAATATATTGTTTTCTACAGTAGTGTACGAGTCGTTCATAGAATAAGTACTGGTACCAATGCGAATGGTTTCACCTCCATTATTCTCTAAATCTGGTCGTGGACCGAAATAATTGTGATCTATTTGATGATAGTTTGGCTTATCATCCAACCAAACCACTAAAGTTGTGCCTTGATGTGTTTTACCCGAAATAGAGCAATGATCTACGCGATTTCTTTTTCCATATAAAGACACCCATTTATAGTCAACAGTTTTATCGTTTGGATTATAGTTTTCTATACTCGTATTCGTTAAACGGCTGTTTGATGTATTTTTAGTAAAAATGACTACATCATCCTTTAAAGAAAAGCCATTTTTAAAAGACAGCCCGTCTACCACCAACCACTCGCCATCAATTTTAAGGTTCGAATTTCCTGTTAGCACTACTTGCCCTTTTGTTTCTGCCACCAAAGTAATCGGATTTTCTGCTGTTCCTTTAGCCTTAAAATTGATCAGCTGGCTTTTCCATTCTCCAACTTTCATCACCACTTTGTCGCCTGGTGCCAAAGTCAATGCGTTTAGTTCTGCTGCATTTGCTACCGTGTATGTTTTAGCACCAATCGCATTTACCTGTACCTGTAACTTTTGGCTCAAACTATCAGCTTCTATTGCTTTTGCGCAACTGCTATATTGAAGACCACATATCAATACTAAACTGGCATAAAAATTCAATTTCATTTTAAATATCATTAATATAGATCGTCGTAAAAAACGAGGGCTTCATCATAAGTTGTTGCTAATCCGGTTGAGGTTACTGCCGAACTAATATCTACCACACCAGTCCAAGAAGCTACTACCCCATCGTAAGCACTCCAACATCTGTAAACCACATTGTTGGCCACATTAACTAGGTTATTTGCCCCGTACAAAATTTTAGAACCATCCAAGCCTAACTTAGTAGACATGATGGTTCTTTTTTGAGTTACCGTTCCAGCACCTAAAGTTGTAGCATCTGCGACGCTGATTAAATGCGTGCGCCCGGTTGGGTTAAAACCACTACTATGGAACGCAAAAGCATATCGAGTACTTTGATTCCCTACAGTAGCATAGTTGAAATTATTTTTCGTTATCAAAAAACTAGTTCCAAAAGTTTCGTCTCCAGGATTTACATCATTAAAAACTGGCACTTCTACAAAGATTGGATTTACCGCCGTTGTGCCCGAGGTGGTAGTTACCATATAAGTTCCCGTCGAATTAAAAGTATTACCATATACTACGCCATGTGTAGAATTATCGCCTCTAAATCTGATGAACGAACCTGAACAATCAGTAAAAGTATTCTCAATAACTTTTAATCTCTTAACGCCAAATGCACCGTAAATCATATGAGCAGTTGAACCTATCCCTATTTTAGAAAACTGACTTTGCCTAATAATGATATTGTTTGATGTTTCATAGTGTGCACCAACTGCACCATAAAACAAATTAGGCATATCCTCAAAACGACAATAAGCCACCGTAATATTTGGACTACGTTGAATTACCAAGGCATATTCACTTACTGCTCCAGTAAATTTTAATCTGTGGATTAAGATATTTTGGCAATTATTTAAAGACATCAGTTTTGCTATTGAACCTGTAAGTACCGCAGCACCAACAGAATTTGCTTTCAATTGAAGTCTTTTAGTTGCACTTCCAATGTTAGACAGAGTGATGGTAGAACTGATATTATAAGTTCCATCGGCAAAAACCACATCTACGTGGTTAGCTTGCAGCATGGTTTGTATGTTAGACCAAAACGCAGTATTGAATACTGTTGCTGGTGTTACATTTACTACGGTAGCAGTTGCTTCTACCTGAACTTCTCTTTGAGCTTTTGGCGTAACGATCTCTTCCTTTTCCTCCACTACAGCATCTTTTTTACAAGAAAACAGCGTTACAATAAGCAAAGACATTAATACATATCTTTTCATTGTATGGAATAATTAAATGTTTAACCTATAAACTTGCGCCCACACCTCCTACAGCTTTTGATTTCGACGAAAGCTCGGAACCATCCTTTAAATTAAAATTGAAATCTTTGATATTGGTAAATTCAGGTTTGATAGCAAAAATACCTTTACCAAGCGCCTTGTTGTAATACATATCTACTTTTCCCGAATTATAAAAATTACAGTTGTCAACCAAAATATCATCCCAACGGAATTCTCTAAATTCTATGGATCTTCCACCCTGACCGCTATTCACGAAATTGCTATTCAACACTCTTGCATATTGTGCGCCCAACAAACGAATAGCAGAACCTTGCTCTCTATTATCCACTTCATTGACGGTACAATTCTCGATAGTCACAAATGGACCTAAGGTACTTTCATCGTTACCACCACGATACACGTTGATTGCACTGCCTAAAATATTTGTAAATACGCAATTCTTAACCACTGTATACTCTGCCCCATAAATACCCTTATCATCTCTTTCCTCGGCTAAGTTGACACCTGTTCCCGAGATGTTTCTAAACAATGAGTTGGTGATCACCAAGCTATCTGCTAAAGTCGATTTACTTCCTTTGAAACCTGCGAAAGACCCTTCGTTATAATCGTAGAACTCACAAGCGTCAATAAATGCTTTGTAAGGTTTATTCATTGGAGCTTCAGTTGAACGGATACCGCAGCGGACATCACCAGCACTACCATAAGCGCCTTTAAATGCAATTCCGCTCACTTTTACACTTGCGCCGTTATCAATAGTAATGAAAGCCGACAAAGTTTTACTACTAGCGTTTACAAAAATTGGCTTGCTTGTTAATCTAGCCGCAGCTCTAATTGTAATCGATTTGCCTACCACAATTTCATCTTCAACACTGTAAAGACCCGTATCGCTTAATTCGATGATATCTCCATCGATTAATTTATCAATTACTTGTTGGATGCTGGTACTCTCTTTAGCTGAAAGTTTTACAATTTTAGGCTGTGTATTGATTGCTTTCACTTCTTTTTTGTACCAAACTGCACCCACATCCTTTTTCTGCACAAACTTCATTTTTTTCAAGGGCGCACCGTAATCTGCTAAGTAAGGAAACGAAATTCCATTAATAGTTACGTTCGACGGTTTCTTGCTTACGAAACCTTCCTGTGCTGGAAGGCTAGATTGAACAGCATTATCTTTGATCGTAATACCTCCGTCTTTGTTTTCATCTACATACAACGCTTTTACTGGCTGAACCAACAAGTTATTAGCGAATACCACATTTTGAGGCGACAAAGTACGTTCTGAATCTTTTCCGGTTCCGAATAACGATGGCTCACAATTAATGAAGGTGTTACTTTCAATTTTAGCATCAACTACTTGATAATAACGATTGATCAATGAATTTGGAACACCATTCATTACTGCCAATGGCGAACGAAAAGCGGTTCCTTTTAGATCTTTAAATACATTATCGAACACCTCGTGACCTGGATTAATTACCCTCACTCCTCCGGTAAATGGTTTATTATTTCCTAAAAACAGGTTGCCTTGTACTACATTTTTAGAACCATGTCTCAAAACCAAACTTCCTTCACATTCTAAAAAGGTATTGAAACTGATGTTATTTTCCCCTGATTTGATGGAAACGATTTCTACCTCACCATTACATCTTTCGAAAAGATTATGTACAATTTGTGTTTTCGATGCCGTTAAAGAATACCTAGAAACGCCAATACGAATAGTTTCGCCCCCATTAGAGCCAAAACGCTGACGGCCATAGAAATAATTCGAATCGATGCTGTGGTAGTTTTGTTGACTACGCTCGTCGTTTAATTCAGCGATGATTACTGGGCCAGAATTTAATTTATTGGTAAATGTACAGTGGTCTACACGATTATTTTTACCCCAAAGCACCACCCACGAATCTCCCTTAAAACGTTCTGGTTGACTAAATTCTTCAACTACGAATTGGGTAACGCGGCAGTTGTTCGCCAAATTATTATTATCTATCCTAAAGTTAATGACATGATCTTTAGGACTGTAACCATTCTTGAAATGTAGACCTTTGATAAAAACATACTCGCCTCCTATTTTCAGGTTCGATTTTCCAGAAATCTCTACCTTATCGCCAGTTTCTGGTTTTACCCAAATAGGTTTTTCTTTATTGCCCTTGCCAGATATGACCAATTGAACATCAGTCCATACTTTATTTTTGAGCAAGATTACATCGCCAGGTTTGGCTTTTGCCGCCGCCAATTTTAATTCTTGAGGTGTGCTCACCAAAATATCAGCTGCATTAGCTAAAGAAGCCGTTAGGAAAATAGCTAGAAAAGAGATACGGAATTTCATCAAATATGGTTAATTGTTTAAACTGGTTATCTGTTTTCCCGCTGATATTCGCGGATTTTATACGCTGATTTTGGATCTTGATTATTTATTATTGGTTCATTAGTTCATTGTCATTAGTTGATGGTTCGCAAAACTAATTCCTAATCCCTAATCCCTGACCACTGACACCTAGCCACTGACCCCTTTAAAAAATGCTGCCGTCTCGATTGGAAGAAGAAATAAAACAAGCACATTTTTCTCCTTTTTTATTCCCACCGAAACGACAAATCATTTTACATATAAACCAAAAAAGCTTTATTTCTGAATATAGATATCAAATTTTATAGTAGAATTACCTACAGGCGTTCCAACCATAACTTCTTTAACATGAATGATAGCAAATTTTGAAGCATTCGGGTTGCCTATATCAGGAATTTTCACCGCAATTAAATTCGAACCAGTATTGGTATTAAAAAGACTTGCGCTTGTTGAATTGGCATCGTACCTAGGCCCGCTACTGCTAATAGTTAAACCGTTAAGTCTAAAGGCTAAATCATCTAAGTTCCCATTCGCAAAATCATCATAAATTGATTTCTCTGCGGCTACACTAGATAAAAGTACCCTAAATCTGGTTGCTCTGAATTCGGCCGCTGGTCTAGAAAGCACCCATGAAGCTCCATTACATCTAAAGTTTGATGCTACGTTAGTGGTATTAGTTGGTGCATAGAATGTAGGTCCGTTACCAGTTCCATAGAATAAAAATGCCATGGTAAGTTCACTTGCATTCAATTCGCAATTACCTCCGGTTGTGCCATTAGAGTCGAAGAAAATGGTAGCTGTTCCAGCTGTTTGCGCCGTCATGGTTACATCCCTGTACAATTTACTTAAATACGTTACGTTAATTGGGATAATTAATTCAGACTGTAAATCTTCGGTATCAACCGCTATAATTTTCACATGTTCAGCTCGCATTGCAAAACTATAAGCGCCGTTATAACTGTAAGTTTTTACGCCGTTCAAATTATTAACTGTTCCCAAAAGCTGATAAGTTCCATTTCGGTCATCGTAGATATCTACTTTTTTCAATCCAGTTATCGACGTAATTTGACCTACAACTGAAGTAGCTGTGGTAGCGATACTGCTTGGGAACGACTTAAATGTTGGCTTGAATATAGACACATCAACCGGCATATCTATAATGAGTTCATTAACTTGATCGTAGATATCAATTGCTCTTACCTTAATATGTTGAGCTGCCTTACGATAATTGTAAGCATAATTCAATGCATATTCTTTAACGTTTGCAATTCCGGTGATGCTATTTGCCAAAACATAAGTGTTCTCGGTTTGGTAATCGTCTAAAATATCAACCTGCTTAATACCATATGCTGATTTGATGGTACCTACAATTGCAGTTGGGTTACCGTTTAAATCTGCATTGATACTAGTTGGAAAAGTACTGAACTGAGGCAATGCAGGATCGAAATAGACGATTGGCACAAAACCTTCCAAAGAGCTGTTACTGCCTTGCTTAACCAAAACCTTCACTCCTTTTACTGTACTCATGTTATTTACCGGGAAAGCCGTTATCGGGATCACCAACTCATAGGTAGGAGAAATAACCCCTTTATTATCTGTGACATGAATTAATGAATCTGGCTTATCACTGCGTTGCAAATAAGCGTATACAAACTTTACACCTTCTGCTGCGGCAATGTTACTTTTCAGTTCACTACCTAAATCGAAAATCTTTGTAGCTCTGTTAAAAGTGTGCTCCTTTGCCTCAACAGTTCCGTCTCCAACATCAGAAAATTCGTTTTTCTTACACCCAGCTATGATCACTATGGCCAAGCAGCAAAGCAATAATGGTTTTAGGATTTTTTTCATCTGTTTAGTTTTAGTATCCTGGATTTTGTGGAATGGTTATTTCTGTATTGGTATCGATTTCTCGTTGTGGTATCGGTAACAACAGTTTATTGGTATTGATATTGGCTTGTAGAACAGCCAAAGGAATTACCGGGTTAAACCTGCCATAATATGCAGCATATTCTGCATCGTAATGTGCTCGCATTGTAGCTACTGCCTGACCAAATCTTATCAAATCGAACAGCCGTTGGTTCTCAAAGGCAAACTCTAAACGACGTTCTTTTAGCAATGCCGTTTGGAAATCTGCCGCACTTTCAATTGCACCAGTACCCGCAGATGGGTATTTGTAGAAAGCAGAAGTAAAACTTCCAGTGGTGTAATTTCCAGCACCAGCACGTTCTCTAATTTGGTTAATTAAGCCCACCGAACTACCAGCAGCTCCATCATAGCCTTGCGCTTCGGCTTTCATCAACAATACGTCCGAAAAACGCAATACCGTAAAGTCATTTTCAGCATCACCAGCTACTACCACTTTAGAGAAAAATTTATTCACGTAGTAAGGTGTTGTACTATTCGCATACACGGCTACGGTTACGCCTCTACGAGCGTCAGAAAAGGTAGCATTATTGGTAACGAAGGCGCCGTAAATACTTGTGGTTGGATAATTAAATCCATTTCCATCACCATTGATAACCGCATCGCCACTACTTGCTGGAGCAAACATATTTGCCATTGGATTACCCAAGCCAACTAAACCAGCTTTGTAACGCACCGCAAATAAAATCTCTCTATTCATTTCGTTGTTGATAGCGAATACACGAGCAAAACTACTTTCTAAACCATAACCGCTATTTGCGATAACATCGTTCAATAAGGTTAGTGCATCAGCAGTACGGGGAACCGGCAAAGTCAAATAAACTTTAGCTAAAAGTGCCTTTGCCGACCATGAATTTGCACGTCCTAAGTCTGTAGATGTGATTTGATTGTAAGGTTTGGTACTTGCTAAGTCTACCGCTGCTTCCAGATCCTTGGTGATTAAATTGTAGGTATCATCTACTGATGAACGATTAACTTTACGAGCTTGCGCAGCCTCCAAAGGTTCGGTTACGATAAATACTCCGCCAAATAAACGCACCAAGTTAAAATAATGGTAAGCTCTGATAAATAATGCCTGGCCTACCAGTTCATCGCGTTGTGCTTCGGTAACATCTGCCGTAGGCGTGCCAAACACCAATTGATTGTTTCGATAACTTACGCCTAAACTTCTCAATACATAATTTACATTACGGATGTTCTTGTAGGTAGCCAACCAATAGTTATAAATCTGCTGATGCTGAGGACCAGCGGTGTAAAGGTTGAGTACATTAAGCTCCATATTTACGTTTGTGGTACTATTCACCGAACGTTGGCGGGCATTATCTGACCTTAATTCTGTAAACTGCCATTCATTGATTAGTGGCTCTTGCATGCCGTTGTAGCATCCAGATAGGGCAACACTCACCTCTTTATAATTTTTGTAGAAATTTTTTGCGGCTTCGTTAGATACTGGCTCTACATCTATTAGTTTCTTACACGATGTAAGGGCAGCCGCCAATGATACCATAATAATGAAGCGAGTTGAAAATCTTTTTATTTGTTCCATGATTTGATGGTATTAAAAATTAAAATCTAGACCAAAAGTGTAAGTACGGTTAACGGGGAAACCACCTCTTTGATAACCCGCCACCACTGGCGAAGCGTACGAAGCAGTAGTTAGCCGAGCTTCTGGATTAATGCCCCTATAAGAACTTCCGGTAATGAAAAACACGTTATCAACCGATGCATAAAGCCTTAAACTAGAAACATTAAACTTTTTAAGTGCTTTAGCGGGCAAACTATAACCCACAATGATATTTCTTAAATAGGCGTAAGTTGCGCTCTCCACTCCATAGTCGGTCAATAATAAATCTGCGGCAATACCATTGGTAAAATAAGGTGTTTTACCATCACCAGGATTGGCTGGACTAACCCACCTGTTTTTGATATAGCGTTCATTTTGTCGCTTCGATTCGTTATAGAATAAATCACCATTAATTAATTGACCACCTTGCGAACCTTGCATCAAGATATTTAAATCAAACTTTTTATATCTGATGGTATTGGTTATACCCCAAGTAAAATCTGGAAATGGATTTCCCATGATTACTCGGTCATTCAAATCAATTTTATTATCGCCGTTAATGTCTTTAAGCTTCACCCCACCTTCTCTGTAATAGCTTTGCAAAATGGAGGTTTGTCCTCCAGCTACGGCTGCATCAGCATCGGCTTGCGAAAGCCAAACACCATCGGTTTTGTATCCGAAGAACTGTACGTACGGTTGGCCAACGATGGAGGCATAAATCTCGCTCCGTTCGCCATAATTGAACAAATAAGGTTCATCACCACCTAATTTTAAAAGTTTATTTCTGTTTGCGGCAACATTAAGCGAAGTTGTCCAGTTAAAATTTTTATTGCTGATATTGTTTGACGTAAGCTCAACCTCGAAACCGTGGTTTCTGATTTTACCGTTATTGGTCCAGAAAGAATCAGAACCGGCAATAGCTTGCTGCGCCTGTTGCAACAATAAATTGTCGGTGATGGCACGATAGTACTCTAAACTTAATTGAATTTTATTCCTGAACAAGCCCACATCTAAGCCAATGTTAGTAGATTTGGTAGTTTCCCAAGTAATGTTTGGCCCAAAAGTTACCAAGTTATTTGGCGATTGACCAGGACTAACCTGACCTGTACCTTCGCCAAATACATAGTTAGATCTGAACAATAAATCTAAATACGAGAACGGCGTAATACGATTATTACCAGTTTCACCATAACTTGCTCTAAGTTTCAAGCTTTCCAACCATTTTTTAGAGCCCTTCATGAACGATTCTGATGCAATGTTCCAACCAGCAGAAAATGCAGGAAACCAACCTCTTCTATTACCCGGACCAAAAATAGAGCTTTCATCGGTACGTAAACTTGCAGTTGCGATATATTTACCCTGATAATCGTAATTGATACGTCCTAAGTAAGATATCAACCCTGTTTTTACATTTACAGGAATAGCTGGCGCCTGATCGAAATAAGCAGCTTGATTTAAGGTAGAAAAATCATCCGAAGGGAAGTTATAACCTATTTGCTGCGAACCCTTTACCGAATTGCTCTGCATGGTAAAACCTAACAAACCTTTAAAATTATGATCGCCAAAGCTCTTTGTATAATTCATGGTGTTTTCCCACAAAATATCTACCGTAGTTCCGGTAGTGATTGTTGCTTGGTTTACATCGCCATCTTTACGGGCTTCGCTCCTAATGAAATTTCTATCTTCTCGAGCTAAATAATAGGCACCTACAGAACTTTTAAAAGAAAGATTTTTATTCGGATTATAAGTTAAATCAGTTCCGGATTGGAAGCGATAGCTTTCTTGGAACCTATCTTCTCTCTCTGCGTGAGACAAAGGTGTATTGTTAGTAGAAGAAAATGGCGAAACTGCCCCAGTACTTTGCCAAAATGAACCATCGGGCATGGTACCAGCATAAGTTAAATTCGTAAAATGGCGTGCTTGCGCCCAATCTCCCGATCTTAGATTTGCCCACTGTGCATTCTGATTAACAAATGCAGAGGTAAATGCTGAGTGAAAAACTGGCAAAAATGAAGGAAACCTGTAATAATTAGTAAAGTTTTCGGATGGACGTTGAATTTTAGTGTATGTTGGATTAATGTTTACATTTAACATCAATTTTGGTGAAAGATTGATATCCAATTTCACACGGATATTCCCTTTATTATTCTCGCTATCTTTCATTACGCCTTGGTCTTGCTGCAAGTTTCCAGAAACGTAATATCTTAGATCTTTTTTACCGCCAGCCACATTCAGCTGTAAGTTATAGATCCCAGCATTTCGCAATGATTCTTCTTGCCAATCCGTTGGCGAACCACTAATTTGATTTTCGATAATATAAGCTGCCCTTTCATTAGCATTGATGAGATTTTTAGAGGTTGCTGGCACACTTGGATCGTTCTCTCTCAATTTAGCCTCTGCAAATAGTAATTCTGTATATTGCGAAGTGGTTAAGATTGGGTAAACTTCATAAGCTTCCTTTAGCCCATAAAATGATTTCACAGAGAATTTAGGCTTATCTGCGGTTCCTTTTTTGGTAGTAACCAAGATTACACCATTAGCCCCTCTAGAGCCATAAATGGCCGAAGAAGCTGCATCTTTTAGCACTTCAATTGATTCAACATCGTACGGATTAATGAAAGCTAGACCATCTGCTATCGGATGTCCATCCACAACCACCAACGGCTCTGCGTTGGCATTGATAGAACTTGCGCCACGTACACGCAAAGTAGGATCAGCGCCCGCCTCGGAAGTATTATTTTGAACCGTTAAGCCAGCAATTTTACCAATTAAAGCATTATCTAACCTCGAAGTTGGAATTTCATCCAAGTTTTTATTTTCCAATTTACTTACGGCAGAACTTACGGTAGATTTTTTCTGGGTACCGTATCCAACTACTATAACCTCATTCATGGCATTCACATCGTCTACCAAGGTTACGTTAATGGTAGTAGCATTAGCTACGCCTTGTAAATGGGTTTTATAACCAATTGATTTAAATTCTAATATTTTTCCTTTCTGAACAGAGATTTCATACTCTCCTTTCTCGTTGGTAGAAACTCCCTTGTTGGTGTCTTTAATGACTATAGATACACCCGGAATACCCTGTCCATCTTCAGATTTAACAACGCCCTTAATTTTTACAGTCTGCGCACTTACTCCAAAAGAAATTAGGCAAACTAGAAAAAAAACAACGCTGCTAACGCGATTTTTTAATGTCATAGCAAATCAGTTTATATATTGGTTAGGTTCGTTGCAATCTTACAATCACAACTTAAAATTGGTTTACCAAAAATTGGTAAACCAAATATATCATTAATATTTGTAATCAAAAAAAATAGTAGAACTATTTGAAAAAATATTCAGAAGTAATTAAAACGGCGATTTTGCCTAAACGAAGAAGTTCTATTATTTGGTTATTTTGTTCACTAGTTCATTGGTTAACTAGTTTGTTCGGTTATTTGGTTATTGGTTTTTGATCATTAATTAAAAAAGGGATGCTCCTTAAGATATTCTTTTAGAACATCCCTTTTTTAGAGTTATCAATCACTATTTGATGCAAAACCTAAACATCTTCATAGCGTATTTTTATTTATGATTAAGAGAATGCTAAACCACCGTTGATATCTATGTTATTTCCTGTTAGGAAGCTCGACTCATCAGAAGCCAAGTAAGCTACTACATCAGCAACTTCTTTAGCATCACCTTCTCTTTTTAAAGCGGTGGCATTAGCTACGTTACTTCTAACTTCAGATTTAGTGAAAGTATCATGGAAAGTAGTAGCAATCATACCTGGGGCCAAAGCATTTACACGAATACCTTTTGGACCAAATTCTTTAGCTAGTGCTCTAGTGTAAGTCATTACGGCACCTTTAGACGTAGCATAAGCACTTGCGCCCGGGCCACCACCATCTCTAGCTGCTAACGAAGAAAAGTTAACAATTGAAGAACCTGCTGGCATAAAAGGAGAAACCTCTTTAACTGCCAAGAACACTGATTTTAAGTTCACGTTCATTACGAAATCCCAAAAATCTTCGTCCATTTCTGCCGTTGTTTTACGAGCAACCAAACCGCCAACAACGTTTACCAACACATTGATTTCATTTCCAAAAGCTTTTCTAGCTTCTGCAACTAAAGCCTCAACTTCAGCAGCTTTAGTCATGTCTGCTTGTACAACAATACCTTCGCCACCTGCTTCTTGAATTAACTTTAAGGTTTCGTCGGCCTGTTCCTTACTATCAAAATAGTTTACCACTACTTTAGCTCCTTCTTTTGCCAATTGTAATGAAACGGCTCTACCTATGTCTCTAGCACCTCCAGAAACTATCGCAACTTTGTTTTTTAAACGCATAATCCTATTGTTATTTAATTTTTTTTATAAGTCTTTTAATTTTATCAATGATTGCCACTCCACCGATAGCTATTTTCTGTGTCTCAACCAAACTGCATATTATTTTTTCGATGATATGTATTTGATACACAACCATGATACTGGCACTAAAACTGCGGCCAATACAAAGAATGATACATAACTCGTTTGTGTAATTACAGGAACTGCCCAAGTAGTTAATAAGGTACCTGCAACGGCTGCCGTACCGCCCATTCCGGCAACGGTTCCTACGTTTTTACCGTTGAAATAATCGCTAGGTAAAGTTTGGATGTTGCCGATGAGATATTGAAAGCCGAATAAAGTACAACCAATTAGCACCATGGCAAACATTGGGGTATCTTTTAAGCTGTCCAATTGATAAACGATAACTACCAATGCTGCCAACATGATTACGCTACCTACCGCAATGGCATTTTTACGAGCCTTTGCTGCAGCAACTCCTTTTTTAATTTGAACCGAAGCATGATAACCTCCAACCAAACTTCCAATAGCTGCAAATAGATAAGGTACCCAAGTGAAAGCACCAATTTGTTTGATATCGAACATGAATTGCTCTTTCAAAAAAGTTGGCAGCCAAGTCACAAATAACCACCAAACTGGATCGATAAAGAACCTTCCGGTGATGATGCCCCAAGTATTTCTAATTTTCAACAGCTCTTTCCAGGTTAATGCAGGTGCTTCTTCAACTGTAGTTTCTACTTCCTTAATTTCTGGTTTCGCTAAAATATGGGCACGCTCTTCTTCGGTAATCCAAGGGTGTTTATCTGGCGTAGCTTTGTTGATATATAACCAAGGAATAATCCAGATTAAACCTAAAACTGCGATTAAAACGAAGGTCATTTTCCAACCGAAAATAAGGTAAAGCGCAGCAATGATAGGTGCAGAAACCACCGAGCCTAAAGATGCTCCAGCACCAAAAATACCTTGCGCAATTCCTCTTTCCTTTGCAGGAAACCACTCTGCATTACTTTTAGTTGCGCCAGGCCAGTTTCCAGCTTCGCTAAAACCCAACATGAACCTAAAAATATTGAACGACAATAATGATTTAGCAAAAGCATGTAAGGCAATAGAAATACTCCATCCAATGATGGAAATGGTCATTCCTAAACGGGTACCAATCGCATCCATCAGTTTACCAGTAAAAGTTTGTCCTAATGCATAAGCAATCATAAAGAATGTAGTAATCAACGCCAAGGCATTTTTGCTATCTACATCGGCAATCCCAAATTCTTTATAGATATACGGCCAAAGAATATTAATAGCACTCCTATCAACATAATTGATTACGGTCGCCAATCCAATAAGCGCAATGATCCACCACCTTAAGCCTTTTACTTTCATATTTTAATTTTTTTTCAGTTCGATATTGGTAATGCCTTTTTCAGCATTTATCACTTTATTATCAGTATAAACCTCATTTCCTACCACTTCTCCCTTACTACTTTTAAGCTTGATATTTATCCCGTAACCATCAGCATTTACATTACTGATGTTATTTTTAAACTTGTTATAAGAACCCCAACCTTCGTAAGCACAATTCACTTGATATCCATCTTTTAAAACTGAAGGTTGAGTATTGTATCCAGTGTTGTTTTCAATCAGATAATGATTTCCTTTAATGTCAATCCAGCTATCTCCGCTATTTTCTCCAGTAATTCCTTTTGCTTCGAAAGTATTCCCTCTAATGATTCCTCCAGTTGTGCCCTCTTTCACATCAATACATTCCGCTGTTACGTATGGCCCGAGCTTGTTATTCAACACTTGGTTAGAGTCGCATTTGTCTGGTTCGCCATTGGTGTATTTAGCCCAATTGCTATAAGCAGAGCCGATATAAATCGCTTCGCCATAACCTGGACGTTTTTTCCCTGTATGGGTTACTTCCGAGTTTTTAACGACGTTATGTTTGCTAAAAGTTCTGAAATGAATTCCTTCTTCCCCTAATTGAGTGACGAAAACGCCATCAATCACATTGTAATTTGCACCGTCGGATACAATACCTTTCAAGCCGTTTTGTACTGTAAAACCTTTCAGTTTCCAATAACTAGCCTTCAAGGATAAAACATAACCTGTTTCCGTACTGCCACCATCTAAAATTGCATTTCTACTTCCGATAAGCACAACAGGTTGATTTTTTGTACCACTAGCATTCGCCTCAATGATAAATTTGCCTTCGTAAACACCGTCTTTTAAAATGATAGAATCCCCAGGTTTAGCGGTAGCCAAAGCGTTCTTCAGCTGACTGCTATTCGTTACAATAATTGGTTTTGATGATGTTAAAAAAGGCTGTATTGCATATCCCACCCCAAATGTTGAGATAGCAATAGCAGCCATAACCAAATATATATTGAAGATCTTTTTCATTTAAGCCTAAGCCTATTTATGAATACCTAATCCTTTTAGAAAATTCATGATGGCAGCATTCAACTCAGAGTTTTTGTCTTTAGGGAACTTACCATGTTCGCCACCTTCTACCGTCATAAATTCGTTTTTGATACCGAATTCATCTAATTTTTTCTTCAAGTCTACCGATTGTTGATATGCAACTACTGGATCAGCATCACCATGTACAATAAATACCGGCGGGCTTGTTTTTTTAACCTGATACAATGGAGAAACCGACTCTATAAATTTTTGGTCCTTCGCTTTATCTCCTAACCATCTAGCAGCCGAAGAACTTGCCCAATTACCCAAGTGAGTAATTCCGTATTTATCAATAATAGCTGCTACTTTTACATCTTTTACGCCCGGGCAGTTGCCGTCAAACTTAGTGTCGTTACCTAACAAACCGCCCATTAAAGCCAAGTGACCGCCAGCAGAACCGCCCATGATCACAATTTTATTTGGGTCGATGTTTAATGCCTTAGCGTTTTTGATCAAATAGATTAAAGCACAACGTGTATCTTCTACCGCAGCTGGCGCTGGAGCAACTTGAACCAAACGGTAAGCAATGTTTGCTACGGCATAACCATTCTTAAAGAAAGAATTAAAGCTGGTTTGCGATTCCTTATTTCCTTTATTGAAACCACCTCCATGAATGTTGATTACAATTGGCGATGGTCCTTTTTCTTTTGGCGGCAAATACAAATCCATCTTACCTTCCCAGTCGCCAACTTTAGTGTAAACCACATTCAATTGCTCAGAAAAGCCTGTTGGATAAGCAACTTTCTTCACCTCGGTATCTTGTGCTTGAGCAAAACTCACTGCCGCTATTAAAAAGCAGCTTATGATTAATTTTTTCATCTTTTATAAATTGTTTTTGATGAATCTGTTATGATTATTAAACACCCCGGTTTTAACCACCCCCTCTTCCAGAGGGGTGCCCAAAGGGCGGGGCATTATTTTCAAAGCGTTTTACTTTATAAAATCTTCTCTGTGTGGAGCAAAAACATCGATTAACACCCCTGGCTCTACACATACACAACCATGTACAGCATGAGGTGGCACGTAGTAACCATCACCTTTTCTAATGATTTTTTTCTCATCACCGATTGTCATTTCGAAAACACCACTTTCTACGTAAGTAACTTGTACGTGATAGTGCTCGTGCAATGGACCAACAGCTCCCGCTTCGAACTTCGCTTTTACCAACATAATTTGATCATCGTAACCATAAATTTTACGTTGTACACCGTTACCTAAGTCTTCCCAAGTTGTTTCTGTCTCTATTTGAAATAATTCGCTTTGCATATCTTAATATTGTTTAATTGCTTAATTGTTTAAATCGGTTAACTGATACCTAGCCACTAATCCCTCTCCCCTATTTAAAAGAAATATAATTCTGTTTATCTGTATAGTTAATTTGATACGTATAGGTTTTACCGTTTAATTTGAAGCTGATCACCGTTTGTTGCGCATCAGATTTCACAATCTTTAACTCGCTAATTGATGGCAATGCCGACGATACCGTTTCGTTGATTGGATCTGTACCACCATGAGTTTCGGTAATGCTCGCAAAAGTTTGATTTTGACCGCTGCTGCTCAACATAAATGCTTTGCCATCTACCAAATTCATTTCTGGATCGTTAGCACCAATAGAAATCAGTTTCACTTCTAAAGGATTGTCCGAAACAAAGTGAGTGGTGTAGAAACGATTTTTGTTCAACAAACCCACCAATCCGCTCTTATCTTCTAACTTATTGCTTGCATTTAACCAAAGGTGCTGGTAACCATTTTTGGTCCCCAAAGCACTCAATCCATCAGCTTTTGCTTTTACAGGAAATGAAGTGTTAACCAACTGACCTTTGTACCAAAAAGGTAAATCGTATTGATGTTTTTTAGTAGCTTGCGCCTGCATCACATCAATTAGCAATGGTTTTTCTAAACCATCAACTTTTACCAATGCAGATGTTCTCACCATCGTTACGTCAGCATAAGCTTTAGCTTCTTTGGCACTTACCACTTTTAAGTTAGGCTGGTTAGAGAAGTACAGTAAGCTTGGGCTGGTTTTATCTGCCGGACCAACTTTTGCATCGAAATGAGAAGTTTGATCTACCACCAAGGCATTGTGAGCTACGGTTTGCTTTGCATAAGTATTGTTCTCTGGCAAATAACCCCCACCATTTTTAGTATCGATATTTAAGAACCTTGCAGCACCGTAATCTGGAAAAATTTCTGTGGTGTTATCGTAGAATAACAAACCTAATCTATCAAAGTGACCGTGTCCCATTCCTTGCGAAGCAGCTTTCACTAACACTGTTTGTTGGTCTGTATTCGGGCCGCTACGTAAAATACCTAAACCGCCATCTTCTCCTTTTGCACCATCTTTAATAAACAAAGTTTGATATTTGAAAGGCACTGCCTTACCCGCAGCCAAATCTGCAGCCACTTTTAAACCTGCATCAGAAACGATGACGCGATTTTGCTGTTTAGCGATATCCAACAAATCAACTTCTGGTTTAATATCAGCGTATGCTAAATCTACACCGTAAACCAGCTCAATAGATTCATAGGTTTTGTCCTTGATCGCGTCGTTAATGGGGAAGAAAGTTTTATCGGTATAAGAAGTTTGTAAGGAAGTTTGGATAGCCTTTGAAAGCAACTTATCGCGGTATTCGAAAATTTTACGTGATGGCTCGTAGTTGTTAATCGCCTTTGCAAATAACACGAATGGCAATAACGCATAACGCTGATAGTATGGACCTTCCATGTAATAACCATCTGGAGAAAACAACTGATCGATCTGCGCCAAATAGCCAGTTTTTCCATCCTTATTAGAACCTTTGATAGCAGTTTCTACGTATTCTTTTTTGTTCAATACATAGCCAGTAATACCTACCGCAGCTAAATTCCAAGTACCATGATTGTGGATTTTGTTGAAGACCTCGTACCTATCTTCAGTAAAGAACTTTAAAATAGGTACGAACAATTTCTCTTCAATGGTTTTCCTGTCAGCAGCAGGTAAACCGTCATAAACCAAATCATATGCTTGTATGGTATAAATTTGCCATACAAAGTCGTTTAAGCTTTGCCAAAAAATACGACCGCCATCATCCTCACTTTTTCTTTTAGGATGCAAAGGCCATTTCTCGTATTGCGAAGCGTAATTAAGCAGTACATTTTTCACGTAATCTGCATATTTCTTTTCTCCAGATATTTGATAAGCAGTAGCAGCGCTAAGCATATTACTGTAGTTTTTCTTGTGCTGTTCGTGGGTATAACCGCCGCCGCCATCTTTAGGCACAGGCACTACTATAGGTTCTGCCAAGGCTTTATCGGCTGCATTTTTAACAGTTTGATAAGATTGACGTAAAAGCGGATAAGTAGCCACACCTTTTCTCACAGCCGCCACATTTGCCTTGGTAAGCATCAGACTTGGATGTGTTTGTGCCATTAACGACACGCTAAAAAAGGCACAAAAAGATACTAATACCACTTTTTTTAAGTAGTTCATACGCTTGAATTTATATTTAATTGATTAAGCTAGGGTTGCCCTATTTTCTCGAATTATACTTCTGCTTCGTTGATTATATTTTGTGCAGCAAAACCTGCCTTACTAATTTGCCATATCTCATCAAGGTGACTAGCCATTGCTTCTTCAGCTTTAGCCATATCTTGCGATTCGATAGCTGCATAAATCTTTCTATGTTCTTCTATCGCTGTTTTAGCCCTATTATCTCCACATATTTTGTTCTGTACAATGTTTTTAATCAAGTCAGGAACTAAAATCAAAATCATTGATTCGATTACCGAATTTTTAGTAGCTTTTGCCACTTTGATATGAAAAACCATATCCTCTTCTACTGCATCGCCACCTGTACTAGCTTTTTTCTCATAGTCTTCCATCGCAGATTTGATGCTCTCTAAATCCTCATCAGTTCTACGCTCAGCAGCCAACTTAACTGCGTTTAATTCTAGATGATAACGAGCTTCTATCAACGCATTAAAATCATCTTTGTTAAACTTGATGATATCCGAAATAATATTATCAATTACGTTGATGCTTAAACCAGCCACATACGTACCACTTTGTGGGTTAGTTCTTAGCAATCCATAAAATTCTAGTTTTAAAATCGCTTCGCGGATGTAGCTTCTGCCCACACCAAAACGTTCAGAAAGCACTCTTTCTGCCGGCAATCTATCTCCCGGCTTTAACTGACCAGAAACAATCAATTGCTTTAATTGACCAATAATTTTGTCAACAGGCGACTCAACTTGTATAGCTGTGATATTTTCTATTAATGATTTCATTCCTTCGTTTTCTATTTGGTCGACCAATTAATTGGTTTACCAAAAATAATCATTCAATTGGGTATTTAAAATTTATTTCAAAATTAAATGAATTTATCTTGGAATTACTTCTAAATCGATCTTCCAATTATCTGTTCTAAAAGGCCTCGCTGGTAAATTTGAGGCATTCGACAGGTAATTATCACCTGGATTATCTGCCCAGGCATAGCGCACCGCAACTGGCTCTTTTACTTCATCACTCCAAACCTCAACTGTATTACCAACAACCTTAGCTTGCGCCCAAACAAACTTTTTATCTTTTCCAGCAATGATAAAGTTAGACCGTTGTGCATTTTTATTGGCAGTTAAACCTTCTGCATAATCAAACGAAACGATAGCCTTTCCACCCTGAATTTTCATCGATTTGAAAATAGGTCCATCAGCAGCTACCTTTTGTCCGTAAACTAATTGTTCTACTTTAGCTGCTACACGTTCACCTACTGGAAATTTATCTGTCGGATGAATATCATTTGCCAAACCCAAATCGATAATATTTACCAAACCCACATTAGCTTGGCGGGAAGCTTTGTCCTGCCCTTCTCTTAACAATGCCCAAGTAGCATTTACTTCTGGCGCTGTTGATACTTTCTTATAATTTGGCAATTGTACAATCACAAAAGGCAATTGTGGTTGGTTGAAATTCTTTCTCCAATCTTTGATTAGGTTTTTCAACAAACCTTCATATTCATCTGCCCAGTTAGAGTTAGCGTTGCTTTCTCCTTGATACCAGATCACCGCTTTGTATTGCAAACTTTTTAGCGGGTTAATCATTGCGTTATAGATGGATGAAGAAACGTCATTTGGATGCACAGCAATATTTATCTCCTGAATTTTATAAGCCCAATCTCCATCAATCGCTACCTTATTACTACCAGCTTTGAAGAACATTTTACTTTGTGGGCCCCAGATACCACCATTTCTGCCTTTATTCGCTACGCGAACTAAAATTTTATTTGTTCCTACTTTTAGCAAATCTTTCGGCAACGTAAATTCTCTAATTAAGTCTCTACTATCTGGTGATGAACCTAATTTCACATCGTTAAAGAATACCACACTTTGATCTGCAATTCTGCCCAGACTTAAAAAGGCATCTTTTTGAATATCGACACTGTTTAAATTCAGTTCTTTATAAAACCAAATTACACCATCTACATTTGGCAAACCCGCCTGTTCCCACAAAGTAGGCAATTTCATGGTTGCCCAAGCCTTTGAATAAACCGGGACAGCAGGCTTAATGGTATCCCAAAGTACGTCGGTATTGGTGTACTGATTTAATTTACCATGTAGTTTTTCTAACTCCGCTACTTTTGCCGTAATGTATTGTTTTTGATTTTTATCTCCTATTTGGTTAAGAACTGGTTTTAATCTTTGGATGGTATCTAATGATGGTGCACTGATGAAACCTTCGATCACTGTACCTCCATAAGCACTGCTAATTAAACCGATGGGTACATTTAGTTCTTTTTGTAATTTACGCCCCATGTAGTAAGCCACCGCCGAAAACTTGTTTACCGCTTTTGGACTAGAAACTTGCCAAGGTGTTTTTTTGGTCAAATCATCTAATGGCTGAAATTCGATATCTTTATTTACATTAAAAACTCTAATATTATCGTTAGCCGAATTAGCGATGTCTTTTTCTCCACCATCTGCTTTCATCAACAAAAAAGCCATGTTACTTTGTCCGCTGCAAAGAAAAACATCACCCAAAAGTATATTATCTAGATTTAGCTCATTAACTTTTAAAGTATAAGGCCCGCCTGCCGGCGATGCTTTCATTTCTACTTGCCACCTACCTTGCTCGTTGGTTTGTGTATTATAATCGGCACCTTTAAAGTTGACAATAACCTTTTCGCCTGCATTTGCCCAACCCCAAAGGCTAATGGGTTTATCTCTTTGCAGCACCATATTGCTTCCAAAAATCTGGGGTAGCTTTACCTTTGCAAAAACATCAGCCGAGATGGCTAAAAGTAAGCCTAATGCTAATAATACTTTTGAGTGTTTATTCATACTTTTCTGGTTACCTATTACGGGCTGCAAGTTGTGAGCTTAACACGTAACTCGCAAACCATAACTTGAAACAAATGTTATATTTTAATTACCTTTTTAGTACTTGTAATTTTTCCTGCATTTTCTATAGACAAAATATAGGTACCTGCTTGAATATTTTGCACATCTATTTCTTCTATTTGATTTCCATTAGCTGATTTGCTAGCAACCACTTGCCCCTGAATATTTAAAATCCTGATTACATCTCCCTTTACCACACCCGAAACAGTAATATTTTTTTGTGTTACTGGATTTGGATAAACATTTACTGCTCTGCCTAAGTTTACATTCACCCATTTATCTTTACTAGGATGTGTAGTACCATCTAAGTCGACACCAACTAAACGATAGTAATTTACACCAGCTGTGGGAGTTAAGTGAGTATAACTATAATTAAATATCCCAGCTTTATTATTAGCTGGTACGGTTTGAATGGTTACAAAATCATCCCCTACTTTATGTTGAAGCATGTAGTTCTTCAAATTCACCTCGTCAGTGGTTTGCCAAGTTAGCAACACGCTGTTTAAACGCTCTTTTACCTCAAAACTAAGTAAGGTTAGTGGTAAAGTAGTATTGGCCTCGCCTACAATAAATGGCGAAAACGTACTCGTAGTTAATGTAGCTGTATTAGCTGCCGCATTTCCTGATCCTGAAAAAGTTCCAAAAGTTGTACCGTTATAACCAGCAATACCGATTTGCGCATCAGAAAAATTAGCGAAATCCGCTCCTTCTAAAGTATTATCCCAACCTAAAGTTACTGCTACATCGCCGGTACCAGCAGTGCGGTTGATATTCCAAACGGCATCTACCATCCTTGATCTTTGCGCTGTTGTTACCGCGGTTCCATTAGGATTACCGTCTGCAGTTGCTCCTGCAAAAACATTGATATCGAAGTTTGAAGTTGCTGTTGGATTTAAGGTTACCGGAAGATAATTTCCGTTATATCCAACGGGAATGATTTTAGAAGTTGACAAATCTGTAATGACTAATTTACCAATTAAAGTGCCTGAAACTTGAGTGTTTATATACTTAGATGAAGAAAAGGGAGCACCGGATATATTATTTACACCAGATACAGTTAGTACCTGACCAGGCTGAATGTGAATTGAACCATTGGTCAGATTTAAATTACCGTTTAATGTTAAATGGGTTCCTAAACTAACCGAAGAATTTAAACCTCCTCTAGTAACGGTAAGATTATTCAATAATTGGCTGCCCGTGGTAAAGTTTAAAACACCTGCATTATTAGGGTTTGTTCCAGCAACATTTAAACTCGCAGCTCCATTGCCGGTAATACTACCTGCTCCAGAGATATCTCCATTTATTGTAAGCGTCATTGTTGTAGTTGGGTTTAGTACGAGTACTCCATTATTAACAAAATCGCTAATATTCCTACTGCTAGTTATCGTATAAATACCTGAAGGTGTAAGGGTTAAATTACCTATCGCACCCGGTGAAGGGGAAGAAATCAATTCACCTCCGGCTGAAACTGTTGCTCCGATAGAAATATTTACAACATCGGTAGGAGATGTCCCAAACTCAATAGTTGTGCTACCAATACCACCTGTGCTATTCCTATAAATGCTAGAGTTATTAGCCATTACAATTTTGGTACTATTTGATGTATTGCTGATAGAGCTAGTGCCTTCTGTGGTTAACGAGTTCGCAACCCTAACATTAAAAATAGGCAATTGCTTAGTACCAGAATTAGACAATTTTAAATCATAATAATCTTGAAACAAAGCCGCTCCATCTGCATTTGTACCACTTTTGGTCAATAAATTTTGAGATGCTCCGCTGTATACAACCGTCCCATTATTAACTATAGTTGTTGCATCAATATTTGGACTATTACCAGAAAGTTCTAAGGTTGCTCCTGCCTCTATGGTTAGTGTCGCCATTTTTGATGTTGAACTATTCCAAAGCACACCACCGCTTCTGGTAGATTTAAAAGTAGCACCACTCTTAATCGTAAAATCTCCCGATCCAGAAGAGCATAGACCATCTGATACCAGCGTTCCGCTTGAGATTAATATTGGCCTAAATTTAACGCCTGTTACGATTGTACCAACGGCTCCTGGATTTAATGCGAACTCTACCGCATTGCCCGTAGTGGCGTTTCCCCATTCTCCTGCAGCAGTTATCGTTCTAGTCCCACCTACAAACTTAAGTACGCCGCTACCACTCGTAACAATCATTGCAGCTGCCAAAGAGGTACTACCTGTAGTATATACACCGTCAGCTACGCCTACTACTGCAGGATTATTAAAAGCCCTAAGTTTTCCGCTTACATTAACCACGTTACTACCTATCGCTAAGCTTCCTGTTGTACTCAATTGTAAATCTTTACAATAAGCATTAGCTACATCAACAGCAACAGTATGCCCAGCTTGAACATAAATATTGTTAGCCGCACTAGGTGCCGTCGCAGTAATAGCCCAAACACCAGAGTTGCGTGTTTCCCACATATCAGCATCACTCCAGTTTCCAGACGTTTTTGCTGTTCTATAATCTCCATTTACTAAAGTCTGCGCAAAACTAACCGCAGTAAAGCAGCTTAAAATCATCAACAGTAAAATTCTTTTCATACGGATTAAATATTTGGTTATAGATAGAGGAGAGCAGCTTAGGCTCTCCCATTAATTTTTATTTATTATACTGAGCTCGATTGTTAACTTATTGATAAATAAACCTTCAAGCTGATGCTGAAATAAATTCAGCATGACGGAGTGTCGATTTAACGTCACCCTGAATTTATTTCAGGGTCTGCCATGTTAGGAACAAGATATATAGCTTAAAATCAACGAAATAACAATCGAACTCAGGTTATTATAGATTTCCGCTGATTTCAAGGTTATCTAACCAAGCCTTGGCCATCGTTTCATTGCCTTTTGGTGTAACACCATAAATGATTAAACCATTTAAGCTTTTGCCAGCTTCCAAACCACCAGATACAAACTCACCTGCTACACGTTTACCATTTATCCAAACATGATAAGTGCCCGCATTTAAGGTTTGCTCACCTTCCTTATTGTATTTTTTGGTATCAGCACTGTTATTACTGTACATTTCTACTAAATAGTCCGTGTTTTTCACAAACGAAATGCCTTTAACCGAAGTCCACTTTGCACCGTTTCGGCTATAAAAATTAATTTGTTCTGTTGCAGATAAATTCCATCTTAAACCGGCGAAAACTTCGGTTGAAGTTTCTTTGATACCACCGTTACCTTGAAATAAATCATCAGAATTTTCTGAAGCACCATTAGCAAATACCCATTGCCCGGCAGCAGCAGCGTCTATTTTGATATTGAAACTAGTTTTGACTACACTTTCTATAGCTAAGTTGTAGATAGAAAACTTGCTTGTGGTTGTGCCAGCTACCACTTCTAAGCCAGCACCTTTGATAAAACTTGCGCCGCTTTTTACCAAATTGAACGCCCCTGTACCATCCGATGCCGTACGAATCCTCACTTTAGTGGCTTTACTATTTGTCACTTTTGGTAAGAATGAAGTAGAAGAGGCTCCCGGATTAGGATTAAATGAGGCTTCTTTATCCCCAAAATCATAATTGATTACTGAAGCCGGTGCTTGCTGAGCCGAAGCTATTTCTGCTGATAATGCAATAACTGAAAAAACAGATAACGTTGAGAGCGCAAAAAATTTCTTCATCATGGTTTTATAAATTAAGGGTTAGTATTCGGTGATATTAAAGTCGTTAAACCAAAGCGTCTCGTCTCTTAGTACTTCCGGCTGAAGGGTTCTCCTATAAATCCCCCATTTGGGGCGGCAACTCGTGGTATTTTTACGCCACATTTCTATGTTGGTGAAAGCTTGCTTCACGAGTAGCTTACCATCACTAATTCTATTGATCTGTATTTCGTACTTGCCATCGAAAGAAAATGTAGCTCTTTCAATTACCTCTACCCAATGTCCTTTAAAATCAGCCAAAGGAATTTGAACGATATATTTTTGCGAAGTAGCGTCGGTATCTCCTGTATGGATTACCTGCATAACGTCTCCACTAGCTCTGTACCTTGGCGTAAGAGTAATGATTGGCAATTGATTATCACCGTCTATTGGCTTTAACTGATGAATGTGAGTAAAATCGTTTGATGGCTTGAAGTTCGCGTCGAGTTTAAATTTCCATTTGTAGAGCACCTTCTCATTTTTACTGGCCTTCAAATTCTCCGGAGATTTATCATAAGTTTTGATCTCGTTACGTTGCCTATCGGAATCTTCACATTTATCATTATCTGGAGTAACATGGATATGAAAAGCAAAAACCTGACGTTTCAAATCGGCATCGTACACTTGCGTAATGTGTTTACCAAAAGCTGTGTGACTACAATCTGGGGCTTCTACCACATCTCCGTTTCCACCAAAAACGCTATTAATCAATTGATAAGTTTCCGTAGTGCCGTTAGCACTTAGGGTAGTACCATCTGTATTTGCAGTCTGACTACCTGTGCCCGTCAAAACTTCTTTTTCTATCAGCGCTGTTTTTTGTTTACTACAAGCAAATGCAAATAAACAGAAGCATAGTGCGTAAAGCAGATTTTGCTTGTTCATACAGTATAAATTTGGTTAACCAGTATTTGGTTAACCAAATTTATGCAAATAATACTATGAACCAAATTTTTTAGAAAATTTTAACAGAACGTTTTATGAAATGTTACGAAAGCATTAAATCTTACCACAGAATAAGTAGAAACTGAAATAAATTCAGCATGAAGAAGCAAGCAACCTTAACGTTACCCGAAATTTATTTCGGTCGCTGTCTTATAAAGAATGAGGATTATTGAATAATAAAGGAGCTCAGGTTATGAAAATTGTGATTTAAAGCTGAAATTATTTTCTAGCGAAGCGCTCCTCTGCTTCAGCAACAATTTGCTGTACTACTTTCTGCAAACCAATAGCTCTATTTCTGATTACTGGATCTTTGTCGTAATTCGTTAAGAAAATTACATTTTTAGTAGTATCGTCATAAACGAACTTAAATTCGTAACGTAACACTTTTGGGTCTTTCAAATTTGCCTGAGGATTTGCTACCGTATCAGGGATATTCAACAATTCTTGTTCGTTGATTTTGCTATGCAGAAAAATTACGTTGTTGGTACGTATCTTAAATTTCTCTTTGATAAGCTGGTCGCGTTGATCTATAAATTGATAGTCGCCAGTTTTAGAATCGTAACTATTTTGTAAGGTGTCGCCCACGCCCCATTTGTAGGTTAAACTTACAAAAGATGCAGCTCGTTTGCCCCCACTCCTCATCTTCATTACAAAATATGCACCCGCAATCACTATAAAAAGTACCGCAACGATATTGAGGGTTTTTGTTACTTTCGGCTTCATCTATTTGTTTAAGCTAGCTTCTTTGTCAATTAGTGTAAGCTCAATCTCTTTTTGCATTTTACTTACAGCGCCCTTCATCCTTTCATTACCAGTAAAACTTGGAAAATAAATTACTTCCTTCGATTTCTTTTTATAATTGAATTTAATCACGTAGCGCAATTTGTTGGTATCAGTTAAATCTTTTTCGGCATTAGCAACCACACTTGGCAAATTCCAAAAGCCCTGCACATCTGCCACACTGTCCAAATATTTGATGTCTTTTGTAGTTAATTTGATATTTCGAGTTACCAACGAATCATTCTTGTTCACATACTTAAACTCGCCAGTTGCAGAATTGTAGCTGTTCTCTAGCTTAGCTCCGTCACCCCATGTGTATTCTAACGAAACGAAATCTTTCTCCTGAAATGGAGCATTTCTAATAATTGGCGCATAGTAAATGATGCTATAGATCAAAAATGGTACAATTACGGTTAACGCAAGAAAAATCTTTTTACCTCTCGAAGTCATTATTTATTAATCAGCTATAAAATTTTTTGATGCATTATCATCAAACTCACCCTCCCATTTAGCTACCACTACGGTTGCTAAACAATTTCCAATTACGTTTACCGAAGTCCGGGCCATATCCATTAATTCATCAATACCTAAAATAGCAGCAATGATGAAAACTGGCAAGCCAAACTGTTCGGCAGTGGCAATTAACACAATTAGCGAAGCTCTTGGCACTGCAGCAACGCCTTTTGAGGTAATCATCAACGTAAACGCAATGGCCAACTGTTGCCCGATACCTAAATGCATTCCCGCAGCTTGCGCCACAAAAATTGATGCCAAAGATAGATACAAAGAAGTACCATCTAAATTAAAACTATATCCTGTTGGTATTACAAACGATACAATTTTACGAGGCACCCCAAATTTTTCCATATTGCTAATCGCCTTTGGCAAAGCCGCATCCGAACTTGTAGTTGCAAATGCAATGGAAACTGGTTCTTTAACTGCCTGTATAAACTTCTTGATCGATATCTTTAAAACCAACATAATTGGCACAAATACTACCAGTACAAACACAATCAGCGCAATATACAAAGAACCTAAAAGCATGAATAAATTCTTTAATATATCTACACCCAAATGACCGACAGTATAAGCCATGGCAGCACCTACACCAATTGGTGCGAAGTACATAATGAGGTTGGTAAACTTAAACATCACTTCAGACAAACTCTCTGCAAAATCTACCAGTGGCTTTCGCTTCTTCTCCTCTACCAAAGCCAAGCCAATACCAAACAGCACCGAAAACACTACAATCTGTAATACTTTATTTTCGTACATTGATTTAACCACATTTTCTGGAAATAACTCGTAAAAGAAATGCGAAAATTTATAAATGCCGTGTACATTTTCTGGCAAAGCTTCTAATTCTGCATCTACTACTTTAGCGGTTGGCAGCTGCTGCTGTGGCATCTTCTTGATATCTACGCCTACACCAGCATGTGTAATGTTAATTACAGCCAAACCTATAAAAATAGCACACGAAGTTGCACAGAAGAAGTATAACATTGATTTCCATGCCATACGACCAACCTGTTTCAAATCTGAGTGTCCAGCTATGCCGTAAACCAAAGTTCCAAAAAGGATTGGCCCTACAATAGTTTTAACCAACTTGATGAAACCTTTACTTAGTGGGTGCAGGGCCGCCGCAACGTTCGGAAAATCGACACCGACAAATACTCCTAAAAGCATTGCCACCAATATCCACGTAGTTAAATTTCTTTTGCTGAGCGCATAAGCTATCAAAACTATAGCAGAAACCCATCTGACAGCGATCATCACATTATCTGCAATACTTACGATATCAAATTCTTTTAATAAAGTAATGATTAATGCGATGGTAATGCAGACTAAGGTGATTAAACCTATTTTAGTTTTTTTCATTCGTTTGTTTTTATCTTCAGCGGAAATAAAGCAATAATAGCCTCACTCGTTTGTTTATTTCTTGTACCCATTAATTAAAAATGGCACATTTGTTTATTTGGTTATCTTGGTTTTCAATCAGCTAAATCTATCCAACTATAACTTGTAAGTTGCATATTGGATGTTTGCAGACCGACAAAAATAAATATTTGCCTTTACCACACAAACATTTATTATTTTAGCCAGCGTTTTTGGTGTAACAATTTAATGTTGCACTATTCTAATAGACATACAAAAACATTAAATGGACCGGAAAGACCAGCTTTTTAAGGAAATTTTCGATAAAAACTCAAAGAAGATATTTCACTTGTGTTATGGCTACACGGGTGATGCAGACTCTGCGAATGATCTTTTACAGGAAACATTTTTAAAGGTTTGGCAAAATCTGGATAAATTCAGAAATAAATCATTGATATCTACTTGGATCTACAGAATTGCGGTAAATACCTGCTTAACTTACCTCCGTTCTGAAAAGAGACAGGCAAAAGATGAGCTAACGGATAACATTATAGAGAATAAGGTCGAAGAGTATTCTGAAAAAAACGAACAGATTGCGCTTTTATATAAATCGATCTCTAAACTAGAAGAAAATGATCGTTTAATCATTACCATGGTGCTGGATGAATTGCCATATAATGAAATTGCAGAAATATCGGGAATTAGTGAAGGCAATTTAAGGGTTAGAATTCATCGTATTAAACAAAAACTTACTGAAATATACAATCAACATGCAAGAATTTGATCAAATAGAGGCATTATGGGCTAAGCATACAGTTGATGTGAAAATATCTGCTGACGACATGCTAAAGCAGGCTAAAAAAGATGTAAGTAGCATGCGTACCAAATCGTTGCTAAACATTATTGGAATGGCACTTTCTATTTTTGCCGTTGCAGCTATTTGGTTTTTCTACGATGCAACATCAATTTCTACCCACTTAGGCATTAGCATCATTGTACTTTCTATAGCGGTTTATACTGTCATTTTATATAATAACCATCGAGTTATTTCACAAAACGATTTCACTGAAAATCCTAATACATTTCTTCAAAACCTAAAGATTTACCAATTACAAAGGCACCAGCTGTATAACCGCCTTTATTGGTTCTATGTTGTTGCTTTATCTGCAGGTATGGCGTTATATTTCTTCGAAATCTTACACTACTTCGAACTCTGGTTGCAGATACTAATTTTAGTCTTGAGCTTTGGTTGGATTGTATTTTGTTCAACTTTATTGAGGAAAGCTGTTATCAAAAGAGACAAGGAAAGAATTTCGCTATTAATTGAGAAATTCGAGCGCATCAGCAATCAGTTTAAGGAAACAGAATAATTTGGCATAACTTTCGTTCTTGTATGGTTAAATGAAACCATTAAAGAATATCATCCTATTAATCTTTGCGGTAATTGCTTTCGCTTTTACACCACACGAACGCATCTACCCAGAAACTTTAGATTGGGACACTCATTTTAGAGGAAATCCTGACCCTAACTCTAATTTTGCTGCTGTAACGAGTACAATTTGGCAATATGGCTATCGTTCTACCATTAGAGGAAATAGATTACAGTTAGATTTTAATTTTCTTGGGGGAGTTGATGCCAACAAATCATGGGTAAAACGTGAAAGAATAAGAAATAGAAATGCGAGCAAACAATTGCTAAATCATGAGCAAGGCCATGTGTACATTAACTTCCTTTTGCTAAAAAAAGGCGAATACATTCTTAAAAATCAGGGTTATACGGTAAGCAACTACAAAAAGTTAATTGACAAAACGGCTAAAGACCTTAGTAAGTTCTACAACAATATGCAAGAACGATATGATGTAGAAACAAAACATGGTTCTGACTTAGAAGCACAAGAAAAATGGAATGCTTTTTTTGAAAGCGAAATGAAAGATTTATAAAAAATGCCCCGATAAATTGGGGCATTTTAGTTTTTATTCGCCTGGTTTAACTTCTGATGAAGAGAAACTGTTGCCAGATAAACGATATTTCAATGTTTTAATTAACGTTGTAGTTTTGCCACTATCAGTCTGAACTATTGGTACAGACCTGAATAAATCTCCATTTTTTACAAAGAATTTATCGTCGCCTTTATAGCCTTTCATGGTACTAATTCCAGGGAAACTGATTTTGTTAAAATCTCCAGCAAATTCGTACACATTTACATCGGCCACGTTTTTACGCACTGAAGTTTGTACATAAATCTCGGGGTTTCCGTCATTGTCCAAATCCATATTCCAAGCATCGGTAATGATGCCTTCCCTTTCTACCGATAAAGATTTGTAATTGTTCTTCGCGGAGTCAGACATCAATATTAAAAAACCGCCGACACTATCTACACCTTTACCCCAACTTACTACTTCGAAATAATAGCCTGGCTTAATTTCGATACTCTTATAAAAAGGGAATGGATTAGGTTGCTTTGTTTCTACCGTTTTCTGTTCAACTTGTGCAGGCTTGTCGCTATTGGTACAAGCTAACATTAATAATGAAACCGCTGCTATTGCAACTACAGACTTTAAAAAATCTTTCAAAACCATTTGTTGTAAATTAAAAATGCCAATTTATATGTTTTACACATCTTATGCAAAGAGCTATTTAACTTTAACATCTGTAGCACCATTATTGAAAACAGTTTCAGCAACTACACTACGTTTTCCACTAGGTGTAATCACAATTGTTTTTAAAACCTTTTTCTTGCCTTGCGGTACATTAATATTTAAAGGCTTACTGTATTCTGCAGCATTTTCAGAAGGGCGGAAACCATCTAAAGTATAAAAAATCTTCGCCCCTACTACCGGCGATTGTAAGGTAACAGTGTGATTTTCTCCCGTTACTTCTTTGTCTGGTTGTCCAATAGCTACCGGCACCCAAAAATTAGTTCCAGTTTTATCCAATTTTGACAGATGCGCAGACAAACGTTCTTCACTAAAGTTCTTCAGGTCCTTCTTATCAAGCGGTGTCCAAGCAATCTCAGCTAAAGCGTAAACCCTAGGGAATAACATATATTCTGCCTTTGCTGGCGTTTCGATATATTCTGTCCATAAGTTCGCTTGCACACCTTTAATATATTTTCTTTCGTCTTCAGTTAATACTGATGGAACCGGATCGTATCCATAAACTTTAGTGTAATGCGCAAAACCTTTTCCATTTCTACCGATGGTTAAAGGCTCATCTTCAGCTACAGATTGTTTATGATCAAAGTATAACCCGTTGGTGCTGGGTGTCATTAACACATCGTGCTTTTGTTGAGCGGCCTCTATGCCACCTTTTTCACCTCTCCAACTCATTACCGTTGCATTTGGAGCTAATCCTCCTTCTAAAATTTCGTCCCAGCCAATAATTGAGCGACCTTTTCCATTTAAGTATTTCTCTATTCGTTGGATGAAATAGCTCTGCAAACCATGCTCATCTTTCAATCCTTTTTCTTTAATTAATTGCTGGCAGAACTCTGATTCTTTCCAATATTTCTTAGGCGCTTCATCTCCACCAATGTGGATGTATTTAGAAGGGAATATCGCAATTACCTCATCCAATACATTTTCTAAAAATTTGAACGTGTTTTCTGAAGGCACAAAAATATCATCAAAAACACCCCAAGTTTGTTGCACCTGCTTGCCTGTTCTTGGTCCAGACCACGGCCAATCGGCACCAATGTAAGTATCTCTTTCTGGAAAAGCACTTAGCTCCGGGTAGGCCGCAATAGCTGCTGAGCCATGCCCTGGCAACTCGATCTCGGGTATTACATTGATATACTTAGCCGCCGCATACGCTACAATCTCTTTAGCTTCTGCTTGCGTGTAGTAGCCTTTATAAACCTCATTATCTGTACCACCCGTACCCGGATAAACACCTATAATCGTTCCATTTCTACTACCACCAACTTCGGTTAACTTAGGATATTTTTTAATCTCAATTCTCCAACCTTGATCTTCTGTTAGGTGCCAGTGGAAGTTATTCAATTTATAAGCAGCCATTACATCAATATATTTTTTGATGAACGAAAGCGGAAAGAAATGACGACCAACGTCTAAATGTAAACCACGGTAACTGAAACGCGGATAATCGTTGATTTCTACATTTTGAATCTGGTAAGTTCCATTTGTTTTTTCGCTAGGGAACATCTGCATAAAAGATTGCAAAGCATAAAATAATCCCGCTTGTGTGCCTATTAACCTAACTTTATTATCCTTAACAACTATCTTATACGCTTCCGGAGCTAGTTTTTCGTCTCCTGCACCTAAAACAATCGCTTTTTGACTAGCAGCAATTGGGGTTTTTAAAGAAGATACTTTTACACTTAATCCTTTAGCTTGCAGAAACTCTAGCAACATGGTTGTTATTTGAGAACTACCATTAGCAGTTAGAATTAAAACATTTTTGTTAACTGAAAACTCTCCTTTACCTTTCATTACAGAAACTGGTGCTGGAATAATGCCCATATTAGCGTCTGTTTGTGCATTAGCATTGAGCATAAAAAATGCTGTAATAGCAGTTAAAAATAACTTCTTCATCAATTTTGGTTTAATTTTCGATTTGGTTTAAGCGTTAAATACATCCATTACTTTAACAAAGTACAAGATAAAAATTTTAAATCACCCTTAAAAGAAAAATATCAAAACATAAAAAAACCTTTCTAAACTTAATTAGAAAGGTTTCGAAATTATTTATCTTATTTATTATTTTGAATCAGCTTTTGCTGCTAAAAATCTTTCAGCATCAAGTGCAGCCATACAACCAGATCCAGCAGCAGTAATTGCCTGTCTGTAATAGCTGTCTTGAACATCACCACAAGCAAACACCCCCTCTACATTGGTTTTAGAAGTACCAGGAATGGTCTGTAAATAACCCGTATCATCCATATCTAACCATCCCTTAAAAATGTCGGTATTTGGTTTATGACCAATTGCCACGAAGAAACCTTCTATATCCAGTGTTTTTGCTTCTTCAGTTTTATGGTTAAATACGTGCACACCTGTTACGTTTTTACCGTTTCCAATAACTTCTGTAGTTTGAGTGTTATAAAGCACTTCGATATTTTCTGTATTTAAAACGCGGTGAACCATTGCTTTTGACGCACGGAATTCATCTCTACGAACCAACATATACACTTTCTTACAAAGTTTTGCCAAGTAAGTTGCTTCCTCAGCAGCGGTGTCACCTGCTCCAACAATTGCTACTGTTTGTCCTTTAAAGAAGAAACCATCGCAAACAGCACAAGCAGAAACTCCAAAACCATTGTATTGTTGCTCGCTAGGTAAACCCAACCATTTAGCTTTGGCTCCAGTAGCAATAATTACCGTATCGGCTAAAATTGTTTTAGTTTCGTCAACCGTTACTTTATGAGGTAAAGAAGAAAAATCTACAGAACTCACGTAACCAAAGCGAATTTGCGTTCCAAAACGCTCCGCTTGATTTTTAAAGTCCTCCATCATTTCTGGTCCCATAATTCCGTTAGGATAACCAGGGAAGTTATCTACATCTGTGGTTTGGGTTAATTGACCACCCATTTCCATACCAGTATATAAAACAGGTTTTAAATCTGCTCTAGCTGCATAAATTGCTGCTGTATAACCTGCAGGCCCCGATCCGATAATGAGGCACTCTACGTGTTCTAATTCTTCTTGTTGCGACATCGTGTGTAATTTGTGATGCAAATTTAATCTTTAACGCATAAAGCGCAACACTTGTGGAGAAAGATGAAATTGTGGAGATAATTGGGTAGTCGGAAAGTTGATAGTCGGAAAGTCCGAAGATTAGGTAATAAGCCAGTATAATTCGTTGTTTGGTTATTTGGTTCTTGGTTCGTTCTGCTTATTGATTCATCTTTTCGACTTTCTGACTTTCCCGACTACCTCCCTTTATTCGCTTTTAGCAACCTTATGAAATTGCCTCCCAAAATCTTTTGAATATCAGCTTCGCTATACCCTCTTTCAACTAAAGCTGCTGTCACCTTAGGAAAATCAGCTACACTTTCCATGCCTTGCGGAAAAGACTCAGCCCCATCAAAATCGGCACCAATACCCACGTGATCTATTCCTATGAGCTTCACTACATAATCAATATGATCTATTACCCTTTCAATTCTCGGTCTGTTAGCATCCGCTTCGTCTTTATACTGCGAAATCAAAGTATCTATCGCTTTTGATCTTCCATACTTTTCACTCAGTGATTTAAGCTCAGCTTTATGTTTGATGAGAAAATTTTGCTGTTTTGCTGAGTAGGTTGGATCTAAAAATCCGCTGTAAAAATTAATCGAAATTACACCACCGTTTTTACCTACTGCTTTAATTTGCTCATCTTTTAGATTTCGTGGCACCGGATTAATACCATATACGCAACTGTGCGATACTAAAATAGGCTTAGTTGAGAGTTTAATGGCATCAAAAAAAGTTTGCTCGCCAACGTGAGATAAATCTACCAAAACACCCAAATCATTTAGTTTTTTCACCACAGATTTTCCAAAATCACTTAATCCTGGCATGGCAATTTCACCTTTACTTTCTTGCGCTGCCGAACTTGCCCAAGGCGTACTGTTATTCCAAGTTAGCGTAAGGTAAATCATACCTCTTTTAGCAAGTGCTTCTAGCTTTCCGAGATCGTTTTCTATCATATGCCCACCTTCTACGCCGATTAGAGCCGCAAGCTTTTGTTGTTTTACGGCATCTTCTAGCTGCTTGGCATTATTTACTAAAGTAATTCTAGAAGGATATCTTTTGATTAACGCATACAATGAATCTATCTGTCTGTTGGCCAAATCAAAGCCACCTTTCTCATCGCACCAAATAGAAAAAATCTGCGCATCTAGCCCGCCTTGTTTTGCCCTTACTAAATCAAAATTTCCAGTAGCCTGCAATTGGCCAATATCTATCCCAGACTGAATCTGGTTGAAAAGAATATCGCCATGCGTATCAATCATGATAGCTTTCTGGTGTATCTTACCTGCATCTTGCGCCAATGCACCGATAGCAATCAAAAACAACGAGAAAAATGTTAGACTTTTCTTCATTATTCTATTTCTAAAATTTCTGCTTTTTTAAGTTTGGTGGTACTAATCAGCTTATCATCTTCAAAAACCTCTTTAATCTTTTTCTTCAAATCGTACCAAGTGCCAACTCTTAATCCGCCTTTATAGTGGCCAACCAACATACGGCGCCCTTTATAATTAAAGAATGCCGTTTCCCCTTCAAGTTTTCCATTCACATAATTACGATAGCCCATAATTCTACCGTCAGGAAAGTAATCAGTCCATTTGCCTTGTTCCAAGCCATCTACATATTCGCCTTGTTGCGTAATGTATCTATCTGTAGTTTCATTTTTGAAATTAGAAAAGTTTTGATAATTGTAATCGAAGATACTTCCATAAAAAATGAACTTACCATGTGGCTTGGTGAGCTGCTCATCTTTATAGGCACCAGAAAACAGGAGGTTATCATCCAAGTCATACCTTTTTAATACCCACAAATCTTCTCCGCTGAGTTTACCATAAACACCGTAAGATGTTGCCCTTTCTTTATCCGTGGTTACCCTATTCCCATTAAAATAAATTGGAATTGCCTGAGCAAATGCTGTTGTAGCACCCAAAAACAATAAAAGGATCAATAATCTATATTTTAGCATATCGTTAGGTTTGAATTATTCCTACATTAAAAGGCTTTTTGATTGGAGCCTGGTTAGCACCTTCTATCCCCATAGAAATCACTTTTCTAGTTTCCAAAGGATCAATCACGCCATCTACCCACAAACGTGATGCCGCATAATAAGGCGTAGTTTGCGCATTGTATTTATCCGTAACTTCTTTTAATAATTCGTTTCGTTTGTCTTCTCCTAACGTTTCGCCTTTACCTTTTAGCGCACTCTCTTGGATTTGTAACAACACTTTTGCGGCCTGTGCTCCTCCCATTACGGCTATTTTTGCACTTGGCCAAGCGTAAATTAATCTCGGATCGTAAGCTTTACCGCACATGGCGTAATTACCAGCACCATAAGAATTGCCCACCACAATAGTAAATTTAGGTACAACAGAATTAGAAACCGCGTTTACCATCTTCGCACCATCCTTAATAATACCACCTTGTTCCGATCTGCTACCCACCATGAAACCAGTAACATCTTGTAGAAAGACCAAAGGGATCTTCTTCTGATTACAGTTCATAATGAAACGACTAGCTTTATCGGCACTGTCGGAGTAAATCACACCACCGAATTGCATCTCACCTTTCTTAGATTTCACCACTTTGCGCTGGTTAGCTACAATACCAACTGCCCAACCATCTATACGGGCAAGTCCACAAATTAAGCTTTGTCCGTACAGTTCCTTGTATTCTTCAAACTCAGAGTTATCTACCAAACGCAAAATAATCTCCTTCATATCGAAAGGTTTTTCACGGTTGTCTGGTAAAATTCCGTAAATATCTTCTTCCTTCAATTTGGGTAAAGCCGATTTTATCCGATCAAAACCTGCATTTTGTGGAGCGCCCAACATGCTCATGATATTTCGGATGCTATCCAAACAAGCCTGATCATTAGGATGCTTGTAATCGGTAACACCAGAAATTTCGCAATGCGTTGTAGCGCCACCTAAAGTTTCATTGTCAATATCTTCGCCTATGGCCGATTTTACCAAATATGAACCTGCAAGAAACACTGAACCAGTTCCATCCACAATCATAGCCTCATCGCTCATAATTGGCAAATAAGCACCACCAGCTACACAAGAGCCCATAATGGCAGAAATCTGCACAATCCCTTCCGACGACATGATCGCATTGTTTCTAAAAATACGTCCAAAATGTTCTTTATCAGGGAAAATTTCATCCTGCATAGGCAAATAAACGCCAGCACTATCTACCAAATAAATAATTGGCAAACGGTTTTCCATAGCAATTTCTTGAGCCCTCAAGTTCTTTTTAGCCGTCATTGGAAACCAAGCACCCGCTTTTACGGTCGCATCATTTGCCACTACCACGCATTGTCTTCCAGAAACGTAGCCAATTTTAACCACCACACCCGCACTCGGACAGCCGCCCTCAGCTTCGTACATCCCTTCGGCAGCAAAAGCACCAACCTCCATTGCAGGTGTATCTTTATCTAATAAGTAAGCAATTCGCTCTCTAGCTAAAAGCTTACCTTTTTCTTTTTGTTTAGCCGCACTTTTCTCACCGCCACCCAAGTAAACTTTCTTTAACTTGGTCTTTAGCTCGTAAACTTGCTGCTTATTATAGTCTTCATTCTTGTTAAAGGTCAAATCCATACCGATGATTATATTGGTCTTTGGTTTTGCTAGAAAATCTCCTAGCATGTTATTATGCTAAAATAGTATTTTAAGCGTTGTAATGGCATGAAATGGCTGATATTTTTTATGTTAACCCTAACAGCGAACTTTAGTTTTGCGCAAAAATTTAATTTTCCGAAGCTGATAGCCCAAACTACAAAGCCAATTAATACTATTCCCAAAAATTGGAAAGTAATTGATTCTGCACAAGGCGATTTAAATAATGATAACCTGCAAGATTTGGTTTTGATATTAGAACATAACACTGCCATAAACGAAGATCGTGCTTACGGCAATTACGAGATCGAGTTGATTACCGAAACTCAAAAACCTAGAATTTTAGCCGTTTATTTTAAGGATGCGAATAATAGGTATCGTTTATCAGCTCAAAACAATGATTTTATTTTACGATCCGAAGAAGGTGGTAAAATGGGCGATCCGTTAAAAGGACTTAGAATTGAGGACAATAAATTTATGCTCTCTTTTGAAGGCGGAAATGATTGGCGTTGGAAACTAAATTATGAATTTGAATATCTACAGAAGCAATGGAATCTAGTATCTGCAAATAATGTTTACTATCATAAAGACAGTGGCGAAATGGTAGACAAGCAATACGATTTTGTTGACAGAACTATCAAAACGGTAGTGGGCAGTATTTTTAAAAGAAATATATCTAATAATGTAGACGAAGACATATTAGTATTTGGCAGCCCAAGAACACTTAATGATTTTAAAAAACCTTGGACTTGGGAAGTAACCAAGGATAATTATTTGTAAAAAGAAGTTAAGACTTACGAAGTTTTCGAAACTTCGTAAGTCTATAGTAAGTAGGCGACTATTTCTGCCAAACAAACAATCCAAGAATTACAAAACAAAAAAAGATTGGCGCTAACACCAATCTTTTAACTTTTTACTTTAGACTTTTAAATTAAAATTATCCTTTTATAGCATTGATAATATCGTACTGCGTAATGATATCAAATTTGCCATCTTCCAGTTCTACCAAAACGGCACTGTTATCCTTATTAATCAATGATGAAAGCCTGTCGATAGAAGTATTTAAATCTACAAAAGGGAACGTCGCTCCCATAATAGATTCTACCTTCGCTGATTTCACGCTTGGATTTTCTAACAAGGCAGCAAGAATGTCGCTCTCTTCTAATTTACCTACCAACATTCCTTTTTGAGTTACCGGAATTTGAGAGATGTTTAAGGTACTCATGGTATTGAAAGCTTCAGAAACTGTTTTTTCACAATCGATAGTAACAATTTCTGCATTTTCTTTTTTACCAAGAATAGTACGAGCGGTTAACTTTTCATCTTTTAAGAATCCGCGTTCACGCAACCAATCTTCGTTGTACATTTTGCCCATGTAACGACTACCGTGATCATGAAAAATCACAACGACTACATCTTCTGGTTTCAATTGATCTTTCAATTGTAGTAATCCTGCAACGGCTGATCCTGCAGAGTTTCCAACAAAAATCCCCTCCTGACGACAGATTTCTCTAGTCATTAATGCAGCATCTTTATCAGTTACTTTCTCAAATAAATCGATGACATCAAAATTTACGTTAGCTGGAAGGAAATCTTCTCCAATACCTTCAGTGATATATGGATAAATTTCATTTTTATCGAAAATTCCAGTTTCCTTATATTTTTTGAAAACAGAACCATAAGTATCAATACCCCAAATTTTGATGTTTGGGTTTCTCTCTTTCAAATATTTACCAGTTCCAGAAATAGTGCCACCAGTACCCACGCCAACAACTAAGTGTGTAATTTTCCCTTCAGTCTGTTCCCAAATTTCAGGTCCAGTTTGCTCATAGTGAGCTTGCGTATTACTAAGATTATCGTATTGGTTAGGTTTCCACGAATTAGGGACTTCTCTTTCTAAACGAGAAGAAACCGAATAATAAGAACGAGGATCTTCTGGATCTACGTTGGTTGGACAAACAATTACCTCTGCACCAAAAGCACGTAAAGCATCTACTTTCTCCTTAGATTGTTTATCTGTTGTGGTGAAAATACACTTATAACCTTTAATGATGGCAGCCATAGCCAAACCCATCCCTGTGTTACCAGACGTACCTTCGATAATCGTTCCTCCCGGCTTTAATTTACCACTTTTCTCTGCATCCTCTATCATCTTTATCGCCATACGATCTTTAATAGAGTTGCCTGGGTTTGTAGTTTCAACTTTAGCTAAAACAGTAGCCGGAATATCTTTTACGATGTTATTCAGTTTTACCAACGGCGTATTGCCAATGGTTTCTAATATATTGTTATACCACATGTTACAAAAGTAACGAACAACAATAAGTATTTCGAGATTATTATTTATTTAAAATTAAATTTCGAAAAATAAATTCAAATAAAATTTAATTTTATAATCTATAAAAATGATATACTTAATATGCTATAAATTTGGTTCAGGACATGTAATAGCTACAGATGCACAGATTCTTGTGTGATTGCACTGCCTCTTTCAATGCCGTCATTCCCGTTTTCACGGGAATGACGAACTACAAGTACTGTAGCTGCTAGGCTAATTTGTACTGTTTCCCCGGTAAAGCCACAATAATCCCTTTCATTTCTAGCGTTAAAAGAATAATGGCCAATTTACTTTGAGCAATGTTGGTGGTTACAAAAAGCTCATCGACGGCCAAAGCCGATTTTAACAATGCTTCGCAAACCATCCTCTCCTCTTTATTGAGGTCTAATGGCAGTTGCACCTGTACCGCTTCCTTTTTCTTCGGTGTTTCTTCGTCCCAACCTAAATAATAGATTAAATCTTGCGGATGATTAATTAATCCAGCCCTATTTGTTTTGATGAGGAAATTACAACCTTCAGAAAATTCATCATTCACTCGCCCAGGAAAAGCGTACACATCTCTATTATATGAGTTGGCAATTTCTGCGGTAATTAGTGCACCGCCTTTAATGGATGCCTCTACTACGATAGTAACATCGGCCATGCCAGCAATAATTCTATTTCGTTTTGGAAAATTTTCTCGATCTGGATTAGTTCCTGGCAAAAATTCGGTAAGCAAGCCGCCATTTTTAAGCATTTTGGCAGCCAGTTCTCGATGGGCTGCCGGATAAATCCTATCTAAACCATGCCCCAAAACACCTACTGTCGGCACATTTGCCAACACACTTTCTTTGTGTGCTGCAGCATCCACACCGTGTGCCAACCCGCTTGTAATTAGTACATCGTAAGGCTTTAATATTTCGATGAGTTGTTTACAAAGCATTTTACCATAAGCTGTAGCATTACGAGTACCTACAATGCTTACTATTCTAGTCTTATTTAAATCTACATTTCCTTTGTAATAAAGCAGCAAAGGCGCATCGTAGCAGTTTTTCAGTCGTCTGGGGTAATTTTCATCATCATAAAACAAAACCTGTATCTGATGTTTCTCAATAAATGCCAACTCCTGTTCCGCCAATCCCAACGCTTTAGTGTTTACAATAGCTTCTGCAGTTTTCTTGCCTACCCCTTCTATTTGAACCAATTCATTAACCGTGGCTGTAAATACTCGCTCCGCACTTCCAAAATGATGAAAAAGTTTCTTGGCAATAAGTGTTCCTACCCCATTTATTAGGGTTAATGCGATCTGATACTTTTTATTCATAGGTAAAATAAAAATCTGAAAAACAGCTACTTAGCAATTAAACTATAAAAATAGTTTGTAAACTATTTTTATAGTTTTAACTTTATATCACAACAAGATACTTCATTATGAGAGAATTAACAAAAGCCGAAGAGCAAATTATGCTGATACTTTGGGAACTGAAAGAAGCCATTGTAAAAGAGGTAATTGATAAAATGGAACCACCTAAACCGGCATACAACACCGTATCTACAGTAATTAGAGTATTAGAGGGCAAAGGCTTTGTAGATCATAAAGCAATTGGCAATACACATATTTATTTCCCAACGATTAGCGAAGAGCAATACAGGCATTTTGCTTTTGACAAGGTGATGAATAACTACTTCGAAAACAGTTACGAAAGCTTGGTATCATTTCTTGTAAAGGAGAAAAAAATGGATATTTCCCAGCTAGATGAGATTATCGCAATTGCTGAACAACTTAAAAACAAAAAGTGATGAACTGGCTCTATTATCTTTTAGAAGCAAACCTGTACTTGGCTGCCTTCTATTTATTGTACAAATTGCTTTTGCAAAATAGCACCTTTTATAATAGTAATCGATATTTTTTGGTATTGAGTATTGTGGTAGCATTTACCATACCTTTAATTCAATTGGGTTTCTTGAAACCACAAATATTATTGCCAGCCGAGGAAGTTGTTTACGATTTCCCTGTAGAGACCATTGAACTCGCAAAAGTTACACCAGCACCTACATTAACAAAAGAAGACTATATCATTTACGGTTACCTCATCCTAGCTGCACTTTTATGCCTAAAATTCATATTGTCTATTGCGAAAATCATTAAGATTTACGCTAAGAGCGAAAAACGAGAATTAAATGGCTACACTTTGGTAGAAGTAGCTACTGAGCATACGGCATTTTCATTCTTCAATATCTTGTTTATCCACCCTGATATGGTTAAAAACAATACCGTTTTAAGACATGAAATTATTCATATTAAGCAAAAACATAGCTGGGACATTATTTTGTTGGAATTGCTTAAAATCTTTTGCTGGTTTAATCCTATTGTCTACCTCATGAAAAGAGATTTAACACTACTGCACGAATACATTGCAGATGAACGAACCACTTCCAGTGCTATTTCCAAGCATGAGTACGCCATGTTTTTAATCGAGAACTCGATGACTTCGTATTCACCTTCACTTGTCAATCAATTTTTCAATCAATCAATATTAAAAAGTAGAATCAACATGTTAAACAAAGAAAAAACGGCAAATTGGGCTAGGCTAAAGTATTTGCTGGCAGTTCCTTTAGGTGTGGGATTGCTTTGCGCATCAACCCTTGGATTTAGTAAAAGCTATGGTTTTGTAGAAATTGGCGAGCGAAAGCAAGTACAGCAAAAAGCTTCCAAAAACAAACAAGAAAAACCTGTGTATTATCCAGAGCATAGGTACGACGAAAAAAACAATTTCATTTCATTAGAGAAGCGAGCAATTATCGTAAATGGAAAAGTAGTAGCAGATAAAAACAAATACTACGGTGTTGCGGAAGCTGATGAAATTAAATACTTAAACACAGCTGAAGCAACAAAAAAGTATGGCAGTAAAATTGGAAAAAATGGAGCTGTGGTTATAACTGGAAAGAATTTAGTAAATACTCCGCCGCCGCCGATGATGCCCTTAGCTGACCAAGCTAATCCAACAAAAATTAAGAAAGACCAAGTGAAATTCCCACCTCCAGTGGTTAAAAAAAATAAAACTAGAACCGGAACAGCAATAGTTAAACCAGATCAGGTGAAATTTCCAACCACCTATTACCCAAAATACAAGCACGATAAGGAAGGCAATTATATTTCCCTAGAGGAGCGCTTAATTGTTGTAAACGGGAAAATCATCGCTGATAAAAACAAATATCATGGCACTGCAGAAGCTGATAAAATTATTTTTCTAAATCGTAAAGATGCCATTAAAAAGTACGGTAGTGAAGAAGGAAAAAATGGGGCTGTAGAAATTTATGGTGAAAAAGCAGTTTTTACGTTTCCACCCCCAATCGTTAAGCCAGATAAAGAAAGAGTAAAAGAGCAAATCAAAACAGGAGCTTTAAAGAAAGACAGGCAAGAAATTACTTCTGCTAAAGAAACTTTCCAAAAAACGAACAATGTTTTCAACAAAGCTTGGACACTCTACAAACCCAAAGTAGAAGAAAACAAAAATGATAAATGCTAAAATGGGCTACTGTGGCACGTAAACCACGTATTTAGTTTCAAAGAAATCTTCCTCAAAATAAGCTGAAAGTGGATACAACTCTGCTTTCAGTTTACTTTCCTTTATCTCTTCTGCTAAATCACCGCCTTTTAGGTACAAAATACCGTTTCTAATTGCGTTAATGTTCTCTTTGGCAAACTTACCTCGCACCCAAGGATAAAACTCGCCTAAACGAGTTACCGCCCTAGATACCACAAAATTATATTTATCGGCAATCTGCTCTGCCCTACTGTGCGATGCCTTTACATTTTTCAAGCCCAGTGCAGCAGCAACTTCGGTAACTACTTTTATCTTTTTCCCAATAGAGTCTACTAAATGAAATTCAGTTTCTGGAAACAAGATGGCCAAAGGAATACCAGGAAAACCACCGCCACAACCTACGTCAAGCACTTTTTCTCCGGGTTTAAAAGTACAGAACTTTGCTATGCCCAACGAATGCAGAATGTGGCGCTCGTAAAGCTCTTCGATATCTTTTCTAGAAATCACATTGATCTGCGAGTTCCATAAGCTATACAAATCAAAAAGTTGCTCAAACTGCTCAATTTGTGTTGCAGTTAAATCTTTAAAATATTTGAAGATGATATCGGGTTTTACCATGTTAGCAGTTTTCAGGTTTCAATTGGCAGTTCTCGGTTTTTAGTTGGCAATTTTTAGTTGGCAGTCAAATCAACAATCGAACAATTCAGCAATACAACAATAGCCATTTGTTCAAGCGCAAATCATTTCCACGCAACCTTCTTCACAAAGATAGACAGAATAGCGTTAAACACTAAGAAAACCATCAAAATGATATCTAAAATTGGGAACCACCATCTCAATTCGCCGTAATTTAATCGCTTTAGTAGTTTAGGATACACGAAACACCTCACAATTAAGCTTAGTAAGAAAACACCTACGGCAATAAAATGGGTATTCGGGAAACAAGCCAGCGTAATCACCAACGCGTAAAAAGCAAATTGTATGGCTATCTGCGCAGATAAAATGAATTTATGTTTCGGCTTATAAAAATTTCCAGCACCAACATGTCTTTTCTTCTGGCGTAAATAAGCCAAAAACGAACGCTTTGGCTCGCTCCAAACATGTGTATCTTTATGGATTTGAATAATCGTGTTACTTGGCGTTGCATTAGCGTTTACAAATAAATCATCATCACCAGATGGAATATGCATATGAGCTGCAAAACCTTTGCTCTTAAAAAACAATGATTTTTTGTAGGCCATATTTCTGCCTACGCCCATGTAAGGCATCCCCTTTAAAGCAAACGATAAGTAATTAACTGCTGTAAAAAAGGTTTCGAAACGGATCAGCGCATTCAACAAACTTCTTTTCTTGAAATAAGGAGAATAGCCCAGCAAAATCTGCACATCATTATCGGCAGGCCGCTGCATACCTCTCAACCAATTTACAGAGGCAGGTTCACAATCAGCATCGGTAAAAACCAACCACTCATGGCTAGCCGCTTTAATTCCCATGGTTACCGCGAATTTTTTTCCCGCGATAAACTTCTCGCCTTCTCTCACATGAACCACTTTTAAATTTGGATATTTCTTCTCCAAACCCTCTAAAAGATAAATCGTACCATCCCAAGAACGGTCATTTACTATCACTACTTCAAAATTGGGATAATCTTGCGCAAAGATACTCGGAAGAAACTTTTCGAGATTTTCTCGCTCGTTACGGGCACAAATAATTATACTAATGGGCTCGTTGCTCGCTGCAGGCAGTTCCTCCAAACGATAAGTGGCCAATTTTAAATGTACGCCAAGTACATAATATAAGTGTACAAAAAAACAAAAGGCAAGCGCCGTTAGCAGGCAGATTTCGAGTATGTTAAATTCCACGATGGTGTTTAAAAGCTAGCAAAGGTAAAAATTTGTGCCGTTGCTACGATAGTTTTTTAGATTTTGATTAGAAAAGCAATTGCAGCAGTTCTAGGTTACCGCAGTCCCACTTTACGCTACAATCTTTTTTCGCATCGGCTCAATCAAAAACTTAGGCATCTACTTCCTCAAAAAGTATTTCCGCTGCAATTGGGTTTATTTGGCAAGTTCCACTGCACAGGTTTAAGTGATATAAACCCGATTGAGCGGATTAGCCCGTATCCCAACGTCAGTTGGGAGCGGACTATGAGCGAAAGCGGGACTAACATTAATAGTACAACTTGGCATTGCTTTTCCAACAATTAAATTATTTCAAAGACACCCTAGAGATATCTGGAACCCCAGCCAAAGCCGCAGTTTTAGCTAACTGCTGTTTATTTATGGTAGAAGTCTTTCCGTTTTGCTTGATCTGATAAGCTAACATACTATTATTATACATGAAACTCAAAATCCAGTTCCGCCTATCGGATTCAGACATTTTCGCCAGTTTACTTTGAACTTCGTTCTTAGACATGTTACTTCTAATCGAATTTCGGAGATTGATCACTTTTGTTTTATCAGCAGAAACTTGGTGGTACATTTCCCAATTCCAAGCAATGCCAATGGCCAAAATATCCGACAAATAATTAGACTTTAATCCCAGTTTCTGAGCTCTGCTATCAAAATGATACATCGTTCTGGTACCCGTTAAAAAACTCCTCAGCTTTCCTTTATCTGTGTTCTTGTTATTCGCTAAAACCTTATTAAACAAGAGCGCTTCGAAATCTCTAAAATGACTGAAGCCCAAATACAGATAATCAGCATTGCTTGCTTTACTGGTAGCTTTGCCAGTATTCTTAAAAGCGTTGCTCATTACACTTTGACTTAAAGCCGTGTAACCATGTCCCATACCCAAACTGGCCGTAGCCGAGCCTTCGTATTGCGCTTGCGCACTGAGCTGAAACACAACGAATAAAATACCGATGACGAAAATCTTCATGATGTTAACATTTTTTGATGACCTTTTTTACAACGCCATGCAAATTGGTTTGTTTGGGTTTGGCAGCAATAATATCTTAAACCATACCTGTCTAACACGAATTTTATTATTTTTGCATTCTATATGAAATTCGATTTACAGGCAAAAGACCCAAATTCTAAAGCAAGAGCAGGTGTTATTAGCACAGCTCACGGCGACATACAAACACCCATTTTTATGCCTGTAGGCACCGCTGGAACGGTGAAAGCGGTACACCAAAGAGAATTAAAGGATGATATTAAAGCTCAAATTATTTTGGGCAATACCTATCACCTATACCTTCGTCCGGGATTGGACATTTTAGAAGCAGCTGGTGGTTTACATAAATTTAACGGCTGGGACCGACCTATTTTAACAGACAGCGGCGGTTACCAAGTGTATTCGTTAAGTAAAGTACGTAAAATTAAGGAAGAAGGAGTTACCTTCCGTTCGCATATTGATGGCTCTAAGCATTTGTTTACGCCAGAATACGCCATGGACATTCAACGCACCATTGGAGCTGACATCATTATGGCGTTTGATGAATGTACACCTTACCCTTGTGACTATAAATACGCTGCCAACTCAATCAACATGACACATCGTTGGTTGAAGCGCTGCTGTGAACGTTTTGATACTACTGAACCAAAATACGGTTACGATCAAACACTTTTCCCTATTGTGCAGGGTTCTGTATATAAAGATTTGCGCATCAAATCTGCGGAATTTATTGCCTCAATGGGTCGAGAAGGAAACGCTATAGGCGGTCTTTCTGTAGGTGAACCTGCTGAGGAAATGTATGCTATGACTGAGGTAGTTTGCGACATTTTACCTTACGAAAAACCTCGTTATTTGATGGGTGTAGGTACACCAGTCAATATTTTGGAGAATATTGCGTTAGGGGTAGATATGTTCGATTGCGTAATGCCTACTCGTAATGCCAGAAATGGAATGCTTTTCACCAAAAACGGGATGATCAACATCACCAATAAGAAATGGGCTAACGATTTTTCTCCAATTGATGCTGACAGCGATTTGTTTGCAGATCAGGTCTACACGAAAGCTTATTTGCGCCATCTAATGCATAGCAAAGAGATTTTAGGCGCTCAAATTGCGACGTTACACAACCTTCATTTCTATTTGTGGTTGGTTAATGAAGCTCGCGAAAAAATCATTTCTGGCGAGTTTTATGAGTGGAAAAACAAAATGGTTACTATTTTAGGAACAAAACTGTAAATGGGTTTCTTCAAGCGACGTTCAAAGATTATTGACGCCTACATTATCGGCAAATACTTGGGTACTTTTGTGTACACATTAGCTGTTTTTGTGGTGGTAATTGTAATTTTTGACCTTTCGGAAAAGCTTGACGACTTCTTAGGAAACGACATGACGGCTTGGGAAATTGTAACCCAATACTATGCCGGCTCCATACCTTTTTACGTTAACATGCTCTCGCCGTTAATGAACTTTATTGCGGTAATTTTCTTTACTGCAAAAATGGCTGATCAGACTGAAATTGTACCCATTTTAAGCGGAGGAGTAAGTTTCAATCGCTTTTTAAGGCCATATTTCATCTCGGCATTCATTATTTTTTCGCTTAATTTAGCTGCCAACCTCTTCATGTTGCCCTACACCAACAAGATCAAGAACAGCTTTGAAAACCAAGTAATTAAGAAAAACGACCCCTATACGAAATCGAATATTCACATGAAAATAGATGAGAATACCTACATCTATATCGATAATTTCGACAACCGCAGCAATATTGGCTATAGGTTCGCCTTAGATCGCTTTAAAGGCGATGTATTGGAGAAAAAGCTAATTGCAGAACAAATCAGTTACGATTCGCTTAAACGTGTTTGGAAGCTAACTAACTACACTACCAGAACTATAAAAGACTTGAAAGAAACTATGGTTTATGCTAATACCAAGACAAAAGATACCGTTTTGGACATGAAACCAGATGATTTCTCTGTGTATGATAACGTGGTTGAAAGCATGACCAGCAAGGAACTTGCCGATAAGATTAAAAAGGAGAAAATTAGAGGTTCTGGCGTTATGAACGACTTGCTTTTTGAGCAATATAAGCGTTATGTACAGCCATTATCAGCTTTTGTACTTACCTTAATAGGCGTCGCATTGTCTTCCAGGAAAGTACGTGGCGGTGTAGGTTTACCACTAGGAATAGGCATAGTTTTAAGTTTCTTGTTTATCGTACTCAATCAATTTGCTAAAATGTTCTCTACCAAAGGGGGCGTACCACCACTATTAGCAAACCTATTACCCGTAGTTATATTTGGAATCTTAGGCCTTTATCTACTAAGAAAAGCACCAAAATAAAAGCATCACATTTTTGTTGGTTAGTCTAAATAACTCTCTTTTAACTGGAGTATTTTGCTAATTGACACCTTCAATTTAGGGTTTCAAAAAGCACAAATCTGAAAAAACCGTTTTTAAGCCCCTCTAACATCTTTATTGGGCATAAGACATAACAATTCCCGCTCAACAACCCGTTACGGCATTATACAGCAGCTAACTCAGCAAAATACAACCCATTTAGAGACAAAAGCGTCTCAAAAAGCACCCATACCGCAAAAAAAAATTAAAAAAAAATAGCAGTTGAAAACCGCAAAATGAAGGTATTCTAATCGAAAAACCAACGAACAAAACCACCATAGATTCTGGACAAAAACTACCTTTTTCCTTCGCTTTTAAGAAACAAAAGCGAACTAAATCCAGAGCAAAAACCAAAGCTCATTTCACTATTTAAAATCCAATTATTAGCAGCAATTAAGTGTCCAAAAAAGGCTGTCATCCGAAGTTTAAGCCAACAAGAAATACATCCAAATCTTCATCAATTTCTGCAAATAAAAACCAACAAAAATTGATCTAATAAAAGGCATTTTACCGCTCAAAAAATGGGCACTAAAAAACCAAAAAAAAGACTTAAAAACATCCTATAACAGCAGCCAAAAATGAAGTTATTTTAAACGTAATAAAACGGAAAACCTTAATGACTCACCTCTAAAAACTTAGTGTCTGTCAACACCAAAATCTTAAAGCTCAACGGCAAGAAATCCAAAAATAGGATGACAAAACTTAGCACTATATTCCCATATATTGATCCAAAAAGACATTAAAAACCTAAAAAAATAATATCAAAATTGTACACTATGAAACATAAATAAAGAGAAAAAATAAAAACAAAAAAAACAAAACAGAACACTAAGTACACAAAACAAAATCACCTAAAAGAAAGAAATAGCTTACCTAAATTTTCATAAAACATAAGATAAACTCACACAACACACCATCTAATTACACGAGTTTTAACTACTCAATACACCAAAATCCCCAACAAAAATCTGTAGATTTTATATGGAAAACTTATACATTTTTGAAAATAGCGTCATTTTTAAAGCGTAAAAATCAACATAAATAGTGTATATAATTTCTCATTTTTTTGTCCTATATTAGAGCTGTTGATTTTATCTCATTCGATATAAAGATCAGCACATAACATACAATAAACAGCTCAAAAACATAAAACATAAAAAACAAATAATTATTTAAAAATCAATTATTTATAAAAATTATATAAATTTAAAAAACACATAAAACAAATATCCCTACTCAATTAAAAACTAAAAAAATTAGCAAACACAATCAGAAAACCAATTGTAAAATAACAAAATATTGAAAATCAATCTATTAATATTAATTATATCAACTTTTACTTTTTCAAACAGTTTTTGCCAATTTTTTGATGAAAGCCAAACGCCGCTTAGTGTAAAATGGAGACAGATCAATCATGGCGGCTTTAAAATCATCTATCCGAGCGAACTCGAAAAAGATGCTCAAAGAATGGCTAATACCTTTGCCTACATCTACCCTACCGTGGGTGCAAGCCTTAGTGAAAACAAAACTATCATCCCGATACTGTTACAGAACCAAGGAACGACCTCGAACGGCTTCGTTCAGCTCGCTCCAAAAAAATCACAACTATACACTATCTCACCTCAACAATTCGACAATCAAGATTGGCTAAACAACCTTTCAGTACACGAACTACGTCACGTTGCCCAGTTCAACAAGCTCACTGGAAAGAAAGGTTTTCCATTTCCGGAAGAGATCTACTTTGGGTACATCGGGGTGAGTATGCCGCTTTGGTTTTTGGAAGGAGATGCAGTGAGCACTGAGACTGCCCTGACCTACTCGGGAAGAGGTCGGCAGCCAAGTTGGATCATGCCATTCAGGACCTTACTTTTGGAAGGCAAAAAGTTCCCTTATTCGAAGAGCTATTTCGGCTCCGAGAAAGACATCACCCCTGGCTATTATCAACTCGGATATCTGATGAATTCCCAACTTCAAAAAGAGCATGGAACAGACATCGGAAACCAGTTACTTTCTGACATTAATAAGAGACCCTTTAGACTGTACCCTTTTTCGCAAAGCCTGAAAAAATTCACTGGCAAAAACACGAGAAATTTTTACCTCCAAACTCTAGAAAATTTAAAACAAGATTGGGCTCAACAGGCATCAAAAAATAAGTCGGTAGATTACGTGAGCTTAAACAAAAAATCGGGGTATGCAACGCACTTTTATTTGCCTACTCAATTACCCGATCAAAACGTCCTTGTGATTAAACAAAGTAAGAGCGAGACGCCAGGCTTCGTGATCATCTCTCCTACCAAAAAAGAAAAAACTTTGTTCAAGATCGGTTACCAAGAACAACCATGGTACAGTTACGGAAACAACAAAATTGTTTGGGAAGAGAGACGAGAAGACCCAAGATACAAACAACGAAGCTACAACGTAGTTTGCACTTACGATTTTCGAACCGGTAAGAAAAAACAACTCACCCACAAAACCAGATTATTTGCGCCAAGCATTTCTGGCGATGGAAAAAAATTAATCGCAGTGCAAATTGATTTGAGCAATCACCATACCTTGGTGATGTTGGATATCGAAACGGGCAAAGTAACCGACAGCTTACTCAATTCAGAAAATTATCAATTGCAAACTCCAGCGTTAAATCATGATGGAAGTCAAATTTCGTGGATCAGTGTTAGCGAAGAAGGAAAATCCCTTTGGTTGAAAAACAATGAGAGAAAAGAAGTTTTAATTAGCAACACCAGACAACAATTAAGCAGACCAATATTTTTTAACGACAGAATAGCATTTAACGCTCATTACAGCGGAGTAGACAATATTTACGAAATAGACCCCACCTCAAAAAAGATAAGCGCTCTTACAGCTTCTAAATACGGCGCCTTTAATGCAAGTATTACTGACAACGGAAAAAGTCTGCTGTTTAACGATTACAAATTGATGGGGTATGAAATAGCGAAAACAAACATAGCTCCTACCGAAGTGCAAGCAAACAACTTTGTGTACTACGGCCAAGAAACTAAAAAGGAGGATTATGTTTTTGCCAACGTTCCAGATAGCACTTTCAGTTCCAAGCCATATAGCCCGTTAAAACACATGTTCAATTTCCATAGCATTAGCCCAACTGCTGACGATGCTGTAGAACGAGTAGGCCTACAACTCAAATCAGACGACCTACTGAACACCACGAGCTTTTACGCAGGCGTTACCTATGAAAGTTCGTTACGTCGCGTTGAGTATAATGCTGGTTTAAGATACAAAGCACTCTATCCGGTTATCAATTTGAGCTACCGCAACCGACCTAGGCTTACCAATTATCGTTTTCAAAACGCCATACATCAAGCGCAATGGCGAGAAGACTTCACGAGCTTAACCGTATCTCAACCAATAAGCTTCAATTCATTTAACCACAATTTCAGTTTCATTGCAGAAACCGGTACCTATTACGTCAATAGACATTTTAACGCCGTAGACGCATCGAGATTGGTAAATACAATCGAATTCCCAATGACTTATCGCTTCGGTTTTACGCATCAGATAAGAAGTGCAGAAAGAGACATTGCTCCAAAATGGGCACAAGCATTTGAATTTAAATACCAGCATCTTCCGTTCGACCAACACTTAACTGGAAAACTTTTTGCTTTCGAGAGCTACCTCTATTTTCCAGGCCTAGCCAAAAACCATACCTTATTGGCAAGCTTCAATTACCAACAAAACAACGGAACTTTTAGAACCGTGAACGATATCCCAGTTGTTTACGGCTACAACCAAATTGCAGCCAAAAGCTTACTTAAAAACACGCTATTACTCAATTATCGCTTTCCATTTCTATTCCCAGATCTCGAAATTGGCCCCTTTGTTTACGTGAGAAATGTACGAGCAAGTTTCTTTAGCCATTATGAAAACATTGGCAGCCAAAACAATATAACCCAGCCCAAAACTTTCGGTCTGGAACTACGAAGCGACATGAATTTACTACGCTACCAACCCATTGCCGATGTTGGCGCTCGTTTAATTTTCGTTAACAAAAACTATAATCAAAACCCTATCTTCGAATTGTTGTTTAATTATTATTTTTAACATCTAACATCCTACAACAAACTAAAAACGTACAAAATGAAAGGAAAAACCATTTTTATCATCGTGGTAACCGTGTTACTAACCATTTTTTTAATGGACAATAGCGAAGCTGTAGATTTCAACTTCATTTTTGTAGACGATGTGCCCGTTTCTAAGCTCGCCGTGATAGGCATTTGTATTTTAATCGGATTTATTTTAGGTTTTTTGGCAGGCAGACCACGCAAAACCTACAGTAGCTATAACGACGAAATAGAAAGAGATGCTATCGAAGAAAAACCTAAAAGCACGTTAAGCGACGAAGACAGAGACTACATTAGTTAAAAATATTGGAAAAGCAGGCACAGTAATCAATCGGTTACCACAGCCCTGCTTTTCGTTTCTGCCGATGAAAAATCGGCATCCATTTCAATCAGGTCTATTTTACAACTGTCAACCCCTATCATTCCACTTCAACACCTTCGGATTTATACTTTTAAAGTGTTTACAGATTGTAGTCTTTAACCTACGCAAGCTGTTAATCGGGTAATCTAGAAAAGTGCAGAGATGATGAAGCAGGAGTTTCAAAAACATTTCCTAACTTAATATTACCAAATCAACAATAAGATGAAAAGAGTACTCTTTGCACTAATTCTTACTGCTTTTGCCTTACAATCTCAAGCGCAAGAAAAACCAAAATACGATGAAGAACTAGCCAAAAAATTAGGTGCAGACAACTACGGAATGAAAATGTACGTACTGGTTATCCTTAAAACAGGCAGTAATACCGCTGCAAGCAAAGCACAAACTGATAGTCTTTTCAAAGGACACATGGCCAACATTGAGAAACTAGCCAAAGAGAACAAACTCGTAGTTGCTGGTCCCCTAGCAAAAAACGACAAACAATATCGAGGCATTTTCATTCTTAACACCAAATCGTTAGAAGATGCCAAAACTTGGCTGGCTACAGATCCTGCGGTAAGTTCTAAATTGTTAGATGCCGAAATTTTCAACTGGTATGGTTCAGCTGCTTTGCCCGAATACCTTCCTTACCACGATAAAATACAGAAGCGCAATTTTTAAGTTAGTTCAACTAAGATGCACAACAGTCTCGAATATAAATACACTAGGCCCGCACCTATACTCGAGGATTTTGTGGATAGGTTTTCTTCACTCCAGAACTTGTCCAATAAAAAAGATGGCATCACGATGAGTCTGGCTTAGCAGCGCTTCGCAAAGCGGGCTTAATAGATCAATTTAAAGCCAATTTCATGCCTGGAGCCGATAAAAAATTGATCATGAACGAAAAAGCGGAAGTATTTTTCAGTGATCATGAAGAGAAAATTGAAGAAGATTTCGAGAACCCGTACTTTCGTCCAGAAATAGACCGAGGCGCACTGAGAAAAATCTTGCTAGAATCGCTACAACCAACTACAGTAGTTTGGAACAGCCATTTCATTTCTATGGAAAAAGAAAACGAAGGCTGGTTATTACACTTCAAAAACAGTCCATCTGTATACGCCGATATTGTGATAGCATGTGACGGCGCCAATTCCAAAATCCGCCCTTATATTACAGATATCAAACCTTTTTACTCGGGTATCACCATGCTAGAAGGCAATATTTACGATGCCGAAAAAAAGGCTCCCAACATACACAAACTGCTAAGTGGCGGAAAAATCATGGCTTTCGGAAATAATAAAGACATCCTAATGGGACAAAAAGCCAATAGAGAAATTGGTTTTTACGCAAGTTTTAAAGCAGATGAGCGCTGGGCTACCAACAACGGTTTAAACTATAACGATAAAACCGAGATGTTAAATTGGTTTAGAACCAGCTATCCAGAGTGGAGCCACATTTGGGATGAATTATTCGAAAATACAACAGTACCATTTATTCCACGCCCTATTTACTGCATGCCTTTAGATCAACATTGGAAAGCTCTTTCTAATTTAACGATGCTTGGTGATGCCGCCCATGTGATGCCTCCATTTGCTGGCGAAGGCGTAAATATGGCTATGCTTGATGCATTGGAATTAAGTGATTGCTTGACGTCCGAAAAGTATACGAACTTGCTAGAAGCCATTTCTGCTTATGAAACGACTATGCGCAAAAGAGCTTCGGTAATAGCGAAAGAGTCTCTTGATAATGGAGAACTTATGCATTCTGAAAATGCTTTAGAAAATATGCTGAGCTTATTTTCCAATCATTCAACCTTAGACAAAACATAAAGCGTCGTAACGGTTAATGCTCTTCCACCCTTGCAACATTTCTATTAAGAAAGGTTATAGACAGACTTATTAACTAATTTAGATTCTAATAAAAGAAATAACCTAAGATGAATAGAAAACTACTATTACCAAGTTTATTGCTATTTACTTCGTCGTTTGTTTTTGCACAAGACAAAGTGATAGACAATATCGTTAAAGAAGCTAACGAAAACTCACAGCTGGAAAAATTAGCCCACGAATTACTAGATGTGGTTGGTCCGCGTTTAGTGGGAACACCTCAAATGAAACAAGCCAACGACTGGGTAGTTAAAAAATATGCAGATTGGGGCATTAGTGCTAAAAACGAACAATGGGGACAATGGCGAGGCTGGGAACGTGGAGTTACCCATGTGGATTTGGTTAGTCCGCGTTTAAGAAATTTAGAAGCAACCCAATTGGCTTGGAGCCCATCAACCAATGGTAAACCAATTAAAGCAGAAGCGATTATTTTACCAGAAAACATTGTAGATTCTATATCGTTTCAAAAATGGTTACCTGCGGTAAAGGGCAAGTTAGTTTTGGTATCGCACAATCAAATTTCTGGTCGCCCAGATAAAAACTGGGAAGAGTTTGCGACGAAAGACCTTTTCGAGAAATACAAAAAGGAAAAAGCAACAGCTACAAAAGCTTTCAACGATAATTTAGCGAAAACAGGTTTAAAAGCAAAAGAGCTGGCTTTAGCTTTAGAAAATGCTGGTGCCGCAGCAGTTGTGATCAATAATTGGTCGCAAGGTTTTGGGGTGGATAAAGTTTTTGGAGCTAACACCAAGAAAATCCCTACTATCAATCTATCAGTTGAAGATTATGGCTTGGTGTTCCGTTTAGCGAAATATGGTTCTAAACCCGTATTAAACGTGACTTCAGAATCTAAAGAATTGGGATTAGTTCCAACCTTCAACACAGTTGCAGAATTAAAAAGCAAGCAAAAACCCAATGAGTATGTGATGTTATCTGCTCATTTAGATTCTTGGGATGCTTCGGCAGGAGCAACTGATAACGGCTCTGGAACCATCTTAATGATGGAAACCATGCGTATATTAAAGAAATTCTATCCAAACCCTAAACGTACCATTTTAGTTGGTCACTGGGGCAGCGAAGAGCAAGGCTTAAATGGTTCTAGAGCTTTCGTAGAAGATCATCCGGAAATTGTAAAGAACTTACAAGCTTTGTTTAACCAAGATAATGGAACGGGTCGTGTAGTAAATCTTGCAGGACAAGGCTTCTCTAACGCAGAGAAGTTCCTAACTCGTTGGTTAGCTAAGGTACCTGATACAATCAAAAATCAAATCAAAACTTCTTTTCCAGGCATTCCGGGAGCTGGAGGTTCAGATTTCGCATCATTTGTTGCGGTTGGCGCACCTGGTTTTTCTTTAAGCTCTACCAGTTGGGATTACGGAACCTACACTTGGCATACCAACAGAGATAGCTACGACAAACTAGTTTTCGAAGAAATTAGAAACAACGCCATTTTAGCTGCAATTATGGTTTATATGGCTTGCGAAGACCCTGAGAAATTTACTACAGAAAGAGCTGAATTGCAAACCAACCCTAGAACTGGTCAGAAAGTAACTTGGCCAGAGCAGAAAAAAGCAATCCGTAAAGGTGGTGTAGATTAAAATATAAAACAAGAAAGCGAGGTAAAATAAATCTCGCTTTTTTCATTTCAAGTGCAACAACAACAACAAATAAGCGGTGTCTTTTAATAAACTTACAAATAACAAAATGAAGCAATTATCTGTATTATTCTTTACGTTACTTTTTACCCAAAACTCTTTTGCACAAAAACTTAATCCTACAGATTTCACGCAAGATTTAGAATATCTTAAAGATTCGTTACCTAGCAATCACAAAAATCTGTTCGCTAAAATTAGTAGAGAAGACTTCGTAAAGCAGATAAACAAAATAGAAACACAAGCTAATGACTTAGATTACGATCGTTTTTCTACTGAATTATTAAAACTAATTGTTGCCATTGGTGATGAGCATACTCGTGTTTGGCCAAATTACGATCGCTTTTTACCAATTAAACTAAGCTCGTTTAAAGAAGGTTATTTTGTTACACAGATAGACACTTCTTTATCTAAATTACTTTTAACGCAACTCGTAGCAATCAACAACAAACCAATTACAGAAGTCGTTAATCAATTCGAGGCCGTAGTATTGAGCGAAAATACTTCTTTCTTTGATGTCAATTTAATGCAAGTCATTAACAAACCAGCAATTTTAAAAGGTTTGGGTATTATAACTAATATAAATGAAGTTCCACTAACTTTTAAAACTACAGACGGAAAAGAAGAAACCATCAACTTGAAATCTATAGGCCCGAAAAACAATCTTAAACCTGTTAAACCTACGCAGTACAGCACCTTATTAAGCTACAAGCAAAATAAGAACTATTGGTTCGAATATAACGCAGAAAATGAAACCTTATATTTCAAATACGCTAAATGCCAAGAAGACACATCTTACCCATTTGTTAAATTTAACTCCGATCTTTTTAAGGAAATTGGAGAAAAAAACCCAAAAAAACTCATTATAGATTTAAGAGACAACAGTGGAGGCAATTCAGCTATCTTAAATCCATTTTTCGAGGAATTAGCATCAAGCTATATAAATAAAAAAGGAAAGTTATTTGTTCTCATTGGTAAAACCACTTTCTCATCAGCATTAATGAATGCCGTTAGATTTAAACGTTACACCAAAGCCCAATTAGTAGGACAACCAACAAGTGGAAATATTAACCATTATGGTGAAGTAAGGGGATTTGATTTACCAAAAACGAAAATATCGATATCATATTCAACCAAATATTGGGAAAATTGGAAAGGCAAAAAAGGCCCGCTATTACCCGATCAAAATATAGCATATTCGATAGAGAGCTTCAGAAATAGTAAAGACGAAGCTTTAACGTACGTTTACCAACAGAAATAAATTCTTTTATAGCTATTCTTCTTTCTGCTGAAACTTATAGAACAAATATCCAAGAAAAGGCAAAATCAGAAAGCTACCTAAAACCAAAGCCCAGCCTAAACTTAGTACCGTTTTTTCTGGAGCTACCGTCTCATATAGCGAAACCACATCCCCTCCTTTTAAACGAATGAAATTAGGGAAATGCGCATAGCTGATGGCAACCAAAATCATCGTTACCTGAAAACCAGCTAACACTCTCAAAATTTGGGTTTTTCCTTTGAGGAGTAAATACCAAAGCAATATTAAAGACAGACTGGCCAAGGTAACAGCTGCTAATCCTACTTTGTTGTAAACCACCCAATTCATTAAGGGTACATCTTCCATTGCTGCGCTAAAAAACACCATTGCACCAAAAACTACTGCAGCAACATTCATATATTCGGCTTTTTTAATGAAACGCTTTTTATCTTCATCCGTTTTACATTCCCCTATTAAATAAATGGCCGCCAAAAAGCCACATAAAGCTGTGGTAAATAAACCCACAGCTATAGAGAACCAATTAAGCCATCCAAAAATGTAAGCATCGGCAAAATTGGTTGCATCTGGATCTATCTTACCTGACAAAACACTTCCAGCCAAAATACCCAGAAATAAAGCTGTAACAAAGCTCGAATACCTGAAAATTCGGTTGTATAGCCACTGCATATCATCCTTCACCGCATCATAATGTCTAAACACAAAAGCTGTTCCCCTAGCTATAATGCCAATCAGCATAATGGCTAAGGGAATATGCAGATGCACCGACATAGTGGTATAAATACGAGGAAAAGCGACAAACAAGATCACAATGGCAATGATTAACCACATATGATTAGCCTCCCAAACTGGCCCAATGGCATGGTACATCGTTTGACGTGTACGGCTTCTGTTCTTCGTAGAGGTGAATAATTCAATAATTCCAGCTCCAAAATCAGCCCCACCCAATAAAAAATAGAGCAGAATAGCTAAACATAAAAAAGCAATGACAACCTGTTCCATTATTGATCGATGTTTGAAGATTTGTAAAGTATGGGAACCATTTTAATTTGTCGATACAGCAAAAAGATAACAATTAAGCTCAGAGAAAAATAAATGGCAGAGAACAGGTAGAACGACCAAGCAATGCCTGGCATCGGCGTTACTGCATCAATAGTCCGCATAATTCCGTTGATGATCCAAGGTTGACGCCCAACTTCGGTTACTACCCAACCTGCTTCTAATGCAATATAACCTAGGGGAATTGCAAAGACAAAGAGTTTCAACAACCATTTCGTATTTAAAATGGTCCTTTTCCTCCATAAAATGAAGAAATAAATAAGGGAAATTATCATCATTACTGTACCTAAGCCCACCATGATCTGAAAAGCATAGTGCGTAATCGCCACAGGCGGATGTTCATCTTCTGGTATTTGATCTAAACCTTTTACTTCTGCATTAAAATCACCATGTGCTAAAAAACTCAATGCACCCGGAATTTCGATATAATTCTTTACCGTTTTATTTTTCTCATCCACAATACCACCGATTAGTAGTGGAGCAGGCTTTTCGGTTTTGTACAGCGCTTCCATTGCCGCAAGCTTGGCCGGTTGACGTTGAGCTACATCTTTCGCAGAAATATCACCACTTATAGGTTGCAACAAAGCACAAACGGTAGCAAAAGTAGCCGCAATTTTAAATGACTTGTAGTGAAAGTCGTTGTGTTGCTTTTTCAACAACATCAATGCGTGAACCCCAGCCACCGCAAAACCCGTAGCTGTAAATGCGGCCAAACACATGTGCAAGGCCTGAGTAAACCAGGCATCGTTAAACATCGCTTTAATTGGGTCTATATTGATGTACTGACCGTTTACGTAATCAAAACCAGCTGGACTGTTCATCCAAGCATTGGCAGCAACCACTAAAATACCTGATGCCAAACCGCTCACACCAACCACAACGCCCGTAAACCAATGGAACCATTTATTTAGTTTTTCCCATCCGTAAAGGAAAAACCCCAAAGCAATGGCTTCGATAAAAAAAGCCGTTCCCTCTAAAGAAAAAGGCATTCCGAAAATCGGCCCGGCATGCTCCATAAACTTTGGCCAAAGCAAACCCAACTCGAACGAGAGCATGGTGCCAGAAACAGCACCAGTAGCAAAGAAAATGGCAACGCCTTTACTCCAAGCTTTAGTGATATGCTTATAAACTTCGTTATTGGTCTTTAACCACTTGTAATGCGAAACAGCCATAAAAAACGGCATCACCATACCAATACAAGCGTAAATAATGTGGAAGCCCAATGATAGGGCCATCTGTGAACGGGCGGCTAAAAAATCATCCATGCGTTAGGGGATTAGGACTGAACAAATATAAGTGTTAACACTATAAGTGCTAAGACGGTATCCACCTCATAAAGAAATATTTGAAATATAGAACGTTTATAAATTAAACTATTTTTCTTCTATTAGATTTTGGTTGATTATTAGAAAAGCAATTATCCGTTTAGGATGTTTCTAAAGCCCGGCTATCGTTACAATCTTTTTTGTTTGCATGAGCGTAAACACCTGTCATGCTGATCCTGTCGAAGCATTTGCCCATCTACATACAACTATCCTTCGACAAGCTCAGGATGACAAAAACAAAAAGTCTTTTCACTACTATCGAGTTTATTAACCAAAGCCTTTACTTCGAATTACTCAACTCCGCATAAGCTGCATTTAAACTTCTAGCAATGCCATCGCCCTGCCATTCGGGAGCATTTGGAATTTCAGTCGTCTTCAAAATATCTTCTTTGGTTTTACCAGCTTTAATTTCTTTACCCACAAAATCCAATAACGACCGCAGGTAATTTTTAAAAGCAGCAATATCTGCTTTATTGCCAGTTATTTTTTCAGGATCTCGACTATGCCCAAAAATAAACAGTGTATCGTTATCGAACTTATTCGAAATTTGATCTAACACCTTAATCCAGCTACCAATATTCGCACCATTTGCGGTATCAATAAACGGATATCGACGGTTAAAAACCAAATCGCCTACGTGAGCAGTGTTCGCATTTTCGAAATGATAAACGCTATCTCCATTTGTATGGCCGGCACCAAAATAATGTGCTTTAATTTTCTCTCCGCCTAACTTGGTCTTCCAACCGCTGTTACCAAAAGTCAAATCAGGCAACAACTGTTTATCTAAACTATTTGCCTTTTCAGCAGTTGATTTTTGGTTTTTCAGTGAGTTCTCATGAGCAACTACATGTTCCACCAAACCTTTAAAAGCAATATTTCCACCGGTGTGATCTCCATGATGGTGCGTATTCAATAGATATTTGAAAGATTTGCTTCCCAACTTCTTTAATTCTTCGATTACATGAGGTGCCGAGTTAGGAAATTGCGAATCGATTACTGCAAAACCTTCGCTGCTATTTAGCCATCCGATAGTTCCACCTTGTTCGGTGAAAACACCAATATCATTTCTCAAAAGCTTAAATTGGTAAGCTTGCTGAATGCCGCCAGCAAAAGCGTTTGATTTATAGATAGAAACAAGGGCTAAAGCCAATGCAGAGTGCTGAATAAACTGTCTACGTTCCATAAATATGCAATAAAAAACCACGACTGTATCGCCGTGGTTTAAATTTAAACAATATTTTCTATTAAAAACCAGTACCTGGGTCAGTTCCAGGTTCGTGCCCACCACCCAATGGTTCATGTTTACGAGGTGGAGTTTTACTAAATTTGCTCGTAACTTTCGATGAAGAAGTAGATTCTATATTTTCTTCTGTTCTGGCTGGCTTGGTATCATCGATATCAATTAGATCTACCCTAACGTCTTTTTCTTTTTTATCTTTATTTTCCATAATTTATAATTTTTATTTAATGGTAATGGAGCTAATCCAATAAATTGGAATGTTTCCATGATCTTAAGTTTTAGTACGTTTACCTAACAATCTCCGTTTAAAGTTTGTTTGTAACATTACACATCAAGTTCGAAAAATGAAGAAAGCAATCCTTTTTGGCGCAAGCGGTTTTGTAGGTGGATATTTATTGAGAGATTTATTGCAGAGCGATATTTACGGCGAAGTCACCATCGTAGTTAGGAAACCTTTAAATGTGCAGCATCCAAAACTGAACATCGTTATTGCCGATTATCATAGTTTGGCTCAAAATGCAGCATATTTAGTTGGTGATGATGTATTTATCTCCTTAGGAACCACTAAAAAGAAAACTCCCGATCAAAAGGAATATTACCAAATAGATCACGATTATCCTGTACTAGCAGCGCAATTAACCAAAACAAATGGAGCCAGCTCGGTGATGTTAGTTTCAGCGGTAGGTGCAAATGCGAAGTCTTCTATCTTCTATACAAAAACTAAAGGCGAAGCCGAGAGAGATGTTATTGCCGTCGACTTTGAATACACTCATATTTTCCGCCCGTCGATGATTATGGGAAACAGAGAAGAAAGCAGACCGCTGGAAAAAGTTTTCATTAAAATATTCTCAGTAGCAAATCTTTTATTGGTAGGTAAATTGAACAAATACAAAGGTATTACTGCAGAAAATATTGCCAAAGCAATGATTAGAGCAGCGCAAAGACCTGAAGAAAAAGTAAAGATTTATCATTGGAAAGAGATGAAAGAACTCCTCTCGTTATCTCAGATTTAGTTGGGAATCTACGAAAATATTACGTTTTCTTATGGCTTTACGATTCCTGCCTACGCGGGAATGAAGAAATTTTACACCTATTGATTTTAATAATAAATAAATTTCCAACTGCCATAGGGTTGTCAGTAGGATGATTATTTTTGCTATCAAATAAATATCAATTATTAATATGAGCTATTGTAGTGCAATACCAAATATGCAGCCCGAAGAACGCAAGGCTTTACATACGAATTATCACGATAATCATTATGGTTTTCCTATCCATGACGATAACGAGCTATTTGGCAGATTGATTTTAGAAATTAACCAAGCAGGCTTAAGTTGGGAAACCATCTTGAAAAAGGAAGAAGGTTTTAGAAAAGCTTATGCCAATTTCGATGTCAATACAGTAGCCAACTTCACAGAAGCGGATAGAGAACGTTTGTTACAAGACGCGGGTATTATACGCAACAAACTCAAAGTAAACGCAGCTATAGAAAATGCAAAGACTATTCTCGATATACAAAAAGAGTTTGGCAGCTTCGAAAAGTGGTTAGAACATCATCACCCGAAAACCAAAGCAGAGTGGATTAAGCTCTTTAAAAAGACTTTTAAGTTTACGGGCGGGGAAATAGTTGGTGAGTTTTTAATGAGCATTGGATATTTACCGGGTGCCCATGATGCCTCATGCGCTATCCATGCAAAGATTTTGAAAAGTAACCCGAAATGGGTTAATCAATAGTTAGAAAAGCCAGTGTCATTAGCACTGGCTTTTTAAAATATAAGTGTGTCTCGTTAAGATTCAGCATCAGATCTTAAAGCTTTACTAAATTATCCTACCTTAACTTCCTTCTTCGGATACAAAATCGAAAACACATAAACCGTCAATACAGCTAACGGGAACGAAATTAAAGCCGGATTTTCCATTTGGTGCATCGCATTTTCAGCACCTAGCCCATACTTATCCCACATGGTTGGGGAAGTAAGGATAATCGCTAAAGAAGCTACAATACCCACCACAATTGATGCCGAAATACCTGTTGATGAAGTTCTCTTCCAGAACAGCAGGAACAAGATTGCCGGTAAATTGGCAGAAGCCGCAATAGCAAACGCCCATCCTACCAAGAAAGAAACGTTGATGCCCTTAAATGCCATGCCTAATAAGATTGCAAATACTCCCACCACAACAGCTGCTATTTTACCTACTTTCACCTTACTATTATCGTTTAGGTTTTTCTTCAAATAAATATCGATGAAATCGTGGGCAATGGCGCCCGATGAAGCTACGATCAGTCCGGCTACGGTTCCGAGTACAGTAGCAAAAGCAACAGCAGAAATGATAGAAAACAGCACAGCACCAAAAGCTTTCGCTAATAATGGAGCGGCCATATTACTAGATTCAACATCCATTACCCCATTTACACCTGCACCCAAACCAATAAATAAAGTAAGAATGTAGAAACCTCCAATAGCGGCAATCGCCAAAATGGTAGATTTACGAGCATCTCGAGGGGTTTTTACCGTATAATAACGAATAAGAATGTGTGGTAGCGCTGCTGTTCCTAAAAATAAAGCTAACATTAACGATACAAAATCTAACTTACTCCACAAGCTCGCATCTGTACCGATCTTATATTTCAAACCAGGCAGCATGAATTTAGAACCGGCCGTAATTTCAGGATAATAAATAGAAACCTGATCAGTGCCATCTGTAAGTTTTGTTTGCAAGAAGCGGACTACGTCACTTTCTTTAATGGTAGATAGAAATTCGAATGGACCGACTGCGCCGGTTTTTTCCACCTCTTTTCCATTAACAATGATTTTACTTAGGTGACCAACCTGGTAAAACTTCCTTTTATCCTTGGTCTCTCCATTGTACAACTTTTCGCCATTAGCCTTTTGCACAATGGTTAGTGTTTCTTTTAAGGATTGTTTTCCATCTTTCTCAGTTAAATAAAACCATCTTTCAACACCGTTCTGCCTTAATTTCACAAAGGTTTTATTGCTTACTGTTTGTTGGCTTAGCACCTCCCAGCCATCTACTGCTGCAATTCCAGCACTTTCTACTTGTGGCTCTAATTCTATAAAAGTATGGTAAGGATCATCTTTTCCACCTGGAGATAGCGTTAAGCCATTTTTAAGAATGTATATGGTTAATATGGTGGATAATACAATTAATAGACCGCCTTTTAAGAACTGCACATAAGTAGTTGATGCCATACCTGCACTTGCCACAATAGCAATTACAATTGCGCCAACTAAGATTACACCCGCCCAGTGAGGCAAGCCTAACAGAGGCATTACCAAATCTCCAGCTCCTACCATTTGCGGAATGAGGTAGAATATAGAAATGATCAAGGTGCTTACCGAGGCGGCTAGTGTGATTGCCCTTGAATTAAATTTTGCATTTAAGGCATCTGTAAAAGTGTATTTGCCTAATCGCTTAAATGGCTCTGCAATGAGGAATAAAGCCACAATCCAACCGGCTAAAAACCCGATAGCGTATAGAAAACCATCAAATCCAGCAACGGCAATCATTCCACAAATACCTAAGAAAGATGCTGCTGATAGATAATCGCCCGCAAAAGCAATACCGTTAACTGCCCAATGAATTTGTCCGCCAGCAGCGTAATACGATGAAGAGTCACTTTTTTTACGGCCAAAATAGAAGGATAACCCTAGTACCAGCCCTACGAAAATGCAAAAGAAAACTAATGCTGTTACTGAAATATCATAAATCATTTTGCATCCCCTTTCTCAGCTTCATCTTCATATTTAGTGCAATAGTAGTTGTAAATAATGCCCATAATAACCGCAAATACAATTAAACCTATGCCATAAACTACGGCTAAGTTTAGTCCAGAAAATACGGTTGTGGATAGTAATTCGTAATTAAATACACCAAGTGCTACAAAACCTGCATAGCAGATTAAATAGATGAAAAATAATCGTACGCCTAGTTTCGACTTTTGTCGTGTTACGATTTCCTTTTCCTCGGTTGTGCTGTTTACATGCATAACTTAAAGGGGTTCGAAAAGATTTATAATGGTTAATTGTTTTTATGTTGATAATCAACAATGGCTTTAGATACAATACTAATAAAAAAATAGAAGTTTAGTTAATGTTTTGGCGATAAATGGTTGATTAAAGAGTTTTTATTTGAAATGCAGTTTGTATTGATGCTAGTCGGCCTGTTTCGAAGAACTGAAATTTGTTAATTAGACCTGATTGTAGCGGAAATACTTTTTGGTGCGTCATCGATGAGGAATGAGGAGAACTGAAAGAAAGCAACGCTAAATCTGTTAGTTAGAAGCGTTTAGCTTGTAGATTTAGCTTCGCTTTCTTTCAGTTCTCACATGCGTTCGAAATAACGACAAAAAAGAACGCAAAAAGATTATAGCGAAAAGCAGGACTGGCAGAAAATAGAATTACTGGAACCTGCTCTTCTAAAAAACAAAAAAGAGAAACCTGTGCGATTTCTCTCTTTCTAACGAGTTTATGATGATTAAGCTAAAGCATTTTGCTTAACTACCATCTTCACTTTCTCTAAAGTGTAATCTATTTCTTCTTTAGTGGTGTATTTACTAAATGAGAAACGTACCGCAGGGCGATTTGGATCTGCTTTAATACCGTTTAGTACGTGAGAACCAATGTTGGAACCCGACGAACAAGCACTACCACCAGAAGCGCAAATACCATTGATATCCAAGTTGAACAACAACATATCTGCCATGTCCATCTCTGGGAAAGAAACGTTTAAAACCGTGTATAAGCTTTTATCTGCATCAGTTTCGCCATTAAATGAAATGCCTGGAACTTCGGCAATTAGCTGCGCTTTCATGTAATCTTTCAATTCTTGCACATGCCTTTGGTGCGCTTCCATTTCTGTATAAGCGATCTCTAAAGCTTTTGCCAAGCCCACAATTCCGTATACGTTTTCGGTACCACCACGCATGTTACGTTCTTGTGCACCTCCATAAATCATAGGTGGAATTTTGATACTGTTATTTACGTACAAAAAGCCGACACCTTTTGGCCCATGTAATTTATGCGCTGCACAAACAATGAAATGAGCTTTCAATTTACGTACATCGTGAACATAATGTCCCATAGTTTGTACGGTATCAGCATGGTAGATTGCATTGTATTTTTCACACAAATCGCCCACTTTTTCCATATCGGTTAAAGTGCCCAACTCATTGTTAGCGTGCATTAACGATACAAAAGTACGATCGTTGTTCTGCAACAATTCTTCTAAATGTGCATAATCAACGTTGCCTTTTTCATCGATATTAACGAAACTTAGTTTATCGATCACGCCATCTTTAAGCAACATATTTAAGGTATGCTCTACTGCATGATGCTCGATTTTAGAAGTAATGGCATGCTTAATACCATAAGCAGCAATTCCACAACGGATAGCAGTATTATCTGCTTCTGTACCACCTGAAGTAAAGAAAATCTCGGATGGTGAAGCATTTAATAGCGTAGCTACCGTTTTACGTGCTTTTTCTACCAAGGTTCTCACCTCTCTGCCCAAAGCATGTATTGCAGAAGGATTTCCAAAGTAATTGGTCATTACGTTGGTCATCTCTGCAACTACAACCGGATCTAGTGGCGTGGTAGCGGCATTGTCTAAATAAACTCGTTTCATTTTTATAAGTGTGTTAGTTAGTTCTTTTTTAGTGGTCAGGTATCAGTTGAAAGCGGTCAGTTAAACAGTTTACCAATTTCAACGATTAAACCATTCTTCTAATTTATCTGCAATATCTCCTTAATATCAGAAATGATTTTCTGCGCTAAATTTTCGGCAGTAGTTTCATTTTCTGCTTCGCTATAGATACGAATAATAGGTTCTGTATTTGATCTACGCAAATGTACCCAAGATTTATCAAACTCTATTTTCAAGCCATCTATGGTGCTATGTGGTTGTTTCTCATATTTCTCCTCCACCTTTTGTAATAAGACGTCTATGTCCATATCAGGGGTTAGGGTAATTTTATTTTTTGAGATATGATAAGATGGATAGCTTGCTCTTAATACAGAAATAGGTTTGCCAAATTTTGCTAAGTGTGATAAAAATAAAGCAATACCAACTAAAGCGTCTCTACCGTAGTGCGATTCTGGATAAATGATACCACCGTTACCTTCGCCACCGATAATTGCATTGGTTGCTTTCATTTGGTTAACTACGTTTACCTCTCCTACTGCAGCTGCGTTATATTGTTGTCCTGCTTTTTCGGTAACATCTCTCAATGCTCTTGTAGAAGAAAGATTAGAAACCGTGTTGCCAGGTGTATTTTTCAATACATAATCAGCTACGGCTACTAACGTATACTCTTCGCCAAACATAGAACCATCTTCGTTCACTAATGCTAATCTATCCACATCTGGATCTACCACAATACCTAAATCAGCATTTTTTTGCTGTACTACTTTCGCAATCTCAGTTAAATTTTCTGGAAGTGGCTCTGGATTATGAGGAAATTGTCCGTTAGGCTCGCAATAAAGTTCGTAAACAGTATCCACACCTAACGCTTTCAACAAAGGCGGAAGAAAAATACCACCAGTTGAATTTACACAATCGATAGCTACTTTAAAGTTTGCTTTTTTGATGGCTTCTACATCTACCAAAGGCAATGCTAAAATCGCTTCAATATGCTTTTGGATATAAGTATCGTCTTTTCTTACTTGCCCCAACTCATCTACCTCCGCAAAGCTGAAATCCGAATTTTCTGCAATTTCTAAAACCTCCTTACCATCAGTATCGCTAATAAATTCACCTTTAGCATTTAAAAGCTTTAGGGCATTCCATTGTTTTGGATTATGGCTAGCAGTAAGAATAATTCCGCCAGCTGCCTTTTCTAAAGGAACGGCAATCTCTACCGTTGGCGTTGTAGACAAACCTAGGTCAATTACTTCGATACCTAAACCTTGCAGCGTACCTATCACCAAATTATTCACCATCTCGCCCGAAATACGTGCATCACGTCCAATAACTATTCTTTTGTTATCTGCTTTGCTAATTACCCAAGAACCAAAAGCAGCTGTAAATTTTACTACGTCAATTGGGGTTAAACCATTGCCAGCCTTGCCGCCAATAGTGCCCCTTATACCAGAGATGGATTTAATTAAAGTCAATTCGTTAAATTTTTTGCTCAAAATTAAGAAAAATAAATGCTTTAATTTTATGTCAATCATCATGTTTTTGACATTTAAACCTCAACTAAATCTATGAGTTAGGTAGTTGATTTATTGTTGTTTTACAATTAATAACACTAAATTTAAAGACACAAACAAACGACAGTGACATTTTTTTATATGCAACATAATTGCATAAACACTATATTTGCCGACCTAAAAAAAAGTAAAAATGCAGCGTAAATGGTTTCAATATTGGTTTAATTCGCCATACTATCATATTCTTTATGGCAATAGAAACGATCAGGAAGCAGAATTACTGATTGACAACCTACTTGCTCATTTAAAGCCAAAGGCAGCAAGCAAAATCATTGATATAGCTTGCGGTAGAGGAAGACATTCCATTTACCTGAATAAAAAAGGTTACGATGTTACCGGGATAGACCTGTCTGAACAGAATATCAAATTTGCACAGCAATTTGAGCAAAAAAACTTGCATTTCTATGTGCATGATATGCGTAAGCTGTCTTACATCAACTATTTTGATATTGCCTTAAATCTTTTTACCAGCTTTGGTTATTTCGAAACGGAAAAAGATCACGTTAATGCATTAAAAGCGTTTAGAAAGAGTCTTAAAGATGATGGTATTTTTGTGATTGATTACTTTAACACGCAAAAGATCATCAAAAACTTAACCCATCAAGAAATTAAAACCATTGATGGTATTGAGTTCCACCTTTCTAAGTTTGTTTCTGAAGGTAAAATCATCAAACACATTAATTTTGAACACCGATTGAAAGATTATGCTTTCGAAGAGCGTGTTCAGGCTTTTTTACTAAGTGATTTTGAAAACATGCTCGAAAAAAGTGGCTTGCAAATCATCGAAAAATTTGGAAGTTACAACTTAGAAGAATTCGATGAGTTAAAATCAGACCGACTAATTTTAGTTTGTAAAAAAGCATGATGCAAGAGCTCATACAGTTTGACACGGAACTTTTTTTAAAAATACATCGCGGACTAACCAATGAGTTTTTCGATTGGATTATGCCTTTAATCCGTAATCGTTTTTTTTGGTCGCCTTTGTATTTATTCATCGTAATTTTTTGTATCAAGCAATACAAAAAAGCAGGTTTATACATTATCGGCGGCGTACTTTTAGCTTTTGCTTTGGGAGACGGAATTTCGGCAAAAATCATTAAACCAAACGTTGGTAGAATAAGGCCTTGTAACGAAGTGCGTTTGGCAGATCAAATTATTCACCGAGTGCCTTGTGGTGGCGGAAAAAGCTTTCCATCGTCGCATGCAACCAATCACTTTGCTATTGCAGTATTTTTAATCGGGGTATTTTACCGTAAGTGGAAAGCAATTTTACCAATTGGTATTGCTTGGGCTGCAGCAATTAGTTTTGCCCAAGTTTATGTTGGTGTACACTACCCTATTGATGTTTTCTGTGGAATGATATTGGGAATCTTGATAGGCTTATTAACCATATCAATCTACAGGTACGCCGAAAAAAAAGTTTTAAAACGAACAATTGTACAAATCAACTAAGAAATTTAAGCAGCTAAATCTTAAATTCTCTTAGCTATCATATCAGCTAATGGAACTTTGGAAGTTTTCGATTTTATTTTTCTCTGCTTTTTTAGGCGGAATGACCATTTTCTTGGTTAAAAATGACAAATCAAAATTATTAAAACTCATCTTATCTTTCAGTGGAGCGTATCTTTTTGCCATCACGGTTTTACATTTAATTCCCGATGCTTACCATGGTTCAGACAGCCACGAAATAGGTATTTATATCCTAATCGGATTTTTACTGCAGATTTTCTTAGAACAATTTTCTGAAGGTGTAGAGCACGGCCACATTCATAAACATTCGCATACACATGCCTTTCCTTATGGCATTATGATCAGTTTATGTTTACATGCTTTTCTAGAAGGAATGCCTTTGGCTAAAGATCATCATAACGAATTTATTTTTGGTATTGCGCTGCATCATATCCCAGCTGCTTTTGCATTGGCAAGCATTTTGGTTCAAAATCATATTAAAAAGGGGTCGATTATATTTTACTTGGTTTTGTTTGCGATAATGGCTCCGCTAGGCTATTGGGTAAGTTTAGGGTTAAGTAACGGGAGTTTAGGCGGTGTTGAGGCTTATTTCAATAAGATTATGGGTATCGTAATTGGTATATTTTTACATATCTCTACTACCATCCTTTTCGAGTCAAGTGCCGATCATAAAATCAACAAACGCAAAATGTTGGCCGTATTGTTAGGTATAGGCATTGCACTGATAGGTTTTTTCTTGGGGCATAGCCACTAAAAGCCCATCCAACCTTCAAAGGGAAGGCTTTGCATGTAGCGTATGAATTAAAGTTATTAATATCCCAATTTATGACATTATGTCCAAAGTCCCCCTTAGGGGATTTAGGGGCTAATTTATATCTTTGCGCAAATGCAACTAGCTCAACAAGTAAAACATCTAATTAAAAAGGAAATCATTTTAGAGTGGCGTTCTAAATACGCTCTAAACGGTGTTTTGCTTTACGTAGTTTCTACAGTTTTTGTTTGCTATATGTCGTTCCAAATTATCGATAAACTGACATGGAACGCACTTTTTTGGATCATCATGCTTTTTGCTTCCATCAACGCTATTGCAAAGAGCTTCCTTCAAGAAAGCAAAGGCCGACAATTATATATATACACCTTGGTAAGTCCAGCGGCGCTGATTATTGCCAAAACACTTTACAACAGTTTACTGATGATCGTGCTGACGGTCATTGCCCTCATCTTTTATTCCTTGGTATTCGATTTCCCAAAAGGCGCCGATATTTTGATGTATTTTGTTGCAGCAGTACTAGGAAGCTTGAGTTTCTCCACCATTTTCACTATGGTATCTGCCATCGCCTCAAAGACTGGAAACGGCGGCATGCTGATGGCAATTCTTAGCTTTCCAATCATCATTCCAGTACTAATTGTACTGATCAAATTTGCTAAAAATGCAATGGATGGCCTAGACAGGTCGGTAAGCTTAGACGAAATTGGCCTTTTAGCTGTGATAAATGTAATAGTGATGACGGTTGCTTTGTTGTTATTTCCTTACCTTTGGCGAGATTAAAATAAATGATTAAATGAGAAAATTATTGAATGACTGAATTTAAATGCGTTGCAATTATTCAATCATTTAAAACTCAATCATTCAAAATTTAAAATATATGCAAAAAACCTGGTGGAAGATATTGGCCGCTGTTTTAGTAATCTATACCGCAGTTGCCGGTTTGTTATGGGATGTTCCGAGGTTAGCTATCCTTAATGAAACAATCAGAAACTTATATTTCCACGTACCAATGTGGTTTGCCATGGTAGTACTTTTCACCATATCGGTTTGGTATAGCGTAAAATCGTTAAGTACACAAAGCGAAGCTGATGACATTAGAGCCGTAGAAAGTGCAAATGCTGGCATCATCTTCGGTGTACTAGGTATTATTACCGGTGCCGTTTGGGCCAAATTTACTTGGGGGCAGTTTTGGAGTTTCGATCCTAAACAAAACTTCGCAGCCATCTCGCTGCTTTTATACTTTGCCTATTTCGTTTTACGCAATGCGATAGACGAAGAGCAGAAAAGAGCCAAAATTGCAGCCATTTACAACATTTTTGCCTTTCCAATGATGGTGGTTTTGCTATTTGTATTACCTCGTTTACAAGATTCTTTACACCCAGGTAATGGTGGCAATCCAGGTTTTAACAGCTACGACTTAGATAGCAGAATGCGAATGGTTTTTTATCCAGCTTGCTTAGGTTGGATTTTAGTAGGCTACTGGGTTTATACACTTCGTTTCAGAACAAAAATTTTAGAAAACAAACAATTATAATCAACAGTGACCACCATGAGTTAACGTTTGAAAAACCCAAACTCATGGCAGCTTCATTACCTAATAAATAAAAATATAATCTCAATGAAAAAAGCATTAACTATACTTTTTTTACTTTTCTCTTCACTTAATCTGCTAGCTCAAAACAACGATATTGAGATGGCAGACCAGCTACGTGCTGATGGGAAAATTTACATTGTAGTGATATGTATCGTCATTATTTTGGTTGGTTTACTGATTTATCTTTTCTCGTTAGACAAACGTTTAAAATTGTTAGAAAAAAAATCTAACGTCAAAAACTAATTTTAAACGCTGTACAAACATTTTTTTGAACCAAAACGTTATAGTGTTTACCATACACTAAGAAAAATATTCTTGCAAGAATGGTTTATTTTACTGCAATTTTGCACCCGTAAAAGCATAAAACCAAAAAATACAAAAAATGGCTAGTACAGCAAATGAAACAAGTTTTTTCACCGATGTGTGCAAAAACTTTGACAGTGCCGCTAAATTCACTTCTCACCCTGAGGGTTTGTTGGCACAAATTAAAGCATGTAACAGTGTATACCGTTTTCAATTCCCTATTCGCAGAGGAAACGGCTTTGAAGTAATTGACGCATGGCGTGTAGAGCACTCGCACCACATGAGCCCTACAAAGGGTGGTATTCGTTATAGCGATATGGTTAACGAAGATGAGGTGATGGCTCTAGCAGCGCTAATGACTTATAAATGTGCTATCGTAAACGTGCCTTTCGGAGGCGCTAAAGGCGGTATCTGCATCAATCCAAAAAACTATACCGTTGCCGAGTTAGAAACCATTACTCGTCGTTATACAACAGAGTTGATCAAGAAAAACTTTATCGGTCCTGGTATAGACGTTCCTGCTCCTGATTACGGATCTGGCGAACGCGAAATGAGCTGGATTGCCGACACCTATATGACCATGAACCCAGGTTCTTTAGATGCATTAGGCTGTGTTACCGGTAAACCCATTGCGTTACACGGTATCCGTGGTCGTAAAGAAGCAACTGGACGTGGTGTAGCTTATGCAGTTCGTGAATGTGTTAGTCATGCTGATGACATGAAAAAATTAGGTCTTACTGCTGGTTTAGAAGGCAAAAGGGTAATTGTTCAAGGTTTAGGTAACGTAGGTTACCACTCAGCTAAGTTCTTGATCGAATTTGGTGCTACCGTTGTAGGTATTTGCGAGTACGAAGGTGCAATTTATAATGCTAACGGATTTGATATTGACGATGTTTTTGCTCATCGTAAAAGCACAGGTTCTTTATTAGGCTTCCCTGGCGCAACAGACTTTAAAAATTCAGCTGAAGGTTTGGAGCAAGATTGCGACATCTTAGTTCCTGCAGCTTTAGAGAACCAAATTACAGCAGATAATATCCGTAACATCAAGGCGAAAGTAATTGCTGAAGGTGCAAACGGTCCTTGTACGCCAGAAGCAGAAGAAATTTTCACAGAAATGGGTGGTATCATCATTCCAGATATGTATTGCAATGCTGGTGGTGTAACTGTTTCTTATTTTGAGTGGTTAAAAAACCTTTCTCACGTAGCGTTTGGCCGTATGGAAAATCGCTATGCAGAAAACTCAAATGCAAACCTAATTAACACGTTAGAAAGCTTAACTGGAAAAACTATTCCTGCTGAGCACCGCTTAATGATTGTTAAAGGGGCATCGGAATTAGAGTTGGTAAACTCAGGATTAGAAGATACCATGATCCATTCTTACCGCGAAATCAGAGAGACTTTGATTAATAAACCAGAGGTTAAAACTTTAAGAACTGCAGCGTTTGTAAATTCAATAGACAAAATTGCCGTTTCTTACATGAATTTAGGCGTTTGGCCATAGACTGGTTCTAAATAAGACAAAGCCCCGTAATTTATATGTTACGGGGCTTTTTTTGTTTATCAACTAATTGTCACGTTATGCTTTAGAAAGCGCCGGAAATAGCTGACCTTCTATTGTTTTTCTATCTTTGTGTGCTGTATTTTAAAATCACACCAAATGAGACCATCCATGATTTACATCTTTGAAAAGATACAAATAAATCTTGATAGACTCATCACTATAAAAACAATTTAAACAGATGAGAAAAAGTGCCATTATCGGTTTAATCACCATTGCCATCTGCATTGGATTTCTAGTTAGCTTAAATGCTGATACCGATTCTTACTCTAATTTTAAAGAAGCTGCCGAATCACAAAGAGAAGAACATGTAATGGGCTATTGGGAGAAAAGTCAAGGCATGTATTATGATGCAGTGAAAGACCCTAACCATTTTGCTTTTTTCATGAAAGATGAAGCTGGAACTGTTAACAAAGTGGTACTTAATGGCTCTAAACCTCAAGATTTTGAACGCTCTGAGAAACTGGTTTTGATTGGTAAAATGGAAAATAATACTTTCTATGCTTCGAAAATTTTAATGAAATGCCCTTCTAAATATAATGACAACATGGTTGAAGTGAACCAGGATGGGACAGTTAAAGAGATCAAGGAGAACGTTAAAGAAACAAAAGAATCTAAATCTTAATGGATATTCAGTTTATTGGAGAGAACCTCCTTCCGGGCAAGTTAGGCCAATTTTTCATTGTACTTTCCTTTGGCGCATCATTACTTTCTACCATCGCCTATTTTTTCGCCGCTAAAAACAAAAACCTTGAAGATCGCTCTTGGAATAAATTAGGAAGAATTGGATTTGGCGTTAACGCAATCAGCATTATCGGAATTGGTTCTACCCTATTCTATCTGATCTTAAATCATTACAACGAATACTATTACGTTTGGTCTCACTCTTCTAAAGAACTGCCTGTCTATTATATTATCTCTGCATTTTGGGAAGGTCAAGAAGGTAGTTTTTGGCTATGGGCATTTTGGCAATCGCTATTAGGAATTATCTTAATTTGGAAGGCTAAATCTTGGGAAAATGGCGTAATGACTATCATTGCACTTTCGCAGGCTTTTCTAACATCTATGTTATTGGGTGTGGAGATTTTCGGAGCTCGTATAGGTTCTTCTCCTTTTATATTATTGAGAGAAGCAAAAAATTTACCGGATATGATACCCATCTTTAAAGATCCGGAAACTTTCAAAAATTACTTAAGTTACATTACTGATGGTAATGGTTTAAATCCATTATTACAAAACTATTGGATGGTGATTCACCCGCCAACGTTATTCTTAGGCTTCGCCAGCATGATTGTTCCTTTTGCTTATGGCATTGCAGCATTATGGCAAAAACGTTATAAAGATTGGGTTAAGCCCGTATTGCCTTGGGTATCATTTGCCATCATGATTTTGGGTGCTGGTATTGTGATGGGCTCTTTTTGGGCTTACGAAGCACTTAACTTTGGTGGTTTCTGGGCTTGGGATCCTGTAGAAAATGCTTCAATTATTCCTTGGTTAACCTTAATTGGCGGTTTACACGTAATTATCGCCTATAAGAATACTGGTCATGCCTACTTTACTGCAATGGCGTTGATTTTAGTGAGTTTCATCTTGGTACTATACGCTTCTTTCCTAACAAGAAGTGGTATTTTAGGAGAAACTTCTGTACACTCTTTCACCGATTTAGGAATGTTTTGGCAACTGGTAGTTTATATTGTAGCTTTCTTAGCTATTGCAGTCTTCTGTGTTGCCTACAGATGGAAAGAACTACCAATCACTCATAAAGACGAAGAAACTTACTCTCGCGAATTTTGGATGTTCATCGGAGCTTTGGTAGTTACCGTTTCTTGCATCCACATTATTTTTGCGACTTCTGTACCGGTATTTAACGCCGCTTTCGGAACTAATTATGCACCTATTAAAGATGCAGTTAGGTTTTATAACCAGTGGCAAGCGCCTTTCGCGGTATTAATTGCACTAATTTCTGGTTTCTCACAGTTCTTAAAATATAAACGAACTGATCCAAAGAAATTCTACAGTAGCTTAATTTCTTCAATTGTATTTTCTTTGGTAATTACTGGTGGATTAGTTTGGGTAACCGGTATCTACACTAACTTGATGTACATCATCCTAACTTTCAGTTGTATTTTTGCAGTAATTGCAAACGCAAGATTGTTAACTGGCGTATTTACCAAACGAGGAAGCAAGTTAGCAGGTTCTGCTACTGCACACATCGGCTTTGCTATTTTATTAATTGGTGCTTTGGTTGCAGCAGCTACAAGTAATCCAATTTCTATTAACGAAACCAACTACATTCCTGTAAAAGATTTTGAAAAGGCAGCTAAACCAGGTGAAAATATCATGCTGTATAAGAACGAGCCTAAAAAAATGGGCAAATACACCGTTACTTATATCAGCGACACTACCATCCAGCCTAACACCTATTACAAGTTAAACTTTAGAGTGGTTGATGAAGAAAGTGGAAAAGTAAAAGAAGATTTCACCCTTAATCCAAGTATCCAAGAAAACGGAAAGATGGGCTTAATTGCTTCTCCAGACACCAAGCATTACCTATTCAAAGACATTTATACCCACATCACTAGCGCTGCACAAAAGAAAGAAGAGCATGCGGATCACGAAGGGCATACCGAAGAAGAAAATTACAAAGCTCCACGTATTGTAGCGCTAAAAATTGGTGATACCGTTCATACTAGCAGTGGCGTACTTACTGTAAAATCATTAAATAACAAACCTGTTGTTAGAGATTTAAAGGTAGAGAAGGAAGATCTAGCGGTAAGCTTACCGTTGGAAATCAACGTGAGTGGCAAAATTTATAACGTAGAACCTTTATTTTTAATTAAAGGCAACAATACTTTCGATTTTGCACGTAAAATTGATGAACTAGGCTTAAGAGTTAGATTTACAAAAATCATCCCTGAAGAAAATAAATTTGAGCTTCAAATTTTCGAGAAACCTCAACAGGCGAAAGACTGGTTAGTATTCAAGTCTATCGAATTCCCTTATATCAATTTATACTGGATTGGTACCATTGTGATGGTAATAGGTTTCTTGATTTCGATCTTCAGAAGAAAAAAAGAACTGAAAACAGATTAATGCGAGTATCCATCATAGGTTCGGGAAATGTAGCTACACACATAGCCAAAGCACTTAAAAATGTAAATGTACAGGTGCTAAATATTTGGTCTTATAATGTAAAAAATGCAAAAGTGTTAGCCAATAAAGTTGATGCTGATGCAGTCGCCGAAATTTCCCGAATTAGTATTGATGATAGTGACATTGTTCTAATTGCAGTGAAAGATGATGCCATCGCAAATATTTCCCTACAGCTAAAAGACTATAAAGGCATCGTTGCGCACACTTCTGGAGCTGTAGCAATGGATAGTTTGGTAAGCCACAAAAATTATGGCGTGTTCTATCCGCTACAAACATTTTCTAAACAAAAAGAATTAGATTTCAGTAACGTTCCACTTTGTTTAGAAGCGAATAATGAAACAAATCTAAATCAGCTGAAAACGTTGGCTTCGCTAATTAGTAAAAGCGTTTACGAAGTGAGTAGCGAACAGCGAAAGATTTTACATCTGGCAGCTGTTTTTGCTTGTAATTTCCCTAACTACCTTTATGGAATTGCGCAGCAACTACTAGCACGAAATCAATTGGATTTCGACATCATCAAACCTTTGATTACAGAAACTGCCAATAAAATACAAACTGCACTGCCAATGGAAGTGCAAACCGGTCCAGCTGTTAGAAATGACGAGCAGACTTTAAAAAAGCATGAAGGAATGCTTCAAAAGCATCCAGAATGGTTAAATATTTATCAACTATTAAGTAACCAGATTAAAAACAACAGATCATACTGATTTTTAATTTTGGGTGCTTACTTTTGCACTGAATTATGAGTATTTTCAAACTAAAGATAAATTTCGAAGAAGAAGGAAAAGAGCCTGTAGAATTACCTATTGCTGCTGGTGAAGATGTTTTAGATGTAGTTTTAGATAATGGTATCAAGCTACAACACAATTGCGGCGGCGTTTGCGGCTGTAGTACTTGCCACATCTACGTAACCAAAGGAATGGATAACATCCAGGAAATCTCTGAAAAAGAGGAAGATTTTGTTGACCGTGCAGTTAGACCAAAAATCACTTCTAGATTGGCCTGCCAATGCATCGTTTTAGATGGTGATATTGAAGTTACTATTCCAGACCAGTCAGGATTTTTAGGACACTAGACGGTTGGCAGTTGACGGTTCACAGTAACAGTTAACCAAACCTTAAAACATTTCAACATTAAAACGTTTCAACTTTACATAAATGAACAACGATAAATTTGCCTTACCAATTCAATGGAATGACATTGAGGACATTGCTTTAGAGCTTTATGAAAAATTTGGCGACGATTTCAACGAACAAAAAATCTACAGAATTAGATTTACCGATCTAATTGAATGGGTATTGGAACTTCCAAATTTCGCAGGAACGAGAGAACAATGTACTGAAGGTCATCTGGAGCAAATCCAATCTGCTTGGGTGTACGAGTGGAGAGATAATCAGTAAGCCCCCTAGCCCTTTAAAGGGGGAATTAAAGTATATGGATCATCACATAAGCGTTAGAGAGGAAAGCCCCTCTAGGGGTTTGGGGTTTCTCCAAAACCTTAAAAACATAACCACATTTATTTTTGATGTAGACGGTGTACTCACTAACGGGACCGTTATGGCTACCGAAAGTGGCGAGTTATTGCGTTCTTTCAACATTAAGGATGGATATGCTTTACAGCTAGCGGCAAAAAGAGGTTACAACATCTGCATCATATCAGGTGGTAAAGGCATGGCTATGAGTAAACGTTTCGAAGGTTTAGGCATAGCCGATGTTTTTTTAGGTGTAGATGATAAGTTACCAGTTTTTAACAACTACATCCAGCAAAAGGGAATTAGACCCGACCAGATTTTATACATGGGAGATGACGTTCCTGATGCTGGAGTAATGAGATTAGTGGGCATTGCCACCTGCCCAAATGATGCAGTAGAAGAAATTAAAGCTATTTCTCATTACATTTCTCCTAAAAATGGTGGCGAAACCGCAGCTAGAGACGTCATCGAAAAAGTACTCAAAGTTCAGCATCAATGGTATGGCAGCACTCCTTCTGCCGCCCAAGCAAGTAAATAGATCTTTATTTTGGTTAATTATTTATTCGTTTAAACTGGTTAACTGTAAAGCAATACCTTACCCCTCCCTTTTGCTTAACATTATTTAACAATTTATTCTTTTTCATCCATTAAACTTCTGTCGTTTTTTTTAATCAAAGAAAAAACTTAACGATATAAATAAAATTAAAAGATGAAAAAATTAATGATGATTTGCGGGCTATTATTTGGTATGGTAGCTTTTGCTCAAGCTCAACCTGGTCAAGGCAGACAAGGTGGTGGTCCGGGTGGTCGTATGGGTATGAACCCTGAGGCTAGAGTAAAGCAATTAGATGAAAAACTAAAATTATCTGATGACCAAAAAACGAAGTTAACTGCAATTTTTACAGAACAAGCAGATGCTCAAAAGAAAATGCGTGAAGAAGCGCAAGGTGGCGGAGATAGACAAGCGATGATGGAGAAGATGCAGAAAATGAGGGCAGAACTTGAAACAAAAGTAAGCGGTGTCTTAACTGACGATCAGAAAAAAACCTACAAAGCAATGCTTGATGAGCAAAAAGCTGAGATGGAAAAAAGAATGAAAGAGCGCCAAGGCGGAAACTAATCATGTTTAAAAAAGACAAAACAAAGCGGCAACTTAGCCGCTTTTGTTATTTTTGGAAAAAAATTAAACATGCTAAAGCTTAAGCAACCGATTATACTCGCTTCAAAATCTCCTCGCCGACAAGAATTACTAACCTTAATGGGATTAAATTTTGCTGTTGAGCTTAAAGATGTAGACGAAAGTTACCCAGCGACACTGAGTGCACCAGAAATTGCAGTTTATATTTCTGAAAAGAAAGCTAAAGCATTTAATGCCAATCCTAATGAAATTATAATTACAGCAGATACTATTGTAGCCATCAATGTTGAAATTCTTGGCAAACCCAAAGACCACAAAGAGGCTCAAGAAATGCTAGGAAAACTGTCGGGCAATAAACATGAAGTTTACACAGGCGTTAGTATCAATTATCAAGGCAAAATAACCTCTTTTTACGATCAAACAGAAGTTTTCTGCCGTGTTTTAAATACTGAAGAAATCAATTACTACATTGACAATTACCAACCTTTCGACAAAGCAGGTAGCTATGGCATACAAGATTGGTTCGGTTTAACCGTGGTTGAACGTTTAAACGGTTCTTATACCAATGTAATGGGTTTACCTACAGAGAAGCTATATCAATATTTATTGAAACTTTAATATTTCAGATTTACTGATACACTTGACAGCAAATTCGAGCCTACTAATGAAGTTGCATCTACTGTTGTGCAACCACAAGCTCATCGTTTTACTATGCGCTCAATTGTTCTTTCTTTACGCTAAATAGCAACAAAATAGCACCAATCAATAAAATGATCCATCCCCATTGGAAGTGAATCGCTTTACCCAATAAATTGTCGGCTATTTTCATACCAAAGTAATGTGTGGACTTGAAATAAACTGCCGCAGCCATTAACAACACCCAAATAAACATCACTCTCGTCAACAATCTAAAAGCTTTTAACTGCCTAATGAAAAAACATAATGCGGTTATAGCAATAAGTGAATAAGTGATCAGAAATAAACGAATATCTGTTTTATACAATCCCCAAGAAATCCATTTCACGAGAATTTTAACCTCTAACATAGGGCAAAATCCAGCAACAAAAACTAAAATTAGCCCAATAAAGGCCATCGGCTTATTTACAATTAGCATGATCAATCGTTTAAAACGCTAACTTAAGGATTTAGATTGATGTTTACTTTTGAAGTCGATAATTTTTGGGGCCCATTTTTTAATAACTTCCTCTATTTCGGTCGGTTTAAAAGGTTTTGCAATGAAATCTTGCATACCAGCTTCTAAACACTTATCTCTTCCATCCCCGAGTGTATTAGCAGTAAGTGCAACCACAACTGGGTATTCATAAATGCGGTAATGCTTCCTAATTTCTACGGCAGCTATAGTTCCGTCCATAATTGGCATCTGCATATCCATAAAAATAAGATCGAAATTCTCTTGCTTTACCATATCAACCGCAATTTGGCCATTCGATGCTTTTTTACAATCGTAACCCAGTTTATTTAGTGTTTTGATGATCAGCATCAGATTGATGTCATTATCATCTACCACTAAAATTTTAAATGGATAATTCGCAGACAAATCGTTATCTAACAAAATTTTAACCTCATCCTTTAGGGGTTGGGGCATTTTATTTTCTACCGCTTCCTTTGTAGTAATATAAAAAGTGAAAGCCGAGCCACTTCCAACCTTACTCTTCACCTTCACCTTTCCATCCATCATGGTGATAAGATTGTATGCAATATTCAGTCCCAAACCTGTACCACCGTATTTACGCATGGTCGATTTGTTTACTTGTACAAACGGTTTAAAGAGTTGCTTGATTCTATCTTCAGCTATGCCTATCCCAGTATCTTTTACTACAAAACCAAGTCGAATTTTGCCGAACTCATCTTTGTCAATTACTGAACATTCTAGCATAATACTACCTTTTTCCGTGAACTTTACAGCGTTGCTTAAAAAGTTCAGCAACACCTGCTTTAATCGTTTGGGGTCACAATTTATAGCATTCGGAACATTTTTATCTACCTTGAAATTAATAGATAAATTGGCGGAAGATTTTGGAAGATTTTGCTCAAATGTTTCGGCAATAAGCTGCCTGATATTTACCGAAGTTGTATCTAAATGGATCTTTCCTACCTCAATTTTTGAGAAATCTAGAATATCGTTTACAATACGAAGCAAAGACTCTGCACTATTAGAAATAGTCTTCGCATATTCTCGCTGTTCGCTAGTTAACGAACCTTGCAAAAGTAAATTAGACATGCCCAAAACACCGTTCATTGGTGTTCTGATCTCATGGCTAATCATCCCTAGATATTCGGTTTTGGCGTTGTTAGCCGCTTGAGCATTTAACTTAGCATTATAAATTTCCTGATCGTGAGCAAGTTGCTTTCTCACGCTTATTTGCGATCGATTGTAAAGTACAATTACCATGATCAGCACAAGCCCTCCTACAGAAACAATTAAATACCCAAGTGTTTCATAAAAATGGCCATCTTGAGAAATCCGGAAGGTTAGATCATCGTTGAGCGACTGAATTAACTGTATAATTAATGGACTTGTAGAACCAATTTTGCTATTGAAAACAAAATCTGGGGTTAAATTTCCGTGCGCATGTAAGGGCAATTTTAGCTGGGCACGGTAAAAATCTTCTTCTTCATCCAGACTTTTTAGGATTGCTTTTGCATCGCCGCTATAAGTACCTTCACCTTTTAAGAACGGTGATAACACTTTTTTATGAACAGCTACTGCACTAAGATGTGTCTTTAAACTATCCAACTGCGCCGGTTCGCTATCAGCTAAAGAAAAATAAGCCTGACTTGACTTTTGGAGTGCGCCATTCAGTGCTAACAAACCCGCAATTTGTTGTTGTGTATGCTTAATGTAACTACTGTCTTGCTTACTATAGAGCAACAATGCTGCACCGCCACCAATTAGTGCCAAAATCAGCATTAATTTAACGATGAAGTTGATAAAAATCTTCTTAGATGCAGCTTGGCTCATGTTGTCTCATATCGGCTATCCTTTAGTGTTGATACCCATTTTATCCGCAAAATGTGCGCAATAATCTCTTAAATCTTCTACTATATTTTTTTCTCCAGTAGCTCTTAAAAAACTATCGCCCATGGTTTGTAATGTTTCGTAAAAAAAACGCTTCATTTCATCAACAGGCATGTCTTTAGTCCATAAATCTATTCTCATAGAATTTTTGTAGTTATGGTCCCAAAGTGCTAACATCATTGATTTTGCTGCTAATTGATCTTTATTTTCAGAGTCTGATGATTCCCAAAGGATATTTTCTGGAACATTTTTCTCGTCTAACTCTACTGTAATTTTTATTTCCGCTTTTTTCATCTTCGTATTTTTTGTCTTTAATGATAATGAAGCTATCCTGATTTACATTGCTTTTCTGCAATTGGAGTAAGCAATGAATTTTAATCAAGATGATTCATCTTTTTGATGTTTTTTAGTGATTATGTTTAACCAAACACACTCTTTAACACTAAGACAAAAACGACAGCCAGTATTACAACCATAAGTTGTACAAGCCAAAGTCTTGCCAAAGTGGGGATAAATTTTCTGAAAATTTGGTCGCAAAGAAACGACACAAAAAAAACCAAAACACCAAATGCTATAAAAAGCCCTTTACGCTCGTGATTGGCAGGAGCCAAAAGCCAGCTTTTATCTACGATTAAACCAGCTACAGCCATGATACTCAAAGCAGACACAATGTTTAATGGTGTTAGTTTAACTTTCAATTTATCTGCGTGATTTAGGTTTTGATTTATAAGTACCTTTTGTATTTTTTTTATTTGTTGACGGGTACTGTTTTTTCTTCTCGTGGAACGCTCCTTTGAAGTCGGGATTTTCTTTCCTCTTTTGGGCATCAATTTCCCTTGCTAGGGACTGTTTTTCCTCATATGGTGTTTCTTCTATAAACACTTCTGCAGGAATTTGTTCCTCGGTAATTTGCTGTCTGATCAGTTTTTGTATCTTATCGATATAGTATCGCTCTGCTTCGTTGTAAAACGTTATCGCTGTACCTTCATTAAAAGCCCTTCCTGTTCTGCCAATTCGGTGTACGTAATCTTCAATCACAATAGGTACATCGAAATTAATTACATGGCTTACCTCACTTACATCTATGCCTCTAGAAGCCACATCTGTAGCTACTAAAACTCTGATATTCCCTTCTTTAAAATCATTAATGGAATTGATACGCGTATTCTGTCCTTTGTTGGCATGGATTACCCTAACCGCATCTTCTCCCAACCTTCTAGCTACAAAACTATTGATATTATCCGCTACGGTTTTCGTTTTACAGAAGATGATCAGTTTTTTAAATTCTTCATCGTTTTTCAACAAGTTTTGCAACAAATTGATCTTGGTTTTGAAATTAGGTACAGCATACATGATCTGCGTTACCGTTTGCGCAGGCGTAGCTTGTGCAGCCACCTCCACCGTAAGTGGATTTTTAAGGAAATCTCCAGCGATTTTCTGTACCAAATCGCTCATCGTAGCAGAGAAGAGTAAGTTTTGGCGTTTACGGGGAACTACTTCCAAAATGCGATGAATAGATCCGATAAAGCCCATATCCATCATTTTATCCGCTTCGTCTAATACCAAAAACTGTAGGCTGCGTGTATTGATATCGCCAGCTAAATACAAATCTAAAAAGCGGCCTGGTGTAGCCACCAAAATATCTACGCCTTTGGCTATTTGCTCTTTTTGTGTTTTAGGTCCAATACCACCAAAAATCACCACAGTTCTTAAATCTGTGTAAGTAGAAAACAACTTTACCTGTTCTTCTATCTGCATTGCCAATTCTCTAGTTGGCACTAAAATCAACGCTCTAGGATTTTCGCCCTGCGCATACTTCATTTTCATAAGCATAGGCAGTACATAAGCAGCAGTTTTTCCTGTTCCCGTTTGAGCAATACCGAACAAATCTTGTCCCGACAATACCGGTGCAATCGCTTTTTCCTGTATCGGAGTAGCTTCTGTAAAACCAGCTTCTTCTACTGCATTCAGTATTTGTCTATTGAGCTTAAACTCTTCGAATTTTTTTGGCATGAGGGCAAAGATACAAGATTAACCCCTAAATCCCCTAAAAGGGACTTTGTTTGCAATGTCATAAAAACGCAACTGTATTAAATACAAAACCTTTCCACTTTCTAATTCCATACCTCAATACGTAATATACACATCTCAATACTAATTATTACCTTTACCAACATGAGTACGATCTTGATAAAAGCAGCTAGCATTGTAAACGAAGGACAAATTTTCAATGCCGATTTATTGATTAAAAACGGAAGAATTGAAAAAATTGCATCTACAATTGATACCACAGCTGACTTAGAAATTAACGCCGAGGGTTTACACCTTTTACCAGGAATGATTGATGACCAAGTTCATTTCCGCGAACCTGGTTTAACACACAAAGCAGACATTTTCTCAGAAAGCATGGCTGCTGTAGCCGGCGGTATTACCTCTTTTATGGAAATGCCAAACACAGTTCCCAATACCTTAACTCAAGATTTATTGGCAGATAAATATGCTATTGCTCAACAAACATCATTAGCTAACTACTCATTTTACATGGGAGCCAGTAATGATAATATTGAAGAAGTGCTAAAAACTGATGCCAAAAACGTGTGTGGTATTAAGGTTTTCATGGGCTCTTCTACCGGAAATATGTTGGTAGATAATGAGAAAACATTGGAAAATATCTTCAGTAAAGCGCCAATGTTGGTAGCCACACATTGCGAAGATGAAGCCACGATCCGTCATAACTTAGCTGTTTATAAAGAAAAATATGGTGATGACTTGACGATAGACATGCACCCCTTAATTAGAAGTGCAGAGGCTTGTTATAAATCATCGTCTTTAGCTGTCGAATTGGCGAAACGTTATGATACCCGTTTACATATTCTCCATATCTCTACTGCTAAAGAGATTGCCTTATTTGATAACACTTTGGCATTGGCCGATAAAAGAATTACCGCTGAAGCCTGCGTACATCACCTTTGGTTTAACGACACTGATTATGCAACGAAAGGTAATTTCATTAAATGGAACCCTGCAGTGAAAACCGCAGCAGACCAAGCGGGAATTTTGCAAGGTTTGTTAGATGATCATATTGATGTGATTGCCACAGATCACGCTCCGCACACTATCGAAGAAAAAAATCAGCCTTATGCGCAAGCTCCTTCTGGCGGACCTTTGGTACAACACGCCTTACCTGCGTTATTGGAAATGCACTTACAAGGTAAAATCTCGCTAGAAAAGATAGTAGAAAAGGCATCGCACAACGTAGCAACCTGTTTTAATTTGAGCGAACGTGGTTTTGTGAGAGAAGGTTACTGGGCAGATTTAGTTTTGGTAGACTTGAACGATCCTTTCAAAGTGACTAAACTAAATACCTTATATAAATGTGGCTGGTCGCCGTTTGATGGAGAAACCTTCAGAGCAAGCATTACACATACCTTTGTATCTGGTAATTTGGCCTATCAAAAAGGAAAATTCATGACTAATGAAACCGGAAAAAGGTTAAGCTTCGACAGGTAAAATCAAGCGTCGTATTAATCTCAAAGAAAAGATTAAAATGCCTGCTTTTTTTCTACGATTAGTTTAAGAAATATAATTTATTGGCGGCGACGCCAACAAAAGCCAATGTTGCCGTTGGCGTCCCCGCCAATGGGTTAATTTAACAGACGATGAAGGAAATAGGTCATAAACTAAACACCGCCTTTATATATCTCAGCATTGCTGTACTAACATTCATTTTCGGTTTCTTTCCCGAAGCTGTAGAAAGTTATTATAGCAATTTATTTTATCCATTAGTTTCTAAAATCCAACGTGGCATCTCTTCTATTTTTCCGTTTGCCATAGGCGATTTCCTCTATGCATTACTGATAATCTACGCGATTATAAATGTGATCATCTTCATCCGGAAAACACGAAAAACAAAGACAGAATTTGCTTTTTTTGGACTAAAATGTATCAATTTTCTACTTATCATCTACATTTCATTTAAGCTGCTTTGGGGTTTAAACTACTCGAGACCTAGAATTAATGAGCAATTACAAATAAGTGATAAACCCTACAGCAAAGAACAACTTTTGAAACTCAACACTTTCTTTCTGCAAAAATTAGACACCTTAAGTAAAACGATAGATACTGCCGTATTCAATCTTACAACGCAAGAGCTAGAGAATACCGCTGCTACAGCATACAATCAATTAGCAGAAAAGCAATCTTTTTTCCGCTACAAATACATGGCAGTAAAACCAGTAACCAGTTCTTGGTTAGTAAGTAAAACGGGAATTGAAGGCTATTATAATCCACTTTCCGGCGAAGCCAATATCAATCAACGTTTACCTAATTTTGTTCTGCCTTTTGTGACTTGCCATGAAATTGCCCATCAAATAGGGGTTGCAAAAGAGGATGAGGCTAATCTAGTTGGATATCTTACTGCCATCCACAGTCAAAACACTCAATTTCAATACTCGGCCTATTACCATATGTTTCGGTATGTTTTATTTGAGATTAGAATGAAATACCCCGAAGATTACAATGTTATCATTACTAAAATTCCTGCATCTGTAATGGCTAATTTCAAAATTGAAAGGGAGTTTTGGGCTCAATATAACGGAGCGATGTCGGTTTATATGGGCAAAACGTTCGATAAAATCTTAAAGTTGAATAATCAACGTAAAGGGATTAAAAGCTATCAGGATATTGTACTGTGGCTGGTGAATTATCATGAAAGGGAGTTAACAGTTCTCAATTAGCAGTTTCCAGTTCTGATCGCCTATTGTAAACTGTTTACTGCAAACTGCTTATCCGTGTATCGCTTCTTTATTGCCGTAGCTCTTAATCAAGTTACCTTCAAATTCCAACCATTCTTTCCAGCGTTTATCAACATCCACATCAATAGTGTATTTACGGGCAAAGTTTAAGAAAGTGGTATAGTGCGTAGCTTCAGACACCATCAGTTCGTGGTAGAATTTAGCTAGTTCTGCATCTTTGATATTTTGAGATAATACTCTGAAACGTTCGCAACTGCGGGCTTCAATCATAGCAGCGAACAATAATCTGTCTATAAAAGCTTGATTTCTACTTCCATCTTTTTTACTGAACTTCACCAATTGCCCTACATAATCGTCTTTACGTTCTCGGCCCAAAGTATAACCACGTTCTTTTATGATGTTGATGACCATCTGGAAATGCTCCAATTCTTCCAAAGCAATTGCCGTCAGTTCATCAACCAAATCTTGATGTTCTGAGTTTTGAGTAATTAGGGTAATGGCATTACTTGCCGCTTTTTGCTCGCACCAAGCGTGATCAGTTAATATTTCTTCTAAATTCCCTTCAGCGATATTGGCCCAACGAGGGTCGGTAAGTAATTTAAGTCCTAACATAAGCCGCAAAATTAAGAAAATAGCCACAGATTGTTTTAAAAGATTGTTGGATTGTTAAATTGCTTCACTTTTGAAATAATTAGCCACAGATATACAGATATGGATAAATTATTCCATTGTTAAAAAAATAAATCTGTGTATCTGTGGCTGAATAAATGCAACTTTGCATATATGTCGGCAAGAAAAGTTTTATTCATTGGATTAGTTTGGCCAGAACCTACATCATCAGCGGCTGGCACTCGTATCATCCAATTGGTACAACTATTCTTAGCCAATGGCGATGAAGTTCATTTCGCATCTGCAGCAACCAAAAGTGATTTCAGTTTCAAGTTAACAAATATTGGTGTTATTGAGCATGAAATTAAACTTAACGATAGTTCTTTTAACGATTGGCTTAAAGAACTTAATCCTTCAATTGTAGTCTTTGATAGATTTATGATTGAAGAACAGTATGGTTGGCGTGTACAACAGGAATGCCCAAATGCGCTGCGAATTTTAGATACTGAAGATTTACATTTCTTACGCCATGGCAGGCAGCAATCCATCAAACACCAAACGAAATTAGATTTATACAATGATGTTACCAAACGAGAACTAGCTTCTATTTTACGCTGCGATCTATCCCTGATTATCTCTAAAGCCGAAATGGATTTGCTTAATGAATTCCATATCAATCCACAAATACTTTACTATTTACCTTTTTTAGAAGAAGGCATAACCTCAACCCATCATTGGAAAACCTTCGACGAAAGAAAGGATTTTGTTTTCATCGGCAACTACCTGCACGAACCTAATTGGCAAACGCTGCAGTTTCTCAAAAGTAGCGTTTGGCCTTTGCTTAGGAAAAAACTCCCAAAAGCTTCGCTCCATATTTACGGAGCCTACGCCACTGAAAAAGTAATGCAACTGCAAAACACCCGAGAAAAGTTTTTTGTACATGGCAGAGCCGAAAATGCTAGAGCAACCATTGCAGAACATCGCATTTTATTGGCTCCGCTCCTATTTGGCGCTGGTGCAAAAGGTAAATTTATAGATGCCATGCAAACGGGAACTCCCATCGCCAGCAGTAAAGTAGGTGCCGAAGGAATGGCCAACGATTTAGATTGGGCTGGAATTATAAATGATGACTTAGAAACCTTTGTTGATAAAACTGTCGAGCTTTACCAAAATGAAAAACAATGGCAGCAAGCACAACGTAATGGAATTAAAATCATTAATGAGTTATATGCCAAGAATAAATTTGAAGGCTCTTTTTTAAAACAAATTACTGATATCAAAGAAAATCTAAATAAACATCGCCAACAAAACTTCTTTGGCGAAATTTTAAAACACCACACACTTCAAAGCACAAAATACATGTCGTTGTGGATTGAAGAAAAGAATAAATCCTAACGAATATGGAAGAACTAAACGAACTTGAGACCACATTATTAAATAGATTGACCGAAAAATATCCATCGTTAAAATCTCATCTACCATATTTAAAAGTTTCTAAAAGACAAATTTCTGGCTTCAGCTTATATGTGTATTTTTCTTATGTTGATTTTACCGAAGAGCCAGAAATGATCAATGCCTTATTCAGCAATGCTGAAAAAATTGAAATACCTGCTTTAAAAGAAGGGTTGAGCTACGTAATTGATGTTACTGCTGGAGTAATTGAACATATCGAATTCTCTACCTACAAAGAAAACTGGGACGGCACATTTGGAGAATATCGAATTATGGAAAGTGAACTAAACAACTAATTATCGGAACCTTTTTTACAACATTCAAACATTCCAAACCAAAAACCTTACAACATTCTTGTAACTTTGTCGCATGGCAAAAATATCCATCAATCTGGCGACAGGTTCGTTACAAAAAGAAGAAATTATAGTAGGAATTGATTTAGGCACCACCAATAGTCTGGTGGCTTTTATCAATCCAGAACAACAACCACAGGTAATTAACGATGCAGGAAAAGGCGTTTTAGTTCCATCAGTGGTGCATTTTAATGAACAAGGCGATGCAGAAGTGGGTAATGAAGCCAAAGCTTACCTAACAACCGATCCAACCAATACCATTTTCTCCGTAAAACGATTATTGGGTCGTTCGTACAAAGATGTAGCTGAGCACAGCGATATTTTTAGCTACAAAGTAATTGATGATGATACCGATGCTTTAGTTAAAATTAAAGCTGGTGATAAATTTTATACGCCCATCGAGCTGTCTGCTGAGATTTTAAAAGAGTTGAAAACTCGTGCAGAACACGCTTTAAAAACGCCAGTAAACAGAGCGGTAATTACTGTCCCTGCATATTTTAATGATAGTCAGCGACAAGCCACTCGTGATGCCGGTAAATTAGCAGGATTAGATGTTTTACGCATCGTAAACGAACCTACCGCAGCAAGTTTAGCTTACGGTTTAGGCCTGGATCCTTCGGAACAAAAAACAATTGCGGTTTACGATTTAGGTGGTGGTACCTTCGATGTGTCTATCCTACAAATCCAAAATGGCATTTTCGAGGTATTAAGCACCAATGGAAATACTTTCTTAGGTGGCGATGATTTCGATCGTGCTATCTTCGACTATTGGATTGACAAAAATCAGCTAGATGCGGCAACAGTAGCCAAAGACAATGTGCTAACGCAAAGCCTGCGTTTACAAGCCGAAGCAGCTAAAAAAGCATTGACCACCCAAAATTTATACAACGAACAACTCGGAGATATCTGGTGTACGCTAGACAAACAAACTTTCGAAAGCTTAATTGCAGCTAAAGTGCAAGAAACTATCGAAGCTTGTAAATCGGCTTTAAAAGATGCGGAGTTAGGCATTGCTGATATTGACGAAGTTGTTTTAGTTGGCGGTTCTACCCGTACGCCTTACGTTAAAAAAGCGGTGAGCGAGTTCTTCGGAAAAACTCCCCAAGATAACATCAACCCAGATGAAGTGGTGGCTTTAGGTGCCGCCGTACAGGCGGATATTTTAGCTGGTAACCGTTCGGATATTTTATTATTGGATGTTACACCGTTATCACTTGGTATCGAAACCATGGGCGGTTTAATGGACGTAATTATTGCTCGCAACAGCAAAGTTCCAACCAAAGCTGGCCGTCAGTACACTACTTCGGTAGATGGACAGGTGAACATGAAGATTTCTGTGTACCAAGGCGAACGCGATCTGGTGAAAGAAAACCGTAAACTGGCAGAGTTTGATTTGAAAGGAATTCCGGCGATGCCTGCAGGTTTACCGAAGGTGGATATCAACTTTCTTTTAAATGCCGATGGTATTTTAACGGTTCAAGCGATTGAATTGCGTTCTGGTGTAAAGCAAGAAATTGAAGTTAAACCCAGCTACGGCTTAAGTGACGACACCGTAGAAAAAATGTTAATCGACAGCATTACCAATGCTAAAAGTGATGTAGAGCAACGTATGCTAATTGAAGCACGCAGCGAAGGTGAGCAATTGGTATATACTGCAGAGCGATTTATAGAAAAACATAAAGATTTATTAGAAGCTACTGAAATTACTGAAACCCAAACTTACATCAGTAATTTAAAAGAAGCTTTAGGTAGTGGCGATAAAGATGTAATCCTTAAAAAAACAGATGAATTGAATGAGTTTACTCGCCCATTCGCCGAAAGAGTGATGGATACTGCGATTGGGCAAGCTATGAAAGGTAAAAAGATAGATGAATAAATCATCTCAGTTGTAAAGGAAGTTTATCTTAAACCCATTTGTTAAAACACCCCGGCTTTCAGATGGGTGCCCAATGGGCGGGGTGTTCATTAAATATTAATAAAAAAACACAATCATATTTTATCTCTTCTAGGATATTGAAAGCCTTCTTCATAGATTTACTCCATGAAGAAGGCTTTTATTTTAACACTCATACTACTTTCTAGTGCTGCGTTTGCTCAGCAAAAAAACATCATTACTACAGATATCAACAACTTTTGGAAAGCTTACGACCAAATTAAAGCGACAAAAGATAGTGCAACGCAACTCTCAATCATCCAAAATTCCTACATCAACAAAGGCACGCCAGGTTTAAAAGCTTTGATGGAAGTTAGAAATTATACTCCCCAAGGTTTTGTCAATGCAATCAACCGCTATCCCAATTTTTGGTCGTCGGTTAGATCTAACACACTAAAAGTTAGCAATTACGCGACAAAAATTGAAACTGCCGTAGCTTCGCTCAATAAACTATATCCATTAAAGCCTGCTAAAATTTATTTCAGCATTGGTGCTTTACGAACTGGCGGAACTACACTAGCTGATAAGGTATTAATTGGTGCAGAAATTTCGATGGCTGATGATAAGACTAACACTGAAGAACTGCAAAAAGACTTTCCTCATTTAGTAAGTTTCTTTAAAACCCGTCCAATTGACGGAATGGTTTTCACCAATGTGCATGAATATGTGCATACCCAACAAAAAACCACCATCGGCAATACACTTTTAACGCAAGTGGTATTAGAAGGTGTGGCAGAATTGTTGGCAGAAAAAGCATTAAAAGTATCTTCACCTAACCCACAAATAGCTTTTGGCAAAGCCAATGATGCAAAGATTAAAGCAGCTTTTGAAAAAGAAATGTTTTCTAGTTCTGTAGCAAATTGGCTCTACAACAGTCCTAATAACCAATTTAAAATGCGTGATTTAGGTTATTACGTTGGTTATGCCATTTGTGAGCAATTCTATAATCTCTCAAAAGATAAAAAGGCGGCAATAAAAGAGATGATAGAATTAGATTATAACAAAGAAGAGGATTTAATTGCTTTTGTAGAGAAATCGAAGTATTTCGAGAAACCATTGCTAGTCTATAAAGAAGCTTTTGAAAAATCTAGACCAGAAGTAATCGGCATTAAAGAATTTGAGAACAACAGCCAGAATGTAAATATCAATACTAAAACGGTGACCTTGTATTTCTCTCAACCAATGAACATCAATTTCAGAGGTTTTGAATATGGACCAACTGGCGAAAAAAACGTACTAACGGTACAAAAAATAATTGGCTTTTCGGAAGATAAAAAATCCTTCAGCTATGAAGTGAAGCTAGAACCCAATAGGCATTACCAAAGTGTGGTGTCTGAAAGATTTAGAAATGAAAATGGCATCCCCTTAAAAGCCTATCTAATTAATTTTAAAACAGCAGAATAAACCTACAATATGCAGCATTTTACTAACGAAACTATAGATATACAACAACTTCCCAAATACGAGGAAACGGCATTAACTGCGCCAGCCTCAAAATATTGGCAAGTGATGTTGATCAATCTTATTATTTTTACTTTGCTTAGCGGTGGCGGGTTGGCTATACTCATTCTCATTGACGAGGAGATACGTGCGAATTGGGCTATTTTTGTTGGCCTATTTGCACTGATAATAATTGTGCTGTTCCTCTTGTATTGGGCAAGTTTTAAACGTAGAGGTTTCGCATTGAGGGAAAAAGACATTATCTATAAAAGTGGTGTCATTGCAGAAACTACCACAATTGTACCTTTAAATCGCATTCAACATGTGGCATTAAACGAAGGTATGCTATCTAGGATATTCAAATTGGGCACTTTACACGTTTATACTGCTGGAGGTTCTAGCGGCGAAATACGTATTGCCGGTGTTCCAATTGAGCAGGCAAAAGCATTGAAGGAAGCCTTGGTGCAACGCCTAGAGGTGAAAACTACAAATGAAAGCGAGTAATGGCCTTAGATTTTAGTCAACCACAAAAGCAATCTGCAGCGGGAATTTTAATTAGCGGAGCCTATACCCTGCAAAGATTGATCAGGGCTATCATTTTTCCCTTAATCATATTAGTAATCAAAGCCAACAAAAGTGTGCTGATTTACGCCGGTTTTGCTTTGTTGGCAGTGCTTATCATTTCGATAATTTATGGTTACTTCTATTACCTTAAGTTTACTTTCTACCTCAACCCAATCAAACAGGAATTTATCATTGATAAAGGAGTTTTTGGCAGGAAGAACCTAACTATTCCAGTCGAAAAAATCCAGCAAGTAAACATCAACCAAGGCTTTATACAAAAGTTGATTGGGGTTTACAGCCTTCAGATAGATACCGCAGGAACAGATAGTAAAGAGGTAAATATTGGAGCTATTAGTGGGCAAACTGCCTACGCACTAAAGAAACACCTTTTGAATGGCAGCGAGCAAAATGCTATGCAATCAGAAAACATTGCGGAGATGATTGAAAATCCGATGCATCAGCAAGAAACTCCTTTTATAAAAATTGATGTAAGTACGCTATTTAAAATCGGCTTAACAAGCAATTACGGACGAAGCGTAGCACTATTGATTGGTTTTGGCTACGCAGTGCTGCACAACTTAAAGGAGCTATTCAAAGTACTTGATCGGGATAAGGGGCAGATTGAAAACTTTTTTGCCAGTGGATTTACGATGTTTTCTATAGCTATTCTTTTTGTGGCATTGATTATTATTTTATTAGCCACCAATGTGATACGTACCTTTATAAAATACTTCGATTTTCAAATCAGCAGGCATCAAAAATCATTACTCATTTCATCGGGGCTGTTTGCGACGAAAAACACCTTATTACATCCAAACAAGGTGCAAATTACCGAGTACAGTCAGAATTATTTGCAGAAGAAAATTGGTTTGTTTAACATGGCGTTAAAGCAAGCTCATGCAGGTCAGCAACAATCCGATAAGGAAGTTAAAAGCGGTAACATGGAAGTGCCAGGCTGCAGTCCGAGAGAAAAGAATGAGATACTGCAAATGATTTTGAGCAAGCTTCCAAATGAAAGTACTCGCTACAAACCCAATTTCCGTTTCATGAATTTGCCGATAGTGTTTTGGGTGATAATTCCTCTTGCAGCTTACCTTATTTTTTATCAGTATTTACCAGAGATCAGATCCTTTTACTCCTTAGCTATTATTTATGTACTGGCGGTTTGTTTTGCCATCTACATTTCCTACACTAAACATCGCATTGCAGTTTCCGAAGATTTCATCATTAAGCAAAGTGGAATTTGGGACATTTCTCAGGAGATTATCGAGCCTCACAAAATACAGTCTATCAGCACTTCACAATTTCCTTGGCACAAATCTTTAGATATTGGCCATGTGACTTTGCATACGGCAGCTGGTAATATTTCGTTTAGTTATGGAAATTACACAGAAATTAAAACCTTAGTGAACTTCTGGCTTTATCAAGTAGAAAGCAAAGATAAAGATTGGATGTAATACAATAAATGACCAAGAACCAATAATCAAATCACAAAACAATCCCTAATGCTTTTCTCTCCCCTTGGGTAGAGATGCCGAAGGCAGAGAGGGACCAATAATCGAATCAAAAATAAAAGACTAACCGAACGGGCGAAATATTTTTCGCCCCAACCTAATTAACATGGAAAATATCACGATCAAAACAACCATCAACGCTCCTATCGAAAAAGTTTGGAAATACTTTACCGAACCAGAATTCATTAAACAGTGGAATAATGCTTCTCCAGATTGGCATACTCCAGCAGCTTCGAATGATTTAACTGTAGGCGGAAAGTTTTCTTACACCATGGCAGCGAAAGATGACAGCTTCAGCTTCGATTTTGAAGGCATCTACGATGATGTTCAAGAAAATAAATTGATTAGCTATACCATTGCTGATGGTAGAAAAGTAGAAGTAATTTTTGAAACCAACGACGATATGGTAGAAATTACCGAAACATTTGAGGCCGAAAATCAAAACCCGATTGAAATGCAACGAGGCGGCTGGCAAGCAATTTTGGATAATTTTAAGAAGTTAGTAGAGAGTAGTAAATAAGCTCACTCTCCGTCATTTCGACTGGAGTAGATTAACGGAGAAATCTTTGAACTTTGCTCAGCCCAAGAAAAGATTCCTCCTATTGTCGAAATAACTACCGCACTTCGCTTAGCATTAAAGTTCCTATTCCTAACGCCGTCATTGCGAGGAAGAATGACGAAGCAATCTTACAAACTAGCTATAAATCGCCTTAAGATTGTTTCGTTCTCCGCAATGAGGAGTTTCAAAAATCATCTAAATTGAAAAAAGTTTACATATTCAGTGGTCTTGGTGCCGACGAAAGAGTTTTCAAATATCTAGACTTTAAAGACTGGGATGTCACTTTCATAAATTGGATTAAACCTAAAATTAATGAACCATTAACTAGTTATGTAAATAGGATAAGCGAGCAAATCAATGATGAAAGTCCAATTCTAATTGGTTTATCTTTCGGAGGAATTGTAGCTAGCGAATTGGCTAAAATCATTTCCGTTGAAAAGCTTATTTTAATTTCGTCATTAAAAACGAGAACTGAAATTCCATTAATTTATCGTTTGGCTGGCAAAATCAATTTACATCGACTTGTCCCCTATTGCATTCTTAAAAAAGATCATTTCCTAAACAAATGGCTATTCGGCGTAATTAGAAAAAATGATAAAGATTTGTTTCAGCGAGTGTTGGCAGATACTGATATTGACTTTCTGAAATGGGCGATCAATTGTATTGTAAAATGGGATAATATCAACTTACATCCCAACCTATTTCATATTCATGGCAATGCCGATAAACTTCTTCCTATTCGTAAATCTGGCGAAGTAATCTCAATTGAAAATGGTGGTCATTTAATGGTGTTGGATAAAGCAAAACAGGTTAGCGAAGCTTTACATCGCATTATCTGACCTTTCCTATCATTGTCATCATTTCGGATGTAGCGCAGTAGAACGGAAAAATTGTACTTTCCTCTTTACTCGTCATTGAGAGAAGGAATGACGAAACAATCTCTACATACAAGCTAAATAGATTGGTTTGCTTCGCAGCTACTTCGTGGTCGCAAAGCTTGCAATGACGAGGTGTTTATTCAATTCCGCTTTAAACTCTATTAAAGCATCATGACACTTTAACCTCACCTACTTTTAATAAACTGTACGGGCGAAAAATTTTTCGCCCAACTAGCAAAGATTTTTAGCCTCGCTTCTTAAAGCATCATGACCCCTTTTATCTCACCTACTTTTTTATAGATATCTACCACTGCGTCCGCATCCTGCATCCATTTTTTAACCGTAATAGAAATATATTTTCCAGTTTTTGATGGCGTTTCAATAAACTCTTCTTCTGGCAAGACTTCTCTCAATTCTTTAATTTTATCTACACCACCTGTCAAAATAAATTTAAAGGCATACAACCCAGGAAAAGTCTGCACACTTTCTAACTTCTCTTTGAAATTCGCATAAACATCAGCATTGTTTCCCTCTGGGATATCATTAAAATCTAAATTGTGGTTTAAATTATTTTTTTCCATGATTAGTGGATATCAAATTCTATTCCAAGCCTCCCCTAACCTCCCGAATAATCGAGACAGGCTCTCCAAAAGAGGGGAACATCTACAATACTGCCATAAAGTCGCCCACGTCGCTGACATTTATAAATTATCGATTAACCATTTTCAACAATTTAAACAGTTAACCAAACCTTTCAACATTTTACCAATTCCCCTTACAATTTCTTATTTTTGAACCTTTAAAAACGAGGATAAAGATTTGGATTATTTAGCAGGATTAAACCCACAACAAAGAGCAGCAGTAGAGAATACCGATGGACCAGTGATGATTGTGGCCGGTGCAGGTTCGGGAAAAACAAGGGTGATTACCTACCGTGTGGCGCATTTGATACAAAAAGGCATTGATCCATTCAATATTTTGGTACTGACTTTTACTAATAAAGCCAGTAAAGAGATGCGTGAACGTATTGAAAAGGTGGTGGGGGCCGATGCTAAAAGCATTTGGATGGGAACTTTCCACTCAGTTTTCGCTAAAATCTTACGTGTAGAGGCAGAAAAAATCGGATATCCAAGCAACTTTACCATTTACGACACTGACGACTGTAAAAGCTTAATCCGTACTATCCTTAAAGAAATGCAATTGGATGACAAGCTATACGCTGCCAACATCGTTTACAACCGTATTTCTTCTGCTAAAAATAATCTGATTTCCGTTGCTGAATATGTGAACAATCCTACCATACAAGCAGAAGACATTGGTAATAAAAGACCTGAATTAGGCAGAATTTACGAAACTTATGCCAAACGTTGTTATAAAGCAGGTGCAATGGATTTCGACGATTTGTTGTTCAAAACCAACGTATTGCTTAGAAAACATCCAGATGTACTGAACAAATACCAACATAAGTTTAAATACATCATGGTGGATGAGTATCAGGATACGAACCATTCGCAGTACACCATTGTAAAAAAATTAGCTGCAGCACATGAAAACTTATGTGTAGTTGGTGATGATGCGCAAAGTATCTACGCTTTCCGTGGTGCTAATATCCAGAATATTTTAAATGTAGAACGAGATTACCCTGATTTGAAGGTTTACAAGTTGGAGCAAAACTATCGTTCTACACAGAACATTGTTGAGGTTGCTAATAGTATCATTGCTAACAACAAAAATCAGTTAGAGAAAAATGTATTCTCTGCGAATGAGCAGGGCGATAAAATTAAAATATCAAGAGCTTTTACTGATAACGAAGAAGGTAAACTGGTAGCCGAAGCCATTGTACAAGAACGTACTGGAAACGGATTAAATTACACCGATTTTGCAATTCTTTACCGCACCAACGCCCAAAGTAGGGCAATGGAGGAGGCTTTGCGTAAGCTCAATGTTCCTTATAAAATTTACGGCGGCCTATCCTTCTACCAACGTAAAGAGATCAAAGATTTAATTGCCTACTTCCGTTTAACCTTTAACCCAGCGGATGAGGAAGCACTGAAACGTGTAATTAATTATCCTCGTCGTGGTTTAGGCGATACTACTTTAGACAAAATATCGGTAGCGGCAAACGAACATGGCATTACTATGTGGCAGGTAATCTGCAACCCGCACCAATATTTAGGCGGTCGCGTACCAAACCAACTGAATGATTTCTCGATGATGATTAGAGCATTTGCGGCAGAGTCTACTAAGCTAGATGCTTATGAAACGGCTTTGTACATTGCTCAACATTCGGGTATTTTAAAGGAATTACACAGCGACGATAGTGTGGAAGGTAGAGCCAGATACGAAAACATCCAAGAGTTATTAGCTGGTATCAAAGAATTTGCGGAACGTGAAGACATTGAAGACCGCAGTTTGGCAATTTTTATGCAAGATGTAGCTTTATTAACTAACGATGATAAAGATAAAGACAAAGATGCAGATACAGTTTCGTTAATGACCATCCACTCGGCTAAAGGTTTGGAGTTCAAAAACGTATTTGTAGTTGGCCTCGAAGAAAATTTATTTCCATCACAAATGTCGGTAAACTCTAGAGCTGATTTAGAAGAAGAACGCCGTTTATTTTATGTAGCCATCACCAGAGCAGAGAAAAAACTGACTTTAACTTATGCTACTTCTCGTTACCGTTGGGGAACTTTAACCTCATGCGAACCTAGTCGTTTTATTAATGAAATTAGCCCGAAATATTTAGAGTTAGATGCCATTAAACAGGCTAAACCTAGTTTTAGCAGTGGTGGATTTGATACGGAACGTAAAACTTGGAGCCAACAGAGAGAGCTACAACAAAAACCTACCTCACAGCAAACTGCATTTAAACCAAAGCCAAAACCTACTACTTCTATCCTACCTAAAGCTCACGTACCAACGGCCGGTTTTACACCAAGTCCTGCAAACGAGTTTCAAATGGGTATGGATGTAGAACATGAGAAATTTGGTTTCGGTAAAATTGTACAGCTAGAAGGAAGATTGCCAGACGTAAAAGCCACGGTATTTTTCCAAGGTTTGGGTAACAAGCAGTTGTTGTTAAAGTTTGCGAAGTTGAGGATAGTTAAATAGGTTATAAGTTTTACGTAAGTAATACGTTTTGTTAAACGCATAACGATAAACTTGATACTGCCCCTTGATTATTTCGACCGCAGCGAAGCGAGTGGAGAACCGAAGCTCTACGAAGTAAAATCTTTGAATTTGTTTAGCCTGAGAAAAGATCTCTCCACTACGGTCGAGATGACGACTGACTTATGCGCATTGTAAAACCTATAACTTATAACATACAACCTATAACTTTTTAAGTATATTTGCAACAGCAAACCATTCCGGTGAATTTCATAATTGAAAACATTCTTGGGAGTTTAGGGTTTTCCCTTGGTCTATAACTTCTGTTTCGGTTATTTCATAGTGGTTTGAGATTTTTTACCTTTTGGTTATTTCAAGTTAAGATTTTGCGATTTGCTATTTTTACGCAGACCGCTGTTAATTAAACCTGATGGAAGCAATTATCTCCCGATTGTATCGGGAATAACAGCGTACAGCAGGACTAATTAGCGATGAAATGCTAACATTAGTTTTCAAAAAATCATACTACAGCAACCTTGAAGTAACATCAAAATTTTAATTTTAAAAAAATGAATTTCGATTATAATACCACCAGAAGCGAATTAATTCTGGCCGAATACGGACGTAATGTCCAGAATATGGTAAAGTATATTATTACCTTGCCAACCAAAGAAGAACGTAATAAATATGCCCAAGCCGTTATCGATTTGATGGGCTTTTTAAATCCACATTTACGTGATGTGGCCGATTTTAAGCACAAACTTTGGGATCATTTGCACATCATTTCTAACTATCAGATTGATGTAGACAGTCCATATCCTAAACCTACGCCAGAAACTAAGGAATTTAAACCAGAGCACATCGGTTATCCGCAGCAAAGGATTAAATACAAGCACTACGGCAGAACGGTTGAGAAGTTGATTGCCAATGCCATTGCAGAAGAAAATCCAGAACGCAAAGCGAGTATGGTGCAAGGCATCGCTAATTTTATGAAAATGGCTTACGTACAGTGGAACAAAGATAACGTTGCCGATGAAGTGATCCTTAAAAATTTAAGCGAGCTTTCTGGTGGTGCTTTGGCTTTAGAAGAAAACGTGAACCTGCAAAAAGTAGAATTTAGAAACCAAAACAACAGACAGAACAACAACAATCGCGGTCGTCAGAACAACAACAACAAGAACCGCCAAAATAACAACAACAATAACCGTCAGCGCAATAACAACAACAAACAAAGACATTAACCTTTTTTAAAGGCAAAACCAAGATAGAATGAATGCATTTGAAATTATAGGCGGCAAAAAACTAAAGGGCGAAATCATCCCTCAAGGTGCCAAAAACGAAGCTTTACAGATATTATCGGCCGTTTTATTAACGGAAGAAAAAATTACCATCAGCAATATCCCTGATATTAAAGATGTAAATAAATTAATTGAGTTATTAGGTGATTTAGGTGTAACTGTTGAACGTTTGAACAAAGACACTTACACGTTCGAAGCAAAAAACATCAACTTAGATTTCTTCCAATCGGATGTTTTTAAAGCAAAAGGTGGTGGTTTAAGAGGCTCTATCATGATTGTAGGTCCGCTTTTGGCACGCTTCGGTAAAGCAGCAATCCCTAAACCCGGAGGTGACAAAATTGGTCGTCGTCGTTTAGACACGCACTTTTTAGGTTTCGAGAAATTAGGAGCTAAGTTTATTTACGACCAAAAGAAAGAATTCTTTAACGTAGATGCTACCAACCTACAAGGCACTTACATTTTGTTAGATGAGGCTTCGGTTACTGGTACAGCAAACATTGTAATGGCGGCAGTTTTGGCCAAAGGAACTACCACAATTTACAACGCAGCTTGTGAGCCTTACCTACAACAATTATGTAAAATGCTGAACCGAATGGGAGCAAAAATCAGCGGTATTGGCTCTAACCTCTTAACCATTGAAGGTGTTACCAAATTAGGAGGTACCGAGCACCGAATGTTGCCAGATATGATCGAAATTGGTTCTTTCATAGGTTTGGCAGCAATGACCGAGTCGGAAATTACCATTAAAGATGTGCAGTATGATGAACTAGGCGTAATCCCAGAAGTTTTCAAAAAATTGGGTATCAAATTAGAGCGTCGTGGCGATGATATTTACATTCCTTCCCAAAAACATTATGTAATCGATACGTTTATCGATGGCTCTATCTTAACGATTGCAGATTCGCCTTGGCCTGGTTTTACGCCAGATTTGCTGAGCATCGTTTTGGTTGTGGCATCTCAAGCTAGAGGTTCGGTTCTAATCCATCAAAAAATGTTCGAAAGCCGTTTGTTCTTCGTAGATAAATTAATCGATATGGGTGCTCAAATCATCCTGTGCGATCCACATCGTGCTACTGTAAATGGTATCGACAAAAAATACCAATTACGTGGCATCAGCATGACTTCGCCAGATATTAGAGCGGGAGTTTCATTGTTAATTGCTGCACTTTCTGCCGAAGGTAAATCTACTATTTACAACATTGAGCAAATTGAGCGTGGCTACCAAGATATTGACACTCGTCTACGTGCTTTAGGTGCGCAAATTAAGCGTATCGATGGTGCGGGACCAAGCCATTAGGATTTACAATTGTAGATTTTAGAATTACGATTTAATCCCAAGCTCATCATATCGAGCTGAAAATATAATTAGAAAAGCAGGACCAGTACATTTCACCATGTCAGTCCTGCTTTCACTTTTAGTCCTCATTTCGTTTCACTTCACTGCGGGCTAAGCCGTTCAATCAGGTTTAGAGAACGAAAGAAAGTTTTAATAAACAACGTTGGTTAATAGTAACGTCTCTACTAACCAATTCTCAACAGTGATTACCAAATTTCAGCAACCATTTGAGGTTTTAAGATTGCTTCGTTTCTCACATTAAATAATTTGCATAAAAAAACCTCGTAGATTATAAATCCTACGAGGTTTTTGCATTATATAAAGTCCCCTTTAGGGAATTTAGGAACTAAACATTAAATCTAAAGTGCATGATATCGCCATCTTCTACTACGTAAGCTTTACCTTCTACACCTAATTTGCCTGCTTCTTTACAAGCATTTTCAGAACCTAAGGTTACAAAATCGTTGTACTTAATTACCTCTGCACGGATAAAACCTTTCTCGAAATCTGTATGGATTACACCTGCCGCTTGTGGCGCAGTAAATCCTTTAGTAATTGTCCAAGCTCTAACTTCTTGCACCCCCGCAGTGAAATAAGTATATAAATCCAATAAGCAGTAAGCAGCTCTAATTAATTTAGCAACACCCGACTCATCTAAACCTAAATCTTGTAAAAAGATCTGACGTTCTTCGTAATCTTCCAACTCCGCAATCTCCGATTCAATTTTAGCAGAAATAATTAATACTTCAGCATTTTCGTTAGCTACGGCAGCTTTAACTTTCTCTACGTAAGCATTTCCTGTAACAACTGAAGCTTCATCAACATTACAAACGTACATTACTGGCTTTTGGGTCAATAAACCTAAGCCACCAATAAATTCGAAATCTTCTACAGTTAAGTTGGCTGAACGAACAGAATTACCAGTTTCTAAATGGTCTTTAACTACCGATAAGATATCGAATTCTTTCTTCGCATCTTTATCATTTTTAGCTTGTTTTTCTATCTTTTGGATACGTTTGCTTACGGTATCCAAATCTTTCAACTGTAATTCAGTATCAATAATTTCTTTATCACGGATAGGATCAACAGAACCATCTACGTGAATGATATTTCCATCATCAAAACAACGTAAAACGTGGATAATCGCATTAGTAGCTCTGATATTGCCTAAGAATTGATTACCTAAGCCTTCACCTTTCGACGCACCTTTTACCAATCCTGCAATATCAACAATCTCGATGGTGTTCGGAACTACACGCTGTGGTTTAACCAACTCTGTCAATTTGTTTAAACGGTCATCTGGTACAGTAATTACACCCACATTTGGTTCTATTGTACAGAAGGGAAAATTAGCAGATTGTGCCTTTGCGTTAGATAAACAGTTAAATAAAGTCGATTTTCCTACGTTTGGTAAACCTACTATACCACATTGTAATGCCATTTTTATTATTGCTTTTTAGATTTATGCCCAAGGCATTCCCTTGGAACGATTTTAGACTAAACGACCTAAAATCAAGGCGCAAAGATAGCAATAGATTTATGATATTTCAATTCAAATGATCCAATGAGCGAATGAACCGTTTAACAATTAAAATTAATTCCCTAGCTTAGCAGTTACATAATCAAATAAAATGGAAGATCAAGCGCAATTTCAAGAAACAGAGAACCAAAAATATCCACAACTGATAGTTACGGAAGACATGCGTAGTTATATCTACGACATGGCTAAATGGGCAAATTTCTTAGGAATTGTTGGACTTGTAATTGCGGCTTTTATGTTGATGGCAGCATTAACCATTGGGCCAACTATAAACGCAAATCCCGAAATGGCTAAAATGTTAGGGCAACTTGGCGCTATGGACGGTACTACCTTTAGTATTGTCTTCCTAATCTATGGATTGGCAATCTTCTTCCCTAGTCTTTTAATGCTTCGTTACGCTGCCAAAGCTAAACACGGCGTACTCTATGGCGAGCAAGAGAGCTTGGATCAAGGAATGGCTAAGCTAAAATCGCTTTTCAAGTACTTCGGTGTTTTAACAATAATTTTTATAGGCCTTTACCTGCTCACCTTGGTTTCTGCAGTTCTTGGAGGCATTAAATAGTTAGTGATATTTCTCCATGCCTTTCGCAGGTTCCCACTTGCTTTTGGGCTCGAAATAATTCCACAGCATTTTACTCAATTTGCGAACTAAAACTTCGCCTTCGTTGTCGTACTGCCATCTGGTATCTTTTTGATTTTTGGTGGTGATACAGAAAACATAATCTCCGTGCGGCGCATTTACCAACACCACTTCTGAGCGAGACTCGTTCACAGCTCCAGATTTTGAAGCTACTTGTACATACGGAGGAATTTCCGATAAAGCTTCCTTATCAAAATAAATACGGATCAGGTTCCTATAAATCCTTTCGGAAGCTGCCGGACTGATCATTTTACCATCTCTGATCAAAGTTAACAAAGTTGCCATTTCCCTTGGTGTGGTTTGTCCCCAACCATATTTGCGTTGGTTGGCTTGTCTGTTGGGCGTTCTTGAGTTTACTCGAGTATGTTGAAGACCATATTGCTCCATTAAATTGTTAATTGCCACTCCAGTTCCTGCTAAGCTTTGGCACCATAAACTTGCTGTATTGTCGCTTGTGGTAATCATCAGCATCAAAACTTTTGCTAGCCAAATCTTTTCGCCGTTCTTAAAAGAACCCAAAATATCTTCTCCAGCGTACAGCAAACTATCTTTGTACGTCAACTGGGCTTTATAATCTAATTCTCCTTTTTCTATCTTATCAAAAATACCACAAGTGATGGGCACTTTGATCATACTTGCCGTTGGAAAAATAGTATCAGCATTAAAAGCTGCTATCTTTCCCGTTTTTAGGGATTTCACATAAATACCGACATCACCATTGAAACCTTTTACTAACTCATTAACCATTTTATTGAGTTTGGCATCTACTTTTTCAGTTTGGGCACAAACAGTTAAGCACAAAAAAGTGGCGATAAATAATGCGGAGAACTTCTTCATAATTTTTATTTTTTTTTAGCCACAAATACACAGATGAAATTCATTTATATTATTAAAATAAATTATTGATAAAAATCAAGGTCTAAATCTGTGTATCTGCGGCTAAGATTTGGCATTTTGTTTTAAACAAAAAATCCCTCCCAAATTGGGAAGGATTAATATCATTGATTTTATTTCTTAGAATGAAAAGTCATCATCAGATTTTGTTGCATATTCTTGGTTTTCAGAATATTCGTAACGTTTTTCTACCACATCTTGACGAGATTTGATATAATCAACTGTTTCTGTTAACCCTTCTGTAAACTTCTCGAAATCTTCTTTGTACAAGAAAATTTTATGCTTTACAAAAACGCCATCTTCTAATCTTTTCTTACTCTCGGTTAACGTAAGGTAATAATCACCTGAACGCGTTGCTTTTACATCAAAAAAATAAGTACGTTTACCTGCCCTTACTTTCTTCGAAAAAACCTCTTCTCTCTCTTTGTTGTCGAAATCTCCCATTTTTTTATGTGTGTAGTGTGGTTTTGGTTGGGGTAAATATAATGTAATAATTATCAACTTTCAAAATAGAAATGACAGTAATTACAGACTTTTTTTGATATTTTATAAATTTTCCTCTTCCAAAAGCTGATTTTGGTACAGTTCTGCATAGGCTCCGCCTTGCTTCAGCAATGCTTCATGCGTACCTTCCTCCACAATTTTGCCTTCATCCAAGACCAGAATTTTATCCGCATTTTTTATGGTTGATATGCGATGAGCAATTAAAACACTTGTTCTTCCTTTCATCAACCTGCCCAAATTACTTAGAATTTCTTCCTCAGTTTTTGTATCAACGGCAGAAAGACAATCATCAAAAACCAACATCTGTGGTTCTTTAATTAAAGCTCTAGCTATAGAAACACGTTGCTTTTGCCCGCCAGAAAGTGTGATGCCACGTTCGCCAAGCATGGTTTCAAATTGTTGATCGAAACCTACAATATTATGATAAACCGCTGCATCTTTAGCTGCCTGCTCTACTTGCCCATCGGTTACAGTATTTAAACCAAAAGCAATGTTGTTTTTGATCGTATCAGAAAATAAGAAAACCTCTTGTGGCACAAAACCGATTTGTGATCGATATTCCTGCAAATTTAATTTATCGATAGGTTTGCCATCTATTAAAATTTCTCCAGAAGTCGTGTCGTACATCCTCATCATTAAATTAGCCAAGGTAGATTTCCCCGAGCCCGTTTTACCAATGATAGCTAAGAATTGTCCTTTCTTCACCTCAAAACTCACATCTTTAATTGCTTCAATCCCAGTATCGGCATAAGTAAAACCAACATTTTTGAAGGTGATATTTCCATCCAGAGCAATTTCTTGCCCGCCAGATTTGATATCTGGTTGTAATTGTAAAAATTCGTTGATCCGCTTTTGTGAGGCCGCAGCACGTTGAATTAAGGTAGTTACCCACCCCAACATGGTTACTGGAAACGTAAGTTGGTTAACATACACGATGAACTCGGCAATATTTCCAGGCGTAATAGCGCCGTTGATTACTTGCTCACCACCGATGTAAATGGTTAAAATTGTACTGATACCAACTAACAACAACATTGTTGGATAGAAGAAAGCTTGCACTTTAACCAAGCCCATCGAGTTTCTTTTGTAAGCGTTACTTTCTTCGGCAAATACCTCTTGAGCCTGAGCTTCCCGCACATAAGATTTCATTACACGAATACCCGAAAAACGCTCTTGCACAAATGAAGACAATTTCGATAATTGCTCCTGTATTTTTTCACTCTTATGATTGATAATCGTGTTCACATAGTAAATGGCAACTACCAAAATGGGCAAAGGTAACAAAGCGTAAATGGCCAAGGTGCTGTTTACCGAAAACATGAAATAGATGACCAAACAGAAAAGAACCGTAGTGTTAATGGCATACATGATCGCTGGACCAACATACATACGCACTCTGTTCACATCCTCTGTTGCTTTGTTCATCAAATCGCCGGTATTGTTTCTACGATAGAAACCTAAGCTAAGCTTTTGGTAATGCGCATAAATTTCGTTCTTCATATCGAACTCTATGTGTCTCGACATCAAAATAATGGTTTGACGCATAAAAAATAAGAACAAACCTCTCAACAAGTAAAGGAACAAGATCAGCGCTCCAAAAAACAGCAAACTGTATCCAAAAATATCATAAACAATTTCTTGTCTATCGAAGCCATTATACAATCTATAGATAGCAATATTTTCGGTAATAAGATTAAAGGCATGGCCAATTACCTGAGCAGGTACTACCCCAAAAATATTAGAGATGACCACAAACAAAACACCTGGTATAACTCTCCATTTGTATTTGATAAAATATTTATTGAGAAAGAATAAGTGTTTCATTGCCGAGCAAAGTTAAAACAATTGATTGATTGTTGAATTGTTTTATTGTTGGAACGTTGTAAAGTTAAGATATTGGTTAACTGTTTAAATTGGTGATTTGGTTAATCGGAACCTGCAAACTAGCTACTAGCTGTAGGCTCATTTTTCCGCCCATCCGTTAGCAGTTGTAAATACAGCTGTTGTGATTGATTTTGAGGATTAACTTTTTGGTTATTGATTATTGTATTTTGATGATTTTGTTAATTGGACACTATTAACTGGCAACTGTTAACTAACCACTGATTACTTATTTAAAATACGCCTAGATTTAATGGTTTTTTTGTCTTAGTTTTGCAGCGTACGTTTCAACGTTATTTTGTATGCCGGAAATCAATTCTTCTAACCACTCCATTTTAGAGCAATTAAGCCAATCTGGCCACAAAAAAGTGGTATTTTGCAACGATCCAGACACTGGATTAAAAGCCATTATTGCTATTCACGACACGACTTTGGGACCTGCTTTAGGCGGTGTTAGGATGTGGAATTACAATTCGGAGGCCGAAGCTTTAGAAGATGTACTACGCTTATCCAAAGGCTTGACTTACAAATCGGCCATTGCCGGTTTAAATGTAGGTGGCGGTGCAGCAGTAATCATTGGTGATTCTAGAAGACAAAAAACAGAAGCTTTAATGCGCAGTTTTGGTCGTTTCGTGAAAAACTTAAATGGAGAATTTATTGCTGGAGAAGATGTTGGCACAACCGTACGTGATATGGAATATATCCGTATGGAAACGCAACATGTAACTGGCGTACCAGAGTCGTTAGGTGGTGCGGGGAACCCTGCTCCTTATACCGCAAAAGGAGTTTATTTAGGTATCAAAGCTTGTGTTAAAGAAGTTTTTGGAACAGATGAACTGGCTGGTCGTTCGGTAGTGGTGCAAGGTACAGGTAATGTTGGCGAGCACTTGGTAGAATTACTAAGAAACGATAATGTTGAAGTTTATGTAACCGACATTAACGAAGACAGCATGCGAATGATTGCCCGCAAATACAAAGCTAAAGCAATTGAAGCTGATAAGATCTTCAATATGGGGGCCGATATTTATGCTCCTTGTGCTTTGGGTGCAACCATTAACGACAAAACTTTAAAAACCATGAAATTTTCGATTATCGCAGGTTCTGCAAACAATCAATTGGCAGATGAGAAAATTCATGGACAGATTTTACAAGAAAAAGGCATTTTATACGCACCAGATTATTTGATCAACGCTGGCGGTATCATCAGTTGTTACTCCGAATTAACTGGATTTGGTAAAAAACGAACCATCCAACTTACCGAAAACATTTACGAAGCTACCCGAGAAGTAATCAAATTATCGAAATCAGAAAATATACCAACAAATTTAGCCGCATCGCGTATCGCCGAAAAGCGCATCGAAGATATCAAGAAAATCAAATCGTCATATTAAATAATTTTTATACAAACATGCGGTTAAACCGCAATCGTTCTTACATTCATGTTAAATAGAAGGCACTTAAGAATTAAAGCCCTGCAAAACATTTTCGCTTGGCACACCACAGAAAAAAGAGACACCGTTAGTGCTCAAAAAATTCTGATGAAAAGTATTGATGAAGTAAATCAGATGTACATTTCTATGTTGGCACTTATTGTAGATGTTACAGAGTATACCGCCAATGACGCGATCGAAAGATCAAACAAGCACCTGCCAAGTGCCGAAGATTTAAATCCAAACCAAAAATTACTGAACAACAAATTTGTTAACGTACTTAAGCATAACCCAGAGTATGTAGCTGCAGTTAACAAATACCAAATCAACTGGTTTGCAGATCCAGAGTTGGTTAAGGCAGTTTTCAATAAATTAAAAGAAACTAAAGAATACGAAGCTTACTTGGCAGAAGATTTCGACGAAACTTTAGAAAGCTCAAAAGAAATTATCAAGTTCATTTTCCGTAAAATGTTGCTGAAAAATGTAAACGTAGTACAAGCTTTCGAAGATAAATTTATCAATTGGCCGGTAGACCGCGAAGTAATGCAAGGTATGATTGCCAAAACATTGAAAAACTTCGAATCGGAAAATCCTTTAGAAAATAAATTAACCCCGATTAGTGCTGATTGGAAAGAAGACAGTGCTTTTGTGCAAGATCTTTTCGTTCATACACTTAAAAATGATGATAAATATCAAGCATTAATTGCAGAGCGAACTAAAAACTGGGAATCGGAGCGTATTGCACTAATGGATACTATTTTAATGAAAATGGCCATCTGCGAATTGATGAACTTCCCTTCTATTCCTGTTAAAGTTACCATCAACGAATACTTAGAATTATCAAAAGATTACAGTACTCCGAAAAGTAATACTTTTATTAATGGTATCTTGGACAAGATTTTAAACGATTTGAAGAAAAATAACAGTATTAAAAAATTAGGTAGAGGTTTAATAGAGGAATAGAAATTTTGAATGAGAGAATGAGTAAATGATGAAACAACCAACGTTAACTTTACAAAATTTCAACCTTACAACTTTTCAACTTCTCAACAACAAAAATAACACAATGAAGAAACTTTTTTTAGTAGCACTTTGTGCAGTTGCCTTTAGTGCTTGCCAAAACAAAACTAGCGAAGGCGAAACAACATCTACAGACAGCATTACCAACGAAACGCCTGTAATTGCAGAGGCTGATGCTCCTAAAGTACAAGTAGAAAAAGCGATTTACGAGTTTGGAGAGATTAAACAAGGTGAAAAAGTAACTTATACCTTTAAGTTTAAAAACACTGGCAAAACACCTCTAATTATCACTAATGCTACGGCTACTTGCGGTTGTACGCAACCAGAATATCCAACGGCACCAGTTAAACCAGGCGAGGATGGCGAAATTAAAGTAACTTTTGACAGTACTGGGAAATTGGGCTTACAAGACAAAGTAGTTACTATTACTTCTAATGCAAACCCTGCTTTTGAGCAACTTCACTTGGTAGGCGACGTTAAGGAGAAATAGCAATTAGGGATCAGTAGGAGAAACAATACTCAATTCCAAATGAACTAATGACTAATGAACATTTCAGCAATAAATAACAAAACAATAATTTAAATAATGATATCAACAGTAATTTTACAAGCAGGAGGCTCAGGAACACAAACATTAATTATGTTTGGTTTAATGGCTGTGGTAATGTATTTCTTCATGATTAGACCACAAATGAAAAAAGCTAAAGACCACAAAAAATTAGTGGAAGAGCTTAAAGTGGGCGACAAAGTGGTAACTACAGCAGGTATCCATGGTAAAATTGTAGGTGCTGCAGAAACTACTTTCCTTATTGAAACGGAAGGCGGAGGCAAAATCCGCTTCGACAAATCTGCAATCTCTCTTGATGCTACAAAAGCTGCTGCCCCAAAGGCGTAGTTAGAAGATTTATATTTTAAAGCCACTTCAATTTATTTGTAGTGGCTTTTTTATTGTATTTTTACGTCATGCCCTTTATTAAATTAACCAGGTTAGAACAAAAACGCTTCGGAGCAATACTACTATGTATATTTTGCGCCGTAGGTGCTTGGTTATTTTTGGCGCTCAACAAAAAGTATCCCTACACCGTACAAACTGAACTTTTATATAAAGACGAACCACAAGGAAAAGCCTTTAAAGCCTTACAGCCCGACACCGTAGACCTAAAAGTAGAAGGTACCGGATGGCAATTGTTATTTGCACGATTACGCATTAAACCACCATCGATTACGGTGAGTTTGCAAAAGCTGAATAGCAGAAGTTATGTCGTTTTCTCAGAGCAGCTAGATCAGGTTAACCGACAACTGGAAACTTCCCAGAAAATCATTTCTATTAAACCAGATACGTTGTATTTCGATTTTTCTAGAAGAACAAACAAAAGAGTGCCGTTAAAATTAATTTCGAAACTTAGCTTCGCTCCTCAATTTGGCATTTCTAAAGGAATTGAACTTACCCCTTCCTACGTTAATATCTCTGGTCCGCATGAAGAACTAGAGAAGATACACGTTTGGCATACAGATAGCCTGAAACTTAGCGATATTAATAAAAATGTAGATGTTAGGGTAAATATCCTCAAAAACCCAATTAGCAACGTTAGCATTTACCCAGCCAATGTAGGCGTGAAAATTCCCGTAGATGAGTTCACGGAAAAGACCATTGAGGTGCCATTGAGCATCATCAACAACAAGGAATATCACGATGTGAAACTTTATCCCAAAAAGGTAACTATCGTACTATTAGTTGCGCTTTCGAATTATGCTAAAACAGACGAGGATCAGTTAAAAGCGGTAGTAAATTTGAATGAGTGGAAAGTTTTACAACATAACAAGCTTTCTGTTAAAATAAATAAACTCCCAGAGTTTGCTAAACTAGTGAGCATAACGCCAAGTAGTGTTGATTTTATCATCGAAAAATAATGTTAAAGATTGGAATAACTGGTGGAATTGGCAGTGGAAAAACCACGATTTGCAAGGTGTTTGAAACCTTAGGTATTCCGGTTTTTTATGCAGATACGGTGGCTAAACAAATCATGACCACCGATTCTATTTTAATTGAAGGCATTAAAACCACTTTTGGTGCACAAAGTTATTTCGAAGATGGAGTGTTGAACAACAAACATATCGCAAGTATCGTTTTCAATAACGAAACTGAGTTAAATAAACTTAATGCATTAGTGCATCCAGCCGTATTTAGAGCTTTTGACGAGTGGGACGCGAAATTACCTCAGCACCTACCCTACTCGCTAAAAGAGGCGGCGCTTTTATTCGAAAGTGGTTCTTATGAAATGTGCGATAAGAATATTCTGGTAACCGCACCACACGCTTTAAAAATCGCAAGAGTTACCCAAAGAGATAACGTAAGTGAAGAGCAGGTTTTGGCGAGGATGAACAAGCAATTTACAGATAGACAAAAGCTAAAAATGGCTGATTATCTTATAGAAAACAATGAAAATAGATCTATTATCCTTCAAGTTTTAGATTTACATGAAGCCTTTCTAAAAATGGCCAAATGATAAAATTTCGAATAATTAAATAAGCGACGTTCTCATACACGAATTCAGTTTAATGGTGATGATAGCAACTATCAACCATCAAAACATTTCCCATCACAAACCAATGACCAACCATATACTTCAAGATTTTATCACGCTTACCAAAACAGGATTATATTGCGCTTATGGCAGCTTTTATCTAGATCCACAAGAACCTGTACTGCAAGCTGTAATTTCTCATGCTCACGGAGACCATGCTATAAGCGGAAACGAAAATGTGTACTGCACCAAAGCTACACAGCTTTTCATGCAACATCGATATAAAAAATTTGCAGCTGCTAATTTTGAAGTTAAATCGTATCATGAAAAATTTGAGATTAACGGTGTAAAAATTAGTTTTTACCCTGCGGGGCACATTTTGGGTTCGGCGATGGTGCTGATGGAGTATCAAAACGTACGTTATCTTTATACAGGCGATTACAAAATAGAACCCGACAGCACCTGCGAACCTATTGAATTTGTACAAGCCGATGTGCTCATCACAGAAACTACTTTTGCTGACCCGGAAGTGAAACATCCGGATGCGGAAGAAGAAATCAAAAAACTAAATACAGTAACAAGCAATATCATGTTGGGGGCTTATGCGTTGGGCAAAAGTCAAAGGTTAATTTCTTTGATCAACAAACATTGCCCAGACAAAAAGATTTTGGTGCATCACAATATTATGCCCTTCGTTAATATTTACGAACAACAGGGAATCGCTTTGGGAAATTATCAGGTTTACGATAGAAAGATTATGAAGCATCAACTGGAAGGCAATATCTATTTAGTGCCACCAATGGTTTTCAATAGCTACATTAGAGCTATTAACGTAGTAAGAGTGTTTGCCACAGGTTGGAAATACCTACAACAAGGCAACGGTTTGCATTTATATATTTCTGATCATGTAGATTGGCAAGGTATCATCAAAACAGTTGAAGAAGTAAAACCGGAAGAAGTTTGGACTTTACATGGTGACGGAAAACAGCTCAAAGTACACTTTAAAGACGAGCTTACTGTTAAAATTTTAAATTAATTACCCGTTCCATTATTTAAAATTTAGTAATTAACAAGATGAAAGAAGGTGAAGATTTCTATTTCAACGAAGAAGGTTTAATGGTGTTTACCAAAGCCTATCATCTTAAACGTGGGCATTGCTGTAAAAACAAATGCAAACATTGCCCTTGGAATTTCGGGAAGAAGAAAGAGAAAAAAAATTAGTCATTCGATTAATAGTAATTTTTATCTTACAAATAAACACTTTAATCGAATTCTTGTTTATTTGAGATAACCATCAATCATGACAACGAAAAGCCCAGTTTCTAACATATTAGCATTCCTAATTTGTATCGCCATTCCATTATCTATCGGTTTTTTGGGTAGTATGTTTACTATGGAATCGGTAAAAACGTGGTACACTACCATTAACAAACCCTCATTTAATCCACCAAACTGGATATTTGCCCCTGTTTGGACAACGCTCTACTTATTGATGGGGATTGCATCTTTTAGAGTTTGGCGAAAGCGTAAAACGATGGAATGGTTTCATTGGGCCGTAATTATATACATCGTGCAATTGTTGTTCAACCTAATGTGGTCATACATTTTTTTCGGTTTGCATCAAGTGGGTTTTGCACTGATAGAAATTGTGCTTCTGTTGCTATTGATCATCATTAATGCATTTATTTTTTATCGTTTTGATAAATTGGCGGGCTGGTTATTTTTACCTTATTTCCTTTGGGTGAGCTTCGCTACTTACCTTACCTACTCTATTTTTGTACTTAATTAAGCTGATAATTTGCTGTTAAAACCCGAAGAAAATCGGTACTTTTATAGAGCATGCTCCGTAAAAGTTTATTTGTCATATCGCTAATACTCATTGCATTCCAACTTAGTGCGCAAAAAGTGGGGGTAGTTTTTAGTGGTGGCGGAGCCAAAGGCTTAGCACATATTGGCACCTTAAAAGCACTCGAAGAAAACAACATTCCAATAGACTATATTACTGGCACATCTATGGGGGCCATTGTTGGCGCAATGTACGCTGCCGGATATACTCCTCAACAAATTGAAAATATTGCGTTGAGCAGCGACTTTCAAAACTGGGTGAGCGGACGTTACCAAAGTGATTATAGCTTTTATTTCCAAAAGTCTGCACCAAACCCATCCATCGTAACGGCAAAAATGGCTATCGATACCAGTTTACGACTGAGTTTCCGACCAAATTTAGTTAACGATATTCCGCTAAATTTCGCCCTGTTAGAGCTCTTTTCTCAAGCATCGGCTGCTGCCAAAGATAATTTCGACAACCTATTAGTTCCTTTCCGATGTATGGCATCAGATATCCTGTCGCAAAAAAGCATTATGGTAAGCAAAGGCAGTTTAACCGAAGCTGTTAGAGCCAGCATGACCGTTCCGCTTATTTACAGACCCATAAAATTAGACGACAAGTTTGTTTTTGATGGAGGTATCTACAATAACTTTCCGGCAGATATTATGCAGAAAGAATTTAAACCAGATTTAATTATCGGTGCCAATGTTTCATCGAAAACATTTAACGAATACCCTAAAGATGATGATAGATTGCTGAACAGGTTTTTGGTTTATATGTTTTTATCCAAATCAGACTCTACACTAGTTGGCGAAAACGGCATTTACATAGAACCAAATTTAGCTGATTTTAGTTCTACCAATTTTTTACCTGTAGAAGAGCTCATCAAAAAAGGTTATGATGCAACCATAGCTGAAATCGATAACATTAAAAGTAAGATAAACAGAAGAGTTACAGCAAGTGAGCTAGCCAAAAAACGAACCAATTTCAATAGTAAGAAAGCAGAACTCATCTTCAATAACATTTACGTAACTGGCGTTAATTCACAACAACGTAAATACGTAGAACGTTTATTTAAAAGAGATAATGAGGCTTTCAACTTAAGCGATATTAAACGTGGATACTATAAATTAGTAGCTGACGAAGTTTTTGAAGCGATTTACCCCAAAATTTCTTACGATGCCGCTACCGACAGCTATAATTTTCAAATTGTTGCACAGCCCAAAAAAGCTTTAAAAATAGATTTTGGTGGTAACATATCTACTCGCCCTATTAGCAATGTATTTTTAGGTGTACAGTATAATTACCTCAATCGTAGAGCCTATACCTTTGCCGCTAACTTTTATTCTGGCCGTTTTTACGAATCTGTACAGCTAAGTGGCAGAATTGATTTCCCTAGTAAAATCCCACTATTTTTAGCTACTGAACTTACCTACAACAACTGGAATTACTACAACACCAGTAAAATCTTTGTTGAAAATCCCGCTCCTACGTACATTGATCAAGCAGACCGTAAAATAGATTTCAAATTTGGAATGCCACTTAATCGAAATGCCAGGATCATATTAAGTTCGTCGTTCATCAATAACAGTGATAATTATAGTCCAACGCAAAATTTTGTAGTTGGCGATTTACTAGATCGTACAGTCTTTAATGGCTTTAGAACCAGTTTAAGTTTCGAAAAGAACTCTTTAAATCGAAAACAATATGCTACTGCAGGCAAAAACATTCTCTTCAGTATAAACTACACTACAGGACGGGAAAATTATTCTCCTGGCAATATACAAACCAACAGCTTAGGCCCACAAATGGCACCAGCATATAGCAAAAACCTGAGACAATGGGTTCATGCCAAGTTTAGCTACGAGAATTATTTCCTTAAAACTAAAAAATATACGCTAGGCTATTTGGCAGAAGTGGTGGCTTCTAACCAACCTTTATACAGCAATTATTATTCAACGCTGATAGCCTCTCCAGCATTTTACCCCATTCAAGACAGTCGCTCTAATTTCTTGGAAAACTTTAGAGCATTTAATTATGCAGCTGGCGGAATAAAAAATATCTTTAATATTCAAAGAAAACTTGATTTTCGTGTAGAAGGTTATGTATTTTTACCTTATCAAGAATTCAAAAAAATTGGTTTACAGGGTGTAGGCTTTGAAAAAACTTTAAGCACTTGGCACTACGCTGGTACAGCTGGTTTAGTTTATCAATCTCCTTTGGGACCCATTAGTTTAAGTTACAATTTATACGATGAAGCAAAGAGAAGACATGGCGTACTTTTGCACATTGGCTATTTAATTTACAATAAGAGATCTTTAGAATAAAACATGAGGTTAATCGTTTTCATTTGCTTATTATTTTCATCGGGCGTAAGTGTTGCCCAAACCACAAGCATCAATAATTTTATAATTAAGGAAAGCCTGCTTAAAAACAGTAAAATAGCAATTATTGCGGCTGATAGTCTAGAAAACCCCATAGAAGCCATTAACGGTACCTATACCTTTAGTGTGAGTGGTTTTACTCAGCAACTTGTTTTTAACAACGGAGTAGCTATATTGCCACTGCCAATAGATAAATCTACCTTCGTTTACGTTAAACATACCAATGATAATGGTACGCACAGTAAATTGCTTTATGTTTACAAGAAAGATGGAGACTTGAACCCAATTACAATAAGCAGGATCTTTTTCATCATTATTCCGCTGGTAATTGTCCTTTTGGCCTTTGCTTTCAAGAAATTCATTTACTTGGCGGTAATCATTTTCTTAATTTTCTTCTTCTTTAGTTACAGCAATGGCTTAAATATCTCCACCTATTTCGAAACGATATTTGATTACTTGAAGAACCTAGTTTAACTGTTTAACAGTTGGGAATTAGCTCATTGTTGGATTGGTGATAGCTAACCGATACCTGACCCCTAATTCCTGCCTCCTAATCGCTAAAAAGGCATTCCGATACCAAAATTGTATTGTACAAATCGGTATCTATCAGGACTGTGCGTAGTATAATAATTAGCCTTAAACGTTTTTCCTCCGTTGATAAACTTGCCAATCACCCATTGCTCATCGCCTTCAAACTGCGGATCTTTCAACTTCAAACCCACATCAAATCTAAATACGAAAAACTGAACATCGTATCTAAAACCTAAGCCCGTACCTAAAGCTATTTGCTCACCTAACTTATCGAATTTGAAATAAGTTCCTGTTTGAGTACCAGAGCCAATATTCCATATGTTACCAGCATCTAAGAACGTAGCACCGTTTAATTTACCTCCAAAAAATCTATGCGCCAAAGGAAAACGATATTCTAAGTTAGCCTCGATACGCATTTGCCCAATTTGATCAAACCCAAAAGCTGCAGCTCTAGCTTCCTGCGAAGGTATAGTTGCCCTATTGTAATTACCAGGCCCTAAAGTTCTTGCTTGCCAAGCTCTTACACCACTTGAACCACCGGCATAGAACATTTTCTCGTAAGGTATCGATAATGAATTACCATAAGCGTGTCCTATCCCCCCATTGATACGGGTTACCAACTGCGATTCTGCACCTAAGCTTTTATACCATCTTATATCTACCTCTGGCCTAACATATTGATTATAGGGCAGTCCTAAAATCTTACCCTCATTGCCATTGGCAGCGCTGTGTTTTTTACCAGTTAAGCTCGAAATCCCCTGCAGTAAGTTCCCAGCAATATCAATATTACCTCTAAAATAGATGAAACTCTTATTTTGTAATAATTTATCGGCATTTAAGGAATAAGCATATTTCATTCCCAACGTAACGTTCTTCCTGTCGAGCAAGAGCAGGTTAAAAAAGTTATTTACTACCGTTTCTGCATTCCCGGCATTTATGGTATCAATTAACACGCTACCAAAACGATACTCGAAATTTAAAGGTGTAAAAGAGTGCATTTTAGACTTGGTCTCTACCCAATCGTAAGTAATGGAATTGATAAAAATTCTACGAATGGTAATATCCTTCTGTAAAGCATAAAGATAACTGCTCGAAAACGTAGTGTATGGGATGCCATTTTTACCCATAATTGGAATACGAAAAGGCACCATTAAGCGTGGCACAGTTAAACTAGCACTAACCGAGAAATCCCGCTGATAAACATCTGAGAAGATACTACCAATATTCGAAAATCTGGACTGCAACCCGCCCTTCACCTGAAACTGAAACTTTTCTCCTCCCCTTAAAAAATTGTTATTGATATAAGTATTACTCAAAGTAAAACCTACCGTAGCGTTGTTAAATGGAATTTCGCCCTCTATCCTATTACTCATTCTTTTTTGAGGAGTAAGTAAAATAACCGGGTCTACAACGCCGCTGGTATCTTTATTTTTCAAATAATCGATCTTTACATTCTTGAAAATATTCAGCTCATAAAGTCTATCGTAGGTAAGCTGTTCGTTGTCAATATTATACTTTTCCCCTGGCCTAATAAAGTCATAACGCGTAATTGGGTTTCTTCTGAACTTTCCCGATAAATCAGTAAAACGAATACGGTTAAAAATTCGCTTGTTCAAGGTGATTGAATCCGTAAACCCATCTGTACTTGGTGCAATAATGATATTTGTTTCACCAATGGTGTAAACCTTATGCTTATCGGTACTATCAATTGGATTATCGATGATCAGTTTTACTTTAACCTTATTATTATTTTGGTTAGAATCGGGACTAAATTTCACGTAAGGCCTTACAAAATCATAATAGCCATTTTGGCGCAAAAGTTTGTAAATCTCTTCGCGTTCGTAAGATAAAGAGTCTTCATCGTACTGCATGCCTACACGTAAACGCGAAAAATTACCCTTATTACTTAAATACAAAGATTTAACTGTTTCGTCTTCGATATCGTTTGTAAGCTCGTTCACCATAAATGGCGCTCCTGTTTTCGCAGTAAAAGTAAGTTTGGCCTTTTTCTTCTTTACCTGAATATCAGACTTTACTTCTGCATTGAAAAAACCTTTACTCTTTAAAAACTTTTCAATTTGGCTCCGAGATATTTCTACTAAAGTACTGTCTAGTATAGGTGGCGGACTACCTAAAGGCTTGATGTTTGTTTTGCGATATTTACCATCCTTCGTATTGAAGATATTATAAATAGCCACGTTAATTCCTAAACCTTCTGTCGGTTTAATATCGTTTTGAACGTAAGTGTAAGCAGCCTCTTCGTACGCTTTCCCTATACTATCTATTTCTACCTTTTTTACAATGGCTTGGTGGTCTTCAATATATTTTGTTGAGGCGCACCCTGCTATAAAAACAAGAATAAATAGTAATATTGCAAGAAGTTGAATGTCCTGTTTATTGTAGTTTTTATATGCTTTCAAAATCTCAGATCAGTTTTATTAAATCGCTTCATCAAAAAAAGTACCGTAAAGAAAACGGAATTTTCATTATTGAGGGTATAAAATCTATTGTAGAATTTTTAAAATCTGATTATCAACTACATAGCATTTACTACACTTCAAAAATATCGGCTACTCTACCTAAAGTTAGTACAAATATAAACTTATTTGAAGTAACAGAAACCGAGTTACAAAAGATTAGCACGCTACAAACGCCGCAGAGTATCCTTGCTTTAGTACACATTCCGATTCAGAAAGAGATAGACGTTAACGTGTTAAAGCAGCAGTTTTCTTTAGTACTTGATGATGTGCAGGATCCGGGTAATTTTGGAACGATCATAAGAACTGCTGATTGGTTTGGCATCAAAAACATCATCTGTTCTGAAAACACGGTAGAAGCCTACAATCCTAAAACAGTTCAATCTACCATGGGCTCCTTATGTAGAGTAACCATCCAATACACCGCTTTAAACCATTTTTTGGCGAATGTGAAGCTGCCAATTTACGGAGCCCTGTTAAACGGAGCAAACATCTATCAAACACAGTGGGGAAATGAGGGCTTAATTTTACTAGGCAACGAAGGTCATGGAATTAGCAAAGAACTGATTGAAAAAATTAACTTCCCTGTTACTATACCTCGTTTTGGTGAGGCAGAGTCATTGAACGTTGCCGTATCTGCAGCTATTTTTTGTAGCGAGATCAGCCGACAGTAAACAGTTTTCATTGAGCTGTTCTAAGTTTGCCAAGAGCTAACCAATCAACTTAAACAGTTAATCACCAATGAACTAGTAAGCAGCCAAACCAAAAGCATAAAAATAATTAAACATTTTAAGCGATATAGTTTGCAAGCTTACATTAAATTGTTATTTTTGCAGCCTTGAAAAGAAAGGTCGAGTGGCCGAGTGGCTAGGCAGAGGTCTGCAAAACCTTGTACAGCGGTTCGAATCCGCTCTCGACCTCAAGTTAAAATATTTAAAAAGAAAAAAGCTTATTATCATGGCAGTTACCAGATTAAAAAGAAAAGACAGATACAATAAAACTGTTTCTCGTTTAGAAGTAAAAAACTTGAAATTGGCGACTAACTTAGAATTAGGTAGCCGTTCTCAACAATCTACAAAAGATCAATTAGCAAAAAACAATGCTGTATTAGCAGCTTTAGCTAAATAATCTTTAGTACAAAGAAATAAGAAAGCCCCGATAAACTTCGGGGCTTTTTTCGTTTACAACCAAATAACCGAAAATTTAATTATGCACCAGCTCGTAAACTTTGTGCATATACATTGCCTCATCAATAGCATGTACAAAATCATGCAACTCTGCGCTCGTAAATTTCAAACAGATATCTGGAAAAGGCGTAGATAAAATCACTACCCTATTTCCATCTGGACTATATTCAAAAAACTTATCGAAGTTTAATTGTTTAGCCACTTTCGTAAATTCGTAGAATTGACTAAAGGAAAAACTAAGCAGCAAGCCTGGTTTCCAAACATTAATCATTTTACAGTTATTACATTGTGTAATTTGTATATCCCCCGAATTAGCGATCATGGTTTTCTTGCACATATCTTTTAGAAGCTGATGATGCAAATATCTAACTATTTAGAATAATTCCAAATAATAAAACAATGTATTTATATCTTAAATGAAAATCAAGCACTTACAAATAATACAATCAAAACAAAAGTAGAATTGTTAGGTTATAAATTACGAGAGCCGACACTAAATTTATATGAAATGAAAAAAGAAAGCATCTTAGTTGAAAGAACCTTTAACGTTCCAGTAAGTAAAGTATGGAGCGCTTTAACCGATACCAGTGAGATGAAACAATGGTACTTCGATATCGAAAAATTTGAACCTAAAGTTGGTTTTAAGTTTGATTTTATGGGCGGTCCAGATGGTGGTCCGCAGTACTTACATTTATGTGAAGTAACCGAAGCTACAGCAAATGAAAAGCTCGCACATACATGGCGATACGACAATTACCCTGGCAATTCGCTCGTTTGCTGGCAGTTGATGGATAAAGGCGACAAAACCATTGTACGCTTAGTACATTCCGACGTTCATACACTAGAAGAAGGCGGACCAGATTTTAGCAAAGAAAGCTTTACCGAAGGCTGGAACTATATTTTACATACCAGCCTAAAAGGATATCTAGAAAACGATGAAAGCTAGACCAAAGCTTGGCAAATACGTTTGATTAAGCCGGGGCCTTCGTAAATAAAACCAGTGTAAAGCTGTACCAAAGAAGCTCCGGCATCCAACTTCTCTTTCGCGTCTTTAGCAGAGTGAATACCACCCACGCCAATAATTGGGAATGCTTTACCAGACTTCTCAGAAAGGTAGCGGATCACTTCGGTAGAGCGTTGAGTTAACGGCTTGCCACTTAAACCACCCGTCTCCCCTTTCAATTTTTCTGGAGAACCTAAATCATCTCTTCCGATGGTTGTATTGGTAGCTATTACGCCTGCAATTCCAGTTTCCTTCACAATATCTATGATATCATCCAATTGCTCATCAGTTAAATCGGGAGCAATTTTTAGCAGAATTGGTTTTGATATTTCGTTTTTACAATTACGTTTTTGCAAAGTATTTAAAAGTTCCATTAAAGGCTCTTTCTCTTGCAAAGCTCGTAAGCCAGGCGTATTCGGCGAACTTACGTTTACTACAAAATAATCTACCACATCAAACAACCTGTCAAAGCACTTAATGTAATCGCAAACGGCATCTTCGTTCGGTGTATTCTTATTTTTGCCAATATTTCCACCCACCACAATCTCCGGATGCCTGTCTTTTAACAAACGTAAACGTTCGGCCATGGTGTCTACACCTTTGTTATTAAACCCCATACGGTTAATTAAGGCCGCATCTTCGGGCAAACGGAACATTCTAGGTTTATCGTTACCAGGTTGTGGTAATGGGGTAACTGTGCCTACTTCAATAAAGCCGAAGCCCAAATTGCTTAATGCTTCTACATATTCTCCATTTTTATCGAAACCTGCAGCTAAACCCACCGGATTTTTAAATTTCAGTCCGAAAACTTCACGCTCCAAACCTTTAAAGCTGACATCATAACTGCCTCTTAAAACTGATTTCCCAAAAGGGAAAACATCATTGAACCATTTAAGACGTTTAACCACAAAATGATGAACATTCTCAGGGTCGAACTTGAAGAATATAGGCTTTACCAAACGATACATGATGCGAAGATAATAAAAAAGGAAATTTTTATATTCTTAATTTGTTTTTGGCAAAGCACCTACAGAAAAAATTGCAAACTCAATCCATTTCACACTCCTATTTACCGGCATTAGGCAATAGACGCCTCCAAAGTATGAATGACAGGAGGTGCATTTTATTAAAAATGATTAGATTTAAAATTCACCACAGCTGGCATATGTTTTTAGCAACTGACAACTTAGATCCCAATAGAAAGCAAAATGTAGAAAAGCTTAATGAAAAGCTATTGGCTATTTTGCCGTCCGATTATATTCATTTTCTGATCATTTATGGGATTGGAACCTATTGTAATGAAGTTTATGTTAGTTATCCTGATGCAGAAAACATACCAATAACCTTTGCAGATTATACAGACCTTTGGGAACTAGACGAAAACTATAATGTTGCAGATTTACTTAGCTCTACCCAAATTGGTTCTACTGCTAATGGGGATATCATTTGTGTAACAGCAAATAGAATAGGAAAGATATTCGTTCTTCCTCGCCACGACATCGTTATTTCTTCCTTCAATTCGTTTGAAGAAACGATAAAATCTTTCGTTCCCCACATTGCCAAACCCTATTTCAATCCAATTTTTGAAAGCACACACGAACAAATTAGTCTGATCAAAGCTTCAAGTTTGATTGACATCTTGCTAATTCAAGCGGCGTTCTTACAAAAGTTTAACTACGATTTCGTTACACATGAAAATACACAACCTAAATATTTCATTAAACGAATTGGCGGCTGGATCTCATTCGATCTGATTTATAAAAACAGCATCAGCGTTAAATACCAAGATCGATATGTTGATGAGGCTTTATCACTGATTAATTTTCTGAAGCAGCAAGTGCACGACAACGAAAAATCAAGTAAAATCGATTAGATTTAACAAATCCATATTAAACACTCATGAAACACTTTACACTCAACATATCGTTACTATTTCTAACCATAATAATTGCCAATTGTAGGCAAGAAACGGAGAAAACAATGGAAGAAACTAGAAGCGTATATAGGACAGCTACTGTTATCGAAGATGATTTTACACCACCACCCATTATTTCTGCGTCTAAATTTAAAAGCATTAACGAATGGCTTACGAATATCAGTGAAAACGAAAAGCCTGAAAAAACAATCAGCCATTTCAAAATTGGACTGATCGAATCACCGAAAGAAAATGCGCTGTATTTAATTGGTAGAAACTTAATTGAGAAAGGAGACACTTCTCATAGCACCCTAGATTTCGAACCGAAAGAAATGTATTTTCTAATTCCCTCAGATCAGTATAAAAACCTAGGCAGAAAAGAAATGCTGGAAAAAATTGTTCTGGAGATAAAGAAATTTACTGAAACCGAAGCATTTAAAACATCTTTTTTGGTTGAAGCTAAAGATTTAGTTTTTGAAAGCACCGGCGAAGTCATTTGGCAAAAAGACTTACAACAATAGATCAATTTATCTATCTTCGCTATCAAAAAACAATAATGATTGCACACCACGTATTATTTTGGTTAAAAGCCGATACCACTGAAGCTCAAAAAGAAGCTTTTTTAGGAGGATTGAAAAGTTTGGAAAATATTGAAGTTGTAAAAAACTTTCATGTAGGTACTCCTGCACCTATAGAGCGTGCGGTAGTTGATACAACTTACACTTTCAGCTTAATCTTATTCTTTGAAGATCTAGCAGCTCACGATGTTTACCAAGTTCATCCAATTCATAAAACGTTTTTAGAAGAATTTAGGATATTCTTCGAAAAGGTGATCATTTACGATGCAAACTAAAACAAAAGCCGAAGCAATTGCTTCGGCTTTTGTTTTAGAATTTTGCAATTAGAATAGCTTTTGCAGTAACGCATCTTTTTTCTGTGGAGAAACCTCCACCTCTGCACCATCAGAAAGTTCTAAGGTGCCGCCATCGCCTTTGCGGTATTTCACCACAAAATCTAGGTTAATGATAACTGAGCGATTGATCCGCATAAATTGGTCGTCATCTAAAAGACTTTCGTATTCTTTTAAGGTTCTAGAAACCACTATCTTCTTAGTATCGGCCAACAAGAACACACTGTAATTGCTCATTGCTTCTACCCTAATGATATTTGTTTTTTCTACCAGATAAACACCTTCTGCAGTTGGCAGGGCCAAGCGTGTACTCATCTTTTTAGTCTGTTTAATAGCCTTGTACATCGATTTCTCTGCTACTCGCTTTCTCAAACGGATAATTGCGGTCTGCAAATCATCCTCATCAACAGGTTTAAGGAGATAGTCTACGGCACTCAGTCGTAAAGCTTCCAAAGTATAACTGTCGTAGGCGGTGGTAAAAATCACTTCAAAATTAAAAGAGCCTAATCTTTCCAAAAATTGGAAGCCATTCATTCCGGGCATTTCCACATCCAAAAATAGCACGTCAATGCCCATTTCTATAATGACATCTAAAGCTTTAGCAGGTTCGTTAAACACTGCTACAACCTGCAATTCATCTTCGAAAACTTCAAGTTTATGAGCAAGCAATTTACTTCCTCTTATTTCATCGTCTAAAATTGCTGCTTTTAACATGGTATTTTGTTTACTTAAATTTCGTGTATTTATTTAGAAAATATGCTATGTTTTTAAATATCTGTTATCGTTTTATTTCACAAAATATGCTCAATTAGAATTCTAAAAGTTAAGCAGCTTGCTAACTTGCTCTAGAAAATGTGTTTCTATTTACTTACCAAGTCTAAAATGCCATATGTAGCACCTTCGTTTCTATAAATATTTATTACAACCAATTGACTGCCATATTGCACAAAAACATTTCTGATCATTTTGGTTTTTAGTTGGCTTGGTCCATTCCAATTGTAGCCAGCCATATTACCTACTAATGTGTAGTCCTTATAACTAGAAACTGTACCATTTTCATCTGTTACACTAAATTTATTGCCGATAAATTGATAGCTAGCTCTTACAGCAACATTTGAATTCTGCTTGTATAAAATCCCTGTATATCGATTACCTTTTAGCTGATTACCAAAGATTTTCTTTTTGAATAGCGCAAAAGTTCTACTATCAGGAGAGCTTACTGTTTCTCCTTCAATAGTATAATTTTCAAAGCCACCAACATATTCACATTTAACTTTCCCATTTGCTACAGAATATTTTCCTTCGTGAAGTTTACCTTCTACATCTAATTTTTGAAAGGTGTTGTTCTCCCCAAAATTGATGAGAAATGGTGTTTTAAATGTAGCACTGGCCGATTTGGCATAATATCCAGTGATGACATAATCTTTAAGATCTGTAGTTTGGCTATTTGCCCTAAAAGAAGCAACTAATATGATAAAAAATACCAATATTGGTTTTATATAATTTGAACTTTTCATAGCTGTTTTTTTATTGAGCATACATTAATCAATCACAATTGGATGGGTATGGTCGTAAACCGATATGGTTGCAGTGCGCCCCTCGACAATTGCCTTAATGGTAAAGTCTTCTTCCCAATTTCTATTAGTTAAATCGATATCCTTCAATTCCCAGTAGCCTATACTATTAGCAGTTAACGGGTAGCTTCTATTTATCCTATTTATTGGCCCTTTGCCCTTACTAATGGTTTCTTTTTGATTGTTGTAAAGCTTTTCGTAATACGTGCTTGTAATTTGTACTTTAAGTTTCATATTAGGTTCTGTATAGCCGTAAATTGAATATCTACCTCGTACTTTTTGTCCGTTTTTTGGAAAATAAATTTGAAGTCGAGGTATACGGTTAGCCTGTTGTATTTGAGTTACTTCGGGCTTTACCTTAATTTTTACTGGAGTGGTTTGTAGTACGCCAAATAAAATGCAACTGATGATGATTAAAGTTTTCATGTGCTTGTTTCTTAAATTATTTCCCTAAAATTTAGAAAGTGTATTTAATACCGATACCACCGTTTTCTGCAGAGAAACCAGAAGGACTACTAATAATATATGCAGGCTGCCAATCTGCACTAATGGCCAATGGTAGGTTAGCAAATTTGTATTCTAAACCTAAAACACCTGCTACACCAAATGTAGTAACGGCATCTGCATCGCTATCTTTCCAACTGAAATGGTTTAGATGACCACCACCACCAAGGTACCAACGCAAACCATCAATACCTTTAATTGGTGCATGATATTCGTATAAGCCAGTAAATGCAATGTTGCTGCCCAAGCCACCAGCACCGTTATATCTCAAAATACCCTCCAATGCAGCGTTTTCTTTGATGAAGACTTTTCCGGTAAGCGCAACACCGTAGATAAATTTTAAACCAAGGGCCGCTTTGTAGCTAGTTGTATTTCCAGCATTTGATTTAGTTTGCTTTGTTGATTTACTTGCAGGTTTAACCCCAGTTTTTTCATCAGTTTCTACAGGCTTAGTTGCTGCTTTGGTAGTTGTAGGGGTTGCGGCTGTTTTAGCTGTACTTGTTGTTGTTTTTGCAGGCGTTGTTTTACCCGTGGTAGTTATTTTTTTAATTGGCTTTTTTGTTTGCGCTTGGGCGACAAAACCTATGCTCAAAAAGCATAATGAAATGATAAATAAATTTTTCATAATAATTTGTTTTTTTAATATTAGATGTGAGATTTGATTGCTTTAGCTATGTTTTTTATTTAAGTATTACATTTTTCTTAACAGGATTTACTATTTAAATTAAAGGTTTACTTGGTAGTAAATGTGGCAACCGCCGACCAAGCGCTTGTGTCTCCAGCACCGCATATAGCACGTACATAATAATCGTAAGCAGTTGCTGGCGTAAGCGGCGGGTTGAGCATATAAGGTTTTGAGGAGGTAATAATACTTGTCCCTGCCGTGTTCACGTTAAAACCTCGCACACCATATTTGATTTGCCATTGGAGCGGCGTACCGGGCTGTGTCCAATTAAGCAAAGCGGTGGTTGCTGTAATAGCAGAAGTGGTTGGCATAGTGGGTACTGCACAGGTAACAGAGGCAGCAGACAAAGTGGTAAAAGTAGTTACAGGCGACCATTCACTGGCATCGCCAGATGCACATACAGCACGTACATAATAATCGTAATTGGTAGCGGGCGTAAGTGGTGGATTGAGTGTATAAGGTATTGTTGGAGTAAAAATACTTATCCCTGCCTTATTTACATTAAAGCCCTGCGCACCATATTTGATCTGCCATTGCAGAGGCGTGTTGGTGTGTGCCCAGTTCAATGTGGCCGTGGTAGCTGTAATTGCAGTAACAGTTGGTAAAGTAGGCGCAGCGCAGGTGGTGGTATCAGCATCATTGCTTTTTTTACAAGCAATGAGGGCCACCAACAAAAGTAAGGCTGTAAATATTTTAAATTTCTTCATAACCGATTGGTTTTAGTTGGATAAAATATTTTCCGTTTAAAATCTTTTGCCTGCCCAAACTGTAATTCTTACACCGAGAGCTATAGCAAACCATAATAAGGTTTAAATTTTTTCTCGTCTTTAAATTAAATTCATCTTTTAGATCTTTTTTAAGCGATATTATTGATGCATGAGCCTATAGGAAAAAACCGCTGGCATACTTATTCCCAAAATAGTATTTGTAATAGGGAAGCAACACGTAACGATATTGGTTTTGATAATGCTTTCCGTTTTTAAAACCCATTCCTGTTGATAAACCAACGGCCATTTTCTCATTTAATAGTCGCTCGTAGCTGATATCTGGCAAACCTATAGCCAAACCCAGCAAATTCACTTTAGCTTCGTTTTTGGTTTTTTGAGCATTTCCCAAAACAGCAATGAACACAAGCAGGAAACTTAATAACATTAGCTTTTTCACAGGATTTAGGGTATTATGGGCAAATTCTCTTCGAGGTATTTTTGATGCTGTTTACATCGTCGGTAGCCATTACCTTTCCTGCATTTTGCAACCCAGTGAACAAGCCATCATTGGTCATGCTCAGTTGGTTATTGGCTCCAGGATTATTATTAAAGCCCCACCACCAAACGATATAGCCAAACTCGTTATCTTGGCAAAGCTTCATCAGTAATCTGTAATTAATGTTATAGGTTAGGCCATTTTGAATATCGGCATGTGCCAATTCGCCCAATACAACTGGCAAACCGGTATTTTTAAGGGCAGTCATATTCGATGCTATATTGGCATCAGAATAGTTCCCAAACGCACCATTGGTTGGCCAATAGGCATGCACACTAAAAATCAGGTTATGCAAAGGATCGGCATCCATTAATGCTTGTCCTTTAAATAAGAAGAATGCATGGTCCTTTCCCCAGTTAGAGGCATCAATCATTATTGGGCAAGTATAGCCGGCATTTCGTAATGCTTTAACAGCGTTGATATTTGCTTCCGCATAACTAGCATCAGAAGCGCTTCCGTTATCGGGTTCGTTGGCAATGTTTAGGATAATAGATTGCTGATATTTAGCTAACGTGTTCTTGATGTCTGGTTTGATCCACCATTGTGTAGCCTTTGGCAAATCTGCAGCAACATTAGCCGTACCTGTGAAATCATGCAATTCTAGAACAGGTATCATCCCTTTAGACAAACAAGCCGCAATAGCAGTTTCTATTTTAGCTCCACTCAAATTGGTAAGTGCACCTCCATTACTCCAATCTTGATATTGTTGGGTCAATACCAAACGAACGGTGTTGGCGCCAGTTTTTGCAATTTCTTCGATTTCTTTTATACCGAAGTTTGCCGCATAAACATTACCCATATTTACTCCTCGTAGTACGACTTTGTTACCGCATTTATCGGCCAGATATTTACCATCTATGATGTGTAGACCTTTGGTGATATCTGTATCTGGTATTTTACGATCCTTTTTGCAACTTATACAAATTGTAATGGCAAAAATTAGGACTAAACTTATTTTTAATGTTTTCATGGTTATAAGTTTTAATATGATAATTATTGATCTTTAAAAAGTGTTCCATACAACAAGGACTCGGCATTAGTACTTCCGCTTTTAAATCGAACTATCGTAAGTTTGCCATCTACCATGAGAAAATATCTCACAACACTATTTATAGAAGATATGGCAAATACATTATTAATAGGATTTAACACATAATCAAGCTGAGGTTGTCCGTTGTAACCTTCTCCGAACTGTGTTTGGTTAAAAGAGTAACTAAATGGGAATGCAGTATTAACCATATAAGAATTTAACATACCACTATAATTACCTGTAAATTGGTTTGTACTTGGAAATTCGCGAAGTTTCACGTTTTGAATCTCATAGGTAAAGCCTTTGTTATCAATTATACTCCCGTCTTTAATTGTAAATCCTAAAATTTGGTCCGAGGTGGTTATTGTTAATTGATCATCAGTTAAGGTGTAAGAACCCTGAGTTGGAGTTGTATTGCTTGCAAAGCTGTACATCTTTACTTTTCCTTCATTTTCGAATAAGACTAAAACTGGCCAGTTGAAAATTCTGTTTCCAGTATACGTTTTAGTTGGAGCCTCCCAAGTAATAAAATGTTCTGTTAAATCAATTTTTGTTTCTTCGGGATTTACTTCATCGTTCTTTTTGCAGCTAACAACTATTAACAGCAACATCATTGACAGATATATTTTCAAATTTTTCATTGCTAAATTTTCTTGTTGAACTAAAATGTTAACCAAATGAACAACTCTTTATGTTGCGATTTTTCGAGAATGAGCGAATGGGTAATTTTAATGAGTGAATGAGGCTATGGATGAGCAGACAATTATAAACTTCCTATTTTTTAGCGAAGGAACCGAGTGTATTAAAGCCGCCGAGATAAGAATGAACAACTTTACCGTTGGATAAAAAGGCATATACATAACTGGTGGTACCAAAACCGAGCCCCGTTTTATATTCTCTGGCGAGATAGTATTGGCTAGGATTGAAATCGTCGGTAACTACTTGTTTATCTTTTTTGCATGCTGTAAAGCTTATTAGCAATAAAAACACGAATAGCAATTTAACGTTTTTCATGACGAAAGATTTAGTACACGATTTATTCTTAACCAAACTTATCAACCTAATTATCAGCTTTTCTACATAATGATTGAATACAATAATTGAATGAGTGAAGGAGAGACTAAGGTGAGCGAAGCCGAATAAAAAACATCAGGATCAAAGGTGCTCATTAACAATACACCAACTTGATTTGAAAGAAAAAAGCGGCGTTTTTTACGGAATAATAACAGTGCTGAGCGAAAAGGTATTGTAAATGAGCGAGCGTATAATTTGAGTTAGTTTAACTTAACGATACTCGGTATATTTATGTGTTATTTTGACACATATCTCTGAACAACAAAAGAATACCCTTCCATGAAGATAAAAACATATCAATTGATAGCTAAACCTATCATATTCTATATCCTTGTTAGTTTAGTTCCCAGAACTGCTCTAGCTCAAAAACAAGGCATTGCTGCAATAGATTCAATGAAGAATTTATTAAAACCATCGCAAGCGCTAGATACCGCACAAATTAAGATCGTTTATCGAATCGCAGCGACCTATAGGAATATAGATACAGACTCATGTTTACATTATACAAAAATGGGGCTCGCAAATGCACAAAAAATAAGCTGGAAAAAAGGAATTTCGGCCATGTATGATATGTATGGTAGTGTTTATTCTTCACAAGGTGAATACAATAAGGCACTTTCTTACCTAAAGAAAGCACTAACCATAAATTACGAAATCAACTATCCGAGAGGAGAAGCCAGCTGCTTAATTAATATTGCCGTGATTTACGAAAATTTAGGAAGAGGTTCTGAAGCTTTAAGCAATTATTTTAGAGCATTAAAAATAACAAGAGAGATAAAATTTGATCCATATACGGCCTTAATTTACGGCAATATCGCCAACGTATATATCACACAAAAGAACCATAAACTTGCACTTAATTACGCCCTAAAAGGTCATGAGAAATATAAAAAACTGAAAGACAATCATGGAATTGCACAATCAGGATACATAATTGCCACTGTTTACTTTAGCAATAACGAGCTACAAAAGGCAAGTGCTTTTGCATTGAGAAGTTTGCCTTTGTTCAGAGAATTAGACGAAAAAGTTGGCCAGGCTAATGTGCTGGGTCTTTTAGCTGTTATAAATGATGGGGATAAAATCACCAAGCTTAATTATTTGTTTCAAGCTCAAAAACTACATAATGAAACCAATCCTAATTCGAGTAGTTCTATTACAGATATTGGCAATATTGGGGGTACCTATGCTGATATTTACATTAATAAAACCAAAGACAAATTCAGAAAAAACGCAGTAGTACCCAATAATTACGATTCGATTTACAATAGAGCGGTCTTTTATTTAAATAAAGCTATCCGTATTAGTAAAGAAACTGGAGAACCAAGCAACATCAGTTACTTTTCGGGTAACTTGGCAACCTTACAAGAACACAAGGGAGATTTTAAAAATGCACTTGCCAATATTAAAATCTCCAAAAAAATTGATGATTCTTTATACTCGCAAGAAAGCAAGAACAAAATAGCCACACTCGAGGCTCAGTTTGCATTTCAAAAGAAAGAAGACCATTACAAACAGCAACAGGAATTAGCAAAAATTAAAACGCAACAAATTTATCTTTATGCTGGTTTGGTACTTGTGCTGGTAAGTTCGGTGTTGATATTTTTTTTAAATCGATACCGAATTGGTCAATTGAGATTGAAAAATAAACTGCAGAAAAGAGAAGCTGAAGAACAAGCAAAAGAATTGCTGCACCAAAGTAAATTGTTCGAAAGCGAACTTAAGGCGATCCGATCGCAGATGAACCCCCATTTTATTTTCAATGTGCTCAATTCCATAGAAGCCTATATTATGGATAACGATAAATATACGGCTTCAAGATTAATACAAAAATTTGCATCTCTAAGTAGGCTGATTTTAGAAAACTCTACCAAAAGTTTGGTTACGGCTGATAGAGAATGGAAGGCTTTAAAATTATATACCGAACTGGAGGCCATGCGGTACAATAATTCCTTCAGTTTTAATTTTGATGCTGATGAAAGCCTAGAACTAAGAACGTTGCTTCTGCCGCCAATGCTCATTCAGCCTTTAATTGAAAATGCGATTTTACATGGCTTAATTGTGAACCCAAAACCTGGAGCACATTTGGAGGTGCAACTTAAAAAACATGAACAGGGAATTAATATTACTGTAGCAGATAATGGAAACGGCCTAGACCCTGACCCAAAAAAGAAAACAAAAACTGGAGTTAAAGAAAAATCTATGGGTTTAGCCTCTATAAAGGAAAGAATTGCCATGATAAATGCCCAAGGAAACAACTATTTAGCAAGTTTTCAAATTATGCCAAGAACGGATGGCGAAGGTACTTTCGCCACTATCTTTCTACCTAATTTCGACAACGCTGTTGCTTAAAAATCACAGTTTAAACCTTTGATAACAAACTAGATAATTGCATTTCCAAAGAAAAAGAGTTAGATTCATTTTATCTATACATCTATCGCCCTGCTTAATATGAAAAGGTGGATTGCCACATATGTATTGCTTATACTAAGCGCATTCACCGTTATTGGCCAGTCTTTTCCTAATTTAAAGTTCAACCAAATTACGGTAAGAGATGGTTTAAGCACCAACGCAGTGAGATGTACTTACGAAGACAAAAATGGTATCATTTGGATAGCTACCGGTAAAGGTTTAAACCGTTATGATGGTACAGGAGTTAAAGAATTTAAACATGAAGCCAGTGATCATACTACAATTTGTAATGATGCCTTAATTAACATCGTTGCAGATAAAGAAGGGCAACTTTGGTTGGGAACATTTAAAGGGCTTGCTCGTTTTAATCCAATAACAGGGAAAGCTACCAACTTTTTCCATCATCCTACCAATAAAAATAGTTTAGCTGCCGATGAGAATTGCACGCCTTTTATAGATAGCAAAGGTAATTTATGGTTGGCTACGGCCGCAGGCGTTCAGCTGTTCGACTATAAGAAAAATCGTTTTACAAATTATGTAACGCTTGTAAAAGGTATTAAACAAGAGCCAAGTGCTTTTCAACAGATAGCAGAGGACCAAGAAAAAAGGTTGTGGGCATTGGGAGAAAATGGCTTGTACCTTATCGATCAGAAGAATAAAACGGTAAACTATCATGCTGAACAAGACCAAATTCTTGCACTCTATCAAACCACTAGTGGTACTATTTATATGGGCGAAGCTGGTAATGGGCTTCGATATTTCCAAAAAGATAATATCATCAAATCAGTAAAAATTCCAATAAACGGACCAAGCATTAGGGTAAACAGTATTACAGAATGGACAGACAATTCAAATCAAAATTGGCTCTGTATTGCCGCAAATGGAGGTTTGATATTAAAAAACCTCAAAAACAACGAGCTGAAGAAATATGTTTCTAACGAATTAAATCCATCATCTTTAAATGCTTTCCAAATTTTTCATTTAGCTAAAGATCGACAAAATAGGTTATGGCTTTCAACAGATAATGGCATCAGCATCATCGATCCAAATTATCAAAATTTTGAGAATATACCTGTTTATCAACAGGCCAAATTTACCAATCCAAAATTACTGGGTATACCCAATAATATGTTAGAAACAATAGATCGATTTTATATTACCTGTTACTACGCCAAAGGGATCTACGTATTTGATAAAAGTTGGAAACTGTTATCGCACATTCAGCAAATTCCAGAAAACTCGAAAAGTCCGCTTAGCAAATCCATAAGCAGTATTTATCGCGATAGTGAAAACAACTTTTGGTTTAGTACCGATTCTGGATTAGTTAAAAAAACAGGAAATAACTATAAAATATTTTTCCCACCGTTAGATTTGAGTGTTAAGGATAATCTTTTTATATCGAAGCTATACAAAAGGAAAGATGGGAAATTTTGGATAAGGGCAAGAAAAAATGGCATCTACGTTTTCGATCCACATACGGAGAAATTTATTAAGCATTATCCGCCAGATGGCAAAAACATAGATGGTTCTGTTTTTTCATGTTTGATAGACAGGCAAGGTGATTTTTGGGTTGGAGCTACCAAAGGAATTAGCCTTTACAATCCCTCAAAAGATACGTTCAATAAAATTGTTATTAAAGATGCAGCCGGAAAATTACGAGAAGTAAGTTGGGTTACTGATATTGCCCAAGATCAAGAAAATGTAATTTGGGCTGCTTCGGACGTAGGGCTATTAAAGATCAGCAAGACAAGCAAAACTGGTTTTTTAATTGATGATCAAATGGGTTTACCAGAAAATTACCTAAAAAGAGTGCTGATAGATACACTTGGAAATTTATGGATTCCATCGCAGCAGGGAATTATCAAGTACGATAGAAGAAAAAGCTTCACCTATTTTAATTACAATAATGGCCTACCCTTTCAGTATGAAGGGCATGGATTTTTTGAGATTGAGAAAACGGGAAACTTTCTGCTGAGTTACAGCGGTTACGTTACCAGGTTTAATCCTTACAACATCAAATCTAACACCGCAGTGCCACGTATAATTTTGATGGATGTGAGTGCAGATGGGCAAGAAAAACAACTACAAAAACAAAGTGGTCAAAAGTCGACTACGCTTAAAGCTGGGACAAAAATTGTGAATATTCACTTTGCAATTAATAGCTATACGGCACCCCAAGAAAACAAATATTTCTATAAAGTGGGAACCGATGCGACATGGCAGCAAGTTAAAAATGGAGACATTGCTTTGGGGAGCATGCCTCATGGCAAATATGTGCTTTACATTAAAGGTTGTAATAACGACGAGGTGTTTAGCCAAGAAGAGAAGTTGCTCATCACCGTTTTGCCTTACTGGTATGAAAAAAGTTGGTTCATCATGCTATGCATAGCGATAACCATCTTCATCGTAGTACTTTTATTGCGAAGAAGAATAGCTTTTATCCGCAATCAGTATTTATTTGAGCAGCGGCTTTCGGAAAGTGAGCTTAAAGCCATCAGATCCCAAATGAACCCACATTTCATTTTCAACGTACTCAATTCTATCGAGTCGTATATTATGGATAATGATAAACGGACAGCCTCCAAATTGGTACAAAAATTTGCTTCGCTAAGTAGGTTGATCTTAGAAAATTCTACCAAAAGTTTAATAGCTGCAGATAAAGAATGGAAAGCATTGATTTTATATACGGAGCTAGAAGCGATGCGCTATAACCATGTTTTCAGTTTCAATTTTAGCGTAGATGAAAATTTGGACCTTAAAAGTTTGTTGCTACCGCCGATGCTCATTCAACCTTTAATTGAAAATGCGATTTTACATGGACTTGTTACGGATCCCAAACCTAATTCGCATTTAGAAGTAAGTATACGGCAAACAAATAAAGGGCTGTGCATAACCGTAGCAGATAATGGTCAAGGCATTGTATTTGCCAAACCTAGTCCAAGCCATTTAGGAGTTAAAGAAAAATCGATGGGCATTAAATCCATTAAAGAACGTATTGAAATGATTAATCTGCAAAACGATAACAAAGCTGCTAGTTTTAGCGTGGCCCCAGGAAAAGATAATATCGGTACGGTGGCTACTGTTTGCTTACCAAGCCACTACAATTACGTAGATAATGCAGCTAACCAATAGCACTAAACCCGAATTTGGTAAATCCGTGTCTCTTCTTCCCAAGGATGATATCCCTGAGCTATGTATTGAAAACCATATTTTTCGTAATACCCGATGTGATCCGTACTAAGATTTAAATACTTGAAACCAAATTCAGCCGTATCTTTTTTCGCTTTGTCAATCAGCAGCTTGGCATAGTTACTTCCTCTATGCTTTTCATCAACAAACAAGGCGCAAAGCCAAGGATATAAATCCATTCTACTGATAAAATCGTTGGTAATTAACCCTGCACAGCCAATAATTTCTCCATCTTTCTCCAGCAAATACCATTGAGGTAATGATTGCGTTGCGTTGATACTGTTCGAAATACAATCTTCGTAAATAATTGGTGGTACCTCAGACCAACTATCCTGTAAATATCGAATTGCTTTTTCTTTATAAGTTGGATTTTCCCTAACGGATATTACTCTCATTTATTTATTGTTGATCTTTAATAGAAATAAAAATTTCTATTTCTGCATTTTCCCAATCATGACTTCTTTCATCATAAATTTCGAAGTCGTAGCCAAACTTACGTTGAAGAGATGAACTCCAAATTCTTTTCCAAGCATCCGTTATGCATCCCGTCATTTGTCCTTTTGGCAATTTCAATATGATATTTTTGTTTGGGGATGATGAGCTCATCTAAAGTTTCGGGCACTTCTGTTTCATTTTCAACTCTACAACCTATGAAATACGAAAACGATCCATTTTCGTCACTTTCATAATCATAATATACTGCATAAATTGAATCGTTAACTTTATTAGAGATGAGACTTGTAATACCTTTTTGCTCAAATTCCTGCCATAATGCACCACAATCAACTCCCGATTGTCCATTCTCATTTTTTGTTTTTCCGCTTAATTTAAGTCCGATTAGTTTAAAACTTTCCATTGCAATTGCTATGATTTGATTACGTTGTGTTAATTTTCAATATAAGTAGTGGTTATAAGTCAAGTATCATCCAAACGGTGCATGCGTAATGACCCGAGTTTCCCATTGGACCATCTAGTTTTCTGAATCCAGCCTTTTCGTACATACCTACCGCGGTAGCAAGTTCTGGAAATGATTCTAAATACACTTGTTTGTAACCCATATTTCGAGCCGATTCAATACTTTGCTCCATCAGCCTCCTTCCTAATCCTTTGCCCCTAGTATCTGCCGAAAGATAGAATTTCACAAGTTCTACGCAACCTTCGGGCAAACCATCGGTTGGGTAAATACCGCATCCACCCAACAATTTACCGTCTTCTTCAGCTAACCAATATTCGGCACCCTTAATTTGGAACAATTCATAAAGCGCATCGGTAGATGGGTCGGTGTAGACAGTTCCTGGTTTATCAATTTTAAACTCCCTAAATATCTTACGGATTAATTCTGCGATGATTGGATTATCATCCTTTTTTATATTTCTTATTGTTACGGACATGATAGCTGTAGATTTCTTTACCAAAGGCCTAAGTTAGCATTCTTAGTTTTAAACATGGTTGACTTGTTGAAATCTTGAAACTTTAAACACATAACTAACTAAAAGCAAAAAAACCTGTAAGCAATTGCCCACAGGGTTTACAACACACGAGTATTCAGTTATTGTTTATTTTAGAACGTGATTTTCCATTTTGATAGCGGACTTCATAAATAGTTTCCAACTGCTTTAAAAATGCCGACACATCTCCTTCAAAATGGCATTTCAGTACAGAAAAGCAAAAATTGTATTTCTTAAACCATTGTACCAACTCTACATCCTGTAAACTGCCCAAGAGATAAAAATTGCGGTGTTCATCTTGCACAAAAAACAAATAATCTGCATAAGCGATAGTATGTAATTTGCCATCAACTTTTACACACAAGCTAATTTCCAAATATTCGTTACGCATGTTGCACACTACACAAAGCTGAGGAACAAGTAAGGAAGGTTGGATATTAATAATCCAATTTCTGTAAGGTTTAACTTTATAATTTTCAGTTCTGCCCAACAAATAGCATTTCAAAAAAGGCTGTACAGCTACTAATGGCCAAGCCTTCTGCCATGTGTTAAATAATTGATGCACTTCTTCTGGCCAATTGCTCCTTGCCGAACCGTTTTTAATATGGAAAGTCTTATTGTCAAATGGAAGCATTTCCCCAACATAGTTCATCAATTGCTCCTGTACAGCATTTAGCAAAATAACAACATCTGCGCTATCTGTAATCAAAGTACGATATTGTTTCACGGCACTTCTATCTTTTTTAAGCCGCCCCTCACAAGCTAACAAAAAGGGCAAGGAAGTATACTGCTTAAAAAGCTGATACCTTTTTGTCACAAAAAAAGAAAGTACTTCTTCGTCCAAAACTAGCTGAGGCACTTCTCTTGATGCATCTTCATAGCTCAATGGCAAATCTTGTGGCTGTAAGTCTTGCAACAAAAATGCTCCAGGCTTGTAAAAGCTACTGTAATTCGGTTTAAGCTCAATGTCTAAGCCCATCCTGTCATTAATGATGGTCAAAAATTTGCTCTTTCCCATTTTGGGGGTAAAGAAATTTGGCCAATAATATTTCTCAAAATCCACAGATTGATCATAGTTCATCATGCGCTCTAAACAGTGGTAGGCATGGTAGCTTAAATACGCCGAAGTCGTATCCACACTGCAAGAAACTTGCAAATGTTCACGTAAAACTTTCAGACAAACCTTTTCCTCTTCGCCATCACGTTCAATAGTGACACCTAGGGTTAAAATCTCATTCTGATAGCTAATAATGCGACGACCGACATACAGGTAAGGCGAACTAGGCCTACGATGCTCGGAATGAGCATTTAGCGTGAGTAAACTTAGTTTCCATGTACCTTCCTCAAAAGGCAATAGATAAGAATTTTCAGGAGATAAAACGAAATTAGTCATTGACAACCTCCTCTTCCACTTTCTCCAACTCCACTGGTAATCCCGCTTCCATAGCTTCAAATTTTTCTTTGCACAACTCCTCCGCCAACTCCATAAAACGCTCCACCAATTCTAAAAAATTATAGGCCGACCTATTTTCTAACGAAAAACTTTCTCTGTAACGAGCTTCACTATAACTTCTCATGATAATGCTTAGCATCAATTCATTTTCGGGCATACCCATAAAATGCTGCATTGGCTTTTTGGAAAAACAAGCACATACATAGAGCAATCGTCTCAAATTATGCATATCAGATTTGTAGCCCATAAACACCCAGATCAGCCCAATACAGGCTTGTTCTATCACTTGATGTAACAGGAATAAACAAACCGTTTCATGATCTTCTTCTAAGGCTCGCTCAGCCGCAGCTAAAAATCCCTGAGCCATTTTTCCACGATGTTTCCAATGCAATTTGGCTTGCGCCAGCCTTTTCTCTGGTCTTGGCGTAGTTACTTCTTCTAAGCAAAGTACACCATTGGCACTGTAAAGTAGTTGGCCTTGGTTCAGCACGGTAGCAAAATAATAATTGCTTTGTGCAATGTTTTGCTTTAAAGCCGTCGCACCATGCGCATGTACCACCACTTTACCTTCTTCATAATGCTGGTTGGCAAAATCTTGGATGCCATTTTCAATACGGGTACTTCCCTCGGTAATAATTAACAGATAGTAAATGGCTTCTTCTTTTTGCTGTGAATTACAAAAGACACTTTCTGTCTGCCTTTGCTGCCCCAACTGTGCATACTGATAAACTTGCAGGGGCTTAAACTGTGCCACCAATTTTTCTAAAAAGACCATAAAATGCACTGTCTTTTTGGCTTTGTTTAAATGGTTTAGTATTTCCATAAAGCTTAGGTTTTAATGTTGAACACTAAATTAGCCCAGCCTAAAGCGGTACAGAACCAACACGGATTGTAAAAAACCACAGCGCAATTGTTTTTTACCTACCTTTATTTCTTATATATTTGGATATGGAAAACGCTACTAAAACTACCCGCACTCATTTAGGAAGAAAGATTAGCCGCATACGCGAACTGCGTGGTATGAAACAGGACGCCTTAGCGGCAGAACTGGGCATTAGCCAACAAGCGGTAAGCAAATTAGAGCAAAGCGAAGAAATTGAGGACAGTACCTTGGAGAAAGTAGCGAAGGTTTTGGGAGTGACTAGCGAAGCTATAAAAGAGTATTCAGACGAAGCAGTTTTCAATATAATTTCAAATACATTTCACAACACTAGTAGTGACAATTCTACACTAATCGCTAGTTCGTTAAACTATCAGCCAACTTTTAATACAATTGAAAAGATTGTTGAACTCTATGAAAGATTGTTAGCTAGCGAAAGAGAGAAGATAGAGTTGCTGAAAGGCAAGTAAATTCTTTTTACTTTACAATATTTTAAAGCTTGGCAAAATGACTGATTTAAAAAAACTTAATTCTAATTTAGAACGAATGTTTATTTGAAAACCAAACGCCAAATTTAGCACTGAACCCGCCATTTTGCCAAACTGCTGTTAGCCGACGTTTATAATCTTTTCAAAAATTTCAACTGTATCGAGATGAACAAATGGGTAACATTTTGCCGAAATAATACTCAAGTTCCTTTGCAATTCACCTTCATTTCTGTATTTTTCTAATGCAGGAAATACTGTCTTCAGTTTGGATTCCAAATCATGTCCTTGAAATTCAAGATACCAAATGGGGATCATAAAATCCATACCATTAAGAAATTTTACAATTCTTTTATTTTGTTTAAGTTCTTCTGCCATTTGAAATTTATTATAGAATTTTTCAAAGAACCAATTTATAGCTTTTTCAGCTAATTCTTTTTCTTCACCTAATTGATATTGGTTATAAGTTTCATCCAAACCCATTTCGGCATGCACATTATGAGCCTTCAGCTCCATCAATTGCATAACCAAATAAATAGGGTCATAAACATAGTTTTCAATACTATATCTGATGTTCTCGCCGTGAACTTTTATATAGTCATTATCCTTATTTATTTTATCCCAATCAATTATCCCAAAAAATGACTTGTTTTCAGATTTTCTAATTGCATCTACTGTTTCTAGTACTTGAGAACTACTGCCTTTTCCATAGCCATTGGAAATAAAATAAAGTTTAAATGGATACTGCTCTTGTTGGTATCTTTTGTCAAAGATTATTTGATAATAAAATCTGTCAGTTGGGCTCTCTACAAAAACCTGTTTATGGTTTTTGTAATCTATATTCAGTGTTGGGATGAAACTAGTAAGTATTTTTAAAGCATCATCTTTTGATATTTTTCTTAAAGATGTGTATTTACCATTTGAAATCTGATAGATATTATTCTCATTTAGCAAAGCAATAGTTGATGGGCTATGTGTTGTAAAGATTACTTTTATACCAAATTTTTTGACAAATGTATTTTCTAATACATTTATTAAAAGATTAGACATTTCTGGATGTAAATGAGCATCAGGTTCATCTAATAAAATTAGATCTGGAAAGTTTAAATTTGTCCCATAATATTCGGAAGTAAAAAGTTTTAAGATTAAACCAACAATTACTTTTTCTCCTGAAGATAAATCATTAAAAGGAATCTCTTCCGAAGTAGACTTTTTTAAAAGTTTGAAATCAATTATAATGTCTGTGCTAAACTCTTTCTTTTCTATTCCTTTGAAACAAAAATCCAAGTTGTTCGCCTCTAAAATGTTATTAATTATTTCCCACGGCGGAAGAAAGCTTGTTACAAAATCGGTATCTGATACTGAGTCATTTTCTTCCCCATCTTCTTTTTTAAAAAACCAATTTTTACGATTTATGTCTCTTCTTTTAGCATAATTATAAAATATATACTCTACTTGAGAACTGAATAACTCGTTTTCATCTATTAGACTTTCATCGATAGGTAAATTGAAAAAATCCAATTCTCTAATTGCTTCAATTGGCTTTCCGGATTTTTCACTAAGATGTTTAATAAAATGAAAAAGTTTCTCGGTCCTATTGTTATATATTTTGCTTAAAACATTATTTTCATCTATTTTGTTTAGTTCTGTTATAGTCTCGATATTTCTATTCAGAACTTCTGAAACGTTGATTTTTAACAGTTTTAAATACTCAGGCTCATCAGATAGCATTTCACCAATAATTGAACTGTTAATTTTACTTTGCAAATTTTCATCGAAAATGTACTCTAATAATTTAATATTGTTTCCTTTTAAATTTTTAAAGTCATCCAGAAGTTTTTTAACTACCGTTTTCCACTCATCATATGAGATATTTCGTAGATTATCTTTTATTATTCCCTCAAATTGAATTTTTTCTAATTCAGGTAAAATATTTATCCTGAGGCTAGCGACTTCAGACGCTTTTTTGAATTTATTAAATATTAAATTCAATAGTTGAGATTTTCCACTTCCATTCTTGCCAGTTATAACTGTCAATGGGTCTAATTCATCGCTTTCAAATGGATGTAATGATTTGTATTTGTCGAGTAATGTGATTTTCATTTTATATGTTATCAAAGATGTTCTTAAATATCGACTAACTCTCAATATACGCTACCCCTCTGCTGGCGCACGCGTGTCGCGTGTGCATTTTAAAATTATCATAAATAATCAATATCTATTAAACCCTTACCCCCACTATAATCAATTGCACTACTATACTTCCAGTGCCAAGCCTCATTTACAAATCCAGAAACAACCGGATTATCATGCAAATAATCTGCCTTTTGTTCGATCACTTCCGTACTCCATAGCTCAATAGGTTGGTTGTTATGTTGCCAAAATTGGCTTCTTTTTACATTACTACTTTTCAATCCTGCTTTTTCAAACATCCAAAGCATCCACTCTCTTCTACTTTCCCCACTGTTTTCTTTGATCGCTTTAACCAATTGTTTTGACGTGTATTCCTTAATTCTTCCCAACAAAGCAGCAGGATTATTTTCTTTTGCCTTAAATATCAAATGCACATGGCTCGGCATTACGCACCAGCAGTACAATTCCAAACCAAGGTTTGCAATACTATACTTTAAACTATCTATCAAAACATCATTATATAAAGGCCTAACAAATACATCTATCCAATACACTGTTGCAAAACTTACAAAGTATAAACCTTCTTTATTATGGAATTTGTATTTACGACTCATTAATTAAAATTATTAATATTTTGTCACACGCCAAAGGCGTGCGCTAGCGAGGGCTTGGCGAAGAAGCGGATTTATAAGCACTAAGCTGTCTGCCAGCACTGAACTTGATACTAAACACAAAATTTCATTTAAGCACTTCATCCGCTTTTTTGTCAAGCGCCTGTTACCAGCACTATTTATTTCCATATATTATCTGGTCGGTTGTCAATCTCTTTTATACCTCGCTCTATAAATTCTTGGTCCTTAGTCAGCTTATAATAAGATGTTCGTTTTGAGAAGAAAATAAAAAACCTTCTCCATAGATGTTTTATCAAAGAAGTTCTAGTAGAGACAAGGAATTTCCCTACTTCCGCAATAATAAGTATAATGACAACTATATAAATGTCAAGTGATGTGTAGATTTTTAACAGGATAGCAATTAATGGAATTAAAACAAACGTAATTAATATGTCAAACGCTTTTGCGCAACTATTTGCCTTTTTAATTGCAGTTTTCAGTTCAATTTCTGCACTATCTTTAATTTGAGAATAGTTCGTTTTTACATCATTGAGTTCACTATTTTTCTTATCAAAGTAAGTCTGTGTAAAGTCTTTAAAACTCACTAATACACCTTCTTCTAAAGTGTCATTTTTTGAGTATTTATATCTTTGGTCAGAAAATGCAGAAACAAGAGAAGATATAGCAGTAGAACTTGTGGTATATGTTCTTGCTTGCGTAATATAGTTTATTACGTCCTTTCCTCTCAATTTAAATTCGGATGTTCTTCTTTTTAAGAACCTAAAGAAGGTTTTATAGTCTGGTTCAACACTGGAACTATTAGAAACAGGATTGTGAATTATGAATAACTGAGATGGTAAAATTGTTTCAGGAATTAAGACATCTTTATCCGTTGATAAAATTCTGTTTAATCCTCTGTCTGTTGTTAGGTAAAAAGATTTTACATCGGCATAATTATAATTATTATGTCCTCTTCTTTTACGAACATATATAACATTGTATGCGTCAACTTTAGCTTGATTATTTGAGTAACGATAAAACTCGTTGATTTCTTTTCGTTTTTTAATTAAAGACAATGAAAAAATATTTCTTTCGGAGTCTTCTACTTTGATATTATGATTTGCTTGTTCAATAGAAAGTTCTTTGCACAAAGCTTTAAACCTCGCCTTCATTTCTATTTCGTATTGTTCAGGACTGTTTACAACCTTTTGACCTCTCAAACGACAATACTGAGTAATAAAGTCGTCATTAAAAAAATGTGGATTTCTATCGAAAACATCTTCTACGATTTCGATTTTCTTACTTTTTTCAGCCCGTTGGATTTCAATTACACATTGCTCTAGTTTCTTGTTTAGTTCTAAAAGCGTGTGGTGAGAGTATTCAAACCCAATTCCTTGTTTTATACAGTCTTTTAGTAATTGTGTTATTGTATCTTGTCTTTCAATTCCGCCAACTCCAATTAATCTGAAAATGATATTCGTATCTAATAAATAGCATTTGTCTTTGTAGAGATTTTCAGAGAACTGAGTAACTCCTTTTCCCGACGTTAAAATAGCAAACTCAATTGCTTTTGCAAATTGATTATAAAGACATCTGTTTTTTGTTGGTTCATCAAACTCGAGAAACTCATTAAATATATCTAAGTCAAATTGCTCCAACTTTTCACTTATATTTTGAGGAATAATTGTCTTAATTTTTTCTGGAGTAAAAGTATAGATGTTTTCGTAAATTGATTGAAAGAGGATTTCAACAATAACATCTTTCTTATATGATGGATATTTTTTTTGGTCTAAAAATCTCTCAATATGAGGCTCGATTGAATAGTCTGAAATATCTTTGTCGATTTCTGTAAATTTTTGACTTGTTAGCTTTACTAGCGGAGCACCATCTGTTGTAAGTAATTCAAATGAATTAGATTTCAATAATAAATTATCAAAAAAATCTTTCTCTAGTGAAGTATTAAATTTTTCATTTGTTTTTTGAAAAAGAATGTCTGCAGGTATTTCAGAATTGTTGTTTTCGTATAAAATTTCAAAAATTATGGATAAGACTGTTCTTTTTAAGTCCTGAGCGTCTCTATCTTGAATTAAACAGCAAAGTCTTAATATGTTGAAGTTGTCGTTCATTTGTCGGTTTTAATATTGCTGGTAACTTGTATATATGCGCTACTCTATAGCGCCAACCCACCCAGAATAGGAGGTATTTGCGAAGTTGAGTAGCGTATTATTTTATTCTAAATATAGAAAATATTCATCAAACATCCTTCGAGGAGCTGCTTCTAAATTAAGTGTTTAAAATTCTAACCTAAACTTCACATCTTTTACTATGGGTTTTTGAGCAATTTGTTGACTTGTTTATAATTAAATTATAGGTTTATCCGAAGAACCCCATAATGGCGCAAGTCTTTTGCATGGCGTTTGAGGTTTAGATGACTTATGCCTGTTAGCATAACGTGACTTAAATTAACCTTAAAACCAATGTCTTTAATCCAAAAAAATACTTTTTCTACTTCAAAAATGGAAGCAACTTCTCCAAAGAGATCCCCAGATAATCGCAGGCTTGGAAAACAGTAATTGGCTGGTGTTTGTGCAAACCATTGCAGTCTCTAATCAGTTGCAAAACACGTTGACAGCTGCGCTCACTCTTGCCGGTAATCAGCCTAAGGTCGGCAGTATAAAAAAATAAACGATGTAAAGGTCCACTCATAATTCAGATGCTTCATAGGTAAAAGGTAATCTTGTTAATTCACCAACACAAAATTACCTCATACACAAAAACTTAGCAAGCATCCTGAAACTTTTAGCAGATTGTTAAGTGCCAACCAAACACCGCTTGCAAATTTCGTAACGGCTATTGCAAGCCACGTTTACACTTTGGCAATAAAAAACTTGATACAGTATAAATATGCAAACTCAAATTAGAGCTAATCGCCAGAAAAAAGAATACAAAACATAAATTTTCTGCTCAATTAACATAAACGGTTGGGCTATGCGAAATCTCAAGCCCAAGTAAAAGCCCATAAAGTCACTCAAATCGGCCTTGGCCTTTTCGGTATAGATGCAATTGCATTAGTACCAACTTTAAAGCAAAGGGCGCAGCCGTGGCTTTTTTGTCTACTTTTTCAGCTATAGGAAAAAGTAGAACCCGCGGTAGCGACAGAACCAACAATAGCACACAAAAATGATTTATTCTAAAGCCTTTATACACTTTACTTTAACCTCACGCACCCAGAATGCTATTTAAAACGCCACCAAATCCCAAACGTAGCACCAACGGAGGACCGACGGTAGACCGACGGTGAAACAACACCTCCTAAACGACAATTCCGACAAAAACAGACAAAAACGCATAATTCGTCCCAAACCGCCAAACCCGACACGCCCTAATTTTCTACTGCCCAACTTTATCCCAAGCACTCGCTACCAAGAGTGTAAATTTTAATTATTAATCACATTTTAAAACAGAAAGAACATGGCAAAGTCAGAAAACAACGAAGTAATGTTTGGTGCCCGCGGCAGAGTGGGCAACTTAGTGGTATTCAAAAATTTTGGAAACAACCAAACGGTAATCGCCAAAAGACCAAGACGACCAGAAAATCCGGTGTACACAGCAAAACAAATTGAGGTAAAGCAAAAATTTAGGGAAGCGGTGGTTTACGCAAAAGGCGTCATCAGCAACACAGATTTAGCCGCCATTTATCAAATGTTTGCTAAGCCTGGTACATCTGTTTACAATTTAGCCTTAGCAGATTACTGCAAATCCCCAGAAATCACCTTAATAAACGCCAGCGGCTATCAAGGTCAAATCGGTAATCAAATTACCGTAAGGGCTATAGACAATTTTAGGGTTACAGAGGTAAAAGTAAGCATTTACGATACCGTAGACGCATTGTTGGAAAGTGGCCTAGCCATCTTAAGTGCAAACAACCTGGATTGGGTTTACGAAACCTCTAGCTTAAATACCAGTTTGGCAGGCACCAAAATCACTGCCGAAGCTAAGGACATGCCTGGCAACTCAACCGTAGAGACGATAACTTTATAGTTCAATTAGCTCATCCTTGATCAACTTTCGGGGATGAGCTTTTGAAACAACAAAAACCGTAAGTGTTCATAATTGTTCAAAAAGGTACGCAACTTGGTTACTCTACCAACTACTTTGGCGAAACGATAGAAAAATTTGATGCGACAGCAAAAGGCATCATCCTAATGATTATCAGTACACCACCTTTAAACAAAAATGAGGATGTTGTAGTTGTTGGCGTTTATAGGCTTTAATTTTTCTAACGATATCAAAGCATAATATAGCGCAAGTCTTTAGCCATAAAAGCCAGACCTGCGCTATCTATTTTAATTTAAGCCAAATGTTGTTTAGCGCTCTCAATTACTTGCATAAACTCCGATTTCAAAGTTTCATCGGTAATGCCCTGGCCCGCAGCAAAATTATCCGCAAATTTTGGTAAACTAAAACTGCCTAAAACCTCTGCCCCGTGAATAGGAAAACGTGCCGTTGCCGACTGCAAAGCAGACAATCCACCTCTTGGTCCTGGTGCTGTAGAAAGTAATAATACCTTTTTGTTCTCGAACATCTTCACTTTAAAACGCGAAGCCCAATCGAATAAGTTTTTAAAAGCAGTGGTATAACTTCCGTTGTGCTCAGCTACAGATATAATTAGCAAATCTGCTGTGGCTAACTTCTCTACAAAATCTATTGCCTCTTGTGGTTTGCCAATTTCTTTCTCTAAATCTGTGGTATATAAAGGTAATGGGAAAGATTTCAGGTCTAAGATTTCTACTTCGTTAGCTGGGAAAAATTCCGTAGCATATGCTGCAAATGTTTTGTTAATGGATGTGCTGCTATACGACGCACCAAAAGCTACTATTTTCATTTCTATTATTTTGAAGGGTTATACCTTACAATATCTGCTGATTTGTAAGCGCATGCAAAGCTATGGTTTAGCATGGCTTTTGCCTATTGATATAGGTTAAGAAATGAATATATTTTATCCAGAAAAACTAAAAGACTAGCATTGAGACCATTTAAATTTAGCAAAATGATGAATTACTTCCCGGAAGGCTAAATCTCATATTCGATCCAATCGGAAGTAGCCCAAATGCACTTCATCAGCTGGCAGATTTTCAGCAGGCACCAATCTGATGCCGTAGTTTTCTACCACTTGAGGATGCCAAATATCTTCGATGCGATGGATATCGTCCACATCGATACCATATTTCTCATCGATATGTGCATTAGCTCCTTTCACACCAGCTACTGAAGCTTGTTTAAAAAACGCAGCCTTTTTCGCTCTTTGTGTTGCCTCAGCTTTATCAGCACACACCGATAATAAAGTGTAGTGCTGCTCCTCTAACCTACCTTCGGTATAACCGCCGAGGTTGATAAAAAACAATCGCTGCTCAGGTAGCACTTCATCATCACCTTTCAAATAGACTTCTACCTTGTAACCATCTACTGAAGTTACTTCACGCCAACCATCAATATGAAGACTTTTTCCTGCTTCGGGCCAAAAGGCATGTAGTTGAGGCACCAGCTCGGCCAATGAATTTGCCACGCCAAAGAAAAAATCATGCTGTTCTACGTTTCTTCCCGCTGCTTTTGAGCCCAACAATACCATATAAAGTTTCGGTGCTGTAATTTGTTGTTCCATGCTGTCCATAGCTGTTATTAATTTACGTTGGCTGCCGTAAGTGCTTCTGTAATTCTTGCCGCTGCAGTTTCACAGAAATCTAAACCAGAATAATCTGGATTATAACCTCCAATAAATGGTACAGCCATTACATAAATCCTTGGATTAAGTGCTAAATAACGGTCTACCACCTGGAAATAATCATTGATAGCAATTCCAGAAACCCTGAGGTAATAATTGCCCTGATGATCTATTTCTATATCTTGATTTTCGGCAGCCATTTTACTCGCCAGCTCTTGCTTTCTGAATGAAAGTCTTGCCGGAGCAACTGTTCCATTTTCTTTTAAGCCTAGATAAGGTATGGCATCATAAGAAAGATGCGGCTGACCAATGCAATCTATAAAAGTAAGGTAATGTGTAGTTTTACCCACACCATTTTCATCCTCAATGTAAAAATCGATACCTCCTCCTGCTAAAGGCCGCACCTCGCTAGAATTTCCAACGGCTACCAATTTCAAAATCCCCGCATCATGCAATGCCAACAGCTCTTCGGCAGAGCTTTGCGGTACAAAAGCAATGATCAACGAAATGAGCGGCATCAGTGTTTGCTTCAACCTCATCATATCTTCTGCAGAAAAATATTTGGCAGGATAGTTAAGCGTATAACTTAATCCACAAAGCATCTCTTTCCAATGGATAGATCTATGCTGGCGGATAGATTTGGCAGCTTCTCTATATTCGGCTTTGAAAAGTAGAAATGGATCTAGTTCCTCCCGTAGCGACATCATCTTATCGATAAACTCTTCTACATTTAGTAAGGCAATTTCTTCATAAAATTCTGGATCTACTTCTGCCAGTGGCTTCTTAAACTTTTCTTCAAACACCAAATCTAGCGGCACAAATCCTTCATTTTCTGCTCTAATTTGACGAATTTCATCCATATCAAAAAGACTATCTTTTCCCAATATCGGTTCATCTAAGTGGAAGCGTATGCCTGGAAGCAATCCTTCTCTAGAATGCATCACGATGCTAAAATTAGGATTTGTTGTATTAAGGTGATATTGAAGTAAGCCATCTGCCGACCTCTCATAGTAACCATGCTCTCTAGCCAAAGTACGCAATGCATCGATAGCAGTCAGCGAAGCCCCTCGAATAGCCACCGGATGGTTAAATACTTGTTTCAGTTTTGAAGGCGGATAAGGAGAATCGAAATAACCGGCAATTTTACCTTCATGCTGTTTTGGCCAAAGATGCCCCGTACATAGAATGATCCGCTCAAACCTAAGTTTCTCGCCATCAGCAAATCTCAGTTCTACTTGTTCGGCATTGGGCACATCCAATATATCAACTACCTCAGCACCGTAAGTTACCTTGATTTCGATACCGGCCTCTATCGCCTTTTTTTGTAATAAGCGAAATTGATCTGATAAATATTGTCCAAAGAGCAGTCGAGGTAATACTTGATATTCGCGGAAACGCTCCAAATCAATCCCAAATCGAGAAAGCGTATCGGGATGCACTTTTACAATCCATTCGCTAATTGATTGTTCCAATTTAGGAATTTCATTACCAGAAACGTTAGTCACATGCTCATCATTAGCTCCCTGACTACTGTAAGGCATGCCAGCGCCTAACTGCTTTCCTTTTTCGAAGATATGGATAGCGAGCTGATGACTTCCTTTCTCTATCAGTTTTTTCAACATAAACAGTCCACTGGGACCACCACCTATAATGGCAAGCTGATGTATTGCGGTAACATTTTGGCTCATCTAATTAATTTAAGCGTGAAATAAATAGTGCAAAAAGAAGCCACCCCCGAATGAGGTGGCTAATACGTATTTGTCTTGAATTATAGTTTAGCTGCGTCTCTTAGCGCTTTGATGCTGTCGTGAGCAGACAAAATATCTTGAGATTGTTTCGAAACAATTTCTAATGCTTCGCCTGTTAAACCGCCATCAGTCAAAGCAATTTTATAAGCTTTCTTGATAGCATCTTCACCTCTTTCTGCTTCAGAAAGAATGCTTTCTCTATCCGATCCGCCAAACAAAGCTTTCACGTCGATCCAAGCTCTATGCAAAGTGCCCGCTACACTGTTCCCTGTTTCTGGCTCACCTGCTCTTGCTGCTACTAACGCTGTAAGTTCTTGACTAAATTTACGGCTTTGAGTAGCATACTCTTGAAATAAACCTTTTAAATCGATGTTTTCGTCGTTGATATCTGCTAATGCTTTTTCAAAGCCTGCAATTCTATCATTATTGATCTCTATTAACTCGTTAAGTACTTGATTCGTCGTTGACATGTTTTTATACTTTAATTTTAAAAATTGTTGATTATTACCAATCAGCATAAATGCCGATTTTCGGAAATACAACACCCTCCTTTGAAGATTTGTTTCATGTAGTTTTTAAAATTATTCCAGTATTGTGTAACAAAATAGCAAGAATATACGCTAAGAAGCTTCGTGAAATTGCTTAAAACGAGAATCCTATTTTTTAAAAAATCAAAATGAGCGAAATAAAAATAATTTGAAAAGGTGTTTGACTAGCACATTCGAAATGCTAAAACCAATGCAAACTTTTATCAGTTCATTCTGATACTCTTTACTATTTGATCGAAAATTAAGTCGCCTTGCTGTTTGTCTTTCTTCTTGAATTCCACAATTCCGGAAACGTTGCTAAAATTCTTAAAATCTGAATAGAAATGATAATTATACGCATCAACAGCTTGAGTTTTTCTAATTAGGATGCGAATGTTATTGATCTTCACGATCTCGTTAGAAATCATCGTCTCTTTTTTCCGTAAAAGTTCTACTCCAGCTTCTTGGATGCGCTCTAAGGTAACAGGATACGACAGCGGAAATTTACCTTCCTCTATTCCTATTAATATGCCTCCAACTTGGTATAAACTTTTAAAATCTAACGGAACACGCTTTACAGTGTACTTAGCTTTCTCTTTCTTATACTCGGCCCACGTAATTTTCTTTGCTGCTGGCGGAAGTTTAAACGCTATTACGGGATCGGTTGGATCTTGCCCAAATAAGCCGAATATCGAAAAACTGATTAATACGATAAATAATCTAATGTTGCACATATGCTTTGAAGAGGCGATCGGCAACTATCTTTTTATACTTGATAATTATCGCCACTAATCGCTACAAATATAGCGTTTATCTCTAAGTACGCTAAAAAGGTTTCATCAGCTTCAGCCATTTTTAAATATATGAAACGTAACGTAATAAAGTGCGATCTTTTCAAGAACCGGCTTATGCAATACTCATTTCTTCGGCCTTACAGCTTATTTAATACCAATTAGCAGAAAACATTAAACTATCGAGCTTTCCAATTATCCGTCCTAAACGATGAGATAGGCAAGCCTTCGACACTATACAACTCGCCTACCGCCCAGTCTTTAAATGCGTACCTTATCGCAATGGGTTGTTTCACTTTATCACTATAAAGCCTAACCACATCGTTTACTAAAACAGCAGTTGCTGGATAAAATATCTGATCAGCGCCAGCGATTTCAAATTGTTTAATTGGCTTACCATAAGTTGTTAGTCCGAGTGGAATATCATTAAAGTGAACAAGAACGGTATCATTTTTCATCACCATCTTTCTAAACGTTGGGCTAGCCGCAGGAAATCCTTTTTTATGGTACGTATTAGCTAGTGCTAAATAGGCTAAACGTTTACTCGCAACGGTTTTATTTGCCGGATGAATATTCTTCTCTTCGCCTGCATCGATAATGACCGCGACACCTGCGTTGTTTAATGTATCAGGGAGTTTCAATTGCGCTTCTCTCAATAAAGGTACTTTGTAAGCTTCGTGTGCTGCGTATTTCATTGGAGCCAACTGTACTAAATAAAACGGCCAGTCACCGATGTTCCATTTTGTTCTCCAAGAGTTCACCATAGCGTGTTGCAATGCTAAATAATCGCCATAATTATGACGATTTTGTTCACCTTGATACCATATAACTCCAGCAATATTGTAGCCGACTAAAGGAGATATCATACCATTAAATAGATTGCCGGGAGTTTGATGAACAGCCTTAGAAATTGCTTTGTTTTCAACGATACGATCTTTTAACACATCACCAACCAATTGTCTGTCCATCCAAGCTTCAATAGGCGAACCACCCCAGGTAGATTGGATCATTCCAACTGGCACACCTAGTTGTTTGCGTAAATAACTTGCAAATTGATAACCAACCACACTAAACGAAGCAACCGAACCGGCATCGGCTGGTTGCCAAACTCCTTTTACATTTGTTTCGGGTGTAGTTGCGTATTTTCTATCCACTTTAAATAAGCGCAACATAGGATCTGGAGCTTCCATCAAGATATCCATCGAATTGGTAATGGGTAAATTGTTGTAGCCTTTAACGGGCATATCCATATTCGATTGTCCCGAACATAGCCAAACCTCGCCCAGTAAAACATCTTGGAGAACAATCTTATTTTGCTGGCTTACGCTGATGGTAAAAGGGCCTCCCGCACTAGCTGTTTTAACTACCACCGACCAATTTCCTTTATCATCTGGTTTAGTAGTATAAGTTTGATTATCCCAAGAAGTTCGAACTTTTACTTCTTTTTTACCAATGGCTGTACCCCATATTTTAGCATTACTTTGCTGCTGTAATACTAAATGATCTGAAAAAAATGCAGGCATCGCTACTTGAGCGCTCACCATTTTGCAAAATCCAAAAAAGGCAATAACTAATGACACTATTAATTTCTTCATGCAATTTTCCTTTTAACCGTAGCTACGCCAATAGCCGCAGCGGCAACTAAAATCAATGCGCCCACAGTAGCAATAGTTGTTGAGAAACTCGGGGCTACCAAACCCAGATAAACAATTCCCGCTCCTACAACCGCCATAGAAATGGCAATTACTCGAACGCCAAAAATGTTTTGTTTTTCGGCAGCAATGGCTTCTTCTTCATCAAAAGCTTCCACTTGCTTAGTTAACGCTAGCGCATTTTTCATTTCAATTGCTCGACTAGATACAAACCCTCTCGATGCATAAAGTACTTCAAAAATCAATAAAATCAACATCGGAATGCCCATACCTAAAACCGTTTCCATGGTTCTGGTCAATTTCAAGTCTATCACCTCTGGTGCAATCACTTTAAAAAACAGATTGATAATTAAAGAAGCAACTGTAGCGGTAACCACAGAAAAACCTGTTTGTCTTTTAGAGAAAAGTGTCCAGATGATTGGTGCAAAAAGTGCACCACCAGCGATTGAAGCTGTACTTAATACTACTTCTACAATTCCACCTGCGCTTGGAATCCACATGGCTACCAAAATGGTAAGCACACCAAAAAGTAAGGTAAAGAACCTTGCAATCCAGATCACGTTTTTCTCAGAAGCTGATGGATTAAGTAGGTTTTTATAAATATCTTGAGCAAAAACGGTAGCTGCCATATTGATGGTGGTATTTGCTTTACTCGATGTAGCCGAAACCATACCTGCCAATACCAAACCGATTAAACCACCAGGCATTACTTTTTGGATCAGCATCATATAGGCATCTTCCGTTTGTAGTCCTTCTAAATTTGGATTAATGACACGATAGATCATTGGCGGCAACATCCAAACTATAGGACTAACGAGGTAGAGAATGGTAAAAATACCGGCTACCTTTTTAGAATCTTTTTGTTTTGCTACGCTAGTGTAACGCTGCACATAAGACCAATTTCCGCCAATATAGAAAGTTTGGTAAACAATAAAGGCCAGCATGAAGCCAAGCGTGTAATCTTCGTTAAACGGCTGGAAGAAATGCTCAGGTGCTTTTTGAACTAGGTTTTGTAAACCACCAATTTCCCCAAATGAGATGGGGATAACGATTAATACCGCTGCCGATAGAATGACGAACTGTACCACATCGGTCACTAAAACCGCCCACAAACCACCTGCGGCAGTATAAAGCACAATAATCATCCCGATGATTAAAATACACGTGTTTACCGAAAGATCTGTAGCAACATGCACCATTTTACCTACCGGATAAAGCACAGCCGCTGTAGTAAACAAGCTTAACAACAACGTCATGTAGGTATAAAACTGTTGCTCTTTACCGCCAAAACGTTTTCCGATATATTCGGCAGCCGTAGCTACGCCTGTTTTTTTCCATTTAGCAGCAATAAACAAGGTCACAATAAAACCGCTAATGGCCATGGTTAATTGGATGGTATTAGAGACCAAACCGAATTTATAGGCGATTGACCCCCAAACTACGAAAGTTCCGGCAGAGAAGTAACTGATAAACAGCGAAAGTCCGTTGATCCACCAAGGTGTTGCACCGCCAGCTTCGAAAAAAGCTTGCCCGTTTTTGCTGCCCACCCGAGTAAAAGTTAAGCCGATGGCAAATATCAAGAGGGCGAAAATGCCCATCACTATAAAATCTAATTGAACCATAATTACAGCTTAATTTCAGAATAACAACGGACCGCAAATATAGCTGCTGGCACCAATTCAGAAGGATGTTCTATCTCAATAGTTAGTTTTTTTGTAACCATCGCCTCATCTAATATAATGCGTTGATGGGTTTGAAAGTTATCATCCTTCTCAAATACTACGTTACCAAACTGATCTTTAACCACGTATTTTCTTACACAGAAAGGCATCACAGTTTCTGGGTGTCCCATGAGTACAGACTCCATTGGATGGTCGAAATCTGCATCGAACCATAAATCTATTTGTTTGATTTTCTTCTCTTCATCCCATTCGAAATTTAAAGTTGGCGAAAAATCTCTTGGATCGGCAACCCAAGCATTCGGCTGACTAACGGGTCTATCAATCCCATTGGTAAGGTTTGATTTTTCGAAAATCGGCTGAGGCATAGCAAAGGAAATCGCTAGGTTTTGCCCTTGTGGCCTACGCTGAGGGCACCAGAACTCAAACTCATCTACGCCTGCATCTGCCGGAGGCGTTTGCTTTCCGAAATTAGAAACTGCTTTATTGATAGAGTTGAATACGGATAAAACTCCAGTAACCCGCTCTTCTGTAAAACCTAGCTGTACATCGTCATTAGCATCGAAAACAATAAAAACATAGCTAGCTTCTGGCAAAGCTACTCCAAAATCAAGGTTAATGGTTTGTTCACCGGCTTGAATTTCAATTTCTTTAGTTGCTAAAACCTGATCCGGCGTAAAATTTCCAGCCCTTTCACTAATCCTTAAAGATGTTTTAAAAGTAGTAGGTTTCAATGCATTCACAGCAATATTGAAAACCGGCAATTCACCTTTAAGTATCGGAAAAAGCTGTGCAGAAGCGGTAGTTAAGCTTTTCCACAGATCAACGCGATCAAATCCTCTGAAATTTAAGGTACTGGAAACAGAAATCTCGCTTTGCGGTATTAAATCTAACTGATCTTGGATATTCACACCTGGGATATATTGCCCATTTAAAGAAAGTTTTTGTTGCAATTGTTGGATGTACCCTTTAGTAAGCACTTCCCTCGGCAATAAACCTTCTTCTTTACAGAGAACCGTAGCCATACCTATCGATTGTCCAATGTAAGCACAAGTAGCCATTACACGGGTAGCGCCAAAAGCCACATGGCTCACGCTAATGATACGGCCAGCAATAAATAAATTGCTGATATTCTTGCTGTACAAAGTACGATACGGAATTTCGAAAATGCCTTTTCCATGCCATTGATTACAGCCTGGTCTCTCGCTGTAAACACCATCTGCCGGGTGCAAATCTATCGACCACCCGCCAAAAGCAACCGCATCTTCATGACTACGTTGCTCAATCAGATCTTTCTGACTTAACATATAATCGCCTTCAAAACGTCTGCTTTCACGCTTACCAGGAATAGTTCCAACCCATTCCAAAGTCAAGTTTTCGGCCTCTGGGAATTCTCCAGAGTTTTTGATATGGTTCCAAATACCGTAAACCACTTTCCAAAGTTCCCATTTGATTTTCTCAGTATCGTGAACAGTGTCTAACCTACCTCCATATTCTACCCACCAAAGTTTACAACCAAACTCATTGGCATTAAATTGTCTAAAACGTGGGATCTCCGTAATGTCACTCAAAGCAAAATCTGGTGGTGTAAACTTCACTGGCCGACCCGTATCTTTACTATAGAAATAGAGTGAATGCCCAAGCAACTCTCCATACTCGGCAGTTGGCGCCATGCCTTCATCAAATTCATCTTTACTTTCGGCACCCATTCTAAAAGCAGCACCAGCCAGGAAACCTACAATACCATCGCCTGTGGCATCGCAAAACAATGGTGCTTGTAACTGATACAAAGTTGAATTTTGGCTACAAAAAGCAGTGATGGATTTGATTTGATCTCCTTCTTTATCTACCTCGAAAACAGCTGTATTTAAAAGCAGCTGGATATTTTTTTCCTGGGTAACTTTATCCAACAAGATCATATCCAAAATCAATGGATTCCCCTCTGGATTTCTATAGGTATTTTCAACCAAAATTTCATCAATTACACCACCTTCCCTCGCCCAACGGTTGTTGTTTCCCATGTGCGATGTTGCACCCAAGATCCACAATCTAACCTCACTTGATGAGTTGCCACCCAAAACGGGTCTATCTTGTACCAAAAGTACTTTTATACCTTGTCTGGCAGCTGTAATTGCAGCACACACACCCGAAAGTCCACCGCCCGCAACAATTAAATCTGCTGTTAAATTAATTTTCGTTAAATCTCTTTTCGCCGAAGCTTGCTCTTTTTTCATTAAAGTTTAAGGCAATAGTTATCAGCTCGAAGATATTTTTTATTATCAAAAGAAGGGCGATTGGGAAATCTGAAAAAACGATGGGAACGCTCCCTAAATTTGGGAACGTTCCCTATTTAAAAACGCTAAGCAAATTATTGCTCCTGCGCCTGCTTCACAGTAGAATTTCGAACAATCAGTTCGGTATCAAGCGTTTTAATTAATGGTTTCCATTCAGAAATGTCTTTATCCATTAAACCGAGCAGCAACTCCATCGCAGTTTTACCGATTTCTTTAACGGGTTGTGCAATGGTAGTTAAGCTTGGTTCTATAAAATTTGAACCATAATTATCACTAAAACCAACTACTGCAATATCTTCTGGAATACGTTTTCCAAGCTGTTTGATGACTTGAATTGCCTCAATAGCTGTGGGATCGTTTACAGCGAAAATCGCATCTGGCGGATTAGTCATTCCCAACAAATGTTTGACATACATTTTTACTTTGGTCAGGTTCAAATCGTATTCGATGATCAGTTCTTCATCTACTGGGATGTTATTTTTTATTAAAGCATCTTTATATCCGTTCATTCTCTTGCGGCTCACTACCAATTGCGCAGGCCCGGCTAAATGCGCAATTCTACGTTTACCGGTAGAAATTAGATGCTCTACTGCTCTAAATGCTGCATCATAATCATCTACTACCACTTTTGGCACCATCATTTCTTCGCAAACGCGATTAAAAAATACTATTGGAATTTTCTTTCTTACAAAAACTTTCCAATGGTCGTAGTTTAAAGTTTCTTTAGTTAAGGATACCATCACACCATCTACCCTATTGGCCAACATCACCTTCGAATTGGCAACTTCTGTTTCGTACTTTTCGTTACACTGCGATACGATTACGCTGTAACCTTGTCTGGCCGCTTCCTCTTGTGCGCCAACCACTACCTGCGGAAAGAAAGAAGTAAAGAAGTCTGGCAATACAATACCAATGGTTTTTGTTTTATTGGTAATTAAACTGATGGAGAGCATGTTTCTTTGGTAATCTAGCTTTTCAGCTAGTTCAGTTACTTTAGCCCTAGTTTCTGGTTTAACATTCGGGTGGCCAGTAAGGGCTCTTGAAACCGTAGATTTTGACATTTTCAATTCGTTCGCAATATCTACAATGGTTACTTGATTACTCTTCATACAATTTGGTCTCTGGTGGAACTACAAATAAAGAAATTTGAGGGAAATATGCAATGGAATAATTCAGCAAATAATTTACCCTTTCTGGCTACGCCGTCTATTGATTGAAGTTTATTTCCTTTTTTGTATCAATGAGCTCGTTTCACTTCGGTTCTCCCAAAGTGAGAGAATAGCGAGTTGCTTATACATCATGTTATTCTCTCCCTCTGGGAGAGATCCCGATTTATCGGGAGAGAGGGGTTCATAAATCATAAACTCTTTTTACTTTAGGATTGCTTCGTACCTCGCAATGACGGATCATATAGCCCGCTATGTTTTTCAAAAGCAAAAGGCAGCGCTATTGCACTGCCATCCTGCTAACTTTTATAATATACTAAACTAACCAAATATTAGTATTCTGGATTTTGCTCCATCATTGGCATTTTCTGAATTTCTGATAATGGAATAGGCAAAAGATACATCGCATCCCTAAAATTCAACGGACGTGGTGCCCTAGAAATGGTATGTACAAATGTGTTGGTACCTGTACGAGTAATGATATCAATACTGTTGAATCCTTTAAGTACTGTAGAAGCAATTTTCCATCTTCTAATGTCATTCCAACGATGATCTTCAAAGGCCAGCTCTATTCTGCGCTCGTTTTGAATAATTTTACGTAATTCATCTTGTGTAACGCCAACTTTAATTCCATAACGGTTATCTGAACCAGGCAAAATCCCAGCTCTATTTCTCAACATCACTAATTTTTCTACAGCCTTTTCAGGTTGCCCTGCCTCATTAATTGCCTCCGCATAGTTCAATAAGATTTCCGCATATCGAATTAACGGCCAAGCTCTTTCTGTAGTGGCCGCTAAACCATTGGAAATGTTTTCATCGCACATTTTCCTGCCAAAATATCCCGTGAACTGACCGCTAGGCGTGTAGGCATCTGCAGTTGTATTAGCTATGGTTGATCCTGCACTCATGTAAGTGTACACGGGCGTTTTTACCGAACTGTTATTGATGTAGGAAAGGCCATTATAGATAATAGAGTAAGTAAGACGAGGATCTCGATTTACATAAGGATCGTTGGGATTATAAGTTGAGCTTTCGGTGATTGTTTTTCCGTCCATCATAGGAAAAGATTCTACCAAGCTCTGCGTAGGCTTAATGATCGAAGCGCCTGTACGTGTTGGAGGCAAATAATAGGCTTCGAATTCTTTCTGTGCCGGACGATTATACTGGAAGATATATTCGCTGTTTACTCGTTTCAAAAATACCTGATAAAAACCATTTCCTGGTCTGGTAGTATTATCTACATTTAAGCTATAAAGGTTCGTATTAATTAAAGCTTCCGCTGCATCGGCTGCTTGTTGCCACCTGCTAGCGCTAAAAGTTGGATAGCCAACCAATGTGCTTTTACTGATACCGCCACCATTAAAAAGTGGGCTAGCAGCATACAATAACACTCTCGATTTTAAGGCTAAGCAAGCTCCTCGGGTAACCCTACCAAAGTCGATGTCTTTATAGGTAACGTTGGCCAAATCAGCTGCTGCTGCATCCAACTCCGAAACCATGTAAGCTACACATTCTTCATAAGTACCTCTAGGGATATTGATAATATCGTTGATCCCAAAAACCTTATCACCAATTAAAGGTACACCACCAAAGGCGATGACCATATGTTGATAATAGAATGCTCTTAAAAATCTAGCTTCGGCACGCATTCTTTTTTTAGTTGACTCGTGAAAAGGTGCACCGCCAATTTTCTCTAGCAAAAGATTGACTCTACGGATGTTTTTGTAAGGTGTGTTCCAAAAGTCTTTATCTGTGCCAAAATATGCTGCATTGATAACGTTGCTTGGGCTAATGGTTCCTTGCGCATATGCATTTCCCCACACTGCAAGGTTATTGTTTCCTTCGGCGTTATCTGTAGCCAGCTCTGTATTACCCGAACCACCAGCACCCGCAAACCTTGAGGGGCCAAAGGAATAACCGGCATCTACATAAATCCTGTTTAAGAAATTAGTGGTTTGAACGCTATCCGTAAATATCGCTTCTTCGGTTAATCCTGTGGTCTTGTCTTCCAACCCTCCCGTCTTCTTACACGACACAATTACGCCTGCAAGCAAAGTAAAAAATAATATCTTTTTCATACTACATCAATTAAAATGTAACGTTTAAACCCATATTGATTATTCTTGTTGGTGGATAAGGCAAATCCCCAGCAGACTCCAGTATTTCTGGATCTAAATTGTACAGCCTATCTAGCTTGGTAAAGGTTAATAGATTGTAGCCATTGGTGTATAAACGTAGGCCTTTTACTCCCAATTTCGACAACAGTTTCGGACCTGCAGTGTAACTCAGTTCTGCTGTTTTTAGACGAACATAATCACCAGGAATGGCCCAGAAATCTGAATACCAGTCACGTGGACTTTGACTCAATGCGGTAGTATATAACTGAGGATATTTGGCGTTATTGCCCAATTCGGGTGTCCAATGATGTTGGTGAATAGGCAATTGGTTACTGGCATTATGATGGATCACCGCCCCCTGTGCACTGGCTACAAAATTTAAAGCCGCTTGGAATAAAACACTAATTCTGAAGTTTTTATAACCAGCACCAAGTGTAACACCCATTATCGTATTCGGTAAATTGGTATTTCCAAAGTAAGACTTGTCACTATCATTAATTATTCCATCGCCATTTAAGTCCTTGTATTTCAAATCTCCTGGCCTTCCGCCACTCGCTGGTTTTGGCACTGATGGGTTAGCGATATCTTCCGCAGTGTAAAATTCTCCTGTCCATTTGTATTTCAAAACAGATCCAATTGGCTGTCCGGTTTCTCTTTGGTAACCATACAATGTAACAGCCTCATCTCTAAAAGTGATCTTATTTTTAGCTAGAGAATAAGTTCCTTGGATAGAATAGTTCCAATCCTTGGAGATATCGTCTCTAAAGCTAATCTCAGCTTCGAAACCTCTGTTGTTCGTTCTACCAATATTTACTAATGGCAAATTTTGCCCGAATACTGCCGAAATGGTACCTCGGTTGGTAATGATATCGTACCTATTATTGTTAAAATAGTCCAATTTAGAAGATAGCTTACCTTTAAAGAAAACCATATCCAAACCTATGTCTAACTTTTTTTCTTTTTCCCAGGTTACTTCATTATTTGCTAATGTACCTTCGGTCACTGTTCCATATCCGTTGTTAGTGGCCAAACCGAACAAACCAGTTCCTGATCCCGTTGCCCAGTTTTGCAGATATGCATATACTCCTCCAGTATTATCTGCTCCTACTACACCATACGAACCTCGTAATTTGAATTGATCAATAAAACGAAGATTATCCTTAACAAAACTTTCTTCGGCAATATTCCATCCTACCGATGCCGCTGGAAAAAAGCCCTTTTGCTTGTCCTTCGCGAAACGATCGGAGCCGTTATAAGCACCACTAACTTCTACTAAATATCTCTGCTTGTAATCATATCCAAACCTCGCTGTATAACCACTGAATACTTCGGGAATAAAATTGTACAAACCTGAGTTGCTTGTGTTTTGGGCTCTTTTATCATTTGTATTATACAAGAGTAAACCAGAAACATTGTGATTTCCAAAACTTCTGCTGTAGTTTAACATGGCCTGCATGGTAAGTGCACTCGCTGTACTGCCAGGTGAATAACTTAAGCCGGGCGTACTAATTCTAAAGATGTTATCACGCTGACCGAAACTGTAAGAATCAGTAGCCGGATCGTATACATAAGATATAAAACCAGTACCGGAAACTGGTCTAGAAAGAGAGCGACTGTAAAAGTATAAGTTACGATACGCCAATACACCTTTTACTGAAAGCCCTGGCGTAATGAAATCTAATTTTTGGTTAGCGGAAGTAGATAGGTTGATGTTATTATTGAAATACCGGTAATAACCATTGTACATCAAGCGACCTACAATGTTGTTGTTATTTCTACCTGATGCGGTTCTTTGCCAAACACTATAACCTAAAGTTCCATTTGGATTGTAAACCGGGTAGTTAAACGGCGCTGTCTCACCTAAACGACCCAGATCACTGAAAATAGTGTTATTGGCTGTAGCATTGTTCGCATTCGTTTCGTCTACATTTCCAAATAAATCGAATTTTACATCAAGTGTTTTGGTAACTTTCAAATCGATGTTTGAACGGTAATTGTATCGCTTGTAGTAAAATTTACTGTTTAAATCGGCGCTAAAATCTTTAAGCTGACCACCTTGATCTAAGTAACCGATGGAAACGAAATACTTAGCTTTTTCTGTACCTCCATTTACGTTGAAGTTCGCTTTAGCTTGTGGTGCGAATTTTTTCAACAAGATATCAGACCAATCGTTATTAGGATGACCATAAGGATCGGCACCCGTTCTATACAATTCTAAATCGGCATCAGAAAAGGTACGTACAAAATTTGGATTAGGATTTAAATTATTCGTGTTCACTTGCGCTTCGTTAATCAATGAAGCAGCCTCGTAAGAACCTAACGCTTTTGGTGTTCGTGTTAGCTGATTTAAACCATATTCAAACAATGCGGTAATTCTCGGCTTACCTACTTTTCCACGGGTAGTAGTTACCAAAATTACCCCATTTGCACCCTTGATACCATAAATTGAAGTAGTAGCCGCATCTTTAAGGATACTCACCGACTCTACCTCGTTGGCACTCAACTGAGAGAACTGATCATAAGTAAACTCAATATCATCTACTAAAATCAAAGGGTTGTTGCTCGCTCCCGATACATAAGAACTTACCCCACGAATGTAAAATCTAGCTCCATCAGCTCCAGGCTGGCCACTAGTTTGTTGAGACGAAAAACCCGTGATACGACCCGCTAGTGTATTTTGTAAGCTAGGCGATGGACTTTGCCTAATCTCATCACCTCCAATGTTAGCCACAGCACCCGTCAATGTTTTTTTCTTCTGTGTGCCGTAACCCACAACTACCACATCCTCCAAAGTTGTATTGTCTTCTTGTAGGGATACGGTGATATTCGTTCTTCCATCAATGTTAATTTCACGGCTGGTGTAGCCAATTAATCGTACTATAAGGATATTACTAGTCACATTGAGTGTAAATTTTCCTTCTTGATTAGTGGTTGTACCGTTGGATGGATTGCCTTTTTCGACCACCGTTGCACCAGGTAAAAACCCTGACTGATCGCTTACCACACCAGTTATTTGTTTTCTCTGTGCATTGGCCGTAATGCTCAACAGCAGCATACAAATGCAACATAGATATGTTATTTTTTTCATCATATAATTTTTATTGAACAGCCGCATTATTGCTAAGGTTGGCGTTATCATCGATGTTTAAATTAAATGCCTGAGTTAGTTTAGTAATAGCCTTCATTTTGAACCAACTTATTATTCCTGATTATTTCTGAATATGGAATTGGCATGTGGTAATATTTAGGCTGAAACACCATCGTGTTTACGTTCTTAATGACATATAAAGGATCATTTTTCGTGATGGTTAATCCTTGTAAAGTAGCTCCCAACTCATTGCTCATTTTCCATCTACGCAAATCCCAGAAACGATGTTCTTCAAAACTCAACTCAATGCGTCTTTCGTTTTTGATCAGATCGCGAAGCTGACTTTGGGTTACCGCAACTGGAACACCATAACGGCTGCCTGTACCCGCAGTAATACCTGCTCTGGCACGTACTAGGTTCATTTGCCGTACGGCATCTTCTACCCTTCCAACCTCATTCAATGCTTCTGCATAGCTTAACAAAACATCAGCGAAGCGGAAATATGGAAAATTGTGACTTTGGTTAGAGTAAGTAGTGGAAGTAGAAAAATCGGCCATGAACTTTCTTAAATAATAAGAAGTTTTAGTCTGTGTTTTGAAAGCCTGATTAGGTTTATCTAAACCACCCTCGAAAGTTTGCACCGCTCTGCCCAACCATTGTACGCCATTGTAAAAAAGAATGGCTTTCAATCTTGGATCGCGGTTTTCGTATTGCGAAGCTGCGGTGGTAGTACCCGTGTAAGGTGTTCCATTTGCGTTACTAAATGCGTTTACGAAGTTTTGCGTCGGACTGTTTCTTCCATTACTGGTAGTTGGTGCCACGTAACCTACAGGAGCATTGGCATTCTCAATAGAAGTAGAATTTGCCGATTGTTTAGATAAGATGATATCTGTATTGATTTTGGTTGTAAACACAGATGTGTAAGCAGCTGTTCCTGTTCCGGTAGGTAATTTATAATAGCCTTTTGCAATTAACGCTTCTGCAATGGTAATTACCCTTTGCCATCTGGCCTGATCATTGGTCGGGTAACCTGTTAAAGACTTTAATTGTGTATTGGTTTCGAAACCGCCACCATTAAACAAAGGGCTGGCCGCATACAGGTACAATCTACATTTTAAGGCCATCGCAGCTTCAGCGGGTACTCGGCCAAATTCTGCGGCAGCAATTGTAGAGCCGTTTGGCAAATCAAGCGTAGCGGCATCACACTCAGCAGCAATGTAATCTACACATTCTTCAAATGTATTTCTAGGTAAGTTTAAATCACTGTTTAAATCAAATACCTGATCGCCCACCAAAGGCACACCGCCGTAACGTTTCAACAATTCGAAGTAAGCAAAGGCACGTAAGAAACGAGCTTCGGCCACTTGTCTTTTCTTTGTTGCATCAGGTATAGGAACTACGCCGATGTTCTTCAGGAAAACATTGCTTCTTCTAATGATGGTATAGCTGTTTGACCAGCTATGATCTGGATAGTTTGTTGCATTCAATTGGCCGTTGGTAAACAACATAATATTCGATCGTTCTGAAGATGGAACCGCATCATCTGTGGCCGCATCTAAAAAATCGCCTTCAATACGGTTAAATCCATTTGGCAAGAAAGAATAAATGCCCAGTAAATAAGCCGTAGATTGCACACCCATTTGATCTGTTGGATCAAAAACATCTGTTTCTAGCACCCTTTCTTCAGGCTCATGTTCGAACTTTCTGCAAGATTGGGCTAGCACCGATACGACGATTAAAAAATAAAGTACTCTTTTCATATCTGTAATGCTATAATTGAATATTTAAACCGAACGAAAACACACGCTCAATTGGGTAAGTCCCATTGAAGTTTTCTGGATCGGCACCGTTAAATGTTTTCGAACTTAAAGTCCATAGATTTAGCCCATTTGTGAATAGACGGGTAGATTTTAAGCCCACTTTTTGAGTAAGCTTAGTTGGAATTGTGTAACCTAACTCGACATTTCTAAGCTTGAGGAAATCACCGTTTCTTAACCAAAAAGAGGAGGCTACAAAATTATTTACCGCACCATTTCTTGGCCCAGAATTGGTAGTTAACCTTGGATATTCTGCGGTAGCAGCCGTAGCAGGCGTCCATCTGTTCAAGTGATTTTGGTAAGCTTGTGCTGTACCGCCTTGAAACTCCCAATAACCGTTTCCAGAAAGATAAACTTCTTGGTTAATTACACCTTGAAATAAAGCGCTTACATCAAATCCGCCTACATTAAACCCTAACTTGGCTCCTAAAAACAAACTTGGTTTTTGCGAACCTATAGTGGTTTGGTCATATTGGTTAATAATACCGTCACCATTTAAATCTCTGTATTTGATATCACCAGGTTGTGGCGTATAGCCTTCTATGGTAGGGTAACCGGTAATTTCTTGTTGACTGCGAAACAAACCTTCGGCAAGGTAGCCATAGTTTTGTCCAACTGGGTGACCCGTTCTTTGCATCCAGCTGTATCTTTGGTTGGCTTCTGCATTGTAGATAAGTTTGCTGTTCTGTAAACTGGCATTCAGCCTTACGAAATAACCCCAGTCTTTCTTGCGTTCGTTCCAGCTCAACTGCGTTTCCCAACCGTAATAGTCTTGCTTTCCAATATTTTCATTGGGGTAAGAAATGCCCAATAACGTACTGCCATTTCCTCTTCCAATACTAAGATCCGCATAATTATTTTTGTAGTATTCTACATTTAAACCAAGCCTATCGTTTAAGAAACTTGCATCAACACCCACATTCAGCATCTTGGCATGTTCCCAGGTAATTGTTGGATTGGCCAGATACGATTCACCAATGGTTGTTGCACTACCCGCACTACTTCCAAAAATGGCTGCAGGCGAAGCATTGTAAACCTGTTGATAAGTATAGTATGCACCATTATCTCTGCCCACTTTACCGTAAGAAGCGTACAGTTTTAACTGATTAAGCCAGCTATTTCCTTTTAGAAAATCTTCTTGATGGATGTTCCAACCTAGACCTAAAGCTGGAAAAAAGCCATATTTAAATCCACCTTTATCAGGATAACGGTTGGCTCCACTTTGTGAAAACGATACTTCTGCAAGATATTTTTTATCGTAATTATAAGATACATGACCAGAAATACCTTGAATGGTATACGGCAAGTTTGATCCGTTAATTAAATTATCTCTGTTGGCTAATACCACTGCATCAAAACCATGCAATCCGAAATCACGTTGGTACCCAATAGAAAATTCTTGAAAATCTGATCTGTTTTGAAAGGCGATATTGTTACCGTTGGCCTGATCAGTATTATTGTTATACTGGCGATAAACAGGCGTTGCAGTGCCAAAGCCATCAACTTGCTCAAATACTGCAAACGATTTATTTCTAATGTAATTTTCTGCCAGATTACTAAAAAATGATGCTCTTGCTTTTACCCATAGCCCTTTAGATAAATCATCTAAATTGTATTTCAGATAAAAGTCTGATAATACGGTTCTAGTGTTGGTTTTAGAATAACCTGCACTTACACCCTGCGCCACAATGTTATTTTGAAACTGAGCAGAACCACCATAGGTGCCATCCGCATTAAAAACAGGATAAGCGCTATTTGGCGTTGCTCTTAGCGAATTGAAAATGCTCTCTGTTCCGGAATTTCCAGGACTGTTATCAGTAAGGATTCTTCCCTGAACATAAAGACCAGCACTTAAGTTGTCAGTTAATTTAACATCTACGTTAGAGCGGATAAAATAGCCTAAAAAATTAGCATTGGTAGAATATTTGGTATTGATATCGTCTCTTGTTTTCAGTAGACCATCTTGTTTAAAATGCTCCAAATTCACAAAAAAGCGTACAAATTCATTACCACCACTGGTATTTAGGTTATATCTTGCAACGGCCGCCGATTTTCTTAAAACTTCATCAACCCAATTTACATTTGGGTAACGTAAAGGATCGCTACCGGTTTGGTAAGCATTGATTGCCGCTTGACTAAAGCCGTTATTTGCAACTGAAAGTCCATCATTAGCCAATGCCTCATTATACAAGGTTGCATAGTTATAAGCATCTAATTGCTTCGAAATTAGATTTTGGATAGGTTTTTGAATACCCCATTGACTGGTAAAGCTGATCTTTTGTCCCGATGAAATTCCCTTTTTAGTGATGATAGAAACTGCACCATTTGCACCCCTCACTCCCAACATAGCTAAAGAAACCGCGTCTTTTAGTACAGTAACTGATTCAATTTCTTCAATACCAATTTCCGAAACCGAACGCGGGATACCATCAATAAATATTAAAGGACTTTGGCCACGTAATCGCATACTATAGCCTTCGTTGAAAGGTTGTCCGCTGTTCTGGCTAGTTGTTAACCCGGCTAAACGCCCTGCAAGCGCTATGGGATACGATACCACCAAAGTACTGCTGAGTTCATCACCCGAAACTGCCGCAGAAGAACCTGTAGAGAGATTTTTGGGCGTATTAAAATAGATAAGTTTTTTTAGCTTCTTATCTACAAGCTGCAAGGTATCTTGCTTTTTGCTGATAGTATCTGAAACCTGCTGTGCTTTGACCGTTGATACTTGAGAAATCAATAAGGCACAGCAAGTAAACACTCTCAGCGGTTTAACAAAAACTGACATGAGTAGTTATTTAAGTTGGAAAAAGCTGTTAAATTATGGAGGTAGAGATTACATTAATCGATACCGTAAATTGAAAATAACTTAGGGGCTCTTGAATAAATACAGAGTAGATTTAATCTTCATTTTAATTTGGTTAGGTTATAGATTTGTTCGATTACACTCAAATATATCCACGTTTTTATTCCTACCCTCGAGAAGATTTATCTATTTTTCATGGAAACGTTCCCAATTTTTGGGAACGTTTCCATGAAACACAAAAACACACAGAAAATCAACACATTAAGACAACCAACACTATTAAACAACAACAAAATCCCCTTCATTAATGAGTTCAAAAAAGTTTAAACTCATTATAGCTTTTAAGTAAGGAACCATTGTTACTGTTTTCCAAACAACTTAAAGGTTTATTTTCCTATCTGCCATTACTATTAAGAAATTGGCTAGGTTATGACATCGTTGCGTAGTTGTTTCATGAAACTGTTTGCCACACTAAACTTAACACCTAAAAAAGCATCCCAACCTAAGCTAGCATAACTGTTATCAAATCGCTTAAAACAGAAAAAGCTTCTTGTATACCAAATGGCAACAAGAAGCTTTAAAGAGAGCTGTGAATGTAATATTTATTGAACTTGTATGTTAATTAATTTTAACCAACCTTCGGTGGTGATATCGCCATTTACGGCTAACCTTATACCAGGCTTGTTATCATTCGTTGTATCTACGATGGCGACTGCCCAAGTGTAGGTTCCGGCAGGAATATCTACCTTAGTTTTAAGTTCGTAATTGGTGGCACTGCTTTTCAACCAAGTTGAAGGTTCGCTATCTTTATCTACAATGATTTTCTTTACTGCACCACTAGCATCCAACAAGGCAAAAGCAACTTTATATTTATAGTTCCATTGCGGGATATTATTTGGGAAATAGCCCCAGCCCATGTTTCTCCATCGGTGTGTAATGGTCGTTTCGCTGTTAGCATTCATTTTTTCTGGCACATACACACGCTCAGGGTATAAGCGGTAACCACCTTCTGAAATGAAACGTTGCACCAGCGTAAATGATTTGGTAAACCAACTTTCAGTGTCGCCGACACGGAAATCCATCATGTTTACGGCAGCTTCCAACGACGAGTCAAATTCCCCTTTTCTTACATCCTCAGGATGTCCTTCTCTGTATTTTCCACTTGGGTCAGTCCAGTAACGGTGCGTGCCGCTGGTAATCCAGCCACCTTCCATTAAAATTGGGCGTTTAAAGTTCCAGGTTTTGGCAAAAGCCTTTTCCCAACTTTGATAATAATCAGTCATACCAAAAGCATCCTGACGCAAGATATAGCCTTTATTGATCAACTTCGTTAATAAACGATCTGAATTCGGGTTAGCCGAACCCCAACTTACCGGATCGCCAACCACACGGTGGTAATTAATAGCCAAAGGTACTTTAGAGAAATTCTTCACATAAAGATCTGAAATCCAATCCATCACTTCCTCTTTCGCTTGTTCAATTTTATCCTTTGGTGTATTGGCAGCCGGATCAAAATAAATCACGTTGTGCGCTTCGCCCCACTTACCTAATCCATAAGCATCAATAAACGAGGTTTTCTTTGGATCGTTAAAATCCTTCGCCAACTCTTCTATGAATTTAGCATAGTGTTGTCTGAAAATCGGATCTTGGGGTAGCGGTGTCCTACGGTCCGGAAATTTTGGATCTTCAGTGATGTATTGTGCTCCCGCATCGAACACGAACTGGGGCGTATTCAAACCTTGGTCACGACCGTCAACTACGATACGAAAAGCAATCGGTAAGCCTCTGTCTTGTGCTCCTTTGATCATTTTATAAAGTGCCGAATTTGGATCTCTCCAAGCATAAACCCCATTTGAAGGATTAAAGTTTGCCCAACGGGTACGGATGTAGCAAGCCGAAGCATAATCAATGGCTTTTACTTTCTTACCTAAATCGGGAACATAATATTCCGTATCCCAATGCGAAACGTTACCAGTACCGGAACCGTACATTACCCAACCATTCAGCGGGTTGCGAAACATCGTGTTGCGATTATAGTTTGGTTTTACCAGCGTACCTTCCGCTTGTTTCTCGTTCTCATTATCATTCTTTTTACAGGCGAAAACGAGCAGGCACAGGGCAGCAGCCAATGTTTTGCTGCCAATTATTCTGTAGTTCAATTTTTTCATTTTTAGCGTAAGTTGATTTCGTTTATACTCGATTATTGCTAGCGTTTTTGTGCTAAAATGGTGTTGTTCCTTAAATCGAAGATTAACACGTTTGTTGTTGCTGGTATAGTTAGGTAAGAGTTGCGATGTTCTCCAGAAGAACCCCCTGCCAGTGTCATGGCTGTTCCAAGTACCAGGTTTTGGTCTTGTCTTAAACCTGCAGCGGTAAGCGGACCAACAAAGGCATACGATAAGTTTTTATTATTATCGCTACCACCATACACTATAAACTTGGCTTTACCTACGCGGCCGCCAGTATAAACCAGTATTTGCGGATCCGCCAAGCTTACCTTCATATCCATTTTAATTGGTGTACCCCAATTGTTAATGGCACCATGCATATACAATTCGGTTACCGTAGTATTTTGAGCGACACCGCCATCACCATTCCAAGAAACTACGCGAGGTGTTAGTGCTGTGGCTGGTGAGTAGATCGTAGCAGTTGCCTTTTGCATATTCACAACCACACGGTATTCACCTGCAGTTTCAATTTTGAAAGAAAATGGATTTTCTCGCAGTCTGATTGGTACTGCTTCGCCATCTTGAACGACATTATTAGCATTGGTAGGCACAACATAATTCGTAGCTCCTTGAAACTCTATCGGAATTTCTAGGTTGCCCGGCTGCAAATTCAATACAAAAGCATATTGGTTAAGGTTTTCCAAAGTTTTTGGCATTTCAATTTTGTTAATGCCAGTAATGGCTGATCCACCTAAGAAAACCTTATCAGCATCGAAAACTACAGTCTTAATTGGCGTTACCACCACCCTAGTGGTTCTAACTTCAGGTGCTTCGAAACTGCCACCACCTTCCCACTCGGCCACTACTCTAAACTCAAGGGTAAAAGATTTATTAGCCGGAATACCCCATTTTTCGTTTGCCCAGTTCTGTAGTTGCTCTGAGCTGAAACTTTTGCTGTACACACCATCATCTTCATACGTCATGATAGTAGTAGCCGTTCCAAAGTTATTTCCTACCACATCTAATCGAGTGGTGTAGGTAACCATGTGGTCGTCAGATTGAGGGCGTGCCGGCGACCAGCTGAAGGTTACGATGTCTTTAGACAGGTTATTTTCATCGAGTGTTACGTTGGCAGAGGAAACTTTCAGTTCCATCTTCTCTTCAACTTTATCTATGTCGTTAATGCCTTTTTTGCACGCCGAAAGGCCAAGCACAAGACTTAACGATAATAAGGTTTTATATAAATAATTGCTTGTTTTCATATTGTTGTGATATCAAATCAATTTTCTATTTTATTTACGTGTTAACACGATAGTTTATTGATAGCCTGGATTTTGAGGAAACGGCGCACCAGTATTGGCGTCTCTAATTGATTGTGGAATAGGCCACAGTGCATAGTTTTCGTTTACTTTTCCTGCTATTGCCGGATTATACTGTTTTACACGGTCTACGTATTTTTTAGTACGAACCAAGGTAAAGCGACGACTTTCCTCTCCTACCAGTTCTCTGATACGTTCATCCAAAAGGAAATCCATATTCATATTGGCAGCGGCCACATCTGTAGCACCTGCCCTTCTACGTACTTCATTAACAGCATCAGCGGCCTTTGAAGGGTTGTTTTGCCCTAAATAAGCCTCTGCCAATAACAAATAGGTTTCCGCCAAACGGAACTTCATACGATCTTTATAACTACCTGTTAAGCTTAAGTTCTCTGCACGACCATAAAAGAATTTGGTAATTGCTGGAAACAAAGTTTTAGTAGTAAACCAAGTTTGCTCGGTGATAGGTGCTTTTTTACCAAACAAAGAGGTTTCGTTTGGATTGTTATAGTACCAATCGCGTTTGATATTGTAGTTTGAATTACGGATATCATTGGTTGTAAAAATGCCTGGTACATTACCGCTAGCATTGGTACGGGTAGTACCCGTCCACCATTTCATTGGTACCAATTGTGCTAAACCACGGCCACCAAGTGTATCGGCTAAAACGAAACCAGTGATAGAAGAATAATTCGGGATCCAAGCTCTACGGGTCCAATCATCTGAATTGGTACCACCGCCAACAACGTTAAATTGGAATTGTAACACCCAGATACTTTCTCTATTACCAGTTGGTCTGTTTTGATTGTTTTCCAAGAATAAATCACTAAATACATCTCCAGGTTTGTCTTTGTTCACTCCAAATCTGGTTTTCATCAAGTTATAATAACCGCTGTTGATTACGGCTAGCGCTGCCTGCTCAGCAGCAGGATAATTACCCTGTAATAAATAAATTTCGCTTAACAAGTGGCTCGCCGCCCATTTGGTTAATTTACCCTGCTTAAAATTACCTGCATCCGGATTGTTTGGTAAATTTTCAACTGCAAACTTTAGATCATCTACCATGTGGCCAATTACCTCAGCTTTTGGTGTACGGGTAAAATTCAATTGGAAATCATACAAAATTGTTTCTTCGTAAGGCACGTCTCCGTATAAATAAACCAAGGTACGGTAAGCGTAAGCTCTAAAAAAACGTGCTTCTGCTTGGAAACGAACTTTATCCGATGGCGAATCCCAATTGGTATTTTTCTCGGAGTATACCAGCATTAAATTGGCTGATGAAATTAGGCTATAAGCCCAGTTCCAATAGGTCCCCACAAAACGTTCTGTAGGTGTAAGTGTAAGGTTCGCAAAAGCCATTAAAGAGGCATCACTGTTAATTACATCTGCAATATCAGTTGCTGCTTGCAATGCTTCGTAAGGAGCAGCTCCATTGTGAATGTACGCTCCACCCTCGCCATAAGTATTATATTCTGAGCGAGTAAGTGCATAAAGTCCGGCACTACCCACTTCAAATCCGTAGGTACTGGTATAAGTATTAGTTGGGGCTAATTCAGTTTTTAAATCTTCTTCCAAAAACTTTTTACAGCCACCTAATGAGATCAATACGATAAGTGCAATACTTGTTTTGATAATATTTTTCATTTTTCGTGTTGTATTAAATTAGAAGTTTACATTTAGACCGAACATGTAAGAACGTGCTGTTGGAAAAGAAGCCATCCAAGTGTTGTCGTAGTTAAGCACTTGTCTGATGTTGGAGAACGTATGTAAGTTATTTACACTTGCGTTAACGTCGATGCCACTTACACCTACTTTTTTAGCAATGTTTTGAGGAATTCTATATCCAAAAGTGATATTTCTAACTTGTACATAATTCACTTTTTTATAATAACCATGTCCTTGTGTATTTAAGTAACCTGGAGAAACGATGGTTGCATCTGGATTTTCTGGTGTCCAGTAATTAGCACCGTGTACATAGTTGGTAATCCCGAAAGTCCATGCACCTAGATTTGCCATGTGATCATCACGCCATACGCCAAAAACTCCTGTTACTAAAGCAGATGCATAGAAATTCTTATAACTTAACCTATTTGCAAATGATGCAGTATAACGAGGATTTTTAGAGCCGATAATCTTTCTATCAGCAGTATTAATTATTCCATCACCATTTACATCTTCTAACTTGGCGGCACCTGCTGCAGCTCCAGGTTGCATACTATAATTTTCACCTGTTTGCCAAATTCCAATCATATTGTAGTCGAAAAATACCCTCAACGGTTTTCCGATGTACCAGTTGTTGCCAATATCGTCCTTACCGTCGCCTCTTAATTCTACGATCTTATCTCGGTTTAGTGAAAACACAGCTGTAGAACTCCACTTAAAGTCTTTCTTATCTATGTTTGCAGTATTTAAAGTAACCTCAATACCTCTATTTTGAGTTTCGCCGATGTTATCCCAAATTCTGCTATATCCATTCATAATTGGAACAGTACGGGTCATTAACAAGTCCTTAGTTCTTGAATTGTAAACATCAATAGTACCACCAATTCTGTTTTTAAATAATTGAAAATCCAATCCGATATTGGTAGAATAGGTAGTTTCCCATTTTAAGTTAGGGTTGCCAACACCATCAGCAGCTAAATAAGCTGTGTTAGCAGCTATACCAGCATCACCCCAAATGTATTTTACGTTTGAGTATAAACGATCTAAGGTTCTATAAGGCGTAATTGCTTGGTTACCATTTGCACCGTATGAGATACGAAGCTTTAACATATCTACCCACTTCAATTGATCCTTAACAAAACTTTCCTCGCCTACATGCCATGCTGCCGCAGCAACTGGAAAAAAGGCATATTTATTATTTATTCCGAAAACAGATGCACCATCACTTCTACCAGTTAACGTAAGCATATACTTGCCTTTGTAACTATAGTTTAATCTACCCATGTATGAAAGCAACGCCGTTTCGGATAGGTTCGAGTCGTTAGTAATATTACGTGCTGCAGTATTCATCATGAAGTACTGTGTATCGTCAGTCACAAATCCTTGTCCACTTTGAGATGAACTTACACTTTTGGTTTGCTGCATACTAAATAGACCAGTCACATCAAAACGATGATCGCCTATCTCACGTTCGTATCTTAAAATATTTTCCCAAGTGTAATCATTGTAATGCGAATTGCTTATAGAAGCACTACCCCCAACTAAACCAGCTTGCTCTCTTCCATCAAAAGTATTACGACCATAATAAGTACCTGTAAAGCCACTTCTGTAATTATATCCGAAATTAGATCTTAAAGAAAGACCTTTAACTGGTAATAAAATGTTAGCATATCCCGAGAGAAAGAAACTTCTGTTCAGCCTATCTTGTATGGCATTTACATTACGCATTGGGTTTGCAATTAGCGAATACTCCATAGGTTCTGGCACGTAATTACCCGACGCATCTTTATAGCTACCATAAGGACTTTGCTTAATTGCATGTTCTATATTCGGCTGCACGCCACCATCACTTCTTTGTGTGTACTGCATTCCTACCCCAATCGTTAACCACTTGTTAAAAGTTTGGTCAAGGTTGGTTGTCATATTTAAACGAGATAACCGTGAATTATAAACCACACCATCTTGATCTAAGGCTGCCAAAGAAGCCATGTACTTTGTGTTTTCTGTACCTCCAGAAATGCTCAACTGATGATCCATCATGGCAGCCTCTCTGAAAATATAGTCTTGCCAGTTGTGGGTTACGTTGTTGGCGTAGTTTCCACGCTCTGTGACACTGATGATATCTCCCGCAATTGGATCTAGTAAAGAACCAGTGTATCCTTGTCTTAACCTACCAATATCTTGTTGAAAACGGATGTACTCATTAGGCCCCATTACTTCTATTTGTTGCATTGGTTCGGCAACGCCCAATTGTCCACGATAAGAAACGTTGGCTTTACCTAATGCTCCTCTCTTGGTTTGAATTAAGATAACTCCATTCGAAGCACGAGATCCATAGATTGCAGTTGCAGAAGCATCTTTCAATACACTCATATTTTCGATATTGTTAGGGTCAAGATCAGCTAAAGCTCCGCTAAATGGTATCCCATCTAACACGATTAAAGGATTGTTACTAGCAGAGATAGAATTTTCTCCACGAATTAATAACGACTGAGCAGCCCCTGGCGCCGCATTACCTGTAGTAATGGTAAAACCTGCCACCTGGCCAACTAAACGGTCCATTAAGTTAGGTGTAGAAACCATACTTAGTTGTTCTTTTCCCACCACTGTCAAACCTCCTGTTAAATCTTTTTTCTTAGCAGTACCATAACCTACTACCACTACTTGATCTAATACTTTATCTCCAGATAATTTAACATTGAGAATTCCAGACGGAACTACTTTTTGTTCCTGTGGGTCGAAGCCAATGTAAGTGAAAACTAATACGGCATTACTTGGTGCATCGATTACATAGTTACCGTCAGCGTCAGTTTGTGTACCATTTCTCGTTCCTTTAACAAGTACCGAAACCCCAATTAGACTTTCGCCCTTTTCGTCGGTTACTTTCCCCTTAACTCTGACCGGATCTGTTGTTTGTGAGTAGCTGTAATTTGTTGCCATCAACATGACGGCGACAATCATTAGCCAGCTTTTGAGCTTAATGTGTAATTCTTTTATCATTTAATTTATATTGGTTAGGATTAAAATTTTACAATTTGTGTATTCACTTTATTGATGATGTGAATATTTAAAGTTGTTTTAAATTCCGCTATAGGCATTAAGTTTTGTGTAGTTTGCAATTTAATTTCTCGTCGTTAACTAGAATTGTATTGAGATTATGCTCAACGAACGAGCACATTTTAACTCTGTAAAATTTGTAGAATTTTTAATACCGAATTCAACTTTTCGATTAAACTGTTTAAGTAGCTAGGCCTAATCTCTATTGGATTTAAAAGCTGAATAGTAGTTTGTATTTTTAGTTTTCTGATAGCTCTTGAATTTGAGCCTCCCGTTTCATTAGCAATAGCCAATGCGATCAACTGGTTAGTTTTCATACAAGGTTTGGTTGTTATAATGGTTAAGACAAAACTATATACATCGCCTATTCGGAGGGTTCACTTTTGTACGAAAATGGTTTGGTTTTGTACAAACGAGGCATTATCCGCATTTTTTCAACCGTTTTAGCCGAAAAAATGCGTTTTGAGCGTTTTTATTTCTTAATATTTCTCACATTATCTACCACCACATTATCACTTTGTTGAATATCTATCGCAGCTCCTTCACCTGTATAAAAAATATCTCTAAAGCTAGCTTCAGTTATTCCTTTGGCTTTTACCTGGAAATTACTTACCAGGTTTCTTACAAATAGACCTTTGATGTTCTCGGCATATTCGGCTTCCAATCCTTTTTTAGATAAAGGGCTGATGATCATATTTTCGATAAATACATTGCTGATCCTCAATTTGCCAACTGGCATAATTCGAATAGCTCGATGTGAAATGGAATAGAAATCTTGCCAGTTTTGCAGGTAAATATTTGAGATGTTATCTTTTTCTCCAGCGTATATTGAACCGCTGACTACGTTCACGTTTTCTTTGCCCGCTTCTACCCCTGTATCAGTTAAACCGATATTGATAAAATCGTCACCACTTTTTCCTTTGATGTTAGAAATGATGATGTTTTTGCAGCCAAAACGTACACCCATTCCATCCTGATTAAGGATTTGCTTTTCTGTTCCGGCAACGTTTACGGCTTGTCGCACATCGAAAGTAATGTCTTTAACCACACCATTCGTGCTACGCTCCATTACTAAACCGTGACCGTGGTAATCTTTCAAAGTAATTCCGCTGATCTGAAAGCCATCCACATAGGCAAAAATAATCGCATGATTTCTCCAACCACCTTTTTGATTTTCGTTTGGCTTGCCTGCATCGGTACCATAAGATTGGCCAAAACCATCTGGATTTAATGACAAAGTTTTGTTGTGATCGCCAGTAGAACGCGGATTGTTAGCTCCCTCCAACAATACATTACCTACGCCAATAACCTTGATATTTTTTAGCGGAGCGATATCCTTAATTCCTAAACCTGCATTTGCAGAACGGATGAAATTATCTCTGCATCTATCTGATAATTTGATTTTGCAATTGTTCAGTTCTAGCTCAAAATCGTTAGGCAGCAAAATTGCCTGATCTATTAACCAAACACTCGTTTTTGTAACGGCATCATATCTCGGAATTACCACTTTGCCTGTGGTTTTCTTGGCATCATTGATGGCCTTCTGTATGCGTTCTGATTGTGTACCAGACTTATAATTATTCGGACTGATATAAGTATCCTCAGCCTTAAGATTTGGCTTTGCTGATAAAACGTGGAAGCTGCAAAACAAAAGGCAGATCGTGAATAATGCTTTCTTAAAGATCGACATTGGTGTATTTAGTATAGATTATAAATTTGAACGCAAGAATACCTTGTTTTTACTATTATTTAAAGCCTTTTCTTCAATCTTGTTAATGCTTCTAAATAATAATAATCTGCGTAGGTTAAAGGTGCATCAACTTCCGACTTAAAAGGGAAGGCACCAGTACTATGTTTCAAGATGAAATCCCCATTTTCGCCTAATTTAGCAGTATATTCATCAGATGCCAAGGTTCTAATTTGAGTATCAACTACTTTCATGTATTTCTTTTTCAAATCTGCATCTACGAAATCGCTGAGCTCTATCAATGCCGAAGCCATCACTGTTGCCGCAGAAGCATCACGTGTAGTATTTGGAATTTGTGGTGCATTGTAATCCCAGTAAGGAATAAAATCTTTTGGCATTTGCGGATGATTGATCAAAAAATTGGCGATATTTTTTGCCTGCTCTAGATAACGTTTGTCTTTAGTTTCTCGGTAAAGATAGGTGTAACCGTACAAACCCCAAGACTGTCCGCGGCTCCAAGCAGAATCGTCTGCAGCACCTTGATGGGTTTGTTTTTTATGGGGTAAACCCGTTTTTTTATCATAAGAAACCACGTGGTAAGAACTAAAATCTGGTCTAAAATGGTGGATCATCGTTTTATCTGCATGTGAAACTGCTATTTTTTTAAACTTTTCATCTTTGGAATAATTAGCTGCCCATAACATCAGTTCCAAGTTCATCAGGTTATCAATAATCACAGGGTATTGCCAAATATCGGTGTTATGATCCCAGGAACGGATCAATCCAACGTTAGCGTCAAAACGAGTAGCTAAAGATTTTGCTCCTGTCAACAGTACTTCTTTATAGCGTTCTTCGCCGGTAAGTCGCAAACCATTACCAAAACTGCAATACAACATAAAACCTACATCGTGATTATCGGTAGTGTATTTTTCTCGCTCTACCCTATCCGTGTAAAGTTTAGCGTATTTCAATACGTCTTGATTTTTGCCGTTTTCGTACAAATACCAAAGTGTACCTGGAAAGAAACCACTGCACCACCATCTGGAGTCTGACGAGGTATCTTTGCCTCCTTCAAAAGACCTCGGTAATCTTCTTGGCTGATTTTCGTATTTCTTCGCCATCAGCAAACTTTGTTGCTGTGCATTTTCGAAAGCTTTATCGATTACTTTTTTTAAGGACTGAGCCTTTAGTTGCCCTACAGTAGTTAACGCTATCAGCAATAGCAATGAAATTTGTGTTCTTTTTTTGTTCATTTAGTTTGATATTTGGTGCCAAAGGAGATTTGGCATTTTCAAAACTAACACAAACACCCAGGTTGAAGGGTTCATTTTTGTACAGAAATGGTTCGGTTTTGTACTTTAGGATGGAAATTTGAAGGTTTTTGGAGATTTACTCTCTCCGCTTTGCGGTTTCTCTCCCTTAGAGGAAGGGAGTAGCTTTTGGGAAAGGCAGAGCTTACTTTAAAGTAAGCACCGTTCAAAACAATTCGGAACTACTGTCCTCTCTCTTTTTCAAGGAGAGAGTTAGAGAGAGATTTTAATTCGACCTACTTCTTGCCTGCTTTCTTCTTAAACTCCGAAGGACTTAACTCGAACTGTTTTTAAAACAAATACTAAAATATTTCACCTATCGTGAAATATTTAATTTCATTTATTTTTCGGATCACAGATCCGACGGTAGCTCTTCGGAATTGCAAATTCCGAAGAGCAAAAGGGGATGACGAAGTGCAGAAGGAGGCAGTGCATGACTATTTCCTCGTACCTGCAGCAGTTTTCTTCTTAAAATCCGAAGGACTTAAATCGAACTGCTTTTTGAAACAAACACTAAAGTATTTCGCATTATTAAAACCGGTTTGATAAGCTACTTCGGCAACTGTCAAATCTGATTTCTCTAATAAATAAGCACTTCTTTTCAAACGAATATTCAAGATAAATTCTTTGATAGACATGCCCACAATATCATTGATTTTCTGATATAGGATCGTTCTACCCACATTCATATCCGACACGAAATCTTCAACCGAATAATTGGCATTGGCAATATTTTCTTCAATTACTTTCATCGCTTTTCGTAGCAATTCTTCGTCCATCGAAGTCACTGTTACATTAGACGGATCTACCTGAATGCGTTTACTATATTTTTCCTTCAGTTCTTGCTGATTTTTAAGCGTTGTTTCTACCTGTTGCAACAAATATTCAACATCGAAAGGCTTATCGATAAACACACTGGCACCATACTCTAATGCCTTGATTTTATTCTGGTTGTCATCTCCATTACCCGAAATCATGATGATTGGAATGTGACTGGTTTTGAAATTCTGTCTTAAACTACGGCAAACATCCAAACCGTTTTTGTTCGGCATAATCAAATCGGTAATGATCAATTGAGGATAAATTTTTTCTGCCTTGGTCATTCCTTCTGCCCCATCGCTCGCCGTGTACACATTGTACTTTTCTGCCAGTCGTTGTTCTAAATAAGCACGCAATTGCGGATCATCTTCAATCAACAAAATGTTATCTGCCTTTCTGATGCCTGTAGTACCATTCTCTGGTTCGGCTGTATCTTGCATCACAATATCATCGATCTCCGAAATGGTATAATCGTAAACGGTAGATTGCATATCTCCAGAACCTGCTTGCTTTTTCAGCGGTAGCATAATGGTGAACGAGATTTTATCCGTTTTGTTCACCATCCAGATTTTCCCGTTCAGCACATCAACCAATTCTTTCACAATCGCTAAACCCAATCCAGAACTTTCTTCAAAAGTAGGTCGATGCGACGATAAACGGTTGAATGAAGTAAAAAGCGTAGCAATCTGCTCTTCCGAAAATCCATCGCCACTATTTAAAACCTCAATAGAAACATATTCCGTTTCCCGCTCATCCAATTTTTCCGCTAATCTTTCCTTCTCTTCATCGGTTGAGTTGTATATGCGAACCCCAACATAACCTTTATTTGGCGTATATTTCAACGCATTTGAGAACAGATTGGTTAAGATTTTCTCGATCACATCGTAATCAAAAGCAACTAGCAAATTATCCTTATGAGCTGCGATATTAGTTTCAATTTCCTTCTTGTTCGCATAAAGTTCAAATAATCCAAAAAGATCTTTCACAAAGTTGATAAAATCACCAATCTGCGGATTAAGTGTAATTTTCTGACTTTCAATTTCACGGAAACGCAACAATTGACTGATCATTCGCTGTATTTTGGATACATTTTTCTCGATTAAGCCCATGTACCCCACGGCGCTATCATTAGCTGCCAAAGTTTCTTTCAATTGTTTTAAAGGCTGAATAACAAGCGTTAATGGCGTTTTTAAATCATGTGAAATATTGGTAAAGAAATCTGTACGAGCTTGGTTCAACTCACGCATATTTCTTTCTTTTAAAGCTTCCAAAGCCAGTCTTTCGTTAAAAACCTTCTTATTGGTGTAATATCTTGTCATGAAAAATAACAAAGAAAGTGCTACCGCGAAGTAAAAGCAATAGGCCCACCACGATAAGAAAAATGGTGGATCTACGTGAATATACAATCTCGAAATCTCGTCGCCCCAAAGTCCATCGTTATTTGAAGCCTTGATCTCGAAAGTGTAATCTCCGCTTGGCAAATTCAAAAACTGTAGTGATTTTTGGTTGGCGTGACTAATTTGCCATTTATCGCCAAGACCTTTCATACGATAGGCAAATTGGTTCTTATCTGCCGACAAATAACTATTAGCCGAAAACCTGATTTCGACGTTAGATTGGCTACTCGAAAGTCGTATCCTGTCATTCTTCTGGTTAGAAAGACTAGCAATATCCTTTTCTAAGGGAGAATTTTCTGAATGCGGTGTAACCAAGTTGTTATTCACCAGAAAACCAGTAAAAAATACTTTTGGCTTCTGTGGGTTTTTGTTTAAAAAAGCGGGATCAAATAGCATGAAACCATTGGTTCCGCCAAATAGCATTTCGCCTTTGCTTGTTTTGTAAGCAGAGCGGATGTAGAACGAACCACAGCTGTTTTCCTGGTAAAATCTGGCTTTTTCAAACACCTTCGACTTGCTATCGTAAAAATACAAACCATCATTTGTACTTAGCCACATGTTTTTAGAGGCATTATCTTCTAAAATACCGAAAACCATTTTGGCTGCCAAACCGTTAGCAGTACCATAATTTACATAGGTTCCGTCCTTTTTAAGCACATTCACCCCGCGGCCTAAGGTTCCAAACCATAAATCGCCGTTAGAAGCCTGAACAAAAGTGCACAGATAATTTGCGGAGTAAAACGGATCATCAATTAAATACTGTTTGAGGACTTTCAGCGTATTCGGATCTACAATAAAAAAGCCTTGGTGCGTAACTAAACAAAGTTGATTTTGCTTATCAATAAATACCGCTTCGACTTCCAAACCCATTATTTTACCATCAGTTCCAGTTACCCGAACCAACTCGACAGGACCATTTTGTTTCTTTCTGTAAAAAAACGAACGATCTGGATCACTCATCCACCATGTGCCCTGATTATCTCTAACAAAATCGTAAACAGTTAAAGGCTGCTTACTTTCTGGAGAAAGGAAATCAAGACTGCTAAATGCTCTGCTATTCATATCATGATAGCCAATGCCACCACTATATGCAGAGATCGCCAATTGTTTATTCGCTCGATCAAACTTTAGACGCTTGATCATATTAGAATTTGGCGAATTGCCCTGCGACTTTAAATAATGACTGAAAGCATCGCTTTGCCTGTTCCAATAATTCAGTCCACCGCCCTCGGTACCAATCCAAATATTGCCCAAATGATCTTCCTGAAAACTACTTACAATGGGATGGTTTAGTCCACCAGGACTTGGATTAAAGTAACGAACCCGCGAATCGTACAGTGAACAATAGGCAATTTTACCACCGTAAGTTCCTATCCAAGCACCTTGATCAGGATCGGGATAAATGGTCCAAATGGAATTAGTTGGTAGCGAAAAAGCATCGTTAAGGTTCATACGCAGGTAATTGCTCGTTTCCGACACTGGATCGTAGAAAAACAATCCTGCTTGCGTAGCTACCCAAATTACCCCAGTTTGATCTATATACAGCTTTTTAGACAACATGGATTGATTGCCACCTACCACTACTGGAATTTTCTGTTTCAAATTTCCCGCAGCATCCGTAACATGAATTCCTCCTCTTTGCGTAAGGAAATAATACAGACCTCGATATGCTAAACCATCGTTTACCGCATTGGTAACCGCACCGAAATTGGCAAAAGGGATCAACCTTTTTTTAGCCATATCTACCTTTTGCAAAACTGCATCTTGTGTGAGATAGACATTCCCTTTTAGGCTAATGAGATTGTTTAACGGCTGATTTTTAGGCAGCGGAAAGAAATCTGTTTTTTTGGTTTTGTCGTCGTATCGCTTCAAGGTATCGCCTGATAACATATACAGTTTACCATCGTCATGTAAGCAAATTGAACGGATCCTGCCATTCACCACTAAATCGAATGCAAACTTTTGATAGTCGAATTTTAACAAGCCATGTCCGGTACTGAGAAAAAGATTTCCTTTTTTATCTCTAACTACCGAACCGTAACCCCATTTAACTTTAGGCTGAATGGCAAAAACGATATCGTTTAACTGATAAAAGCTGTTGCCATCGTACATGAAAAGCGCATCTGGTCCTGTGTACCACATTCTACCTAAACTGTCTTTAGCGATACTTTGTATGCCTCCATAATAGGAAGTTTCGGGCATCACATGAAATCGATATTTGGAGATATCAATTGCAAAAACACTTTGAAAAAGTAGCGTAGCTAAAAAAGCGACCAGTACATATTTCTTCATTTAACAAAAAGCTTCTCTTTTATTCCAGTTAAGGATAACAATAGTAAAAATTAAAAGGGTTCGGCGAGGACGCCAAACCTAGCAAGTAGCTTATGGATGGCGTACCCGCCATCCATATAATCCGCTTAATCTACGATTTCTATTTTAATTTTCTTGTTTTTAACGATGATATTGTAGTCTCCAGCTTCTAAAAAGCGTTTGCCATCACCATCAACAAAGCTCAAGTCACGCTGTAAGTCTACTTCGAATTTGTAGGTTTTAGTCTCGCCTTTTTTCAACAGCTGTTTTTCAAAATATTTAAGCTCTTTAATAGGGCGAGAAATGCTGGAAACTGGATCTTGAATAAACCAATGTACCGTTTCCACGCCGTCTCTATCGCCAGTATTTTTCACTGGAATTTCAACTGTTAGTTTTTCACCACGTTTGATTTGTATGGCTGAAACTTTTAAATCGCCGTACTCGAAAGTAGTGTAGCTTAAACCGTGTGCAAACTCATATAAAGGCGTACTTTGAATATCTTGATATTTACCTTGATGCGGACGAGCACTTTGTCTGTAATTGTAATAAATTGGAATTTGACCTGTAGAGAATGGGAAGGTCATGGCTAATTTACCCGATGGATTGACACGACCAGACAAAACACCTGAAAGTGGTTTGCCGCCTGGTGTTCCTGGTTGCCACATCGTTAAAATCGCATCACTAATTGGTTCTAATCTGTTCAACTCTAACGGACGGCCGCTAGACAACACTAAAATGATAGGCTTACCCAATTTCTTCAGCTCGATAGCCAATTCTTCCTGTATTTGTGGTAACGCGATGGTTGAGCGAGAAGCATTTTCGCCACTCCAGTTTTTCTTTTCGCCTAAGCATAACACAATCACATCAGATTTCGCAGCTAAAGCTTTCGCTTCTTCAAAACCTTTTCTATCCTGACCATCAAAATCGGCACCTAAAGCGTAAGACACTTCGGCTTTGCCTTTAAATTCTGCTTGTAAAGCATCGCTAATGCTAATGATATCGTCTGACTTGCCTTGTGCTGCCCAAGAACCCAATAAATTCCACTGGCTTTTTGCCATTGGACCAATCACTGCAATTTTTGAAACGTTATTTAGCGGTAATGCTTTATCTTTATTTTTAAGCAAAACGATACTTTCTTCAGCCAATTGTTCTGCAATTTTTAAACTCTCTGGGCGATAGAAACGCTGTTTTTCGGTGGTGGTTGGTGTGTAGGGACGATCAAATAATCCTAATTTGAATTTCACTCTCAACACACGTCTTACAGCATCATTTAATAATGTTTCCGATACCTTACCCTCTTTCACTAAATCTCCTAAATGGTTGTCGTAGCTTCTGTTCATCATATCCATCTCTACGCCAGCCGTAAATGCTTTTAAAGCCGCTTCTTTTTTGTTTGCCGCCACACCTTGCGGACGAAGCTGTTCGATAGACCCCCAATCTGAAACCACAAAACCATCGTGTTTCCAACGTTTTTTCAATACTTCTGTTAAAGTGTAATGGTTTGCCGAACCTGGCGTGCCACTGATATCGTTGAACGAACTCATCAAAGTTACTGCGCCTGCCTTTACTCCTGCTTCGTAGGGTGGCATGTAAGTATCCCAAAGTGTTTGGTTAGAAATCTCTGAATACACATAATCACGTCCAGCTTCTGATGCGCCGTAACCGATGTAATGTTTCAAACAAGCAGCTACGTTTTTGTCGCTAGCCAAATTTGTTCCTTGGTAACCTTTAACCGAAGCCACAGTAAAAATGGCATTGGTGTAGGTATCTTCGCCATAACCCTCGGCAACACGTCCCCAACGACCGTCTCTTGCTACATCGATCATAGGCGAAAAAGTCCAATCAATACCCGACATTCTCGCTTCTTGTGCAGCAACCCCACAAGCTTTTTCTACCAAAGCTGGGTTCCAAGAACAAGCTTGCCCCAAAGAAATTGGGTAAATAGTGCGGAAACCGTGAATGACATCGTACCCAAAAATAATCGGAATACCCAAACGACTTTGCTCCATCGCTTTTTTCTGTACTCGATTACGTAAATCGGCATTGCTACCGAAATAAATTAATGAGCCCACCTGCGCAGGAATATCGTTTACCGGATCTGCCATGTTGTTGGCATTATCGTTTCTGCCTAAGGTATATTGGTTCAACTGCATTACCTTTTCTTCCAAGGTCATACGAGCCAACAAATCTTCTATACGTTTCTCGATAGGCTGTTTAGCATCTTTATAAAGTGGGTTTTCTTGTTTATAACTTGAAAATAAAGTGGCTGACGTAAGTGCCAGCACTAAAATAGTCTTCTTCATCATTTCTATTTAAAAACAGGTGTTTGCGATAATTTCATTGTTTTTTGTTGATTATTCTTCAGTTCGAAAACTACAATTTCGTTTTCTCCCTGCACCAAGTCTTCTGATGGGATCAAAATGGATCTTTGTTTTTCCTCCTCCCAATAAGAACCTACATATTTTTGGTTTACCCACACTTCGCCCATTCCCCATCCGGTGATATCTAGATAGTTATTTTTCAATTCCTTTAACTCAAATTTGCCTCTATAAAAACCTGGCGTTTCCACTTCAGCACGGTTTTCGAACTTCAAATCTTTAACAGGATATTTTTTGATGTTTAGGGGTACCATTTTCCAGTTTTCTACTTCATTTCCGTCTAAAGTCACTTCTCCGAACAAGCCTTTCGAGTTATCGGTAATTTCTGGTCCGTAGGTAATTCTGCCAATGTTTTCTACGTAAATCTGTAGCAAATACTTACCAGGATTAGTTTTAATGGTGATTTTCTTGTTATTGTCGGTTACTCTTCCTTGCAATTTTCCATTTACGTAAACCGCAGCATAATCACGAACATTCTCTAATTCCAAATCTTCACTTTCCGATTGTGTTGTAATTTCAGATTGATAAAGTACATAACCAAAATCCACATTTAAATCGTTCATTGGCAACAAACCTTCGGCTTCAACAGGTTTTTGATACACTTGCTCCAAAGCTGCTTTTTGGTTAAATACAATTTCCTGCGCCACCAAAGTCTGACTGGCCAACATCGTTACCCCTAATGCAATTTTATTCCACATCACGTTCCTTTCTTATTTATTTAAAAACGATTGGATAAATGTCTCTTCCACGGGTACTTGTGGCGAGAATTTATCGCTCTTTACATAATTATCTATACTGTACAATAACTGCTGCGTAGCCGGACGTTTATCCATATCCGTCTTCGTATCTACTGCCAAGACCAATAATTTTCCTCCATTCACTTTAGCTTCAAAACCGATACCCAATTTCTGGTTGTTATCATAGCTATCAATCACTTGAATAAATGGGCGAAGTTTTTCTGGTGTGTTTTGCATTTCAATCACTTTGGCGTTGTTCAAGATATCCCACCATTGCCAATCGGTATGATATGAAGTGGTAAAATCTTTAAACATTGGCTGCTCGTTATGCACCAAATTTCCGATCGTCATTGGTGCCCAAGCAAACATAATTGGGTTCCAAAAATGATTATGAAACATCGATTTACGTCCTTTTACATTTTCAGGAGTGGGATAAAGCACCACCGATTTACCTTGTGCCAATTGTTTTTTGGCAGCATCATCATAAACCGAAGTGTACAACACTTGGTCTGTAGACTGCATTAAATCTTGATGGCTTGGGTAAACCCAAATGTTCCAACTGTTTTTGATTTGATCGTTAACCGATAAATGCACCGTTAACTTTTGAGCAACGCTAATCCCTTTTAAGGAAATCGAAAATTCGCCAACGGGCGATACGTTATCGTTAGCAATGGTTTGGTTTTTCAGATTTCCTTTTTGTAACACTTTACCACTCTCATCCGTTAACCACCATTTTAATTTGGCGTTTTTAATGTCAGCATTACTGAAATTATACACTTCGGCTTTGCCTGTAAAGGTTTCGGTATTGAAATAACTGCTTTTTTCGTAGCGCAACAAGGCAACTGTAGGTGCACAAAATTCTCTGAATTTCTCTGGAGTAACCAAGCCTTTGCTATCCCAGAACGGATCTAGAATACCTACAGGTGCGTAGCCTTGTCCAGGGAAATCATTAATAGACAATAATTGAAAACCTGCAGATTTTGACGAACGCAACAATGCTTCAATTACTGCCTTGTATTCTAAAACCGTCAATGCTCCTGATGCTTTAAAGAAATCATTAGCTTGATCTAGCATGCCATTCTTTTGTAGCATATCTCTGAAAACTTCGAAATTTCGTGCTTCTACGGGGCTATTTGCATATTTTTTAATCTCCTCAAAATTTGGATATACACAGCGTTGCCCCGACTCGTGAGAAATTACCGGTACATCTACATCCGACTCCGCACTTCTGTCCCAATCTGTATTTGGTAAACCTTCGTAAACCTTAACTGGTCCTTTGTTGGTTTGCTGCGACACATAATATTGATCTGATTTTACACGGGTACGAGCGGTAGAGCCACTGAACAAATGACGAGGATCTAACTTGATACCTTCTGCTGTCAATTCTTCAATAAAATCGAAATTTCCAGTGATTTCATTTCCGTTGCAATACAAAACAAATGATGGATGATTACCGTATTCTTTCAAAATCGCTTTGATTTCCCTGCGGAAGAAATTGTAACGGGCCTCATCAGGCTCAGCATCCTTACCCCACATTGGCATTTCTACTTCGAAATAAATCCCATGTTTATCCGCCATGCGAAAAGCTGCTTTTGGTGGACACCAAGAGTGGAAACGTAAATGGTTCATGCCATAATCCTTCATCAACAGCATGATGCGCTCCCAAGAGGCATCGTCTACAGGTACATGTCCCGTCTTTGGAAAAACTGCATTTTCTACGTTTCCACGCAGGTGAATCGGACGATTATTCAACATCACATGGTTTTTGCCTTGTTTTACTTCTCTCAAGCCAAAAGTGGTCGATTTTTCATGTTGATAGTTGGCTTTACCATCAGAAGTTTGAAGCTGTGCCGTAATTTCGTACACATTTGGATTAAACTCATCCCACAGCTTGGCGTTTTTCCCCATTGGGATATTGGCCTCTACAAAAGTTACCGAGTCTGTGCTAACGACCGCAACTTCATTTTTAAGGCTGTAATTTTTACCATTGATAGTGAACGAAGCCTTGCCTTTAAACTGCTTTTTGGTTTCGTTATTCACCTGCAAACGTACTTTTACAGAATTATTTGCAATATTTGGATATACCTGAAGATCCTCCAAATAAACTGGATCGATCGCTATTAACTTCATTTCTCCCAAAATACCGTTCCAGTTAATTTGGGTAAATTCGGTATGTGCGTGGTTCCATTTGTGGGTTTTATACTGAAATCTGTTATCGATACAAACCGTAATGCGATGCGTTTTTCCAGGCTTCACGAAGTTGGTTAAATCGTGATTGTGCGGCACACTGATGTAATCAATGGCACTTACTTCTTTGGTATCTACATAAATAGAACTCAGCCAGTGCGTACGCTCAAAATACATAAAAATCTTCTTGCCTTTCCAAGCTGCCGGAATTTCGATATCACGTTGGTACCAAGCTGGTCCCATGTACTCGTATTTTCTCGTTAAACGATCAATGTACTGATAAGGTACTTTGTAGCCAATTTTATAATCGTCGGTAATGCCCGGAAGCTGAATTTCTTCTTGTAAAACGTGGTTGTATCGAGGAGAAAGAGATCCTCTGCGGAAATCCATTACATCGGTTTGAAACTTCCATTTACCAGATAAATCAACAGATACGGTCTGCGCTTTTAGTGCATAAGCCTGCATCAAAAAGAGCATTAAAAGTAGGCGTGTTAGGTTTTTATATAGGTTCATTTGTGGGTTTTGTGTTATATTTCAAGTTTCTTTTTATTTAGATATTCCTCCCTCTACCCCCTCCAAAGGGGACATACGTAGCACCTAAACAGTATCGAATAGAAAACTATGCATGTCTCCTTTTGGAGGGGGGTGCGCCGGCAAGAGCGTGGGTAGGGGGAGGATTTTTCTAGTTTCGAACTTCTATTTACTATCGTAATATTCCTTCATTAAATACCAAGCTTTCTTTCTGTAGCCTTGATCAGAAACCAAACCTTTACGGTTCCAATCTTCTTGGTTGGTTGGATGAAAACGGAATGGTGAACGGAAATCGAACAATACCCAAGGCGAAGTGCCACGTAGGTTCGGAATATGCTTAAACATCTCTAGGTTCTCTCTATACAAAGTCGCTTGGTAATCCTCGCTCCATGAGCTCACTACATCTGCATCACCAGTTTTGCCATAGAGTGCTTCACCACCAAATTCCGAAACAATTAAAGGTTGACCTTTAGCTACATCCCAAATGGCTTTATCTGGTGTAACTGGCCAAGGATGGTACCAGCCCATGTATTTGTTAATCGCTACTACATCCAACTCTTTGATGAACGGATCATCCATGACGAAAACCTGTCTCTCTTTGTTAAAGCGAACTAAATCGAAGGCCGCTGTAATTAATCTAGTCGTATCTATAGATTTTGCGATATCAATGAGCGATTTGATGAAGGCATTACGAGGTGCCGAAGGTTGCGTTTCGTTAGCTACGCCCCAAAAAGTTAAGGCAACACGATTTTTATCACGCATAATCATCTCACGCATCATTTTGCCAGCCTTTTCTTTGGTTGCATCATTTTTGAAGTCGATACCTTGCCAAATCGGAATTTCTTCCCATAGCAAAAAGCCCATTTTCTCTGCTAGCCTTACAATATATTCGTTCTGCGGATAATGCGCCAAACGGATCATATTACAACCCAAAGCTTTGGCTTCTGATAATAATACTACGGCATCTGCTTCGGAAAAAGCACGACCTTTACGTTGCGGAATTTCTTCGTGGAAGGAGATTGATTTCAAGAAAATAGGTTTATCGTTCAGATAGATATCCTCCCCTTTTACCCAAACATTACGGAAACCGATTTGCTCTTCTACCTGATCGCTTTCGCTAGAAACTTTCACCTTGTACAAAGTCGGTAGGCTTGGCGACCAACGTTTGATTTTTTTGGAAGCAAAGGAAGTTTTCACTTCGCCATTGGCATCTGTTTTTAGCGTTTGCTTTAATTGTAATTCTGGAATTTCGATCGTTACCGATTGACTAACCTTTTCTGAAAGCTTTACGCTAGCATTAATTTTATCTGCTTTAGTTTTATCCAACTGGATGAAATAATCTTCGATGAACACTTTTGGCGTGCTTACCAAAAATACATCGCGGGTAATGCCGCCATAGTTCCACCAATCAAAAGCCATCGCTGGGATCGCATCAACTTGACGAGTGTTATTCACCTCAACCGCCAAGAAGTTATCTTTTTCTTTAACGGCATCGGTTACTTCAAATTGAAACGGCGTAAAACCACCTTCATGCTGACCAATTTCTTTTCCATTCAGGTAAATTCTACAACGGTAACTTACCGCTCCAAAATAAAGGAACATACGATTATTAGCTGTTTTCGCTACATCAAACCTGCGAGCATACCAAATGGTGCCTTCGTAATATTTAAGCTCTGGCATTTGGCTGTTCCAATCTGATGGCACGTTTAAACGAAGTCCATGATCAAAAGAATACTCATAAAAATCGATCTTGGTTTCTGGTTTCTTATTTAAAAAGATCTTGTTTTTTCTACCTTGATCATACAAATCAATAATGGCATCCCATTTTCCATTTAACGATTGCACATTTCTGCCATACACATTGGTCATGGTTTGTTGTGCGATGGAATTGGAAAAAATCAAACTAAAAATCAGGGATAATGCTAAATAAAGGGTTCTCGGCTTCATCATTTTGTATTATTTCTTATAGATTTTCATTGCCACACCCCCGCCTTTAGCCATTGAAACGCTCAATTTGCGGTTAGCAGGAATAGTGATGGTTTCTTTTTTATAATCTGAGGCAATGCGATTGGCATTAGCGCCATCTCTGTACAGCTCTGCTACATAACTTCCTTCGCCTAAGAAAGATAAATCGAGTTCGGTTTTACGAGCATCCCAATTGGTCATAGCGCCCACATACCACTGGTCTCCTTTTTTACGTGCGATAGCAATATGCTTGCCAATCTCTCCCTCCAAGGCAACAGTTTGATCCCAAACCGTTGGTACAGTAGAAATGAAATCGGTACACTCTTGCTCTTTTTCGTAATTGGTTGGGCTATCGCACAACATATTTAGCGGCGATTCGAAAATGACATATTGCGCCAACTGACGACAACGCGTGCCTTGGCTCATCGGTTCATCGTTGATGCCACGATGGGTTCTTTTCGTAGCATTGCGCATCGCACCTTGTGTATAATCAATTGGCCCAGCCACCATGCGGATGAAAGGAAAAGTCACATCATAGGTCACTTGATCTAACTCTGGCCCAGTCCATTTCATTTGCTCCAAACCGTGAACAGCCTCGAAATTGATCACATTTGGATAAGTTCTGTTTATGCCTGTTGGCTTGTAAGTTCCATGGAAATCTAGCATCAGTTTGTATTTAGCAGCTACTTCTGCCGCTCGGTAATGGAAATCTACCATTTGTTGGTCATCACGATCCATAAAATCAATCTTGAAACCCTTTACGCCCATTTCCGAATAATGCTTGCACACTTTCTCTAAATCTCTTTCGAAAGCATAATAACCAGCCCATAAAATGATACCTACGTTTTTAACTTTGGCATGAGCAATCAGTTTCTTCAAATCAATTTCCGGTACTACTTGGAACAAATCGGCTTTTTTGTTAACCGCCCATCCTTCATCTAAAATCACATACTCGATGCCATTTTTCGAGGCAAAATCGATGTAAGCTTGGTAAGTTTCGGTATTGATACCCGCTTCAAAATCTACGTTTGAAATTCCCCAGTGGTTCCACCATTCCCAAGCAACTTTTCCTGGCTTAACCCAAGAAGCATCTGCCACTCTTGATGGTGCCGCCAATTTGTAGACCATATCATTATCTGCCAATTGTTTATCGTTAGTAGATACAATCACGATACGCCAAGGGAATTGGGCTTTAGCTTTGCTTTTAGCCAAATAAGGCTCACGAGCCGTAACCAATTGTTGCAACTCGTTGTGCCCGCCTTGTTTGGTTGCTGTTGGGTAATGTGCAAAATTAGACTGTAAGGACTTAGAACCGTTGGTATTGGTAAGGTACATGCCTGGATAACTTTCCAAATCAGCTTCTGCTAAACAAACTTTTTTACCGTTATCTAAGCTCACTACCAAAGGCGAAAAAGCCAACTTATCAGCACTGATTTTACTCAATGGCGTATAAGTATATTCATTCTCAAAAGAATTGAAATACTGACTTTCGATATCCTTAAACTTCCCTTTTACATAAGGTACATAGGCGTTGAAATCTTTGGTAAAATTGAAAATAGCTTCCTCATTTTTTACTGTAATTAGTTTATCGCTAGTAGATACAAAGCGGTAAGCAATGCCTTCGTTATAAGCCCTAAAAATGAGATTAAAGTTCTCTTTGAAACTCAAAACAAGTTCATTGTAATGGTCGTCAATTTGATTTCTTTTATAAAACAGAGCGTTAATCTGTTGATGGGAGGTAGTTGTTTTTGCACTTCTTAACTGTGAGCCTTTGCCCCAAGTCACGCCGTTATTTAAGGTCATGTTCAAGACAGAAGGTTTTAAAATAGTGTCGTTTTGATGGGTAATGGCATAACTAATCTTATCGTTCAAAGAAATAGCAGCAATCAATTTCCCATCGGGGGATTTTAGCTGATACTTTTTTTGTCCCCAAGAGCTGATGGTAAGGGCTAGTAAAAATGTGGTTAGGGTAATTCTCATATTTTTGGTCTCATTTTGTGATTTCGTAGCGGTACATCACGAAGTCGTTAATTTTTGGAAGCGTAACTTCGATAGTTCCGTTTTTAGCGATGGTAGTATTGATGGTCTTTCCATTTCCTAAAACAGCCGTGCATTTCACTTTGGTGCCAGCGGACAACCAAGTTTTCACAGCGCCAACAGCTCCGGCAGTATTTTCTCTGTAAAAAATGAAGTAACCTTGATTGCCATTTAGCGATTGAAAGCCAGTCCAAGACCTGCCTGAAGGTTCATCGCCAATAGGTAAAATAGTTCCCAAATGGAAATCGTGCTGTATTTTCCGGTAAGCTTTAATCAGATCTTTAACCCTCAATGCTTCGCTAGGTAAACCTGTTCCCTCGAACCAAGCTAAAGGTTGTGCAGCCATCGTAGTCGCAAATAAATACTCGAAAGAATGATTGTTTGGCGCAAAAATGTCTTTGCCGTACTTATCCGTATTTCGCCATTTATTTAAAAATTCGATTTGCAATTTCTCAGCAGGCACATATTTAGACAATTGCCATAAGTTCCTTAAAGTCCAATACGGATAGTAATTCTGCCAATCGGTGTAACGGTTTTCCAAGAACACATTTCCATATTCATTGAAAGTGTAATAACCCGCTCTCCTACCCGCTGTAGCATCTAAATTAAATACCACTTCGTTATTGGTTTGCTCCAAAACGCTATCAAATAGTTTGCGCAAATTGATTTCCGATTGTTTGGTTGGAATAGCTAAACCATCGATTTTAAAGGTGCGGATACCATATTCTTTATATAAATTCACCATTGCATTCACATCTTTTTGCCAATCGGCATAATCGTTTTGTACACTCGGGTTAAACCACAGACAAATTTCTACGCCTAATTCTTTCCCTCTTTTAACAATAGGATGCAAACCATTGGGATACTTTGCAGGGTCAGGTTTCCAGTAGTTTGGATTGTCCCAAATATTTTTGAAAGAACCTTTAGCTAATGCAGAGTTAGGGCTTTTGCCAATCTGCCAACCATCATCTATTTGAAAGTGAGACACACCGAGTTCTGCAGCTTTTTCTACCTCTAGCAAACTGAATTTCTCGTTCACTTTTGAGTCTTGGCTACGATCTCCCCAAGTGTTCATCATCACCATTTCATCACGTTGTGGCAATAACCTGCGGATATTTTTTTGATAGTTACGTAATGCGGTAAGCTGCTGTAATTCTCCCCCACTGTACACGCCAATTACACTGCTGTAGGCTTTAGTCCATTCCTCAGGTTTGATGTCTTTAGTTGTTAATCCCAAGCCGCTAACTGTAAAATGGCCGAAATCAATAGTAAAATCGTGTCCTTGATAAGCCAACTGTACGCTGGAGGTTGGCGCTTCCTTCAAAAAGAAAAAACCTTTATTGTTTTCATTATTATGCGCCACCAATAAATTTCCCCGATAATTGGTTTTGCGATAAGGAATGATACTTCTCTCTTGTATCAGGTTGTTGTTCCAGTCGGTAACATCGAAAAACTCTACAATTTTGGTTTGCCAATGGAAGCCGTCCAACTTAATTTGATCTAATATGGCCGTCATCTGCTGAGACTTCATATCTTCTGCAAATTCTATGTTTTTTCGATCTGCGGCATTAGTTGCTTTACTGTCTAACACCAATTCTGTGCTCCCTTTTAAGTAGACGTCGCAAGCAATTACAGGACTATCCTCATAAATTCGATACACCTTCTTGATGGATAAAGTGCCAAGTGATACGTTCACTTCTACAGCCAAATAGTTGGGATGAATAGCAGTTTCCTTTACTTCTTTTGAAGTATAATTTCCATTAGAAGCTGCATCTTTGGTCAGCTGAAAATCTGGAGTTTTTAACCTATTCAACCAAGTTTGTTGAGTAGATTTATCCTTTAAACTAAAAGTAATTAGGTTTCCGTTGTTCCAAAGAAATTTTCTTTCAATCCACTTATTCCCTATTATTAGGGTATCTTTTTCCAATCGACTGTAATAGCTATCTTCTGCCTTCAAGGTGTTAACAACCGAAAGAAATAATAATGCTATAAGTGTCCGTTTCATCATTGCTTGTTATTCTATTTTAGTTGACTTGTTTAAGTTGCAAAGCATTGATATAGTAAAAGCCGTAGGAGTTATTGTTGTTACTACCAGCAGTAATGGTGATGGTAATTTCTCCAGCGGAATTTGGCGTAACCTGCTCTGCGCAAGCAATGTTATTAGTATTATTTGCAGCATCCAACAAAGCAATTACTTCGTTGGTTCCTTTAACCGTATATTTCGTCTCTCTGTTTTCGCCAGCCGTAACACCTGTTCTAGAACCGAAAAAGCAGAAGCTGTATTTCTTTGCAGAATTTAAACCGCTTAATTTAACTATGCTCTTTTCTACAGATTTACCTTCCCATACTGCTTTTGAATTACCGTAATAAGAATCCGACGAAACAGCACTAGGCATAGTAAAAGAAGTGGTAGTGGTTGTTGTTGGCCCGTTTTGATTTCTATTGTTAAAACCTTCTACAATGGTGATAGAAAAATCGGTGTTAGCACCAGCTTGATCTTTTAAATTTGCGACGGTCGTTCCGGCAGTGTATTGAGGTACCGTGTTCCATGATGCAGCGGTGTTTCCTCCAAAATTAATCAAGATAGGTTTGGTTAAATCTGAAGTTCCTCCTCCCTGATAATTCACTAATGGAGTTACTTTATTAGGAGTTAAGTAAGCAAAATGAGCTGCATTTTGTGCAATTTCAGTATCAAGAGCTGATAAAGCCGATGGTTTGTAGCTATTACCGACTACAGTTTCGTTAAACAAAGTTTCAAACCAAGCACAAGATGCGGTGTATCTTCCAATATTCACATCTAAATGGTAACCATCTCGGCAAAAATTATCTCCAATGAGACTTGTTCTACCATTTTGAATGGCCGTACCTGCTGGTACTACCCGATCTACAGGAATTAAAGTTTTAGCTTGGATATAAGCGTCAACAATAGCGGCGTACATTTTATCCTGATCTTTATCGTAATTCGCAAACGCAGAATAGGTTGAGTTCTTTTGATAAGCCCAAGTTTGGTGCAAAATGTATTTTACTTGTGGATTTTTTGTCCTCGTTTTTACATAATTGTACAAATCAGTTAAAGGTGCAAATGTGGTGAAAATCCCAGAATTTGGACTTTCTTGCTGAAAACTGATATAATCCCAATCGTCATCCGCCAATGCGGTAGCAATAGAAACATTAGCGGTAGTTGCTTTCACACCTTGTTGATTGATTTTACGATAAGAATAAGCGTTTGCGTTGTTAGTAGCATTTTGTACGTGGAGCGAAAGACTTGCGCCACCGATATACATATTACCAATCACAATTTTATGCCCTTTTGCGTTTGCTAAACCGAACAGAAAAGATTCTAGCGCATCTTCGGAGAAACTATTTCCAATAGCAAGAATCTTTACGATGCCATCATCTTGGTACTGAACCTCCTTAGCTTCTACATTAATTAAACAGCTAGCTAACTTCTTCCCAGATAAATTGGATAGTTTGATTTCAGTTGTTCCTTTGGTTTTCCCAGTTACACTTATCGAAAAATCTGTATTGACTTTAACTTCGGCTATTCTAGAATCTGCTACCTCCCATAGGTATTGCGTATTGGCTGAAGTTACTTCTGGGGTAAAGTTCGGTGTAATCTTAATGGCATCACCTTCTTTTAAAGTAATTTTCTCTTGATCTAACTTTACTGATATACTTGGTTCGGGACTGTCTTCAGATTTTGGTTTAGAGCAGGAGCCCATGCTTATAGCTAATACTACGAGCAGGTAAGAAAGTGCCAATTTACCTTTTTGCAACAAGGCAATAGGCTTAGTTTTGCGTTTAAAGTACAACGTTTGGTTCATGTTATATTTGGTTTTTAGGTTGCTGTTGTTTACGCTATTGCACTTGTATCTCGTTCAGTTTTATCCATCCCTCTTGCGTTGTTTCTCCTTCTACAGCCAATTGTATTGCTGGTTGGTTATTTTCTGTAGTATCTACAATTGCTATTGCCCAAGTGTATTTTCCTGCCGGAAGTTCTATCTTGGTTTTTAAATCATTAGTTACAGAATTACCTTTTAACCAACTAGAAGGCTCAGCTTTTTGATCTACAAAAACTTGCTTCACTATGTTTTCTGCGTCTAATAAGGCAAAAGCTACTTTATATTTATAGTTCCATTGCGGAATGTTGTTAGGAAAATACCCCCAACCCATATTTTTCCAACGATGTGTAATGGTTGCTGTGGCATTTGCCTTAATTTGATTTGGAAAATTGATTTCATCTGGATACAAACGATAGCCACCTTCGGCATTAAAACCTTGCACCAAAGAGAATTCCTTAAACCAAGATTCAGTATCACCTACCCTAAAATCCATCATATTTACATGTGCCTCTGCCGAAGCTACATACTCGCCTTTTCTTACATCTTCTGGGTGCCCTTTTCTATATTTACCACTCGGATCAATCCAATAGCTGTGTGTTTTTGAGGTAATCCAGCCACCTTCCATAATAATTGGCCGTTTGAAATTCCATTTCTTAGCAAAATCTTTTTCCCAGCCTTGGTAATATCCGGTCATACCAAAAGCATCATGCCTTAAACTATAACCTTTTGCAATGGCCTTTTCCAATAAACGCTCACTGTTAGGATTTGCGGGAGCCCAACTTTCGGGATGCCCAACCAATCGGTGATAGTTAATGACCAAAGGGATTTTAGTAAAAGTTTTCACATATAAATCAGTTACCCAATCCAATACCTCTTCTTTAGTTTTTTCTATGTCTACCGTTTCCTCAGTTTTTGGGTCTTGATAAACCACGTGATGCGCTTCGCCCCATTTACCTAAACCATAAGCATCAATAAATGAAGTGCGTTTCGGGTCATTAAATTCTTTAGCAAAAGCCTCGATAAATTTAGCGTAGTACTTTCTAAATATTGGATCTTGTGGATAAGGCGTTTGCCTATTGGGATTTTCTGGGTTTTCTAGATAATATTTTGCTCCCGCTTCGAATACAAATTGTGGTGTATTCTGCCCTTGATCGCGACCATCAACCACAATACGGAATGCTACAGGTAATCCTCTTTTTTCGGCACCTTTAATCAGCTTTGCTATCCTAGAATTAGGGTTATTCCAAGCATAAACCCCATCTTTAGGATTTAGAGAAGACCAACTGGTTCTGATGTAGCAAGCCGAAGCATAATCTATTGCTTTTACTTTTTTATTAAGTTCTGGCACAAAAAATTCGGTATCCCAATAAGATTCATCTGCGTTACGAGAAGCGTACATCACCCAACCATTTAAAGGGTTGCGTAATACGGTTTTGCCATCGTATTTTGGTTTAACGGAGATATAACCGATCTTAATTCTGCCATCATCCTTACCACTATCGTCTTTCGAATAACTCACTAATACAGATAAGGATAAAAAAGCTAACAGCGCTGTCTTTAGGATATATTGTTGTATAAAATTCTTGTTCATTAATTCTTGGAAAGCGCTTGTATTCGTGTGCATGTTTAAAATCCTTATCTCTAACCGCAGGTATTATCGGCGAAACTTCTGTGTTGTCTAACGCAAATTAATTGGAACGATGAGTGCTTATGGCAACAGCATTGTTGTTGGACATGATAAGGTCAAGAGAAGACCATAACAAGATTTTAAGCTTGTAGCAATTCATTTTCATACATTCATTTGGTTAAGTCGATAACGCCACCTTATCTTTTCAAGACAAGAAGCTGAAGCAGCAAGCAGATTAAAAATCTACCCGAAGCTTGATTACAAAAGTATTTAAACAGGTATTTGCCTATGGTATGGTTTTGTTCAGAAATGGTTCGTTTTTGTACAAAAAATGCTTCAAAACGTTCAGATGTCCATTGTTTCCAAAATTCAAAGATGATCCATTAACGATTTATTATGGTAGTTTCTAAGCGGCTAACGATAATATTATCGTTGTTACGAGCCGAAGCGTAAGGCAAAAATAGAGAGCGAAGCAATGTTTCCAAAATCTAAATCCAACTATAAATAAGCATGAAAGATTGCCACGTCGTTTCTACTCGCAGTCAGTGACAACGAACAAATAGTAACTGCTTAAATAGCTTATTTATATTCAAAGATGAAACGATGTGGAATTGCCTATTTACTTATGAAGTATATCATACTAAGCTTAAATATCTAACCGAAGGTTAGGCATTAGGTTAAGTACAAGATGGAAATCTGATCGGTATTTCTTATGATTGAGCTTGAAATAATAAGCCCCTTTTTTTGAGCTCGACTTATCCTTCTCATCCAACCTAACTAACAAGCCTGTCGAATTCATCTTTCTATTGAAATTACCAGTATCCATCTTAGTATCGTTTACTTCTTCGAAGAGAGTTTGAAGTTGAGGAAGCGTAAATTTCTTAGGTAGCAATTCGAATAATATGGGATGCAATGCAGCTTTGTAACGTAACCTTTTTCGAGCATCACTAACCATCGTATTATGATCGAAGATCAGTTCCGGTTTTTCATTAACAGGAAACCACTCGGCTTGAAAGTCATTATTAAGTTGTGCGCTATATTTATTGATATCAATTAATGCAAAATAAGCTACAGATAAAATTCTTTCGATAGGATCTCGATTTGGCTGTCCGTATACTTTAAATTGTTCCAAATAAATTCCGTCCAAACCTGTGTTCTTTTTCAATACCCTATTGGCAGCGTCGTCGGTACTCTCTTCTGGGCCAACAAACCCACCTATCAAACTCCATTTATTTATTTCAGGCTCCAGCCCCCTTTTTACAAGAAGCAACTTTAAGCTTTCGCCATCAAAACCAAACACAATACAGTCTACAGCAACTAAATAATGTGGCTGACTAGCATATTCGATCATCTTTCGTATCAATTATATTTCTGGTTATAAACCTACCAAAATTTATAAATCTTAAGAAATTTATTATTAGTCATATTGACTAATAATAAATTATATGTAGCTTAGCAGCATCCAATTACAAACCAAATTTCATTTTACATGAACGAAGCGCAGCAACTAGACTTAAATCCGCACAGGAGATTAAATATACTTACGGGAGAATGGGTACTGGTATCACCACACCGCACTAAACGCCCTTGGCAAGGCAAAGTAGAAGATTTGCCAGAGGATAACAGACCTGCATATGATCCGAAATGTTACCTCTGCCCTACCAATAGCAGAGCCGATGGTGATACCAATCCGGATTATAAGGAAAGCTTCGTATTCAAAAATGATTTCTCAGCATTATTAGAAGATACACCAACCGACAGCTACAATCAAAATGATTTGCTAGTTGCTCAAAGTGAACGTGGCATTTGCAAAGTAATCAGTTTTAGTCCAAAACATAACCTAACCTTGCCAGAACTTAGTGTACCAGAAATTACGAAAGTGGTAGACCTTTGGCAGGCCGAATTTAGAAGTCTTGCTGAGCAACCTTGGATTAAATACATCCAAATTTTCGAAAACAAAGGTGAAATTATGGGCTGCAGCAATCCGCATCCGCATGGACAAATTTGGGCACAGAGTGAATTCCCTGTAGAGATCACCAAAGAAACCGAACGTCAGCGAAAGTATTACGCTATCAACAAAAGCAGTCTTTTAAAGGATTATCTAAAAATCGAACTAGAAAAAAATGAGCGTATCATTTTTGAAAACGATGCTTTTGTAGTACTGGTTCCATTTTGGGCAGTTTGGCCATACGAAACCATGATCATCAGCAAAAGACACGTACAAAACATTACTGCTTTTAGTGCACATGAAAAAGAACTTTTGGCAGAAGCAATTAAAGTACTGACTACCAAATACGACAACTTATTCGAAACTTCATTTCCTTACTCCGCAGGAATGCATCAAGCACCAGTAAATGACGGAAATCACACGGAATGGCACTGGCATATGCATTTCTATCCGCCATTGCTTCGCTCTGCAACTGTAAAAAAATTCATGGTAGGTTACGAAATGCTGGCTAATCCACAACGCGACATTACTCCTGAATATGCAGCAAATCGCCTAAAAGAATTATCGACCGAACACTATAAAAGTAAAGCACAGCAAGATGGAACCGTTACAGCTTAAACAAGCTTTCAAAGAGATTTTCGATACCGAGCCTATGTTGGTGAAATCGCCGGGACGTATCAATATTATTGGCGAACATACCGATTACAATGGAGGTTTGGTAATGCCCGCAGCTATTAACAAAGCGGTTTACGTAGCCATTTCAAAAAGAGAAGACAGCGAAATTCATCTATTCTCAGAAAGTTATCAGGAAAAATATATTGGCAACATTAACGATGTTAAAAAATCGGACAAGGCCTGGGCAAACTATATTTTAGGCGTAGTTGATGGCTTTTTAAAACGAAATCTTTCTGTTGCCGGTTTCAACCTTTACATCTATGGCGATGTGCCTTTGGGCGCTGGTTTGTCTTCTTCTGCTGCCATTGAATGTGCAACTGCTTTTGCCTTAGCACAGCTAAACGAGCTTTCGGTAGCCAGTATGGATTTAGCTTTGATTGCTCAAAAGGCAGAACATGAATTTGCCGGCGTTAACTGTGGTATTATGGATCAATTTGCTTCTGTGTTTGGCAAAGAAAATTATGCCATGATGCTAGATTGCAGATCCTTAGCACACGAATATATCCCCTTAAAGCTAGACGGATACAAATTGGTTTTACTAAACACCAATGTAAAGCATTCGTTAAGCGATTCTGCTTATAACGACAGAAGGGCACAATGCGAACAAGGTGTAACATGGGTAAAGGCGTACCATCCGGCTGTAGAATTCTTGAGAGATGTGAGTGAAGAGATGTTGTTAGCGCACGTTCAGCCTAAAAACTATGAAACATATACCAAATGCAGCTTTGTGGTAACAGAAATAGAACGCGTTAAAAAAGCGGCTAAAGCGTTAAAAGAAGGCGATTTAAAAGCGCTTGGCCATTTAATGTTCGAAACGCATGAAGGTTTAAGCAAAGCCTATGAAGTAAGCTGCAAAGAATTAGATTTTCTAGTAGATCAGGTTAAAGGCTTAGACGATGTTTTAGGTGCAAGAATGATGGGTGGTGGCTTTGGCGGCTGTACCATTAACATTGTTAAAGATGAAGCAATTGAAGGATTGATTGAGACAGTTAGCAAAGCTTATCAAGAGCAATTTGGCTTATCACTTAGCGCTTATGTAGTACAAACCGGAAATGGCTCTCAAACTATTGAACCAACTGGTATCGCATCTACTTTACAACACTCCAATTTTTAATCAACCAAACCTAATTATAGTATGAAAACCAATTTACTAGAACTAAAAGACTACATCGTATTTGCGGTGTACTTTGTAATTGTTGCTGCTTACGGGCTATACATCTACAAAAAGAAAAAATCAGCTACATCAGACTCAAAAGATTATTTTCTTGCCGAAGGATCATTGACTTGGTGGGCTATTGGAGCATCATTAATTGCTTCCAACATTTCTGCAGAACAATTTATAGGTATGAGTGGTTCTGGCTTCAAAATGGGATTAGCTATTGCTACTTACGAATGGATGGCCGCATTAACACTAATAATCGTTGCAGTATTCTTTATTCCTGTTTACTTAAAGAACAAAATTGCTACCATGCCGCAGTTCCTTCATCAAAGGTATAATGGTACAGTAGCAATGATCATGGCAGTTTTCTGGTTACTACTTTATGTGGTTGTTAACCTTACTTCTATTCTTTATTTAGGTGCATTGGCAGTGAGTAGCATATCTGGCTTTAGCATAGAGGCATGTATGTATGCCATCGCAATATTCGCCATCATCATTACGCTTGGCGGCATGAAAGTGATTGGTTATACTGACGTTATCCAAGTATTTTTCTTAATTCTTGGCGGATTAGCGACTACTTATCTGGCGCTTAACCTAGTTTCTGAACATTATGGTACCAATGGAATTCTTGAAGGTTATAGCTTAATGACGTCTAAAGCTTCGGAGCATTTCCACATGATCTTGAAACCAGAAAACGAAAATTACATCGATCTTCCTGGGCTTTCAGTTCTGATTGGTGGTATGTGGATTGTGAACTTAAACTACTGGGGATGTAACCAATACATCACTCAAAGAGCCTTAGGGGCAGATTTAAATACGGCAAGAGGCGGATTATTATTTGCAGCTTTCCTTAAATTATTAATGCCAATTATTGTAGTATTACCGGGTATAGCGGCTTATGTACTTTATAAAGAAGGACATTTCCAAAGCGAAATGGTACACGACGGCTCAGTAAATCCAGATCGTGCTTACCCCGTACTATTGAACTTATTACCTGCCGGATTAAAAGGATTGTCATTTGCAGCTTTAACCGCTGCCGTGGTGGCCTCACTTGCTGGTAAAGCAAACAGTATCGCTACTATCTTTACCTTAGACGTTTATAAAAAAGTTTTCAATACCCAAGCAACAGAGAAAAATCTAATCGTAACTGGAAAGGTCACCATTATCGTAGCAATGCTGTTGAGCGTTTTAATTGCTCCACACTTAGGTATCGATAAAAAAGGCGGTTTCCAATACATTCAAGAATATACAGGTTTTGTATCACCAGGTATTTTTGCCATGTTTATTCTAGGCTTCTTCTGGAAAAAAACTACATCAAGTGCTGCCTTATTTGCAACTATTGGTGGTTTCATCATGTCGTTAATCTTAAAGGCATTACCAAATTTCGCCGATCTTTCTTGGCTTGCTTCAACAGGTTTTGCTGTTAAAAATAGCGAAGGCATTTACGAAATTCCTTTTATCGACAGAATGGGCTTTGTTTTTGTATTCTGTATCATCGGTATGTTTATCATCAGCAAATTGCAAAAAGTTAGTGCAGCAGATTCTAAAGGACTTGAGATTGATGTCAACATGTTTAAAACCTCTAGAAGTTTTGCGGTTGGAGCCATCATTATTATTGGTTTATTAACTGCTCTTTATAGCATTTATTGGTAGTAATCGAGAGAAATCAAAAGTTTTTAATAGAACTAATGAGAAATTTGAGATGAAAAGATCAGGTTTAAATTTAAGCAGGAGCCCGATGGGTATCCTGCTTGCACTTGCTTTACTGTCAAGTAGCTTACATGCACAGATAAAAACCGACAAATTTATGGGCGAGATTGTTAATTACGATGAAACAACCGTCCCTAAATACACTTTACCTCCCCTTTTACAAACCTTAAAAGGAGAAAAAGTTAAAAACGTTGCTACTTGGGAAAAGAAACGTCGTCCTGAAATACTCAGCTTATTCGAAGAGCATATTTACGGACACATGCCCAGCAAATTCGATAGTCTTAATTTCAAAATGATTAATGAAAAAACTGATGCTATGGATGGGAAAGCGCATTTAAAGGAAATTCAAATTACGGTTTGGAATAAAGGCAATTCAGTGAGCTTTCCTGTAGTGCTTTTCGTTCCTAATAAACGTACAAAACCTGCTCCTGCATTTCTATTAATCAACAATCGTGGAAAAAGAAATACAGACCCTACTAGAGAAACCAAAAGTACCTTTTGGCCTGCAGAAACGATCATTGACAGTGGTTATGCCATTGCTTCTTTTCATAATGCAGATATAGCTCTAGATCGTAAAGAAACTTACCAAAACGGAATTCTAAAGCAATTGTTTCCTGAGGAATTAGAAAAAGCCAATGGAATGAAAGCCATTGGATCTTGGGCTTGGGCAGCGAGCAGAGTAATGGACTATTTCTTAACGGATAAAGATATCGACGCTAAAAAAGTAGCCATTGTTGGTCACTCTCGTGGTGGAAAAACGGCTTTATGGGCAGGCGCACAAGATCAGCGCTTTGCAATGGTTTTTAACAGTTGTTCTGGAAATAGTGGCGCCGCTTTGGCTCGCAGAAAGTATGGCGAAACGGTAAGCTTAATCAATAAACAATTTGGTCATTGGTTTAATAACAACTACAAAAACTTTAGTAATAACGTAGATAGCTTACCAGTAGACCAACATATGCTCATAGGTTTGATTGCACCTAGACCTGTTTATACCACCAATGCCACGCAAGACCGTTGGGCAGATCCTTATGGCTCTTTCCTGTCTTCGGTAAATGCCAAACCAATTTACGACCTCTATCATCAAAAAGTAACACTCCCCAAAGATATGCCGCAGGTAAATAGTCCAATCATCAACTCAACCATCGGATATCACTTTAGAGAAGGTGCACACGACCTAAATGTATATGATTGGACCAATTTCGTTCGCTTCGCTAATTTTCATTATGGTTCAAGAGAGAAAAAGCAATAGCACTAAAACTGGCTTTAATTTGTTGGTTGTTTAAAAAGAGTACCGATAAAGAGGAATACTTTGAACATTTAAAACGCTTTTTATTAGTTATTGAGCCCATAATTGAGGAAAAAGGATTTATTTAACTTTGAGCATCAAAATCACTCTGATTTTGATCAAGAACACCTTAACCAGATTAGTTTAGAACAAAAAAGTTGGTAGATCCCATAAGAAGTACAAACCTACTTTTATTGGTTAAATTTAGCTCATCAACTATTTCTCAACTTCCACTCCTTCAGTAGTCATCACAATTTTCTTAATCGTTCCATCTGTGTTGTACTCCAACTTATCTATACAAATAGAACGGCTAAAGCTAGTTCCTTCAGTTTCGATTGCGCCATTATGGTAAACGAAGTACCATTTACCTTTGAACGGAACAATTGCTTGATGGTTGGTATTGCTGTTTCCTGCTATTTCGTTTAAAATACCTTTGTATTCGTATGGTCCTTCAATTTGATCTGCCATGGCATAAGCAATTTTTTCAGGAAATCCGGTGGCATAGGTTAAGTAGTATTTGTTGTTGTATTTATGTACCCAAGGAGCTTCCGTAAAAGAAAAACCGTTAAAATCTATTTTCTTGATTAGGCCATCTATTTCAACCATGTTAGGCTTTAACTTGGCATAATAACACTCGCGATTACCCCAAAATATCCAAGCTTGCCCGTCATCATTAATAAATACGGCTGGATCTATGCAAGCCCAGGAGTGTGTAGAAGCGAAACAATCTTTATTCGTCAGCAAGGGTTTACCCAAGGCATCCTTAAAAGGTCCTTCCGGTCTATCGGCAACAGCTACGCCAATACCCGACCAGTTGGTACTAACATACCAATAATATTTTCCGTTACGTTCGGTTACGTGACCGGCAAATGCATCACCACTTTTAGCCCATGCAAAATCACCTATTTTTAAAGGCGTAGGACACTCCACCCAATTTTTCATATCTGTGGTTGCATATACCAACCAGTCTTTCATTTTATAATTCTTTTGACCACCTGCAAAATCGTGTCCGGCATAAAGCCAAAGTGTATCGCCTTTTACCAATACAGCCGGATCTGCGGTATATGAGTGTGTAATGATTGGATTGCCTTTCGATTGAAAATGGTAACGATCGCTTGGTGTTGCTGGCTGTAACAAAACTTCAGGAGCTCCTCCCCATTTGTTCTGCAAACGACGGGCCTCCTCTCTTGTAATGCCTATCACACTACCATGCCTAGGATTAAAGTTCTTCGTAAACTTTTCTGGCTTCGAAGTAAAATTGGATAAATCTTTACTACGTTGAAATTCGTAACGTTGATTGTTGTAAAGATCATACATCAAGATGTACTCATCAGAATTATTCAACTTAAATACGCTCGAACCTTCGACCGCAACAGTGGTATCCGCATAGGCATCTAAATATTTGAAGTCTTCTACCCAAGGTCCTTCTAAAGATTTACTAGTTGCTTTTTTTATGCCATTTTTAATCTCCTTACCATTAGCGTCTTTTGTATTTCCTTTATAGAAAAGGTGATAAATTCCGTCTTTGTAAATGATGTCACCATCTATAGCTCCAAACCTTGGTTTAAACATCAATTTCGGCTCTACCTCGAAACCATTAAAGTCTTTATTGGCATAAGCACTGTAAAAATTTAATTCATTACTTCCCTGAAAACGAACGGTGAAATACACTAGATATTTACCTGCTTTCGGATCGTAAATAGTTTGAGGAGCCCAAACCCATTTTACGTTAGCAAATTTCTTCGGGTATGCTTTTGCCAAATCCACATTGGCATGTTTCCAATCAATTAGATCCTTAGATTTTAAAAGAATGACGCCCGTATTCTTTTCCCAACCATTTTTTACGGTAAACATGTCTGTGGCTGTCATCAAAAAAGAGCCGTCTTCTGCCCTAAGGATATGCGGATCACGTAGCCCCCCAGTTTGCGCTATTTTTTCTGAAGGGAGAACAGGTTGATTTAGATTTAGCGCAAACCAATTTACTGCATCTGCACTTACTCCAAATCGTAATTGTTCTTGTTTAAACTTGTCGCTAGAGCCCTCAAAATAGGCAAAAAGATAGCCAACAAAATCTTTCTCATTAGCTTTTACCTGAGCAGAACCGCCCTTGGAAAGCAACATTAATGAAACAAAAACCAAAAATCTATTTATGTTCATCTTAATTATTTAGAGCAAAATCCTGCTCAATTATGATATGAAATATTTACTAATTAAAAACTGACAGATCCCATCTATCCATCCATTTGATAACAGGAAAATCATTTTCGAATTGGATAGGTAGCCATATGTATCGGCCATCTATAGGATTTGATGGTCGCCATCTATCTGCCATAAAAATAAAGGCGTCTTTCTTTCCCTGCACTGGAAAAATATAAGTCCCTTGAGATTTAAATGTCAATTCTGCGCCGGCGCCCACACAAGGATTGGGATACAACTTCCATTCTCCTAATATATCATCGGCCACCAACAATCTAGCAGCATTGGGATCCCAACCGGTACAACCTGAGGTAATCATAAAGTATTTACCGTTTCTTTTGAAAATAGCTGGCGCTTCATTATGTCCTCCTGGCTCTACCCTAATGTATTTTCCAGTATGTCTGGTATAATCGTTTGATAGCTCTGCAATTTGTAAGGTCAGGTTTTCTTCCGAAGAATAAATTTGGTAAGCTTTTCCGTTATCATCAACAAACAAGGTCATATCTCTAGACATCTGACCGCTGTAAAAATTCTCACGAACAAACAAACCTTGCTCCACGCCTTCTCTCCATTTTGGTGTCCACCATTTACCATAATCTTCTGCTTTCAACTTTAGTCTTCGATGATCTTGTGACATATTTAAAGGCCAGTAACCAGGGTTTACCCTAGCAGCGCTTAAAAACTGATACGGACCAGTAGCTTTATCACTAACAGCAACTCCAGTATAAGCAGCTTCATAGCCTCTTCTAAAAAGCTCCGAATGGAAATACATTACAAACTTTTTTGTTTGATCATTGTAAATCACTTTTGGTCTTTCGATGATACAACCTTTGTAAATCAAACTTTCTGGATTATCTTCGACAGCAAGGGCAACACTTTCATTTTTCCAGTTGTAAAGGTCTTTTGAGGAGTAACAAGTTACGCCAACATAGGCATTGTTAGATTTCTCGCCCTTATGTTCGCCAAACCAGTAGTAAGTTCCTTTATGATATAGCATTCCGCCACCATGTGCATTGATGTGGTTACCTTGATCGTCTTTCCATAATTCTCCCGGACTGACGGTGTTTTGTTTTTGCTGAGCAAAACTACCTGTAGCAAACAGCAGAAAAATCGCTATAAATATTGGTTTTAACATTTTACTTTCCATCGTTAATTAGCATTATACCACCTTCTGACTGAATAGTCAATGTTACTTTCCCATTTTTATTGATCATAAGATTTTTCAATTCGGGATTACGGTCTGGCTTATCTGTATAAAATGAAACTTTAGTTCCCGCTAGCATTGGCAGGGTAACGTCTATCTTTTTAGCTGTTTTTTCTGCATTGATACCAACGATATACCATTTATCCTTATTTCGTCTAGCCAAAATGCAATACTTGCCAGGATAACCATCGATAAACACGGTCTCGTCCCAAGTAGTGGGTACATTTTTCATAAAATCGATAATGAAAGGCTCTCGATCAGTGAGGTTGTTAGGTGTGATACCAAAATTTTGCACAGAAGACTGGAACAGTACCGCAGTGGCCAACTGGAAGATATCTGTAGTTTTACGAATAGTGCCACCATTGTTCTCACGATTGTGACGGGTGTTGAGCAAGGCTGGACCAAAATCCATGCTACCCACACTATTGCGAATGAACGGATGTAACGTAGCATTATAAGCCTCCTGATCGTTAGCATGTTGAGTAAAAACCAGATTTTCAGATGCTAATACCGCCTCAGCACTTACAAAGTTAGGATACATACGTTCCCAGCCTCTAGGCAAAGTACAACCGTGAAAAATAACTGCTAAGCCATAATCATTTGCGTCAGAAAGAATATCTTCATACAATTTGATGGTTTCCTGCTTATCACCCCCAAAAAAATCAACCTTAATGCCTTTCACTCCTAAGCTTTTCATCCAAGCCATTTCTTTCTTGCGAGCAATGGCCGTATTCATTTTGTTTCTTGGCCCTTGTGGCGCATCATTCCAAAAACCATTTGAATTGTACCAAATAAATACATCTACATGTTTACTTTGAGCATATTTAATCAGTTCTTCTATTTTTTGATAGCCTACTTGTTTATCCCACAACCCATCAATCAACACAAACTCAAATCTCATTTTCGCTGCCAAATCAATAAAGGCAATCTGATCTTTATAATTTATGCTGTTGTCTTGCCATTCTAACCAACTCCACGTTGCACGACCAAACTTATAATCTATTGACGGCTCGTACATAGGTTTCACTACATCAAATGGAATAGTGGTTTCAACAATTGGTTTTAGATGATCACCAACGGTAATGGTTCTCCAAGGTGTTTCGCCTGGTAAACTAATTGATGGTTTTGCACTGCCAATGCCGTTATTCTCGCCAGCTTCCGGAAAAGCAACTGTGTATAAACCTTCTTTTGTACCTTCACTAAGTTTGGAGGCACAATAAAAACTACTTACCCCAGTTTCCGAAACCAATGCCCATCCATTACCGCCTACGCGAAACAAACCAGGAAAGGTATAACCAACACCATACTTAGATGGCGTTCCTATAGCTTGATCAGGCACATACTCTTCTTCATAACTTGGTTTTGTTTTTTTCCAACCAATCATTGGTGTGGCCTGCGGCGTAAGAAATGTAGTTGTTGTTAGAGGAAACTTGAATCCTGTGAGCTCTTTCTCGATAATGCAACGTAGCGTCTCGCCTTTTTGCAATAAAATATACTTTAAGGCAATGTCGTTGTTACTCACCCTAAATACCATATCAATACGCTCCTTTTTGGGGGTTTCGTAAGTTAATGTCTTTTCTATCGCATGGTAAGTCACTGCAGACTTCTTAATTCGATTTAACTTGTAGTTATCATTAACAACGGAGTCTTTCTGACCAATTAGTTTCAGCTCTTTACTAAAATCGCTCACATTAGAAACCAAACCTAAAGGGGATTTTTCTAGTATGGCCTTTCCTTTATACGAAACGTGGTAATAAACACTCCCCGTCTCATTTTGAGAGACAGCAACCACAAGATTTTTATCTGGACTGTTAACTACTACCGTTTGGGCTTTTAGAGAAAAAACAGCTACTAAATTTGCTAATAATAAGATGATTCCTTTATTCATTTTTTCGTTAAACAGCATTGCTGATTTTTTGAACTTGATTATTTACTATTCGTTTTAGATGGTGTTTTTACCGCACTCACATTTTGTGGTAACCAAACTGACATTTCTCCACTACCACGGTGCAACCAAGTATAGTATGGGATCAGCGTAAGCGACACATTTTTAGTTTCTAAAAACCCTTTATCATTAACTGAAAGCGATTGCGCCTGTGTTTTCAATTGCTTGATGCCATGAAGCATATTTGGCGAATTAACCACTTCGATCTCAGGTTGCGAAGGCAACAACACACTATGTATAGCAAAGCTATTGTCTGGCCATTCTGCACAATACACTATAGGTCCTCTTTCAAATGCAATTTTCCCAGCGTCATCCTTCACTTTTTCGTTAGCTTTAACTACACGTGCCTTCATGTCGAAATCAACTTCAACCACATCGCCTTTGGCCCATAAACGCTCAATAGTAAAATAGCCATTTTCAATTTTGCTATCTATTGGTTGGCCATTCAATTTGATTTTAAATCTTAACTGTTGTCGATCCGAAAAACTATATAAATCACTTGGTAGCACCTTGCCCTGCACCCATCCTGGAATTCTAATTTTTAAAGCTATACTTTGTTTGCCTTGCGGAATGATTTCTATTTTCACGTTGCCATCCCAAGGATAGGCCGTTGCTTGTTTAATTTGAACTTTCTTTCCATTTACCGACAGCTCAGACGAGCTACCCATAAACAGATTGACGAAGACTTTATTATCCTTTACGGCATAAACATAACCTGGTAAGGAAGGAATAAAACGACTTAAGTTAGATGGGCAACAAGCGCATCCAAACCAGGACTGACGTGTACAAGCCTGCTGATTGAATTTATAAATCCCATCCGACTCTAAAGGATTTGGATAGAAGAATTCACCGCCATCTAAAGATACGCCCGAAATTAAACCATTATATAAAGTGCGCTCCAGTACATCGTAATATTTGGCATCGCCATGCAACAGAAACAAGCGATGGTTCCAATACACATTGGCAATGGCAGCACAGGTTTCATTGTAAGCAGTAAGATTAGGTAATTCATAAGCTTTACCGAAAGCTTCGCCATGATGTGTAGCGCCAATACCGCCAGTAATGTAAAGTTTTTTTGAAACCACATTATCCCAAATTTGATCTATGGCATGAATGTAAGCCGTGTCGCCTGTCAGTGCGGCTACATCGGCCATGCCCGAATACATATAAGCTGCACGTACGGCGTGACCAACGGCCTCATCTTGTTTCAGTACAGGTTTGTGCGACTGGCTATATTCTTGCTTAATTTTCGTGTAGCCCCTTTTGTCCAAGAAAAACTTAGCTAAATCAAGGTATTTTTTATCTCCAGTTACGATGTACAGTTTTGCCAATGCCATTTCGGCAATCTGATGCCCAGGAACAATGGTTAATTTACCTTGCGCACTACCGATAGCGCTTTCCGCACAATCTGCATATTTGATAGCGATATCCAAGAAATTACGCTTCCCAGTAGCTTGGTAATGTGCAACTGCACCTTCTATCATGTGACCAAGGTTGTAAAGCTCGTGGCTCAAATCTTCTTCCTTTACCCATCTTTTATCGCCCGACCAAGCATGAGGATGCTTTGGGTTCATCGTTCGTGAAGTATACAAATAACCATCTGGTTCTTGCGCCGCAGCCACTATTTTTAACACACTATCAATGTATTTTGATAGCTTTTTGTCGGGATAGGTTTGAAGGGAATAACTCGCACCTTCTATGGTTTTATAGACATCGGTATCATCAAATGAGAAACCTTCTACCTTATACTTTTCTGAAGGGTGGGCAGCTTTTACAAAGTTCTCATATCTTCCCGTTTCTTCACTTTTACTAAATGCCAGCGGAATAGTCACTTCTCTACTGGCTTTCAATCGTTGTCCCCAAAAATTATCTGTTACCTTTACCGCCGTAAAAGGCACTGGCGTAATCGGATATCCTGAATATTTGGCTTTATTTTTTTGAGCATTTACCCCTAAAGAAAAAAGGGTAAATACTGTTATGATGAGGACTTTCTTCATTTTAAAATGTTCTCTTATTTAAAACGCTCTCTTAATTTGATTTTCCTTTTGATAGACCCTCACATAATCTATTTCAAATCTATTAGGGAAAACAGTGTCACCTACTTCTCCCCCGTTCATGCCGCCAATGGCTAAATCTAGCAGCATATAATGTGGTTGTTTAAATGGATTTAAGCCAGCTTTATCTTTATTATGCAAATCTTTCATGTCGACCTTGTTCAATAACATGTCATCCATATATAGGGAAATGGCGTTTTCGTCCCAATCCATTCGCCAAGTGTGAAATTTGTTCGCCCATTTTTTACCACCTAGTTCTTTAATATCTTTCGTTTTACTGAACCAATGGGCTTTGTATCGTTGATCTGTTCCTATTGCGATATTGGCCAATAACATGTTACGATAGTACTCCATGATGTCGATTTCTCCGTTTGATGGCCACTCGCCGGCCACGCCTAAAGTCCACCAAGCTGGCCACATGCCACTACTCACATCAATTTTAGCCCGCATTACAAAGCGACCGTATTGCCAGCTGTGCTTCCCTGCCGTATTTACGCTGGCCGAGGTATACTCAATGTTCTTTCTCGCTGCACCCCAGCTTTTACTTCCTTCTTTATAAGTAGGATTTGGGATTTGCACTTTACGGGCTTCGATAACCAGAACTCCTTTTTCGCACCATGCATTATCTGGCTGGTACCATTGTAACTCCTGATTACGAACAAATCCATGTTCATACTTCCATTTGGTGGTATCTAACTTGCCATCGCGATTAAATTCATCTGCCCAAACCAGTTGGTATCCTTCTTTTGCAAATTCCTTTTGCGCAAAAGATGAAATGCTGATCACTAGGCATGCAAACATTAAGAAGTTGAACTTTTTCATATCTGTTAAGTTTAGAATGATCTTATTTGATTACGATTTGTAATGGACTATTAATTATTTGCTTTTGTTTTTTCACAAAGTTTTCCCAATCGTTACCATCTTTTACCTGACCACTTTTAACCCAAGCAAAACCAGCATAAAAAATAGCGCTTTTATTAGGCTTCGTTAGTACCAAGAGGTTACTTTGATCTCTTATATTACTTTTGTTTGCAAATGCTTGCGTTACAATTTTAGGATCTACGATAATTGCTTCGCCCAAATAGGTGTTATCCATTGTTTCATGGTGAATGAAGATCCCCTGATCTTTCCATATATTTTCTTGCCCTTTTTTATCGTGCAAGGTTATACCCATAGTGTAGTTAGGCAGTTTTTTTGAGGAAGTATAGAAAACTTCGAATTTTGAAAAATTGGAACCTAAATCTAGCGAAATACGTTTTTTCTCTTTTACCCCATAGTGGCTATAAGGTGCATAGTCTAGTTCAAACACGGTACGTAATGGTCCAGTGGCAATAGTTTTATAGCTCGTAAAGTTTTTAGAAACCAATAAAGTATCGCCTTCCCAAACGCCTGTACCTCCAGTACCACGACTAGCACCAACATGATAAGGATCATAGCCTTTACCACTATCTTTATGGTAATAATTAGGGTCGGTTAAATAGCCTTTGTACCATTCGTTAATCACGGGCAAATCTGTTCTTTTCAACCAAAGATCAATACCGCTACTCAGCGTACCATTTGGCATCTTTTTCTCTGTTCTCATCTGCGCATCTGGACCATAAGTACGAAATGCAACCTTATCATTTTCCCAAGCGTAATCATCAGTTCTTTCTGGTACAAAACGAGAATAGGTAGTGATGTTGCTTTCTGCCAACGGCGTAGTTCCGTCTACTAAAATTACATACTTAGCAATAGCATTTGCCTGCACAGTAGGCTTAAATAGCAATTCCTCTGGCTTACCATCGTTATCATGATCTATCCATTGCAATATCAAATTGGATGTTTTCCCTACTTCCCTAACACGGATTTGATCTGGAGAAGCCACCTTCAACAATTTCGAAAGCTTTTCGGTATTGATAGTCACTACTTCACTTCGATCGAAATCTAGTGTGTTTTTTACGGTAACATTTAATTCTGGATAGTCAGCACCGCCAGTGAAAGCGCTAAAAGCAAGCCAACAAATAGCAGCAGTTAGAAATTTAGCGCAGTATGATCGTTTAATCTTCATTAGTACAATAGAAATATTCGGTTAGCAAAATCGTCAAATCAACAAAATTATTAATCGTAAAAATGACGTTTATTTTAAAAGTAGTAGTGATTTATGGTTTATGCAAATAATTTCTAAAATAAAAGGTAATTAATTTGAGACAGAAGGGCCCTTAAGGCATCCAATTTAATACTTTTACTGCTGTAGGACGCTTTTGCGATTTACCTTCTCCATCCACTTGCTCTACATCCTGAACAAAAATACCTAACTGCCTTTTAGCCAACCACAGCTCGGTATCATACGTTGGTTCCCATTCGCCAACACTCTCTTCTGACAAATCCCTACATACCCATTCAGCTAAATTCTTATCGATGCTTAAGGCCATAGAAACTTTATTGCCTCGCTCTACATCTCTAAAAAGTAAAGCGGCATTAAAGTTTTTTCCCTTTTGCCAAACTATCAATTGCGGACGTGAAATTGGAATTTTCTTTGTTCCACTACCACTTAACGTAAAAGCTTGTTTTCTAAAATTCAAATTACGAACCTGCCATTTTCCGTCCAAATGGTAAACCATATGATACTGCGGAACAGAAGTTTCCCCTGGCCGCCAATAAGTAGCAATAAACGGATTACCTTTGGCATCGGTAGCCATTGCCGTTTGATTGATCAGCTCACTTCCCTGTGGAATTTTAAATGCATACTCCGCGTTTTCGAGTGTAATTGGAAGTGTGTATTTCTTCCCCGATGATTTAGTCCAAGTAATACCCCCATCGGTAGATTTGGCGTAACATAAATCATGGTTACTAGCCACATTCGGGCTTTCTCGCCATACCCAAGAGATATGAATAGTACCTTTCGCATCGATAGTAGTTTGGGTATAAGCATTACGTTTACCCTCACCGCTAACCAAATTATTTTGTATCCTTTTCCAGGTTTTGGTTTTGGTATCGTATTGGTTAATCATTAAGTTGCCATTACCAGAGCCGCCATCCCTATAAAAAAATAAGAGATTACCATTGGCCAGTTTATAGAATTCGGGATAGCTAACTTTATTTTCTTCTTTACCTATCATTTCCTCTTTTTCGCCCATGGTTGTGGAATTTGGAGCAATTGATTTAGCATAGTTCAATTTATTGTTGTGCTGCCCCCAACCTAAATGCAAATAACCATTACCATCTACCATGATACTGATAGATTTATGGGCATCATTAGCATCGCCTTTAAATGCTGTGCGAGCAACTTCCCATTGTTTACTATTGAGCTTGCGCTTTGCCAACACTACATATTGTTCGTTATCATAATAAGCAACGTATTGATTATCCTTAAAAGTGGTTAAGGCATTTTTTCTAAAAATTACGGTGTTTACCGAGTTGTTTGCCCAACCGTTTTCTGCAATAGTAAGTTGCTCTACATTTTGTGCAGCGACGCCCAGCCATGAAAGAAAAAATAATAGAAACGGTATTGGATTTTTAAACAGCATCTTATTTACAGATTAAAAAATAACTCGTAAGCATTTATGACGTAAGTATTATCTTAAATCTGAACTATGATCATTTGGAAAATCTTCGCCTGCCCATACTTTCTGAGCACTCCATTTTACTGGCGGATTAGCCCAAAAAGCATCTGTTTCTGTCAAGCCCAAAGGCAGGAATATGGCAGTGGCCAAATACGGGCTTCCCTGATTATTATAAAAATCAGCGATATTAGGTTGCGAACCATATAATCCAAGGGTTAACCAACCATTTTTATAGGTACTTGGACTTTCTAGCGTTTTTTTAATTACCGCAGTTAATGCGCAGCGAACTTGCTCGGGGCTTAATTCTTTTGGCAAAACTTTTCTCCAAGCCATATCTGCCAAGTGCTGAAAAGCTGCCCCTCTATAGATCAACGAACGACCCGTTGCAGGAAAAGTACCATCGGCATTGATCAAACGTTCTTGGATAATGGCATAACGTTCGTTACGTTTCTTGATCTTTTCAAACATTTGATTGTAAGCGTTGGTCTTGGTTTTAACTACGTTCATGATCGTAGCCAAATAAGGATGGATCACAAAACTGTTGTAGTAATCAAAAGCGAAAGAAGTGCCGTCTTTGTATATGCCATCGCCCACATACCATTGCTCTAGTTGTTGCAAAGCATAATCAACTCTCATCACATCCCAATCTTTACCAAACTTGGCTAAGAAAACCTCATTCATTGCAGAGAACAATAACCAATTTGAAAACACTGGCTTAAATCTACGTGTGGTTTGAATGGACTTCACCAGTAGCTCTTGATTTTCTTGATCTAAATTTTCCCACAACCACGGCGCACGAACGAACGCATAAGCTACAAACGAAGCATCAACAAGCTGCTGACCTCCTACATCATACCTCATAAAATCCCTTGCATTAGAGTCTAGAGAATTTTTGATGCCTTGTATAGCCCATTGGCGATACTGGTTACGCAAAGCCACTTCTTCTGCCGAACCTCCTTCTAATTGTAACCAAGGCGCAATACCACTTAACACACGACCCAACACTTCTAGGTATTGTACTTTTACCCTGTGTGCTTTGTTATCTACCCTAATCGAAGTTTCTTGGGGCATTAAAATCGTCAGGCTGTCTTTGGCCAAACTTGACATCATCGGTCTAACCATTTTGTCCATTTCTTTTAGCCATAGCTGACGGTCGGTAAGCGTTTTTGCTTTATCAACCTTCTTCTTCTGCGCAAATAAACTGATGCTGATTGCCATCAACAGTGAAAGCATTAAAGTATATTTTAAAAGTTGTCTCATTGTTGATCTTATTTTTGTTTCTCCAGATACCTGAACATTTCGCTGTTTGCTAGTAGAAAAGCACCAACTCCAAAGTTTGCCGTAGAATTGGCATTGACCACCTGACCAGGAATAGCTTTTTCGCCAATAGGTTGCACATAGCCAACCCTACCATCTTCTTGTAAAGCTGTTTTAGCTAAGTAATTCCACCCTTTTAAAGCGGCTGGCAAATGAGTTTTTTCTTTTAGATAACCATTATTGATACCCCACAACAAGCCATAGGTAAAAAATGCAGTACCACTGGTTTCTTTGCCTGGTGCATGTTGCGGATCTAACATACTTCTCGTCCAATAACCTTCTTCTTGCTGACTTTTGATGATGGCTTTAGCGAGCTTCTTATATTTATCGATGTATTCTTTTCTGTGTTTATCATTAGCGGGCAGGTCTTTCAATACTTTTGCCAATCCAGCGAAAACCCATCCATCTCCACGAGCCCAAAAATCTTTTCCTCCATTGGTAGATTTATGCTTAGGATAAACATATTTCGCATCGCGATAGTAAAGCCCAGTTTTTTTATCGTACATGATGCTGTTAGCATAGGTAAAATATTCATGAAGTTTATCTAAATATTGTTGATTTCCCGTGAGCTTATACATCTTCGTCATTACTGGCATTACCATATACAAACCGTCTGCCCACCACCAATAATCATTTTTAGGTGTACTCATCTGGTATTCCATCACCTCTTTAGCCCTCGCTATTTTTTGCTCGTCTGGATGAAGGTTATATAAATCGATATAAGTTTGGAAACAGATCTGGTAATCGCCAAACAATACATAATCATCGCTTTCGCCATAGCTATATTTCCATTTGCTTTTATCAGTTGATTTGGCTCCCTTCCACTGATTGTGAACAGCCCATTTCTCGGAGTATTGACGGAAAGCTTCATTTTTGGTAATGCTATAAGCTTCCATATTTCCAGTGTGGTAAGCTGCATGATCCCAAAAAGATCTAACTTCTGCCTTATTATTGGCTTGCCAATAATTATTAGCCTTGTCAATCATCGCCAATACCTCTTCTTTATTGGGCAACTGAGCATTTACGCCCATGGCCAATATCAAAAAGCTTAAGGTTAAAAAAGTAAATTTCTTCATTTGTATTTAAATTATTCGTGTGCTATGGTTTATGGACGGGATTATTTCAATTTTTGAATACCTGCTACAGTTGGAATTACTTTCTTGATACTTCCATCACTGTTAAATTCCATTTTATCGATACATACTTCGCGATTATATCCGGCAGCATTTCCCATCGTTATTCCTCTTGGTCTCGTAAAACGATGGTATACGATATACCATTCGTCTTTACCTGGAACTTGGATCACGCTGTTGTGGCCAGTACCGTAGATACCATTTGCGGCATCTTTAGCTAGTATCAAGTTATTTTCTGGAACAATGATCTTACCCATCGGCGAATCAGAATAGCCATATCTTACTCGATAATTTTCGCTACGAGTATCATCTTCAGACCATAGAAAATAATATTTTCCGTTTCTGTAGAACACCTCTGTACCTTCTCTAAAAGTAGCATCTGGTGTCATCACTTTGATGGAATTGGTATCGATTGAAACCATGTCATCGTTTAACACCGCTCCAGCCATATAGCCATTACCCCAATACAGATAAGCTTTTTGCGTTTGGGGATCAATAAATACGTCAGGATCTATCTCTTGGCCTCCTTTTATGCCAGCTGGTCTTTTGGAAACCAATGCTTTCCCGCTATCCTTAAATGGCCCAGAAGGATGATCAGCTACCGCCACACCTACTTTTTGTGCCGCAGTAAAATAATAGAAATATTTGTACTGACCATTGATTTTACGTTCTGCCATGGCAGGTGCCCAAGCATTACGTTTTGCCCAACTTACCTCTTTTGGTAAATCAAGTAAAGTACCTTCGTCTTTCCAATTCACTAAATCGGTTGAAGAAAAACTTTTGAAACTCGTACCACTCCAACTGGTAAAACCATCACTAGTAGGGTACAAATGATATTTTTGGGTTTTATTGGAATACAAAATCTCCGGATCGGCATAATAGCCATTTAATACCGGATTATGATTTACACCAGCGTGAATTGTATAAACCTGAGGTTTTTGTCCTAAAATATTGATGGTAACTTTAACTGAGCCTTGGCTGAAATCATAGGGTGCCTTAGGCAAAATGCTTACATAAGGGATCTGCTGAAAAAGCGGATCGATAGCTTTCAAATTAGCGCCATCCTTTAAAGGTAGAAAAAGAGTCTTTTTAGTGGTATCTACAATGATGTTGTTCTTCTTAATTACATCTGCTTTTGCGGTGCTTAATACCTGAGCTGGATGATACCATTTTGCCAATAGACGCTTCAATTCGTTTTCATCAATAGGTAAAACCGTCCCATGTCTAGGATGAAAATCCATTGAGACGGCTTGATCTACCACTTTGAAATTCTGTAGATCGCTACTTCTGGTAAATTGATATTTGCCTTTCATGTACACATCATACATTAGTATATAGTCTTCGCTGTTGTTGAGCTTAAAAACAGCCGCTCCCTCAACGGCATCGGTAGTTTGTTGCAAATATTTATCTTGCTGTACATAGCCTTCGGTTAAACGATCAGAAACTGCCTGTTTAATGCCATTGCCCTGTCCTTCAGTTTTAAAGAACAGATGATATTTGCCTTTGTGAAAAATGATATCTCCATCTATACAAGCGCCATTTGTGGGACTAAAGAACAATTGTTTTGGTTCAGTTTCTAGATCTGTAAAATCCTTATTGGCATAAGCATAATAAATCTTATCAGGATCATCTCCATGTTTCATAGACCAATACAGCATGTATTTACCCACTTTCGGATCGTAAATGGTTTGAGGTGCCCAAACTCGCAAAAGGTTTTCTTGATTTGCAAAACGTTTTTGAATATTAACGATGCTAGAAGTCCAGTTAACGAGATCGGTTGATTTTAGCAATACCATCGCTCGATTGGAACTCCAGCCTTTGGCAGAAACCATATCGGTAACTACCATATAGAAGGTCTTTCCATCTGCACCACGCAAAATATGTGGATCTCTTACGCCTCCAGTAGAACTGATTTTAGCAGAACTGATCACAGGTTCGTTTCCATTTAAGGCTATGTAGTTGTAGCCATCTTTACTAATGGCGAACCTTATCGCTTCTTCATTCGCAGTATTTCCCGTAAAATAGGTAAACAAATAAGCCGAATTCCCAGCACTACTTTTCTTCTGTTGGGCAATTGCGACCGAACTGTAAATACCGAAGACTGCAAGTGCTAAAAGAAAGTTCTTAATTGTATATCTATTGTTCATATTCCGTTAAATCGTTACTTATTTATATTTTAACTTCAACACATTAAATGAATTTGGTGCTAAATTCAAAGCTACCTGCTGCTTTTTCACTGAGATATTTTGCTCTTTAGGACTGAAATTCTTTGCCTGTTCAAAAGAGTTTTTTCCGTCCGGATCACCCTCCATAGTTGTAATCGTTCCAACAGCAATTTTCTTTTTACCATTAAGGACAATGTTTTGACTTAGCGCTGTTTTCTCCGTGTTTACAATTTTGATAATGATCTCCTTTTTTATGGTATCGATTACCGAAGAAGCATAAAGGCCATCTGTGCCACTAACTGGTTTAGCTTCCCTTGTGATTTCTAACACGCTAGTTCCTTTGTTGGTAGAGAATAATTTTTGAACATAGTAATTTAGTGTGCCATACACGTTAAGATTATTTACCCAAATCAAATCCGGTGCCCATTGCCAACTTTCGCTATGTGCAAACAAGGGTGCATAAGAAGCCATATTCACCACCTCCGCATTACGTTCCAATCCCGTCATAAATGCAGCTTCAGCAATGGCAGCTTGCCAAGTATTCTTATCGCTTCCAATGATTTTATTATTGTTATGTGCTGCAAACTCACCTGCGAAAACTTTAGCACCTTTTCTATCATAGCTATCATAGCGTGAGGCATTTTGTAAGAACCATTCTGGCGAGCGGTAATAATGTTCATCAATGATATCGGCCTTCATCCCACGTAACTCATTATTTAGGTAATGAAACCTTTCACTATCTGGATCTGTACCAGAACTAAAGATCAACTGAATTTCAGGATACTTTGCTTTGATCTTTTGCTGAAAAATTTTTGCTCTTTCGACGTATTGAGGTCCCCAGTTTTCATTTCCTACCCCTAAGTATTTTAGATTAAACGGTTCTGGATGCCCCATGCTAGTTCTAACTTTACCCCATTTGCTATTTTCATCGCCATTAGCGAATTCAATTAAATCTAAGGCATCTTGTACATACGGTTCTAAATCTTCGATAGGAACTAACTCTGCGGTATTGTATTGACAAGCCATTCCGCAATTTAGAATAGGTAAAGCCGCTGCGTCCAAATCTTCCGCCAACTGAAAGTATTCAAAAAAGCCAAGTCCGAAAGTTTGGAAGTAATCAGGTGCTGGTCTGTGGCCAAACTCCACATTCCAACGGTTCATGATTAATTGCCTGTTTTCAATTGGACCGACTGTTTTTTTCCATTGGTAGCGGTTGGCCAGATCCATCCCTTCTACAATACATCCGCCCGGGAAACGAATAAACCCAGGTTTCATATCTGCCAACATTTGTACCATATCTCGTCTCATCCCACGTTTTCTACCTTTCCAAGTATCATGGGGAAATAAGGAAATCATATCAACATCAATCAAACCATTTCCTTCAAACCAAATATTTAATCTAGCTTTTTCGACAGTAGCTGTTGATGCAAAACTGACTTCTTGCTTGTGCCAGTTGGCATCGTTACTGTTAACTTTCAATTGTGTAGTTCCTATGACGTTATTTTTATCGTCAACCAACTCTACATGCATCAAGATATCGCCTTTATGTTTTCTGTACATTAAGGAGAAATCATATCTCAAATCCTTTTTAACCCCAATACCTCTAAAACCTTCATTACTAATACCCGCATCTCCTTTGGAAGTTTCTTTGATATTTAATCTTAAAAATCTAGGATTAGATTGGCTAGCCTGTCTACTTAACACCAAGGCATCACCTTCTTTTATCTTCTTACCTTTGACACTCCACCCCATTAAAGGTTTGGCAAATTCAAAGGATCTATTTTTTACCAATTCTGCGTAAATACCACCGTCGGCGCCAAAGTTAATATCCTCAAAAAAAACACCCCACATAGTGGATTGAACAGGTGCAACTGGTTGATCGATGTTCACTGAGATTGTTTTGCTCTGTTGCGACATCGCATTAAGAGAAATAGCTGAGAGCAACAAAGCTGCTAGTATTCTTCTGTTCATTACTGTGTTTTAATTTGGTCTAACTGATTTGGTTTTGCCAAAATAAGAAAAAATAAACGTCAAATCAACAATTATTAATTTTGATTAATTTATCCCATAAAAATGTTGCAGAGTAGAAAGCAAAACAGCCTTTATCTTGAAATGATAAAGGCTGTTGATCTTATATTTTATTCGAACAATCTTATTTCTTATCTACCAAAAACTTATAGGTAGTAGTGGTGCTGTAAGTTTGGCCTGGCTTCAACACTGTTGAAGGAAAATTTGGCTGATTGGGCGAATCTGGAAAATGTTGTGTTTCTAAACAAAACGCAGATCTAAATGGGTAAGACTTACCTCCTTTTCCATCTTTATCTGTACCCGTTAAAAAATTACCACTATAAAATTGAATACCTGGCTCTGTAGTATAAACTTCCATCACAATACCTGTTTTTGGGCTTTTAACAATTGCTACCGGGCTCTTTCCGTCATTTTTATTCAGTACAAAATTGTGATCGTAACCTTTTCCATAAGTTAACTGCTCATTTTTAGTTTCGATCTCTTTACCTATTACTTTAGCCTTAGTAAAATCAAATGGAGTACCTTTAACTGGTTCTATCTTACCCGTAGGAATCAAGGTATCATCTACAGGGGTGTAGCCATCGGCAGCTATCGTTAACTCGTGATCTAAGACGGTTTCATTTCCCTCTCCGTTCAAGTTAAAATAAGCATGATTGGTTAAGTTCAATATCGTTTCTTTATCCGTTGTTGCCGAATAGTCTATTTTAAAACTATTATCGTCTGTTAAAGTGTATAAAACTTTAACATTCACATTTCCTGGATAACCAGCTTCGCCATCTTTAGAGAAATAGTTCATTTCTAAATGTTGCGCATCAAGTTGTTTCGCATCCCATACTTTTGCATAGAAACCATCTGTTCCACCGTGCAAAGTATTTACGCCGTCATTTAGCTGTAGCTGATAAGTAGTACCAGCCAAACTAAACTTTCCTTTAGCAATACGATTTCCATATCTACCTATAATGGCTCCAAAAAACGGTTCTCCTTTTTTCTGGTTTGATTGAACACTATCATATCCCAAGATTACATCGGTAGATATACCATCTCTATTTGGGACAATGAGAGAAACTACCCTAGCTCCATAATTAGTTATGTATAATTTTGCCCCATTCTTATTACTTAACTGAAAAAGCTTTGTCTCTTTTCCCTGTGTATTTATTAGATAAGCCGAAGTGTCTAGCAACACTACATCGTTATTGTTTTTTGATAAGATTTCCCTATCATTATTCTGATTAGTTGTACAAGAAAAAAAAAGGCTTACAGCGGCTAAAACACTTAGGTTAAATTTCATGGTATTATATATTTGGTTGGTCTAGTTATGGCTAAATTAGTAAAAACAAATTAAACGTCAAACTAACATTTTTTCTTAACAATTATCCTAATTAAATTTTAAAACATTATCTTCAAAGTCAGACTTATAATGGAATAAAAATAAGTCGAAACAAGATAAACATTTTTATGACTGCACTCAACAAATACAAAAACCAAAAACGCATTCTAGTTGCCATAGACTGCATTATTTTTGGTTATGACGGTGAGCAATTAAAGATTCTCTTAGTAAAAAGAGGGTTTGAGCCGCAAAAAGATCAATGGAGCTTAATGGGAGGATTTATTGAACCCAGAGAAAATTTATATGGAGCTGCCGAAAGAATTTTATTTAATTGTACAGGTTTAAAAAAGGTTTATCTCGAACAACTTAAATCGTTTGGAGATCCGGACAGAGATCCTTTAGAGCGTACGATATCAGTAGCTTACTTTGCGCTCATTGATATCAATAAATATCGTGAGCAAATTAACGATACCTATCACGCTGAGTGGTTTCTCCTACAAGATGCCCCTAAATTGATCTTCGATCATGACGAAATGGTTGAGAAGGCTAAAAGGAGAATAAGGTATAAGGCTGCTTTTCACCCCATCTTATTTGAATTATTACCTAAAAAATTCACGATCCCTCAGTTACAAAATTTATACGAACAGGTTTACAACGCCAAAATAGACAACAGGAATTTTATTAGAAAAGTAAATTCAACTGGACTACTGATCAAGCTTACGGAGAAAGATAAATCAAGTTCAAAAAGAGGTGCTTTTTATTACGAACTCGATATGAATAAGTATAAGGCTAAATTCCAGTCTTTTATCAACTTCATTCCAAATCCGGAGAATTTTATCCTATAGGGTCAAATATTACAAAAAATCCCATTCGATTGAATGGGATTTTAAACTAGAAAAAACAATTGCAAGCTTATTATCTCCTAATGATAATTTTGTGATTAGCAATATTTTTATCTACTTCGAATATCTGCAGTGTGTAAACCGCATTCGGTAATTGTGGCAGATCAATTCTTGCGTTTAGTACTTTTCCACTTGCTACTTTTAAGCCTAGGATATTAAATAAGGCATACGAATGAATTTTATTGCTTTCAAGTCCAAATAGATGTACGTAACTAGATGCAGGATTAGGATATACTTGCAGGTTACGGTTATCGATTGCCATCTTCACTTGCTCTACAGCAGAATAATCAAAATCATTATTGATGTCCACCTGTTTTAAGCGATAATAATTATTGCCATTGGCAGGTCTCCTATCTACAAAAGAATAGCTATTTAAAGAGGTAGCATTACCTTTTGCCAATTGCTCGCCAATAGAAACAAAGTTAAGTCCGTCGGTACTTCTTTCAATAATAAAGCTATGGCTATTGGTTTCTGATAAAGTTTCCCATTTTAGCAATACCTCGCTATTATTCTGCTTTTTAGCAGTGAAATTATTAAGTGTAACAGGCAATACAGAAACATTAGCCAAGCCTTGAATTTCATTCAAAGACAATGCATTGTTGTAAATTCTAAAGTCATCATAGGTATGATCGCTGTAAGGATCTGATGGCCACTGCGATCTTCCCAAATAATTTTGTGTAGTGAAACCCATATCCGAAGGCTTAACCGTTGCTGTATTGTCAGTAAAAATTTCCTGACCATTCACATATACCTTCAATTGCGTGCCTTGTTGTGAAACCGCTACGTGCACCCATTGATCTAATGGTAAAACGTAAGGAATATCTTGTTGATAGGTACCTGCAGGACAAGTAATTTTATATCTCATCGCAGTAGTACTTTGTCTAGGAATTAAAACCATAAAAGTACCTGTACCCGATCCAAAATCGAAAATACGTGTATTTGTACCCTGATTAGCCGGAAGTTTAACCCAAGTTGCAACAGTAAAATCGCTCAAAGTACTCACTATGCCTTGAGGCAATTGAACGTAAGAACTTGCTGATTTCACTAAGGTAACAGCCGAAGAACCAGCTTCTTTACCGCTTGCCCAAGTTGGAGAATTAGTTAACGTACCATGATAACCACCCCAAACGTCATAAACTTTTGTTCCTAGGTTTTCATTGAAGGAAATACTTAGGTGCTGACCTCGAACTGGCGTACCACTTAAAACCGCTGACTCAGAGCTAGCTCCAGCATCGTTGTGAGCAACTACTTTATAATGATATGCCGTTCCGTTTTGTGTTCCATTATCTTCATATCTTACCGCATCTACATTTGTAGCAATAGCGGTATAAGTACCATTAGCTGTTGTTGATCTTAAGATATCATACTTCGTATCATATTGAAAATCCCAAGTTAAGGTAAGTTTGGTATCGCCAGAAGCTATACGTAAATTATCTGCCCCCATTGGCACTGCCAATACTGGCGTTTTTAAATGTACTGTTGTTGATGCTACACTTTCTCCCGCAGTATTTAACGAAGTAACCACATAGTAATAGTCTGTATTTGGCGTCAAATTCTCATCCAAATAAGTTAAGGCAGTAGTTGATGCCGATATTGTATTGAAAGGACCAGCTGAATTTAACGAACGTTTTAGGTTGTAAGATCTTGCTGATGTGCTAGCAGACCATGTCAATTTTAACTTAGACGAAAAGATAATCTCTCCAGAAAATGGTGTCGGCGCTAGAGGTACAGCATCCTTTACAACATCATGGAGTACAGAATAGACTAAATTAATACCATCATTATCGTAAGCGGCCAATCTATAGGACGCTTTGTCAAAGACATCATCTTCATAAGTCATTTGACTGCTGGCAGCATAACCTGTAAACTCTTGTATGGGAATAAAGTTGGCATCCGTTCCATCAACCTTTCTTTCGAGCACATATTTACTACCTAATTCTCCATTAATATCATTCCATCTCAGTATTACTTTTGCAAAATTATCCGACTTTATTGCACTAAAGATGTAGGGAGCAGAAAGCTTCCAATCATGTACGAATGCTTTCTGCGGATTATAGGCGATATCAGATCTATTTGCTGCATAGTATTTTCCAGCAAGTGTAAGCGTATCAGCTAAAACCATTGCCCTTTTATCTTGTACCCAATCGTAAATAGCGTACCTTTCAACAAAAGAAGCAGTATCTAGTACGTTTAGTATACCTTTAATATCTTCATATTGTTTTTGGAATTGTGCTGTTTGATCTGCTGGCCAAGTTTCAGTTGTCCAATTGGCACCATTATTCCATTCGGTAATCCAGATCGGTCTTTTGTACCTGTCGTATATTGCCTTTAAATCACTATACCAAGAAGCCGGAGATTTCCCACCCCAGTAACAATGGACGGCGATAAAATCTACACGGTAATTAAGCGAATCTACTTTTTTCATAAAGTTAGGTAACCAATCTCTAGTATGAACGGCCGGCGCAGGCGAACCTATCCGTAGCCCGGATTTCATCATATCTGGCCATTGACGAATAGCTTCTTCAACAGTCATATTGGATTGATCTGCCTGATCAGGCTCATTGAAACCTAAAAGATGGGTCACGTCACTTTTAGTATTGATACTTTCCCACGAAGGCCAGCCTGCATTTTGTCTGATCGCTTCATATTTGTAATCTGTTGATGAGCCGCCTGCGATATTCCAATCGTAATACCAAGTAGCATTCAACTTAGCTGGCGACCACCCCGCTTTTCCTTTTTTACTAACCCAATCCCATCTAAATACTCTGATAAAAGAAACCTTCGCATTCAGTTCGTTAGGTAAATTATTAATGATTAAATCTTCATCATTTGCAATAAATACTCTGCTATAACCAGTTCCGTCAGGATTATTTGCCAAAGTAGCCATATATCCTCTTTTCAATTTGAAAGATTTGATTGCATTATTAAATTCGGCTAGGTTATTATGATAGGTTTGTATAGCTAGTGTTTTTGAAGTACCACCTAGATTAACATCCGTAAATACCTGAAGTGCCGATTGATCTGTCAAATTACCGTTAGGAATAATGACGGTACCATCTTTATATATCGAAATTCTAGCATTAACATTATTGGCAACCGCAGCTCCATTGATGGTGATCTTATCTAACCAATTACTAACTACTACTGAAGGTTTGATATGATCTAAGAACAACCAAGCGTCATTAGAATTTAGTGCAATAGAAGAGTTAAGCATCGGGGTTGGATCTCCTGTAAAATGAACGTCTGTTTTACCCGGAACGATAAAATCTGTGTCGAAACTAACCGGCAGGTTCACTATATTTCCCGTAAGCTGAACAGCCTTCCTTGTATTCGGAGTATAAGCTGCTGGTGCATAGGCTCCGTCTTCATAAAATACAGAAGATATCTCCATATCAACAGCGCCATTAAGATAATTTTTACCTACAAGAAGTTGCGGAGTAATTGTTAAACTGTTTAAAGATAGCGCACTGATACCATACAAAGCCCATGAACCCTTAAAAGTGATATAATATTGTCCGGCATCAGTAACTGTGAATAAAAAATTCCCATGATTTAATTCGCCTTGTGTAGCTGCCGGATAAAATATTTTAGAACTAATAATATCAGTACCGTCATTTCTTTTACTTACACCAACCGTAATATTTCTAGAACCATTTTGCGCATTAGACCAATAACTCTGTAAAAAAGAGAAATCATATGATTTATTAGCCTCTAAAGTAACTGGAAATGAAAAAGTTGCATTATTATAATCGTTACTATCCCAACGAATAAAGAATACCCTTCCAGTGTAATTAGCCGCGTTATAAGTAAACTTGTTGGTTGATGTTGCACTAACATCTAAAAAACGTACACCACTAGTTGAATTCAATGTATTCCAATTTACTGTACCCGTATTACCTGTTGCAACCCAACCTGCAGCGGTAGGCAAGCCAGTTGTATTTGACCAATTGCCCATCAAATTCGGTCCTTTAACAACCACTGGATCTACTTCAACATTTGTATCGTCTACATCTTTTGACGCAACCAAAGCTCTAGATGCGATGTGCGCTCCATTTTGATAAATATGTACGGTATTACCTTTAATTGCATACCTAAATGTTTGCTCTTCGGTGTTATTAGATGCACTTAATGTCAAAGGAATATTAAGGGGTGAGGTAAAACTTAAACCGTTTCCATCTAACGATGTTCTAAAACCCATTCCACCGGCAGATCGGGTATCAACATCCAATCCCCTACCAACAACACTGTTAACTTTAGCTTTTACTTCTAGCGAATAATCTCCTGTAGGATTAAAAGGAAGTGTTAAAATTTCCCTTTGTGAGGGATTATTGAATGTCTTTTGCCCATTCAACGGTGTACTGAGCGTTGCTTTAACCGGCAGGTTTGGCACCTGGGCAGCTAATTTCAAATGCACAAGGCATAGCAAAGCCAGTAAAAAGAAGAGTAAATTTCTTTTCATTAGTCTTGAAATTAAAAGGTTAAATAAATTGGTACAGAACGTACCTAGGTTTACTATTTGGTTGATACCAACGTCATAAGCATTTCGCCTATCGGTTAGATTTAAGTTGTGTTACATATCCTTGGTTCATCATAAGTTTTGGAGATAAACCAGCCTCTGCTATTAACAGAAGCTGGTTAATTATTGGATGTAACTTTTATACAATTGAGAGCGTCAATTCATTATTCTGTTTTATCCTCATCGGCAACGGCTTCTTGCCAAGTTGACCAAACTGGTACAGATGCATTATATCCAGTGTAACCGAAGTTTTGAGCAAGCTGTCCCTTTTTGTTGGCTGTGATTGCCGAATTAGGGATTGGCCAATATAAATTGCGTTTATCCATTTTATAATTCAGTGTTCTAGCGTTAGAAAGTATACCGCCTGTATTGTATATCTTACCTACGTTAACTACACGTTTGTACCAGTAACTACCACCGCTCAAGTCAGTTCCCTGAGATTTATCATAAGTAGCCAAATTATAAACATTTCCCCACTCATCAGGCTTACCACTTAAAGCCAAACAATAAGATACTCTGCTCAATTCCATATGGCGCCACTCTTCAAGATATAATTCACGAGCACGCTCATCCATAATGTCACCGATAGTAACCGTAGTATATAAACGTGTACAGTTTGCTCGTTTCCTAATCTCATTCACATCATCTGCAGCAGATGCGGTTTCTCCTAAGTAAAATTTAGCTTCTGCCCTTAACAAATAAGCTTCCGCTAAACGGTACAAGTACCAGTCGCCATTACTTCCTTTACTTGCTCCCTGGTAACCATTACTGCCTAAGTTAGCCTCTTGTTCAACATCGGTAATATAAAGCTTGTAATGAGGCCATTGATAATAACTACGAATAGTATCGGTACAAAGAATAGCATTGGTGGTAGGATGATATAACACTACATTCTGTCCTCGATTAGGAGATCCTGCTGTTGTATATTTCAGATTTTCCATTTTCACCCAGTTACCAGTGCTTGTACTATGTCTCAAATCTGTAGGTTCACTTTGACCATTAACCGCCCATAAACCATGTTGTGCAAACGGCGTAGGGCGAATAGTACCGATACCACGTCCCAGTGCTCTAGCATAATCTAGATCGTTACGGTAATTGGTATTGTTGCGAGGATAGATATCCATCGCATTTCCTCCAGATGGAGTTTTTAGGTTACCTGAGTTATACAAAGGGGAAAAAATACGCATAGTAGCAAAAGCAATATTAGACTCTACACCACGATTTGGCATTCCCATAATAGTCTCGGTATTGGCTGCAATTAATTTGTTTTCTGGTCGATGTAAATCCCAAATTACATTTCTTGTAACGGTCCAGGTAGACGGTTGTGCGCCTGGATAGAAAGTACCAAAATTATTTTTCATCAGCGCATAGCCAGATGCATTGATCAAGATATCTGCCTGATCTTTTGCTTTTTGATATTGACCAGTTGCTAAATAACATTTGATCAATAACATTCTACAAGCCCCTTTATTCACCATACCAATACTTGTCATATCTTTTTGTTCAGGTACCCATTGTACAGCAAATTCCATGTCTTTGGTAATCATGTCTAAAATGGCGGCTTTTTTAGTGCTTCTATAGTTCTGTTTGGGTACTTCTAACAGTTTAGTCACCAATGGCACATCCCCGTATTGAAACACCAAACCGAAATATCTAAAAGAACGATGAAAATACGCCCTACCTTTATATGCATTTTTAACCGCATCGGTCAAAGTAGTTACCTTATCTACGTAAGAAATAACGGTATTTGCATATTTAATTCCATTGTAAGTTTCATCCCAATAATGATTAATATAATTACCGTCATTACCAGCGGGACCACCGGCGCCACCGTTAGGCTGCAAACCATCGGCGAAATTAAAATTCACACTGTTTCCATCGACATCAGACTTTCCGTAAACCGCCAAATCAGAAAACAAGTATTCAGTACCTATAACTACCGAATTTGTATTAGATGCGGTGTTAGTCCAATAAGAACGTAAATGTCTATCACTGATAGCTAACGCAGCCTTCAAACCAGACTCAGTACTAAACGTAGCCTCTGGTTCAAATATGGAAAGTGGATCCGGATTAAGAAATTCCCTTTTACACCCTCCCATGATCATTACACTACCTAGAGAGATTGACAATGTAAGTATCGATAAAGTTTTTTTGGTTTTATATTTAAATAAGTTCATAGCCATTTTTTTTATAAGGTTACATTTAAACCAATCGAGAATAAACGAGTTGCTAAGCCTCCTGTTTCGGGATCACCATATTCCCAATCTTTCTGCCATGTAGCCACATTACGGACAGATCCGAAGATTTTCACTTTCTGAATATCCCATCTATTAGTTAGTTTGCTTGGCATAGTATAACCGAAAGAAATATTTTCCAAACGAATAAATGAGCGATCGTACAATTTGTTTGCACTAGCGTTCGCAGGAGCCCTTGCATCCAATCTTGCATATTTATTAGTTGGATTTTCTGGTGTCCAATATTCTTTCGCAAAAGTGTTATAAGCATAAGTGATTAAAGAACCACCGTTATCTTGATTAAGATAATTACCATCTAAACTTTTGTGCCCCATGTACGAATAAATGTTAATGCCCAAACTGAAGTTTTTGAAAATGGTAAAATCGTTTCTTAACTGCCAATTGATTGGAGGAGCTGTTTGTCCCAAGAATTGCTTGTCATTATCATCATAAACAGGAGTTGTAGTACCGTCTGCATTTTTGATATCGTTAGCAGTATAGCTATTCTCCACTTTTGGGTCTCCAGGACGTTGATTGTATCTAGCAGCCTCGGCAGCTTCATTAGCTTGCCAAATACCGGTTGTACGGAAATTCCAAATCTGACTGATAGGCTTACCAATAAACCAGTTGTTAGCTGTATCGTCTCTTTCTCTACGTCCTACTACATTTCCGGACGCATCTATGATATCTTGGTAATCATAATAGATATGTTTGATTTTGTTTTGATTGTAAGAAAAGTTCAAGCTTGTTCTCCATTCGAAATTATTTCTACTGATATTCAATGTACTAATCGAAAACTCGAAACCTCTATTTTGTACCTCGCCAAGGTTGGTGGTAACACTACTAAAACCTGTAAATCCAGGAAGACGCTCTGCCATGATCATATCGTGGGTGTTCATAGAATAATATTCCATAGTACCGGTAATACGATCGTTTAGGAACCCAAAATCTAATCCAACATTCAATGATGATGTTTTCTCCCACTGTAGGTAAGGATTAGCCATTCTATCTACCAATAGATATTTCACCTCTTCCATACCACTGCCTACAATATAACCCATTGTTCCACCTAAACCAGAACCTAAATTGGCTAGAGAAACGTAAGGATCGGCTAAAGATCTGTTACCATTTTCACCATAAGAAACACGCAACTTACCTGAGGTCATCGGTTTCCAGTTGAAGAATTTCTCATTAGTGAAATTCCAGGCCAATGCCACGGCAGGAAAAGTAGCGTAAGGATTGTTCTGACCAAAAGCAGAATAACCGTCTCTACGAACAGAACCTGTAATCATATATCTGTCATCGTATGAATAGAATACCCTTCCTAGTAAACCATCTGCGGTTTGGCGAGAGTCGTAGCTAGAGATGTTATTGTTCGCTCTAGTTCCGTTGGCAACATTATGGAAACCTAAAGCATCTGTTGGTAAAATGTTTCTAGCTTCGATTCTTTCTTGCCAAGATTGACGCTCTTCAGCCTCTTGTACTAGCGTAACATTTAAACGGTGTTTACCCGCAAAAGTATGCTCCCAATTTAAAGTGTTATTTAAGTTCCAGTCGAAATTTTTAGCCGTTTCTCGGTCTACACCTCGGTTAACAGGAAGCGACTCTGGCAAAGCTGCCGACATAAAGTAGCGATTATAGAACCATTGAAAACGAGGAGACGCATTAAATGAGTAAGTAATATTGAAAGGCAATTTTACTTTTGCATTGAAGATGGTGTTTAATACATTATAACCTCTCTCTAATTCTAGGTATTGTCTGTCAAAATCATAATTTGTTCCTCGTTTAATACTACCATCACTCATAGGAAATTGAACTAAATTTCCATTTGCGTCCTTGTATCGACTAAAAGGAGAGTTACGGATTTGGTTAGAGTCCCAGTAATTCAAACCAAGACCTGGTGTAAGATCACCGTCGCTACGGCTTTGGAAATTCACATTAGCGCCTATTTCTAACCATTTATTTACTTTACCTTCTAATTTTAGGTTAGATCTAATAGCTTTATAGTTATTGTAATCTACAGCTCCCTCATTATTAAGGTATCCCATAGACATATAATAGTTCATTTTATCGCTAGCTCCAGATAAACTAGCGTTATAATCTTTGTTAAATCCGGTACGGAAAGTATGCTCATACCAGTCAAAAGTATTACCCGCTAGGTAATCATTTAAAATACCGCCTTCATTTAAGGTTAAACGTCTAGCATAAATACTTGCATCCGATTCTCCAGCCGCATTGGTTGTATATGCACGCCACTGAGCAAGCGTTACACCATACCTAGCAAGATTAGCAGGGTTATCATATCGGCCAGGCTGAGCGACCAAAACTCCACTACTATTTTTAGCTTGATAAGCTTCGTAGTTGCCAGTAGTTGGATTCAAACCATAAGTATCTTTTTTATACCAGTCTTCACGATATTTCATATACTCGTCTGGCCCAAAAACTTCTCTATACTCGCTTTTTACTGTAGTACCGATGTTTGAACTGAAATTAATTACTGGCTTACCTTGCTTACCTTTTTTAGTAGTAATGATAATTACCCCACTCGCAGCTCTAGAACCATAAATTGCCGCTGCAGAAGCATCTTTTAGGATATCAATTTGCCCGATATCATCAGGGTTAATCTCAGAAAGTTCTCCATAAAAAACCATTCCATCCAATACAATTAAAGGCTCATTATGGCCTCCTCCCGTATATACAGAACGCTGTCCACGCAATTGCATAGAACCACCACCTTTTGCAGAAGCATCGTAACCTACGCTTAAACCAGGGGTTCCACGTAAAATATCTTGAACTGTTTTTGGGTTTTCATTCGCTATTTTATCGGGTATCACCTGAACAATAGAGCCCGTAAGGTCCTTTTTCCTCATGGTTCCATAACCCACCACAACAACGTCACTCAGGTTTTGTGCACTTTCTTTAATCGAAATGTTGTAAACTGTAGCAGCTGTTAATGGGATTTCCTTTTTCTCGTAACCTACAGAAGAGATTTCTAGAATACCGGTAGATGGAACTCTTAGAACAAATTTACCCTCAGCATCCGTACTGATACCATTGGTTGAATTTTTTAACTTTACTGCGATACCAGGTAAGCTAACACCAGTAGCCTCATCCTTAATGGTACCACTAATTACACGCCCAGCATCTTGAGCCATACCTTCCTTTAGACCTATGCCTATAAGCAGAAGAAAGATCAGAAACGCCAATCGTACTTGCGTAAAATTTCTGTTCATAATTTGAATTGGTTTATAAATGGTTAACTAATAAATGTTTGTTTGACGCTTATACCTTAGAGCCGACCAGATCCAACTTTTCTAAAGATTCAAAAAGATGTTATTCAGTTAAGAAGATACAGTTATACTCGGTTATAAGATGACCAATTAGTCATTGTCGAATACTAAGTTAGGAAAAGATAAATTATCAGCAAATTATAAACGTCTATTAAACGTTTATAATTTATAATTATCTGACAATCAATTATTTAATTTTAGTCATTTTTACAATTAAAATTTAGTTGATATAATTTTAACATACCTAAACTGCACAAACACAACACGTTTCAATGAAAAGCAAACCTACTATTTAGAAATAAATAACCCTCTAATAAAGGCTTATAAATACACAAAAAAATCAGGTCAAATCAAGGCATTTTAACCCATCAAAAAAAAACAGTTTTCGGGATAAAAATCTCTTCCCTTATTTAACTTTTTCTAAAATTTTTTCTTTTTGAAAAAAAAATAAACGTTATTTAGACATTTAAAAATATTATGAACACAACCAAATATGTAATCGGTGTCGACTACGGTTCAGACTCTGTACGTTCTATCATCGTAAATACAGCTACTGGAGAAGAAATTTCATCGGCGGTACACTATTATAAGAGATGGAAAGACGGCTTATTCTGCAATTCGTCAATCAATCAATTCAGGCAACACCCGCTAGATTATATAGAAGGACTACAGGAATCCATTAAAGAGTGTATTACTAAAGTTGAACATTTAGATATTGCTAAAAATATTAAAGGAATTGCCGTAGATACAACCGGATCTACGCCTATTGCTGTAAACAAAAATGGTACTCCACTAGCGCTTACTGAAGAATTTAAAGAAAATCCCAATGCCATGTTCGTATTGTGGAAAGACCATACAGCCGTAAAAGAGGCAGCGGAGATCAATGCACATGCGGCCAAAGCTGAAGTGAACTACTTAAAAAACGTTGGTGGTATTTACTCTTCTGAGTGGTTTTGGGCAAAACTATTACATGTTTTAAGAGCAGACGAGAAAGTAAGAAATGCTTGCTTTTCTTGGGTAGAGCATTGTGATTGGATTCCATTTTTTTTAACTGGCGGAAATGATGCTACCCAGATAAAACGTAGCAGATGCGCAGCTGGACATAAAGCAATTTGGTCTGAAGAATTTGACGGTTTACCTCCTGATGATTTTTTTGCTGAAATAGATCCCTTATTGAAAGGTTTTACTGGCAACTTATTTCAAGATACTTATACGTCCGATCAACCAGCAGGGCAAATCAGTGCGGAATGGGCGGAGCGTCTGGGTCTTCCAACAGATGTAGTGATCGGAGTTGGCGCATTTGATGCGCATATGGGTGCCGTAGGCGGTCAAATAGAACCCTATCACTTATGCAAAATCATGGGAACAAGTACATGCGACATCTTAATTGCCCCTTCAGAAGACATCAACAATCGAACAATCAAAGGAATTTGCGGACAGGTTAATGGCTCCGTTATTCCAGGCATGTTAGGTCTCGAAGCCGGACAATCAGCTTTTGGAGACGTTTATGCGTGGTTTAAACATCTTTTAAGTTGGCCTTTGCAGCAATTGCATCAATCTACCCTAATTAACTCTGAAACCGCTGCTGCTCTTAAGCACGAAATAGAAGATAACATCATCAAGGAACTGAGTGTTCAGGCAAGTCAGTTACCAGAGGAAGAAAGTATAGAAGTAGCTATTGATTGGTTAAATGGCAGGCGCACTCCAGATGCCAACCAAGAGCTAAAGGCAAGCATCTCAGGACTAAGCTTGGCGTCCAATGCGCCACGTATTTTTAGGGCTTTAGCAGAAGCAACCTGTTTTGGTGCTAAAAGCATTGTAGAGCGCTTCGAACATGAAGGTGTGCCTGTAAAAGGTATCATCGGCATTGGCGGCGTAGCCAAAAAATCGCCTTATATCATGCAAATGATGGCGGATGTTTTAGAAATGCCTATCCGAATTCAACGGTCAGAGCAAACCTGTGCTTTAGGGGCTGCTATGTTCGCAGCTGTTGCAGCAGGTATTCACGAAACGGTAGAAGATGCAGTTAAGGCGATGGGAACAGGTTTTGAGAAAACCTATACACCAAACCCCGCGAAACAAAACTTATATCGTAAGCACTACCTAAAATATAAAGCATTAGGACAATTTACAGAACAAACCATAAAAGCTAACTGATATGAGTAAATATCAACATATCAAAGAAGAAGCCTATTTGGCAAACATGCAGCTTCCCGAACTCAATTTAGTGCTCTTTACTTTTGGTAATGTAAGTGCGGTTGATAGAAAAGAAGGCGTTTTTGCCATCAAGCCTAGTGGCGTACCGTATCCAGAGCTTACCGCAAATTCAATGGTGATTGTAGATTTTGATGGCAACACTGTAGAAGGTAATTTAAGACCATCATCGGATACCAGAACGCATGCGGTTTTATACAAAAACTGGGAAAATATCGGCGGAATTGTACATACACATTCTACCTATGCCACTGCTTGGGCACAAGCTCAGAGTCCCATTCCAATTTTTGGCACTACACATGCAGATCACCTCACGGTTGATGTGCCTTGTGCGCCACCCATGAGCGATGGAATGATCAAAGGAGATTATGAGTATGAAACGGGTTTCCAAATCATTAACCATTTCGCATCGTTAGGACTAAGCTACAAGGAAGTTGAAATGATTTTAGTAGGCAATCACGCTCCTTTCACATGGGGAAAAACAGCGGCGAAAGCAGTTTACAATAGTGCAGTATTGGAATCGGTTGCGCAAATGGCTCTGCTTACCAGACAAATTAATCCGCAAGCACCAAATTTAAAACAGGCGCTCATTCAAAAACATTTCGAACGTAAACACGGTCCCGATTCTTATTACGGACAATCCTAAATTTTAAAAAAATAATTAACCAATATAAACAAATGATCAACTTAAAAAACCTTGAAGTCTGGTTCATCACCGGAAGTCAAAATCTATATGGCGAAGAAACCCTTAAACAAGTTAGTAAGCACGCCCAAATTGTAGCCGAAGGTATCAATAATGCCAAAGAAATTTCTGTTTCGGTAGTATTTAAACCTATTGTAAAAACACCTGATGAAATTTTTGAAACGTTACAGCAAGCCAATGTAGCTCCAAACTGTATTGGTATCATCACTTGGATGCATACTTTTTCACCTGCAAAAATGTGGATCAGAGGTTTAAGTATCTTGCAAAAACCTTTGCTACACCTACATACACAGTTTAATCGCGATCTGCCTTGGGATACCATAGATATGGATTTCATGAACCTTAACCAAAGTGCGCATGGCGACCGCGAATTTGGCTTTATGGTTACGCGAATGCGTAAAAACCGTAAGGTGGTAGTTGGTCACTGGCAAGAAGAAGAAGTGCTTCGCCAAATAGATGTTTGGGCACGTGCTGCTGCTGGTTGGAATGATTGGCAAGGAGCTAAATTTGCCCGTTTTGGAGATAACATGCGCTTTGTAGCCGTAACCGATGGCGATAAGGTAGAAGCCGAAAAACAATTCGGTTTCTCGGTAAACACTTACGCCATTGGAGATTTAGTTGCAGTTATCAACGGAATTCCAGATCAAGCTGTTAAAAAACTTGTAAGTATCTATGAAGAAACTTATGAGATGGATGCTAGTCTAAAAACTGGTGGAGAAAAGCATCAATCTATATATGAAGCGGCTAAAATTGAATTGGGTCTTCGCAAGTTTTTGGAAGATGGTGATTTCAAAGGCTTCTCCGATACATTCGAAGATCTGCACGGAATGGTTCAATTACCTGGCTTAGCAGTACAACGCTTAATGGCTGATGGTTATGGTTTTGCAGGCGAAGGAGATTGGAAAACCGCAGCTTTAGTGCGAGCGAGCAAAGTAATGGGAGCTGGTTTAGAAGGCACAAGCGCATTTATGGAAGATTACACTTATCACTTCGATCCTGCAAATGCAATGGTATTAGGCTCGCATATGCTTGAAGTTGATGCTGCGTTAGCTAATAAAAAACCAAAGTTAGAGGTACATCCTTTAGGTATCGGAGGAAAAGCCGATCCTGCCCGTTTAGTTTTTAACGTGAATGGTGGCGCTGCTTTAAATGCATCTGTAGTGGATATGGGCAACCGATTTAGGTTAATTGTGAATGAGGTTGAAGCTGTAGAAGCTCCGCACGACTTGCCTAAACTACCAGTAGCTAGGGTACTTTGGAAACCACTACCCGACATGAAAACTGGTTGCGCTGCTTGGATTTATGCCGGTGGTGCACACCATACCGTTTATAGTCAGTGCCTTACTACTGCTCACTTCTTAGATTTTGCCAACATTGCTGGTATTGAATATATCAACATTGGTGCTGATACCAAGTTAGAACAATTCAGGAACGAGTTGCACTGGAACGATACTTTCTATCAATTACAATCTAGATAAACTGCCATGGGAAGCTTTTCGACCATAGATATCATCGTATTTGTTATCTATTTTGTTTTGGTATCGGGCTACGGTTATTGGATCTATAGCCGCAAAAAAAATAAAGACGCTTCTGGAAGTCATGATTTCTTTCTTGCCGAAGGATCTTTGACATGGTGGGCAATAGGTGCCTCACTCATCGCCTCAAACATCTCTGCTGAGCAGTTTATCGGCATGAGCGGTAATGGCTTTGTAGTGGGTATTGCAGTGGCAGCCTATGAATGGGTAGCTGCCATTGCACTTATTATTGTAGCCGTATGGTTTATTCCAGTATACCTGAAGAATAAAATCTTTACCATGCCACAATTTTTGCAAACCCGTTACAATGAAACAGTGAGCTTAATTATGGCCATATTCTGGTTATTCCTGTACGTTTTTGTCAACCTAACTTCCATCTTGTACTTAGGAGCGTTAGCCATTAGTAATCTAGCGGGGGGTGGTAATTTTCACATCATCATGATTGCACTTGCTGTGTTTGCACTCTTGATCACTTTGGGAGGAATGAAAGTGATTGGCTTTACCGATGTGATCCAAGTTTTGGTACTGATTATTGGTGGGCTAGGAACAACCTACATCGCTTTAACCATGGTAAGTGAGCAATTTGGATTGGGCAAGGATGTTTTAGCGGGCTTTAAAATGATGATGCAGGATGCTCCAGACCACTTCAAAATGATCCTGGACAAACCCGGACCAAATGCATCACAATCTGATATCAACAAATATTTAATGTTGCCAGGTATCGCCATGTATTTTGCAGGACAATGGATCGTAAACCTTAACTATTGGGGCTGTAACCAATACATCACTCAGAGAGCCCTAGGTGCCAATCTGAAAACCGCTCGTAAAGGGATCTTATTCGCAGGTATCTTAAAATTAGGAATGCCAGTTATCGTAATGCTGCCGGGTATCGCAGCCTATGTACTACATAAAAATGGTGCTTTACAGCAAGAAATGGCTCCGGGAGGAAACTTCAATGCAGATAATGCTTACTCAGCAGTATTAGGTTTTCTTCCAACTGGTTTGAAAGGACTTTCACTTGCAGCGTTAACCGCAGCTATTGTAGCCTCTTTAGCAGGAAAAGCAAATAGTATTTCCACCATATTTACCTTGGACATCTACAAGAAATACATCGACAAATCGGCCAGTGAGAAAAAACTAGTTTCAATAGGCAAATTGGCTATTCTAGCAGCTATCGTGTTCTCCATACTATTAACTTGGGAAGATTTATTGGGTATTGGTGGCGAAGGAGGCTTTACCTTCATTCAAAAATATACTGGTTTTATCAGTCCGGGTGTTTTTGCCATGTTTATTTTAGGGATGTTCTGGAAGAGAACCACGGGCTCGGCGGCCATTGCAGGTATCATTATCGGATTTGTTTTATCTGTGGTATTCAATAACTATGCGCCAGCTTGGTTTGGTAACGAAACTTTACTGTACACCGCATTTCCTAATGGAAAAGGTGGTTACGAAATTCCCTTCTTAATTTGCATGGGACTTTCTTTCGGTTTCACCATGATCACCATGATTGTAATCAGTTTATTTGGACCGAAAGTAAATCCTAAGGCATTTGTTCTAGAAAGATCCATGTTTAAGGTGGATAAAGTAACCATGAGCCTAATCGTGATCACACTTTTATTAATTACAATGCTATACGTTAAGTTTTGGTAGCTTAACTTAAAAAACCTGATAGTTAGAACTTAATGCTGAAGTAAATCGAAAAAATGAAAAAAACGAACTTAAAAGCACTTTGCCTATTGTTGCTGCTAATTTCCTTATCCCCTATTCTTAGGGCATCAAAAAAAAGGGACAGTATATTTAAAATTAAAAACCCTAACTATCAGGTTAGTCCATTAACGGGAATTACACGTCAACATTGGGTTGATGCAGCGGAATATTTATTAGATGGCGCTTTTAGTTATATCCATACCATGGATGATGCCATGAAGTTTCCGAAACAGCATGACAAAACCTATCCTAATAAAGCCGAGCAGGTACCGACCGAAAAACTAGAAGGATTTTGTCGTACTTTATTTGTCGCTGCGCCTCTTTTAAGAGAAAAACCTAATTTAGTACTCAACAATATCAAAGTAGCCGATTACTACAGGCATAATCTATTAAACCTGATCAACCCAAATAGTCCAAGCTATATTAAGCATCGCGGCAACGGCGGGCCAAGTCAAATTTTAGTAGAATTTGGGGCGCTAGCGATCTCCTTATCAGTTGCTCCAGACATACTTTGGGATCCCTTGACACAAGAACAGAAAAATGCTTTGGCTGCAACCATGCTTAGCTATGGCGATGGACCAACCATTGGCTCGAATTGGAGATTTTTCAACGTATTCATCTTAAGTTTCTTCAAAGAAAAAGGCTATCAGGTAAACGAAAAGCTGATGCTTGGTTATTTAGACAAGATTAACGAAGCTTACAGAGGCTACGGATGGTACAACGACTCTCCCGCATACGATTACTATAGCATGTGGGCATTCCAAATGTACGGGCCACTTTGGGCGCAGCTTTACGGAAATAAACATTATCCGGCTTATGCCAAAAAATTCATGGACAACCTATCTGATCTGACAGGAAATTATCCTTACATGTTTAACGAACAAGGTCAGATGAATATGTGGGGACGCAGCATCGCTTATCGTTTTGGTGCAGTAGCACCCTTGGCCTTAACTGGCTACCTTAATGACCCTGCAAAGGTAAATTACGGCTGGATGCGACGAATTGCTTCTAGCAGTATGCTACAATTCCTAGAAAACCCAGAGTTTATGGAAGAACGAGTACCGACCCTGGGTTTCTATGGCGCATTTGAACCAGCTGTTCAAGTATATAGTTGCAGAGGTAGTGTTTATTGGCTGGGGAAAGCATTTCTGGCACTACAACTACCTGCCGACAATGTATTTTGGACTGCCAAAGAAAACAATGGTGCTTGGGAAAAAGAACTTAAGAAAGGACATGTTTACAACAAATTCCAGCCTGGCTCAAACCTATTGATCACCGATTACCCTAACAGTGGATCGTCGGAAGTGCGCTCTTGGTGCCATGAAACTGTGGCTGCAGACTGGCAAAAATTCCGTAGTACAGAAAATTACAACAAGCTTGCCTACAACACCAATTTCCCTTGGATGGCCGATGGCAAAAATGGAGAAATTTCCATGAACTATGGCGTGTTAAACGGTAAAAAAGAATGGGAAGTATTGCGTTTATATACCTTTGTAGGCTTTGACAACGGCATTTACAGAAGAGACGCTGAACTTGAAACCAATCGTAATATCAAATTAAAATTAGCCGACATCCCCCTGGCCAATGGCATATTACGAGTGGATAAAGTAATATCTCCAGTAAAAACTGATTTTACCTTAGGGCATTATTCACTACCCGTTTTAGATGAGGAAATAAAAAAGCAGATTAAAAAGACCAAAAATGGAGATACCTACACCATCAATAATGGAGCTTACAGCTTAGCGATGATTTCACTTGGAGGTTGGGACAAGCTAGATTTTACAGCTACTGAAAACCTACACCCAGTCAGTAAAAAAAGTAGTCTAATTAATGCAAAAGTGAACACTTCGGATGAAAAAATCTTGATTACCCTTCAATTATGGAAGAAAGGAAAAGAAGATTTTACCAGCAAGGAGCTTAACCCTGTGAAGAGTGTAAAAATAACAGATGATAAAAACAGTGTTGAGGTTGTTTTGCAAGATGGAAGCACTAAAACGGTTAATTTTAATTAGCTTAATCGTAAATCAATTGCCAAAAAACCTCAAGTACTTAAAGTACTTGAGGTTTTTCTTTGTAAAATATACCAAACAAAAGTCAATTCTTATCATTGATGGCTTAAAGCCAATACTTCATATTTGCTCGGCAGACCCTGAAATGAATTCAGGGTGACGCGAAATCAACGATTCGTCATGCTGAATTTATTTCAGCATCAGTATTAAAAAGCTTCCATGAGTTATTTATTATTCAAGCTCAAATCAAATTTCTAATCTTAAATAATTGCCATAAAAAAACGTCAAGTACTTAAAGCACTTGACGTTTTTCTTTATAAGAGTATTACTCGCTAACCTAATTACTTGATGACAAATGGTTGCTTAGAGATGTAGAAATTAAAATCTTTCACCCTACCCTTGCTTTCTCTCATTCTCGGTAAGTACTTAAATCCTGAGATGACCTGCTCTTTACCTAAATCGATAATTACTTGATGAGGTTGTGCTTTCACATTTCCACTCCAAGCCGTTTGCCAAAATGTGGTAGGCTGATTGTCAACCATCAGTGTTGCTAAACCATTTCCTTCTCCTAGCTCTTCACTATCCGCAAAAAAGATAGAGTACTCTTCTCTAGGGATTTCTTTACCCTCACTATTTTTAATCCTAAGCTCTGCAATAGTAGTATAAGGTACGTCACCATAAGCAGAGGTGCTCTCTAAACAGATATAACGACCTTTGTACGTTTTACCTAAATTAACTTCTTGCCATCCCTCTACATTGTTTAAAACACCCGAATGCACTTTATCTTTAGCTGATAACTGCAGTTTATTTCCAGGTTTACTGTGCAGTAAAGTAGAATCTATCTTAGTATCCCAAATGTGATTTTCAATTCCTTTTAATTTAAGTTCTTGCAAATCTTCCATCTCCAAAACCTTCACTTCATTTTGTCCTTGTTTTAACCAGCAGCCAGGTACAAAAAGTGTTTGCTGTGGCCCTATGAACCAATAACGACCAATATGTCTACCGTTGATCCATAACAACCCTTTGCCCACTTTTCTGGTATCTAAATAAGTATCTCCTACCTTATCTAAATTGAAAGTAGCTTGATACAAATGAGGATATCCAGCCTGACGAGGAGATGATTTAAAACCATCGATATTATCCAACGGTAAAGCATAATGAGCCCAGCCCAAAAGTTCCTTACCATTTAACCAAACACCTTCGGTAATTCCTTTTCGCTCATTATCTATAGCATTACCAAAGTTAACACGAGCTTGATGCTCTACTAAAATCTCTAAAGTATGTTTGCCAGCTTCTTTCACATTAATAGGAATAGAAAACTGATTTAACCTTCTATCAAGCACGCCTACTTTCTTTTTATCGATGTAAACCGTAGCTCTATCCATTACCCTTTTGATGGTCAAATTCCCTTGCAAACGCCCTTCTATTTGATGACTGTAAAGAATATATCCAGAATTCTGGTCTAAGCTCTCCATCGTTTGAGGCTTATCGAAAGTTTGAGTTTTAGGCAAATTAGCCGCTAAAGAAGCTACTGGCTTTAGGTTAAACTCTGGAATAGTTATTTTAGGCAAAGGCTCTGGAAGCGGTGGTAATTTAAGTTCCGGAAACTTATCTTTAATCACCTTTTGAAAAGCAAAGAACTTTTCATTCGGCACGCCATCTTCACTTAAAGGTGCATCGTAATCATAACTGGTGGTGTAAGGCGTGTAATAAGTATTACTTCCGTTAGCTCCAGGGAAGAAACCATTGGTGGTACCACCGTGGAACATGTATAAGTTCACAGAAATACCGTTATTCACCATCCATTTAAAATCAGCCAACTTTTCTTCCACAGAGTGAACTTCGTGTTTGCCACCCCAATAGTCGAACCATCCAGTCCAGAACTCCGAATTGAATTTTGGCACATTCGGAGCGTACTTCTCAAAAATGGCAAAGTTCTTTTCGGCTTCGCCACCAAAATTAATGGATGGCATTACACCTTCTACGTGAGCATTATCATAGTAGTTCTTTCCAGCCCAATCACAATGGAAAAGCGGAACATCTACCTTAGCTTCCAGAAGTGCATCTCTAATCGCTGCCACGTATTTTTTATCGCCCGCATAAACGCCATATTCATTCTCTACCTGTACCATTAATACGTTACCGCCTTTGGTAACTAGGTTTGGAAGAAATTCTTTTACCGCTCTCTTTAAGAATGTAAGTGTTTGCGGCATATATTTAGGATCGGAACTTCTTAGCACTACTCCTTTGGTTTTTAACAACCAAGCTGGTAAACCTCCCAAATCCCACTCTGCACAAGTATAAGGACCAGGCCTAATAATTACCCAAAGACCTTCTTCTTGTGCAATCTTGCAAAACTCAGCAATATCTAAATTATCGCTAAAGTTGTATTTACCTGGTCGTGGCTCATGTGCATTCCAGAACATATAGGTACAAATCGCGTTTAATCCCATTGCCTTGGCCATTTTTAACCTATGGCGCCAATAAGGTTTAGGAATGCGGGCATAATGCATCTCCCCACTAATAATTTGGAAATTCTTTCCATCTAGGAGAAATTGGTTACCACTGATTTTAAAAGTATGCTGCTTGCCAATTTGCGCATCTGCAGAGAAACAAGCAAAAAGCAAAATCAAGGCTATTGGTATTAAAAATATACTTTTATTTAATCTCATATCTTGAGGTTTTGAGGTTTGGCTATTTAGTATTTTGTTCTTGATCTTTACGAATTACACTCATCGTGTAAGCATATTGATATTCTTTAGCACGGAAACGGTACTTATCCAAAGGTTTAGCACCCCACGAATCCAATCCAGCAACTCCCCTTTGGAATAAATCTACATTCAAAATCACTCTGTCTGCAGGGATAATATCTGATGGGTGCTGTTGTTTTTTAGTGGTGCCTGGATCCCAATCTTCGGTTCTGTAATTTGTAGCACTTACCGATAAAGGCTGTGCCCCTTTAATTTGCAAGCCATTGCCTTCACTGTCGGTCAGCGTAAACCAACGCACATCTGTTTTATTACCTGCTTCCTGTGGTCTGTAATATGGAAAAGCTTGTTCCCCAACTTTACCATCCCATATCGACATAAATGCATCTTGGTAACGGTCTACATAGTTTTCCCAAGGTCCACGACCATACCAAGTGAAGTTTTCATACTCTTTAGGCAATTCCATATTCATTCCCAAACGCATCATTTCTGGCAAATTATCATTCAGTGCTTTGTAATGTGTATTCACGGTAAGCGAACCATCGCTATTGATCGTATAAGCAACGTCTACCTTAGCATCTACACCTAGCGGTTTAAATTCGTAATTTAAAGTAACTGCATCCGCCTTTTCGTCAATACTTTTAAAGCTTACCTTTTGTGAAATTGAAGCAGTTTCCCAAAGCCTCAAATTGTATTGCGCTTGAGAACCAAAATCGTTATCTGTAGGTGCTCTCCAAAAGTTCAATTTTGGCATTTTAGCAATCAGTTGTTTAGAAGTTCCTTTAATATCTGTTAGAGCACGGTTATCTTTCCCAAATTCATAGGTAATTCCATTAACAGTAAAACTGAATTTTTGCTGTGTTTCTTTCTTCTCGATTTTAGCATTAGCAGCTGCTCTTTCAGCTTCAGCAAAATAATTATTTGATGCAAACGCAAACTCTCCCTTGGCTACTTCAAATCCTACAGGAAGAAACTTTGTTGCCGTTTTTCTGTAAGCATAAACCTGTAAAAAGAATTCTGTACCAGGTCCTACTTTTACTTTCGGTAATTTTAGCGCTATATCTTTTTTGCTATCTGCAGCTAAATCAACATTAAAAACCCCTTCGATAAACTTTGTGCCATTTTTTAACAGTACCCATTTGAAGTCGTATTCTTGGCTCGTGATCGGCGTAAATTTAAAATCGTTGATTACTGTAATCACGCCGTTGTTAAGATCTTTAGCTTCGAATAAGATATTTTGATAAACCTTTTTCACGATATGGGTATGTGGTAAGTACTGCTGATCTGGTGAAACAATTCCATCCATACAAAAGTTGCCATCGTTAGGCTTGTTAAAGCCGTTCAAATCACCGCCATATGCCCAATATTCTCGTCCTTGTTCATCTTTGGTTTTAAAACCATGATTGTACCACTCCCAAATAAATCCGCCCTGCATATTTTTACTCGTACGCATCAAATCCCAATAGTCTTGGAAATTTCCCATACTATTTCCCATCGCATGCGCATATTCGCACATAATGTAAGGCTTCCCTAAATCTTTCGCTGCATCACGTACCATGCTATCCCAAGAAGGATACATATGACAAATCACATCAGTATTTCTATCTCTTTGATAAGCCTGCTCGTACTGCACGGGCCTGCTCTTGTCTCTAGCTTTCGCCCAATCGTACATGTCAAAAAATGCTTTACCATTACTCGCCTCATTTCCTAGCGACCAGAATATCACAGAAGCGTGGTTTTTATCTCTTTCTATTAATCGAACGATCCTGTCCATATGAGCCGCTTTCCACTCTGGAAAATTGGAAACATTATTTGGTCCATAGCCTAATCCATGAGATTCTAGATTGGCTTCATCTACCAGATAAAGACCATATTCATCGCATAAGCGATACCATAGCGGTTGTTGGGGATAGTGAGAAGTACGTACCGCATTTATATTCAGTTCCTTGAAAAGCTGTATGTTACGAAGCATTACTACGGAATCTACCACCTGCCCTGTTTGAGTGTTGAATTCGTGAAGATTGACACCTTTAAACAATACACGTTTACCGTTCACTAAAACCTGGCCATCTTTAATTTCTACCTTACGGAAACCAATACGATGTGAAGTAGCTTCCACCACTTTCTTTTGCTCATCCTTTAAAGTAACCAACATCGTATAAAGGTTAGGTGTTTCAGCCGTCCATTTTAAAGGAGCTTTTACCACACCATCAAATGCTAACGAATCGATAGTTTTTGGTGATAATTTAACTTGCTTTTGTTGAACAAAAACTTTCTTCCCAAGTTTATCTAAAATACTTACTTCAACAGTCTGAGTAGCGATAGCATTACCATAATTCTGGATTTTCACCGAGGTACTGAACAAGCCATTTTGATATTGCGCATCTAAGTCTGGATGAGCAAAGAAATCGAGAATACGGGTTTGATTAGTTGAGTACAAATACACACTTCGGTTGATACCGCCCAACCGCCACATATCTTGATCTTCTAGATAGCTACCATCACTAAACTTATGGACTTCACAAGCTAATAGATTTTCACCTTTTTTGATATATGGGGTAATATCAAACTCGGCTGGACTTTTAGAATTCTCCGTATAACCTACTTTTTTGCCATTGATCCAAACGTACATTGAATTGGTACCGCCTTCAAAATGAAGAAAAACTTTCCTTCCATCCCAGTTTTCTGGAATATTAAACTGTTTGCGATAAGCACCTGTAGGAGAATCTTCCTTATTGATAAACGGAGGATTTGATTGGAAACCAAAGCCAGTATTTACATACATTGGAATACCGAATCCATTAAACTCCCAGTTTCCTGGCACTGGCATCGTTGTCCACGATGAAGCGTTAAAATCTTCTTTAAAAAACCCTGCTGGAACATCAGCAACTTTACTAACCCAACGAAATTTCCAGTTACCGTTTAAAGATTGAAAATAGGGGGAGTTTTTATATTCATTCTTGATGGCTGATGCTTCGGAAGCATAAGGCAACAAACTTGATCGCGTTTTCTCCTTGTTAATCGCAAATACCTCTGGATTTTCCCAGTCGGGTTTTGATTGTGAAAAAGCATTAGTAAGACTTAAGCAAGCCAATACTAGTGATAACGTTCTTTTCATTTAACAAAATGTTTATACCTGATTAATAAACGTTAAATTTACATTTATTATTTGAATTTGGTAATTACTCACGAAATTGTTAACGACTATTCAAACATTACTTACCATTGGATCAAGAAGTGTTTACTTCTTATTATTTGAATGAGCTCCTACAACTCAACCTTAGAAAGCAAGCATAAAAAGGCTATTACTATTGCCACCCCCAAACAAGATACTGACGAAAATAGCAAAACAGAACATCTAAAAATGAGAAAGCGTTAAGCATCCAACCCAAGAAGAAACAAAAACCGATTGCCATAAAGATGAAAAGTTCATCAAATCCATAACTCAAATCATAGCCAAAATTGTAAAAAGTGGAGACAAAACTGAAAAAAATGTCCTAAGCTAATCTGCTCATGGTATCAGAGCTCACTTTATTTTGTTGAAAAACACGCCAAATCTTAATGAATTGATAGTCAAAATGATGCAAAAATCGATAGAAAACCCGTAAAAAAACCTACGATTTTGAAGTGTTTGAAAATCAAAAATTTGCAAAATCAAACGTTATCAAAGTGTGGCAAAAAACACTTTAAAAAGAGATGTTTTTAAAACATAAACACTTAATAATCATATTATTAAGTGTTAAAAAAGAGTACCCGGAAGCAGATTCGAACTGCCACGCCGTTGCCAGCGCCACCCCCTCAAGATGGTGCGTCTACCAATTTCGCCACCCGGGTATTTGCTGCAAATATATCATTTGAATTGTAAAAATTCTTGAAATATGAGATAGTTTTTAGCCAACCATTATAATTCAATGGTCAGTCCGTCGTAAGCAAGTTTGATATTTGCTGGTAATTCTTTACTCACAGCTTCGTGTAATCCTAAATTATGGCTGATATGTGTAAAATATGTAGTCTCCGCACCAACCTTTTCAGCCATAGCTATCGCTTCGTCAAATGTTAAATGAGAAATGTGACTTTCCTTCTGCAAAGCATTTAAAACCAAAATCTTGGTACCTTTGATCTTTTCTAAAGATACATCACTGATGGTTTTAGCATCGGTAATGTAAGTGAAATCCCCAATTCTGTAACCTAAAATAGGCAACTTGTAATGCATCACCTCGAAAGGATTCACTTCAGTTCTGCCTACATTAAATCTCTCGTTGGCAATAGTATGCAGGTTAATTTGGGGTAAACCATGATACCTCACCTCAGAAAAAATATACTGGAACTCTCTTTTTAGAGCTTCTTGTACTCGATCTGTGGCGTAGATATCTATTCGTTTCTTCAGAATATAATTGTAAGGTCTAATGTCATCTAAACCTGCCACATGATCTTTGTGTTCGTGGGTATACAGAATGGCATCTAAATCATCTACGCCGGCTCTCAACATCTGATAACGAAAGTCTGGACCGCTATCGATCACAATGCTTTTATCATCTGTCTGTATCCAAACAGAAACCCTTAATCGCTTATCTTTTTTATCGGCAGATTTGCAAACCTCACAGCCACACCCAATTACTGGAATGCCTTGTGATGTACCCGTACCTAAAAAAGTTACCTTCAAAACGAATAATTGATGTTGATTTCCAAAGCTAACAAAAAAGGGTTTAAGCTAATAGCCTAAACCCTTTTTCAGGTATATTTTTTTATTAATGCTGTTTATCGTAAGTCTACTACTTCTACACCAGGATATTTCTTCGCATCAAAAGCAAAAGTTGCTTCTGGCACTTTTACATTAGGTGAAAAAGTTTTCACGTTGTATGTATAAGTGTTTCCATTTTTTTCGAACACCACAATGTTCGCAATTTGTTTTGCAGCTTTGTCAATGCTTAAACGTACTTTAAATACATTTTTCTTCGCATCCGTCGGCGACAAGTCAATCATTTGATACGTCTTAGCACCCACTTTTTGCTCACCGTTATAAATGTATTTAAAACCTTTTTCGTAGATAGTAAAAATCTTTGCTGGATTTAATGCTTCGCCACTAGGATCAACATTATTTACCTGAACTTCTTTATCGTTTTTCAAATAAGTCCACTGTACTTTACCATCACTAATTAACTCTTGGTTTGTCATTGCAACCTTATATTTGTTAGCATTAGCTTTTACGTACAAAGTTCCTTGCTGCGTTTCCTTAACTTTTGCTTGTTTGTTATCTAATGTAAAAGTGAAATCTGTTTTTACTACATCGTACGAACGATATTTCTTACTTACTTCTGCTAAAATCGCTTTAGCCTTAGGGTCTGTTTGTGCCGAAGCTACTGAACCAAAAACACCTAACGCTAAAAACGCTAATATTACTCTCTTCATTTTATCTAATCTTAAATTCTATTCTATTTATTGTTGAGGTTACTCAAGAATTGTTCCAAAGCATATTCGTCTGGAATTAAAACTTCACGAGCTTTACTACCTTCAAACGGCCCAACAATTCCTGCGCCTTCCAATTGGTCGATAATTCTTCCTGCCCTGTTGTAACCTAGTTTCATTTTACGTTGAATTAACGAAGTCGATCCTTGTTGATGCATTACAATCAGTCTTGCGGCATCTTCAAACAATGCATCTTTATCATCTGGATCGAACTCTTTAGCGCTTCCTTCACCATTTTCGTCAATATATTCTGGCAGCAAGTACGCATCCGGATAGCCACGTTGGTTACCGATGAAATCAGAAATCCTATCCACCTCTGGTGTATCTACAAAGGCACACTGTAGTCTAATCAAGTCACTACCGGTAGCTAAAAGCATATCTCCTCTACCAATTAACTGATCGGCACCCCCACTATCCAAAATGGTACGTGAGTCAATTTTAGACAGTACCCTAAACGCCAATCTGGCAGGGAAGTTGGCTTTAATTGTACCCGTAATTACGTTTACCGACGGACGTTGTGTTGCCAACACCAAGTGAATACCGATAGCACGAGCTAACTGCGCTAAACGAGCAATCGGCGTTTCTACCTCTTTACCCGCGGTCATAATCAAATCCGCAAACTCATCAACCACCAAAACGATGTAAGGCAAGAAACGGTGACCATTGTTTGGATTTAACTTACGTTTGATGAACTTTTCATTATACTCTTTCAAGTTCCTCACCATTGCGTCTTTCAACAAATCGTAACGCTGATCCATCTCTATACAAAGCGAATTCAAAGTATGCACTACTTTTTTAGTATCTGTAATGATGGCATCCTCGCCGCCTGGCAATTTAGCTAAGAAATGACGCTCAATTTTATTAAATAAGGTTAACTCCACCTTCTTAGGATCTACCAACACCAATTTCAGTTGCGAAGGATGCTTTTTATAAAGCAAAGAAACCAAAATAGAGTTGATACCTACCGACTTACCTTGACCTGTTGCTCCGGCCACCAATAAGTGAGGCATTTTGGCCAAATCTGCAATGTAAACCTCGTTGCTAATGGTTTTACCCAAGGCAATTGGCAAATCCATGGTGTTTGTAGCCCATTTTTCAGTACTTAGTACGCTACGCATCGCCACCATTTCTGGATGCGAGTTAGGCACCTCGATACCAATGGTGCCTTTGCCTGGCATTGGAGCAATGATACGAATCCCTAATGCTGCTAAACTTAGAGCGATATCATCTTCCAAGTTTTTAATCTTAGATATGCGGACACCCGGCGCTGGAATGATCTCATACAAGGTCACCGTTGGACCAATAGTTGCCTTAATTTTATCTATTTCGATATTGTAGTGATTTAAGGTCTCTACAATTTTATTTTTGTTGGCTTCTAGTTCATCAGAATTTACGGAGATCTTATTAGTTCCGTAGTTTTCCATTAAATCTAAGTGAGGATATTTATAGCCTGATAAATCTAAAGTTGGATCGTAAGTACCAAATTGTTCTACCAACTCGTCAGATTTCACTTCTTCCTCAGTTTTTTCGATCGTAAACGTTGGCTCCTCTACCCTCTCCTCTAATTTTGGAGTAGGTGTTATTTCCATCGGCATGGAAGAAACCGGTTCAATAGTTGCAGCAACTACTGCCGGTGCCGCAACAGCCGGAGTTGGCGTTAACATTACATTTGTACCCAACGGAATTGATGATTTTTCTTCCTCTTCTGGTTCTGCCCTTTCAAATCTACTTGGCGTTAAAACTATATTTTGTTCCTGCTTTTGTCGATTTGCGTATCTGTCGTTTAAACTAAATTCAACAGGTTCCGATTTTTCTTCCTCTTCCAGTTCAATATTTTCAGGCACCTCTGGTTCCACAATTCTTCTAGGGTTTGGCGCTGGTTGTTTTTCTGGAAATTTAAAGTCGATGTTATAAGCTACAATCAGTACCGAAAGCCCTAGGAAAATCAACAATCCTCCCACTCCTGTTCTACCAATCTGTACTTCTAATAATTTGTTACTCCAATAACCAAATTCTCCTTCTAAAAAGTGAGGTGTTTTAGCAAAAAATGAATGTCCAAAACCAAAAGCCAACGACAGGAACAACAAGAAAAAGAAGCTATAGGCTAGTACTTTCTCTACTGCGAAAATCTTTACTTTAAAAAGCATGCGATATCCGATCACAAAGAATACGAATACAAAAAGAAACGAGGCTACACCAAACCATTCGTAAATAAATTGATGCGACAATAAAGCACCAATTTTACCTAACCAGTTCTGCACAATCGGATCTTCTACACCGCTCTGCTTTAATTCTTCTATACTTTTAAATAGATTGCTCCAGCCACCATTTGCGTCTATCACATAACTTTGGTCTTCTTCCCAAGTAAATAAATATGAAGTAAAAGCTACTAGAAAATAGATTGAAAGGATGATAAAAAATAGGCCAATAATCTTAACCAATCTTCCATCTTGAAGATTAAAAGTAGGCAGATACTCGGATTTTACTCGGGGTTCTTTTGGATTACCTTTCTGTCCACCTTTACTTGGATCAGCGTTTTGTTTGAAAGAATTGGATTTGAATGAATTTCCCCTTACCGACATCGTATCGTTTAATATTTAATGAACAAATATAAGAAACTGTTTATATTCTTTTAATGCACTACACATTTAGCTAGCACTATTTGGTTTACTTGTTTCACCAAGTTAAACCTTTTAAGCTTATTACAGTCTGAAACTAAAAAGCAATTAATTTATTGCATAGGTTTTTTATTTTAGTTTTATCCTGCACAGCAGCACCTGAGCAGGATTTTTTGTTTAGGGCTTAAGCTACAGATGCAAAGATTTAAACAAACTATTTCAAACGCTAGATGTAGACAAGCTCCTAAGCGGCCTTATTTTCAGGACAAAATATTTTATCCAGCTACCAAGCAAAATCAATAAGTTTATTTGAAATATCTATGGTTCCTTTATAATAAAAAGTCTGTGCATTTGTGATAAAAATGCAGCTAAGTATGCTTTTTTAAAATGTTAATTAAATTTCGTTAATTTAACCTATTAGCGAAACCTAATTTAAACGATGGATATTAATCAGCTCGAAACTTTTATAGAAAACAATCAGTTAGATGAAATAGTGGCTCTATTATCGCAAAAACCACAATTGGCTACACAAACTACGTCACACCAAATTTCGCCAATGTTATTAGCCTGCTATTATAAAAAAATGGATATCGCTAATGCCATTGCTGAATTTATGCCTGAAGTAAGCATTTTTGATGCTTGTGCTGTTGGAAAATTCGATGATGTTACGTTATTAGTTTTCAAAAATCCACGTGCTGTAAATGAGTATTCTGCTGATGGTTTCACTCCATTAGGTTTGGCCTGCTATTTTGGCCATGAAGAAATTGCTCGTTTTTTGGTAATGAAAGGTGCCGAAGTAAACTTGCCGAGCAAAAATGGTTTTAATGTGTTCCCAATACATTCTGCTGTGGCAAGCGACAACTATACTATCGCTAAAGTACTTTTAGATGCTGGCGCCTATCCAAATGTTTGCCAAAAATCCGGTGTTGCACCCCTTCACAGCGCTGCACAATTAGGAAATATCGAAATGATTATCCTATTATTGGAGCATGGTGCCGAAGTTGACTTACGTATGGAAGGTGGTAAATTACCTGCCGATTTAGCCGCGGAAAAAGGCTTTACTGAAATTGCCGAGATATTGAGAGACGACGATTAATGTTGTAAGTTTTACGTGATAAGTTATAAGTGCGGAAAACCAGTAGCAGTTTAGTTTTGATATTTAAATACGTAAAACCTATAACTTATAACCCACAACTTAATCATTCCCAAATCTTAGACCTTACACGTTTCATATAAGTTCTGATATCTAGCACAACAGCGGCCAGAACATAAAAAAGTATCGGAAAACCAACGGCCAAAAAAGAAGAATAGATAAAGAACAAACGAACTTTATTGGTGCTCATATCTAATTTGTTGGCGAGATATTCTGATACTCCAAAACTTCTCTTTTCAAAAAAGGTAACTATACGCTGAAACATTTCTCCGTTGATTTTTAATCTAATTTACAAAATTAATAGTTAAACAAATAATTATTAATTTTTGATTTAACTTAAACGTCAAAATCTAAATTTTCTATATCAATTACCTCAAATTGTCCAATATCTCGCTCCGACTATGAAATGACAAACTAGCCTTTTTTCAAAATCTTTAAACCGATACCGCAATTCAAACATTTTTTTTCGTTGCAATAAGCTTTTCGCAATTGTAATAATGCCTGGGTTTGGTAAGCATTTTCTGCATGAACACCTGCATCAAGGTATTGAGAAACAATGGCATTTTTTTCGACCGCAACACTTTCTAAAAGATAAAAGGCTCTTGTCTGGTAATTGGCTTGGCCAGTGTACTTACCATAAGCAAACAGAAATAAGCTAACAGTATTAATCAATAAGTTATTTATGGATGATTTGCCCAATTGCACACTTACTTTCTCTGTTTCTTTATTGAAATGATAGTGATTTAACCAAAAATTGTTTACCGGCAATTCTTCAAACAATAAATGGAGTTCTCTTACATTTTTAACTTCTAATACTTTTGAAAACAGATGGCTTGATTTGGCAATTAAAGCCGCAAATTGTGCTAACCTCAACGTTGGAAAATTCTGTGGCCTCATCCTTAAGAATTTCCAAAGCGAAATATCGATAGCAGTTAAGCTGTATTTCTTTTGCAGAAAGTTGTACTCAGTTTTTAACTCATTTGGATATTCATTTTCAAAACTTTGGTTTAGGAAACCAGCCTGACCAAATATCAGTGCTTCTATTTGTAATGCCTGATCTTTATGTTTTGCAAATAACTGCTGAGGCAAACTTTGGGCAAGTAGTTGCATTGGTAAAGCGTTCACTTTAAAACCAAAATTCCTTGCCATAAAATGATAAAAGGTTTCGTCCCAATTCCCATTTAGCTGTGTTAACCTTTCAAAAACTTCCTGAGATTTCTGTTCTAACCGCTCAACTAAAATCCTTGATAAAAATCCGTTGATTACGAAACTATCTATCGCTCCTATTTGCTGCTCACAAGGGAAGGCATTTGTTGAAGCAATTAAATCTTCATAATTTTCAAATAGATACCGAGGTATTTTTCCTTGAAGACTGAAGACAGGCAAGACTGTTCCATCAGTTCTTATTATCTCCGTATCATGTTCCCAAACCACATGCAGCACTACGTTTTCGTAAGCGCCATCATTTTGATGTTGATGAAGGTTCCAGTCCGAAGATTTCAAATGCACTTCTACCTGTCCAACCCAAGTAGTTTCATCGATAATAATTTTAGCATTGGTAAAATCTGGTCCAGCATGTTTATTCGGGAAACCGCAGTTCAAAACTTTTAAAGGTTTTCCATCAACAGTTTGAAGATGCAATGCATCGTAAAGTCTAAACTGCCATGCAAAATGTAAAAACTCTTCTGGAAACCGCATGATTGAATTTAGCAATAAAAAGCATTATAAAGCAGGCTTAAACATTTTAAGAATAACAATATATTCTGCTTAATTACTTTAGTCTATTCACTAAGCCAAAGTTTAGTTCTACTCTGTCATATGGGTATTCTACTCATCCCACAAATTAAGCAAACTGTATTCGGGTAACTTAGACAAATTCGATTATTTAACCTTATTTAAAAATCATGAAAAAGAATTTAAAAACAATAGCGGCTATAATGCTTTTCGTAGTAGTATTTTGTATTGGCGCATGTAAAAAAGGAGAACAAGGTCCACAAGGAAATGCAGATGTAACGATGTTTACATTTGAAAATAAAACCTTTACTCATTTATTAAATCTAGAAATACCTATTTCGAAGGGAAGAGTTGACTCTAGCTTAATTTCGGTTTACTATAATCCAAGCATTGAAAGTGTATCTTCTTGGTATACAGCACCTGGTATTGGATCTGGTGGAACGTACAACACACGAGTTAATTTGTACCAAGAGCAGGGACAAAATAAATATACGCTTTCCATTAGAACACTTACTATGGCCGGTGCCCCATACGCCTCTCCAGTAACATTTACTAAAATTAAAGTCATTTTTGCTCCAGCATCTAACATAACCAAATTATCAAACCTGAACGAAATCAAAAAGGATTACAATTTGGCAGCAAAAGAGTTTAACATTAAATAGTAAAAATTTAGGGAATAAAAACTCAGTAAGTATATTAAACTATCTAGCTTCCTTCTTTTTATAATTAGTAATGAATACCCCAAGAATGATTAAAACCGTAGCAATTAACAAATCGTAAGTAACGGTTTCATTAAGGATTAACCAGCCTAAGAAGATAGCGATAATGGTATTGAAGTAAGATAAAATCGATACTTCCGTAGCACTTACCCTCTTTAAAGCATAGTTGTAGCAGAAAAAACCTACCACAGAACCAAAAACGCCTAAGTACACTACGGCAGCCATGCTTTGCCAAGTCCAGCTATTGAAATCTGTATCGCTCGAAACCGCCGAAGCAATGATCAATTGTGCTACCGCGGCATAGGCGAACTGATAAAACAGATCGAGAAAGATATTGCTGCTTTTATGAGCATACTTTTTAGTATAGATGGTACCTGCTGCCCATCCCGATATAGCTACTGCCAAGTAAGTAATTCCCGTTTTGTAATTTGGATCAAGAATATCACCAATGCCATCTCTAAAAATAAAGGCTACCCCACTAAAACCGATGATTACGCCAATAAACCCTTTTAAGCTTGGTTTCTGCAGGCCGAAAACCAAGCTTCCCAGAAAAACGATAATGGGTGATAAGGCAGTAAGTAAAGAGGTCAATCCGCTCGGAATACTCTCTTCGGCAACGGTGGTCATGCCATTGGCAATGATGATCATTAAGCTGGCTACCAAAATTTGTCGGCCAAGACTTTTCCAGCCTATCCATTTAAACTCTTTTTTATAAAGTAAAATGGAAAGCAAAACAGAAGAGGCCACTACCTGACGAAAACCAGCTACAAACCAAGCAGGAATGGTATGTACCGCTATTCGAATACCCAAATAGGTGGTACCCCAAACAATAGCAATGGCAAACAATGCTACAATTAACTTTACATCTTTCTTTTGGCTCATATCAAATTGGCAGCCTTTAGAATTTGCTCCATTTCTTGTTGTAACGCCAAAGCTTCTTCTCTTGCTTTCTCTGCAAAATCTTCGCCATTACTTGCGTAAATAACACTACGACCAGCATTGATTAACAAACCACACTGGTTATTTAAACCGTGTTCGCAAACTGCACTCAAACTACCCCCTTGTGCACCAATACCAGGCACCAACAAAAAGTTATTTGGAGCCAAATTACGGATGTTCTGAAATTCTTCAGGCTTCGTAGCACCAACTACATACATCATTTGGTTACTATCTGCCCATTGTTGAGAGGTTGTAATTACCTGTTCAAAAAGTTTTTGATTGCCACTTTGTTTAGCCTGAAAATCCTGACTGCCTTCGTTAGAGGTTAAAGCCAATAGAATTACCCATTTATCTTGATAAGCTAAAAATGGTGTAACAGAGTCTTTGCCCATATAAGGTGCAACAGTAACCGAATCGAAGCTCATCTCAGAACTCTCTTCTTTGAAAAATGCTTCTGCATACATTGCCGAAGTATTTCCAATATCGCCACGCTTAGCATCTGCAATGGTGAAAATGTCTTTCGGAATATGTTTCCAAGTTTTCACCAAGGTATCCCAACCTTTTACACCGCGAGTTTCGTAGAATGCAGTATTTGGCTTGTAAGCCACACATAAATCATGCGTTGCGTCAATCAGCTGCTTGTTAAATTCAAGAATTGGATCTTCGTATTTTAATAAATGCTTAGGCAGTTTATCTAAAACTGGATCTAAACCTATACATAAGAATGATTTCTTTGATTGAATTTGTTCAAAAAGCTGCTGCTTGTTCATTTTGGATAAGATTTAAAGGAGCTGCAAAGATGGGAATAATAGTTGATTTTGTTGGTTAATTGATGAATTGTTTAAATTGATTAATTGTTGATGGATGATGGTTAGATAGCTATTATTATGCATTGCCATCTTGCCAATCTTCACAATGAGCCATTAACTTGAGTTCGTTTGTATTTCTTGATTAAACATTCTAGCTCATCTGTATTTAAGTTTTGTAACTTATTCTAGCTTAGCTGACCCTGAAATAAATTAAGGGTGACGGTTATGGGCACTCCGTCATGCTGAATTTATTTCAACATCAGCTTTAAAGTCTAGTTGTCGGCATATTAATCATCGAGATCAGTTTATCAACTATGAGCTATCAATCTTAAGCAACTAACCAGTAAGTTTTACGCACAGACTTTAGTTTCATAAACCCGATTGTAATGAAAATATTTTTTGTTTGCAGTATCTTGTTGGTTGAACCTAGATGTTTAACCCAAACTAAGTAGTTCAAATGTGAACGATTTTAACGACAAAAAAATTGTAGTAAAAAGCGGGGTTACCGTTGCTATATGACGTTTAAACACACATTTTCTAGAATTAAAATTATGTTATTGATGTAATAACGAACCAATTACGAAAGAGCTGAAACTATTTTTTTCAAAAATATCTTGCAGATTAAAATCCAATTTCCTACAATTGTGCCATAATTCTCAGAACGTTTATCTGAATACCTCCCGAAAAACCTTAGCAAGAAAAATTTCTTAAATCTTTTAAGCCCTTTTTTGGTTGTATTATTTGGTTAAACCCAAAAAATAAAATTCTCGACAAAATATAAATGTTTAGTAAAACAGAACTAACTGAAAAGCTAACTGCCGAATTACGTGAGTTAGCAAAAGCGAATGGTGTTGATAATGCTGGCGATTTACGCAAAAACGACTTAATCGAACAAATTCTTCAAAAACAGACGGCAACGGCTGAAATAGCAGTTACCACAGAGCCGGTAGCAGAAGCAACATCTACCGAAAAACCTGCTCGAAAAAGAACACGCATTGCAAAAGATGCTGCTCCTGTTGCAGAAGAGAAAGAAGAAGAAAAACCAGCAGAACCAACTCTTTTCGATAACTCTGACGAAATTGAAATTCCTTCGCCAGACTTTGAAGCTATTGCCCTGGTTACCGGTCAGGATCTTTCAAAACAAGAAAGCATTGCTGATAAGTTAAAGAACCAGAAATCTAAAAGAGAACGTATCTCTAAAGACAAACCGGCAAGCGATAATAACAACGAGGTTATTGTGGTTGAGAACAAACCTACACAAGAAGAAAAACCTCAAAGAGAAGACAATAAAAACCGTCAGCAGAAAAACCAGAACCAAAACAATAATAATGGCGGTGGTAGCCACAAACAAAACGAAACCAGCTACTCTAATTTAGATTTCGATAACACTATCACTAATGAAGGTGTGTTGGAAATTATGCCTGATGGCTATGGCTTCTTGCGTTCGGCAGATTACAACTATTTATCTTCTCCAGATGATATTTATGTATCGCAATCGCAAATCAAACTTTTTGGTTTAAAAACCGGTGATACTGTTAATGGAAGTATCCGCCCACCGAAAGAAGGTGAGAAGTATTTTCCATTAGTAAAAGTAATCAGCATTAACGGCCGTGTACCTGCCGACGTTCGTGACCGTGTTCCTTTTGATTATTTAACGCCGCTTTTCCCTACAGAGAAATTAAACTTGTTTACCGATAGCAGCAACTATTCTACCCGTATCATGGACTTATTTACCCCAATTGGTAAAGGTCAGCGTGGTTTAATTGTAGCACAACCTAAAACTGGTAAAACCAATTTATTGAAGGAAGTAGCTAATGCAATCGCTAAAAACCATCCAGAAGTTTATTTAATTATCTTATTAATTGATGAACGTCCGGAAGAGGTAACTGATATGGCTCGTAGCGTAAGAGCAGAAGTGGTTTCTTCTACTTTTGATGAACCGGCTGAGCGTCACGTAAAAATTGCGAACATCGTTCTAGAGAAATCTAAGCGTTTGGTAGAATGCGGTCATGATGTGGTGATTTTGTTAGACTCGATTACTCGTTTAGCAAGAGCTTACAACACTACTGCGCCTGCATCGGGTAAAATTCTTTCTGGTGGTGTTGATGCCAACGCATTACACAAACCTAAGCGTTTCTTTGGTGCTGCCCGTAACATCGAAAAAGGCGGTTCTTTAACTATTTTAGCTACTGCTTTAACAGAAACTGGCTCTAAAATGGACGAGGTAATCTTCGAAGAATTTAAAGGCACAGGCAACATGGAGTTACAGTTAGACCGTAAATTGGCCAACAAACGTATCTTCCCTGCAATTGATATTACCGCTTCGAGTACACGTAGAGATGACCTATTGTTAGATAGAGAGAACTTACAACGTATTTGGGTATTACGTAATCACTTGGCAGACATGAACAGTCAAGAAGCTATGGAATTGGTACAAGCTCAAATTAAAGGCACTAAGAGTAACGAAGAATTCCTTTTGGGAATGAACGGATAAAACTAGTATAGCGATTGGCGTATTGCGTATTGAGAATAATCGCAATACGCTGTACGCTGTACGCAATACTATATTCAAATGCTGAACCTCCCTAATGCTTTAACCTGCGCCAATTTATTTTCTGGTTGTATTGGTATTGTATTTTGTTTTAATGGCGATTTAAAATCTGCGGCTTATTTTGTAATTCTATCAGGAATATTTGATTTTTTTGACGGAATGGCTGCCAGGGCGTTAAAAATAAAAAACAGCATTGGTAAAGATTTAGATTCATTGGCTGATGTAGTGAGCTTCGGTTTTTTACCTGGAGCAATCATGTATCATCTTTTTAAAGCCAGTGATGCTCCACATGAGTACTTTTCTTATTTCGCTTTCATCATCACTTTATTTTCTGCGTTAAGACTTGCTAAGTTCAATAATGACACACGTCAAACCGTAGATTTCATTGGATTGAACACTCCAATGAATACGCTATTTATTGTATCTCTACCTTACGTTTCAGATTATCATCCTCAAGTGATCGGAAACTGGATAGTGTTAGCTGCAATTGCTGTAATCTGTAGCTTTTTATTGATTAGCGAAATCAAGATTTTCTCTTTGAAATTCAGCAACTTTAGATGGAGCGAGAATAAAATCAAATTTGTATTTATGATTTTATCCATCGTGCTGTTCGCTTGGCAACAGTTTGTCGCCATTCCAATTATCCTATTGCTTTACATAGGCCTCTCTTTTGTTTATTTCAGGAATAGATAGCCTCTTCAACAATCGCCATCTTCTAAACTGATACTCTTAGGTCCCGCCAACCTAAATTAGATTATTATCTTAGTGATTTCCAACAACAAAATCCTAAATTAAATCCACTATACAGTCGTTGAATGAATGATAAAACAAAAAAGGAGAAGCCTTTTCAGGTTCTCCTTTTCAATGCAAAATAAGCTATCTAAACTATTTTTTAGTAAGCTCTTTGGTTATTTCCTTCTTTCCAGTTTACAAAAGCTTTATTTACAACTTTGTTACCACCTGGCGTTGGATAATCTCCTGAGAAATACCAATCTCCTACGTGATCCGGACAAGCTTGGTGAAGATTTTCTAAGGTTTGATAGATCACCTCTACTTCGGCTACCGTATCTGGTGGAGTGATAATTTTAGCAATCTGATCAGAAATTTCTTGCGGCGTAAAAGGTAAATAAATCTCTTTTACGTGGTTCACAATTTCTTCCTTCGGCAATTCTAAAGAAGCTTTACATTTCTGATAAACTTCTTCGATGATGTGCTCCTGTCCTCTAGCTTTTAACAATTGAATAGCTGCATCAAAAGCTACAAATTGTCCCATTTTAGACATATCGATACCATAGCAATCTGGATATCTAATTTGTGGTGCAGAAGAAACAATAATAATTTTCTTAGGATGTAACCTATCGATAATCTTAATGATACTTTGCTTCAAGGTAGTTCCTCTTACGATAGAGTCGTCCACAGCTACCAAAGTGTCTGTATGATTTTTGATGACACCATAAGTAGTATCATAAACGTGGGCAACCATTTCGCCCCTATCTGCATCTGCAGTAATGAAGGTCCGTAGCTTTACATCTTTAATAGCCAACTTCTCCACTCTCGGACGCATCGATAACAATTCGTCCAAAGCGGTATCATCTAAAACTTCTTTACGTTGCAATAGTGTTTCTTTCTGCACATCTCTGATGTACTTATGCAAACCATCTACCATTCCGTAGAAAGAAACCTCTGCTGTATTAGGAATGAACGAGAAAACAGTATTTTTCAAATCGTGGTTAACCGCACTTAATACTTGCGGGCACAACAATTCTCCTAATTTTTTACGCTCTTTATAAATATCTGCATCACTTCCTCTTGAGAAATAAATACGCTCAAATGAACATGCTTTCTTTTCTAAAGGTTCGCGGAACATCTCTTCAGTTACCGTTCCATCTTTTTTAATGATTAAAGCGTGGCCCGGTTTAATTTCTTTAACGTTGTTGATCTGTACCTTAAAAGCAGTTTGGATCGCTGGTCGCTCAGAAGCTGCAACAACCACCTCATCATCCATATAATAAAATGCCGGACGGATACCTGCTGGATCTCTCATTACAAATGCATCGCCATTACCAACAATACCAGACATGGTGTAACCTCCATCCCAACTTTTTGCAGATCTTCTTAGAATGTTTGCAACATTTAGGCCTTCCGATATTTTGTGAGTAATCTCCACGTTTGTCAAACCTTCTTTTTTGTATTCATCAAACAAAGTTTGATTTTCATCATCTAAGAAGTGACCAATTTTTTCCAATACGGTTACCGTATCCGCTTTTTCCTTTGGATGCTGACCTAGCTCATATAATTGCTCCAATAACTCATCTACGTTAGTCATATTGAAGTTACCTGCAATTACCAAGTTTCTGGTCATCCAGTTGTTTTGGCGTAAAAATGGGTGACAGTTTTCGATACTGTTTTTACCGTGTGTACCGTAGCGAAGGTGCCCTAACAACACTTCACCAATAAAGCTCACATTTTGTTTTAAGAATTCGGTGTCCTTCATTAACTCAGGAGTTTCTTCCTGTATGTTAACAAACTTACTCTGCACGTAACCAAAAATATCTGCAACGGCATTTTGTGCCATCGAGCGGTAGCGACTAATATATCTGCTACCCGGTTTCATGTCTAATTTAATGGTGGCAATACCCGCTCCATCCTGACCGCGATTGTGCTGCTTTTCCATCAACAAATACAATTTGTTTAGGCCGTAAAGTGCAGTACCGTATTTTTCTTGGTAGTATGAGAGAGGTTTTAACAAGCGGATAAAGGCTATTCCGCATTCGTGTTTGATCTGTTCGCTCATTGATTGTGATTGAGCCGCAAATTTACCGCTTTAATTAACCACAACCTAACAGAAAATGTAAGTTTTATTGTAAAAATCTTATAATTTTAAGAAAATGCTGTTAATTAGCTTTTTAGCAATTATAGGAATGTAATTTTAACATTTTAAAGACAAAGTTGTTATACCGAACTGTATTCTTAAAAAGAAACGAACCTGCTCTTTCGTTCGCTTTTACCGCATAGGCTTAGCCTCTAGCGTAGTTCCTAAAAACACAGAAGCATGAGCATTAAAAATTTGGGTGTCACCAGAAGTATAAAAGGTTTGCTGCGCATCTCTAGCAAGTAAATTTTCAATCTCTGGATGCCTAGCTAAATAATCTACTAGACTGCTCGCTACAATCTCGCCCTGAGCAACTAATTTCACCTGCTCAGATATAACTTCTTCAATTTTTGGGGCAAGTAATGGATAATGTGTACAAGCTAATAATATCGTATCAATAGCTGGAGATTGCTCCAAAAGTTCGTCAATATATTTTTTTACAAAATAATCTGCACCTTCACTTTCGTGTTCATCATTCTCAATTAGTGGTACCCACATTGGGCAACTCTGTTGATAAACTTCTACATCAGGAAAGAACTTATTAATCTCGATTAAATATGATTCGGATTTTACTGTTCCTCTTGTACCTAAAACACCTATAGATTTAGACTTACTCATTTCCCCAATTACTTCTGCGGTAGGTCTAATCACACCTAAAACTCTGCGGTTGGGATACTTCTTAGGTAGGTCCAATTGTTGGATACTCCTCAACGCTTTGGCTGAGGCAGTATTACAAGCTAAAATTACCAAAGGACAGCCCTGCTTAAACAACCACTCTACACACTCTAAGGTATATTGATAAACAGTATCAAAAGAATGATCGCCGTAAGGAGAACGGGCATTATCTCCTAAATAGATATAATTATAATCAGGTAACTTTTCGGCAATTGCTTTAAAAACAGTTAAGCCACCAAAGCCCGAATCAAAGATACCTATTGCATTTTTTTGAGCATTCATGAGCATAAAAAAGCGGAATTAAGATTACCTAATTCCGCCATTTAAATTTATAATTTTTTATTAAGGTTTTTTAGCTGGAGTTGCTGCAGCTGGTTTAGCTGTTGCCGAAATACCTAATTTAGTTTTAACAGAAGCAGTGATATCTTCGCCACCATCAAAATAAACTAAATTGTTAAAACCTTGTGAAGCTGCAGTATCAAATACATAAGCCAAACCTTTTTCTTTAGCAATTGTATTGATAGCAGTAGCTACTTTCTGTTGCAATGGAGGGAAAAGCTCACCTTGTTTAGTTTCTACGTCAGTTCTAGCTTTGTTACGAGCGTCTTCAATTCTTTTTTGCAAATCAGTCAATTCTGTTTGCGCTGTTTGTAGCTCTTTAAGAACTTGCTCTTTGTTAGCTTCGCTTAGCGTTCTTTCTTTATCTTGAGCAGCTTTTAATTTATTTTGATACTCAGTAATCATTTTATCAATCTCAGCTTGTTTTGATTTTGCTAAGTTTTCGATAGTAGTTGATACTGTTTTAGCTTCTGGTAGAGTAGCAAAAATTTCATCAGAATTTAAGTGACCAAATTTTTGTTGTGCGTTAACAACCTGTGTAGTTAAAAGTAATCCTGCAGCTACAAATAATCCTTTAATTAACTTTTTCATTTTTTAATATTTCCTAATGTTTGTTTTTCTATTATGTATGTTTATTTTACCAATGTACCAGGTTTGAAACCTAACTTAATAATTACATCGTTGCTGATGTCGTAATTAGCGCTAGCGTATATCATCATGGTGCTTTCGCTACTTTTATCAAATACGAAGTCAATGTATTTGTTTTTTGCAACTTCTGCAATGGTTGAGGAAACTTTTTCTTGAATTGGCTTCAATAACTTGGTACGTGTTTGAAATAAATCTCCCTCTGGACCAAATTTCTGACGTTGCAACTCTTTTGCTTTCTTCTCCTTTTCAATGATGTCATTCTCCCTACGTCTGCGCATGTCATCAGTTAACAATACCTGATCTGCCTGATAAGCCTTATACATTGCTTCTACCTCTTTAAAAACATCATCTACTTCTTTCTGATATTGCTTCGATAAACCTTCTATCTGAGTTAACGATGATTTATAATCTGGAACATGCTTCAAGATATATTCGGTATCTACATAAGCCATCTTCTGTGCTGATACTCCTAACGCCATTAGAAGTAAAAAACTAGCTAAAAATATCTTTTTCATATCAACGGTTTCTTAACGCTTTATTTAAGCTATTAATTGTGTGTTATTAGTTAAAGCCTCCCATTTGTTGCGCAATACTAAAGTGGAATTGTCCTTTGTTAGCATCAGGCACGCCTGGAATATTATCAAATCCATAACCATAATCTATGCCAAGTAATCCAAATATCGGTAAAAATATTTTTGCACCAACACCAACAGACCTTCTAACGTTAAATGGATTGAAGTCGCGGAACTTATCCCAAGTGTTACCAGCTTCTCCAAATACTGTCATAAAGGCAGTAGCTTGTTGCGAACTGATCACCGGATATCTTAACTCCATTACGTATTTGGTAAAGATTGGGCTACCAGAACTTTGTGCGATATTAGGATTAGCGCCTACCGGAATTACAGAATTGTTTGAGTAACCACGCATTGCGATGATCTCTGAACCTTGTAAAAAGTCAAAGCCTTGCATACCATCACCACCTAATTTGAAACGCTCAAATGCTGATTGGCCTACTGCGCTATTATACGAACCTAAGAAACCAAATTGCGCTTGTCCTTTGAATACCAGTTTACCGACAACAGTTTCAAACCATTGTGCTTCAAATTTCCATTTGTGATACTCTGTAAACTTATAGCGTTGTTTATCTGAGGCAGTGTTATAGTTAACTTTATTAAGTAACGAATATGGCGGAGTTGCCTGTACTGTAAATCTTAAATAAGCACCACCCGTAGGGAAAATGTTATGATTTCTAGAATCCCTGGCTATCTCTTGGGTAAAGTTTAAGTTATAAGATTCACCTGTACTAAATAGATAGCCTGGGTAGTTATTTAAAACATATTGGTTTAAGTTAATAGAGTGGGTTAAAGAGAACCAGTTATCTGGCCATTTCAATCTTCTACCTAAACTAAATGAAACACCATTTAAACGGATACCATAATAACTAGAATTGCTTTTGGATAAACCGTTAGACTGAAGTGAAGTAAATGCACTCACACCGAAACTCACTGGCTTTTTACCACCAAACCAAGGCTCAGAGAATGAGAAACTATACGATTGGTAGTACTTACCATTCGTTTGACCACGTAAACTTAATCTTTGCCCGTCACCTTTTGGCAATGGCCTGTAAGCTTCGCCCTTAAATAAGTTTCTTAACGAGAAGTTATTGAATGTTAAACCCAAAGTACCGATTACACGGCCACCACCGAAACCTCCAGAAAGCTCAATTTGGTCTGATGGTTTTTCTTCTACGTGATAAACGATATCTACCGTACCATCTGCTGGATTTGGCTTAGGTACTGGATTAGTCTTAGACTCATCGAAGTTACCTAGTTGTCCAATTTCACGAACACTTCTGATTAGCTCTTCTTTCGAGAAAAAATTCCCTGGTTTGGTTTTAATCTCTCTCAACACTACCCTATCGTTAGTAATGGTATTCCCTAACACACTTACTTTATTTACAGTATATTTAGGGCCTTCGTAGATACGCATTTCTACGTCTACAGTATCGTTGTAAACTTTAGTTTGTACCGGATCTACGTTAAAAGTAAGGTAACCGTCGTTCAGGTAAATACTAGAAACATCGTCGCCGTTAGCGCTACCTCTTAGTTTTTTCTCTAGTTTTTCTTCGCTAAATACTTCTCCTTTTTCGATACCGAAAACTTTTTCTAAAAACTCGGTATTGTATTTCGCATTACCTACCCATGTAATCTTTCCGAAATAATACTTCGGACCTTCGTACATGTTGATTTTGATACCAACCGTTTTATCATTGTACTTGTAAACGCTATCGCTGATGATCGCAGCATCACGATAACCTTTCTCATGTAGCTTGGCCACAAAAGCCAATTTATCTTCTTCGTATTTTTCTTTATTGAATTTCCCGCTACCGAATACTTTATAAAAAGCACGTTGCTTAGTTTTCTTCAAAAACTTTCTAAGCTTAGCAGACTTAAATTCTTTATTTCCTTCGAAATCGATTTTCTGAACCTTAACTCTCCTACCTTTATCAATATTGACTTGAAGAATTACACTATTCTCTTGGTTTGGATCTGGTTTAGAAACGTAATTTATTTTAGTGTAGAAAAAACCTTTTTCGTAAAGATATTTAGTTATGATAGATCTGGTTGTATTGTACAAGTTATCGTTAATGATCGATTTACCGGCCTTATCACCTAACTTCTCTTGGATATCGGTTTTTTGTGATTTACTGATACCTGTAAATTCAAAACCACTTAAACGCGGAAGCTCCACTACTTCAATATCGAAATAAACAGTATCGCCATTTATTTTAGAAACGTTTAACTTGATATCATCAAATAAGCCCTGAGCCCATAAGTTTTTTATCGCGTTAGCTGTGCCCTCTCCAGGCAACATAATAGTTTCGCCTGTAGTTAGCTTAGAAAGCACTACAATTACATCTTTATCCAGATACTTTGCACCAGTTAAAGTAGTACCTCCAATAATGTATTCTTTTGGAGTGAAATAGTCTAAATTTAGGCCATTTACTTTTAAGGAAGGGGTTGCTTGTGTTTGTTGGTTACGAATTTGAGCCAGTGATGGAAAACCTATCAAAAGCAGAAATACTAGTTGGTATATTCTTCTCATTTACAATCTAAAAAACGTTGCTAAGTTAATTTAAACTCATGTTAAAAAGTGTTAAAAGAAAAATTAGTTCAATTGCTCACTAATTTTCCCAAAGCGACGTTCGCGTTTTTGATAATCTACAATGGCCTCATAAAGATGTTCTCTTCTAAAGTCTGGCCATAACGTTTCGGTAAAATATAATTCTGTGTAGGCCATTTGCCATAAAAGATAATTGCTGATACGATGTTCACCGCTGGTGCGTATCATCAATTCTGGATCGGGAATATTTACTGTTGTTAAATGACTTGCAAATAATTGCTCGTCAATTTGATCAACGCTGATTTTCCCTTCTTGTACTTGCGCAGCTAGCTTTCTTGCTGCCTCTACAATTTCCCATTTTGCGCTATAACTCAAAGCCAAGGTTAAGGTACATTTGGTATTTGCCTTAGTCTTTTCCATTGCATTAGCTAAATCATCAATACATTTTTGCGGTAACGACTTTAAATCGCCTATGGCATTTAGCTTGATGTTATTTCTATTCAGCGTTTCTGCTTCTTGGTTGATGGTAGAAATTAAAAGTTCCATTAATGCGTTAACTTCTTCTATTGGACGATTCCAATTTTCAGTAGAAAAAGCATATACAGTAAGATATTTCACACCTATTTCTACGCAGCCTTCTACAATATCCTTTACGGAAAGCACACCACTCTCGTGACCAAAAACCCTGAATTTACCCTGGTTTTTTGCCCAACGTCCATTCCCATCCATGATAATGGCAATATGCTCTGGTAAGCGTTTAATATCTATTTGATCTTTAAAATCCATTTACTGTTTTTGAAGCCTTCAAAAGTTAAAAGCACTTTTGGCTCACAAAGGTATAAGTTATGCCAATACCTACAAACATATAAGTATCTCTTTTTCTAAAATCTCCTCGCTGAACTCCTTTACCACCAATATTGTAACTTAAAACTTCGTTAGATCGGTCACTTAAAATTTCCTGCATTGGGCGAACAGATGGGTCAGTGGAGTAATTTGCAGGATCGATATAAGTTCCGCTTACATCATCTAAATAATCGGTGTATGCATTTCGGTAACCGATATTGCTCATTACCGTCCAGTTGCTTTTAAAGTTATATTTTACTCCAAAACCAAATGGAATACTAAGTGCCATTTTTTTATACTCAACCCCTTCTGTCTGGTAAAATGCCAATTCGTAAACCTCTCCATCATATTTTGTTTTCGGATTAAACAACACTGCGCCAACGCCGGTGTATAAGTAAGGAGAAAATCGAGAATAGCCTTTGCCAGAAAAATAGTCGAAAAAATTAAAATCTACTAAGAAGCTCAATTCATTCAAGCTGTTTGAAAAGCTCAAATTTCTTTGCCTAAACTGTGCATTGTTAGATTTAGCATCGTCTGCTTTTATCCTTCCGTTATTGTAATTGAAAGATACTGCCCAATTGGGATCAAAATTAGCTTTGACAAAGCCGCCAAAAGAAAGCCCGCTAATTTTTAGGGGATTGGTTGGGTTTAGATCGCCCATATAACCAGCACCTCCTGCCTGTAAACCTACTTCCCATACTTGAGCGCTAGATTTACCCGCAAAAAAAGAACTTAAAATAATAGCTAATAGCGTCTTTTTGTAAAACATACTAGTAATTACGGGTATCTATACCCCAAAGCAATTTATTCCTTAACGTAGTTAAAAACGTTTCATTGTTAAGACGAATAAGATTTATGTTAAATTTTGCTTTGTTGATACTGATTTTCACGCTACGATCCACAGTTTCTGTTCTAGAATCGCAGGTTAACAAGAACTTAGTGCTACGGGCCTCCACCTCAAAAGTAAGTGTTACATCATCTGGAACGATAATCGGTCTTACATTCAAGTTATGTGGTGCTACAGGAGTAATTACGAAGTTTTGAGCACTAGGCAAAATGATTGGTCCACCACAACTTAACGAATACGCTGTAGAACCTGTGGGAGTGGCAATGATCAAACCATCGGCCCAGTAAGAGTTTACAAATTCGCCATTCATATAAGCGTGAATAATCATCATGGCAGAATCGTCACGTCTGTGGATGGTAATGTCGTTTAAAGCAAAATTCTCATCACCAAACAAACCTGATTTAGATTCGATGCTTAACAAACTTCTTTTATCGATGGAATATTCTCCGTTTATTAACGCTTTAATCGCATCGTTAATGTCCGCTTTATTGATACTGGCTAGGAAACCTAATCGGCCAAAGTTAATGCCTACTACCGGAATTTGCGAATCTCTTACTAAAGACAGCGTATCCAACAATGTTCCATCGCCACCTAAACTGAGCAGGATATCTGCATTACCTACTAACTCTGTATAACCTGAAAACGTTGAAATTTGTGAAGGTAACTTTAACTTGTCTTTTACAAAATCGAAAAATTTTAGGTAAACCGTTACTTCTATGTTGTTTGCAGATAGTGCATCAAACACTTCCTGGACAAAAGGCAATACATTATCGTTAAAATCTCTACCGTAAAGGGCTATTTTCATTAGTTTGTTTGGCTTATTTTTTGATGGTTTATGAATTTACATCGAAGTTTAGCTCTGATGAAAATCAAAATGGCTCATTGAGCGTATTACACGTTTAAATAGTTCATGAACGAATTGAACCTATCCATTGAACCGTCGTCATGGCTGCTGTTGTTAAAAACACCTTTAACTTCGTAATCGTAGCGTTCAAACGAAGCTATAATGGCAGAGAGTTCAGTTTTATTAATTTTCAGTGTAACTTCTAACCTAGTAGAATCTGGAAATGAGCTTACATAAGATGAAAGTATTTGTGCATTCTCTGCCTCTACAATTTGCGACATGTGCGACAGCGAATTATTCCTATTACTGATAGAAAGCACAATGATGCCCCCAGGCTCATTTACAGCATACAGATTAGCCGTATAGTTCAGCAAATGATTGATAGAAACTAAGCCTAAATAGTTTTTTTGTTGATCCAACACTGGAACTACCGACAATTGAAGTTCGCTAAATAAACGTATCACTTCGTAAATATGGGCATTCTCGAAAGTGAAGGTACTCAAAAGGCTAATTGGTAAAGCACCAATGGCAATTTCCATATCTCGAGCTTCCATCAACTCCTCTTCAGAAGCCAGCCCTAAATATTGAGTTTCATTTACTATCGGCAGGTGATAAAGCTTGAACTCATTCATACGATCCAAGGCCTTCCTAACCGTATCAGATATACGAAGGGGTGGTATAATATTCGTTATGAGTTCTCCTGCTATCATATAATTAAATTTACGAAGATGTCTTTTGAAATAACATCATCCCATTTAAAAATGTAGTTTACTATTACTTAAGCAAAATTCTGTCCAAAAACTTGCCTAAATAAGTATTAAATATTTCTGGTTGCTCCATCATCGGTGCATGACCGCACTTATCTACCCAATTCAGTTCAGAATTCGGCAACAATTCGTGGAATTCATCCGCCACTTCTGGAGGGGTAACTTTATCTTGTTTGCCCCAAATTAAAGACACGGGAATAGTTATTTTTTTCAATTCCTTTGCCATGTTATGTCTAATGGCTGATTTGGCCAATGCTAAAATACGAATTACTCTAGAACGGTCGTTTACAGTCTTAAACACTTCATCTACCAATTCTTTGGTTGCCGTCTCCGGGCTGTAGAATGTAAATTCTACTTTTTCTTTAATGAAATCATAGCTTTCTCTTCTTGGGAAAGAACCTCCAAATGCGTTTTCATACAAACCAGAACTTCCAGCAAGCACCAATGCTTTTACAAATTCCTGATGAGCAACGGTAAATACCAATCCAACGTGGCCTCCTAAAGAATTGCCTACTAAAACTACTTGGTTTAATTTCTTGAACTTTAAGAAACGATGTAAGTATTTCGATAAGCTCTTTACGCCCAATGTCAATATCGGAAGTTCGTAAATTGGCAAAATAGGCACTAACACACGATATTTAGACTTAAACGCATCTATCGTATGTTCCCAATTACTCAATTCTCCCATTAAACCATGAAGTAACACCAAAGGTTCGCCTTCTCCAACCTCTATAAATTTGAAACCTTCCTGTTCAACTACTTCGTAATTCATAAATAATATTATGTATGTTTTTCACCTTTTTAATTTGTTTTCTATGGTGGTGAAGCTGCCATGATCAATTATCCTCCTTGATTTGCAAATCTTGGCGGTTTGGTATATGCCACTAAGTTAATAGAGTAAATGCAATTAATGTGAAATATTATCACATTTTTATGTTATGCCCCCTCAGGGAGTATTAAGCCAACTGACTTTTTACAATTTCGCCAATCAATTTTCCTTCGGCTTTTCCAGCTAATTCTTTATTAGCCAAAACCATCACTTTTCCCATCTCTTTGATAGAGCTTGCGCCAGTTTCTGCGATAATTCTTGCGATAACCGCTTCAATTTCTGACCTTTCTAATTGCTTAGGCAAAAACTGAGAAATGACATCAATCTCTTCCTGTTCTACTTGGTAAAGATCTTCTCTACCTTGCCTTTTATAAATATCTGCCGACTCTTTACGTTGCTTAACTAGCTTCTGTAAAATTTTTATTTCAGCATCTTCATTAATTTCTTCTACTTGACCTTTTTCTGTTTTAGCCAATAAGATTGCAGCTTTAATGGCTCTTAATCCTCTTAGTTTAACTTGGTCTTTGGCCAACATGGCTTGTTTGATCTCTTGATCTATATTTGTTGATATCATCTTTAAATGGGTTAATTGTTTTAATTTGTTTAACTGGTTAAGCGCATCCATCGTTCATCAATCAGTTAACCAAATCACCGATTTAAACGATTATACAAGCTTAATCTCTTTTTACAATAGTGCCTGATGCTTGTGCTGTCGGCATAATCAGCATATCGCTAATGTTTACGTGTGCTGGTCTACTCACTACATACCAAATGGCATCAGCAATATCTTGTGCAATTAAGGGCTCTAAACCGTCGTAAACTTTCTTCGCCCTATTTTCATCACCTTTAAAGCGCACAATAGAAAACTCGGTTTCTACCATACCCGGGTTTATTGCGGTTACTTTGATACCATGTGGCAAGAGATCAATGCGCATTCCCTTATTTAGCGCATCTACAGCGTGTTTGGTAGCACAATATACATTTCCGTTTGGATAAACTTCTTTACCTGCAATAGAACCGATATTGATGATGTGCCCTTTTTTTCTTTCTACCATCCAGCTAGCAACCACCTTAGTTACATAAAGTAGTCCCTTCACATTGGTATCAATCATTCTATCCCAATCGTCGGTATCACCTTTATCTATCGGATCTAAACCTTGGCTTAAACCAGCATTATTCACCAATAAATCAACATTTTTCCACTCTGCAGGTAAAATTTCTAGCACGTAGTTGATATTTTCTTTATCTCTAACATCGGCTTGTATTTTTTTTATCTTAACTCCGTGTTTAGTGGCAAGCTCTTGAGATTGTGTTTCTAAAAGATTTTCTCTTCTAGCTACTAAAATTAAATCATATCCTTGTGCTGCAAGCGTATCTGCACAGGCGGCTCCAATACCAGAGGTAGATCCTGTAATTAATGCGATTTTGGCCATTAGTTATATTGCGTTTGGCACAAAGTTATGTTTTTTCTTAAAAGCGAATTACTCGAAAAACAAACTGAAAGTAAAATTTCTCAAAATAGCTTTTTCTATCGGCGTAGCGAAAGGATGGTTTTCGTGCTTCAAAATATCACCAAAAGAGTGACTTACCTTTAACTCGGGAGACATTTTGAAATATTCGAAATATAAATCAAAACCTATAGCAGCTTCGTAGGAAGCAAAGTTTTTCTTATTTTTAAGTACTTTATAGATCAATGCTTTATCGCTATCATCCACCTTTTTCCCAGAGGCCAAATCCATAGAATACTTAGCTCCCAAAAGCAGATAAGCTCTAAAATCTTTTCTTCTTTCAGATTTAAGCTTAATACCTAAAGGTAACTCTACCATGGTTGCCGATATCTTTTTTTGCACTCTTCCATCGGTAAAATCGGATGGCACGTTAAAGGATGGCAATTGGTATTGGTAATCAACTAAGCGATCGGTAAATGACAAGGTAGGCGTACTGCGTAAATCTAAATTTTTGCCTAACTTGTAATTCATCACGAAACCAATACCAAAACCAGCAGAAAGAGGAGAACTTACCGAAGCCAGTTTATCCGTAATTGCAATATCACCTTGTTCATAAAAGATATTCTGCCAACTTGGACTTTTAATCAATTTCAATTCCGAAGCGACATATTGAAAGCTAAACCCCCAATTGAAATCCTGCTGATCTATACCTCCACCCCAGTTTTGGGCTTTGGCATTTAAAATTGTAACAGAAAATAAGAGGATTAGTAGCTTTTTCTTCATTTAATACCGGTGTAAATGGCACTAATACCAAACGTTAAAGAACGGTGTTTGGTATTTTGGTAGCCAACTTTTTCCATCAACGCGGTGAAATTCTTGCCGTCGGGGAAAGCCTGCACAGATTCTTCTAAATAAGCATAAGCTTTCTTATCCTTCGAAAACAATCCACCGAAGAATGGAGTTGCATACTTAAAGTAAAAGTGGTACAACTGTTTTACAGGAAATACTCTAGGTTTAGAAAATTCCAAAATAACCACTTTACCTCCCGGTTTAAGCACCCTGAACATATCAGCCAAGCCTTTTTCGAGGTTTTCATAATTACGCACACCAAAAGCTACTGTGATTGCGTCAAAAGTATCGTTATCAAAATGTAATCCTTCAGAATCTCCTTTTTGCACTGAAAAAACATCACCTAATTTTCTTTCAGCAATTTTCTTCTTAGCTACTTCCAGCATTCCTTCAGAAATATCTACTCCTATAATTTGTTGGGGTTTTAATATCTTGATAGATTCGAATGCAAAGTCTCCAGTCCCAGTAGCTACATCTAATATTTTTTGCGGTCTTGACGATAGAAGTTCTTTTATTGCCTTTTTACGCCAGATAATGTCGATACCTAAAGATAAAAAGTGGTTAAGAAAATCGTAAGTGCCCGAAATATTATTGAACATGCTAGCAACCTGCTCTTTTTTTGTTTCGGTGCCAGAATAAGGAGTAATTTGTGGATTCATGCTCGACAAAGATAGGGTTATTTTGGTTAATCGGTTAACTGTAAAAACTGGTTAATTGTATTTGACAATCGATTAACCGATTAAACGTTTCTCACAATTAACCTTATCTTTGCAAGATGATTATTAAATCTGCAACCTTCGTAGTCAGCAATACCAAAGTATCGGCTTTGCCCCTACCCGACATGCCTGAATATGCGTTCATCGGGCGCTCCAATGTAGGTAAATCATCGCTAATCAATATGTTAGTAAACCAACAGGGATTAGCCAAAACCTCACAAAAGCCAGGTAAAACTCAATTAATTAACCATTTTTTGGTTAATGAAAAATGGTATATAGTAGATTTACCGGGCTATGGCTATGCAAGAGTATCAAAAAGTAGCAGAGAGAAATGGGAAAAGTTCATTAGAGCCTACATTACTAAAAGAGAAAACTTGCAGTGTGTTTTCGTACTTATTGATAGCAGATTAGAACCCCAAAAAATCGACTTAGAATTTTGCTCGTGGTTGGGAGAATGCCAAATCCCATTCGCCTTAGTGTACACAAAAGCAGATAAACAATCGGGGCCAAAAACAGATCAAAACGTTGCTAAATTTAATAAAACATTGCTAGGTTGGTTTGAAGAACTACCACCGTTTTTCATTACATCAGCAGAAAAAGGACAAGGTAGAGAAGATGTTTTACAATTTGTACAGGAAGTGAACGAGGATTTTGTGAAACCTATTGTCGATCCCAAATTTTACGCTGCCAGCAACCCAGACAAATAACCTCAGTAAAGCTCTCAGTTTATTCTTTATACCATTTTTTAGATGAAAAAGTATTTTTCGCTTGTATTATTTGCCCACTCTATATTTGCAATGCCTTTTGCCTTTATTGGTTTTTTCTTGGGCGTAACCACCACTACTAACCCTTTCAATTGGTATTTACTTTTGGCTGTTGTGCTCTGTATGGTGTTTGCTCGTAATGCCGCGATGGCTTTTAACAGGTATTTGGATAGAGATATCGATGCAAAAAATCCTAGAACGGTAACTAGAGATATTCCTGCTGGCAAAATTTCAGCAAAGGAAGCATTAACCTTCGTGATCGTAAACTGTGCGCTGTTTATCATTACCACTTATTTCATTAATCCACTTTGTTTCTATTTATCGCCAATTGCAATTTTTGTGGTGTTATTCTATAGCTACACCAAGCGTTTCACAGCTTTATGCCATTTAGTTTTAGGACTTGGATTAGGGCTTGCTCCCATTGGCGCCTACATTGCTGTAACTGGTCAATTTAACATCGTGCCAGTACTTTATTCTTTCGCTGTATTGTTTTGGGTAAGCGGCTTCGATATCATTTACGCTTTACAAGATGAAGAATTTGATCGTTCTGAGAAACTTCATTCTATTCCATCTGCTTTAGGCAGGAAGAATGCGTTGCGCTTATCTTCATTCCTTCATGTTTTATCCGCAGCCTGCGTAATCATGCCTATTTATTTCATGGATTTTGGCTGGCCTTATTATGGTGGTGTGGTATTTTTCTGCGCTATGCTGATCTACCAACATCGCTTAGTGAAACCTAATGATATCAGTAAGGTCGACAGAGCATTTGCCACTACCAACGGCTATGCCTCAGTGGTATTTGCAATTTGCTTTTTGGTAGATGCTTATTTAAGGACAAGGTAGAAAAATAATGGTGAATTGTTAATGATTAATGTTGTTTCATTAATTAAGCCACAAAACACATTGTTATCCAACAAACCTCTTAAGGAATTCTAGCACTTAAATTATAAGGATTAGTAGTATTGCAAAACTAATCCCTAATTCCTAAAAACCTAATTCCTACCTGATACCTGAACCCTAGTTCCTGACGCCTCTAAACAGGCAGTCTGTTTAATTCAATATCATCTGGACTTACGAAGATTAAAGGTACTTTCTCTACATCCACATAGCTAGAATCTAAACCGAAACTGGTTACTTCAGATAAACTTAAACGTTTAAGAATAAAGTAGTAATCCATAATTGTTTGCTCATAGAAACTCAAATTGGTAAACTTGCTTAAGTGTTTCTCTAAAAGCACGAACCTAAAATCTCCAGTAATTTTATGTTTATTTAATGAAGTATACTGACTTGTGATATCTACCTCGCCATTTTTCACTAACTCTTCCACTACTTTTCTGTAGAGCAAATTGATACGTTGTTCAATTCTGAAACCGAGTTTAAAATCAATTCTAATCAACTTACCAGGAATTAGAAACTCAACTTTATAATCCATCGTATACGGCTCGTCCATTACATCTACGTGAACTAACCAATAGACATCAGCACGCTTAGGTTCTTTTTGTATAATAGAATAAACGATTTTGGATTCGATCTCTGTTTTAAAATTAGCGCTGGTTAAATACACCAATTGCGAAGAGAATTTAGGCACAGAAGTATCACCACTTAATTCTTTAATGATTTCATAGTAATCTTCGATTTCCACGTATTTAACAAACCTATTTTTGATTTTACGAGAAGCATACCAAGTCCACATTACGCTTAGTAAAGCCATACTGATTAGCAAAGCAAACCATCCCCCATGGGTGAATTTATACATATTACCCGCCAAGAAGAACAACTCAATTACGCCATAAATGATCCCGAAAACAACAATTAAATACATTGGAAACTTCTTACGTAACATAAACACAACTACTAGAATTGTGGTCATTAAAAAAGTTAGGTTAATTGCTAATCCATAAGCACCCTCCATGTTGTCCGATTTTTTGAAGATCAGTACGATGATGATACAACCTATACAAAGTATCCAGTTGATAGACGGCACATACAATTGTCCTTTTTGCACACTTGGATAATTGATGCGCACTTTTGGCCAAAGGTTTAGTCTTACCGCTTCCGAGATAAGGGTAAATGCTCCAGAAATCATCGCTTGCGATGCTACCACCGCAGCCATCGTTGCCAATCCAACCAAATACAAAACCATGCTACTCGGCACCAATTCAAAGAACGGGTTGATGGCTTTCAAGTCTTGATCTACGTGTGTAAGTATCCACGCTCCCTGACCTAAGTAATTCAAGATCAACATCGACTTCACAAAAACCCAGCTCACACGTATATTTTTCTTACCACAGTGACCTAGATCAGAATAAAGTGCTTCGGCTCCGGTAGTACATAAAAATACACCACCCAAAATCAAAAAGGCTTCTGAATTGGTGGTTAACAGATGTATGGCATAGTACGGATTTAGTGCCTTTAAGATAAAGGGGCTGTGAACTACATGCATAAAGCCCATGGCGCCTAATGCCACAAACCAAAGCAACATGATTGGTCCAAATAGCTTACCTACCAAATTGGTACCAAACTGCTGTATGATAAATAGGATAGCAATGATGGTAATTACGATAGGAAACACCTCTAATGAAGGAAATTTCAACTGTAAACCTTCAATAGCAGAAGTAACGGTGATACTTGGTGTGATCATTCCATCGGCGAGCAAAGCAGCTCCACCAATAATTGCGGGAATAACCAACCATTTAGCCTTCTTTCGAACCAGCGAGTAAAGGGAGAAAATTCCTCCTTCACCTTTGTTATCGGCACGTAAAGTAACGATAACATATTTAACGGTAGTTTGAAGCGTGAGCGTCCAAATGATACACGACAGTGCTCCTAACACCAGTGCCTCATCTATGGTTTGTGGTGTTGAGCCTTTGTGTTCACCTAAGGCAATTTTAAAAATGGCTTTTAAAGTATAGAGAGGTGATGTACCTATATCACCAAACACTATTCCTAGTGTTACTAATAACCCTCCGGCAGTGAGAGCATTAACGTTTTTATGACTTGACACGCAATAAAATTTTAGGCAAAATTACATAAATAATTAGGATAACAATTTATTTAGTCCTAAAAGCTATTTTTTTTGGATAGTGTAATTCGTACGCTTTTCTTTTCTACCCTGTTAAATATTGTTAAATAATAAGATTGCATCGCTTTTTGTTTGATTTTATTGTTCAATTATTTATATTTTTGAAAAACATTTAAATGAAAATAAACAGAGTTAAAATAGCGCTCGGCAGCAATGCAGCATACCTTTTGGTTATGCTTTCGCTTATTTGCACCTCTGTTTTCGCACAAAAAGCCGACACCACTAAGTATTCTGCTAGGCCAAAAGCCAAAGTCATTAGTAGAGTGCCTGTCATTAAAGGAAGCGTACAATCTTACAGACCTTCTTACAATATCTATTCTTCTCTAGAAAACAGCACAAAGTCTGCAACGAAGGAAAAAAATGAGAAAACATTAACGGTGCTTAAAATTTATCCCAACCCGGTAGTTGAACAGCTTAATATTAATCTTCGTTTAGAAAAAGAAACCAGCCTTTCTATTAAAATAACGGACCTGTTAGGGAATGAGGTAGTAACGCTTGCTAATGAACGAGTACAACATGGCGAGCATACCAAAACTTACAACGTTCCCGCAAAGCTCAACGCTGGCATTTATTTCCTCCGCATTGTGGCTGGCGGCGAACCGGTGATCAGAAAAATATCTGTACTTTAAAAATGGTTAAAACGATATAACTGCATCATAGTAAAATTGCAGTTAATCGATTAACCTAATCGGGCAGTTAACCAAAATAAACCTTATTTTTGTGGGATGAAAATTATTGCAATTGGCAGAAATTATGCCGCACACGCCGCAGAATTAAATAATGCGATACCTACAAAACCTATCATATTTTTAAAACCCGATACCGCAGTTTTAAAGGACAACAAACCATTTTACATTCCAGATTTTTCTAAAGACGTACATTATGAATTGGAAATTGTGCTAAAAATTTGCAAAGAGGGCAAACATATTGCTGAGAAATTTGCTTCTAATTACTACGAAGAAATTGGATTGGGGGTTGATTTTACAGCAAGAGATATCCAAGCGGAGCACAAAGAAAAAGGACTGCCTTGGGAATTGGCAAAAGCGTTCGACAACTCTGCAGTAATTAGCAATTTCTTGCCTAAAAGCGACTACAAAGATATGTACGATCTGAAATTCGAATTGAAGAAAAATGGCGAAAACAAACAAAATGGCCATACTGCCAACCTGTTATTTTCGTTTGAAAAGATCATATCGTTCGTATCGCAATACATAACTTTAAAAAAAGGAGATTTAATTTTTACAGGCACGCCAGAAGGAGTGGGCAAAGTAAACACAGGCGACAGATTAGAAGCTTGGTTAGAAGATAAACAACTACTTAATTTCGAAATAAAATAAACTTAATGCGCAATTACATTACCTACGTTTCACTCGTACTATCCGTTTTTATCTCAAACCATCTTTTAGCGCAACAGACTTATAGTAACAATACCTATCCCCTAACGGATTTCCGCTCGCCTTTGGATATTGAACCTCCAGCGTTGGCTGGTTCGTTTGGAGAATTAAGATCAAACCACTTCCATTCTGGTATTGATTTTAGAACCAACCAACGTATTGGCTATCCAGTTTACGCACCGGCGGATGGATTTATTTCTCGATTGAGAGTACAAAACAGCGGGTTTGGTTTGGCTTTGTACATCAACCATCCAAATGGGTACACTACGGTGTATGGCCACTTGTCTAGGTTTAACCCGAAAATTGCGCAGATTGTAAAAAACATACAATACAAGAAAACATCTTACGAAATTGATGAATTCCCTTCGTCTGATTTGATTCCAGTAAGAAAAGGCGAGGTGATTGCTTATACCGGCAATACAGGTAGCTCTGGCGGACCACATTTGCACTTCGAAATTCGCGATAGCAAAACTGAGGCAACCATTAATCCACAATTGTTGGGTATCAGCATTCCGGATAACATCCCTCCTACCATACATGCCATGTATGTTTATCGATTAAACGGAAAACCATTTAACGAATTTACGCCAAAGCAGTATTTTCAAGTTGCCGGTAGCAGCGGAAATTACAAACTTAACCAAGTGAGTACAATTAATTTAAGCGGCGAAGTTGGTTTTGGAATTGTAGTTAACGATAGACACAACGGCGCTTCGGGCAACAACGGAGCTTATTCCATTGAATTGGCTGTTGATGGCAATACCGTCTACACCTCAGCTTTGGAGAGGTTTACCTTCGACAACAGCAAGGCGATCAACTCGCACATTGATTACCCAACCTATGTTCGCACCAAACAAAGTATTCAGAAAAGTTTTGTAGATCCAGGTAATCCTTTACAAATCTATTTCAATCTGGTTAATAGTGGTCGAATTACCTTTAACGATGGCAAAACACATCCAGTTAAATATACCATTACCGATGCCAGAGGAAATAAAAGCACTTTAGCATTTAATGTATTGGCCGATACAAAAGCTGTCATCAATACACCAGAACTTCCAGTTGGAACCAACTTTCCCTACAATAAGCAAAATGAATTTAGCCAAGAAGATGTTAAGGTGATTTTACCCAAAGGCACTTTATACAATGATCTGAATTTCATTTATAAAAAAACAGCCAAACCGCAGCAAAATGCTTTTTCATCCATTCACCATATCCACAACAATTTAACTCCTTTACATACTGGTTTTGAGCTTTGGATAAAAGCCGACAGCACGATTATCAAACACCAAAACAAAGCATTAATCGTTAACAGTAATCGTTCTTCGCAAGGCGGATATTTTGAAAATGGTTGGGTAAAAACGAAACCTCGTAATTTTAGTAGTTTCTTTATTGCGATAGATACGGTTGCTCCAAATATCATTCCTGTAAATATCGCCAATGGCAAAAACATGAAAGGTATTAGCAAAATGAGTTTCAGAATTAGTGATGGATTATCTGGAATTAAAAGTTTTAACGGCTATATTGATGGCAAATGGGTATTGATGGAGTTTGATACCAAAACAGCCAGCTTATGGCATGAATTTGATGAAAGAACAGGCGCTGGGAAACATACTCTTGAGTTGCTTGTTGTTGACATGAAAGACAACACCAAAAGATACGCAATAGAGTTTTACAGATAATTAATGGTCAATCGGTTAATCGCAGAATTGGTTAATCGAGCTACAATTAAACGGCTAAACATTTTAAACAGTTAAACTAATGAACATATTACAAGAAGGCAGCAAAGCACCTGAATTTTCAGCAAAAGATCAAAACGGGAATACCGTAACATTGGCTCAATTTAAGGGAAAAAAAGTAGTTTTATATTTCTATCCAAAAGATGACACTCCGGGCTGCACGGCAGAGGCTTGCGATTTCAGAGACAATTATCAAGGTTTGAAAGCTAAAGGCATAGAAGTTCTAGGCGTAAGCGTAGATGACGAGAAGTCGCATCAAAAGTTTATAACCAAACACAGTTTACCATTCACACTTTTAGCAGATACCGATAAACAGATTGTAGAGGCTTATGGCGTTTGGGGAGAGAAAAATATGTACGGCAAGAAATACATGGGTACAAACAGAGCCACTTTCGTAATAGACGAGGAAGGAAATATCGCACACATCATTAAGAAAGTAGACACTAAAAACGCTACAGCACAAGTATTGGAGCTGCTAGGATAAACACAACAAGCAAAAAGTCCTTCCCGAAAATAGAGAAGGACTTTTTGCTTTACTTCTACATGTTAATTCATGTGCGATTTCCCAGAGTTATCCATAGCCATTACCGGCTTAACTTTAACAATCTTAAATTCTGTCCGTCTGTTTAATTGATGCTGCTCTGCAGTACATTTTGTACCGTCACCACATTGGTTTAGCAATTCTGTTTCGCCCCTACCTATGGCTTGCAACCTGTGAAATGCCACTCCTTCATTAACTAAATAATTTAAAGCGCTTTCTGCCCGCTTTTCCGAAAGGTGTTGGTTGTAAACTGCTGGCCCTCTAGAGTCTGTGTGTGCTATTAACTCCATGTTCACATTAGGCATATTAGCCATAAACTCGCTTACTTTCTTTAGATCTGCAAAAGCATCTTTTCTAATAGTCCACTTATTGAAATCATAGAAGATATTATTCAATTTAACCGTAAATACATCTTTAGAACGCTCTAGCTCAAACTTGATATCGTAAATAGTAGATTGAGTTGCTCCTTTGGTTGAAATTTTTCCAGATTGACTAGTGAAATATTGTAGAGGATTTCCTTTTACGATATAATCCCTTTCCTTTTCCAGGCTGAAACTAAATTTACCTTCACTATTAGAAAGCACTTTAGTTTCTGCTCCAGTATTCTTATTAATCAGTAATATCTCTATGCCTCCTATCGGTAATTTGGTATCTTTATCCATAACCAAACCATTAATTGCTAAAATTTGCTGGTTCTTTGGTTCAGCCTTAATTCCTATTGTAAATCTGTAAATATCATCTAAACCTACGCCACCAACTCTATTGCTCGAAAGATATCCCGTTTTGTTATCCGCATTAAACACTACACCGAAATCATCTTTTGGAGAATTTAAAGGCGCTCTTAAATTTTCTACTTCAACAAACTTATTCTTTTCACCTACAGCAGAAAAAATGTCTAACCCACCCATTCCAATATGTCCCTTAGATGCAAAATAGAATTTCCCATCGGTTCTCACCGTTGGGAAAACATCATCTTGAGGCGTATTAATTTCATTACCACAATTCTGTGGTTGTGTCCAACTTCCGTTAGGCAATTTCTCACTAAAGTATAAATCCATGCCCCCTAAACCACCTGGCATATCGGAAGCAAAATAAAGCACTTTACCATCTGGAGATAAGGCTGGATGTTGAACAGAGAAAAGCCCTCCAGAATTAAATTGAAGTTTTTCTTTGGCAATCCATTCACCATCTTTTTTAACTGCTATTAACAAATATTGCTTACCCGTTTCGCCTAGTTTAGCTCTTTTAGCAGGCAATACCGTCCTTGTAAAAATCAAGGTGTCTAAACTTCGATAAACAGCCAACGGACCGCTATGAAATCCGGTATTGAGGGAGCCCTTTAGAAGGCTAACCTGCTTAGAGGAATTAGCACTATAGATTTTAAGGTAAGGGTTTCCAGTCCATCTGTAGATTTCTTCATTTTTTTTGTCTTTTTGCCATCTATCAGAAATCAACAAAAGATCGCTACCAAATTGCGTAGGGCTAAAATCAGAGTTTTCAGAGTTTAAAGCTATCTCATTTTGCACCAATGCACCAACATCTGGATTTTCCGTCCATGTTTTAGCTACCTCACAAATATTCGCCTGTTTAGCAGCTTCACTTGCCAAAGACGGGTTTTTCTGTCCCCAGATCTTGTAGTTAGCCGCGGCCTCGCCAAATTTTCCGTTCTGCTTTAATGCTTCAGCTAAAAATTTATAGTTATCCGAAGCAGCCTCAGGATAGCTCAAGGTTTTCTTATACCAAATTTCGGCTGCTTCTGTATTGTTAATATAACTGTAACAATTCGCAATTTTTTGGGCAAGTTCCACACTCGGACTTTCATTCATTATTTTTTCATAGATTTCTAAGGCATACTTGTAATTTAACTGCCTATAGAGTTTGTCTGCTTCCTTGATATCATTAGAAAAAATAACCGACGGAACTAAATAAATAATGAGGAAAAGAGCTAATATTCTAAATAACTTTTTTAATGCCATAAATTGCTGTGTTGTACTTCAATCAAACTGGTCTAGCGCCTCGCTCTAACATTAATTTAAACTAGCTTCAAAATGCACTTAGCAAAACTATACAACTTATATTAAGAATTGTATAGCCTACATATCTTAGCCAACTCGAGTAATCCAATAATTATTATTTTTATCCAATTCAACTAGTAAAAGTTGCTCAAGTTTAGCAAATAGGCAACTCGTTTTTTCCACAAATTGCACATTTAAGCAAACACCCCACTATCGAAAATACTTCCCATTCCAAAAAGAAGTATCGTTGTGATTGATTTGCTAGAGTCAGTTGTTAAATCTTTAAAAATTTATCATTCAGTTTTTGATTCTTCAATATGTGGAAAACTAACATTTATAATTCCAGTTTCTAGCAAGAAAATTGCGAGTAACCTTAACTAATACACCAATAATTAGATTAACTTTGTTACATTACATATAATTATTTTTTGATGAAACATACAATCAGTGAACTAGAAGATATCGCTTCGCAAGTAAGAAGAGATATCCTGCGAATGGTACATGCGGTACAATCTGGGCATCCCGGTGCTTCGTTAGGTTGTGCAGATTTCTTTACAGCACTATATTTCGAGGTTTTAAACCATAACCCCGAGTTTGACATGGATGGTAAAAACGAAGATCTCTTCTTTTTATCTAATGGTCACATCTCACCAGTTTGGTATAGTGTATTGGCCAGAGCAGGTTATTTTGAGGTGAGCGAATTAAGCACTTTTAGGAAACTAGATTCTAGACTTCAAGGACATCCAACTACCCACGAGCATTTACCAGGTGTACGTATCGCTTCAGGCTCGTTAGGTCAAGGGCTTTCTGTAGCTATCGGTGCTGCTTTAGCGAAAAAAATAAATGGAGATCATTCCTTAGTATATGCTTTATTAGGTGATGGCGAATTACAAGAAGGCCAAAACTGGGAAGCTTTCATGTTTGCTCCTCACAACAAAGTTGATAATGTAATTGCCACTATAGATTACAATGGCCAACAAATTGATGGCCCAACAGAGAAAGTACTTTCGTTAGAAAATTTACAAGCTAAATTTGAGGCTTTCGGATGGCATGTAATCACTTCTGACGGCAACGACATGGAAGGCATTGTAAAAGCTTTACATTATGCAAAATCTCTAACAGGAAAGGGCAAACCCATCTTAAACCTAATGAGTACTCAAATGGGCTATGGCGTAGATTTTATGGTTGGCACTCACAAATGGCATGGTTCTGCGCCAAATGATGCTCAATTAGAAAGTGCACTAAGCCAGATCAAAGAAACAGCTGGGGATTACTAAGAAGGTTTTGCGATTTGCGGTTGGCGTTTAAAAACGCATAACTCTTATCGCCAAACTTAAAAACTTTTGAAATGAAAAAATACACTTACACAGATAAAAAAGATACTCGCTCTGGTTTTGGAGCCGGCCTGCATGAAGCAGGTAAAAGAAACGAAAACGTGGTGGCCCTTTGTGCAGACTTAGTTGGCTCATTAAAAATGGATGCTTTTATTAAGGATTTTCCTGAGCGTTTCTTTCAAATTGGAATTGCAGAAGCAAACATGATGGGAATTGCGGCAGGTTTAACCATTGGTGGCAAAATTCCTTTCACCGGAACTTTCGCTAACTTTTCTACCGGAAGGGTTTACGACCAGATCCGTCAATCTATTGCGTACTCGGGCAAAAACGTAAAAATTTGTGCTTCTCATGCAGGCTTAACACTTGGCGAAGATGGCGCAACTCACCAAATCTTAGAAGACATAGGCTTGATGAAAATGTTGCCAGGCATGACGGTAATCAACCCATGCGATTACAACCAAACCAAAGCTGCAACCTTAGCCATTATGGAACACGAAGGCCCAGTTTATTTACGTTTCGGCCGTCCGGTAATTCCTGTATTCACGCCAGAAGATCAAAAATTTGAGATCGGAAAGGCATGGATGGTAAACGAAGGTAAAGATGTGACTATTGTTGCAACTGGACATATGGTATGGAGAGCAATCCAAGCTGGTGAAGAATTGGAAAAATTGGGTATCGATGCTGAAATTATAAATATCCACACCATTAAACCTTTGGACGAAGAAGCAATCTTAAAGTCGGTACAAAAAACTGGATGTATTGTTACTTGCGAAGAGCATAATAAATTAGGCGGTTTAGGAGAAAGCGTTGCTCGTTTCTTAACTACTACTTATTTAGCTCCTCAAGAGTTTGTAGCTGTTAACGATAGCTTTGGCGAAAGTGCAACTCCAGACCAATTAATGACGAAATATAAATTAGATCCTTCTGATATTGTAGCAGCAGCTCAAAAAGTGATCGCTAGAAAAGGTTAAATAATTTATCAGTAGACAGGTATCAGTACCGATATCATGTCTAAACATAGTTATATGAAGCAAGTTGAAGACGCAGAGATCCTCTCAAAATTTAATGACGAGAAAACTCGAAATGTAGGCTTCAACTTGCTTTTACAGAAATATCAGCAAAAAATCTATTGGCACATACGCCGTTTGGTAATAGACCACGACGATGCTGATGATTTAGTCCAAGAGACCTTTGTTAAGGTTTGGAAGAACCTACATAACTTCCGCAGCGATTCGCAACTCTACACTTGGATTTATAGGATTGCAACCAATGAATCCATCACTTTCCTTAACAAAAAGAGAAACAGAAATAACATCTCGTTAGATGAGGTAAATTCTGAACTTGCAGAAACACTGGCTTCTTCAACACACTTCGATGGCGATAAAATTCAGCGCAAACTGCAACAAGCTATCCTTACCCTACCCGAAAAACAGCGTATAATATTCAACATGAAATATTTTGACGACATGAAGTATGAAGAAATCTCTGAAGTTTTAGGCACTACAGTAGGCGCTTTGAAAGCATCTTTTCATATCGCTGTCAAAAAAATAGAAACAATATTATTAAATCAAGATTGATATTAAACCTTTTGCATAAAAAAACATCAATAAATACAAATGAGTAAAATGGCCGAAAATATGGAATGGGAAAACGAAGCGCCACAACTAGCAAAGCTGAAGAAATCTAACCCTTTTACAGTTCCTTCTTATTATTTCGAAGGGCTTGAGGAAAGAATCAATCAGTCTGTATTTATTAATTCTCTACAGAAAAACGAAGACACAGGTTTTACTGTTCCCCTGCATTACTTCGATAAACTTGAAGAACAGATTAAAACAAGAGTTTCTTTAGAGCAATTTAAAGATGGTGAGCAAAATGGCTTCGCTGTACCTAATGGATATTTCGAGAAATTACAACAAAGCATCACAGCTCAAACCACCGAAAGGAAAAAAACGATTAAGCTTTGGCATCAGCCATTATTTAAATATGCGGTTGCAGCTTGTTTAGTAATTGCTTCTACAACTGGTTGGTTTGCTAACGAGCATTACCAGAATAAACAATTACGTAAAACTGAATTGGCTAAAGAGCAAATGCTATACGATATTGACGAAAGTGTAATTATGGAGTATATGCAAGAGGCACAAAACGTTAAAACAGCCAACGTTACAGATAGCGAAATGGAAAACTACATTTTAGATAATTTTTCCACTAACGATTTATCTAACAATTTATAAGATATGAAGAAGCTAATTTTTGCACTATTAATTTTTGTTCCTTGCTTGGCAATAGCTCAAGGTCCACGTGGTGGTGGTGAAAAAATGGAAGCTAGGAAAGTGGCCTGGTTAACTACGAAATTGGATTTATCGGCCGAAGACGCCAAAATTTTCTGGCCAATTTATAATGATTATGTGAGGGAACAATCTACGTTGAGAAAAGAGCGTTTCCAAAAAATGATCAGTTTTAGAAAATTAAAAGAGATTGAAGATTTGGATGATGAAGAAATTCAGACCTTGATTTTAAATGATTTCAATTTTAGACAACGTGATTTGAATATTGAACGTAAATACTACAACAAATTCAAATCTAGCCTACCAATTAAAACAGTAGGAAAATTCTATAGAGCACAAGAGGCTTTCAAAAAAGAAATTTTAGAGCAGTATAGAGCCGCAATGCCCGCACAGCCTTCGAACTAAACACACAATGATCATTTGAGAAAGTCCCGAAATTAAATCGGGACTTTTTTATTTGACTCTATTTTAAAAAAACTGAAAGTTAAATCAGCTACTTTTGCGCTATGCTTACCCAACGACAACTCTTTTTAAAACATAATGCCCAAACCTCTACTACTCCTCTACTACTCGAGTTTGTAAAAGCTCAAGGAGTTAATATTTATGATGCAGAAGGTAAAGAATACATCGATTTAATTGCTGGAATTGGCGTAAGCAATGTGGGCCACTGCCATCCAAATGTAGTTGCAGCTGTACAAAAGCAAGCTGAAACTTACATGCACTTAATGGTTTATGGCGAGTATGTTCAAAGTCCGCAAGTAAATTTTGCGACGGCTTTAGCATCGGTTTTACCAAGCAACCTTAACAGTACCTATTTTGTAAATTCTGGCGCTGAAGCTGTAGAAGGTGCTATGAAGTTAGCTAAACGTTACACAGGCAAGAAGGGCTTCATTGCTTGCAGAAATGCTTATCATGGCAGTACGCAAGGCGCAGAAAGTTTGATGGAAAGTGATTTCTATTCAGCTGGCTACGGGCCATTTTTACCGAATGTTGATTTCATCAATCATAACAACATTGCCGATTTAGAAAAGATCACTACAAAGATTGCGGCAGTTTTTATAGAACCAGTACAGGGTGAAGCGGGCATAAGAGTAGCCGATCAAGCCTACATGGAAGCGCTGAGAAAGAAATGTGATGAAACCAAAACGCTTTTAGTTTTCGACGAGATACAGTCTGGTTTCGGCAGAACAGGAAAAATGTTCGCTTTTGAGCACTATAATGTCGTTCCTGATATCTTATTACTAGCCAAAGGAATTGGTGGCGGAATGCCTATCGGTGCTTTTATCAGTTCTTTGGAAATTATGTCGGTGTTGTCTTACAATCCAATTTTAGGGCATATGACCACTTTTGGAGGGCATCCAGTTTGTTGTGCTGCTGGATTGGCTACATTAAATACTTTATTGGATGAAAAATTAGTTGAGAAAGTGGAAGCAAAAGGAGAACTTTTCAAACAACTTTTACAACATCCAGCCATTACAGAAATTAGAGGCAAAGGTTTAATGCTTGCCCTGGGTTTTGATAGTTTTGAAACTAACAAAGCCATTATTGATGCTTGTATTGAAGACGGTATCATTAGCGATTGGTTCTTGCATTGTAGCGATGCCATGCGTATTGCACCACCTTTAACCATTACGGAAGAAGAAATTAAAAAAGCCTGTGCAGTTATCATCAAGAATATTGAAACTATTACAAGCAAACAACGATAAACGAAAATTGAAATGGAAATCATTCAAGAAAATGAAGAAAAAAGAGGCTTATTCAAAGCTGTAGAAGAAGGCAAAGAAGCAGGCATAATGACTTATACATGGGCTGGCTCAACTAAATTCATTATTGACCACACCGAAGTCAACGAAGATTTTAAAGGTAAAGGAATCGGGCAGCAAATGTTAATGAAAGCTGTAGAATACGCAAGAGCAAATCATTTAAAGATCATGCCTTTATGTCCTTTCGCTAAATCAGTGTTTGATAAAAATCCTGATATCGCAGACGTATTATTTTAGTTCTTTGTTGTTATTGCTATGAGTATCGAGGAAGTAATCTTTGCAAATCATCAGACTTTTCTAGAAAGATTACTTCGCAAAGCTCGCAATGACGAACATATTTATTTTCTGTTTCTTTTAGGGAGAGATGCCAGAGGCAGAGAGGGGCAGTTCAACTCATTTTCTGCCGCTTAATTAAATAAGCTTCCAAAATATGGTTGAAACCGGCATTGATATCGGCATCAACCATATCAATTTTATACTGTGCACATTTTAACGCAAGGTTTTTCCTGTATTCACTTATCTGCTGCAGATAAGCATCCTTCACTTTAGATGCGTGTGCCTTCAACACTGTTCCCGTTTCCATATCCACAAACTCATAAGGTCTGTTTTCAAAATTGAAATCAAGCTCCTTTGTTTTATCGGTTACATTAAAAACGATTACCTCGTGTTTGTTGAACTTCAGATGCTGTAGTGCAGAAAATATTTGATCTAACCTATCGGCACTATTTGCAGTTTGCAACATATCGCTAAATACAACTACCAATGAACGCTTATGGATTAAGTCTGCAATTTGGTGCAAGGCCAAAGACAAATCCGTTTGCACATTCAATTGCGAGGCAGCCAACATTTCCTCCAATTTAGCGAACAAAAACTTCTGATGCACACTAGTAGATTTTGCAGGTGTATTTAATTTCAGTTGATCGGTAAATAAACTTAAACCGAAAGCATCTCGCTGACGTTTGAGCAAATAAATTAAAGCTGCTGTGCTTTGAACAGAAAAAGTGAGCTTGTTGTATTTATCATCCGGAAAGTACATCGACGACGAAACATCGATAACAAACTGACACCTTAAATTCGTTTCTTCTTCGTAACGTTTGCTGAAAAGTTTATCGGTCTTTGCGAACAATTTCCAATCGATACTTTTAACACTATCTCCGTTATTGTAAAGCCTATGCTCGGCAAACTCTACAGAAAAACCATGAAATGGACTTTTATGCAAGCCAGTAATAAAACCTTCTACCACTTGCTTAGCTAAAAGTTCTAAGCTACTTTCAAATCTAATTTCATCTGGCTTTTGCGACATTTGCATACAGTAAAACTAACGGAAAAGATTTAAAAACGCAATTAGCAATCCAGTCGGACGGCTGAGATCGCTTATAACTTACAAAATACAATTACTGCGATGTGATATTAAAGGCTTGTGCAAGCATCAATAACCAAGTATTTTACTATTTTTGCAAAAAATTCAATTAATGAGTATAGGATTATCAGAACAGGAAATATTGCGTCGCGATTCGTTAAAACAGCTTCGCGAACTGGGTATTAACCCATATCCTGCAGAGGCTTACGAAATCAATGCTAATGCAGCAGACATTTTAGCTAACTACGAAAAAGATAAAACAGCATACAAGACAATTAGCATTGCGGGCAGAATTATGGGCCGCAACATTATGGGAGCGGCTTCTTTCGCCGAACTTCAGGACGCTACTGGTCGTATCCAAATTTATTTGAAGCGTGATGAGCTTTGCCCTGGCGATGATAAGACCTTGTACAATACAGTCTTCAAGAAACTATTAGATATAGGCGATTTTATTGGTGTGGAAGGTTACGTTTTTACTACTCAAACCGGAGAAATTTCGGTGCACGTAAATAAATTAACGGTACTTTCTAAATCTTTACGTCCGTTGCCAATTGTGAAACGCGACGATGAAGGAAACGTTTTCGATGGTTTTACCAATCCAGAATTGCGTTACAGAATGCGTTATGTAGATTTAACGGTAAATCCTGATTACAAACAAATCTTCATCAACCGCTCTAAGGTGATCAATACCATGCGTAATTACTTCGACAGCCAAGGCTGGATGGAAGTAGAAACGCCAATTTTACAAGCGGTGCATGGTGGTGCGGCGGCTCGTCCGTTTGCGACCCACCACAACACTTTAGATATGCCTTTGTTCTTACGTATTGCGAATGAACTTTACCTAAAAAGGCTAATTGTTGCTGGTTTTGATGGCGTTTATGAGTTCGGTAAAATGTTCCGTAACGAAGGGATGGACAGAACGCACAACCCAGAGTTTACCTCGATGGAAATCTATGTAGCTTACAAAGACTACGTTTGGATGATGGGTATGGTGGAAGAATGTTTGGAAAAAATCGCTGTGGCTATCCACGGTTCGCCTGTGGTTAAGGTTGGTGGACACGAAATTGATTTTGCTGGTCCGTATGAGAAGTTAACGATGTACGAATCTATCCAAAAATATACAGGTATTGATGTATCGGAAATGAGTGAAGAGCAGTTGGCTCAAACTTGTAGAGATTTGGGTATCGAGATTGACGATAGCATGGGACGTGGTAAATTGGTGGATGAACTTTTCAGCGAGAAAGTGGAAGCTAATTTAATTCAGCCTACCTACATTACCGACTACCCTATCGAAATGACACCTTTAGCGAAAAAACACCGCAGCAAAGAAGGTCTGGTAGAGCGTTTTGAGCTTTTTGTAATGGGTAAAGAAATTGGCAATGCCTATTCTGAGTTAAATGACCCAATTGACCAGAAAGAGCGTTTTGAAGAACAATTGAAATTAGCTGCTAGAGGCGATGATGAAGCTATGGCAATGGATGATGACTTTGTTCGTGCTTTAGAATATGGTATGCCTCCTACTTCTGGTTTAGGCATTGGTATCGATAGATTGGTAATGTTGATGACTGATCAATCGACGATCCAAGAGGTATTATTCTTCCCTCAAATGCGTCCTGAGAAAAAGAAAATCGAACTATCTGCGGAAGAAGCTGAATTATATGCTTTGGTAAAAGAAGGCGAACAACAATTACTAAGCGATGTAAAAGCTGCTTTACCAGAATGGAGTAACAAAAAATGGGATACTACTTTGAAAGGCCTAACTGGAAAAAACATCCTTAAAGTGAGTAAAACCGACGACGGTTTGTTTTTAGAGCATAAGTAGCCATTAGGTTTTGATATTCAAATCCCCAGTTAAAAACTGGGGATTTTTTTTGATCAAACTTTTCTTAATTTTAGTAATAAAATATGCTTTATGAAGGAAACAGAACTTAAAGACGGAGACTTTTGCCAAGTAGTTGCTGGTACGCATAAAGGCAAATCAGGCACAGCTACAGATTTAAACATCAGCAAAACCGGACATCTAACCATCACCGTTGTTCAAGAAAATGGAGTGCGCTTTAAAACATTAGGAAAAAATGTTAGGTTGGTTTTAGGGTAAAGCTCAATTGTTGTGAATCAAAAAGCAATCAGGTATAACACTAATGAAAAAGCATATTCTTCTCTCATTAATGCTACTAAGTATAGTCGGATATGCTCAAAGAGCAACTAGAAAGCAATCTAATAAAGCCCAAGCCGAGCTTAACAATATGAAGGATTCAGATTCTGAATGTGGATCAAACAAAAAATTATCTGCAAAACAACGAGGCAGTTTTTACCCCTTTAACATTTCAAAAAAAGTAGCTCTTATTTCTTTTGACTTATATGGCGAATACGGAAACCAGGTCCCCATTGAAAATCAATTGATGATAAAGGATTTAATTAAAGAGAAAGCAGAACTTTCTTTAGAAAAAATTGAAAGCCTTACTGATTTGCTTTACAATATAGGCTATAAAAATCCCAAGGCCAAGCTTTATTCAATAATTAAAGGAACTTGCTACGAACCCAGAAATGCCATAGTTTTTCTAAACCAAAATGATAAAATTATTGAATACATCGGACTTTGTTTTTCATGCGGCACACACGATTTTAGTTCTGACAAAATTATAGAATTCAATTACTGCACAAACAAATATGCTTTATTAGCTAAGTTTTTTCGCACAAATGATGTAAAGTTCGCAACTAGTCCTAATCAGAAGCCTTAACACAAACATAACAGAAAATTAAAAGCTTGTTGCAATTACAGTGACAAGCCTTTTTTATTTTAGTGCTGTACTAATTTTAAATAAAATGAATAGTTCAAGTATCGAAATCACAGAAAACGAATATTGTATCAAATTAAGCAAAGACACTTTTGACTTATCGCTTATTCGTCAGTTAATTAAGCGCATCCAGGCAGAAGAGCTTTTCTTCAGCAAGAAAAGAAATGAAGAAGAGGATGACTTATTGAGCAGAACAGATGCTGCCTACGAAGAGAATTTTGATCGCTTATGCGACAAATAAAAAGAGCTAATCGCTTTACGCAATTAGCTCTTCTCTCTTTCAAATCTTATCTGTGGCTATATCGCACTTGTTGTTGCCTATCTAACATACCCAACTGATCTTTCATTTGCTTAATCTGATCAGCTAATAATTTATTCTTATCTGCTTTCTTAGCTTCCGTTAAGTACATTTGAGCTTCGCGTTTATTGCGTTTGCCCATAGCAATACCTGCTAAACTTAATTTAGCCAAAGCGATGTTGTGATCCATATGTAGGCCAAAACTCAAAGCTGCTTTAAAATACTTCTCAGATTTCATTGGTGCCTTTCTCGACTCCATCAAACCTAGCAAAAGGTTATAGTAACCGTATTGCATCTTATTCAATTGCTTTTCGTAGTTGGTTATTCTTCCCAAAAACACTTCGGCTTTTGGCATATTGTCTTTACGTAAATACCATTGCGCAATCAGCATATTTTCATTGTAGAAATACGTAATAAAAACAAATATGCTAATAAAAACAGTTGGGATACCCCAACCCCAGTGACCTAAGATAAAAAGCGCAACTGCTGCACCTAGTAAAGCAAAGCCTATTATTAGGCGTACTAAATTTGACATAGTTTTTCAATATTTCTGCAAATATCGGTTTTCTATAGCAGAAAATAGCGATTAAATTTATAATTTCAACAAAAATTAGATAACGATGAAATACGCATTTACCATCATATTAGGATTATTTTTCGTTTCGGCGAACGCCCAAGAAATCAATAAAAAATTAGAAGATCAAATTAAACACAAACAAATCATGTTGAACGAGTGCTCACGAGAGGGTTTGGTAGAATTCCCAGAATTTAAAGCAAGCTACGATGCCAACTACGAAAATTACAAAGTAGACTCAGCAGTTGTACCTCAGTTAACCAAATTGATGAAAGATAAAAAAATCAAAGTGGTTTTAGGCACTTGGTGTGGAGATAGTAAATTTCAGGTTCCAAACTTTTTAAAAGTAACAGACGCCATTAAAGTTGATGAAAAACACGTTTCTTTCATTGCAGTTGATGGTGCTAAAAAAGCAGAAAATGGCTTGATTGATGGTTTGGATATTCAACGTGTACCTACATTTATCATCACAGATAAAAACGGAAAAGAGATTGGACGTATCATCGAGCATCCTAAAAAGAGCTTAGAACTAGATTTAATCGATATTTTATCTGCTAAAAAATAGTAGCTACTCGTAAGCTTTTAACTTTAGTATTTACGCTTTTAACTTAAGATATGGCTGTAGATTTAGAACCTAGCTGGTTTAAAATTCTTGAAGGAGAATTTGAAAAACCTTATATGAAATCACTGAAAGATTTTCTTCAGCAGGAAAAGCAGGCAGGTTTTACAATTTATCCAAAGGGGTCGGATATTTTCAATGCCTTTAACCATACACCTTTCGAAAAGGTAAAAGTGGTAATTTTAGGACAAGACCCCTACCATGGTGTTGGACAAGCTCATGGTTTATCTTTTTCTGTGCAAAAAGGCATAGTTCCTCCTCCATCGTTAAAAAACATTTATAAAGAACTGGCGGATGAATTTCCTGATTTTAAAATACCAAACCATGGGGAGTTAACGGCTTGGGCAGACCAGGGTGTATTGTTGTTAAATGCTACCTTAACGGTTAGAGCTCATACTGCTGGCTCACATCAAAAACGAGGCTGGGAACAATTTACAGATAAAGTTATTACTGAATTGTCCGAAAAAAGAACTGGCTTGATCTTTATTCTCTGGGGCAACTACGCCAAACAAAAAGAAGCATTGATAGACAAAAGCAAACATTTTATCATCAGCTCTGCACACCCATCGCCTTTTTCTGCCTACAATGGCTTCTTCGGTTCTAAGCCTTTCTCTAAAACTAACGAAATCCTTAAAAAGGAAGGAAAAGAAGAGATTAACTGGCAAGTTTAGTTATAAGTAATAAGTTTTACGTTATAAGTCTGGCATTAACCAACTTACAACTGATACCTGACCACTTTTAATACTCCAACGGCACAATTGGTTCTTTCTTCGTAGTCGACATGATCATCATCGTTTGGAAAGTCTTAACTACGGAAATCTTACTGATTTTATCCATAATTAAACGCTCGTACGATTTGATATCGCTTACATAAACCTTTAACAAGAAATCTGCCTGACCAGTCACATGGTGACATTCGGTTACCTCTTTGATTTGGTTTACTTCATCCAAGAAAATTTGAATGGTATTGTTCTTATGGAAATCTAACTGAATTTGGATAAAGGTTTTAATCCCCAAACCTAATTTTTCTTCATCAACCAAAGCATGGTAGCTCTTGATGTAACCAGACATTTCCAGTTTACGAACACGCTCTAAAGTTGGCGCTGGTGACAAACCTATTTCTTGTGATAAAAGCAAATTGGTAATTCTACCGTTTTCTTGCAATAATTTTAAGATTTTGAAATCGATTTTATCTAGTTCTAGTGCCATACATTGTTTTGATTGAATTGCCCAAAGGTATGATACAAAGCCTAACTCGCAAAATTTTATTCTAAAACTAATGTAAAAATTTAGCGAAAATTTTATAGATAAATTTTTAGATTTGTCTAAACAATAAATTAGAAAGCCTAAAATGCAATCTTATACCGAAGAAAACTATCTCAAAATCATTTACCACCTATCAGAAATTAGCAATCCTGTGCTCACCAATGCCATTGCTGAGCGTATACAAACCAAAGCAGCATCGGTAACTGACATGATCAAGAAACTTTCTGAAAAAGAATTGGTGAACTATGTAAAGTATCAAGGTGTAACACTAACAGAAAAAGGCAAACTTACTGCCATCAATATTGTTAGAAAGCACAGATTATGGGAGGTATTTTTAGTGGATAAACTGAATTTCAAATGGGATGAAGTACATGACGTTGCTGAAGAGCTGGAGCACATCCAATCTAATTTATTAGTAGAACGTCTGGACGAATTTTTAGACTTCCCAAGAGTTGATCCTCATGGAGATCCCATTCCTGATAAATATGGCAATTTCGCAGAATTGGCTTTTGTTAAGTTAAGCAAACTCAATTCTGGAGACAAAGGAACCATTACTGGCGTAAGCGAACATTCCTCTGCTTTTCTTAAACACTTAGAAAAACTAGGATTAACCTTAGGCAAACGTATAGAAATTATAGAAGTATTAGAGTTTGATGGTTCGGTAGAATTATTAGCAGAACAACAAAAAACGAACATCAGTAGAGAAGTAGCCAAGCACATTTTAATTACGAAAAACTAATGGCCGAAAAACAATCTTTAAGCGAAGTACATCAGAGCGTAGCGACTAACCAAAAAAAAGGTTGGCGTAGAATACTGGCGTTTTTAGGACCTGCATATTTGGTAAGTGTTGGCTATATGGATCCGGGCAACTGGGCAACGGACATTGCCGGCGGCAGTAAATTTGGCTATCAGCTCATTTGGGTATTATTGATGTCTAACCTCATCGCCCTACTTTTACAATCGCTAAGCGCTCGTTTAGGTATTGTACGAGGATTAGATTTAGCGCAAGCCTCGAGAAATACTTATCCAAAATGGGTAAACTTCCCCTTGTTCGTATTGGCACAAACAGCCATTATTGCTTGTGATTTAGCCGAAATCATCGGGATGGCTATTGGTCTAAACTTACTTTTCGGATTGCCGTTAATTTGGGGTATATCTATCACCATATTCGATACCGTTCTTTTGCTTTTCTTGCTCAATAAAGGTATGCGCAAAATGGAAGCCTTTATTGTCTCCATGGTGTTTATCGTTGGACTTTCCTTTTTGGTAGAGATGTTTATTGTAGAACCGTCGTTAAAAGAAATTGCCAAAGGTTTTGAGCCTTCTATGCTGGGCGGAGAAGCCCTTTACATTGCCATTGGTATTATCGGAGCTACCGTAATGCCACACAATTTATACTTACATTCATCGTTAGTACAAACTCGAAAATTCGAACGTGATAGTAAAGGAATTAAGGAAGCAATTAAATTCAATTTTATAGATACTGCTGTTGCTTTAAATTTGGCTTTTTTTGTAAATGCTGCTATTTTAATTCTAGCTGCCGCGGCATTTTATAAAAATGGTTTCCATGAAGTTGCAGAAATACAAGATGCCCATGAATTACTTACAAATATCTTTGGAAGTGTAGCTCCTGCCCTATTTGCAATTGCGTTAATCGCTGCTGGACAAAGTTCTACCGTTACCGGTACGCTGGCCGGCCAAATTGTAATGGAAGGTCACCTAAATTTAAGGATACAGCCTTGGTTACGCCGATTGATTACCCGTTTGTTAGCTATCGTTCCTGCATTTTTCACCATTCTTTACTTCGGTGATGATGCTTTAGGTGGATTGCTGATCTTAAGTCAGGTGGTATTGAGTTTGCAATTGGGTTTTGCCATCATTCCTTTAATCCACCTTAACTCGGACAAAAAGGAAATGAAAGAATTTACCATTAAACTTTGGGTAAAAGTTTTGGCCTGGTTAAGTGCTTTAGTTATCATTTGTCTAAATATCAAATTAGTCATTGAAGAAATTGGCGGATGGATGGCAGCAACTCACAACGCTTGGTACATCTATGTGATTGTACTACCGGTAGCTGTGCTTATCGCTTTACTTTTAGCCTACATTTTCATCTATCCATTCGTCAGTAAAAAACAGCGAATTGGCAACGTTCCGCATGGCGATGCGCTAGCTATTGGTAACGTAGAGAAAATCAATTATGAGAAAATCGGTATTACAGTAGATTTTTCTGAACACGATAGAAAAACCATTCGCCATGCGTTAATACAAGGCGGAAAAGAGGCACACTACTATTTAATTCACGTGGTAGAAACCGCAGCGGCTCGCTATCATGGTAAAACCGCAATGGACCACGAAACACAATCAGATATTGATAACCTCAAGAAATATCAAGAAAACCTTGCAGATTTAGGTTATCACGCCACACCACATATTGGTTTTGGCGGTACAGCGAAAGCTATCGCCGAAATTAGTAACTCAAACGAATTGGAGCTTTTGGTAATGGGTGCTCACGGTCACAAAGGCTTAAAAGATTTGATATTTGGTACAACAGTAGATTCGGTAAGACATAAAGTGGGTATTCCAGTATTGATTGTCAGGTAAATTATTTTTTTGAAAAGCAATTTCAGTAGCGTTATTTAACGATAGACCCGCTTTTCGCTTCTGCCGACAAAATCGGCATACATTTCAATCGGGTTTAAATAACAAAAACACTTCCAAAATTGTTAAATTTGGTGTACACTACTTTCAAAAATTGAAGCATCATTTCACAGCAGTTTTAGAAATTATCGGTATAAATCCTTTCGTGTTTATTCCAAATGAGATATTAAAGCGACTTTTCTCCGCCTACGGAAAAAACAAAGGACACATTCCAGTTTGTGGCACCATCAATAAAAACCATTATCAGCAAACATTACTGAGATACAAAGGCGAATGGCGCTTGTATATTAATACCACCATGCTAAAAGACTCACCTAAAAGAATTGGAGAAAAAATCAGCGTTGAAATTGAGATTGACACTTCAGAACGAACGATATCAGCGCATCCAAAACTCACAAAAGCATTAAACGAAAATCAATCAGCTAAAGTTGTATTCGAACAGCTGGCTCCATCGAAACAGAAAGAAATTATTAAATATATCTCTTTCCTCAAATCTGAAAAAAGTATTGATGAGAACATCGAAAAAGCGATTGGGTTTTTATTAGGCAAAAACCGACTCATTGGGAGAGATAAACCGTAACTCTTCACCAGCTACCTTAAACTATAGCGCACTCCAAAGAAACCTCTAATCCCTTGGTTTGGTGCATACACATAACTCGGATCAAAAGTTAAACCATACGGATTATTTGTTGTAGCCACTGCATTTCCATTAGCATCAAATTGCACTTGTTTGTCAAAAGGATCATTAGCACGAGCTATGATAAAAGGATTGTTTCTAGTTGGTTTGAAATTGAGCAGGTTTTTTACACCACCGTAAACTTCCAGATTCTTAAACCCACGGTACGTAAACTGAATATTCTGTAAACTCCAAACTGGAGAATTTGGCTGACGTGGATCTAATTCATTTAACAAAGGTAACCGCATAGGTCCGTAGACGTTGCCTGTGTAGTCTATTCCCAAATTTAATTTGTTAATGAGGTAAGAAGCCGACCAAGTTCCCATCCATTTCTCCGTGAGTATTTGCTGAGTTTTGACACCATCTTCTACCAAACCAACATCTTGTAAAGTGATACCAGCATTAAGCTTCAAACCAAAATTTAAGCTAATATCCAAATTTCCAGTTAAGCCTTTACTTACGGCATAACCGCTCAAATTGTCGTACCTAATTTGTTGGGTATTGGTTTCATAGTCTGCTACGATGCGATTATTGAAGTACGTGTAAAAAGCCGAAACATCAAACGTAAAAATATTGCCATTGCTAGCATAAAGCTTTTTCAAATAATTCAAATTCACGTTATATGTTTTCTCTGGCTTCAAATCACTTGCTATGATCACATCCCTGGCGCCAGTTAAGGCAGCATGGTCTTCGGTAAAAATATTAACTACCCTAAATCCAGTTCCAGCGTTTAATCTTAAAATACTGGTTTCGTCAAAATTGATTTTATAAGCAAAACGTGGTGTAAAGATATTTCCGTGGGTAGAATTATAATCGTAACGCATACCTAACAACAATGAGTGCTTTTGAGCCAGCTTGATTTCATCCTGTGCGAAAATTCCTGGCAAGTAAGTGTTTTCAGGCATGTTACCAGTTTGCGAAAAGGTAGCTGGTGTGTTATCATCATAATAAGTATAACGAAAAGCTGTACCAAAAAGTAAATCATGGCTGCCTAATTTTTTATCCCAAGTAAGTTGCGAGAAGGCTATGTTTTGTCTGGCGATGTAAGAAGTTGTACCGTAGCGGCTATCTTGGTTGTGGTTAGTCAACGAAAAAGCAAAGAACATTTTCTCCTTAACCGGCAGCTGATAATTCCCTAACAACTCGAAACGTTTAGTGTAGATACTTTCACCATACACCTCCTCACCACCACGATTAGCTTTTGCCCAGTTCATTTCCCCACCCCATCTATCCTCATATAAAAATCTACCTGCTAAAGAGAATAAGCGGTTTTCCTTTCTAGCGAAATTCCATTTTTGAAATACAGAAATGCGATCCTGCAAAGTAACATCGGTAAAGTTATCGTGGTTATGATCTACTTTATTTCCATATTTAAAGTAATTTAAACCTGTTAACACATTCACTTTTTGATTCGCCTTAATTTTAAATCCTAAATCTAGATTATGTTCTAAGTAGCTTGTAGTCATAAAATCGGCACTTAAGGCTGACGCTTTACGTATATCTTTAGTAATGATATTGATCAATCCGCCAACGGCTTCGCTACCATACAACGAAGAAGCCGGTCCTTTAACCACTTCCACCCTTTCTACCAACGAATTAGGAATTCCAGACAGCCCATAAACCGTCGAAAGACTGCTTACAATAGGCATTCCGTCAATCATCACCATGGTATACGGACCTTCTAAGCCATTGATATGGATATCACCCGTATTACAGATATTGCAATTGAGTTGTGGGCGCACACCGTTGATATTTTGTAGTGCATCGAAAATACTTGGCGTTGGGTTCTTTTGAAAAAATTTAGCGGTATAAATCTCAACTGGCACTGGGCTTTCCAGCCTATTTACTTCTTTCTGCGTTCCAGTGATCACTACTTCCCTTAGATCCTCTTTTTGTTCAATCAAATTAAAATTCAAGATCGTATCCGAAGAAATATCGACCTTATTTACTTGTGATTTGTAACCTACCGCTGTAATTCTGATTTGGTAGCTTCCTGCTCTTAATGCAACAAAACCAAACTCTCCTCCTTCATTGGTTTGCGTAGAACGTTGCAATTCTACGATATGCAAATTGGCTTTAGGTACAACAAAACCATTACTTTCTACTTTCCCTTTCAAGACCAAATCTTGTGCAAAAGAAAATATTGATAGAAATAATAAACAGATAACAAGTATTGATTTTTTCATTAATTAGCTTTACAAAAATATAAATTTAGACAAATCTAAAAATATATTTATAAAAACTAAATTTTATTTTTAAATGTTATAAAAATACATTATTAAAAAGCGACGAAAGTTTACAAGAATGAGAAAATCTTTGGGTATTGATTAACTACTATATTTTTCAGCAATTCGACAACTAAACAATAAAGCAATTAACCTATCTTTGCACCATGCCTAACGATATACAGATTAAGAATAAGCGAGCTTTTTTTGACTATCATATTTTAGATAAATATGTAGCAGGGATTGCTTTACTTGGCACAGAAATAAAATCGATAAGACAAGGAAAAGCAAACCTAACCGATGCTTTCTGTACTTTTATTGGAAGTAGTTTATATGTGAGAAATCTTCACATTTCAGAATATAGCCACAGTTCTTTTTACCACCACGATATTAAGAGAGATCGTATTTTACTTTTGCAGAAAAAGGAACTTAGAAAAATCAGGATAAAAGGAGAAGAGAAAGGCTTTACCATTGTTCCCTTAAGAATTTTTATTAATGAACGAGGTTTTGCCAAGATGGAAATTGCCGTAGCACAGGGTAAAAAAGAGTTCGACAAACGCGACAGTATCAAAGAAAGAGATAGCAAACGTGAGTTGGATAGAGCGATGAAATTTTAAATGAGTAATTGAGTAAATTGATAAATGAGAAAACTATTCGACTGCCATAAAAATACTTACTCATTTAGTCATTTACTCATTCAAAATTAATTTATGAAAATAGTTTTTATGGGTACGCCCGATTTTGCAGTAGCGTCGTTAGATGCGCTGAAAAATGCAGGTTTTGATATTGTTGGTGTGGTAACAGCGGCAGACAAGCCTGCTGGCAGAGGACAAAGGTTGAGTGAAAGTGCCGTAAAAAAATATGCCGTAGAAAATGGTTTGAAAGTACTACAACCTTTAAAATTAAAAGATCCCGAGTTTATTGCCGAATTAAAAGCTTTAAATGCAGATCTACAGGTAGTGGTTGCTTTTAGGATGTTGCCAGAAATTGTTTGGAACATGCCTCCAAAAGGAACAATTAATCTACATGGTTCTTTGCTGCCACAATACAGAGGTGCTGCCCCAATCAACCATGCCATCATCAACGGAGAAAAGGAAAGTGGCGTAACTACGTTTTTCTTGAAGCAAGAGATTGATACCGGAGATGTAATTCTGTCGGCGAGTACACCAATTACCGAAGACGACACGGCTGGTACATTGCATGATAAATTAATGAACATTGGTGCAGAACTGATTGTAAAAACGGTTAAATCTATTGAAGAAGGTAACTATACAGAAGTGCCACAACCAATGGATACAGAATTGAAAGCTGCACCAAAAATTTTTAAAGACTTCTGCGAAATCAACTGGAAACAGGATAACCAAACTGTTTACAATCACATTAGAGGCTTGAGCCCTTACCCTACCGCTTTTACTTTTTTAAATGAGAAAACTTTGAAAGTTTTTAAAGTGGAAAAAGAAGATACAGCACCAAAAATTGAAGCTGGAAACTTTGAAACTGATGGCAAAACTTTCTTGAAATTTGCTACCAACAGTGGCTACATTAAATTGTTGGAACTACAACTGGAAGGTAAAAAACGTATGCAGGTTGATGAGTTTTTAAGAGGCGTGAGATTGTAGTTAGTTTATTGGTTCACTCGTTCATTTGTTAAAGTGAATTAACCGTTGGACTGACTATTTTTTTAACCAATGAGCAACAGGTGCTCGTTAAATCTTCGTTAGTGCTTCGGAACTAGGTTAATTAAACCTTATTGTAGCGGAAATACTTTTTGCCTTATTATCATTCTGAATGTAGTGAAGAATCTGTTCCTTCCAGCAGTTTAACTAATAGATTTCTCGTACCTCCGAATGATAGTAGAAAACAGCAAAAAGATTATAGCGGAAAGAAGGACTACCGTCGCCAAAAGGTGCCTACTTTGTTTTTCAAACTTAAATAGACACAAGCCTCATTTTTACTTTTGACTTTCTACTTTTAACTTATAAAGACTGATTTAGCCACCCGCTGAACATTCTAGCTACTTCGTTGAAGTAACGTTTACGTCCATAGCCCATTACCCAACGTACGCCACTCACGGCGTTAGTTAAAAAAACCTCTTCTGCCTCATTTAAAATTTGCGGATTAATTTGAGCTTCTATCAATGGCAACTGATGTTTTTTGGCAAGCTGCATCACCACGTTACGCATTACACCACCTACACAACCTTCGGAAAGTGCGGGTGTATAAATCTGATTTTGATAGACTACAAACAAGTTAGAGCTGGTGCTTTCGCACAAAAAACCATTCTGATTAAGCAACAAAACTTCGTCTAATTGATGTTGCTTTTGAAAAATTGCCGCCATCACAAAGGGAAGTGAGTTGGTTGTTTTGTAGTTGGACAATTTGTTGATTGGTTTCGCTATCTCATCATAAACATCTACAATAATTCCTTTTTTATTTAGTTCGTAAGTGGTGGTTTCTAATGGCTTAACTTCTATTAAGTACCCCACTTTGTTGGTTTCGGGGGTATACAACCCTTGTCCCTGCCTGTAGATACTTAAGCGAAACCGAGCATTACCTTGAATTTTATTCTTACGAGCCAATTCAGCAGTTTTTTGCTTCAAAAAATAATCATCCAGTAGATTGTAGCCATCCATTTTTAAAGCTTTCATGGTCGCTTTGATCCTATCGGCATGTAACTCTGGATATTGCAACTTACCTCCACACATACGCATAGACTCGAACAAGCCATCTCCAAATTTGAAGGCTCGGTTAGAAGCCTGCAAAACAGCAGCATCGTTAGTAAAAAACTGATCGTTAAATAAAATAAATTGCGACATTAAACTATATAGTTGCGCCATTTGGTTAACACTGCTTCGAAATCTGCTGGCATTGGCGCCTCAAATTCCATATACTTTTGGGTAGTTGGGTGTATAAAACCCAATGTTTGCGCATGCAAAGCCTGACGCGGCATCAACTCAAAACAGTTAGCTACAAATTGCTTGTATTTAGAAAACGTAGTTCCCTTTAAAATCTTATCACCACCATAAGTTGCGTCGCTAAATAATGGATGTCCAATATGTTTCATATGCGCTCTAATTTGATGCGTACGGCCCGTTTCTAACTGACAGCTCACCAAAGTTACGTAGTTTAATCGCTCTAAAACAGTATAGTTAGTTACCGACCATTTTCCTTTTTCTTCATCATCATACACATCTTGGATAATTCGATTTTTAAGACTTCGTCCGATATATCCTTCTATCCTACCGTCATTTTCAATATCGCCCCAAGCTAAGGCTACATATTTACGGGTGATACTGTGATCGAAAAATTGTTTGGCCAATTTGGTCATGGTAATTTCGTTTTTGCTGATCAGTAACAAGCCCGATGTATCTTTATCTATACGATGCACCAAACCTGGACGACCATCGTTACCTGGCAAAGTTGGCAATTGCTCAAAATGAAAAGCCAAGGCATTTACCAAAGTACCTGTATAATTGTTAAAACCTGGATGCACTACCATTCCAGCAGGTTTATTTACCACTAATAAATCATCGTCTTCATAAACAATATCAATTGGAATATCTTCTGGATAAACTTCTGTATCACGTGGCGGTTGTGCATAAACAATAGAAATTTCGTCTAGCGGTTTTACTTTATAACTAGCTTTAATCTGCTGCTTATTTACGAGCACATTTCCGGCATCGATAGCATTTTGTATCCTATTTCTCGACGCATTTTCTATACGGTGCATCAAAAACTTGTCAATACGCAATAGCGATTGTCCTTTATCTACGACAATATTAAAATGCTCGAATAAATCTTGTTCATCTTCTTCTTGTCCTATTGCGAAATTTTCCATGCTACAAAAGTAAATTAACAAAATGATATTCCTAAAAAACAATTTGGCTTATTTGTTGTAGTGTAGGTGATGATTAAAGAAGAGCGCATGAGAAACTTTTCCCAAAACCTGAAAATTGTAATTAATTTTTTTCCGTATTTGATTAGAAAGATATACTTTCGTGTCTGATAATCAAACAAATAAACATGGAAAAAAAATTTCGAGCGTTAAGAAACTTAGGTTTACTTAGCGCTTTTTTATTGCCGTTAACTTCAGCGGCTCAAGATGAAGTTGGTGATCTATTTAAAGGAACACCAGCCGATGCGGGAAGGTTAGCAGGAGCTTACCTAACTCCGGTGACTACCGGTTTTGGTTTAGGTTTAAATTCAGGTTGGTACACATCAGCTAAAGCCAAAGGAACCTTCCGCTTTGACTTGCGTATTACCGGAACGGCAGCATTTGTACCCGAAAGTGATAAAAGATTTGATGTTACAAAAATTGGCCTTACAAGTATGGCTCCTGTAGCAGGATCTAACGTCAATACCCCGACTTTCTCTGGTCCCGAAGTTGATGGTACAAGAATGCAAGTGGGCAACGATGTTACAAAACAATTTAATTTACCCAAAGGTATTGGCTTGGGTGTGGTTCCCTCTCCTCAGGTACAACTTACCGTAGGCTTGCCTAAAAATATTGATTTATCTGTGCGTTTTGTACCAACTATTGATTTAGATGATGTCGGAAAAGTTGATTTATTTGGATTGGGAGCAAAGGTTGAGGTGTTACCATTAATTTTTGGCAAAACGGAAAAACTATTACCTTTTGATTTAGCTGTTGCAGTAGGTTACACGCAATTGAAATGGGAAATTCCTCTTGATGTAAATGACGGAAAATACGCCAACCAGAGAGTTAATGTAAAACTTAATGGTATCAGTGCCGACGCAATTATTTCAAAAAAATTATCTGTATTTACTCCATTTTTCAGTTTAGGATACAACCAATCTAAATCAAAGATCGACGCTTTGGGAGTTTATGAGATTGATGGAAAAACTTACGACAACCCATTTAGCATAGATCGCACGGACGTTAGCGGTGCTAAAGCTTCTGCAGGCTTCCAATTACAGCTTGCTTTCTTCAGATTGTATGCTTCGTACACGCAAGCTAAATATGGCTACGCAAATGCAGGCATTGGCTTTGGCATGGGAAAATAAAATTTTCAAAAACGATTTAAAAAGCTTCTCTTTGAGGAGCTTTTTTTATGCAAATACCTAGCCCTATACAACAAGTTTCCTACAACGGAACAACACTTTCCATTAAGAGAGACGACTTGATAGATCCTTTTATATCGGGTAATAAATGGCGTAAACTGAAATACATTCTACAAGCTGCTACAGCTAAGAAAAAAAATCATCTGGTCACATTTGGAGGTGCATACTCAAATCATTTATTAGCCACAGCAGCGGCAGCAGCAAAACATCAGTTAAAAGCAACTGCATTTGTAAGAGGTGAAGAAGTAAGTAACGAAATGCTTGCGCTCTGCAAAATATTCGGCATGCAATTGCGCTTTATTGATAGAGAAAGCTATAGAAACAAACCCGAATTATTTAAAAGGTATTTTGCAAATGATGAGGATGCCTATTTTATAGATGAGGGTGGCGCAAGCGAAGAAGCAACCATCGGTTGTGCAGAAATTATCAGTGAATTAACCGGACCTTTCGATTACATATTTTGTGCAGCTGGAACTGGCACTACTGCCGTAGGATTGCTGAAAGGGATCAATCAGCTTAACTTAAATACCCAACTACATGTAATTCCAGTTTTAAAAGGTGGCGACTTTATTAGAGAAGAAATAGCTCGTTACGAACAAGACCTTGATAAATTACATCTACATACAGATTACCATTTTGGTGGTTACGCTAAAACTACTCCAGAACTCATTTCCTTTGTTAAAGATTTTAGTAGCAAAACCGGGATACTGGCAGACCCCATTTACACTGGGAAGATGTTTTACGCCATCAATGATTTGATCGCCAAAAAACAGGTTTCAAAAGATGCTAGAATTTTAGCAGTACATACAGGCGGGCTGTTCGGAATTTTGGGAAAACTGGCCGAATTCGAGAAAATTGCTTAAAATATTTTTCCACATTTTTTGAAAGTGATGGAAGTTTAGGGCAAAATCTAACTTTAAACTGTTTAAACCTAGTTTTTGAACTCCGAGTTCAAAAACCGCCTAAATTTGATATTTTGGCACATTTATATAAATTTGAGTTATACCAAAACTTAAATCTATGTATCAATTAAGTGTAGCTCCAGACCAAGTTAAACAAACACTAAAAAAACATATCCTTGCTGATGGGTACGACCTTACCTACGACATGGAAAAAAGTAACGGCGCTTATATTTACGACTCTAAATACAACCGCAAGCTTTTAGATTTCTTTACCTGCTTCGCTTCGGTGCCTTTGGGTTATAACCACCCGAAAATGGTAAATGACGAAGCCTTTAAACACAATTTATTATTGGCTGCATTAGCCAATCCATCAAATTCGGATGTTTACACACAACAATACGCAGAATTTGTAAATACTTTTTCTCGAGTTGGTATTCCAAATTATTTACCGCATGCATTCTTCGTAGCTGGTGGTGCCTTGGCTATAGAAAATGCACTTAAAGTTGCTATGGATTGGAAAGTTCAGAAAAACTTCGCCAAAGGCTATAAAGAAGAAAAGGGGTTCAAGGTTATCCACTTTGAAAAAGCATTTCACGGTCGTAGTGGTTATACGTTGAGCTTAACCAATACCTTACCAGACAAAACGAAATGGTTTGCCAAGTTTGATTGGCCAAGAGTAAGTACGCCACAGCTCAAATTTCCGTTAAGCGAAGCGAACTTAAAAACGGCAGAAGAAACTGAAGCCGCGTCTCTAGCTCAAATTAAACAGGCTTTTGCGGATAACAAAGACGATGTTTGTGCCATCATTATAGAACCGATCCAATCGGAAGGCGGCGACAATCATATCAGAGAAGAGTTTTTAATCCAACTTCGCCAACTGGCGCATGAAAACGAGGCCTTTTTAATTTACGACGAAGTACAAACGGGCGTAGGCTTAACAGGAAAGTTTTGGTGTCATCAGCATTTTAGCGAAAAAGCTAGACCAGATATTGTTGCTTTCGGGAAGAAAATGCAAGTTTGCGGTATTTTAGTTGGTAACAAAGTGGATGAAATACCTGGCAATGTTTTCAACGTTCCATCGCGTATCAATTCCACTTGGGGCGGAAATTTGGTAGATATGGTTCGTTCTACCCAAATATTAAATATTGTGGAAGAAGACAACCTTTGCGAAAATGCAGCCAATGTAGGCGAATACCTTAAAAACCAACTTCATGAACTAGCTACTAAATACGATCAAATGAGCAATGTTCGTGGTAGAGGTTTGTTGTGTTCCTTTGATTTTCCTGATAAAGACATGAGAAATAAATTTGTAGAAAAAGGAATGGCAGAAAACGTAATGTTCTTAGGCTGTGGTAATCAGACCATCCGTTTCAGACCGGCGCTTTGCATCGAAAAACAACATATTGATGAAGGCATAGCGGTAATGCATAAAATTTTGCCAAGGTTGTAGCATTTGGCCTAGTAAGATATTTCGACCTATACGGATTATTTATTCTTTGCTGACCCTGAAATAAATTCAGAGCTTGCGCCGAGAATCGGAAGTGACGACATATCCACAGCCTGTCATGCTGACCTGTAGCGAAGCGGAAAGCTACCTGTAAATTTATTTCAGCATCAGCTAACTATGCCTGTAAACCATATTGAATTAAAAAATGTTTTAAGCTATTAAGAAGTTAAGCTCATTAAACTTCTTAATGGTTTTTCTATTTCGTGACTTCGCTCCTACAAACTCAAAATCAATTTCTATTAATTTCGAGATATGAAAAAAATCGGCATCGCTTTACTTGTACTTGGCCTAATTGGCTGGATGTTGAAAGACACTTTTACACAATCTGGCATGAAGGATTTAAAAGGTGGTTTTAAAGAGGTAGCTTCCTATAGAAACGAAAACAATACCGGTCCAGTTCAGCGTATTTATGCGGTTACAGTTACCGATACCTCAACTGCTCAATTAAAAGAATATGGAGATTTGATGCCCCATACGAAATATGGCAATACTAAAGTTTACTACTTTCTAAAAGGCACACAAGCACCTAAAACTTTATCTCCAGGTGATGTCAATTTTGATACTCAGTTTAACAGCAATTGCTTTGCGCTGTACGAAAAAAGTGCAATGGGTAATGTAGGTTTGGTCAAATGGCCATTTAAATAATATATAGTGAGACTTACGAAGTTTTAGAAACTTCGTAAGCCTTCAAATCTTAAACAAAAGCAGAATATCCCGTAATTGCTCTTCCTACAATTAAAGTGTTGATTTCTTTAGTTCCTTCGTAAGAATAAATAGCCTCGGCATCAGCTACAAAACGAGCTACATCGTATTCTAGCAAAATTCCATTTCCACCCATTACTTCTCTTGCACGACTTACCACATCACGAGTTCGCATTGAGCAAAATACCTTAGCCAGAGAAGCATGTTCATCGGTCAATAAGTTTTGATCTTGTAACTGCGATAATCGGAAACATAAGGTCTGCATTGCTGTGAGGTTAGATAACATCTCTACCAAATGATTTTGTATCAATTGAAAAGATGCAATCGGTCTTCCAAATTGCTTGCGCTTTTGCGTATAAGCTAACGCTGCTTCATAAGCCCCTCTTGCGCAACCTACTGCCTGCCAAGCCACTCCGGCCCTAGTCATTTGCAGCACCTTTGCTGTATCTTTAAATGAATTTGCATTTTGCAATCGATCTGCTTCGTCTACCTCACAATTAGTAAGGGTAATCAATCCGTTTTGAACAATGCGAAGTGCCATTTTATCGTGCATTTTTTCTACAGAAAAACCTGGAGTTTCTTTCCTTACCAAGAAGCCTTTCACTTGGTTATCATCTAAATCTCTTGCCCAAATAATAGTAATATCCGCAAACGGCGCATTACCTATCCATTTCTTTTGTCCATTGATCACCCACTTATTACCTTTCCGTTTTACAGTAGTATTTAAACCTCCAGCAGCGCCAGAGCCTACTTCGGGCTCGGTTAAACCAAAGGCGCCAATAGTTTTAAACTGCTGCATAGATGGTAACCATTCTTGTTTCTGTTCATCAGAGCCTAACAAGTAAATACTGCCCATAGCCAAACCACTTTGCACCCCAAAAAAAGTAGACATAGAAGTGTCAACTCGGGCAAGTTCCATCGCTAAAATGCCTTCCATCAAATTAGATTTTCCTGCACAGCCATAACCTTTATAGGTCAAACCGCAAACGTTAAGTTCTGCTATTCTCGGAATTATTTCGTGCGGAAATTCGGCTTTTAACCAATAATCATTAACAATGGGTTTGACTTCTTTTTCTAGAAAAGCCCTAACTTTCAATTGTAAAGCCCTGTCTTCTTCATTTAGCGCTTCTTCTCCAAGTTGATAAAAATCTCCTTCAATAGGCGGTAATTCTTTTTTGCGAGAACTTCCGCCCATCATTTTCATCATGCCTTGTAGCTGCTTTTCGTCAAGGCTAGATATCGCCTCTACCATTTTAGGTAGATCGACTTTTTTAGAAAGCGCATCCAGTTTTTGAAAGTCTACGCTTTTAAATAATTGATATGCATTTTTTAAAGAGGAAAATAGATTGGCCATAGATGTAAAAAGTTAAAAGTAGAAGGTTATAAGTCAAAACTAATTGACTTTACTAGTTAACCATTAAACAAGAAACAACCAAAATTGTTGGATTTGAAAGGGTTTTGTTACCGCAAATCAAATAAACTATCTACGCCCAAAAGCTTTCGAGAAGTAAAACCTTCGCCGTATTCTGCGCCAATATTTTTTCCCATTTCTCTAGCTCGTGCAATTACCGATTGTAGAAAACCTGGAGTAGAAATATAGGTTTGTGGCTCATCTTCACTCGGACTATCAAATTGCGTTTTAAAAGCTCTAATTGCTGCTATCTTCTGTTCCATCTGTTCCGAAATATCAATAATGATATCTGGTTTAATGTAAGTGTCCTGAATGTATTGCAGTGTTAATCTTGGGCGCCAAGGCTCTTGTACAATACCATCTACGCTAGTTTCAATTTTTCTCAGTCCAGACAGGAAGATCGCATCGTTAGCTAAATCAGAAGCCCTGCCATGATCTGGATGACGATCGTACAAAGCATTAGTTAAGATAATCTCTGGTTGATATTTACGGATCATCTGTACTACCTGCAACTGATGTTCTTCATCGTTTTTAAAGAAACCATCTCTGATACCGATATTTTCTCTTGCATGAATTCCCATAATTGCAGAAGCGTTTTTAGATTCTTCTGCACGGGTTTCAATCGTACCACGTGTGCCTAGTTCACCTTTGGTAAAATCTACAATACCTACTTTTTTACCTTGTGCAATATGTTTAATAATGGTACCCGAACATCCCAACTCTGCATCATCAGGATGAACAGCCAACACCAATAAATCTAATTTCATATAGTTAATTTAGAATGAGCAGATGATTAAATGAGTAAATACCTTTCCGAAATCCAGTGGCTAGTTACCCATTTAGTCATTTTCTCATTTAATCATTTTCCAATAATAAACGTTGTATTTTTTTCTTCACTTTAGATGAAGTTGGCTTGGTAAATGGAAAGAAATATTCTACTACTTCACCTTTTTTGTTGATCAAATATTTATGAAAATTCCAACGTGGTGTGGAAGTTAGGTTACCATTTTGTTTTTTATCCGCCAGAAATTTAAACAAAGGATGTGCTTCTTTTCCTCTTACCATAATTTTATCGAAAATCGGAAATTGCACACCGTAATTCACTTCACAAAACTCATTAATCGCTGCTCCGTCTAAGGGTTCCTGTTTACCAAAATCATTGGATGGAAAACCCAATACTTCGAAACCTTGTTCAGAAAATTCTTCTCTAATTTGCTGTAATTCTTTTAACTGCGGAGTAAAACCACAACCAGAAGCTGTGTTTACTATCAACAATACTTTACCGTTAAAATCGGCCAAGTTTTTTTCTGTTCCATTAATAAGACGAGCCTTAAATGGATACACTGTTGGATTTACCTTCATATTTAAACTTTACTGATAGTAGCCAGAGTTCCTGATAATCGATTCGATATCTCTATCTTCTTGAACACTGTAGGTATTTTTTAAATTATGTCCTACCACTCTAGCAACCAGTTGGTAAGAAAACGCCGCAAATTTTCCCTTCGTCTCCTTCACAATATCGTACGTTGTTCTTCCTACCTCTCTATCAATTAATTTAGTTAATATTTGTCCTTGAGTAATGGTCAACTCCTTTATTTCGGTGTTAAACATCCTCTTAATTTCATTATCGCATTCCTTTATTAAACGCTTTTGCTCCTTTTTATCGCCCACAACTGCTACGTCTCGCTCTAACTGTTCGTATCTTCTTTTGGCAAACAATGCATAAGGCATCACTTTGAGTACGTTGTACCTTAAGCGGTTATAAGCAGCTTGTTCCTGAGGCGATTTCCAAATCCGTTGACCGATTATCACCACTTCTTTAAGGCCAATCCATGGGATCATATAACCACCTTCATTTGTAGCCGCCACACGAATGGTATCATTTTTGCCTAATTTCGGCCAAATACCAGCTGATGTGCTATCTTGAGCCTTGGCGTCAAAAACAGCAATCATGACAATTGAAACAGCAAAAAGACGATAAAATTTCATAAATTTATGCCTATTCAAAGTTAGCGCTAATTTTATATATTCGTTTTAACTACAACCCAATATAAGACTTTATAGTGTAATATCACTATAATTTTACCTAGAAAACACAAATGAAGAATACTTTGGTTATAGATCTTGAGGCAGAGAAAAAAGAAATACTAAAAAGGTACAGGGCTTTGCTACGTGCCTCTAAATCAACGCTTCAAAAGGGAGACAAGAAGGAAATACGCAAAGCTTTCGACATGGCGTTGGAGAGCCACAAAGACATGCGCCGCAAGTCTGGCGAACCTTATATATACCATCCTATTGCAGTAGCACAAATTGCTGCCGAAGAGATTGGATTAGGGACTACCTCTATTGTTTGCGCATTATTACATGATGTGGTTGAAGATACCGACATCACTCTCGAGGATATTGAGCGTGAGTTTGGCAAAAAAACTGCGAAGATTATTGACGGTTTAACCAAAATATCTGGGGTTTTCGACACTAATAGCTCTTTACAAGCCGAGAACTTTAGAAAAATGCTACTTACCCTTGCTGATGATGTTAGGGTGATTTTGATTAAACTGGCGGACAGGCTGCACAATATGCGTACGATGGATTTTATGCCTCGTCACAAACAATTGAAAATTGCGTCTGAAACGATCTATTTGTATGCACCTTTAGCACATCGCTTAGGCTTGTATGCGATTAAATCCGAATTGGAAGATTTGTCGATGAAGTATCTGGAACCCGATACTTACAAATACATTGCAACGCAACTTAATGAGAAAAAGGCAGAACGAAACGCATTCATCAAAGCTTTTGTTGAGCCAATCAATGATATTTTAGCGGAACAAGGCTTAATTGCCAACGTTTACGGCCGTCCAAAATCCATTCATTCGATTTGGAATAAAATGAAGAAAAAGAACATCCCTTTCGAGGAGGTTTATGATCTTTTTGCTATTAGAATTATTTTGGATAGTGCGCCAGAAAGCGAGAAAGCAGATTGTTGGAAGGCTTATTCTATTGTTACTGATTTATACCGTCCAAATCCAGATCGTTTACGTGACTGGGTTTCTTCTCCAAAAGGAAACGGCTACGAGTCTTTACATACTACCGTGATGGGACCGAAAGGTCAGTGGGTAGAAGTGCAAATCCGCACACAACGAATGAACGAGATTGCAGAAAAAGGTTTTGCCGCACATTGGAAATACAAAGAAAGTAGCAATGACAATGGTTTAGATCAATGGATCCAGAAAGTGAGGGAGATGCTAAGCAATCCAGAATCTAATGCACTAGATTTCTTGGACGACTTTAAGATGAACCTTTTCTCTGATGAAATTTTCATTTTTACGCCGAAAGGAGCATTATTGCAATTGCCTTTGGGTGCAACCGCGTTAGATTTCGCTTTTGAGATTCATACTGATATTGGTGCAAAATGTATTGGAGCTAAGGTAAACCATAAACTGGTTCCGCTATCGTACAAACTACAAAATGGCGATCAGGTAGAGATTATCACTTCGAGCAAGCAAACTCCAAAAGAGGATTGGTTAAACATTGTAATGACGGCGAAAGCCAAATCCAAGATCAAATCATCTTTAAAAGAAGAGAAACGAAAAATTGCTGAAGAAGGTAAGGAATTGTTAGAGCGTAAATTGAAGTCTTTAAAAATCACTTACAACACCGATAATCTCAACAAACTAAGCTATTTTTTTAAACTCCAGTCTACACAAGATTTATTTATAGCCGTAGCTACTGGAAAAATAGAGCTTAAAGATTTAAAAGAATATGTTGCTAGCGAGAAGGAAATTGAAAATCGTGGCAACGAACGGGTAAATGACAATGAACGCATCGATGCGCTACTGAAGAAAGTTAAAGGCCCCGAGTCTGATGTTTTATTGATTGGCGAGGATTTACAGAAAATAGACTACACTTTAGCAGCTTGTTGTAACCCCATTCCTGGAGATGATGTTTTTGGATTTGTAACAGTAAACGAAGGCATTAAAATACACAGAACCAACTGCCCTAATGCCGCACAATTGATGGCGAATTATGGTTATCGTGTGGTTAAAGCTAAATGGAACAGGCAACAAGAATTGAGTTTCTTAACAGGTTTACGTATTGTTGGTATTGATGATGTTGGTTTAATCAACAATTTAACCAAAGTAATCTCTAACGACTTCAAAGTAAATATCCGTTCCATTACTATTGATACCGATGATGGTATTTTTGATGGATCTATCAAGGTATTTGTGAATGACAAAGAACATCTAGACAATTTAATTAAAAACCTATTAGAGGTGAAAGGAATAACGGGAGTTACTAGGTTTGATGCTTAAATAATGGTTAATTATAAATGATTAATTGTTAATGGCTAAGGAGAATATTGTAAAAAATAAAAGCTTCAGCCTTTCTATTAGAATAGTGAAACTCTACCAATATCTACAAAGTCATAAAAAGGAATTTGTTTTGAGCAAACAAATGTTACGTTCGGGACTAGTGTTGGAGCAATGGTACGTGAAGCGGAACATGCGGAAACCAAGGCAGATTTCAAACATAAAATGGGCATTGCCCAAAAGGAAATTAATGAAACGATTTATTGGCTAGAATTATTAAAAGGAAACGAACTACCTAACAAACGAGCAATTTGAAAGGGTTTATCTAGATGCCGTTGAAATTAAATTGATAACATCAATAATAAAAACCGTTAAAAATAATGTTTGACTAAAATTGAACTAGCACTTTGCAAAGGCACTAATAATTGAACATTTATCATTAATCATTAATAACTAACCATTAACAATCTATCATTTTATCAACATAAATCTGTCTAATCCTTTAATCTCTGTAATCTATTGATTACCTTTGATTGGAGTTTAAAACTATGTCTGAACAGAACACAAACGAGTTGGTTAGAAAGATATTTGAAGCCTATCTCGAAAATAAAAACTTAAGAAAAACCCCTGAGCGTTTTGCTATTCTAGAAGAAATCTACTCAAGAGATGATCACTTTGATGTAGAAACCCTTTACATACACATGAAAAACCAAAAGTATCGTGTAAGTAGAGCTACGGTTTACAACACATTAGAGTTATTGGTTTCTTGTGATTTGGTGACTAAGCACCAATTTGGCAAAAACATGGCACAGTTCGAAAAATCTTACGGCTATCACCAACATGATCACGTAATTTGCATCGACTGTGGTAAAGTGGTTGAATTCTGCGATCCACGCATTGGTCAAATCCAAAACATGGTTGGCGAATTATTGAAATTCGATATCAAACACCACTCTTTAAACCTTTATGGGGTATGTTTCGATTGTAGCGCAGCTGCAGCCATCAAAAACAAAGCACACTAATTATTTACAATAACCAATCTTATTCTCTTAATTTATTATAATGACGCAAGTAGATGTACTACTAGGCCTGCAATGGGGCGATGAAGGTAAAGGAAAAATCGTTGATGTTCTCAGTCCACAATATGATTTAATAGCTCGCTTTCAAGGCGGTCCAAACGCGGGACATACCTTAGAATTTGATGGCAAAAAATTTGTACTGAACACTATCCCATCGGGTATTTTCAATGAGAAAACCATGAACCTTATTGGCAATGGTGTAGTAATTGATCCTATTATTTTAAAAAGAGAATTAGACAATTTAAAAGCTGCCGGTCATGATCCAGTTGGCAAAGGAAAATTAGTTTTAGCACGTAAAGCTCACTTAATTTTACCTACTCACCAATTATTAGATGCCGCAAACGAGCAAAAAATGGGTGCTGGTAAAATAGGCTCTACTTTAAAAGGAATTGGCCCAACTTATATGGACAAAACTGGTAGAAACGGTATCCGCGTTGGTGACACTACCCTACCTGATTTCAAAGAAAGATACGAGAAGCTGGTACAAAAGCACAAAGAAATTCTTTCACACTATGAGTTTGAGTACGATTTAACTGAAAAGGAAGCTGCGTTCTTCGAAGCTATCGAGTTCATTAAATCTATTCCTCATGTAGATAGCGAGCATTTTGTAAATGGTTACCTAAAAGATGGTAAGAAAGTTTTGGCAGAAGGTGCTCAAGGCGCTTTATTAGATGTTGATTTTGGTTCTTATCCATTTGTAACTTCATCTAACACTACCACAGCTGGTGCTTGTACTGGTTTAGGTATTGCTCCTAATAAAGTGGGCGATGTTTACGGTATTTTCAAAGCTTATTGCACAAGAGTTGGTGGCGGCCCGTTCCCTACCGAATTATTTGACGAAACTGGCGAAACTTTGCGTGCAGTAGGCCACGAATTTGGTGCAACTACAGGCAGAGCTCGTCGTTGTGGGTGGATTGACCTTCCAGCCTTAAAATATGCCATCATGTTAAACGGTGTTACTGAATTAATTATGATGAAAGCGGACGTTTTAGATGGTTTTGATACGATCTACGCTTGTACTCACTATGAGCACGACGGTCAAACCATCGATTACATGCCTTATGATATCATTACTGTACAACCAAAACCTGTTTTAAAAGCAATTGAAGGCTGGAAAACTGATTTAACGGGCATTACTTCAACTGATCAAATTCCTACTCAGTTAAGCGCTTATATCGAGTTCTTAGAAAAAGAATTAGAAGTGCCAATCAAATTTTTATCGGTTGGTCCAGATAGAACACAGACTTTAACTTTAAAATAAGGTAAAGGCCTTAATCTTAAAAAAGAGGATGTCAAAAAAGTATGGACATCCTCTTTTTTTTAACACTAAAGTTGAAGCTTTTCAGATTCTTATGAATGGTTTTTCAATTTATCCTTAATGAAGCCGATTGTTGGATTAGGTTTTGTTGATATTGGTCTGTATTGTTGATTCGCGTTAATTTAAAGGTTTTTAAGTTGCTTTTGTGGCTATTTTCCTTATGGTATGTGCAATATTAGCCAATCCAAATTCGACATTTATTTTAGAGAGTGTTCGTAACCTTAACCCATCGAACCGGTTATTGTTTCTTAATTGCCCAATTACCACTTACTACTCAATTGACATATTGTTTCTGATCTTGACGTCTTTTTAGCTCAATTGGCGATTGTCACAGTTTTTAGATATCTCGGATCTCCTTTATCGTGTTTAATCCTACTACTTGAAAACTCAAGATTGTAGCTTGATTGCTTGTCTGCTTAACTACGTAAATTATTCTGTAATTAATTAAGCTTTTTATGTGCACCAGTTGTCGTATAAAATTAGTAATTTAGTTCATAACTCAAAAGCCTGATTAAGAAAACGGAAATGCATCACCAGCTGCTTCCAATAATGCCCGCCCTTGGCAATTACATTGCCAACGCTTCGTATTTCAAACAAGGCGCAGATGCTTATTTCGAGTTTAAAATGGTTCCCCGGGTTTTCTCAACGCTTTTTTTCGTGATTGAAAAAAAGCAGTCATTGGAAATGACCTATGGTGTAGAAAATTATGATTTTAACGCCAATTCTATTTACACATTTGGTGCAGGTAACCTTCCGGCTGCATATCGCATAACATCAGAAATGGAAGTGATATTGGTACAGATGCATCCAGGTGTTTCCCGTTTATACCACAAAGACGATGCACATATCTATACCAACCAGCGATTTGAAATAACAGACATAGACCAGAACACTAAAGACTTGAACGAAAAACTGGCCTATGCGGGCACGATGATGTACAAGTGGAAGCTTATACAGGAGTACCTTATCAAAAGATTTCAGGCAAATTTTCCGGAGAAATATGCTGCTGTTTCTAGAGCTATTAGCATACTTCGCACGCACTCCGGTCATTTTCCTATACATAATCTCGGCGATCAGGTATATACCAGCCATAGAAACCTGAATTATCTCTTTATGGAATATGTAGGGTTCTCGCCGAAAAAATATGCCGATATCATCCGTTTCAATTCTTTTGTAAATCTTTATAGTCAACGGCCAGAGATTTTTTTCGATATTGCCCTGCAATGTGGCTACCATGACCTATCCCACCTCAATAAAGACTTCTTAAGGTATATAGGAAGTTCGCCATCCGAGTACTTCGATAATTTTCATTCCGAATTCAATAATTGGTGTGAGCTGGACTATCTCAGACCGTAAGAATTTCCATTTTTTACAAACAACATTCCTGTAAGCAAAAGTAACTTTGGCTATAGCTAAAGATGCATTTCTCATGCTTTTGTTGGAACATCAAAATGGAAAATTATGACAAGGCAAAAACTATTGACCTCTTTTCTGATGCTGATCTTCTTGTTTACAGCCTGCAAAAAACATGATCAACCCGCATCGGCGGAAGCCTTTGATCTTAACAATGTCCACCTGGAGGATTACTGCATCTATGCCAATTTCCGTACAGCAAACGGTGGGTTGAAAAATCACGTATATCTATTCGAGTTTATACAGGGAAATAAACTTAAAGTTTACACTGCCGAATCGGATCGTGGCTATCAGTACAGCTATGTAATCAAAAACAATAATACCCTTGATGTAGAAGGCGAGCTGTATATCATAACCTTTAACCAGGGCGAGAAAATAGATGCCATAAAACATTCGAACAACAATTTTCTGTATGAGCGCCCTGTTTTGATTAAAAAACCGCAAAGCAACCAACTTGACGGAAAAACTTTTGCCGGACGGTATTATACACCGCAGGATGTGGATATACACAACAAAGACCTTATTTATAAATTTCTCCCCAATGGTAAGGTAGAAGCTGGCTTTGATGTTAACAATCCTGTACGTACTGAAAGCTATAATTTGATCGGCAATATCGCTGCAACTACGCGGATTACGGGGATGTTTGATAGTTACGAGATCATGGTTCTGGTCGATGGAAAACTGGAGGTAAATACCAGAAACGGAACGATCACTCCCTCGAGAACAGAATACGGCACTTTTACAATACGATAAATAGAATATCTGTAAAACATAAATGTTATGATAACAAAATTAACAACCACTATTCTTTGCATGCTATTGGCAACAGGAATGCTAATTTCCTGCAAAAAAGATGCAGAAACGGTACCCAAAGAAAAGGGCATAATTGAAGACCCAGCCAATTATGTGGTATATATAAGATTACAATCCCCAAGTGGAAGTGCTTACTATGATGAGCTATATGATTTTTCTCCGGACAACAAGATGTATACATATACCCCCGAAATTCCACAAGGAGCTATCAGAAACTACAGTATAGATGGAAACATCCTTAAAATAGAGGGTACCATGGTAGAAATAACTCAAGACAAAGTTACAAATGAGGGCGGATGGGATATTAAAGATTTCGCCATTCTTAAAAAACAATCTAGCAACCAGCTTGCTGGCAAAGTTTATACAGGCGTATATTATAAAAATGATGGTTCTGTACTGCACCCGAGTTTCTTCTACCAGTTTCATCCTTCCTCTACCACCAAAAAGGCCGGGCTGGTTTTTCCTACCGTAGCAAGAGAGGATACTTACATCCTAATTGGCGGAGTCGCCGCTTTAGGCAAAAATATACCGGGATATCCCGGTGATGCAGAGTTATTGGTGTTGGTAAATGAAAAGCTGTATGTGAATTATTATGATAGCACAAATGATAAAATGTACAGCGGTATTTTTTCAAAACAGCAATAGCATAGAATAAAGATGAGAACATTAAGCTTATTTCTGCTGCTATTTACAGCAAGCCATATTGTTACCGCACAGGTGCAGAAAGTATCGAAAAAGCAACATCCAACAATAGGCGTTTACCGGGTGACAGAGGCAATGGATACCCTGTTTCGTTTGTTCAAAAAGAATGATGTATTGGATGTATCGGGCCGCAATGGGTTACGGCATTATCGTGCAGGGAAATTAAAAGGTACTTATAAAATAATGCCCGATACCATCACGGTAAAAAGAATAGCGCCCTGCCTGGTGCCACCCTGCCCGGAGTTTATGGATGTGGTTCCCGTATTTTATATGGAACCTATAAACAGATTTATATCTTTCAATGATCTGGAGAACAAAAGTTACCTCGAAGCTTACGATCCGGCCATATACCGCAGCAAGTCCAATAAACCTGTAAATCGATATAAGTGGGAATTGCTGTATGTACTTAAAAAGATAAAAGACAAGTAGTAATCCATTAAATATTTTGAAAATGAAAAACTATATCCGTACCGTATTCCTTTTGCTGGCTTGCATTTCGAATAACGTGTGGGCCCAGTCACGGCCTATATCCGCAGATCAGAAAGCCCTGAACGATAACTTCAAGGTGACAAACCCTACGGATAAGACAGACATCAGCAAACCCTTTGGTATTGAAGACTACGGGGTGCCTGGCGCTAAAGTCGAAATCCATATCACTCCTATCTCGCAGGGTGGAAAGGGGACACAATTTGTAAGCGTGCTCCATGGAAAACAAAATCCCTATAAAGTTCAGAACTATACGGCTACCGTTGCCAGCGATGGTTCCTGGAAGCTGCCCGAAAATGCTTTGGTAAAATTTAGGGACGGTGCCACACAACGCCGTATTCATGTATTTGCTGGTCAGAGCAAAGACGGCTTAGTGAGTAAAAAGCCGGTGAACCGGGAAATAACATTAAAAGACGACCCGGTATTTGTTGCTACTGGTGGTAGTATAAAATCAGATAACATAAAAATCACTTCCCATGTTGACGGAGACCAGGCTAATGGATTAATACAAATAAAAGGAACGGGTAAGCCGGGAACCGTATTCCTTGTGTCCCTTGCCGCCTGGGCATACATTACCGCCAAAACGGATGTCCTTACCGATCTTGGCCTGAAAGGAGAAGGGCCTTCAGGATATTTAGGTGAGTATTACAAAAACCATAAGGTAACGGTAGATAAGAACGGGAACTGGGAGATCCCGGCTTTTCAGCAGCATGGTAATACAGAATGGATCAGGCAAGCATTTATCGTTACAGGCTGGACCGTAAAGACAGGGCCACTTTCACCCAAAGACAGCGCATTTCCAGAAAAAAGCAAAAATTATATCCGGCTTATTTGCAATGAAAAATACCGGGATATTCACATGCGGGAAACGGAAAGGGAAAGAAACAATTAGCATTTAAAGCAATAAACCCATTTTCTATTAATACACATAAAAATAACAAACATGAAATATCTAAAAATACTAACCATCGCAGTTTTCGGCCTACTGCTCTTTGGAGCCTGTAAAAAGATACACCGATAGATAAAAATGTAACTGCCTCCGACCTTGCCGGACATTATGTTGCCGTAGAAGCTAAAATGGGTAACTATATAGTAGTTCGATTGGTAAATTTCTATGCAGAAGGCGGAGTTATAAAAGCCGACTGGTACAAAGTCAATGATAAACGTTCTGCCACAGTAACAATATCCGAAAACACATTTTCATTCGATCTTTTCGATACGGGCGTAGATGTTTATGTATTTAATTTTTCAAAAAATGCTTCGGGCGGCGTAATGCTCAATAGCCTAAAATCCGAAGGCTCCAATAATATAGATATACTACATGCCGAAATGTATAACAGCAAAGACATCCCAAATTGGGGCGGAAAAACATTTGAATTGCTAACCGAACCTTATGGAAATATCTATTCTAAATATATTAAATTTTCAGAAAATAAAACAAAGGTTGCATTTGCACGTGGTTTATCAAATATGCCTGAAGAGACTTGCATCGTAATAAGTAACAATGCAGGTTTTAAAACTGGCAGGGATGCAAATGCGATAAACACACTTGGCATTTTTGTTCCCTCCTGGAAAGGCGATACCAATGTGAAATTATTGGAGACCTTAACATCCAATAATTATGGATATGCTACTTGTAAATTATATAATTAAATAGTATTGCTCAGAGCGCAGCTGATTGGAAAATTTTAAACATAATGAAACAAAAAATTCTTCTCCTCGCATTTCAGCATTTTGGTAATACAGAATGGATCAGGCAGGTTTTTATTGTTACCGGGTGGACCGTAAAAACAGGACCACTATCACCCAATGACAAAGCATTTCCTGAGAAAAGCAAAAATTATATCCGGCTTATTGTAGATGAAAAATACCGGGTATGCACATGCGGGAAACGGAAGCGTATAGGAACAAATAGCTTTCATGGTAATAAGCCCAATTTTATAGATACACAAAAATAACAAACATGAAATATCTAAAAACACTGACCATCGCAGTTTTCAGCCTTTCGCTTCTTGCAGCCTGCAAAAAAGATAAACAGCATTACATTATCCCTGCCGATAAGCGTTACCTAAACCACGTAACGGACGAAACAGGTAAGACTGTAGCGCAACTAACCTATTATGATGATAAGAAGATTAAGACATTTACATTTGGAGATTGGGAATACCGCTACGTTTATGATAACAACGGTAAAGTATCATCTGTGTTTAGCGGTAATGAAGAATGTCGGTATAACTACAATAGCAACGGCAAAATCATCAACTATTCCATCAAAGGGCAGGTATATTCTGTTAGCTACAATTCCGACGAAAATTCCTATTCCTTTACCTCTTTTGTGGGGCCAACTAAGGTTTTTCTGGACACGGAAGGGAACTGCGCCAAGCTTATTTATGGCAATAATAATCCTACCACTGCAAATTTCTTTTACCAAAACAACCGAAAAGGGCCTTTAAGTAATGGTGGCAATATAAATCTGACTAATTACATATCTTTAGTACCTATGTTTTTAGTAGGACAGGTAGAAGGTAACTTGTTAGCTTTGCCTTTGGACGGTTTTACAGGAGGTAATAGCGAACTCTCTACTTCTGCATCTTTTGCCAACGAATACGACAGTGAAAACTTTCTACTGAAATCAACTACAACAACCAGAAGAAAGACCAACAAAAAAGAGTATACCTAGCACTACACAGAATTATAACAGTGTACAATAAACGCAAACACCAATGGAAAGAAAAACAAGTGTACTGATTTTATTCTTCGTATTCACGGTTTTGGTGTCGCTTGCTGGCTTTTTCAACTCGTACATCCGGTATTTGCCCGAAACGGGCAGGTTCCCTTTCGTTATTCATATCCATTTCGCTGCATTCTTTTGTTGGTTTGTCCTGCTGATTGTGCAACCCATACTGATCCACAAAAAGAATTATGGTTTGCATCGCAACATCGGGAAACTAACTTATTTCATCGCACCGGTACTGGTAACTACCATTTTAATACTTGTTAGCAGTCAGACAAAAAGGGAAATAAGGGTATCCGAAGAAAAAGCCGCAGTTACAGCATTAATAGAGTTCTTGGATGCTATCTCGTTTTCAGTGTATTACATCATTGCCATGGTCAACAAGCGTAATATTCGTTGGCATGTAGCATTTATAATCGCCGCAACATTAGTAATATTAAATCCGGGGATGTCGCGGCTTCTTAACCATCTAAAGCCCGGATTGGGTTTACACGCAGCTGTTTTAATCCCGTTCATAGTTTCAATAAGCATTCTACTGGTCGAAAAGGTAAAATATAAACGAGCAATACTCAAGAGTCCCTACTTCCTGTTTTTTTGCTGTTGGACACTGGAAATTGTATTGCTGATGACCGTACCGGGGACAGAATTCTGGAAAAATTTTGTTGGTCAGATAATAAATTAAATAAAATCTCCCCTTTAATCGTGTGGTCAGAATGATCTATTTTCAGAGATATTTTTAACTCGAGCAGAATTATTACATTGACGTGCCTTTATATTTTCAACTTAACTAAGTCATACTTTTTGACCATTATTAATGAGGTAGTCCGCAGGTATTTTTCTTATAACGAATGATCAATTAAGATCAATGTCGCACTTAGTGGCTCTACTAATATGGAGGATACCAGATTGTCCACATGGCTTTCTCGCCTATTTAAAGACCGTTTTTGTATTGGCTGAGTTTTGACTGAGTTAACATCTGACGACCGACTACATCGTTGACCATCAGATGCATTAAGGTGTCTTGTGGAGAATATCGGATTCGAACCGATCACCTCTTCACTGCCAGCGAAGCGCTCTAGCCAAATGAGCTAATCCCCCTTAAAATTAGAATATCGAAGCCATCCCGACAAAATCGGGAGAGCTAATCCCTCCTGCGAGCAAATGTAAGTAATTTTGATAATTCTACAAGGCTAAAATAAAAAAAGGGAAGACTATATAGTCCTCCCAAACACAATAACATAGTTAAGTAAATGATAAACTATTGCCTTAACCTAAATTTATCTAAAAATATCATAACTCTGCCCTACAAACAATACCCATAATTAGGTATTTTATTTATCGGTTGAGAAAGAATAAGGGAATGAACTTTCTTTTGTGCCTCTAGTTTTATTCGGGGTAGCAGACATTTTAAAATCTATTACTGCACCTTTTTGTAAGCCAGTATGGCTCAACCAGTTTTTATCGTAGCTAACACCATTAAATTTAACCGACTCCACATATCTATTATCAGCGCTATTTGTTGGTGCGTTAATCACAACAGTGTTACCATTTTCCAAAGATATGGTCGCCTTTTTAAATAATGGCGCCCCAACTACGTACTGATCAGTTGCAGGTGTAACCGGATAAAAACCTAGTGCAGAAAACACATACCAAGCTGACGTTTGTCCGTTATCCTCATCACCACAATAACCATCTGGTGTTGCTGCATACAACTTGTTCATGGCCTCACGCACCCAATATTGCGTTTTCCAAGGTGCACCTCCGTAATTGTAAAGGTAAATCATGTGTTGTATGGGTTGGTTTCCATGGGCATACTGTCCCATATTAGCAATCTGCATTTCTCTAATTTCGTGTATCACTCCGCCATAAGCACTTTCATCAAAAATTGGCGGCATAGAAAATACCGAATCTAGCTTCTCTACAAATTTTTGATTGCCGCCCATCAGCTTTGCTAAGCCAGCAATATCTTGGAAAACTGACCAGGTATAGTGCCAGCTATTGCCTTCTGTAAAAGCGCCACCCCATCTAAAAGGATTAAACGGCGACTGAAATGTACCATCCGCATTTTTACCTCTCATTAAGCCCGACGATGGATCGAAGAGATTTTTGTAGTTCATACTGCGCTTAGCATAAATATCTATTTCGCTTGCTGGCTTGCCTAAAGCTTTCCCTAATTGATAGATGGCAAAATCATCATACGCATATTCTAAAGTTTTGGCGGCATTTTCGCGTACTTTAACGTCAAACGGCACATAACCTAATTCGTTATAATATTTTACGCCAGAACGGCCAACAGCTTCCATAGGTCCTTCATTATTTGCGCCATGTTTTAAAGCTTGCCATAAAGTTTCGATATCGTAGCCGCGTAAACCTTTAATATAGGCATCGGCAACTACAGAGGCAGAGTTATTACCAATCATAATGTTTGCATAACCTGGGCTACTCCATTCAGGTAGCCAGCCACCTTCTTTATAATCGTTAATTAAACCTTCCTGCATTTCCTTATTAATAGAAGGATAAACCAAGTTTAGGAAAGGATATAAAGCTCTGAAAGTATCCCAAAAACCGGTACCTGCAAACATATAACCAGGCAAAATTTTGCCATTATAAGGGCTCCAGTGTACAATCTTGTTATTGGCATCTATTTCATACAGCTTATTTGGAAAGAACACAGCACGATATAATGCCGAATAGAACGTACGTGTTTGATCTACCGTACCGCCCTCTATCGAAACTTTGCTTAGCGTTTTGTTCCAAATTACTCTGGCCTTTTCTTTTGTTACATCGAAACTATCCTTTGCTAGCTCTCTATTTAGGCTAATTTCTGCCTGCTCAAAACTAATGAACGAAGAAGCAACCTTCGCATGGACTTTTTCGCCTTTTGCAGTTTTAAAACCTATGACCGCACCAGTATGGTCACTTTGCAGTTCTAGGTCGGTAGTGTTCAACTGATTGCCCGACCAAGTTTTGGAAATTGCAAAATCTTTATCGAAGATAATAACGAAGTAGTTTTTAAAGTTGCTAGGTAGCGGACCGCGAGCATACTTGCTGGTATAGCCGATAATTTTGCGTTGCGATGGAATAATCTTGATGTAAGAACCCTTATTTAAAGCGTCTACAACTACAAAAGCACTATCTGTTTTAGGAAAAGTGAAACGGAATTGTGCCGCTCTTTCTGTAGGTGTAATTTCAGTCGTCACATCGGCATCGGCCAGGTATACACTATAATAGTAAGGCTTCGATATCTCCGCCTTGTGGGTAAACCAACTGGCTCTTTGGTCTTCATTAAACCTTAGCTTTCCAGTAACCGGCATTATGGCAAAGGCTCCGTAATCGTTCATCCATGGAGAAGGCTGATGTGTTTGTTTGAAACCTCTAATCTTGTCTGCATCATATTGGTATGCCCAACCATTGCCCATTTTTCCGGTTTGTGGTGTCCATAAGTTCATGCCCCAAGGCACGCCAACAGCAGGATAAGTGTTTCCGTTAGAAAGTTCTGGTTTAGACTGCGTACCCATTAGGGGATTTACCCACTCTACCGGATCGGACAATTTACCTACCGTTTGTGCAGATAATCCAGAAACCGCTAATACCAGCGCTAAGGTTAAAATTCTTTTGATCATTTCGTAATAATTAAATTTAGCAGCTTATGCTTTAGTTCTTTACAGTTGGGCTTGCTACAGATGCCCCCTAAGTTCGTTATTTTGATGTTTTATCACTGTATTTTAATTGCACTTGATTTGGGTTTTTAGCATAATCGTCCCAGAGTTGATCTAGCGATTTTCCCGTCAAGTTTACCCAAGATTGCTCGGTATATTGATGTGCACGTAATTGTTGATCCAGCGTAGCAATTAAGCCCGGCTTCACATTTTGCTCTAGCCATACAAAAAACCTTGCAGTAATTCTATAGCTGTTTTTATAACTTTGGGTCTCTTTAAATGCTGGCAAACTCCACTTAGAGCCTACATTATCTACCCCATACTTATAACGAACATAGTCTGCAATGCCCTCTGTTAACCAAACAGGGCCAGAGCCGTAGCCATACCCCTGTACTACGTGCATGCCTTCGTGTGTAACCACGTCAATATCTGTTGGGTGCGCTTTCATATAACCAGCGCTAAACAAAATTCTGTTACCGCTTGCTTCGGCAACTGCCTTATAAGCGGTATCAACAACAAACAGCACGTCTTTTGGAGATTTATCATTGAAGGTTTTAACCAAGGTTGGATAGACTTCAAAATAGGTATCGATTAACTTTTGGCGCAGTACTGGATCGAGATTTGGATCTTTGCTTACAAAGGTGAGTGAATAGCCTTTGCGTTTGTCCTTACTGAACGAAGACCAATTACTAGCTAAAGCATTCCACAGCTCTTTGTTCATCTTATCTAACGACTTTCCTTTCACCCAAGCACTGTTCACTTTAATTTCGCCAGCTTTTGCTTTGATACTTTCCGTTTCGCTGTTAGCGATCTGAAGGGTTACGTTTCGCTTTGTTCGGTAGCCATCTAAGCGTGCAAAGGTTGGATATTGTTCGTTAAATGCGGTCCTTAAATTACTGGCCGTTTTTGCATCGAGTTGGTTACTCGGATCTTCGATATTAATCTGATATCTGTTGTTATCTTGCGCATAAACGTTAACGGTAAACGCTAACAAAATCATTAATATTTTTCTTTTCAGGATCATTTTGTATTTGTGTGTTTTAAAATGAATGATCTAGCTTGCACTAAACCATTCACCTTGTGTATTAATTTAATAAGTGATGTTTGGGAAATCTATTTTAGCTTTAGCCAGCATGGGCTGCCAGTCTGCGCCCTTCTCGTCTTTAGTGCCAAACGCTGAAAGCGCTAATGGTGCCAAATCTGCTTTTGCTGCGCCACTCCAGAAATGAATAAACTCGCCGAAGTTCATTTTTCTAGTGTATTCTTGATAACTCTTACCTTGTATGGTTATGGGTCTTTTTGGGAAATGAGAAGCCAGCGTGGTAAAAAATCCGTTTAGCACTTTTACGCCACCATACTCGTTATAAATTGGCAAGAACCAATTTTTAAACCACTGGGTACCTGGTCGCGGATAGTTATCGGTAACGGTCATCATTTTATTGTACCAGCGTTGCGCATCGGCTGTTCTATTTAAGCCTCTGTAAACATCATACTGATAAATCTCCATCCACTTGCTATCATGCCATATATCAAAAGCGGGCGATTCCTTTACGCCTTTCGAAGCACCCTCTACAATGTGTCCAATTTCATGGGTTGATAAGTCGATATCATTGTCCACTCCCAATGTCCATGCATCCAAGGTGTTCCCGCCACAATCGGTTACATTTCTAAATCCATGTCTATCGCTTAAATACGTTCCGGGATGACCGCCACCATATTTACCAGCGTGATAGATTACGAAGAGACGGCTATCATCACCAAATTTCCCATAATGTTTTTTGGTATAATTCCAGGCTTCTGCCATATATGTTTTAGGCCAAGTTACCGCAGGCTTCACATCGCCATCGTAATAAACCACCACACTAGTATCGTAATGAATTCGATTTAACAATTGTACGTGTTCAAACCAATTTTCTTTCCAAGTTCTTGGTGGTGCATCTGGCGGATCTACTTGTTGCACCAATTCTGGAGCTGGCTTTACGGTGTTTAAACTTTGTTTTTTGGTGTTACAAGCAATAATAACCGCGGCGGTCAAAAACAGAGCTGATAAAACAGTATTCTTCTTCATTTTGATAATAATTTAAAAATTAAAAAAGCACCGTACTCAAAATGATGTACGGCGCCATTTATTAACTATTTACCATCCAGTATTTTGCACAATAGAAGGCACTTTCTGTCTTTCGCCTTCAGGAATAGGCCACAAATAATGCTTCTTTTGAAAAACTCTATTTTCTACAACAACAGGCGTATAAAAGCCTGGTGCGTTTTGGCTAATGTTTAAACCTCTAATCTGCGTATCGGTAGTTTCGGCAATTTTCCACTCTCTTGTATAGAAGTAACGGTCCAATTCGAAAGCAAGCTCAACGCGTCTTTCTTTGCGAATTGCCAATCTCATATCTGCAGGAATAGGCAATGCGCCCGCACCGCTGCCGTAACCAGGAATACCCGCTCTTGTACGAATTCTGTTCAGATAGATCAAAATATCTGGGTCAGAAGGGTTTGTTTCTTGCAATGCCTCAATGTATGTTAAATAAATTTCGGCTAACCTAATTACACTAAACATCGCCCTTCCGGTATTTCTACCCGAAACAGTATGGTGTTTTCTAGAAGTATATCCTGTTTTGGTATAATCGTTATTAGAAATGTTTGATTTACCTGCGTTACCGTTAAATGTAAAATCGGTAACTATGGTTGATTGTGGATTAATCCATTTACGACCAGTATAGGTAATGTTTGTATAAAAACGAGGTTCACGGTTTACATACATATTGCTAATTTGTCTGGTAACACCCTGATCATTCACGTCTGGCGCTTGGTAAGCAGAGGTTCCCGACGCGGTGTAAGTTGGATCATCTTGGATTGACAAACCGTTGGCTGTAAAGAAAGCATCTACCAATTGTTGCGAAGGACATAGAAACGAACCACCTTTATCTGTATCTGGAGCACCTAGGTGATTGGGAGCTAGCGAATATTGATAGCTGGTTACATCGCCACCTCTCGCAAAAATGATTTCTGAATTCCAAGACACTAACATTGCATCTCTAGTTGAGATAAATGCTCTGTTAAAAGCGGTGTTAGGTAAACCAGTTGGTGTGCTTGATACGCTGTACAACGCATAACTCGCATAGTTTGGATTTGTTAAAAACGCTTTTGCAGCTGTTGCTACTCTAGTCCATTTTGCGGCACTGTAAGTTTGGTTAATTAACTGTTTTCCATCTTGGTTTTTCAGTGTTGCATAATCGGTATTCCCATTAAATAACGGACGTGCAGCAGTGAGCAACATCTTAATCTTAAATGCATCTGCAACTGATCCGGTAATGTGCCCGTAATCTTCGTTAGATTGAGGTGTTGCAGGTAAAGCTGCAGCTGTAGCCTCGAGCTCGCTCACAATGTAATCTACACACTCGTCCATAGAGTTTCGCGGCTTGCTGATTGCTTGCAGTGGCGCATCAGATGCAATAGGATCATTACCGAGCAATACTACTGGCCCATATATCCTTACTAAATTATAGTAATAAATTGCTCTTAAAGCCCTAGCTTCATTATAATAACGATTAACAATATCTACACCTCCGATATTACAATCTGTACATCTTGAGACGTTTGCCATAAACGTACTGGCAGCCTGTATACCACGATAAAATTGTTGCCAATGGTAATTAACCTCGTTCCTGGTTGCATCCCATGCGCCAGAGTTTACTACTTCGGAGAAATTAGGCAAAGTGTAATCGGCTTCGTCAGATGCGGCTGTCCACGGACCTATATTTCCCTGCTGACTTGGAAACCTATCTCCATTTTGACTTGGAAAAAAAGAATATACGTTTGCCAGTGCCTGGTCTACGGTAGCCTTCCTTTCGTAAACTTGTTCAAAGGTAAGTCTATCATCGGGCACTTGATCTAAATATTTCTTGCAACTATAATTGCTGACTATCAGCAAGGTTCCAACTGTAAATATTAATATTTTTTTCATCAGATTTTAGTTTAAAAATTAGCGGTTACGCCTAAAGAATAGTTAGATGTTAGCGGGTATCTTGTACCGTTGTTGGTCAACAGTTCAGGATCCCACAACTTAAATTTGCTAAACGTAAATACGTTGTAACCCATCGCATAAATTCTAAGTCGTTTTACGCCGATAGATTTGATACCATCTTTAAGGGTATAGCCCAAGTCTGCATTTTTTAATCTTAAGAAACTCACATCTCTTAACCACCAAGTACTATTTTGGTAATTGTTGTTGTTGGTTCCACCATAAGACAGGCGAGGATAAAATGCATCTTGACGCGGGTTACTTGGCGTCCAACGGTCTGTTGCTACAGCTAGCATATTACCCAAACCACCTGAGTTTGCAAATGAAGGAATACCTAGGAAGATATCTGCATTATGCTGCCCTTGGAAGAACATTCCGAAATCGAAGTTTTTAAATGTTAATGAAAAACCTGCGCCATAAGTGGTGCTTGGAATATCACCTCTACCAATATTAGTTTGGTCAAAAGAGTCTATTTTGCCATCACCATTTAAATCTTTGTATTTGATATCACCTGGCATTAATTTACCAAACTGGGTTGGGCTCGCATCAATTTCTGCTTGGCTTTCGAACAATTTCTCTGCAATGTAGCCGAAACGTGTAGATGCCAAAATATTAAGACCTCTTTGCTCTAACCAAGGATAGGCTTTAGGTGCCTGATCGTTTTCAATTACCTTATCTTTATTGAAAGTTACGTTGGCTCTTAAGTTTAGCGACCAGTTTGAACTTAACTGTGTATCGTATTGCAATGTTCCATCAATACCTTTATTTTCTACAATACCTAAGTTACCAATTGGTGTGTTGGCCAAACCAATATAATTAGGCACAACTCCCCTAGTAATAAATTGATTTTCCCTTCTTTCTTTAAAGAAATCTACAATTAAAGATAAATTGTTGTTTAACGTTTTTAACTCGAAACCTAAATCTTGCTTGCGGGTTTCGGCCCAAGTTACATCTACTCCGTAAGCGGTAACACCTAAACCTCCTGTTGAAGTTGAACCACCAGGGGTAATATCGGCATTGCTACCAAAAGTATATCCTGCCGAGCCGCCTACCTTGGTTAAATAGTAGAATCTTTCACTCTCATTACCTGCATATCCACTACCACTACCACCACTACCTACAATACCGTCTGAGTAGCGGAATTTCACCATTTGGAAGGTATTTTTCAATTTCTCGAAGAATTTTTCGTTAGAAAGCAACCATCCCACACCTATCGCTGGGAAGAAACCATAACGCTTGTTGGGTGCAAAATTTTCTGAACCGTTGTAACCTACGTTTACTTCGAAGAAATATTTATTATCGTAGGCGTAAGTAGCCCTACTTGCTATACCTTGTAATCTGTAAGGTAGCGACAAAGTCAGGTTTCCTGCGAAAGGTGCAATGTTATCATTTTGATTATAAAGCATTAAGCCCGTTACCGCATGTTTACCGAAAGCTCGGTTATAATTAACGGCAGCTTCGAAGTACATTTTCTTATCTCCACCGTTTTCAACACTGTAGTTCAGGAAGTCTTGCCCCTGTAACACTAAAGCATATTTGTAGCCAGAAGTTGGATCGTTTGGTTTGATGTACGGGTCGATAGGGTTAATCCTATACAACGATTCTCTTTTAGTTCTGGAAATTGTATTGGCGTTATTAACGTCAAAAGAGAACATCGTTGTAACTGATAAGCCTTGCGTAATCGTTTTTAAATCTTGTGTTAAACGAAGGTTAGAGTATAATTGGTTGCTATAGCCTCTCCTATATCCATTTCTTGTGATATCTCCATACGGATTTCTTTGATCTGCTTGCGGACTGATACCTGGCAAACTACCGTTAGGGTATAAAATTGGGAATGAAGTTGGATTGATTTGGAAAGCCTGACTAAAAATTTCTTGGGCAGTGAAACTGCTTGGGTAATTTCTTTGTGCTAAAATTCCTTTGATACCTAAATCTAACTTGGTAGTTCCTGTAATATCCCAATTTAGGTTTGCGCTTACATTGTAACGCCCGAAGTTTTGCTTGGTTGCATCGGTTATAGCATCTTTAGTTTTAAACAAACCATCTTCGCCGTAATAGCCCAACGAAACGTAGTATTTTGCGTTGCTTACACCACCAGAAAGGTTTGCCGTTGCAGATCTATTTCTACCAAAATCGTTATAAATTGCATCAAACCAGTCCACATTTGGATAAAGAATAGGATCAGAACCCTCAGCTGTTTTCTGAACGGCCTCTATCGTATACGCCGGAGTAAATGCGCCCGCGGCACCTCCTCTAATATAATCAGAATATTTGGCTTCGTTCGCTAAGTTCATGTAGTCTACGCCATCAATTAGCTGCGGTCTTTTAGTAAACCTGCTAACGCCCTCAAAATACTCAACAGAAATTCTCGGTGTACCGGTTTTTCCTTGCTTAGTATTGATCAAGATTACCCCGTTTGCCCCACGGATACCATATACTGCCGTAGCAGCCGCATCCTTCAACACCGTAAAATTTTCTACATCGTAAACGCTGATGTCATTTAAATTACGGTTTGGCACCCCGTCAATAATTACCAAAGGGCCTCTATCACCAGCTGTTAAAGAAGATATACCACGAATGAAGATATCCGAACCGGTTGCGCCAGGCTCTCCATTTCGCGATACATTTACTATTCCTGGTATACGTCCGGCCAATAATTGACTCATGCTAGAAACCGGTTGCTTTAGGTCATCAACACTTACAGAAGACTGAGCACCCACTAAGCTTTCTTTTTTCTGGGTACCGAAGCCCACAATAGCCACCTCTTTCAAATCAGAACCTACGGTTTCTTTTAAAACCACCTCTACTGTAGTTCGGGTACCCACCTGAATTTCTTGGGTGTCATAACCCACATAAGTAACAATTAAGATGCTGTTTTGATCTGGAACAGTGATGGTAAAGGCACCGTTAACATCTGTAGCAGCACTTGTAGATAAACCTTTAACTTTAATACCGGCGCCAGGAAGCGGCGCTCCCGTAGAATCTTTTACAATTCCGCGTATTTTAATATCAAGCGGTAATTTATTAACTGGATTAACCCCGTAAGACTTTACGGAACTTGCCATCGCAGATGAATAAAAACCAGCAAATAGGGCCAACGCAAAAGCGAAAGCAACTAACTTGTAGTTTTTAGACCTGAGCAACAGCTTGGTTAAAGTTGCGTCTTTTTTTGTCATAATTAATTTGTTATTATAATCGGTTTAGGTTGTTTTAAATGATTTACAGATTGTTAATCATATATGTCTTTAAGATTTTCATTGTAATTCTTCAGGCACTTCTATTACACGCCATTCACTAAGCTGAAATAACGAGCCGCTACCAATGGCAGTGATGCTTATTCTATAGAATCGGTAAGCTTGCGTGTTCTTAAAACTGAATGTTCTAGTCATTTTTCTATCAGTGAAACTTTGCCCAGTTTGCACATCTAGATCAACCCAAGTTGTACCGTCCGCGGAAGCACTAAATTTCCAGTCTTTGGGGTCTCTAGATGGCGCATCATCGCCTGAGGTTAGCGTATAAGAAGCCACTTGTTGCGCTTGTGGAAAAGCCAGCTGCATATAAAAATCGCTCCGGTATGGATTGATTAAAAACTTTGTGTTGATGTTGTTGTCCACAACCTTCGAAGAGCCCTCACCGCCCGTTGGCCCGGCACTGTTTTCTACGTTCACCGAAAGCACTGCTTTGTCGGTAACATCAACTTTGGCCTTCCAGGTAAACAATTCGGTGTTTGGGTATTCTTCTTTAAGGCAACCCATCAGCAAAACCATTGAGGCACACAGCCCAATAGCTCCTTTTGCAATTTTTAAAATGGTCATAATTTAATTTGTTTATATAGATTAGGTTATTTAAAACTTATTATCTGTACAGCAATCCCTTACACTACTAGTTGTTCAAAAAAATAAGTATAAAAGACAAGTAAAACGTTTTACTAAAAGCAGCAAAAAAAAGCCCCAACACTTCTTTTTGTTTATTCATGCTAAATAATTTTCGTTTCTAAACTTCTCTCCATCTACTGGCTGCTCCAATAAGCTGCGCATGCTCATTCAACTTTGTTATTTTAACTACAGTATCTAAATTAAAAGCCCTTAAGTTCTCTATTAGTGGAGGTCCGAAAAGATCAAAAGACTTAGAAATGTTTCCACCTAATACCACTATTTCAGCTTCGGTACTCTTAATAAAATCAACTAAAAAATGTCCAAGCGTTCTTCCAAACTCATTGAAAATTTGCTTTGCATAAGCGTCGACTTTTACAGCAGCCGCTAGCTTTTTTACGCCTGCAACTTCTTTGCCTGTCAAATCTTTGTACTTCTTTACAAACCAACGCGTCGATAAGTAATCTTCTGCTATACCAGCTAAAAATTTTGAATTCCATAGTTCTGCATCTTTTGCAACTCCGTTAATCGATGTTGCAGAACCTAGTCCAGTACCTAAAGTAATACCTAAGGCATTGTTATACCCTTTTGCAGCACCATAATTTACTTCTCCATACATAAAAGAAGCCGCATCGTTTACAAACTTTACATTTGATGCTGGTATACCTAATCTCTCAGCTAGTTCATCTTTAATATTGAGACCAAAAAGCGAATTAAATTTATCCTGATCTTTAATTAGGGATATTCCATTCTTATAATCGAAAGGACCGGGCATTGCAATTCCAAGCTTACAGTGTTCGTTTAAATCACCGCCATTGGCACTACGGATAACCTTACACCAAGTTGCAAAAATCTCATCTTTCTTTTCCCTAGAGTTTACATCGCTACGCTTCATCGAATCCTTAACCAAAAGTCCTTTTTCTAAATCTACTATTGCAGCGGTAATGTGTGACCCACCGACATCTACACCCAAAACTGTAGGTTTTTTCATGCTTTGTTAATTGCTATTGGTTAATTTCTGTTATCGTTCCTAACCCTGGTAAAATTTATACTTTGTGGCGTCCATCCTGACAAATTTTCCACATGCTTAAACTGCACGGGTTAATAGGTTTAGGCAAGCCCCATTTTAATTGAATAAGAATATCGTTTGATTAACGGAGTTAGAAACACAACTCGCTTTCGGATTTGGTTCTAGCGGATTTAGCTTGAGGCAGAAATCAGTCAAATAAATCTTCTTCATATAAATATCGTTTAGGTTTAACTAAAACGTTTTATTAACTGAGACAAAAAAAATGTTGTTGTTAACAACTATTTCTCTTGGCATGCCGTTCATCATATTTGGTTTTTATTTAATTATATCGGAGCACCCCCGTCAAAAATCAAATAAAACGTTTTAGTAATTCAATTATAAACATAATTTTATTAATGCAAAAATTAAATTATTATTTTTTTTACGATTAACAGGTATTGAATCGTTTGAAGTAACTAATTTCTTATGATCAGTTTCGCAGGTATCACTACCTGCTGCTCAGGAAGTTTTGTTTTTGCTGCAAGTTGTGCCAAGATCAATTGTATAATTGCTTCAGCTATTTCTTCTAAAGGCTGTTGAATGGTTGAAATACTCGGGCTGTGTAATTCAAAGGCCTCATGATCATCATATCCAATTACAGAAAAACTTTCATTAATTTTCTTTTCGAGCTCTTTTAAGGCCTTCAACCCACTTATTGCCAAATAGTTGGTCGCAAACAAAACTGCATCTATTGTTCGGTTTTGCAATAATTCTTTAATCTGTTTGATAGTGGTGGCTTCTTCTTGGCTAAACGGTATGTTTAACACCAAGCCATCTTGGTAAGGTAACCCATGATCTATAATTGATTTTTTATAGCCTTCGAAACGCTCAACAATTTGCTGCACGTCGATGTCGGTAGTCACTAAGGCAATGTTTTGCTTGCCATCTTTAATAAAACTCTCTACCGCTTGGTAAGATGCTGAAAAATGGTTAGCACCCACATAACTTGTGTTGATGTTTGGCAAATTTCTATCAAATAAGATTACGGGCTTGTTGTCATTCAATAAATCCTGTATATCTTCCTCAATCCCTTTTATCGGCGATATAATGTAAGCATCAACTTTTCTATTTTTAAAGAGGCTGATGAGCTCCTTTGTTTTTTCGATTTTGTTTTCAGTACTCGAATAAATAATCTTGTACCCCTTTTTATAGGCTTTATCTTCAATTAAACGAGCAATACTTGAGAAGAAGGAGTTAGAAATATCTTCGACAATTAAACCGATGATATTCGAATTTCCGGTTCTTAAGCTACGGGCAAGCTGGTTTGGCTTATAACCGCTTTCTTTTATAATCTTTTGTACCTTTTTAATTACAGCATCGCTGATGGCCTTTTCTTTTGCCTTACCGTTGATGATAAAAGAAACTGTTGTGATTGATACGTTGGCCTTTAAAGCTATGTCTTTTATAGATAGCGTTTTCATATAAACTATTTCGGTAAAGATAAGTATTCCATTATCAATTTAGCAGTGCGTTCTGAGGCTCCTGCTGTTCCCATCATTTGATGCAGGTCTTCGTAATCGGTAAGCATTTGTTCCCTTCCTTCTCCAAAAGCAATCATTCTTAGTTCTGAGGTTAAATTCTCTTTTGAGCAATCTTCTTGAATTAACTCTGTAACGATCTTTCGGTCTACAATCAAATTAACTAAAGAAATAAAACGAATTTTAACCAACAACCTTGCAATTGCGATTGAAATAGCGCCGCCTTTGTAAACTACCACTTGCGGAACTTTAAACAATGCAGTTTCGAGTGTAGCGGTACCGGAAGCAACAATAGCGGCATGTGCATGATGGAGTAAATCGTAAGTTTGGTTAAATATCAAAGTCACCTTCTTTTCTCCAATAAATTGATGATAATACTCGGCATTAAAAGTTGGAGCAGCAGCGATCACAAATTGATAATCTTCAAACTCATCCATTACGCTTAACATCACCGGCAACAATCTTTCTATTTCTTGCTTTCTACTACCAGGCAATAATGCAATGATAGGTTTTCCATTCAGCTGGTATTGTGTTTTGAATTGATCATCTGGTTTAAACAACGAGATTTCATCCAACAGTGGATTACCAACATAATCTACCTTCATACCCCATTCTTTATAAAAAGATACCTCAAACGGCAGAATGCAAAACATATGATCTACTATACGCTTAATTTTGAGCACGCGTTTTTGGTTCCAAGCCCAAACTTTTGGAGAAATATAATAACAAACCTTAATATCTTGTTGCTTCGCAAACTCAGCAATTTTGAGGTTAAAACCTGGAAAGTCTATCAGCACTAAAACATCTGGTTGATAAGCCAGCAAATCTGCTTTACACATTTTCAGGTTTCGGAGGATAGTTCGCAAATTAAGTAGCACTTCAGTAAAGCCCATAAAAGCCATATCTGCATAGTGCTTCACCAAATCTCCGCCCTCGGCATGCATTTTATCGCCACCGAAGTACCTAAATTCGGCATTCACATCCTCGTCCTTCAGTGCCTTCATCAAATTGGCTCCATGCAAATCGCCAGAGGCCTCTCCTGCTATTAAGTAGTATTTCATCCTTTTAGATATGAGTATTGAGATGTGAGATATGAGACATATTTTATAATGAGTTGGGTGTTACTTTTACAGTTAACCGATTTTACCAGTTCAACAGTTAACCCAACTAAGCTTCCTGCGACACTTTATAAAAGAAGAATGCAAAAGCACACAAAAAGGTGGCACTTACTATTCCTCTGATAATATTTTCTTTGTTTATTTTATTAAAATAGTTAACCCAAAGCAAATTAACCGCAACGCAACCAATGAGCAACAAATCTGCCTTTTTAAAAATCAAGGTGTGGTGCATCAAATACCAAGCGACAGAACTTAATGCTAGCGGACTTGCTAAGCCAATCCCTAGACCAACCAGCACATGATTCTTTATGGAAGAAAAAAGCTTAGCCATCTTAACCTAAATTAGTGCCATCGGCACTAGCAATTTTTTTAGGTTGATCAGCACTAGCACTACCGCCGAAATCCCAAGTATTTAGAATTTGAATGGCATGATGTGCCGTTAAATCAAATTGCACCGGCACTACTGAAGCATACCCGTGATCCAAAGCCCAAACGTCCGTATCTTCTCCTTTATCATAATTTTCAAAAACACCAGTTAGCCAATAATATGGTCTACGGTACGGGTCTTGACGCTCATCAAAATCCTCTGCCCACTTAGCGTTGGCCTGTCTGCAGATTTTAATTCCTTTGATTTGATCTCCTTTTGGGAAGTTTACATTCAACAAGGTGCCTTCGGGCAATCCATTAGCTAAAACTTGTTCGGTAATTTGTTTGATATATTTCTTGCAGTGCGAAAAGTCTGCATCTTGGGCAAAATCATCCATAGAAAAACCGATAGATGGAATTTTCTCTATCGCTCCTTCTACAGCAGCCGACATGGTTCCTGAATAAATCACATTGATAGAATTATTCAACCCATGGTTAATGCCCGACACGCACAAATCTGGCTTTTTTCCTTTGAAAACCTTATTTACAGCCAACTTCACACAGTCAACTGGTGTTCCAGAACATTTGTACATTTCTATTGGAGGATACAAATCTACTTTATCGAAACGTAACGGTTTACCGATAGTAATAGCATGTCCCATCCCTGATTGCGGTCCATCTGGCGCCACAACGGTCACATTGCCTATTTCACTCATTACCTCAATCAGCGCCTTAATGCCCGTTGCGGTAATACCATCATCGTTAACTACTAATATTGAAGGTTTAGTTTTCATCTACCAAAAATACGAGATTTTATGCGAATAGCCCCAACACCATTTTTATCTGTGCAACATATCTTAAATATAATTGTCTTTGTATATTTGAATGATAACTTATTTCAACATGAAAAAACTGATACTATTTGCGTGCCTACTTTTTGTGGGTTCAAATCTAGTGGCTCAAAACTCCACCTATCAGTGGAAAACAGCTACTTCTGGAGGTTACACCTACAAATATGTAACCAACGACCCTTCTAAAACACGCTTCTACACTTTAAAAAACGGCTTAACAGTCATTTTATCGCCAAACTACAAAGAACCAAAAATTGAATATCGCATGAGCATTAGAGCCGGCAGCAATACCGACCCTAAAAATGCGACTGGTTTAGCGCACTATTTAGAGCATCTTTTGTTTAAAGGAACCGACAAATTTGGTACTGCAGATTGGGCAAAAGAGAAACCGTTATTGGATAAAATCGATGCGCTTTACGAAAAATACAATAAAACTACCGACCCAGCTCAACGTAAAGAGATTTACAAAGAAATTGACAAGGTTTCTGGTGAAGCATCTAACTTCTCTATCGCTAACGAGTACGACAAGATGATGCAGGGAATTGGTGGTAACTCTACCAATGCACATACTTGGTACGAAGAAACCGTTTACAACGAAGATTTCCCTTCAAATGCAACAGATAAATTCTTAGCTATCCAGGCTGAGCGTTTCCGCAACCCCATCTTCCGTATTTTCCATACTGAGCTAGAGGCTGTTTACGAAGAAAAAAACAGAGGTTTAGATAACGACAGCTGGAAATTAGACGAAGAAATGATGGCAAAATTGTTCCCAACACATAACTACGGGCAACAAACTACCATTGGTACGATCGAACATTTAAAAAATCCTTCGTTAGTAGAAATTAGAAACTACTACAACAAGTACTACGTGCCTAACAATATGGCCTTAATTTTAGCTGGAGATTTAAATCCAGATGAAATGATCAAGAAAGTAGATAAAGCATTTGGTTATATGGTATCGAAGCCATTATCACTTTACAATCCAGCGCCAGAAAAACCATTAACCCAAATACAAAAAGTTGATGTATATGGTCCTAGTGCAGAAGTGTTAGAAATCTATTACCGTGGCTTTGCTGATAACAGCAAAGAAAGTTTAATGCTTTCGTTAATCAAAAGTATTTTAACCAATGGCAAAGCAGGCTTATTCGATATCAATTTGAATAAAGCTCAAAAAGTTTTAAGAGCTAATGCTACTTATCAACAAATGAAAGATTATGGTGTGTTCAATTTGTCGGCGCAGCCAAAACAAGGTCAGAGTTTAGATGAGGTTGCTAAACTTTTATTAGAACAAATTCAAGCTTTAAAAGACGGCAAGTTTGATGATCAATTGCTAAAAGCCATTGTGGCTAACCAAAAACTAAGCTACCTACAAGCTTTCGACAGGAATAGTAACAGGGCCGATATTTTGTCTAATCAATTCATATTGCATCGAGGCAACAAATGGAATATGAGTTTAGCGGACATTGATGAGACTGCTAAAATTACCAAGGCACAAGTGATAGCCTTTGCTAAAACTTTCTTTAAAGACAATTATGTAATTGGTTACAAACACAAAGGCGAAGACAAAAACACCATCAAGGTGGAAAAACCAACCATTACGCCTATCAACGCTAACGCTGGATTGACCTCTCCTTTTGTTAAAAATATTTTAGAAACACCTGTAAAACCAATTGCGCCTAAGTTTTTGGATTACCAGAAAGACATCACTTTTGGTAAATCTGGCATAGCCGATGTTTTAACTATCAAAAACACGGAGAACTCAATCTTTAGAATGAGTTACCGCTTTAACATTGGCTCTAACAATTATAAATTGTTGCAATATGCTGCTTCATATTTGCCTTTCTTAAGCACTGATAAATATACTGCAGAAGAATTGAGCAAAGAGTTTTATAACATCGCTTGTACTTACAGTTTAAACGTAGGTACAGAAACTACTACCATTAACATAAGTGGCTTGCAAGAAAACTTTGATAAAGCGGTTGCGTTGGTAGAGCATATCTTCGCTAACGTAAAAGTGAACGAGAAAGCACTTGGTGAATTGAAAAACACCATTCTTAAATCTAGAGAAAATGCGAAGTTGAATAAAAGCTCAATCATGAACGGATTAACTTCATATGCGCAATATGGCAAGTTAAATCCTTTCAACAATGTGTTAAGTAATGATGAGGTGAAGAACATTAAAGCTGAAGATTTGATCTATACGCTTAAAAACTTGACCAATTACGAACACGTAATCACTTACTACGGACCTAAAGATTTAGCTGCGTTTACTGCGAACATACAAAAAGCGCATGCTTTACCAAAAGAATTTACTCCAGCTGCGCCAGCTAAAGTTTATACATACACCGTTCAAGATTCGAATAAAGTTTACTTCGCAAATTACGATATGGTACAGTCCGAAATTCGTTGGTTAAGAAACACCGGATTATACAATAAAGCGGACGGTGCAATTATCGAAGTATTTAACAACTACTTTGGTGGTGGTATGGGTTCGGTAGTTTTCCAAACCATTAGAGAGTCTAAAGCTTTAGCTTATTCTACATTTGCTACTTATGCATCGCCAGATAGAGCAGATAAGCAGTACAGCATGGTAGCTTACGTAGGTAGCCAAGCAGACAAAATGAATGAGGCCGTTGCTGGCATGAATGAGCTTTTAAATGTATTGCCTAAGAGTGAGAAGACATTTGAAGGTGCTAAAACCAATTTATTGAGCAATTACGAATCGGATAGAGTATTGAAAGATGCTATTTTCGGTTACTATTTTGCGGATAAGAAATTAGGTTACAATTACGATTCGAGAATAGATAGATATAAAGAAATAAAACCCATCACGTTCGACAACATCAACACTTTTCACCAACAGAAAATTGCTAATAAACCATATACTTATCTAATTGTTGCTTCTGATAAGCGAGTAAAACAAGAAGATATGGCTAAATTTGGCGCCGTTAAAACCCTTACCTTAGAAGAGATTTTCGGTTACTAAGAACAGATAACTTAAAAAAAAGTCCCGACAAAATCGGGACTTTTTTTTGTTCGAACTGGAACTAAGTAATTAACTCTTAGCCTTGATAAGCATAAAGACACTCCAATGCAGTTCTCGACCTTCTGTACTCAAGTATACCTCCTATACTTCTTCTGTCCTCTACATTTCTACTTCTGTATTTGGTCCATTTTAAACCGCCTTTTACACAGTTCATTTCATTTTTAGAAAGCACCTTAGCGCTTTTTTCTAGCATTTTTAAGTTTTTCATGACTTATTAGTTTAAGTGAAGTACTAAATTAATCCATCAAAAAACTAGTTCTAACTTGCAATTGATAATCGTCTAGCTTGGTCGCATATCCGTAAATAAGCTCACTATATTTGATAGTAGCAATGAGATAAAAAACAGGACAAGGTTAATTAAACCCGATAACAGCGGAAATCCTTTTTGTTTGTCACCTTAAGAACCCGAACGTTAAAAAGATGTCAACAACATATCCTCATTCTTAGAGACTAGAAAAAAACAAAAAGATTGCAGCGTATAGCGGGGCTACCGATAATTGTAGCGCTAAAGATTTTTTCAAAAAAAATAGGCCGGATATAAAACCCAGCCTATAAATAATTTGATCGGAGTTTAAGTGTCACAAAAACCTGACACCTAACCACTCTTAAAAAGAGATCTCTTTTCCGAAAAGCTTGTTGTATTTACGTTTATCAAATTTATAAAGCGTAGCAGCTCTAAAAGAAACGCCACGTTGTTTCTCTTCTAGTTCTTTTAATACTTTGAAGCTTAAAATCTTCTTTCTGAAATTACGTTTATCTAGTTTTTTACCTAAAATTAACTCATAAACACTTTGTACTTGGGTGAGTGTAAATTTTTCGGGCAATAACTCGAAAGCTAAAGGCAGATGTTTAATTCTGCGTTTAATTTTCTCTAAGCCTTTATTTAATATGTTCTGGTGATCGAACGCCAATTTTGGCAAGCTGGCTACATTTACCCATTGTGCTTTTTTAGCGTAGCTACTCAAAGGTTTCAACGGTTTATCGCCGCCTAATCTTAACATCGCATAATAAGCTACCGAGATCACCCTACCTTGGGGATGTCGGTTTACATCGCCAAAAGCATAATATTGCTCCATGTAGATATCACTTAAACCTGTAAGCTCTTTTAAGATGCGCTGCGCAGACTGATCTACACTTTCATCGTGATCTACCAAGTTGCCGGGTAATGCCCACCAATCTTTAAATGGCTCTTCATTCCTTTCAATAAGCAATATTTTCAGCTCAGTTCCATCGAAACCAAAAAGCACACAGTCTATAGAGACTGCAAAATCAAAACCGGGGGTAATTTCTGTCAAAACAATCTTTTAAAAACGTTCAAATATGGAACAAAATAAAGACACTTATTTCGTTAATTCATAAATTTTTTGAAAAAAAATTACTTAGTGTAAAAAATACACGTTATATTCGTATAATCAGAATGAAACCAAATATCAAGAACATAGCAGTATTGACCTCTGGAGGCGATGCACCGGGCATGAATGCCTGCATTAGAGCTGTTGTGCGCACTGGAATTTATCATGGAAGAAACATGTTCGGTGTGGTACAAGGCTACCAAGGTTTAATCAATAACAATATTATTCCAATGAATGCCCGCTCTGTAAGCAACATTTTACATATGGGCGGAACCATCCTTAAAACGGCCAGATGTTTGGAGTTTAAAGAGGATGCGGGAATGGAAATTGCTTTTAAACATTTACAGGAAAAAGAGATTGATGGATTAGTAGTAATTGGGGGTGATGGCACTTTTACTGGAGCAAAAAGATTCGGCGAAAAGTTTGGCATTAACGTAATCGGTGTACCTGGTACTATTGATAATGACCTTTATGGATCTGACTTTACCTTAGGTTATGATACGGCCATTAATACTGTAATAGAAGCAATCGATAAAATTAGAGACACGGCCGATTCGCACGATAGGCTATTCTTTATAGAAGTAATGGGCCGCGACTCGGGCTGTATTGCCCTACGTAGTGCCATTGCTAGTGGTGCCGAAGCAGTGCTTTTACCAGAAAGAGAAACTTCGTTAAAGGAACTAATCACTAAACTTAAATCTGGGGCTTCTACTAAGAAATCATCAAGTATTGTAATTGTTTCTGAAGGAAATAAATATGGTGGCGCTTACGATATTGCCAAAGCCGTTAAACGTAAGTTTACGCACTACGACACCAAGGTAACTATCTTAGGTCACTTGCAACGTGGAGGTAGCCCTAGTGGTTTCGACAGGATTTTAGGTAGTCGTTTAGGCTTTGCTGCTACTAATGCTTTAATTAACGGCGAGTCGATGAAGATGGTTGGCTTGAAGGGAAATGAAATAGGTCTTACGCCACTAAGTGAAGCATTAAGCGGTTTAAGCAATTATAAGCTAGAAGACGATTTACTGGAAATGACACACGTTTTATCAATATAGTAGAGAGCGGATGATTGCAGTATTATATAGCGGATCGAAAAATGCTTGCTGGAAAATTTGGCAAGATGGAACTACCATGATAGAAACTCATACGGCTAGTGTAAATCCGTGTTTTAACGATCCTAAACAAATACGTCAGGTGCTGAGTAAAAACATTACTTTGATACACAATGCAGAAAACATCAAAAAAATTTATGTTTTCGCTGCTGGTGCTTCCGCCAAAGACAAACAAGACGAACTAGCCAATACCCTTGAAGAGTTTTTTGTTAATAGCAAGATAAAAGTAAGAGACGACGTTTATGGTGCTGCAATTGCAGCTTGCCATGATAAGACAGGTATTGTAGGCATTCTTGGTAGTGGTGCTAATTGTGCTTATTATAATGGCAAAAAGCCAGAAGCAAACAACTATGGCCTAGGTTACATCTTAGCAGATGAAGGTTCGGCCAACTACTTTGGCAAAATCTTATTGAAAAATTTTCTAGAAGATAAAATTCCGGCAGATCTAAAGATAAAAATGGACAACCAATACAATTTAGATCGTCCAACGATTTTAGAACGTGTTTACAGAAAACCGCAAGTACAAACTTACTTGGCTTCGTTTCTAGAATTCTATATCGAAAATCGAGATCACAAGTTTATTCAGCAATTGGTTACACAAGGTTTTGAGAAGTATTTCGACACCTATATCCTTCCTACCTTAGAAAAACATCCTGGTCAAGAAGTTCACTTTGTGGGTTCAGTAGCTGGATCTTTTCAGAACCAATTAAGGGAAGTTGCCAACAAGTATAACATACAGATTATGTCGGTTACAAAGGAACCGATACATAACATATTGAATTATTACAAGAGTTAAATAAGATGAAACCATCCGTTAGGAGAACTTCATCACCACTAAAAAACAATTAATAAAAAGATGAAACCGCCCATTTGGGCAGTTTCATGACCATTAAAAATAAAATAAATAAGAACATGAAAATAGGAATTAACGGGTTTGGCCGTATTGGTCGTTTAGCCTTTAGAGCCGCTGTAAAACGCAATGATATCGAAGTTGTTGGTATCAACGACTTAGTAGAGCCAGATTATATGGCTTATATGTTGAAATATGATTCTACACACGGTCAGTTTGACGGTACTGTAGAAGTAAAAGATGGCAACTTGATTGTTAACGGAAAAACAATCCGTGTAACTGCAGAGAAAGATCCAGCAAACTTAAAATGGGATGCTGTAGGTGCTGAAGTAATTATCGAGTCTACTGGTTTATTCTTAACTCAAGAAACAGCACAAAAACACATTGATGCTGGTGCTAAGAAAGTAATCATGTCTGCTCCTGCAAAAGACGACACCCCTACTTTCGTAATGGGTGTTAACCACAAAGAATTAAAAGCAGATCAAAATATCGTATCTAACGCTTCATGCACTACTAACTGTTTAGCTCCAATCGCTAAAGTATTACACGATAAATATGGCATCTTAGAAGGTTTAATGACTACAGTTCACGCAGTAACTGCTACTCAAAAAACTGTAGATGGCCCTTCGGCTAAAGATTGGAGAGGTGGCCGTGGTGGTTTCTCTAACATCATCCCTTCTTCTACTGGAGCTGCTAAAGCAGTGGGCTTAGTATTGCCTTCATTAAAAGGTAAATTAACTGGTATGTCGTTCCGCGTACCTGTTGCCGACGTTTCTGTAGTAGATTTAACTGTACGTTTAGAAAAAGGTGCCTCTTATGAAGAAATCAAAGCTGCTATGAAAGAAGCTTCTGAAGGCGAATTGAAAGGTATCTTAGGTTATACTGAGGATGAAGTAGTTTCTTCTGATTTCTTAGGTGATGCTCGTACTTCAATCTTTGATGCTAAAGCTGGTATCTCATTGAGCGATAACTTCGTAAAAGTTGTTTCTTGGTATGATAATGAGTGGGGTTACTCAAACAAAATCATCGACCTAGCTCAGGAAGTAGCTAAGCACATTTAAGCTTATCCAAACCAAAAATAGAAAGCAGTATCGAGAAGTACTGCTTTTTTTATTTGCATTTAGCTATGGCTATAACCTTAAAGAAAATTATTGTTTTTAAATAGCTGTAATTTCTATTATTAAACTGCTCCAAACATATGACCTCATTCCTATACTAATAATCGATAGTTTTAGTCATTCAAGACTTAGGTATTTAGCGAGATAAAGCGCATATGTTAAGAAAAGTTAAATAGACAATTAATTATTTAATTTCATTTACGTCTTCATAATCTGTTTAGTACTTTTGCGTTAATATGATAGTTTTTGCGGAGCAAAGCTGAAGAAATGATAATAATTCGGGGGAGATAGTGCGAATTTTGCATGAACAAGCAACAAAAAGTCATAGAAATGTCATAACAAATCACAAAATAAAATTTTCTTAGTGTAAATAATACACTAAGAAAAATAATGTCTACATTTGTAGTGTTGATTAAGATCGACAACTAAAAAAGATAAAAGTCCTACAAAGGAATAAAGAGCAACCCGTTCATACAGGTTTATATTTGGTTAGAAAGAGAGACAAGTCTGGATGGATTGTCTCTTTTCTTTTTTATAGGCTCTGAGTGCTGCTACAGAGCTGTAAGGGCACTATGATAGGTCTGAATGGTTAATTAATCTATTTGTTTTCTTGTGTTAAATCTAATGAATTTAGGCTAAATCTGCTTGCTCTCATCCCTATAATCCCTAATCTCATCCCTATTCAGTTCTTTTGAACTACCTCTCATCCCTCATTATAGCTTTGATATTGAGCTATTTACCTTTTAAGTATACAGAACTTGTGTAAATTTAGAATTCAGCCTTTTGTGTTCAATCCCTACATCATTCCCTCTTCTGCCATGCTGTAATAGCTACTTTCAGTTACAATCAAATGGTCATGCACTTCAATCTCTAGCAGTTTACCTGCTTCTTTAAGCTTTTTAGTCAACCGTATATCCTCGCTAGAAGGTCTAAGATTGCCCGACGGGTGATTATGAGCTACGATTAGACTTGTAGCATTCGCTTTCAAGGCAGTAGCCTTTCCACTTGGTAAGCAGCAAATGAGGGAGAGGCTTTGTTTAGGAATGTCATTCGTCTGTTTGCCTATCTAAATCATCAAAGAGAATGTAAAGCTGGAAAACTTATTATCTTTTAATTATTGCTAACAGTAAGGCATTTTTGATATAAGAAAATTTTTACGTTCGCCCGTCGTATGTACCATGTTTCTTATTGCCTCGTCCGGAAATCGAATTTTATGGAAGGAATTGCTATACGGCCTAAAGTGACTAAGGGGCTGAGGTACTCAGCTTTGTATTTCCATCTTTAACTATACAAGTAATTGCCTCTGAATCCGCTTTAGAAACATTTTTTTGAGTTTGTCTTGGAAAAGTTGATTTCTATATCATACCATAAACCCTAATCTTTTAATAACAACTCCATTTGTATATTGCAGCGACTATACGGAGTAGGCCTTCCTACTATTTTTTTAAACCCCAATTTATGATAAAGATTTATTGCAGGTTTAAGAATAGTATTGCTTTCTAGATAAAGCTTGTTGCCGCCCATTTCCTTCGCAGCTTTTACTATTTCGTTTCCTAGCAGCCAACCGATATTTCTACCTTGCGCCTTTGGAGAGACCGCCATCTTTGCCATCTCAAAGTCGTAATCTTCATCTTGCATCTTAATCAATGCGCAAACACCAAGCGGTTCACCCTTGTATAACGCTACAAAAATTCTGCCTCCCTTATCCAAAATATATTCCCTAGGATGATCTAAAGCTTTATAATCGGCTTCCTCCATTTCAAAGTAGCTAGAGATCCACTCCTCATTAAGAGACTTGAAACTAGATTGATATTTTTCTTCATATTCAACGATACGAACCTCTTTACTCTCTCTCAGCTTTTTCTGTTCTATTACTCGTTTAACTAAAGATTTTTGATTCAATAGGAATTCCCACTCGGCTAGTGCTTCCCAAAGGTTATGATTCGCTTCTTCGATCAAAGTTTCCACAGCCGCTTCTACATCCAACAGCTGTACCTTAAATTTATCAGACAACTCCATACCTTTTTTACTTAAACCTACGAGGTTCGCTCGTTTATCACTAGATTTCAATTGAACAATAAGCTTAGCCGCAGTCATCTCTTTTACAATCTTAGTAACAGATGGCTGCGAATGCCCTATTTCTTCCGCTATTTCTGTAATAGTTTTCTTGCCATCTTGTCCAAGCACATAAAATACCGGAAACCATTTTGGAGAAAATTCAGCATCGTATAGCGAATAGATTTTAGATGCATCATCTGTTATTATTGCTGTAAGCATTCTTAGCCTACTACCGATTGCCATTTTTCCAGTTCTTTCGAATATATTCATAGTTAATTACATAATCAGTTATGCAAAACTATTGAAAATTACATACAATCCCAAAAAACTATTTATTTACAATAAAATTATTTGCTTTGTCATTACATTTAATCGGCAGATATCCAACGTTGATTAAACATATTGAATATCAAATCCTCATAAGACCAACCAATTTTTCTCGCTGCCAACGCAGATAAACTACCTTGTTCTGCTCTATGCGGACGGGAAGCACCTGTCATATTAGGCTTCATATTTAGATCAAATAAATAATACCTACCTTCCGCGTCTGCTCTACAATCTATCCGAATGGGAGCCTTCGCTCCTACTAACATTGCTGCTTGTTCGCAAAATTCACACAGCTGTTTAATAGCCGGTCGACTTAATTCGTCATCATCCAACACTTTGCTATTGTGTATTACTGCGACGGTTCCGTTATAAGGAGCAATTCCATTATTATGATTAAATCTCTTGACTGGTGGCAAACTCCAATATGTATTCTTTGTAATTTCGGCATTGCCAATTTGATAAACTCCTGGTGGCATAATTGTAATCGTCAACTCCTCTCCTGAAAGAAATTCTTCGATATATAACGCATTTCCATATTGTCTTTCCTCAAAAAAATATTTTATAGTAGCGTGTAGCTGTGTAATATCTTTGGCCAGCGAAACTCCCTGACTTCCTCTACCACGAATTGGTTTCACTACTACAGGTAAAAGGAAGTCCAGCTCAAATGAATTTCTATTTTCAGAAGTGATAGTTATTGAACGCGGTATAGGTAACTCATGTTTACTCAACAGTTCATTGGTGACAAGCTTGTCATCGTAAAATCCAGCTAGATCTGGTATCTGCCCAACTATAGCTATTCCTTTGTCGATAAAGTAACTGATTGGATGCTCTTTGTATAACACGGTATTAAGCCATATCACATTTGCACCTCTAGCAATTGCAGACCGAATACACATATCCGTATCGGGAAAAACCCAATCTAAATCATTAATCAAATTCGGGTTATCTACAGGCGTTATAACATTAACTGCTTTCTGTTGAAGAGCAAAAGCGATATCTGCCCCACTATCTGCATAACCGCCATCCTTCATAGGTTTAATTGCTCCATCTACTGTGGGTGGCAAATTTGCTTGATATAATACTGCGACGCTATATTTCATAAAATCGATTATTTGGCTAACTAAGGTGATACGGTTTCAATTTTATCCCTTTCATCATCTTTATCGACCCTAGTATTGCCATTTTTCTTTTCTTCTTGAGATTGATCTTGCTGATTACTCTCCGTATCAATAATTTCTTGATCTACGGTTTCTTCTTTTTGTTCAAGGCTACCATCCACTACCTCTTTATTTTCGTCATTATTGTTGGTGTCTTCAACCTTACCCTCAATTTTTTCAGTATTTACCTCAGTTTGGGGCACTGATTGATGCGTATCTGGTGTGACGGTTTCTATAGTCAATTGTACATCCTCAGTTGGCTTTGGGTGGATTTCTAATGGGTTCGTGTTATTCTCTCTTTGATTTTCCATAATATCATTTTTATCTAATGATACAATAAGAAAAATAGGCAATTTGTTTGATTACAAATTATAAAGTAGATACTAATTGTAAAGAGTTAAGCTAAAATTCAATCCTTCTATTAACTGTTAATTATCGATGATCATGTAGTCAACATTCTATGTAATATATCTATTAGTAAAAATACGATGGTGTAGCTCTGAAGATTTAAAGTACTTAAATGTATAACTTTTCAGTATTAGTAATTGCGATTAGTATTATGGTTTTTATACCCCCTTGATGTGGGCTGGGCTATATCCCTATGGATGCCGGGCATCGGGTGCCCCGGTGGGGGGCTGTTTTGCCCTTTGGGAAAGTTTGTTGCAACAAAAAAGCCCCTGTGCATCTCTGCAAGGGGCTGTAAGGATAGGCACCGACCTACTCTCCCACGTGTTACCGCAGTACCATCGGCTCGGATGGGCTTAACTTCTC
>NZ_SRMP01000004.1 GCF_005925325.1 Pedobacter helvus | reverse complement strand
TGTTCTGCTGTAGATAATGCTCTTCTTAACGCTTCACTTTCTTCTTTAGATTGGATACGAAGTGCTGCTAATGAGCTATAGTTTTGTAATTGAGGTTTTGATTTGCTACCCAAAGCGAATTCTAAACCAGCGTGCGCATAGGCGAACTTATCATTAGTTGCTCCGTTAACCCCATTAAATGTAGGTGATTTCACAAAGTTCACATCATAACCTAAGTCTAAGTTGATACCTCTAGCTACACCAAGTTTAAAACCTATACCTGTAGGGATATACCATCTTTCGTCGTAACCTTGGTAGTTATTTGCCGAACCAACGTAGGTATTTGAGTTAGATGACATGTAACCCGCACCCGCTTTTACGTAAGGAATTAACACGCCGTTTTCGCTGTTGATGTTAATGTTGGCTAAGTTGTAAACCGCAGTTACCGCACCGGCCCATTCCATTCTCGAAGCAAAGCCAGAATTACCCAAATAAGTTGGATTACCTGCAGCATCCACACCTACTTGTTGTCTTAATCCTTCAACCTTACCTGCCAAGAATTCTGCTTGGATACCTAAAGCCGGTAGAATTTGTTTCTTAACGTAACCACCGTAACCTAATTGTTCCTTAGTGGTTTGAAACTCTCTAAATTTTCCATCAAACATGGTTCTCGGTGTAGTTACACCAGCGTGTACACCGATTGACCAGGTGCGGAATTGTTGAGTTGAAAAACGTGATCCTTCTATAGATGACGTTTCTTGCGCCATCACTGAACCTGAAAAGCCTGCCAAGGCTACTAAAAGTGCAGATTTTGTAATTTTTAATTTCATGTGTTGATATTTTGATAGATGGGAATTGCCCACAATCATCGGCTAGGAAAAACAGTGCCAAGTTAAATTTTTGTTAAATAATTTTGATTTTTAAGTTATTTTTTATATAGTCTATCTGTCTTTTAGGAGGGATTGCGAGCAAACACCGTCCTCGAAAACATACAGGCATTGATCTTTTGGAGATTTTTGTGAACGTTCTACAACCGAGTATAGCAGGAAGGTTTAGGGAAGTGGTAGCAAGAATTAGAATTCCTGCAGGGAGTAAATCGAACGGTATCGAAAACAGGTGCATCCATATCGTTGTTAGTTCTCGTATATGTACTCAATTATAGTTTAGTGTTTGAAAGAAATGACAGAAGGTAAATCAAAAACGACAGATTTGGCCAAGCATGTCCATGGCAAGCTTCAGCACAGTCGGTTGTCGCTTGCCACTCCACCGATTACAGTGTTGGAGGATCTTTTCGAATGTCTGTTCTATACAAGTATGAAGACTGAGGAGAGTGAATTGGTGAAGCTTTCTGTGACGCTCATCGACCCGTCGGATCCTGATCCATCACCTCCGGTAAAGCCAGTGCTGGAACGTTGGAGCTGCGTAGCTTTTGGGCAGTACATTCCGTTGGAAGTTAAGAATTTAGCGAAGCTATCAAAAGCGGCTGACCCCTCCTATACCTCTTTGGCTGTGTACTATGATGATGAAGGCAAGCTTTTTGTCTGGGGGATGATAGACCAGGCAATGCATTACCAAAGCTATCTCAATTACGAGTCGGATTCGGGATATGAGCAGCCGGGACTTTTCCAGGTTTTCATTACGGATATCTGTACCTTGGATGTGATGTTCGACTACGAATTATTGGCTACGCTAAAACAAAGTGTGCTTGTGCCACGATATCTTGATGTGCTGACCATCGGTCCGGTTTCGAAAATAATCAGGAAAAATGCAGATTACATCAAAACGGATATACGTAACTTTCTATCCAATGCATATCCCTCAGAAAGTTTTGCGGACTGGGAGGGCTTTGTCGACACGGTATGGACACAGACCTTCTCAAGGCTTTTGCTGAAGATACAGGGCTATCAGCACGGCGGAGCTATTCTGATTACCAATGATTTTGCCGATATCGATATCAAGTACAGCTTGCTCTATGATCGGCTGATGTTGGCCATGAGCGGTTATGTCAAACAATCAATCAATAGTTTCTTGACCGAGTCGAGCATCGAACAGAGACTAAGTTCCGGGCAGCATACCATTACAAAGAAACAGTATATGCGGGAGACAATGGCCTTTCATGCCTTGACGGAAGTAGCCAACGAGATTCGGGGTTGCTTGAACTTTATTGCTTCGCAAAGTTGTGTGGATGGCTTGGTCTTGTTCGGTGTGGACATGGTGGCTAGAGGATTTGGTGGCATGATCCGTTCCAAAAAGATGCCAAGGAAAATCTTTATTTCGGGTACGGCCACAGCCACGTTAAAGTCCCTGACTGCGACTGACCCCCGACATTTCGGTACAAGGCACAGGTCTATGATCTCCTACTGTTGGAACCATCCCGGAAGTCTGGGGCTGGTCATTTCACAGGATGGGGACATAAGGGTATTCTCCAAGATAGAGGACAAATTGATCATGTGGGAAAATATCAAGGTCCAACAATATCAAAAAAGCGGGAAACTTAAGCCCAAACGCAGTTAGCTGTTTAACTAACCTCAATGACTTGGTGGCTGCGTTGGCTACTATGGAAATTATCCATTTGATAATCTTGACTGCGCAGCTTCCCGGGATGTCTATATTTGAGGCATATCAACTGTCCAAAGGGATTTCAAACCAGAACTTGCTTCCTTCGCCGTGTACGCTTTCAACGCCCACATGCCCACCATGCCTGCTAATGATCTCCTTGCATAGGTATAGACCGATTCCAAAACCGGTGATGTTCTCCATATGTGCTCCGAGCACGCGGTAGAACCTGTCGAAGATGTGGGGCTGGTCCTGCTTAGGGATTCCCATGCCCTCATCTGTTACGCTTACCCTGGCCAAACCCTTCCTCTCGGTGCAATCGACAATGATCAGACTGCCTGGCGGCGAATATTTCACTGCATTGCCGACAAAGTTGGCCAGCACCTGTTCGAGCTTTTCCTTGTCACCGTTGACCGCTAATGATCCTACCGGCTGGAATATGATATGATGAGTTGTGATTGTCGAAAGGGTTTCCTTTTTAGTGTCCTCAATGATGCTCGCCAAATCAAAATTTTTTCTGTTGAGGTAGATTTTGTTCTCGCCGGTCCTTGCCATGTCCAGGAAGCCAGAAATAAGGCCTGTCATCCTTTCAACCTGTCGCCTGGCCTTTGCGGCAACAGCTGCCGTGACCTGATCAACGGCCTTTCGCTCTAGGATCTGAATGTATCCATTGATTGAGGTGATAGGGGTACGCATTTCGTGGCTCACGATACTGAAGAAGTCCTGTTTACGTTGGTCTTCGGCCTTCGGTTCGGTAATGTCCATGACCGTTCCGGAAAAGTGTTCCATTGCTGAATCGGCAATGCCCGAATACTTTTTCCCTACGGACCTGAGCCATCTGACTTCACCATCGTGCATACGGATGATCGGATATTCTATGTCGTAGGTGGTGCCATTGTTGATAGCGTCCTTCATCGCAGCTCTCACTTCATCGCGGTGGGTGTCGATGACCTGGTCAATGGTGTGCTGGATCGAAAATTCTTGTGCCCCATCAAAGCCGTAGATCTCCCTTGTGCGTGGGGTAACCAAAAAATTACCTGACACGATATCGAGGGACCATGTGCCCAATTGCGCCGCATTTACGGCCATTTTCATTCTTTCTTCGCTATCTATCGCTTGGACCAGTGCCTGTTCCAGCTCTTTGTTAAGCCGCTCTATATGCATTTGGGAATTCACCTGTTCGGTCACTTCAGAGACCATGCCCACCATACGGTCCGCATTTCCGTTCTCGTCGTAGCGGCCTCGGCCATAGGCATTGATCCAGTGGCTCGATCCATCTGGCCATTTGATCTCGTAAAGTGCATGGTAGAGCGCCTGTTCTTCACGGGCCTTAATGGCTTTTTCGCGTACGACCTCGCGGTGTTCGGGAACCATCATCTCGAACATCTGCGGATAGGTCAGCTCCTCATCGGGCCTTTTGCCATAAAAGGCCTTGAAGGTGTCGTTGCAGCGCATGGTTCCTGTGGCAAGGTCCACTTCGGTATAGCCAAGTCCGCCCGCGTCGATCGCAATGCTGATGCGTTCGTTCAGGTCCTTTAGCTCCTCATCAGCCTTCAGCAATTGTTCGTTAGCGGCCATTAGTTCCTCGTTAAGGGCCATATACTCGTCATTGACCGTTTCAAGTTCTTCGTTGGCCAGTTGTAGCTCGTCCTTGCTTTTTTCCAAAAGTTTACGTGCCTTGACCGTTTCGGTAATATCGATTACAGTAGCTATGATCGCTTCCGGTTCGCCCTGCGCATTGCACAGGGGCTTATAGGTAAAATCGATATAGATCCTGTTGATGGTGCCATCTATTTCGGCGATATCTGCGGTCAGTTCAGGTATGGCAAGGGGTTTCCCGGTGCGAAGAACGTTTCGAAGCATATCCGGAAAAGGCTGATCGACTACTTCGGGAAAGACTTCCGTCAGTGCCTTTCCCAGTACCTGTTCTGCGGTACGTGTCCAGATCTTCAACATGGGATCGTTGGCTATTTCGATCACCAGGCCGTATCCGCGGATGATGCACATGCCCATTGGTGCACTCATGACCATCTGCTTGAGCTGCTGGGCACTTTCCTCCACGGATTTACGGGCATTCACCTGTTCGGTTACCTCTACGGCCATATCGATGATCCCCTTGACCTTACCGTTTTCGATCAATGGGGTATAGGTGAAATCAAAATAACCAGTTTCCAGTCTGCCGTTCCTGTGGAGATACACAGGTGTATCACGGCGTCTTTGTGTCTGTCCAGTTCTGAAGACTTGGGTCAACAGATCATAGGCAGGCTGCCCCTTCAGTTCTGGAATGACCTGGAGCAGTTCCTTGCCCTGGATCCCTGGGGGCTGGCCAAGTATATCGAGCATTGCGGGATTGATCGCATCTATGATCATGTCCGCTCCCCTAAAGACTACGATGGCCGCTGGCGACTGTGCAATGATATCCTCCAAGTAGCGTTCTCTTTCCTGATGTAGCCTGAAATTATCTAAATTGGCAGCCTCCAGATCGATCAGTTTCTTTCGCAGGGTCAGTTTGTCGACGACCTGTTTGGAGAGTGTTTTTAATGTCTGTTGTTGCAAAGCGGTAAGTCTACGGGCTTGGTTGTCGATCACACATAGCGACCCAAGTGCATAACCTTCGGGATCTACGAGTGGCATGCCCGCATAGAATACAATGTTGGGTTTTCCGGTGACCAGCGGGTTATCTTTAAAACGCTCATCCAAATGTGCATCTTCGACTTGCATCAGTTCATTGGGATGCAATATGGCATGTGCGCAGAAAGAATGTGATCTCGCCGTCTCCCTAACATCCAAATTTTTATGGGATTTGAACCACTGCCGGTTTTCATCTACCAAGCTGATCAGTGCGATCGGCGTTTCGCAGATCGCCGCCGCCAGGTCGGTCAGTTCGTCATAGTCCTGCTCTGAAGCGGTTTCAAGAATTTGATAGGCTTGCAAGGCGGCTAATCTTAGCTGCTCGTTTGACTGCTGGTCTGGCATATGGCTTTTTGTGCTTATGGATTAGAAAAGGCGGCAATGTACGAAAAATTCGGTTGTTTTTGTGCTCACTTCATGGTCGTATCAGCCCTTAAGGGTATCAAAAGGTACTATTTGATGGGCGGCGAGAAGAGGAACTCGCCATTAAGCAGTGATGGCAAGAAGATAGTCGGAAAGCCTATGGTGAACGGGTAAGCCCTGGTATTCGGTATTCTCTTTGCGGTTGCTATCAAAAACTTTTAGGCAGAGACCGCCAGTTTTTCCATATCACAAGATGTAAAATCACGTGATTGGCCACGATTCTTTTGATGGGTGATTGTAGGTTCGTGCGGTATGTTTTGTAAATGTTCAATCCAAGCACAGATCTTTTGGTTATACGTGTTGTTTGGGTTGAAAAAAGTTTAAAAAGACTCCAAGTAACACTCGGAGTCTTTTTTTTGCTGCTAGTAGGTCTGCATCCAGATTGTACCGTTGTAAATCAGTTGCGTAGCAGTGAATCCGTTAAAATTGTAAGAGGTCACCGAATTTGTAGGCGATCCCACTGGCATGATATTACCGTTAATAATTCCATTGCCGGTTGGCGCAAGGAAAATCAGCGTTTGACCGGGCGTGGGAGAGCTTGGCAATGTAACAGTGAAATTGCCACTAATGTTGACAACTTGGTTACCTTGTCCTAGGGTGACGTTGCTGCTCACGTTGGTGAATGTCGGACCACTTCCAGTTGTCGGGGTCGTCCATTCTAGAACATTCATCGGGCTTCCTCCTGTGTCAGGAGAAGTTCCTGTCGAAGCTACGCTCAATACCTGACCATTATTCCCGATAACCGCCGGGAGTCTATATACAATGTTGTTTGTCAATGGGGGAGCAAGAAAACCGACATATTGACTTCCACTTCCGCTAGGTTCTTGCATCCTGAATTCCCTTGCGCTATTATCTGAGTTAGTCATCGCAATTCTGGAGTTGGAGGTAATCAAAAAGGTTCCGCCAAATGTTTGGTTAGCTGTCCAAGTATTGGAATTGCCAAGATTTAGTCCTAAAGCACTACCAGAAGTGCCATTCCCCGAAAGGCTGTTGTTTACCGTTACTGCCCCGGATGCAGGTGTTGCCCATTGACCATCACCTCTGAGGAAAGTTGTGTTTCCAGCAGTGCCTGTCGCATTGATTTTAGCAACGCTTACTGCATTATTAGTTATGCTAGTCGTACCATTGCTTGCAAGGGTGACGTCACCTGTCAGTGAAACGGGATTTGATGGAGAAAAAGGTGAGGAACTTCCAGTGATGTAAACTTGCGCAGGTGCTGTTCCATTTGTGAATCCTTGGCCCGTTGCTCCTGTTGCTCCTGTCGGACCGGTTGGCCCCGTTGGACCAACTGCTCCTGTGCTGATGTACTGCCAGTCCGGAACGGCTGCCGTTCCGCGATTGTAGTAAAAACCTGGAGTGTTATCCGTTTGGAAGAAGATCAGTCCGGTAGCGGGAGAACTGATCGCATCGCGCTGTGCCCTGGTCATGCGGGGTATCAACAAGCCTTTTTCAGTGCTTTTGATGTCCAGGATAGCACTGGTGTTTGCGCTGGAGCCATCCGTGTTGATAGCAACATTTTGCGCTTTCACCGAATATGTGATGGCCATTAAGCAGATTAATTGTAGAATTCTAAACTTCATTCGAACTTAATTTTTAATGAATTTGGTTGATTTGTTAACTGTCGTATTGTATACTTTAAGGAAGTAGAGGCCGTTTGGGAGGATAGTCACATCCATCTGAAGCTCGTTGATTCCGATTTGAGGTTGAAAGACTTTCATTAATTCAGTTTTTCCAATGCTTGAAGCTACTGATAGTGTAACAGGCTGTGCGTTTGTAGCATAATATCGAACCTTGATCAGTTTGGTTGATGGATTCGGAAACACGGTAAAATGCTCATTTGAAGACAGGTTAAAGTTGACTGCTAAGATAGCAGAATGAGTTTCCGTACCATCTGTGTCGATTCCGCGTACCCTATAGTAATTGGTGCCAGAAATAGGGTTTTTATCTGTGATACTATAGCTGTTGTCCTTCGTTAGGCTACTCTTTGAAGGAATTTTGCTAATGGTACTGAATATTTGGCCATCAATGCTCTTTTCAATGATAAAATGGGATACCCCCACCTCATTGATGGTGTTCCAAGAAAGGTTGATGGCCTGTTGGTTGGCTACACCGTTGAGTTTGATGTCTGAGATCGGTAAGGTGGTAAAGTTTTGGCCAGAGGATGAAAATCTACCCATGCTGTTGAGGTTGGAAATTTCTAAGTAATTCTCTGCAAGGTTCGCTGTTGAGTTTAGCTGTCTCCATGTAAGTCCGCTATCTTCAGAAAAAAGGAATTTGAGTTGATCTTCTTGGATGCCATTTAGTTCATTGTCTAAATAATCAAAGCGTACTGTTGCGTCAAGATTATTATTGTTTGACGGTATGACATCAAAGAACCTTTTGACTGTTTGGACGTTGCCGTCACTGAGCGGCAAATGACCTCTCCTGATTACCGTATTTCCCCAATTCGCGATACTGGTAAAGGATATTCCCATGTTACCGGGTTTTACAGCTGAAGGTGAATTCAGGTTTGCATTTGCTATGACAAATCCAGAGTTGCCCGTTACGTAGGAAATATTGCTTTCGTTTACGAGATTTCCGGTGTTTCCTAAGTCAAGGTCATGACCATTGAGGTCTAGTGTTCCTGAATTCAAGATCAGTTGAGAGGAAAGTGCGATTTTGCTGTCCAAAATTAATCTTTTTCCTGCTGTTTTCGCTAACGTTAATCTGCTTATGCCACTGATTCCATTAATACTATTGTCACTACTTCCTGAAAAGATCAGATTGCCATTGGTAATCAGGTTGCTGTTGTTGTACTGCAGGGACAAACTACTGATGATAACATTTACTCCTGTGCCTACGATAAAATGTGTTCCGTTAGAAATCTTTACTTGCGCATTTGAGTTGCCTGCAGCGATACAGAGTAGCGCTAATGTGAGACGTTTGATTTTCATTTTTGCTTGTTAATCCGCTAAAGTTAATTTTTTAATTTATTTTTTTACAGTGATTGAGCAATAATAATTTGTTTTTAACGTTTGTCGAACCTTTAACCAACAACTATCAATCTACCTTCCAGGCTTGGGCACTCTGCAATTGCAATAACAAAACTGCCGCTTTTGCCGTCTGGTGTATGCTCCTCTGTCTTCCGTCTACCGTAGATCCTCGGATGTCGTTACGTCGATTTAAATTTGTCGATGAATTTAATTCACTTTCATACGCGCTATGCATTGAACTAGTTCCCGACGATAACCATAAGCAGTATTGAATTGATTTGGAATGTGACTTTATTTCACATTTATGGCCTGGCAGGTCATTTTTTTACGTTTTTGCGGTAGCTGGTGGCTGACGAGTGCAAGGGTTGTCAGCGGTTGAGGATGCTGCATGTGAAAAGATGGATTTAACCGAGGCAGGTTCAAGTTCAGGATGGATTCGTTTAGTCGTAAGAGCAGGTTGGCCAACCTGCCCTTCTTTGTAGCAGTAAGTTTGATGTAATTAAGTCTTTTCGTTGGAGGTAATTAGAGCTTATCATTTTTTACGAATGAATCAGGGAGAGATCAATGCCCAGCTTGCTAAACTCTTTCGTGCCTTTTTCGGTGATGTAGAAGTTTTTATCCCTGAGGTTCTCTTTGGCTAGCCAGCCTTTTTCTACAAATTTTTCCAATAGCAGATTGCCCAGTTTGCCACCGATGTGTTCGTAGCATAGTTTAGCGGTTTTTTTCTCTGTCGCTTTCATGGCTGTTTTTTTATTAAAGTTATCGAAGTTGGTAGGAGGTGACAGTGAGCTTTGTCATTTAATTTTGCGATGGTGGATACTTTTTTGTTTTAGGTCGCGATACCAATTATCGTTTTATGGTGTGCGGAATTGGCAAAGAACTTTTGGACTTAAAAAGCTTAAGTTGAGTTCGTGTCCATACTTGCTTTGCTGCTTGTTTGCTGAAACGGTTACCGGATTGTAAGCTTATTCGTGGAAGGCCTTTCATGGGAAAATGAGGTTTCTTCACAATTTTGCACACTTTTTGCTATTGTAGAATGTAATACTTAAAAAACATTAAATATGGCAAAGGTAATAGCAGGAGAGGTGGTAAGTTTCAGGATTGGAGATTTTACCATACAAGCTAAGGTTGAAGATGCATCCAAAAGTGATTTCATTCTGGCCAAGGTTGAAAAATCATCATCTCCGGATTATAAGGACGGTCAGGTTTATGAGTTTGATCGTAACGACCTGAAAGATTCTTAGTGACTTGGGTATCGGTGATATTGGAACCGAATTTTGGAGAACATAGGTCTGGCTCAACTTGACATCTTAAAGTTGATGCTCTAGGTCTGTAACGCTAAATACAACAAAGTCAATGAGGGCGATGCATCCTTTTGGTGTGGCAAACTATTGATGACACCGGTAGGTATGTTATATTTCTAGCTTGTCACTGATCCATAAACATGAAATCAATTCATCGGTTCGATATACTTTAGATAGGTGGTACTCATTGGCCCGGAAATGAAAAATGGTTAACCGGCGGATGAAAGTGCATGTAGGCCAACAATTTGAAGTTGGTTTGCCTTAAAAAGAATGTGTGTTAGACTAATAATTTTATTGCCACTTGAAGTAAGCACTTTTAAATAAGTGGAAAATTTGAATTGTCCTATGTTGTTTCCAAATGAAATATGTTGCATATTGTTGCCTGTTAGCGCCGGACGTAATTTTAAAGAAGAGCGATAAAAGTAATGACCAATAATTTTAAGAACATTCCCAACCAACTGGTGCTGGCGACCGTACTTGAGGCCACCAACACTGGTATAGTGATCACTGACAACCTGCTTCCAGACAATCCAATCATCTACTGCAATCCGGCTTTCGAGCAGCTCTCGGGTTATCCAAGGGATGAGATCATAGGCCATAACTGCCGTTTCCTGCAGGGAAAGGACCGTGACCAGGCCGAGCGACAGAAGATCAGGAGTGCCATCGACAAAGGGGAGAACTGCGTCGTTGAAATCAGGAACTATACCAAGGAGGGAAAGCTTTTCTATAACGAGCTCTACCTTTCCCCTGTCAAGGACGAGGAGGGAGGGATTACGCATTTTGTAGGGGTGCAAAACGATGTCACCTCCAGAAAAAAAGTGGAGCAGGCCCTGGAGTTCAACAGGGCCGAGACTGAGCAGAAGGTAATGGACAGGACCAGGATGCTCAAGGAAAGTGAGGAATATCTGTCGAGCATTATCGAGACCATCAGGGAAAGCTTGGTCGTACTGGATAGGGACTATGTCATCTTGGATGTCAATAACCATTTTCTCAATACCTTTAAGGTGACCATTAATGAGACCAAGGGAAGGACGCTTTACGATCTGGGCAATGGGCAATGGGATATCCCGGAACTTAAAAAGATGATGACCGAGATACTGCCGACCAACAATCCGGTACTGGACTATGAAGTGGAGCATGAATTTCCCCATATTGGCAAAAAAACGATGCTGCTCAATGCACACAGGGTAGAATTTGAGGGCCAGTTCAAGGACCGGATCCTGTTGGCCATTGAGGATATTACCGAGCGCAAGGCCATCGAACAGCGCAAGGATGATTTCCTATCCATCGCAAGCCATGAGCTCAAGACCCCGCTGACCACCATAGTAGGCTTTATGCAGCTCATGTCACGGCTGATGCCGGAGAACGCCAGTCCGAAATTCGTATCGGCATTCGATAAAACTGGTACCCATGTGACTAGGCTCAACCAGCTACTTTCAGAATTGTTGGACATGTCGAAGATCCAGACGGGGAACATAGAGCTGCACAAGGACCTTTTCGATTTCGACAGGATGGTTGGTGAAACCGTGGAAGGTTTGCTTGCCGCCACTCCGTCTTCCAAGATTTCCGTGGAGGGGAGTACTGGCACGAGGGTTTATGGTGACGAGTCGCACATGATACAGGTGCTGACGAACCTGATCAGCAATGCGATCAAATATTCGCCCGACAGCGATGAGGTGAATGTGCACCTGTCACAGGTGAGCAACTTCGTCAAGGTTTCGGTAACCGATAGGGGGATGGGCATCCATGCCGATGAGCTGAAGAAGATATTCGGGAGGTTCTACCGCGTGCGCTCGACCCAAAAATCGTTTCCGGGAATGGGCATAGGGCTGTATATCTGCGAGCAGATAGTTAAGAACCATGGCGGAACACTTTGGGCCGAAAGCAAGGTTGGAGAAGGCTCTACGTTTAGTTTTACGTTGCCCATTCACGGGGGAAGGGAGAATGGGGATGTCTAAGAAAGTGATGATCTGTGATGACGATGCGGGTATCCTGGAGATGATGGAGATGCTCTTGGATGAGTTCGGCTACGAGGTTGTGACGGAACAGGATAGTACCAGGGCGCTCAAAACATTGGAGGAACAGCTGCCGGATCTGCTATTGCTGGATATCTGGATGCCGGTGATCGCGGGTGATCAGGTGTTAAGGAACATAAAGCTGAACCCCGAGGTAGCGGCCATTCCGGTAATCATGTATTCAGCAAGTACCGAGGGCGCTACGATTGCAGCAGGAGCAGGAGCTGACGACTTTATCTCAAAGCCATTCAACTTGGAGGAAATGGAAGCAAAGATCAACAGCTTGCTTAAAAAAGAAAGAAATTAGCGCAGTATTTTAGGTAGGAAGTGCCTTGATCCGGCATATCCTGTCTCCCGTTAGTACGTAACCGAATCATCAGATCAGACTTTCCTATGAGGTTGAGCTGGTGACTATATTCCTGATCGTGTCGTCCAGTTCCCTTACAGCCCTATCCAGCATATTTACTTCCTGGGCCACCTGTGGCAGTTCGGCTAGTTTCAATAGGGCTACAAGTCCAAGAATGGAAGATAGGGGACGCCTGATATCGTGGGACTGTATGATGGCTATCCTGTCCAATGCATTCCTTTTTCGTGTGGCGTCCTCCTGCGATCGCTTCAGCTCGCTCTGGTCCGAGGCGGCATAGGAAACACCGATGATCTTACCTTCGCTGTCGTAGGCGGGATAGTAGTTGAACTGCCACCAGATTTCCCTGCCGGAATGGTACAGGCTATGTGCTATAGTGATATGCTCTCCAAGCAGTGCACGGTTAAAACTTGTTAGGAAGCTGTCGATGAAATCTTGCCCGACAAAGTCCAGTACGGAAAGGCCCACGCCTATATCCTGTCCATGGTTTTGCCTCATGAAGTCGGAAATGGCCTTGTTGAAATACAGTATCTTCATGTCGGTGCCAACGAGCAGATGGCACGCGGCGGAGCTGTCAAACAGTGATCTTAGTTTGAGCTCATTGGCCTTGGCCTCAAGGTATTGATCTTTCATTACCTGTAGGCTATGCTCGAATTCGAGTATATGTACTACCTGTTTGGCCAGGATGGACAACATCTGTTGCTGTACGTCACTAAGGGTTTTGGGTTCGTGGTCCACTACACAGAGTGTCCCCAGTTTGATGCCGTCTACGGTAGTCAGTGGGGCGCCAGCGTAGAATTGGATATTGGCCTGTCCTTTCCTGTAGGGGTGGTCGACAAACCGGCTATCATGCGCTGTATCTGGTACGACCATGACGCTGTCCTCACTAATGGTGTATTCGCAAAACGCATCCGCTCTTGAAGTCTGTTCCAGGTCAGTTCCGATCTTGAATTTGATATACTGGGTGTCCTCGCCGATCAGCGTGACCATGGCGATGGGCACATTGCAGATGTTGGCGGCACAGGCAATGATCTCCTGCATTTCATTTTCACTGCTGATTTCCAGTTTAAGGAAACGGTCGACCGCCTGCAGTCTTTCAAGTTCTCTTAATGGCATGTTTCCTTCGAAGTAAACCGTCTACTGGAAATAGGATAGGTACCTCCCAGGATTTACAAAGTAAACATAATACTTTTTTTACCGAATTGACACCTGTGTGCCTAAATAAATAGGAATGGCCGATAATTTCAGAACGATGGCAAGTTTTATTTCCGTAGCGTAAACTCGATAGTCTGCTTGACGTTGACTCCATCGATAACTCTTACACGGTCTTCGTATACTACATATAAATAGTTTTTGGTCAGTGAATTGATACTGAAGTCTAGTGGATCACCTTCCTCACGTGTAAACTGTATCATGTTGTCTGTAGCGTTCCAGCGTACCTGCTCGTCCCCGCCTTCGAAGTCGACTGTTGCAGTTCCGTCATTTCTGAAGTCCCAGAAGATATCAAGGTTTTAATATTGGTTACGTTCGGTTTCCTTACCGTTTTCATATTCGATATAGGCTACTGTTTCGACATTCCATCTACCGATTAGGCGATCTGAATTGCGTTCGGCGTCGTCCTTTTTACAGGCGGAGAAAATGGTAAGTACTGAAAGGAGCAGTAGAATGATTTTTTTGATTTCCAAGTTTTCAGCAGGTTTGTTAGTCATGTTCATTTATGAAAGTTTTGAACGGTAACAAGTACAAGTGCCTTAAGTTTTGCTGGAGTGAAATGCAGGTATTTGAAGCGCAGCTCTCTTGGCAAGATCTGATGGCATACCAAAGATCATTTGTCCGTAGCAGATTGCTATAATGTCGGTAAGTCATGGACCTGCGGTCTGGGAGCGCTGGAGAAAGCGGTTAATATTGTATCCGTTTAGTCAGGCTTTGTTTTTTGAAACCTTTGTGTTTCCAGAAAATCAGGTAAGGGTAAAACAATTGGGTGGTTATGTCTGTTGCTGCTTTGCCGCTATTTGGCGCAATCGACTTTTATTAACGATACAATGCAAGAAGGAACAGTAAAATTTTTCAATGAGACCAAGGGTTTTGGTTTCATCACACCGAGTAATGGTGGAAACGAGGTATTTGTGCATATTTCAGGATTGATCGACCAGATCGCCCAAAATGATCAGGTCAGCTATGAAGTGCAGAATGGCAAAAAGGGGCCAAATGCGGTCAACGTAAGGGTGGTCTGATAAGGCTTCAACCCTATGGCAAAAGCATCGCTGTATCATTCGGCGGTGCTTTTGCTTTTTTGGTTTGATCTGTAACTATTGATGAAGTATAGGCCCGAGGGGCAGTTGACGAAACTTACCCGTTATGTTTTTTTGTTATGGAAATAGGGATAGGCGTGGGTGCCGGTCTGTAGTGCAATCTGCCTGCCATTACAGGGTAACCTTGGTATGATTTGTTAACTATCCTCCATGATCGGAGTCTATCTGTTGCGTTGGCTATAGGTTTATTTGCCCAGCAGTTTTAGGGTAAGTTGATCGGGCTTGCCATCAAAATATTTATTGATCAGCTGCTGAAATATCGGATTGGTTTCTTTGACCAATGAAAATAGGGTAAGGCTTGAATGAAGTTTAAGGTCATCTGGCGTACCGAAGATTTCATAGGCTGATTTTCCATTTATACCTTCTAACGCTTTGCAGATCCTGACAAGGTTTTCGCCGAGAATGGGATGGTGGAGAAAGTTGTTCGCCTCATCGATATTACGTAGACCATAATAGTTGGAGGTTTCGCTGATCCCTAGGCCTTTTAACTGGGGGAAAACATACCACATCCAATGTGACTTCTTTTGTCCTGACCTTATTTCGGCGATTGCTTCCGAATAATTTTCTTCTTGCGCTTTTATAAACCGATCCAAATTTGCTTCCATAATCCAAGTGGTTTTAAGGAAAACGTTAGGGGCCGATCAAATGTTTTTCCGATGGGGAAGGCAAATGAACGGATCTAGGTAATTTACGACATGCTGACAGATATCCAATCATATTTTAAAGTAGCTTGATCGCTAAATCCGTATATTACGGGTGCCGATCGGTAAGATGGGTGTCATTTCCAATCCTGAAGTTTAATCATCAAATTCATATTCCTATAAGATATGCGTCACTTTCTTAATTTCCTTTGTTATCCCTATGCGCCTGCTGACCGCTCCGTTCGATGGGGCAAAAAAATGCGAATTGCCCTTGGTGTTTTGGTGGTGATGCTCGTGGTCAATATCGCCGTCGGCCTCTTACAGACTTTATTGGTAAGCCGCGGACTGATAGCGGATGCTATTGGCGGTTTCGAAAAGCCTGCCTATATCAGGGAAATGTCGAGCTATGCCGTATTCCTGGAGTTTGTGGTCCTGGCTCCGCTGTTGGAGGAGCTGGCGTTCCGGGGACTGTTGCAAAGATCATCGATGTATATCAGGGCATCGTTGTCCGTTGGCTTATACCTTTTGGTTTGTACGGTATTCGGTCTTAACTTTTACAGGATGGACTGGTGGACGTTATCGGTTGCTGTTTGTTCGGGCATGTTCTTTTTTTTGACAAGGGCATACCTGGAAAGGATCAAACACTTCTTGGATGCTCCTAAGGTGCGGTTAGTATTGCTGTGGTGTGGATCAATACTATTTGCACTTTGGCATTACCATAACTTTACCCTAGAGGGCATGGGTTTGTTTACGGCCGTAGTACATTTGTTGCCATTTTTTATCAATGGGCTACTATTGGCCTGGGTTGGGGTACGTTTCGGTTTACCTTGGGGAATAGCAGTCCATGCGATGAACAATGCCTGGCCGTTTTTGCTGTTGGGATAAAATCAATTTTTTTTGTGTAGGTAATCCCATTCGATAGCAACATATCGGGTTTGAGTATCACATTGTCGATATATTTTCTGCATCCCAGAGCTGGCGGGTAAGGTCTGGGTTGTCTGGTTCGAGGCGTTCAAAGACGTGTTTAAATGCGCCATTTGCCACTTCCAGGATTGGGGATTTATAACGGTTCTTGTTTTTTGATGGCTGGATTTCCAGTCTAGTGCCCACATGGTATATAAAGGGATAACGATGTCAAACTACGTGTTTTGATGATTAACGTACTAAAATAATCCAAAAGGCACGATAATTGATTTAAATATTAAAAATAATTGATGATGAAATTGAACAGCACCCTAACCTTTTTATTAATTGTTTTTTCAGCCGTGCAATTTTCATGTGGCAAGGACGATGCTAACGGGAGCACCGCCAACAGGGTAATTCTGAAGAAGGTAGCCAGTAGGCACGCCGTACAGCAGTTGCTTGGATCTTTTACAGAGGGATTCCAACAAACCAAAAGCGATCCACTTTTCTACGTAGCCGATAATTATCCGGATGATATCAAAGGGATCAGCTACAACATCGAGTATAAGCGTAGCGTAGCAGGCTATGAGTATAACAGAAATGTGTTGGCATTAACTGGGGCCAGTTACGAGGCGATGGTTAATCTTGAACAGAGTGGGGCCTACAAAGATTACTTACCTGTTCAGGACGAGCGGCTTGCACAGCCACAATATCAAAATATCCGCGTCATCAAATCAAAGTCAAATTCAAAGACCTTTCAAAATTATGCCGTATTCATCGATCTTAAAGAACCCTTTGATAATAAGCAACTTGCTGTAGTATCGACGGTGAGGGAAGGGTTTAATGGAGACGAAGCTAACGCACTTCCGATTATGGATGACAAGGCGGCTGTAACATATTTACTTTCCTTATTGCAACCGCTGTAGATTACTCGATAAATTAAAGTTTGGCATTAAGTTGAAATAGATAGAAAGTGTAAGTACTCGGATTAATGAACAAATTAATCAGTTGTTTAAGCGGGATATCAAACAATAAAACCTGTTTAAAAACATTGTTTGACCAAGAACAAAGAAGCCATGATGAAAATAGGTTTAATTTAAATGGTAGTCTCGAAATGACCGGATCTTACGCAGAAATCTGAAAACCAATTAGAAGCTTATTAAAATGTTGAGAACATCGGTCCCGCCTTCAACTCCACCCGATATATCGGGATGCTGCTTAAAGTCGGGTTTAGTTGACGGAGGCTTGCACTTTATAAAAAGAAATGGAGATACAACCGAAGTCATATCCCCATCATCTAAATTAACGCTCTCAAGACAAAGATAGCTATAAACTTAATGTTTGCAATAGGATATCGATGTTTCCAGTAAATGTGTCGATGAAAACTTCCTTGTTTAGTTTTGGCTGAAATTTCGAGATTATTTTACCCGTGCTTGTGGATATGATCTTATCTCAGCATTTCCCACTAGCTACGTTTTCGTACAATAATGTAGTTGCACCAACCCGGTGTCAAATGTTTTAGTCTTGACGTATTCTAGTGTTTGTTCGGGACGGGCATTTTTGAAAAGCCTTGTCCCATCTCCTAATAGGGTTGGTATTATTGAAATGATCAGCTCGTCTATCAATTTGTTTTTCAGCAGCTCATTGATTACTTCGGCACCTCCGTCACAGTAAATATCCTTTCCTTCTTCAGATTTTAACCGTTGTATCAGTTCCCCCAGATTTCCATTATAGAAAATGGTTCTACCTTGCTGTGGTTTCGGCGTTCTGGTAATCACATAAACGTCTCTTTGGCCATTGTCGTAGTGGGATGGCCCGATTTCCTTGAGGACATAATCATAGGTTCGCCTACCAATGATGATCGTGTCGATTTTGGATGTAAATTCTCCGTATCCGTAATCTTCGCCTTCCTTTTCTACGAGCTTCAGGAAGCTAAGGTCGTCATTGGTGTGCGCAATGTAGCCGTCTAGGCTCATGGCGATGAAAAGTGATATTTTTCGCATCTGCTTTAAAGTTTATTATGCTGCAAAGTTAATCTGGAGCGAGTGCCTGCACTTTGGAAAAATACGACAAATTAAAATGAGGAAGGAGCAAACCCTGTATACCGCTTGAATTCGTTGCTCAGGTGGGCATGGTCATAATAGCCACATTCGAAAGATATGTCTAATAGGCTTCTTTTTGGTTCCGAGTTTCTGATCACTTCCAGCGAATGTTGGAAGCGGATGATATTTGAATATTCTTTGGGAGATAGGCCGACGAACTTTCTGAAGTTGCGTTCCAATTGACGTACAGTTGTAAAAGTCGATTTCGAGAGTTCGTGGACGCTAATCTGTCCCTTTGTTTCGTGGATATGGTCGAAGGCTAGCTGTAGAGGATTATTTTTATTGGTCATCCTGTCAGCAAGGAAGGTGTCGAAGTATTGGAAGGTACCGCTGGATATCTTATCGATATTGAACGATCTGGATTTTTCTAGCTCAACCGTATCATTAGTCAGTTCATTTTGTGGTGCAAAGCAATAGAAATTAGCAAAGGCCGCAGGTTTTAGGCATACACCCAGTAAATGTGTATCGCTTTCGATTATACTTTCTTTAAAGGTATTCATTGAGCCCACCACGTATGTTTTGCCGAACTCCATTGACATAGAACCGTTGTCTGTAATACAGTTCTCTCCAAAGTTGAATATGATGCCTGCACAACCATCAGGGAAAACTCTTTCTCGTTGACTGATGTTTTCCTGGCCTTTTAGTTCCCAGTAAAAGTGGATAAAGCCCTCTAGTTCCTTTGAAGGTTGTACTTTTTTATATTCCATATTTTAACCTTTTTCTCAAAATCAAGCAGTATGGAACTTATAGCTGTTATAGCTCATCACGCTTAAGTGACGAATTTACCGATTAAATGCCAATAATATATATCTTATAATCTTGGGTTAGCGAAAATAGTAAGGAAACTCAAACTTGGAAAGAGATAATTATTGGAATATTCATCCTCAGTTTTTTAGGATTTGGTCTTAGTTTAATGAGATGATACTTGAGTTTTTTTTAAAGCACTGAACTAGGTACTTGCTTTAAGCGTAATGAAGTGAGATATCGCCTTTTGCGAAGCGAAAGGAAGGCTAGATAGTTCACTCATATCGAACTGCTCGAATTCTAATTTCAGGAAAATGGAAGGATGGGTCAATAGTAAAAGATAATATGAATTGGATAGTTTGAAACGAAATAGAGTGGCTACTTTTGGGTTCTTCCCACTTTTGGTGGTTTTAGTCGCTGAATACCCCAGTGAATTTAATAATAAGTATTTGCTATGATGCTCTCAACACAGTTATTCTGCCACATATAGACTAGATAACGATTCCCTTTTTAATGCGAAGAAGAAAATTACTTATTAAATAGATACTAGAGCTCTTTTTTGTATTTGGCGCCGGCTTTTCTGAACATGTCGTGGTATTTTTTGTAGGTGGATTCTAAAGCAGATCCTTTGGCACGCAGGAGGTTGTCATCGATGTAATCGAGCAGGGTCATCCCATCGCTGTTGTCTATTTTGTTCAGATCCAGTTTCCATTTGATGGCGTCTTGCAGAAAATCTTCAAACTTATCGGCTACGGCGTATTTGAGTAGGTTTCCGTCTCTGACATCGAAGGTACTGGCGTTGCATGAGGTGTATCCGGTCTGCTGATAGATATTCCACATTTTGGAGATTTTTTCTGCGGTGGTCTCGGGGCTGTCTTTTAAGGTGTCTACTTTGGCGGCGAGGTAGAAGCGCTGCTGGTAGAGGTATTTGAATCTTTTTCCCTGCTGGTCCGCGGCGGTCCAGTCGCCGACGATGAGGCAGATGTGCTGCATTTGTTTGAGGTTGTATTCGGGGAAGAGGGTTTGCAATAGGTTGTGGGCTGCGCTGTTCTTAAGGGATGCTTTCTGACTGAGGAATTGAGTGATGCGGGGATCCTGCTTGGTCTGGGCGGATGTGGTGTGGGCGAAGAGCAAGGTTAGGATGACCAGGGTGAGTTGGTGCATGGTTTTCATGGTTTAAAAATAGGGAAAAATTGGTTTGATTGTTTGGAATTTTTGTTTGGGGTGGTTGGTTTTTGGGGAGCATTTTTTCAAAGGGGTGTTGGGTTTTGATTTTATCGAGGCTGCCTGATGGGTGAAGTTAATGCACGCTGTTGAGTAGATTTTTTTTGGGAAGGAAGGGCTGTGCATATTCTGGAAAAAGTAACCTAGCGATTTCGGACCAAACTTTAGCTGCCGGGAATTTTATATTTCATACTTTTCCCCCTGAAGAAATAAACCTCCGAAACCAAATTCTATCCCTTCAATTCCCCCCTTGTAACACACTCAATTTAAACCCATCCAAAGAATGGCTCAAGCCAAAGAAACTCTACCCACAAAGATTAGGAAATATAGCGCTCAATCAAGCTGTAAGGAAAGATGATGTCCCAGGTTTTTAGAAAGGCTAATCACATAGTGAATTATCAGCTGCTGTTCCTCTGCTTGCCATCAGTTCTTGAATTTAGTTTTTCTTTATCCGAAATGGAATTCCAGTGTCCAGCCTACTCTCCGTATAAGATCGGAACTGATAAGATTTATAGTTGCAGCTTTCCATATTGTGGAAAGCTGCATAGATGAACTATCTCCTGATGAGCAGTTTTTGGTTGATTATAGTTCCGTCAATCAAAATACGAGCGGCGACAGTAAATAAGTCCTCTTAAAATGGCTTTGTCTTTTGTACAGAAACTATCTCTGGGCTGATGTATATTACATCTTTAGCAATTGATCAAGTACATTATTATCTTCCATTAGCCTGCCAAGATCAGGTGCAGCATTGTCTATGAGTTTTCCATTTTTGTCAATCAATACATGGTGTGGAATACCAGACACGTTATAAGCTTGACAAACAGGATTTTTTGTCCACCCTTTTGCTAAAAGATTGATGCCATTTAATTTTAAACTTTTGAGGGTTTTTTGCCAAGCCTTTTCATCTGCATCCACGCAGATATTTATAAAAACAACGTTACTATATTTTTGATGTACCTTTTCTGCATATTGATTGATTTCGTTGATGCAGGGATTACAGTAGATACCCCAAAAATCAATATAAACAACTTTACCTCTAAAATCACTTAGTGATATATTTTTCCCATCGGCATTCTTAAGGGAGAAGGCAGGCGCCTGAATTCCCTTACGCAACCGCTGCATTTGATTATGAAAGCGCTCAAGAGTATCTTTGTAAGACTTGGAAAGGATATCATTCTTGAATTTTTGATAGGCTTGCTCAGATTTCTCATATCCGTAATCCGAATAGCCATTGATAATTGAATTTGTAAGGTACCAATCCCGAATCATATCTGAAAGATATAAATTTGAGAGTCCAGCATAACCGTTGCTCAGTGTAAAGTTAAATTCCTTGTTCTCCTGCACTCTGTTTAAAAGATTAACTTCGCTGAACAGTGTATTGAACCGCACTCTATTTTCGATATAATTTCGGTAGTTTGGCGATAAGACAAAAATATCTTCATTAAGCAAATCTTCCCTACATTGGGATTTTAGACCGGCATCTTTTAAGCTATCAAGATTTAGCCTATACTGTTTAAATGTGCCTGCAATTTTGTTTCTTTCCTGTGCATTGATTTTTTCTATAAATCTGAGCAAAAAGAAATAGTACTGATCCGCAATAATCTTAGCTGAATACTTACTTTTGGGATACTTATTAATCAGATAACAGTACTTGTCAAACAATTCTTGTACCTGTTGCATTTTCTCGTCACCACTCAATTCCTTACTTTGAACGGTTCTTAACATTTCCAAAGTTTTGGGCCAATATGATTGATACAATTTTAAGGAAAGATTGATTTCAGCCTGACGGAAGGACATAGAGGAAGCTGCAGATATTTGAAAAGTTTCATCAAACCTTGTAGCATCCCAGTTCACTGTTAATGTATCTCCAGGAACAGCAAAGATTGGGATCCCCCGGTGGTTTAGGGAAAGATATAGATCTTGCGGGGCAGAAATAGCAATTTCTTTAAGAAAATTGCCATTCTCATCAATCGGCACACCCACTAAATGCTTTGCTTTGATAAAATCAGTGATTAACAATTCCCAAAAATTGGTCTCAGCATTTTTGACGTTTCCTTTGATCACAAATACATTTTTCGGATCAGCCTGTGCAAAGCAGTTCGCGGTATTTATTATAAACGCAAAAAGTATAAAACTAAAAAAATAAATGGTTGGCTTGGATCGCATAAGTTGGCGCATAATTAGTTAAATGTAGAAAGAAAAAACGATTTAGTAAGTAAATAATTGATGTTTTAATTCAAAAACAACTATTGGTGGATGTCGCTTTTGTCGTTTGGTGTAGGCTCGTCCTCCGTTCTTACTACGTCACTTTAAATTTCTCGATAGCTGTTGATTTACTTGGATATGCGCTGTGCCTTAAAATTGGTTCCGATCCTAGTCATAAACAATAGTGGATTTGCTTGTAATGTGACTTTATTTCCCATTTATGGCCTACTAGTTCGTTTTTTATATTTTAGCGATAGTGGGTGGTGGAAGAGTGCTCTGTTACTTCTCTCAATGCTGTGAGCGGTTAAGGCTTCCAGATGCACAAGAGATGGATTTAGATCAGCCTACTGGAATTAATTGAGAATATTGAATATCCGTTTATAATATGAAAAGAGGTGTCTATTTAATCGTATTGGCAGTATTGTTCACTGTAGCCTGCAAGAAGGAAAAAGTGGTTGAACCGCAGAGCGTTGGGGAAATCACCTTTAAAATTGGCAATGAAAACCTCATGTTTTCTGAACTGGAGTTCTTCGACGCTTCCTTGGACTTTGATCTAGGGACAGGGAGGGGTGTTTATGGAAAGCAGGTGCTAGGCGATATCACTTACTCGATCATGTTCGTGCTGATGCCTGTGGATAATGGATACATTGTTCAGAAATTGAACATCAATAAGGTAACGCAAAAAAATCCAAGTCATTCGGTCCGTGAACTATATTATGCCAGTTTAACGCCAGAGATCAACTATACCAACTTTTTAGTTGATAGTGACTTCAAAAATGGTGTGCTGGAAGGTTCTTTTTCAGGGGAGCTGATTGCTGCCAGTAGTTTGTCTCCTGTCATCAGGATTAACCAGGGCAGGTTCAAGTTCAGGATGGATTAGTTTAGTCGTGAGAGCAGGTTCGCCAACCTGCTCTTCTTTGTAGCAGTAAGTTTGATATTAACTCTTTTTTTAACTTATTAGAAGTTATCATTCTTTACGAATGGATCAGGGAGAGGTCAATGCCCAGCTTGGTAAACTCTTTTATGCCTTTTTCGGTGATATAGAAGTTTTTGTCTGTGAGGTGCTCTTTGGCTAGCCAGCCCTTGTCCACAAATTGTTCCAATAGCAGATTGCCCTGTTTGCCACCGATGTGTTCGTAGCATAGTTTAGCGTTTTTTTTCTCTGTTGCTTTCATGGCTTTTTTTATCAAAGTTATCCAAGTTGGTTGGATGTGGAAGTGGGCTGTGTCGCATAATTTTGCGAGGGCAGATATATCTTAAAGCATTTACGAAACATTCTTAATTTTCTGTTTGTAAGATTTGGAACCAAATATGGCTTTGCTTATGGTAATTAGGGTTCGGGTTCGTACCTGTTTTGTTGCTTTCTAAAACGGTCGGTTTAACGTACTTCTTTATAAAGTCGTTTGTAAAAATATATGGTTTAACTTTTAAGTCCATTTTGTTTGTACATTAAAACAAATTACATTAAATTTATCTAAAACGAGTAAAATGTAATTATGCAGATAGGTTATGCTAGAGTGAGTAAGTTTGAACAAAATTTAGATTTGCAAACTGACGCTTTAAAACATTTAGGAATTGAAAAGATTTACATTGATAAGGTTAGCGGGGTTAAATCTGAAAAACCACAATTAGATCAATTATTAAGCTTTATTAGAAAAGGCGACACTTTAACGGTTTGGAGGTTAGACAGAATTGGAAGAACAACTGTTAACCTTATAAAATTTGTGACTGAACTTATTGAAAATGGAATTCATTTCAAATCGTTAACAGAAAATATAGATACTTCTACGGCAAGTGGGAAATTGATTTTTCATATTTTTTGCGCTTTAGCAGAACATGAAAGAAATGTTTTGATTGAAAGAACAAACGCAGGTTTAAAATCAGCTAGGGAACGAGGTAAAAATGGAGGTAGACCAAAGGGAATGACTGAAAAGTATAAAGAAATAGCTCCCCTGGTTAAAGCCTCTTATGAGAGTAAAACCCTTCCAGTTGAAGATATAATGAAAGCCTTTAAGATAGGCAGTAAAACAACTTTTTATAAAATAATCAATCTGAAATAATGAGTGAAAATAACAACCAAGCTAACCCAAACCCATGCAATGATTGTGAGGTATTGGAAAAGGGAAATAGGCATACTCCCCCCCACCAGTTTTTAACTCGTACTGAATTTAAGGCAGTTCCTTCGCAATTTGGGAATGTCGATGAACACTATTATAAATGCAGCAAATGTGGTAAATCCTGGCTTCACGAAACAGGTTCTTACGGTCAGGGCTGGAAATGATAACACATTTTTACGAAGTAAATCCAAATTATGGAAGCAGATAAAGAAAATTACAAGACAAGTGAAACCGTAGATATGAAAAATTTGGAAGCCGTTAAATATGCTGCTGAAGAGGTCGGTTTAAGCATTTCACAATATAAGATGTGTGCTGACGGTGCGGGTACATACAATAGATCTGCTATCACAAAGTGGATAGGCAGGCACTATGATAGAAAACTTGAGAGAATTGTGAGATAACAAAATCGCAAGAGCTTTTAACTTTGATAGTAAGTCCTACATTTTGTAATCAAAAAAACAATTTAAATCAATATTCCTCAGCAGGTGATTTAATAATTAGAATAAAAATCTGAAATAACGATACATGGATAAGGTTAAATTAATCCGCGAACTAAATGATGGTTGGGCACATTTAGTAGAACTTCAAAATGGTCAGAGAATTATTATTTCTTGGGAACAAGATGATGAAGACAGGGTGGACTTCAGATTTTATGAAGATAACACAGAGGATGATGAAAATGAATGTGAATTAGAAAATCAAATGGATGGAGAATTTACATTTAAAAATGAAACTGCTGATGATGATCTAAGATCAAAATCAGGATATAAACTTATTTATATGTTCTCACCAAAAGAGTATTTAAGAATGGGGATAGGTACGTATATTATTAAATGGTTTCTAGAAATGTGTATCGATTGTTCACATATTTATGCAAGTGATCCGTTCGATGTAACAATAAAAGATGGCTCGGAAGTGACGGGCACAGGCGGATTTTTTTTATCAGCTATGCAAAAATTAGACTTAATTCAAGATGCATATAATGAAGATTAATAAATTATTCAATCTCAAAAAACAATAAAAATGTATAAAATCGATGATGTAAAAATTGGAAACCAGGTAATGTTTAAAAGATCTGGTGTACATGACTTTTCAATGTATTGGACTGTCATAGCTTTTCAAAATGGAATGATAGAAGTTAAAATTGATGAAATGGGCAATAGTGATCAGCTTTTTATCGCTGCTGAAGACATAACTAAATTATCACAAGTAAACGACCTGCGCTATAACCAAAATAAGTAAACTGCCTAAACAAACGATAAATTAACAATTACGCTCATGAAACCCCTTTATCCAATATTAACCTACAATTTAATTCATAACTCTGTTACTCTACCAAAGAAAGATATCTCCAGCCTACTTTCTTTTGATCGGGATGAAACCATAAAGTTTTTCATAATGCTAAACATAGCAGTAGAGGAAACAAAGTTGTCAGGAGCTACTCACCCATTCATTGTGAAATTTATCAATACGCTTCCTATCAATTACCAGCAAATAGTATTACCCCGAATTTCAACCTTTTATTTAAGTACCGCTCCAGTGATTACTGAAATATTGGCTGATCTCTTAACAAACGACTTGCCTAGTGAAATTCAATCTGTTGAATTTGAAGGCATATTTGCTGTTACAGCATTTAATGCAGTACTTGTGTATAACGAGCATCGCTACAGCGAACTAGGTCTTGGCATCAAAAAGAATAGCATAGAACTTATTTGGAAAATGCTTTTATCACAAGGAATTAATGCCGAACATCCTGCAGCATATCCTCGGACTGGTATTGCGAAGCAGCTTGCTTTTATAGGCTTTCTAAAAGATTTATTAAATGAGGAGTTTGAAGACTTTGAAGCTCGACTACTTAAAGTTACAGGTTTTAGTTCTATCTACGATTATCCTTTAACTTTTATTAATCTCATTGTAACTAAAGAAAGGGCAATATCGGAAAACAATCTTTTGATAGTTGTCCCTAAGGATCATGTTTACTATGATATATTTCATCAAATTGATGTAGTTACCTGGTTGCAAACTAGCAATAATAATAGGGTTTATCTTGAAGATATGACCGTTAAGCCTTTTATTAAATTAGCGGACGATAGTTTGTACTTAAGTGGCATTTCTAATTTCGGTCTAATCACAGAAAAGGTTTTCAATTTTTACCTTTTTAAGCAAAATTTACTCCCTCAATCTCTTCGTATATCGAGATTTTCCGATTTACAAGGCTTATGGGGAAGATATATAGAAAAATATTTGATATTTAATTTGTTAAAATCGATGGAAAAAAAAGGCGTAAGAGTAATCCCATCGGAGGATCTTAACCTACCAGATGCAACCATGATTATAAATGAACGAGACGTATTTTTATTTGAAATTAAATCGAGCTCGTTAAACAAAAATGTCACAATTGAAAAAAGTGTTGAACAGTTCAAAGATTTTATAGACACCAATTTTGTTACTGATAAAAAAGGAATACCTCAGCTTAACAGAATGATTAGAATTCTATGCGATACCGATGGAAGCCACTGCAATTTAAATGGCCAGTTGAAAAAACTTAGAATTTTTCCAATTTTAGTTTATGCTGAAAATCACTTAAATAAGTATGGGGTAAATGAATATGCAATTCAAAATGCCCCTAAACTTGATATCGACATTACCGAAAAGTTTCAAAAAGTTGCTCCTGTTACAATGATCCATTACGATTTTTTTATCGAAAACCTTCGGGTATTAAAGGGAAGGCGGAATATCTTAAAAGAAAATATCGAAGCTTATCATCATCAAATTTCGAGGCTAAAAAAGAAGTATAAAAAAACTAATTCTACTAGAGATTATTTTAATACCCTAATTAGTTTCGATGACTTTTGCGCAATACGGGGATCATTACTGTATTCAGAAAATCACAAGACTATACTTGATGAAATGAAAAATGTTTTTGCGTTCGATAAACATGCCAATAAATTATCTGGCATCAATTGAAAAGTAAAATAGTAAAATCTCAAAAAACGATGCCTTACTTTAAGGCTACGAACCTTATTATTAAAAATAGCAGACGTGCTAAATCAATAGCAACCCAAGAGCATAAACAATAAAGATTTGAGAAAGAGTAAGTACTGGTATGGAAATAAGATATTTAAAGTCATTACGGGATAATCCTGCAGCTTTTTATGATAATACAGAATTTAGAGATGAAATCAAACCCATTTCATTGGCAGAAATTTCAGAGTTAGAAACTTTGTATAATAATGGGCTTGCCTTTCCTATCGCTTTAAAGGAATTACTTTTTTTGGCTGGGGATAATTGCTACGTATTGGATTATGGAAGTGAAACGCAAAGTCAGAATGATCTACAGGAATGGGTAAGGGAAAAGATGCTCGAGTATGACCGGATAATAGCAAGACCTTTTTACGTTCTGGATATCTACAATGCTCTTGATCAATTTGTGTTTATATATTTAGACGAAGGTGATGATCCAAGTGTGTATGAGGGAGTATATTCGGGTATTAATGAAACAGGAATACAAACAACTGATGGTTGGATTCACAAATTAAGACCAAATCTTTCGGACTATATAAAAACTTCTGTCGAGAATGTTTGTAAAGGACAAAATCCCTTTTGAATAAAGATCTCAAAAAACGATAAGTTTTTACTTAAACATCTAATATTAATTCCGTAAAATATGGAGCAACTCGAGTTTAATCCAACGATAAATTCTTTAGCAGAATTTACCGAAAAAATAGTCGAATTTGGTAAGCACAACTCAAATCTTGGACAAAAAATTTGGTATCGTGGACATAGCTCCAGCACCTTTAGATTAATTCCAACAATATATAGGGAAACTCTCGATTTAACTAATGTAAGGTCAGATAATGTGCTTAGACCATTAGATATTAACTTAATTGAAAGAGGTATTGACTTATCGTTTTCTAGGCAATCCATTCGAAACCTTGCGAAAAAGGGGATTTCAAATACCCCTATGAATAGGTATTTCCTTAAACAACATTATAAAATTAAAACCCGTTTATTGGATTGGACAGAAAGTGCATTAGTAGCTCTATATTTTGCACTTAATGATTTTAATCAGAAGAATTTTGATGCTATAGTTTACTTGCTTTTGCCATTTAAACTTAATAATTTTTCTATCGGAAAATTAAATAAAGGTGATACGGTAAAACGAAACATGATCTTTACATCTATAGATGTAGATCATTCCAAAACTGGCCACCGCTTTTTTTGCAAGCTGGCCACATCTAACGTCGCAAATTGGCACTGATTTTCGCTGAAAAGTGTTCAATCGGCTGATTTTAAGTAGATTTAAGACTATCCAAATGTGTTCTGGAACAAGGTGTTGTTTGATGAGGGAAATCGATTCTTGGTTGAGTAAATACCACTTTAAAAGGAAATCGAACTTGGATAGCTCATCCATTTTAAGACCGCTATCAATTGGGTACTTTTGGTAGCTCTTAAGGGCTTTTGCAAAGCAAAAGAAGGCTTCCTTCAGGATTACAGATTAAGGGGTAACAGAAGGGCAACAAGAATCTCGTGTTCTCTTAAAGGATCTATGCGGTGAGCGTCAAACTATAAATCCATAGTACCTACTGAACAGTTTGGAACGTACAGGGATGGATAATATTTCCGAAATACACAGGTTGTAGCTTTTTCGTCTATAGTGAGCTTGACGAATTCGTATATTGTCATGCATAATATCTTACCGCAATGAAAACCTTAAAAAACATGTTTTTCCGATCTGTTTTCTCTGATTATCTCTAAAGATAACAATGAAATCTATAATTGGAAAGAGATAATTATTGGAATATTGATCCTCAGTTTTTTAGGATTTGGTATTAGTTTAATGAGATGATACTTGAGGTCATTTCTTTTTAGAACTCTTAGATTTCTCAATTTCCCTAAGTTTTTCCTGCTCTTGTGATGTATTCAATATAAGGTCTTTATATAAAAGTTTAAATAAACTTCCAGGTTTTTGTTTAGTAGCTAACTCTATCAGAAGCAATTCGTGAGCAAGCGGTATAGCATTTGATTTAAGTTTAAGTGATTTTAACCGCTGTGCAGTTATACCGGTTTTAAAAGAAATTATTTTAATTGTATTGTCTTCCACTGAATCAAAGAATCTCCCTAAAATGGTCTGTTTAGAGATTTTCACTTCGGGCTTGACATTAATTAATGATAGAGATGGATAAATTTCCTCAAGAACATTCTCTATGTTCTCTCCAATACTTAAAATGATCAGGAACAATTTCTTAGCACCGATTTTCCTGATTAGTCCATTTCTAAGCTTGCTGATTTCGACGGTTGGAATTCCAGTTTTAGCATGTATATCAATATTTGCAATATTTCGCTTTGTTAGAAAAGAATTTAAGTTATTGTCGGGAATACGTGAGGCCATTATCCTCTAAAAGTAACCAACACGTTATTTAATGACAATTTTAGATGTTTTACTTTCTTTTTGTTTTAATAATTTGATTTTAAAGAAAGTATTCTTAATTTTGAGTAAGAATTTAATAATCCTATTGATTATAAGAGTCTTGCGGACACAATCTGAGGCCGTCATCGCAGGACAGCAGAATAATCCCAATATCTATTTATAGATGTGCTATATTTGCACGTCCAGATAGATTTGGGGTCTGCTGTAATCCCACGTTGACGTAAGGCCTCAGAAACTTTATTGTGTGCATGGTTTGCAGACCCCAAATTTATCAAGTCTCTTCCAGTGCAAGGCTCATCTTAACCAAGTACGAGCATGCCTGTTTATCAGAAACTTTCGGATAATGAATTAATTGCCCTTTTGAGGCAAGGTGATACTGGTGCTTATACTGAAATCTATGATCGATATTTCCAGTTGATGTTTGTGTTCGCCTATAAGAAGTTGCGTGATGAGGAGTTGGCAAAGGATTTTGTGCAGGAACTTTTTACAGATCTGTGGCACCAGAAGTTGGAACTAAAAGAGGAGACGGTTTTGTTGCCATTTCTGTATGTATGTATTCGCTATAAGATTTTAAATCATTTCGCCCGTCAAAAAGTTCAGGATAAGTTCAGTGAATATTTAAGCACTTATACATCCGGCGTTTCGTCTGTTCAGGCAGATCATCTCGTCAGGGATAGGCAACTCAGTGAATATATCGAGAAACAGATCCAGTCCTTGCCTAAAAAAATGAGGAGTATCTTTGAACTTTCTAGGAAAGCTTTTCTGACGCACAAGGAAATCGCCTTAAAGTTGGATACGTCAGAACAAAATGTGTCCAAACAGATCACAAATGCCTTACGTATCATTCGGTCTAAAGTAGGTAGGGTGATATTGATCTTCTTTCTTTAATAGGTTTTGGAAACCCTATGGATGAATGGTCTGTCGGGGCAAAAAAAACATCCACGACTGTGTGGATGTTTCCAAATTATAAGAAGGATTATCTTAAGCTATCTTAACATTAACCGCATTTAGGCCTTTCTTGCCCTGCTCTACATCATAGCTTACTGAATCGTTTTCGCGAATTTCGTCAGTTAGTCCAGAGATGTGTACAAAAATTTCGGCATCGCCATTTGATGGAGTAATGAAGCCAAAACCTTTTGTCTCATTGAAAAATTTTACTGTTCCTTGTTGCATTATATTTTATTTATTGAATTGCAAATGTATGTATAAATTATTGATTTTCAGCTAATTTTATTTTGAAATGTGGGATTGTGGCTTTAGGTATCTGTGAAGGTGCTTTTGATGGCATATATTAAATTGGAAACTTGGCCATATACAGAAAAATGTCTTTCTTCAACAATTTAAAGGTTGGTAAAATTGGATTTACTATCTCTTTAGTCCAAGGCTTTTAAATTTAGTTTCTACTTTATAAAATTCATTAATTTAAAATAAATCTTCCTGTCAAGCCTTCATTTCTTTTTATGGTACAAAAGATCTTTTAAAGATGAAAAAAGAAGATGCCAAAGTACTTTTGAAACGCTACATCGAAGGTGTGGCTAGTGATGAAGAAAAGTTATTCGTTGAAAAGTCAATTCTGGAATTCAATGAAGATTACATGGAGTTGTCTCAAGATAGGATAGATGAGATCAAAGAGGAAGTTTATGCTAAACTTTCGGTTCATAGAGAGAAAAAGATTAAACTTTACATTTGGACAAGTGTGGCTGCGGCTGTCTTGGTTATCATACTGGCAGTAACGCATTGGGAGTTGGAAGAAAATCTTCAGTTAATGGCTAAAACCGAAGTCATAGAGGATATCGCTCCCATAGGCAATCGTGCAATCTTGATGGTTGGGGATAAAGTGCTTACCCTTAACGGAGGTAAACAGGGCTTGAATGTTTCAAGGGATGGAGTACAGTATTTGGATGGATCGGTAGTAGATAATAATATAACATCACAATTGTCGCAGACGCTTTCGACCCCTCGGGGAGGACAATATCGGGTGGTGCTTTCGGACGGAACGAAGGTTTGGTTAAATGCGGCTTCATCCATTAGCTATCCGTCTTCCTTTGATGGGGCGAAAGAGCGTCGAGTTTCTGTTACTGGAGAGGTCTATTTTGAAGTGGCAAAGGATAGGGCAAAACCTTTTGTGGTCGCTTCGCGTGGCCAGTCGATCAGGGTGCTGGGTACGCATTTCAATGTGAATGCCTATGGGGATTATGGGACTACTGCCACGACTTTGTTGGAGGGGAGTGTGAGCGTTTCGTTGGTCGATAATGATGGGGGAGCGAAGATTTTGAAACCCATGCAGCAATTGATCGCTGGAAATGGGAGGACTGTAATTCGGACGGCTGATGTGGAATTGGCCATGGCTTGGAAGAATGGGGTGTTCGAGTTTAAAGATGCCTCATTGAAAAGTATACTGAACGAGGTGGCTAGGTGGTACGACCTGGATGTGGAATACAGGGGAGAAGTTCCTGATCGTGTATTCAACGGGAGTGTCTCCCGTAAATCTAATTTGTCTGTGTTGTTGAAGATTTTATCTTATTCAGATATCAAGTTCCGGATTGAGACGGATGGCGCTACGACCAAAAAATTAATTGTTGAACCTTAAAAATAGATGCATTTGCCAATGAAGTAAATTTTTAAAATTTAGTACTAGTTAATTAATTCCCCATCAATAAAAAAGCCGGAGGTGTTCGAGCACTTCCGGCGGTTTTAGGGGGATCGGTGTCTAGGACACCCAATTTGCTTATGATTTTTTATCGATAACCCTAAACTACAAACTTATGATTTTTTTTGATAACTGCTATTCCTGTTCTGGGGATAAGCAGCCGCTGTCTATTTCTAGGCAGTTAGGCCGTTTCTTTCGGCCACCTAATTTTATTCGTTATTTACTTGTCGTACTGTTGCTCTCTCTATCTGTTGGTGTTTTTGCCATGCAGGTGACGCTTAATCTAAAATCTGTTCCGTTGGAGATGGCTTTTGCCGAGATCAAAAAGCAAACTGGTTATGGCTTTTGGTATGAAAAGAAGGATTTAGCTGATCTTTCTCGTGTGACAATCGATGTGAAGAATGCTGATCTGGTCACGGTATTGGAAGCTTGTTTGAAAGGACAGCCCTTGACCTATCAGGTTTTTGATAAAACGGTGGTGGTGAAGCGAAAGGCTGCTCTGCCGAGTGCGGTTCCGGTAAAGAAGGTACTGCAGGAAAAGGTGCGGGGGAAAGTCGTGGATGCGCAGACCAGGGAGCCTTTGGCAGGGGTGTTGTTGAAGGTGAAGTCTACTTTGATTTCGGTAGTGAGTAATGATAAGGGGGAGTTTGAGCTTACCTTGGCTTCCGGTAAATATGATCTGGTAGTTCAATACTTAGGCTATCATATCCGAGAACTTGCAATACAATTACCAAGAAGGGAAGAGCTTCTGATTTTTATGTCCGCGGCAGAAAATGTGCTTCAGGAAGTAAAGTTTAATGCTGGCTATTATCAGGTAAGGGATCGGGAACGTACGGGATCGATTGCTCGTGTAAGTGCTGAAACGATCCAAAAGCAGCCGATCAATAATCCCTTACAGGCTTTACAGGGTAGGGTTGCGGGCTTAGAGGTAACACAGTTGACGGGTGTGCCCGGTGGAGGTTTTAAGGTTCAGGTTCGAGGGAGGAATAGCATAGCCAGTGGCGGTGATCCGCTATATATCATTGATGGGGTAATTTTTCCCTCTACGAGGATCAATACGGCGAATGCGAATACCATCACCCAGGATGCCAGTCCTTTGGGGATGCTCAATCCTAGTGATATAGAAAGTATTGAGGTGCTGAAGGATGCGGATGCGACGGCGATCTATGGTTCCCGCGGTGCCAATGGAGTGATTTTGCTTACTACTACCAAAGCGAAATCTGAAACTGTAAAGGTCAATCTGAGTTTGCAACAGGGAATGGCCCAGGTCGGAAATTTTGTTTCGATGATGGATACGGAGCAATATCTAGCGATGAGGATGAAGGCATTCGCCAATGATGGTCTGGTGCCGGCGGCGAACGACTTTGATATCAATGGGGTTTGGGACAAAACCAAAAATACGGATTGGCAAAAGGTGTTAATCGGCGGCAATGCTGGCGTTCGGAACATCTCAGCGAGTGTATCTGGAGGGAGTAAAAAGGCAACCTATCTGTTAGGTGCCAACCATAGTCGGGAGGGCACTGTTTATGAAGGGGATTTTGGATTGGTGAGGAACGGGGTCAATTTTAACCTTAATCTTGGAGGTGCAGGGGATAGGTTTACAGCTGTGGTTAGTGGATCCTATCATATGGCGGTCAGCAATCTGATGACCACGGATCCTACTACTTATATTACCATGGCCCCGAATGCACCTGATGTATTTGACGGGTTCGGGAAATTGAATTGGAAATATAAGGGTACGGATATCCTGTTCAACCCCATGGCTGCACTAAACCATACGATTGATGCTAGCACGAATAATCTATTGGGAAATGTTTCACTTAATTATAGGATCATTGAGGGGCTGGTGTTTAAATCGTCGCTGGGATATAACAGTTTGGGTAGGGAGGAGCTGGCTAAACGTCCCAATAGTTCCAGGGTGCCGGCCACCAATCCCACTGCGGCAAATCGGGAGAGCCAGTTTGGAAACAATCGCTTCTCTTCTTGGATTGTAGAACCCCAGCTCAACTACGCTTCGACTATTGGTTCTGGTAGGCTGAGTGCTATTTTGGGGATGAGTTTTCAGGATTCCAAAACGGAATATAGGAATATATTGGCCAGTAACTTTAATAGTGATGATCTGATGGACAATATGGCGTCGGCATCTGTGTTTACTATACGTGAGTCTACTTTTACTTCCTATAGGTATGCAGCGTTGTTCAGTCGTTTGAATTACAGTTTGTCGGATCGGTATTTTCTCAATCTGACAGCCAGAAGGGATGGCTCAAGTCGTTTTGGTCCCGGAAAACAATTTGCGAATTTCTGGGCTATTGGAACGGCCTGGATATTTTCTGAGGAGAAGGCAATCGCTGAACTTTTACCTTTCATGAACCTTGGCAAGCTTCGCGGAAGCTATGGAGTGACCGGCAACGATCAGATACCTGACTATGGCTATATGCAGCTATACAACAATAGCGGAACCTATCAGGGTATACCAACGCTAAACATTGGGCGCATTGCCAATCCCAACTACGCATGGGAGACGAATTGGAAGGCCGAGATGGCGCTTGAACTTGGGTTTTTCAGGGACAGGTTGAACTTACAATTGGCCTATTTCAGCAATCGTTCCACTAACCAGTTAGCGGGGCTGGCCTTGCCGCCCAGTGTAGGATCCAGTTCCATTCAGGCCAATCTACCAGCTACCGTAAGCAATACCGGGCTGGAATTGGAAGGTAGGCTCAGGTTGATCGACCGTAAACTTTGGAAATGGAGTGCGGCATTCAATTGTACCTTGCCAAAAAACAAATTGCTAAGCTATCCTGGGATTGAGCGCTCGGCTAATGCGACTAACTACATTGTAGGCAGACCATTAGCGATTAACAGGTATTACGATACCTACGTTGATCCAAATACTGGACTGTATGCATTCAGGGATTACAATAATAATGGGCTGAGGGACGATGTGGATCGCTATTTGAATGTATTTATGGGACAGCAATATTTTGGAGGGATGCAGCATACTTTGGGGTACGGCCGTTTCAATCTCGACGTACATTTTTCCTTTGTGAAACAACGGGGGAGAAGTCTTTTGAATGGGATTGGTCTACCTATGGGATATTTTACTCCGGCTGTGCCCTACGCCAATGTACCCAGTGTATTTGTGGATAATTGGAGTGCCGTCGGGGATGTCAGTGAGGTGCCGAAGTACACCACTTTAGTTGGAGGTTTGACCAATTTAAGCTTGGGCAAGTCGATGGGGGCACAATCCATTGCTGACGCCTCGTTCATTCGCTTGCGGAATGTTTCCCTGACTTATAGCCTTCCCGACAAATGGCTCAATTGGGGGCGGATCAATAGCCTACAAGTGGGTATACAGGCGCAGAATCTTTTTACGATAACCGGGTATAAAGGATTGGACCCCGAAAACCAGTTGTTTAACCGCTTGCCGCCGCTAAGGACTATTCTTTTCAGTGTAAGGACAAATTTTTAAGCTAGAGATATGAAAAATGTGATCAAAACAGGGGCGATCATCACGATGGTGTTGATGGTATCGTCCTGTAAGAAATTTATTGAGATAGATTCACCGAAGAGTAGTATTACGCCAGGTGCTGTTTTCAGAAGCGATGATTTGGCTGTATCGGCTCTGTTGGGTGTCTATCAACAGATGGCAGCTTCGGGCTACGCCTCGGGAGACGGCAGTAGCATCTCGACAATCTGTGGTGCAGCGGCGGACGAACTGATCGGGTTTAACAATACCATTGTTCCGTTTTATGATAACCAACTCCTACCGGAAAATTCTACATTGGCGTCGCTGTGGTCTAGCATGTATGCAAGGATCTATAACCTCAATACCTTGTTGGAGGGGATCAATGGAAAAAATGAATTGTCACCTGCGGTGGCCAATCAGTTGGAGGGAGAAGCCCTGTTTGCAAGGGCTTTCCATTTTTTTTACCTGCTCAACCTTTTTGGAGAAGTACCTTTACATTTGACTACGGATTACGCGGTAAATGCCGGTAAGTCCCGTTCATCGTCAATAGAAGTGTATAAGCAGATTGTGTCGGATCTAAAGTCTGCTGAGGATAAACTAGGGGACAATTACGTGAGTACGGAGCGGGTGAGGCCTAACAAATCTGCTGCCCGTGCATTGTTGGCAAAGGTCTATCTGTACATGGGCGACTGGCCTAAAGCAGATTTATATGCTTCGTTGGTCTTAGATCAAAGCTCGCTGTATAACTTGGTCGCATTTGAGGATATCTTTTTGAAGAACAGTCGGGAGGCCATTTGGCAACTGATGCCGACCGCTGGGGGCAATACATCTGCCGGTAGCCTGTTGATCTTGACAACGGTACCCAATGCGGTAGCGCTTCGTCCTGATCTCGCAGTGAATGGTTTTGAGACTGGGGATTTACGGAAAACGAACTGGATCAGAAGTTTGGTGGTACAGGGAACTACCTATTATTATCCTTTTAAATACAAGGTGCGGTCGGCAACTTCCGTTTCGGAGTATTTCATGGTTTTTCGATTGGCAGAAATGTACTTGATCAGGGCAGAGGCGAGGGCTAAACTAGATTTGTTGGCTTTGGCAATTGACGACTTAGACAAATTACGTGCTCGTGCGGGTTTGTCTTTGATCAAAACCACAACACCCAACATTACCAGGGAAGATTTTTTGGAGTTGTTACTGAAAGAAAGGAGAGCTGAGCTCTTCACGGAATGGGGGAATAGATGGTTTGACCTGAAGAGAAACCAAAAGTCTAATCAGGTTCTTTCAACGATAAAAGCTGGATGGAAGCCCACGGCAGTCCTTTTCCCCATACCCAAATTAGAAATTGATAACAATAAAAATATTATTCAAAATGAAGGTTACTAAACCCATATTCAATCAGCTTTTTGTAGGCTGCCTGACACTTTTTTCGCTATGTCTAGGTAGGTTTTCAGCCGCCTCCCAAGAGTTAAAGCGACCTGTTTTTCATGGAACGATTAAAAACAATAGGTTCGATGGTAAACCCGATACCCTATCCATTGGCTACAAGAAACCCTTTACGCCAACAGGAGTGGTGACGACCAAGATACTTGCCGTGGCGGACAAGGAAGGTCGGTTTTCTTTCAGACTTCCGCACTTTGACCAGCCTGTCAAAATATTAGTGCTCATTCGCCACAAGAACCGGAGTGAAAGGATCAATGACGGTTACCTGGTTTATCCAGAGGATTCCATACGGATGGACATCGTAAGGGAGGGACTTGATCTTAAAGCTAAGTTTGATGGCAGAGGTGCTGAGAAGTACAATGTAGCCAATGCTTTGGATAGTTTGCTGACAGCTTGTTCACAAAAAAGGGCGGAGGGCATATTGGCAAATAAAGAGCTGAAACATAACCTTAAGCTGTTGAATGAACTGGTAGATAGTCATGAAAAGGAGAAACAATCAATTCTCAATAGATCCAGGTTAACGGAGAAGGATAGAAAAGTGATTAATTATGCCCATGGAAATCTATTCGAGTTTTGGTCTAGAATACAACGGGGATATTTGGAACTTTATTCGGACAAAGCTGATCAGCAGTTGATCAGGGGTAATTTCAACGCTTTGAAAGCGAAGTACAAATATCCTCAAGATAGTTTGATGATCCACGCAGGAAATTATCTTTTCAATTTGGGATGGCAGGAAGCCGTTGAGGTTTGGATGAGCGATGCGCCTTTGTCTACCTACTCTGAACGCTTGTATATGAACTTAAAGACTAGGTATACTGGTATGGTACGTGAACGATTATTGGCCAATCTGTTCTTAGGAAATACGGGTTTGCTGAGTGTTTTTAAAAGCTCTTCGAATAGTCTGGATTCGCTGATGGAAGAAGGGGAGAAGTATATGACGACACCCTATACCAAGAAACTATATTCAGATAAACTACGTTTGGCCAAGGGAAAACCTGTTTTTAATGCTAGCTTTATAGATATTGATGGTAAGCAGATCGCGATTTCGGATTTGAAAGGAAAGGTGGTACTGCTGGATATCTGGGCGAATGCCTGTTCATGGTGTGCGATTTTCCATGAGAAGTTTCATAGGGAGGTTTGGCCAGCTTTGAAGGCGAATCCAAATTTTGTCTATCTGTCGATCAATAATGGGGATAAAAGGGAAAGTTGGAAACTAAACATTGGTAAGGGTATTTACACTTCGAGGGAATACCTGAATGTGAGTACTGGAGCATTGGGAGTAGCCCATCCATTCAATAAGCATTACCAGATCCAAGCGCTGCCCTTTATGTTGCTGATTGATAAAGATGGTAAAATCTTTGAAAATAAAGGAAATAATATGGACGAGCTTAAGAGAAGTATCAAAGAACTTTTAGCTCATTAATCGGAGTGGGGCATTTTGTTGCCCCCTTCAATGGAATACTTTAGAAGATGAGTGCCAGAGATTACGAAGAGTTGATTGCCCAATTTTCGTATTTCCCTTACTTTTTCTTCTTTAAACTTGGGGATATAGAAACTGAACAGGTATTTCCTATTTTCTAGCTGATATACATCTATGACCTGATGATGCCTAAAGTTGCTATAGGTCTCATTGTCCGCTTTAAGGGCTGAAAGGATGTAAATGTGATTTCCGTCAAGGAAAAAATTCCGATTGACCGTTTTGGGAGGATTTTTCTGAGTGATTATGCTATTTTCTTTGACTATATCTGTAAGCTGCATCTTAGCGGCTTTTATGGTATCAATGGTTTTGATCGTGTAGCCTAGCTTAAGATTACTGTCGAGTGCAAGGATAGACCCCCTGTAGAAATACATATAAAATGATTGTTTCGATATTGTGTCAATTTGAAGGAGACCATCTGTACAGAAGTAACCATCGATTTGTTTCTCCAATGGATAACTGTTGGAAATCTGTTTGGTATCTAGGTTGATCAGACTGATGCTCCTAGAAAGATGTTTATCTTGTATTAGGGTTTGTCTTATAGCGAGTTCATTTGGTCGAATGGCAAATGATTGGTCAAACCTGATTGCTGGGTTTTTGAATGTTTTGATATTTCCACCCTGGAGATCTATGGTGCTAACTGCTCCTCGTCGATTATTGATGAAGATCTTTTCTTGGCTTACATAGATGTTCAATTTCGATTTGGGCAAAGAATGGTATGCTAAGCTCTCGCTGATGTCAATTGCTTTGTATGCCTTTAAGTTTTTGTCGATGCCAATCAACTTATTTTGTTTGATGTCTTTCAGATAGATTTGGTCCTGGTTCGTTCCTGCAAAATAGAAGTAGTTTGAGGGCAGTACGGTCACCGTTTCAAGATCTATTTTTAATGAGCTGAGCTTTCTGTTAAAGCCGTTTTTATTTTCGACCTGGTCATGATATCCTATTGATAGGACCACGGCTGTACTCAAAAATATGGTGAGGGTTATCCAGAATATCTTAAATTTCATGGTGTAGGAATTTTAACTGGGATCTTTTAGATCCCAGTTGTTAAGGTTAATTAGAGTGTTCGTATTCCTCTAAGTTTACAGGTTGACGCGTGATGTCATCGGCTGGTTTGTCCCACGCTTGTTCGTAGAATAACGAACAAAGCGATGGACCCGCATCACAAATTACGTCCTGGGTGTTTGAATTTTGAGAATAGAAATTCCCAGTTTGAACCGCTTTTTTTGAATTGGTAGCAAATGCTCCCGCAATGGCTACTACTGCGAATACCGCAGCGAAAAATACTTTTTTCATGTTTTTTGTTTTTTTAGTTTACCTACTCTGTTGAAGGTTTTCGGTTGCTCCTTATTCATTGGCCAATAAATATCTTTAGACAGGAATGGGTTCCTGTTTGTGGTCTGGAAGTATTTTGTTTTCGTGTATGTCTGTTGTTAATAATATGGCGAGGACGGCGAGGATCATGAAGAAGATGTTGAAGAGGAGGTGTTCGTCCCAGCCAAGGTTCTCGAGTACGCCGCCACAGCTACAGGGAATGGAGCTGCTGTAGTTGAGGATGGCATAAATGTAGGCGCTGAACATGGACATCATTGCAAGGGCGACATAAAGGGCAAGTGTTCTGGTTTTGCTTGGGATCAATAGGATGGCGATGATGATCTCTGTGGTTGGCACCAACCAAACTAGGGTGCTGGCATAATCGGTAGTAATCGGTGACTTGGCAAGCTGTAGCTCGGATTTGTCATAACTGATCAGTTTGCTAGCTGCTGCATAGAGGAAAAGCAGGAAGTACAGTGTGCAGATGGTATTTACTACAATCGCTTTATTTCGATAGTTGTCTTTCAGGTGGTTCATTATTAAAGACTTGCTTGTTGGTTTTGATTTGCTTACTCAAATTTCATGACTGATTTTGATAAAAAAATATCCCATGGGATAGAAATGAAATTCCTTGAGCGTTATTTGCTTCGGTTATATAATTTCTTTGCGGCGCTGTAGCGGGATGGGGTCATCCGGAGGAACGAGGCGCACAGTATTCCGGGGAGCTGGCCCACTGGATAAGATGAGGCAAAGCGGTTGAATTTCTGGTAGTCGGGCAGCGCTAACAGGTCAAGGCGCCATTGGTCACTGGCCTGTTTGAGCAGTAGGTAGTGTTCCAGCAGCAGTGGGGTTTCCGGATAGGCCCTGAGCAGGTTAAACTGCTGCCGGTCAATTTTGAGTAGGGTACTTCCATGGATGACTATAAGTTGTTTATGAGAGGTTTCGCCTTTGAGGAAACTATTGATATCGGTAAAAATCGTATTTGGTCCATAGATAGCGGATACTTCCGACTTTCCAGCTTCGGTAAGCCGTTGTTCGGTAACCCAACAATCAACGCTGTACCAGGCGTGGAGTAGGTGTCGTCCGCTAGTGTTCAGTTGCTGCCTGGCACTTACAAGTTGAAGTTGCATGCTGTTGGAGAGTTCCTGTCTGAAGGCTTGGGACAAAGGGACCCAGCTGTCAAGTAGTATCAATAGTTGATTGATCTGGTTAGGGGAGCTGTTCATGTTGCGTAAACTTTTTTTATTGGTCTGTCCCGGTAGATACTTCTTTCTTCTTCCTGAGGTAGGCATTGTTGATTCTGGATAGATGCTTTCTGCTGATGCCCATATAGGAAGCTTTATATTCGCTTGGGATGAGGAAGAAGTGTTTTCCGAAATGTCTTTTGAGCTTTTCGTATCGCTCTTGGGCGGTGGCTTGTTGTAGCAGTTCCACATGGTGGAAGGTCTGTTTAACGTAATGCTCGCCGAGAGAGAGGTAGTGTCTGATCATGTTGGGACTGCTTTTGATCAAGCTTTCAATAGCGGAATAGTCTGCCACGAAAAGCTGGCTTGGGCTCATGGCATGGAGGCTGTAACGGACACTTTCAGGATCATTTCCGAAAGGAAAGAAAAATACATCGTTAGGTTGGTATATTCCGAGTGTTTTTGTGCGGGTTTCGATTTTCGTTTGTGTATCTATAGTGCTATGGCTGAGCTTTAACATTCCCGAATAGACAAAAAACATGGAGCGGAAGTGCGATTGACCAACTTCCATTACGCCCCATTTCTTGATGGCGTAGGGTTTGAACAATTCCGCAAATTGTCTGCTGTCTTCCTCGTCGCACTGGGCGATGCGCTGGATATGTTGTGCAATCAGTTTCCGCTCCATAATATTCAGTTTTATATTATCATTTGATCTTAATGTCGAGCTATGGTTGGTCATGGTACGTGATCTCTAGGATCAAGGTGCCGCCGGCGGTGGAGATACCATTGCTGTCTGTTTCGACGGAGAGGTTACTTGTCGGCTTGAAGATCTTGTCCTGTTTGGGCTCTTCTCCACTGCTGCGTTTTGGTGAGTGGATCTTATTGATCGTTACGGGCAAACGGTTCTCAATGGCAAATCCACCTTGTTGTCCCAGGAAATCCGCTGCCGAGTTGGGCATGTGCTGTAGAAAGGACGTTTGGTCGCTGTCGAGTTCGAAGTGGCCGTAGATCCAGAGTTTGGGCTGATTTCGCAAGGCGAATGCCTGTTCACTTAGCTCTTGGTTGGGCAGGGCGTAGAGTTCGTTCAGTAGATTCTGAAGTCCGGTTTCATCAAAAGTTTGTTTTTCCATGTTTTCTTGATTTTAGTGAATGATAAATGTCAATAGCCAAGTTAGCATGGGGTTGAGGAAGGTGGCGAAGGATTCGGGTGCTGAATTTGTGAATGGTACATAGCAATTTTGTGAATGGTCAAAATGTGACTTTTTTGCACATTCCAGTTTTCGATTGTAACTGATTTGTTAGGTTCTTGGTTGAAATGTTCACTTTTTGCTAAACTTGTTTAGCGCTGCCCTAGTCATCTCAATTCTTGATGCTATGATCAAACGTATAATGCTCCATCTTCGTTCCGTCTTTTTCAGATGGAATTTATTGCTCATGTGTTGCGTATCTCTTGCTGCTGGTTTTGCGATCGTGACCCATGGTCGACCTGAGAAGTTTTCTGCTCTGTTGCGTATTCCAGGTCTCTGGAGTTCCACGTTTTACAGTTCGATCATTGCTTTTATCCTGGTATTGGCCATCTATATCGTTAGCTTCTTAGGGAATGCCAAATACGCTGGCCGCGAGATGAATGGGCGATGGATTCGGTTTCAGTTCTTTTACGGCGTGTTGTTGACTTTAGGCATAGAGCTGGTGCTGGCAACGATTTTATTTGGGCTTCATGGTTTTTGGATACTGGATACTGCGTTTTTTGATAAGGTTTTTCTCCCTGTGGTACTCTTTGTGATCTTGGTGAACTTGGCTTACCTTTTGTTCTTTATGCAGCAGGTGAGGGTTGAGGTCGAGGTTCCTGTCGAGGTACCGGTGGAAGTACCTGTCGAAGTGCCGGTCTTTGTTCCTGTCGAGGTCGAAACCATCAGGTACCAGGCGGTTCCACTGGTGGTGGCCTCAGCGTCGGAAGTTGATGTGGAAGCGGAGATGGCCAAGGACGAGGCTGCGCTGTTCTATGTGCACAATGGGGAGGTCTGGAAGAAGGATTTTGCCGGAAAGCGGTGCATTTGGCTGAAATCTTTGGATGCTACGATGTTGGATCTGGATGGGGAAAACTACATTAGGGGCGGCCGTAAGTGGATCATACATCGCAAGGCGGTGGCAGAGATCAAGCCCTTGTCTGGAAGACGGATCAGGGTCAGTTGTCTTTTTAAGGTGCGGATCAAATTGATTGTCTCCCGGAGAAAGGCACATACGTTCAAGGGCTGGTTGTATGGTAAGGACGGACTTGGCGCTAGCGATGACGAAGCTGTCCACTTTTGAGCCTGGACAGGGTTTCCCTTGATATGTTCAGATAGGATGCAATCTGTGACTGATTGGCCTGTTGTTCGATGTTGGGATAATTCTTTAACAGTGAATCGTACCTTTCCTGTAGGTTGCCTGTCATCAGCTCGATGTTACGGTTGACGGCTTTGATGAGATATTTCTGGTTCATTAATCTTCCTATGTAGTTGCCTTCCGGAAAATCCGCATAGGAAGCGTTGAGCTCGCTCCAGGTAAGTGACTGGATAACGGTATCCTGAACGGTCTCTAGGTATTCCGTTGCCGGAATTTGATCATAGAAACTGGCGATATCAACGGCCAGCTCGCCGGGTCCCATAAATATAATGGTCCTTTCGCGGCCTGAACTATCGATGTGATAGACCCGGATCAATCCCCTGCTAACAAAGTAGATCCGCCGACAGATTTCCCCTGGACGAAGGAGTATGGTTTTGGAGTGGTGGTGCTGCCGGCGAAGTTGCGACCTCAATCTCTCCTGATAGCCCAGGGAGAGTGGCGCGACAGTGCTAAGGACCTCTAGGAGATCCAACTCATTAATTTCATTGGTTTCCATATGCGCTATATGAAGGGTTTCCTATAGTTGGCGATGTTGGTTTCATAACGGGTTTGTTGGTGTTTTGGTTTCTTTGTTGTTTATTTTGAGACATTTGCGGAGTTTTTGATGCCCTTGAGGTGGGGTTGGGGATCATCGTTTTTGTTGTTTTTCTGTTGCAATATTGTGAGGTTGATCACAGCCGTTGTCGATTTTTTTGTTTTTCGGGCACGTGTTGCCTTTTATTTTCTAGGTGCTTACGATTGTGAGGTTTGCCATTGTTTCGGGCAGCTGCGCCAGCCTAATTTTGTGGTGTCGGCGATCTACGATAGTAACTATGAGATAATCTTTACCATTTTTCATTCCGAGTAACAGGTTGCCAGTGAACAGGCTAGGGATGTATTCATTTAGATTTTTTGTGATGACAGAAGCAGTTGTACAAGATTGGCTGAAGGCGCTAGAATCCGAGTTGGGCAGGATTGCCTTTGATGAGCTCAATCCTATTGAAAAACTTAAACAGACAGTCAGTGCTGCCGAAGGTTCCTTGGCGAAGTTGAAGGCTTACGTAGTGGCCAATCCTTTTTCCTCTGATCGGGAAGAGATTGAATTTTTTAAGCGGGTCAAACCGCAATTCTATTGCTGGAAAATTTATGCTTTTGAGCGATACAGCGTGGAGTCTTGGATCCCTAGGGATAAGGAGGAGAGCAAACGGAACTTTCTGATGGGCGAGCTGAGGGCTGTGGAGCGGTTTTTCCGCTTGCATGATTTCCATTACCAGTATTACAAGATGGAAGCAAGCGAGTTGGACGAGCTGTTTTTTCTTCGTAGTAATGCTCAGGATGGCAGTATCCTGGTGCCTAATGTAGCTGATCCCGATCCAAGTTTTGCTACCAAGGGTGATTACCTGTTTGCCAAGTTCATGGCCTTGGAGAAACTGGCGTCATGGATCCAGCAGCAGCTATTGGGATTGGATGGTTTGGCACCGGCGACGATGGGACAGGTGGGGACGAAGCGTTTGAAATGGACGGGGGAAAGCATCAATCTGTTGGAAGTGGCCTATGGGCTTTATTATACGGGGCAGCTCAATGAAGGGAAGGCTAATATTATTGATATCGTAAAGGTGCTGGAGGAGGTTTTTGGGGTGAATTTGGGTAGGCCCTATCGGAGACTGGCGGAGATCCGTCAGCGGAAAAGATTGAGCAGGACGAAGTTTATCGAGGAGATGGGTGTGGTCTTCAATAAAAAGTTGGATGATGAAAATGAGTTTAGGCCTTATCAGTGAGGTTTTTCATCAAAATCTTTAGGGACGTCCTTAGGTACTACGCAATTAAAGATTTTGCTTCTTGGAAACTTTGCTTTCGAATTCAGTGGCGATGTTGCCGCTGGGATAAGCGAGGTATATGTTACAAGAATTTACATGGCAACAATTCCTGGTTGCCACAATGGTGCTTTCCCTTTTATGGTATCTGGGGGGCTGGTTTTTTTGGCTGAGGCGGAGGTCTAGGGGAACTGGTGTTGGAACGGCCAAAAGTAGTCGTGTGGTTCCGGAGCTTTTGTCTTCTGTTGGGGGAAGGCCGCTGCCTGGAAAGGTGCAGGCCGATGACCTGATGGGCAAACCCAGATTGCCGGCGGGCATGGAGCTGCTGTCTGGCAGCGAGCTGGGTTTTGCGGGGGCGGATGGGACGGCGGGCCGCTCGGACCAGTTGGGGCTGGTACCGGATCTCTTGGAGGAACTGAAACTGCTGTTTCGGGAGCTTGCGGAAAGGGATGGGAACAGGCATGATTTTTTCAGGGGCCTGGATCGGCTCAAGGCGGGTTTTCCCAAGATGGCTGGCCATCCCCAGCTGGCTGCGGTGAATGAGTTCATCATTGACCACGCCCCGTTCCATTTATCGGCAGAGGACATGGAGCGCCTCTGGTATTAGTTCACTATTCAATCTTTTTTATGCAAGTTTTTCATCGATTATATCGCATTGTTTTTCGTTTTTCATGTTGGGTGGTTTGGCCGTTTTTGGCCTTGGTTTTAATGTTGCTGGCTGCCTTTCCCGTGTTCCCGCAGGATGGGAATGCGGGGATTGCGGAGGCGACGAACAGGGTCAGGAGCTATTTCGATACGGGCTGTGACCTGATGTATGCCATCGGTGCGGTGGTCGGGATCATTGGGGCGATCAAGGTGTTCAATAAGTGGAATGCCGGGGAGCCGGATACCAATAAGGTGGCGGCGGCCTGGTTCGGCTCCTGTATCTTTTTGGTGGTGGTGGCCACGGTGCTCAAATCATTTTTCGGGATCTAGTGGCCTTGTGCTTTTTTCACTTTTTGCTTTTCACTTTTCACTTTCAAATTTTTATGGCATCGGTATATCACATCAATAAGGGGGTGGGCAAGCCCATCATGTTCAAGGGCTTGAAGGCGCAGTACATTGCCTACCTGGCGGTGGGGATGGTCGTTTTGCTGGTGGCTTTTGCGGTATTGTACATCGCTGGGGTAAGCCTGCTGTTGGTACTGCCGATTATTTTCGGTTCGGGTGCGGGTCTATTTGTGTTGGTGGGCAGGTTGTCGGCCCGTTTTGGGGAGCATGGGCTGATGAAGTTTTTCGCTAGGCGCAATTATCCTGCCTACATCCAGTTCCAATCCAGACAGTTATTTCTTTCCTTAAAAAATAAACCTATCGATCATGGTCAGGGCAAGTAGCATGTTTCCGATCTTCAAGGTGGAGCGGGACTGTATCGTTTCGATGCAGGGGGATTTTTCAGTGGTTTATAAGGCGACCTTGCCGGAGATTTTTACGCTGTCGGATGGGGACTATGAGGCTTATCACCAGGTTTTGGTGAAGGCGATCAAGGTCTTGCCGAAGCATAGTGTCTTCCATAAAATGGATTGGTTTGTTCGGGAAAGTTACCAGTCGGATTATGATCGTGCGGGGGAAGGTTTTCTTTCCAGGTCCAGCGAAACGTTTTTCAATGAAAGGGAGAGCTTGGCGCATAGCTGCTATTTCATCTTGACGAAGCAGGCTGAGGGCAGGAAATTGGGCAGTTCGGTCTACAGCAATGTGCTGCGCAAAAGCATTGTGCCAGCTCAGTTGACGGACGAGAAGTTATACCTTGATTTTTTGGACAGTTGTGGGCAGTTGGAAAGGATCTTGAAGGACAGCGGTTTTGTGGCTTTGTCGAGGTTGGGGGATGATGAACTGGCCGGTACGGCCAATCACGCGGGACTGATCGAAAGGTTCACTTTTCTGTTGGGCGAGGGGGAACCTTCGCTGTTGCGCGATATCCGGGTGCGTGATGGACTGAAGGTGGGTGAGAAGGAGCTGGAGATTTACCGTCTTTCGGAGATGGAAGACCTGCCGGCGATGTGCGGTAGCAGGATCAATTATGATCGCTACAGTACGGATCGCAGTAAGTTTTCGATAGGGTTTGCCAGTCCTTTAGGGCAGCTGTTGGATTGTAACCATATCTATCACCAGTATGTTTTTATCGGGGATGATCGGGAGCGGATCAAACGTCTGGAGGCGAAGAAATTGCGCTTGCAGTCACTTTCGGCCTATTCCAGGGAGAATGCAGTGTCCAGGGATGCGGTGAATGATTTTTTGAACGAAGCGGTGGTGCATCAGCGCTTGCCGGTCAGGGCGCATTTCAATGTGCTCTGTTGGTCGGATGAGGGTAGGGAAATACGGGATGTGAAGAACAAGGTGAGCGCGGCGATGGCGCAGATGGATGCGGTAGCCAAACTGGAAACCGAGGGTGCAGCGCAGCTCTGGTTTGCGGGAATGCCCGGCAATGCGGGTGATTTTCCGATGAACGATACCTTTGATACCTTTATCGAACAGGCGACCTGTTTTTTTAATCTGGAAAGTAGTTATAGGGACAGTGTGTCGCCTTTTGGGATACGTTTGGGAGACCGTTTGACCGGGAGACCGGTGCATGTGGATATTTCGGACGAGCCGATGCGTTTGGGTTTTGTGACCAATCGTAACAAGTTCATCTTGGGACCATCTGGCTCTGGGAAATCCTTTTTTACCAATCACATGGTCAGGTCCTATTTTGAACAGGGGGCACATGTGGTGCTGGTGGATGTAGGACATAGCTATCGTGGGCTGTGCGAGCTGGTTGATGGCTATTATTTCACTTATGCCGAAAATGATCCGATCAGGTTCAATCCCTTTTTTATTGTTGCAGGGGAGGTGTTGGATACGGAGAAAAAGGAAAGTATCAAAACGCTTTTGCTGGCACTCTGGAAGAAGGACGATGAACGTTTTAGGCGTTCCGAGTATGTGGCTTTGTCCAATGCGCTGAACCTATATTATCAGTATCTGGGGGAGAATTCGGATATCTTTCCCTGTTTCAATTCCTTTTATGAATGGCTGCTTTCGGACTATACCCAGATTTTGGAGAAGGGCAAGGTGAAGGACAAGGATTTTGACGTGTCCAGTTTCCTTTATGTATTGCAGCCTTATTACAGGGGCGGGGAATTTGATTACCTGTTGAATGCAACGGAGAACCTAGACTTGTTGCATCAGCCCTTTATTGTGTTTGAACTGGACAACATCAAGGATCATCCGATCCTATTTCCAGTGGTGACATTGATCCTGATGGAGATGTTCATCTCCAAGATGCGCAAGCTGAAGGGGATAAGAAAGGTGTTGCTGATCGAGGAATGTTGGAAGGCGATCGCCAAGGAGGGGATGGCAGAGTACATCAAGTATCTCTTTAAAACGGTAAGGAAGTACTTCGGGGAGGCTATTGTGGTGACGCAGGATATCGAGGACATCATTTCTTCGCCGATCGTCAAACAGGCCATCATCAATAATGCGGACTGTAAGATATTGTTAGATCAGAGCAAGTACCAGAACAAGTTTGATGCAATTCAGGAGCTCTTGGGGCTGACGGACAAAGAGCGGGCATTGATCCTTTCGATGAACAGGGCCAACGATCCCAAACGGAGATACAAAGAGGTATTTATCTCCCTTGGCGGCCAGCACAGTAAGGTGTATCGGACGGAAGTGAGTTTGGAGGAATATTTATGCTACACGACCGAGGAGATCGAAAAGCTCAAGGTACAGGAATATGCCGCCCGATACGGGAGCATGCAAAAGGGCATCCAGATGCTCGCCCGGGAAATGAAAAACGTTAAATCCTAGATGATGAGAACATTTCTATTGGTTGCTGCCGTAGCCATGCTTTTGGCAGCTTGCAGCCTTGCTACCGAAGATCGGCTGAGGGGAAGCTATGTGCACCATGCTGAAGGGGACTATAGCCTCGCTGATGATACTTTGGTGGTATCGTTTGTTGCTGCTCAGCGGTATGAGATCGTCCGTCGAACGGGATTTAACCTGATCAGGGCGGGGAGGATGGGAAGCAGGCAGCATGAAACCGAAAACTGGAGCGTGAGCTATGATCCTGCTGCGCAGCTATTGTTGGAGCGGTTGCGTGGCAAGCGGATCAGGGTGGAGCTGGATAGGGGAATGCTGATCATCGGCAACAGGGAATACCGCAAAATCAAACCTTGAAATTTATCGGATGGATACCATGAAATATTCCGGATGGCAGCTCAATTCTGCGGTCTGGTGGCTGGATAGTATTCAAAATTTAACCAGTGGGCTTATGAAAACCTGGAGAGGAAGATGGAATATCATTAAAAAACAAATCAGAGGAATTATGAAAAAATACATGATCATCCTGCCGCTGAGTACGATGACGCTGTTTGTGGGGCTTCCTGCGGGAGCCCATGCACAGGTGGTGGTTCTGGAAGTGATCAGGGCGGGCGTAAAAAAAGTAATCAAGGCGGTGGACCTGAGGGTACAGCGCCTGCAGAACGAGACCATCTGGCTGCAAAATGCGCAGAAGGTCTTGGAGAACCAGTTGTCCAAGCTCAAATTGACGGAGATTGCGGATTGGACGGATAGGCAGAAGAAGCAGTATGCCAAGTACTATGAGGAGCTTTGGCGGATCAAGTCCACCATTGCTTACTATAAGCGGATCAGGGACCTGACGCAGCTGCAGGTGGCCATTGTGGATGAGTATAAGTGGGCCTGGGGGCTGTTCCAAAAGGACAATAGGTTCAAGCCGGAGGAGCTGGAGTATATGGGCAGGGTCTATTCGGGTATCCTCGATGAAAGTATCAAGAACTTGGACCAGATCTTTTTGGTGATCAATTCCTTTAAGACGCAGATGACCGATGCGGCACGGCTGGAGCTGATCGCTAAGGCTGCTAACGAAATGGAGGCTAATTATGCGGCGATCAAGAAGTTCAATACGGGCAATATCAGTTTGAGCATCAGTCGTTCGGTATCGCTGGAAGAGACGGCTAAATTAAAGGAGATTTATGGGCTGGATTAGGTTGAGGCAAAGAGTTTTAGGCGGAAGGTTCAAGATGTTGAAAGGTCTGCTTTACGGCTTACTGCTTTTGGTTTTCGGTGTGCACCCTTTGATGGCGCAGACCTGGTCGGAGTGGTTCCGTCAGAAGAAAACGCAGCAAAGGTATTTGATCGAACAGATTGCCGCATTAAGGGGCTATGCGGAGATGGTGCAAAATGGCTATCGCTTGGCCAGTTCGGGCTTGGGCGTGGTTTCGGACCTGGCCAAGGGGGAGTTCAGTCTGCACCATGCTTTTATCTCGGGGCTGAAGCAGGTCAATCCCGGTATCCGCAACAGTGAGAAGGTGGCCGAGGTGGTGGAGATGCAATTGGCGATCTCCTCGGGCTTTAGGGATCTGGACCGTGATGGGCGGCTGGGTTTCAGCGATCGACAGTATGTGGAACAGGTGCGCGAAAACCTTTGGCAGTGGTGTCTGGATGACTTGGAGGAACTGCTGCTGGTGATCACGGCTGGCAGGTTGGAAATGGATGACCGGCAGCGGTTGGAACGTTTGGACAAGGTCTATTTTTCGATGCGGGAGCACCTGGCTTTCGCCCAGCGTTTCCAGCAAACGGTATGGGGTATAATTAATTCAGGGAAAGATGAACAGAGATCAATTGGGTCGCTATGGAAGCTCCATGGCATCAGGTAGGTGTTTTTTAGGGGGAAGGCTTGGCAGGTTTTGTCTGTGGCTGCTGTGCCTGGGCTTGGTGGTATGTGGGAATGCACAGGCGCAGTCCCATGAGGCCCAGCAGCTCTTGTTGAATGTGGAGAAACTGGGCCAGCTGAAGAATATCCTCCGGGACATGAAGCGGGGCTATGAGGTACTGAGTGGGGGCTACAATACGGTGAGGAATATTGCGCAGGGGAATTTTTCATTGCATGAGGTATTTCTGGATGGGCTGATGGTGGTCAGTCCCGAGGTGAGGAAGTATCGAAAGGTGCTGGAGATCGTGGAGCAGCAGCAGTATTTGGTCAGGGAGTTCAGGGCGGCCTTTAAACGCTTTGGAGCTGCTTCAGTTTTTAACGCTGCGGAAATGGACTATATCGAAAGGGTCTATGGAGAACTGTTGTCCCGAAGTCTGGATCACCTGGAGGAACTGGCGATGGTGATTAGCTCTTCGAAATTAAGGATGAATGATGGGGAAAGGCTTGCGGCGATTGACCGGATTTTTGCCGATGTGCAGGATAAGGTGATGTTCCTGCGTGACTTTAATGAGCGAACGGCTTCACTGGGCATGCTTCGGGAGCGCCAGCAGCGGGACCTGAAGGCGGTGGCCAAGCTTTATGCGAACTTTTAAATTTTTAATCATGGGTGTGAAATCAATTACATATGGACTGGCCGTGTTGCTGGTCTTCGGTATGCCGGGCGATTTGTGGGCCAGGGGGATTGCCGATAGTATCGGGGGGCTGCATGCGGTATTGGACCAGGTATACAGGGAGATGATCCCTTTATGTTCGGGACTGATCGATGTGGCGCGTGGGATTGCGGGTTTTGCGGCACTGTGGTATATCGCCAGTCGGGTCTGGCGACAGCTGGCGGCTGCCGAGCCGATCGACTTTTATCCTTTGTTGCGTCCCTTTGCACTGGGGCTGGCGATTGTGTTGTTCCCGGTAGTGCTGGCGGTTTTCAATGGGATTTTGCAGCCTACAGTCTTGGCCACGCGTGGGATGGTGGCGGATAGTGACCGGACGATCAAGGCGCTGTTGTTGCGCAAGGAGGCGGAACTGAAGAAGTCGACCAAGTGGAAGCTGTATGTCGGTGAGGATGGAAGTGGCAACCGGGCGGAATGGTATAAATATACGCATCCTAAGGATGCGGATGGCAGTGGGGAAGGCTGGATGGAGTCGATAGGCAATGACATCAGGTTTTGGGCGGACCGGACGGATTATAAGGTGCGCCATAGCTTTAAGCAGTTCATGTCGGAACTGTTGGAACTGGTCTATCAGGCGGCGGCATTGTGTATCAATACGCTCCGCACTTTCTTTCTGATCGTGATGGCGATCTTGGGGCCTTTGGTCTTGGGATTTGCGGTCTTTGATGGATTGCAGCATACGCTTTCGGTTTGGATCGCCAGGTACATCAATATCTTTTTGTGGCTCCCGATCGCGAACATCTTTGGTGCGATATTGGGCAAGATCCAGCAGAACATGATCCGATTGGATATTTCCGAGGTGGCAGCCGGTGGGGATACGTTTTTTTCGGCGACGGATATGGCGTACATGATCTTTTTGGTGATTGGCATTGTGGGGTATTTCTGCGTACCGACAGTAGCCAATTATGTGGTACATGCCGGTGGTGGAAACAGCATACTTGCCAAGACGAATGCGATGACGATTGGTGCCGCAGGTGGGATGGGCAGTCTGGTGATGATGGATGCGATGGCCGGTAAGAATGCAAAAGCGGGTGGGATGACCACGGATGTCCTCGGGGATGGCAAGCGTTCGATGAAGGGGATGGCAGAGGCTGCCGGTGAGGATTATTTTAGGGACAGGTTGAGTGGTGACCAGCAGAAAGGGGGAGCATGATGTTTGCGCATTTTAGGAATATCGATACGGCCTTCAGCCATATCAAGCGATTTAGTCTTTTGCTGATCCTAGCCTGCGTGGCGATCTGTGGAATGGTGGTCTGGAAGTGTTTCGGGATGGTTCGGGAGGCGCAGGAAAGGATCTATATCCTGGCGGGGGGCAAGGCGATCGAGGCTTTCAGTACGACGAGGAAGGATAAACTTCCGGTTGAACTGCGTGACCACATCAGGACGTTTCACCATTGGTTCTTTACGCTGGATCCCGATGACAAGGTGATTAGGGCCAACATCGGTAGGGCCTTGAACTTGGCGGATGAAAGCGCCCGTAGAGCGGACAATAACCTTAAGGAACAGGGCTATTACAACAATGTGATTGCAGCGAATATCTCGCAGGCTATCGAGGTGGATAGTATTATGCTGGATCTGGAGGTGTATCCCTATCGGTTCCGCTGTTATGCCACCCAGCAGCTCTTGCGTTCGAGTTTCAACCTGAAACGGAAACTGGTGACGCGGGGGGAGGTCAGGAATGTGTCGCGTTCGGACAATAATCCGCATGGCTTTTTGATCCAGCGTTGGGAAACTTTGGAAAATGTGGATCAACAGGAGCTGAGATGAAGTCTGGGAAAAAGGGAATTAGCTCAGCATGGCGCAGATTGATGGCCGAGCGTTTAGCTGTGGCAATTGAAAGCAGGCAGCGGCAATTGGCCGATTGGCTGAACGATAGGTGCCGCAGGCTGGCTCCGGGAAACCTGAAATGGCTGCTGTTTGGCTTTTTATTCGTCGTTGCGGTGTATTTGGCCTCGCTGGTCATTGGGGCTTTTAACTAATTATTCATTATATAAATTGTAGATCATGGATCAGAAGATAGAAAAAAACAAGCTCAGGTTTTGGCTTTTGCTGCCCCTGCTGGTGATGCCCGTACTGGCATTGGGCTTCTATGTGCTTGGTGGTGGGAGTGGCAGCCAATCGGGCTTGAAAAAAGCCAGCGGAATTAATGCCAGTCTTCCGGAGGCGACCTTTTCGAAGGATACGCTAAAGCATAAAACGGAGTATTATGATCAGGCGGAACGAAGGTCTGCCAGGTTGGATAGCAATGGCATTCAGTCTATTGCCGAAAAATTGGGGTTTGCCGGGGTGCCGAATGCTGGGCGGCATCGTACTGGTGCGGGTAGGCAGGCCGAGGAGATCGATCACAGGTTGGCCGCTATACAAAGGGAAATATCTCGTCCAGCGCCCAGTTCATCTCCACAGCGGAGCAGTGCTGGGCGAAGGGAGGTTGCCACTGGGTTGAAAAATGATGTGGATCGTTTGGAACAGTTGATGGCTGCCATGCAGCAGGGTAAGGGGGAAGATCGGGAGATGCAGCAGTTGAACCAGCTGATGCAGGGGATCTTGGATGTGCAGCATCCGGAAAGGGTATTCCAGCGTCAGGCCCTGGATCGTTCGCTTTATCCGGACAGTCTGTTTAAGGCTTTGCCTGCCTATATCGACGGCAACCAGAAGGCGGTGGATGGGACAGCGGTGAGGTTAAAGTTGATCGATACGGTTTGGGTGGCTGGTATGCTATTACCCAAGGGGCAGTTGCTTTTTGGGGTCTGTCGGCTGTCGAACCAACGGCTGTTGTTGGATATCAAGCATGTGCGTTTGGGCAATGCGATCGTGCCCGTGGACCTGACGGTTTTCAGTTTGGACGGAATGGCGGGGATTGCTGCTCCGGAAGCGGTGTTGACGGGCGCCTTGAACGCCGGTACAGACAATGCGGTGCGTGGGATGGGAATGAGCGGTTTTGACAGCTCGATGGGTATGCAGGTGGCCACGGCGGGCATTGATGCGGCAAGGCAGTTGGTGTCTAGGAAGGTGCGCAAGGTGAAGGTGAAGTTGAAGGGGGGGACGGTGGTCTTGCTCAGGGACAACAAGTTGAAGCGATAGGGCATGCGGTTTGAAAGGGAGGTCTTCTTTTGGACTTTGGCACAGGTGAAGTTGGCTATGTCGGAAGGCTTTGACCAGGTGGTCTATCCAAGGGATAGGGAGTGCTATGGAATGGATGATGTGGTGGCGGTCCGGGGAGAGGCTGAGGCGGATGGCTTTGCCGCCTTGAATGGGGATTGGTGTGTGCAGCCGATCGGCGATTTCCTGGGGACGCTGTTACAGGTGCGCACCAATCGGGTGTTGCCGCCAATTATAGAAACGGGATTTTATTATCATAATCAAAAAACAGGAAGATGAACACGACTAATTTAAGGGATCTCAGGGAAGAGATGAAGAAATTGGGTTTCAGCGAAACGTTGACTACCCAGATGGAGGATCGAATGATCGCCGGGGAAAAGGAATTTGTGCTACATGATCAGGTGGCGGCGCAAAAGGGACATGTGGGGATTGACCTGCATTTCCGACAGTCGAATTCCTCGGAGTTTTTCTATCTGAACAGGCTGGAGGCAACGAGGCATTGGGGACGTGGGCTGGAGAAGGGACAGCAATATATGATTTTGGGCATCAACAAGGATGGCGAGATTGCGGTGATGACTGGTGCAGATAGCCTGAGGGAGGCGATCAGGACTTATCAGTCGATGAGCGGGTTTAAGGGTGAGGTAGAGCTGGCTGCTGGCAGTAGTCTGGAGGATAGGGTGAGGATGGCCACGATGGAAGGTGGCAGGGAGACTTATGTGGCTACGGAGTTCAAGAGTGACTTTGATCGTCCTGAACTGGCGCAGGTGTTCTGGTTGGACAGGGGCAGGAGCTTTACCCGCGAACAGGCGGCCAACCTGATGCAGGGCAGGTCGGTCTACAGGGAGGACCTGTTGAGCAGGGATGGTAAGCCTTACAGCGCCTGGTTGCAATTGGACCTGGAGGCTAGGGACAGGGCGAAGGAAAAGCCTATCGGTCAGGAAAAAGATGGACAGGAGCAAGATGGTCCAGAGAAAGGTGGGGAGGAGAAAGTGCAGGCGAACCTGCCGTTGAAGAAGTTTTATGATAATTATGGCTTTGACCTGGCTGAGGTCCTCTCCGCTTACAAGATCAAGGAGCTGGAGGATGTGGATAAGGCGGAACTTTTGCAGGCGAAGCTGAAGGAGGGTAACCGGGTGGCGGTTACCGTGGAGAAGGATGGGAAGGAGACCGGTGTCATGGTAGAGACCTCTGTCCGCTATGGTAAGCTAAATTTTTATGACCTGAAGGGTGGGATCGAGAAACGTGAGCAGTTTGAAAAAGTTCAGGATCGAAAGGTGGATAAGGGACTGGAAGTCGTTAGGGACAAGGCAAGATCGGAGAAAAAGTCGTTGGAAACGGGACAGGGGATCGGAATATAAACGGAATTGTGATATATTCGTCCGAAATTTAATTAATCATTATTAGCTTATCATTTAAAAAATCAGAATGGAAAAGTTTCAAAAAGTAAAGGAATTGGTAGCAGCTATCGAAGCTGATGCGGAGAAATTCTACAATGCAGGTAACAATGCTGCTGGTACACGTGTACGCAAGGGAATGCAGGACTTGAAGGTTTTAGCACAGGAGATCAGAACTGAAGTGACCGAAAAGAAAAACGCAAAATAGATCAACATCGATTTGGGAATTATAGGAAAGCCCGGCCATTTGGCCGGGCTTTCTGCTTATAGGCTATTGCGTTTAAGATATCGAGGTCTGTAGAATGAAGAGAAGTTCATATTTGTGACCTCCACTCCAACATGCGCCTCAGAATCTAGCCTGATGAAAAACCTCGAAATAAACCTCAATTGCGCATATTCATCCAATGGGACTTTTAGTCACATTTTATTGAATGTCCAAAACTGTTGATTACCTTGGAGAATAAGTACGGGACGGATAGATAGTAGAAGGTAACTTGAGATTTTTGTTAATACGCTTAATGTAACTATATGACCGTTCAATTAATTCGTTGGCCTCGGCTGCTTTTACTTTTGATGTTCTGTTGTTCATCATGTAAAGTCAATTTATTGCCATCCTACAGTCAGGAGATAGCTGCTCAGATTGATACGGTTACTAAAGATATTGATCGTCTTTATCTGATGATTTTAGAAAAATCATCTTCGCAGAGGGTCTACGATAATTATGCAGAACGCTACATAGACATTGAAGTCGAATTATCGTCTTTATATAAAAAGAATAAATTAAGGGAAAAGAATATTGAAACTACTAGAAACTTTGAAATTGCTTTAGAAAAATGGCAAGGTTATCGGAAAGATCATAAGGAAAAGAAGATACTTACAGACGGTGTTATCAAATTGAATAGAAAGTTCATGGCTGACATTCTCTTTGCTATTCAACTTACGGAAAGCACAAAACAATAGGATGAAATTTGAAATTGGTGGAATTCTGGAAGAAATGTTACTTGCTCTACGTAAGGAAACAGGAAAAGGATGGAAGCAGATCCGTGTGGTCAGTGAACAATTTGCTGAACTCAATAAGGATCGGCTCCAATTGATTGCGGAACTCCGATTAGATAATGAACTCACAGAAGAGGAGTTTTTAGCTCGCTTAGAGGATGAAAAACTCATGCTTGAGGTGCAGTTGAATACCCTAAAGGTACTTACAAAAGCGGTTGTACAAAAAGCTGTAAATGCTGCTTTTAAAATATTGGGGGATGCGGTTAGCACTTTAATCGCCCCTTTAAGATAAACTAGATGCCTGATGGCTTAAATACAGAGATGTTTTATAATACTACCTTATAGTAATCAAATGATAAAGTTGAAAATTAGATCCAAAGGCGATGCTGTAGTGATGCTACAGGAACTCTTAAATGAATTCGGTTATTCACTGAAGGCCGATGGTATTTTCGGTATGGCTACAGACTTGGCGGTAAGGGATTTCCAAAGAGATAACCGATTAGTGGCTGATGGGATAGTTTATACGAAGACTTGGGTTAAAATACTCAATCGAAGTTCTGTTGATTTTATAAGTCTTGATAAAAAATATCTTCAGGAAGATGACATCGTTCAGCTCGCGAGAGAACTAGGTCTGGAGCCAGCGATTGTGAAGGCTGTTAATGAAGTGGAAAGCAGCGGAAGGGGTTTCACCGTTGACGGCAATCCAAAGATACTTTTTGAAGGCCATGTGTTTTGGAACGAACTTGTCAAACGTGGCATCAGTCCCAAGCCTTTAGTGAAAGGAAATGAGGATATCCTCTATCAGAAGTGGACTACGAAACATTATCGGTATGGTAAAGCTGAATATGATCGGCTAAATAAGGCGATCAACCTGATCGGTAATAATGTGGATGTTACGGAGGCCGCATATGCTGCCGCATCTTGGGGACTGTTCCAGATCATGGGCTACCATTTTAAGTCACTTGGTTATCAAGAGATCGTGGAGTTCGTTGGCGCCAACCAGATCAACGAAGGGGAGCATCTCCGTATGTTTGGGAAATTCATCAAGGTGAATGGATTGGTGAAATACCTCAAAGCGAAGGACTGGAAGGGTTTTGCTTACCGATACAATGGGTCTGCTTATGAAAAAAATAAGTATGATGTCAAACTAAAAAAGGCCTATGAGAAGTATGCCTCGATTGACAAACGGGCCGAATAGTTGGCGGACGCCAATAGTGGAGGTATGCGCTATGGACATTTTGTATAAGCGGTTACTTTTTTTGATCGTAACTGGCAGAATACACAAAGTTTTAACGATAACATTAACCAATATTAACTTAATTTTAAAAACATAATGGTATATTTACTATTAAAGAAATCTGGTTTACTTCGAAGCGTCTGAATTAACGAACTGCTCACTTCCGAGAATTTCCTAAGAGATTTCAACTGCGAGAAACAGTACTACTGTATCTCTATTAAGCCATCACATAATGGCCAAATTGGAAAAGGTTCATTTTGCGTATCATGTAAAGTGGCCTTGAATTAAAAGTTTAGCTATGAGTAACACCATCTGCCTAATGGGACCAGCCTTTTCATTGATTGGAAAAGAGCTTTTCATCGACGAAACACCTGCATTCAATGTATTGCTTGAAGCTCCATTTGATACTGCTTCGGTATTGCGTTTCCAATGGTATCTTAACGATCGTTTGATGTTGGACCAATTTGAGCCAACATTAAGCCTTGCTTTTGCTTATGGCAGATCTAAGATCGGGGTAAGGTTACTTACCAGTGAAGGTTGGACAGGGATAAAGTCTCTAGTATTTAGAAATTATCCGCAACCAACCTATCATCTGCTTGGGCCTGAAAGTATCGATGAAGGATCAAGTGGTTTGTTCAATGTCTTTGCCAAATTTATTGACAATACCACAGAAGATTTTACTGGTGAATATACCTTCGAAAGTCAAGAGGGTACCTTTGATGGAAATCTATTGCTGATACCTAAAAACGATACTCCAAATGATAGTAGGAATATCACAGTTACGGCCGCGAGAGAGGGCTATAGTGATTTGAACTACGTCTTAAGAATTGAAGATACATCTGAGATTATTTTGTTAAGTACAGAAATTGTAGGTCCGGATAAGATAACGGAAGAAGAGCTCGCTATATATAATGTTTTAGGTTATTATAACGATAATTCCGTTGCAGTTCTTAACGGTTATACATTTAGCTCAACTGAGGGAAGTTTTGAAGGGAATATCCTCACAGTTGCTGTTAATAACATTCCTGGCTCTAGGAATATAATAATCACCGCTGTAAAATCCAATTTTGAGCCACTTACTAAACAGGTGACTATTTTGAGTAAAACTATAGTTTCAGATAAATTTAATTATTTGACCTTAACTTTCTCTTGGAATAATTACGGAGGAAAAGGTCTGGATGTTCAGGTGATGTACGAAAACACTGGCACTCCCTGGGATAATAAACCTGTAGGTGGTAGGTTTAATTCCCAAGTTCCGATGATAGTACAAAGTGAATATTCGTACTTATGGTGGACAAGCTATAGTAATCCCCAGAGCCGAAATGATCAAGAGGTCTTAGTAGGACTTCGAAATTTTATTAAATCGTTTCCAAATACCCCAAACATTATTGAAGTTGGAATATATGTAAACTGGTCGGGTAGCGTAAATAGCGGACAGTTCAGTTTGTTGCTGAATACCTACATTGGTGGAGTTATGTTGGTCGGACCACACGGGGGTGGATTCTATAATGTGGGAGGAACTACTGTACTTTCTAAAAGCCATCACCTACAGATTATTGCCTTTGGCTATAGAAAAGTTGCGATACTTCGATTTAATAAGACAACTCAAGATACAACAATTGAGGAGATCTTTAATCCTCCACCACTATAACAATTCGATTTGGGGAAATTAACTAATCAATATATATGTCAATTAACATCTTAATATGAATAACGCAAAACCTATTTCCTACTTTTTCGCGGATCCAAATACTTTTGGTCAGGATGCTTGGGCCGCTTTTGGACCGAGAGGTGACAATGCTGAGCAGAGGGAGAATCAATTCAGCTTGACTTCTATGTTTAGTAGTTGGTCTGGAAAGGTTACAAATGCCTATGCGATTTGTAAAGGCGTAGTGTTTATACAGCCGCAGACCGATAGCGAATTGAGTAAGGTGAATGTAATATTACGCCCAATTGATCAACCCTTTCCTGGTGTCAAAATCAAGTATTTTGTATACAGGGGGTTGCGAAAAGAAGATTTTTTTAATGGTGAAAAGGTTTTGGCGTCATCATCAAACCAGACTTCTGATTTTATCAACAAAATCAATATCAATTTTGCGAATTTTTATACTTCCAGAGGACAGACCGTGCCCGATTTTCTGGCAAGGTATATTGGCTTTGATCCTGTGAATCAACCTGCCAGTATGTTGTTGGATGATTTCTTTTTTAAACAAGCCACATATACGCAAGAGGGCGGGATAGAAGTCGAGGATCCGAGCAAGTCGTTCGAACTTCCAATAGTACACGCCGGGGCTTCCCTAGGTCGTTTCCTAAGTGGGGATAATTTTGGAATGGATGTGGTACTTGACTATGGTGATTATCGAGAGCCCAATGATGACACTAAGTTTGTCTTTGATCTTAACTATATGCGGGCTTGGCGGGCGGAAAAGACGTTTTGGTGGCCGAACGATCCGGACTTAGCTCATAAAAAGAAGCAACACAAAGAACAGGTGTTACAGTTTTTAGATATCCTAGCCTATTACGGAGCACATGCCGCTGATGGGATCGTTAAGGCAAAGATTGGCTCGGAATTATTTAATAAAACTGGAACTCAGATTTATACGGATCTATTAGGTACGTCTTATGGAAAAAACCGCTGGTATTTTTATATCCAGAGTGATAGGACACGTTCCTATAACTTTTATGGGAACTATACCGTGGATGAGACTAATCCTAATACGATCAGAAAGGGCTATGCGGAAAATGCGATGTGGGAGGATAAATATATTACTGATGGCTGGCCGATTATGATTGACGAAGCCGTGCAGAGCCATAGTGAGACGAGTAATAGTTTATTTTTACAATTTACTAAAACACCCAATAATCCGAGTGCGATGTTTTATGCCCAGATAGGGGATGTTGTGAATGTCCAGCACAATAACTTCTGCGATGCGGATTATCTTTCCCTGCCAGACGCAGAGGATGGTACGGCTTCGCAATGGACAAAGTCTCTACAGTTTACAGTACCTTCAATTGCGGAAGACGCTATGCAAAAAAACATTGGTTCTTTTGCAATAATTTTATATCAGGGTAGAGATTATGTTTTCCAATCTGGAATGGAGCCTAATGTCGATAATGTTTATTATCCGATTTACAGGCTGCCAAATTATTTTGACGAAGTGTTTGATGGACTTGATGCAGAACCAATGCTTAAGGATCATCCAACACCAAACTACTTTGCCATTAGTAATTCGAAAATTAGACTGATTTCTCATTATTATAATCAAACATTTTACGGTATTTCTGCAGTTCAAACAGCTAGGGTAAATGATGCAATCGTTGTGGATGACGGGACATCGTTTTTGCAAAAACGGGTTACTTTTATAGCTGAAAGTGTTGATACGTTGAATGACCCATTAGTGGTTAGTGATAGGGTGAACTTGGGTGCTCTTTCCACATCTTCGGTAACGAGTAGTAATGTCGTGAGCAGTACATATCAATTGCCAGCACCTTTCTATTACCAACGACAACCTTTTAGAGATGGTGAGAAATCTATAATCGGTCTACGATTAAAAACTACAAATGGTTCTATCCCTGACAGAATAATGTTAGGAATCACAGAACTTGAAAACAATAGGCTACGTTTGCTAACCACTATTGAGGTTAATAACGGAGTTCGTAATACAAGGCTTTTCCTAATTGATCTTTTTGAAGATGGTAAAGAATTTGTAACCCCTGACGGTCTTTATTATCAGAAATATAGATTAGGTATCGTTGGGGAGGAGTGGAATGGTAACTTAAAACTGTTCCTGCCCGAGCAAGATGTCATAGTCTATGGCTTAGATCGCTTTTGCTATTTTACTGAAGAATATAGTAAATATGTGAAAGAAAAAAAGACAATGGAAGAATATTTGGTGGTAAACAAGGTTTATTAGATGAAAACTGCGATCATAAGAACAAGCGGCATGCCCGTAACACTTGCTCAAGAACTTTTTCCTCCTGAGTACTTGAAATTTGATGTTGAAGGTTTTTTGATAGAGTTTGTAAATATTGTAAAGATTAATGATCAGATTTACAATATTCTTTATAAGTACTATCAGCATCTGGATTTCAAGAAAAGTGATAGAGACGATTATCCAGGTAGCAATTTTGAGGGATATGTCTCTGAAGAGCTCTTTTTGCAATATGTTACAAGTGTTAACGATGTAACATTATCATCATTGAAAAGATTCGATTTCCTTCCATTTAAATCTGAAATCGATACGGAGGTTGAGGTTGATGTTATTCACTACGCTGAACCTTTTAATGAGTTTTACAGGAAAATTCATTACAAGTTTAAAATCGAAGCGGCACCGGATGGTAATGGTCCACGTTTTTATAAAAACTTTAATTACCTAAATCAGAAACTCATTGATACATCTATTATAATACCGTCAAATGCCTCCAAGTCTGTAAATATAATTGATCGTGAGAATTCGGCTGCTTGGCATTTTTATAAAATCAATTTTGGGGACGTTTTCCACACGTTACCCAATGATAAATTTTATAGGTCGCTCATAAAGAAATATACTACGCTAATTGATTTCAAGATAACTCAAATCGTATATGAAGCATTCCCTAGAATTTTTTCTATACAGGAACTTGACAACATCGATAGCTATGCTAATTCTATTTCGGGTGATACCGGTGGACTAGATAATCTTAGCAAAGTCGTTTTTTTTCTTAAAAAATGTTGGGGCTTCTATTATGATCCTCTCGCTGATAGTCAGATGATCCATCGTAGAAAGCCTGACCCTGTTTTGTATATAACTGATGAGACGGAAGTAATAAAATATTACAGTGCTGTTGTCGGTATTTTTGATAAAATATATATCAAAGGAGATATCACAAACGGCCCAAAGTTACTTTATTGGCTTTTAGAAGCTTTGCCACAAACAGCAATTAATGCTCTACCATATGAAAGTCTTTTCAGTATAGTCAAAAACTTTTTAGCATTTGAAGATCTGGACGAACGTACGCAAAGAGTATTTATACGACTTATAATCGCTGTGAACCAAAAATATGGTCATATCAACGAATTTCTAGAATTCCTACTAACAAAGGGATTTATTTCAGAAAAGCCCGTAACTTATTTTGAGAAATTTTATAGGTTATTGACTGATGCTCGTAAAGAGAGGCTGACAATAGTAAATTGGTTCGTTAATGAGCAGACCAATCGTAAATATTTCGCATATGCAATCTTTGATATGTGGAAAATTTCTAAATACAATTGGGACTATTTTCCCCCAGGTATTCCGAACCCCGGTATGGATAGCAATTACCTAGCTTCTTATTGGTTGGATAATGATGAGTTCAATCCGGAAAATATAATCGAGTTTGTGAAAGGAATGGAAGTTAAGGATCAAGCTAAAGAAAAGACTGACTCGAAATTTGTGGGAGTCGACTTTTTATCTGAGATTTTTGACAAAAAAATTAATATAAGGGTTTGTACAAAAAGGCCTCAAACTGTAGGTGGAAAGGTCGCTGGAGTGGCAAAGGGAGAGTATATAAACGCAGGTTGTTTCCACCTTTATCAACCTATATCGTTAATCAACTATGAAGGAAATATAGATCTCAAGTTGCCTAGAAAGATTTTATTTCCATCTTTTTTAGTGCATTTCATTAAAGAATACGATGAATTGGCAGATTTTGATGCTTTGATTTCTTTGTTCATCGATGTTACTATTGATGTTGGGCTTTTCTTTGCAACAGGAGGAGCAGGAGCCATTAAGGATTTAAAGTATCTGAAATATGTTACAAAACTGGGAAGGGCGTTAAGAGGTACTTTACCGGCTACGGAAAGTGTCGCAGTGTGGAGGGGTGCGACTGTAGCAGGTGAAGTGGTAACGATGACGGCAGGTGAACTAGCTCATATAAATAATTATCTTATTACTGAGGAGAACGATCCAGAGAAACGTAAAGCGTTACAGAAAACCCAAGTTGTAGTACTTTCTGCGTTGTTTCTTTCTGGTACATCTACTCTTAGATCAAGTTATCTGACTTTGAGGGATGCTCCAGAGGCGTTGAATTTGATTAGAGCGAATAACATTCCAGTAGGACAGCCGACAATAGATTTATTGGAGAAGTTAAAAGGAAAAATACCCGTTCTTTTAGCGCTTCACGGTGCAGATTTGTCTGAATTAAATATAAAGTCTGGACAAAAGATATCTAACGTTGTGCAATGGTATGTTGATCCAATATTACTAAATGATGAACAGCGCTTAGCTTTTATGAATCGATTCAAACTTGACCTTGATGAATTGAAGGAGTTAAACGTTGTAATTAGTCCAAATGATAATCCTTTAATCAATTGGCTCGATATGTTTAATGCTGGAATTAAAGATGCGGCTGAGCTAAGTGTTGTTACGAATACTAAGGTGACTAAAGGTTACCTCCGCTTTTATCCTGTTTTGGAAGAGGAGTTAGATTCTTATAAATTTCTAAAGAGATTTAAACTCATGGATGCCTACGGGACCGCTGAGCAAACACTATATAACAGTATAGTTACTAGAAAACGTGTGGGACTAGATTTACTAGCTACGCTTTATGAACGTATAAAGATCAATCAGTTAGATCAATTGACCAAAATTGATGTTGAAAATCTAGTAAAGTCAAGCTTAGATGATATTTTTCTTGAGTTATTAACTATTAAAAATGAGAGCCTATCAAGTGCATCAAACATTCAGTTCGTGAAACAAACAAATCATCAAGAAATTGATCCAGAACAACTCGTAAAACTTTTCAAAGGGGAATTGGCTGGATTTGATATTATGATTGGGCAAATGACAGCGAGTCAAGCAAAAAACTTTCGTGCCAGTAATAAAATGATTGCTACGATAGATATTTATAATGGGGATAATTTGATTAGGAGTGTAAAAGAACTATACATTTCTGGCAAACAAGGGGAAATCTCAAAGATGTTAAATAACATATCAGATATACCTGATAATCTTATTTTACCTCATACAGATGACTTTGAATTATTTAAAAAGAAGGCTTTTGATTTTGATAATAAGAGAATGAGAACTGATGATACTGAAATTAAATTTCTTTTTAATTTCCTTGAGCAACATTGGTATTCGGGAAATAAGTTTACACTTAAGTTAGAGACCATGCTTCATAGTTGTCCTAGTTGCCAAGCATATCTTGTTTATTTAAAAAGACTGGCCTTCAAATACGGAAAAGAGATAGATATACAAATTATTAGTAACAAAAATGCGTTAACCGGTAAATTTTTCAAAAATAAATAATACGCCAAATGGAAATAAGATATTTAAAATCACTAAGAGATAACCCTTCTGCTTTCCCTAATAATACAGAATTTAAAGATGAAATAAAATCCATCTCGTTATCTGAAATCTCAGAGTTAGAAACTTTGTATAATAACGGACTTCCCTTTCCTATCGCTTTAAAAGAGTTACTTTTTTTGGCTGGAGATAATTGCTACGTATTGGATTATGGAAGTGAGACGGAGAGTCAGAACGATCTACAGGAATGGGCAAGGGAGAAGATGCTCGAATATGACAGGGTGATAGGCAGACCATTCTATGTTATAGATATCTACAATGCGCTTGATCAATTTGTATTCGTTTATTTGGATGAAAGTGACGATCCAAGGGTGTATGAAGGAGTATATTCAGGTATTAATGAGACAGGAATACCAACAATTGATGGATGGATCCATGAATTAAGACCAAAGCTCTCAGAATATATAAATACTTCTGTAGAGAACGTCCGTAAAGGACAAAATCCCTTTTAAATAATATAATCTGAAATTCTATTTCAAACTCTTATTTGATAACCCTGGACCTTAATCTATGTCAACCAATCCTGTTAGCCAACGATATTATCCAGCCCTATCTGAGCTGATCACGGTAGATGACCTTCCAGATTTCTTGCAGTTTGCAGGGCCTGGACTAGAGGAACTGTTGAACCGTATCCATTACAAAAACTTTCAGTTTTCGAAGAGTGCTCGAGGGGATTCGGCATCCTATAGTTTAGATGTAGTGACCAACAACCTTGGGCTGGACTTGCCGTTCGGTTTGAGGTTGGTGCTCAATCCATCTGAGGATGATGTCAGTATTTCGGCCTTTCCGATTTCGGTGCAATATCAATGGGAACTGTTGGCTTTTTTGCGTGGCTTTAATCTGCAGAACTTTGCCTTTACGCCTGAGGCGTTTTTTGAGCTGGGTTTACAGATCTTTAAGATTACGGATGCGCAGGTGATTGCGCATACGCTGAACTATTTTGTGGAGAGCGAGGGGGGAACGGATGGTAAGTTTGTCGAATTGGTGGATACGATCAACGACCTTTATCCTGCTGCCAATCTGCAGTTGCCTGTTGGGGAGGATCCAACGGTAGAGCTGATGGTGCAGTTGATTACGGGAAATCCCAATATACCTGACGGTGTATCCAAGGTGATGTTTGTCAGTTATGTTTTGGATACGGACCTTTCTGTGACCAAGGCTAGGCTGGAGCAGTTTTATGCCCTGATGGTTCCGGATGGGATAGAGAATTATATCAGGAGACTGATTAAGCCCAAATTGAGGACGACCTTGACACTCTCGGCGGGTATACAGTTTCCAAAAAATATATTAAGGCCAGTGAACGCAGACGGTAGTGCCCGTCCGGAGGGTGAAAATTCTGTCTTCAGGTTTGCAGAGGCAACCTTTTATGCGGATACCGAAGCGGGCATAGGAACCAATGTTTCCTTGGCGGGCTCTTTATTGCCGGCTGCGCCGGTGGTGCATGAGATTGGGAGGACGGGACTGACGGTCAGCTTTACCAATGCGAAGTTGGACCTTTCTACCAATAGTAATATTCCCGAGGCTGATGCGGCGGGCTATCCGTTGGATTTTACGGGGCTATACGTGGAGCAGGCTACGATCGGGTTTAACCGTTTTGGGTCTGAAGATACAGGCTTTAATAGCGCAAATCTGTATGCCAGGGATTTGTTGATCGGAAACGGTGGTGTGACCGGTACAATTGGTTTGGAGAGCAATGGCGCTTTGTACCGAAAGTTCGGAAATTTTGCTGTAGAACTGAAACAGTTTTCGATGACCTTCAGGCAGGGGGCGATCGTTGCTTCGGAGATCGATGGAGAACTGACGCTGCCGGTATTTAAGAGTGGAAGTGAGGCTGCAAAGCTGGGTATTAGTGCGTCGATATATGACGATGGTAATTTTAAGATTACGGCTAAACCTTTGGCTCAGCCTTTGAAAGTTACCTGGCCGAATGTCTTTGAATTAGAGGTGCGATCATTGGAGATGGGAAAGACGGCAAGGGGACATTATATCGAAGTTGCTGGACGTTTAGATTTCATTGCGGATCTTCCGGTACTTGGAACAGTTTTGCCCAAGGGCTTGCAGATCGATAGCCTGCGAATTTGGGACAATGGTGATATCGAGTTTAAAGGGGGGATGATCAGGGTACCTAGAACGTTCAAGTTAAAGGTGGGGCCTGTGAACTTAGAAGTCTCCGATATCCATATTGGTGCTTATAGGGATGATGCAAAAGAACGTAGCTATCATTATTTCGGTTTCGACGGGATGATCAATACCGGTAGGGCGGGTATCCAAACTAGTGGAAACGGGATCAAATATTATTTTTCTACGGACGACAAGCCTTTCCATCATTTCATTAGGATAGATGGAATTGATATCGATTTGGCAATTCCAAATAGGAATAATCCAGCTGTATTGCTGCGTGGGCATTTGGCCATGAGCAACCCTGATCCAACTGTTGTAGGATCGAACGCAAACCATGAATATACGGGTTCAGTAAGTTTTACGGTTCCAAAACTCAGGTTATCGGGTAGTGCGGGAATGCGCATGGATCCGAGTGTACCAGCTTTTTTAGTCGATATTGGTTTGGAACTTGCTAATCCAGTTCCCTTGGGAGGGACTGGGCTTGGCATCTACGGTTTCCGGGGCATTGTTGGACAACATTACATGCCACATAAGGCGGAGGGAGTAAGTTACTGGGACTATTATCGGGCCAAAAGTACGATTACGGGACGAGAGGGGGTGGAGTTGGATAAATTTGTCAGCAAGCCGGGATTTTCGTTTGGAGCAGGTCTATCCCTTGCAACATCTTTCGACTCGGGTAGGTTTTTTTCTAGTAAGCTCTTCATGTTGCTGGGCTTACCGCAGGTATTTATCATTCAGGGACAAGCAGGGATCTTACGAGAGCGAATTGGTTTACAGGATGATGTGGATCCACCTTTTAGTGCGCTGATCGTTATCGGTGACAACTCGGTACACGGAAATTTGGCTGTCGATTATTATCTTCCAGAAAAAGGAGGTTTAAGGGGCAAGATCTTCGAACTGCATGGCCAGCTCGATATGGCCTTCTTCTTTAACAATGCTTCTGGATGGTATATCAATATCGGCAAGGACAATCCGGAGCGGGAGCGTGTTAGGGCAAAAGTGCTTACGCTTTTCAATATGCACGCCTACTTGATGCTTTCTATGCAGGGCATCAAGGCAGGGGCCGGTGCGAGGATTGATTTCCAAAAGCGCTTCTTGGGCATTTCGGTTGGATTTGGCGCCTACTTGAATCTTGGTGGCTTTATCTCATTGAAGCCTGTACAGATTGGTGGGTTCATCTCGTTGGGAGCCTACGTCTATTTCAAAATCTTTAAGTTCAAATTGGGCTTTGATGTAAGTGCCATGCTTGCGGTAGAAGCACCACATCCTTTCAATATCATTGGAAGCTTCCAGATCAGGATCAATCTTCCTTGGCCGTTCAAAGACCTTAAAATCAATATTGATTTCAGTTGGCGCTTCAACAATGATCGGTCACCGCTATTAGCTCCTATAGATGTGCTGCAACTACCTAATCCGCAGACGGGTTACCTACCTGCGGTTGCGACACATATTCTTACCGGGGAGAGTTTCGGTCTGAACTACGTTAAGGATAGCAGTTTGCAGTATATTCCTAGTCCTGCCGATACCAGTTTTTGGGCATCTGCCTTTGGGCCTAGTGTGACCATACCATTGGATAGTTTTATCGATATTGAACTGTTAAAGCCGGTGAAACCTGGAACCGTACCTTTAGGTGGGGCTGCAAACCAACTTCCAAGAGGCTATACTGAACTACTGCCACCTCAGAAAGGCGCCAACAATCAGGTCAAACATGAATTTGAAATTGTAGGACTGGAAATCTTGGCGTGGAATGGAAATACCTGGGCGCCTTACCACGTTTATGAAGCTGTCACTGCTATCGTAAAATCAAATGTAGGTGATGATGCCATTCAGCTGTCCACGCTGAAACAGGGGTACTGGCAGTTTCAGGAGCCCGGAAGGTTCAATAAGATCCGGTTGCTATCCCAACACATGTTTAGCTATTCTAACAAGATTATCAACGCTGATTCAGACCTGAATTCGCGTAACTTCAGTAGCAAAGCAGCACTTTGTTTTACAGATATACTCAATGAACTTATCGTAAACTGGAAAGAGGAAACGTTAGGTTATATCTATCCGCAGTCGCAGAATGTTGCCTTGAGGAGTGTTGGGTTTTCATTCACCAACTTGGAGGCGGTGGTGAAATCGGAAGGTACAAATTCGCTCATGAAATTTTTAGAAATTTCTGGCAGGCAGGGTTCAATTTCAATAAATCTTCCGAAATCAATGGGCCGGGCGCGAATTGAGTTTGGAAGTAGGAATGTACCCCTACAAGTTAACTTTTATAGTTTGGTGCATGTGAAGGTGGGACGCTTTAGGATACCGATCACTCAGTTGACCTCAACGGTTAATTTGCCTAAAGGTGATCAGGCGGAAACCGTGCTATATGATAATAATGAGGTTACCATCAATGGGATTATGATAAAGTTTAATCCCGATCCCATCCTAGATTTTACTGGAAACCTCCTGTTAGGTGCGAGAGCTCCGCTGCCAGATGAATATGTCGTTCCATCCGTTGTCAACCTGAATGTGGATAAGGGGAAGGTGCTTTATCGGGTAAGTCTGTTCAATCGCAGTTTCAATGCTTCGGAAGCAATACTCCAGCCAGATGAAATGGCTTCAGGTATGGTCGCTCACTGGTCTATGCTTAATCCTATTGACTCCATTTCAGGCCGAGTAGCGATAAGAAGTGGAGCCCCGATACGTTTAGGGGCATATTGGATGAGAAGTGGAGATGGTGTGGAAATGAAAAAGGTTTATCAGTTCATTGGCAATAAGGATGGTTGGATAGTTGCCTATGAGCCATCTCTGAAGATAGAGGACGGCAACTTTGCCGTAGCAACCAGTGTGTTATTTAAGTTGGAAACTGGGGTTGCTACATTGCTAACTAAGCTGGCTATCGATCAGGAAAGCGGTAGCAAAAAAGGATATACCTTACACGTTTTACAGGAATCGACTATGCTTAATTCAACATTTACGTCGTACGATAGCCTGCCGAAATATAAATTGATATTAAGCTTTTATCATCAGAAGAGCTGTACGAGTATTACAATCGAGGATGATTATGCATATGATTGCGAAAGGCAGAAGTTAATAAACAATCAGTATAAACACATCTTGTTTTCTATTGATAGGCAAGCTGATTTATTGGAAGTGTTTTTGGATGGCCAGTTGAGATATTCTGGAGCGCTGCCTGCGGAACTTGATCCAATTGATTACAGTGACAAGCCCATCATAATTAATGAAGTCGGACTCATGACGCCGGAGCAAAATCAATCCCTTGAAGATAATGGTCTTAGCGAACCAAAGCTAATCGAAGAGATCGAGATGATGGAAAATGGGATGAACAAATCTATCCAGCCGGTGTGGCGACCAAATACTACCTATGCGGTACGTGTCGTTACACAGGATAAGGTAGATGGCAAGGCTGTAAGTAAATCCCACACCTTTGGCTTCAGAACAGCTGGGCCTATAGGACATTTCCACTTGGAAAATGATAAATATATTGCTTTAGCTGATCAGGACCGTGCTGACGAATTTAAGTTGAAAAATCTTAGGGATTATATTGATTTTCAACGATCTTATCCGGATGCACAGGGGAGAATGGATATCAGCAAGCCTGTGTATTATCATGATCCTCAGATTAGGTTGTTTTTCTTAAAAGAATATGTGAACGCCATGTTCTCGAACTGGGATGCTTACCAGTCCATGGATCCGGTGGAGAGTAGGCTTTCTGCACGTGTGATTGACACTACCGGAACAGTTACTAGCCAGGAGTTGATATGGCTGCCGGATATGGAGCAGGTAATTGATGACACAAATTATGAATCACTTCCCCAAGACCTGAGACTGCTTTACTTGTTGAATAAAAGGGCATCAGAAGGCGCCTGTAACGGAATGCTTAGCCCACTGAAAAGAAAAGTAAAACGTGGTGGATATATTTTCGCTGATCTGAGACCCAACGAATTGTATACAGCAGTATTTAATGCGGTCTATAAAGCTGGTGATGCTCAGGAAGACATTGCAGAGGTACATAGGTTCAATTTCATGACGTCCAGATTCGCTTCTTTTACGGCGCATGTTGGGAGTTTTGTCGATGGTGAAGTAATGTCGATCTTCAAGACACAGACAGCGTTTACCTCACAAGAAATCCAGGATCAGCTCATTCCGCTAATCAATGAAAGCCAAGACGATGATCCATTGGAAGTTAGGAACTATCAGACGCGCTTTGATCGTCTGGTGATGGGAGGAATGAAGTTGAGAAACATAGAAATATTGGAGAATTTATCGATCCGCCTGGTGGTCAATTTGGAAAATGACGGCAACCGAAGATTGCTAGGCCTGATGTTGATCAGTCCTGAGCCTTTGAATGATCCAAAACTCGGTGCAGTACTATTGCAGGATACGGTGAAATTGACGATCACTGGGGCAGGCTACCCGGTAGCTGGACCAGGGGATTTTATTTACCTCCATTCGCAGAATAATGCTAGCGTATTCATTACCAACCAGACCATGAATTTAGGCGTAGGTACCATGAGCTTTAAACTGAGGTATAAACAGTTTAATGGGGTAGACTACGATACGGTATATGAGGATTACCAATCGCCACTTATAGATATGAATGCGTACCTGAATTAATGATTAAATAGTTTAAAAGAATTCGAGAAATGATGCCAACTGATAATATTTATAGTTACTGTGCAGATTATAGTGGAATGAACGGTTGTATGTCGGCTATACAGCAGCTTTACGATCGTGGTGAGCTGTCGGGTTATCCGCAATTGCTCCAGATGATAGCTGAACTCGATCAGGACGCTATCAAACGACTTTATGCTAGAACGGTAATTCTCTATGCAACGTTGAAGAACATTGATGTCGGTCAGTTGACTATCGGAGGAGATTTCGACATTGACTTTAGTACGATCGATTTCAGCGTCGGGCTGTTTTCAGAATACACTGAAAACCAGTTTGCAGATTCATTCCGCAAGATCACCAATATTTTCAGGGAATTCTGTCTCGAACCTGCAATCACGGATGAACAGCGGATTTATTTGGATGAGGGCTTAGCTCCGGTACTGGAACTATTCGATAGCCTAAGGGATTTCTTGGATACTTTAGGTTTCAATCCATGCGGTGCTTCTCCGGCAATGATCTACAGGAATAACTCGCCACTCATACACATTCAGGCTGCCGGATCAACTGGTGTGGATGGAACCGCAGCTGGTATTCACCTCCGATGGGCCCTGGATGGGGATATGGGCGAAAATCACATTCCCCAGGGAGCATACTTGAATGATTCGACGAACTTGACAGGGTATAGGAAAAAAAATGACTTCGTTCGTGTATATCGAACGCCATATACCAACCAGCAGCCAGTAGTTCTTAATTTTGAACAACGCTCGCCGGTAATTGATTCTGGTGGGTTCCAATGGATCTACCTGATCAACACTGTTAACGAAAATAGAGAGCAGAAAAGTCGTATCAGATTGGTTTTTAAAAACGAGGAGAAGTATAATAGCCTCAGCGCCTCGATTGACCCATATGGTGACCCTTATGGTTTTCTAACTGCTTATGACGGCGTGGTTGAATTGGAGAGCATAGCAAAGAACTTCTTCTCAGCAAACCTAGAATTTATAAAAAGTGATGGACTTTCCTCGGCAACGTTGAGGTTGGAGTTTTTAGGCAATGTAAAGAAAGAGGGGATAGCGGAGGAAGTTCCCGTGATCAGAAAGAGCCTGGTAATGACTGATGGAGATATAGCCACAACTGCCACGGTCGGAGATAACCTTTCTAAGATCAGGTTCAGTAAACCACCTGGCAGCGCAATCAGGAGTATTGCCATAGAAACCTATCACGATTTCCTTGCCAGCAGAGGTGAAGGTGATTGGCAGGAAGTCGGAAATGGTTTTGCGCTGTCCCTCGAAAATCAAGAAGTTTTTCGCCGGTTAGAATGGATAGGCGTATACGATATAGATAAGAAATGGCCGCTTTATAACGAAGGAACTACTGTTAGGGTAGCCAATTATCAAGACAAGTGGGACGTAAGTAGGCCGTATGATCGCTCGTTGAAAGAGGTTGTTTTAAGGTATTTGGAACTTAGTGCGACTGATCCTAGGGCGGTAGAGGTGATCAATACGGTCGATGATCCTGATGCACCTGGTTTAGAGATCAGTTTTTTAGATGCGATCAATATAATGGCTGTCGATTACCATATTGCCCGAATGTTGGGCATGGGACATATCGATACGCTCCCGGCAGGTAATGATGGAAAGTGGTTGTACCGGGTCAGCTACACCAACCGAAAAAATAAAAATTCGGCCGAACTGGTAGACCATGAATATCTTTCAATCCCGACAGGAATGGAAGATTTTAGACTCCCTGTCGTGCCTTCTCTGCGACCAATAAAATATTCGCTTGGCGCAGAGGAGGAAAACAATTCGGAAATGTTCGATGCTCAGGGATATAGCAAGGTGGATAGGGTACGGGTGGTGAGTATTGGCAGGAAGCCATTGGAGCAGGAACTTTTACAGGATGATTTTTGGAGTTCACAGATTGAAAACTGGAATATGTTTGAAGATACCTATCCAGTGTTGTATGGCATTGAGTATAGGTCAGATGATCAAACGTCCTATGTAAAACCAGAAATAACCGCAGATGATTCGGGTGACTATGTTTATTACGCGTATGATGAGGATAGCCCTTCAGGCGTAATTCCCGAATGTATACCTGTTCCAGATAATAAGGATACGCTTTTTACACATTTTGAAGAGGAAGAAGGAATTCACCATTATGCAGCATATTCGATCAATATCTTCTCACGAGCTTCTTCAATCAGTGATGAAGTCAGTACCGACGAAACAGACTTTCCTGTTAGGAACAAGTTGGCCCCGCCAACAGACATTGCAATACAATACGTACAGGAAGAAGAAACGCTACTTTTTACAACAAGTACCGAGCAGGATTGGCTGGCCAATAGATCGGCGCTATTTCCACATTTAGATGCCTATTTTACCCGAATTTCATTTAACTGGCTTGACATCATAGACATCAGTGAATTTACTGACATTAGTACATTACCTTTAGAGGATATCATTAAGGCGGATAGGATCAAAGTGTACTTTAAACCAGATGATGTATTTGAGGTAAATGGTGCGATTGTGAATGTTTCCACAGTAGCTGGATCGGAGGGTGAGGCTTGGGTCGAGTTGGGAGGCTACACCTTGATCAACGGTCACCAACAGTTGCCAATGATTCCTGCTGAGAGGTTTGCTGGTTTCCAGGGAAGTTGGCTATCCACTGCGAGCGGACAGTTCGAAATTCTTTGGCTGGAACAGATTAATGGAAAACTGCTATTGCGGATCAGGAAGCAGTCAATCATTCAAAGTGCTGAGACAGAGCAGGCTAATAGCTTCGATAATGAAATGCGTATGGTAATGCCGGTCTACGGTGAGCGTTTTTCTTTTACTGAAAATATGGCCTTATCGTCACAATGGGAAAATATAGTCAATAAAATTGATTTGGTTGATTTCAGCGATAAAACACAACCTGTCATTGAAACAACAGTTGACGAAGAAGGGAATCAGACGCATCATTTAATTGGGGGGATTCTGGGTAGTGCTGTCATTTCCATGCTTAATAACCCTAATGATCCTCTAGACGAACTTCCTGGGTATTACAGCGTGCGATTTGATGTAGGAACGTTACTTCCGCCTCACCCACAGACAAATTTGCCCTATGATCCGTCCAATCCTAGCGCTAATAACCCAGCCGTCTTGGAAGGGCCACATGTGGAATGGTACAAGGGACAATTACTTGTGCCTTACGCTGAAAACTCTTCAAAGAAAAAGTTGGTACAAGTGCTTCGGATTGTGTCCCTTGATCCGCTTGAACTTATTGTATATGATCCAGTGGATCGCCAGGATCCAGATGCTATACTGATCTCTGAAACTCCAAACGACCTGTTGGCAGTTAATTTCCATCCAGGTTATAAAGTATATCTTTTTACCGAACCGGAACCAGCAAAATTCAATTGGGCTTATCTGCAACCAGAAGCGACAAAGAATGATAGGAAAGTTCTTTTGGCTCTCCAGAGCGAGGATGCTACCTATACTTCTAGGATAAGTATGCCTAGTGTATTTATGGTTGGGCGGGTGGCAAAGCCGGCCGAATTGGAAGAAATTGTACCACCTTGGTTACGAGTGAGACCTGATGGTAATGGTAGGGCCGCTTTTACTTTTGATAGGAAGATACTTCCTGAAAATGGTTTGGAAAGGCAACCTTTCGGCCTTATGTTTTTTAGAATATCCTCTTTAGAAGTACTTGAGGCACTTTATGCCCCAGACACGATAGAGCTGATCACCGAAAAGTTGAAGCAGTTGAAAGATGATCCTTATGCTGATCAGCGTTTTCACGAACTCGTAAATCTAATCTACGATCCGGAAAATCCTGGTCATTTCAAAATCTTTGAAGCAGTGCCATTCAATTACGGTTTTCCAGATCCAGATAAGCCTGGTTTGGTGCTGCCTGGAGATAACGAATTGAAGAAACTAGAAAAGTACAGAGCAGCTTTGCGCGCTGAATTACTTCCCCTTACGGAGCAACCGCCGATTTTCATGTTCATCAGGGAAGGTTTACATACAGAGAATACCGAACCAACTATCCGTGATTTGTATGGTAATCTACTGCCGGAAACTGATCCCAGGTTCAACCCGTTTCCGATGGTTAGGAAATTTAAGACTAGTGAAGATCCAGACGTGACTTTCGTACGTTTTACGGATTACTCGCTGAGAGGATCATCAAGGTTCCAGTATTTCTATACTGCGGCAGAGATCACCAATCAGCTGATCATTGGGCCGCTAAGTCCATATACCGGGCCAGTGTGGGTACTAGATACCGCAAGTGATTTGGCTCCTAACATATTAAATTATGGGCAGCTGATGTCTCCTGAGAAAGGGGTGAGGTTTGTAATGGCTCCGCTTCCTGAAGATAAATCGGTCAGCAAGGTTAGGATTTACAGATCTGAAATTAGGCAAAGCATGGAAACAATCTCCGAAACCAGTGATTTTGTAGAAGTTGATGTAGGTGATAATGAGGATGGAAGTAGGTGGATAACGGATGGACTGCTTGGTGTAAAATTGGGAAAAACTGTTCATTTTAGATTAGCAACGGTCAGGAAGATCATCAATGAATTCCATGAAGAGGAAGAAGTGATGTCAAAGTTGTCTGAAATTATCTCCATTGACTTAATCGATACTTTAAATCCGGAAGCTCCCGAGCTTGCTTACTCGTCACAGGAAGGTAAGGTCACTTGGCTTCCAACGATTGACTTGGGCAGTTATTATCTTTTTAAGCAGAATGCAAGGGGCAACTGGCAAGGGCTCGCGACATTCGAGAACAATGATGGACCAATGGAGTATCCGGTCGGGACTTTGCCTACTATCGATGACGAGGGGAATAGAATATATCATAGGTTCAAGGTTAAAGTGCAGAATTCATCTGGACTGTTTAATCTTTCGGAAAAGGAATTGACTATTTGATGCGAACTTATTTTTTTCATATGGTGCTAAAGCTAATAGAAAATCAAGCGATCGGTCTCGGAATGAAACGATCGGCTGGAGTGAGGGGGCATCCTGTATGTGCTTTGCTATATCATTTGATATAGGTTCCCTAACATATTAACTAATAAAGAATTCATTATTAATCGTTAAAATTTAATCATATGCCACAATTGCAACCCATTGATGACGCATACATCGATGATGTCATCAAATCAAACGGGCCTTATAATGAGTTACTGAACACAACGCAGGGTGTCAAGTTACGTGAATTGATCAAAAGGCTAAGAGACCATATCAAAGTTGGAGGTTTCGAATACATTGAACCAATTAATGAAGTTTTAGATCTACCATAATGAAAAAGACAATATTAAGAAGAGACATCGTTCTCGATGTGAAGGAGAAGTCTGCCGGGAAGTCCGGAACGATACTTCTAAAGCAAGACTTGGTAGGAGGGCATGTGGTAACCTTAGCTGACAATAATGTTGGTGATGTAACCGTAGATCTTACACCCAATGTGACTACTGAACTAACTTATCGTATCGATGACGAAAAAGTGTATTGGACCAGTAAAATTTTAGATCCTGTCATAGCCTATATGCCGCCGATTGCTATCTTAGATTTGCGGGTAGAATATGTAAACACCAATGATGTCAAGATCAAATGGACTGCACCAGTAGCGGACACAAACCGTCCACAGATGAAAGTGAGTATGTACACTTTAGTGTGTTCCGAAGCGATGATCACTGGCAATACCAGCTTGGCAGACCTCTTGGCTATGCCTAAGCAAGTACTTTCTCTCAAACCTAAGTTCAATGGGGAGGAGGAGGTTTTCGTGATCAGGAACCTGATACCTGGACGAAGATATTTTATCAATGTGATCGCGACAAATTTGATTGCTGGAAAGAAGCTCAATAGTAACCTGAGTAATATCGTCTACTTCTTCACACCCTATGATACGAGGTTGAACACCAATGTGCCTTCGATTATTCCAATGTCTCCAAGATTGGATAAGACTTTTGTATACTATACGATGCCCTATCGAGAAAAGCCGGGATATGAGATGGATGAAAACGCCTATCCGTTGGATGGTCGAGATCTGGCGACGCAAGATGGTATAGCCAATCACGATGGTGCGCCTGATGGATCGCCCTTAGATTATCAATATGTCACGATGTGGGCGAACGGAACCGGAGATAGCCCACCTAGTTACTACCCTGAGAAGTATAACTATCTTACGGCTGGTTGGGGAAATCCGTACAACAAGGGTTGGTATAACTTTGACAACCCGTGGATCATCTTTGATCTTGATGGGACTTGGGATGTGACCAATATCTGGATATACGTGAATAGTGAAGAGGTCAGTGCACTAGGCTACAAGACGTCAATCGACATGCGCCGAATGGAATTCCGTATTTCTGAAGATGGAACTACCTGGACCACAATTGCAGCCATTGATGTAAGTTATGGCGTACAGGGCTGGACCCAACTATCAGTAAATACCAATTTAGCGAAGAATGCCAAATTTATGCACCTGTCGATAGGGAGTTATCACTTGGGAGCATTTGCGGTATATGGATATAGAACTCAGCCGCATGTTGTGCAGGGCCTGAAGCATCGTAGGGAAACAACCGAACGGACCATCAATAAGCGATTGGGCGTAAACGGCTTTTTAGGCGAAAATAACATTGACCTGATGGCTGGCCTTTCATCGATCACACGATGGTATAATCCGGCAAACTGGTTTATAAAAAGCCCAGATTGGCAGGAGAGGGCAGATGATTTGCCTAGTAACTGGAGTGAAAATGACTTGGTAATGAAATTCAGAAGCTCTTTGTTCTGGGATCCTGTGCAACGTTTCCAAGCATTCAAAAATGCGGGTGTTGACCACCTCCTTTGTATCAACAATACTTCGGGATTTACTACGACCAGGACATATATACCTACAATCGAAGAAGCACAGGAAGCACGACCAATGGATCCTTGGATTGCCGATCGTGAAAACCTTTTGCTTTCTACCAATCCTAACAATTATAAATCGTTTGCCAGGTTCTTTTGGAATCTTGCTGCAAAGTATGGAGCGAATGCTAATGTCGATCCGCAGTTCATACAGATTGATCCACAAGAAGAACAGTCAGTTGGACTTGATCTGGTCAAATATATAGAAGTAGGAAATGAAAGAGATTCTGTATGGGCCAAAAAACGATTTCTAAACTCTGAGGAAGCTGCGGCCTATCATTCGGCAATGTATGATGGCCACAAAGGGATCATGGGAGCAGGCTTTGGTGTAAAAGATGCCGATCCAACCATGCAGGTTTTAAATGCCGCTACAGTTGCTCCAGAAACGGCATATCTATGGCGGATGATGAAGTGGTGGGATAAAAATAGGGGCATCGGTGACTATCCATTGGACATTATCAGTTACCATCACTACTCAGGCTGGAGGGATGAGCCCGAAGCGTTTGCTTCTAATATGGGCTGGGCAGTCAGACCAGAGAGGTTACCAGAGAGTGGAGATCATTCTTACATGCGTGAGGTACCTTATTTCAGGAATACCTTTATGCCGAATAAAGAGATTTGGCTGACGGAAATCGGTTATTCCGAGCATTATGGAAGTTATTTGGCACCTAATTATGATTCCCAAGTTGAAAGATCATTTTATAAAGCTTGTTGGTTGATCAGGACGGTAATCATTAATATGTATCTTGGCGCGGATGTGATCAATGTATTCTGGTATTCCAACCATGATGGAGGCAGGCTGGCAGACCAAAGTCCTACTATCCCCAACAAGGCTGCATTTCTTACTTGTGGTTACACTGATGGCGATACCACCTTTGACGACTGGAATAGGCATTTGCTTGTGAGCGGATGGTATATGACCGCTTTCAGGGCGGAAATCGAAGGCTATTACCTGAAACATCGTATCAAGGAGGGATTGATCAATTGGACCCTGGAAAATATCATAGATTTTACTGATCCGACTGTCCACGCTTACGCTATGGAAAATGGCAATGGTGAAAAGGCACTATTGATATGGCTAAGTGATGCACAGGATTCGCCTGTGCCAAATGGAGACGTACCAAGAGGTTATAAAAGTCAGGTCCGAATTTATGTCGACAACAGTGAGACATCGGTAGAGGTAGTCGTGTTTGAAGGTGCGGATATTCGCCAGGATAAAAAGGGAGTTACAACTAACATGATCGTGAAATCCGCTGATGGTAAACGATACATAGACTTGATGGTAGGTGAATGTCCAATTATGGTAAAAACCACCAACACAGGCACAGAGAAAATGAAGCCTTTGGATGACATTAGGATTCAATCTATCAGTTCTACCGCCATTAAATTGACATGGACGGATTATAACACAGGAAGTACCCATAAAACGAAAGTTTTCATGAGTACAAGTGCCGATAGCGGATTTACGTTGATCAATAATTCTGTCATTCCTAATGCAGAATTCACCGCTTCAAACCTTAACGAGAACACGAATTACTTCTTCAGGATACAGGTTCAGGATGGCGATAAGCAAAGTGATATGACGGTGACCTACGGTGCCTCGACCTTAAAAGTGTTGACAACTCCTACCGATTTCATTGACTCGGCAAAATCTGCAACAACCATAACTCTTGATTGGCAATATCCTGTAGAGAAAGAAGGAGAAATAGATCGTTTTGTAATATTCCGAGGCTTATCGCTAAATGGAGCTTTTACAAAATTAGAGGATATCTCGAAATCTGTGCGCAGTTATACCGACGACAACCTATTGCCTAATACCGAATATTTTTATAAAATAGTCTCGGCAAAAGGCGTTAATCAATATTCGGCGCTTTCTGTAGCGGTGATTACGACTACGGACTCATCTGGCGCTGGAAGTCCTAAGATCACTTCAGGGAAATCCAATTTTGTGGGAGACGTTATTTATGTGAAAACCAGTAAGCCGGTTAGGAATGTGGCTGGAAATGAATCTGCATTTATCATTGTCCAGGATGGCATGATTTATTCGCAACCTATTCAAGATGTCGCGCTCTATGATACGGGTGCAATGACTTTAGCTATCACTTTGAGCGGATACCTCGACAAGAATAAATCGATAAGTGTAACTTATGATAGCGGCCTTGGTACCATATTGGATAAGGATAGTAACGATCCCATGGAGACCGCAACGGCTAGTATTACCAATAATACTGACAGTGATGCATTACTTACCAAAAGAGTGAGGTTGAATTTTGTACATGGAGGTACAGCGGAATTAGCAGGGGAGACTGCACACGCAGGTGAGTATTGGAATGATATTGTCATTCCTTTAAAAACGGTGCCGGGTACACAGGAGCAGTTTCAAGGTGACCTCAAAACCATCAACGGCGTGGCATCCGGATGGAGATTTCTTTTGCCAGCGTCTGATTGGCCGGTACAATTGAATGAATGGACTAATGACCTTTATCGAGCCGGACATCTTCACGAGGGAGTAGCCTCTAAATTCTTGAGTCTCTTTCCGGTGGAAACAAGGAGAAGTGGTGCGTTTATGATTGACTGGTTACCTAAAAATGCATTTAATATTTCCGGCCTGGACACAACCAAAGAATACAATATTTGGATTTGTGCCGTTCCAATTGAATGGGAAGAGGGTAGTTCGGGAAGTGTTAAAGCAGAAACTGTCAATGGTGCTAAAACGATTACTTGGCCTGTCTCCAAGGGAGCTGGAAATCTTAGGTTAGGGCTTTTGAGAGGGGTGAATGCGAATGGTGGAGCTTTCACCAATCTAAAGCCAACCGCACATGAATATGATGGTTCGGGCTTCGGCAGCGCACAGGTAGCGGTTAATACGTTAGATAACGATATCAACCTCATTTTGGAGAGTATGGTTCCTTCCTACAGGATCATCATTACCGGCATTGTTGTGGAAGAGCTTTATCCATTAGTGATCTAAATTACCAATTTAACAATTTCTGTTTGAGTTGATTAAATATTGGCATATGTCGATGGTCGGAAGTTTTCCGGTCATCGGCTATATGATTTTTATGCCTCCGATGAGGGTTATATAACTTATATCTAGAACTAATCATGCTCTTATGATGAAATCTTACTTTCTATCGGTTAGGCTGGCTTTAGTGGCTACGCTGGAAGACTTCTTGATCCATATCCGTCTCTCTTACAGGAGCATTCCATTTAGGACACTAGTGTCTGACCTGGTTTCCATTTGCCTGAGTATTGGTTTTGTGATCATCCCTTCATTGCTATTTGGACTCTGTCTACTGGTAGTTCCCCAGGGCAGGGACGCTTTCCTGTTGGTGATCGAGAAAATGATTGATGGCTATTTTCAACAGTTTTTCTTTCTCTTATTCAGTATCTGCTGTTGGGCCTATGCCTCCGAATTGGGGGTACGCTATGCTATTGCGGTTTCTGACAATTCTGGTCTGAACTTGAGCGAGCAGCGGGTGAGATGGCGCAAGGCTGTGCAAAGGATGCTGGCGGCATTCTTTCTGATCTTTCCATTTTTGGTGGTCCTTTTCGAAATGGTTAGGCTTTTGTTTTTGGCCACTTACATTTCCTGGATTGAGCGGGGCTTTTATATCGGAATGGCATTGCTGATCTTGATCTTACTTTTTTCAGCCGTGCTCTATCTCTATTTCGTGAAAATCGGCGACTATGGACCCGGCCGTCCCCAAAGAACATTGTTGGGGAAGCGTTCACTGCCAGCTACTGAACAGTCTTGGCTCAATAAACTTTACGGGATTTACAATGATTTTACTTTTACTTTTCCCAAGGCCTCGGGGCTGAAAAAAATGCATAGGGCGGCGTATGAAAGCTTGGTATCTCACCTGCTCCGAGAAGCAGCTAACGGACTTTCTGGTCTTCCTCAGGATGAAAATGTTTTCACCAAGGGTAGGATGGTGCCTTCGGAATTCAGTTTGTTAAATGAGGGGCATATTTCAACGCAGACGGGTTATGTCTATAAATGGGTGTACCATGTGCCGAGCAGTTTTTACAAGGTCTTCCATTCGCAGGTGAGACGACTGTTGACCTGGTCTGTTACTGTAGTGATCGTAATTGCTGTATTGCCTGCTGACGGTTTTTTCTTTAGAAATTTTGGTGCCCCGGGACTGATCTGTCTCGCTTTTGCCTGTTACACGGGAATCTATATCGGACTTTTGTATGTGGACAAAGCAGTACTGAGGAAATGGCGTTTTGTTTCCATGAGATTGCTGTTTTTGATTTTGTTTTTGTCCTCGTCTTATTTTAACCGGGATCATCCGGCACGGGTATCTGATGAGAGGGTAGGTGAACGTATTCCGGTGAAAGAGAATTTTGAAAAGTGGTTCGCTCAATACAAGGAGAAATACCAGCTTCGCGGAAAGCACGTAGGCGGGAAGTACCCTGTGCTTTTCATCTGCGCTGAAGGTGGGGCGCTAAGGACTGGAGCCTATACCGGGATCTTTCTGAACAGTATGGAGCAGGTTTTATCGGAAAGTGAACATAACATTGACTTTCGCAGCTCGGTCTACGGGATGTCTGGTGTATCTGGTGGTGCCGTGGGGCTAGGTTACTATAACGCTGTTGCATTCCGGGAAGGTATGCCCGTGGGAAAGCAGGCAGTGGATAATGCCAAAACTTTTTTTACCAATGATTCACTCTCGGCGTTGATCGGTAAGATGCTATTCGGTGAGTTTATTAATCTATTTATCCCGGTACCTATTCAACGATTTGATCGAGCGGTGGCGCTTGAAAAGACATGGGAATATGCATATCAACAAACTTTTGGTAGAGACTCGAATAGCTATCAAGCGGATTTTGTGGGTAGAAGTGAAATGGCTAGTCCGACCTTGATCATCAATACAACAGAAGTGGAAACCGGATTGCAATGCATGTTAGTTAACCATCGTATGGATTCGCTGCGTTTCGGAACTGAACGCGACCTGTTTGGTACCCGGGTAGGCAGGATGAGCTATGCCACGGCATTGAACTTCAGTTCTAGGTTTCCGCTATTTTCTCCTGCGGCCGCAGTGAAGCAGGGCAAGGGGCTGAGACATTTTGTTGACGGTGGTTATGTAGAGAATACGGGTTCATCAAGTATGCTGGAATTGTTGAAGGAGATCAATAGAGATGGTTTGTTGAGCAGGGAGGTGGTTCCTGTAGTGATCACGCTCCTGTTTGCTGCAGACGATCAAAGTCGAGAGCAGGAGATCAGCTGGTTCAATGAACTTTCTGAAATCCTTTACGCAAGCTATAATACGCGTTCCGGACGCACCCGCACTTCAAGGGCTGAACTAAAGGAAATGGTACGGAGTCTGGGAGGTATACCTATTGATGCACCTTTTCGATCTGAACAGGTACCAATGAACTGGGTGCTGTCGGGGCGAAGCATTAGTGAGTTGGAACGTAATGTCAAAAATATGTTGGATCCCAGGGATACCGTTATGAAATCTTTTAAAAACCCAAAGTTGGAATATTTAAATTTAAGTCAATGATAAATGTATAAGTTCAACTTCAGCATTCCAGAATCTCACTTCAGTTTTCTAAAATGTAGCAAAATTTAACTATGGGAAACCAATATTAAATATTTCAAATAATAAAAAATTTACATGTAAGTTTACTGGTTGCCGGATTTTTTGTTTTACCGATATTTAAGAAATAGTCATTAGCTTTTTGATGGTGTAGGAAGTATGGATTGTGCTAATGGTTTAAGTTGGTTTCAAGCTATGCTGAATTTTACAGGAATCAGCTTGACATGATAGGCTTTATCTGACGTGTATTTCCAAGCTGTTGGACTGTACGGTCCATCTGTTTCTCTTCCGGAGCAGGTCTTCGGAGCTGAGGATTTCCTCCCTGAAGGCTTCGGAATGGGGGTAGACCTTATATTCGAATCTGCTCCTGTCGATCTTAAATTTGCCCTTTTTCTTGGCGATGGCCTTCATCCGGAAGAGCTGGGTCTGGATGTAGCTGCTGTTGTCCAGACTGGCCATTTTTTGATCGATATGGTTGACATTCCAGTCAAAACTGGCGACGTTGAAATGGGCATCGATGTAGGCCTTGAAACCTACGATCCCTACCTTATAGTCTACGTTGCCCTCGTCGATGACGGCAAATAGCGCTTCGGGCGCTCCCTTTTTGACCATGTCCGCAGGCGTAAACCTTGCCATTTCCGCAAATTTGGAATATTCGTCCAGCGTGAAGCTGATGGTATCGCTTTGCTGGTAGCTGGACTGATCGGCAGTCAGGACCAACCTTACGGCACTTGGGTCTACGGTTTGTTTGTCCACAACCTGGATGGGAACTTTAGTGCTCCTATAGGTCTCTCCGGCTATGCTCGCCTCGATGAGGGGAAGGGCGGTGTTACCCAATTTGCCTGCGGTAAACTCGATAGCGTAATAATAGTTTTTTCCGTCTGATTTCAATCCGTTTTCGATCTGGCGGCCATCTAGGGCATAATCGGCCTCATTTTCCAGTTGGATCACCTTGATGCTTCCGGTATCGGGCCTGGCCCTGAAGAAGACTTTGGCGGTAGTGGTCCTGTTGAGCTCAACCTGTGGCTGGACGACCATCCAGATCTGGCTATCTTGGGTTTTTTCGTCAGGGTTGTTGCAGGCGTTAAGTGTAAGGATCAGGAATAGCTGAAAAATAAGATAGGGTGTTTTCGTCATAAGTTCTTTGTTTTCTTACTAGCGTATCATTGTCTTTTTGAACTGGTAGCTAAAACAAGGATGGGGAGTTTTTGTTTAGCGTCGCTATAGGTTATGGGCTTGTCTTGGCATCAAACATAAATAATGGTGGTGTGGTTTGTTAATTACAAAATGATTAAATTGCACTGATGTACTGTCCCTTATTAAGATTTATCATCTTTTTTCTGCTGTTCGCAGGCTATCCCTGTCTGGAAATTATCGCACGGGGGCAAACAGTCGATACTGCTTCGCAGCGGAGGATATTGGTGGTTGCAAAGGAGAACTATAACCAGGGCAACTATCCTGAGGCGATGAAGGCGGCCTTGGCGGTTTATGAATCGGCCTCTCGGGCGGATGATAAGGTCATGATGGCTGATGCAGGTAATATGATTGGTCTGGTGGAACTGGCGCAGGGAGATGCCCAGGTTGCCTTGAATTTTTTCAGGCGTGCCCTGAGGCTCAACACCAATATAGGCAACAAAGCTCGGGTGGCTGCCAATCTGCTTAACATTGGACTCGCCCATTCAGATATGAAGCAGCTTGACAGTACGGTGATCTCCCTGAAAAAATCGCTGGAGGTCAGTAGGGCGCAAGGCTTGAAGAATTTGGTCGCTATGGGTAGGAACCATTTGGGAGATACCTATCTAAGATTGGGGAATCTGGGTGCGGCCGAAATTGAATTCAGGCACGTGTTGGAGGATAGGGGTTACCAAAGTGATTGGGAAAACAGTTTCGCATCTACCGGGATGGCGCAACTTTGTCTAGAACGCGGCGACTTTGCAAAGGCCGCAGCTTATGCCGGTCGTGCCTATCGCCTGGCATTGGCCTCGAAGGCGAAATGGGATGCATCCAGGGCTCTCGAACTTTCACATAAAGCCTATTGGGGAATGGGAGATGCGCATAAGGCCTATGACAGGTTACTCGTCTTCAAGACTTATACCGATAGCCTGTTCAATGCAGACAGGGAAAGAGATTTGAACGGAATGCGTCTGAGGGCAAAATCTTTTGAAAATGAAAATTTGCAGAACCATATCCAACTGGTCAATCAGGAACGCAGGATGGAAAAACTGCTCATCGCCTTTGCACTGGTCGGCCTATTGCTATTCGCTATCCTGGCCGTGCTGATTTACCGTAGACTTCGTCGTACCATTATCAATAATAGGATGCTCAGGGCGGAGAAGGAGGCTACATTACTGCATAGCAAGGTTGTCGAATCCCAAAATGAAACTTTGAACATGATCAATAGAGATCATAACAGGTTGTTCTCTATCATTGGACACGATCTTCGAAGTCCCTTTGCTTCTATAGAGCGTACTTTGGCGCTTTTCAAATCTGGAGATCTTGATCAGGGCGAGCTGATCGTGTTGTCCGAAAAACTATCGGCGCAGCTGGATACAGCCTCGGGTATGTTAAATAGTTTATTGCTCTGGTCTGCCAACCAGATGGGTGGCATCTCGTTCAGTCCCGTAGCGTTTGATCTTTGTGCAAAGGTGGAAAAGGTAGTGCAAGTGGCGATGATAGCGGCCAGCTATAAGAAGATCAAGTTGGTTCATGCTCCGGTCAATTTGCCAGGGGTATTGGGTGATGCTGATCAGGTGAGGATCATGATCCAAAACCTGGTTTCTAATGCCATCAAGTTCACACCCGAAGGGGGGATGGTAAAAATTTCTTATCTGGTTTCCTTGGAGCATGTTGACCTGCTAGTTGAAGACAATGGAATTGGGATCTCGCCTGAAAAATTAAGGAGCATTTTCTGCGGTGAAACAGAACAGGTTTCCACCTACGGAACCAGTATGGAAAAGGGTATTGGCCTTGGACTTCACCTGGTCAGGGATTTTGCAGCCAATAATCAAATCTCTTTTTCCGGCTCATCGGAAGTGGGTGAGGGAACTACATTCGTATTGAGGTTCCATACGGTCTTAAGAAAAGGACGTTAGCCTGATCACCGCCGGATTCATCCCAAGTTTTCCATTCTTTCTTCACCTGGTGATTGGCGTTGATCTGCATGATCCGTGTATTATTATTTATTTTTAAAAGCTTGTTTTTTCACATCGTTGAAGTAGTTAACAGTCAGTTCAGGGGAGAGGTATCCATGACGATGGCCTGAAACCTGGAGCGAGAACTATTGCGCAGGTGCAGTTTGATGACGGTATCTCAGGTGCGTTCGATGGGGTATCGTTTTCAGTGGCAATTGCGGAATACGGCTAACTGGCTTTCGCAGATCCCTAGGAAGAACCATGAAACCTGTATATTTCGCAGCTATTTCAAGCGGTAACGGAGGACAATGTTCCGCGTGATGGCCGTCAATAGTTGTTGGTCATCGTTAATGGCCCGTTCCATCACGTCCCATTCTCCAGTAACGCTGCGAGCAAGGGTAAGCTCTTCACCTTCGATTTCGATCTTGATCTCCGAAGTGTCCTTGCCAATGCCCTTGGTCAGAATGGTATAGGTATAATCTTTGTTGTCAACGGTAATTCGCAAAGGTAAACTCATCGGTGCAAATATAAGGCTTTCGGCAGTTTTTCCATGTATTCAAGTCTGATCCTATGAATTTCCTGTTGTACGTGTCCTATCCGATCGCTGGGCACCGTGAGATGGGGCGATCGCAGCGGACTTCCGATACTGAGGTGGGCGTATTTGAAGATGTTTCTTTCCAATGGCGAACGAGGGTAACCAGAGGATACAGTCGTTCGCCAATGAGGCCATTGCCAAGAATGTTTCGCTGCCGTGATAACTTCTGGCACAGGCGGATGCTATTGTGGATGCTACTCGGAAGTGGGCAGTCCGATGTAGGTACGAAAGTCCAGGTGTTCCACATATTCTTTAAACTGCTGGATGTCGGCCCGGATCATCTTTTCAAAAATTCCGTTGAACAGGGAGGTCAGTCCTCTCCCTACACTGCCCGCGGGTGGGAAGTAACTGATCTCCACGTGGATTTCGGTATCTATCTGGTTCAGTGCATCGGAGAACGTAATCTTGCCTGCATTCTGAATGGTCGAATTCTCGGTGGACTGCCAACCAATGTAACGGCCGTTTTCTTCGTGGGTGATCTCTGCATACCATTCCAGATCAATCACGTTGCCTGGAGTATTGGCGATCCAATGTGATTTGGTCTCACTGATCTCCGTTACCTGTTTAAGGTGGGACATGAACTTGGGGAGGTTAGAAAGTTCCCGCCAAAATCCATAGACTTTATCTCTAGCTACATTTACGGTAATCTGTTCATTGATATGGATAGCCTGGGGATCGGTGGTGTCGATCTCCAGTTTCTTGTAAAGCGGGCATACGCCTGTAGTCCCCCTATACAGCAATACGCCACCTGCGGCCGCGCCTTGTAGGGCGAGCAGTGGGTGGTCCGCAAGGTTTCTCAATGATTTGTAGATCAGGTAGCCACCGGCAAGGATGGAAATGGCGCGTTCGCCGTTATCTATATTGGGTGCACTACTGGCGGGATCGATTCCCTGGTGCATATTTCTGATGGTATTTGCTGTCTTGTTGTCCATATTCGCTATTTTAGGAATGGAACAAGCGGGGTTGATAAATGTTTTGATCCCGGGCGGCTTGTGGAAAACGTCGGCAGACTGTTTAATGGCCTACGACTTTCTGCACAGCTTTGTAGAACCGTTCAAAGGAAATGGGTTGGAGCAGGACAATCCAAACCATATGACTGTTTGTTTTTTGCTTATAGAAAATTTCTTTCACTTAAAAGCGAATTGTGTAACAGTCAGGTACTAAGGGGAGGCAAGATCTGAATGTTTTTGGCGCAAGAGATCAGAGCCGAGATGAGAAAAGAAAAACGTGAAATAAGAATCAGTATTGATTTGGGAATTATACGAAAGCCCGGCCATTAGGTCGGGCTTGTGTTTTTTTTATAATGGTATGGTTCAATATACTATATTTCAGATTTATATTGTGAATATTGTTTTAATAGGATTACTATCTTAGCGGAAAAAACCAAGCCATTTGAAAGCAATCTCTATTTTTCTATTATGTTCGATATTTGGTGTACTCGGCGCATCAGGTCAGTGGACTAGTAATCAGGAAAAAGGCAAATGGTTGGACTCGTTGCGATCTGCTTGTTTTTATCAAAAAAACAAGCGGATCGCTGTGAAGAAAACGATTAAAGAAAAACTAGCGCAAAAAGAGGATAAGGAACTCCGATTTTTTTTAGAATTAATTGAGTTCACAAATGAAGTAGACCGTAACACGACCGTTGCGGATATCTTTTACGACCAGATCGATAAGAAGTACAAAGCTTTCCCAAATATACAGGCGATGTGCTATCAAACTATGGGTTATTATTATTTCTTGGTGGCTGTTAACTACGAAAAAGCTTTCAGTGCTTATCTTAAACTAGAAAAATTACTAGAGATTTATCCTGCAGAGGTGATTACCAATTATGCCAATTATTGTGGGGAGATATCATCTGCAAACTATAAGTTCAAAGATTATAAAAAAGCGATTGAATTAGGCAAACGAGGTGTGAAATATGCTGATGACAAGTGGGATTTTTACAATACCATTGGCCTGTGTTTTATGGAGCAACATGAAATTGATTCCGCGATACATTACCTACAAAAGGCAGCAAATGTAGCCGTGATCAAAAATAAGCCAAACATTTATCGAACTATATCTCTGGGCAATATTGGTCACGGTTATTATCAAAAGAACCAATATGAAAAGGCAAAGCCATTATTACTTATTGACCTAAATGAAGCTTCAGGAACAGGGGATTGGGGTTTGGCTTCTGGAGCGGAAATTCCTTTGGCAGACATTTATTTAGCAGAAAGAAATTGGAAGGCAGCAAATGACTTATTAGATAGCGCTAGAAAGCACATAAATCATAGCCAGCAGTTCAGCAGGTTAGAAAAATTTTTTCCAGTACTTAGCCGTTTTTATCAGCTTACGGGTAAACAAAAACTTGCACTGGCCTACCGCGATTCGACGATAAAGGCAATTAAACGTAATGATTCTGTATTCAACAGTTTATTGGTGATGCGGGTGCAGCAACGTACCGATCTAGAAAAATTGCTGGAAGAGAGGAGTAAGCTGGAAAGCTATAAAAAGGTGTCTCAAATCCGTATCATTGCCTTGACCGTACTTTTTATCGTGTTGCTGGTAGTGATACTGATAATCAGGTATTATAGGGGCAGGCTTGAGAAAGATAGGAAGCAAATAGCAGAATTAAATCGTATCATGGAATTGAGGCAAAAGCTGAGTGCAGATATGCATGACGATATAGGTAGCACACTCAGTAGCATCTCCCTATACACACATTCACTATTAATGCAACCGCAGGCAGACACACAACGGAGCACCTTAGAGAAGATCAAACGAAATGCTCAAAATGTACAGGAAAGCATTGCTGATATTATCTGGAGTGTTAATCCTAACATGGATGCGATGGAACAGGTAGTTGCCCGTATGCGAGCTTTTGGCGCTGATATGACTGAGCATGCTGGGATGGGTTTCCAATTTAGGACAGTCGAAGAGGTGAGTAGTTTGGCTTTGTCTATGACTATGCGAAAAAACCTTTATTTGATTTATAAAGAAGCAATCAACAATGCCGTGAAATATAGTAGTTGTACAGAAATCAAGGTATCGATAAAACAGGATAAGGGCTTTTTTTCTATGCAGGTAACAGATAACGGTGGCGGTTTTGACGTGGCAGCAAAAAGGGAAGGAAATGGTTTGTCGAATATGAGTAGAAGGGCGAAGGAAGTTGGAGCAGATATCAATATTACAAGTTCGAAGGAGAAGGGCACTGCGGTAACACTTCTCATACCTCTATAATCAATAGCTAATATTAGCTATTGAGATGCGAGATAAATGGCAATAGTTTTGTAGCTATTGATCGCACGATAAAAGCTTTATAACACAATAATATTTATACCATGAAAAAACGCATTATCATATTTGATGACGATAGTACAAGAAGAGACAGCTTGGCAATGTTATTGAATATGTGTGCTGACATGGAATGTGTAGGGAGCTACGAAAGTGCTGCAGATGCGCTGGATTTAGTGAAAGCGATACAGCCAGATTTGGTATTGATGGACATAGACATGCCGTTGGGTAACGGTATCAATGGTACTCGTGCCGTAAAGGCCGAATTTCCAGCATTGCCTATCATTATGCAGACTGTTTTTGATGATAATGAAAATATTTTTGAAGCTATAAAAGCTGGAGCTAACGGTTACCTGCTAAAAAAAACAGCTCCAGATAAGTTGTTAGATCAATTGAGGGAAGCTTTTGAGGGTGGCGCCCCTATGACGGGAACAGTTGCAACCAAAGTACTACAGTTTTTCAGGGAAGAAAATATTTCAACAACTTATAATTTGACCGAAAAGGAAAAGAACATCCTTAAATTGTTGGTAGAGGGACATAGTTATAAAATGATAGCTGCCAAAAGTGGTATTGCATACTTCACGGTATGTAACCATATCAAAAAAATCTATGAAAAACTGCATGTCAATAGTGCTACCGAAGCGGTACGTTTGGCTATACAACGAAGGGTAGTCTCCTAATTTCTATCCCCCTTATTCATTTTTACAAGTATTGGCGTTTATGCCAGTGCAATGGGGGGCAACCCTAAGCCCAGAGCTGGTACGTGTAAGGGTAAGTTGAGATCTTACACGTCATTCAATAAGAAAGCAGGACTGTCAATAGCTAGTATTAGCTATTGTGCACTATGTTATTTTACTCTTTTTTTGTGTGAATAAAGCCTGTGGCTTCCAGCTGCTTGCTGCGAAATTTAAATCACTTAATGCTCAACACCCCGCCTCTGAATTTAGTGTCTCTAATACCGTTGCCCATCAGCGGTATTCCTATTCTACAAATTTTTAAATCATATACATGAAGAATTTTCACTCAAATAATCGGTTTGGTGCCGCTTTCTTCTGTTTACTTCAAAAACCAATCAAACTAATCCAATGCTTATGAAGAAAAGTTTACTCTTTATCGGTCTGTTTATTTTTTGTGCGTCGTTGGGGATCGCACAAGTCAGCCTACGTACTGATCTTAGTCCCAAAACAGGTGGAGGGGTAACCTTTACTTTATCGGGTGATGCTGAGGTCAATACTCCTCGTGGTGCCTATGCTTTTTTTAACAAGGAAGGTTCTCCTAGAACCGCAACGGTAGCTATCAGTAAAGCGATCTATGTCAATTGGCTTCATTTCGCGTGGGGTACCAATGTACAGGGCTCCACGGTCGAAATTTACCGGGGGTCGACTATGGTGATGAGTTTTAAGTGGCCTGGAAATGGCTCTAGGAAAGACATAAACCAAGACGGGGTGACAAGTATCGTATTTAAAGATGATGGGACTAGTCGAAGCGGGCTAGGCGAACTCTCAGAAATTAACTTTATCAGTCCTGCAACAGTACCTACTGTTTCGACTTCAGAACCAGCTAGCGTAACTTCAAATGCTGCTTTTCTGGGTGGAAATGTCACATCAGATGGTAATGAACAGGTTATAGAAAGCGGGATCATCTATTCCCAAAGTGCCACCGATCTGGAAATTGGGAAGCCTAATGTTATTAAAATGGTGTTAGGTTTTGGAACGGGTCCTTTCAATACATACGTAAATGGCTTAACGGGCAGTAAATATTACGTAAGGGCCTATGCAAAAAATCAGATCGGGACCAGCTATGGTGAAATATACAGTTTTACGCTGAAACCACTCATTTCGGTGAATAGTACGCTGATAATGCCTCTCAATAACACCTACGGTAGTACCTCTCAAAAAGCTTCTGTTGAGATCAATGGTAGCAATTTGACGGCGGACATTTTGGTTATACCACCAGCCGGATTTGAACTAAGTCTAGATGATATGGCCTATAGTGAAACTTTGACTGTCATCAACACGGGTAATTCCGTTTCTGCTAAGATCTTTATACGCCTGAAGGATAAAAATCCTGTGGGAGAGTATAGCGGAAATATTGTTTTTACAAGTTCGGGCGCCACACCAGTCTCGGTTTCGATGTCTCCAAGTTATGTTGCACCTAGAACCTTGTTCGTCAGAGCCAATTCTGGACAGTCTAAGACTTACGGTGATGCGGATCCAACATTTACCTATACGATTGGCAGTCCTGGCTTAGCGTTTGGCGACCAGCTGACTGGAAGCCTTAGTCGTACAGAAAACGAAAATGTGGGTAGTTACCTCATTACCAAAGGAACTTTAGCGACCACTTCCAACTATATTTTGGATTTTATCCCTCTAAATACTTTTGCCATTCATAGGAGACCAATAACGATAAGTGTAAATACTGGACAAGCTAAGGTATATGGCAATGTAGATCCGACCTTCGCCTACACGGTTGGGGGGAGCGGTCTTGCCTTCAATGATAAATTCAGTGGTATCCTAGGGCGGACAAACGGTGAAAACGTGGGCAGCTATGCCATTACTCAGGGTAGTTTGTCAGTTGGCCCAAATTATGCGCTTACCTTTAACAGTGGAACCACCTTTAGCATCAATAAGAGAAAGCTATCGGTTACGGTAGGTACAGACCAATCCAAGATCTATGGTAATGCAGACCCGGTGCTGTACTACACGGTCGGGGGATCTGGGCTTGCCTTCAATGATGTGTTCAATGGTCGTATTAATCGCATAAGCGGTGAAAATGTGGGCAGCTATGCGATTGCTCAGGGTACATTGAGCTTAAGTAATAACTATGAACTGGCATTTACTGGTGGGACCTTTACTATCAACAAAAGGCGAATAACTGTAAGTGCGAATGCTGGCCAAACCAAGGTCTATGGTGATAGGGATCCTGTCCTAACCTATAGCGTAGGTGGCTCCGGTCTGGCATTTGGCGATAAATTTAGCGGTAGCCTTGATCGTACCAATGGAGAGAATGTGGGATTTTACGACATCAAGCAAGGGACACTTTACGCGGGTGGTAATTATGACGTGACGTATGATATGAACACGAGTCTATCTATCACGGCAAAGTCTTTGACGTTGAAACTTAACAGTACACCGTTGATCAGCAGGGTATACGATAGAACTAACTTTGCCACCCTGGCCGCTGGAAACTATATCTTGGAGGGGGTAGAGATGGGCGACGAGGTAGCTGTGACAGGTACGGCAACCTATGATAATTCGAATGTTGGTATGGGCAAAACCATTACGGTAAAAGGTTTTGTTTTGTCGGGCCCCTCAAGCGGCAACTATACTGTGCCCGCTACTGCCTTGAGCACAGCGGGGTCTATTGCACAAAAAGTCCTGAGCCTGGCGTTGAACAGCGCCCCTGCGATCAATAAGGTCTACGATAAGACTAATAGTGCTACTCTGGCCGTCAGCAATTATACTTTAGGCGGGATCGAGATGGGCGATGAGGTATCTGTAACAGGTACAGCAACCTATAACAATTCGAATGTGGGTACCGGCAAGACCATTATGGTGAATGGTTTTGTTCTATCGGGACCGTCGAGCGGCAACTATACTGTGCCCGCTACTGCCTTGATTACAGTAGGATCTATTACACAGAAAGCACTGACCCTGGCGCTGAACAGTAGCCCAGTGATCAGTAAGGTTTACGATAAAACCAACAACGCTACGCTAACCGACGGCAATTACACCTTGAGTGGGATAGAGACGGGCGATGCTGTAACTGTCTCAGGTACGGCAACGTACGACAATGCAAATGCGGGAACCGGTAAGACCATTACGGTAAAGGGTTTCGTATTGTCGGGATCCTCAAGCGCTAACTACAGCTTGCCGGCTCTTTCCTTGACTACAGCAGGATCTATTACGCAGAAAGCACTGACCCTGGTGCTGAACAGTAGCCCTGTGATCAGTAAGGTTTACGATAAAACCAACAACGCCACGCTGTCCGCCGGCAATTACACCTTGAGTGGTATAGAGGTGGGCGATGCTGTAGCTGTCTCAGGTACGGGAACCTACGACAATGCAAATGTGGGAACCGGTAAGACCATTACGGTAAAGGGTTTTGTACTGTCGGGCCCCTCAAGCCTGAACTACAGTGTGCCAGCTACTACTTTGGGTATCGTTGGATCAATTACACAAAAGGTGCTGACTTTGGCTTTGAAAAACAGTCCATTGATCAGTAAGATATACGATAAAACCAACATCGCCACGCTTGCCGATGGCAATTATACCTTAGATGGGATAGAGATGGGCGATGATGTATCTGTAGCAGGTACCGCGACCTATGACAATTCGAATGTTGGCATTGGAAAGGCCATTACTGTAAATGATTTCATTCTGTCGGGACCGTCAAGGGGCAACTACAGTCTGCTTGCCACTGCCTTGACCACAATGGGTTCGATCACCCCAAAACTACTGTCTTTGGCCTTGAACAACGACCCTGTGATCAGTAAGGTATACGATAGAAATAACTCGGTTACGCTAGCGGCTGGCAATTATAGCTTAGGCGGCATAGAAAACGGAGATGAGGTTTCGATTACAGGCACTGCGAGGTATGATGACGCGAACGTGGGCATTAGGAAGACCGTCACGGTGAAAAGTTTCGTTCTGTCGGGGCCGTCAAGCGCCAACTACAGTTTACCTGTTACTGTTTTGAATGCGGTTGGATCAATTACACAAAAGGCACTGACTTTGGCTCTAAATAACAGTCCTTTGATCAGCAAGGTATACGATAAAACTAATAATGCCACTCTGGCCGCTGGCAATTATACCTTAGGTGGGATAGAGACGGGCGATAATGTATCTGTCAATGGTGTTGCTACCTATGAAGATGCGAATGTTGGCACTAACAAAACGGTTACTGTAAACGGTTTAGTTCTGTCGGGACCGTCAAGCCGCAATTACAGTTTACCTACTACTATCTTGAATACGGTTGGATCAATTACACCAAAGGCATTGACTTTGGTTCTAAATAACAGTCCTTTGATCAGCAAGGTATACGATAAAACTAATAATGCCACGCTGGTCGCTGGCAATTATACCTTGGGTGGAATAGAGACGGGCGATGATGTATCTGTAAATGGTCATGCTACCTATGAAAATGCGAATGTGGGCATTGGGAAGACTATCACGGTAAACGGCTTTGTTCTGTCGGGATCGTCAAGTGGCAATTACAGTGTGCCTGGAACAGTGTTGGCTACTGATGGTTCGATCACTCAAAAAACTTTAACACTTGCACTCAATAGCAGCCCGGCCATTACTAAGGTGTATGATAAGACTGCAACAGCTACACTTTCACCTGCAAATTACAACCTGTCGGGAGTGGTACCTGGCGATAATGTTGCTGTTTCGGGTACAGCCAGCTTCGATAATGAAAGCGTGGGCACTGGCAAGACCATCACGGTTAAAGACTTCGTTTTAGCGGGTGCGTCTGCCGTCAACTATGGGCTATCTACCACAACGGCTAGCACCACCGGAACGATTACCCAAAAAGCACTCACCTTGGCGCTGAATGCCAGTCCCATGATTAGCAAGGTATACGATAAAAACAACACTGCTACGCTAGCTAGCGGAAACTACAGCCTGACAGGGGTGCTAAGCGGCGATCAGGTGTCGGTAAGCGGTACAGCGGTTTACGATAATGTGAACGTGGGTACGGGCAAGACAGTCACGGTAAATAACTTTGTTTTGGGTGGTGCGGCTAATGCCAATTATAGCCTATCTACTACATCAGCTACTACGATCGGTGTAGTCACAGCCAAGGCATTGACCATTACTGCCGCTGCCAAGACCAAGGTTTACGGCGAAGCCGATCCGGCACTAACCTATAGCTCATCTGGGCTGGTAGGTACCGATGCGATCACCGGAACTTTGTCGAGGACAACTGGAGAGAATGTGGGCACTTATGCGATCAACCAGAATACCCTAAGTGCGGGCGGCAACTACAGTATCACCTATGTTGGGGCCAACCTGGGCATTACAGCCAAGGCATTGACCATCACTGCCGCTGCCAAGACCAAGGTTTATGGCGAAGCCGATCCGGCATTGACCTATAGCTCATCTGGGCTGGTAGGTACCGATGCGATTACCGGCACTTTGTCGAGGGCAACTGGAGAGAATGTGGGCATTTACGCGATCAACCAGAATACCCTAAGTGCGGGCGGCAACTACAGTGTTACCTATGTTGGGGCCAACCTGGGCATTACAGCTAAGGCATTGACCATCACTGCCGCTGCCAAGACCAAGGTTTACGGCGAAGCCGATCCGGCATTGACCTATAGCTCATCTGGGCTGGTAGGTACCGATGCGATTACCGGCACTTTGTCGAGGGCAACTGGAGAGAATGTGGGCACTTATGCGATCAACCAGAATACCCTAAGTGCAGGGGGCAACTATTCGATCAGCTATACAGGTGCAAACCTGGCGATCAACAAGGCGGTGCTAACGGTAAGGGCTAATAATGCGGTAATGTGCCAGGGCAATACCTTACCAACATTGGGTATAAGCTATAGTGGCTTTAAGTTCACAGATAGTGAGGCCAGCTTGGGCACAAGGCCAACGGTAACTACTACGGCAACACGGAACAGTCCTGCGGGAACCTATACATTGGTGCCAAACGGTGCGGTCTCGAACAACTACAGCTTTATCTATGTGAACGGCCAGCTGACCATCAACGCCCTTCCCGTGGTATCGATCGCTTCCAGCAATGGACTTTCGGTATCCAAAGGTGCCACCCTACAGCTTACGGCAACCGGCGGAACGAGCTACAGCTGGTCCAGCGCCAATGGTATCATCGGCGGGCAGAACTCGGCCGTGCTGACGGTACGCCCATCGCAGACCACTACCTATACGGTAACGGCAACCAATGCCAATGGCTGTAGCCAGAGCAGTTCGGTGACCATTACGGTACAGGAAGATTACATGATGATCTCGGGAACCAATATCCTTACCCCTAACGGCGACGGAAAGAACGATTACCTGATCATCCGCAACATCGATATGTATCCAAACAGCGAGATCAGGATCTTCGATATCGCCGGCAGGATGGTCTACAGCAAGAAGGCCTACGATAACAGTTGGGACGGTACCTTCAACGGTTCGCCGCTGGCCAAGGGCACCTATTACTACATCATCGATTTTGGCGATGGCAAGGCCAGGAGAAAAGGTTTCGTATCAATCGTGAGGGATTAAAGGGGGATGTTTAAGATGACAATTACAATGAACAAGTTCATGGAAATGAAAAGATATATTTTGGCACTGCTGGTATCGGGTGTAGCATTCGGTACGGCAAATGCACAGTTGGCGCCACTAGGTGCCATGTACTACCATAACCAGTACCTGAACAACCCGGCCTTTGCCGGAAGCGGGGAGGGACTGGAAGTAGACCTTGGCTATCGCCAGCAATGGAGCACCATCCCTGGATCGCCCAAGGTACAGTTACTGACGGGCTCCTATGCGATGACCCCCAGGGCGGGGCTGGGACTGAACGTGTACAACGACCAGACCGGGCTCTTCAAGCGCACCAGGGTAATGGGCAGCTATGCCTACCACCTCCCGGTCAGCAGTAAGAACGACAGGTTGAGTTTTGGTATCTCGCTGGGCTATATGGACGAGATGGTGGACCAGGGGCTGATGGATGGTGATCCGAACGATGCCACTACGGCCAACTTCAACCAGCGCCAGCAATATGTGGATGGCGATTTTGGTGTAGCCTATACCAGCGGTAAGCTGAATTTACAGGCGGCCATGCCCAACCTGAGGAATACCTTAGGGTTCAGCAGGGACGGTGAACAGGTAGTGAACGAGGCGAGGTTCTTTGCGGCGGCGAGCTACAGGATCAGGCTTTCGGAGAACGATGGCATGGGACTGGAGCCCAAGGTGGCCTTCCGCGGGATAAAGGGCCTGGACAATATCTTCGATGTGGGTGCGAATTTTACCTTTGCCGAGGATAAGATCGGCCTGATGGCGATGTACCACAGCACCGAGAGCACTTCCTTCGGACTGAGCGCCAAGGTGTCGAAGACCTTCAACATCCTGGGACTGTACAGCTCCAATACAGGAGCCATGGCCGGACAGACCAACGGCAGCTTCGAGCTCAACCTCAAGATCAATCTGTTCGGAAAATAGCTTGCTATTGCCGGCAGTTGATAAAGATATTAGGCCCCGAGTTGTGATCGGGGCCTTTTTATTTTGTTGTCTAAATTTTAGGCCTCTTTGAGTTTTGGACAATTTATATCTTCATTTAGTTTAGCGCAATCGAAAGTCTTGTTTGTTGAAAATGTGGATGGCAACCCTGCTATCCTGAAATGGTTAAAGGGGGTTCATGGAGCTGAAAATTGAAAAGTGCTACACGAGGGAACTCCATAAATGTCCTAGCGCTGAGTACGGTCTTAGGATGATAGATGCCTAATTGCTTTTCTGAAAAAGTTTTCGAGCGTTGGATCCTGTGGGTCGGCCTGGGCCAGCTTTTGCAGGAGTAGCTTTTCTTCGGTGTCTTCCGGAATGAGTTCAATGCGCACACAGGTCGTGGAAATGTGCATGTAGTGATATTTCATTTGTGTCCCTAAAATAACCAATTTCCCGTACTTCCGAATTTTTATCTATGGATGGCTTAAGATGCAAATGTGAAATCATCATAGATGTTCGTGCGGACTACCAGCACTTTGTTGGGCTCGATCTGGAGCCAGCCGTATTCGTAGCTGTAATGGTAGGTGCCCTTTTTGGTCTCTAGGATATTGGTATAGAAGCGGAAGTCAAAGCCCTGTTCGGCAAGTTGGTTCCTGGTGACGATGGCGGTCTCGCTGGTGTAGGGAATGGCGTTCTGCAATAGCCTACGGTTGCGTTGCAATTGTCTGGTGATCTTGCCTACGTATGGGGGTTCTCCCCATTGTCTACGCTTGGTTGACCGGGCATGGTAGCGGTTACGACAGGTATCGTTACAGAATTTTTTGTCGGTCCTGCCGAAGAGCTCTTTGCCGCAGTATTGGCATGGGATGGGTCCGGTCGGGATCTGTCTGCCTCCTATATCCATTTGATTATGTTTTGGTTATCCGTTTTATAAACGTTTGAAACGTTTATTTTATTTTGCGTACGGCTATTGCTTTTCGCTTTGGGAACTTTGGATCAAAAAGGAGGCTTATGGAAAGGTTCAATATGGCCAGCGAGGCTTTTTCTGCTGGCAGGAAACATTATTTTCTGGATTTCAAACGGGCGGCGAATGATACGCTGTTTATCCAGATTACCCGGAGTGACCGACAGGCCGATGGGCGTTTTGTACGCAACCATGTGATTGTTTTTGAGGAGGATCTGCCCTTGTTGATACAGGGGCTTTCCTCACTCTGCCATCATGCGGCGCATGCGGATGGGCTGCCACCTAAGGTAGTTCCCAATGCTGTAGTTCGGGGGATGGCTGCGATGCCTGTCGAGAAACGTCCTCGAGAACGCTTGTTACGTGAAGGGGCGAGCGTGTTGGCGGATGCGGAGCTCTTGGCAATTCTGTTGGGTTCGGGTTCGGCGGGCGAATCGGTGCTGGAGCTTGCTGAGCGACTACTGAAGGCTTTTGGTGGACTGGATGGACTGTCGCGGGCGAGCTGTGAACGACTGCAACTATTCGATGGGATCGGTGAGGCCAAGTCTACAATGGTAGCGGCTGCCGTAGAATTGGCCAGGCGCCTGGGTTGATCTATCTATCTGCGGTAGCTATCCGCTGGCAGGATATCCGCTTTTTTTTACCGGTATAAATCTATCTGCGGTAGCTATCCGCTGGCAGGATATCCGCTTTTTTTTACCGGTATAAGATTACACAACTATCTTTTCAACGAAACGGATAAAAAGGCGGCGAATGTCGTGTACGTCCGCTTACTGCGTACGCATAATGTTCCAGATGGCATCGGGAACACCCTTCGGGACTTATAGTACTCCGTGGCGTCTCCGTCCACTGGACTTCTTTGCTTTCTTTTTTTCCGTTTTTTCTTTTGAAAAGAATTCACGACTGAAAGGAAGCCAATTAACCAATTTTTTAATTAAAAGTTAAATGTGATGGAAATTACAGGAAGATTGACCGCTGATGCAGTGGTAAGGACAGTAAAGGGTGACAAAAAGGTGGTAGGTTTTACGGTGGCGGTGAACGACAGGTTCATGGTGGATGGCGAGCGCAGGGAGGTTGCGACCTTTTTTGACTGCGGCTATTTTAGGGGTGTGGGCATTGCCGATTATTTGAGAAAGGGCAATGTGGTGCAGGTGTTCGGGCGTGTAGGCATCAATGCCTATATGGGAAATGATGGGCAGCCGAAGGCGGGGCTGAATTTCCATGTGTCGGACATCAAGTTGTTCGGGGCTTCGGCTGCTGCTGCCCAAAATGGGATGGTGGTCGTAGGGGACGAGGTGTTGCCGGAGAAAGTGCCGTCTGCCTTGGAGCAGGCAAGGGGCGAGGCGAAAACGGATGATTTACCATTCTAGAAAGGGGGCTTGTGATGGCGATGGATGAAACCTATCTGAAAAATCAGATTGCGGACTTTAGGGACAGTTTCTGTCCCTATGGTTACTTGGATGTGAAAAGGGCGATCGAGGTGGCTTTGGAGATTGGGGAGGATGCGGATTGGGCATTTGAACAGGTGCAGAACTTTGCAGGGGAATGTGGGATGAAGCTACAGGATGTTGACCCTTGTTATGTGGTGTTTGATGCGGTGTTGCAAAGTGCGAGGCAGGAGATTGAGTACTTGACGGGCTTTGACATTCAGAACGATGCGAGTTTTGAGACGCATGGGAACTATTGCGCCAGTTGCTACGATTGGCGCACGGATGATTTGGAAAGTCTGACCGAAAGGCTACGTCCCTATGCCGACAGGTTAGAGGATTTGGAGGAGGTGACCAAGTATTGGCTGGCGCAGGTGGATATCATTATCGAGCAGCTTGTGCCAATGGTGGACGAAGAGGATGAAGAAGAAGATTAGGATGGAAACGAATTTTTTTACACAGGTCTGCGCACTGCCAAGGGCAGGGGCGTGGAAGCTGACCATCAATTTTGATGGGGAGCAGGGACTATTGGTGTCGGTGCTGTTTGAGGGTGGGACGACCGCCCTCGCCCCCTTGGTGTTCAAGGGGACGGCTGCCGAACTCGACAGTGGTTTCTTTGGGGCGATTGCCGCCCCTGCGGAGAATACCGCCAAGCTGTTCGTGGAATTGCAGGCGCATTTGGAGAGTTTGGAAAATGCCAAGAACGACCTTAAAAATCGGGCGGCAGCCAAATCGGCAAATGCGGCTGCCGCCAAGCCGAAAGTAGAGGACAAGGCGGAGAAAAAGAAACGCTATGACGAGATCATTGCCAAGGCCAAGGAGCTGAACGGGCAATGCAAATATGCCGATGCGCTTGCCCTGTTGCCGAGCAACGAGGAGTTTCCCGACAAAGCGACGGAACTCGACGGACTGCGCAAGGTGCTGAACGAGCGCAACAGGCAATTGTCCCTTTTACAAACCACTTAATTTTTGAACTATGATGACGACACAATTATTGCCGAGGGTGTTCCTCTTTACCTCGGGCGGCAGGGACATGAAACTTGCCGACCCCGAAAGCAGGTACACGCCGGAGGAAGTGAAGCACTTTTACGCAGGGAGCTATCCCATCTTGACCAACGCCCATATCGAGGGACCAAATATCGCAGAGGATGAAGTACAGTATCGGTTCGTTACCACTTTGGGGACAAAGGGATGAAAAGTAGGAAGATCGCAGCTATTGCCGAGGTCACGAAGTACTCGGCACAATGGACGCTGCACCAAAGGCTCGCAAGGGCGGTGGAAAGATGGGACAGACCTCTCGAGAAAGGGGAACTCGAAAAACTGTGCCAAAGGGGCGCACCCAGGGAACTGCTGCCCCTGCTTTTCTAGCGCAGCGGTTCTATCCGCTCGCTACGGAAGAGGCAACGGTAGCCCCTACAGCTGCCTGTGGGATGGAACGGGATTTTTATGCTTCGGCGGGAAATCTCTGTTCCCTTTACGGAATGGCGCAGCCCCCTAGGAGTGGGGTGCCCTTTCCCTTTAACCTGTCCCGGGATTTAGAGGGTTTGCGGCAGGGGCTGAAAGCTAGGGGACATCAAATTGATTTGCGGCTATTGGAGATGGAAGAAAAAACTTGTCTGGCAACGGTGGAAACTTTCAGTACCCAATCTACGCTGTTCTATCTGCCCGTGCTGCCGATGCTGAACCTGTTGGAGAACAGTGAACGCAGAGCGGTAGGGGAGCTGTTGCAATCGGTCTTTGCCTATCTGTTACAGGTGGTGGGTGTACCCCATTTTGCAAGCGACTACGGTTATTTGGGTGGTATCTATGAAATGCTGTCCGATTGGTGGTCAGAGGATGGCTATGCCGAGGACGAAGCCGAACGCTTGGCGCATGAAGCATTTTTCGAACGGTTGTGGCATCATGGTAAAATCTCCTTGCACCTGCTGTCCGAAAAATCTGCTTTGGATGATTTCGGGCAAAGAGTAAATGGTTTCAAAGCGGAGTGCGATGCCGAAAGGGATTTGCTTAAAACGGCAGCAGATTTCCTTGCACTCTATCGGAACTATCCCGAGCGGAGTATTATCTTATAAAGCTCATCATTGTGGTATTCATCCCGTCATTTTGTTAATTAAAGTTTTTTGAAACCTTGTTTTTTCTAATTAATTATTAGCTTCGAAAGGAAAAAACCAAATTTATCATGTCTCTCATTAGCTATTTAAAAGAAATCAATATTGGTTGGAAATTGTCACTATTTCTAGTGGTGTTTTGTATATGGCCAGTTAGTGCATACCTTATTTTTAATTTTCAAAATCAACTTTTTATTGCTTTAGACTTGTGGAAACTTACTCTTTTGTCCTCCGCTATTGCTACTCCATTTCTTGTGATAAATTCTGGCATTAGTTTCTTACTTGCTAGTCCTAGAGATAAACGTCTGATGTGGGAGCAAACACAGGATCAACATTTATCTTCCACAGTATTGATAGGAGTAACTATAACATTGTTTATTCTTTCTGCTGGTGCTGCGTCAGCACTGGTAGATTGCACGATAAAAACAGTAAAGTTGATCATGGCTATTGCTGAGCTCACATTTTTAATTGCTGTAATTTGGTCAAAGAAAATAGAAGACAGGAATTTTCTGTTAAATTCAAATAATGAAGTGGATGCTCCGCAATAGATTTCTAAACTAGTGGAAACGGATTTGTGATAATTATATTTTGACTTTAACTGTTCGGGCATTTTTTTAATCAATTACGAAATGATTTCTTGTCGTTTAATGTTTCAGAAGACTGAAGTAGCTGCTGCAGCGGCTTACTTAAACATTTTTATTTAACCTAAATAAGTACTTAGCAATGGCAATTAATGATCTGCCTCAGGTTGATGGAGCTTCCATGAATGAAGACCGGTCTAAAAATCGACTACTTTCATATTTCAGTAGAAATGCTGGATTTATTGCTCACGAACAGACACAAGATTTTGGAGTAGACTATAAGGTAGAGCTTATTGCACAGGGAGCAACAAATTGGGCGTTTGATATTCAATTGAAAAGTGTCGAAAAGCCGAAGATCATTTTGGAAGGAAAGTACCTTTCTTTTTCTATCAAAGCGTCAACCTTAAACTATCTCTTAAGAAATGACCCTGTCTACGGTCTATTAGTCATTTACGATTTAGGTTCTAATAATCTATTTTTTGATTATATTGATGTTCTATACCTTAGACTTTTAGAGGAACGTGAAGGGATTAGTTGGGGGGGTAACGAAAGCTTAGGTGTTCGTATTCCGACAGTGAATGTGATTGATACTTTTAAAATAGCCGAGATCCATAACAAATTCCTTCAACGTTTCAAAAATCGTGTGGAAATGAATAGTGCCCATGGTGCAAATTATGGATTGCCTAGCATAGGTGTTGGTCACATTAAAGGTCTGGGGTTTGGGAGTATAGAGGATGCAGTAACAGAGCTCAGGACAAAGGGCGCAATCTTACTAGCACAGCGAGATCTCTGGCGTGTCTATGAGTTGCTTGAAAAGTTGCCAAGAAACCAGATCGTATCGGACAAGGAAGTATTGCTAGTCGCTGCAATGGCTTATAATGGTGTAGGGAAGCTAGCGGATTCTACCTATTATATCGAAAGGCTTTCTAAAAAATATGCATTGAATGAAAGTGAACAGCGTTCTATTACCTTCACATCGCTTAAGAATAAGCTAGGCTCTGGGGAGATAGATAGGAAGACCTTTGTGGCTGACGCAAAATTGTTACTGCCCAGTGCTGGTGTCTCCGAGGAGCTATCGCTAAGGTTGAACATTCTGTATTTTGAGCTAGGGAAAATACAAGGCTTTGAAAGAATGTCCGCTGAGTTGGTTGCAGAGTTCGAAGAATTAGAGCGGATGATTGCTAAGGTTGAGGATATTAGTCAGCGAAACTACCTCAAGGCGACTAACCTGGATAACTTGGCAGTGATCGTCAGCAATGAACGTACAGAGGGCATGAATAGAAAGGTAGTATTTGACCAATTGGGGATGAAAATGGAAGAAAGCCAGCGCCAACACTACGTAGATAAAGACCATATGCTTCACCATTGGCTGAATAGTGGTTACGTTGAGATCGGACGTTATGCGCTTGCGAATAATGAGTTTGTGTTACTGGCAATGGTGACTTCCTCTAGTTTAAAGTTTTGGCTTAACTTTCAGATGGATGTACTTGTTTTTGGCGAAAAGGGAATTTCAAGGGAAAAGACAAAATTGGAACTTAAGGAAAGGATTGATATAGCATTAGAAACTGCCAAAATGCTCGACGTACAGAAGTTTCTTAGGCAGTCCTATGTTCTTCAATGTCTCGCCTATGAATTGATTTTTGTTTCCAGAGAATGGTATGAGTTTGAAGATTCGTTCAATTTAGGAGATATTAAAGATAAAATGCAGAGATTGGAGGAAGAGTTCGAACTCCCAACTTTTGTTTCTCAAATGGAGATGCTCATCAACATTAAACGGTCAGGTAAGCACCACGGATTTTCAGGTGTTGGATCTATGGTAGGAATGAGTGATGGCCAGATCAGAACTTATGCAAGCTACATATTAGAATCCAGATATTATCCAAATGCAAAGCTTGAAAATATCCTAGCTGAAATGTATGCATTCAGAAACTTTCATCAACGAAATGATGACAATAGATTTGTGCTGCGCATATTGAGACCAGCCGATCGGAATCTGGCATACACGTTTACACATCAGTTTTACGCAATGGACCAAAAGACTGGTATACAATCATTGCCTTCCAATGATATCGATGGAATTTTGCAATCATTTGGAATATAGGTTTTAATGGGTAAACCAATTACATTACTCTCTTACCAAATTACTAAATAGTCAAATATGTTTAACAAATTTATTTCCGTAGAGATTGGGTCAAGCAATTATGGCTTATTCATCTTTAAAGTACATTTGGCGGGTATTTTATAGGTTGATTTTTTCGTCCCCAAATGTTAAATTTGTTCTAACCAAATAAAACCAACTTGCTCTCTTTCAATAATTTTAAATACGATTCCGAATTTGTATCTAGACGGTTTTTATTTTTTAACGAAGCCCGCAACAATAGGGGACGTTTTACGGTAAGCCGTAAGGATTATATGATTCAAAGAGCTATATTTTTATAAAAAATCAAAATGTTGGGGCTATTGGCTCCTGAATCATATAAAGCTAAATAATTGACAAATAACGTTATGGAAGAAGAACTGAAGAATTTAAAATTAGCAATCTATCTTATCAAGGAAGAGTATAAGGACTATACAAAAGTACTGAAGGATAGCATTAGTTACCAGACATATAAATTCAAGGATGAAATGGAAGTCGAGGGAGCGGTACTGATTGGAAAGGAGAAGTCAAGTGAGCCAAACTGGAAAAGCCTGCTCCAAGAGGGCGTGTCTGATAAACTACCTGATCTCCACAATACTTCCAATAGGGCATTGGCTTTTTTTGTGGTCAACGGACGTATTTTTGCTATTCCCTTTGGATACGGAAAGCATCTCTTGGAAGAGGAGAGCATCGATAGGGAATTCGGGCTAAAGACAGCTCTGAATGTCATCAATGCAGATAAACTTATAAGCGTGGACAAGGCCAATGTAGGAGACCTGTCGCTACTGACTAAGACCCAGGCCTCTAAGAAAGGAACACCAGACCTGTTCAATATAGATGTAATAAGAGATTTGCTTAAAGGTATTACAGGGGAACGAAGTATGGTACTTTCTGAAGAATTTGGAAGTGCGATTACAGGAGGGGAAGGATTGTATCTTTCTCCGAGGACTAACATCAAGAAGATTCCGGGTATCCTTGCAAGACTAGAAACGGAATATCGCAAAGATACCTATAAAGATCGCTTTGATTGGATAGACAATATCAAAACCGAAAAAGATCCAGGGGTGATAGATATTCTAAAAGGAAAACTTATTGCAGATATGAGAACAAGGAATGTAGATAGTCTACATCTTGCCCCGCCGTTCATCATCAAATGGGAGGAACTTGAATACGTATCTTACAGTCCAAAAGGAGAGCTTTATAACGGCTTTGAAATAGAGGATTTTTATGCGGAAAAATCTACAGCAATAGATATTGCGGACTGGGACTGGCTGCAGAGGCAGAAGATTTATGTTAAGCTTTCTACTTTTGATGAGCCATATGCATTCTATGTTTGGCGGTTCATCAACTACCAGGTTGAATCAGGAAGTAATCATTATGTTTTCACGCTATTCAACTGGTATAAGGTAAATCCATCTTATTACAGAGAAATGTATGATTACTGTAGTAAGATATCTGAATCGAAAACCGTATTTATTCCATGTGAAAAGTCCTATGATGAGGGAGAATATAACTCAGAGTTGGCCGATAGCGATGGAAATTTGATGCTGTTCGATAAGAAAATGGTCAAATCTGAAATATCAAGGTCTGGTATCGAGGTTTGTGACGTATTTAATGTGAAGGAGAAGGAATTTATCCATGTAAAGTTCAGGAATAGTTCAGCTACCCTGAGCCATCTGTTTGCGCAGGGACGTATTGCAGGGAATTCTTTGCGAAGAGATCGTCACTTTAGGGTAAACCTACGAGCAAAGCTCAAAGCCGATAAGGATTTGGTACCGATTGAAAACAAGGATTTCAGTCCTGGAGACTACACAATTACTTATGCAATTATTGAATCTAAAAAGAGAAAATTTGTAGATGCGCTACCCTTTTTCAGCTTGGTGAATTTTAGACTAACTGCAGAAGAATTGCAGGTGATGGGCTTCAAAGTGAGAGTGAAAAATATCCAGATTATCTAGCTGTAGAACATTCGAAAAGTTACTACCTTTTTTGTTTCAAGAATTGACAAATTTCTCAGTGTACAGTCTCAATCTGATTGATTTTAAACGGATTTAAGGTATGTGTGGGTTGATTTAAGAGTTTTCTGCTGGTATTCAAATCTTATGCATAAGGTTCTAAAATTGCGCTGAATACTTGATGAAAAGATTTGTTTCGAATTTGGTGCTTACTTTAAACGGAGTGAAAGTGTAATATCGTCTTTTGCGTAACAAAAGTAATGCTTGTTTTTATACGAACTACTCAAAGTCTAATTTAAAGAAAATTGAAGAATAGGACATTAGTAAAATATACTATGAGAATTGGATAGTTTTAAAAGAGATTGAGTGGACACTTTTGCAGGAATACACATTGTAACTTTACTTTGTTTTATTATTGAGAATAATCATTAGTTTTGGTTTAGCTAAATTAAACAATGATCTCAATATGGAACTTCTTTTTTTATGGGTAGACCGTTTTCGAGGCTTTCAAGATGAATCGTTTTCGTTTTCTTCGGAAATTGATTTTAAGCTTTCAAGGGTTAGTAAAGGTTCCTATTTAATAAGTGCATCTTTGAATAAGGAATTTGAAAATCCTTATAGTTCTCCTTTATTAAGATTAACAGGTATAGCTGGTGAGAATGGAGCGGGGAAGTCGTCTCTTTTGGATTGTTTAAAGCTAATTTACGGAAGTTTGGGGACGACAATAAACTCAATGATTTTTTGTCATCTAGATAGGACAACAGGTAAGGTATATACGCATTATTATAGTGGTGGTGGTAAATCCGATAATATACTGAACGTTGAGAATTTAGGTAATGAAGATTTGGGATCATACTACATACTTACCAAGCCAAAGCCCTATACTATTTCAAGATTTTTAGATAGTAATCAGAAAGTTAAAGGGTTGACTATCAATTTTTCGAAGCTAGCATGTGCTTATCTTTCTAGTAATTTTGACAACAATCCAGAAAATATCTATAAGGGAATTGTTAACGTATCGACTAAACATCGGCTCGATAATTATTTGAATGATTACGTTTCTAAAGTTGAAGATGCGATCTATAATAGTACTTCGCGTCCCAAAAGAGATAGAAAGAATCCAGATATGCTATCTTTTAACTCCCATTTGCAAGACTATTACAAGCTTGAGCTGCGAAGTAATATTAGGATGATTGCGTATGCTAATCAGAGACAGCGAGGAAGGCTGCCCGAACTACCTAGTCATATTGTAATTTCTTTCAATTTTGAAGATTTCCAGTACCTGTTACAGAGTCGTGATGAGAAACATCTTCAGATTGATTTAGAGGAATTAAAAACGATACAGTCGCGAGCTATGAGTCAATTACAGTCCATTAATGACCGTAAGGATGTATTTCATAAGTTAGTCTATCTATGTGCTTTTTATAATGCAATTCGTTTCAATCTCTTTGGAAATAATGAAAATCACTATACTTCTGGTGATCTTAGGGGACTTGTGTCTCATATATCGAAAACTGAAGAAGATATCTTTGATGAAATATCCATCGCTCTAAATGAACTTTCTATTTTTGATGAAGATAAAAAAGAGAAATTTAAGCTTAGGGAGTTGTTGAGTGGTAAGCTTGAGGTAGCTATTAAGGAAGCACCATTTATTGAAGAGCATGAATTTAAACTTAGTCTACTGGATTTTAGTTTTCGCATAGAAAAATCAATATGGCAGCTTTTGAGTATCGTTTTTGATTACCAGTACAATAACGAGTCGGGTTTCATGGACTATAACTGGGGGCATCCACTGAGTACTGGTGAACAGGCGAGGCTCAACCAATTTTCAAGACTTTACGAGATTAAAAGCCGCTCAAACGGAAAGTTTCTTATGTTGTTAGTTGACGAGGGTGATCTTTACTACCATCCACAATGGCAGAAACATTATGTAAATGATATCATTGATGGCCTTAATTTTATATTTCCTAGGGGCAGAGTACAGCTTGTTATTAGTACACACTCTCCATTTATTCTTTCAGATATCCCAAAACAAAACCTCATTTTTTTAAAGAGAGAGCGCGATGAATTGGGTGGAATTAAATGCAAGGTGTCGCGAAATCACTGGCATACAGAAACTTTTGGAGCAAATATTCATGAACTTTTTACAGATTCCTTCTTTTTAAGGGATGGTCTGATGGGGGTATTCGCTCAAGAATATATCGATGGGCTGATAAAGGATATTAATAATGAAGAATTTATCAGTACGGATAAATTTCGGAGTCATTTTAAGAAAAAGATTGATTTGGTGGGTGATCAATTTCTTAAGGCCAAAATCCTTGAACTAGCAGCAAGTAAATGTGATGCAGATACGGTAGATGGAATTATAGAATATAGGAATCAGGAAATTCAGGCGTTACAGCGTATCCGTGATTTAAAAAGGAGCACAAGAAATGGTAAAAATTGAGTGTGATAGGTTACAGGATATTGCTAACGAATATTTTGAGAAAGTCAAGGTGCCTATAATTAATAGATTAACATTCTATAAATTGTTGATAAGAGTTTTGACGGGAAGTAGTACGGCTCAGGAACTTTTTGACTATGAAGGTGTTCATTTTAAAACTAAGAATAAGGGAGTTAATTTTTTTCTTGCTAAAAAGAAACTCGATCCCAAAATTAAAAACAGAGCCCAATATGATAATATCCATATCTCGAATGCTGCAATATGGGTTGACTCTTCCATTATAGTACTCGAAAAGGTCATAGCCTTTTTGGAGGAAGAACGCAATCTCAAAGACCTAGTTCTTGTATCGGCCCTTGAAAGTCATGATATGGATTTGGCACTAAGAGATTTTTTTGGAATAGGGGACAAGGAGTCAAGTAAGGAACTTTTCAAGATACTAGCACATATAATAGATTATGATATGTTTGATATGTTCGCTTACGGTATTGCTACCCAATTAGAGGTAAATACATGTCCTTATTGCAATCGAAACTATATAAACACTATAATCAAAGAAGGTAAAGGATTAATTCGTCCTCAATTTGACCATTTTTTTCCAAAGACTGAGCATCCTTTCTTGGGACTTAGTTTCTTCAACCTAATCCCTTCCTGTTACTATTGCAATGCCAATCTCAAAAAAGCATTTAAAACACATCACGATTTTAATCTACATCCCTATTTAGCTGGATATGGTGATGCTTGCAAATTTACTTTCCTTTATAAAGAACTTCGTCCTAGCAAGAAACATCCCGAAAATTACAGTCTTTTTTTAATGTCAGGTGTAGACAATAAAAGCAAGCTTTATCGGCAGATATTCGGTACCGGAAAGGACGAGGGTAATGTTACTCTTTTTAAGATTCAGGAAATTTATCATAGTGCACATCGTGATATCATTGGGGAACTTGTTGATAGAGCTGAACGCTACGGGTCTGCACAAGCTGATTCGATTGAAAAGTTTTTTGGTATGCTGAATATTGGTAGAGCTGATTTCTATCAATTTTATTTTGGTAACTATATGTACGAAAAGGATTTCAATAGGAGACCGATGGCTAAGCTGACTCGAGATATTGTTAAACAAATGATACCAGATTTTTTCCTTTAGGTTAATTCACATGGTTCCTGCTGAACGGTAGCGATCTAAAGAGTATTATATCATCGATAAAACCATTTTAGTTTTTCTATTGTCTACTACTAGTTTAGCATCATTTATATTTTTTTATACTTGCCAACTTTATTGTTCAATGAACAATTAGATAAAGTTTTTTCTGACTAAATCTTTAATAACTGGCTCTATGAGTGTTAAGAAACGCTTTAAATTTTCAAAATACTCCTCTTGATCGATAAGTAAATTTAGATTTTAATAAGCTCCAAATTTCTGGTTCAAAATTGGTAGGTCAAAGGTATCAACCTACCCATTTGAGATATAAAAAAAACTCGAATTATTTCAACTATTTTAAGAAGCCTTTCATTCGTAAATCATTTACTATAGGCTCAATAAGCCGTAGGAAGTCTTCTAGATGCTGCAAGTATTCCTGCTGAACGGTACTTACCGGGTTTAGGCCTGAAAAATCAAAGGATTGCTCACAAAAGAGCAGTCCTTTTTTGTTGATCCTCAGTAAGTTATCGTTGAAGATTGGATCGATAAAAGTGGTTCTAAATCCTTCTCCACCCCCATGCCAGGTTATCTTTGAACACCCCCCTTATCAAAGTTTGCTTCTAGGTTATGTTCCCTTTCTCATAAATCTGAAATAATTTGACAATTCGGGCAGTACTCGTTCTATGATCCCATCGGTTGTGCCCAATTTCGATTTTTTTCCATCTCCCAATGCGTATTCGACCAGTGCCTTATCCTCTTTGAGTTTCTTGAACCAACGTTGATAGGTTTCGTTCTCTATCTCATTGTTCATGAATTTTTCCTCCAATTGGTAGATCTTTTGGTTTAAGGCCTGTAGATCCTTCAATTGCTGTTGATGTTTTTCACGTTTCAACTGAAGTGGTTGGATCAGTAAGTTCTTGGCTGTTTCAACAATGAATCTGATCTGGTGTGGTTGGAAACTTAGGCCTTTGAGCATTCTTTCGAAAGTATCGTGTAACTTGTTGCCCGGAAGATTGTAGTTGGTATGAACGGTACATCGGTAGTAAAGGTGATAGTTCTTCCTGCCCTTTGACCAGCCCGCAGTCATCTTTTTCCCGCACCAACATTTCAGCACGCCCCTCAAGGGAAAGTCTTCAGCAGGCTGTACCCGTCCGTCTTTTGGTCGTATCGAGCTGGTGTTGGACTAGCCCAGTATTCTGCTTCCGAAATGATGGGCTGGTGGATGGCCTTTACATATTTTTCCGGTAGCTCGCCGTCAGTGCTTTCCGGATAAGCTCGGAAGTTCGCAGGTAATCTTCTGTGCTACGCTGTATCGCCACCTCGGTGATAGTCCTGTATAGCAGTAAGATAACGCATTGCAGGTATTTCAGTTGTTGACGGGGAATCATGATTGTGTTGAGGGATGAGACAATAACAAGAAGCGTGAAAGGTTGTATTTATGTTAAGGTTTTAGCATGATAATCTAGTCGATGCTTTCAAATTAGCGGCTGTTTTTCAAGCCTATTAATTTTCGTTTATTTTTAGAAATAATTGTGTAGTCATTTAACTACGTTTTTTTAGTCAAATGACTACATGATGAATTTGAGACGTGATGTCTTTCAGGCCCTTACCACATCAATGCAACAGGGATGAAGGAGGTGACCGACTTTGTAAAGCCTTTCCGTAAAATGTGGAACTATAGGTTCAATAAATTGGAAGCAGTAATGAAAAATTATAAAACCAAATAGAAATGAAACAATTGACACAGGTAAGTGTGGAAGATGGTAAACAGTAAACCGTCATCACCAGGGAATTCGATCTGCCCTTGGAGTTACTATTAAGAGCGTTGTAGATATTTATCTTTATGACTCCTGAAAATGTAGCTTATATATGAACGGCAAGTTATCGGGTAATGCTTAAAAAAACAGCAATAATTAGTTTGGGTTAAAGATGCTAATGTTCACTTAATGATTTTTTAACATTTCGTTCATTATTTTGTGGAAAGTCAGCCGGTATTGCGAGCTACAGGAATTCAATCGTTCGCCTTAGTTTGTGATATGGCTTTCTATTTGTTACTTTTACTATAGGCGTAGTCTATCTATGAAACCAAACGACAAAAAGAACCAATATAATCTTTCACTTTAAAGAGAATGTGTCCGTCTATTATACTTACTGCTGCACAGATTAAAGATTTCAAAAATGGAAGCGAAATTGTTTTTCGTGAAATTTATCTTTACTTCAGCCCAAAGGTTTATCGGTTTGCATTCAATTTTTTAAAGGAGAAGCAGCATAGTGAAGAAATAGTACAGGAAACGTTTCTTTCTCTTTGGGAGAATCGTCATAAATTTGAGGAAGGCAAACCATTGGAACCGTACCTTTTTACTATCGCCAAGCGATTGGTGTTAGACCAATTGAGAAAAAAAATAAGTACAGACACATTAAGGGGCAAGTTGTTGGCGGCTATTGCTGAACAACACAATGAAACCGAAGAGCGGATCATATTTTCGGATATGTTGGTCTTTGCGGAAAAAGCAATCAAAGATTTGCCACAACAACAGCAGGTGGTATTTAGGTTAAGCCGCTTGGAAGGATTGTCATATGATGAAATTGCCTTGCGTCTGAATCTATCTAAAAATACGGTCAAAAATCACCTGTGCGTAGCTGTAAAGAAGCTGAGAACAAGTTTTAGCAATCAGGAGATTACGTTCCTGCTCTTGTTAACGATTATCGTTTCGAAATAAATTAGGTGTCTGATCACTAGGGTTTTGTGTTTTTTTTACAGGAAAAGTAACGTTAGACTAGTCCTAATCTTCTGATCAAACGTATTCTTCATATAGCGTCACGAATTGTGATGCTTAAAACCAAATCAAACTTGAAAACTAATAGACTGCAATTTCTCTTAAAATTGTTGGTTGATGACAAAATTAATTCGCAAGAACTTGAGGAACTTGCGGAATTAATGGCACAACCAGGCAATGAGGAGCTAATGAATTCCCAACTCAGTAATACTTGGGATAATGCAAGTACGGCTACAGAATTAAGTAACGACGTTTATCGAAAAATTACTGATAACCCACGTTTTAGGACTTCGCTTAATCAGAACGATATACAATCTCCTATACAAGGCAGCACAAGAAAGTTATGGTATTATGCAGCAGCAGTTGTGTTGCTTTGTTGCAGTATTGGACTAGGAATGTATTTCTATAAAAACTTTAGTCCCAATTCACATATTTTAGGTAACACTGAATACGCCCAGCTTTCTAGTAAATCGAATAGAGACTACGTTACCTTAACACTTTCTAACGGGAAAGAACTTGTTTTAGATGAAGCAGCAATTGGCAAAATCAGTCGTGAAGATAATATCACCATTACTAAAAATAAGGAAGGCCAGTTGATTTACGATCTCAGTAAGGTGGCCGATGGTGGCGAATTGGCCTACAATATCATTAGTACCCCGATAGGCAGCAATTACCAAGTTATTTTATCTGATGGAACGAAGGTGTGGCTTAATGCAAAATCATCTCTAAAATTTCCGGCGGTATTTCGAGGTAGCGAAAGACGTGTCGAATTATCAGGTGAGGCCTATTTCGAGGTAGCTCACAATAAAAAACAACCTTTTCTGCTTTCTGCAAAAGATATGACCGTACAAGTACTGGGTACGCATTTTAATGTTGCTGCTTATGACGACGACGATATAGTAGAAGCAAGTTTATTGGAGGGTTCCATTAACGCTAAATTCAAAACTTCTTCATTACTTCTAAAACCTGGACAACAGGCTGTGCTTAGAAATGGTGCCGCTGTAATGAACGCTAAACAGTTTGACGTAGACGAAATAATGGACTGGAAGAACGGTTATTTTATTTTTAGGGATGAGCCTATTGATGAAATTATGAAAGAAATAAGCAGATGGTACAGTATAGAGGTTAACTATCAGGGAAAATTACGGAAGGAAGCGTTTGGAGGCAAATACTTGAAGAGTAGTTCTTTAGAGGAACTGTTGAGTAGTTTGGAATTAACGGGAACGGTAAAATTTAAGATTGAGGGAAGGAGGGTAACCGTGGTACAGTAATATTTCTATTTATAACGGTTACAGAAAAAATCAGGAGAGCTTGGACCCTCTCCCGATTATAAAGCAAGATTTGCTTTTCGGTAACTAAGCTGAAACGACAAGAGACAGATTAATTAAACCCGTATTCAAATGTATAAAAATTATACTTCGTTATTACGTAGAGTTAGCTACGTGCCCAAAAAAATATTACTTATAATGAAACTCATAGTTGTTTTATTGACTGCTTTAGGTTTGCAGATAGCTAGTGCAAGCACTTTTGCACAGGTAAGCCTGACAAAAAACAATGCCAAATTGGAGACGGTGCTTGCCGAGCTAGAAAAGCAGACAGGTTATAATTTCATTTATAACAGCAGTATGATCGCCAAAGTCAAAAATGTAAGTCTATCCGTTAAAAACGTCACATTGTCTGAGGCACTTAACAAAGCGCTAGAAAATCAGCCATTAGACTTTAAGTTGAATGGTAATACTGTGGTAATTCTTGAAAGATCTGAAAATCAAAAGCAGCTGCGCATCATGGGTACGGTAGTAGATAAGGATAATTTGGCCATACCAAATGTATCGGTTACGCTAAAAGGAACCAAGGTAATAGAGCTTACCAACTCAGATGGAAAATTTGCCATCAATGTACCGAATAGCAACGCGATACTGGTGTTTAACTTTTTAGGTTTCGAGCCTGTAGAAATTAAAGTGGGCAGCCAGACCAATTTAAAAGTGGTGTTAAAGGAAAACATATCGGCCCTTAACGAGGTAGTGGTTACCGCTTTGGGTATCAAAAGAGAAGAAAAATCTTTGGGGTACGCTGTTACGCAAGTAAAAGGCGAAGAACTGACAGACGCTTTATCTAACAACTGGACCGATGCCCTGACTGGAAAAGTGGCAGGTTTAAACATGATTAAATCTGGCGGCGGACCCGCAGGTTCCAACAAAATTATTTTAAGGGGCGAAAGTTCTTTAAGTGGCGATAACTCTGCCCTTATTGTGGTGGACGGTGTAGTGGTAAGCTCAAAGATTTCTGAAGCGAATGGTTCGTATCTTGGATCGGAAAATCCGGTAGATCATGGTAATGGGATTAGCGATCTTAACCCTGAGGATATCGAAAGTGTATCGGTGCTTAAAGGTCCGGGAGCAGCAGCATTGTACGGTTCCAGAGGCGCAAATGGAGCTATCGTTATCACTACTAAATCTGGTAAAGAAAATCAAAAAGGTTTAGGGATTACCTTCAATTCTAATGCTGTTTTTGGTACGATTAACCGTTGGCCAGATTTTCAATATGAGTATGGCCAGGGAGCGATAGGAAGTGACCAATACTATTCTTGGGGAGCTACAGAAGATGGGCCAAATACGAAAAATACTGGTGCGGCCTGGGGGCCTAAATTTGATGGGCAAGAGTATTACCAATGGGATCCAAACTTACTGACTAGAGGCACCGAAAGAACACCATGGGTTCCGTATAAAAACAATAGAAAAGATTTTTTCGAAGTATCGCAAACTTATACCAACAGCCTTTCAGTAAGTGGTGGTAATGCTAAAACTACGGCCCGTTTAAGTTTCACCAATCTTAACAACAAATGGATTATACCTAATACAGGCTACGATAGAAATACCATTGCTTTAAATGTATCGCAGAAAGTAAATGATAAGCTTTCAATTGCTACCAAATTGAGCTACAATAATAAGTATAGTGATAACCTACCTTCAACCGGTTACAACAATCAAACGGTGATGTACAACATTATTGCGCTAACGCCCAGTGCAGATATCAATTGGTATAAACAATATTGGGTGCCAGGTAGCGAAGGCTTAAGTCAAATTAGGCCTTTTGCCAACGGGTTGGATAATATTTATTTGTCCGTTTACGAAATGCTTAACAAGAGTAACAGGAACCAGTTGATCGGCACCATCAGCGCTAATTACGAGTTTACAAAAAACCTGAACCTCATGATTAGAAGCTCTATAGACTGGGCTGCAGAAGCTAGATCGCAACAAAAACCTAAAGATGCCGCTAGGTTTCCTGAAGGTATGTTCCGTACACAGGATATAGATCAAAAAGAGACTAACACAGATTTTCTTTTGAATTATAAACATAAGATTACGAGAGATATCGAGGCATCGTACTCGATAGGTGGATCAGCCATGATCAACAAGTATAAAATGGTGTCATTAAGTGCCGATAGGCTGAGATATCCAGGTATCTATACTTTCGCAAATGTGCAAGATAGGGTAGAATCCAATTCAAGAACTACCGAATATGCGGTAAATAGTCTATATGGAATGGCACAATTTTCCTATAAAAATTATCTTTTCTTAGACTTAACTGGCCGTAACGATTGGGCTTCTGTGCTGGCTTCAGAATTTTCAAACGATAATGTCTCATTTTTCTATCCTTCGGTAAATTTAAGTGGCTTGGTTTCCGAAATGTTCGAATTGCCGAAAGCTATTTCGTTTTTCAAAATTAGGGCTTCTTGGTCGCAGGTTGGTGGTGGAGGTGTTACACCATATTTAACAGGATACAATTATGTTTCTAGGGCTCTATACTCATCAGGTATGGCCAATCCAACTTTTATTGCGAACGAAGACCTAAAAAACGAATTGTCGACGACTTTAGAGTTCGGTACCGATTTACGTATGTTTAAAGGCCGATTGGGAATAGATGCAACGTACTACAGAAGTAATATCAAGAACCAGATTTTAAATGTGCCTTTAGATCGTGCTACGGGGTATAATTACAGCGTGATGAATTCTGGCCTAGTACAAAACAAAGGGGTAGAGCTGGCCTTGAACGGTGTGCCGCTAAAATCATCAAAGGGACTGAATTGGGATGTATCGGTAACTTTCGCCGCTAATAGAAATAAAATCATTTCCCTAGCAGATAGTGTAGATAATTATGTAATGCAGACTGGCCCCCGTGGATCTATGGAAGCCCGCGTAGGTGGCAGGATGGGCGATCTTTATGGCTTAGGTTATTCTCGTAGTCCTGATGGACAGATCATCTATAATTCACAAGGTTATCCGGTGATTACAGAAGAGGCATTCTATTTGGGTAGGGCTACACCAGATTTTAACTGGGGCATCACCAACAGTTTTAGGTATAGGCAGTGGCGATTGAAGGTGTTGGTTGATGGTCAGTATGGTGCTGTGGCGTATTCACATACCCATGTGGCAGCTTCGGTGGCGGGAAAACTAACCAATAGCCTGCCGGGAAGATATACAGGTATCATAGGCAAGGGTGTGCAGCGTAATCCAGATGGTACATTTAGACCAAATGATGTAGTTGCCGAGCAAGTGGGTACCTATTATAATGAGCATTTTAAAGGCGATAATGTGGAGGCAAACACCTTCAGTACCGATTTTATCAAGCTTAGGGAGCTGAGGTTAGACTATACGCTACCAGCAAAGCTGATGAAGAAAATCAGATTCCAAAAAGCAGTGATAGGTGTTTACGGCAGGGATCTTTTCGTTTGGAGCGATTGGCCAGCTTACGATCCGGAATTTGGTACCCTTGGCAATAGTGATATCCAACGCGGTTTTGAGGTAGCGCAATTTCCATCTACCAGAAACTTTGGTGTAAACCTTTCATTTACCTTTTAACGATTAATAGTGATGAAAAAAATTATAGCAGCATTAATCATAACAACAGCCTTAGTTTCTTGTACCAAAGAATTTAAGGAATTAAATACCAACAAAGACGGTGCAAAATTCACCACGCCCGAAACACTGTTGGGCCCTGCGGTACATGATGTACTTAAAAGAAACCTGAACAGATGCCTAAGGCTTACCCACGAGTTGATGCAGGTACACGTTACCCTCAGCGATGGCGATGAAATACACCGCTACGTGATAAGACCACAGGAGTCTGACTATATGTGGAACAACTGGTATTTACAGCTAACCAACATTAAGGATATTTATAAAGGCGGTGATGCGATCAATAGCAAAGCGTTTATGGGTATTTCTCTAATATTGGATGCTTGGGTATCATCTTTGATTACCGACGTGTATGGCGATGTACCTTATTTCGATGCCAATAAAGGTAGGGATTATGTCTTGCAGCCTCGTTTCGATAAACAAAAGGACATCTATCAAGATCTCTTTAAAAAATTAGAAGACGCCAACGAGCTATTCAAAACGGCAAATGCTGCCGATGTAGAGGCCAAGATGGATCCTATTTTTGCAGGTGATATTGCCAAATGGCGAAAATTTGGCAATAGTCTCTATCTGCGATTGTTGTTGAGAGTTTCGGGTACCGGAGAACTTGGTGCGGCAGCAAAGATTTTGGATATTGTAGAAACTCGCAAAAGTAACTATCCAATATTTGTCAGTAATAACGATTCTGCCATATTGCGCTTTCAGACTACGGCACCTTACCTGTCAGAATTTGCTGAATATCGCAGCATAGATTTTCAGGTAAATAATAGTCTTTCAGAATTTTTTATCAATAACCTAAATGATTGGGGAGATCCACGTAGGGACAAGTGGGCTAGTAAAAAAGAGAACGCATTTATCGGTATACCAAGCGGTTACCCAGTTGGGCAAGTTCCGGCGCCACAATCGCAATATATGGCAGCCTTAATGAACGAGCCATTGCTGGGCAATATCATCAACTATCCCGAACTACAGTTCATTTTAGCCGAGTGTGCGGTAAAAGGCTACATATCAGGCGATGCAAAAACTTATTATGAAGCTGGCGTAACTGCGGCCCTAAGTATGTGGGGTTTTGCGGTACCTACCGGATATCTGACCGATACGAGTGCACAGTGGTACGAGAATGATAATGCCAATCAGAAGTTGCACCAAATTATGTTACAGAAGTACTACACCTTGTTCTTTACAGATTTTCAATCATGGATAGAATACCGAAGAACAGGTTTTCCGGTTTTGCCTAAAGGTTTTGGTTTACAGAACGACGGCGTCATGCCTACGCGTCTAAAATATCCTGTTAATGTGCAACGGGTAAACCAACAAAATTATTTAGCAGCAGTGGCTAGTATGGGTGGCGATGATTTAAAAACTAAGGTTTGGTGGAATAAATAGCATTTAAACATGAAAACAACTATAAAAATATTTTTTACGTTTTGCATTGGTCTTGCCTTCGTGAGCTCATGCAAAAAAAATGACTACGAATCTGGCGGAGAAGTAAGCCCTGTAATTTACATGAGTTTTGTAAAAGCACTGCACAACGGCGATGATGTAGTACTTTCTAAAGATAAGTTAATGGGGGCTACACAAATTGCAGGTGTAGTGATCTCAGATCGAACTAGTGGTAATTTCAATGCTAACGAAATTGTGGTGCAGAACACCGCTAGAGGTAAAATTTCCGGGCTCATTTTCAAATTCACTGACAATAATGTAAATATTAACTATGGCGATTCGGTTAAGATTGATATCGAGAATTGTATACTTTATCGCGAAAGTGGTGCAATGAAGGTTAAGGGAACCAACTTAAACTTTTCAAAGGTAACCAAGGTATCTTCAGATAAACAAGTGGTGCCACGTATAGTCTCCCTAACACAGCTTTACAGTGAATTTCTTAACTACGAAAATACATTGGTTGAAATCGCTAATGTAGCTTTTTCAGATTTGGTAAGTGGCCAGACCTATGCCGGAGATGTAAAAATGGGTGAAGAAGCCAATGTGTTTATTTACCTGAGCACCAAAACGAATGCCAACTTCGCTCAAAATTCATTACCGCTCTTGGCTTCTTTTAGGGGTATCCCAACTTATTATAATGCTACCTCTAACTACTATAATACCGCCAAGTTATTATTTAAAATGAGAAACGAAGACGACGCTTTTAACGAAACCGGAGCTACTTATGCCAAATTCCCAGAAAATTTTGAGTTAACGCCAGCGAGTGAAAAAGCAAATTATCTAATGCCAGCAATCAATGATGTAGTGGTATTTAACACAGGGGCTTGGCGTATTTACCAAGGGATAATCGGTAACGTCGTAAACGTAGATAAATTCAATCCCATGGGAAAGCAAGCCATCAGAATGAAAGATCAGTTGACCGAAGATGCATTTCTTGAAATGAATTTTGATCTGCTTTCAGGTGCGTCCAAAGTAACCTTCTCTTACGGTGTGCCAACTTTGGGATCAATTACGGCTAGTACTTTCGATTTGGAATATTCTCAAGATGAAGGTGCCACTTGGACAAAAACGGGCGAAAGCGTCACCAACCCAGGAAGAGATGCACAGGAAGCAATCTTCAACGTCAATCTTTCGGGAAAAGTGAGGTTCAGAATCAGAAAACTAGGACTTGGTGCTAATACGTCTACGGTAAGCAACGGCTTACTTAATATCGACGATTTTAGCGTTTTTCAGAACATTAACTAACGAGATGAATTAGATATGAAAAAGATATTATTAATTTTTATGATGGTTTCGGTAGTTTTTTCGGCTTGTAAGGATAAGGCCGATGATTTTACGCCAACCAATCCCTCTATTAGTCAAATAGTGCCAACAATGGGTTTGGCAAACCAGACCGTAAGTTTAAGGGGAAAGAGATTTGCTACAGATGCTGCGGCAAATATTGTAAAGTTTGCAGGGGTTAGGGCAGAAGTATTAACAGCTTCTGATACTTTGCTAACCGTTAAGGTTCCGGCTGAGGGCAGCACGGGCAATGTAACCATCACGATAAGTGACCGCACTTCGAAAGGCCCATTGTTTACCTACGGCACAGTAGCAGTAGAATTCGATTACGTAACGTCAACCTATGCTGGTACGGGCTCCGTCGGAGATACTTACGGTTCACTAACCGAGGCGCAATTTATGTTGCCCAACGGTGTTTCTTTCGATCAGTCTACTGGAGACCTGATCGTCACAGATAGGACGGCTCAGACAATCAAACGGATATCTAAAGATGGCATCGTAACTAAAATAGCTGGTACTGGAGCCAGAAGTTCAATTAATGGAAGCCTTTCTGTTGCTACATTTAATAATCCTTATAAGTCTGCCATAGATAAAAATGGGAACATTTATGTAGCAGACAATGGTTCGAACCTGGTGAGGAAGATAGATTTAACTACTAACACGGTATCTACATTAGCTGGCGGAGGCACAACAGGCGCATTTTTAGATGGGCAGGGTACAAATGCTCGTTTCAATACCATCACAGGGATTGCCGTAGATGAAGATGGTTTTGTATACGTGGCCGATGCTGTAAACCATGCCATTAGAAAAATTTCGCCCACTGGTGAGGTAACGACGCTGGCAGGAAATGGTACCGCAGGGATAATTGATGGCGATTGGCCGAATGTACGGATGAACCGGCCAACTGCGGTATGTGTGGGTAAAGACGGGTTTGTTTATGCGGCAGATCGCTATGGCCAACGAATTAGAAAAATCAATAGACATAGCGGAAGAACCGTTACCATTGCGGGATCTGGGGGTAGCGCTTCCAATACAGGCAGTCAAGTAGACGGAGAGGCTTTGAAAGCAAGGTTCAACAATCCTTGGGGCATCGCAGCTGCTGCCGATGGAACAATTTATGTATCGGAACTAGGTGGTTCTGGCTCAGCAACCCATACCATACGCATGATCAAAGATGGAATTGTGACTACTATTGCTGGTAATGCAAGTTTCAATGCTCCAGGATATGTGAATGGTTTGCAGGGTGTGTCAAGGTTCAACAATCCAACGGATTTGGCAGTAGACAATGACGGCAATATTTATGTTGGTGATATGAACAACTACGTAATTAGGAAGATCGTTAGAGTGCCTAAACCTTAATGTATAGCTTGACTAGTGGTCAAGAAATTGGCCACTAGTTATCAAAAAAAATCCAATGAATGATACTCATCCTTTTTTGGAGGAGGAGAGATAACTAAAACAATATAATGTATAATATCATGATAAAGAGGCTTGTGCTGCTCTTAGCAATCACACTAAGCATTGCATGTGCTTCGAAAAAAACACGGGTAAGTTTCAGCAATCAAGCAGAACTCTTAGATCAAAAGGGTTGGAAGATAGATACCTTGCGTAAGGATGTAATTTGGTACAAATTCTCTTCAAGCACAGATCGGGAATTTGCCGGTCAGAATGTTAATGTGGTCAGTTTTAATCCGAAAGCTAAATTGGGAAATGCGGTGCTAGCCTACAAAAAGGAAAAAGATTCGCTATCTGTTTTCGCTGGCCGGATTTCGGGTGCCATTGCCGGTATTAATGCAACTTATTTTATTGAAAAAAAAGATTCTGCAGACTATATGCACCTTCGTTTAAAAGGAAAAGATATCCAGCAGGTTAAAGTGCCGAAAACGAGTATTTACTGGTGGAAACATCAGGGGATGATGACATTCAATGACGAAGGTACAGCGTTCGAGATTAAATTCTCTCCAACAGATTTTTCAAAGGTAAAAGCTTCCAACATCATCACAGGTGCACCAATGCTGATCGACAATTTTAAACCTGTTGGTTTGACCTTTGCCGATACCGCTGGTTTGCAATTGGATCTTAAAAAGCTGCATTACGAGCATTACCTTAAACATCAAGGTGTAAGACATCCACGTACAGCTATTGCGGTAACTAAGGAAGGGAAGTTACTTTTGATTACTGTAGATGGTAGAAATCCAAAGGCAAAGGGAATGTCTGCCAAAGAACTGACTTTGTTTTTAGCCCGTTATTTTAACCCTAAATCGGCCATGAATATTGATGGTGGAGGTTCTACAATGATGTGGATAAAGGGCGAAGTTCCCAACGGGATAGTGAACTATCCGACCGATAATAAAAAATTCGATCACTACGGACAACGTATGGTGGAAACTGCGCTATTCATCAAATGATAATTTAATCTTAAAAGAATGTATAAATTTTTAAAAAATGCTTATCCCTTCGTTCTAGGTAGTTTATTTGCATTCTCTAGCACTCAGCTACATGCGCAAAAGAAGCATCAAATAGGTTTCTCTATAGGCCTTAATGCCTTAAATAAACAGAAACTGCAGCAGATCAGTGATGCAGGGATCGATTGCATAGAAACGGGTATTACCGCCTATATCAATAAAGATTCGCTTACCTTTACTTTGCCCGATGACCAGATGATGAAAAAGATGAGGGCGGTCAGGCAAGCGGCCAATGAAACTGGTGTAGAAATTTGGTCTATCCATATGCCCTATGGTAAAGAAATCGATATTTCCTTTGTAGAGGAAGAACGTCGCGAAAAAGTAATCGCTTTCCATCGGCAGGTATTGAAGTATGTGAGCGTGTTGAGACCTAAAGTAATCTTGTTTCATCCGAGCTATTATTTAGGCTTGAATGAAAGGGAATTGCGCATCCAACAATTAGTTAAATCCGTTAAAGAATTAAACGCAATGGTTAAGGAAATAAAAGCTATCATGGTGGTGGAAAATATGCTTGGACCTGCATTATTGGTAAGCAAGGGAAATCAGGAAAGACCGCTTTTGCGCACAGTTGAAGAGAGTATGGCGATCTTTAAAATGTTTCCAGCTGATGTTTTTGCTGCAGTGGATTTAAATCATATCGCAAAGCCAGAGCAGTTGTTACTTGCTTTAGGTGACAAGGTTAAGGCATTGCATGTAGCCGACGGTGATGGAAAGGCTGAAAGACATTATTTTCCCTGCGATGGAAAGGGGCAAAACGATTGGCAGGCAATTTTCATGGCGCTTGAGATCATAAAATATAAAGGACCTTTCCTATATGAAAGTACAACAAAGAACCTCGAAGGCTATAGGAAATGTTACGAGCAATTGAAGAAAATAGAGGAACCTCGTTAGGGGAAGTTTTAAGGGTGGATAAAGTCAGTTGCCCTTGACCGAAGTAGGATTGAGCTAAATCTAAATCAGCTTGCGTCGATATTTAGCTTTAATGGTTACATCTGTTAGCCTTTTGATCCTGATGAACTTTATCAAAAGGTTAGGCTATTCACTAAAATGAAAAACGTAATAGCTTTTCTTTTTATCGTAAAATTATTTCTCAATCCCATGTGGTCTTTTGAACCGGTTGCCCTTGTGGCTTCCGTTAACTGTTGTATGGGTTGATTACCTGTTAAATATGGCAGGGTTAGTTTCTATTTTCCTGTCTTGTTCGTGGTTTTCCATGTTGATTGTTTTTGGTCATTGGGTAACAATTGACAGGGGTTAAAGTTTTCGGTTTTTGGCTGATGCTTCTCCCTATGCAGTACAATGGTGAGGTCTAGTTCCTTTTCTAATTAAACTCAGAAAGCGTTGAACCCGAGCGCAGCGGTTAAATAAAGTGCCTAGCGATTAAAAAGGGGTATAATATGCAAAGCGAAGTTTTAAAATGTTAAAGGTGTCAACTCCTTAAGCCTAAGTTTTAGGTAGAGCTTATCCACTTACCCATAAATACTATTCAATTCCGGATAATCTTTCCAGTGTTGTATCTTGTTATTGTACATGGCTTCATTGGCTAGGTGTACACAAAAAGCCGTAGTGGCACCAGTTAAAATATTTGATGTAGGTTCTAATTTTTTGGCAATGCAGTTGTGGAAGTCTTTCAATGCATACCAACTTCCATCTTTATCTTTTTCTGCAATGATTGGGATGCCGCCTTCTTTGTTCCATTCTATCTTTGTTGCACCAGTTACGCCATCTACGGTTTGCAGTTCTTTTACCGCTTTTTTCTCTGGGAAAAAGATCCCATCATTGAACAACATCGAAACCATCCCTTTGGTACCTTTGATTTTGAAGAGATAACTATCGTGTTCATTAGATAGGGTAGAACCAAAATTACCTACCATACCTTCTTTTTCATACCTAAACATCACTTGGATGTTATCGAAAGTTTCGCGTCCATCTTTGTAATTATCTATGCCGCCCGTAGCCATAATTTGGGTGGGGTGGGTGTCAAAAGCCCAATTGATAAAGTCTATTTGGTGCGATAAAAGCTCAGCGGCCAAACCCCCAGAATATTCTCTGTACATTCGCCAGTTCACTTGTCTTTCCAAATCTGGACTAGGAACCGGGCGACGCCAAGTGCTGTTTCTGTCCCATCGGCAATCTATTTGAGTTACCTTGCCTAAATAACCTTTTTGGATCATTTCTTTGACCTTAAAATACAACGGTGTGTAACGGTACTGATGGCCCACCTGCAAAATTTGGTGCGGATGTTTTTTCTTTAACTCCACCAGTTCCAAGGCTTGCGGTATATTGTAAGTCATGGCTTTTTCAAGGTAGATATGCTTATTGTTTTGTAGTGCAGCTTTAGCCACTTTAAAGTGCTCGCTTAGTGTTACAGCAATAATTACGGCATCTACTTTTTTCGATTTTAACAATTGCTGATAATTGGTATAGCTTTCTACTGCTTTATCGTTGGCGATCTTTTGGGCATGTTCCAATCTAAAATCCAACACATCGCAAATTGCGGTTACTTGAAACAAATCTGGCAAGGAGTGCAAGGTGCGCATCAAGCCAGTACCGCGGTCTCCACAACCGATGATGCCTATGCGTAACTTGTTATTTGCCAATTTAAAAGCTTTTGCCATTTCGCTTTGCAATAAAAGGCTACTCGCTAAAATGCCCGATGTATGTAAGAAATTTCTTCTCTTCATCTCTTTATGTTATTTTCCCCACGGTAAGATGGGGGCTTATTCATGATTAATCACGTTACTATTTGTGTTGATCACGAAAGTTTCAGGTTTAAAATTCTTTAATTTTCGGGAAGCCCACACTACAAGTATCTTTGATCTTCCCATCTTTTTTATAAACGAAATAGGCTGCTAGTTCTTTATGTTTCGCTAAGAAACTTAAGGATTTTTCCAGTCCTAAATTCATCAATACATTATCGTAACCATCGGCAGTAATGGCATCTGGGGCGTAAACAGTAACACTAACCAGGCTGTTTTTTTGGTAATAACCAGTTTTTGGGTTGATGATGTGATTTGATTGCTCTGTGCCCAACTCCATAAATTTACGGTAATTTCCAGAGGTAGTAATGGCGCCGCTGTCTATCTCAATATATTTTGTAAGGGGTGCAAAATCGATGTCGCTCACAGCTTCAATACCTATTTTAAAGGATTGGTTTTCGGGTTTCTTGCCTTTTACTCTTAGTTCGCCTCCCAGTTCTGCCATATAATGACGTACTCCATTTTTCTCTAAAAAATCAGCAATGAGATCTACGGAGTAACCTTGTGCAATGCCATTTACATCTATTTGGATTTGAGGCTTTCGTTTGAGCAATTCATTGCCTTTGATCTCTATGTTTTGATAACCCGTGTTGCCCAATAATTTTTTAATCTCGGCATGGGATGGCGGGATTGTAGGTTTACTTAAACCAAAACCCCAAGCATTTACCAGTGGATAAACTGTAATATCAAAAGCACCGTTGCTTTTTTTTGAGATAGCTAAAGATTTTTCTACTACGGTTTGTAAATGCACATCCATTTTTAGGCCCCTAGCAGATTGGTTAAAGGTAGTGATTAAGCTATAGTCTTTATAAATGGATAAAGAACTGTCAATAGCGACCAAAATGCTGTCAATTTGCTTTTTGCTTACTGCTTGGTTACGATGGTAATAGTTGATGTTGTACATAGTGCCCTGTGCATAACCACTAAGTTGGTAAAACTTCAGCCCATCAGCTTGTTTAAATGCATTGAAAACAAGCACAACAAGAGCTGAAGCCAAAAACAAGGAAAGCCTAGTCGCTTTTAGGGCGCTAAGCTTTCTGGTTGTACCTGTATAATTTTTTTTAATATTCAAAAGCCTTACCATTTACCATTACTTCTTGCGTAGCTTCATTAAAGGTTGCTTTATAACCAGTTCTTGCTGCGGCATTGGTCATAATATTGGCGATAGAATGGTAATATCCTGCCTCTACTGGAGCATTGGTTTCTTTTCTACTCCTAATACACTCCATCCAATTGCGCATGTGGTTGCTCACAAGATCATCGGCACCGGCATTGGCTGCCGCATCCACTTTTACTAGTTCTGCCAATTTAAGGTTTGGCAAAAGGTTTTCCTTCATATCCATCGCTGCAGCTGCCCGTTTAGACATTCCGCCTTTAGGAGAAACTGTGTTGGTAATTAAGTTTAATTCGCCACCATTTGAGTAATATATTTCGGCAGGGTTTTCATCGCCGTTGTGCATTCTTGAAGTGAACACTACTTGAAATCCTTTTTCCTGATTGTTTTGCGGTCCATAGTCGAACACGGCCGTTGTAGTATCCCAGTTTCTACGTCCATCTTTCCATTGGTAAATACCGCCGTTGGCCACTACACTGCGTGGATGTTTTAATCCCGTAAACCAGTGTACCGTATCAATTTGGTGGCTCATCCATTGGCCTGGCATTCCCGACGAATAAGGCCAGAACAAACGATATTCTAAGTATTTACGTGGATCCCAAGCTTCAAAAGGGCGGTTCATCAAGAAACGTTTCCAATCGGTGTCTTGTTCTTTAATCTTAGCTACTAAATCTGGTCTTCTCCACCTGCCAGGCTGGTTCACATTCCAACTCAGTTCTACCATGGTGATATCTCCAAACTTTCCTTGCTGAATAAAATCGGCGGCAGCTAAGTAGTTTTTGCCACTTCTTCTTTGCGAACCAATCTGTACAATTTGTTTAGATGCTTTTACAGCTTTTAGTGCCGCTCTATTGTCTGACATGGTTTCTGCAAAAGGCTTTTCGCAATATACATCGCAACCTGCTTTTACTGCTTCAATGGTATGTAATGCATGTTGAAAATCGGCAGTACTTACAATTACTGCATCTAAATCTTTCATGGCATACAGCTCGTCGTTGTTTCGGCAGGCTTTTACGTCATGTCCCATTAAGCCTTTTACATGGTTAACGCCCAATTCGCGACGGTAGTTCCAAATGTCTGAAACGGCAACCATATCAAAATTAAGTTCTTTGTAGCTTTTCATAAAACTAGGCATTAAAGCCGATTTAAAACGGTCAGAAAAGCCTACTACACCTACACATACTCGATCATTAGCACCAATAATATTACCATAACTTTTAGCACTGAAACCCATGGTACCTACGTAAGTTCCCGCTGCGGCTATCGCCGAGTTTTTTATAAATTTTCTTCTAGAATTATCCATGATAGTTTTAGTTTAGTTCTTTGATTTTTAAGCTGCGGAAAGATACCTTGTCGCCGTGGTCTTGCAGTAGGATATGTCCTTTAGGAGCCATACCAAAGTTTTTCCAATTTTTGTACTTACTGATAGCAACCAAGTCTAAAAATTCTTTAGAGCCACGGGTATATGATAGGATTTTATAACCGTTTAACCAATATTCTACTTTGTTGTCTGGAAATACCTTAATGATACCTTGGTTCCACTCACCAATTTTCTTTTGTGAGGCAGGGATTTTTTCAGAAGTCATCAAGTCGTACAAAGAACCTAGCGTCCTATTTCCATTTCTGCCCAATTTAGCATCCGGATGTCTTTGGTCGTCTAATATTTGATATTCTAAACCGATAGCCGATCCTTTGTTGCCCTCGCTTAATGTTACAAAATATTTGACCCCACTATTGGCGCCTTCTGTTAACTTGAAATCAAATTTAAGTTCAAATGCACCGTATTGTTTTTTGGTTACAATATCGCCGCCATTGGTAGATTCTGCACCATCGGTTTTCTCTACCGATAGTACACCATCATTGATTATCCAGCCTTTCGCTGGAAACCCAGGTTTGTAGGCGCCTTTCCATTGGTCCACATTTTTTCCATCGAATAGTAAAGAGAAACCATTTTTTTGTTCTTGTACCGATAGGTTGTTGGGAACTAGGTTAACCACGGAAATTTGATCTGGAGCAGTGGCTTTTAAGTTTTTAGTTTGAATTTTGATGTTACGCCATTTGATTTGCTTGCCAGGCTGGTCGTTTTTGCCTATTGAATGTACTTGCAAGGCGATAAAGCCTTTAGGTGTCAGTTCATCTACCACATTAGCCGTAGGAACACCATTTACCCAAGTCCTAATGATATTGCCAATAGCTTCAATGCGATATTTGTTCCAACTACCGTTTTTGAATGCTGTTTTTGCTGAGGGATTTTGTTCCAGTGTATATAGCCAACCTCTTCTGGCTTCATCGTAAATGCCTCCACTCCAAGCCCTGTTAGACGGGTCTACTTCCATTTGGTAGCCATGTACACGCCCATTTTGGTAATCAGCTTTGCTTTCACTTCTAAATTGGATACCCGAGTTCATTTGTGGGTCTACCAATAATTCCAACTCTAGGATGAAATCTCCGTAATCTTGTGCTGTTGCTAAAAACGAATTAGGTTCGCCACTTTTAGTGGTGCCTACAATTTCTCCGTTGACTACCTTATAGTCTGCTTTTCCATTTAACTGTTTCCAACCATCTAGGTTTTTACCGTTAAATAATGAGGTCCATCCGGCATTGTCTTTCTTCTGTGCTAGGCAGACACTGCTGCTTAAAGTAAAAAGGAGTAAGAAAAGGTAATTTTTCATTTTAATTTAGGATTTTGATTTCAACAAGTCTTCGGTGGTGTCGAAGATGTTGAGGTTTGATTTTTAAAGGTTTATTTGGATGTGTTTGTGTATGTTGCGGTTAAAGTTTTGATACCTAATATCGGTTTTTTTTGTTGTTAGCGATTGTAATTTTCGTGATAAATTAGTTCTAATTTATGCGAAATGATTAGGTTTTTATGTGTTGAGCAGATTTAGCGAAGTGAAGATTGTTTTTGCACGCTATTTGCCTATTTTCCATATGCTGTAGTTCTAAAGGAATATCATCTATTTTGGTTAAAATCAAAAGACGTAAAATTAAAGGACAGCATTTTTTCAATTTTTTGTGTTTTTGTCTCAAATCCATAGCTGAAATAAAGAACAGTGATTGAATAGTTGAAATGTTTTGCGAACTCAATTCTTCAAATGAAATCCTAGATTGTCAATCCGTTCTTAAATATTGTTTTTGCGCAAGCAAAAGTTTCTGCAAAGCTTCGTAAGGTACATTTTGTACGGTTGTACCATTTTCTATAGCTAGAGCGGCGGCCGTAGCGGCAGATTGCCCAAGTATCATAAAAACGGGTTCCATGCGCACTGAGCCAAATGCTGTATGTGAACTGGAGATGCATATAGGTACGAGCAAATTTGTGCATTCTTCACTTTTTGGAACTATTGCCTTATAGGATATACCATAAGGTTTAGGTGCCTTTACTCCAATATCGCCCTCGTTTTGAACATAGCCTTCTGGTGTAACATATCGTTGTACATGGTGCGAGTCTAAAGCGTAAGAACCCATTCCAACAGGCTCTGGTACTTCTTTTTTGCCTAAAACTTCATTTTCTGTCATCACATAATTGCTAACCATCCGTCTAGCTTCTCTAACATAAATTTGATGTGGCCAACCACCGTTATCTTTAAATTCATCTTTTGCGAGACCCCAGGTGCTCATTTGGGTTCTAATCTCTTCAGGTACTTTAGAATCGTTAGATATGAAATACATCAAGCCTTTTTGATAATCCTCATGTGCTTTAATGATTGCTTTCCTTTCTTCGTAGGATGCCTCTGGATAATTATAGTTCATTCCAATAAAATCGGTACTAAAAGGACCATGGTTATTGGTATCTGTTTTTCGATTGGGGATAGGATCAAATTTATTGAACACTTCTTTCCACCCACTAGCAAAAAGCCTGGCTAATAATTCGTAATTTTTTGGGTTGTAATTGTCGGGTTTTGGAAAAACTATCCTATTGTCGGGATGGTTAGTAAGGCACATCCTAAAACAATAGGCCTGTAGCTTTGTATCGGCGGTACCTTTTGCTCCTGGGGCGTTGCCCGACACGCCAGGTAGTAAACCACTAGTTTTTTCTCCAACAACGATATACGGATCTATCTTTTGCACGAAATGATGTTTATGTTGAAATACTCCTGTTTGTACACCATTCCATTGTTCGTTATAAGTACTGTTAGCTTCTCTTCCTATGTGGTAACTTACACCAGCGGCCGCCATCAAATCGCCCTCGTAAGTGGCATCTATAAACATCTTGGCCTCAAAAACTTTTCCGCTTAAGGTGGTAATACTGATGATTTTATCGGCTTTTTTCTTAATGCCATTCTTACGGTCGAGCCATTCATTTCTGTAGACCAAAATTTTGCTCTCCCTTACAAAATCTTCCATAATGCGTTCGGCCACATGAGGTTCGAAAATCCACATGGTTCGGTTACTGCCATCAATAGCTGCAGTACCTTGTCCTTTATTTCCATAAGCTACTTGGTTTTGCCATTTCCAAGCAGTGTCTTGCTGGTAATGCAAATATACTCGGTGATAAAACTCTCTTGCTAAGCCGCCTATTACCTCTTTATTTCCAGTATCAGTAAATCCTAAACCACCCGCCGTAAGCCCTCCTAAATGCAAATCAGGAGAAACTACAATAACCTTTTGCCTTAATTTTACAGCTTGCACGGCTGCGGTAACGGCGGCCGAAGTACCACCATAGATCACAATATCTGCTTTTTCTACTTGATACAGTCCATAAGTTTGAGTAGCCCATAATATACAGGTTAATGAACATAGTTGGCGAAGATATTTCATAGCTCATTAAGTTTTAGGATTAAGATTTGGCTAATAAACAGCTAAGGTAATTGAAGATGGTTACTTTTTTTCGTTCAGTTTTTTTATCAAATCTACTTCGTCTTTTCTGTAAGGCGTGCCATCTTTTCTTAATATATCGTGAAACCATTCGTATGGTTCTGAACCATCTGGCAAAGGTTTGCTCCATTCGTAAATGGTGTTGGATTTGCCAGCTACAAAGCCCCAGTTTATGGCACCAATTTTTTCTTCCTTTAACATAGGCATGATGTTAGAAAAGCGGCTATTTTTTGTTCTGGCCATGTATTCGGTGCAAATCATAGGACGGTCGTGTGTTTTTAGCATTTGCAATACACGTTTGTGCCATTCTGGCGCCTCGTAATCATGATAGGTAATGATATCCGAATTGATGGCTTGGAATGCGTTGAGTTCTTCGAAATCCCAGGCCCAAATGCCTGCAGAGATTGGCTGTGATGGAGCTACGGCCCTTGCCCAAGTAAATATGCTTTTTAAGAGAGGTAGGCTGGCTACTTTTTTGCCAGAGTTGCCCGGCTCGTTATATAAATCCCAAAGTAAGATACGTTCGTCTTTAGCGAATTGCGTAAGTACGTCTTTTACATATTTCTCTAGCTCTGGAAATGTTTTTTGTTGTGATGAATAAGGATCTCCGGGATCTTGTGCCCAGCCGGAGTTATGTACGCCAGGTTTAGGAGCAGGTTGTGTGCCTATTTTGCCCTCCTTGTTCCAGCAATCGTCAAAGAAAACAAATATGGTTTTAATTTGATGTTTGTTGGCGATAGTTAAATACTGATCAACTCTATCTTTAAACCCTTTAGGATCGGATTTCCATGCCAAGCTATGTAGGTACACCCTCATGGTGTTGAAACCCATTGCCTCGGCCCAGCCTAATTCTTTGTCTATTAGCGCTGGACTGAAAGTTTCCTTTTGCCACATCTCTAATTGGTTAATGGCATTACTTGGTAGAAAGTTACAACCGGTAATCCATTGGTGCTGAGCGTACCAGCTTTTTGCTTTTTCTGCGGGCCATTTGCCTTTTAGCTCTTGTGCTTTAACAGATTGGAAGGTAAAAGTTGCCAGAAATGCCAGTACGTAGACTATTTTTCTTTTCATGAAGTTATTTGGTATTTAGATGGCTGTTTTTACAAGCCAGTTAGCGGATACATTTGGTTAAATTTGTTAGCTTTTATATTCTAGGCTGGAAACAAAAATATCTTTTTAATGTGCGTTGTGCCGTTCAATTTTTAGTCGATTTGTCTCATTTCGCCTGTTCTATCCATCAAACCTTGCGATTAGCCCAATACTATAAGTTTGAGACAAATGATTAAATAATTGAACAGTTATTTAAGTGAGAGTATGTTTTCTTTGCTTTAACCAAAGTGACGCTGGTGCAAAGATTGAATGGGATGCCAGTGTACCATTAACCAAGTATAAATTAAAATCTGTAAAAAATTATTACTATGTACCGAAGACTGTTCGTCCTTTTACTGTTGTTATCGTCTTATAATGCTATCGCACAAAGTAATTTGCTTAAAAAATTTCCAAAGGGTTACTCGCCAGACGAGGTAGGAAAGCTAATTGCTTACCGTTTTGTAGATGCCAAACATGCCTTACATGCGGGCAAATGGATCAGTTATCCGGAAACGTTTTATTGGACCGGAGCCTTAAAGTATGCTGCGCTAAAAAAGGACACCAAACTCATTGATCTTTTGCAAAATAAGTTTGAGCCGCTATTTACTACGGAAAGTAAATATCTTCCCATTAAAAATCATGTGGATTTGAACATGTTTGGTAGTTTACCGCTCGAACTTTATCAGATTACCAAAGAACAACGGTATTTTGATTTGGGACTACCTTATGCCGATACGCAGTGGCAGGTGCCTAATGATGCCCAAAAAGCTGAAAAGGACTGGGCGGACAAAGGTTATACTTGGCAAACCCGTTTATGGATTGATGATATGTATATGATCACTATTGTGCAAACCCAAGCTTATAAGGTAACTGGCGATCAAAAATACATTGACAGAGCCGCTAAAGAAATGGTACTTTACCTGGATGAGTTACAAAAACCAAATGGCCTGTTTTATCATGCTCCAGATGTGCCATTTTTTTGGGGTAGGGGCAACGGCTGGATGGCTGCAGGTGTAACAGAGCTATTGCGCTACTTGCCTAAAAACCACAAAGATCGTCCGCGTATCATGGAAGGTTATATCAAGATGATGAAAAGTTTGAAGGAATTTCAGTCGCCGAGTGGGATGTGGAACCAACTAATAGACGATCCTGATTGTTGGCCGGAAACTTCTGGTTCTGCCATGTTTACTTATGCGTTTATTATAGGTGTAAAGAACGGTTGGTTAAATGCCAAAGAGTATGCGCCTGCGGCACGTAAAGCTTGGATGGCCATGGTTCCTTATGTAAATGACAAGGGGGCTGTTTCTGAAGTTTGCGTAGGCACCAATAAAAAGAACGATAAGCAATATTATTACGATCGTCCGCGTAGAACCGGAGATTACCACGGACAGGCACCCTACTTGTGGTGTGTAAATGCGTTGTTAGAAAAATAAGCTTAAATAAGTACCAGTGATGCTAGAGACCAATAACCGATTAGACAGATCGAAGTTATTGGTCTTCGTTTTTATCTAAAGAATTAAAATAATCTCTAGGCGCCAACTTAAAATAGCGTTGGAAGCTTTTTGTAAATACACTCTGTGAACGGTAACCTACCATATGAGCAATTTCATACAAAGAATATTCGTTTTCGGCAATTAGGCTGGCTGCTTTCTTAAGCCTCGTGATATCGATCAATTCTTTGGGCGATAACGCAGAAAGTGATTTGATTTTTCTGTAAAATGTGGGACGGCTCATGTGCATGTGATAAGCCAACTGATCTACATCTAAATCTGTATCTTTCATATTTTTACGGATGTATTCGTCCAAATTTTTGAGAAAAATTTCGTCGGTCTTGGAATGTGCCATCACCCTTACATCTTCAAAAGGCGAACTGGCAAAATGGTCTTTTATTTTTAATCGGTTCTTGAGCAGGTTAGCTACTTGGGTACGCAGTAGCAACTGCGAAAATGGTTTTTGAATGTAGGCATCAGCTCCATTTTCCAATCCTTCAATTTGAGCATTGAAAGTGTTTTTGGACGTAAGTAGTATGATAGGGATATGGCAGTAGTTGACATTGGATTTTAAGAGCTTACATAGCTCAAAACCATCAATTCCAGGCATCATGATGTCTGATATGATGAGATGGATAACTTCATTATCTAATATGACCTGTGCCATTTCTCCATTTTCTGCCGTATAAATGGTATAATCTTCTTCGAAAACATCAGATAGTAGCTCTAAAATTTCCTTGTTATCATCAATAATTAAAATGCTTTCGTTCATGCTTGCTTAAATTTTTTTCCAACTACTTAATTGAAATTCAACATCTTGGTGTATAGGTAGGGTCAATTCAAAAACAATTTCGTTTGCTTCTGCAGTGCGTAAAACTAGTGTGCCTTTATGTAGGTCTGTTAATGATTTTGCTAAGGGCAGCCCAATACCTGTACCCGGTTTTTCTTTACTGCGCAACCTAAAAAATGGTTCGAAAATTTTATCCCTAAACTCTTGCGGTATAGCGGGACCATCATTACCAAACAAAATGCTAAAGTTTTGTTGGTCTGCTCCTGCAGGTATCAGTTCTATATTGGTTTTTGTACTTGCGTATTTGATGGCATTAGAAATTAAGTTGCTGCAGATCTTTATCAAGGCTTCCCGGTCTACAAAGGCAATCACGTGTTTCTGTGGGAATTTGGTCTTGATTTCAATTTTATTTTCTGCTGCTAACTCTTTAAAAGCCTCAACCTGCGATTTAAGGACTGCATTGATATCGACATTAACGAAATTCAATCCAAATTGTTCGATTTCGGTTTGTCTAAAATCTAGCAACTGTCCAATTAGGTCTACCAGGCGTTTGGTGTTTTTCTCAATCATCAACATGCTCTTTTTGATTTTTGGATAGTCATCAATTTTATCGATGACCCTTTCTACCGGAACGCTGATTAAAGTAAGCGGCGTTTGGATTTCGTGAGCAATATTGGTAAAAAACTCAATTTTGGCCTGATATACTTCCTTCACTTTCTCGTGCTCAAAAAGCTTTAGCTTGTTGGCATTTTTACGTTCTTGCGATTGATGGTAGTAGCGTATACCTAGATAGAGCAGTATGAGCGATGTAAGTGTATAAACAACGTAGGCCAGGTTGCTCTTCCAAATTGGTGGCAATATTTGGATATACAGTTTTCGTTCCTGACCGACCCAACTACCCACATTGCTTTGCGCCTGTACCGAAAAGGTGTATTTCCCTGGCGACAGATCTGTAAAATAGGCATTTCGGTTGCTAGGCAGATAAGTCCATTCTTTAGTTAAACCCTTCATCCTATACTTATATTGGGTAACTTCGCTAAAAGAGTAATCTAATGCAGCGAACCTGATGCTGAAATTATTTTGATTGTAATTGAGCACTAGAGTGTCTGTGTAGGCTATAGATTTTTGTAATGGACTATTATTGTCATTAGGAGTAATTTCATGGTTATCTATTTCAAAGCCTGTAATATAGGTTGGGGGACTGGTTTGGTGCTGTGCTAATTCCTTGGGATTAAAGGCAATCATTCCCGCTACAGATCCGAAATACATATTGCCGTTTTTGTCTTTGTACGCAGAGCGATAGTTGAACTGATCGGTTATCAATCCGTTGGCCCGGGTATAAACCCTCAGCTTTTCGGTTTGTGTATTAAAGCAAATTAGACCTTTTAGGGAGCTAATCCAAAGGTTATTGGCATTATCTTCCAAAATGCCAAATAACACATTGGTAGGAAATCCGTTTTTTTGGGTAAATTTCTTTACAATTTTCCCTTGCGCATTTACTTTGATTAACCCGCCACCCTCCGAAGCAAACCACATATTCTTTTGGCTGTCTTCCAAAATGCCATACACCGCAAAATCTAACGTTGATTGATCTCCAAACCTGATATTTCCGCTCTCTCCAGTTTTTGGATTGTAATGGTAAACGCCTTGAGTAACACTACCTGTCCAAATATTCCCCTTGCTGTCTTCTGTTATGGTAAGTACATACGAATTGAATGGGATCTCTTTAATTCTACTAAATTTTTTTTGCTGCTGATTATAGGTGAACAATCCTGAACCATTATAAGCTGTGCCAACCAATAGGGTACTGTCTTTGGTAAGATATAAGCTAAGCACAAAGTCACTCAAACTTTCGCCTTTATCGCCTATATATCTAAAACGATCTGTAATGATACCTTTTCGGATGTCCATAATTTCTAAACCATTGAAAAAAGGCCCTATGAACAATTGGTTGCCCACAACTAATAAACCGTGAATGTTGGGGTAGGATACGCTCTTGGGTTGATCTGTTGCGGTATAGGTGGTAATTTTTTGGGTTTTAAGGTTGATTTTATTGATACCTGCATCTTCGGTTCCAACCCATAGATTGCCTTCGTTGTCGGCACAAATTTCTCGGACCGCACTTCCAGAGATAGCATTGGCGTTGGGAATGGGATAATATTTTTTAAACCTAGCGTTTTCCTTAGAGTAATAATTAATTCCGCCGAAAAATGTTCCAGCCCATATTCCTCCATTATTATCTTTACATATCGAGTAAACGGCATTGTCTGAAATAGCGAAAGGATCTCCACCTTTTTTCTTGAGATTGATACTGGTATGTTTAGCAAGATCGTAAATATAGATACCAGACTCTGTAGCTACCCAATAGTTTGAACCTTCGCCTTGTTTGATATCTCTCACAAAAATTTCCAGGTTTTTATTGCTGCTAAGCGCAAGAGTTTTAACAATGTTGGTTTTGGCGTTATAACTTTTTAATCCTTTCTTAAAGCAGCCTATAAGTATCTGGTCGTTATCAATAGGTAGGATGGAACTGATAGACCTTAAGTTTGCTGCCACTTGCTTCTCTATGATCCTAACTTTTGTGATTACACTGGTTTTAGGGTTGAGCATGCTTAGGATGCCATCATTATTGCCAAACCAGATGTTCTGGTGTTGGTCTGTGGCGATACATGAAGCAGACTTTAGGTAGTTCGAAATTTTTTTCTTTTTTTGATCATATCTGTACAAAGCAGCGTCGGCGATAATCCAAAGGGTATTGTCTTTGTCGGTAATGATATGGTTGATATAGCCATTTATCACAGGCAGCTTGGTGAATAGCTGTGTTTTTGGGTTAAACTTAAATACACCTTTTCCGGTGCCGATCCAAAGCATCCCTGTGTGATCTTCGATGAGGCTGGTAATGATATCGTTTCCTATATATCCAAATTTGTCTGCTTTGTTTTTGTACGCCTTAAACGTATAGCCATCAAAACGACTTAGTCCACTACGGGTACCTACCCATATGAACCCTTTTTTATCCTGTATAATACTCCTTACCGAGTTGTGGGATAAACCGTCGTTGGTTTGGTAATGTTTAAAATAATATTGTGCATTAGCTACTATGGTAGTCAGCTGTAATATCGGGTATAACAGACAGAAAATCTTAAACAGGCGCATAATTGGTTCAAACAAATATAACTAAACCTTGTAGAATATCTTCTTTTGGCTAGTTGATTGCGAGGCTTGACTTTTGGGTTTGTTTTTTTATTTGCTTGTAAAGTATTGATTTAGTGTTGTTTGCTGTGCTACGTATTTGTTATTTGAGACATTTTAACAACAATATGAACAGATTTTAATCATTTGGTTCCCGTTCTTTGGATAAATAACCAAATCATTAGGAACCACGTTGTAGATGTCTCTCAAACATTTACTTCCTAAAACAAATATGTATGAAACTTAAGTTGACAATCAGCCTTGTCTTGGCTGCTGCGCTGCTTGGCGGTGCCTGTAAAAAAAATGGAACATACGGGACAGAGGATACCACACCAGACCTAACGCCACAAAATCCAACCACGGAAGTGCCCGGGGTGATGTTTAAAAACCCTTTGATTGATGTAAGCAGGGCCGATCCCTATGTGACCCAAAAGGATGGTAATTATTATTTTATGTACACGCGGGGTAGTAACCTTGGGCTTAGGAAAACGACAAAGATGTCTGCGCTGTCTCAAGCTACGGAGCGAGTGATTTGGACGCCACCCACAGGAACAAGTTATTCGTCAAATTTATGGGCGCCAGAAATACATTACCTTGCTGGAAAATGGTATATCTATTTTGCTGCAAATGATGGCGGACAGGACACTCATAGGATGTATGTGCTGGAAAATCCTAACGATGATCCTACTACTGGTACCTGGACGCTCAAAGGAAAGATCTCAGACACCAGCGATCAATGGGCAATAGATGGTTCGGTACTCACTTATAATGGTGCCAACTACTTCATTTGGTCGGGTTGGAACAGCCCTGCCACCAGGTACAAGCAATACATTTACATTGCACCAATGACCAACCCTTGGACGCTAAGTGGAGAACGAGTGATGATTTCGTCTCCAACAAATGTTTGGGAAAAATACGAACCTAGTGGATCACAAGGTTTAGGTGTAAATGAAGGACCTATTATGTTGCAAAAAGATGCTAACAGTCCATTGTTTGTCATTTACTCTGCCAGTAGATATGGTGGAGATAATTACTGTCTAGCTCAAATTCAGCTGAAAAATGGTGGTAATCCTCTAGTAACAGAAGATTGGATAAATAAAAAACAGGTGTTTGTAACCAATGCACAAAATGGTGTTTACGGGCCGGGACACAACGGTTTCTTTACGAGTAGTCTAACCAAAAATGGAACTACAACAACAGAGAACTGGTTTATTTACCATGCTCGTAGTGTAGCAAATACGTCTAACGGAGCAAGAACGCCAAGAATGCAAAAATTAACATGGAACAGTGACGGCTCGCCAAATTTCGGCGTAGCAACGGCAACAGGCGTTGATATTCCTGCTCCAATCAACGAAAATGCCAATTAGCCTGAGCGAGAATGCTGATGCATCTCAAAATCTAATGACCAGGGTGTGATCAGAATTCTGAGATAAATCGACAAAAATTTGAACTGATGCTAAGGAACTTATTGGTTTAATTTGAATTGCATTTAAAGCTTTTTCGAATATCTTGATTCGAACAGCAAAACTGTAATAACCAAATAAACCAACAACTTACTCCAATGTGAGTGCTAATCATTTATGGCTATGAACCCCTATTTATGTAAACGGCTACCTTATAACCAATCACCTAACTAACCAAATTGCAAACCAAAACCTCGTTATGACTAATAATTACTTATATTTTTATTGTAAAAAACTAAAGATAAATCCAAGGCTTATCATGCTTTTGTTTGGGTTTATGCTACCGCTAGTTGCAGTTGCGCAAAACACAACTATAAGAGGAACCGTTACTGACGCTAAAACTGGCGAAACCTTAATTGGCGTAGCTGTTAAAGTTCAAAATACGGCTAATGCGGTAGCTACAGATGCCAATGGCAATTTTCAATTGCAAGTTGGGCCAAACGCCACATTGGAGATTTCCTATATCGGCTACGACAAACAAACTGTAGTTGTTGGTAATCAGACCAACCTCAGTATAAAATTAACTGCCAATACAGAAGATCTGAATGAAGTGGTAGTCATTGGTTACGGTACAGCAAAAAAGAGCGATCTTACCGGTGCCGTAACGCAATTGAAGCCTGATAAGATTGCTGACGAAAATCCAAGAACGGTACAGGATATCTTAAGAGGTAATCCAGGCTTGACCATTGGCCTAGATGCTTCGGCAAAAAATGGAGGAAGCATTAATATCCGTGGGCAACGCTCTGTTTACACCGATGGCAATCATAACTCGCCTTTGCTTATCCTAGATGGCATGCTTTTTTATGGAGAACTATCAGAAATTAATCCAGACGATATTGAACAAATAGATGTGCTTAAAGATGCCTCGGCGGCGGCAGTTTATGGCGCACAGTCTGCCAATGGTGTAATCATCATTAGTACCAAGAAAGGAAAAAAAGGTAAGCCACAGATTAACTTAACTTCCAATTTTGCCATGTCTACTATGGGGGCAAACAGACCAGTATGGGGTCCAGAGGGATACTTAAAATATAGGGAAGATTGGTACAAATCTGCCACCTACGACATCAACCCAACCACTGGAAATTATGAAGCTTACAGGATAGGCAACGATGCTGCGGGTAAACCAGGCTATTACGAAAAACTTAGTCCAGAAATGTTGGCTAAGTATGGTATTACCGAAGCAACTTGGAGAGCTTACTCTGTAAATGTTGCCGGTTCATCTGATCAGGAAATTTATGCAAAACGTCTTGGTTTAGACCATAACGTGTTAAAAAATTACTTGGCAGGAAATACGTTCGATTGGTACGACCACAGTTTCCGTGAAGGTATTAACCAAGATTATAATTTGAGTGTTTCGGGAGCAAGTGATAAGATCAATTATTACATGTCTGCAGGTTATTTAAATAATGAAGGTGTAATTGTTGGAGATAACTATAGGGCAGTAAGGTCTAACTTAAAGGTAGAGGGCGTAGTTACCAAATGGTTAACTATTGGTGCTAATATCAATTTTCAAGATCGTTCAGATGGAAACATTGCTACAGATTGGGGTTCGGCTATTATTTTCAATAGCCCCTTTGCTTCTTATAGAGACGATAATGGAAATTTAGAGGTTTTTCCGCAGGGCGCAGGTTTAACGGGTACGGTAAGGGGTTATAATTACGATTTTAATAGGCAGTTTCAAGATTTAGAAAGTGGCTATACGGTACTAAATTCTATTTTTAATGCTAAAGTAAAATTGCCATTTGGTATCAATTATTCTTTTAACGCCTCGCCTCGTTACCAATTTTTCTACAGACGCTATTTTGCCTCATCGGCACATCCAAGTTGGAGTGCCTTGTCTAACAATGCAGGTGTTGATCGCGAAAATACGAAGCGTTTCGACTGGTCTATCAATCATACCATCAATTGGGAGAAGACCTTTGCAAAAAAACATCGTATTAATGTGACTTTAGTACAAGAGGCCGAAGAGCGCCAGTCGTGGTGGGATGTAATTAGGGCCAGGAATATTTTACCTACTGATGCTTTGGGTTTTCATGAAACTAGCGGTGGTGAAAAGCTGAGAAGCGAATTTGATAGTAGTGATAGCCGCCAAACAGCTGACGGAATGCTAGGACGTTTGTTCTATTCCTATGATGATAAATACATGTTTACGGGTTCGGTTCGTAGAGATGGCTATTCTGCGTTTGGGACTTCAAACCCGAGAGCCACATTCTTGTCTGCTGCGGTAAGTTGGACATTTACTAAAGAAAATTTCTTCAATTGGAAGCCTCTGAGCAATGGTAAGTTACGTTTGTCTTATGGTCAAAACGGAAATAGGTCTTTAGATGATCCCTATATCGCTTTAGCTAATCTAGCCAATGGAACAGGTGCACAGGGTTATATTAACTCCAATGGTGATTATGTGCTTTTCCAGTATTTGAGAATAGATCGTATGCAGAATCCGAACCTGCAATGGGAAAAGACCGCTTCGTTCAATGTTGGTTTAGATCTAGGGTTTTTAGATAACCGGATTTCGGCCACTGCGGATTATTTCCAGATGTCTACCACAGATATGGTTATGAATGCTACTTTACCTGGCTTTTCCGGTTTTTCAACCATTACCACTAATCTTGGCGAAGTGCAAAATAATGGTTTCGAGTTGTCCATTAACTCTCAAAATATTGTAAATAAGAATTTCAATTGGAGTACCACATTTGGATTTTCGAAGTATAAAAATGTCATCAAACACCTGTATTATCAGTATGAGGATGTTTTAGATGCGAATGGCAATCTGATTTCAAGGAAGGAAGTAGATGTTAGAGATAACAATTGGTTTATAGGACAACCCATAAGTACAATTTGGAATTATCGTGTTACTGGTATTTGGCAAGTAAACGAAAGTGTAGAAGCCGCTAAATATGGACAGCGCCCTGGCGATCCGAAGGTAGCTAATAACTATACCGCCGACGATATCATCAATGCTGACGGAAGTAGAACACCGGTCTATAATAATAATGATAGAGAGTTCTTAGGGCAAACGCAAGCACCTATCATGTGGTCGTTAAGAAATGACTTTAACTATAAGAATTTCAATTTTTCATTTAATGTGTACTCGTATTGGGGACACAAAAGCCTTAACGGTGCCTATCTAAATCAAGATAATGGAACTTCTACTATTAGCCAAGGTTTAGCCAATACCTACGAAAAACCTTACTGGACACCGGAAGATCCAAGTGATTATTGGGCTCGTTTAGAAGCTAAGGGACCAAGCGGTGTGAATTCTCCACAAAGGATATTTGATAGGTCATTCATCAGGTTAGACAATGTAAGCTTAGGTTACACGCTGCCTACTAAATTTACCTCAGCCTATAACATTCAAAAGTTAAAGGTTTTCGGATCAATCCGTAATGCCTTGGTATGGCACAAAGATAAAAACTGGCGCTACTGGGATATCGAAACTGGCCAGATGGCACCACGTATATTCAGCTTCGGCTTAAACCTAAATTTCTAATGTAATTTAATATGAAAACAAATAAGATATATCTAACGGCCTTATCTTTAATCGGTATCGCCTCGTGTTCTTTAATTTCAGGCTGCACAAAAGAGTTTTTAAAACCAGATCCTTTATCTTTTTACGAACCCGAAGCTACGTTTTCTACCAAATCAGGTCTTGACGCAACCGCATATTTGTCTGATAGGCATTTGAGAGCTTATTGGAGCCATTTGTCTACAAGGGATATTTCAGTACCCATTAGTACAGAGTATATGTTATCTGATGTTGCCGTTTCTGGTAAAACAGATGACGGAAACATTTTTGCTGATGTTTCTACTCGACTTACTCCGTATGACGGCATGTTTAACAATGACGTAAATATGATCGGCTACTTCTGGGATGAAACTTATGCAGGCATTAAGTATGCCAATACGATCACTAGCTTTATCGATAGGGTACCTGGTTTAAGCGAGCGTGAGAAGCAAGAGTATTTGGGTAGAGCTTATTTTCATAGAGCCTTTCGTTATTTAGCTTTGTGTTTTCAATATGGAGACGTGCCGCTGGTAACAAAAATTATTACGGTACCTAAGCAAAACTATAAAACTACCAAGCGTGAGGCGATACTTGAAATGATTACTGCTGATATGGAGAAGGCAGTAGCATGGGTACCTGAACAATCTCAAATGGCTTATGTTGGTATGATTAACAAGGCTGCCTGTCGTCAGTTGCTCATCAAATGTTATTTAGCTACTGGACAATGGGACAAGGCGATTGATCAGGCTAATGTCTTAATTAACCAATCTGGTTATTCCTTAATGACCAATAATTTTGGGACTTTCGATAATCCGAACCCAACCACATGGCCCGTTACCCGTAATGTAATTTGGGATTTACATAGGCCTGCAAATAAAGCTATCGCAGCTAACAGAGAGGCATTATTGGTCATGCCAAACAGGGAAGGTTCTGATGCCGCCATCAGGTACAAATCTATGCGTAACTGGGGGCCAATGTGGAACCAAGCGGCATTGAAGTCACCAAGCGGCAAAGTGTTACTTTCTGTAGCCAAAACAGACTCGAGGTATAGGGCAGAATACGATATCAATAGCGCTGTGGGCAGAGGTCTTGGTATGATAAGGCCAACCCACTTTGCACAGTTTGGCCTATGGAAGGTAAACGGGGTAGATGATGCTACCGATCTGCGCCACAGTAGTACTGTTGGAAACTGGGCAAAAATGGAGATGCTAAAATATAATGATCCAACAGATACTTATTATGGACAAAATTTGAGACTGTACAATGGCAATACTTTGTTATGTACAGATACCATTCGTAGCTGGTTTAACTGGCCTCAATATAAAATTTACATTGACGATCCTGTATTCTTAGCTACTCCTACCTCTAACAGAAACGATGGTGGCGCTGCAGATTGGTATTGCTATCGTTTGGCAGAAACCTATTTGTTAAGGGCAGAAGCATATTTCTACAAAGGAGAGATTGGTTTAGCCACACAAGATGTGAACACGGTAAGGCGTAGGGCCCAGTGCAGTCAACTTTACACTAGCGTAAACATTGGCGATATCGTAAATGAAAGAGCTCGTGAATTATACTTGGAAGAGTGGAGACACATGGAGTTGAGCAGAATTTCGTTGAGCTTAGCATTAAGTAACAAGCCAGACGAGTGGGGGAATACCTATCAAGTAGCCAACCTGTCTACAAACAGCTACTGGTATCAACGCATCCAACATTATAACGACTATTATAATAAAAACAAGGTTTCAGTTAGAAATAGAAGCTATTCTATAGCAGCGCATAATATTTACTGGCCTATCCCGGATAAAGCTATTGCTGCTAACCTAACGGGTAGGTTGCGTCAAAATCCTGGTTACGACGGCTACAATGCTGCGGTTGAAATGTGGACAAATTGGCAAGATGCGGTAGCTGATGAGGATAAAACTAATTGATGAGTTACAGCCAAACAACGTCACTGAAGTTTGTATAGGCACAGGTAAAAAGAACGACAAACAACATTATCATGACCGTCCCCGTAATGCTGAGGATTTTCATGGCCAAGCACCTTATTTATGGTGCAGTGCAGCGCTTTTAGGTAAATAGTTTGTTGAATTAGCGCCGTTGGTATAAGCATATTGCTGCCGCCAACGGCTCGCTTATGATCACTTCCTAAGGCCTAAAGGCTTTTTTTATTATGAGCTGGCTAGAAGTTGGCCTATTTAAATAAACAGAATTTAAAAATTACCCATCATCAAATCAAACACGCCTTAATACATTACCAACTTAATTCTTTAAACACACAAATGAACAACAAACTACTCCTTGCGCTTACTTTCGTTTTTTTCTATTCCGTCGCTAATGCCCAACAAACGGTGGTAGAAAACAGCATATCTTTGAAGACTCCAGGGAACCCGGCTAAAACATACGAATTAAAAGATGATGGAACAGGCATCTTGATGGCTAATCAGCGTATCCCGATTACGATTGCTCAAAAAAGAACTGAAGGAGCTGAAAATACTAAAGTCGAAATTACCATTACAGCACAGGAAAAAGTGTATTTCAATTTCGAGGAAGTGGTTAAAATCAATGCTTTTACACATAACGATTGCGAATTTTATATGCCTGGCTTTTGGTATCATAAAAATTTGAGATCTCCAAAAGAAGCGCCATCTTTTGCTACCAGCGACAGTTGGCAAGTACGAGAAGACCGTTTAAGTACACCACTGACTGGTATTTTCGATAACAAAACTGGACAATATTACACGGTAATTCGAATAGATCAATTTAAGAACGAAAGTTTAACTACACACAACCAAGGAGAGGTCATTTTCTCCGGAAAGACATCTTTGGGCTTTACGGGTTTTCGCAATGTGGATGGAAACGCCGCATTAGTTTTTGGTTTTCCGTATCATGAAGCACCTAAAACTTATATCCGTAAGTTGAAACTAAACCCATCTGTACAGGCATTTGAAAAGCTAGAAAAAAATGAAAGTAAAACCTTAGTTTGGGAAATCAGAAAGGGTAGAGCAACTGATTATTCTGCATTTATTGCTCAAGCCTGGACCTACTCATATGATACTTATCAACCCAAAGCTGTTTCGGTGAGCTATACCAACGCCGAAGCTAAAAAAACCTTATCTAATTTCTTTACCGAAAGTTATGTGGGTGATCAAGATTTGAAATATTTTTCGGGCGTACATCTTAGAACTGATGATTGTAAAAGCACTGGAGTAGCCGAGCTTGGCTTTGTAGGACGTGTGTTATTAAATGCCTATAATGCTTTAGAGTATGGTGAACAAAATAACGTTCCGGATTTGGTGCAAAAGGCCAACGCGATTTATGATAGTTACCTTAGCCAAGGTTTTACAAATAATGGTTTTTTTAGAGAATTTGTAGATTACAAATCTAAGAACAAAAAGGCGGAAGAGGTTTTAAGTATCAGGCGACAATCTGAAGCCGTCTTCGCTGTACTGAACTACTTAGCTTACGAGAAGAAAAAGGGACGTAAGCATACCGAGTGGGAGGCAAAAATTAAGCAGGTGCTGGCCAACTTTACCAAGTTGCAGAATGCGGATGGTAGTTTTCCAAGAAAGTTTGATGACCAATTAAAGATTATTGATGCCTCTGGAGGTAGTACACCATCGGCTACGCTGCCTTTAACGATGGCCTATGGTTATTTTAAGCACAAGAGTTACCTTAGCGAAGCAAAAAAAACAGCGGTATATTTAGAAAAGGAAATCATCTCCAAATCTGATTATTTCTCGTCTACTTTAGATGCTAATTGCGAAGACAAGGAAGCTTCATTATATGCCTCTACTGCCATGTATTATTTAGCTATGGTTACAACAGGTAATGAAAGAGATCATTATGTAGATCAATCGCAAAAAGCTGCCTATTTCTGTCTATCGTGGTACTACACCTGGGACGTACCTTTTGCACAAGGTCAAATGTTGGGCGATGTAAATTTTAAATCGAGAGGTTGGGGCAATGTTTCTGTGGAAAATAACCATATCGATGTATTTATTTTCGAATTTGCTACCGTATTGGATTGGTTAGCCAAGGAAAAAAGTAACGCTAGATTTGCCGATTTTGCAGCTGTTATCAAATCATCGATGCTGCAATTGATGCCTGACACAGGGCACATGTATGATATTGCCAAAATTGGCTATTATCCAGAAGTAGTACAGCACACCAATTGGGACTATGGGAAAAATGGAAAAGGTTTCTATAACGATATATTTGCTCCAGGATGGACAGTAGCTTCACTTTGGCAGATGTTAAGTCCTACTCGTGTAAGCGATTTTTTTAATAAGAAATAGGATGAAGATATTTCAAAAACTAAAGTTTGGATTAATTTTGCTGTTAACCGCGAGCGGTTATTTGGGCAAGGCTCAGCTGCCAGCAAATACGTTCCAAAATCCGGTAATTAGTAAAAGCTTGCCCGATCCTACCATCATAAAGGCAAAGGATGGCTATTTTTATCTATATGCCACAGAGAATATCAAAAACGTACCCATTTATAAATCTTCAAACTTGGTAGATTGGGATTTTGTAGGTACTGCCTTTACTAAAGAAAGCCGTCCGTCTTTTGAACCTAAAGGTGGAATATGGGCGCCAGACATCAACTACATTAACGGAAAATATGTATTGTATTACAGTATGTCGGTTTGGGGTGGCGAGTGGACGTGTGGTATTGGTGTAGCTGTTGCCGATAAGCCAGAAGGTCCTTTCGATGATAAGGGGAAATTGTTTAGAAGCAATGAAATCGGTGTGCAAAACTCGATTGATCAATTCTATATCGAACACCAAGGTAAGAAATATCTCTTTTGGGGCAGTTTTAGAGGGATTTATGCGATTGAGCTTGCAGAGGATGGATTGTCTCTTAAGCCTGGAGCCGATAAAAAACAAATAGCAGGTACTGCTTTCGAAGGAACTTACATTCATAAAAGAGGTAAATATTATTATCTTTTTGCGTCGGTAGGCACCTGTTGCGAAGGTGTAAAAAGTACGTACAAACTGGTTGTGGGTCGCTCAAAATCTTTATTTGGTCCCTATGTTGATAAAGATGGTAAGCTAATGATGCAGAATGGATACAGCGTAGTCATTAATTCGAATGAACAATTTGTAGGCAACGGACACAACTCAGAAATTGTGCAGGATAAAAAAGGGAACAATTGGATTTTCTATCATGGCGTAGATACACAAAATCCAAAAGGAAGAATTCTACTGCTAGACCAATTGCAATGGGATAAATCGGGTTGGCCTTTTGTGCAAAATGGCACGCCATCCCTAAAGGCTAATCGTCCACAATTTTAATTTAGGATCGCGATGAGAAAATTATCATTATTTACGCTTTTATTCTTTATCATACCACTTTTTTGCGCCGCTTCATTGCCAATAAGTTCTAATTTGCTAAAGAAAGAGCATGTTCAGCCAGCTACGGACACGAGTTGTAAAAATCCACTTCCAGTGCGATTTGGAGATCCATATATCCTTTACGATAAAAAATCCGCTACTTACTATATGTACGGAACAGGTGGCGGGGCCAAAAATGGTTTTTCAACTTATTCATCTACAGATTTGGTTAATTGGAAAAACGAAGGTCAGGTGTATTTTGGCAATACCGCTAACACTTGGGGCATTGGTGCATTTTGGGCGCCAGAGGTATATGCAGCAAACGGAAAATACTATATGTTTTATAGTGCCCAGTCTAAATTCAATCCCACTAACGAGTTGGAAAACTTTAAGATTGGTGTGGCTGTTGCCGATTCGCCAAAAGGGCCGTTTAAAGATATCAGTGACAAGCCGTTATTTGAGCCAGGTTATCCGGTAATAGATGCAAATGTGCTTTTTGATGACGATGGTAGAGCTTATCTCTACTATTCTAGATGTTGCTATAAACATCCAGTAGCTAGCGAAATTGCCACCGAGGCCAAACGTAAAGGTTGGTATAATGAGATTGAAGAAAGTTGGGTTTACGGCGTAGAGATTAAGCCCGATTTTTCTGCTGTTATTGGTGAGCCTGTATTATTGCTTAGGCCGCCAGTAAAATTAAATGATAAGCAGGCCGAGTGGGAGAGCAGATCAGTCACTGCTAAAGAAGTAAATAGGCGCTGGACCGAAGGTTCTTTTACTTTTAAGAGGGAAGGAATCTATTACATGATGTATTCTGCAAATCATTTTGCTGGCGAAAATTATGCGGTGGGTTATGCTACCGCTGGTAGTCCGCTGGGGCCGTTTAAAAAGGCAGAAAATAATCCTGTCTTGCAAAAAAATACTGATAAAGGAGGTAATGTTTCTGGTACAGGGCACAACAGCGTAACTTTTTCTCCAGATGGCAAGCAAATGTTTTGTGTTTACCACGGGCGCACAGAAGCTTCAGGCAAAGAAAGGGTAGTTTTTATTGATCGGATGGAGGCAAAAGGGGGGAAGATCATCATTTTTGGCCCAACTACTGAGGCTCAATCTCTGCCACTTTCAAATAAAAGACTAGATAATTAAGCACAAGAAACCATTACTTATTCAATAAAAATGAAAAACTACATTCTAACATTATCTCTAGCCACTTTGGCTTTTATGTCTTGCCAAAGTAATTCGAGTTCAGGCAAAGCGCAATCAGACAACGTTGTAGAAAACAAAAATACTTTCGATACGGTTATCAACGATAAAAAAGTTGATATCTATCATTTGAAAAATAAAAATGGAATAAAGGCGTTTTTTACCAATTTTGGGGCTAGGATAACCAGTTTAATAGTGCCAGATAAGGATGGAAAAATGACTGATGTTGTGGTAGGTTTTAACTCAATTCGTGACTATGTAAAATCATCAGAACCTTATTTTGGAGCAGTGGTTGGACGTTACGGAAACCGAATTGCCAAGGGTACTTTTGTGATTGATGGTGTAACCTACAAAGCGCCTACTAATAATGGTGTCAATATGTTGCATGGCGGTACTAAAGGTTATCAGTATGTAATTTGGGATGCCAATAAAATAGATGATTCTACGTTGGAATTTTCTTATTTGTCTAAAGATGGCGAAATGGGGTTTCCTGGTAATTTGAATGTAAAAGTAACTTATCAGTTAAATAATGATAATGCGTTGGTAATGACTTATGAAGCTACTACCGATAAGAAAACTGTAGTTAACCTAACTAATCATGCATTTTTTAACCTAAATGGAGAGGGTAGCGGAACTATTTTAGGTCATCAATTACAGGTTTTTGCAAAATTGTACACACCTGTTGATGCAACACTTATCCCAACAGGTAAATTGGAAAAGGTAACTGGAACACCATTTGATTTTAACCAGCCAACCACTATTGGTGAACGCATAGCAGCGAAAAACCTACAGTTAGCCAACGGCTTAGGGTATGATCATAACTTTGTGCTGAGTGATAAGGCTGAGAAAAAACATGCAGCAAAAGTTGTTGGCGATAAATCTGGTATAGTAATGGATATCTATACCGATCAGCCTGGGTTACAGTTTTATAGTGGTAACTTTATGAAAGGTAAAAATACTTTCAAAAATGGCACCAAGGACGATTTTAGAACAGCATTTTGTTTAGAAACACAACATTTTCCAGATTCGCCTAACCAGAAAAATTTCCCCTCTACTGAACTTAACCCGGGAGAGACTTTTAAATCTACTTCTTCGTATCAATTTGCTTTAGTTAAATAACAGTAATGTATGGGGGACGGCTTAATGAAAAGCTGTCTTAGCAGAATAGATCATGCTGTTCCAACATTTGCTGCGATAGTGGCGCTCTCTAGATTTAGATAGACTAGGAAGTAAGACTTATGGGGTGGAGATAGAGAGATGAAGGGTAAAATTAAATATCTGTTCTTTAAAAACTCAAAATGAGTTTATAACTAAGAGAGTATTTAGTAAGTTATCGTTGAAAATTTGGATCGATGAAAGTGGTTCTAAATCCTTCTCCACCCCATGCTAGTTTATCTTTAAACAGCCCTTTAATAAGCGTATGCTTCTTTCTGGATAATATTGCCGTTGGTATAAATCTGAAATAAATTTTAAAATTGTCAGCTATTTTCCAACAATATTTCCAGCTGTTTGATCAGACCCGCCTGGGCGGGATTAATCTTTTGGATGGCGGTGTCCAGTTCAAACCAAGCCCCACGGTCAACTTCTGGGATTTCTATGGTTTTATTGCTGCTGGGCGGCCAATTAATGAATATGGTATTACTTTCGATGTTTTCGGCGTGGATATCACCTTGTACAGCCCAGGCAAATACGGTCTTTCCGCCCTTTTGTTTGATGGGCTCTAGGGGAATGAAATAACCTTCGATCGTCTGTCCAGTTTCTTCATGAAATTCGCGTTTGGCACTCTCGAGTGGGTTTTCGCCTAAGCTGGGCTCGCCTTTTGGGATAGACCAAGCCCCTAGGTCTTTGTTTTTCCAAAAGGGACCTCCGGGGTGAACCAGAAAAACTTCTGTTTTTCCCTGAAGCTGTCGATAGAGTAGAATGCCTGTGCTGGTCTTCATGGTGATTGTGATTTGGAAACATCAGTAGTTAGCAGCTATTTGGCGGGCTGGGGCAGTTGGACATGGAATCTGGAACCTTTTCCGGGACTGGATTCGATATAAAGTTTCCCACCGAGTTTTTCAATCAGGTGGCTGACCATGGGGATACCGAAACCATAACCTTTTTCTTCCTGTGTCCCGGGTGTACTTTCGGTGCCGTTAACCAAGAGTTGTTCAATTCGTTCTTGCTCTATGCCAATGCCAGAATCAGTAACGGTGATGTCTAATAGATTTTTTTCTTGGCCCGGGATCAAATCAAGATCAACGGTAATGTTACCTCCAACTGGGGTGAATTTGATGGCGTTAGAGATCAGGTTGCCGATAATCTGCAGCAATTTCTTTTTAGAGAAAATAATATGCTTGGCCTGGTCGTTGAGCCTCACTTCCAATGAGATTTGCTTATAGGTAGCTTGAGGTAGGTATAACTGAAGTAGCTTGTTTTTCAGCGATTCCAAGTTAAGCTCATTTTCCCCGATAGATTTTTGTTTATCGCTCTGGCTGAGTATTTCGTCAGCGAGATCCAGTAACGACCTACTGCCAATGTGGATCATTTTAATGAACTCCAATACTTCAGCCAGTTCTGCCGAACGCCCTTTTTCGCTGATCATCTCCGAAAGGCCGATGATCCCTGCAAGTGGCCCCCTAATGTCATGGGCAACTTTCTTGTGAGCTTGGTCGGCATGGTCTAGGCGATACTGCATGGATTCCAAGACATGGTAGCATTTGATCCTATTAACGATCTCATCGGCTATGATCTTCAGGAGTTCTACCTTTTCCGGGCTAAGTGATTTCAGCTGCGTGTCTAGTACGCACAAGGCACCAATGTTTAGACCGTTGTCGCGAAGTGGAAGGCCAAAGTAGTAACGTAAAGATAATGGATCGGCTACGTAGAAGTTTTTGTTGAAACGTTCATCGGTTGAAAGGTCTGGCACCTCAAAGGCTTCATCGTCCATGATGGTATATTGGCAGACCGATTCCTCTCGGGTCATCTGCTGGAGATCTAGTCCATGGGAACCAACCGTCCACTGGGTGTAGGCGTCGATGAGGTTGATCAATGAGATATCGGTACCTGCCACCTTGGCCGCAAGGCGGTTGAGGTCTTTAAGGTTGTCGTTTAGACTAGTGTAATCGATGTCGAGCGCAGACAGGTGATAGAGCCTATCCTGTTCGTTGTTCGGGATTGGAAATGTTGTTGCTGTCATAACCTTATAAACAACTAAAGCCAGCGAATTGTTGTATTGGCTTCCATTTAGCGTAAAAAACTAACGTGCTAATTTGGGCTGGAACGGTATGGAATATTAATACTGATGGCAGTGTCACCCGGCTGGCTATAGATATCCATTTGGCCTTTCAATAGACTAACCTTGTCTCTTATGGCTCGTAGTCCTACGCCGTCCGAGTGCTGTGCATTTGTCATACCTTTACCGTCATCGGATACATGGATATTCACATGCTTTTCTGCAATGTCCACTTTGATCTGGCAGTTTTTTGCTGCTGCATGTTTACCTACGTTGAGTACCAGTTCCTGTACAATTCGAAAAACTGCAAGCTCGATATATTGTGGTGCGATTTTTTTACCAGCGGTCATCTGCAGCGAAAAGTTGACATCAGTATTCATTTTTCGGTAGGTGTCTTCTATGGCGGCCTTCAGTCCAAAATCATTGAGAACGATTGGCATCAATTGGTGCGAGATCCTTCTGGTCTGGATGATGCTTTCGTCCAATAGCTCTAATGCGTAAGTTTTTTTTTCTCTGAATGCTTGTTCGGGTTCAGGTTCCAAAGCCAAAAGTCCCAATTTGGCTCCATAAAGGAGTTGTCCAAGCCCATTATGGAGGCTTTCTGCAATGCGGTCCCGTTCCTCTTCCTGTTTGGAAAGGACGGCACGAATGACTTCTAGTTCTTTTTCTTCCTTTAATCGCTTGCGCTCCAGTGCAATGCGCTCGTTGACCTCTTGGAGTTGTATTTCCGCTGAAATATCCTGTGATACGCTAATTACGTGAGTTGGGTTGCCTTCGTTATCCCACTGGAAGATGGTCCGACGGGTGCGCAGCCAGGTTGGTTCGCCTTTATGATTCAGCAATCGGAAACTCAGCTCTGCAACATGGCCAACAGGACTGGTGAGCAGTTCGACAATATGGGCGTCGAACCTTGTCCTGTCGGGAGGGTATACAACGTGGTCGAAAAGCGAGGGTCCCATTGCCGAAAGTTCCTCAAGTGTTCTACCGAAGAGATCCAGCACCTTCTGGTTGGCATAGACCATTTTCATGCCGGTAAGTTCAATAATGTAGAGCATGCCTGGAACTGCATCGGCAATACCCTTGAAAAGGGGCTGGTCGGTATGATGGCTATCGTTCATTTGGAAGCACTGGCTAGGGTCGGCAAAGTCTTTTAGTTACTTTCTTACCAACGTGCAAAGCGGTGGATATGTTTAGCATATACTGTTTAAGGGTATTTTTACTAAATTATGGTGTCAACTACCCATGTGAGCAATAGTAGTTGACTTTTACCGAATAATACATGAACAGCCAACAAATCCTGTTTGGTTTTGTTCTACTTGTAGCAATTCACATTCGCTAAATTAATTTTCATGAAAAATCAGGAAAAATCCATCCTAGTTGAGATGGCCGAATCTGCCGATGAGATCTTTTTCGTCTTTGATCCCAAATCTCAGCGCTTTACCTATGTCAATGATGCCTTTGAACATTTTAGCAGGAGCAATGCCTCGGAGCTATACACAAATCCTAGACTTTTTCTGAACCTAATCCATCCAGACGATCGAAAACTTGTAATAAGCTATTTTGAACAATTGTTGATTGAAAAGGTTAACACACTGTTTGATTTCCGCATATTGAGGGAAGATGGGGTGGAGCGATGGGTACGTCTGAAGGTCTATCCAATCCTCAAAGACGGCAAGGTTAATTTCTTGAGCGGGATATTGGAGGACGATTCTACACGTAAGATGGGGATCTTCAATATGCAGAGTATAAATGCCTGGAAGAACTCGACCCTAGAGATCTTGGCGCACGAGCTTACGGGTCCGATCGGTATCGTACAGGAGCTTTCCAAGGCCGTAGCAAGGAAACTGCCTCAAGACACTGCTGGCGAAGCCCATGAGTGGCTGGCCATGATATCGGAGATCTGCCGACGTAACCTGGAATTGGTTCAAACGATCATCAAAAAGGAATCGCTGCAAACAGTGGATGTGAAGGTAAATTTAGAGCGTTTCGAGCTAGTTAGCGAAGTCGGGCAGGTGATCGATATCTATCTTAATTCGCAGCTCAATGCTCAGCGCAAATTTATATTTACCCATTCAGATGAAGAGCTTTATGCCAGCGTTGATGGTATGAAATACCTGCAGATCGTCAACAACCTTTTGTCTAATGCTGTCAAGTTTACCAAACAAGGAGGAACGATCAAAGTGCATTTGGAGTCTTTGGAGCATACATTTCTGTTGACTGTGGCAGACGATGGCATCGGCATACCTCAGCACCTTCAGCCGTTGCTTTTCCACAAATATACTCCTGCTGGTCGACAGGGCAATGATGGTCAGCCGTCGGTTGGGTTGGGTATGTGGATCATCAAAAATTATGTAGACATGCACCATGGTAAGGTATGGTTCGAAAGCGAGGAAAACGTGGGAACCAAATTTTTGTTGAACTTCCGCTATAGATAAATAGCTTACTCGGTTCTTAAAATGCTCCTACACTAATCAACTTGGAGGTTACATATTTGTTTGGAAATAGCATAGTTGTCATGGTGTCAAGATGTGACTGTGGTACCCATCTAATTGCAAGCGTATTAAATCTAATTAACAAGTAGGTATACGGGTTGCGGAATTTGTAGGTATTTGATATATTGGAAGCACTTAAACGAAACGCCGAATTGGCATTAACATAGCCAAAGATATTGTTTGTCTATTGGCTAGCTGTTGAGACTGTCAGTTAACCAAATGCAAACGCAGACCATGGAAAAAAACATTGGATACCTTGAAGAACTGGAGGCCTATCAGCAGCGGATATCCAATATTCTGGAAAGTTTTACAGATGGCTTCTTTGAAGTTGATGCCAACTGGACAGTGACCTACTGGAATGTGGTCGCTGAAGAGTTGCTGCTCATGCCACGTGGGAAGATATTGGGAAAGAACTTATGGGAAGTCTATCAGGATGCCATACCACTAAGATTCTATACGGCCTATCATCAAGCAGTTAATGAACAGGTATCAGTCAGGTTCGAAGAGTATTTTCCAACTATGAAACTGTGGTTCGAAGTCGCAGCCTTTCCTTCTGGAGAGGGGCTTTCGGTATACTTTAAAGATATTACGCCGCGTAAGGATGCAATACATCTGCTAGAACTCGAAAAAAAGAAATATCGTGATCTATTCAACAGGAGTCCGTTTCCCCAATGGGTATACGATAGGGCTACGCTAAGATTTCTTGATGTGAATGAAGCGGCGGTTAGGCATTATGGTTACAGTAGGGAGGAGTTCATGGAGCTTTGCCTAATGGATATCCGGCCAGTTGAGGAACAGTCAGTTTTGCGAGATATTTTAAATTCTAATGTTCGCCTGGATGCACCTAATAGCACATTGGTGCGCCATAAGAAAAAGAATGGTGAGCTGATTGACGTTCTGGTGGAGGGGAATTCGGTAGATTTCGAGGGGAGACCGGGAAGAATGGTGACCATTGTGGACCGTACGGCTGAGATCAGGGCGCAGCAGGTTACCGAACAAAGTATTGCTCGTTTTGATATTGTTTCTAAGGCCACCAGCGATGCGATCTGGGATTGGGACATGGTTACTGGAAAAATAGTGTGGAATCAGGGGATCAAGGGTATTTTTGGATACCGTCAGACCACTTTTAATGAAGCTTGGCGGAATAGCCGGATTCATCCTGACGATAGGCATTGGGTGATGGAGCGTCTGAAGACGATTACGTTGGCTGGCGGTAAGCGGCTGAAGATCGAGTATCGGTTCCTTTGCGCTGATGGCAGCTACCGCAACGTCTTGGATCGTGCTTTTATTCTTTTTGGCCCAGATGGTAGGCCTGTGCGAATGATTGGCTCGATGCAGGATATCACCGAGCGCATTAAACATTTGGAAAAGATAGAACGGCAGAATGCCAAACTCATGGAGATCTCATGGTTACAGGCTCATAAGGTGAGGGCCCCGCTGTCTAACATCATTGGTCTAGTTAATCTGTTAAAGGAAATGGATCAGGATCAACAGGAAAGCCATGAGGTGGTCGCCCGGATCGCTAGGGCTGCGGAAGAGCTTGATAACGTCATCCGAAAGATTACATTGACAAGTCGTTAGCCGGCCTAGCTGAGCTTTAGAACGGCGCTTGTTGAGCTTGATGAACCTCCGTAATTGACTTACAAAGTTGCTTTTGATTAAACAAATGAGCCTAAACGCTGTATGTATTATAGCATGCCTAGCAATAGTTTAACCGCACAACAATATGGAAACTTTTCAAATCAATGTCGTCATCGACGAAATGCCTCAGGAGTACGAAGTCCGCTCTATAGGTAATGATATAGCAAATAAGAGGTATGAGCTGTTTCGAACTGGTACTAGACAGGCTGAGGTTTGGTTAGAGGCGACCGATGAGGGACTGAATTGGCACACCGAGGATGTAATGGACGAGGCTACCCTTAAGAAGATCGGCAAGGCCATTGAAATGCATGAGCTTTAGGCACAGGGCTTAACATTGAACACGGGCCAAATAGGTGTTGCCCTGGGTCGCCTCTGGTTGACCGTGGAATTGTAGGCTGACTGCACTGGACATAGCTAAAACAGTACCGAAACATAGTAGCTCCTGAGTTTACCCCGCCCGGTACCTATTGATCAGGGCGGCTGCACGATCCAGTAGGTCGGTGATATGAAAGGGCTTGTAAATGAATTCCTCTGCGGAACATTGTGAACTTACAGTCGAAGCGTCGAGGTGGGCCGACATCATAATGATCGGAATCTTCGCCAAAATTGGATTATCCTTGATCGACTTGCAGACATCCATTCCATTACCATCTGGCAATCGGATATCCAAAAGATAAATGTCGGGATTTGCGGTGCTTCTTTTAAAAGAGGAAATCGTTCCATAGCTGTTTACACTGTATCCCTCAGCGCTAAACAGGTAGGTACAGATCTCCCTGATATCCTGGTCATCTTCCAGGATGGTGATCTCTTTTTTCATATCATTCTTTGTGTGTGTGCTAATAGCTGCAAATTCGCTGCCGATAATCTCATATTCGCTACAAAAGGCGTAATCTGATTGGAAGATCGGGTATCTAACTCATGATAAGTAGCTGGAGAATTTCAATGGCATATTTATTGATTGCTCCAATACTAAAAAAGTAGATGATGGATAAACTTAACTTGTTGGCCTTTGGCCTGATGATATTTGTTTCATGCAATGCGCCGTCTAAAAAGACGGAAGAAAAGGCAAAGAATGAGACCGTAGCGGTAGGAGCAGATAAGGATGAACATGGATGTATCACCTCTGCGGGATATACCTGGAGTGAGATTAAGAAAGGATGTATCCAGATTTTTAGCGAAGGTTTTAGGCTAAATCCTATCCAAACAGAAAAAGGGGAGGAAGTAGTGAGTGCATTTGTATTAATGAGTGAGGATCAAAGCAAGGTGGAAATTTTCTTGCCAGAGGATCAGCAGCATACTATCCTCCTTTCCAAAGTCGCAGATCTGATGTATGAAAATGAAACCTATAAATACGATGCGAATAGATCTATCCTCTATGCTAACGGAAAGGAAGTTTACAAGGGCAACGTAGAATAGCAATAGAATTATATCACCAATTGCTGATAGACTTTTGTGATGCTTGCAGTAAGTCTTTGAAGCCTATGTTTTTTAGTTTTCATTATGCTTTCGCATAGGTACGGCGTATTCGTATCAGCTGAATGATACGATTTCGGGCATTGCAGCTAGTGTCTCGTTCATGGCGATTAGCTTGTCCTTTTTTCCAGAGACCCTGAATACGGCCGTAAGCCGATCCTCCTCTTTGCCAACTTCTATTCTTTCGATGAGGAGGCCAATTTGCTGCAGGTTGGATTGCAGGAGGTCGATCTGATCAAAGTCGCCGCCCCTGAATTTGATGCTCAACAGTTTTTCTTTCTGAAGCCCGGCAATCAGTTTTTCAATTCGGGTGACCAGTAGAAGCACGGCAAGGGTGATTAGGGTGAGCGCCAGTGCCAAGGCATGATAGCCGATCCCGGTGGTCATCCCGATCGCTGCAGAAGTCCAGATGACGGCTGCGGTGGTCAAGCCTCTAACCGAAATCCTGTCCTTAAAGATGACGCCAGCACCGATAAATCCAATTCCGGTGATGATATTGGCAGATATTCTGTCATCGGTACCCACGCCGTGCCGGGAGACGATTGTGAAAATGGTAGAGCCTAAAGAAATGAGAATGATCGTCCTGAAGCCTGCGGATTTGCTGCGGTACTCCCTTTCAAACCCGATAATGCCGCCACAGATCATCGATACGAGCATGGCTACCATGTCCTGCAGTTCTATTGTAAAATCCATGAGGTTCTTATTTATTGTTCAACGATGGATGAGGTAAATTTGTTTGGCCTCTTTCTTATTTTTTAGGAACTGCTTAAGGCTGATGACAGCTTGATGTATGGGCTCCGATTTAAGGGGTCGATCACTGGTGTTACAGGTTTTGCGGTAAAATTTTAAGCCACAAGGCTAGATATCAATTCATCAAGAAATAAGTATTGCTCTATTTGAACCAATTACTGACACCTAAAGGCTATTAGGGGGCAAGTTTGCTGACTTTTTTTGGTCTTGCATCTCCATCTGTGATTTTTATAAAGTCGATTAATTGACACTAATTTCTATCAATTCGTTTTCACCAAATTTATAGAGGTGGATGTCAAGATGCTGCTTGAAGTTGACCAGTTCTAACATTTCGTCGCAGAGCTCGTGCATAACTACATCTAAGTCAACAAAAGGTTTGGCCAAAAGTAGGAGTTTGCCACTATCGGTAAAGTCTGCATGAAGCAGGTAGTCTGGATAGTAGGTCATCAGTTCGTTTCTAAAATATTCTAGGTACTCGGCCATCATTTGTTTAATTTAAGCAGATAACGCAGCCGAAAAAGGATTGTTTTAGCCAAATATAAATTCTCTAGATTTTACGCTAGGCCACAGATTTCAACGTTGATCAACAGAATGAAGGAATTTCGATCAGTTTAGTCCAAAATGAAATAAGGCGTTAATACTTCATTTTTAGATGTGTTGAAATTAGATAGTTTGTATGTAAGATCATCCCCGAGAAGATGCTTAGGGATGATCTGTTAAGGTAGGGGGGTTAGGGTATAGTCTTAGTATTCTCTAGCCTATTATCATGGCATCACTAAAGCTATTCGAGTATCTTCGATGAATATTTTCTATATTTATAATCAATATGACACACTACTCAATTTCGCAAGTATCTATTGTTTTAGAGGGATTGGCGGCATAAACCGTTGGCACCAATGGTAGGACGCAGCAATAACAGGCCAATGACGAACATAAAATCAATATATTTTTTGATACTTTTGATTTTCACATTAATTGCGTGTGGTCAGACAAAGAGTGACAGAACAAAACTTGATAAATCATACGCTGAGCAGGAACTTAAATCTGCACTTACTGACAAATCTCAGCACAACGTAATTGACAATAACTCTATAATCATTAAGGACAGTTTGACTGCAATAAACATAGCCGAACCAATCCTTTTCAGTATTTATGGCAAAGACAACATAACTAAACAAAGACCATATGAAATTTACTTTATTGATAATTATTGGGTAATCAGTGGAACACTTCCAAAAGATTGTTTAGGCGGAACATTTTTAATTATCATTGACGCAAGGGACGGTAAAATAAATAAAATAACTCACGGAAAATGACAGCGCTAGAGCGACACGAACGAACCGTTGCTGCCAACAGGCGCTCGGCAAAAAAAAAGCGTGTTCAGTGCTTAAATGAAGCTTTGTGCCTTAGTATGAAATTGTATACTGGCAGACAGTTTTGTACTCCGAAATCCCCGCCTTCACCACGTCCCAAACCGTTAGCGAACCAACAATAACAACAAATAAAACTGACGTAAAATGAAATATTCTTTCCTTCTATTTTTCTTCTTAACTTTTAAGGTGTACGCACAAAAGGTAGATGTGCTATTGATAGGCGTATCACATAACTACAGCAAGTCGGCTAAGCAAGACATTTCAACTATTGAAAGTAAAATCAGGAAATTTAAACCAAGCGCCTTTTTTGGAGAATTCTTAAGTAAAGAAGACGAGCAGAACTTAATGGATTATTGGTGTAAAGTAGAAAATATCCAGCGTCTCGAAACACTCAGGAAAAATAGAAATATAACACAAGAGAACCTTCCAAAGGTGATTGATAGTGTACAAAAGTTATCTCTAAAAAATCCTAACAACTATTACCTGAAAACTGATTTGGCGCATGCTTATTATCTTGATCAAGATGTTTCCAATGGTCACTTCCAATTTTGGCAAGTTTTTAAGCACTTACAGAAAACGCCCGATATTGAACTTGAAAATTACGTAAATAAGGTGCTTAGTCCGCAATTAGATATCAAAGGACGAAGTATGAATAGACTTAAAACCTCTGAATATGATCTCATTGCTTTTCCACTAATGCAAGAGATGAAAATCCAAGAATTACAACCAATGGATTGTCAAGATTACGATTTGAATTGGTCGGCATCAGCATTGGCATTCTACAATAAATTTGAAAATTTTAGAAAAGACAGTACTGCAAGTTACGCAGGTCGTTTAAAAGAGATTTTAGCAACAAGAGATAAGGGAATTGAAAAATATTTAGATATGGATAAGAATTCAAAAAACCTTACCGAATGGCTAAATACGGATGAGGCATCGGTAGTTTTAGCGTCAGGAGATTTCTATTCTTCAGATCTATATAAACTAGAAAACTTTCCAAAGGAAGAAATGCTTTCAAAAATACATTGGTGGATGATGCGAAATAAAGGGATGTGTGAAAATGTAGTTAATAGAGCCAAAAATTTAAAAGCCGAAAAAGTAGTTGTTATTGTAGGAGCCAGTCATAGAAAATATATGCAGGATATATTCAAGACTATGCCAAATGTAAGGGTGAGAAATATCAACGAACTTTAATCTCCTTTAAAATATTCCCATCTGATTTAAGTGTTTGCTGAGCAATACTTCTGGCTTAAACTAGAGCGGACACTTTGGGAACCATAACCAATGAAACGACAATGAAGAAAATCATATTGTTTTTTGTAATACTTACTCTCTTTCAGGGGTGTTTGGGACAATCTAAAACTTTAAAGCAAGAAGTTAAGAATAATCCTATTGAATTATCGATAGTAGATGACAATGCACCATTTTCTCATTCAGATAACTCAGTCTCAATGTCTGTTGCACCTAAAAACTTACAAGGTTATAAAACGTACAATTCGATATCTGAAGCAATGAAATCTCCAAAAGATGTTTATGTTTTGGAATTGTCTTCTCAATCATTAACAAGTATTCCAGAAGAAATTAAAACTTTAACCAATCTAAAATCCCTAGATTTATCATTTAACCAAATTAAAAATATTCCTGATTGGTTGTCGGATATTGAGGGTTTAATAGCATTTGATATACAATCAAATCAAATTTCTTCAATTCCTTTGTCGTTTTTGAAAATGAAAAATTTAACTCATCTCAATTTAGGGATGAATAAGCTTTCGGAGCTTCCAAAAGACATAGGCAATCTCAGTAATATTGTGGTGTTTGAATGTACAAACAACAAATTAAAAGAGCTTCCAAATTCAATTGGGGACTTGAAAAATCTTTACCATTTAGAAATCTATAGCAATGAATTAAACTCATTACCCGAAACGATAGGAACTTGCTCGAGTTTAGTTAATCTAAATTTTTCCTATAATAAGCTTTCTGCATTACCGTCAACAATTGGGAACTTAAAAAAGCTAACTTGGCTTTATTTTGATGAAAATTTGATTTCAGTTTTGCCTGATCGTATCACCGAACTAAGCAATTTGACTTACTTTGGGCTCAGTAATAATAAAATAGAAACATTGCCCGATAATTTTGGTAATCTAAAAAAGTTGCATGGCTTTAGCATGAATAACAATAAACTTAAGGATTTACCCGTATCATTTTTTAGTATGAAATTAGGCGACATTCATTTAGAAAAAAATGAGCTTAGTATTGAAACTAAAAATAGATTAAAAAGGAAGTTTAAAGAAATACCACTTTATCTGTAGAAAAGACGAACGCACAACAAGGACTTTCAAAAGCCGGCCTGATTACTTTCGATTGAATTTTTCCAGAGTATTTGGATAAGTCGGACTAAAGTTTCCTCTATCTACCAATCGTAAGCTATCGCTACTTCCAATCTCATGTTTCAAATCAAGTTAGTTACCTTCAATATTCAAACGTTTTAAAATAACTGAACGTAAGTGCGCTTCATTTGTATCGCCCCAATTTCCTAATGCAGCTATTACGGGAATTACCGTTTGACCAAAGTCGGTTAAACTATACTCTACTTTTGGCGGTACCACGGGGTAAATTTTCTTTGTGATCAAATCATGATCTTCCAGTTCCTTTAACTGAATGTTAAGCACCCTTCTGGTCGCATCTGGAATTTTTCGCTGCAATTCGCTCGGACGTTGATGTCCCTGGTGGATAAACCATAACAAACGGATTTTCCATTTTCCATACAGCACTTCGCCAATTAAATCTAAACCACAATTTAGATTCGGTATTACCTTTCTTTCGTACATCAAACAAAATTAAAACTATGTTCCAAATTGTGCAATAGGGGAAAAATTTATCCCTATCCGAATCGTAACTCCGTACTTGTGAGAAGTATACATAAGTCTGAATTTTGTCCTAAACAATTAAAACAATGAAACAGGATTTTAATTTCAACAATGAGTTATCGGGCAAAATTGCCTTAGTAACGGGCGGCACTAAAGGAGCTGGAAGAGCAATTGCAGAAAGGCTTTTACAAGCTGGGGCAACAGTAATTATTACAGCACGAAATGCGCCTGAAAAAGAAAATAGCAACTTACATTTTATCATGGCCGATTTAAGTAAGGCAGCCGATGCGCAAAAAGTAGTTGACGAAGTACTATCTACTTATGGAAGGCTAGATATTTTGGTGAACAACCTTGGTTCTTCAGTTACGCCCGCCGGAGGCTTTGCTGCTTTAAGTGATGAAGATTGGGTAAGCACGCTACAAGCTAACCTGCTTGCTCCTGTAAGGTTGGATAGAGGGTTTTTACCGCAAATGATTGAGCGAAAAACCGGTGTGATCATTCACATCGCTTCCATTCAAGGTAAACTACCACTCTACGATTCTACCTTGCCTTATGCGGCTGCAAAAGCAGGATTGATTAATTACAGTAAAAGTTTATCTAACGAAGTAACGCCAAAAGGGGTACGGGTACTTACGGTTTCTCCCGGATGGATCAACACTACTGCTTCGAAAGCTTGGCTTGGCGAAATTGCAAGAAATGCGAATAGTACTGTAGAAGAGGCGCAACAAGGTGTAATGGATGCTTTAGGTGGAATACCTTTTGGTAGGCCTGCCGAACCAGAAGAAGTTGCAGAATTAGTTGGCTTTTTGGTTTCGCCAAGAGCTAATTATTTAACAGGGACAAATTTTGTAATAGATGGTGGCACCGTGCCAACAGTTTAAATCATTTAAAATTTATAATAATGAACTTACCTAAAGTAATAGCAGAATTAGTAAAAACACAAAACAATTTTGATAGCGCTGCTTACGCAAATTGTTTTACCGAAACAGCCGTAGTTTTTGACGAAGGTAGAACTCATAACGGCAGAAAAGAAATAGAAAGCTGGATAGAAAAGGCAAATAAAGAATATCAGGCTACCATGAAACCTCTTGAATATTCGGAAACTGAACAAACGCTAAAAACTGAAGTTTCCGGAACGTTTCCAGGAAGCCCAATTACCATGACCTATTACTATGAATTTAAGGATGGATTAATTCAATCGTTAAAAATTGTGTAAACTATCTTTGAAGCCGCTAAAACGGTTGAAAAAGAAAGGCTGAGGTGAAAAACTTCGGCCTTTTTGCTTATTGAAATTTTTCTATATTTATAATCAAATGACATGCTACTCAACTTCGCAAATAACTACCAAAGGGATTGACTCCTCGCTAGCGCACGCCTTTGGCGTGTGAAAAAGCGTTAATAATTAGAACTAATGAGTTGTAAATACAAATTCCATAGACTAGAAATATAAGTAGTGCAATTGATTACTGTTGTGGTAAGGGTTTAATAGATATTGATTATTTATGATGATTTTTAAATGCACACGCGACACGCGTGCGCCAGCAAAAGGCCCCAAACCGTATTTCTACGTTAAGCTCCATTTGCGATACTGGTTTTTATTGCTAGTTGAAACTTTTGTTTGTACTACTGCTTTATCCTAGTAAAAAAACATGGAAAAGAAAATGATGATGTGTGGTATGACGTTTTTCGGGATGCTTGTGATTTGCAGTTGCGGCGGAAAATACCGAGTCGAATGTGGATGCGCCTGGTGGTGAGAAAACTGCCAAAGACAAACTTTTAGAATCTGGAGCCGATTTACTTCAGGGCAAGTCGCCATTGAAACATTTTAATGTTTATTTAGATGGTTTCCACTTTTACAATGGTAATATCAATGCGCAAATGGAGGCGCATCATTATGTCAGTCAACTTAATGAAGATCTTTACCAGGCCATCATTTTTGATGGAAATGATAAGGATGCTAAAATTATGGGAGTGGAATATATTGTGACCGAGAAGCTATTTAAGGCACTGCCAGCAGAAGAGAAAAAGCTATGGCATTCTCATCATCATGAGGTAAGCTCGGGCACGTTAATCGCTCCCGGTATTCCAGAGCGTGTAGAACGCGAACTCATGGAAAAGTTAATCGCTACTTACGGGAAGACTATCCATACTTGGCACACCGATCAGGAACGCTCGCTACCTGTTGGCGCACCAATGATCATGATGGGATTTACCAAAGATGGTCAGCTGCATCCGGAACTTTTGGCCCAGAGAGATCAACGTTTTAAGGTTTCCACTACGGAGATTAAGAAGAAGCGTGCAGATATTCCAATGCCCAAGGTAGATCCTATGGCGAATGCTTGGGAGAAAGGAGAGGTGAGGCAATTTGTGATCAGCAACAAAGCAGATAGTGCACAGCATAAACATCAAGGAGCTGCACAAAAGCCTAAGGGTGCTAGCGCAAGGCCATAATTTTACCAATAAATAAGTGAAAATTTGTCTTTTTGAAACTGAAAAAAAATCAGATCAACTGAAAAATTTTCAGTTAAAATTGGTCTGTTAGCGGTTGGCATAATCGTTGTAAGCTGACTTTCGGGAAACATCCCATTTAATTAATCATAGTTTAAATCATTAAAAAATTAAGGAGGAAAACCAATGACACTGGTTAAATTTAATGGAGACCAAAAAGGAAAAAGAGGCCTAATGCCAGCAATGAACAATGTGTTTGATTCGATTTTTGCTGATGGTTTTTTTAACGAACAAGGCGCCAAAATGGTGTCTGCAGTAAACGTTCTAGAAGCAGTTGATCATTTCAAAATAGAGCTTGCCGCACCAGGCCTGCAAAAAGAAGATTTCAAAGTAAGCCTCGATCGTAACCTATTGAGTATTTCGGTAGAGAAAGAGGAGAAGAGCGACGGTGAAGGCGAACGTTTTACTAGAAGAGAATTCAGCTTTCACTCTTTTGTGCGCACCTTTAGCTTGCCAGAAACTGCAGATCAACAAGCTATTACGGCAAAGTACGAAGATGGGCTACTTAAGGTAAAAGTGGCAAAAAAAGAAGAAGCTAAACTATTGACACGTCAGATAGAGATTAGCTAATTCGATAAAAAAATGACAGCGGCCTGTGTTTTTTCAAGCGCAGGCCTTTTTGTATTTCTATATTTTTAGTTTAAGCAGGCATCTTGCCGCTATAACAATTGTCTAGTGCCTTTTCTAGTGATGGAAAAGGAATACCGTTTTGAGTTTTCAATGCACTGTATATCGGTCGTTTAGCGTGTAAACCGAAATCCTTCATTGGCACAGCGATCAATTTGTTTGCATCTAATCTGCTACGTTGTGCTATCTCTTTTGCCAGTTCGTAATAGCTGATTGTAGTATCGTTGGTGAGATGTAGTAAACCAGACTCATCGTCTATCAGTAAATCTATCGCCATAGCTACAAAATCTGGAAGATAGGTGGGCGACATATAAATATCACTTGCCACACTGATATTTTGGCCATTTTGAAGTGCCTTTCGCATGGTTTGGAATGGATCTTTAGCCTGCGCCTGTCCAAAAAAGTTACTACTTCTAATCAACAGTGCTTCTGGGTATTGCGCCAGTACTAACTGCTCTGCATTGGCTTGGCTGCGCCCATAATTGTTAAGGGGATTGGTTAAATCGCTTTCTGTGTAGCTTTCTCCTTTGGCACCATCAAAAACTAAGTCTGACGAGAAACTCATTAATTTAATGCCGTGCTTTTTACAAAGCCATGCCAATAAAGATGGACCAAATGTATTGCTCAAGCAGCAATCGTCAAAATTATGCTCAGCATCTTCCACATTACTGAAACCAGCCGCACTGATGATGGCCCAGGGTTGGTATTTATTGATAGTCATGCTAAGTTGATCAAGATTGGAAAGGTCGAGTTCGGCCCTGCCTAATGAGCGATAAGCTATGCCACGATGTAGGCAACTATTGGCAAAACTGTAACCTAGCGAACCATTTCCTCCTAAAATGAGTACTGGGCGAGCCTTGCTGGATTGTTGCTGTATTTTACTTTGTGCTACACTGGGGTAGTGGATACGTTCAAGTCTCTCCCACCAACCAGGAGAGGCTAGCAGGGGATGATCGTAATCGCCTGTTTCAGAAATATCAGTGATGAGTTTAGAGATGGCTGTAGGGCGAATGATGCCGCTATGCAAATCAAATGCCCCTGGTTCGTAGGTGCCGCCTGCTTCCGTTAGTAGCTTGTTCCAACCATGCGCACCCAACAAAGACCAGAAGGTAATGGCCACTACTGGGATACCGTCTGCTTTTAGTAATTTAGTGTCCTCCCAAATGTGTTTCAACCATCGCAATTGATCTTCTCTGCCGCAATGTAGGTGAGCTTCTGTAATTGCCAACGGTAATTGGTACCGCTGCCAAGCCAGTTTTAATAACTGGCGAACGCCCATTAGAGTTGTTTGGCCCGTTCTTATCGCTTCAATGTCTGCATAATGCTGTCGTCCGTTGCCACCATGTGTATGGAGGGGATAGTTGACAGTATTTTCGTCCAAAAATCTTTCCGAAGTAATGTAGTAGTTAAAACCAAGTACGTCGGGAGACATAAGCTGTTTAGTAAAGAAAGCCAGGGCTTCCGTTTCTATGCCACTTTCCAATAGGTAATTCCACAGGGGATGCTGGGCGTCTACTTTTCCGCAAAGCAAATCAATGCTCAGCCAACGCCTGTGGTTCTCAAAGTCTGCCTGTTGGCGAAGCGCTGGCGTGCTGTGGATATGTGCGAGGTCTTCGGTAAGTATAAATTTAGCTTGCGGACAACGTTTCCTGATTGCTTTCATCGCCAAAATAGACGCTTTGCACTCATTCAGCAATATCTTTAAAAAAGTTTGATCACTATGCCCATGCGGATGCCATATCCCGTAAAGCCCACAAAACCTTGCGGTAGTTAGTGGTTCGTTAATAGGGGTGTAGTTGGTAATCCACGGAAACTTCTTGGCTACTTTCCCCGCGTATACGGCAAGTTTTTCAGGGAAATCATCATCTAAAACATTAGCACCTATCGGACCAGAACCGTGATGTACCAGCCCGGCGATCACGTCGACTTTTCGATCTTTTAGATAATCTAAATGTGGTATCACCGCCCAACGGATCGGGTGTTGCAGGTCTGGCTGTTGCTTTTCCCATAAAATGGGGAACCTGAGCTTAGTGATACCCAAATTGCAGATCTTTTCCAGCTGTGTCAGTTGGTTGTACTGATTATCGTAAGCAAGTTGGTCGAAATATTCATCGCCAACTCGGTTGATACTGCATTCTATGCCACCCCATGTTTCCATTATAGTTCCTCTATTGTTTGTAGTTGCTCTACCTTTTCCAATTTTTTGAAAGTGGCCAAAGCTTGGGCTACCACCTGATCCATGTTATAATATTTATAGGTTGCCAGTCGCCCAACGAAATGCACATTTACTGTTTCGTTTGCCAACTGTCGGTACTGTTCATATAGCGCCTGATTTTCCGCTTTGGGAATGGGATAGTAAGGATCGCCCTCTGCTTTGGGATATTCGTAAACGATGGATGTCTTTTGATGAACCTGCCCCGTCAAGTGCTTGAACTCGGTAATTCTCGTAAAAGAATAGTCGTTTGGGTAATTGATGGTACCTGTTTGCTGATAGTTGCCTTGATCGAGCGTTTCAAATTTAAAATCCAACGATCGGTACGGTAATTTACCAAATTGGAAGCCAAAAAACTCGTCTACAGGCCCTGTATAGATCATTTCTTTGTAGTTGATATCTTTGATGACCTGTCGGTAATCGGTATTGAGCATTACGTGGATATTTGGATGATTCAGCATTTTTTCAAACATCTTAGTGTAACCATGTAAGGGCATCACCTGATAGGTGTCGGTAAAATATCGGTCATCACAATTGGTACGTGTGGGTACACGTGCGGCAACCGATGCGCTTAGTTCTGATGGATCTAAGTCCCATTGTTTTTTGGTGTAACCACGGTAAAACTTCTCGTAAAGTTCTCTCCCAATGCTACCTACCACCACGTCTTCGGAAGTACGGGTTTCTTTTTTCTTTTCCGCCCTTTCCTCAAAAAAATCACTAGCTTCTTGACTGCTAAGTTGCAAACCATAGAGTTTGTTAATGGTGTTTAAATTGATAGGGATTGGCACCTGTTGACCATCTACGCTAGCTAAAACCCGATGTTGGTAATGTCGCCATGAGGTGAATTCAGACAAATAGTTGAAAACCTCCTTACTGTTGGTATGGAAGATATGCGGCCCGTATTTATGTACTAATATACCTGCTTCATCGTAATGGTCGTAGGCGTTGCCGCCGATATGATTCCTTTTTTCGATGAGCAGTACTTTCTTTTGGGCTACGCTGGCCAATCGTTCGGCGAGTACGCTTCCGGCAAAACCGGCTCCCACAATAATATAATCGTATGTCATTAGCTGGCTATTGAAATTTTGTTTAGTTGATGTAAAGTTTGTACGATGAGTTGATGCATGTGGTTAAAGGTGTGATCCCAAGATATGGTCTTGATAAAACTAGCCACGTCAATCTCCCATTGCTTGCGATTTTTGTTAGTGAGCTCGCTAGCGATAGATTTGATAAATTCATCTTTATCTTTACAGATATGTACTAATTTTTTGATGCCGTAAGGCTGTATTACGTCACGTATGGCGGTAGAAACCACGGGTATATTAGCAGCTAGGTATTCAGGCGTTTTGGTTGGGCTGATGTAACGTGTAGACTCGTTTAGCATGAAGGGAATGAGTGCCACGTCCCATCCCGAAAGGTAGCTTGGCAACTCTTGGTAAGAGCGTTGCCCAAAATAGTGGATGTTGGCACGCTGTGGTAAAGATGCAGGATCTATTTTCACCACTGGGCCAATCAAAATCAGTTGCCAATCTGGTTTACTGTCTGCAATCTGTTCAATGAGTTCAATATCAAATCGTTCATCAATTACACCAAAATAACCTATTTTCGGTCCGATGATCTGTTGCTGATCTCGTGCTTCGCTAATGTGCTTGGCTTGGGCGAAATGTTGTTTATCGATACTGCTCGGAAAGGGATAAATGTTGGAGTGGAAACGTTTTTTCGCCTCATACAATGAATGTCCTCCAGTGAAAACCAAATCTGCTTTTGCCATCAATTTTTTTTCAAAACTAGCTAGGTCGGGATGCGCAAACTTGAACGCTTGCAGTTCATCCATGCAATCATAAAGTGCTAAACATGGCTTGTGCTTATCGCTAAACTTCAGCGCCATTGGAGTATAATACCAGAATAGGCAGTCCTCTAAATCGAAGTTGCCAATGAAACCATCGAAGAGCTGCACTTGTATCAACTCAATTTCTTCGGCATTGAGCTGGTCTGATAGGTGTGGAACCACTACAGAAATATTGCCATCACGTCCTGAAATAGAAAGATAATTGTCGTTTCCAGTGTGAAAGTGTGGCTCTTCATAAAAATAGACATTACCTTTTTTCGCAAATCTGCTCAATAGGTGCTGTGGACGCTGATAAACGAAATCCCATCTCAAGTGGGAAAAACAAATCAGCTTTTGGGGCATTTGGCCTGAATTTTTCATATGTTATCTTTTTTAGTGGTTATCGTTATTGTTTACATCGGTAACTGCTACCATCCATTCATTGGCTTCACAACACGGACAGTTATCTTGGTACGTAGTTTCTTGTTTGATATATCCGCAAGATTTGCAAGCGTAAAGCGTAGTTGGTCGGGTGTGTCTAAGCAAAAAAGTGACGTCATTTGCTGGAATTACAGGCAGCCCAGGTTTAGATTGCTCATGCAGTAGAAGACTGAAAAGACCATTTGCCTCTAGGTACAATGCTCTTACGTTACCTAAATGGTGTTGTTTAGCCGTACGCAATTGCGCAAAAAGTCGCTCTTGCGTGATGCGGTTCTGCTTCATTTTTTTGAGGTCCATTACCCCGTCAATCACCAAGGGCTCAATGCGGTCCTGACTAATTTTTTCAAAAGTTTCGTTTCTCGCTGATTTTCTAGCGACCCAAATCTGCAGCAAAACAATAGTCATTGCCATCACCAAACCGGTAAATAGGCCTCTGTCTGGGTTCATCAACGGAATGCCGACAGCGGCAGCAAGGGAGGCTACAGCAGCCATTTCGGTCCTGCCGATTTGTGAGGCCATGCGCTTGCCCATTAACCGCATAGAAACAATCAGCAGGGTATAGATGAAAAGCGCTCTAAAAACCAACTCTAAATAAAAAAGTGGCGGTAGGTCGCCTATGAATATTCTAGAAAGGTCGATAAGTTTGATATCTTCTGGTTTCATCTGATCATTGCTTTTGTCCATTGTTGGCCGCCACAGTGGCTACAAGGATCGGTATCTGTTGTGGTAGTTTGGCCGCATTCGCAGCAAACCGATAAGTTCTCTTCTTTCTCTTGGTACTCGCCAGGCGGTAGGTGTACATCTGGATATAGCGGTAGGCCTGGTTTGGCCTGCTGAAATGGATATACACTGAAAAGCCCGGTAGCTTCTAGGTAAAGTCGCTCTACAGCGCCAAGGTTATAAATACCTTGACATCTCAGTATGGCATAGAGCTGCTGTCTGGAAATGTCGGTTTTGTAAAGGGCATCTTGTTGTAGTATGCCGTCGGCAACCAAAATGACTTCCTTTCCTTGACTAAGCTTTTCTCCTTTACTGCCAGATTGGCCCACTAAAGTAAACAGTCGTTGAAAAATCAAGGCGCAGGTAAGTACTAAAAAGCCTTGAAAGATACCACGGTCGGGGATCTGCATAGGTACACAAATGATTGCCCCTAAAGTTAGCATCACCGCCAGTTCCGAAATTGTAAGCATACCGCCCATTCTTTTGCCCATTACCCTCAATATCACCAAAAGGAAAAGATAGAGGAATACAGACCTGATCAATACCTCGATCAGAAATTCGATGGACGCATTGCCGATAAATATTCGGTGCCATTCGCTAAGCTGTGTATCTTGTTGCATACTCGTCAATTCTGTTAAACTAAAGGCAGGATAACCTCGATAATGAGCTAAGAGTTTGCTGTTTTTTGGCAGGAATAGAGAATAGGGTATTTTGCCTGTAAAGTGTTAGTACTTAATGGAGAGATCAGGTATCTAGCGTCAAAACCGGGACGATGTTAGTGCGTTATGAGCTAGGAGGAATTTCGTATCTCCCAACATAAATTAATTGATAGCATATGAAATTATGGTTACGAACGTTGGGCTTGGCGATGGCTTTGATAGGTGTGGATGAAGTCTTTTCACAACAGCAAAATCTTAAAGGCGATGACTTGCCAGGTATTACCGATACGATTGCCACGGCAAGAATTGCATAGAACCCACAGGAACGCAAGATATCACACGATGTCTACTTTGCCGAATACGGCCGTGTGGAGAGGATTGGTGGCGATACCATTCTGTTAGTGTACCACTTTGGCAATAAAGGCAATGAGTGGGATAATATTGGCATCCGACAAAGCAATGATAACGGTGCAACTTGGTCTAAAAATAGGCTCGTGGTAGCCGATAACCAACCTGATCGTTACTCGGGGTTTCCTACGCCAGAACTGCTAAAGCTTAAAAATGGTTGCTCATCTTGGCCTATGCCGGTCGGGGAGTTCCAGATGAAAGTTTACATAACGTTCTACAGATAAGGATTAGTAAAGACAAAGGAGCGAACTGGAGCAAAGCTCAAAAGGTAGCAATGGGCAAATTTTGGGAACCTGGGATGGTACAGCTGCCCGATGGCGAAATACAGTTTTTCTTTGCTAATGAGCTAGACAATAAGAATGCTAACACCAGGCCAGAGCAAAAGGTGCTGTTGATCAGATCTAAAGATATTGGGCAAACTTGCCCATTAGTGAAGGACGCTACTTCTGCTCACTCTTTTTAAAGGATGAACATACTATTGTATTGATCAGTACCTGAAATTTGCCCGATGGAAGGAGCGAAATTTATTGGAAAGAAGGAAAAATAGCAGTAACCCCAGTCAAATAAAATTTATCGCTGCCTATAAAAATCTGGGATTGGGTTTAAGCTTGTATTGTTTCGTTGATGCCAATAAGGATAGATGGGGGTAGTTTCGCTGGCCTGATCTAAAAATCTAATTTGGTCTACTGTAAGGTTCCAACCAATACTGCCTAAGTTTTCAAGCAACTGTTCCTGATTTCTTGCTCCTAAAATTACGCTGGAAACTGTAGGGCGTTGAAGTAGCCAGTTGATCGCCACTTGAGCCATCGTTTTATTGGTTTCGTCGGCAATAGTTTTCAAGGCATCCAACGTTTGTTGCAGTACTAGTTCTTGTATCACTGTTGCAGGCACAGGGCTGCCTCCTTGGGCAATTCTACTAAGTTTTGGTGCACTTGACTCTGTTTTGTACTTGCCATTTAACCTTCCAGCAGATAGCGGCGACCATACCAACGCACCTATTTTTTGATCGACGCCGAGTGGCATCAGTTCCCATTCATATTCCCTGTTGGCCAAAGAATAGTACACTTGATGCGCTGCGTAGTTATGCCAACTGTGTTTTTCTGACAGGGCAAGTGATTTCATTAAGTGCCATCCCGAAAAATTTGAGGCGGCAATGTAGCGTACCTTCCCACTTTGCACCAAGTCATTCAAGGTTCGCAGGGTTTCCTCCACAGCGGTATTGCCATCAAATCCGTGCATGTGATAAATATCGATATAATCCGTTCCTAGGCGTTTCAAACTAGCTTCTACTTGCTTAAGTATTCGATGACGTGAGGAACCTTGATGGTTTGGTGGTGTACCTACTGGGAATGTACATTTCGTAGATAAAAGCAGGCTGTCCCTGCTCTTTTTTGCAATAGCTTTGCCAAGTATTTCTTCGGCCAGCCCGTCCGAATAGGTGTCGGCAGTATCAAACAGGTTCAGGCCAGCATCCATGCAGATATCGATTATCTTTGTGGCTCCCTTAACGTCGGTATTGCCCCAAGCTTTAAAAAACTCATTGCCACCACCAAATGTAGCGGTACCAAAACTTAATGCTGGAACATGTATTCCAGCTTTTCCCAATTGTCTATATTCCATAATCTTTATTACAAGATGTTGGCTTGTGATTTGGCTTACATACTACACCAATAGTACCACAACCGAATTGCAAAACAATTTACGTATTAAAAATGATTTTTCTTGTTGAGTTTGGGCAAACGTACGGTATTTTTGCCATCATCTTTCGATATCGGTGTAGACTGATCGCTCGGATGTTTAGCTTCATCATAAGTAAAGCCAGAGCCTGTCACAGATTCTTCCGCTTTATTCTCTTTCACATTTCTTTCTAGAAGTTCTGATTTCTTTGTCTTTTTCATATCGATGCTAACACACATTTTGGGTAAAAGTTTTGCAGTTGCGCCATATTATTAGTTTACACTAGTATAGGATTCAAGATTTGAGTTCAGTTACCTCATGCACTTAGGTATCTTTTCATTTTGTTCGCTTTTAACGGTAAAATCGTCTTTAATAATGCCAGTATTTTGCTTGTATTTCAAGTAATTATACAGCAAACCTTCTTCAGCTTCAAAAGTTTAGATAATGATGCCAATACAGACGTCGGAAGTTTATAAGAAATGGAAGTAGCAAAAATCAAAAGGAAACGGATAGCCTTAAAATATGAAAAAGTGAATTTACCTGTCAAGTCGTGGCAAGGGAGTGCAGTTACGTCACCAAATGCTAATACGTCGATACCATTAGGTAGAGCTATTCGGGAAAATAAGCAACATTGATACGGGAATGAATCAGATTAAAAATGCTATCGAATATATATTAGAAGCTACGGCAGATTGTTCGGGATGGGTTGCAGGTTATCCGGATGGCAGTATGTTTGTGACTTGGGATGACCAACGTTTTATGAAAACTTTAAGTATCATGATCGACCTGGTTCCACAAAAATTAGATGACCAGCGGTACCTTATGGAAAAGATGGAATTGTTGGTAGAATGGTTGAGCGAGCATCACTTTGAAAAAATGCATAAAGAAATCCCCTGATACTCTAGACATCCTGATCGAAAAAACTACCTAACGCTAAAAGCCCGTAATACTTGAATTTTTTAGCAAATACCTATTCGCAACGGTTTGGAAAACTACAAAGAAGATGTGCTGTTGTCAGTTTAAAAAAGGAGTTGAAATGAAAAATATAAACAGAGAAGCGGCCGATTCAAGTACTGAAAAACAGGAAACGAAACAGGGATTTAATGACAAATCGTTGCCGTCTGACGGCCCGGTCAGCAAAAATGAGGGTACAGCTAGTCCAGATTTGGATGAAAATGATACGGCTAAAAGTTTTGACCGAGATCAAGAGGAGCTGAACTACGGCTTTAAAGATGGTGATTTAGATACCGATGCACCGGACAAAAACAAATAAAATAAATACTAGGTACGATGAACTCAGCGAACTTTCTAAGCTCGTTTTTTAAATAGAAAAGATATGATCAGTAGAACCTTTCATGCTTGCCTGGACTACATGTCTTGTGCAGTTTTAATTTTCGCACCTTGGGCATTCAAATTTAGTGACTCAAATACAGCTATGGCAGTTTCAATCGGTGCAGGAGTGATGATTTTATTATCGTCGCTAATTACCAAATACGAAGGCGGCGTGTTTAGGATCATGCCCATGTCTGTGCATCTTAACTTGGACATCGTACTAGGGATTTTTCTGTTGGCTTCTCCGTGGCTATTTTCTTTTAGAGATAAAGTGCATTGGCCACATCTAATTTTTGGGATATTGGCTATTATTTCAGGCTTTTTAACAGTTCGTAAATCTACTAAACAGCCATCTGCAGTAGAAAATATCTAGTTTACCTCTATGAAGAAGGGTAAAATCTATATAGGTACCTCAGGTTGGAAATACAAACATTGGAACGGAGTTTTTTATCCGCCGGATTTGAAGCAGCAAGATCAGCTTGATTATTATGTTCAGATTTTTGACACGGTAGAACTTAATAATTCTTTCTATAAACAGCCTTCAGCCGAAAATTTTAGCGTTTGGAAAAATGCTGTGTCGAAGCAGTTTATTTTTGCTGTAAAAGCAAACCGATATATTACGCATCTGAAAAAGCTGAAGGTTAGCGAAGATGATATATTGGGATTTTTAGATCGTGCCGCTCACTTATGTAAGAAGCTAGGTCCTATCTTATTTCAGCTACCACCAAGCTGGAAGATCAATGTAGAGCGCTTAGCCAACTTCTTAAAGCTATTGCCGAAGCATTTTCGCTATACCATCGAATTTAGAAACCCATCCTGGTATGATCCCCAAGTGTATCAGCTTTTAACTGAGCATGACGTGGCCTTCTGCATATATGAACTGGCTGGGCACATTTCACCATCTATACAAACTGCAGATTTCGTGTACATCAGGTTGCATGGTCCGGGAGATAAGTATCAAGGGAATTACAACGACGAAACGTTAAAGTTATGGGCAAAATTTGCCAGCACAGCTGCGAGAGCAAATAAAGATGTCTATATCTACTTTGATAATGATCAAGATGGTTATGCCGCATTTAATGCAAAGCGTTTGCTAGAAATGCTAGCGAGTGGCGGATTTAATTGACTTATTATGATATTAGACAACCCGTAATGTGTTGTGCAAATACGCTTCTTAAATACATGCTTTTAAAATTCTTAGATCTTAAAGCGTTAGGCTTTTTCGAAATGAAGTTAACCAAGTTGATTATGCAATTTAACGGACGTCAAAAGTCTAGCAATCATTTGTATAGAAAAGTGTATGATGGTTTCGGCGATATGGTATTGATTTAAGGCATTAAGGAAAAGAAAACATATTACCTTGTCTAAACTGCGGGCTTATTATCGCTCAACATTTCCATCAAGTAAGCTTTACTTAGCGCTTTATTAATGATAGCGCCCGCAAGGTTTCCAGAAGCTACGGCGGTAGCAATACTTCGCATTAAACTCGTGCAATCGCCGCAGGCATAAATGCCAGTAATGCTAGTTTCCAGATCTGAACTGATGTATATTAAGTTTTTATCTGTCATCCTGCAACCAATTGACCCGGGAAGGTGACTATGTTGTTCGAAACTTGGATCGGTGTACAGTACTTCAATATCAAGCACATCTCCGTTTTCTAATGTAATTGAATTAAGCCATCCATTTAGGTGATGGATGTTGCTGATAGCTTGAGCAATTATTGTAACATTACTGCCAAAATCAAAATTCTCATCGCTATTTTTACTGATCAATGTTAAGTGTGCATGCATCGGTAAAAGCAAATTGACCAACTGCCTGGCAGCTTCGTCGTCGGCATAAATAGCTGCAACTTTACCGCTAAATTCGAAACCGTGGCAGTAAGGACAATGCACTACGGATATACCCCAACATTCACTGTAGCCCGAAATTTTAGGCAATACATCTCTCACACCGGTAGCAAACAGTATTTTTTTCGCAGAGAAAGTGTATCCATCTTTAGTTCGCACTTCAAAATTTCCGTCTGTTCCTTTTAAGTCGATTACTTTATCGTTTTTAAAACTTACTGTTGGGTAAGCTAATACCTGCTCTTTTGCCATCTCCAGTATCTGCTTTGGACTGTTGCCATTTTGCGTGAGAAAATTATATGATTTTAGTACCGTCTGGTTACAAGGATTTCCAGAATCTATAACCATTACGGTTTTTGATAAACGGCCGAGCGATAGCGCAGCGGATAACCCTGCATAACTTCCGCCTATTATGATGACATCAAATTTCTGTGTTTCATTCATCACTTATTCGGTTTGAGTTGTAGCAGTGCCTCTCTAAGGAGCTTAGCTGTGTGTACGGTAGCTTGCCTAACAATTTCTTGCTGATTGCCTGTAAATACTTGTCTGTCTTCAAAAAGTTTATTCTCTCCAAACATGCCACAAAAAAACATCGTGCCCACAGGTTTTTCTGCAGTTTCACTGCCTCCTGGTCGGGTTAGTCCGGTTATGCCGATGTGTATATCAGCACTGATTAAATTCATTAGGCCAGTGGCGATTGCAAAAGTAACCTCGGCAGATTCTGGCGTGAATTTTTCTAATAATTCTGGGCTTACCTTTAGTAGCTCTTCTTTTACACAAGCATCATAGCAGGCTAAACCTCCCTTTAAGAAATCTCCGGATCGTTCGCTTAAGCTAAAGGCAGCGGTAAGCTGTCCGGCGGTAGCACTTTCTGCACAGGCAATGGTAAGTTTATTTTTAGCCAATAACTGGCCACATTCTTCGAAAGTATTGCGTTCCATAATCTTGATGAAATATTGCCGTACCTATTTATCCCTGTCAGCTATTGGGTAGGCACGGCAATGGTTTGTGTTTAATGCTCTATAAATGCTTTTCCGGTAGCAGTTGTTTCCTAAAAAGTTTAAATAGGTATTGTGGTAGACCTTGCGGGTATAAAACGCTAAGAGACGATGGGAATACTTGATGTTTAAAATTGACTAACTTTCTTGATAAAGGACTGTTTCTAATAATGTTTGGTCTATACAGGACCTATCTGTTCACTAAAATTATTTGGTTATGCTATTACCTTTAGTAGTTGGGATTTTTATCGTCGTTTTGGCCATTGTTCTTTTCGTAGTTAATAATAAAAAGAACCGATAACACTAGTATTATCATAAGGCTATTAATTGGTTTTAACGCTAAGAGCGATCCAATGGAAGGTTGTTTTTAAGACATCACTCTGCATCATGATACCATCTTATCTATCGGTCAAGTTTTAAGGTAGCTTCAATTGGACTTTTTTGCGGTGGCGTTGTTAACTTGGCTGACGGGTGGCGGTACTCGATCCTACTGATCCGTATTTCTACCAAGATCCTTTCCTTGATTTTGCGGAGCTTCCCTTATTTTTAGTTGATACTGTTATTTTTCTTTTCATAGTTTTTTCGGTAATACTCATATTGTTAGCGATATAACAGATAAAGTGATATATTTAGCCGACTTTAATCTGTTTACAAATGGAGGAAGAGGACCAAATATTATTGGATGAACTAAAGGCGGGAAATAAACATGCCTACGAACTTGTATTCAAAAGGTACTATAGGGCGCTCGCATTGAAAGCCTTTCTGGTTCTTGACGACCAGATGGAGGCAGAGGATCTGGTACAAAATCTATTTGTAGATATGTGGCAGAAAAATCACTACCAATCAGTTAAGACTTCATTAAAAGCTTATTTGTTCAGAGCGGTTCACAACCAGTGCCTAATGGTACTGAGAAGTCGGAAATGCACGGAGCGTAGGTTGGAAACCTATACTTTTTCAATGGAGAACGAATTGAAAGAGGAGGTTGAAACTATAGGAGAACTGCACGAAACAGCAATTCAGATGGCATTCAATGAGCTTCCCACACAACGTCAAAAAGCTTTCAAGTTGGTACATATTGATAATAAAAAGTATCAGGAAGCGGCAGAGGAAATGGGAGTATCCGTCAATTCTGTCAAGACGCACCTTAAACTGGCTGTAAAAATCCTGCAGCAAAAACTAATTAATTTTAAATAAAATTCACCTAATAGCGACCCACATGCATCTGAATAAGGAGATGAATTATACAAACGAACACATCAAGGCACTATTGGTAGAAAAACTGGCGGGTACAATCAGTCCGGAAGACGAGTTGCTTGCCGATGCTGCGCTTGCCGAATCGCCTGAAGCTTTGGCCTACTGGCATTCGTTAGAACAAAAGTTCAATGCAACAGGTCGACCAGCCAAATTCCTTTCAGATATAGATGTCGAAAAGAGTTGGGAGGCAGTTAACAATAGAATTTTAGGAACAGAAATTACTGAGGTTGCTCCTACAGTTGGAAGATTTCGCACTTGGCACTACATAGCTGCATCGGCGGCGATACTGGCAGTTGTGTTTATGGGACTGCTGTGGACAAGAGAACCGAAAAATCCTATACGCTCTAACGGTACTAATCAGGTTCGCCTGCAGATAGATGGTGGTCAAACCGTAGATCTATCTGCAGATCGACAAATTGATGTAGAGGGAGCCGAAATCAGCAATAGAGCTAAAGAATTGAGTTATGTAGCAGCAACTGGGACCGAACTGAAATGGGCCACACTATCTGTTCCCCATACCAAAGATTATAAAGTAAAGTTGGATGATGGAACTACGGTTTGGCTCAATGCAGCCTCTACCTTGCGTTTCCCATTTCGTTTCAGTGCTGCAAAGCGTGAGGTCTATCTCACTGGAGAAGCCTATTTTGAAGTAGCAAAAAATAAAAAGGTACCTTTTGTAGTGCATACCAATTTTGCAGATATCCAGGTCCACGGTACCGCTTTCAATGTCAATGCTTATGAGAATGAATCGTTCTCAGCTTCGCTGGTAGAAGGTTCAGTTTCTGCAGTTAAAGAAAACAAGGAAGTAATCTTACAGCCAGGACAGGAAGTTTTTTCTAAATCTGATGGATTAGGGCTGCGGAGCTTCGATCCGGAGCTGCTGTCGTGGCGTAATGGAACCTATTACTTTCACCGTAAACCCTTGGCCGAGATTGCCCAAGTGCTGGTACGTTGGTATGATGTAAAGCTCGATTGGAAAACGGCTGCTACAAGTTCACAAACCTTTACCGGGGAGATCGATAAGAGTCAACCTTTGGAAGTAGTACTTTCTAATCTCCAATTGACTTCCGGTATCAATAGCAAGCTGCAAAACGGGGTCCTTACCTTTTATTGATTTTTTTTAAAAAAAAAACGTTCACCCTTTTTAGGAATTATTGCATCATAGGTTTAACTTAAATATAAACCTAAACGCATGATCAAAAAACTTACCCGAATGGGCCGGTTATCCTTACCGGCAATTTCGCTGATGCTTTTCTTTGTCATTAGCTCAAAAGCTTCTCAAGGTTCTGCAAAGATTAATTTAAAAGCTAACAACATTACCTTGGCATCGCTTTTTAAAAGTGTAAAAAAACAGACAGGTCTCACTGTATTTTATAGTAATGCACTGTTAGATGATTCGCAGACTATTACTGTTGATTTTAGGGCTGCGGAGTTAGATGAGGTGATGGCCGTGGCGTTGAAGGGCAGGGGGCTAGATTGGGTGGTAAAGAACAGATATATCCTGCTGCAAAAAGCTGCACTCAATACGCCATCACAGAAAGATCAGGTTATGGTGCCCACCTCAAGGGCAGATGTAAGTGGACGGGTTACCGACGAAACCGATGGACCACTGCCCGGAGTGAGCGTGAAGATAAAAGGTAGCGTTGCCGGAACCTCAACAGATAATGATGGTCGCTATCGCATCGCAGTTAATAGTGGTGATATTTTAGTGTTCTCTTATCTGGGCTATACGCCACAAGAAATTGTTTTTAACACGCAAACCACTATCAACGTTAAATTACAGGCAGCCAACCAAGATTTGGGAGAAGTAGTAATAGTAGGCTATGGTACGCAACAGAAAGTTAACCTTACAGGAGCGGTATCGCAAATATCAGGAAAAGACGTAGCGGTGAGACCAGTAGGGCAAACTTCGGCAGCATTGCAAGGAATGGCTCCTGGGGTTACCGTTAGGCAGAGTTCTGGTAGGCCTGGTGGAGATGCGGGCACGATCCGTATTCGTGGAATTGGCACCTTTGTGGATCCAAATCCTCTGGTGATGATCGATGGTATCGAAGGCTCCATGAACAACATCGATCCCAACCTGATCGAATCTGTTTCTGTATTGAAAGACGCCGCATCTTCCTCCATTTACGGTTCTAGAGCTGCCAATGGTGTGATCCTGATCACCACCAAGAGGGCTAATGCAGATCAGATCGGTATTTCCTACAATAATTATATAGGCTGGCAAAGCCCTACAAATATGCCGGATATAGTTAATGCAGTAGATCATATGCTGCTTACGAATGAAGCCTATGTGAACACGGGACGTACACCTCTATATGCAGCCGCTTTAATTGAACAATATAGGGCTCAGAATGGTGTGGGATCAGACGCCTTTCCTGATACGGATTGGCAAAAGGAAACACTGACGGGATCAGGTCTACAGCAGAGCCATTTCCTAAATGTGCAGGGGGGTACGAATAAAGTTCGTTTGCTGGGTTCCTTCGGGTTATTGGACCAAAAAGGAGTGATCCAGAACTCCAGCTTCAAGCGTTTTACTATCAGGACCAATGCGGATATCAAGTTTTCCGAGAAACTGAATGCCCGTATAGATTTGCAATATGTAAATGCCATCACCACTGATCCGGCCGCAGGCTCAGGAGAGATTTTCCAGTGGATGAACGGTATTCCGGCCAATCAGATCGGCATTACCGAGGCTGGACAATGGGGTGTTGGATGGAATGGTTTTAATCCAATTTCCGCAAGCGTAGCTGGTGGGACCAACTGTACACGTGCACCTTTCGGCAGTATCAATGCGGTGCTGAACTACAAGCCGCTAGATTGGTTGGAAGGCGAGATCGCTTATGCCCCTAAGTACGCCATCTCAACGGGAAAGAACTATCGTATCGCTATTCAGTCTTACCTGCCAAATGGTACCCCAAGTTTCCTTACCCCGGCCATGACCATGCTGACCCAGAACAATAGCCATTCTTTTTTCAATAACACAAGGGCCACTGTTACCGCAAAAAAGAAGTTTGGGAAGCATGACCTCAAGTTTTTGGTAGGAGCTTCATGGGAAGATTTTTATAATGAATGGGTAAACGCCTATCGTGATACGTTTATATTGCCAGATTACGATCTGCTCAATGCTGGTTCCGCTTTAAATCAACAAGCTACTGGAAGTGCCGAAGAATGGGCGTTGCAATCTTTCTTCGGACGTATCAATTATGTATTTAACGGTAAATATCTCTTGGAGGTGAATGCCCGTTACGACGGCTCTTCGCGTTTCGCCCCAGGCAATAGGTATGGCTTTTTTCCTTCGGCATCGGCCGGATGGCGTATTTCCGAAGAAAGCTTTATGGCTGGTTTAAAGAAGGTGGTGAATGAGGCTAAGCTAAGGGTTTCTTGGGGAACACTGGGGAACCAGAACATTGGCACCTATCCATCGGTGACGGCAATTGCTTTGGAATCATATACTTTGGGCAAACAGATTGTAAATACTGCAGCTTTGAATAATCTTGCCAATAAAAATATTGTTTGGGAAAGCACAGAAGAGAAGAATATTGGTTTAGACCTAACCCTGTTCAATAATTTTTCAGTAACCGCCGACTATTACCAACGTCGTACAAGCGATATTTTGCTGCAATTGAATATTCCGTTATTAGGAGGATTTAGCGGATCTGGGATACCCTTTCAAAATGCTGGAGTGGTAGATAACAAGGGTTGGGAACTTGGTTTAGGCTATAAAGGTAAAGTCAAGGATTTCAATTATAACATCAACCTCAATCTTTCTGATGTCCGCAATAAGATCATCGACACTAGGGGGATCAACCAAACTGGTACTACGGTGAACCGCGAAGGCTATTCAATTGGTTCGTTATTTGGCTATGTAGCAGAAGGGCTATTCCAATCTGATGCCGAGGTGGCGGCACATGCCAAGCAATTTGGTACCGTTAAGGCTGGAGATATCAAATATCGTGACCAAAACGGAGATGGTATCATCAACGAATCAGATAAGGTGGTTATCGGAGGTACAATACCCCGTTTGACCTATGCAGCAAATATTTCGGCATCTTATAAGGGGTTTGATATGGCAGTACTGTTGCAAGGCGTGGGTAAAGCCAATGGCTATTTGAACGGTCCGGGTATTTTGCCTTTCAACGTAGGTGGTGTCATCGGCGGTACAATACGTGAAGATAATAAAGACCGCTGGACCCCTGAAAATCCCAATGCCAGTTTTCCGAGATTGGCCTTCGGGGAAACCAATAACGAACAGATTTCTACCTTCTATCTAAAGGATGCTTCTTATTTGAGATTGAGGAATGTTCAGATCGGCTATACATTGCCGGCCAAGTGGAGCCAAAAAGCAGCTATCAAACGTTTGCGCATTTTCGCAAACGGATCAAACTTGGCTTCTTTTGATCGCTTTTGGAGTGGATATGACGTAGAATCGCCAGTAGGCGGTGGCAATGTGTATCCGCAGGTAAAGGTATATAGCTTCGGACTTGAAGCATCATTTTAACAGATAGCCATGAAAAAGTATATATTATTTAACATCCGTAAACACAATAGACAGATGAAATCGAAATTACAATTGCTGATGTTAGTCGTGACCTTGGCCATATTTTCGGGCTGTAAGTCAGATTATCTTGATAAATATCCTTTGAGCGGACCATCAGATGATTCGTTTTTTACCAACCAGGATGAACTTGTTCTGGCCGTAAATGGAATCTATCGCTATGCAAATTACACGCCTTTGGATAACATGCCACTCAATTTGCTTACAGACAATGCAAGTGATATTGGTTGGGACCGCAACAATAGTGCATTACAAGCCATTGGTAAGGGAAACCATGATAGTACCAACGGTTTTGCGCTCTCCATTTGGACAGAAGCCTATAAGGTGATTGCAAAGTGCAACTTCATATTGGATAATATAGATAAGGTAAAGGACAAAACTACGCCAGCTATCTTTAATCGCTCGCGAGCAGAAGCTAGGTTTGTAAGGGCTTATACTTATCATTACCTAGTAGATAATTTTGGCGATGTACCATTGATCACTAAAGTGCTTACGCTAGAGGAGATGAAAGTGCCGAAAAATCCTAAGACAGAAGTGGTAGATTTTATATTGAAGGAACTTACTGAAGCCGCCACAGATCTGGAGGTGAACTATACAGGCGCTAATGTAGGAAGGGCAACAAGAGGTGCGGCACTTGCCATCAAAGCCAGAACGGCATTGTACAACCAACGTTGGGCAGTTGCTGCAGAGGCTGCTAAGGCAGTAATGGATCTGAATGTCTACAACCTTCATCCTAATTTTGGTACTTTGTTCGGCTATGCAGGTCAAAATTCTAACGAAATTATCTGGGCGTTCCAGTATCTTAAAGCTTCGCGAACCAAAACGCATTCAACGCCCAACAATCTAGTGTCTAGGAACGGGCTGGGCTTCACTAATAAGGTTCCTTCGCAGTCGTTGGTAGATGTGTATTTATGCACCGACGGTTTGAATATTGATGAATCACCATTGTTTGATCCTGCTAAACCATATTTGAATAGAGACCCTCGTTTAACCTTTACCATTGCTGTACCAGGTTCTATCTACTATAATTATCAGTTTGAAACGCATAGAGACAGTGTTAAATGCTGGAATTACAATACTACACCAGCTACCAGAGTAGATAACCAGGATGCGCTGAACGCTTTTGCTACCTTCACAGGCTATTGCTGGAAAAAATATGTTGATCTTGAAGATAGACTGGACCGTACCAATTCGGAGCTTAACATTATCCAGATACGCTATGCGGAGGTACTATTGATCTATGCGGAAGCAAAGAATGAGTTGCAACAGCTTGACCAGACCGCTTATGATGCCATTAACAGGGTACGAACACGTCCAAGCGTAAACATGCCGGCTATCACCCCGGGTAAAACTGAAGCTGAATTTAGAAGCCTAGTACGCAAGGAGCGCCTCTACGAATTGGCAATGGAAGGATTTAGATTGAGCGATCTGCGTAGATGGAAAATTGCGGAAAAGGCGATGAATGGTAATTTCTATGGTCGTGTACAGCGGGGTTTGGTTGCTGCTGCGCCTCAGATTGACGAGAATGGCCTTACAGATTATACTTTGGTGCCCAACCGTGCCGATATGCGTGTGGTAGAAGTGCGTACCTTTAACAAAGACCGCGATTACCTTTGGCCTATTCCAAATATTGAAACAGTAACTAATCCACTTCTTAAACCTAATCCGAATTATTAATGTGTATGCAAGCTAAATTGAAAAACGTGCTGTTCCTGATAATGATCTTGCTAGGTATCAATAGCAGTTTTGCTCAATCAAGATCTTACGATATTTGTGTGTACGGTGGAACTTCTGCAGGAGTGATTGCTGCTTATACTGCTGCAAAACTAGGTAAATCAGTGATTTTAGTAGAGCCGGGCAAGAACTTGGGTGGGATGAGTAGTGGTGGATTAGGTTTAACAGATATCGGTAACAAATATGCGATCAGTGGCCTTTCGCTCGATTTTTATCGAAAGATAGGAAAACATTATGGACGTTTCGAACAGTGGGTTTTTGAACCCCATGTAGCTGAAAAGCTATTTAACGAATACGTAAAAAAAGCGAACGTGCCCGTGCTTTACCAAAACCGTATCGTAGGGGCCACAAAAAAAGGCAATCAGATTGTCTCGATCAAGCTTGAAGATACCAAGGCAAAACAGACCAGCTCCGTGAGTGCAAAGGTATTTATAGATTGCTCGTATGAAGGTGATCTGATGGCTCGTTCCGGAGTTGCTTACGCCGTTGGTAGAGAAGCAAATGCCGAATATGGCGAGACCTTTAACGGTGTCCAGTTAATGAATGGTCACCAAATGCCGCAGGGTATTGATCCTTACAAAGTTAAAGGCGATTCTAGCAGTGGCCTGCTATGGGGAATAAACAATGGTAGCCTGGCACCAACTGGAAGTGGTGACAAGAAGGTACAAGCTTATAATTTTAGAATTTGTTTGACCAATAATCCTGAAAATCGAATTCCGATTACACAACCAGAAAATTATCAGCCTGAGCGCTATGAATTGTTGATCCGCCAAATGGAAAAACGTACGTGGAAATCTTTGCAGGATGTTTTTATATGGAGTGGTATGCCCAATCAGAAAACCGATATCAACAACAGAAACGGTTTCTCGACCGACATGATCGGCATGAACTGGGACTATCCAGAAGCGGATTATGCCAAACGTGCCGAAATATGGAAAGCGCATGTGGATTATACCAAAGGTTTATTGTTTTTTGTAGGGAATGATTCTAGGGTGCCAGCGCATATTCGGGCTGAGATTGCACAATGGGGTTATCCGAAAGATGAATATAGAGATAATGGGAACTGGTCGCATCAACTGTATGTGAGAGAAGCAAGAAGGATGAAAGGAGAGTTGGTGATGACGCAGCACCATTGCCAGGGAAAAGAAACGGTATCAGATGGCGTTGGAATGGCGGCCTATACGATGGACTCGCACAACTGTGATAGGATTGTAGTGAATGGCGAGGTAAGGAATGAGGGAAATGTGGAGGAAGGTGGATTTGGACCTTACCCGATCGCTTACAGAGCTATCGTACCAAAAGAAAACGAGGCGTCAAACCTGATTGTGCCGGTTTGTCTTTCTGCTACGCATATTGCTTACGGATCAATCCGAATGGAACCTGTATTTATGGTATTGGCACAATCTGCGGCAACGGCTGCGGCACAGGCGATAGATAGCAGAGTTGCAGTACAAAAAATAGATGTGGTTAAACTTCAAAATCAGCTGAAGTCAAATCCCTTGGTCGACGGAAGCCGACCAGAAATTGTGATCGATAATAGCGACCAAAATTTGGTTGCCATAACGGGTAAGTGGGATCGCCAGACCTATGGGGGCTATGGCCCAGATTTTCTTGTTACTTCTGAAAACACCGATCAGCAACAGACAATCAAATATCGTATTGACCAATCTACCAAAGGAAGGTATGAAGTATTTACTTACTATCCTAAGCGAGCTAAGACTGCTACTGAAAGTGAAATTTCCGTATTCGATGGAAAACAAGAAAAGAAACTTACGATTAAGGATAGTGATGTAAAGGTAATTGGACAGACCTATGGCGAATGGGTAAGTCTAGGTATCTACAATTTTTCGGGACCGGCGGCATACGTTAATATTGCTGCAAATGGTGGTGCCACAGTTGCAGATGCAGTGCTGCTGGTTCCAAGGGAATAGCGTATCGAAAAATTTTTAGAAAAATAATAAAGGGAAATAGGGCCGGTACTATTTCCCTTTATTATTTGCGCATAGACGTTGTCCTATTTATTTGAGTCAATGTTTTAATTGTAACAATGGTGATTTCCATAACCATCCTAAAACTATATATTTGTCGTTAGATCAATATATATTGCGACACTTCACTTCTTTTCTCGACCGATACTACCGAACCGCATTTGGCATCAGCTGTTTGGTTCTTATTTTTGTTTACAGCAAAAAACACGGCTACATGCTTTTCCATACATTGGTCGAGCTTTTTTCTATTGTTATCGCCTTTGCGGTGTTTATTGTGGCCTGGAACTCCAGAAAAATGCAGGATAATAAATACCTGCATGTGGTGGGTATTGCTTATCTGTTCATTGGAGCGCTGGATCTATTACATACCTTGAGCTTTCACGGGATGAATATGCTTCCTGTGCCTGGTTATCCGGCCAACCAGTTCTGGGTAGCTACACGAGGTATGGAGGCGATGATTTTTTTAGGTGGTTTTTTAATGATTGGCCGTAAGCGTAAGATCAATACAGAACTCCTTTTTCTTTTGTATTTTGTGGTGTCAGTGCTTATAACGGCGAGCATTTTAGTCTGGCAGGTATTTCCAGTTTGTTTTATACCTGGAAAGGGGCAAACACTTTTCAAGGTGGTAGGCGAGTATCTGATCATCTTGTTATTGCTGGTTAGCTTGATCTTGCTACATAAGAAGCGGGCTAATTTCGAACAAAGAACCTATCAGCTTCTGGCCGGTTCAATCATATTTGCCATCTTGAGCGAGTCCTGCTTTGCTACCTATACCTCTAACTTTGGGCCGTTGAACGAATGGGGACATTATGGTAAACTGGTCTCCTTTTTCCTGATCTATAAAGCCAACGTGCAGATGGCTTTTGAAAAGCCCATGGCAAGTATTTTCCGTGAACTAAAAGCCAGCGAAACAGAGTATAAGACCTTGGCAGAAAGCCTTCCCGATATCATTATGCGTTTCGATGAAGAACTGAATTGTATCTATACCAATCAGGATATCAGTAAACTTCCACAGTTTGCCGATTTCGATGCTTTGGCTTTGAGCAAACGGATCCGCAGTGAACTGGAACAGGCACTTCGTGAAAGAAAAAATATCGCAGGAGAATTGGAAGTGGGTATGCAGCATAGCCGCTATTACTATTCCTTTCAAATCATTCCCGAAAGGTTCGATAAAGCAGCCGAGAGCAGATTGTTGGTTATCTTTAGGGACATCACCATCAGCAGGAAGGAAAAACTTCGCCTATCGAGCCTGTTGGATACCCTCCCGCAACAGGTATGGACGGCAACTGCCGATGGCAAGATCGATTATGTCAACGGTGTAGTCATCCGTGATTTTGCACTAGATCCTGATGCTCCCTTCGGCCCTGGTTGGCAATCTTATATCCATCCTGAAGACTTGAAGGAGTCGACCGAGGCTTGGAAGTATTCCCTTAGCAGTGGTTCGGAATACCATGTTCAGTTCAGGCTTAAAATGGCAGATGGCAGGTACCTTTGGCATTTGGGGCGGGCTGTCCCTATTATTGAAAACGGTAAAGTGGCTTTATGGATAGGGTCCAATACCAATATCGACCTGCAAAAGAAAGGACAAGAGCAACGTGACGAATTTATTTCTGTCGCTTCGCATGAATTGAAGACTCCTTTAACTAGCATAAAGGCATTTAACCAACTTTTAGCTAGGGCTGGTGATCTTGAAAAAGCCAAATCTTATCTACAAAAGGTAGACGTAGCTACCGCTAAACTGGAAAGGCTGATCAACGACCTACTAGATGTCAGTAAAATCAATGCTGGTAAACTCCAGTTCAATAAATCCGTTTTCAGCCTCAACGAGCTATTGCAGGAGTGCTGCGACAATCTTCAGCTTAGTGTAAACAGCCACCAGATCATCTTAAATGAAAATGAAGGGGTCAACATCTATGCCGACCGTTTCAGGATGGAACAGGTCATCACTAACTTATTGAGCAACGCAGTAAAATACTCTCCAAATGCGAATTTGGTACAGGTTTCGTTCAAGGTGGAACAGGAAGGTGTAATCATTTCTGTAGCAGATCAGGGGATAGGTATCGACAGTGGAGAGCTTGAAAAGCTTTTTGACCGTTATTACCGATCGGATAATGCTGCGGAGCGCTTTGGTGGTTTAGGCCTTGGACTTTTCATCTCCTCAGAAATCATTAAGGCACATCAAGGGACATTTTGGATAGAAAGTGAGCTTGGCGTAGGTACTACGGTCTATATCCGTATTCCTTTTGGGGAAACATTGCTCGTAAAAAATGCGGTTGCCGACCAATTGACCTACCATGACGAATACCTCAGTATTCATTGTAACGATGAGAAGGGATGGCTGGAAGTGAATTGGACGGGATACCAGAATTTTGAAAGTGTACAGAATGGCGGGCTCCAGATGCTAGACGTGCTCAGGTCATCGGGATTGAAGCAGGTACTTAACGACAACAGAGAGGTTCTCGGCAATTGGTCTGAGGCATCGGATTGGGCCGGGAAGGTCTGGTTCCCGATGATGATTGAAGCTGGTCTTAAGGATTTTGCATGGGTATTCTCTCCGAGCATCTTTGCGCAGTTAGCAGCCCAAAAAAGTGTCGATGTATCAGATGGTAAGGCCAATGTCCGCTTTTTCCATAGCATAGAAGAGGCCAAATGTTGGCTAGAGTCAAATTAACAGCAATTCGATCCGTCATTTACTTACCCGCAAAAGCCTGATTATTTGTATGGTAAATCTTCTCAATACAGTTGATATATTTTGATCATTTGTTCGCAACTCTAAACCAAATTTCGCCGCTTTTTTTTTGCCTTGAGTTGGCTATAATTAGCTTGCTTGGTGTGTATGTACTTAGCTTACGATTTTTGGTTCGAGCTATTTAAGCCACGAGTTTAGTTGTAACGACACATTGTTGCATTAAAATTCAACTTAGTTCAATTAATCAATTACATTTGTATAGAACAAATTAAAAATTATGAAGAAAATAACTTTAGCGCTAAGCTTGCTCGGTTGTTTGGTTGCACACACCACCACCGCACAGGTAAAACCTGCCCTAACCTGGAAAGATGTCTCCAAATGGAATTACAACCGAGGCAGTGCTCTTTCTGCTGACGGTGGATGGACTGCCTGGGCAACCGGGCCAACTGAGGGCGACTTGAAGCTGATCATCAAAAAAACATTTGATACCTTAAGCTACAGCTACCCGATAGGAGCCACGCCAAACATGGCTACCTTCTCTAAAAATTCAAAGTACGCAGCTTTTAAAGTTTCAGCTAAAGATGCAGAAGTGAAAGCCGCTAAAAAAACAATGAAGCCACTTTACGACAAGCTGACCGTTGTTTCATTGGCCGATAATAAACAAACCACTTTCGAGAGAGTGAGAAGTTTCGCATTTGCGGGCGATGCAGCCGACTGGATTGCTATCCAGTTTGCACCTTTGGAAACTGCTCCGAAAGATAAAGATGCCGCCAAAGGAACCGATGTTTTGTTGTATCACTTGGCAAGCAAAAAAAGCTTTAATTTGGGTAACGTTGGCGAATATGCTTTTAACAAAGCTGGAGATAAACTAGCATATACGGTTGATGCGAATGGCCAAAACGGAAATGGTCTTTTCTTAAGAGATATGAAAACTGGTGCCATTACTGCTTTAGATAATGACAAAGCGGTTTATAAAAGCATCAACTGGAATGAAGAAGGAAATGCCTTTGCTTTGTTAAAATCCAACAAAAATGAAAAATACAAAGATGAGGTATTGAGCATTATCGGGATCAATAAAATCAACGGAGACCTAACAGCAAAAGTGGTTTATAATGGTATTGATGATGCGAATTTCACTAAAGGAATGGGGATCAACACCAATGCCACACCATATTGGTCAGATGATCAAAGCACTTTATTCTTCGGCATTAACACTTTGACAAAAAAAGAAGATAAAAAAGCAGATACTATTGCGAAAGACAAAGCGAAAGCTGATGTAAAGTTGGATAGTGCGGCAAAAGCCAAAGTTAAACCAGCACCTACACCAGAAGCTAAAAAAGATGATATCGAAAAACCAGATATGATCATTTGGAACTGGCAAGATAGACGCTTGCAATCTGCGCAGCAAACCCAAGAAATGAGAGATAAAAACTTCAGTTATGTAAGTTCTTATCGCGTAGCGGATAAAAAATTCACTCAATTGGCAGATAGCGTGATGCGTTCGGTAATGGTTGCGCCAAAGCAACTTTACGCTATCGGCTACGATAACAGTAAATATGAGCTGATGGGTAATTTAGACGGACAAAGCTACACCGACATCTATCTAATTGATCTTAAATCTGGCAGCAAAAAACTCTTATTCGAGAAAATGTATGCCACCAATGGCGGTCGTTTAAATGTAGCTCCTAATGGTAAAATCGCCAGTTACTATGTTGATGGCGTTTTCTACAGCATCAATTTTGAAAACAACCAAAAAGCAAATTTAACAGGCAATATCAAGGCTTCGTTTGTGGATGAGCTGGATGATCATAACGTAAACAAGCCCGCCACTAACAACTATGGTTGGTCTGCGGATTCTAAATATGCCTTAATCATGGACAATTATGATCTTTGGAAAATTTCCGCAGATGGAAAATCAGTTACCGCTTTAACAGATAACTGGAAAAGCAAAAAAACAGCAGTTGCAGGCAGACATCGTCTTTATGTAGACGAAAAAGGAACTGATTTAAGTAAAGATCAATACTTCGCAGTTTTCAATGCTAAAACCAAAGATATGGGAATTGGCTATCTGCCAGCAGGTAAATCAAAAATCAATGTTTTATTTGCTGATGCCAATGCCTACAGCATGCTAACCAAGGCCGAAAACGCGAAAGTATTTACCTATAGCAAAAGCAACAACTTACAATCGCCGGTAATTTATAGCAGCGCAACTAGTGATTTAACCCAAGCACGTGCAGTAAACGCCAATACGCCAGATCAAGCTAAATATGCTTGGACCGCTGGTTCAAAATTAATTGATTATGTAAGTGCGCATGGTGACACCCTGCAAGCGGCATTATATCTTCCGGCAAATTATGAAAAGGGGAAAGCTTACCCAACCATCACCTATATCTACGAACGCCTAACAGATGGCTTAAATAACTATAGCATGCCAAGTTTCCCTGGTGGCGGTTTCAATGCGGCAATGTACCTAAGTAATGGTTATGCTGTATTGATGCCTGATATCAAGTACAAGCTGAATGATCCTGGAATGTCTGCTGTGGCTTGCGTGGTGCCAGCGGTAAAGGCGGCAATTGCGACAGGTATCGTAGACGAGAAGAACGTAGCTATCCATGGCCACTCATGGGGAGGGTATCAAACTTCATTCCTCATTACACAAACCAATATCTTCAAAGCTGCTGCTGCTGGTGCTCCATTAACTAACATGATCAGTATGTACAGTTTAATTTATTGGAATAGCGGTGGTACCAACCAGGCAATTTTCGAGGCTAGCCAAGGTCGTTTAACGCCAGGCTACTGGGATAACTGGGATGCATTTGCTCGCAATTCTCCTGTTTATCATATCAAGAAAGTGCAAACCCCTTTATTGCTATTACATAACGATAAAGATGGTGCGGTAGATTTCACCCAAGGTATCGAATACTATAATGGTTTAAGAAGATTGAACAAACCAGTGGTAATGATCACTTACAAAGGTGAAAACCACGGTATTGCAAAATTGCCAAACCGTAAGGATTATGCAGTTCGTATGATGGAATATTTCGATTACATGTTGAAAGGTAAACAAGCTCCAGAATGGTGGAGCAAAGGTGTAAACCGTTTAGATATGGAAAAACACTTAGAGACGAGAGCTTTCGAAGAGGCTGAAAATTAAGCATATTGGGGCGGTAAATTTTTACCGCCCTTTTTTGTGATAAAATGGGATGCAGTAATATTTCGCAACCTACATTGATGTGTGCTGTAAATGCCTATTGTGTTTAAAGCAACCTATACATCTGTAACTGTTCTATACAATCAAATTTTAGAAATGATAGTTTCGAAAAGAAAAATTGAGGATGATTTGTATAACTGTGATGTTTAAGTATATTTGTGCTGAGAGCGTTAATTTAGAGGCGGGAATATCCTTCGGGAATTCCTGCCTTTCTTTTTGATAGGGTTTCTACAACTTATAAGAATGTTTCTGCCATTTGGTACCTGCGCTATGAGTGTCTTTATCCGCTAAAGTTGGTTATAGGAAATAGCCTTGTCGACTGATGGAATAGCGGCTTTCCTTTGCGAAATACCGCTATCAATTTGATAAATGGTATTACAACCTTCCTGTTTACCAGATTTTTGTAGGTGTCTCAGTCGCTCTAGTTTTGCTGTATGGAAATCAAGAAATATAGCATTTGCAGGGTCTCTACATTACCTAGGGAGGGTAGGCTGGAGGACTATTGGAATCAATTGAAGGTATTGATAGGTGAAGCTTCGCCAACGCTTTTGGGAAAGATCAATGATAAGTCGCTGGCGGCATTGGATCGACGAACGCGATTGAGCGTGGAAAGGTATTTTAATCGTGCCCGTTTTCGTCCAATTCCCTATGGAAATTTTTGTACAGTAGGTTTGATGCCTCGGTCCCTCGGGGAAAGGGAACGAGCGACGTTAAGCGACGATATTGCTGTACTACGATTACCTGACTGGAGCAGAGTGAAAGGGCTATCTCGCCAGTTCAGCGAAGGTGAATTGGCTGAGCATCTTTTATGGCACATACAATCGACGCTCTATACCGCTAATGGACTGCACTATTTTTTCCAAGCGAGTGAAGGGCAGACTGAGCTCTTCTCATTAGAAGGCTTTCCGGAGCTCGACCGATTGCTAAGGTTCTGTGCACAGGTACGCTCCACTAGCGAACTGAGAAACTTTGCCGGAGAGGACTGGGACATCTATAGCGGGCTATTGAAGCAATTGCTTGAATTACAGGTGCTGGTAAATACGAACTTTCCGAACTTGACCGGACAAGATTATTTTGAAAGATTGGGTGGTGTAGCATTCGTAGCAGACCAGCTTGGTTCCGATGCCTATGCTATTGCCTTTCGTCATGCAAGAAATGGATTCCAAGATGGAATTCTGGAAAAGGAGCTGTTGAGCTATGTAGCTTTCGCTAGAAAGCATATTCCAAATCCACCGCTTCCCGATCTGACTAATTTTGCTAGGGATTTTACTAAACGCTATGAAAACCAATGGCAGCCGTTGTCGTTGGTATTGGATCCTAGCCAAGGCTTGGGCTATGGTGGATTATCGAATTCGGTTAGTATGGATGTTGCTGCTTTACTTCCAAAACCGGATGTACAAAGTTCGCAGGTGGTATGGGACGAGATACATCGTTTTTTACTTGAACGGATGATGGACGGTGTAACGGCGATAGACCTAAAAGCATTTGTGGGTAATGAATTGGGCGCTGCAGCATTACCTAATACACTTAGCGTATTGGCACAGCCAGCAGCCAATGGTGAATGGGTGATAGAGCATATAGGTGGACCAAGTGCGACAACGCTACTGGGAAGATTTAGTGTAAATGAAGCCATCGGGGCATTTACAAGGGAATTGGCAGGACAAGAAGCAAAGGCAAACCCCGGCGTAAAGTTTTTCGATATTGCCTATCAAACTGGCGAGCGTACGGATAACATTAACCGCCGCCCACAACTGTATGATATGGAGCTGGCATTGGGGGGATGGTCAACGCATCCCTGTCAGTTGCAGTTGTCGGATATTTTTATCAACGTAGTGGGTGGCGAGGTTGTGCTATACAGTGCATCTCATCAGTGCCGGGTGGTACCAAGGATGGCGTCTGCCTACAACACCCTGCGTTCGAGCCATCCAGTGCTTCGTTTAATGGCCGATCTGCAGTACCAAGGATTACAGCACCAATTCCTGCCAGATCTATCTCAATATTTTCCGGGGATGGATCATTATCCTGCCCTTAGGTTTGGGAGCTTGATGTTGCAGCCCGCACGGTGGAAGATACCCAGCTTGGCAAGAAAATCATTAGCAGCGTTAGAGACTTGGCTTTCACAATCTAATGTCTCCAGATACATTAAATTTGGTAGGGCAGACCAATACCTCTGTATAGACTTGGAACAAGCGGCAGATCGGGAGCTACTATGGGACAGTCTTGCTAGGGAATCGGATACGGCATATGTTTCACAATGGGCGAGTGGTGGAGATAAAGGGATGGCAGACAGTCTGGGAAGGCGGTTTTCCTATCAACTACAGTTGGTGTTGGAACATGATGACGAGGTCTATTCGCCAGTAGTTTCCTTTGAACGTCCAAATGATTTCGGGGCTTGGGAAGTTGGTGGCGAGTGGCTGTACATATCGCTGTATGCAGCAGTGGAACACCAGCCGCTGGTCTTGAACGAACTCGTAAAACCTTTAATATCAAAATATCAACAACTAATTGAAAAATGGTTCTATATTCTCTATAGTGATCCTGAAAAACATATCCGGCTGCGCATTAAATGGAAAGCTGGGCTAGAAGAGGCGATAAGATGGCGGTTGATGGGAGAGATTGGCCGCTGGTTGGGCAACTATGGAGTTAGGGATACGGTCGTTCGGCCCTATAAGCCCGAACGGCAACGTTATGGTAGGTTAACTATGGAATTGGTCGAAAGTTTTTTTGGACTAGACAGTAGGTTGGCAATAGCAGAGCTGGCGATGGATGAGGAACAACGGCTTTCATGCTGTTATGGCTGGATCTGGGGAATGGTAAATATAGCTTTTATCGAAAGCGAGCAGCAGGGTCACTTCTTCGAAAGTATGGCGGCAAGGTTCAGTCAGGAGATGGGTTGGGACAATGAGGTGTTCAAGTTACTCAACCAATCATGGGGTACATTAGCTGCGCCAGATCTAACGGCTTTTCCTGAAGAGGGGCAGCGCTCGTTGTGGCGGCAGATAGCTGCACTGGTCACTCCGGATAAAAGTAAACAACTGCTTTCGGATCTTATCCACATGCATGTGAACCGAAGGTTTCCATCTTATGCCAGGGTCAGGGAAGCACAGTTGTACCAGTATTTGTTGTCGTACTGGAAACGGGTTTCAAGGTCAGTTCCAAAGCAATCTTTAGCTGTACGCTAAATCCTCCGTCGCCATCCGGTCCGTAAGTAAACTCGTAGTTACGGTCATATACCGTTTGCAATCTTTTAGAGAGGTTGGCAAGGCCGGTATGGGTAGAGATGGCGGGTTTCGCCTTAGCTATCTTATTCCAAGTTCGGATATGTAGCTGATTGTCTGCTAGAAATAGTTCCATTTGGGCATTGGTCTGCGCTAAGTCCCCGTGTTTGAAACAGTTTTCGGCCAGGGTAAGTAACACCAAAGGAATCAGGCGAAGGTCGCATACGGCCAGTTCGTAGTTAAGTGCTAAGGTGCCTGTATTTTTCCTGAGGGAATGGAGGTATTTCACATCTTCTATCTGGTCGAGCTCATCGCCCAATCTTACCGTTTCCTCGGCATCGCCGATGTCGAAGGCGAAACGCATTACACTAGCCAATCTAGTCACCGCCTCGCTAATCTGTGGGGCGGATTTTATCGATTGAAAATGAATATAGTTGAGGATATTGAACAAAAAGTGCGGATTGATCTGTGCTTTGAGGAAAGCGTTCTGCATCAGATCAAGCTCTCTTTGGGTCTGCTGTTGGCTGATGATGGCCAAGAGCTGTTGTTTTTCGAGTTCTTGTGCATGCCTGCGCTCAGCGATGAAGCTGTAAAGGTAATAATAGCCTGTAGAGAAGCCAATAAAGAACAATCCACGGTACCCATTGCGCAGGAAGCTCTGCCAGGTCATGCCGTAAAAAGGCTTAACAGGCTTGCCGAGCAGGTGGGTAAGGAAAATTTCACCAACCCAGTGGGCCAAGATGTAGGTGAGCAGAAAAATGACGCAAAAAAGCGGGATCCAAAGCCATTTTCCCTTTCTTTTCCCTAGCCAGGGCAGTACGATGTCTGACTGCAAATAGAACAGGGCGATAGTGATACTATAATGTACAACGTAGTTGATGACCGGTGCGCTCATGTCGTACAACAAGTTGGTGATCACTGTCTCCCAGATGATGAATAGGAACCATACCAGTAGGTGGATTCTCAAAACTTTTTTATTGATCGATTTGGGCATTTTACATCGGCAAATTGGGTTTTCAAATAACAGATTTTTCTTTGGCTATTGCAAGGGGTATTTTCATACCATAAAACTAATCATATGGATATAGAAAGGACAAAAATCAAAAGAGGTGTCACTAATCTGGGCACTTTCGGCAGATCACTATGTGGATTGGTAGATCTTAAACAAGCCTATGCGGCTTCAGAAACTACCTTAACGCAAACTGTTTTCAATTCGTTTGCACAACAAGCTCCCCGTCCTCTAAATTAACGTTCTACATCGGTGTTTGGGGTTTTAGGATAAGGATTTTTTTTCCGGATGTGCCGGCAAATAATTTAGATCCATAAACCTTAAGCAACATGGAAAAAACAAAAATCAAACTGGAGATCAGGAAAGTAGGAACTTTCAAGAAATCCGTGGTAAAGGTCGCCGCTCTCGAAACTGGCGATCCTACGTCAACAATGACCTCTACTACAACGACTGTAAGTGACCTGACTATTTCGGGTATCTTTCGAGATCGTTAGTTAAATAGAATGGGAAGGGATTAACGTTTCTTTCCCATTTTAATGATACGCTCTTCTAAAAATGATTGGAAGGTTGGCCGGTACATTTCACCCACCGTAATCTTGGCACCGCTCACCATGACCAGCGTATTGCCATCTACATATTCGATAAAGTTTTTGTTAATGATAAAGCTCCTTTGCACCTGGATGAAATCAGGCTGTCCATTGAGCTTCTTGGCCAGTTCGCTCAAGCTCATGTAGGTCACCACTTGACGGTCCAATGCCTGTAGTTCCACGTAATTGTTTTTGCTCTCAATAACTACCAATTCCTTTAATTTTACCTTCACCAGTTTCGAGTCTTGTTTTGCCTTAACGAAGATAAAGTCTTCCTCGCTGCCACTGTCAGCTATGCTAGTCTTTTCCGATTGAACTTCCTGCGGGAAGAGCCTATGAAGGGTGGATAACATTTTAGCAAGGGAAAATGGCTTTAATAAATACGCATCGGCTTGAATTTCGAAGGCCTCAAAGGCATATTTGGTATGTGCCGTGGTGAAAACCAGCTTGTCTACTTGGTTGCGGATAGCACCGGCCAGTTCGATACCATTAACCTGGGGCATGTCTACATCCAAAAGCAAAAGATTTGTTCTATTTTGCTGTAGATAGGCCATGGCAGCTACGGGATCGGTGAAAGTTCCTTTTACTTCCATGCTCGGGAAGCTTTCCATATAAGATATCAGTCCTTCGACTGCAGTTGGATCGTCGTCTACAATTATACAGGTCATACGCAAAAAAAAAGGCCAATGTGATAGCCACTGTTCCGCTGAAATTAGCTTTTTACTTCCACTTTCTCAAGGATTGGGATCACAAAAATCTTGTTTTGTGGTTAATTTTCTGTTCAGCTGTTGAGTTTGAGCGCTTTGCTGACTTTTTTGGAGGAAACACAGTATGTAGTTTTTAACCCTTATTAGTATATGCTACAGAGTGGCATCAATAAAGAGGTGCTGCTTGCTGTAAAAAGTCAGTTATTTAGATGTCCAGGAAAGAATGGTCGATTGATGCATTACAAGCTTGTAGTACTTCCCATACTTTGCCTTAAGCTCTTTCTTTCAAATCCTATCGTGAGCTATTGTTCATCGAATCCATCCGGATATTGTCGGTGCCAAGTGCTGGGCTGTCAGTGCTAGTACCGTCATTTTCATGCAAAGGTCCTAATTTCGTGCTGTCTGCTAATACGGAATCTGGCTGGTGTTCGCTTTTCGTTTCCGTACTATTGCTGCAGCTAACCCCAAATAGCAATAAAGATATAGTAATTATCAAGCTTGATTTTTTCATATGATCAATCCTCCTTCGGATATAACAATTGAAAGGAAATCTTGTTGAGTTGAATTGGAGTTAAACGGTAAAGCTTTTTGTATGCATCGTAGGTATCACTTTTATACGTATAATACCTTGTTTTAAAATCTTGCTGTTAAGCCCGCAGATGTTTTTGTATTTTGGCAAGTAAAGCATTGCCTAGACTATTAGCAGTAGATTCATGAATAAACAAATATGACAACAATTGAAGTTTTTAACGATCAAGAAAGATTTGTTTTAGCAATGGACGATTTTAGAATCAACCTCCATCTATCTAATAAAGTATTATTTCTCAAGTATGTATCTGAACCTCCCTTTGGAGATTCCTATCATCAACTTTCTATAGATGGCGTGGAGTACGAAGGATATGTTTGGGGTTGCAATTTCGTCTTTCCTTTTGGGCAAAACTTTTTAGTTTGCTCGTATATGAGGGTACTTTATGAGAGAAAGACAATCATTATTAATCTGCTCACGAAGAAGAATTATATTTTGCCCAAATACTACCACTCATTCGAGGTAAAGGATAACGCCATTGAGTTTGTAAATAGCAATGATACCAAACAGGCTGCTGTCGAAGTGAAACGACTAATGTTTTCCGAAATAGAAAATTTAACAAACTGATTGAAACACCGTAGCTGCAAAAGATATCAGGTAATAATTGGTCAAACGGTCAGCTTACTTTTGTTTGCTGAGACATAGTTTTTTGCTAAAACGAACCAATAAATTCAAGTCCTAACAGTTTTCCTACATGCAATCCGTCAATACTTAGGCCCGGTTTGGTGGTGATTAATAATATCGTGCTGGCTTCTTTCGGGAAATTACCGGAGTCGGCTGCAAGTACCATGCTTTCTGCCAAATTAAAATCCGGTACCTCAATAACAATGAATTCGTCAAGTCGTTTTTTATAACTGGCGTATTGGCATTTAATGGTTATGAGCTGATCCTCAGTCAAATTAATCATTTTCAAAGCCTCATTTTTATTGACCTTAGTCTCGCCTGCCCAAAGATAGTGTTGGGAGATGCTATCGCTTTTCCTGACATCTTCTTCAATACAGCCTAGGTAATTCATTCTTTTTTGGCCATTATCTTTTTGAGGCTTCAAATTATCATCTTCATAGGCGATTAGGGCATTGAAATTCTCGATACCGCTTTTGTTAACAAGTTTGCGAAGCTGTGTGGTATCGGTAGGGATAACGCTTGCAGCTTCTTTTATTGCAAAGCCGTTTTTAGCAAAGCAATAGGTCATTGCATCAGGATCATAGTCGTCCAGTTCATTTTCCTTACAGAATTGGCATCTAAGTTCCGGCGAAGGCTCTTCATCAGCAGCGGCATCTTCCGTAGCTGGTTCATTGTCATAAACTGCCCATGCTCGGAGATAATCCGATTGGTCAAGATAATGATTTAGTTCATTTTCAGATTTGAAGTTTCCTGTCCATATATGGATCTTGCTCATGTTTTCGGTTTAAAGCTACAAGATACAAAAAGGCGACGAGGTAATAGGTGAGCTATAAACGATTTTTGTATGGAAACCTTGAAATCGGACAATCGAAGGATATCCTTTTCATCTCAACGTGATATTTCATTCAAACTATAGAAACCTATGGTTAAAGGGCTGTTTTTTTAACCCATTGGAGTGGTGCGACAACACTTTTTTAATAGGTTAAAAACAGTTTTTTTATTTGTCCGCTTTTTGTCCGCCCCGTTTAAGTGGGTTTCAAGGCTGATTTGGCTGATTTGTCATGAGGTGACCCTTCAAGAAGATAAAATTCTAGCAAAGTGATCTGTAACTTTAATTCATATTGTTTTTAACGTTAACACTAAAAAGCGTATACATGAAATGTAACAAGTGGCTAATTTAACATAGTGCGCTGCAGATAGTGGGTAAAGTAGCGGTGGTTAATAAGTATATGTTATCGTTAAAATGTTATTTTAATAACTGAATGCTCGCGAACGAAATAAATATGGTTTTATTATAAATATATTTTAAAAAATTTGCTTTTGTAAATAGCATCTATATCTTTGTTACAACTATTGGTTTTAATATGTATGCTCTCTCTCCAAAAAAGTAAAAAGCGCTATTTCTATACTTTGTTTGTAGATGTAGTATGTCATTCAAAAGCTTTACATTCTTTCTTAATTAGGCAATATTTCCAAGGTTGTGAGTCTATCTTGCTCACCCACTTTCTTAGATCAATAAGTCGTCTCCATTTTTCATCGCTTTTATATACATCTCTTCATATTGTTCAAAATCGATAATAAGTTTCATCAAATGAAAAAACGGTTTGTATCGTACCATCTAATTCTTATTATTTCCTAAACCTCATACGTATGGCAAATTTTTACTTTAAAAAAATCTTTTGGCGTTTCTTGTTGCTCGCTAGCTTTTTTTGTCTCATCGGCAATAGTAGTGCAACTGCACAAACAACGGAAACTTTCGAGACTTTTCCTGCAGGTGCCACGAGCTTTAACAGCAATGGCCAGGTGTTTAACATCACTACGGTCGCACCGGCATCAGCTGTATTTGATATTTATTATGATCCTAGTGATCAAGGCCCTAATCCAAGCCACTTAGGGCTGGGGTGGAACGGGAGTGCAAAGGACGATAGATTTATAGATAACTCTGGCACAGGTAACTCCCAACCAGGAATAAATGTAAATTTTAGTATAGCCACCCAAGGTGCTGCGCCCTTTCAGATGAAAAGCCTATGGGTGTACGCAGCAAGATCTACTGCCTCATTGGCCGCTACGGGATCGGTAACTTTTACGGGTACTCTCAATGGCATTACGCAATTTACGGCTACTTCGAGTACTGGTTTTAACACGAGTACAAGCGTTGCCAATGGCTTCACCTTTATAGATTTCACTTCCTATGGTGGTACAGACAATTCTTTAAAAAACATTGATAAGCTTACCATCACAACTGGAGGCCAATTTGAATACATTGCCATAGATGCATTTAGGTGGAGTAGTGCATGTGCCACACCGATTATTACTGTAAACCCGCCAAATAGATCTATTTGCGTAAACGGAAATACTTCCTTTTCGGCGACGGTAACCGGTGCTACTTCCTATCAATGGCAGGTGGATACCGGGAGTGGTTTCAACGACATTACAAATGGTGGTGTCTACACTGGTGCTACAACCACAACTTTAAATATTACCGGCGCAACGGGTACCATGAACGGTTACCTGTACCGACTTAAAGCTATAAATGGAACGGTAACCTGTTTCACTAACAGTACTGCAGCTGCATTGCGCATTTCAAACATGTCTGTTTCTACTGCAAAAGTCGATGTTTCATGTTTCGGTGGTTCCAATGGGGTGGCTGCAGTTAGTGCGCCAACAGGAGCTGTGGGGACTGTCACTTATGCTTGGGCCCCGAGCGGGGGTACTGGCAGTATAGCTACTGGCCTAACTGCAGGGAATTACATGATAACCATTAGTGATGATGTATGTCAGATTACAAGATCTTTTACGATTAACCAGCCTGCATCAGCTTTAAGTGTGGTTATAGGCGGTAGTAAAACAGATGTAAGTTGTTTTGGCGGCGCAAATGGTACGGCTACTGTTGCACCCACTGGTGGTACGCCAGGCTATACCTATGCATGGGCGCCCTCGGGAGGAACAGGTGCTACAGCAAGCGGGTTGTCCGCTGGTACATATACGGTAACGGTGACTGATGCCAACAATTGTCAAGTAACAAGAAGCTTTACGATTGATCAGCCTACATCTACCTTAAGTGCTACTACAACAGTAACAACTGTTTCCTGTAATGGCGGTAATAATGGTTCTATTGACCTGACGCCGACCGGAGGTACCGCACCTTACACCTATAATTGGGTAGGTGGTGCTACTACTCAAGATCGAGTAGGTCTAACTGCTGGTATCTATTCGGTTACGATCACTGATGCTAAAAATTGTCAATTCACTTTGAGCAATATAATGGTAACTCAGCCTCCGGCTTTAAGTGCTGCTACAGGGGGTGGTAAAACCGATGTAAGCTGCAATGGTGGTAACAATGGGACGGCTACGGTAGCACCCACTGGCGGCACTCCAGGCTATACCTATTCATGGAATACCTCTCCGATACAGACTACCGCTACTGCTACAGGACTGGCTGCTGGATCGTATACGGTAACGGTAACTGATGCAAATGGTTGCCAAGCAACTAGAAGTTTCAATATTAACCAGCCTGCAGCAGCGCTGGGTGGCAGTATAAGCAAAACGGATGTGAGCTGTAATGGCGGTTCCAATGGAACCGCTACGGTGATTGCTACCGGAGGCACCACGCCTTATTTCTATTCATGGTCCCCATCTGGTGGAACCAATGCTACAGCAACAGGACTGGCCACAGGCACCTATACGGTAACCGTAACCGATTTCAACGGTTGCCAGATTACGCGGTCTATCACTGTTGATCAGCCAGCAGCAGCACTGACTACTACTGGTAGTCAAACCGATATAATATGCAACGGTAGCGCTACCGGTTCAGCTACCGTTACTGCAAGTGGTGGTACGGGTGCTTACACCTACTCGTGGGCTCCAAGTGGCGGTACTGCAGCAACGGCAACAGGCTTAACTGCAGGCAACTATACTGTTACCGTTACAGATGCCAATGCTTGTCAGGTTACCAGAAATTTTACGATTACACAACCGCCAGCATTAGTAGTTACCCCAGTTGCTCAAACTAATATTGCATGTAATGGCGGAACTACGGGTTCGGCTACCGTTGCTGCAAGTGGTGGCACAGGCGCCTACACTTATTCGTGGGCTCCAAGTGGGGGTACTGCTGCTACAGCCACAGGCTTAGCTGCGGGCACTTACACTGTCACTGTTACGGATGCCAACTCGTGTAGCAAAACACAAAGCTTTACCCTTACCCAACCGTCTGTACTAGTCGCGTCCGCTGGAACCGTTAACAATGTATCCTGCAATGGGGGAGCTAATGGTACTGCTCAAGTAATAGCATCAGGTGGAACTCCAGGTTATACTTATTCTTGGGCTCCTTACGGAGGAACTAACGCTACCGCAAGTGGACTGGCTGCCGGCAACTATACCGTGACGGTGAGGGATGCTAATAATTGTACGACCACACAGAACTTTACTATTACCCAACCTGCTGTATTGGTGGCTACTTTTGGAGCACAAACCAATGTATCTTGTAATGGTGGGGCAAACGGTAGCGCAACAGTCAGCGTAACTGGCGGTACAGGAGCCTATACCTATTCATGGGCACCATCTGGAGGAACTGCGGCAACCGCATCTGGCCTTGTTGCTGGTACCTATACGGTAACGGTAACTGATGCAAATAATTGCCAGGCCACACAGTCGTTTACCATTACCCAGCCGACTATACTTACAGCTACACAATCAAAAACTGACGTACTGTGCAACGGTAGTGCTACGGGCACTGCAACGGTAACAGCAAGTGGTGGCACGGGAACGTATACTTATCTTTGGTCTCCATCTGGTGGAACTGCGGCTACGGCTACGGGCTTGACCGTGGGCAACTACAATTGTCTAATTACAGATAACAACGGCTGTTTCATCATCAAAAATTTCACAATTAACCAGCCAGCGGTTTTAGGAGCCACTACTTCGCAGACCAATGCTACTTGCACCACGGGCGGGCAAGCATCGGTTACGCCTTTTGGGGGTGTTGGCAGCTACACCTATCTATGGACACCTTCCGGGGCTACTACGCAGTCGGTAACAGGGCTTACCGCTGGTAACCATAGCGTACTGATTACCGATGCCAACGGATGTACCGTTACCAAAAATTTTGTCATTACGACGACCAATACTTTGGTTGCTTCCACTTTCCAGACCAATATCCTGTGTAATGGTGCCAACACCGGATCTGCTGGGGTCATACCTTCGGGCGCTCCAGGTCCGTTCACCTATGTGTGGTCTCCATCTGTTAGCAATTCCGATACCGCTATCGGATTAACGGCGGGCAATTATTCGGTAACTATTACGGCATCCAACGGCTGTTCCATAATAAAAAACTTTACCATTACTCAGCCTGCAGCGCTGGCTGTTACACCATCGCAAACCAACGTGAGCTGTAATGGCGGTGCCAATGGATCTGCGAAGGTAACTGTAACAGGAGGGACGGGAGCCTATACCTATTCATGGGCACCTTCAGGTGGAACTGGTGCTACAGCAAATGGACTAAGTGCAGGTACCTATACGGTAACTATCAAAGATGCCAATCTCTGCCAGGTAACCCAAAGCTTTAACATAACAGAACCCGCTATCCTAACAGCAACCACGAGTGTCACCAATACAAGTGGCGTAGCTGCTAACGATGGTACTGCAACGGTAACAGCAAGTGGGGGAACTGGGGCTTATACCTATCTTTGGTCGCCATCTGGTGGTACGGCGGCAACAGTTACGGGCCTAGCTGCTGGCAATTACACGGTAAAGATTACCGATGCCAATAGTTGTTTTATCACTAAAACAGTCACGGTAAAAGCCCCAGATATCGTCATTGGAGGATCTTTTACTGCATTTAATACGGTTTACGGCGCCGCATCGGCAAGTAAGAGTGTTACCGTTTCGGGCAATGAGCTCAATAGTGCCATTACCATTACTGCTCCAACAGCTTTTGAGTTAAGTACGGATAATAGTTCATTTGCTAATCCATTAGTGGTTGGGGCAGCAGGAAATACGCCGACTACCACTATTTACCTACGCATCAAGGAGAAAGTACCAGTAAATGCCAATCTTTCCGGTAATGTAGTTTTTGTCGGTACTGGAGCTACAACCAGAAACTTGGTAATCCCGGTATCTAACATTGCACCAAAAGCGCTCACGGTAACATTAAACAGCAGTCCTGCTTTTAACAAAGTGTACGACGGCAGTGCTAACATCGCATTCGATCAGGCAAATTATGCACTTATTGGTGTATTTGGTGGCGAGACGGTAACCGTTTCCGGTACGGCAACCTACGATAGCCCAAATGTGGGTAGTAGAATAGTTAATGCCGGCAGCTTCCTGTTGGCAGGTGCAGATAAGGACAACTATGTTTTGGCAAACACCACGGCAAGTAGCTCGGGTACCATTACGCCGAAAACTTTAACGCTTGCACTCAATAGCAGCCCGGCCATTACTAAGGTATATGATAAGACTGCAACAGCTATACTTTCACCTGCAAATTACAACCTGTCGGGAGTGGTACCTGGCGATAATGTTGCTGTTTCGGGTACAGCCAGCTTCGATAATGAAAGCGTGGGCACTGGCAAGACCATCACGGTTAAAGACTTTGTTTTAGCAGGTGCGTCTGCCGTCAACTATGGGCTATCTACCACAACGGCTAGCACCACCGGAACGATTACCCAAAAAGCACTCACCTTGGCGCTGAATGCCAGTCCCATGATTAGCAAGGTATACGATAAAAACAACACTGCTACGCTAGCTAGCGGAAACTACAGCCTGACAGGGGTGCTAAGCGGCGATCAGGTGTCGGTAAGCGGTACAGCGGTTTACGATAATGTGAACGTGGGTACGGGCAAGACAGTCACGGTAAATAACTTTGTTTTGGGTGGTGCGGCTAATGCCAATTATAGCCTATCTACTACATCAGCTACTACGATCGGTGTAGTCACAGCCAAGGCATTGACCATTACTGCCGCTGCCAAGACCAAGGTTTACGGCGAAGCCGATCCGGCACTAACCTATAGCTCATCTGGGCTGGTAGGTACCGATGCGATCACCGGAACTTTGTCGAGGACAACTGGAGAGAATGTGGGCACTTATGCGATCAACCAGAATACCCTAAGTGCGGGCGGCAACTACAGTATCACCTATGTTGGGGCCAACCTGGGCATTACAGCCAAGGCATTGACCATCACTGCCGCTGCCAAGACCAAGGTTTATGGCGAAGCCGATCCGGCATTGACCTATAGCTCATCTGGGCTGGTAGGTACCGATGCGATTACCGGCACTTTGTCGAGGGCAACTGGAGAGAATGTGGGCATTTACGCGATCAACCAGAATACCCTAAGTGCGGGCGGCAACTACAGTGTTACCTATGTTGGGGCCAACCTGGGCATTACAGCTAAGGCATTGACCATCACTGCCGCTGCCAAGACCAAGGTTTACGGCGAAGCCGATCCGGCATTGACCTATAGCTCATCTGGGCTGGTAGGTACCGATGCGATTACCGGCACTTTGTCGAGGGCAACTGGAGAGAATGTGGGCACTTATGCGATCAACCAGAATACCCTAAGTGCAGGGGGCAACTATTCGATCAGCTATACAGGTGCAAACCTGGCGATCAACAAGGCGGTGCTAACGGTAAGGGCTAATAATGCGGTAATGTGCCAGGGCAATACCTTACCAACATTGGGTATAAGCTATAGTGGCTTTAAGTTCACAGATAGTGAGGCCAGCTTGGGCACAAGGCCAACGGTAACTACTACGGCAACACGGAACAGTCCTGCGGGAACCTATACATTGGTGCCAAACGGTGCGGTCTCGAACAACTACAGCTTTATCTATGTGAACGGCCAGCTGACCATCAACGCCCTTCCCGTGGTATCGATCGCTTCCAGCAATGGACTTTCGGTATCCAAAGGTGCCACCCTACAGCTTACGGCAACCGGCGGAACGAGCTACAGCTGGTCCAGCGCCAATGGTATCATCGGCGGGCAGAACTCGGCCGTGCTGACGGTACGCCCATCGCAGACCACTACCTATACGGTAACGGCAACCAATGCCAATGGCTGTAGCCAGAGCAGTTCGGTGACCATTACGGTACAGGAAGATTACATGATGATCTCGGGAACCAATATCCTTACCCCTAACGGCGACGGAAAGAACGATTACCTGATCATCCGCAACATCGATATGTATCCAAACAGCGAGATCAGGATCTTCGATATCGCCGGCAGGATGGTCTACAGCAAGAAGGCCTACGATAACAGTTGGGACGGTACCTTCAACGGTTCGCCGCTGGCCAAGGGCACCTATTACTACATCATCGATTTTGGCGATGGCAAGGCCAGGAGAAAAGGTTTCGTATCAATCGTGAGGGATTAAAGGGGGATGTTTAAGATGACAATTACAATGAACAAGTTCATGGAAATGAAAAGATATATTTTGGCACTGCTGGTATCGGGTGTAGCATTCGGTACGGCAAATGCACAGTTGGCGCCACTAGGTGCCATGTACTACCATAACCAGTACCTGAACAACCCGGCCTTTGCCGGAAGCGGGGAGGGACTGGAAGTAGACCTTGGCTATCGCCAGCAATGGAGCACCATCCCTGGATCGCCCAAGGTACAGTTACTGACGGGCTCCTATGCGATGACCCCCAGGGCGGGGCTGGGACTGAACGTGTACAACGACCAGACCGGGCTCTTCAAGCGCACCAGGGTAATGGGCAGCTATGCCTACCACCTCCCGGTCAGCAGTAAGAACGACAGGTTGAGTTTTGGTATCTCGCTGGGCTATATGGACGAGATGGTGGACCAGGGGCTGATGGATGGTGATCCGAACGATGCCACTACGGCCAACTTCAACCAGCGCCAGCAATATGTGGATGGCGATTTTGGTGTAGCCTATACCAGCGGTAAGCTGAATTTACAGGCGGCCATGCCCAACCTGAGGAATACCTTAGGGTTCAGCAGGGACGGTGAACAGGTAGTGAACGAGGCGAGGTTCTTTGCGGCGGCGAGCTACAGGATCAGGCTTTCGGAGAACGATGGCATGGGACTGGAGCCCAAGGTGGCCTTCCGCGGGATAAAGGGCCTGGACAATATCTTCGATGTGGGTGCGAATTTTACCTTTGCCGAGGATAAGATCGGCCTGATGGCGATGTACCACAGCACCGAGAGCACTTCCTTCGGACTGAGCGCCAAGGTGTCGAAGACCTTCAACATCCTGGGACTGTACAGCTCCAATACAGGAGCCATGGCCGGGCAGACCAACGGCAGCTTCGAGCTCAACCTCAAGATCAATCTTTTCGGAAAATAGCTTGCTATTGCCGGCAGTTGATAAAGATATTAGGCCCCGAGTTGTGATCGGGGCCTTTTTTATATCAAATCACGCTATACCCCCTCCAATGTTATCGGAAGCTAGGCATGTGCCGAACTTGCTTCGATAGGGAGGTTTTCTTCCAAAAATAAGCCCCGGGTCAAACAGCAGAGCTATGAAATAACCCATCCGCTCATCGTTCGTCATCCTCAACTCGATTGGGGATCTTAAAGTTGTGTTATTTACACAATGCTGCTTTACCTATGGTTGGTGTTATCGCGGTTACCATCTGGTTTTATAGTGTTTTAGGTTGGTGATAACACCAACCTAAGGAAAAATTGGTAGTATTTATACAATGCTGCTTTACCTATGGTCGGTGTTATCACCGCTACTGTCAGTAGTATTTTAGGATACCCGATCACAGCTCATCGTTCGTCATCCTGACCTGTAGCGAAGCGGAAAGCTACCTGTAAATTTAGTTCAGGATCTTAAGCGGTAGTACTATTACCCTCTCCTTTTTAAGGAGTACCTGTCCCGACACTTCGGGAGGCCCGTTCCGCATTTCTCGGAAGTTAGGCATGTACCGAACTTGCTTCGGTAGAGGAAAGGATATTAAAGCGCTAGTATTTAAAATAGGTCACGGTATTCCCTCTCATTTTCAAGGAGAGGGTTAGGGAGAGGTTTTAGATCTATAACCTTGGGTTAAAACCGCAGGGCTATGAATAGACAGAGCAAAAGCCCCACCCCAACCCTCCCCAAAGGAGAGGGAGTCGCAAAATGCATAGTGAAACCCTGGCCATTCCTTCATCGTCATCCTATGCACCCTTTCATTCCTTGCATTTTACCGTCATTCCCAATTCGCTTAGGTATAGCTGGAAAAAGATCCTAGCTATTCGTTAATTCATCACCAATCTTACAGCACAGCCCGTGGTCTTACTATAATCAGTTACTCGAGGTTCGCTATATTTATTGAAATCTAAATAATAGGCAAAGGTATTATCTTTTGAGGTAGAGCTCCACCAATAAGAAAGCCAAACACCGTATTTGAACGATTGTCCACCACCATATTCATCGCCGCCTGCGCTGCCGTTGGTTAGTAAATTTAATCCCGACGAATTATTGCCATTGCCATGGGCAAAAGCATAAGAATCTTTTACATCCCAACCTTTGGTGCCTCTCATTTTTACGCCTGCAACCTTTTCTCCTCCCAGCGCAGCGATCATGGTTAAAAATTCATTTCTACTAGGTACATGCCAACCCGCAGGCGCTAGTCCTCTTTTATCGTTAACTGCGTAGAAGTTGTAAAGTTTACCGAATTTCTTTTCATTTTTGCTATCAAAGTTAAGGTAGCAATAAGCGGGTATTTTTTCACGACTAACCTTTTCCCAATCTGCTTGATTTGCGGCATAAAAAATAGTCTCTCCATTTCTAAAGGTGCTTACGTTTAAGTTTTTTGTAGTCCAGATCTGATTTCCAATTTTAACCGGGGCATCTATTTCTTCAGTGGCGTTATAAATTTCTTTCAGCGCACCAGTATTAGCAGAATTACAGCTCCAAACGAAGTTTGTTGGGCTCACACCATTGCTTCTTTGCAGACACTCTTTAGTGGCAATGGCATCTGCCGCTTCTTTCGTTTTCGCTAGTCCCCAACCAAATGCAGTACCTACATTTCCATCAATGGTTCTGTAAGCGGCACATCCTGTTCCCGAATACGAGAGCACTACCGTACAATTTCCTCCTTTTTTCTTACACTCTTCAATAGCCTTTTGTTCGGCTTCTGCCAAGCTGGCATAATTAGAAGACCATCCATAGTAAAAACCATTACTTCTATCGATTGCTAATGCACCAAATTTCGATGCCGTAACTTTAGGGGCTGTCGGTTTTCTTACCTGTCCTTTGGTTTGACCAAAACAAATAGCTGCTGTTGCAGCCAATAAAATTGTTAAAAAGAGATTTTTCATCTGATTGTTTATTTTGTTGAAATACGAAAATGCTGTGTTTATAGTGATTGATGCAATGTGTTTAACCCGCTAACTAACTAATAAAAATCACTCAAATACCTAACATATAAAATACCTATTAATAGGTATTTTAAGAGACGAAGCAAAGGGAAAAGCTTCTCCTGTTTTTCTATGTTAAATCTCCAAATAACAAGTAAGCCCGCCAATGTATGGGAATGTACTAAGTTAAAACCGCAGAGAAAAATGTCGAGCTTGCAATGCGAAACCCCGAAGGGCTCTACAACGTAAATCCCGACAAGTCGGGAAATACGCTATCCTTTCCCAATGCCGTTATCCTTTTTTACCTATGGTCGGTGTTATCACCGCTACCATCAGTAGTATTTTAGGATACCCGATCACCGCTCATCGTTCGTCATCTTATGCACTTTAATGTCCCCTCTGATGTTATCGAAGTAGGCTCTTCGGAGGATGTAGGCATGTGCCGAACTTGCTTCGGTAGAGAGGTTCGCTTCCAAAATCAGCCTTAGGTTAAAACCGCAGGGCCAAATGTCAAGCTTGCAAAGCGAAACCCCGATAAATCGGGAAACCCCCACAACCCAAAACTCGCAGCCTACAACCCAATCCCTAACTAAACATATTTCCTACTCGTTTGTTAAGCAGATAGCTAAAACGTAAACTATGGACAATACAACTCACAAAATTATCGGACAACCTGCTGCTCGAGATGGGTTAGACAATACAGGTACACAAGGTTTAGATTCTTTAAGCGACGATACTTATACCGGTACCGTAATTACAGCCGAGCAGAGCAGCAGCCATCCCGATCAACACACTCCAATCAACATTAGTTCACCAACTGATGTAGGTGAGAAGATCATCGTCGACGTGCTGATCAGAGAGAAATTAGCGCATGTGATTGTCACAAAGAACGGATGGCACTTTCATATCAACTTAGATGGTAAAGATATAGGAAGCTTCGAGCTAAATGAGGATGGTAACATTAAACGTTTCCCGCAACCCAACAGTGCCAATATAGACGACGATGTTTATTTTAGCCCTATCGAGGAAAAATTAAAGGAGCTGAATAAGTTAAATTAATATTTTTATTCCTCCGTTAATATTTTTATTCCTCCGATTTTGCCCCGGGTTAAAACCGCAGGTCTATGATAATGCCATTAACCTTTCCTATTTAGTCATCTTATACCTTTAATGTCCCCTCCGATGTTATCGGAGCAGGCTCTTAGAGAGTTTATCCCGACTATTCGGGAGGGTAGGGGGAGGATCTTACACCACGCTATGTCCTTTTACCTATGGTCGGTGTTATCACCGTACCATCTGGGCTTAACATTGTTTTAGATTGGTGATAACACCAACCAAAGGAAAAAGGTACTGTTGAAAGGTTAAAAAATTTCCTTCAGTTTTTTATCTAAGTTGGTCAGATCTCCATTTTCATAGCGACCTATGATGATCCCTTTTTTATCTACAAGTAATAGTAGGGGAATAGAAGGTATAGCGTACTTCGTCATCGATCCGCTTTTTTCAAAAGGAATGGGATCTAGGAGTTGATGCCATGGTTTTTTATCTTGATCTACTGCCTTTAACCAAGCTTTTTTATCCGTGTCGATAGAGACACTAACGATATCCAATCCCATAGGTTCATATTTTTGATGAAGCTGAGTTATTTTGGGCAAAATTTCTCTACAAGGAATACACCAGCTAGCCCAAAAATCAATAAGTACATATTTCTTTTCCCTGAAATCTTCCAGTTTTACTTTACGCCCGTCTGAAGCAATCAATTCGAATAATGGTGCAGCTGAGCCGACCATGGATGACTTTACGTTGTGGATATATTCCGCAATTAATTTTCCAAATGAGCCTTCATGTATTCGTTCTGTGAGTTTATTGAAATGTAGCTCCGCAGAATCAAGGGATAGGTTATTACTGGTAATATGAGAGAATAACAAATAGGAGCTTAGGTAAGAGCTTGGGTTTTCTTCAATAAAAGAAAAGTCTAATTGTTTTAATTGTGTTGCAGCATTCTGAAGCTCGGAGTTAATCAATTCTTGCTTTTTAGATGTTCCCATTACGGAATCTCTATTTTTTACCGCTTTATTGAGTTCCTTTAGTTCTACACTTAATTCTTCTTTTTTAATCAATAACGACTTTTTACTTCTTTCAAGCCTTTCATGATCGACTTGGGTCTCGGAGCCAGCGATTTTCGCATTTTTAAAATCATTTTCTTTTGCATCAATGCTCATATTGGCATTTTCAATAAATATGGATATCGAATTCGGATCGTTCATGCCTAGTGATTTGTTGAGAAAACGAAGAGTTGCCCTTGTAGCACCATTAATTGATCCGATAAACAGAAAATTACCATTATCAAGATATGCGCTATCCAAAATATCCTTTCCATCTTTGTTGTTATAGCGAAGCCATACCCACCCAGTTTTGTCGGTAACAATGTGACCTCTTAGGCTAAAGTTTTCTTTATGCGCTACGTTTTGCGCAAAAACAGTATTCAAACAGACTAAAAGGGATATGGTAATCATAAATTTCATAACTACAGGCTAATTTATATTCAAATGTTAGATATAAACTCTTGGGTCGCAAATGACATAAGGTTTCATTGTTATCAAGATTCCAAAAATACTAACAAATATAACTAAAAAATTAGTTATTCTTGTGTGTGATTTGTTGTCACTCATCATATTTTCCTATTTCGTCATCCTCTCCGAATATCTCGGAGCAGGCTGCGTATGCAACGATCTTAATGCGGTGGTATTCACACCATGCAATACTCCCTCCGATGTTATCGGAGCAAGCTGTTTACCTATGGTCGGTGTTATCACGTACCATCTGGGTTTAGCATTGTTTTAGATTGGTGATAACACCAACCAAAGAAAAAAATCAACTAAAATTCCTATCTTCACGCAGTACGGGCGAAACATCTTTCGCCCCTTAAAATTAAATGCTCAAACAACCAAACAACCAACAAATTAAGACTCCACATGACTATTAAAACGCTAATATTATCTTCCTTGCTCGCTTCAGCACAACTGATCAAAGCTCAAACATCCCAAATCAAGACAGCTACTGATGTCCTTCAACAAGCAATTGTGGCTATGGGCGGAAAAGAAGCACTAGCTAACGTAAAAACACTCTATACCGAAATGAGTACCGAAATGGATGGCAGAAAGGTGCTGTGGGTTACCAAGGAAATGGAACCCAATAAAGGCGCTTTCCAAGTGGTGTATAACGGCAGAATTGTTTTTGAAAACTGGTTCGATGGGAAAGAGGGCTATGAAATGGTAAGAGGCGAAAAGAAAAAAGCAGACCCTGAAGAATTCAAAGCAAAGCAGTACAAAAAGCACATCATGAATGAGCTAGATTTTATTGATCCAAGCTTATGGACATTAGAACTGCTAAAAGAAGAGCCTAAAGTAAATGCCGAAGACTGTTATTTGGTAAAGGCTACTTCTGCCGGCAACGAAGTAAGACACCTTTACTATAGCAAAAAATCTTATCTCATGTTGCGAGAAGACAATATCTCCAATACAGAAAAAGGTAAATTTAGTGCTACCTATTTTTCAGATTTTAAGAAATTTGGCGACCTGCTATACTATACGCAATCTAAATTTGGCGATGGAGAGAAAAGTCAAGACGTGAAAATAGTTAACCTTTGGATCAACGAAAAAGTCACGGAAAAAGACTTTAAAAAGTAAGGCATAACCAATTAACCGCATCAACGAAACTCGAAAAACGAAGCACGAACAACCCATAACTCGCAACTCTCAATCACAACCAATTGCTCGCTCTCCAAAAATACGCCAAAGCCTTTAAACGCTTAAAAGCTTTACTGAAACCTAACCTTTTTTGGGTATTCTGCTCTGTTTTTTTTGTCCTTCTATTCGGATGTAATGCAAAAAACAGTAGCGATGATGAGGAAACTTTTGATGAGCAAGAAGTTATATCAGATGTTTATGCCGACGGAAGTTACTGTGCGCAAGTGACTTATTACTATAGTAAAACAGGTACAAGTTCGGAATATACGTTAGAAGTAGACATAGAGAACGGACTTCTTACAAAGATACATTGGCCTAACGGAGGATGGTTAGATGATACCCATTTTGACCCGCCTGAGATTATCAATGGAGAAGCCTCCTTTGAGTCAGATCGTGGAGTAGAATACACAGTTAAGATCATAGGTAAAGAGGGCAATTGTGTAACCGATAGTAGTGTAGATGACGATTTGCTTTCGGATAAATACACTGATGAAGTTTGTCCAAGATGTGGAAATGGTAAGTATAGCTGGAAAGAATACTGTAACCGATGTATAGATAAACAAGAAAATACTTGTGCTAAATGCGGTGATTATGAGTATGGAGTATATGGTGGCCTCTGTAATAACTGCCAAGAGGAAGAAACAAAGGAGGCAACAGAAGCACCAGAAGAAGAATATTGATACCCGAATAGTAGTATACTATCACTTATAGAATAAATATTATCAAGAGAATGCAGACAGCGCTCTTCAAGAACAGCAATAAAAATATTCTTATCAACAATAAAAACCCTAAATCATAGATAAACATCGCGGTTGCATCGTTTACTAACTACAAGCATTATAATGCCCTCCTCAACAAGATACGTTTTATTGCAAATCTGCAAAACAAACAATCAGCTAGGAAAAATATTTCCATTTTTTGGTAAAAACTTTCCAGAGCATATATAAGGTGTTTTTCAACACAACTACTTGTTAGTCAGTCTGTGGTGTTTAAACCCATTTAAAACTGTTTAAAACTGAATAACTCAGCGCAGCCAAATATTCCGTTTTTTCGAAACTTTTGTCGATTTTTGCGTAAATAATATTTACTAAAAAGTAAATATTTACTTTTTGTATTGCATTTACACCATATAGTTTCCATTTGTTTCCATTTTTAGAAACAAACAGTGCATGGTTTCTAATATTATGTATCGAATATTGTTATGGCCTTAGACTTAAAATTTATTGAATCAGAAATCATCGATCAATATTTGAACGATGAAAACCCACGTCCTTGGATTTTAGGTTTCTCCGGAGGTAAAGACTCAACTATGCTATTGCAAGTCGTGTGGTTAGCCCTACGTAAAATTGATCCGATCTTACGCAATAGACATGTTTACGTAGTATGTAACGATACCTTGGTAGAAAACCCACGTATTGCTAAGTTTATACACATTACTTTAGACCATATACAAAAAGCGGCGGCAGAAGAAGGAATGCCAATTACGGTACAACAAACCAGCCCACAATTAGAAGATACTTTTTGGGTTAATTTGTTAGGGAAAGGTTACCCAGCACCTAATAACTCATTCCGTTGGTGTACAGATCGCTTAAAGATCGATCCAACTACACAATTCATAAAAGGTAAAATCTCCGAAATAGGAGAGGCCATTATATTACTAGGTACTAGAAGTGATGAAAGTACCACTCGTGCTAGAAGCATAGCTAAGCACGAAAGCTATGTGAAAAGCGAACGTTTAAGAAAGCACTTGTTGCCTAATGCCTTTGTTTTTGCACCTATCAAAGATGTAGAAACCGAAGAACTTTGGACTTACTTATTACAGGTAAATCCACCTTGGGGCGGCACGCACCGTGATTTAGTGACATTATACAGAAATGCTTCTGGTGGCGATTGTCCTTTGGTTATAGACACTACCACGCCAAGTTGTGGGCAAAGTCGTTTCGGCTGTTGGGTTTGTTCCGTGGTAAAACGCGATAAGTCTATGGAAGCCTTGGTAGACAACGGCGAAGAGTGGATGGAACCTCTAGTAGAGTTCCGGGATATGTTGGTCGATTACCGTAATGATCGTTCATGGCGGCAAACTTGGCGTCGTAACCAAGACGAAGACGATGCACATGAAGAGAACTGGGGGCCATATACGCCTGAAAAAAGAGCTTTTATGCTGCATAAGCTGTTAGAAGCACAAAAAGAAGTGCAGCAAGAAGACCCAAATCTAATCTTGATCAACTACCAAGAATTGGTAGCTGTTCAGGTAACTTGGCATCGTGATTCCATTTTCGATTATAATGTAGCTGATATTTATAATTCAGTATATCAAACAGAAATGACCAAAGAAGAGTTCTCAGATGACCAGGTGTTTGAAAAAGATCTACTGAGACAGGTTTGCGAAAATGAAGAAGACTTTAAAGCGATCAACGAAATGTTAGAGCTTCAGAAATCAAAAATCATCTTAGTCAATAAATACGGCATTCAAAGCGATCTAGATAATTACTTAACTAACCTCGCTAATAAACGCTTAGCATGTTAATAGACAATATTACATTACATAATTTTAGGGCATATAAAGGTAAGCAACCGCTCACCTTATCTACCAATCCTGAAAAACATGTAACCATCATTTCCGGACAAAATGGTTTTGGTAAAACATCACTGCTAACTTCTCTAGTTTGGATATTATATGGCAAGCTAATGGTAGACGTAGACGAACGCTACCGTAAAGAAGTACATGAAAGTGGTGGCTACCATCGCTATGCTTTTAAACTGATGAACCGTAATGCCCTACAAGAGGCAGCTGCGCAAGAAGAGGTATTAAAAGCAGAAAAAGCAAATACCCAAAATAGATTAGAGCTAGCTAGAATTGATGCAGAAATTGAAGCGTTATATAGCTTTAGCGGTAAGCTAGTATTGACCAATATCTTTATCCCGCACCTATCATGTAACGAGGTAAGTATTGCTAGAACTTACAATACACGTAAAGAAAAAGAAGAATTAGAAATCTTAATAGATGGTAGGGCAAATGAGCTGACCAAAACTATTGGACTGGAGATTTTTATCAATGATTTCGTTTTGCCTAAAGAGATTGCCAAATTCTTTTTCTTTGATGCTGAGAAAATCACGGCTTTAGCAGAAGTCAAAAGCATAGATGAAAAGCTATATTTCAGTAAAGCCTATAATGAGGTTTTAGGGATCAAGAAATATACCGATCTAAAGCAAAATTTAGAAAACTTACAATTACGTATCAGTAAAAAATCAGCCTCTAAAGGTGATTTGAAAAAGATCGAAGACTTACAGACTAGGCTTCATCAGCTTCAAGAGCTTTTTATATTACACAAAGAAGAACTAGAGAAGAAAGAGCAAGAGCAATTGATCAAAACAGCCGAATTGTCTAAGGCACAAGAAGAATTGGTTAGAAAGGGTAGTGCAATGTCTGATGAGGAAGTGAACGAGTACCGTAAAATGCGTACCAATTTGCGTGAGGCACAGGCAAAAAACAAAGCTGATTTTGCAGAAATGTTAGAATTAGCGCCTTTTGCAATGTTGATGGGTAAAATGGCGCAAGTAAAGCAACAGATTGCTGTCGAGGAAAGACAGCAGCATGCTCACTTAATCAATGGTTTATTGAAGGAAAAGTATGAGGCACTTAAAAATGCTTTAATATCTCTTAAAGCAGTAGATCAAGATCAAGTAGAACAGATTTTACAAATGCACCTACAAGCCGAGACTAAGCAAGAAACAAATATTCTATTAGCTTTTACTCCTGATCAAACAAGTCTTTTCAATAACGTATATGCCAATTTACAAAATGCCTATGCCAAGCAATTTAAAACTTTGGTAGCTGAGGGTAAGCGTTTGCAAAGTAGCTATAATATCACACATAAAAAGCTTCAAGATGCTGATTTAAAATCTAGTGATGAAGTAATTAAAGCTTTAAAAAAAAATTACAATGATCTAAATGCTGACCTAGCAAGACTTAGTGAAAAGATAGGTTATTTGAAAGCTGAGCTAACAAATACAGAAAAAGAAATAACTACCATACAACGCCAATTATCGGAGCAGACTAAACATATCAAGGTAGAACGTCAAGATCAAGAAAAGTCTGCGACAACTACTCGCTTAATTCATCAATTGGACACTTTCTTACTTCAATTGAAATTAAAGAAAAAAGCTTCTTTAGAGAAAAATATCAAAAAGGAACTGAATAGCTTAATGCATAAGCAAACCTTTGTAGAAAGGGTAGAAGTGAAGATTGAAGGCGATTTAATTGATATTGATCTTTTCGATACCAGTGGTAATACCATCAATAAAGAAGGTTTGTCTAAGGGCGAGCAACAATTATATGCCACTGCTTTATTAAAAGCTTTAGTAACGGAGTCTAATATCCAATTCCCTGTATTTATTGATAGCCCATTACAGAAATTGGATAAAAAGCACGCTGCTAATATCATTAAAGAGTTTTATCCTTCAGTATCTAGCCAAGTGGTCTTATTCCCATTATTGGAAAAAGAACTTTCCGAAGAAGAATACCAGTTGTTATTACCTAAAATTGGAAAGGCTTATTTGATCAGACAAGAAGCCAATTACGCTTCTACTTTTGCCGATCTATATCCTACAGATTTATTTAGTCAATTTAACCAAAGTTTAAAGGCTTATGTTTAGTAATATCAAAACATCAGAAGCCAATAAAGAATTGGTTACGCAACTAACTAACAGGTTAAATCTAGGGGCTGAAAATATCATCGCTCGTTTAGCTTTTAGTTATTCTTTAGCTAAAGAAAGGAAGCTAGAGCTAAAGTTCATGGCTGATTCAAAAGGTAAAGAATATAGTATCAAAGTACTTTTTGGTAATTACCCAGAAATTTACCTTTCATTAGTTGCTACCCATTATCAAATCAATATTAATCAACCTGAAATTGCCAAATATGTAAAAATGCATATTGATGACGGCTTGGAGTTGATCGATCAACAGTTGAAAAATAAAAGTTCCGTTACTGGAAATGATTTTTTAATTAATGAGATTGAGCAAAGTCTTTTGTAATTTGGCATCTTAAGTAAATCAAATATACATTTTTAAATTAGCCCTCATGCCAAAAAAAACTATCAATGAAGCGATCACTGAAGCTTTAAAAAGAGAAAATAAACCTTTAAGAGTAGGGGAGATCTATAAAAGGATTTCTGAAGATGATTTATATCGTTTTAATGCTGCAAATCCTGAGCACATAGTTAGAACACAATTACGAAGACATAGCGAGAATCTAGATTTTCCGACGGCTAATAAAAAGAAGTATTTTTTATTCTTAACTGATGGTACTTATTGGATTAAGGGAATAATCATTCCTAATAAAAAAGAAGTTAGTTCAAAGACCGAGATCATCATTAAGAAGGATTCTGAAAATTTAAAATCAGCTATAGAAGATTTAAAAGAAATTCATAAAAAGCATAATACTGTTTTCAAACAGCAAATTTTAAATCAGCTCCAGCAAATAGAGCCTGCGTCTTTCGAAATATTTGGAAAAAAACTGTTAGAAGTATATGGTTTTAAGAAAATGACAGTAACTCCTTACGTTAAAGATGGTGGGCTTGATGGTCATGGGCAATTGAAGGTGGGAATCACTCATTTGAATGTCGCTTTTCAATGTAAGAGATGGAAGAACAATCCTATAGGCAGAACAGAGATCGACAAATTCAGAGGAGCAATACAAGGCGATTTTGAGCAAGGTATTATTTTTACAACCTCAAAGTTCACGAAAGATGCTCTTGGTGCCACAAGGAAACCAGGCGCCGTCCCAATTATACTGATTGATGGAAATGCTTTGATCGATATTATGATTGAAAAAAGATTTGGTGTTGAAACTGATAATATTCCAATTTACTCAAACGCTTTAGACAATATTCTGAATGAATAAAAGCTCATGAAAAATGAGCTTTTATTCATTTCCTATTCTTTCAAGCAACCAACTTTGAAGTTCTTCTAGGAATTGGGCCTCAGAAGCAGTAACCTTCGCTCTACCAGGATGAGAAACTTTATTTCTAATTTCATTTAATTGGTCGAACCATTTAGTCTGATTGTCTTTTCCTGATTTTTCTTTAGGATCTGCGAAGTAATCTTTAAATGAGTTCCAATTTACAGGTTTCTCAATAATTTTTTTATAATCTAACAAGAAGATGAAGTTTTCAGCTGGTTCTACGTTGCCTTTGTCAATGGCAATCACCGCGGAACTTTTTTGGATCTCCTTTGGCACGCCGTCAATCCACCATCTTTCCAAATAAATTTCTTTGAGTTTGTCAAAAACGAAATCTCGAATTGCGTGTTCAATCTTTTCAGTAAGATCTTTTGAACTTTCGTTAAATGTTCCGCTATTTTCTATTACCCATTCTTCCAAACCACTCGGTTTAAAAGAAGAGTATCTCTCATTGATTTGTTTTTGATATTCTCTAATTGCATTTTCTAAACCAGCTGCTGAGGCAGCCATATTTTTCGTTTGTTTGATTTTTTGTGGATCTAGTAAATTCATGGTGTCTACCACAATTTGCAATAATACAAACGTTTTTTTAGCCAATTCTTGCGCAGAAATGTTGGTCGGTAAAATTCCCTCTGTTTTAACTAAATGATTCAAAATGTCATCAACAATTCTAATCGTAATCGTACATCCAATATTAGTTGCGATCAATCCGCCTTCACTATTTCCTAAGTTCCATTGGCTTTCTAAATTGTCCTTCATGTAGTTAAATATCTCACTAAAGAAAGAGAATGATTTATCAAGCATACTTTCATAACCGTCTGATGGGTCAACATATAGATGTCCCATAACCATTAATTTGCCTTTCGAATATTTAGGAAAAAAATTGGATTTATTAAATCCATTCGTAATTAAATAATCAAGTGTGATATTAGTGAGTGTAGTTCTGCCACCTTCAGTCAACATTATTCTCCGATAAAGGGGAGAACTATCTTTTTCGCCTAAGCGTTGTAATAATTTTGATTTGACTGCATCTGTTGCTTCTTTTGGCTTATCAGAGTTCCACATCAAATCTGCCATAATCATGATCAAGAGATTTTTTGAAACTGGTTTTTGTTTGCTGTTGATTTGGACAAATAAATCAACTTGCTTTTCGGCTGGGAGATTCTCGAAAGCTACAACAGGAATAGAGTTTTTAAATTTCCATTCAGTGTTAGCATAGCCATATAAGCGATGCTGCCCATCTATAATAAAAGCTGAATGGTAAGACTTAGGTAATGATAAAATAACTGGTTCAGCAATTTGGCTGTCATGCTTTTCTCCTTTTAAAAGTGAGTAATTTAAAGTATCTTCCTTCTTGGTTGATATATTAATAATTATGGAATTTGGAAAAAAACCGGGATTATTATTGTCGTTCAGAAAAGACTCTATTTCCTTAAGCCTCGGTTTAGACACCATCCGTTGATAGCCATCATCATCGCTGGTAGTTTCAGTTCGATGTAATATATAGCCAATCTTTAAAAGCTTTTCAGGCTCTAAAGAAAAAGAATAGTAGGTAAATCCGCCCATTTTACCTCTTATAGCAGGAATTTTATTTTCTAACTGAGGTATTTCTTCATTCTTGAAAAGGCGGCCTAATAATTGATACTTAGCTGCGTAACCTAATCGGTCAATGAGCTGTTCATAATAACTTACATCATCTTGATTAAAGTGTTCTATTCTCTCAGACTTCAAGCGATCCCTGTCTACATCTGATAAAATAATATTGTTAGTAGCTAAAATAAATTTGATTTTTCTCTTCTCTGGATGGTATAGTCGAGGTAAGAACTGGCTTGCGCCAGTTTTTACAGTTATAAAATCATTTATAACTGTTTGCATACTTTTTTTCTTTAATTCTTCCGCACTTTTACACTCAATTATTAATACAGTTTCTTTATCTGCAGCAAATACATCTAGTTTTCTGCCTGGTATCTTTTCATCACTATTAAATGGCAATTTTAATGAATTTCCATTCATTTCATCAAACCCCATTTTGGCAAATGCAGACCACACCCGATCTTCAAATTCTTTATGATGAACTTTCGGTTTTCTGATGATATAGGTTTCCTTATTTTCTTTATTAATTACCCAACCTTCTGCTTTATAGTCTTCATAAAGTTTTTTGTTTACAGTTTGTTGGTCAAAAGCACGATTTCGGACCTTTAAAATTCTCTGAATTTCTTTATGTTGGATGATATTTGAATTAAAGATCTCGAATGTTTGATCCATATTTTTGACAAGTATTTATTAGTAAATATAATTGTTTTAAACATTGCTAAGGGAGTCTAAATAGAATTTTAATGGTTCATGGTCTGAGCCTGTTCTATAGCTTTTGCTTTTTGGAAATTGGATTTGGGCTAACAAGGTTTATAGTTTATGTAATTATTTTATTCTTGCTAATTAATGTTGGATATTTTAAAAGTATGTCTTTGTTTACGAATGTTCCCACCTCTATACCACCAGTTAATCAAGTATTTATTATATGTTCTACAGAGATTAAGTAATGATCAAATCGGCCTTGAAATTCAAATTGAATAATTTTTTTAATGTATACTCTACTGTTTTTCTAAAGTTAGCGAGGTCGTTGTCTGAAATAGTAACAGTAGCTCTTTTATGCACTAGTTCGCACCTCAACTTATAATAATATTCGATCTTCTGCCATTGAGCGCTAGTTAATGGCACCATTGCTTTTACTTCTCTATGGACATCTGCTCTATTCTTCATTATATTTTCAAATCGTTGAGCATTGAAAGCTACTCCTGATTCATTTAGTAAATATTCTTTGAAAGCAATTTCGAGCATGCTGTCTAAAGTCAACAAAGCAATCCTGTTTTTTTGATCTAATTTAAGTTTGCTAATTTCTTCAACTGCAATTATTGTTTCGTATAAGCCAACTACCCAAGGCTTGTTTTTAGAGAGAGTTCGGTTATTCGTCCTAATAACATCTACATATTTTTTAGTTTTAGGTCTTGGAATTGGGGGTAAAAAGAGCCTTACTTGTGCTGAAATATTTTGAAGAACTTCTTTTTTAATTGCCCCAGATTTGAATCTGAATACATTTTCTTCCCATCCGCCATTTGTGCTCCATTTTTTAGAAAGTGTCGAATAGTGAGTTAAAACTCTCTCGATATGCTCCTGAATCTCTTTAAAAGCGGGATGTTTGGGATTAATATCTGATTTGCTACTGTTCCAAGGCATCAGATTAGCAGGTCCATTTATCTTCACAATAACTCTAGCAAGAGAGTTTGAAGGATGTGGATTTCCAATCTTTAATGGTCTATAACCTACTTCTGGGCCTTTATATGCTTTTGCAACTAGTCTCTTATTGCAATAGAAATATGCACCATATTCTCCTCCAGAAGGTTCTCCAGAGGTGGTTAGCCCCCCTAAAATTTCTAAATTAATTTTACCGTCTGCACCAAAGTCAATTTCACCAGAGAAATCTTTTGGCTCGTATCCAGGGGGAAACGACCATTTGTCAAATATAATTGGATTTATTTTTTTGCCATTTAATAATATTTCAAATTTGCTGTCTTTGAAAAACATGGCATATGTAGTTCCGATATAAATAGAAAGTTCATCAATATCTTCTTCTTTTAAAGGATCTCTAAGTTTGTTTAGTTCTATTATCGTCGTGTTCTCGGCTATTTTGTCAACTTCATATATGGGCAAGTCCCATGTTGTATCGTCTTTTATCCAAGCATCATCAATTTCAACAAGTATTGTTTTATCTCTTTTGTATCGCGAATATATTCTAATGTCCTCTGATAGCGCTACCACAGCTCTTTTGGAACCCACTCCAAATAGCCCAATTGTATTTTCAGCCGCGGTATTTTTACTATTTCCAGGGCTTACAATTAAGTGCATTTCAGATTCTTGTATACCTCCACTGTTGTCGGTTACACGAACTAATTGCTGATGAATATTTAACTCAACCTTAATCGTTAGATTGTTTTTCTTCAGATTGAAGCTCCAATTATCTATAGCATTATCTATTAGCTCACATAGTGCTATTTTAGTGTGGTAATCGGCAATGATTGATAAATATATGCGCTTTGAAGGGATCGCATCGATATCTTGAATGAGTCTTTTCATTACTATTGAATTAAAATATTTTATTGTCTAAAAAGCATTATTTAATATTTACTATCATTAAGCATTCTTTTCCCGTTTATTTTGCATTTCTCAATTAATTCTTTAAACTCCTCTAATGGGTCTACAGCAAACTTTGCAAGCGATATAGGTATGTTTTTGATTAAACAATATTTTGAAAAAAAATGGTTGCGCTCATTTTCCCAATTTTCTCCTAAGTCAGACAAATAATTAAAATAAAGCATTAATTGTTCAAACGTACTTAGCTGCGAGCGTATGATCCGTAAGTATTCAGATTTTTCTTTTTCATTTATAACTGAATCTGATTGCGAAGTCACATATTTTGACATCATATATAAGTGACGATAATAATGGCTGAACGCATTATAGTGACCTGAAAATGGCTTGTATTTTAACGATATTTCAACGGATATACTTGAGCCAGGAATGTTGTAATAAATATTGGCTCCACGTGTAGATATGTGCTTAAATTGATATTTTTCTATGGCAAGTCTACACTTATTTAAATATTCGTTATCATGTTTTATATTTTTATCTATATAGGTAATTAAGTCATTACTAATTCCGTAGTAAATTAACTTATAACTCATTCTAGTCAGGTATCTCCTTTTGTCATTTAGTTGAATGGAACTTAAAACATCTTCACAAATTTTATAGCAGGCCTTAAGTTCAATGTACGCCGTTTCAAAGATTTTTCTACCAACTATTTTGGAAGAGCCATAATCCTCAACATATGCTTCGTTTAAATTTTCCTTGTGTAACTTCAACATTTCAAAAAATTTATTTTCAAAACGTTCTCTCGCCAAATCTATTTTTTGTTGTTGATTTGCGTCGTATTGAACCTTGAACGCCATAAAAGTAAGACCCGCTGCAACTAGTGCTACAATTGGGCCAGCCACACCTCCTATAGCGTCGCCTATAGGACCAATATCTTTATAGTTATAGAAAGGGAACTGACTATAAAGCCACTCCGGAAGACAAAAAATAACAACCAAGCAAAGTAGAAAAACAACTATTGTTATGCCTGAAGTGTTCATATATGAATATCTATTATTCATTATATATTTTAAAAAGGACTTTCAATTATAAAGTGCTGCACGTCTGAAGTTTCAATACTAGATGGCTTAACAGCTCCAATTTTTAGATATTGAAAAGTGCCGGCATTTATTTCGTCAATTAATTGCTGCGTGAAATTTGGTATATAAGTACTTTCTATTCGCCTATATTTTTTGCCGAGAATTTCTTTAATTGAAAGTTCTGTAACTGAATTTATTGAAATAAATTTACTTCTAAGTAGATTCTTAAAATCATCATAATTATTTATTATTGTATCAAGATGCTCATTCGCATCAATATCGATTAGATATAGGTTATTTATCAAATGCTCAATAATGTTTAGTGCAATCCTAATTTTCGATTCTTTTGGTACTTCCATATCGTGAACGGAATCATTTCCCAAAAATCTTATGCTATGCAGTCGACCAGAGTCCTTCTCTGTTATTAATTTGCTTCTAACTAAATTGTTGATTTTAATTTCTAGATTGCGTCCAGTTATGCCTTGATCAATACATATCGCCTCTATAACGGCTCTAAGTCCAACTGCGCAAAGTAGATAACAATCATTTTTCAATGCCTCAACAGATTCATTATAAACGACTCTTATCTTATCAGGGATATTATAGCTATTCTCAAGTGCTTTATATCCGACTATGTTCTTCGGAAAATATTTTACGATATCATAGTAAAATTCTTCTTGCTCCTCATGGTTCCATGAAATCATAGTTTCGTCACTATATGTCGTTCTAAATTGTAAACTATCGCAACCCATGCATTTAATAATTGCATATTCTTCACTCCAATCAAAATTAGCATCTGGAGTACTACCTTTCTTCTCAGATTTTACAACAATATGGTTCGTATTCGTATTGCAGTGTCCACAATATTCTTTCATTAGTCTTATTAATTTTAATGGTCTTCAACATCCTAGCCATCTTAGTATAAATAGACCAGCCAGTACCCCAATAACCCACAAAAACTTACTGCTTTTGTTCTGTCTAACTTCACCGCAACCTTCGCATAGCTCTGGCTCGGTTTCTAATTTTAAACCATATTTTTTCGCACATTTAGAACAGTATTCAGCCATCTTTACTTTTAGAGTTAAACAACTAGTTTACTTCCTTAATCTCAATTATTCTCTCCTCAAACTGTTTACTCTCGCTACCGTCCTTGTTTATCTTTGCTACTTTTTCATAAGTGATTTCCACCAAATTGTTTTCTGGCACTTTAGGGAAAAGTTCGCCTATAGACTCTAAGCTCAGGGCTTTAACTAAAAGAGGAAGATGTCTAATACTGTATTTGTCTCTTTGGCTGAGATCTTCAACCTTGCCAACAAAGCTTTCAGCCAGTTTTAACTTGGAACTTAGCTGCGCTTTAGAAATACCTTTTTTTATCCTAATCGCTTTAACTTCTTCTATTAATAGATAATCTATTGCAGAGATTATTTTTTTTTCCATTGTTTTTAAAATAAATCAACCTACATGTTGGTTGATAAATAAATTATACTTATCTTCGTATCAGTTAATTATAGCGACAAATAGTAGTGGGGGAATACCTCGCTTTTTACGATGTCACTCATGCCAGAAAACCGTCAAACTTTCACATGAGCGTCGTGGGTTCGCTTTCTATTGAATATTTGTATCTTCGCATACTTATTCAATAGGGCGAACTTTGCGTCAGTCTTTTGTGAAACTCAAACCTTCGGTTTGAGAGGGTTCTTGACGGTACCACTGGCAAAAGCAGTAGAGTTCGCCTTATTGGTTTCTCACCAATTTGGTTTCCTCTCATTGCTTTTCGGGTACACATCGGCACATAACCAAATTTTAAACCGTTATGCCAACGAACAAATTAAGCTCAAATCTATACCGTCATCTTAAGGAGGCTGGGTATAGGTATTCCCAATCCATTATTTTAAAGAACAAAATCTGTTCTCCTACATAGTTGTATACTAGAAATTCCAAATAAAAAGAGGCCAATAAAAAAAGAGGATTTGCGTGAGAGCGCAATCAATTCTTTAGATCGGTTTATATCTTATTTGGTTGTCCAGCCTTTCAGCTTACAGGCTAAAAAGTACAAACTGTAGGTATATATCGCAATTCCAAGGTAGGTATTTTTTCCTAATAAGCAAATCCGGTTTCCCGTAAGGGCATGCAAAACATGCCCTAAAGGCTGGTCTATGCCCTAAATTATTTTTCAACATGGCCAAAAAGTGATGGATATCATGGCGGAATAGGAGGGACAGTGCCGATAAACTTAGAGATTGCTTCGGCTCGCTCATGCCAAGGCCTCGCAATGACGGAGAGGGAACGGAGATGGATTGTGCAGGTGAGCAACAACAACCTGTGCCGATCTTGCATCGGTATTGCTAAGAACTAAGGACGGCCTCAGCGCATCGACGTTAAGAAAACCAGGCCGTAAACAGCGTTAAAAATAAAAAGCTGTTTGAGCGTAGCGAGTTCTTTTTATTTAGCTGTTGCGGCTGGTTTTTAGGAGAAGCGGTGCAGCCTAGATTTTTGTTTCTTTTCATCGATGGAAAAGAAATAGGCCCCGCCGGCTATGAGGCTAAAGAAATACCGACTACCGCATTACGTCCCGAACTAGCTTCGGGAGACGGTGGACTAAAGGAGGATGCCACCACGGCATAACTTGTGCCGGTTTATCGGTAGAGTGGAAATAAGAATTGAAAAATAGATCCTTCGACAAGCTCTGGATGACAAGACGCCTAGAAGGAGTAAAACTGAGATTTAACTAACAAACAATATGAACCATTACAAATTCGAGTGGCTATACCCACTCAAACCAAAACAACCAGTGTAATCAAAGAACAACCGCCGCCTTTTTCAAAAATTTAGGTTAATAATAATTCAGGCGGCGGTTTCTTTCAAAGTACATCCATAGCTAAGAACGAAAGACCGGCATTTTAGCATAGCGAAGCGGAAGCCAATTAGATGTGATCACTAATGTTAATGACGCAGTGAACAAGCAAAATGGAGAAGTGTAACGGCTCATTTTGTGCTATCAAAATCTAATTGAGCTAAAGCAAGTTAGGCTAAGCAGCCTAGATTTTTGCTTCTTTTCATCAATGGAAAAGAAGAATAAAAAAAAGAAGAAGGTATAACAACCTAATTACTAACCAAAACCACAACTATGAAAACAATCCTATTCATTGTACTGGCCATGCTTTGCCTAAATTTTAGCACTAAAGCACAAGCACCAGTTAATAACGCTACTGCAAATACCAAGAAGGTAGTATCCAATTCCCTCCCTACAGGGGAGGGCCAGGGTGGGGCTCCCCTAAAAGTAGGCGATAAATTGCCAGAAACCTTTTGGCAACAAGAACACAGCGTTTACACCAATGGTCAAATTACTAAACAAACCTTAGAACAATATAAGAGCAAACTACTGATACTAGACTTTTGGGCAACTTGGTGCGGTACCTGCGTAGGTAAGTTTCCGATTACCGATTCATTGCAGAAAGAAAATAGCGAACTAAAGATTGTACTGGTGAACAGCAATCGAAAAGACAATGCCCAAACGCTCAAAAAGTTTTATACCGAAAATGCCAATGCCAAGTTACATCCCTTACCAACCTTAGTGGCCGATACCATCTTAAAGGGAATGTTTCCGCATAAATATGTGCCACATTATGTGTTCATCGATTACCGCGGTATGGTGATGGGCTTTGCCAGTTATCATTTCCTAAATAGGGAAATTGTTGCTGCGCTGCTTCAACAACATCAACGCCTCATTAACAAACATCGCCATGAAAACTAAACTAGGTATTTTATTGATAAGCCTTTGGCTGGCCATGCCCGCCATGGCACAGCAGTTGTTTTTGGAGGGCAAAGTTATTTCCGCTACAGATCAGCAACCACTTGCCCATGTTAATATCAGGATAACAGGAACGGATATCGGCACAAGTACTGATGGTAAGGGATGGTTCAACCTGCCCATCAAGAGCAAGATTAATCAATTGCAACTTAGCCTTACGGGCTACAAGACATTAATTGTACAGGTTAATTGGGAGTTGAACAAGTCGCCCAGCTTCAGCCTTAGTCCATCGGTAGAAACCTTACAGGAGGTTACCGTTTCTACGGGCTATCAGACCCTGCCCAAAGAACGGGCAACCGGTTCCTTTGTACAGATAGACAATAAGACCTACAATCAACAGATCGGTACCAATGTACTCGATCGCCTGCGTACCATTACCAATGGTGTAGCACCCGTTTCGGATAGGATAGGGGTATTTGGCGATAATGCCATGCTGATCCGTGGTATGAGTACGCTCACGGTAGCTATCCAAAAGCCACTGGTGATCTTAGACAATTTCGAGTATCAGGGCGATCTCAACAACGTCAACCCAAATGACATTGAAAGTGTCAACTTCCTAAAAGATGCTGCCGCTGGTTCCATCTGGGGCGCAAAGGCGGCCAACGGTGTCATTGTCATCACCACTAAAAAAGGAAAGTATGGGCAGGCGATAAAGGTAGATCTGGTTTCCAGTATTACCTTGGCAGCTCCGCCCAATCTCTTCTACGACCAAGCTATTTCTGGCGCCGATCTGATCGAAGTGGAGAACCTCTTATTCAGCAAGCAGTACCGTTTTACGGATACCGCCCGTGCCAACAGACCGCCCTTTTCACCAGCCTACGAGCTGATGTTCCAACACAAGGCCGGTCGCTTGACTGGTGCCGAGCTTGATGCACAGTTGGCCTCATTGGCAGGGCATGATGTACGGAACGATTTTAACCAGTATTTCTATAGACAGATGGCCAATCAGCAGCATGCACTTTCGCTAAGTGGTGGCTCTTCACAAATGGCATGGTCATTGGGCTTGGGAGCCGATCGCAATATTTCCAATCTCGATGCCAGATACAACCGCTATACCATCCGTTGGGCAAACCAGTTAAAGCTGAGCGAAAAGCTGCACTTCAACTTGGATGCCGCCTACGCTTATACTAACAGCACATCAGGTGCGCCCGGCTATGGGAACATCAATCTTGGAACAGGTATGCTGCCTATCTATTCTAGTTTTGCGGATGTAGCTGGTAAGGCCACACCACTTTATGCTTATTACCGACAAGGCTATATAGATGATATTGGAGCGGGCAAACTGCTCGATTGGCGCTATTATCCCTTAAATGATTATAAGGAAAGTGTAACTAGGGATCAAACACATGACCTAAGTGCCACGCTTGGGCTCGATTATCAGTTAATCCCACAATTGAAACTGGCACTGAAATACCGCATCCAACGGCAATCTTATGAGTTGAATACCGTGCACAGCCTCCAAAGTTATACTGCCCGCAACCTGATCAATTCCTTTACGCAGGTGAATTCAGGTACGGGCGTAATAACCTATCCACTTCCTAAAGGCGCCATATTAGATTTTAGTGATGAAGACCTTACGGCACAAAACCTGCGTGCCCAGTTAAATTTTACCGAGAACTGGAAAGATCATCAAGTTAACCTCTTGGTGGGAACCGAGTGGAGCGAGAAGGTCGCGAATTCCAATACCGATCGTCGCTATGGCTATGATCCCGATATCCTCCTGTTCAATGCGGTAGACCTAGTTAATCCCTATCCTTCCTACATGACGGGAGGGCAGCTCTATATTCCCAATCTGGCCAACATGGGCAGCACCAATAACCGTTTTGTTTCTTGGTTTGCCAACGGTGCCTATACCTACAAACAGCGCTATACACTTTCGGCAAGTGCCCGTCGTGATGCTTCTAACCTTTTTGGGGTAGCAACTAACGACCGTTGGAAACCATTATGGTCTGTGGGGGTCGCTTGGAATGTATTGAAAGAAGAGTGGATCAAATCTCCTTGGCTGCAACAGCTCAAGCTGCGGGGCAGCTATGGCAAGCAGGGCAATATCGATCCAAGAAAGGTGGCGGTAACTACCATTTCCTATCAGGCCAACAGCAACTTTACGCGTAGCTTTTACAGCCAAATTGCCAATTACCCCAATCCCGATCTACGTTGGGAAGAGGTAACGATGCTGAACCTAGGGCTAGACTTTGCCCTCTTTAACCAAAGGCTATCGGGTAGCGTAGAATATTATACCAAGCATATGGATGATCTTTATGCTAGCATGCCGATAGATCTGACTACCGGGATTACCGCAGGCAGTGTGCTTCGCAATGTGGGACGTGCCAAAGGTAGGGGTTGGGATATCCAATTGCGAGGTTATACAAATTTTGGGCAATTGAAGTGGAGCAAAGATTTGATCTTCAACACCTATACGGATAAGGTAAGCCATCTTTCGCAGGAAGTTAGCTTGGGCAGGCAGGCCATGGCTAGTGGCTTCAATATCCTGCAGGGCTACTCGCCATCGGCATTGTTTGCCTACCGATGGGCAGGGCTCGATGGCCAAACTGGTGATCCCATTGGCTATTTCAATGGCCAGCAAACCAAAGATTACAACGCTATTGTTAACCAGACCACTTTGCAGGATGCCGTATTTATTGGAACGCAGATGCCCAAATACTTTGGCTCGCTGGGCACTTCCTTTGCCTATAAAGACCTAGAGCTGGCCTTGCGGTTCACCTACAAGTTTGCTTATTTCTTCAGGCGAAACTCGATCGATTATAATGCCTTGGTAACTAAATTACAGGGGCATGCAGATTATGCCCAGCGTTGGCAGCAACCGGGAGATGAGCTACATACCAATGTGCCTGCGATGGTATATCCGCTCAACAGTGCAAGAGATGATTTTTATCGCAATGCGGAAATCCTTTTCGAAAAAGGTGATCATATCCGCCTGCAATACGTTAATCTTTCGTATAGCTTAAGGCCAGCAGCTTACCCATGGCTGCCTTTTAGGGCAATGAAACTAAGCTTTGCGGCCAACCAACTGCCAATCATATGGCGGGCCAATAAAGCTGGTCTCGATCCAGAGACGGCAACCTTGCAGCGCCCCGCTAATTTCTCCTTTGTACTCAACATCAATTTTTAACCTAAACCGAGAAAACATGAAACTGAAATATTGCTTGATCCTACTGCCTGCCATCATGTGTATGGGCTGCAAGAAGTTCCTCGATGAAAAGCCTAATGGCAAGCTGGTGGTACCCAATACGGTGGCCAGCATGCAGAGCCTACTAGATAACCATAACCTTTTGAACCAAAAAGAAGTGAATGTACCCATTACAAACTGTGATGATTTCCAGTTGAGCACCGCCAATTGGCTCAGCTTGAACCAGTATGTGCGCAACTTGCACACTTGGTCTAGGGAAAATGCCTTCGAACCTGGCAACGGTGGTATTTGGGCAACGCTGTACGGACGTATCTATCAGGCCAATGTGGTATTGGATGGTATAGATGAAGTAAATGATAGGGCGCAGAACTTACAAGAATGGCAGAATGTGAAGGGGCAGGCGTTATTGTTAAGGGCAAGAACCTATTTCGATCTGTTACAGATTTGGGCAAAGCCCTATGATACGCAGACAGCAGCGACAGACCTCGGAGTACCTTTGCGTTTGGGTGCCAATTTCAACACACCATCGGTAAGGGCTACGGTAGCGAAAGGTTATGAGCGGATGCTCCTAGATTTGAGGGCAGCAGCACGCTTGCTGCCCAATCACCCCATCCACGCCATTAGGCCTTCAAAGCCTGCGGCCTATGCCTTCTTGGCTCGGACACATCTGGTGATGCAGCAGGTAGATAGTGCGCTGTATTATACCGAACTGGCACTACAGCTCAAAAGTAATTTGATGGATTACAATGGGGGAGAAGGCGTAGTAAATGCAGTTAACAACGCTTTTGTGCGTTTCAACCCAGAGGTGATATTTGATACCTATTTGCCCTATCCTTCTGCTTTGCAGAAAGGAGATATAGACCCAGCTTTATATGCTGTTTATCATAAGAATGATCTCCGCAAAACAATGTACCATCGTACAGCAACGGCAGTAGGTGTTTTTAGAGGTTCCTATTCGGGATACGGCTTTCTTTTTAATGGGGTGGCTACAGATGAGCTCTATCTGATGAAAGCCGAATGTTTGGCTAGAAAGGGTGATGCGCAGGGAGCGATCAATACCCTTAACGCATTACTGGTTAAACGTTTTAAGACGGGTACTTATGTGCCCTTGGTGGCTACGAATGCACAGGAGGCGTTAGCGACTGTACTATTGGAACGCAGAAAGGAAATGGTATTTAGGGGTTGGCGCTGGATGGACGTAAGGCGGCTCAATAAGATGGGTGCCAACATTACCATGCGCCGTAATCTGGATGGAAGGGAATATATACTGGCTCCCAATTCGTCAGCTTATGCCTTACCCATTCCAGAAGATATCATTAACATGACGGGGATGCCGCAAAACTAGCAAAAAGAAGCCCCTAGTTGGGTAGGCTAGGGGCTTTTACTTAGTTCTGTTCAGCTTCTCTATTAGCTGGGTTGTCTACATAACTTTCAACCTGTCCGCTACCGTTAAGATCGGTATTGAAGAAGTAATCCAGTTTGTCTAACATGCTACCTGGGGCGGTAAGGTTGTCCGAGTCGACACTTAGGATACAGATGTCACTGTCGCCGATACAGGCCTCTTCTTCTGGTGCACTGGTGTGTTGCCAATTGCTGATGTTACGATAGGCTGTTTCATCAAATGTGCTGCCCTCATACTTGAAATACACAGGAGCACGCTTTACACTGTTGCTTTTAAAAGCACTCATGCTAAATACTAGGCCGAACGCTACTACCAGCGCTGCTAGGCCAAAAATTAAACTTTTAATATTACGCATAGTTTGACTGCTTTATTGCTTTTGAAAAAACAGCCGAAAAAGTTAAGGTTTAAAAAATATTAGCGCAGCTTTGGTATAGGCTAACAGGCGTTTACACAACCGCGAAAATCATTTATCATTGGATCGGTACAGGTAAAGGCTTTGAGCGAAGGCTAAAATGGTTCGCTGCGTTGAGATAAAGTTCGTTAGGAAACAGATGGGTTAAACCTCTGAAATCAGATGAAAAAAGCTAAGATTTCGTAGCTTTTCGTTATTTTATTTTTTTTCAAAAAGCAAACGTTACTGCTAAGTGCGATGATTGGCATTTTGTAATGTGGAAGTGGTAACCATTAAAACGTAAGCTTTAATATTCATATACCAGTTCCAAGACAGGTGCAGAAGTGGAGCATTGACGATGAAATAGCAGAAACATTCACACGGTTCAGCTGTCGCAATAGCAGTTTTCATGAGTGAGCACAACACAGTACAAGCAGCCTAGATTTTTGCTTCTTTTCATCAATGGAAAAGAAGGATAAAGAATAAAATACTATCGCTTTTACCAGATCGATAAAAAATACGTATAACTAATATGGAGATAATTAGCAATGTCTTTCCTTTTAAGATAAGGAAGTATATCTGAGTATAACGACTTAAACTCGATTATACGCTCCGGTATCGTCATTTCCAATAATCGCATCCTTAACAATACCCCCGCATCATATTCAGCACAAAGTGCCTCGTAAACATGCTTTAATTCATTAAAATCCCGATGAATTTGCTGCAAATCATCAAAATCCCAATTGTAAACGATACAAGGCATACAAGCCTGAAGATAATGGCTTTGATGGTGCCTACGGGTAACAAAACATTTGTTGTCGCCAATAAAATTAACAATGGCAGGTATCTCGCGTTCATGCTGATCGTATTCTTTTAATATTCCGCTGGCCACATAGGCCAAGGCTCCTTCTCTTCTGATGAAATTGCCACCATCGGAAATCTGTTGCTGCTGGCTCAACCGCACAATTCGCTCCCAAGCCTCGGGCCTCAAAGCGCCCAAACTTTGGAGTTTTAATTTAAGTAGTTCTTGGGGCATGTCAGCATTCCTTCCACTTAAATGAAGACAGCTGTTTGGCAATTGCTTTGGTGGTTTTCAAGTATTTTCTTTGAAAACTGAGGTAGGCGGCGTAGCGTTGTTTGCGCATTTCCAATAAATCGGCATGCCGTTCTTCCATTTCTTTTAGCAATGATGCTTCTTCTTCATTAAGAGAATGGGTAATGGCTAAGACCTCTTTGGCCAGCTCCTCGGCATTGCATTGATACTGGAAAGTGGTACGTAATTGCTGGTGCATGGCTGAAAATGTGCGTATTTCTGCCAGGCTTAACCATTCAGGGTGAAATTCGGAAAGCCTCAGCGTGTCTTCGTAGTGAGCGTAAAACGGATAAAAGCCATGCTTGGCCAATCTTTGACCATGTGGGGTACGCCAAAAGTCAGCAGAAAACATGCTAGCGTTAGCGGGGTTAATATGGGCCATCCATTGGCGATACTGGAGATTTTCCTTCGCAGAAGAAGTGAGGTGGGCCATTTCAAAGCGCACGAGCTTCAGCTCGTATAAGCATTCGTAATAGTCGCCCATCTCATACCTGTATTGCTGATGGATGGGGTTTAGCTGGTAAGCTTCATAGCTGTCGTCTAAATCCTTTTCTATCCGTATGATATCTCTGAAACTTTTGATCAGTAGCAGCGCAACAACGCCAAAGGTCGTCAGTAGCACCAGCCAAGGAAGGTAAGCAGAGCTAGCCTTATGTCCGTAAGGATCATTTGCAATTAAAGCAAGAGTAGCAAACGCACCGATAAAAAAAATGACAAGAGGGCTATATAGGTTCCATTTGGAGTTTTTAGCCTGCCATAATGCCGTTTTAGTTGCTTCCCGGTTGGGAATGGGTAATTTTTCTACAAATAAGGGTGATCTTTTCATGATTAGCGTTTTTAGAGAAATTAATTTACTTCAAATATTTACAAAATCAAAACGACTGTTATGATGCTAGTGCCCACTATAAACTGGTTTTTGTTCAATAAAATTTAAAGCTGGCAATAAATCATCATAGCAATAAGTAGCAGGGTTAACGGGCTGTTTAACCCTGCTTCTCTAAAATTTAATAGCTGATTTCTATGCTTACCGAACCACTGGCATGCTCTCCACCGTTGCCATCTCCATCGGTGTCAATGTTGCTCTTGGTCTCAATCAGCTTGCTATCTCGCAAGGCTGCAGCCTTCGTAAGCGGTTTAACAAGGGTCAAAGGCAAACGATGTCGCATAGCCATGGCAACTTGAGCACCCATAAAACTTAAAAGAGTAGGGCTCATGCTCCCAAGATAGACAACTTGTGAAGGCTCAAAAGCGAAGTGCTTCAAGAGCCATTCGGCAAAGTCGGCATTAGCATCGGCAGCTTCCGCTTGCAGTGCCAGATCAGGTAGTGCATACAAAGCGGCAACCAACTCGGCTGCCCCTTCGCTTGTAAAAGGAAATTTTTCCATAAATAAAAAAATTAGGTTAATGTAAACGCAAAGTTGAAAGCCATTCAAATCATCCTAAAATAATCCCCAAAAACTTTGTACTAACTCATACAAGTTTTTGTACTAAGTCATACATAGGTACCACTCAGCCAAAAAAAATGTACCACTCAGGTTTTTGGATTTTACGAAAAACCAAGGAAATAAGCGCAGTATAAAACATCATATTTCCCAAAGTCTTTTCATTTAATCACGATCAATGGTTGAGTTTAATGAAAACTTGTATGCTAGGTGTCTAACAAGGCCCCAGTATTGTTCCTACGTTCAACTTTTAACCGACCTGCAAATTTTTCGGGTAGCACCAATTAGCCAAAGCGCTAACTTTAATAGAAAAGTTTGAGTCGGACATTTTTGTTTCTTTTGATGTCTCAAAAGAAAAAGCCCGTTTGGCCAAAACAAAACCACATTGTTAGGAGCTTGAAACTTTAGTGTTTAAATGCTTTTGCTCTAGGCGTTCAATGCAAAAATCAAGTCACTCAACTAAATTCTTTATCTTGTATTCAAATTCACCTCTCTATGGAAAAAATATTGAATCTCATTAAGGGTATCAATAAGCCCTATCGTGATTTTCCAGCAAGGATCATCATCTCCTTGTGCGCAGCACATTACATCCTCAGTCACACCACTGAATATGGGCTGTTTGAAGTGGTCTTGGTCAACGGATATACCATCTCATTAATTGGTAGTTTCATCATTGCCCTCATCATCGTTTATGCGGTTTTTAAGGTCACTGTTATGCTAGATAGACGAGTTCCGTATGCCGTAAACTGGCGAAAGCGCTGTGTTTATCAGTTGGTAGGTGGAGTATTGGCAGTAAGCGTATTAGCATCAGGCTTGGCAATGGTTCTTTTTTTGCTGATCAAAGAGCCCCAAAGGATTTGGCGTTATTTTAATCAAGATTTCCCAATAATATTGGCGTTTATCATCTGTTTAAATGCTTATTACTACAGCTATTACAATATTCGTGTGATGAAACTTTTATGGTCTCAATTGTTTTTAGTCATGAAACGTTACAGGATGCAGGCGGCAAAAGAATTTGTGCCAGCTGATAACGGTGCAGAGCAGTTGCCAAAAAAAATAGCTTTCATTGTAAGGATGCGACATCGAAGCTATTTAGCTAGACATATGGATGCCACTTCAGAGCAGTGGCTTACCTCCATACGGGATAGCATTAGCGCATTGCCAAAGGGCGAATATTTTACCATAAACCCAACTTGCATCATTCATATCGATACAATTCAAAAGATAGAGGAAATTTCCTCACGTCGTTATAAAATAACATTTAAGGCTCCATTAAATACTTTTCTCACCGAAGAGCAGGCTATCGTTTCCCAGTCTAATGGAAAGGCATTCGTGAAATGGATAGGCGACAGGGAACTGTGGAGCTAAAACTATTCAATTCGCTTTATTCGCTTTTTTACCATTTATAACCTAAAAAGACCTTTGCGTTTACAGATAAAAGACTTTAAATTTGATTAAATCCATCAACCGTCGCATCAGCGACAAATCATCTAATGATGTGCATGGGGCTGCAGCACATCTAACGTTTACCCTAATTTTTTTCGTATGAAAACAAACAGATTGTGCATTTATGCAAAAGACATAAGCATCATTACCGGTAAAGGCATACGCTCATCCCAAAAGTTATTACGCGAAATCAAAAACAAACTAAATAAAGAAAGCCACCAATACGTAAGCCTCAAAGAATTCGCCGAGTATACAGGTATCGAATTCGAACTCGTGCTCAAATCTTGTTGGTAAATCACTAAAGCCAGTCTTAATAAAAGATTGGCTTTTTGTTTAACAGTATTTGTTGTTCTCCATTATGTTGCTATATTTCTCCTAACGTCGAAATGACGGATAGGAAAGTTTCAAACTCATCACCACCATACCCAAGCACGAAAGAGCGCCCTATCACATATAGCTATAGCTATTTGTGCCTCATAGAAAAAACAGGAGTGGAGCATCAACTAGATATTTCCGTTCCGAAGTACGAGGATCGGCCTTATTGGATTCCGTAGTAATAGACAGCACAACTTGTGCAGTAGCTAACATTTAGCAGGATACAAGAAATTAGGCAGTCGAGCTAGGGTATAAGCAGTTGGAGGACATTCTAATTTCGCTATTAAAGTTTTGCCATTCTAATACAAGGAAGGCAATTAGCCTAGATTTTTGCATCTTTTCATCAATGGAAAAGATGATAAGAAAGAAAATAGTTTCAACACATCCTCCACACCGCCACCACACTACCTCCGCACAACAACCACACAACCGCAACACATGAATCACACATCAATGGTACATGAATCACACAAGCACCACACTAGAAAACGCTATGTGTATGCGAATAAAGCGAACAAATGCACATGCTGCGCAATTTTTGTACTAACAGAGCTAACTGTGATTAAATAGGTTGTAAAGCGAACAAGTATTTGTTTATCAGGATTTTGAGTGTCAAATTTGGATCAACAAAGCATTCCGGAAAAAGCTTTAAACAGAATTATTAATCTTTTAAAAATTAAAATTATGGCAAAGTCAACAAACAATGTGGTCATGAAAGGCGTGAGTGGCACCATAGGAAAAATGCTAGTGTTCCGTAACATCGCAGGCGATAAAACCATCGTCGCCCGTCGCCCAAAACAATCTAAAAAACCCTTGAGCGACTCTCAAATTGATGTAAGGTATCGCTTTACCGAAGCAGCCTACTATGCGAAATCGGCAATTAGCAATCCGGTATTAAAAGAAGAGTACCAGGCCAAAGCGAAACCTGGGCAGTCGGCCTACAATGTCGCTTTTGCAGATTATTTGAAAGCTCCAGAACTTCGTAGGGTAATGGCAGATGAATACAGCGGTCAAATAGGAGATACCCTAGCATTCAGGATCATCGACAATTTTAAACTGCAATCTGTAAACGTTAGGATTTTAGATGAAAATAACGATGTCATCGAGCAAGGTGCTGCGGTTCCTTTAGATAATGGCCTCGATTGGCAATACACCGCAACAGTAACCAATCCTACAGTCCTCGGCACCAACCTCGAAGTTACTGCTAAAGACACCCCCGGAAATGTAGTAACCTTTAACAACATCATTTCCAGTTAAATAATCAATTGCAAACAGAGGGTTTGAAACAAAGAAACTGCTAAAACGAGGACTGGCCTTATTGGATTCCGCAGTAATAGGCAGTGAAACTTTTGAAAAATCGATCAACAGGCTTTACCAAGAAATTAGGCAGTCGAGCTATAGGGAAAAGCGTTGGGAAGACCTTCTAATTTCGCCGTAAAAGTTTCGCTAGCCTAAGTGCAAGGAAGGCAATTAGCCTAGATTTTTGCTTCTTTTCATCAATGGAAAAGAAGACGCCTTCTGGCATTACTTGCGCCGATTTATTCATTAGGTCAAACAAAAACGCCAATTAATTTCAAACCCTCTTAATTTATTAAAAAATGAAAGCACTAATTATCTCATATTATAAACGTCCCAGATACAATGTAATTGGCATGTTGTGCATTACACTTGTCCTATGGTGGGCAATACCCAAATGGTTTAGTCATAATCCTGAAATAGGCTTTGTAGATATCGGCATTTGGCATTTAATCGCAATAGGTATTGTAGTTTGGCTATTTACCCAGGTTGCAAGCTATTACATCTTTAATAAGATGATGGTTTGGTTGGGTCTACCATCAGTTAAAATTTTGATTCTAGAATTTAAATTACTCACAACATGGCAAAAATTTATCTTATATGTTGTGCTATTTGCCTTATGTTGGCTAAGCGCAATACTGAGCCTATTGGCCATACTATAATAGTTGATCCAAAAGTTAGTCATTTACTGAAAATAGCAGGCTCCCAAGTTGGCATTCGAGAAGCCACAGGAAACAATGATGGACCAGAAGTAGAAAAATACCTCGCCTATACCGGAAACAAAAAAGGTGAACCTTGGTGTGCCGCCTTTGTGAGCTGGGTATTTGGGCAGGCAGGTTTTAAACAGCCCCGTACGGCATGGAGTCCAAGCCTTTTTCCAAAAGCGAGCTTGGTGCCCCTGGGCAAACCTGCAACCGTCTTCGGTATCTATTTCCCAGATAAAGGACGGATTGCCCATGCCGGAATTGTGGAAAAGCAAAAAGACAATTGGCTTTACACTATCGAAGGGAACACCAATATCGAAGGGAGTAGAGAAGGCGATGGCGTGTACCGTAAAATGAGACACATCAAAACCATTAAGTATTATGCAGACTGGATAAATATGGAAGGAGGGAGAAAATGAAAATAGCTATTTATGTATGGGTGGTATTGATCTTCGGCTGTTCCGCTAAGCGAAAGCTAACAGAGAGCAGTGCAGTAAATACGGAGAATATCACCGAAGCGCTAATTCTCCAAGCAAATACGCAGGATACCCAAAGCTACAGTTTAGGGATAGATAGTGCGAAGCAGACAAATTTCTTAAAGCTCTATCCCAAAGGCGATTTTGTAATCAGTAAAGATGGTTTCCAAGGCTCGGCAGATAGCTTAATTTGGTACAGCAATCTACAGCAAGTCAGTAGAAATCAACAATTGGAACAACAACGCCGAGAGCAATCGAATAGAGAAGTTCATAAGCAAGCCGAAAAACGAATGGTCAAAGAGCAGAAGAAAGACCTCGCCAAAATCGGCTCTTCTTTTTGGTGGTTTGTTGGCTGCGGAATTTTACTATTGCTGTTGATGCTTCACTACAGGCGCTTACGTATGGCTTAATTAAAATAGCCTTGAAATGCTCAAGGCTATTTTAATTTTATTGTCTCACTACAGCATTACGTCCCGAACTCGCTTCGGGGGACGGTTAGAGATAGGGCAGTGCTAATGAAATTGGAGATTGCCACAGTCGTTACACTCCTTCGCAATGACGTGCGGGGGAAATAGAGTTCTTGCAAAATCCTCCCCCAGCCCCCTCCAGAGGGGGATATGGATAGTGCTAATGAACTTGAAGATTGCCTTCCCGATGCGATCGGGACAGGCTGGCTCGCTCATGCCAAGGCTTCGTAATGACGGAAAGGGGGCAGAAGAAGGGTTAGTGCAAGATTAGTTGCATTGCTAAGTACGAAAGACCGGCCTCTTTGGATTCCGCAGTAATAGGCAGCAAAACTTTTGTAGAAACGAACATATATTAGGATACAAGAAATTAGGCAGTCGAGTTGAGGTATTAGCGGTGGGAGGACATTCTAATTTCGCTGAGGAAGTTTTGCCAGTCTAGTACAAGGAAGGCATTAGCCTAGATTTTTGCTTCTTTTCATCAATGGAAAAGAAGAAGAAAAAGCGACAGCATACGTCCCGAACTCGCTTCGGGAGGCGGTTCGGGCAATGCTTAAGAACCTAGCTTAATAAACCCTCCTCCGAGAACTCGGAGCAAGTTCTGCCATTAGCATTTATTGATGTGTAGTAGTTTGTGTTCATTTATCTCAATGAGCTCGCTACGCTTCGGTTCTCCCTAAAAAACCGAGAGTAAACAAATTCCAATAATCAATTTCCAATTGGCAGTAGGCTATTCATTACCGTTTGCTTTAGCTGACGGTTGGGCAAGTTGATAGTGAGTTTACAATTTGCATTTTTCAGTTAACCGATTAACCAATTAGACAGTTAACCTAATAAAAAAGTCAACTAATGACTACTAATCCTTATCAACTAATTCCTAATGCCCAATGACTAATGAACAATCCCTGGCCACTGTTCCCTAACCACTAATCAACCAGCTTAAAAACAAAAAAGCCTTTAGCACAATGCTAAAGGCTTTTGGGTAGTACCCCCAACAGGATTCGAACCTGTGACCTACGGTTTAGAAAACCGGTGCTCTATCCAGCTGAGCTATGGAGGCCCTTATAATTCCAACGAATATTATCCGTTTTCCTTATGGTGGTGCAAAGATATAATTTCTACAGAATATTCTAAAAAAAGTTTAAAATTTCTTTCACTAATAATTTCCCGTGATGCCCAGCTCTAAACCTCGCAACTCTGCTAAACCTCGCAAACGACCTATGGCTGAGTAACCTGGGTTGGTAACTTTGTGTAAGTCGTCTAGCATTTGATGACCATGATCAGGTCTAAAAGGTATCGGTTCACTGCGCCTTGCATTTTCTGCAGCTACAACTTTCATCACTTCGTACATGTTTACATCGCCGCCTAAATGGTCTGCTTCATAGAAATTACCTTCTTCATCTTTAGTAACATTGCGTAAGTGCAGGAAATAAACACGGTCTTTCACTGTCTCAAAAATATCTACCAAATCATTTTTGGTGCTGGCTCCTAAAGAACCCGTACAGTAACAGATTCCGTTAAAAGGTTGATCTACTCTTCTCAAGATGTCAACAAAGTCTTCTTTAGTGCTAGCAATACGAGGTAAACCCAAAATTGGATAAGGAGGATCGTCTGGATGGATAGTCATTTTGATACCTAGCTCGGTACAAGTTGCCGCGATGCTAGATAAAAACCAAGCTAAGTTAGCTCTCAAGCCATCGTGGCCGATAGCTTTATATTCGTCGATACTCGCCCTTAAGGTTGCTAATTCAATTTCCTTTTCGTTCGGGATGCCCATTAACACATTGATACGCAAGAAGTCGATTTCCTCTTGGCTCATGCTTGCAAATTTAGCTTCAGCCTTTTCTAAAATCGAAGCAGGGAAATCAGCTTTGGCTTCCTCTCTTTTCAAGATATAGATGTCGAAAATTGCTAAGTCTGTCCAGTTAAAATACAAAGCTTTAGCGCCATTTGGCATTTCCAGATCCAGTTGCGTACGTGTCCAATCTAATACCGGCATAAAGTTGTAACAAATGGTTTTTAGGCCGCATGCTGCTAAATTTCTTAAAGATTGGTTGTAGTTTTCGATGTACTTATCGGCGTCCGCTCTGCGGGTTTTGATCGCTTCGTGAACAGGTACGCTTTCTACCACATCCCAAGTTAATCCAGCTGCTTCTATAATTGCTTTGCGCTCTTTGATATCTTCTAAAGGCCAAACTTCACCATGAGGGATATGGTGCAATGCACTTACAATGCCCGATGCGCCCGCTTGTCTAACATCTTGCAGGGATACCGGATCATTTGGACCGTACCAACGCCAAGTTTGTAATAATTTTCTACTCATCTTTTATTTATATAAGGATAGTCAAGTATACATATTTTAGCTAATTGGTTAATTAACCCAGCTGTAAAATAGTTACGGAAACGTTAGCGTAGCCATAAAAATACGTTAATTTAATGTGTGTTTACTGGCAATTCTTTAGTTTTAGGCCACTAAATAAAGAAAGGTTAAGCAGATCAACCTTTTCTAAGCCCACTATAACATGAAATCGAAATCAATCGTCGTCCTAATTCTGTCCTTTTACGGTGTAGCTGCCTTTGCCCAAAAGCAATATAACGTGTTAGACTGGAAAACTGATGTGACTTTGAACACTTATTTGGTGCAGCAAATGCGCCAACAATATGGTGTGCGTAATGTGAAGTTGAACAATGCTTTGAAGTCTAAACAACAAACCTTGGCTTATGTTAAGGCAGTAAGGCAAAGCGCAAAAGAAATCTTCGACAAACTGCCGGAGAAATCGCCATTAAACGCGAACATGACTGGGAAGATGATTAGAGATGGTTATCGGATTGAAAAAGTGATTTATCAAAGTTTTAAAAACCATCATGTTACGGCTAACTTATATGTGCCAAATGGAACGGGCAAATTTCCTGCTGTGTTGTTGTTTTGTGGTCATGAGGATGTTTCTAAAGCTACCGAAAGCTATCAGAAAACAGCTATCCTTTTAGCTAAAAACGGTTTTGTGGTTTTTGTGATCGATCCTATTTCTCAAAGTGAGCGAGTGCAGTTAACCGATCAAAATGGGAAGTCACTAACCCGAGGCGCTACAACGGAGCATACTTTGCTTAATCTTGCTGCTAACTTGGTGGGAACTTCTGTAGCAGCTTATGAGCTTTTTGATAACCAGCGTGGCTTGGATTACTTGCTGACAAGAAAAGAAGTGGATGCAACAAAAATTGGCTGCATGGGAAATAGTGGTGGCGGTATGCAAACCATTTATTTTGCGGCTATCGACGAACGTGTGAAGGTAATGGTGCCTTGTAGTTACTTGGCGAGCAGGGAAAATACTTTAGCGACTACTGGCCCCGCTGATGGCTGCGCACAAATCCCGAATGAAGGTGCTAATTTGTTAGAAATGAGCGATTATTTGATTGCAGCGGCTCCAAAGCCTACGCTGGTATTGGCTGGTCGCTATGATTTTATTGATTATCAAGGCACTTTACAATCTTTCGAAGACCTAAAAAGGATTTACAAAAGTTTAGAGGCGCCTGAGAAGATAGCACTGTTTACGTATGATGATGGCCATGGAATTGCTAAGCCGAAGCGAGAAAAAGCTGTACAATGGTTTAGAAAGTGGTTTTATAATGACGATAGGCCTGTTGTTGAGGCAGATTTAGAGGTGTTAACAGATCAGGAGTTATTCGCTTCTGAGAAAAACAAAGTGAGTTTAAGCTATCCTGATGAGGTTACTGTTCAAAAATATAATCAAATCCTGTGGAAGAACTATGCGGAAAGTAGAAGCAAATATGCGGCTTTGCCTAAGCTTCAAAAACAACAACTTGTTCGCAAACTTTTGAATATTGATACTGGCAATGCAAACATATCGGTAGAAAAAGTGGGGATTGTAAAAGCTAAATTTGCCGAGTTTCAAAAGCTGATCATTAGGAAAAATCATGAAGTTCCGTTGCCGCTTTTAGTTTATTATCCTCAACAAACCGTTAAAAAGGTGGTGATTTGGATAAATGAAGAAGGTAAGAGTAAGTTGGTAGATAGCGCTGGTCTCATGCAGCACTATATCAAACAGCAAGATGTGGCAGTAGTTTTCGCGGATTTGCGTGGAACGGGAGAAACGGCAGATAAAGTGGAGCTGAATGATCCGAAATATTTCAGTAAAGACTATCGTAATGCGATGCTTGCGCTCCATATGGGAAAGCCATTGCTTGGACAAAAAACTCAAGATTTATTAAGTGTTTTGCAGTTTATAGCAGCCACGCCGAAAACTAGTGTAGCTAGTATACAAGTAAATGCTAAAGGAAATGTAGGTTTGGCGGCCTTATACGCATCTTTTTTAAATCCAAAAATTGCTGAGCTGAATATCAGCCACTGCCTGAGGTCTTATCTGCAAATTTTAGAGCAGCCTATCATGAGAGATATGTACGGTGTGGTATTGCATAACCAACTGGCTTATTTTGATGTTCAGGATCTAATAAATTGGGTTGATACTGCTAAAGTTAACTTTAATTAAGTGATGATCTTAGGTTGAACTATTTGCTTATCTTTTTTGTACAACACTGCGTTGTGGGTTAAGTCGTTAAGTCAAATTAACGACTTTTTTGTTGGGTAAAATTGGGGAATTTACAGCTGTATAAATTTAGCTATGTTAACTATATGTTATTGTTTTGTGTATTTATTTTCCCATTAAAACGTAGGTAAACTTCTTTTAACGATAAAGTGTAGAAATTATTTCTCTATATGTGAAATATCATTTACATTTGGCTAACAGTATTCCCAAAAGCGCTAGATTTTGGGGAAGCTCTCAAAACACAATTGAAAATTAGATGCACATTTTGTTGACATTATTCCCCTAAAGGGGATCGTTTAACGAAAACGTGTTCAAGTTTTTTGGTTAGCTATGTTAAACACTGATGCGCTGAAACGTTCTCTACCTGAAAAATGTGCTCTGCTAGGCAAATGCTTATGCATAGTCTTTTTGGCGCTAATCAATTTTTTTAGAACTACATCTGTTTTCAAAAGTTCTCAGCTTTTATTTTCCAGTCTCATCTTCATTTGCTGTAGCTTTTTCGCCGAGAATACCTTCGCGGAAGGGAGTAGAGAGCTTTATGCGACCACTGCACAAGGTAATAGAGCATTTTTATATGCCAATGTAGATAATAGTAACTACATGGACAGATTTCCATTCAAAACAGCCGGCGCTCATTTTGTTTATGCTAAAGCAGGGGAAACTATTGCAGTCGCTTCAAGTGCTATTGGGTATGCTAATGGGAGTATTAGGGTGACGAGACCAGATGGAACCGCTAGCAATTACACAACTACTTCAGCTCGGATCATTGACAGGGCAGCGGAATTATTAGGCCCAAGTTGGCCGGGAAGTCCAGCGGGTTATACGCCCATAACAATCCCTGTAGATGCTCTAACCGAAGGTATTTGGAAAATAGAGTTTTTTGCGCCAAGGGGAAGTGGAAATAGCAATGACATCAATGTAGCAGATGTTTCAGCAACTGGTAATTGGATACAGCCAACAGGTAATACAAGTAATTATGTGGCTGCTTGGGACGTATCGGTACGCGGTAGTTCAGGATGGTTAACAGGCAGGGTGTATGCTAATGTATTAAACCTTACCATTAGTGGCAATTTTACAACCTCCACAAAAGGATTTTATGGTATCAACTATGTCCTAACAGAAGATGGAAGGGCATATCGTGTGCAATCAAATGGTAACAATGGTTATGCATTTACCTTTTTCTCCAATAACAATGGTTTTGCGGTAAATGGTGTGCCAACCTACAAAAGCTTAAATGTAGTGAACACTACAGGGCTTCACGATCCACGTACTTTAGATGATGCGCTAAACAAGACGCATAAAATCTTTTACAATAGACCCAATGCAGATCTGCCAGAAACCGCAAATGCTTTCGTAACTGGGCCAAACCAACAAATGTGGCTGAAAAAAAATGCCATCCTACCCATCATCACTAATGTAAAATTTACTGGTGTTGAAGGGACAGAAGGTAAGATTAGTCGTAAAGGGGCTAAAATTAGTTTCAACTCTTCCACCTCGGGAAGCTTTCAAATTGTAATTCCTGTTTCTGGAGGTGCAGACCGTATTATTAATGGTGCCGCGGTGCAAGGTTATAATGAGGTTTTTTGGGATGGGAAAGATGGAAATGACGTTTTTCTCCCTCCAGGTCCTATTTCGCCGCTGGTACAAACTTTTTTAAGGTCCGCCGAAGTACATTTCCCATATATAGATATGGAAATAAATCCTAGGGGAATAATTATAGAGCTTACCGAGAATAATACAACTTATACCGTAAATCCAGCAAATACAAACCCATCGGAATATAGTGATGTGGTGTATTGGAACGACATAGATATAACGAACGCCGGAACTGGTACTGATAGTTCTAATCCAGTAATCAATATCACAACTGGACAACACAGCAATACTAACGGGCATAAGTTTGGTTCGTATAATACCAGGAACGAAAGCACTCAGTTTGGTAACGATAGATCTATGGATACTTGGGCGTACATCGAAAGCGAAAGAACTACCCAATTGGTCAACATCGAAATCCTATTGGCTGATTTAAGAATAGAAACAATTACTCCAGATTTAAACCAATACTTTTCGAACAACAAGATTACTTATACAGTAAGAGTTTACAATGACGGGCCTTCGGCAGCAGATGGATCTAAGTTGGCGATTAACATACCGGCTGGTTTAATCATTCAGAATATAACTCCAGCAAACATTAGTGGTGCAGTTACTATAAATGGAGCTACTACTGTTGGCCAAAATTATACTGCTACGCTTAATTTGCCAAACAAAGGCGCAATTGACTTTGTAATTGAAGCCACCTTTACGGGAGGCTTTAATCAAGTGTTCAGTAGCCTAAAAGCAAGTATTATGAGGCCGCCAGATTTAACCGACCCTGATGCGACAGGCAAAAACGACGCAGGGCCTGTAGATCCGGACGAAGAATGTTTGAACGGAACCACAGCTACCATTGGAATATGCAACAACATTAAGTATAATACCGTCAACGGTCAAGAGGTTTGTATGGCAAATCCAATAGTTCCTATAAGTTATACTTTATCGCCAGATGGTACACAAATAGAAAACTCTGCTCTTCCGGACGCATTAAGTGTTCAAAATGCTAGTGGCACTCGAACAGTAAGTGGATCGATAACAAACTCCGGTATCCATCAGTTCTATATCAAAACAACAGGTACCAACAGAACGCAAACCAATGCCATCATTCGTGTTATCGCGCCACCAAATGCTACTGCCGATGGTCCAGCAAATTTATGTGTAGATGCTACTGGAAATCCTGTCATTAGCTTTCAAGGCTCCATTGCTGATCGTTCTTATGAGTTCAGCTACCGAATTAACGACGGACCGATACAAACTATAACTACGCCCACTGGTTCAAATACCGCAACTATTCCTATACCCCTAAGCTCTAGTGGGAATTTTACTTACAAGCTTACACTGGTTAAAGATTTGGCTACGGGTTGTAGCGTGGTGAAAAATGTAGCGGTAACTGTCACTGTACACCCGCTGCCCGCCCAAGCACACATAGAACTTATTCAATAAAGAAATTATAAAATCTTAACAATTAAAAAATCACCAAAATGAAAAGAACAATTACCCGCACCGCATTAGTTACCCTTTTTCTCCTTTTAGGACTAACTTTCTCGAGTTATGCACAAACAACGCCATCGCCTTATCATGATGTTTATATCTGTGGAGAGGCTTCCGTAAAATTACGTGTGCAAAATGAATCGGCATTGAACAATAATGATAAAGTTCATTGGTATCTTGAAGGTGTAGAAGTAGCAGGTAGTCCATTTACTTATACAACTTCAGGGACAGCAGATTTAATCATACCTGCAAGTCTCGCACCAGGGCTACATAATTATACATCTAGAATTGAGAGCGCAGCCGGGTGTCTAGGAGATTTATCAGATCCTTATGAAATCTTCAAGCTACCAGCAAAAACTTTGGCACTTACTGTGAATAATTCTACTTATTGTGGTGCTAATAGCGGATCAACTTCAGGCTCTGTGATTACAGCTACTACAACTGCAGCAGGTGTGCCCGCTGGTATAGAGTATGCCTATACTTGGACAGTAACTCAAGGAGGAAATCCAGCAACTCCGGGATCAGCTGACAACAGTAATTCGGCAACTAGTCTATATACAATGAACACTACAGTTGCTGGAACCTATATATTTAATGCTACTGTTAAGTATGTCTTGTCGAGTGGTAATACAGGGACCTTAGTAGCCGCAGATACTAATGGATGTGAGGTGAATGCGGCGGCAACACAAACGGTTATTGTTACTCCGAAGCCAACAAAACCAACTATTGTATTAGCGCCCTAACTAATTTGATTTAGGTTCCAACCTAAAGAATGGTTCTACGCAGACTGATATATGTAGTAGTGCTGCTTTTGCAGGTTTTAATTGCAAATGCACAGCAAAACCCTAATGAGATAGTAGTAAAATCTGGTGCGCCGGTAACGCTTCGCGTAAACAATCCAGATGGCAACTTTACTTATCAATGGTATAGGGCTGGCCGTGCTATGCCTGGAGAAACAAGACCTGTATTAATTGTGACGGTAACTGGTGAATATCAGGTCTTGGCTATAAACCAAGGCAACTGCGCTTCAGATCTATCTGATGTCTTTTCGGTACGTTTTATCAATTCTGATTTACAGGTGGTTAAAAAATCAGAAGCAAAACACGTAGGGCCTAACGAAACCTTCGAATATTATATCACAGCCAGAAATAATGGTAATTCTGATAATAGAGATATCGTGGTAACGGATAGGCTGCCTACTACCTTGAGATTTATGGGAGTAGACAGAAGTGCAGCAGTTTATGAAGAAGGTGTAATTACATGGAATATTCCTTCGCTAGCTGTAGGACAAGAAGAGATGTTAACAGTTAAAGTACAGGGAAAAGTGGAAGGATACGTAGTTAATACTGCTAGCATACAAAGTAATGGCGATTTGCCAGATCTCGTACCAGAAAACAATACTTCTACCGATACAAAAAGGATCATTGGCAACATCAAAGTGCCCAATGTAATTACGCCTAACGGCGATGGTAAAAATGATGTTTTGAAAGTGGATGGTATCGAACTTTATAAAGAGAACACCATAGCTATTTTCAATAGGTGGGGTAACGAGGTGTTTAGGAGCCAGGGTGGTTACCAAAATAATTGGGATGGTAATGGCTTAAGTGAAGGCACCTATTTCTACGTGCTCAAATTAGTTTCTAGAGACGGAGTTTCTAGTAGCAAAACAGGTTATATCACTTTATTAAGAGATAAATAGGATGAAAAGAAGTTGGAGGAATAAGATCTATTTATCAACGCTATCGGCAATCTTAACGTTGGTAAGTTTTGGTGGCTTTGCACAGCAAGATGCGCAGTACAGTCAATACATTTTTAATGCGGTTTATATCAATCCTGCGTATGCGGGTTACCGGGAAAGATTAAACCTTAATGCAACCTACAGAAATCAATGGACGGGAATAGAAGGTGGCCCGAAAAGCTTTTCTTTGGCTGTTGATGCATTGATGCCCAATGAAAGGGTGGGCTTGTCGCTCACTTTAAGTGCAGATCAGATCGGTGCACAAAAAAATCTGTCAGCCTTTGCCAATTATGCTTATAGGTTTCCGGTAAATGAAGACGGGACTTCGAAACTAGCTTTTGGTTTAGGGGCGGGTTTCCAGCAGATGGGGATTTTAGGCGATATGTTAGCGCCAGGAGATTTGGGTGATAATTTTATTCCAACGGGAACGGTAAAAGAACTTGTGCCAGACGTGCGGGCAGGTGTATTTTTTTCTACGCCTAAGATTTACGTAGGTGCATCGGTAAATAACCTAATTGGTAAATATATATTAGACAAGAGAAATTTAGATTTCAACTTTCCTACACCAGAACCACATTTTTACCTAACTGGCGGAACACTCATTCCGATAGTAGAATATGAAATTGATTTTAAACCATTTTTCTTGATAAAAGATGATGCTGCTGGCCCAACGGTATTAGATTTAAATGCCTTTTTCCTTTTTAAACAGAAAATTTGGATTGGAGCCGGCTACAGAACGGGTATTAAATTATACGATAAGCCAGCTGTAGTTGGGAAGGTTAGAAATACGAATGCCTTAATTGGCATGGCCGAATTTTTTATCAGTGATAAATTGAGATTAGGCTATTCTTACGATCATAGCGTGGGTAATTTAGCTGGTTATAGCGGTTCTACACACGAAATATCCATCAGTTGGAATTTTATGAACGATAGAGAGCGCCGTATCAATTTCTGCTATTTTTAACAGTTCCTTTCTGTATGTTGGCATCTCTTCCCAAGGTAAGAGAAAACGTGGATGATTTAGTAGTTAGTTTATCGTAAGCAGCATTTATTTGCTGCCCGAAGGAGACAGGGTTCTGGAGAGCTTAAAGTTCGTAACTCACACCTCTTTCAGGTACTTCAACTTTGTACCCTTCGGTTTCTAGCGCTGTTTTAAAAGCAGAAAGACTGCTGATTTCACCGTGCACTAAAAACACTTTCTTCAGTTCGCCACTACGCTGCTGCTTAACAATAGCCATTAAATCATCATGGTCACCATGACCGCTTAACAGATCTGTTTTAGCAATTTTAGCGTAAACCATTAAATCTCTGTTTCGTAACCGAACAATAGGGTCGCCACGTAAAAGTCTATCTCCCAAAGTGCCTTTGGCGCAATAACCAATGAAAAGAATGGTGCAGTAATAGTTCTGGATGTTGTAATACAAATGATCTTGAATTCTACCGCCTTCCAACATTCCAGCCGAAGAGATAATAATACAAGGATCTAAATAATTACTTACCGCTAAACTCTCTTTCTGCGTTTTTAAATAAGTAAGATTTTCAAACTCATATTCATCGCCTTTGGCTTGATAAAAACTTTGTGCTTCTTCGTTTACATATTGATGGTGCTTTCTATAAATATCTGTTGCGTGGTTAGCCAAGGGACTATCTACAAAAACCTCAACTGGTGGCAATAAGCCTTTACTAAAAATTTGGTTCAGCTTAAAAATCAACGACTGGGTTCTACCAATACTAAAAGCGGGGATAATTAATCTGCCGGGATTTTTGATGCAGGTTTCTTCAATTGTTTTAATCAAAGTTTCTTCGAGTGATACATCTTTAGAGTGTAAGCGACCACCATAGGTAGATTCGCAAACTAAATAATCTACAGGTGGTAGGGTATCTGGATTAACCAAAACTGGATAGTTTTTTCTACCAATATCTCCAGTAAAGGCTATTTTTTTAGTAGTGCCCTGATCATTGATGGTGAGTATTACTGCAGCAGCCCCAAGCAGGTGTCCAACAGGTACAAACCTAAGTTCAATATCCCCATTTATTTTAAAAGGCTTATGGAAACCGATGGTCACAAACCTGTCTACGGTTTCCATTACATGTTTCTGTAGATATAGAGGCTGAGGCCCACTATGATGTTTATTTCTTTTTCTAGGTTTCTTTTTCTGCTTACTTAGGAAAATATTTACCGAATCAAAAAGAAGGATTTCTGTTAAATCGGCTGTTGGTCCGGTGCACAAAATTTGACCATCATAGCCCATTCTAATTAATGTAGGTAAATTGCCAGAATGATCTATATGGGCATGAGTAAGTATAACGAGATCTATATTTGCTGGGTCGAATGGAAAAAATAAGTTTTGCTCTTGATGGTTGCCTTTCTCATAATCTAGCCCGCAATCTATTAATATATTGTAATTGTTTAGCTGTAAAAGGTGCATACTTCCAGTAACTTGTTGAGCAGCACCCCATATGGTTAATTTCATCTGTCGATATAAAAATTAAGTGGACAAGATATGTTTTTGTAGCCAATACCCGACAATAAGAATTTAATTTTTACAGAAAAAACTGGTCATTTTTAATTTGGCATTTTTTAAATTATCAACATTGTATAAAAAATATAAATAGCATTTTTTTAATGTTAAAAGCTACTTTTTTAGATGGGTTTGTGGAATAAAATATACTCTAAAAAGTAGTATGTAATGGGTAGTTGATTTTGTTTTGGCATAGTTTTTTAGAGTGGTGTACTGTGAATATGAAATAATGGAGTAAGCCTTTGCAAACCATTTCGGTTAAGATGTGTTTGCTTCTATAATTAAAACTAAAAGGACATGAAAAAGATATTAATGATAGCTGCAATTGGTGCAACAGTTTTGGCATCTTGCGGTAAAAGCGACAAGCAAGTAGCACTAGAAAAACAACAAGCATTAACGGCATATAGAGATAGTATCAAACTGGATAGTTTTAAACGTGCCGAAGTAGAAGCTGAAAAACGTAGAGTGGAAGAGCAGCACCAAGCGGAGTTGGCGGCAGCTAGGCGTAGTGCAGCTAGATCTTATAGCTCTGGCGGTAGCACAGTAACTTCAACTACCTCCTCTGGAGGTGTAACCAGTACCCAGGCTAAGAAAAAGGGTTGGAGTGACGCAGCAAAAGGTACAGCCATTGGTGCGGGCGTTGGTGCAATTGGTGGTGCTTTAATCGATAAAAAATCAGGAAGAGGTGCAATCATTGGCGGTTTAGCTGGTGCAGGTGCTGGTTATGTAATTGGTAGGGCCGAGGATAGAAAAAGTGGCCGTGTACAACCTAAGCAATAAACTCTATGATATATAAAGAAAGCGTCCGTGTTTAAAATACGGACGCTTTTCTTTTTACAGAACATTTTTAAATTAACGATGTTTAGTCTAACAAAAGCGCTTACTTTGTAGTGTAACCATCTAAATAGTTAAAAGATGAAAACAGATTTGATCGAAATTTTCCAAACCATCAGGGCATCAATGCAGCCTTACGAAACTTTAGGTTTCAATTCAAGAATAAACTCTGATACAGAGTACGACTTATGGAGCGATAAGAATGTAGTGCTAATGGGTAAGGAGAGAAATGAAATTTATTTTGCTGGATTAAAAATCATGACCAGCAGCGTAACGCTTCATTTCATGCTGATCTACACTAATCCAGAGGTAAAAGAATTATTGCATCCCGATCTGATAAAACTGTTGAAAGGCAAATCGTGTTTTCATTTCAAGAAACTAGATGAAACGTTGATGGAACATATCACGCAGGCGTTAGACATAGGTTACAAAACATATAAACAGAACGAATGGGTTTAAATCCGTTATTTCAAGAAGATTTCTTTTTAACTATTCAGGATAGGTACCGTGCGGTAGAAAATATTCAAACACATCCTTTTTATATCGTAGCGATAAAAGGTTCGGTTTACGTTAATCTTATCCCTTTAAATACTTCGTTTTTACCACAGCAATTACAGTCGTTACAAGTTGCTTATCAGCAACAGGGCATTTTGTTGGTTCACTTGTGGGAAGATGTTTGGATCAACAAAAGAGAGCAAGTGCTCAGCAGAATACATTCTTTTTGTGGGCTGAACAAAAGTTTGCATGGTAGAAAAGCGAAAATCGAAGAATTGCAAGCTACCCAAGCAAAAGCCTTTTTAGAAGCCTATCACTTGCAGGGCTACATCAAAACTAAATTTAATTTCGGGTTAAGACTGAACGATGAACTCGTTGCCGTAGCTTGTTTTGCCGCTTCCAGGCCTATGAAAAGCAAAGGCGAAAATTATAAATCTGCTGAATTGGTGCGTTTTGCGACTAAAACCGGCGTTACCATTGTAGGTGGTCTAAGCAAGCTGCTTAAACATTTTTTACAGCAGGTTTCGGTAAACGACTTAATGACTTATGCAGATCGCGATTGGTCGTTAGGTAAGGGGTATGATAAACTAGGTTTTCATTTTTCTGGTACAACCGAGGCGGTAACTTTCTACGTAGATACAAAAACGATGAATAGATATCAGGGCCATCGTCTGCCAAAAAAAATCTTAGCTGCTTTTGATGAGCAAAATATTTTAAATTTGGATGATTTTTTAACCCAGAATGGCTTTTTTAAAGTCTTCAATACGGGAAATCTCAAATATCATCTATACACAAATGTCTGATAAAAACCTATTGATTGTGCTTGGTTCAACTGCTGTTGGCAAAACAAAGTTGGCGGTACAGTTAGCTAAAGATTTTGATGGGGAGATTATTAGTGCTGATAGTAGGCAGGTTTTTAAAGGAATGGACATTGGTACCGGTAAAGATCTATCTGAATATTTGTTAGATAATTTTCATATTCCCTATCATTTAATCGATATTAAAAAAGCTGGCGAACGTTATCAGGTTAATGCCTTTAAAGAAGATTTTTATCAATCATTTCAAGAGATTACAGATAGGGCTAAACTGCCAATTTTGTGCGGTGGAACGGGAATGTATATCCATAGCTTGTTGCAAAATCATGAGTTAACTGCAATTCCTGTAAATGAAGCTCTACGTGGAGAACTCGCTTTGTTGGATAGGCAGCAGTTGCGGCAAAGATTGGATAGTTTTCCTTCGGAACTTAGAAAACAGGCAGATTATAGTTCTGCTAAGCGATTAATTAGAGCGATAGAAATAGCGCAATTCTTACACGAAAACGAAGATTTTGTAACCACAGAAAGACCTCAGTTAAAGCCTTTGGTGATAGGTTTGTATAATGATGTAGAAAAACGAAGGGCTAAGATTTTATCAAGGCTAGAAGAACGTCTTTCTAATGGCTTAATAGATGAGGTGCAAAGTTTGTTGTCAAAAGGAGTAAGTGAGGAAATATTAATATTCTATGGTTTGGAATACAAGTTTGTGGTCGCGTATCTTAAAAATGAGCTTAATTTAGCTACGCTCAAAGAGCGTTTAGGGACGGCAATTTGTCAATTCGCAAAAAGACAAATGACTTTCTTTAGAAAAATGGAGAAAGATGGCGTGCAAATCAATTGGATAGAAGCTGGCGAAGATAAGCAAGCCATAAAAAGTAAAGCAGTAGATTTAGTTAAGCGTAATTTTACCTAAAATTATTGCATCTTCGTTTTATGGAGCAAAAAATAAAGCCAATTATCAAATGGACCGGTGGAAAGTACCGCGAGTTTGCTTTATTTAAAGATCATATTCCATCCTTTGAGCGTTACATCGAACCTTTTTTTGGCGGTGGTGGTGTTTTTTTTGCCTTACAACCAAAAACGCCAGTAGTCATTAACGATAAAAGTACTGACCTTATTGGTTTCTATCGTCAAATTAACGAGCCTTCGTTTAAAGAAAAACTTTACCAATACGCTGATGCTTGGGATGAAATAAAACAATTTTCCGAAAAGCTTTGGATTAAATGTGAAGAGGAATTTGTTGCCTTTGTGAAAGGAACAAATCAATCATTGAAAGAAAGTCTAGAAAAGGAGCTTCCTAAACTGATAACGAGATACAAACATCTCATCGATGGTAATTTTGTAGTTGAGCCTATTTTGTTTCAGCGATATATCAAAGACAGTTTGTTGGATAAGGCAAATAGAATTCAACGGATTTGCAAACGAGAGGCTAGGGTCTTTAATACTTCTGAATTAAAAGACCATTTCGAAACTGGCATAAAAAGCGGAATGTATTTGTTCTTTAGAATGCTGATGAACAAAAATGCAAACACAACGCTACTTTCAGAAGCTAGTGCTGCCGCCAATTGGTACTTTGTAAGAGAATTTTGTTATGCATCAATGTTTAGATACAACAATAAAAGAGAATTTAACATTCCTTATGGGGGTATCGCTTACAATAAAAAAAACTTCAGACAAAAAGCTAACCTGATCTTTGCCGAAGGTACGCAGCGCTTATTTGCTGAGGCCGAAATTCACAACCAAGATTTTGAAAAAATGTTGTCTGAAATAGCTTTAAAGCCTACAGACTTTATTTTTTTGGATCCGCCTTACGATAGTGAATTTTCAGAATACGATCAAAATTCTTTTACACAAACAGATCAAAAACGACTGGCAGATTTCCTAATTAGCTGTCCGGCAAAGTGGATGGTAGTAATTAAGGAGACGCCGTTTATCCGCGAAATCTATACACATCCTCAAATAAAAATCGTAACTTTTGGAAAAAAATACACTTATAATGTGAGAGGTAGGAACGACAGAAAGGTAACGCACCTCATTATTACCAATTATTAGCTTATGAATAATTACCTGCAAATAGAACCAAATGTGTTTAATTGCAGGGTATGTCCAACACCATGTGACGACAAAAGTAAAATGAGCTATGTCTTTGAAAACGATGCTGAATTTTCAGAACATTATGAGAAACAATTGATCGGTCACATTAATCAATCTACACCATTTAAGGCAAATAAAACAACTGAAAAGGGTTACCCGGATATTGAAGTGGTCAATAATGCAGGTCAGCATTTTTATATTGAAGTAAAGGTGCAGCGTAGAACCTTCATGACGGTAGAAAAAAATCTTCCAGATAGCAATCTTAAGCCATCGGAAACTGTAGCACTAAATCTCAGCGACCTCAAACGTTACTTCGAATTAGAGCAGGAAAAGAAAATCCACATTTTTATTTTCTGGGTATTACTTAATAGGCCTTGCATTTTAGGCGAAGACGAAAGCCGTTTTTATTATCGCTTAGCATCAGAACTCGAACCCATCTGGAAAAGCGAACGAGAAAAAAGAAAGTTTAGACGTAAAAGCGGCGAGGGAGACGAAGTAGATGGAAAGCATTTAGGTGTAACCGTAAATTATCATTTTAGCCTAAAAGAATTAAAAGTTTGGAATGGCAAATTAGCCTAATGTAACAGAAATGTGTAGTTTTTAGTACAACTTTTTTGTTTGCCTACGTTAAGGCTTAATCAGGTTTTTGTTTTGTATTTTTTTGTGTTAAGTAATTCTTATATAGTATTTTAAGGATAGGTTAATAATGCTTTTTTTAATCCATTGGCATACTGTTTGAATAATTTGTTGCGACTATGGGTTGTAAATAACGGTAGTCGAAAATGATAAATGAATTTTAAAACATAATGAAATGATCACTTGTTGATAGCATCATTAGGAATTAAAGACAAATTAGAAAACACAATGAAACCATCGCTTGCGATAGCTTCATTACAGTTAACAATTAATTTAAAACACAATGAAAAAGTATACAAAAGTAATGGCAACTGCAGTAGCTGCATTAGCTGTTTTCGTAACAACAAATGTTAATGCTCAAAACTCTGAACCAACCAACCCATCGAGACAAAAATTGGGTATAGGGTTAAATGTAGGAGCAGGTACAAAAGATGGCCTCGGACTTGCTATTGGTGGCGACTTACGTTATCAAATCGATATTGACAGACAGGTTTCTGTTCCAGTTTCAGCAGGTTACACCAATTTTTCAGTAAAAGACAATTATGGTGGCGGTAGCTTTGGTTATATTCCAGTTAAAGCAGGCCTAAAATACTTTTTTAGTAATTCTGGAGCTGGAGCATATGCAATGGCTGAGGCTGGTGCAGGTTTCGGTACTAAAAGCGGTATGGGTACGGCTTTTGTCTACGCACCAACCGTGGGATATGCTTGGAGCAACGGTTTAGACTTAGGTGCTAAATACGAAGGTTATTCAAACAACGGTAATATTGGTTACGCAGGTATCCGTTTAGCTTATGGTTTCAAACTGTAATCGTATCGTTAATAAATTATAATCGCAATATAATATTATTAAGCCTCGGTAATTTTATCGAGGCTTTTTTGTGTTTTTAGAATTATAAATGCTATTTTGACCACAAAACAGAACACGCCTATCATGGATTGTTTCCAAATAGCAATCCGTAAAATGAAACACGTATGCAAGGGAAAAAATATATTGGCTTAGTGGCTTTGGCGATTACAGCTTTTACAGCTTGTAATAGCAACCAGCAATCTACTGAGACAAAAGACTCTACAAAAGTAGAGGCAACAGATACTTCGGTGGTCAACTCATTAAGTTTTCAAGACCAAAAACTACAAACCATTTATGCAGCTTACATTAAGCTTAAAGACCAGTTGGTTGCAACTAAGTTAGAAGCGGCTAAACCAGCAGCAACTGAACTAGCAGCTGCTTTAAAAGGTTTTGAAGGTTGCGAGAATGCCGCAACCATTGCTGGTAAAATAGCAGAAGCAAAAGACATCAAAATACAAAGAGCTGCTTTTACAGATTTAAATGTGGAGATTATTCCTGTATTTAAACATGCAGCGTTAACATCTGGAACTATTTACGTACAACATTGTCCAATGGCTAATAATGGCGATGGGGGAGATTGGCTTGCTTCGGAAAAGAAAATTCAAAATCCATATTATGGAGATGAAATGATGGAATGCGGGCGAGTGGCAGAAGAAATCAAAGCCAAATAAGCAGATAAGAATTAGAGTTACATTAGAAAACGTAAAAAAATGTAACAAGTGTATAATTGTTTTCGCTTAAATTTTAATAAAAGAAAATAACTACTTATAATTATATAAAATTTTAGATATATGTCAACTACTGCAGAAATTAAGATAGACGGACAGACCTACGAGTTTCCGATCATTACCGGAACAGAAGGTGAGAAGGCTATCGATATTTCAAAATTGAGAGATCTTACAGGTCACGTTACTTTAGATTTTGGATATAAGAATACGGGTGCTACCAAAAGCGCTATCACATTTTTGGACGGAGAAGAAGGTATTTTAAAATATCGTGGTTATCCTATTGAAGAGCTTGCTGAAAAAGCATCGTTCTTAGAAGTTGCTTATTTATTAATCTATGGAGAACTACCTTCTAAAGAAACGGTAGAGAAATTCCAAAAGGATATCAGTATGCATACTTTGATCCATGAGGATATGAAGAAGTTTTTTGATGGCTATCCTTCGAAATCTCATCCAATGGCTCAATTGTCTTCTTTGGTTTGTTCGCTTTCTACTTTCTATCCAGAGAGTTTAGAAGCTAACCAATCTGAAGAGCAAAAAAACGATACTATCATTAAAATGTTAGCCAAAATGACAACCATTGTGGCTTTCATCTACAAAAAATCTTTAGGGCATCCACTAATTTACCCTAAAAATAAATATGATTACATTACCAACTACCTTTGGATGACTTTCGGTCAACGTACTGAAGACTTCGAACCAAATCCGGTGGTAGTTAGCGCAATGAACAAATTATTAATTCTACACGCTGACCACGAGCAAAATTGCTCTACTTCTACAGTTAGAATTGTAGGTTCATCAGATTGTAATTTATATGCTTCTATTTCCGCAGGTATTTCTGCTCTTTGGGGACCGCTGCATGGTGGCGCTAACCAAGCGGTAATCGAGATGTTGGAGCGTATCAAAGAGGATGGCGGTGATACCGATAAATGGATTGCAAAAGCTAAAGATAAAAACGATCCTTTCCGTATGATGGGCTTTGGTCATAGAGTTTACAAAAACTTTGATCCAAGGGCTAAGATCATTAAGAAAGCTTGCGATGATATCCTAGAAAGCTTAGGTATCAACGATCCAGTATTAGAAATTGCAAAAAAATTAGAGCAAGCAGCTTTAACAGATCAGTATTTCATCGATCGTAAATTGTATCCAAACGTAGATTTCTACTCGGGGATCATTTACAGAGCTTTAGGTTTCCCTTCAGAAATGTTTACCGTTCTTTTCGCTTTAGGTCGTCTGCCAGGATGGATTGCTCAATGGAAAGAAATGAAGGAAAATAAAGAGCCTATCGGCAGACCACGTCAAATTTACGTTGGTGATGTAGATAAGCACTTGTAAAATTACTCTCTTTACAACCAAATATATGATTGCTAAGCCGGTGGATTGCCGGCTTTTTTTGTGTGATTTGGTTTTTGATATTGTGTTCGTATCACCAACTGAGCGCTAAATTTAGAGTGCTTATAAGTTAGTGCTTTCATTATACTGAATTTATCATACTGCTTAGTTTTTCACTATACAATAATTAGCTGTTTCTGTCAGCTTCATATCATCAGTTATTCTTTAGACATATTGAAACCTTAAGCAAGCAGTATTGTTGTTTGTGTAAAGATTAAGATGAATTTTAAATATAGAAATACACTTTTATTAGCAGGTCTAGCTATTGTCGCTGCAAGTTATGCCAGTTGCAGGGTTTCAATTCCAAAAGGGGCATCGGCAGTAAAGTCGTTTGATAAGGACAGGTATTTAGGCAAGTGGTATGAGATTGCCAGAATGGATTTTAAATTTGAGAAGAACCTCAAAAATGTGACTGCAACGTATTCGTTGAACGAGAATGGGTCGATTAGGGTTGACAATAAAGGCTACGACTATGTTAAAGGTAAGTGGAAACAGAGCATTGGTAAGGCCAAGTTTGTTAGAAATGATGATGTTGCACGTTTAAAAGTTTCTTTCTTCGGTCCGTTTTATGCCGGTTACAATGTGATTGATATTGATTCTGGATACCAATATGCTTTAGTTGCCGGAAATAACTTAGACTATCTTTGGATTTTGTCTAGAACTAAAGTAATTCCTGATGCGGTGAAAGCTGCTTATCTGAAGAAGGCGCAAGAATTAGGTTTTAAAACTGGCGAGTTGGTTTGGACAGTTCAAGACAAAGGCGAATACTAGCTTGTCTGATGGTTTGGATGCCCAATTCGTCCATTTCATCGTCATTTTTTGCTTATTGGGTAACATAGTTTTTCTTTCCAGTTTCTGCGTTACCTAATTTTGCAGCCGGAACAACCGCTACGGTAAGTGCGTTGTGAGCGTTGTTCTTGGAATAGGAATGAAAAGGATTTTATCTATTGGCCTGTCGGCTCTGCTTTACCTGGTGTCACTTTTGCCATGGTGGCTGCTATTTAGAATAGCAGATTTGTTATATTTATTACTGAACTATGTATTCGGCTATAGGAAAAATGTGATAGACGATAATCTCAGGAATGCTTTCCCCGAAAAAACGGAACTGGAAAGGTTGACAATTCGAAAGAAATATTACCGTTACCTTGCCGATCTTTTGGTAGAAAGTGCAAAGTTGTTTACTATTTCCCCAAAAGAAGTTGCTAAAAGGGTCTATGTACCAAATGCGGATCTCATAAAGTCTTATTTTGCAAAAGGTAAAAGCGTAATTGGCGTATTAGGCCATTACGGGAATTGGGAAATGAATGCGCTGCGCTTCAGTCAGCTTTTTGATGAGAAAAGGTTGATCGTTTACAAACCACTTTCAAGCAGTTTCGCAGATAAGATGGTGAAAAAGATGCGTTCCCGTTTTGGCGCAACGCTGGTATCTATGAAAGAAACCGGTAGGAAACTTATAGGTTTGAGAAATGAAAGAACCGTAACTGTAATGGTGAGTGACCAAACACCTTCTAAAGCAGAAACGCAATATTTTGCTCGTTTCCTTAACCAACCTACAGCCGTTTTTCTTGGTGTAGAAAAGTTGGCTAAAATTACAGATAGCATTGTTGTGTTTTGCGATATCCGTCGACTGGGTAGGGGGCGTTACCGTTGCGAATTTGTGCCTTTGTATGAGAGTCCAAAGCATACTTTAGCTAATGAAATTACCGATGGGCATGTAGCTTATCTAGAACGAGTGATCCGTGAAAAACCCGAGTATTGGCTTTGGTCGCATCGTAGATGGAAGTTCGGACCTGAGAGTTTAAACAGCTAAGTTTCATCGGAGAGTTTACTTGCATCTTAGCCAAAGCTCTTTTGCAAATGCTTTCAGAAATGGCCAAGTTCGTAAAGATTTCATGATTTTGAAATCTGTAAATATCGAGCTTTCTGCATCGAGAAATTTGAAAATAGATTTGCCATCAGTGTGCTCAAAAAGATCAGTAAATATTTGGTGTGGGGGATAGCTGCTGGCATCCATCACCTGTAATAATGTTCCATCGTAGAGCGAAGTCAATATACCATGGTGTTCCTTAAAATTGACAGGAGAACCGCTTTTTTTGTACGCTGAAAGTATGTTGGTGATGGTTTTCTGAAGATTGGTGAACGTGTATCCAGTAGATGCTCTAGTATCGCCACCTGCTGTACCGATGAAGATTAAATTTCCGTTTCTTCTTTGAAAATGATAGTTGGTCATGGGGATAGCTCCCATTTCTGTTTCCAAGAACTCATATTGTTGCAGCTTAAGTACGGATTTGATGTATTCATGTATGCCAGCATCGTAATCACTTTCTGATAACACTTTTTTTGAAAAGAAGGTGTATTCAACAAATATTTCATTATGGCTCATTGGAAGTGTATAGAAAAATGTTGCTCCATGCTCTTGTTCGGTTCGAAAGTCCATTAACCATGCGGTGGAAAGATCAAAGCGCAACTCCTCACTACGGATTTTCACGCCTTTAAAGTGTTGCAGGAAATATTGTTGGCCGGGAGAAAGCTCGGGCTTATGATAGATGGAGCTGAACGCGTACTTACATCTTAAGAAATGAGATTCGGTAGTCACCTCGCAACTGTCATCAAAACCTACAACTTTGGTTATCTTCTCATTTAAGAAATGAACATTGGGGAAAGTTTTTAGGAATTCTTTTGTTGTTCGATAGAAATCCGAGCTTCTGATCATTTTATAAACATAAGGGGCGTGATCTATGTCTATAAGCTTCCCTGCGTTACTGAAAAATTTTAAATTAGTCCATTGTCGATACACAATATGTTCAAAAATTGATCGTCCACTTTCCCAGAACGACCAGAGCCGATCATTTTCTTCCTTTCGGTCTTGTTCTATAATTAAAATTCGTTCGCTAGTCCAAATTGAGGTTTTTAAAGCAATATAGGAAAGACTTAAACCTGCTAAACCACCTCCACAAATAATAATATCGTAATCTAAGTCTTTATTTTCGTGCATATCTTCTCTGAACTTTGTTCTAGTACAATAATAAGCAAAAGTCTTTTGCTAAAGTTTGGCGGCTTTTATTTTTAGTACGTCTATATTGGATATAGAGGCGCATTGCAGCTTAAATTAGGTAGAAATACTATTGTGATGGTAAATATTGATTGATAAATTCTTTCCGTGGTATCATTTCTAGATAAGCGTAAGCGCCCGATAACTGAGGACGCTGTTTAAGTCGATATAGGAAATATCCGCCAAAGTCAAAAATCATTGGGTGTTTAGCCTGATACCAAACTTTATGAGGGTGTTTCCAAACAAAAGAGAAATAGCGGGGACTTAATTTGATGCCAAAAAGTTCAGGATGAGAAAGTGTCAGCAATTTGGATTTAGCTGAGGTTTCCCGCCTGTAAAGCGTTAGGTTTTGAGTATGTGAGAACTCATATGCATCTAATTTTGGGTCATCGACATCTGGGATTTGCTTGAGGATTTTGAAGCCCTTGAATTTCTTTCCATCAACAATCCAAACTAGGTTTGAATAGAAATCTTCACGACTTTTTAGCTCCTGTAGTGAGATTGGCGAGTGCTGAAATTCGATAGTTGTACCGCAAGGTGTGTGAATGTCTGCTCGATGGTGGCAATTTTGTAGCTCACTAAAAAAGATCTTTTCTCTAAACTGCGGAGGAAAGGCAAGTTTCCAATTGCGATGCCAGGGACTTTCAGAAAGATAATGGGGAAGCGCAGTAGGAATAACTTCATTTATATCATTCTCTAAGTCTATTGGTTTTTGCATGTTACAAATTTAGGTAACTATTCTTAAAAGAAGTAGCTTGAATAGCTAGTTTGCAAATAAGAACATCCCTAAAAGGTTGCTAGAATTCTTTGGATAAACTTTTACCATTTATAGTGTTGTGTTATTGGTTGGAAGTGTTGTGGTCCCATAAAGTCAAGAACCTAGTAGCACTTAAAGCCAGGTATATACAAATTGACCAAGACATGTCTAAGCAATTAGATGCATTAGTAATGAGCTGATGTTCGCCAATCAAGGATAAAGACCAAATATTATTTTTAACGGTAATAGCGGTTTAAAGTAGATCTACTATTTACGATGAAATGGTAGATCTGCTTTCTAAATAAATGCTATGAAGCATGATCCCGAAATAAATTTGTTTGGTTTTATTTCATGGTCGAATGGTTAAATAACTAATTGATTACCTCCTGCAAACGTCTTACTTTTTTCTTATAACTCCAGTAAAATACAATAGGATACACAAACAAATTAAACAAAGTATTGGTAATTAAACCGCCAATAACTACTACTGCTAGCGGTTTTGAAGCTTCGGAACCGATGCCCGTAGACAATGCTGCGGGCAGCAAACCTATCGCAGCCATTAATGCCGTCATAATTACTGGACGCATTCTGGTAGCAATACCATCTTTAATAGCATCGGCAAAGGTCCAACTAGGCTGGTGCTTTAACTCTATAATGTTACTTTTAAACTTCGTAATGAGGATTACGCCATTTTGCACACAGATACCAAATAATGCAATGAAACCAATACCTGCTGAAATATTGAAGTTGATGCCTGTTGCGAGTAGCGCTAAAATACCTCCAACCATGGCGAAAGGAACATTATTCAACACTAACAAAGCATCTTTTACATTGCCGAATAAAATGAACAGGATAAAGAAAATCAATAATAAACTAATAGGAACTGCTTGAGAAAGCTGTTTGCTTGCTCGCTGCTGATTTTCAAAGTCTCCTGCCCATTCTAAACGGTATGGCTTTGGCAGTTTAATAGCTGCATTAACCTTTTGCTGCGCTTCGGCAATTACACTTCCCATATCCCGACCGCGGATAGAGAACTTAATAGCGCCGTAACGGGTATGCTTATCACGGTAGATCATACTAGGACCAGTAATTTTCTTAATTCTAGCAATTTCTCCCAAAGGAACCTTAGAACCTGAAATAGTTGGTACACGTAAGTTAGCAATAGCCGTTTCGTCATTTCTAAAGTCCTCTGGATAACGGATGACCAAATCAAATTTCTTCTCGCCTTCGTAAATTTGTGTAGCTGCTTTACCACCAATAGCCATTTCTACCACTGCATTAGCATCAGCAGTACTTACACCATACAAGCCCATTTTACGCTGGCTTAAATCGATCTGTAATTCTGGCTGACCTAAATTTCTTAAGATGCCTAAATCTTCGATACCGTCTACAGTTTTTAGGATGTTGAAGATTTTCTCTTCCTCTTGCTCGATGAATTCGAAGTTATCGCCGAACAATTTCACAACAATAGAACCTTTAACTCCAGAAACAGCTTCCTCTACGTTATCTGAGATAGGTTGCGAAAAGTTTAAGCTAATGCCTGGAAATCCTTTTAGTTTCTCCTGCATGCGTTCGATCAGCTGCTCCTTAGTTTGTTTTCGCTTCCATTCTTTTTTTGGGTAGATATCTACATGGAACTCCATATTATAAAAGCCAGTTGCATCGGTACCATCGTTTGGTCTACCGGTTTGCGATAAAACCTGCTTTACTTCCTCGAAACTTAGGAAGATTTTACGCATCTCGTTGGATAGCTTTTTGGTTTCATCTAAGGAAATACTCAACGGACCAGTAGCACGAACATAGATAGAGCCTTCGTCTAGATTTGGAAGGAATTCGCTTCCTAAAAACTTGAAGCTGAATATACCAACAACTAAAACAATAATAGATGTGTAGAAGGCAATCTTTTTGAATTTAAAACACTTATCGTAAGCTTTTAGCGTGTATTTAGTGATGAATTCGAGAAAGATATTATGCTTTTCTTTCACGTTTTTCTTTAGTAAAATGCTCGCCATGGCAGGCACCAAGGTAAAGGTGAGTAGCAACGCACCTAATAAGGCGAAACTCAATGTCCATGCCAAAGGCGAAAACATTTTACCTTCTACTTTTTCGAAGGTGAAGATTGGCATTAAGCCGGTGATGATAATTAGTTTGGCGAAGAAAATACCTTTACCATTCTCTAAACAAGCCTTTTTGATTAAGCCTAGCTTGCTGATTTTGTTGAATTTCTCCATCCCAACTTTATGGGCTTTTTGGTCGAGGACTACAAAAATTCCTTCTACCATAACCACTGCACCGTCTATGATAATTCCAAAATCGATGGCTCCCATAGATAGCAGGTTTGCCGACATACCTTTTAGCTTTAAACAGATAAAAGCAAATAGCAAGGCCAGCGGAATAACTACAGATACGATTAAAGTTGTTCGCCAGTCGGCCATGAAAAGGAATACAATTACGGTTACGAACAAAATTCCTTCGAACATGTTGCCCATTACCGTGTGTGTTGCAAAGTTTACCAAATCTTCACGGTCGTAAAAAGGCTTGATTTTTACGTCATCAGGTAATATGTTGTTATTGATATCTTCAATTTTGACCTTCAGTTTTTTGATGACTTCACTAGGGTTTTCGCCCTTACGCATCACCACAATTCCTTGTACTACATCTGGGTCGTAATCTCTGCCCACCTGACCTAAACGTGGTAAAGCGGCTTCGGTAACTTCCGCTATCGTTTTTACATAGATGGGAATGCCATTGTAATTGTCTACAACTACATTTTTAATCTCTTCGATGTTGTTTAGCACGCCAATTCCTCGCACCACGTAGGCCTGACCGCCTTGCACAATTACATCGCCACCCACGTTGATGTTACTTTTAGAAACAGCTTCGAACAGCTCGGTAGCAGTTACGTTGTATTGTATCGCCTTTTGTGGGTCTACTGTGATTTGGTAAGTCTTTACTTCGCCACCAAAACTCACCACATCGGCGATACCAGAAACCGATAATAATTCCCTTTGTATAGTCCAATCTTGAATGGTTTTCAGTTCTTTAACTGACTTTTGATCGCTAGTCAAAGTGTAACGGAAAATCTCGCCCGTTGGTCCGTAAGGAGGCTGTACTTCAGGCTGGATGCCATCTGGTAAATCTGCCTCTTCGATGTGATTGTTTACTTGCACCCTGGCAAAAGCGTAATCTACATCGTCATCGAAAGTAATCTTTACTATAGAAAGTCCGAATAGGGAAGAGGAACGAATGCTCGTTCTTTTTTCGGTGGGGTTCATCGCTATTTCTAGCGGCCGGGTAACAAACTTTTCTACCTCCTCAGCACTTCTACCTGGCCATTGTGTAATAATGGTGACGTTGGTATTGGTTACATCTGGGAAAGCCTCGATGGTGGTTTTCTTGAAACTTAAGTAACCTGCCAATACCAAAATGAAGGTGGTAAAGAAGATGAAATATTTATTCTTTAAAGAAAACCCAATAATGGTTTTAATCAGTTTATTCATTGTAGGATTATTTTATATGCTCGGTCGCCAGATGTCGCTTTTTTCCAAAAACCTCCCCCTTTAATTCCCCCTCCAGCGGGGGACACACAGTGCTTTAAGCAACTTCCATATCCCCCTCTTTGAGGGGGCGGGGGGAGGAATTGTAGAATTTGCTTGCTCTCTAGGAATAATTACTTCAAACTCTCAAAAAGAAAAACTTGTTTTGACGCTACCACCTTGTCGCCTGCATTTAGACCTTTACTCACATAAGTACGGTTACTTGTTTTACGGCCAATTTCAATCTCTTGTACTCGTATTTTATCTTTCGGGTCTAATAACAATACATAATTCTTATTCTCGTCAAAGATGACTGCTTTAGGGTTGATAGAAGGGAGATTGATGTCGGATTTTGCGGCTACCTTAACAGTAGCCATCATCCCAGGTTTTAAGCTTAAATCTTTATTGGTGATACTAACCCTTGCGTTGATTACTCTACTCTCGTTATCGATGGTATTGTAAATACGTTCAATTTTACCGCTGTAGATTTTTTCTGGGTAAGATAATACAGATACCTCTACTTCATCGCCTTCTTTTAGCATTGCAAATTCAGATTCATAAATATTGATTACTGCCCAAACGTTCGATAAATCAGCCACTTTAAATAAAGCATCTTCATTGTCAGGGCGCAATTGCATGTAACTATTTACATTTTTCTCAATCACAAAACCAGCGATGGGAGAGTTGAGGTTGTAAGTGCCTTTGGCATTACCACCGTTTAATTTTAAAGTAGTTTTAGCACGTTGTAATTCTGCTTTTTTAATAATTAGGTCGTTTTTTACTTCCTCTAATTCTTTTGCTGAAGTCAAACCACTTTTATATAATTCTTCTGCTTGTTTCAAAGCTCTTTCAGCAATCTTCAATTCCGCGTCGGCGCTAATCACTTCCTTATCATAGCCTGCCATTTCTGCGCTACTTACGCTAGCCAATATTTGACCTTTATTTACTCGATCGCCAATTTTAACGTTTACAGCACCTACAATACCGCTTACCATAGGGTAGATGGAAGCTTGCAGATCTTCGTTAGCAGTGATTTTTGCGGAAAAGTTAAGATCCATCCGGTTGTTTGGCGATTGAACGGTATCAATCAGTAACTTACTGATCAATGAATCAGTAAGTTCAAATTTATCGTCTACTACTGCCGTATTTGTAGTAGTGCAACTCTGTGTTATAGTTCCCGCAATTGCTAGGAGATATAAGGAATTTTTTAAGGATTTGAAATAAGACATGCTTTATTTGAATAGGGTGGTTCCGGTAACAAAATTGATTTCTTCTTTGGCGTTGATACGCTCATATTGTAGTTGATTGAATTGCAATACGTTCTCTTTGTACGATTCGTAGAAGTCTAAAAATTCTAATAAACTGATGTTTCTTTTGGCGAAGTTTTTGGTGACTTCATCGATTAACTTTTGGTAATCTTGATTAAAATCTTGATCTCGATTAGCCATTAAACTTTCGATACGTTGTATGTTTTGATAAGCTTTGAATACTTCGTTAGACAAAACATTTTCTACTTGATTATAAGTTGTCTGTTGTGCTTCTACAGCTATTTTAGCTTTTTTAATTTCGCCTTGGTTTCTATTGAAAAGTGGAATAGGCACGCTAATCCCGATACCCGTGTATTTCTCGGGATAACTTCCTTTAAGATCGTACACTAAGGATAACTGCACATCAGGAATGGCGTTGGCCTTTTGTAATTTTAAATTCTGTTGTGCATAAGTTATAGCGGTTTGTGCCGATTTCAGATCTACTCTATTAGCCTTAGCAGAATCCAGTAACATCGCATAGGCAATTTCGCTAGTTTTAAGATTATAGCTTTCTGGTGCTAGAGTCTCGATCGTTGTAGAAGACTTGATTTGGGTTAGTAATTTCAACTCTGCGGTTAAATCTTCTATCTCAGTGCTAATTTGATGGTAATCTGCCTGCAAGGTATAAAGCAACGATTTGATGCGAATGACATCCTTATTGGCAATGTTTCCTAAACTAAGTTGTTTGTTAGAAGCTTGTAGCAGTTGTTCCAAAGCTTTGACCTGTCCGCTGTAAATTTTTGCGGATTGTTGTAGGGAATGAAGTTTAAAAAAGGTACTACGTAGCTGATAACGAAGTGTTCGCATTAAATCAAAATATTCGAATTCTTCTAGCTTTACGGCCGTATTTGCCAGTTTGATACTCTTGTTTCGCTTGCCAGCAAGTTTAAACAGTTGCGATATTTGTGTATTGAATTGTCCCGTAGCAAACGATGTTTCCAAAAAACGTTTCGTTTCGTGGTTGTAAAGTAAGTTCTCGTGTGTAATTTCCGGATTATCGAACAGTTTGGCGGTAATTACATCAGCCTTTGCCTGTTCTATTTCGTATTTTGCTAGAAGTAGCTGATAGTTATTAGCAACAAAAAGTTTTTCAGCTTCGGTGATGTTTAATTTGAGGGTGTCTTGCGCTAAGGCAACTTGTCCTAATCCAAGTACACAACAAATAAATAATAGCTTTGCTTTCATTAGTGCCAAAGCTATTTTTACCGAATTAAACGCGAATTAAATCGAAATTAAAAAGTGATTAAAAGTTCCTCTATGCCGGAAGGCATCTTCGTTTCTGTTGATGAAAGAAGTAAACCTGAAGCGTTAGCGAAAGCATACCAACAGATAAAAAGGACAATAAAAATACAGGTATAAATCTAGGCTACCTATTTTTCTTTTGAAGCTTCTGCTATTGCGAATTGGTACTATTCGAAAAATAGAAGGCCAAACTTAGTAAACGGTCGTTTGTGCTATTCCAAAAACTTTACTGTTCGTCATCTCGACCTTAGCGGAGAGATTTCGGTATGTTTTTTTAAAATAAGTTATCACTATCTGTACTAAATCTGGAATGACGGATGATACAAAGGAAATACAATGGTTAAAATTTACTAAGTTATTTAGAAGGTTTGCAACAAAAAAATCCGATTGTGATTTACAATCGGATTTTAGCTCTATATTTTTGAGAAATTTATTTTCCCTGCATTTTACTAACTGCTGTATTCAAGGCGCTTTTGATTTTTTCCGTAGCGCCTTTTAAGGCTAAATCGTAAGTGTTGCCAAGGTCGCTGGCTACCAATGGCGGTTTTCCATCTAGCCGAGCTTCTATCAAACATTTCTTGTCGTTTAAACCAGCTTTGCTACCATTTTCGTCAGATAAATGGATTTCTACACGTGAAAGATGGTTACTATATCGGTCTAAATCTTTAATTAATTGATCTTTGATTTGTTTTTCGTAAGGCTCGTGAATAGTTAAATTCTTATCGGCATTTAATTGAATATTCATATCTAGGTATTTTAAGTGTATCAGATTAACAAATAAAGAATAGCCTTGTTTTTGCAGAACGATGTATTTATTAAATTCATTGAATTTAACCCAGCGCTGCTACTCGTCATCTCGACCGCTGGAATCTTAAAGTATAATACAAGAAAATAGTTGAACCTCTCGCATAGGATCCAGACTAAATCTGCGATAACGCATTGTTGAACGTATGGAGTTCTCAGACGTTATTTCTAAACTTTACAAAAAACGTAGTTCCTTTATCTTCAGAGGTAAAACTTAGTTCGCCTTTGGCTAAGGAGATAATTTTATGCGCCATATATAAACCCATGCCGTTACCTTTTAAATTTACATTGCTTGATGAGGTGTAGAAAGGTTTGTAAATATATTCGCTGTCGTTTTGATTAATGCCAACACCTAAATCTCGAATTGCAATTTTAATTTCCTGCTCGCTCACCGTTAAAGTACAGTGCACATCTTGGTAATCAGAAAATTTAAATGCGTTGCCGATAATGTTATTTAAAGCAATTTCCAGTAAGTTTTTATTGACGTTTAATGTAAGTAAGTCAGTTTGGCTTGGTAGTTCTTCGAAATCGACGACAAGCTTGCTCTGCTTGTTTTTTTGTGCCCAATGCACTTGAAGTTCCCGAAGTAGTTTGTCAATTCTAACAGCTTCTGTTTGCGTAGCACCCAGTTCCAAATCTGCCTGTGCCAAACTCATCAAACTATTGATGGTTGCATTCATCTTATCGGCATCGTCTACTACAGAGCGTAAAGCTTTTTGGTACTCTTCGGCATTTCTCGGCTGACTAAGCGCAATCTCAGCTTCCATCAATAAACTTGTAATTGGGGTACGAAGTTCATGCGAAGCATTTGCCACAAAGGTTTTCTGCAAAATAAATGCTTGCTCCAGATGATCCATTAGTTGGTTGAAATTCTGCGCTAGGAGGTTAATTTCATCTTTATTTTTAGTTTCCTGTACCCTAAAGTCAAGGTTGCTAGATTTGATTTTCTTAACTTCCCCAATAAAAATATCTAAGGGTTTTAAAATTCTATTTGCAATCCATCTAGAGGAAAGTAATAGGCCTGCCGTAATAATGATAAAAGTAACCGCCATGCTGATTCTTAGTTTTCCAATGCGGTTGTAGGTGCTATTGTCTATAGCTGAGGCTAGGATAACAAAATCGCCCTGATTGTCTTTATAAAAAATACCGACAGTTTGTCTTAAACCTTCCTTGATACGGATTTTTTTTGCTTTACGTACTTGGTTAATAAAATCGCTGGTCCAAAATTGTTGGTTATCGGTAATGAAGCGAGGTTTGTTATTGCTATCGTAAATTCGTACAATTTCTCCATTCAATGTTTCAAGGTATTCTGTCTTAACTCTTTTGAGTGAATCTGCTGAAATTTCATCTGCTTCTAAATATAGGTTGGCATTAATGAAAGCCCTGTCATTTAATCGATCATAAAAATCGCTTTCTAAGAACTTGATGAAGATAAAATAGACCGCAAAAAGTACTGCTAAAAGTACGGTAGTACTAATTAATGTAAAGTATAATGCTAAGCGGTCTTTGATTTTCATTAGCAGATTATTTAAAGATATAACCCATACCTATTTTAGTGTGGATCAATTTTCGTTCGAAGCCCTTTTCTATTTTATTGCGAAGAAAATTAATATAAACGTCTACTACGTTGGTACCAGTATCAAAATTCACATCCCATACTTGTTCTGCAATGTACTGTCTAGAAAGTAGTCGATTTGGATTTCGCATAAAAAGCTCTAAAAGATGAAATTCTTTTGCTGTCAGCTCAATGATCGAGTTTCCCCGTTTCACTTCTTTACTTCTAATATCAAGCATTACATCTTCAAACTGTAGTTGGTTAGATTGAATAGTGGCGTTGTTATTTTGCCTACGTAGCATTGCTTCAATGCGGGCCAGTAACTCCCTGAAGTGGAAAGGTTTTACTAAATAATCGTCGGCGCCAGCTTCTAAGCCGTTTACCTTGTCGTCGACAGTTCCAAGAGCTGTGAGCATTAATATGGGTACTTGTATTTGTACCTCACGCAGTTGCTTACAGATGTCTATTCCTGTAATGTGAGGCATCATCACATCTACTATCAAAAGCTGAAAATTTTCAGACTGAAAAGCCTCCAGGGCACTTTTACCATCGTGGTAGATGTGCACTTCATAACCGTTTTCTTCTAAACCATTTTTAATGAGTGCAGCAATTTTATGGTCGTCTTCTGCTAAGCCAATACTGTACATAGCTCAAAAGTAGCATTTATTTTTTTAGCGATAGCGGAGCGAAACTAGCTTTAGGTCTAAATATTTTCATCTAATTATGACTGAAATTGCATCTAAACAGCAAAGCCCCGAAATTTCGGGGCTTGAAGTCTTTGTTCCTTATGGTAAATTAAAATTCAGCGCTTTTAGGAAAACGAGGGAATGCAATTACGTCGCGAATATTGGTCATGCCAGTTACGAAAAGTACTAAACGCTCGAAACCTAAACCAAAACCAGCGTGTGGCGCAGAACCGAAACGACGGGTATCTAAATACCACCAAAGTTCTTCTTGTGGTACGCCCATTTCGTCCATACGTTGTTTCAAAACATCCATACGTTCTTCACGTTGCGAACCACCAATCATTTCACCAATACCTGGGAACAAAATGTCCATGGCAGCTACTGTTTTATTATCATCGTTCAAACGCATGTAGAAAGATTTGATATCTTTAGGGTAATCCGTTAAAATCACCGGACGTTTAAAATGTTTTTCTACTAAATAACGTTCGTGCTCACTTTGTAAATCAGCACCCCAGTTATCAATCAGATATTTAAATTGCTTTTTCTGATTTGGTTTCGATGCTTTTAAAATATCAATTGCCTCTGTATAAGTTAAACGTTGGAAATCGTTTGCCAAACAGAAATCTAGCTTCTCTAGCAAAGAAAGTTCACTACGCTCGTTTTGAGGTTTTTGTTTTTCCTCCTCTAACAATCTATTATTTAAGAATTCTAGTTCTTCTTTGCAGTTTTCTTTAGCATAGCTGATCACGTATTTCATCATGTCTTCAGCCAATTCCATATTGTTTTCTAAATCTGCAAAGGCAACTTCTGGCTCAATCATCCAAAACTCAGCCAGGTGGCGGGTAGTGTTTGAGTTTTCTGCTCTAAAAGTAGGCCCGAAGGTGTAAATTTTACCAAACGCCATTGCTGCCAACTCGCCTTCGAGCTGCCCAGAAACCGTTAAGTTGGTTGCACGACCAAAAAAATCTTCAGAAAAATCTACTTTTCCATCGTCGGTACGAGGCGTTTTATCGAAATCCAATGTTGTTACTTTGAACATTTCTCCGGCGCCCTCTGCATCACTTGCCGTAATTACAGGTGTGTGCATATATACGAAACCTCTTTCGTTGTAAAACTGATGTATAGCGAAAGACAAAGCATGACGTACTTTAAACACCGCATTGAACGTATTGGTTCTGAAACGTAAGTGAGCAATTTCCCTTAAAAATTCTAAGCTGTGTTTTTTAGGTTGCAAAGGGAATTTTTCAGGGTCGCTATCGCCCAAAATTTCTACGGCTGTAGCTTTAATTTCTACCGATTGTCCTTTACCTAATGATTCGACTAAAGTGCCAGTAGCTTTAATTGCAGCACCAGTAGTAATTCTTTTCAACAAATTCTCGTCGGTATTATTAAAATCAACCACTACTTGGATATTGCCCATGCAAGATCCGTCGTTTAACGCAATAAACTGATTATTACGGAAGGTTCTAACCCATCCCATAACAGTTACCTCAGTGTTAAAATCTGTAGATTTTAATAAGTCCTTAATTTGTTGTCTCTTAATCATATTGAGTTTATTATAAAAGCTGCAAAAATAAAGATTTGTTGCTTAATTTTAGATATTTAAATAAGTTAATTTAAACTAAGTTTACCTTACTCTCGTTGAATATGGGTATGTTTGTTTTTATCTTTTCCTAAATACGCAGTGGCAAAATTACTTTCATGGCTCAGCGCTAATCATATTATCGGTAATCCTAAGAAGTTTTCACTGGAAGAACGAATATTCAATACGTTTTGTGTAATTGCCGTAATTGCGCTTTTTATAGAAATCTTTTTCAACTACTACATCGGATTAAAAATCGTAGCCTTTATCTGTTTATTTGGCACTCTTTTTTCTGCAGGATTATACTACCTATCTCGATATCGACGTAACACCACATTAGCGATCAGTTTTCTAGGTATTGTTGCCAATTTTACGTTTTTATTGAATTACTTCTTCAACTCAGGTATCTACGGCCCCAATTTGGTGTTGTTTTGTCTGATATTACTGATTACCATTGTTGTAGTTCCAAAAAAGCAGTTGGGTTTGTGGATCGGATTGAATTTGGTTACGGTCTTTGGTGTATTGTTCGTCGAATATCTTTATCCAGAGTTAATACCTAATGTTTATGTAGATGATTTAACAAAAACGATAGATTTTGCAGTTACTTACGGTGTTGCAGCTCTGTTGATCTGTTTGAGTATTAGTTTCATTAGGAACAATTACGATAGAGAGCGTAATGCAGTTTTTCTGAAAAATTTAGAGATTGAGGAGCAGAGTGCGCAAATATTAGAGCAAAACAAGGAGCTAGAAAAGCTAAATTCTGAAAAAGCTAAGCTTTTTTCTATTGTAGCACATGATATTCGGTCGCCGCTAAGCTCTATTTTAGGTTATTTAGAAGTTTTGGCAGAGGCCGATATCACAAAAGAAGAAGATGCTCAAATTAAGCAACGTTTATTTCAGGTGACTAAGGACACCTCGGAAATGCTTGCAAATGTGTTATCATGGTCTAAATCTCAGTTAGATGGAGCTAAAGTAGATATTGTAAAGGTAGATGTTGCCTATGAATTGAGAAAGGGTTTGAATTTGGAAAAAAATATAGCCGATAGGAAAGGTATCGTGCTAGAATTGAACTTGCTAGATGATGTATATATTGCGGCAGATTTAAATATGTTTCTTATCGTAGTGCGTAACTTAGTAAATAACGCGATCAAATTTACACCAGAGGGTGGAAGGGTGGTTGTTTCTACTACGCAAAATCAAACAAGTAGCTTTTTGAGAGTTTGGGACAATGGTTTGGGCATAAGTGAAAATGAGCAACACAATCTTTTTAAGATGAAAGCGCTTTCTACTTTTGGTACCAACAACGAAAAAGGCGTAGGACTGGGGCTGTTACTATGTAGAGAATTTACTGAGTTGCAAGGTGGTAAAATTTGGTATGAAGCCAATGAAGATAAGGGTAGTACCTTTGTGGTGTCATTTGATCTTTATGATACTTCGGCAGGCAAATATATTGCATAGCCTTTTTCTAGGGTTTCTATTTTTCCTTTGTGCATCTGTATCAATGTTTTTGAAATAGTTAGGGCAGAGGTTTCTGTATCATTACCGCTTTCATTCGATTTTATTTCTATAACAGCTACGTTATCATTGATATAGTGCACAATTTCGATAACTATGGAACCTATATGTGCAATTAGCTGCTTTATCGCTTCTTTTAGTCTGTTATAGTCGCCAAATACTGTTATTTCCGATGATTTTCCGAAATGGACGTTAATATTTGGTGTTTCCGTTCGGATGTTTTCTATAAGTTCTCCGATATTCACCTCTGTATTGTTAAGTTTAAAGCTTCTGTCGTTGATGGGAAATGCAGATTTAAGTTCCTCAAGATTTGAGAATAGCCGTTTATTCGCTTTATCCAGTTTTTCAGAAAAATTGCCAACCATTTTCGGGTCATCTGCTTTTCTTTTCAGTAATTCTGTAGTTAGCGATATAGATGTTAACGGATTTTTGAGATCGTGTATAGTTTTGTGTATGAAATCTGTGAAAATAAGTTGAAGTTGTTGACTCTCTATATGTTTTTCTACGGTATTACCTATGATATTTGTAAAATCTGTCAACATCGCTTCTTCCTCGATAGACAAGGCACGCTCTTTATTGTCTAGTAAGACGAGGTGGCCTAGCTTGTTACCTAATGATGAAAAAATAGGAGCGATGGTAAGTGATTTTATATTCGACGCCAATCCTTTAAACGGATGTTTCTTTAAGGTGGTAACTTCTTTTATATTCGGAAACTCATTAATAATAATGTCACTTAGCTCAGTATCTTCTGAAGGAATGTTTTGGTCATCGCTGGCTATAACCATATGAAATGCTGAAAAGCGTAGGCTCTTTGCCAGTAATTTATTGATAAGGTTTAATGATCTAGCTAGATATTTATCTGAACTCATTTCAATTTTCTTTATCATGTCTCCTTTTTGTTCTTAATAAATACAAATATACATTTTGATAATTGGATATGTATTTTAGGTGTTTTTCTATCTTTTTTATAAAAATTTGCATTTTTTGATAGTATTTTGTTGTTTATAATTATATTTTTTGTTGTTTTTTATCATTTTTTTTGATTTTTTAAGTACTATTTATTGTGTTTTATTGTATTTTATTTGTTTTTATGGTTGTCAATTTAGTTTTTTAATTAATTTTTTGATTAAAATTTTATTTTATTAGAAAAAATCTAATAATTTATTGGTAAAAAATTTTTTAATTAGAAATTAAGCTCTATATTTGTTGTGTTCATACAAAAAAGTACATTTATATTTGGTTTGATTAAAGCTCTGGTTGGATGGCCAGAGCTTTTTCATAAAAGATAAATACTTTTGAGAAAAATTTTAAACTAAACCTAAACAACCTATAAAAAGCCAGTCAGTTTTTGATTGGCTTTTGTTATTTTTAAAAAAATCCACAACTGTATTACGATTACGTTTAACAGTAGTATTGGCTTTTTGTGTTTACGAAAGCCGATTAAAGCGGAAATACTTTTGGCCCTTCTTGTCATCCTGAACGTAGTGAAGGATCTGTGTGTTTTAATACTTTAGAAATAGATGCCTCGTTCCTCGGAATGATAGCGCTACTTAACAAACAGATTATATAAGAAAAAGGGGTTGGCTTAAACGAAGAACTACTGTAACTGCTTTTCAAAAAGAAGAATATCCAAAGAGCTCTCCATTATGGCCGACATGATGAGGCGTACTAACAAAAAAAAAGCCAGCTGAGTAATCAGCTGGCTTTTAAAAAATATATCTTTCCGACTTTGCGAACTTAAAACTTCTCGACTACGAAAGTACTTTAGTTACTAAGTCTGCAGCTTCTTTTAATTGAATTGCAGAGTAAACTTTCAAGCCAGAATCGTCTATTAATTTTTTAGCTTCTTCAGCGTTAGTTCCTTGTAAACGAACAATGATTGGAACTCTGATATCACCAATTTCTTGATAAGCATCAATTACACCTTGTGCAACTCTATCGCAACGTACAATACCACCAAAAATGTTGATCAAGATAGCTTTTACGTTAGGGTCTTTCAAGATAATGTTGAAACCAGCTTTAACTGTAGTTGCGTTAGCAGTTCCGCCCACGTCTAAGAAGTTAGCAGGCTCGCCACCAGCTAATTTAATGATGTCCATAGTAGCCATCGCTAAACCAGCACCGTTTACCATACAACCAACGTTACCGTCTAATTTAACGTAGTTAAGGTTGCTTTCGCTAGCCTCAACATCCGTTGGATCTTCTTCCAATTTATCACGCATTGCTGCAAAATCCGGGTGACGGTATAATGCGTTCTCATCTAAATCAACCTTAGCATCAACAGCAATGATTTTGTCATCGCTAGTTTTTAATACTGGATTAATTTCGAACATTGACGAATCTGTTTGATCGTAAGCTTTGTATAAAGCGGCAACAAATTTTACCATTTCTTTGTGTGCAGCACCGCTTAAACCTAAGTTAAAAGCAATTTTACGAGCTTGGAAACCTTGTAAACCTACTTTAGGGTCAATAGTTTCTTTGAAAATCAAGTGAGGAGTGTGTTCTGCAACTTCCTCAATGTCCATACCCCCTTCGGTACTGTACATGATAATGTTTTTGCCAGCAGCACGGTCTAAAAGAACGCTCATGTAGAACTCTTTAGTTTCTGATGGACCTGGATAGTAAACATCTTGAGCAACCAAAATTTTGTTTACTCTCTTACCTTCGGCACCAGTTTGAGGCGTAACTAACTGCATTCCCAAAATATCGGTAGCTCTTTGCTTTACTTCTTCCAAATTTTTGGCCAACTTCACACCGCCGCCTTTTCCTCTACCTCCAGCGTGGATTTGCGCTTTAATCACAACCCAGTCAGAGTTAAAGTCAGTTTTCATTTGTTTAGCGGCTTCAACAGCTTGGTCAACTGTATCAGCAACAATGCCCTCTTGGATAGCAACGCCAAAACTCTTTAGAATTTGTTTACCTTGATATTCGTGGATATTCATTTCTTTAAAATTTGCCCAAATCTACAATTTCAAATCCTTTATGCCAATAGCAAAATGGATTTAAATGTAAAGAAATCGCAATGTTGCTGAGATGTGATTGTTAAATGGATGGATTGGTGATTTATTGGTGATGCTAAGTACGTTTCTTTCTAACTTTATCTACAACCGAGGCGGTTATTCCCATAATGACCAATAGGAGAGGTAGCGCTCCTGGCTCGTCTTCAAAACTGATCATAAATATCAATAGTATAGTGCCGATGATTAAAGATGTAATTCCGAATAATTTTATCAAATTTATATGTTTGCTATTTTGTTTGTTCATGATTTGAGATGTTTTGCCTTCGAAGTTCTTAATATTTAAACTTGTGAAGTTCTTGGTTTTTTTTCTTAGTGAATTGATTATTATGTGATTAGAAACCATGGATAAAGCTTTAGATTGTAAATTAACGGTACAAGTCTCACCTAATCCTCTATTCTTTGGTACTTTAAAATATTACTTCCCTCTTCTACAGATAGGTGTATTCGAGTTGGGTAATTGTCTATTGTTTTAAATATTTCTCTGGAATAAAACCTTGTATGTTTTAAATTTTCTGCTGTATCATTGAAATCTGATTTTACAATTGCGTTATTGGTTGAAGTGGCAAGTTTTGAATTTGATGCATCAAGAATTAACTGTATGATATGTTTCTCATCATTTTTGCTAATTGTAAGTTTCGTCAATTGTATTCTTTCGGGCATCCCAGTCACTGAATTAGCGATAATCTTGAAATCATCCTGCAAACTGATTTCGAGATGACCGAGGTCAGAAACAACATCTTTTTTGGAGATTGTTAATTCGTCTATAGTATTGCCAGTAAACAATAATACGATAGGTGCAATCAAAATAATAGAAATTAGAATCCCAATTACAGATTTGTACTTTATTGAGAAACTTAATACTATAATTCCAACGAGCGAAAGCGAGCTTAACAATATTAAGCCATAAATTAAGGACATTCCCATTTCCTACTAAATTGTAGTATATCGCATTTGTTGATTGTTAGATAGCCTTTGGATAGTCTTTTTGAATTTTAACTTCATATTTTTCCAATAGTTCTTAAAATTTACGCCGCCAGCTTTAAAAAGTTTTTGATGTACATGCCAAACCACTAAAGCGGTTGAGAAGTAGAAGATATAGTAGTATTTGTAGGTCAGACATTTCATCAATTTACTTTTCTGATGAAAAATGGTGTGCAGACGTTCGGTTTGGAACGTAATATGAGGTGCTTCATCAATTAAAATATCTGTACATATTTGCTTGAGGAGCTTACAATTGGTAGCATCTTTTAAACATTGGTAGAATATCTGAGCTGCACTTTCTACGGTAATCACGGCAATTGTCCAAAATTCCATGTCGGTATATAGGCCTCTAAACTTTCTAAACAAGCTGTCGCCCCAGTTTTTCTTAATTCTTTGCTCCCTAATTAAATCGAGGTATTTGCCTAAATTTTCACCGTGTTTTTGTTCTTCTTTAATGAATAGTTTAACGGCTTCCAAGTATTTATCATCATTCAGTTTTTGTGCATATTTAGTTGCAGCGCTGATGAGGTTTACACCTTCCGAGGTTTCGCCTAACTGCCAAGCTTGTAACGACTTTAGGATCTCTCGCCTTTCTGTTAGCGTCAGATCAGGAGCAATAGTCCAATCAATTCTTTGTTGTTGTAGGTTTATCGAAAAATATCTTACCCAATTTTCAGAGTTTTGCATTTTAATTAACGTTAACAGTAAAAGTTCAATAAAATGAGGTAAAGCCAAGCGATTGGAATATTTAATAGCATCAATCCTATAGTTTTAAGATGTTCGATCCATCTTTCCTTATTGAGAAAAGCACTTGCGATTATTATTAATAACACAAGTATGTTTACAGGTATGATAACAATTAGGTAATAAAACCCCAAATATGCAAGAATGCCGTATTTTGTAATGATGAAGGTCAGGAACAGCAGCGTTCCTATAGCAAAAGAGCAGATGGATGTCCAAATGCCAATCTTTATTTCTACGGCGTTTTTCATTTATTGTGCGCTTTAAGTTTCTCTACCGTTTCCCATTTCAAATAACTAAATGATAGCCAAGAACCCTCTTGTTGATTTTCTAAGAACCTCTCAATTTTATTATCCAATCTCTGATTGAAATCGTCTTTTGCTTGTTTTGCAGCCTGCACTTTCAGTTCGGCTTCGCTTAGTTTTGGTGCTACTGCTGTACCTTCTGCCTGTACAGTAATAGCACCAGTGCCCGTAGCTACAGAATCTACAGCTGCAACGGTTGCTGTATAAGATTGTCTGTCATTTTCAGCATCTATTATTGCTTGTTTCATTAAAAGTTCACGGTTTTTCTTAAGGATAGGAAGGGTTTTATCGGAGAAACTCATTAAATGATCAACATCAACACCAATCTTGTGAGCTTTTTCTAGGTTGTAGCTCACAATCAATATATCCCAGTTAATAAAGCTTAACAACACCAACAATGCATACCATATTTTGGTATTAATGCGATATAAAAAGAAGACAGTTTTTTGTTTTGCCACCTTAATGTAAACAGTAGCCAAGCCAACGAGACTTAAGGTAGCGAAAATCGCTACTCCAATTCGTTTATAGGTTAAGCCGTGGTAAAAAATGTAATCATAATCTCTATGAAAAACTGAAAGCACTAAGAACGCATTTTGGACGATCCATAAATAGGCGAGAAGTTTAATCCATTTGTTATTTCGGTAGAAATTTAAATTACCACTAAAAAAGTATACGATGATTAGCATTGCAATCACGATACTGAAAATTAAAGTGTTAGTACCATCGTGCAGTTCGGCAGAAAAGTTTTTACCTGCGTTAACTGTATTATTAAGCCATAATGTTGAAATGTCAATTGCATTTAGAAACAGAAGTAACAAATTGAGGGCAACAAACGAGATGACACCGACAATATTCTCTGTTTTCAGTGCTAATTTTTTGGTCACCTGAATTCCGGCAAATAGTGTTCTAAAATCCTGAAAAAGTGAAGGCTTTCTACGGTCTCTACGCTTTCTGATCATTTGGTCACTTTCCATCATTTCTACCTCATCCAATAATTTACTATCAACGCCAACTATAATACCTGCCGTAATGCAAATTCCTAAGCAAATGAATAGAATTTTAGGTAAACTAATGTCTATGAATAAGAAATTGAAAACAGTTTGGAAGAACTGAGCAATGTTGTCAGTAATTAACCTAGTATACTTATCAAAAATTGGATTGGCAATGCTATATAGTGAGCAGAAAATCACCACCATCACTAATGGCAATACAATATATTTGATAGGTTTTAAAATAGGCTTAAGGTTGATCTTGCCAAGCTTAGTTTTTCGTAATTTAATGATAATACCAGATGGACCACTAATGACCTGCAAAATTCCCCATACTAAAGCAGTGAAGGTCGATTTTAACATAACAAAATGAGTAGTTCCGAGGTAAACCAATAGCGTGATGAACCAAGTAATAATGGCGAGCGTAGAGCTGTCATAAACAATATATGCTGCTATTGCTAAGTTTGGCAATGCCGTATAAAGTTTACCCTTGTGGAAAGGAATGTCCTTATCTGTAAATGTAACAACCAATATAAACAGGGTATAGATCAACAAGTTTAGGCCTAAAAATTCATCCCAGAATAGGAGCTGAAAAAGTATTCCACCTATAAGAATGAGAGGTAGTCGGTAATCAATTTTCTGTGTCATAATTTGATATGATTTAATTCAGATATTTGGATAGAGAGCCACACATAAAATATGGCAATGGGGATGTTGATGATGATAATTAAGATGGTATTTATGATTTCTCTTCTGGCAGCGCTACGTGTAATTAAGTTCAATAATAAAATGAGTAGCATAATTCCATTTGCCAATACTGCGAAAAAGATGAAGAAAGCACTAAAAACCATAAGCTTGTCTATTTTGCTAATGGCAAAAAGTAAAAATATGCCCGTTCCGCCCCACAGCGATGTTCTAGCAATTTGTTTTGCTGTGGTTAAGATAAAAATATCTCTATCTGATTTCATTGTTTAAAGTGCTTTGTATTTCAAAGTGTTTTTTCAAAAAAAAATATCACAAACTAACTTCCAGCAAAAGGACCGCCGAATACGCCTACCGCTAATTCTGCCCATGCTAGGAATAAGATGAATAAAATTATCGCACAAACTACAAATTTCCATTTTGCCGATTTTACTTTTCTTGTTACTATTTCTATGCCCAAGCCTGTGATGAGTAGGAGAGTTCCCATAATTACAAAGTCCCCTAAATTCCATTTTACCTCATTTGTGAATTGCATAGCAATTAAAGGAATTAATAATAGGCTGCCTACCACTCCAACGGTGATTGCTAGTCTTCGTGCTACGTTTGTTTTTTCTGTTGTCATAGTTTCCATAATTTTGATTAATTAAATTTAATAAAAAGTGCTTTGTATTTCAAAGTTTAGTTGTAAAAAAAATTAAATGCCTTTGATCATTTTTTCTAAAGCATTTAAGTGGGCTTTGAAAGATTGTGTTCCCAGTTCTGTAATCCTGTAAGTAGTATTCGTTTTTTTACCGATAAATGCCTTCTGTACGTTAATATATTCGGCTTGTTCCAAAGTATTAAGGTGTGATGCCAAATTGCCATCAGTTAGGTCTAACATTTGTTTTAGTTCATTAAAGCTCACACTATCGTTCACTATAAGCACCGACATTACGCCCAACCTTATCCTGCTGTCAAATATTTTATTCAGTGCCTCTATCGGATTTTTCATTTTATCTGTAGTTTTTTGGATGTTTGGTCTTTTAGTCGATTAGAAGACTAACACCCAAAACATATCACTTAAAACTTATTACGTATCACTTATAGCTTTTAAACTTTTTCGTATTTAAAGTACATGATTAAACCATATAAAATATGCAACACGCCAAATCCAAAAGCCCAAAAATATAAGCCTAAACCGATGTTGAACATTGCAATAAGGCCCAAAATCACTTCACATACACCTAAAAACTTAATATCCGAATAGGTGTATTTACTAGCGTTGATTAGAGCCAAGCCATAGAATACCAAAGTGCTTGGAGCAATTAAACCCACCGAGCTACGGTGGTTTAAAAGAAGAGCAATTACAAAAAGGCCACCAGTTGCTAACGGTATAGTAAGATTAACCAAGAGGTTTTTGGTGGTTTTATCCCAAATTGGTAGATTTTTCTTTTTGCTCTGTCTGTAAGTGAAAAAAATACCACCCAAAATGGCAACTACAAGTACAATTAGTGCAATTAAAATCAATTCGGCCTCAATAAACATCACGTTTACTTGATCGTAGTTGTGAGATTTTGAGTTATGATAGGCATTGATGCTGCTGTTTGCAAAATAAGCGCCAACTAATGCAGTTATACCTGCGAAAACGCCAGATAGCCCGCTTAACGAAATAAATCTCGAAGAACGGTTCATGATATTCCTGATATCATTTAACGTATCTAATTGCTCTTGTTGGTTCATTTTTTAAAGTGCTTTGTAATTCAAAGTTAGTAATGGATTTTTGATTTGCAAATTTTTTTTTGATTTGATGATAGATTTTTTCGACGCAGACACAAAATTTTGTCTCTGTACTTGTACATTTGCTAGATGTTACAAGCCAAAGGGATAAAAAAAGCGTACGGAAATCTAGAGATCTTAAAAGGAGTAGATTTCGAAGTTGCTGAAGGAGAAATCGTAAGTATTATTGGTGCTTCTGGCGCAGGTAAGAGTACTTTGCTTCATATCTTAGGAACTTTAGATCGGCCAGATGCTGGAACAGTAACATTGAAGGGTAGGGAAGTAAGTAGGATTTCTGGTGAAATTTTGAGCGTCTTTAGAAATCAGAATATTGGTTTTGTTTTTCAGTTTCATCATTTGTTGCCAGAGTTTAATGCACTAGAGAATATTTGTATCCCAGCTTTTATTGCCAAAAAGAGTAAAAAAGAAGCAGAAAAGAGAGCTTTTGAGTTACTTGATCTATTCGGATTAAAAGAACGTGCTCATCACAAACCTAGCGAATTATCGGGCGGCGAACAGCAACGTATTTCTGTAGCAAGAGCCTTGGTAAATCGTCCGTCTATTGTATTGGCTGATGAGCCATCTGGTAATTTAGATTCTGCAAATGCAGATGCCCTTCATCAGCTTTTTATTAACCTACGCGACAACTTTAAACAAACTTTTGTAATTGTTACCCATAATAATGATTTAGCTAAAATTAGCGATAGGGTGGTAACTATGAAAGATGGACTAATCGTTTAATCGTTGGATTGATAAATTATTTGATTGCTGCTAGACAGCGCATCTAGCAATTTCTACAGACCTTTTAGTGCTGCCAACAATAAATCAGTTTAACAATAAAACAATTTATAAATTGAAAATTCTAATTACCGGTGGTAAAACCGCAACTGCTTTAAAGTTGATCAAAGCTTTTAATGATGCCGAAATCCTTTTAGGTGACTATGGTGATATGCCAAAAATCAATACTCATAATTATTCGTTTGCTGAATTGGGGAATTGGAATGAGGATATTCTGGCCCATAATCTATTAACCAAATGTTTGGATAATGGCGTAGATGTATTGTTACCTCTTTATGAGGCCGAAATCATGGCATTATCGAAATCAATGGTATTGTTTGATGAATTTGGATTGAAAGTTTTATTGCCAGGAAATCCTCAACTTGTTCAAACTAAATTTAAGGACTGGTGTATTTTTGATCATGGTAAGCTAGTTTACTCTTCTATCGATTTGCAGGTAGATAGCAGCGATGGTTTAAACGGAGCTTATTCATTTTTTAATGAAAATCTAGCATTAATCTCCATCTCAAATCCCATTTAGAGAAGTTAACATCGTTCTAATTTTTATGTTTTATTTTTGGCTTTTAACTTAATTCATGTCTTTCGAAAAATATCTTTCTAATAAAAAAGCGCTGATTATTACTTTAGATGATGCTTTGTTTCCTAAAAAGGATTATTTATTGCAGGTTTATTATTTGTTCTCAGAATTTATCGCATATTCCGAACAAATAGATGCGAAAGCAATCATCGATTTTATGAGTGAAGAATATAGAACGCATGGCGAGCAAGAACTTTTCAAGAAAACGGCGGCCAAGTTCGATATTCCAGAAAAATATGAACAAAACTTCAATCTACTTTTCGAAACTGCCCGGCTGCCCTTAAAATTATTGCTGTTTCAAAATGTACTTAGTCTTTTACAGGAAGCAGTGGTAGATAGGCGGCCAATTTTTATCCTAGTGGAAGGAAATCCCGCGGAGGCAATAAACAAGATTAAGCAAATGGAATGGAATGGGTTGGAACAATACCTTAAAGTGTATTTCGACGCAGAGTACAACGCTTCTGCGAAGGACACCATCAAATATATACTAAAGGAGCAAAGTCTTGATAGAGATGAGGTTGTCTTGTTCACTTCTCAAATCCAATTAGAAAATAATTTCGTAGATTCTATCATAGATTGTTTTTCTGTAACAGAAATATTGTAAAAAATATTTCGTTAATTAGTGCTACTTATTAAACGTAAAATGAATAAAAGATATTTATTGATCCTAACTGTAGGATCGATGTTGGTCTTTGGTGCTTGCAAAAAGAGTAAAGTAGAGCCGACCCCAACTCCGCCGGTAGTTACACCTCCAACAACTGGAACAGCAACTAGACAACAATTAAGTTTAGATTCAATCTTTCTTTATGCCAAAGAAATTTATTATTGGAATGATAAATTACCTACATATGAAGCATTTAATCCAAGACAATACAGTTCTTTAAGTACAGATTTGTTGAACTACGAAAAAGAATTATTTGAAATTTCGAAATATTCGAATCCTGGAGAGTATAAATCTACGTCTACAGCACCGAAGTTTTCATACATTTTCGATAAGAGTAATAAAAATCCGACTGCATCAATCAACGCTATTTCGTCTGTAGATTTAGAAGGAAATGGGAATGATTTAGGTATGAGGTTTGCCATTTTCACTTATTCTAATGATCCTGGATATCTTTTTTATGTAGGAGCGGTGTATCAAAATTCTCCCGCAGAAAAAGCAGGTGTGACAAGAGGAGATTTGATTAAGAAAATCAATGGTGTGAGTTTCGGAGCAAATTACAATTCTGAGTATAATGCATTGAATACTGCTCTAGGAAGTAATAGTATGACTGTTGAAGTTGTTAAAGCAAATGGTGCTACCGCTACATACAATATTACTAAATCAGTTTTTAAAAGTAGCCCAATATATAAGTCTAAAATCTTCTCTTCTGGAGCAAAAAAAATAGGTTATTTAGCATATGCTAGGTTTTCGAGTGCGGCAAATTCAGAAACTGAGTTGACAAACATTTTTAATGATTTTGCTACCAATGGCGTTACCGATTTAATTATTGATCTTAGATATAATGGCGGAGGATATGTAAGCACTGCAGAGCACTTAATTAATTTAATTGCGCCATCAACGGCTACTGGAGTAATGTTCACCGAATACTTTAACGCTACGATGCAGGCCGGAAATGCAAAAATATTAGCAAATCAACCTCTATTAGATGCTGCTGGTAAAATAAGATATGGCTCGAATGGTGCTATGCTAACATATGCTAATGTCAATTATACTACTTCTGGAAACACATCATCTTTTGCAAAGAAAGGTAGTTTAAGCAATGTGAAGGACATAGTTTTCTTAGTAAGCGGAAGTACTGCATCTGCAAGTGAACTAGTAATTAACAGTTTGAAACCACATATGACAGTTAGCTTGGTTGGACGTACAACTTATGGAAAACCAATTGGTTTTTTCCCGATAACAATAGAAAACAAATACGATGTTTACCTTTCATTGTTTGAAACTAAAAACTCTTTAGGCCAAGGTGGCTATTATGATGGGATGACTCCAACTGTCACGACTTCCGAACTCATAACAGATGCTAATAATGGCATTTATAATGCGATGTATGATTTTGGAGATCCTAGAGATGGCTATACTAAGGCCGCATTAAATATTTTGGCTCAAGGAGTTACTTTCACAAATGGTGTAAGCGCAAGCAGATCAGTAAATGCTTCAGGCAAAACAATTATGGCCAGTGAAAATGTAGCTAGTCTAGAATTAGTAGACCGCCAATTTAAAGGAATGGTAGAAAATCGTTTCAAACTAAAAAACTAAAGTATTGTTAAAATATAAGTAATGGCCGCAATAGCGGCCATTTTTGTACATTAAATTTTTACAAAATGCTGTCTAAAAATTAGGATACAATATTGTTATTCTTTTAAAAAATTGTTAAGCTTGTTTAAACAAAAATATAATACTTATGATTGGGGAATTAATAGAAAAGGAAGAGATAAATGTAACTGAGTTCTTGCCCGCAGATGTTCAATTGTCTGAGGAGATGTTAGCTAAACTGTCGTCTGCACAAAGATTGGGTAACGAATTTAAATCAAAGGCATATATTGCCTTTAACACAAAACATGGAGTAAGAAAAGTAAGTACTACAGTATGGTCTGTTACTGAAAAATACCTGCAATTGAAAAACAATGTTCACGTACCAATTAACTCAATAGTTGATATAGATTTTTAATAGAAATAAAAAATCCCAACCTTTAAGATTGGGATTTTTTATTTCTATTGCTTTTTCATTTGCAAGGTTTCTCTAAAAATACTTTGGATGTCACGCTGTTTATCTATGTTGTTGATTACTTCTTGTATCACACTTACCGCATTCGTATAAAATTCTTGGTTGATATTCTTAAACTCATCTGTTGCCTTATGGTAGTCTTTATGATCTTCTACCCCGAAATAAATGAAAGGAATATTTTTTGCATTAAAAGCTCCTTGGTCGCTTTGGTTAGTCCAATCGTCGTGTCCTAACTTAGGATCATCATGGCCCAACATTAATTTGATATTTGGATTGGTGGTAATTAGATATTTTTTTAACTGAGGATATTTGAATGTGCCTACTGCATAAAGTTCGCCCTTATCGTTGTGGCTAATCATATCCATGTTGATATTCAGTTTTATCTTGTCTAAGGCTATCGGCGGATTAGCAACAAATGCTTTTGCACCCTGTAAACCCATTTCTTCCGCATCAAACAATGCAAAAATTATAGTATTGTTTGGTTGATGCTCTTTGAAGTATTTCGCAAAGCTCAATAACGCGGCAACACCAGAAGCATTATCGTCAGCACCATTATAAACCTCGTTATTAATTACTCCGATATGGTCATAGTGAGCAGATACTACAATAACATCATCCGACTTTCCTTTTACATATGATACCAAATTAATGCCTTTAGTGATACTGTTACGACCTTTGATGTCAAAGTTCTGCTCGTATTTTCCTAATCCTGGATGCGCTTCTACACCAATTTCTTTTAATCGTTTTACGAGATAGGCTCTTGCAAGTTCACTGCCCTTGGTACCAGATTTACGGCCTTCATATTCATCTGAAGATAAGATCTCTACATCTTTAAGTGATTGGGAATTTGAAGTTTTTACGTCTTTAACAGATCCACAACCTAACTGCAGGGCTAACGGTATAAGTAATAATAGTCGTTTCATATTTTTTTATTGAAATTTAAAGTTAGGAATATCTCGCAATAAAGTTTTGTTTTTGTAAAATCTTGGTGAGCGATTTTAGCTTTACAGATAACTCCTTAAATTGCCAACTCAAATTTTCATAAAAATGGAATATAGAAGATTAGGAAAATCGGGTTTGCAGGTAAGCGCCCTTTCATTTGGTAGCTGGTTAACATTTGGCAATCAAATTAGTGATAACGTAGCTGATGAGCTAATGGGTGTAGCCTACGATGCAGGAGTGAATTTCTTTGATAATGCAGAAGGATATGCTGAGGGCAAATCCGAGATTGTAATGGGGAATATCATCAAGAGCCAAAAATGGGAGCGAGATACGTTTGTGGTGTCTAGCAAAGTTTTTTTTGGCGCTGAAAGAAAAGGCCCTAACCAAATGGGGCTATCCCGTAAGCACATCATAGAGGCATGCCATGCGGCTTTAAAACGTCTACAGGTTGATTATTTAGACTTGTATTTCTGTCATCGACCTGATAAAAATACGCCAATAGAAGAGACTGTTTTTGCAATGAACACGCTATTGCAACAAGGCAAAATCTTATACTGGGGAACATCTGAGTGGAGCGCCGTAGAAATTATGGAAGCCATTGCTGTAGCCAAACAGTATAATTTAATCGGCCCAACTATGGAGCAGCCGCAGTACAACTTGTTTGAGCGTAATAAATTGGAGAACGAGTATCTGCATTTGTTCAATAACCACGGTTTAGGTACTACCATTTGGTCACCGCTGGCATCAGGTATTCTATCTGGTAAATATACTAATGGTGGGGTAGAAGGTACACGCTTGGCTTTAGAAGGGTTAGAGTGGTTAAAAGATAGAACTTTAGCTGCAGACAGAATGGAAAAAGCTACTGCATTACAAGAATTAGCCAATAGTTTAGACGTACCACTAGCCAAACTTTCAATTGCTTGGTGTTTGAAAAACCCTAATGTGAGTACGGTAATTTTAGGTGCATCAAAGGTACCTCAATTACAAGAAAACCTTAAAGTATTAGACGTCGTGCCATTATTAACTGAAGAGGTTATTGCTAAAATTGAGGCAATTGTACAGACGAAACCTATAGTACCACAATTCTAAAAAACAAAGGAGGAAGTCCAAAAATGACTTCCTCTTTTTATTTAACGTATAATACCCTTACGCAATCATTTACTAAGCAAATAATCTCTCTATCTTAACTTGAAAATTATCTTGAAATATTTTCGTTAACGTACACGATTATTTTTTATCTTAGTTTAATTTCTAGCAGCATATCCAAATGCGACAGAAAACACTTAACCTAATTACATGATGATAGCTAACGAAAATAAACTTGATGTCCGCATCTACGAGACTAGGAGAGAAATGGGAAGAGCTGCTTCCGAAAAATTTGCAAGAGAGGTAAATGAACTTCTAAAAACAAGGGAAGAAATCAATATCGTTTTTGCTGCTGCACCATCGCAAAATGAGTTTTTAGAGGGTTTAGAATATGAAAATATAGATTGGAGCAGAATTAACGCCTTTCATATGGATGAGTATATTAAATTAGCTGCAAACGCCCCACAGGGATTTGGTAACTTCCTAAAACATCGTTTATTTGATAAGTTCAATTTCAAATCTGTAAATTATTTAAATGGCAATGCCGAAGATATTTCATTGGAATGTGCCAGATATACCGCTTTGCTAAAGCAACATCCAATAGATCTTGTTTGCATGGGGATTGGAGAAAATGGCCACTTAGCTTTTAATGATCCGCCAGTAGCTGATTTTGAAGATAAACATACCGTTAAAGTGGTAGAATTGGATGAAATCTGTAGACAACAACAAGTAAACGACGGGTGTTTCGATACCCTAGCCGAAGTGCCTACACATGCTTTAACATTAACTATTCCGGCTTTGCTAAGTGCTAATTATATCAATTGTGTAGTGCCCGGACCTACTAAAGCTGAAGCAGTTAAACATACGCTGAACAGCAAAATCAGTACCGAAAATCCGGCTACGATATTGAGAAAACATCCCAGAGCTGTTCTTTTTTTAGATCAGGATAGCAGCAGATTAATTAATTCGTAATTAAATGAGCAAGCCTCCCAAAATCCATCGGGAGGCATTGCTACTAACCTAAACAAACTATTTATCCTTAATGACGATGTTTTTCGTCTTCTTTTTCAGTTTTGTGAGTGTGGTTTGATTGCTCAATTTTGGATGACTTTTCTTCATGATCGTGATGGTCATGTCTACATCCGGTACTCATAAATGTAAGACCGATGAGTACAATCAATAATTTAACTGTCTTCATCGTCTATTTAATTTTAATGCTCAATCCTTTGATGGTCTGCCATCCTTCCTTATCCGTTAAGCGAATCATAAAATGATAGTCACCAGGATCTATGTCAGCAGGAATAGCAATTTGTGCAGTTGCTTCGTATCGTTTTGATCCAGCTGGGATGGTATAATCTTGAATGAATACGAAAGGTTTCACAGGAGTTTTCTTCGCATCGAAAGTACAGTTACTAACTTCTGTACTGTGGTTATGCTGATCGAAATTATGGTGAATGTCTATGCTGTACGCTCCAAGTTCTTTGTTGTCGCTAAAAGTAGCTTTAATGGTAGCAGTTTGTCCACGTGTTAGCACACCACATTGCAGTGGAAACGAGCTTGCTGTGGTTAAAATTTCAGGATATTCGGTATCTATTTCTTCTTTATCATCTTTTTTACAACCAGTAAAAATCAATAACATTATAGCAAACAGGGCTGCAATCTTTTTCATACTTTTTTTATTTATGTGTTTTGTTTAAGTTAGTTAAGGAGATTGTTGTTAGGCAATCTCCTTAATTTATTAATGTGCGTGTCCTTCTTCTGCGTGTATTTCCAGATTTAGTTTCAATACGTCTTGTCCACCGAACGCGGTAGTATAATCATTGCGGTTCCAATCGTTTCTAGTGATGTTAGCTTTTACACCTGCATTTAATTTTCTAAGGATAAAGCTTACTTCTTTGGTTGCACCTTCATTACCGTGGCCAACTGTGAAGTAGCTTAAAATACCAGTTGTACCTATGCCTCCAGTTCCAGATACTGCTGTTCCGTCGCCGTAAGTTGTTTCTCTCGGTTGAAAAATAGCACCGCTTTCATCAGTTGTATTTGCATTTAAGATAAAGTTGCCTCCTACAAAAAATGCTTTGTAATTATCAGCCGTTGCTTTATTGGCGATAAAATCGTTTTGTACTTCTTTACCTGTGTAATCCCAAGCTTTCAACTGTATTTTGTAAACAGCATCAGCTTCGATGTGCATGTGGCCACCAGAAATAGCTGCACCTTTATTGTTAAATTTAACAACAATTGGAGTTACGCCTGTTTTATCGGCAAGGTCATGAAAGTGATCTCCATGAGCGTGGCCATCTACTTCTGTAAAAGTAAGTTCAGCTCTTTCAATACCTTCTTTTACTTCAACTGTGTCATCATCTTTTTTACAAGCACTTAATACAGATACGAAAAGGACCGCGGCAAGTAGAATTTTTTTTGTTTTCATTTTCTTAATTTGATTATTGATTATTGATTATTGATTATTGATTATTGATTATTGATTATTGATTATTGATTATTGATTATTGATTATTGATTATTGATGTTTTCCCTATTTGATTTTAAAGGGCATTTTCAATGAGAAGACGATATTCCTACTTGCTTCTGGCAAGGATATCAATCTATAAAAACTGGTGTGATTTAAATATTTGGCATCCAACAGATTTTGAACCTGCAAGCTCAAATCGATATTTTGTTTATTGAATTTAAAACTGCTGCCCATTTGCAAATTGATAATTTGGTAACCAGGTGTTTTTTTCTCTGGCGGAACAATGTTGTTTTGTGCTGCAGTTAAACGATAGTCTACAGAAAAATAAGTATTACTGATTTTAGTAGAGATTTTAGGTGACCAAGTGAGGTTGACCAATCCAGATGGAGCTGGCGAAAATGGTAATGTAAAACCTTTCTTGCTCCCCGAAAGTTGTTCGCTATACACGTATTCGCCTAAAAATTCTGAACTTAAAGTTGGTAGCCATTGATAGGTAACTTTCAATTCTGCTCCATAACGCATTACGCTACTTTGTTCATATTCGAAAACTTGATTTCCGGCACCATAGAACCGATCATGATAGGCTGTAGGGTTCAAATAGATATAATTAGGAAAGTAGTTGTAAAAGGGATTTAGTGCCACAGACCATTTTTTCTCCGTCCAAGTCATCCCTAAATCAATTTGGTAAGCTACTTCAGGAGCTAAGTTTTTGTTACCTCTCTCATAACTGAAATAATGATAGTTTACACCATTTGCAGCTAGCTCCTTGGCAATTGGCATTCTAAAACTTTTACCAACATTGGTTTTGATATTCAATTTGCCAGGGTTGTAATTAGCACCGAGCGACCAAACGAAACTGTTAAAGTTACGCGAGAAATCTGCAGCTCTTGTCACTCTTTCTAATGAATTTGCACCATTTACTTGACGTTCCGATAGAAACCAGTCGTCATATCTTTCAAATTGATAAGTGCCATAATCATAGCGTAATGCGCCATGCAATATCAAATCATTATTGACGATGTATTTATCGTAGGCAAATAAACCAGCATTAAACTGTTGAAAGGCTGGGATCAAAAAACTCCATCCACTAATGTTATTGTTTTGGTAATCTCCGTTAACTCCAACTTGTAAATGATGCTTGTTGATGCTGAAACTATGTTTTACATTTCCTGAGTAGATGTACTTATCATAAACCCTTTCCAAATTAATTGGGATGGTCATATAACTTGGATATATCGTAGGCATAAAACCGTGAGGCGTATATCGGTTAAACTCCTGTCTATAGTTATGCTGAAATCCTAATTCTACTTCAGTTTTACTATTTGAATGGCTAAATTCCGTACGATTGATCAACTTAAAATGGTTAACCGTTTGATACGGCAACTGAATATCACGGTCAGAAGCGTCATGTAAAGCTTCATCTACGTTGCGGGGCTCTAAACCGTGTGCATTGGCAAAAAAGCCGGTTTTTGCATAGCTGTTGCTTGCATAAAATGATGTTTTAAAAGCTTTGCCGACATAACCCGTACTAAAATGTAAGCCAGTTTCTCTTCCGGCAGTGTTACGTATTTGATTGTTATGCAGATTTACAGCATAATCGTAAACATAAACTTTATCTGTAGGCACCCGGTAATCTGCGTAGTTTTGATAGGTAACTCTACTATCAAAAAACCACTTTTCATTGCTTCCAAATAGATTTACAGAGCCGCCGTAATGTTTGTTATTTGTTTTTCCGATGAGGTTTACACTTCCACCTAAGCCTTGATTAAGCGGTACGTTAACTGGTTTTAGGTTGATAGCACCGCCAATGGCATCAGATCCGTAAACAAAAGAGGATGGACCTTTGATAATTTCAATTTCTCCAGCGGCAAACTGATCAATCTCTAATCCGTGGTCTGCGCCCCATTGTTGTCCTTCATGCTTGATTCCTTTATCAATCACCACCACTCGGTTAAAACCCAAACCACGTATAATCGGCTTCGATTGTCCAGAACCTATACCAATACTGCTAATTCCAGGTAGCCTATCAAGTGTCTTCATCAAGCTCCCATCTAAGTTCCTTTGAACAAAAGCTTGATCTACAATCTCTACATTTCTCGCTTCCGTATTCTTTCTGATGTTTTGGGCATTACTGTTAATTTCCACAGTTTTTAACTCTGTTACTTCTGGCTTCAGTTTTACATGGATATGTCTGTTATTGGCATTGATTTGAACACGTCTTTCATAATCTGCATAACCTTTTGCTTGCACAACAAGTACATAACTACCCAGAGGGATATCTTTTAAAATTGCTGTACCAGAAGCATCTGTAAGTGCAGAAGATGTACTCAAGTTTACTTTTGCGGCCACAATTGCAGATCGTTGGCCAGTGCTTACGTAAACTGAAACTTCAGTGTTTTGCGCCAAAACATAGCTTGCCGAAAAGCAGCTAAAGAATAATGCATACCATTTCTTCATGGAGAAATCTTGTGTATTGCATTTGATGATATCTGTCAGCTTGTTAAAGCTTAATTGGATTATATCCATTTAACTGATGCTGAAATAAATTTGCAGGTAGCTTTTCGCTTCGCCACGGGTCAGCATGACGGACTGTCGGGTTTACATCGTCCCTGAATTTATTTCAGAGTCAGTAGGATAGAACCTTAAATTATAATATTGAGCTTTAAATAAGAATTACTCAATTCAAAGAAATCATCAAATACAATAAATGAATTTGAAAACCTATGGCCTTCGGGTTAAAAAATAATAGGATTTACGGAAGAGTCATGCGAATTGCGACGACAACCGTTAAAGAGAAGTTAGCTTAAAAGGCTAGGAGGGCCTTTGTTGCTGAAGTTTTGAAGCGTAAATTTATAGAGCCTCGTATAAACGAAGGTATTTAGTGTAGCGCAAACATTCGTTGGGATGTCAATTGTTGGCGGATGAGCCATCAAAATTTGTTTGCCTTTAATTTCGGCAGTATAATCACAAATCAAACACTTTTCGGCTGCGCTAGTTATAGATTTTTCTGTAGTGGTTTTTACGAATTCTTCACTGGCGTGGTGCGAGTGAAGCGTCTGGATGAAAGGAATGGCTAGAAACAAAATCGCCAATAAAGCAGCGGCAAAGGCCTTTACTTTTTTGTTTTGATATGTTCTCGTTGCTTTCATTAATGATACAAAGTTGCAATTATTTATTCTTTAAACGAAAAAGAATTTCATTTTCTAAGCTTATGAGCCTTATAAAATAATAACTGCAGCTACTTAAATTACATAGCTACAGTTATTTATGTCCAACTAAGATTATTGCAACTATTTTGTTGCTTCCTTTTCAGTTTTTTTAACCGTACGAGGTTTAATAGCTTTTTTTTCTTCTACCACGGGGGCGGTTTCCTCTTTTTTTAATGCTTGCGTTTCTGTAACAGGTTTCGCAGTTTTATCAATTTCCTTAGAGAATGCTGATGCCGCTTTTTCCACTAATTTTTTAAGCTTTTTATTAGGCTCAGCGAAAGTGCTGATCAAAGTAGTCAATTCGATAATTAATGCAGCTTTTATGGCTTTCTCGGCTTGTTTACGGTTGGCTTTCAGTTGCGCTTTTTCTTGCGCTCTGTGTTTATCTTTCTTCATGGATTTAGCTTTTCGGCAAAGCTAGGGCATTGTGTAGTTAAGTGTATATTATCATTTTGTTAATATTAAGAGTAATTGTTAACATAGAATTGATTTTGGGGTTTAAAGGATAGGTACTAGGAGTTAGGGCTTAGTTGCGATAGTAAATTACCAATAAAGCAATCATCAATATCCAAAAGATTAAGATCAAATACCGTTAATCAATTAACTAATGAACAAGTGAACTGATGAACAAATTGATACTTAATCCCTGATCCCTAGAGAAAATGATTTTAATCATTTTTTTAAGTGACCTGCAGTCGGTTAAAAAGTGAGTTTCCTCAATAATTTTGGCAAAAAAAACACATTTCTCATTTAAAATATATGGTTCATCAATTTCATATTCCAGTTTTAGGTTTAGGCTTTTCTATAGATACTCCGCTGAAAGTGGCACGTTATGGTATTTCTTCAGTAGTTTCAATTGTGGATGATGAACTGACGGAACGGATGAGAAAATATCATTCTCAATTAAATCACTTAGCATATCATCCCATTGATAAAAAAGAGGTAGATTATAGGATCAAAAGGATCATGGCTTATTTGAACCTGCTACAAGACTTAGTGGATAGACAATTCGAAACATTGAAAAAGCAAGATTTCGTTGCTGGAAGTGATATTTGCCGTTATTTCGAATTATTGCCTGAAGGTTCTGTGATTAAGCATGGTTATGAGCTAATGATGGAATATCCAGAAGGAGCTAGGAAGAAAATTTTCCAAGATCGTTTACGCCAGAGAATGAAAAAGGGAAATATCGATGTAAACATTATGGCAAAGGTTGATAAACTCAATTTTGCTAAAGATGGTGAATACCTAGGAGACGAAAATACAGATGCGCTAGCCGCATTTAGAGCATTTGCGCAAAGTAAACTCAATGCATCAGTTGTACTCTCTGCCGGAATGAATCCTAGATTATATAGTTATATCGAAAAATTCGAAGATTTTTATCCTAATCAAAAAGGTGAATTTGATAAGCGAATTATATTAAAAGTTAGCGATTTTAGGTCGGCATTGATACAAGCAAAGTTCTTAGCCAAAAAGGGACTTTGGGTATCTGAATTCAGAATAGAATCTGGATTAAATTGCGGTGGTCATGCCTTTGCTACCGACGGCTTTTTATTAGGTCCGATATTGGAAGACTTCAAGCAAAACCGTATTTCGATGCGTAAAGAATTGGAAGAATTATACCACAAAAGCTTAATTCAAAAGGAAATGAATATAGGACAATTACCTCAACAAAAGATTACGGTACAAGGTGGAATTGGAACTGCACAAGAGAACGAATTTTTGCTGAAATACTATAACTTGGATGCTACAGGTTGGGGAAGTCCGTTTTTATTGGTGCCAGAAGTAACCAATGTAGACGAGCAAACATTACATCAGTTATCGGAAGCTAAGCAAGAAGATTATTATCTGAGTAATTCTTCGCCGTTGGGGGTGTTGTTTAATAATTTTAAGTATAGTAGTGCCGAACAGCAACGTTTGGATAGGATAGCAGTCGGAAAACCTGGAAGTCCATGCACAAAAAAATACTTATGCAGCAATACCGAATTCACCAAAGAACCGATTTGTACCGCTTCTAGTAAATACCAGAGGCTGAAAATAAAACAGTTAGCTTCTCAGGATTTAACGCAAGAGGCATATCAAGATGCATTTGATCGTATTACTGAGAAAGTATGTTTATGCGAAGGTTTGTGTGCATCAACGTATATCAAAACCAATATGCTTAAACCCAAAGAAAGTAAAGCGGTCGCTATTTGCCCCGGACCAAACTTAGCCTACTTTAACAAAGTTTATTCTTTAGACGAAATGGTGAAGCACATTTATGGCGGTATTAACTTGTTGGATAAGGTGCAACGACCGCACGTTTTTGTAAACGAATTGAACTTGTATATCGATTATTTACAGGCTGAAGTACAGCTTTACTTTAAAAATATTAACGATAAGAAAAAGAAGTATTTGTATGGTTTTAAAAGTCAATTAGAAAAAGGGATTTCTTACTATAAAGACTTGTTCAATGAACTCTCAAACCCAAATGCCTTGAAGGAGTTGTTGGCATCTGAAAGCAGGCTTTTAAGCACCAATATTTGATATTTGTTTCGGTTAAAATATTCCTAAAATAACTAACTTGCTCAGGTGAAAGGATTAGCAAAAAGTTCAATTTTTAACTTTTTAATTTTAACGTCTTACTTACAAGGAACATGGAGAGAGCCAAATTATTGAACGCAATTATAGAGAATGCCATTGATGGAATTATCACCATTGACGAATTTGGAATAATTGAACATATTAATCCTTCTGCACTAACGTTGTTTGGTTATAATCGTGACGAGCTTATTGGTAAAAATGTTTCCGTTTTAATGCCTCAACCCGATAAAGCTAGACACGACCATTACATTGCCAATTATCGCCATAGTGGCCATGCGCATATCATTGGAATTGGTAGAGAAGTTCAAGGACAACGTAGAGATGGTTCGGTGTTCCCTTTTAGGTTGGGTGTAAGTGAGGTGAAATTTTCTGATAGAAGGATTTTTACTGGTTTTATTCATGATTTGAGTAGGCAGAAAGAAGATGAACTGAAGATCAAAAGCTATACCGAAGAGCTAGAATATAAGATCAAAGAACGTACACAAGACCTCATCAGATCTATCAATGAATTGGAAACGGCAAAGGAGCACGTAAGTGCATTATTTGAAAAGGAAAAGGAGCTTAATCAGTTGAAGACTAGGTTTGTATCAATGGCTTCTCACGAGTTTAGAACGCCTTTAAGTTCCATTCAGTTGTCGGCATCTTTGATAGACAAGTATAGTTCTAAAAGTGATGTAGCCAATGTGGAGAAGCATACGATGAAAATCAAAAATGCGATCAATAACTTAACTACCATTCTTAACGATTTCTTATCCCTAGAAAAACTAGAAGCGGGTAAAGTAGAGCCTAACGCCAATTGGTTTAATGTGATTGCTTTTGCAGAAGAAATTGTGGAGGAAATGCAATTGATCAGCAAGCAAAATCAGTTGATTGTCTATGAACATACGGGCACTAGTGCCCAAGTGTTTTTGGATAATAACCTGCTGAAAAACTGCATCATCAACCTCATTTCTAATGCCATTAAGTATTCTGGAGAAAATACGATGATCCAGTTCAATACCAAGTTGAAGGAAAATGAGCTGATCGTTGAAGTAAAAGATAACGGAATAGGCATCCCCGAATTGGATAAAGTAAATCTATTTGAACCATTTTTTAGGGCACATAACACAGGAGATATCCCAGGAACCGGATTGGGATTGAATATCGTAAAACGATATGTCGGTTTAATGAATGGTACAGTTGCCTGCCAAACCGAACAAAATAAAGGAACCACATTTACTTTACATTTTAATTTTAACCAACAGTAATTTGCGAGCACATGAAAAAAGTTTTAGTAATTGAAGATAACGACGATATAAGAGAAGGTACGGTTGAAGTATTAGAACTGGCAGGTTACCAAGCTATTTCTGCAAAAAATGGAAAATTAGGTGTGGAACTGGCTTTAAGTTCATCTCCAGATATTATTTTATGTGATATCATGATGCCAGAATTGGACGGTTATGGTGTGCTTTATCTGTTGAGCAAGAACCCGAAATTGGCCAATATTCCTTTTATTTTTATGACGGCAAAAGCCGAAAGAGCAGATATGCGCAAGGGTATGGAAATGGGCGCTGACGATTATTTAACCAAACCTTTCGATGATCTAGAACTTTTCAACGCGATAGAAAGTCGGTTAAAGAAGAAAAACCAGACAGTGGGTTTTAAGGCCGCACCTAAAGATTTGCAAACTATTTTTGCAGAATTAAAGCAAAAAGGAAAAGGTAGAAGTTATGCCAATAAGCAGGTGATTTATGTAGAAAATGATGAGCCTAATTATTTATACTACATTAAAAGCGGGCAGGTAAAAACTTATAAACGTTTCAAAGACGGTAGAGAGTTATCTTCCAATATTTATAAAGATGGTGAATTTTTTGGTTACGAAAGTTTGTGTTGCGGTGTAGCTTATGCCGATAATGCTGCTACGTTAGCAGATACCGAGTTGTTATTGGTGCCTAAGCCAGATTTTATGGATGCTTTGTTTAACCATCAGGAAATGGCTACAGCTTTTATTGAGTTACTATCCGGAAATATTCGCTTTAAAGAAGACCAAATGCTGAAATTAGCTTACTTTTCGGTACGTAAAAGAGTTGCGGAGGCTTTGGTTCAGTTGGCAAGAAAGTTTGCTAAGCCGAAAGAAGACACTTGCACCTTAAAGATATCTAGAGATGATTTAGCTGCTTTTGTAGGTACAGCTAGCGAAACGGTGAGTAGAATGTTGGCAGATTTTAAGGAAGAGAAACTAATAGAAAAGCATGGCAATGCGATATATGTAGTCTCTATAGATAAACTAAGTCAGATTAAGCAATAAGCTACAAAAAAAAAGTCCCGAGAATTTCTCGGGACTTTTTTATACTTTACTATTTGACTAGTGTTTTGCAGTTGAATCAACAACAGTAGTATCAGTTTTAACAACTGTATCAACTACAGTAGTATCAGCAGTTACAACAGTGTCAGTACCTACAGTATCAGTACCTTCTGATTTAGTTTCAGATGAACAAGCAACTACAGTTAAAGATAATGCTAAAGCTAAAAAGCCAAATTTGAATAAGTTTTTCATTTTAATTTTCTGATTAAATAATTAATTAATTTTACTCTTAATGCCGCAAAGGTAAAAAGGTAACCCAAGTTTTAAAGAAAAATAAAAATATTTTTTTGAGCTGTTTGTTAGGTTACCATTTTGTGCTTTAGGTATTAAAAAGGGAGGTTTTTGTACGGGACTAAATTTATAAACCCGATTGTAGCGATATACTTTTTGTTTCTTACCAGAAAGATCTGTTAGTTATAGGTAAATAGAAATAGACTCCCAGTTCTTTGGAATGACAGGAGACGTAAACAAAAAGATTAAGCGAAAAGCGGGACTATACTTAGATAGTAGTAGTACATTTGCTTTTCAAAAACATAGATGTAACGCCCTAATGCAGGTCTTTTATTTTTTTGATTATTATTGGGTTACCATTTGAATTTAATTGTATTAATAAGTGAGTATAAAGATTAGCAGTTCGTTACCAACAGATAGAGAAGTAGTTTTAGGAATACTCAATAACTCGGTAGAGGCATTAAATAAATTGTATGTGGCCTATTTTCCAATGGTGTTGCAGTTTATTTTAAATAATAATGGCGATGAAGATGATGCAAAAGATGTTTATCAGGAAGCCATCATTGTTCTTTATAATAAGGTGAAGAGCGGAAGCTTTGAATTGAGCAGTAAACTGAAGACTTATATTTACTCTGTAAGTAGAAGAATTTGGTTGAAGAAGCTGGCTCAACATAGCAAGAAAACAAGCAATATAGCTGATTTTGAAGATGTATTGATTGTGGAGGAGGATATGGAACAGCATGAACAAAAGGACATGCAGTTTGATAAAATGAAAGAGGCTTTGGAGAGTTTGGGCGAACCTTGCAAAACGATTATTGAAGATTTTTACATCAATAATCAGTCGATGCAGGATATTTGTGAAAAGTTTGGCTACACCAATGCTGATAATGCTAAAACACAGAAGTATAAGTGTTTACAGAGGTTAAAGAAATTATTTTTTCAATCATAGAAGATGAGACAAGACATAGAACTAGAGGCTATTATTGAAGATTACCTTAATGGGAAATTGACACCAGAGGAGCATGCTGCGTTTGAGCAATTACGTAGTAAGGATCAAATGGTGGATCATAAAGTGGTTGCCCATAAAGTCTTTTTAGAATCGATGAACCAATATGCGAGCATCGTAAAGCTGAAAGAACAGATGGATGCTGCACATTCGCACATCGACGTGGCTTCGTTAACTGAAGAATTGAAACCTCATCCTTCTAAGCTGGTTAGATTGTGGCGTAACAATAGATCTGCGGTAGCTATTGCTGCTTCGTTTGTTCTATTGGCTTTGGTTTCTTTGTATTCTATACAAAACAATAACAAGCAAGCTGGCACTTTTGAGGCAATGAGCCAAGATATGGCGCAAATTAAGCGTTCTCAAAGTGGCTTAATCCGTGATATTAAATCTATCAAAACAGATAGTAAAAGTAATAACAGTGAAAGCAGACCTAGGTTTGGAGGTAGTGGTTTCGCTATTTCGGGTAACGGTTATATTGTAACTAATTATCATGTGGTTCGTGGAGCTGATTCTATCCACGTTCAAAATGGGAAAGGTTCTTACAAGGTACAGTCTATCTATACAGATCCGGTGAATGATATCGCTATTTTGAAAATTAACGATAAATCCTTCGAAAATCTACCTTCGTTACCTTACACTATTAAAAAAGGTGCCTCCAGTTTAGGAGAGTCGGTGTTTACCTTAGGTTTTCCTAAAGATGATATCGTTTTAGGCGATGGATACGTAAGTTCCAAAAATGGTATCAATGGCGATACTTTAGCTTATCAAGTGGCTATCCCTGTAAACCCAGGTAACAGCGGCGGACCGTTGTTAGATAATAACGGAAATATTGTAGGTATCATCAACGGTAAAGAAAATAAAACTGATGGAGCTACTTTTGCGGTGAAATCTAAATACATTATGGAAGCTTTAAATGCAATTCCTCAAGACTCGTTGAGTAGAAGAGTTGCTTATGGTAAGAAAAGTATGTTGAGAGGCCTGAAACGTGATAAGCAAGTAGAGAAAATGCAGGATTACGTATTCATGATTAAAGTATATAACAACAACTAGTTATTAAAAATATCGATTGAACCCCGAAAACATTTAATTGTATTCGGGGTTTTGCTTTTTAGAGCTTTTTAGCCACACATGCACAGATTTTACTTTTGTAATAAAATCTAATAAGTTAAATAGTATTAGGTGCTTCTGTGATTAGTTTTTAATAAGGACACCCTTAAGTTGATGCTGACATAAATTCAGCGTGACGTAACGTTAACTTTGTGTCACTCTTAATTAATTTCAGGGTGTGCTATAAGTTGAAATACTAAATGTCTATAATTTAATGATATAATTCTCAGATTTTAATTTGTATTAAAAATTATCTGTGTATCTGTGGCTAACTAATTATATTTAGAAATGGAATTTGGAAGAGTAGAAACAAGTGAAATAAATAAAGTAGATTTTACATTGCCGCCAGACGGATTACAAACTCAACTTACTTTAAAAGGGAAAGCGGCTAAAGATCCTAAGTTTTTCGTCGGTTGCGCAAAATGGGGCAGAAAAGAATGGGTAAACTTGATTTATCCACCTAAAACTAAAGAGAAAGATTTTCTGGGCGAGTATGTGAAGCATTTTAATTCTATTGAGTTAAATGCAGTTTTCTATGGAATTCCAAAAGAAGAGCAGATCGTTAAATGGAAAGAAATGGCTGATCAAAGAGCAGATTTTCTGTTTTGCCCAAAGATTTCTAGAGCCATCACACACATAAAAAGATTAAACAACGCAAAAGTAGAAACGGATTTGTATCTAAAATCAATTAGTGCTTTCGGAGATAAACTAGGTCCATGTTTTTTACAACTGGGCGATAACTTCGGCCCAAAGAATTTACTAGTGCTGCAACAATATCTGGAAGATTTACCACGCGATTTCAATTTGTTTTTAGAAGTTCGTCATGAAGATTGGTTTTCGAATCCGGAGGATAGAAAAGCTTTATTTTCTCTTTTATCTAAGCTAAAAATTGGTGCAGCAATTACTGATGCTAGCGGTAGGCGAGATTGCGTACACATGGAGTTGCCCACGCCAAAAGCATTTATCCGATTTGTAGGTAACGGAGGCAAATTTCTAGAAAGCTCCGATAAAAAAAGGGTAGACGATTGGATTGAAAGGTTAGACCAATGGTTGGATAAAGGTTTGGAAGAGATCTATTTCTTTTTGCACCAGCACGATGAAAGTGATACGCCAATTATTGCTGATTATACCATCGAAAAATTCAATGAAAAGTTGGGAAGCAAGTTGCCTCGTATAAATTTTTTAGGAGGCCAAGGTGATTTGTTCGGCTAATTGTGTATTCAGCTCGTTGTTAAAACCGCATCGATTTCGTAACTTGAATTTATAATTAATCGATTTTTCATTTAAATAATAATACTATGAGTTTAAGAATAGGGGATATTGCGCCGAATTTTAAGGCTATAACGTCTATAGGTGAAATAGACTTTTATGAATACCTCGGCGATAGCTGGGGAGTTTTGTTTTCTCACCCTGCAGATTATACACCAGTTTGTACCACAGAATTGGGAAGAACAGCATCTCTAAAGAAAGAATTTGATCAAAGGAATGTCAAAGTTTTGGCATTAAGTGTGGATCCGGTAGAATCTCATTTAGGTTGGATCAAAGACATTAACGAAACCCAAAATACAGAAGTTGATTTTCCAATTATTGCAGATTCGGATAAAACAGTTGCGAACTTGTACGATATGATTCATCCAAATGCTTCTGAAACTTTAACTGTTCGTTCACTGTTCGTAATCGGTCCTGATAAAAAAGTGAAATTGATCATTACATATCCGGCTTCTACTGGTAGAAACTTTAATGAAGTTTTAAGAGTAATAGATTCTTTGCAACTTACCGCTAATTACAGTGTAGCTACACCTGCAGATTGGCAAGATGGCGAAGATGTAATTGTGGTGAATAGCATTAAAACGGAAGATATTCCGGCTAAGTTTCCTAAAGGACATAAAGTAATTAAGCCATATTTAAGAACTACTCCTCAACCGAATAAATAATATATAAACTATTGATTGTTAATTATAATTCATTAGATTTACTGTAATTAGCAATTAAAAATTAAATTATAGAACTAAATGAGTACCGGAAAAGTAAAATGGTTTAACACCGAGAAAGGTTATGGGTTCATCTCTCATGACGCTGGAAAAGAGATCTTTGTACATTTTAAAGATGTAGAAGGCGGCATTAATGGAATTAAGGAAAACGACGAAGTAGAATTTGAAATAGCTGAAGGTAAAAAAGGACCGCAAGCTGTGAATGTAAGAAAAGCTTAATTATTCAATCATATGTCTAATAAAAAAGTCCCGAATTAATTCGGGACTTTTTTATTAGCGTGGATCAATAGCTTTCGGAGGTTATTATCTGTTAAGCAGATGCTGAAATAAATCAGCATGACGTACCGCGAACTTATCGTCACCCTGAATTTATTTCAGGGTCTGTAAAATATTCATATCCATACATGTTATTGGTCAATTAGTAATTCAAAACTTTGATTTCCGTTCTCCTGTTGGCTTGATGTTCTTCATCAGAACAAATTATTCCATTGCTGCAACGATTAACCAATTTTGTTTCTCCATATCCTTTAGCAATTAACCTACTTCTTCCAATTCCATTGGCAACTAAATAGTTTACGGCTGCCTCGGCACGTTGTTGTGAGAGCTTTTTGTTGTAGGCATCATTACCACGACTATCAGTATGCGATGAGAGCTCGATTTTTAATGAAGGGTTTTGTTTCATAATAGAAACTACATTATCTAAAATTACTGCTGCATCTGGGCGAATGTTAGATTTGTCGAAATCGTATAAGATATTTTTCAATACCCATTCACTGCCGGTAGCTAATTCGCAAACTCCTAATTTAAGTGTTACATACAAGGTTTTACTACGGTCTAAGCCTTTGGTGGTAATCAACTCTGTTTGAGAATAGCGACCTTGATGATTAGCAACCACAGTAAAATCTGATTGGGCATCTAATTGATAGATGAATTTACCTTGCGCATCAGATATCTGACTAATGTTGTTTTTAGTTGACGTATTGGTTAATACCGTATTGATGCTAGCCAAATTAGATCCTTTTACGCAATCAAAGGTTTCGCCAACCAAAGTAAATCTCGGATCATCATGGTAGATTTCTTTAAAGATAACTGATGAACTAGTTTTGAAGTCTTCGTCAGTTAAAGTAAGGAGGGTAGTTTTGATGCCGTTTTTTTCGCCGAGAACTTGATAGGTACTTGGCGAAGCACCGACAATTTTTTGTGCTTGTCCATTAACATCAGTAATGGATTTTTCAGTTAAATTTCCTCCATTTACACTTACTGTAACACCACTTAAAGCCAAGCCAGTTTGTTTGTCTTTCACCACAATCTGTAAATCTTTTTTAATTGCTTGAGGTTTTACTGTTTTAACTAAAGGTTCGGTTTTAACAGGTTCTTTAGCTTTTTTAGTCTTTCCAAATACGAATTTGATACCGGCTCCAGCATTGATACTTTTATGTAAAGTGCTTTCTTGGATGTTTACTTCGTTATAGTGATCTAAGATGCCATTTTTAATTCCAACCGCCGGATCAATTGGCGTATGTTCTACACTTCTTTCGATGGTAAATCTACTCGGCTTGCTTCCAAACGTGGTACCGAATGTTTGCACATAATCTATATGAGCAAATAATGCAATTTTCGGACTAATCATATAATTTAAACGCAAACCACCAACCCCAGCCCAACTATTGGCTTTATTGCTGGCATCGTTAACTGTGAATTTAGTGTCGTGATTGAAATTTCCTAGTGCATTGCGATAGGTTAAGGTAGTGGTGTACTCTGGAAAATGCTGTATCATTACACCACCACGTAAATAGAGCTCAGCATGAAAATTGTTTTTGGTGAATTTATAGGTAGGACCAAAAGTGAATAGGTAATCCTTGAATTTTTTACTGTTTTTGTAATCAGTGCCAATATTGCCGTTGGCGAAATAAACACTGTCTGCAGTATTGATGCCATTTTGGATGAAACGGGCATCAATCCCTAAACCGAATTTGTTGCCTCTGAAATATTTATCTATAAACAAACCTGAGTGAAAACCTAGTTTGGCATCACCAATTTTTTTGTACTTATCTACAGGCTGACTAATTCCTCCTTGTAGGCCTATTTGAAAATCTCCGCTTGGTTTTTCTTGAGCGGCTGCTAAAAATGTAAATCCCAGTAACATTAATGCAAGTGAAAATCTTTTCATAAATCTTATTTTTCGTTTAACATTCTGTTCTAAACCTATCGCCACTACGGCGGTGCTTAATAGCTAATCAATAAGAAATGAAAAATGTTACCTCTTGATAGTGAAAATATTTTGAAGATATATGGTGTTGAGCTTTGACCTAGAAGTTATATTTTTTCTTCCAGATAAAACCATCCAATACGTAATGTGTAGCTTGCGGCACTACTAGCAGAGGTACAATCACATTGAAAAGTGAATTGTTGCTAATACTAGGAAGAAAAGAAAATGGCTTAAATATTTGCTGATGTTCGTTCCAAATTAAGCTATCCCATAAACCTTCTTCAAGATAGGCAAATAGTATGATAGCGGATATAAAGAACAATAATCCATATTTGCCGAATGCTATTTTGTATAATTTTGCACTATTTACTTGGACGTTCTCCTTTCTCTTTTTTTCGAAAAACCAAATAAGTGCCATGTAAGGAATTCCATGAGAAACTACGTTTAACAGGGTGAAGGTGAGATCACCATTAAAATGCACAATACCAAAATACCATGATAGGCCAGTGCCGAGAATTAATAGATTTTTTGGAATATTTACGTTTCTTTGTTTATAGCAATGGTAAAATTCCTTAAACAAATATAATGCTACGATAACGACGTAGATTGTACTTGCCATAGATAGTAAATTCCCGTTTTGAAATCGAATAAAATCACCGTCTATAAACCAATTGAAGTTTCTGTTTCCATCTAAATGCCAAAAAATGATTGGGTACAACGTTGCCGTGTAAATTGTAATTGTATCAATCCAAGAGCTCCAGTTTTTATTTACATCTTGTCGCTTATATAATTTCATAAAACCATATTGTTGCCTGATAAAATGATAAACGGCCAAATAAGCGAGAATTCTCCAAAACCATAAGTCATCAACATTGTAAATAAATACGCCTAATAAGTAACAAGCTAATGGGATAACGAATAATAAAAAACGATTTTGAGTTAAGTTATTTCTATTGAAGTAAGTTCTGTATAATGTACTATAAACATGTGATACATCAATGAAAACTACTAAAATTAACCAATAAGCTATTGGCATACCTTCAGCTTGTTGAAATTCTGTTGGAAAGAATATGATGAGTAACAGACAGGCAAAAGGAGGGAATAGGATAAAAATCCAATCATTCCATGCAGAATGTAACCAAGGCTGCTTGTTTACCATCATTTTCCCAGAACTTGCTTTGCGGCACGAATGCCTTGATGAAATGCCTCCTCGAAAATGGAAATACCGCTAAGATCGGTATGTGCAAAGTATATTTTATTATCGATAGACTTTTGTGCTTCCTTAAGGTTTTTTCCAAAAATGAGCTCTGGATTAGGAGAAATCATTCCGTGACCCCATACCCATAGGTCGATTTGTTTAATCGCTTTATCTATTTCTGGATGAATATATTTAAGTTCTGGTAAGATGATGTCTAACCATTGTTCGTAGGTTCTAGAATAGGCTGCTAATCTAGCGATGGCAGGCTCGAAATCACATAGCGGTAAATAATAGGTCAGCACTTTTTCTTTGTTGGTTATATCAATATTTTGATGCGTAGCGTTTACGTAACCAACAGAAGGAGTATTATAAGCAACATTGTCCCAACATAAATCCATTCCTTTAGAATTTGGAAGCTGGTCTACAGTAATATTTGCAATTAACCAAGGTGAATAGGATAGTTTTTTGTAATCGAAGTTTGGCCTTCGGATGTGGCTCAGTAGTTTGTTATTTACATATTGTGGTGTAGCCAAAATGATTTTTTCAGCGATGATGTAGCTGCTTTGCTTAGTTCGGGTATTGTATACCCAAGTTTGTAGCATTCCACCTAAAGTTTTGTTAATGCTGTAACATACGGTAGATGTAGTGATGTTTGTTTTAAGGTTTTCTGCTATTTTTTCGGCAAGCCAACCATTTCCCTTTGACCATGTTAAAACTGCATTATCTTCTGAGTTTGCTGCTTTACCTCTTCTGCTGGCAAAATAGTGTAAGCCAGCCCATGCAGAAATTTTATCTACTTTCTGTCCATAATCATCTTTACATGCATAATTAAGATACCAAAGTAGATAGGGAGAATTGTAGCGTTTTTCTTCTAAGTAACTTTTGAATGAAATTTGATCTAGTTGCGTAAAGATTTTATCTGTCGAAGAGTTTGCAATAGGTATATTGAATGCATATTTACCATCTTTGCCTTTTGTGTGCTTTAACGTTTCAACTTCTTTCAGAAACTGTTTGATCTGATCTTTATCTTTTTGTGGGACTCCAAAATCTGGTATTAAACCTTCCTGCCATTCTCCATTAATTAATAAACGTTCTTCAGGATCGAAAGTGAGGTAATAGTCGTTGTAGTAAGGTAGCTCTCCTTGGTAATGGGTAATTACTTCAATTTCTTTGAAAAAATCTAGAAGCAATTGATCATCGGTATTAGCGATTGTGGTGTAATGCGCCCCAACTGGGTAAGATGAAACTGCGTTTTTTCCGTAATGAGAATTACCACCAGTGTGTTTTTCCAGTTCTAGGATTTCGAAATCAGTTTCTCCATTCTTTTCAAGCCATCTGGCCGCAGATAAACCACTGATGCCAGAACCGACGATTAAAATCTTTACATTTCTACTATTTGTAGGATTAGGTACTTTAATCTTGTCTCTTAAAATGTGACCTGCAACAGCATTTGGTCCATTCAAAGTACCGGAGAAATTATATTTTTTTGATTTTATTTTTTTAATACAACCATCCAGTAAAATACCTCCTGTAACCAAGCCCAATCTCAGTAAAAATGAACGGCGTTGAATGTAGCTTGATAATGCCATTTTATAAGATTGCCGACCACTCATCTTCAAAATACTTCACTAAAATTTGATTGTTCAATTTGTTTACTTCGGTTTCTGCTTTCGCCATGTCTTTTGGGAAATGTAACATTAAATCGAAGGTTTCTCTAGACATAAATTTAAGTCCCGGGATGTAAGACTGAGGTTTTTTATACTTATGATCTGGATGCATTGCCATGATGTAACCCCACTCACCAAAAGAGGGGACATAATTATGGTACGGCACAGTTTTAAAGTCTACACTTTCCAAGGTCTTATTTACTGTCCAAAATGATTTAGGAGCTATATAAGGTGAAGTAGATTGTACTACTACAAGACCTTGAGGCGCCAATAGTCCTTTCATTACCTTATAGAATGAATTGGTATAAAGCTTGCCAACTGCGTAGTTTGAGGGGTCTGGAAAATCAATTACAATAAGGTCGTATTTCTTGTGCTGTGCTTTGACCCAGCTGAAAGCATCAGTGTTAACAATTTTTACTTTAGGAGATAGTAAAGAGCTGTCATTTAACTTAACCAGCATTTGGTTAGATTGAAATAGGGAAGTCATTCCATGGTCTAGATCTATTAGCGTAATATTTTTCACGTGTGGATATTTCAATATTTCTCGAACAGCTAGTCCATCGCCACCGCCTAAAACCAGTATTTCTTTAGCATTTGGAAGCGCTTGTAATGCCGGATGAACTAAAGCTTCATGATACCTGTACTCATCATCAGAGCTAAATTGCAAGTTGCCGTTTAAAAATAACCTGAGCACTTTGTTCTTTTTGGTCAGTACAATACGTTGATAGGGTGTGCTTTTAGAGTAAATGATAGTATCACTAAAAGCCATATTTTCCGAAAAACTAGTAATCTTATCAGCATAGATAAAACCAGCAGCTAATACTAAAATACTGATTATGGAAGCATTTCGAAGATATGCAGCGGCTTTAATTTCTTTCACAAAACTAATACAAACAATTAATGCCACGCTTACATTTAAAATGCCAAACAAATACGCGGTTTTTACCAAGCCTAGGTACGGAATTAACAGTAAAGGAAAGATTAACGAAGCCAATAAAGCGCCTATATAATCGAAAGTGAATACCTTGGATACCAAGTCTTTAAACTCGAAACGATTTTGAAGAATCCGCATAAGTAATGGGATTTCTAGACCAACTAGAATTCCTGTTAAGCTCACCAAACCGTACAGTACAACTCTGAATGAAGCTATACTTTCGAAAATGAGAAATAATATGCTAGCACTAAAACCGCCGACTAGACCTACTAAAATCTCAATTTGAATAAACCAAGAAAGAATATTCTTATCGAAATATTTAGATAACCAAGAACCTATACCCATTGAAAATAAGTACAGACCAATAATTGTTGAAAATTGAGTTACAGAATCACCTAAAAGGTAGCTAGCCAATGTACCCGCAATGAGTTCGTAAATTAAACCACAGGTAGCAACAACAAATACAGAAATAAGAAGTAAAGCAGGTAGTTTTTTGTTCATGCCTAACTGTGTATTGCCGAGCTGATAATAATGGCAATCGCTATAATAAAGGCGGCAAAAACAATAGCAAGTGCTTTATTTTGCTTGTCTAGTATTTCTTTCCAAAGATTTTCTGGAGTAACCTTCTCAAATATCCAGAAGGAAATGAAAAGTACAACTATCCCAATAAAAGAATAAACTATCGATGCAATGATGTACTTGATGTTGATTAATTCGTTTAAGCTCATGATATTTTCTATTTATGGTAAAATCTATTTACATACCCAGAGCGGCCTCTAGCACCATTATACTCTGTGTTTTTTTCTACTTTATCGTTATAAAATGCATAGCCATTCCATAAGCTGAACGTAAAAGCGCCTATAGCAAGGACCATTAAAATGAGATAAAATCTTATCGGTTTAATTTTTATCATTTTCAACTTACAAATGGGGAATAATTACTGTTATCCCAGCGTTTTTTTTCGAAATTCCTCATTCTATACCAGCAATATGCAGGGTATAGACATAATGCTAGACAGGTTAATAAAGTGTTGCGCCACATACTAGCATTCGCTGTTACTTTCACTAGCAATGTATCTCTGTTTGGGTCACCTGAATAGGGGTAAATATTAATGTGGTACTTTCCTTTTGGAATATTAGATAGCATTATCTCTGCGTATCTATCGCCTTCAGACCAACTTTCTCCATCTTCATATCCGGAGTAATATTCGAAGCCTTTAGACACTTCCCATGTTCGGTTATCTTGTTCGTTCACTAATACCATTGACGCTTCTAACCAATTATCGTTAACGGCTGAGCTAATAAAGAACTCTAAATTCGATGAGTTATCGGTGATGTCAAAACTTGGCGAAGCAAACGATTTGATGGTGTTGTTTCCATTCACCTCACTGTGTATCAATTGAAAACTCTCATAAAATAATTCTTTTTCTGGTTTCAGGTAGCCCATTAAAAGATGGATAAGTAGCACACCTATAATCGCTAAGCCAGTTATTGTAAATAATGAATTCCATCTGTCTAAATATTTTGACGGCTGTATTGCTCCAATCCCTATTCTGTTAGGAAATGTATTTATGTCAATGTTAAATGCAGTTGCAATTTTCTTGGGTTCTATGTATTCTCCAAAATAGTATTCAAATTTTTGCCCTTGTTTTTCTTTTACAAGCATATAAGGCGAACTTACAAATTCAACAGCATTGATTTTACTTACTAAAATGTCTTCTCCAAATTCGCCAAGTGCTGCAATTGTTTGTGGAGTGTATTTATTAAATAGCTGAAAATCTGAATTTAGGTAACGTATATTAGAACTATGACCATCCTTTATATCCACCAAGTCTGGAAAGAATTCCTTGCCTTTAATTATGCTCCAGTGTCCATCAAATTCTGAAAGTGTTGCGTAACCAATAGCATAATTAAATAGAATATATTCACGCCATTTGTAAGAAGTGTCTTTTTCTCGCTTTTCGATATAAGCGATTACTTTAAACTCTTCATCATCAATAATGCCAATAGAACCAATTGTTATTACAGGTACAAATTCTAGTTTATTTAATGTTCGCTTTAATTGAAATTCGGTGCCTGCCGTATGTTCTAGGTAAGCTCTGCAAGCTGGACATACAATAAAATCACAGTCGGCTAGGTGATAGATATTAATTTCTTTTGCACATTGTTTACAAGTCACATAAGTATTTGCAGGAAAGGAAGAGAGGCTCAGCTTAGTCATTAGCGAACGATTTCATTTTTCTGCTTTTCAATACCTTCAAAAAAAGACAATACAGATTTATAGATGTTTTTCACTTTTTCACTGTTGTCTTGCTTGTAATTTGATAAAAAGATATCAAAAGTTGCTAACTCGTATTCTGGCCAAGTGTGTATTGATAAATGCGATTCTGTAAGACAAACTACAGCTGTAAAGCCACCATTTTCAAAATCGTGATAAACTTCGCCCACTTTTTCAAGATTATTTGCGGCAATTAAATCGTCAAATAATTTTTTGCAATGAAAGGAATTAGAAAATAAATCGACTTTACTAGAAGAGAATTCTGATAGTATATGTAGACCAGGTTTGTATTTCATAAAGCGTTTGTACTGTTTCAAAAATAAACAATATTTTGAAAACTCAAAGTTACGCTAAATACTACCGTTCTGTTTAGATGTTATATGTCATAGTAGCGACACTCCAATATTTAAGTATATAGTGTGTCGCTAATTAGATAAAGGTAATTAATGAAGAGCTTTCTTTACCAATTCTTTAAGTTCTTCCAAATCTCTCGCTACAATATCTGGCTTAGTAGAGGCTTGTTCTACATCTGCAACAGTAGCTTCTCCTGATAAAACCAGTACACCTAATGCGCCTGCATTTTTTGCCATTTGTACATCGGTATAAATTCTATCTCCAACCATAGCAATTTCGTTTGGTTGGAGATTGTATTTCTGGATAATTCCATCTAACATTCCCGGGTCTGGTTTGCCGATCACAACATCTGGCTTTCTTTTGGTAGCACCTTCAATACATGCACAGATAGAGCCGCAATCTACCAAGATATTAGGCTGGTCTGTAGGGCAAACCCAATCCGGATTAGTAGCAAAATAAGGCAATTGCTGACTAGCCCAGTAAGCTGCCCTACACAGCCTAGTATAAATTAATGAAGTGTCGAAGCCTACAACCAGAGCGTCAGGTTTATCTTCTGCGTTATCTGCTGTAGAGATAAAACCAGCATCTTCAAATTCTTTAACCATACTCGGTGTACCCAATATGAAAAGCTTTTTGATAGCTGGATGATGGTTTTTGATATAATTAATCGTTGCTACTGCAGATGTATACATTTCTTCTCTAGTAGCAGGAATACCCATTTTTTCTAAATGTTTTAGATAATCGGCTGTGCTTTTAGATGGATTATTGGTTAAAAATGAATAACCAATACCATTAGCTTTTAGGTAATTTAAAAAGTCGTTAGTAAATGGAAATAAGGTGCTACCGTTGTAAATGGTACCATCCATATCCAGGGCAAAATGCTTAATGTTTTTTAGTTGTTCTTTAATATTTGAAGGAATTGTCATCTTTTTTTAAACTGCTTTATTCTCTAATTCATCATATCCGTGTGCCTTTGCCTTCCACATTAAAGCAAAAATGAAAACACAAAGTACTGCCATACCTATCATCATCATGAAAACATAATCCCACGCTTTTCCTGGTTGACTTTTGCTGAGTACATCTACCATATAACCAACGCCAAGGCCAGAAACTAATCCGCTTGCATAACCAAATAGTCCAGTTAGGCCGTTGGCGGTGGCAGCGGCTCTGTTTGTCGCCTGGTTAGCTGCCGCGATGCCGATCAACGCTTGGGGGCCATAAATGAAGAAGCCACACATGGCTAAAACCACTATCATCACCCATTGCGGGCTGTTGTTTGGTAAGTATAAGAAAATGGTCATGAAGATAGCTACGCCTACCATGCAATAAAGAGAAGTGCGGTGTGCTTTTCCCGCTAAGTATTTATCGGTTACCCAACCAGCGGCAAGCATTCCTAAAATTCCGAAAATCTCGAATACGGCTACTGTCCAACCTGCATTGCTTAATGTCATGCCATGAGCTTCTTTTAGAAAAGTTGGTCCCCAATCTAGCACTGCAAATCGTACTACATAGACGAAGAAGTTTGCGATGCCTAAAATCCAAATCCACTTGTTACGATAGACATGTTTGTTAACGAATGCTTTAAATTCGGCAGAAGAGTCTTTACCTTTTTTATGTGTTTTGTGCAGTTCGGGCAATCCAACCGACGAAGGAGTGTCTCGTAAACCTACAAATAAACCGATAGAGCCAACGAGTGCAATAGCTGCTGGTATCCAAAAACACCATTTCCAAGCTCCGTAATGTGATGCAGATTCGATGACGCTTTTCATTTTCTCTGCATCTGTCGGATCAACCTTTAAATTAGCTGCAATAGCTGCTACGATTTCAGGATTATTGCTCATATTGGTTCCCAATGAACCCATAATATAACCCGCAAGAATGGCCACCAGAGCAGCGCCAATAGAATGTGAGGTGTTCCAAACTGACATTTTGGTAGCCAGTTCATTCTGAGGAATCCAGTGCGTTAGTAGACGAGCTACTGGTGGAAAACCACTTCCTTGGATAAGATTATTTACGATTAGGATAATCCCGAAAATGAGCACCATGGTATTGGTGAACATTGGGCCTCCAGTTTCTCCGGTAAATAACGTACTTAGATCGGCTCCCCAGCCAAAAGCAAAGTTAGCTATAGCACAAAGAAACAAACCTATCGACATGTGATAGCGAGCATTTACACGGTCTGCCAGTATTCCGTTTAGAAATCTAGAGACACCATAAACGATTGTTACTAAAGTCATGATAATACCAAAACTTGTCTTGGTAATTCCAAATTCAGCAGTTAATCCAGGGATGGCAAAAGAAAAGTTTTTGCGTACAAAATAGAATAGGGCATAGCCAATCATAGTGACTACTATGGTTCTAGTTTGCCAGTATTTAAACAGCTTTTTTGTTGCTTCTTGTTTGCCGTTTGCTTCTTCTTGGTTCATATATTTTAGTTCATTTGTTCGTTTGGAATTTGCTGACTTTAACTCGATATTTATAATTCCCAGATGCCTTCTTTACCGAATAGTTCATCTAGCCATTGATCGAGATAACCAGTTCGTATTGCTAAATCAAGTATGGTAAATCTTCTTCTAATGTATTGAGCTCTTACAAATGTTTCCTTTAGTTTTTCTCTCGTAATGCCAATGTGTTCAGGTTCGGTAGGGGCGCCTACCATTGCTAATCTAGCTTTTGCCTCTTCAAAAGGTACAATTTGTTTGGCTATTCTTTCTTTGATGGTAGGCCAACTATCTTTTAATGTTTGTAATTGTTTTTCTAATTCTTGATGAGTAATATATTTAGCACTGGTTTCTTGCCAACCAATCTCTGGAAAATCGGTTTCTTTAAAAATAGCAATTGATTGTTCTTTTAATTCCTCTAAAGTTGGCCATTGTTTAAGCGCCTTTTGTATATCGAGATTTTCGAAATCCGTTTTCAAAACTAAATCATACAGTGCTGTAATGGCTAATGTACCTATACTCACCTGAAAACCGTGTGAAACATGGGCTCCATTGTTTAGGTGATGCTCCATATTCCATAAATGACTAAATTGATGCTCAGCACCAGAAGCTGGTCTGCTAGATTTAGACCATTGCATTGCAAAACCACCCAACATTAAGCCTTCAGTAAGCTGTGTGATAGCTACTGTGGCTCCATTTTTTGTTCCTTCCGGATCTGAAAGTGCTTCATGTAAGCCATCTTGCACAATAGACCAAGCCGTTTCTTCAATTGGTTCAACCTGTAAAGCATCCGCTAAAATCCAATCTGCCCCTGCAGTAATTTTAGCAAATAAATCCGCGTAGCCAGAAGCTGTCATTTCAGTAGGAGCGGCGCTTAAAATATCTATGTCAGCTAAACAAGCCTGTGGAGCAGGACAATTGAAAGTTTGCTTGGCACCATCCGCCGTGATAGAAGCTCCGAAAGCAGTATAACCATCCATCGAAGCAGCTGTTGCCACGCACATGTAGGGTCTATCGGTTAAATGTGCTGCCAATTTTGTTAAGTCGTTTATCGTTCCAGAGCCAACAGCCACAGGAATAGCATCATGGTGTTTTAGAGCTTGAACTAACTCTTCCACGTATTTGTATGCTGCGTAAATATCTTGGTCAGTGTAGATGAAAGCAGACTCTTGCGCTATATCATTGCTTTCAAACTGTTTCACTATGCTTGCGCCAGCGATGTTGTAAGTTGTCGTGTCTGCAATTATAATTGCTTTCTTAGTGGGGAATTGTTCTTTAAATAATTGGGAAGTTTGTTTTACTACACCCCGACCAATAATCAAGGCTTTTGTCTCACTTGCCGACTTTAACGCATTAGCTACTTTAGACATTTACAATTTCGTTTTGGTTTGGTTCGCTAAAAATTGGTTGATTTTTAGTTATTATCAAATAAACGATTTTTAAATAAATTAAACAAATCAAAAGTTTAAAAATAACATTTTGAAACTTTTGATTTAACATTAGAAATATACGTTAAATAAAAAACGCCTTCGTAGAAGGCGTTTTGATATATCTATTTTGATGTTAGCTTATTTGTTGCAATAATCATTTTTAAACTCTGCGGACATTTGTTCTGTAATTCGGATAATGTCATCGGCTTCGTTAGAGTTGTTGTAGATCAATTGATTGCATGTTTCTTTATAGGGTAGCAAGTATTCTTTGTAAGCAGGAACCACATGGTTATGCCATTTGTACAATACATCTTCTTCAGGATAACCTCTTTCAATACCATCTCTTTGAATTCGTCTTTCTAAAGCGATATTTTCGTCAGCCTCGATAAAGATTTTATAATCAATTAATTTGTGTATTTCAGTAAAATGAAGAATAAAAAGTCCTTCAACAATAATTATAGGAGCAGGGTGGATTTCCAAAATCTTGGTTACCGCTAAAGGATTGTTGAAATTGTATTCCTTTTTATAAACAGTTTCTCCGTTGATTAACTTTTTGATGTCCAGTAAAAATTGTTGGTCATCAATGGTGCTAGGAAGATCAAAATTATAAAGTTTGTTTTCTTCCTGCGTCATTTCTCCGGCAGGGATATAATAATCATCTTGCGATACTAAGGTAACTTCATCAGTTTTAAAGTGATGAAGGAAACTGTGCAAGAAAAAGGTTTTGCCAGAGCCACTTCCTCCAGCGATACCGATAATTACGGGCTTATTATTTTTCATTTTCTTTTGGTCCGTAGATTAAATTACAGAAAAAGCGTTTATCTAATGCGCCTACGGCGTCAGCAACTGCTTTAGTCATTACAATGATTACGTCCTTTGTAGTTTCGTTTTCGGTAAATTTACCAACCACTTTCGCAAAGGTAGAACGATTTGTCATTGGATTGGTAATTTGTATAATAGTGCCTACAGGTGCTGTACGATGTAAAATCAACATTTTGTTGGCATCCAAATCAGGATCGCTGATCCAAACTCCCGTACCTTTTTCCTCAATTTTATTTAAACCGTATACTGCTGCAGGTCTTTTTAAATTTGGATTTTTTAGTGTTTCTGAGTCTTCACTAGGTTCTTCATCTGTATTGTTTGCCGTAACTGGTGTAACTACTGCAGGTTTTTCTCCTTTAACGATCAATTTTTGTCCTACTGTTAACTCATTTGAATTAAGGTTGTTGTAGGTTTTCAACTGATAGGTCGTCAATTGGTATTTCTGAGCTATTGAATAAATGGTTTCGCCGTTAGCAACCACATGCTCAAACGATGGATCATTTTTGGTTGGTGGAGTAATTACAGGCGGTACCACAGGAACTACTTTTGTTTCAACCGGTTTGCTGGTTGTGGTAGGAGCCGATGCGGTAACAACATCACTTGCTGGTTGTTCGCTGCCTTTGGCCGGAATTTTTAAAATTTGTCCAATACTCAAGTTGTTAGAGGTTAGTCCATTTAGCTCCTTAAGTTCTTCTACTGTAATACCATATTGTTTAGCAATTACACCCAAATATTCCTTTGGCTTAACAGTGTGTTCAGTAACACCATTCGGATTGCTCGATATTATCGTTTCTTGTGGTTTTGGTTGTACGATTGGTGTGTTAACCGTATTAGAAGTAATGGGGGTGTTTTTTGTAAATGGAATTCTTAAAACCTGACCAATTTGAAGGTTATTGCTACTTAGATTGTTCAGTTTTTTTATATCGGCAGTAGTGGTTGCGAATTTTTCAGCAATTAAATTTAAATTGTCTTTAGCTACAACGGTATAATCGAAAGAATTAGCAGAACTTGAATTTGGAGAAGTTACTGTTGATTTGCTGCCGAAAGGGATATCGGTTGGTACTTTAACAATAGAGCCTATCTGTAAACTTGCATTATTGTTGTAGGTCTGTAAATCCTTAACGTTTACGTTGTATCTTCTTGATATGGAGTAGTAGCTCTCTTTAGGGTCTACTTTATGGATAATAAGTTTCTTTCCGTTGTTATTCTCAACTCCGATAGAATCTACTGGAGCATTGGCATAGGCAGTTGCCGAACCAAAAAGAGTGGTGATTAAAATATATCTTTTAAACATCTATATTCTTAAATTTTTGGAGGTACAATTATACGAATAATATATAGTAACGCTAACAATGTAACTAAACGGTAACATTTAATATTCTATTGTCCTAAATTACAATTGTGTTAAAACTAATTCTGAGAAGTTTTGTTAATTTGGTACTACTAAAAACATAAAAATTATGTCAGCAAAAGAGATAAATTTAAGCGAAAAACAAGTAAAACCAGTGGTAGATATGTTGAACGAATATTTGGCAAACTACCACATCCACTACCAAAAATTAAGAGGCTGTCATTGGAATATTAAAGGGCAAAACTTTTTCACACTTCACCTGAAGTTTGAGGAACTGTACACCAACGCTCAGTTGACTATCGACGAAATTGCAGAACGTGTACTTACTTTAGGTAAACCACCTCATAGCCGTTTTGCAGATTATATTAAAGAATCAGCAATTAAGGAAATTGACACTATAGGTTTGGCAGACACCGCAATGGTTGAAGCTATTTTAGATGATATGACTAAACTAATTGAGTTAGAACGCGATTTGCTAGAAGCTACAGATAAAGCTGGTGATGATGGTTCTAATGATATGGTCAATCGTTTCATGCAGTTTAAAGAGAAAACCATTTGGATGTTAAAATCATTTTTAGGGAAAAAGTAATTACGTAATATAATTAGCTAACGTGACGATTAGCTAATTTTTAAAGCCACAGATACTGGGGGTAAATTCACCTACGTTCTGTGGCTTTATGATTCACGTCATTATCAAATTATCGCATTCTCACATCATCAAATTCTTTTAACTTTGGCGCATGGGATATAAAAGCTTGGCAGAATGTGTTGCTGATTTAGAAAAGCATGGCCATCTGATTAGAATTAAAGAAGAAGTAGATCCGTATTTGGAGATGGCTGCAATTCACCTTCGTGTTTACGAAAAGCAAGGGCCAGCGTTATTATTTGAAAAAGTTAAAGGAAGTCCTTTCCAAGCCGTTTCAAATTTGTTTGGCACCATAGAACGTTCCAAATTCATGTTTAGAGATAGCTTGCCAAAAGTTCAAGAATTGGTAGAGCTTAGATCTGATCCGATGAAAGCTTTAAAAAAGCCTTTCAAATACATTGGAACTGGATTGACTGCGCTAACTGCTTTACCTTTAAAGCAATCCCTTTTTAAGCAGACTTTTCAAAAAACAACAATCGCTGCAATTCCACAAATTGTAAATTGGCCTATGGACGGTGGGCCTTTCATTACCATGCCACAGGTTTTTACCGAAGATATCGATAAACCAGGGGTGATGAACAGCAATTTGGGGATGTATCGTATTCAATTGGCAGGTAATGATTATATACAAGACAAAGAAATAGGGCTGCATTACCAAATTCACAGAGGTATTGGTGTGCATCAAACCAAAGCCAACGCAAAAGGGCAGCCATTAAAGGTGAGTATTTTCGTAGGAGGTCCGCCTTCGCATCCTTTGGCAGCGGTTATGCCTTTACCAGAGGGATTATCGGAGCTTACTTTTGCTGGTGCTTTAGGTAACAGGAGGTTCAGATACTTTAGAGATGAAGAAGATTTCGTGATTTCTGCTGATGCGGATTTTGTTATCACTGGAACGGTAGAACCTCACGATAATAAGCCTGAAGGGCCTTTTGGCGATCATTTAGGCTACTATAGTTTGGTGCATCCATTCCCTTTAATGAAAGTGCATAACGTTTATCATAAGAAAGATGCACTGTGGTCATTTACGGTGGTGGGCCGTCCCCCACAAGAAGACACCAGTTTTGGAGCCTTAATTCACGAAATTTCTGGTTCTGCCATTCCACAAGAAATACACGGATTAAAAGAAGTGAACGCCGTTGATGCTGCTGGTGTACATCCTTTATTATTTGCTATAGGTAGCGAACGTTATACACCTTATTTAAAAGAGAGAAAGCCTCAGGAGATTTTAACTATCAGTAATCATATCCTCGGTAAAAATCAATTAAGTTTAGCCAAATATTTATTTATCGCTGCTAAAGAAGATGATGAAAATTTAAATACGCATGATATCGCTCGTTTTTTAAACCATGTATTAGAACGTATAGATTGGAACAGAGATGTTCATTTCCATACCAATACCACTATTGATACTTTAGATTATTCTGGTGATGGACTGAATTCGGGTTCTAAAGTTGTTTTCGCAGCTGCTGGAGAAAAGAAACGTGAACTGTTAAAAGCTTTACCAAGTAGTTTCAAACTAGATGCTAAACATGCTTTAGCTAGCGATGGTATATTGGTAGTTGAATTAGAAGGATATCAAAATCAAGAACAAGGTAAGGCCACTGTTGCTGCTTTTAAGGAACAACTGAAGGTAAATGATTTAACTCGAATTCCATTAGTGGTAGTTTGTGATGATGCAGAGTTTACAGCAGAGAATATCAATAATTTGGTTTGGGTGGCATTTACGAGGAGCAATCCAGCTTCGGATATAGATGGTGTTGATGATTTTACAGAAAATAAGCATTGGGGCTGTAAAGGATCATTAATTATTGATGCCCGTAAGAAACCTCATCACGCACCAGAACTGATCAAAGATCTGGAAGTAGAAAAAAAAGTAGACAAGATGGGAGAGAAGGGTGGTTCTTTATACGGCGTGATTTAGCTTACTCCTTAAAAACAAAAAAATCCCACGAGTTATTCGTGGGATTTTTTTTGAAAATTTATTTCTAGAATCTAATTCCAAAAGTTAAGAAGAAATTATTGTTGGTAAACTTCGAGCTTGCCATCGGTTCCGATCCGTTATTTAAGGTGTAAGGAAGGTTTGTTCCATTGGTTTCTACTCTTTGATAGGCTACATCAAAATAGTAGTTATTTACTCTATATCCTAAACCACCGCTATACATTTTCGTGTCAAAAAGTTTATCGTCATCATTTTTATAAGGACTACCATTTAAACCATAACCAGCTCTTAAACTTATATTGTCTATTTTATATTCACCACCTACTCTATAGTTTATTGCGCTTTTGTAATTGTTTCTTACCGCGGTGTTGCTATCATTTATAGCATCTATTCCACCATTTGAGCCGTTTGTGGAAAATCTAATACTAGAATAATCGATAAAATCAACATCAGCAGAAATAATGCCTTGCCCACCCACTACGTAACTTGCACCTAGAGATCCTTTTAAAGGTGTTCTCAGATTATAGGTAAATTCGTAAACCGTAGCCTGGTTCGTGAATACATCATTTGACAATTTATTGTTTAATACTTCTGAATAGCTATCGTCAATTGTAAACCAAGTTGGAGTTTGTAAAGTTGCACCAATTCGAAAAGCACTTACAGGTCGAAAAATAACTCCAATTCTGCCATTAACACCTGAGCCTCGTGTTTCTTGATTTTGTATATAAGATAAGGTATAGTTCTCTACTCCTGTAAATCCGTCAACTTGATCATAAGGATTTAAACTACCGCTTTCCGTAAACTGAGCATCACTGGTGTAACGTAGACTTACTAGTCCGATATTGGCTCCGATATATACTTGGTTAGAAATATTTAAAGCTCCAGCGAAGTTAAATTCAGAAACAGATCCTGAGCGGATTTCATTCTTAGATTGCGTATTAGCTGTGAAGGGGTTGCCAGTGCTGTTTGCAGAATACAGATTTGCGCTTCCAGGAGCATTAAAGTTAATCAGGTAGCTATCATATGCCATTCCCTCTAAGGAGTTGGTTGATATGGAGTTATCCGATGGATCTTTATACCTATTCGCTAGCTCCGCAAAATAATTTCTAATAGAGTTTGAATTGTTAACTCCTCCGAAGTTGCTTTCTAAAGCGTAATCATTATTTCGGGTGTAACCTAAACCAAAAACAGAGCTAACTACACCTTTTTGAGTGTCTTGGCCTTTCATTCGGCTGCTAGGACTGTAAAAAACAGCCCCCAATTGATTAATATTCAGGCGACTTTTATCAGTTTTTGTATTAGTACCCAAATAACTGCCATTTACACCAGCTGAATTAAATTCTGGTGTAAAAGCAAATTCAGATCTAGTAAATAAGCCAAGGCCGGCTGGGTTTCCTCCCAAAGAACTCATATCTCCTCCAACTCCGATTTGAGCATTACCCATTCCTTTAAAACGGGCTGTGCTACCATAGTTGGTTTGCGAAAAACGAAGGCCATCTGTGCCATATTGAGCATATGTTGTACTTACAGCTGCTACCATAGCAACTGTAAGTATTGATTTTATTTTTTTCATGTGTGTTTGCTGTTAATTTAGAGTTATCTACCACCACCTCTTGTTGGTCTGCTTCCTCCGCCGCCGCCAGAGCTTCCGCTGCTGCTACTACCGCCGCCGGTTCTACCACTACTTCCACTAGAAGAACTTGGAGGTGGACTATAAGAAGGTCTGCTTTCTGTAGTACGTGTTGGGCGATAATCACCACTATTAGATGAACCAGCTCTACTTGGTCTAGAATCCCTCGCACCATTAGAAGAATTTCTTCCCTGCGTAGTAGTACTAGGGTTATAAGCACCTGGTCTAGTAGAACCTGTTCTTCCTATAATATCAGTATTTCCTCCAGTTCTAGAACCTCTGTTGATAATTGATCCATTAGGTCTAGCACCTATACCATTTTCAGCACCACGATTTGGTCTAGGTCTATAGTTTTCGTTTCTTACGATAACGTTACCACCCCAGCCGCCGCCCCAATATCCACCTCCCCAGTAGCCACCGCCGAAACCGCCGCCCCAACCAAAGCCACCGCCCCAGTAAGAGTAAGGTCCCCAAGTGTTCCAGTAGTACGGACTACCGTAAAATGCCCAAGAATTAAATGGGTTTCTCCAGCGGTTAAAGCCCCAACCATAGTTGAAACCTAATGACCAATCGTATGGATTATACCATGAATTGTAACCGTAGAAGTTGTAATAATCATCGAAATATACTCTGTTCGGACTACCATAATAAAATCTGTCGATTCTAGATGCGTAATCCATGTCATAGCTTTCATCGCTAGGTCTGTAATTTGCATCGTAACGACTAGTATCTATCTGCGCAGTTTGAGCTGGAGGTGCATATTTGTAAACCCTAGCTTGAGCAGTAGTATTGTACACATCGTCGGCACTATTGTTTTGCGCCAACTTTTGCGTAGAACATGAAGCAACCAACATGGCGGCCGCCGCAAGTGTACCAGTTAAAAAATGATTGACTCTCATTGTATTTAGGTTTTAATTTGTGTGCTAATTAAATTGTGACTATAAATTTATAGATTTGTAGGCATCAATACAAGAATTTTAACACAAAAAACGTTCCAAATAAGTCATGAGCAAAGGTATTACGAGTAAAAGTGAAGATTATTCGCAATGGTATAACGAAATTGTTATAAAAGCCGATTTGGCAGAACATTCGTCAGTAAAGGGATGTATGGTGATTAAGCCGTACGGATACTCTATCTGGGAAAAAATGCAAGCGGTTTTAGACCATAAATTTAAAGAAACAGGTCATAGCAATGCGTACTTTCCTTTGTTCATCCCCAAGTCTTATTTTTCTAAAGAAGCTGCCCATGTAGATGGTTTTGCAACAGAGTGCGCTGTTGTGACGCATTACCGTTTGAAAAATGACGGTACAGGAAACATTATCGTTGACGAAGAAGCAAAATTAGAAGAAGAATTAATCGTTCGTCCAACTTCTGAAACTATCATTTGGAACACTTACAAAGGCTGGATCCAATCTTACCGTGATTTGCCTTTGTTGATTAATCAATGGGCCAACGTAGTGCGTTGGGAAATGAGAACTCGTTTATTTTTACGTACTACCGAATTTTTATGGCAAGAAGGCCACACGGCACATGCTACCGCAGAAGAAGCTATTGAAGAAACAGAAAAAATGTTAGACGTTTATGCTGATTTCGCAGAAAACTGGATGGGCGTGCCTGTAGTTAAAGGTAAAAAGACTGAAACGGAGCGTTTTGCCGGCGCCTTAGACACTTATTGCATCGAGGCTTTAATGCAAGACGGTAAAGCTCTACAAGCGGGAACTTCTCACTTTTTAGGGCAAAACTTTGCAAAAGCATTTGATGTAAAATTTACTAGCAAAGAAGGTAAACAAGAGTACGTTTGGGCAAGTTCTTGGGGTGTTTCTACCCGTTTAATGGGTGCGTTAATTATGGCGCATAGCGATGATAGTGGTTTAGTTCTGCCTCCAAAATTGGCACCGATTCAAGTGGTAATTGTTCCAATACATAAAGGTGATGAAGAGCTACAAAAAATCTCTTCTTTCGTAGATGAATTGATCCCAAGATTGAAAGGTTTTGGTATCTCTGTAAAATATGATGATAGAGATAGCCAGCGTCCAGGATTTAAATTTGCAGAATACGAATTGAAAGGCGTGCCTATTCGTTTAGCTATCGGCGCTAGAGATATGGAAAACGGTACCGTAGAGTTAGCTCGTAGAGATACCAAGGAGAAATTTACCGTTCCTCAAGAAGGACTTGCTGAGTATATTTTCCAAATGTTGGCGCAAATCCAACAAAATATCTATGATAAAGCTTTGAAATTTAGAGATGAGCATATCACCGAAGCGAATTCTTACGAAGAGTTCAAAGATTTGTTAGAAACAAAAACAGGTTTCATCGCTGCGCATTGGGACGGTACTGCAGAAACAGAAAAGCGAATCAAAGAAGAAACAAAAGCGACTATTAGGTGTATTCCTTTAGATAACAAATTAGAAGATGGTGTTTGTATCTTAACAGGAAAGCCTTCTAAGCAAAGAGTGTTATTTGCGAGAGCTTATTAATAGATTTGAATAATGCGATTTGAGATTTGAGACTTTTAGGGGTAGTCATTATGTCTCAAATCTCAAATCTCATATCTTGCATCTCATATCTCATAGTATGGAAAAAGAAATAAGCAACTATCAACTCATATTAAGTAAGCTAAAAAGCAGAGCGTCATTAAAGCAAGAGATTTATAGAAATACGGTTGACGTTTTTGCTGTGGCTAAGAAAGCATTGTCGAAACTTGCTTCGAGGCTACATCAAGATTATACAACAAATGATCCTTCAGTTGAAGTGGCTTACAAAGATACACATCAATTTGAAGCAGAACTTAAGTTTTCTGGGGATATGTTGCTGTTATCCATGCATAGTAACGTATTTAATTTTGAAGAAGGACATCGAATTTATTCTTCTAGTTACATCAAAGCTAATTCTAGCTTAAGTTACTGTGGTGTAATCTATATCCATAATTTCTTGGCAGATTCTATCAAGTATAACCGCTTGGCAGACGAAGGAACTTTGGTAGCTCGCATATTAATTAACAAAGAAAAACGTTTCATTGTAGAAGGCGAGGGACAACTGGGCTTTTTATATGAAGCTTTTAGTGAGCATGAAATTAACGAAGAAGTGCTTACTCATATATTTGAGCTGGCAATCTTAGATTGTATTGATACCGATTTGCAATTGCCACCTTACGCTTCAGTTAAGGATATTAATTTACATCAAAAGCAAACAACCTTAGCTGCGAGCGGTTATCCAACGGGAAAGCGATTAGGGTATCTATTTAAATCTGAAGTACAACAGAATAATAATTTATAATTTAAATTTTACCACATAGGCCATAAGATGCTCTAAAAATATCTTGTAATTATAACAAATCGATGTTTCTATGTGGTTTTCATAATAATATTGAAATGAAACCGACCCTGATTTATCAGGAGAGTTCTCATCAACATTAAAAAACAAATTACGAAAAGATGAAATTTGCAACTAAAGCTATACACGCAGGTCAAGAACCAGATCCAACAACTGGAGCAATCATGACCCCAATTTATCAAACTTCAACTTATTGGCAAGCTTCTCCAGGCGACCACAAAGGTTATGAGTATTCTAGAGGTACTAATCCAACTCGTAAAGCTTTAGAGGATTGTTTAGCAGCCTTAGAAAATTGTAAGTTTGGACTGGCTTTCAGTAGTGGAATGGGTGCTACAGATTGTTTGTTAAGATTGTTAAAGCCTGGTGACGAGGTGATTACCGGAAATGATTTATATGGTGGTTCGTATCGCATCTTCACCAAAATATATCAAAATTATGGCATCAAATTCCATTTCTTAGATTTGTCAAATCCTGAGAATATAACACCGTACATAAATGATAAAACTAAACTGGTTTGGATAGAAACACCAACAAATCCAACCATGCGTATCATTGATATTGAAGGTGTGGCGAAAATTACGAAAGCTAATCATATCCTTTTAACAGTTGATAATACATTTGCATCGCCATATTTACAAAACCCAATTGATTTAGGTGCTGATGTGGTCATGCACTCTGTTACTAAATATATTGGTGGTCACTCTGATGTGGTAATGGGAGCTTTGTTAACTAACGACGAACAATTATACAAAGATTTGTTCTTCGTGTATAATGCATGTGGTGCGACACCGGGTCCTCAAGATGCTTTCTTGGTATTAAGAGGTATAAAAACTTTGCATTTGCGTATGAAAGCGCATTGCGAAAATGGAGAGAAAGTAGCTCATTTTTTAAGAAATCATTCGAAAATTGATAAAATCTACTGGCCAGGTTTCGAAGATCATCCTAATCATGACATTGCAAAAAAACAAATGCGTGGTTTCGGTGGAATGGTTTCGGTAACTTTAAAAGATGCAGACTTGCAAGAAACTTTCCGTATTGCTTCTCGATTCAAAGTGTTCTCGTTAGCAGAGTCTTTAGGTGGTGTAGAAAGTTTGGTAAATCACCCTGTAAGTATGACACATGGCTCAATTCCGAAAGAAGAACGCGAAAAAGTTGGTGTAACCGATAACTTATTACGTTTCAGTGTAGGCGTAGAGGATATTGATGATTTGCTAGCGGATTTGGAACAAGCGTTATCAAATTAGCAAATGTGCTAATCAGCTAATTCGATGATGAAAATTAATAATATTAAAGATTTTCTCGATGCAAAAGTGGCTCAGTACAACCAGCCTAGCTTTATTTCGAATGATCCAATTAGTATTCCGCATCAGTATAGTTTAAAACAAGATATTGAAATTGCCGCTTTTTTTGCGGCAATTTTAGCTTGGGGACAACGCAAAACGATCATCAATAAATGCAATGAGTTGTTGGCGAGAATGGATAATCAACCTTATCAGTTCATGCTGCATCATTCTGATAATGACTTAAAAGGATTGCTTGGTTTCAAACATCGTACATTTAATGACACTGATCTGCTTTACTTTGTAGCTTTCTTTCAGCAGCACTATCAGCAATCTAATTCATTAGAAACAGCTTTTATCCCCCAAGCTTTAACTTACCGAACAGAATATTTGAGTGTTAAAGAAATAGCTTCCGGCTATGAATTAACTTCTTCCACTTGTTACACTTCAGATTTGGTGCTTGCAGATTTTACTATCGAAAAAGCGTTAAACCATTTCCGTTCCTATTTCTTTAGTCTGCCAGATTTTCCTAGAAGAACGATTAAGCATATTTCTTCGCCAACACAAAAATCTACTTGTAAGCGCTTAAATATGTTTTTACGTTGGATGGTAAGAAAGGATAACTGTGGCGTTGATTTCGGTATCTGGAATATCATTCGTCCTGCAGATTTAATTTGTCCTTGTGATGTACATGTTGATCGTGTAGCAAGACATTTAAGCTTAATAGAACGTAAACAAACGGATTGGCTAACTGCTATTGAACTGACACAGCATTTGAAAGAATTTGATCCTGCCGATCCTGTGAAATATGATTTTGCTTTGTTCGGCTTAGGCGTAGAAGGAGAGTTATAGTCTTCGGAAAGGCGGCTTGAAATAGGTCATTCTTTATTGTTCGTCTGGAGATTTATCATTTAATAAAAAAACCCATCAGATTGGATGGGTTTTTCATTTTGTGGAGCTGAAGGGAGTCGAACCCTTGTCCAGTTGTGTGATAAATTATGCTTTCTACGTGCTTATTTTCCAATTGGTTTTCGAGATGCGCCGGGCTGGAAACCGACCTTGGCAACATCCTTATGTACTAGATTTCGCAATTGCATCGTACTTCTACAAAAGCTAGCATGGTTATTTCGATGCCTCTGATGCTAACCTAACTATGCGGCAGTTAGCGAGACAAAAGCTTTCTTAATTCTAAATTAAGCAGCTAAGGCGTAGTTATTTTCGCCAATTATTGTTTTGAACGTTCTCTTTAAAGTGCTCTCCGTACAACGCACTGCATGCTTACATACTCAGCGCCACCCTGTCAAATCCAGGAACAGCCCCATTTTAGTTGTCAGTTACTAGTGGTCAGCTATCAGTAAGTTGTGACCTGAACGTAACTGAGGTACAAAAGTACAAATAAAATGCCAATAATTAAATACATCAGTTATCAGTAAACGTATACGGACTGACCACTGATAACTAAACTCTGCCTTCTATATTAAATTTTCCTGCCTGTATTAATTACATTTACACCATTGAAACGGGTAGTTGGGCTGCCATGTGATACCGCACTGGCTTGGCTGGGCTGCCCTTTACCGTCAGAAAAAGTACCGCCTAATCTGTAATCATTTTTGTCACAACGCTGCACGCAAGAATTCCAAAATTCTTGTGTGTTGGCTTGGTAAGCAGCATCTTTAAACATCCCGACGATTTTACCTTCTTTAATTTCATAGGCGATTTGCGCACTAAATTGAAAGTTATATCGCTGTTGGTCGATAGAGTAGGAGTTTCTGCCAAACATATAAATTCCTTTTTCTACATTTTTAACCATATCTGCTGCAGAAAGCGGAGCAGTACCAGGGGAGAGAGAAACATTTGGCATTCGCTGAAACTGGATACTATCCCAACTATCGGCATAACAGCAGCCTTGTGATGCTTTTTCGCCAATGATATGCGCCTGGTCTCTAATGGTTTGGTAGTTCACCAAAATGCCGTCTTTAATGATATCCCATTTACCACATTTAACCCCTTCATCGTCATAACCTACTGCACCTAAAGAACCTGTTTCTAGTTTATCTGCTACAATATTTACTTCCTTACTGCCGAAGTTAAATTTCTTGCTTTCCCATTTGTCTAAAGTTAAAAAACTGGTTCCTGCATAGTTAGCTTCGTAACCCAAAACACGGTCTAATTCTGTTGGATGCCCGACAGATTCATGAATAGTTAAAAACAGGTGAGAAGGATCAAGCACTAAATCATATTTACCTGGGGCAATTGGTTTCGCCTTGAGTTTTTCATCTACATGAACTGCTGCTTCACGTACATCTTCCAACATATCGTAACGCTTTTTGTACATTGTTACCGGACCGCCTTTGATTTTTTCGCTATCTAGAGGTTGAAGATATTCGTAACCCATACCCATCGGTGCACTTAATGCATTTCTTGTTTCAAATTTTCCAGCTACAGCATCAATTTTCGTGAGTGTAAATGTTGGCCATATCCTATGGATATCTTGATCGATGTAAGAGCCATCTGTAGAAGCAAAATACTTCTGCTCATTAACCATAAACAGATTAGAGTTAATGTATTTAGCACCACCTTTAAGAGCTTCGTTATTTACGCTAAGCAATAAATCTACTTTTTCGGCCATGGGTACAGAGAAAGCATTAGTTTCGATGGGTGTTTTCCAACTTACTTCGCCAAAGCCTTTTTGCGGCGCAAGCTGAACAGGCTCTGTCATAATTTTCGCATTACCTTTTGCTATGGCTACAGCCAATTTAGTCGCTTTAGCGATGCTGTCTTTATCTAGATTATTGGTCGCAGCGAAACCCCAAGCACCGTTAGCGATTACCCTAATACCCATACCATAAGACTCGCTATTAGCAATGTTGTCTACTCGTTTTTCTCTGGTTGCGATAACCTGATTCAAATAACGACCGACTCTTACATCAGCGTAACTAGCGCCATTGGCTTTTGCCGTATTCAGCGCTACATCAGCCATTTTTTTCTTTAAAGCAACATCTACTGGAGTTAATGCTTCTTCTACGGAGATGAGCTTACCGAAGGCTAGGCTCGGCAGTATCGCCGCACTTGTGCCTATACCAGTAAGGTATAAAAAGTCTCTTCTTTTCAAGATTTCTAGTTTTAGCTTACAAAAGTGGCGCTTATTAGCGCCACTTTATCAAATATTAAATTGCATCAGATAATGATGAGAATGTAAAGTCACGTATTTTCATTGGTGGAATTAAACCACTTCCTGTACGTACAGGTTTGCCTAAAGCTTCTACATTGTTCAACATAATCACAGGACTTTCATTAAACCTAAAGTTTTTAATTGGGAATTTGATTTCACCATTCTCGATATAGAAAGTACCATCACGAGTAAGCCCTGTGAGTAGTAAAGTTTGCGGGTCAACCATACGGATGTACCAGAAACGAGTAACTAAAATTCCTTTTTCAGTACTTTTAATTAAGTCCTCTAGAGATTGATTACCGCCTTCTAACACAATACTTCTGCTAAAAGGTAGGGGTTGTTTATTTTTTTGTGACGCCCAATATCTAGAATAAGATAGATTTTTTACCACACCATTTTCTACCCATTGAGTTTTGGTAACCGGCAATCCGTCGCCACTCCAAGTAGATCCAGGTACTTCGGGATTCAATGGATCTGAATAGATGTTTACATTCTCAGAAAAAAGTTGTTCACCTAAACGAGTACCGCCACCTTTTTTGCTCATAAAACTGCGACCTTCATCTGCACTACGAGCATCAAAACCTCTGAATAAGTTTCCTAGCATGTCACTGGCTGCCAATGGCTCTAAAATTACAGTGTACTTGCCAGGTTCTATTGCTTTCGCCCCTGCTGATCCATTCGCTTTCGACGCTGCGATCTTACTTAAAGCAAGCGTATCCATCTTGTCGAGATTGTTGAAATCTTGTTCTACATAACCCGAACCAGTTCCTTGTTGGTTACGCATGGTTACTGAGAAAGAAACATTGGTGCTTTTGTTATAAGCGAATAAACCTTTGGAGTTCATGATAGAACTGAAACGGTTGGAATTTACAAGGAAGCCTGCAGCTTCAAGGTTCGCTCCTTTAGAAACACTGAGGCTTTTAGCGACCATATCTGCTCTAGTTTCGGGATTCATAGCTGCAGTTTTTGCATTATAGGTTAATGATTCTGCAAAAGTTTGCGGACCCAACGGCGGCATATATTCTGGATTTTCTGGAGCTAGTTTAGCCAGTTCTTCTGCTCTTTCTACCACTTTTTTAAGAGATGCATCATCAAACTCGTTGATGGTAGCTGTTCCCGTTTTCTTACCAAAAGTAGAACTTACGCTTAAGCTCATTACATCAATTTGTCCGGCTGTAGAAACAGCGTTGCGGGCATATCGTATATTTCCTTCATCAGAACCATTTAAACTTACTTCGCACGCATCTGATTTAGAATAGCTAAGTACCTTTTTTAGAATTGCCTGTGCTTCTTCTTTACTTAATATGGCCATAATTATATTTTTCTTGCTGTATTAATTACATTAACTCCATTAAATCGGGTTGTAGCGCTTCCGTGAGAAACAGCACTACTTTGCGATGGTTGTCCCTTTCCATCATTAAACGAACCTCCCAAACGATAATCGCTTTCATCGCAGATATCCGTACAAGAATTCCAGAACTCCTGAGTGTTTGCTTGGTAGGCGACATCATTTAGCATCCCTACAATCTTACCTTGTTTAATTTCGTAGAAGATTTGTCCGCCGAATTGGAAATTGTAACGTTGCTGGTCAATAGAAAAACTACCATCTCCCACAATGTAAATTCCTTTTTCTACATTTTTGATCATATCATCAACACTTAGCTTGTTTTTGCCAGGTTGCAGAGATACGTTAGGCATGCGTTGAAATTGAACATCATCCCAACCTTGTGCATAGCAGCAACCTTGGGATTCTTTTTCTCCAATAATATGAGCTTGATCTCTTATGGTTTGATAGTTAACTAAAACACCATCTTTAATTAAATCCCACTTTTTACATTTTACACCTTCGTCGTCATAACCTACAGCACCTAATGAGCCTACTTGAGTTTTATCGGCTACCAAGTTTACTTTATCGCTACCGAATTTAAAGTTTTTCGACTGCCATTTATCTAAAGTTAGGAAACTTGTTCCTGCGTAGTTAGCCTCGTAACCTAATACACGGTCTAGCTCAGTCGGATGTCCAACCGATTCGTGTATGGTTAGCCACAAGTGAGATGGATCTAAAACTAGATCATATTTTCCTGGCTCAACTGATTTGGCTGTAATTTTTTCTGAGGCTACTTTAGCTGCTTCCTTCACATCTTCCAACATATCGTAACGGCCTTTGTAACGAGTTACGATACCCGAAACTTTATCCTCAGGACGAGCATGCATATACTCGTATCCTTTACCCATAGGCGAGCTCAACGAATTTCTAGTTTTAAATTGTCCTGAAGTTCTGTCTATTCTCGTTACGTTGAAAGTAGGGTAGATCCGATGTACATCTTGATCGATATACGAACCATCTGTAGATGCGAAATACTTCTGCTCATTAACAGCAAAAATTGCCGAATTCACAAAACTTGCACCATTTTGCATGGCTATATCATTCACATTTAGCAGTAAATCTACTTTTTCTTTTACTGGAACTTCAAAGGCGTTGATTTCTATAGGTGTTTTCCACGAAACTTCGCCATATCCCTTTTGAGGTGCTAATTGAACAGGTTCGCCTTGAATTTTGGCATTGGCTTTGGCTACTGCAACGGCTTGTTCTGCAGCCTTCGCAATCCCATCTTTGGTAACTTTGTTGGTAGCAGCAAAGCCCCAGCAGCCATTTACAATTACACGGATACCTACACCATAAGATTCGGTGTTGGCCACACCTTGTACTCTTTTTTCTCTGGTGGCAACAAATTGGTTCAGGTAACGGCCAATACGTACGTCGGCGTATGTCGCACCCTTAGACTTAGCTGCATTTAAAGCTGCATCTGCCAGTTCTTTTTTAATTTTGGGATCTACTCGGTCAAGTGCTTGCAACGGATCTATTGGATTGGCATAGGCCGATAGATCTGGCAAAAGTAAAGCACTCATTCCCATTCCGGACAGGTAAAGGAAGTCTTTTCTTTTCAAAGCGGTTTGGTTTAGGTTAGTTAATGAGACAAATTAGTTAAAGGTTTAGATAAATGTTGTATTTATATTATAACATTTTAGTTTCAAAACTTAGTTTTTTGCATGGTGTCGTTTTTCGAACCATAGAAAGCTTGAGGATAGTACAAGAACAATCAAAAACCACCATTTAGAAACTTCTTTTTTATAGATTACTTCCTTTTTCAAAGGTTTTGTAGTTTCAGTATTTGTTTTTAGGCTATAATCTAGGTTGCTTTGGATAGTTTGCGATATTTTGATGCTACTCCAAGCTTGTTTTTCAAAAACATAAAAATCTTCAGCTTTTTTGTTTACTTGGGTGGTTTGCCATCCGGATTTTAACGGCCAAACTTGCGCTTCCCAATGATTTGGAAATAACAGATTTTGATTAACGGTTAAACTTTTGTTTTGGTAGCTGACCTTTGGAGCATTTGAGTTATCTGTAGATAAGTATAGTTTTAGTTTTTCGTTAATGACTGGAAATAAACTGCCAGTGTTTAAATTGATGTTGGTACTTTGCTTTCGAGCGACAGCGTTAATGAGTGATGTCCAGTAATTGGCATAATCTTCTTGACGCCCATTTAGTAGCCATTGGTAACTGTTTGATAGTGTGGTGTAAGTAATCTTTCCTGAACCGTAAAGTTCTTGCAACGCGATGGTCTGATTTCTTTGATTGTTGATTAAAGCTTGCTGTCCTTTTTGTATACTCAGAAGCCATTTTAAATCTGTACTTAACTCGGATAAGCCTTGCTGTTGATCTATTATGGTTAAGCGAAGTAATTTGTCGTCTTTTAGGTTTTTAACTTGTTTAATTCTTTTTTGCAAACTTCCAGCATTGGGCTCATCTACCCATACAATTAGTCCTAAACCTTTTTCAACGGCTTGCATTAACGTTTGTCTTGTACCAACAGTTATATTTTCTAACTCATTTTGGTCAATCATTAACACATCTTCTTTTTGCAACTGATTAAGGGAGATATTAGCTAATTTTATACTATCTCTATTAAGGAAATCGGTACTGAATTTATCTTTACTTATTCTACTTCTAGCCGCAACGGGATACTGTTTTTCGTAAAGCCAGTTCTTTAAAAACTTATACTCAAAACTCGGAAATGAAGTGAGCATGAACGTTTTTACTGGTGTTTTCGGAAATGATTGTATGGGTACATTTTCCTTTGAAACGGTATCTTTTCCTAGTAGTCCTATAAGTTGCAATACGGCTTTTCCGTTGTTTCTAATTTGATGCTTTAAGCTAAAATCTTGTAGTGTATTTGCTGCGATTATTGTAGAATCTAAGGTGGTTCCGAAACCGATTAATTTCAATTGTACTGTTCTTGATGCATTGTTGCGATACCGCCCTTGCACAGTGAAAACTTCTTCTTGCTTTAATTTTTCAATCCAATGGCAAGTAACTAAGCCTGATGGCGCAGCGGCAGGATAGAAGCTTGAAGAAATACTGTCCAATTTTTTTAAATCTTGTTCAGGTAATCCGTAACCAAATATTTGTAATGAATTAGTGGTAGGATGCTCGCTCAAATAATAAGCTAAATCAGGTAAATAAGTTGCTTTTCCTTTTAGTTTTCGATGTAATAAAGGTTCTGTGTAACATTTCTTGCCTTGAATTTTAGAAAGGCTGTCAACGTTTGCTCCAGTAGTGATTATAATTAAAGTGTTTTTTAATTGTACTTCTTTTTTTTGATAGAAAAGTGGAATAGCGATTAAGGCTAAGCTGCCGAACAAAAGTATATTGCCTAGTATTCTCCCTGCCAACCAATGTTTGTTCTCTCTTTTAACTTCTAAATAGATGCAGAAGAACAATAGTAGCAAGCAAGCTATAATTACCAAAACATTAAACCCCATTTCCATCAATTCCTATTTTTTAAATTGTTGAAATAACTTTCTGATAGTTTTTTACTTGAACCGGCCGTTGCAGCTTTAGGCTGTGTTGTAGTTTTTCCAATAATACGATAAATAGCACTAGATACAGTTTCAAGATCTCTAATTTGCAGTTTGGCTCGACTGTTTAATTTCCTGAGGCTGGTGAGCGCTGGTAAAAAACTAGCAGGGTTATCTGCTGCTGCAGAAATAATCTGCTTTTCTCCATTTTGCAATAATGCTTTTTCGTTGTTATTAAATGGATTACCGTCTCGATGTAAATCTAACATGGCTAAAAGTACCTTCAACTCGTCTTTATGGCGGTCAGTAATTTCATATTGGGCCACTGTGTTAGGATTTGTAATTTTATCGAGTTCGCCCGTCAATCGTTTCTCTAACTTTAATGTAGTGGTTTTGATGGTAGTTTTAGCAACATACGCTCTAGACTTCTGTTGTAAGTCTTTCAGCAATCGCAAGGCTTTGTACTCAAATGGCAACGCTTCCTGTGGTTTATAGGTGCGGAGATTAAGTTCTGCTTTCCACATTTCATTCAATACGGCTTTTAATTGTGCTTTGATCTCCGGCTCAAAGAAAGTTGCATCTTCGGCGATGTCGTGTTTGTGTGCATATTTATCCATTAAGGCCTGTACATCACCAAACTTTTCTTCCTCTTTATGATTGCCATGGTCATGCCCGTCACCATCATGATGTTCATCATCACCTCCAATTTGTGTTTCGTTTTCTTCGCCCAAAAACTGTCCGTAACGTAACCTTAACAATTTTTGATCTACGCCTAAATTATTACTACGCTTTTTAAATTCTTCCAGACGTAACGCCGCTTTTTCTGCAAGTAATTTCTCTGTATCTAAAATAATTTGCCTCTGGCTTCTAAAATATTCAGGAACCAAATTTACTCCCGAAGTCATACCAGCCATGCTCATCAACTCTGCGGTGTCTATAATAGAAACGCTGTAAACATCAGAGCGACTTTCTTGTCCTTTGTTATCTTTCGCTTGGATGAAAAAATAGAGTTCGTCTCCGGGCTTCATCCCTAAGCTTTTAAGATTGATATGTTTTTTGAGATTTAGTTTTTTTTTGTTGCTGATATCGATATCGAAACTTAATTTTTTTTCGGTAAAGCTTACACTTTCACCTTTTCCACTTGCCATAGTTGCAGAAATTAAAGCTTCTTTAATTCCGTAATCATCTGTTAGAATGGTGCTTAAATCTATTTTAGCAGCCTGGCCTATATCTATAGTAGTTTGTGGCTTTGGCTGTATTACTTTAATATTTACCGGATGGTCAGGTATCAGTTCTATCTGATACAGATCTGATTTTACGCCATCTATTCCTAACTGATAAAAACCAGGTTTGTCTATTTTTTTAGAGAAACTCCATTGTGTCGCATTTTGATCTGTGGGCTTTAACTTTATACGTTCTTTATCATTAAAAACTATTTCGAAAGACTGTAAACTTTTGTTTGTTTGAATTGACCATTTTACTGTAGCTCCGATTTCAGCTTTTAATGTAAACTGCTTTTGAGTTCTGGCAGGTTTTAAAGTGTAGGAGGGAGCTTGTATGGTAATTAGGTAATCGGAGATTTGAGGTGCAATGTTTTCAGGTATAGCTGCCACTGAAATTTGCTTGTTATCAATTAAGGTTGCTTTTTTTTGCTGATTTTTCAGTTTTCCTAAAGTTAAAACACTGGTAACGCCTAAAGCTAAGCAGCAAATTCCAACGGCTATTTTTTTAGCAGCTCCTTTTATTACTCCTTTTTTTGGCAATAAGGAGTAAATTTTCGCTACTTGTAAATTTTCTAATAGTGATAATTCAGCCGTATCTTTTAAGAGTAAGCTGGCACTATCTTCAAGTATGGGAAATTGAGAATCTAAATATCTAACAACCCAAACCTTATCTATTTTCCAAATGGGACGAAAAGCACAGAACACAACAGACGGTAATAGAAAGGCAAACAAAGTAATGCCGTAATGAGGAGAGAAGAAAAAAGCCCACACACTAGTTGTCAGTAGAGAAAAACCTAAGCAAATTGCAATCCCTTGGATTAGATAAATTACGATCCATTTATACTTCAATTTGTTGATATAGTGTTGGCTCTGCATTTTAATCTGTCGTTAGCTTTTAGTTTTAAAACTTAGCATGCGCTCTATCAGGAGTACTATGAAGGCTAATACCCAAATAATTTTATCTAGCGGTTTATCAGGATCATATAAAGTTTTAGTTCGATTAGCATCTGCAAATACAGCAATAGGCTGCTCGTTGGTAATTAACTGTGTTTGTTTGAAAGCAAATGTGTTGGGCTTTTGATGATAAAGAATGGGTATTAGTGCCTGCGCAAAATCATCTTTCCAGACTAAATCTGTCCATTGTGGATTTAGCTGGGTGTAGAGTGTGTAGTAATGATGTTTTTTTTGTTCTTCGACCGTTAAAATTGGATTGCCAAAACCATCTTTCCATACTGTTTCTGCTTTGATGTTTTGAGCGGCTATATTGCGAATTTTTAGTAATGGATGCTCTTCCGTTTCATTTCCTCCCAGAATAATTGTACTTGGGTTTTTGATTGATTTTCCATCCGCATACCTTAAAATTACACCATTGGATTTTAAACTTATGTTGATTTCATTAGGGATTGGGGTAGAACTCAACCAAAATACGGCATCTAATTCTTTGCTTTTCTCATTGTTGTGATGGAATTGGATAGGTTGATTTAGGTAACTGCCGATAGCAGATAAAGCCGCTTTCAAATATTTTGCATCTTCAACATCCGTAGGATACACCATCACATTTAGTGGTGTAGCATTTCTGTCATTCGCCGAACTGTATTTGATAGCATTACCTTCAAGTTCTATCTTATAGGTTTTGTCTAAAAATTGTGTGTACTTTAAGTTTGAAGTATCTTTTTGAGATAAGTGCTGCCAAGTGATAGCCAAATGTAAAGTAGGGAGTACATCGTCAAATTGAGTAGCATATTTAGGCGCAAAAACCCAAATTGGATATCGATTAGGAAGGCTTTGGTTAGCTTGTTTAAGCAGCGATGTATAATTTAACGGAGTTTTTGCCGCGTTTTTCGCTAAGATTTCATTTGCAGTATCTTTCAAAGATAGTTGCTTAAATCCATTTCCAAAATGCTTAAGCTTATAGCCTTTTTTTAATAGCGAATCTATTTTTTTTTGATGTTGGTGATAAATAGATTTTAGGCCTCGCTCATCCAGCAAAATCCATCCAGCTTTATTTTGAGTTAATATTTTTCCTTTGAGATAAGGTTTGGCTATTAACATCGCTATTAAGATGAAAAATAAACAACGCAATAAGAATAAAAGCTTTTCGCTTATTTTTAAGTTTCTAGAGTTGGTAGCTGCGCTTTCTCCAAGTAAAGCAATACTTCCAATTTTTAGTGTTTTACCTTGTTTTACACGCCAAAGGTGAATGATGATTGGCAATAATAAACTTGCCAATGCAATAAAGCCTATGGGATAGAGGAACTGCACTAGTTACTTATTTTATTACGTTGTTTTAGAAAATCTCTGAGCACCTGATCAATCGGTTGGTCGGTAAGAAGCGTTCTATAGTAAATTTTTCTATCCAACATTTGGTTTTTGATATTTGCTAAATGAGCTTCCATTTTTTGTTGATAGCTCGTTCTTGCCTTAGCTTGATCAATTTGGATGGTTTGTTTAGTTTCTAAATCTTCAAAAGAAGTATAGCCTTTAAAATCGAGTTTCAACTCATTTTCTGCTAGAAGATGAAAAACAATGATTTCGTGTTTTAGCGTGATCAAAGTATCTAATAATCGAATTAACTCTTGATCGGCTTGGTAAAAATCGGTAATGAAAACCAATAATTCCTTTTTTCGCCCGCCACTAAAAATTTCCTTATAACCGATGGGATCAGTAAAAGAGCCATTAGCTACCATGTTTTCTAATTGATGAAACAATCTAGCTAAATGCTGGAAATCTTGACGGGTATTCATTACGAACAAATCAGATTCTTTGAAAACATATAAACCCACAGCATCGCCTTGTGAATTGGCTAAGTATGCCAATGATGCAGCTACATATTTTGCGTAATCAATTTTCTTTAAATTTCCATCACTGTGGTTCATGGAAGCACTTGCATCTATTAAAAGGCGTAAAGAAATATTGGTTTCAACTTCCGATTCCCTAATGTAATATCGGTCTGATCGAGCAAACATTTTCCAATCGAGCGAACGTAAATCATCGCCAGGTTGGTAGCTTCTGTATTGACTAAACTCCATTCCAGCTCCCTTCACATTACTTTTGTTGATGCCATTCATAAAACCGTTTATTGTGGTTTTAGCAGCCAACGACAGTTGCTTGATGGAAAGTAGTATTTTAGGGTCTAGCAGTTTGCTCATTACAGACTGTTTTTTGGTCTCGAAATGGTTCTTAATAATTCGGTTGTTGCATCATCAGCAGTAACATTTTCAGCTTCTGCTTTAAAATTCATCAATATCCTGTGTCTTAATACAGGAAAAGCCATTGCTTGTAAATCTTCGAGTGTAACTGCGTACCTGCCTTTAAACAAAGCTCTGGCTTTAGCAGTCAATATTAAGGCTTGTCCGGCTCTTGGTCCGGCTCCCCAACGCACCCATTCTTTAATATATGATATCGTAGACGTATCAGGTCTTGTGGCTCTAATTAATTCGCTGGTATAGGTTATTAAGTCTTCACTTATACTCACCTGTAACGTCAATTGTTGTAGCTCTTTGATTTCGTTAGCTCCGATAATCGCATTTACCTTTGGTTTTGAAGCGCCGGTAGTACTGTTTAAAATGCGAGTTTCTTCGGCTGCGCTAGGATAGCCAATTTTAATATATAACAAAAAGCGGTCTAGTTGCGCCTCTGGAAGAGGGTAGGTGCCAGCTTGTTCAATTGGATTTTGCGTTGCTAAGATAAAAAATGGACGGTCTAGAGGATAGGTTTGGCCGGCATAGGTCACTTCAAATTCTTGCATGGCTTCTAATAAAGCAGCTTGGGTTTTAGGTGGCGTTCTATTGATTTCGTCGGCTAAGATGATGTTGCCAAACAGAGGGCCTTTATTAAACTTGAAGAAACGTTTTCCTGTGGTATGGTCTTCTTCTAAAATTTCCGTTCCTATAATGTCCGAAGGCATAAGGTCGGGAGTGAATTGTATCCTTCTAAATGAAAGATCTAAGGCTTGGGACATGGTACGTACCATCAGTGTTTTGGCTAGACCAGGTACACCTTCTATCAAACAATGTCCACCGGCCATTAATGCGATCAACATTTCTTCAATAATGCTGTCTTGTCCAACAATTACTTTCTGAATTTCACTTTTTAAAGAAGATATTTTTTGAATTAAGCTATTTAGGTTGCTTGCTGTATTTTCCAAATGACGAAATCTTTTAGGTTTTTATTGATGCTTCAATATAGCGCATATCCAATTGAAAAATAAGGTGCTCTTGAAGAATATCAAAAAAATTACAACATTATACCTATTTAAAAATGAAATTTCAATAAATGAAAGTAATTTAGATTGATGCGAGCTGCTAAATTTACTTTTGCACGAATAAAATATACTTCTGGAGATTGGGATACAGATCAACGTATGCCTGCAAATGTGTTGAACTCTTTATTGGAGTATACAACCGTTCCTTTGGAACCCGAAGAGAAGATCATAGAACTTAGTAGTCCAGATATCTTTAAATATCCTTTTTGCTATTTAAGTGGACACAAATTGGTTCAGTTTAATCAACAGGAGGCCACTAATTTTAAAGCGTTTGTAAAAAATGGAGGTTTCGTGTTCGTAGACGATTGTAACCACGATATAGATGGCTTGTTCGCTCGATCTTTTGAAACGCAGATGGCTAGTTTGTTCGGTAACGGTGCCCTTAAAAAAATCCCAAATAACCATCCGTTATATCATGCTTTCTTTAAGTTCGAGAAAGGCCCACCGACTACTTCTTTCGAATTAAATGGTTGGGGAGATGACCTAGTTCACGATTATCTTAAGGCAATCATAGTTAATGGGAGAATAGGAGTATTGTACAGTAACAAGGATTACGGTTGTGAATGGGACTATGATTTTAGAAATAAACGCTTTCTAGCAGAAGACAATACGAAATTTGCAGTGAATATTGTGCTTTATGCGATGGGAGTGAATAGTTAGTGGTCAGTTGTCAGTAGTTTACATTTAAGACTGACCACTGATTACTGACCACTGAAGAACTGCTAATTAAGCAGTTCTTCCAGGATATTGTTGTAATGCCAGCTCTAGACAATCCATCGCTGCATTTAAATCATCAACATTAAGTACATAAGCCATACGCACTTCGTTTTTGCCAGAACCTGCCGAAGAATAGAAACCTGTAGCAGGAGCCATCATTACTGTAGCGTTATTATGCTCAAAACTTTCTAAAATCCACTGACAAAATTTATCTGCATCATCAATAGGAAACTTTGCTACCACATAAAATGCACCACCTGGATTAGGACAGAAAACGCCTTTGATGTTGTTTAATCTGTTTACTAAAGTGTCTCTACGTAAAGTATATTCTTTATTTACAGCTTCAAAGTAGCTACCAGGAGTATCTACGGCAGCTGCTCCAGCAATCTGCTCTACCATACCCGGACTTAAACGAGCTTGTGCAAATTTTAATCCCGAAGCAATTATCTCTTTGTTTTTAGTAATTAAACAACCTAAACGAGCACCACAAGCACTATAACGTTTAGAAACAGTATCCATAATCACTACGTTTTCATCTAATCCGTCTAAATGCATTGGTGAGATAAACTCACGGCCATCGTAACAGAATTCACGGTAAGCTTCATCAGAGAACAAGAATAGATCATATTTTAGGCAAAGTGCTTTCAACGCTTCCAATTCTTCTCTTGAATATAGATAACCTGTTGGGTTATTAGGGTTACAGATAATAATTGCTTTTGTTTTCTCAGTAATCAGTTTCTCGAACTCAGCGATAGAAGGTAGCGCAAAACCATTTTCAATATATGAAAGAATAGGTTTAACTACTACATTGCTCATACAAGCAAAACCATTATAGTTTGCATAAAAAGGTTCTGGAATTATAATTTCATCACCCTCATTAACACAAGTTTGCATTGCAATCGTGATCGCTTCCGAACCACCAACCGTTACTAAGATATTTTCTGGAGTAATGTTATAACCCAATTTGTTATAATACTCTGTTAGTTTTTTTCTGTAGGCCAAAGTTCCTTCAGATGGTGTGTATGCCCAAACATTAAAGTCAATGTTTTTAATGGCATTTAACATTCCTTCTGGAGTTTCGATATCTGGTTGACCGATATTTAAATGATATACTTTTTTTCCGTCGGTTTTAGCTTTATCGGCAAACGGGGTAAGTTTTCTGATTGGTGAAGCGGGCATTTGAAGCCCTTTTTCTGATATTTTTGGCATGGCACAAAAATAAGAAAACCCCGTTGTAATAACGAGGTTCTCAAAAAATATTTCATAAGATACAAATCACCTATTTGATCGCATTTGCTACTGTTTCTCCTTTAAGATAAAGTACCTTAGTAGTAGTTCTAGCATTTGAAGTTACCGTTACCGCCATATTGAAAGGAAGTGGCGAACCTGATTTCTTTACTGTAACTTTTATGAAACCTTTCTCTCCTTTTTTAACAGGAGTTTGTGTGTATTCTCCTACAGTACAACCGCAAGTTGGCTCTACCTTAGAAATGATTAAAGGGGCATCACCTTCGTTAACGAAATTGAAAGTGTAACTCACCGCTTGGTCTAATTTAATCTTTCCAAAGTCGTGAGTTTCAGTATCAAATTTAAATTCTGCAGGTTTAGTCTGAGCGTTTGCAGTTAAGCCTAATCCCACTAGGGCAACAAATAAAAAAAGTAGCTTTTTCATGCGTGTTTATTTTAATTTAGTATATAACAAATTTAGTGTTTAATAATTTAAAACAAAAAGTATTCCAAATATTATTTGCCGGTATTCGTAAGTCAAAGTTAGAAAGAATTGTATCTTTGCGACTTAACCAACTTGTAGCTTATGAGATCAGCCGAGAAAGTTGTTACCAACGAGATTGATGCTTCAGAACTAAGTTTTGATGACTTTAAAGCCATAGTAATAGACGATTACAGGATTGCTGTAGAAAGCCGTCAGGCAAGTTTATTGGGGCGTAAAGAAGTGCTTACGGGCAAAGCTAAATTCGGAATATTTGGTGATGGGAAGGAAGTGCCGCAACTAGCCATGGCCAAGGTGTTTAAGAAGGGAGATTGGCGTGCCGGGTACTACAGAGACCAAACTTTCGCTTTTGCTACAGGCATATCTACAATCAAGGAGTTTTTTGCACAGTTATATGCCAATCCAGATGTAAATGCAGATCCTGCCTCAGCTGGAAGACAGATGAATAGTCACTTTGCTACCAGATCTTTAAATGAAGATGGTAGCTGGAGAAATTTAACGGAGGTAAAGAATAGTTCTGCGGATATTTCTACCACTGGCGGACAAATGGCTCGCTTGGTAGGCCTGGCATATGCATCCAAGTTATACAAACAAAATAAAGAGCTCGATTACCTAAAGAATTTTTCTGTTAACGGAAATGAAGTTGCTTTTGGCACGATTGGTAATGCCTCTACTTCCGAAGGTGTGTTTTTCGAGGCATTTAATGCTGCCGGTGTATTGCAAGTGCCTATGGCTATTTCTATTTGGGATGATGGTTACGGCATATCGGTACCTGCTAAATATCAAACTACCAAAGAAGATATCTCAGGAATTCTACGAGGATTTCAGCGTGAAGAAGGCACCAATGGCTACGAAATCTTTAAGGTTAGAGGTTGGGATTATCCAGCTTTATGCGAAACCTATTTAAAAGCTATTGAGGTTTGTAGAAATGAGCATGTGCCTGTTTTAATACACGTTACAGAGGTTACCCAACCACAAGGACATTCTACGTCTGGTTCTCATGAACGTTATAAAAGTAAGGAGCGTTTAGCATGGGAAAAAGAACATGATTGCATCTTGAAGATGCGAGAATGGATGATTGAATCTGCCATTGCAACCAAAGAGGAGCTGGATGAACTAGAAGAAACTGCTAAAAAGTATGTGCGTGATGTTCAGAAAGAAGCTTGGAATGAGTTCTTAGATACGATAAAGCAAGAGCAGGCAGATGTTGTTCGTATGATCAATAATATGGCAAACGGAAATGCTGCTTTAAGTAAGATTGCTGCTCAGCTTGCTTCAACTCATGATGCATTACGTAAAGAGGTCGTTTCAACAGTTAGAAAAGCAATTAGACAAAGTGTAAATTCTCCGTCTCCAGATAGAGATATATTAATCAATTGGTACAACGAGAAAACTAAGGCATATACAGAACTTTACAATTCTAAACTATTTACTGACGGTATAGATAGTCCGTTTAATGTTACTCAAGTGCCTGCTATTTATAGTGAGCAGGCTAAGATGATAGATGGAAGAGAGATCTTAAATGCCTGCTTTGATGCAAATTTTGCAAGAGATCCGAGATTAGTCGCTTTTGGAGAAGATTTGGGTGCTATTGGCGATGTAAATCAAGGTTTTGCAGGTTTGCAGGCTAAATATGGCGAAATCAGAATAACTGATGCTGGAATTAGAGAATCAACTATTGTAGGACAGGGTATTGGTTTGGCGATGAGAGGTTTAAGGCCAATTGCTGAAATCCAATATTTAGATTACTTGTTGTACGCGATAACGGTTTTAAGTGATGATTTAGCAACGTTATCTTACCGTACCAAAGCGGGGCAGAAAGCGCCATTGATTATTAGAAGTCGTGGACATAGATTAGAAGGGATTTGGCACTCGGGCTCTCCAATGAGTATGATATTGGGCAGTTTAAGAGGTTTACATATTTGCGTGCCTCGAAACATGACACAAGCTGCAGGAATGTACAATACTCTGTTCAGGTCTGATGAGCCAGCTTTATTGATAGAGTGCTTAAATGGTTATCGTTTGAAAGAAAAATTACCTGATAATGTGGGAGAATTCACCGTTCCGTTAGGTAAGGCCGAAATCATTAAAGAAGGTGGCGATATTACTGTGGTAAGTTACGGATCTACGCTAAGATTGGTAGAAGAAGCTGCAGAAGAATTAGAAAACTTCGGTATTGCTATTGAAGTAATAGATATACAAACTTTGCTGCCATTTGATTTGGATAAGCTAGCTGCAAAATCACTACAAAAAACTAATAAATTATTAGTGGTAGATGAAGACGTACCTGGAGGTGCGAGTGCTTTTATCTTGCAGCAAATATTAGAAGAACAAAAAGGTTATTACTTATTAGATAGTAAACCACAAACCTTATCTGCAAAAGCTCATCGTCCGCCTTATGGTTCTGATGGAGATTACTTTGCTAAGCCATCTGTTGATGATATCGTAGAGGCAGCATACGCTATGATGAATGAAGCTAATCCAGATAAATATCCTAAATTGTATTAACATAAAATAAAGTAAAAGGACGATAATTTATCGTCCTTTCTTGTTTCCATACTTTAGCTAAGCTAAACAGGTATTTAAAATGAATGAAAATTTTCGCTTAATAATGATTAATAAGCTTTAATATTAATGTATCTTTGCGTAAAAAATAGGTTTAACTCTTACGCTCTCGCATGAAATATCTAAACAATAGGATATTCTGGAAATTTTTAGCAGATTTCTCTGTTTTTATCTATCAAGGTGTGGTAAAACGCGATGATTTTATTAGAAGAGTTAAGTAGAAGTTTCGTGATATTTACGGTTTACTTTAATCTTAAGTGACCTAATTTAATTTTACTACCTGTTTTTTCCACTAATCACTCTTCTGATAATGAAACTAGATGCTAAATTGATCTGCTTGATTAAAATGTATTGTTTGTGTATCCCCAAATAATGATTTGGAAGTTAATGCTCCAAGATTTAAGTAAGTTAAATTGATATGCACGTATTGTAAAGCGAGATATAGGTTTGGGGAAATCTTCGAGCTTTCAAAACAAATCACTTATGGTAATTTTCTTAGCGTGTGTATCCTTTAATTTAAGGTTCTGGTTTAATTTCGTTTCTTTTTTTCGCCTGTATAGTTTTTTTCACCAGCTTTAATTTCCAGTTGCAAATCATTTTCTTCTGGTGGAATAGGGCAGCGGTAACCGTCGCTGTAAGCACAGTATGGATTGTAAGCCTTATTAAAATCTAGTTCGATTTTTCCGCCTATAACGGCTGTACTTTTCAAATCGATATAACGACCACCACCATAAGTTTCTTTGTTATTGGTTTGATCGGTAAAAGGCAAGAACAAATAATCTCTATAAGCAGCATTGGCAGCTAAGGCAATATTTTTATATAAAGTTAACTGTACTGGTTTGCCATTTAACTCAAAATTCAATTTCGCATAGCGAATGTAATCTGCTGTGGTGCCTGCATAAGTTGGCATTTTGAAAGCTTTTTCACCTTTTAGCAAAGTTACTTTCGCATTTACGCTATAAGTGCTGTCGGCATCATAGAATTGAAGATGTTTTAAGTCGGGTTCTTTCAATGGCGCACGTTCACTACTTACGAAATCTGCTTTATAATGCTCGCGGTGTATAGCGATTTTTTCGCTAAATGTTTGAGCTTGCGCTCCAAATCCTAAAAAAAGTATTGAAATTAATATGCGCATAATAGGAAACTGTTGGAGCGAAAAATTTTTCGCCCGTACACCAAATTAATTAAAGTTTACTTGCTCTATTTCTCAATAAATGATCTGCCAATACCAAAGCCGCCATTGCTTCTACAATTACCACCGCTCTTGGTACTACGCATGGGTCATGACGGCCTTTTCCTTTAATTTCTGAAGCTTCACCAGCCGCATTGATGGTTTGCTGGTTATGCATAATGGTAGCCACAGGCTTAAATCCCACTTTAAAAGTAATGTCCATTCCATTGGATATGCCACCTAAAATACCACCAGCATGGTTGGTAATGGTTTTAAATTGTGTTTCTTCCTGAGATTTTGGTAAGGGTACATCGTTGTGTTCTGATCCTCTCAATTCTGTACCATCAAACCCAGAACCGTACTCAAAACCGTGTACAGCATTGATGCTCAACATTGCCTTACCTAAATCTGCATGTAGTTTGTCAAACACAGGTTCTCCCAAACCTGCAGGACAGCCTTTAATTACACAAGAAACTTTACCGCCAATTGTATCGCCGTCTTTGCGCACGCTATCAATAAATTCGATCATTTCGTTTGCTGTAGCAGGATCTGCGCAACGTACTATGTTAGCTTCTCTGAGTTCTAAAAGTTCAGCGATGTTATCGTTTTCTAAATTAGGTGCGTTGATTTTACCCACAGCGGTAACGTGTGCAAATATATCAATGCCATGATGTTTCAATAATAGTTTTGCAATTGCACCTGCAGCAACTCTTGCAGCAGTTTCTCTTGCAGAAGAACGACCTCCACCGCGATGGTCGCGAATTCCATATTTAGCATCGTAAACATAATCTGCATGGCTCGGACGGTAAACATCCACATTGTGTCCGTAATCTTTACTGCGTTGGTCTTCGTTAGGAATTAACATTGCAATAGGTGTGCCTGTACTTTTTCCTTCAAAAGTTCCCGAAAGAATTTGTACCGTGTCGCTTTCCTTGCGTTGTGTAGTGATTTTCGATTGACCAGGTTTTCTTTTATCCAATTCCGACTGGATAAAATCTAAATCTATTGTTAAGCCTGCCGGACATCCATCTAAAATTACACCTATGGCTGTACCATGAGATTCACCAAAAGTGGTTATGCGAAAGATTTGTCCGAATGAGTTGCCTGCCATATGTTAATGAGTGAATGATTGATTTTTGAATGATTAAATGGACACAATGCCAACTTTTTACTTTTGGCTTTTAACTTTTTACTTGGAAGCCCACTTTTTTCAAATCTTCCCAAAAATAAGGATAAGATTTTTCAACTACGTTATAGTCTTCAATTTCTAATTCCTCAATCAATAAGGCTAAAGGAGCAAAAGCCATGGCCATACGGTGGTCTTCGTAAGTAGCTATGCTCACTTTTTTAGGGAAATAAAGTCCAGAACAGTCTAATGTGTAAATTAAATTGTCTTCGTTGAGTTTTACGCCAATTTTAGCTAATTCGTTTTGGAGAGCAGCAACACGGTCAGTTTCTTTTATTTTTAAGGTTTCTAAACCTGTAAAAGCCATATTTAATCCTAAAGCGGCCGCAACAACTACAATGGTTTGGGCCAAATCTGGACAGGTTTTTAAGTCTAAAACTTTGTCTGTGTCTTTAATAGCTTGATCTTTTTTGAAAGCTATTCCGTTGTCAGTTTTAATGGTACTCAAGCCAAAAATCTCCATGATTTGCTGGATTTGACTATCGCCTTGCAGACTTTTTTCACGCAAATGCGGAAGGCTGATTTGCGCCTCTTTTGCCAAAGCTACAATGCTGTACCAGTAAGAAGCAGCACTCCAATCTGGTTCTACTACCAAGGTAGATGGTTTGAATGCTTGATGTTGGATAGTGATTGAATTTTCATTCCATTCGTGAGCAATGCCACATTCAGCTAACATAGCCAAAGTCATTTCTACATAAGGCTTAGAGGTTAGCTCACCAACAATTTCTAAGGTTAAACCTTGCTGTAGGGTTGGAGCTAACATTAACAAAGCTGAAATGTATTGGCTACTGATATCGCCTTTGATTTTGATGTGTGAACTGGTTTGAGCCAATGGTCCGTTAATAGCCAAAGGAGGAAAACCTGCTTGTTCAGCATAACTGATATGGGCGCCAATTTCCTTTAAAGCATCTGCTAAAATTCCGATGGGACGTTGCTTCATGCGCTCGGTTCCTGTTAATAGGAAATTTCCGTTTTTTGCAGAGAGATAGGCAGATAAAAAGCGCATTGCAGTGCCAGCCGGGCCAACATCTACAGTTTTTACGCTATTGCTATCAGTTTCTGTAGTATCTAAATCAGATAAGATAGCATTTAAGGTAACGGTGTCGGCAGCATTTGATAAATTTTCTACTTTGACCAAATTTTTGCTCAACGATTTAATAATCAAAGCCCTGTTGCATTCGCTTTTAGAGCCTGTTAACTGTATTTCCGCTTGTATATTTTGTGTTCCTTTAAAAGAAACAATAGCATTTTTATGCATGGTTTTGGTTGGTGTTAGGTCGATGGAAATAAGGATGCCCTAAAATCAAGGACATCCTTAAATATCCTAAAAAATATAAGCCTAAATCTTAAGCTTTTACTTCTGTATGTTGCTCAGCAGCGATACCTTCTTGGGTAGCTTTGCCAGCATTTAAAATTTCAGTTTGTTTACGGATAGACTCACCGTGTACCAATTCTAAGAATTTCTCGGTAAAATGCTCATCCAATTTTAAAGCTTTAGCGAAAGCTGTTCCTTTTTTAAGGATTTCATCCCAACGGTTAACTTGTAGTACGGTTACTTGGTTATCGCGTTTGTACTCACCAATTTTTTCTACAATAGACATACGCTCACCTAATTTTTGTAATAACAAATCATCAATTTTATCGATTTGCTTACGTAATTCAGCTAATTTATCTACAAAAGCTTCGTTTTTAGATTCTGGCTCACGTACGGTTAAACGATCCATTAGTTCGCTTACAGCGGCAGGAGTTAATTGTTGTTTTGCATCGGTCCAAGCTACTGAAGGGTCTAAGTGCGACTCGATCATTAAACCTTGCATATCTAAGTCTAAGGCTTTTTGAGAAATGTATGGGATCAACTCGCGGTTACCGCAAATGTGGCTTGGATCGTTGATGATTGGCAACTCAGGGCAAAGGGTCTTCAATTGAATAGCCATTTCCCACATTGGTTCGTTACGGAAAGATGATTTTTCGAACGAAGAAAAACCACGGTGGATAGCCCCGATTTTAGTAATGCCAGCTTTGTTGATACGCTCAATTGCACCAATCCACAACTGTAAATCTGGGTTTACTGGGTTTTTGATCAATACAGGGATATCGTGTCCTTGTAAAGCGTCAGCAATTTCTTGTACGGTGAAAGGGTTTACAGTAGAACGAGCGCCAATCCAAAGGATATCTACACCAGCGGCCAAAGCTTCTTCTACGTGTTTTGCATTAGCTACCTCAACAGCTGTAGGTAATCCAGTTTCTGCTTTTGCACGTTTTAACCACTCTAAACCTATGCTGCCAATTCCTTCAAATTCTCCCGGGCGAGTACGTGGTTTCCAGATACCAGCTCTTAACACGCTTACTTTACCAGTTGCAGCTAATAAATGTGCTGTAGTTAATAGTTGATCTTCGGTTTCTGCACTACAAGGCCCAGAGATTAACAAGGGTTGGTTGTTTGCTGTTAGCCAGTTTTCTAAAGGCTCGATGTTTAAATTTAGTTTCATTTTTTTAGGATAATTTGTATTGTTCTTATTGTTAAATTGCTTTATTAGTTAATTAGGTTAATCGTTTATTTGTTGAAATCGGTCAATCGTTTTGGTCGCAGTTAACCAAATCCACAGTTTAACCAGTTAACCTATACCTTGTCGTTCTTTACGTACTCGCCCATGATGTTAAAATTTACGGTGTACTTTAGAACTTTTCTGATGGCAGAGTCATAGTTTTCTACATTTTTCCACTCTATATCTACATAAAAGTAGTACTCGTTTCGGCGGCCAAGCACTGGCATCGACTGGATTTTTGTTAAGTTTACATTGAGCTCGGCGAAGATTTGAAGTACTTGAGCTAGCGCACCTACGTGGTGACCAACTTGAAAACAGATAGAGGCTTTGTTGATCCCTTTTTCTGTAGCAGTTTTACTTTTTTGCAGAATTAAAAAACGAGTAAAGTTTTTCTTGTTCGATTCTATTCTTCTCTCTATGATATCTAAGCCATAGGTTTCTGCAGCTAAAGCATTGGCGATAGCAACGGTATCTTTCAACTGCCCGTCTTTAATTTTCTTTGCGCAAGCGGCAGTATCATTACCTTCAATTACTTGTATTTGAGGAAACTCTTCGAAGAAATCTACACACTGTCTGATAGCGATAGGGTGAGAAGTAGCAATTTTTATATCTTCGAATTTAACACCTGGTAAAGCCAGTAAGTGCAATTGGATAGGCAGGTAAACTTCGCCTACCACGGCAAAATTGTACTCGCGAATTAAGGTGTAGTTAGGTAGTAAGCTACCAGCGATTGAGTTTTCAATAGCCATTACTACATAGTCAGCTTTGTCATCATCCATCACATCGCAGGTTTGTTTAAAAGAATTACATTCAACAGTTTCGATATCCCTACCGAAAAATTTGAAAGCAGCTTCTTCATGGAATGATGCTTTAATACCTTGTATCGCTACCCTTGTTTTTGTCTTCATAATTGCGCTAAACAAAAAAAGGTCCTGACTTTTTAGCCAGGACCTTTTTATACATTTTAAATATCTTTATCTATTTTTCTGCATACTAGTCCTGGCTCTTACTAAAGTAGTAAAAGTAACCAAACCAATATGTAGTGTTAAAATTCATTTTTTTGCTTTATGGTGTCAAATGTACACCAACAAATTTAATTTGTCAATACCAAATTGAAAATAATTTTATTTTGCGGTTTTTGAACCAAATAACGAAATGGTATTTTAGTTGAAACTCTTTACGCTGTTTCCAATCGTATGACTTTCCTTTTCGTGCTCCAGTAGCTCTTTTTGCATGGCTTTGGCTATTTGCGTACTTCCATCATGGCTCCAGCCTGGAGGATTAAAGATATATTTTAGCTTATCCGAAAATGTTGGCGCTTTTTTTACATCTTTACTTAGCGCTAAAAACTCATGAAAAATAATGTTGAACGCACCTGTATCTTCGGGTTGCGTAGTCAAACCATATTTTATTTCGTCTTCAGGTAGTTCTTCTTGAAAAGTACCAAACATTCTATCCCAAAGAATAAGTACCATCCCCATATTTTTATCCAAATAACGGATGTTACAAGCGTGATGTACCCTATGGTGAGATGGTGTTACAAAGATGTATTCGAAAATTGGATGGAGCTTTCCTACGGTTCTGGTGTGTACCAAGTTGCCATAAATCTGCGTAATTAGATAAGCGAACAAGATATCCATGGCGTGAAAACCCATAAAAGCCAAAGGTAAATAGAAAAATACCCTATATAGCGGCTCGAAAACCGTAGAACGAAATCCAGTAGTTAGGTTAAAATATTCTGATGAGTGGTGCGTAACATGCATGGCCCAAAAGAAGCGAACGTAATGGCCAACTGTATGTAAAAACCAGTACAAGAAATCTTGCGCAAGTACTAGTACAATCCAGTACATCCACACATTGTGTATTTCAAAAAGCCTGAAATTGTAGAAATAATCCAACAAATAAAAGGTGGCAAACTTCATTGTTAAGTTCACCACGATGGCACAAATCATTAAATAAATGTTGGTCCAGGTATCTTTTTTAGTGTAAAGTTTTTTATCGTGCGTATAGCTGAAATACATTTCAACTATGGTAAGTACGATCACAAAACTAAATAGTGTGCCTACAGAAATATCACTTCCGGTAAACGTCATTGTTATAAACTATTGTAATATATTAAACTGTTAAAAATGTCTTCCTTAGTTACTTTGCAATTGAAAACGCATTTACCAATTTGATCTAGTAAGGAGAACATGATAAAGCCATCCTCATTTTTCTTATCACTTTGCATTAATACCATTAAGTCTTCGAAACTTTCTGGTTTAATGTGGTATTTTGGATAGAGCGAAAGGATATAGCTTGCTATCTCTGTTAATTCATCCTGAGAAAGATTGCAATATTTCGCTGATAAATGAGCTTCGCAAATCATTCCTATGGCAATAGCTTCGCCGTGTGTTAATGGAGCCTTATCGTTTACTAAAGCGTAGCCTTCTACAGCATGGCCAATGGTATGTCCGTAATTTAAAATCTTACGCAGTCCTTTTTCAAGAGGATCTGCTAATACCACTTCATTTTTAATTTTTACAGAGTGATAAATAGCTTCTGCAGTGATATTGGTATAATCGCTGTCTTTTAATTCTTGATAATAAGTAGCATCAGCAATTAAACCGTGTTTGATCATCTCCGCAAAGCCGGATAGTAATTCGCGTTGTGGCAAAGTTTGCAAAAAAGTGTTTTCGATGAACACCGCTTGAGGTAAGCTGAAGGTGCCCACCATGTTCTTCACATTATCAATATCGATACCCGTTTTACCGCCAACAGAAGCATCAACCTGCGAGAGAAGGGTAGTAGGAATGTTAATGAAATCAATCCCGCGTTTGTAAGTGGAAGCCACGAACCCCCCCATATCTGTAATTACGCCACCGCCTAGATTAATCATCAAACATTTACGGTCTGCTTCAAAATCTAATAAGGTTTTCCAGATGCCGATACAAAAATCGATGTTCTTGTTTTCTTCTCCCGGATCGGTCTCAATGATATCGAAGTTATCCAAATCAGGTAAAAAATCTCTGAAAACCGGCATACAAACTTCTGCAGTAGTAGAATCTGCAAAAACAAATACTTTGCTGTATTTTTTTTCAGCCAAAATATCATTCAAAGGATTTAAGCCACTTTCGAAATGAATAAAGTGATTGTTGTTTTGTAGTGCTTCCATTAAATTACTTCTATGGATTGACTTAAGAATTCAACTTTATCGCCAACGCGTACCTTTAAGCGCTTGCGTTCTTCGGTTACACCGTTTACTTTAACAAGACCTTCTTCAACAATAGATTGCGCTTCGCCGCCACTTTGAACCAATGCGGTAGCTTTTAACAATGCAATTAATGGAATAAATTCCCCTTCGAGTTTAAATTGTATCATGACGGTGCAAATTTACGATTATTTGAAAGTCTTTCGCCTTAAGATGCCTAGTTATTTATATTTTTGCAGCGTTCTGACTAAACACTTATAAAAAATGGATGCTTTTCCCAAGCAAAAAATAGACTTTAATAACACTGAGGTTGCGTTCGGCCATAAATCGAATGCTGAATTAAAACAAGCCTATTGGCTCTTCAAAATGATTGGTAGTAATTTTCTAACCAAGGTAGGGCCGCCAATCACTAACTTCATGCTCAACATCGGTTTGCCAATACAAGGTGCTATCAAAGCTACCATCTTTAAGCAGTTTTGCGGTGGCGAAACTATTGCCGAATGTGAACGTACCATTGAGCAATTGCATCAAGGAAAAGTAGGAACGATCTTAGATTATTCTGTAGAAGGTGAGGAAGAAGAGCATGTTTTCGATTTTACTTGCGAAGAAATCATAAGAACTATTGAGCGTGCAGATGGCGATCCTAGAATTCCAATCACCGTATTTAAAGTAACAGGTATTGGCCGATTTGCCTTGCTAGAGAAATTGGATGCTAAACAAAAATTGACTGAAACGGAAGCCGCAGAATTTGAACGAGTGAAACAACGTTGCGAGAAAATCTGCCGTACAGCCTTTGAAAGAAAAGTGCCTGTGATGATTGACGCAGAGGAAACTTGGATCCAAGATACTATTGATTTGTTGGCAATAGAAATGATGATGAAGTTCAATAAAGAACAACTGATCGTTTTCAATACGTATCAAATTTACCGCCATGATAAGTTAGCGGGTTTAGAAGCAGATTTTCTAATTGCTAAAGAAGCAGGTTTTATTTTAGGGGCAAAATTGGTTCGCGGCGCTTACATGGAGAAGGAGCGTAAGCGTGCAGAAGAAAAAGGATATCCATCGCCAATACAGCCAGATAAAGCCGCTACGGATAAAGATTATAACGATGCCTTACGCTTCTGCGTAAATCATATCGATAGAATCGGGTTTGTTTGCGGTACACACAATGAAGAGAGTAGTCGTTTGCTAACAGAGTTGATAGATGAGAAAGGAATTGCCCACAATCATCATCACGTATATTTTGCACAATTGTTAGGGATGAGCGATAACTTGAGCTTCAATCTTTCTAACTCGGGTTATAATGTAGCCAAATACGTTCCTTACGGACCAATCAAAGCAGTTATGCCTTATTTGTTTAGAAGGGCTCAAGAAAATACTTCTGTAGCTGGGCAAACAGGTAGAGAACTTTCTTTGATCAGCAGAGAGAAGGCTAGGAGAGGAATTTAAGTTCCTATTAAATGGACAAGGGATAAAGGTAATGGATTAAAAAACCAATTCGTTGTTCCTTGCTTTCTAATCTTTCAACCATCCTTTTGACGCAGCTAGGTTCATTACCTCGGATGTTCTTTTTAGCCCTAATTTTTTGAGGATGTTTCTTCTGTGCGTATTTACCGTTGCCACACTGATAAATAAATTGTCAGCAATTTCGAAGCTTGATCTGCCCTTTGCCATGAGTAGTAAGATATCATGCTCTCTTTTGGTAAGCAGATATTCTTTCATGAAATAGTCCATGAAATAGCTGCTTTCTTTTTTTGTAGATACACTTTCAAAGAATGAACCACCTTCATAAACTGTTTGTATCGCCTTAGTTAATTCTGATATAGAGCCATTTTTCAATAAGTAACCATCTGCCCCTTTTTGCTGAACTTCTTTGATGATATGTGGAGCATTATAATTAGATAAAACCAATAGTTTGATATGTTTATCGTTAGCTTTAACTTTTTCTATTACTTGTAGTCCGTCTATTTGCGGCATGTTTAAATCCAACAGCAAAACATCTGGTTTGTTCAAGAAGATATCATTCAAAACCTTTTTTCCATCATTTGCTACATCAATAATTTTGATATTTGAGTAGCTTTTTAATGCTGAAACCAACCCGTCAATTAACAGTTGATGGTCATCGGCTATGTAGATTTTAATTTCGCTCATTTATTTGTCTTCTAACTTTTGGTTAGGTAATTCGATATTAATTAAAGTGCCTTCTCCGGGTGTTTCAATATTAATTTTCCCCTGTAGATAATCTACTTTAGAAAATATACTATTCATTTTAGAACCACTAGGATTAACTAAACGTTCTTTAGTTAATCCAAGCCCATTATCTTCTGCCATAATTACAATCAACTCTTCATGTTCTATCAACTGTATAATTCCATTGGTAGCTTCAGAGTGTTTAATCATATTTTGGAGCAACTCTTGTATAATTCGATAAATACTGTTTAGGAAATTATTGGTATATGAAGAGGTTTCTTCAAACCCTAAACACACAAATTCAATATAAAGTTTTTCTGTATTATTCACGCTTAGAATCAAACTTTCTAATGCTTTCACAAACCCAAGTTTCTCTATCGTTACCGGACTAATTTGATGGCTCATGCTTCTCACGGTATCAGCTACTTGTAGAAGCATTTCGTCGGCCTGTTCCAATTTGCTCTGATTATCAAAAGCAGGAGTAATTTGATTTTTCTTCAGTGTGTTTAAATGTAAGGCTACTACCGAAAGCATTGATCCGATCTCGTCATGTAACCTATCTGCGAAGATTTTGCGTTCTTTTTCCTGAACGTTAACTATGGTGTCTGTTAAGATTTTTTGCTGATCGCTTTTCTCTAACAATAAGGCTTCTCGCTCTTTTCTATAGCGATTGAATTTTTGTGCCAGACCATAAAGTAATATCGAAGCTTCGGCAACTAATCCACCCAAAAGCGCAAACTGGGCTACATAATAATCGAGAATAATGGTGCCGTACATATAGAGTTGCTCTAGAAGCCCAGCCACTGCCAGCGCCAACACTGCTGCCAGATAAAACGCAGCCTCTTTAATATTGTGATAAATCTTCTCTAAACAACTTAATAGGATGAGCAGAACCTGTAAACTAGCCACAATAGTGAGTAAGTTTTGCGCATATCTAAATGAAATGAACGACTTCTGATAATCTCCGGGTATTAAAATTAAGGCAAGAAAAATTAAGGCAAGAACTTGAAGTACTTTGTTTGGATAAAATAGATAGCTCTTTTTAGTTTGTCCAATAAATAATTGCATGAACTGTATACTAAAGACAATATTTAACAATAGCATAATAGGTCTGGCCCTGCTTGGAAAAAAGCTGCTATTTGGCCAAATATATTCAAAGCCTAAACCTTTGTTGCTCCAAATCCACAAGAGTAGTGCGGTAATGTATAAGCCGTAAAAAAGATAAAGTTTTTTAGCAGTTCCGATCCATAGCGCCAAGCTGAAAAAGATCATCATGATGACGGCTCCGGATAAGATACCATTGATCAAATTCCCATTAATATAAGTAGTTGATAGTTCGTTGTAGCTCAAGATCCGTATGGGAACTTGCAGACTTTCTTTTCGTTTATCTACCTTCAATAAGTAATAACCCCTGGTGATTTTTAATGGTATTGCAAAATTGGTAAATTCAGGAAATGGACGTTGTTTAAAGGGCAGGAAATCCCCTAATTGATAAATTAATTGGGCTTTTCCTTTGTCGTCTAAGTGGTACCACTCCAAAATGTTGATATGTGGATTATCTATAGCCAACAACCATTCTTTTTGACCAGGCAGTACTTTCGGATCAACCGCCAACCAAAAGATAGCTTCGGTGTATCCGGGATTAAATGAGGGTTGGAAAAGCTTTTCAAATTTATTGTTCAGATACAACTGGTGTACATCTGAAAGATTTAATGTGGCATTGCTGTCCTCAAATAAGCTAAAAATAATTTTAGGTTGCTCCTGTGTTTTTCCGAATAGAAAAACCGGAAACAGCAACAAGGACAGGAGAATAGATTTGATGGTCATCTTTCAGACAAGCTAAAACGCCTTAAAGATAAGTAATTACAGCTATTCTGATAAGTTGTAGTGAAAGAAATTTATGAGATGTCTATATTGGTTATTTCACAATAAAATAACCAACAGCCAACCAAACCAAGCCTTTTACTAAGAAAAACATGAAGCCCCAAAAGCCAAGCTTTTTAATCCATTTCTTTAGTTTTTCTGCTCGTTCTGTTTTCATAACTTGAAGGTTAACTATTTAAAATCATAATTACACGTTGGCGAGGACGCCAACGCTAGAAAGTTAAATGTTGGCGTCCTCGCCAACATTTTAAAGTTTTTTTAAATCTAGTGCTCGTCTTCGGCAAGTTTCCTTACCGAGATAATCTTAAATTCTCTGATCCCGTCAGGCATTTCCCAATTAATTAAATCACCAGTTTGGTAACCCCATAACGCAATGCTGATAGGCGCAAAGATAGATACTTTTTGTTGTTTTATATTAGCGTCTTTGGGCAGAACTAATTTAAATACAAAAGTTTGACCGTTGTCTGTACTTTCTATTTTGGCCTCTGTGTATAGTGAAACTACATCGCTTGGTAAAGCGTCGTCCTCAAAAATCTTAGCGTTTTTAACTTCTTCGCGGAGGCGAGATTTGTTGTAGTCGCTCATGATGGCCTTTTCCAAGTGCTCGTTTAAAAATTTGTAATCACTTTTAGATAATAAAATTGATTTTGTTTCCATTGAAATGAAAATTAAATGAATAGATTGCCTCACGCTTTTGCGTTAAGGGCATTAAATTAAATTCGTAGGTGGTTATTCCCCGAGATCTTTAAAAGAAAAATGCTGAAATCGGGGTTTAGTTAATAAAATCCTTACTTTGATTTAAAGCGATTGGATTAATAGATGCACTAATGAATAGCGCTGACGTAATGTCAAAAGGCAATACAACCTCCTTCTTCTTTTTTAAGAAGTTAGGCATTGCAATCGATGTATTTCCTCTTTTCATTTTAACAAAGATGCTTTTGTTGAAGGAGAAAAGCAAAAATAAAAGGTTTTGTTACAATCGAGGGACTTTAGTTAAACTGAGTCTTAAATAAATTGAGTATGACGAAACGTTAATTAATAGTCACCCTGAATTTATTTCAGGGGCAGTTTTATGAAACAAAAAAAGGCTACGATAAACGCGGCCTTTATGAAACATGATAAGAATGATATCTTATAACAAATCAAACCTATCCAAATTCATCACTTTGTTCCATGCAGCAACAAAATCATTGGCGAATTTCTCTTTTGCATCTGCACTGGCATAAACTTCGGCGATGGCTCTTAGTTCTGCATTAGAACCAAAAACTAAGTCGGCACGAGTAGCAGTCCATTTGGTTGCTCCAGATTTACGATCTTGGCCTTCGTATAATTCCTTATCCTGACTAGCTGCCTTCCACGCAGTACCCATATCTAATAAATTGATAAAGAAATCATTGGTTAATTGGCCAGGCGTTGAAGTTAAAATGCCATTGGCTGAACCATCATAGTTAGCATTTAATGCACGTAAGCCACCAACTAATACGGTCAATTCTGGTGCTGTTAAAGTCAATAACTGTGCTTTATCTATCAATAATTCTTCTGTAGAAGCTACAGTACGGCCTTTTTTGTAGTTGCGGAAACCATCGGCAATTGGTTCCATGTAGGCAAATGAAGCCACTTCTGTTTGATCTTGTGACGCATCTGTACGACCAGCTGTAAAAGGAACTTTAGTATTTAAGCCGGCATCTTGGGCTGCTTTCTCTATTGCAGCTACACCTGCAAGCACAATTAAATCGGCCATGGAAACCTTTTTACCACTGCTTTGACTATCATTAAATTTCTTTTGTACGCCTTCTAAAGCACTTAAAACTTTATCTAGCTGCGCTGGATTATTAGCTTGCCAATATCTTTGAGGAGTTAAACGGATACGGGCACCGTTGGCACCACCACGTTTATCGCCACCGCGGAAAGTGGATGCTGAAGCCCAAGCGGTAGATACTAATTCTCCGATAGATAAACCGGTTTCTAGTATTTTGCCTTTTAAAGCTTCAATGTCATTTTCATCAACTAAAGGGTGGTTAACCGCTGGAACCGGATCTTGCCAAATTAACTCTTCTGCTGGTACTTCGGGCCCCAAATAACGAGCTTTTGGTCCCATATCGCGGTGTGTTAATTTGAACCAAGCACGGGCAAAAGCATCAGCAAAAGCATCAGGATTTTCTAAGAAACGTCGTGAGATTTTCTCATAAGCTGGATCGAACCTCAATGAAAGGTCGGTAGTTAACATGGTTGGCTTATGTTTTTTCGAAGGATCAAATGCATCTGGAATAATTTCCTGATCTGTTTTAGCTACCCATTGGTGTGCGCCACCCGGACTTTTAGTCAACTCCCATTCAAATGCGAATAAGTTCTCGAAGAAGTTGTTGCTCCATTGTGTCGGGGTGGTTGTCCAGGTTACTTCCAGGCCGCTGGTAATGGTATCAGGACCTTTACCACTGTTAAAGCTATTGCTCCAACCAAAACCTTGTGATTCTAAACCTGCTGCTTCAGGCTCTTTACCCACGTGATCTGAACTAGCGGCACCGTGAGTTTTCCCGAAAGTATGACCGCCAGCAATCAAAGCTACAGTTTCTTCGTCATCCATTGCCATGCGGCCAAATGTGTCGCGAATGTCTTTTGCCGCCGCAATAGGGTCGGGGTTGCCATCGGGACCTTCCGGGTTTACGTAAATAAGCCCCATGTGGGCCGCGGCTAGCGGTTTTTCCAAGTCTCTAGAATGTTTAACACCATCTGCATCTTCGTCTGAAGACACTACCCCATGTGCCGCAACACCTTCCTGACCTTTAGAATAACGCTCATCGTTACCTAACCAAGTAGTTTCTGAACCCCAATACACATCTTCACTTGCTTCCCAAACATCTTCACGACCGCCTGCAAATCCGAAGGTTTTAAAACCCATAGATTCTAGCGCAACGTTTCCCGTTAAGACTATCAAATCTGCCCAAGATATTTTGTTGCCATATTTTTGTTTGATAGGCCAAAGTAATCGGCGAGCTTTATCCAAACTCACATTATCCGGCCAACTATTTAAGGGTGCAAAACGTTGTTGCCCTTGCCCAGCACCACCACGACCATCGCCGACACGGTAAGTACCTGCGCTGTGCCAAGCCATGCGAATGAACAAACCACCATAATGACCAAAATCTGCAGGCCACCAATCTTGCGAATCGGTCATTAATGCGTGTAGATCTTTTTTCAAACCATCATAATCTAAGCTGTTAAAAGCTGTTGCATAATCAAAATCATCACCCATTGGGTTAGATAGAGAAGAATGCTGACGCAAGATGTTTAGTTTGAGTTGTTTTGGCCACCAATCGCGATTTCTGGTGCCGCTACCGCCAACATTGCTTTTCATGCTGCCGTTATGAAATGGGCATTTGCTGATGTCTTGAGAGTTGTTTTCCATGCTTTTATCAATTTTTTAGTTAATGATGTATGGTATTTTTTCAATTGCTTTTATAGACTATTGAAAAGACATTTCGCTTGTTGTTTTGTTTGCTATGTCCATACCTTTTGGTGAATTAAAGGTACGGGAGTTAGTCGAGGAAGTCAAAGTGCTTTTCTCTATGGGCAGATAGGTAAAAGCTATTTTGCTTTAAAAGATTGCTTGCCGTTAAGCAAATCCCAAAATAGCATAAAATCGCTAGCCAAGCTGTAGCCGGGATATTGAAAAGTAGCGGGTTTGTTCTTCTCAAAAAAGAAATGACCAACCCAAGCAAAACCGTAGCCTAGAAATGGAACGGCAATGATGAAACGAAGATCGTGAAATAGCAAACCGCCAATTAAAGAAATAATAACTAAAAACGTACCTATAAAATGAAGCACGCGGCTAGTCGTATTTTGATGTTCACTAAGGTAAAAAGGATAAAACTCTTGTAGAGATTTGAATTTTTTCTCGCTCATACTTGCTGTAGTTTTACCCTAAAATAACTATAATAATTTATGTAATTGCAAGAAATTACGTAATTTTTCTGGATGAACATCCATTAACAAGGTACGTAAGCCGGCTTTTTTAGCACCTTCGATATGTTGCGGACTGTCATCAATAAATACAGTCTCTGCAGGATTAAGGTTATTTTCTTTTAATACCATCTCAAATATTTCGACATTGGGTTTACGCATGGCGGTATCTTGAGAGAAGTAAGCTCTTTCGAAGAAATCGTCGTAGTTATTGAAGCCAAAATCTTTTTGTAGGTAAGCAATGATCCAATCGTAGTGGATTTTATTGTTATTGCTTAAAAGGAAAGTGCGGTATTTCTGCTTCACTTCTAATAAAACGTCGTGGTTATTGCCAGATACACCAATTAATAAACTATTCCATGCATCATCTATTTGCTCATCTGTAAGGTCTAACTTATTGGCTACTTTTCTAATGCCATCTCTAAATTGAGCAGGAGTGATGCTGCCGGTTTCAAAATCATCGAATAACTTGTTGTGGCCTTTATGTGCGAAGAATTCCTTAACGTTGGGAATACCTAATTGTGATAACGCATTTTGGGTTCTTAAGAAATCAATAGCAAAAATCACATTGCCATAATCGAAGATGATGTTTTTGATGTTATCCATTAAACTGAGCAATTTTTTGCAAAGATGGCTCTTAGCAAGCATAAAACCTAATCGTTTTAAATTATAATATAGTATTAAGGTATAATTAAATATAAAGACATTATGGAAAAGAGATGAAACTAAAAACCCGCTTTAAACTTAATTAAAACGGGTTTTTGAAGTGGGCCCAGCTGGGCTCGAACCAGCGACCAAAAGATTATGAGTCTTCTACTCTAACCAACTGAGCTATAGGCCCCGAAATCCCTTTTGAGATTTGCGAGTGCAATGTTAAGAATTTGCAATGAGATTAGGAAAAACTTTTTCAATTAAAAATAATGATAATTGACATTAAACTATTACCCAATAGGTTAAATTCTATTACTTTATCATTTATCCTTTGTTATATTGCTTTTGATAAGGTGTGATTTTCTATAAATCCCGATTAGTTATATCGTTTTAAGAGTTACACCTATTAGGTTACGGTATTCAATTCGTTTTTAAATTAATAGGTGTTAATCAGAAAACGGCAGGTATATCGCTCTGCGCAAATAAGTATTGATCACCAAACCTTTAGCAATATGTTTTGGTTAGCTTAAGGCAATTAGGAAACGAAATATGAGAGTACTGGATAAATATAAAATGGACACTGAAGCTGCAGCTTTTTATACCGAAGCTGTACAACTGTTGAATAAAAGCGAAAAGCGGTTTTTATTAGGCGGTGGAATGGCAGTAGTTAATTACACTGGCATGGAGCGTTGTAGTAAAGACTTGGATATTTTTATCAAACATTCAGATTACATGTCGATTTTACAACTGTTTTCGGAGAATGGTTTCGAAGTTCAAGTTTACGATGTGAGATGGTTGGCCAAAATATTTAGAGGTGGCTACTACATCGACCTAATTTTTTCTTCGGTAAATAATATTTGTAGGGTAGAAGACAGCTGGTTTGCTAGAGCAGCTAAAGGTAAATTTGGTAACGAGGAAGTACTTTTTCTATCAGCCGAAGATTTAATTTGGTGCAAGAGCTACATCTGGAATAGAGAACGTTTCGACGGTGCCGATATCAACCACTTGTTATTGTCGGTGGGCGAGCAGCTGGATTGGAAATACCTTTTGGAGCGTTTAGATCCGCACTGGCATTTATTGTTGGCAGAAATCTTACTCTTCCAGTTCGTTTACCCTAATGATTATCGAAGAATAATTCCTCAGTGGTTGTTTGATGAGTTGATGGCTAGGGCTAACCAGCAATACCAGTTGCCAGCACCTTTGCAAAAAGTTTGTCGTGGTCCGTTAATTGATAACACGCAGTACAGCATCGATATCAAGCAACTGGATTATAAATCTTGTACCATAATGACGATCTAAATGGAAAATCAAATCAAAATTGCGGCATTGGCCGATATACACGTTACACAAAATGATAAAGGAAAATGGGATGCTAGTTTTACGGAAATCTCTGAAAATGCAGATATCATAGTGATAGCTGGTGATCTTACCGATACCGGCGACGAACACGAAGCTGAAATTTTAGCAGAATCGCTTCGCGGATGCCGTATTCCGGTGGTGGCAGTATTGGGTAACCACGATTACGAAAAAGGAAAGCAAAAGGAAATTAGAACGATACTTCAAAAAGCGGGTATGCACTTGTTGGATGGTGAGGCGGTGATCATAAAAGGGGTTGGGTTTGCGGGTGTTAAAGGTTTTGGTGGCGGTTTTGGAAAATATATGTTATCTATGTTCGGCGAACCAGCTATGAAGGCATTTGTACAAGAAACCGTAGATGAGGTACTGAAGTTGGATAGAGCACTAGCGGCATTAGATAAAAATGAAGACCCAATTCCTAAAATTGCGTTAATGCATTATTCGCCATTGGCTGATACCATTGCAGGTGAACCTACCGCAATATTTCCTTTTTTAGGATCATCGAGGTTAGCGGAACCTTTATCTCGAAGACAGGTAGATGCGGTGTTTCATGGCCATGCCCACTGTGGAGTGCTTACAGGAACATTAGATAAAGTAAGTGTCTATAATGTTGCTTATCCGGTTTTAAAAAAACAAGGTTACGCCAAAGGTTATCTTATTTTAGAAGTGCCAATAAAAACCGTTGAAGCGTAATTTTTTCGCTCACAGAAGTTTTGAAGTTAATTACCTAGCACTGGAACATTTTCGAACATCGAAAATGGGTATTAGTTCTGTATTGGATGAAAATCTTTTTGTAGAACTTTAATTCATAAACCTTGTAAAATGAGAAATGTTCCAATAGCGACCAACGACTGGCCAGAACACAGAAAAAGAATACTGGTAGTAGAGAACGACCCTGAATTACGTTACATTTTAAGTGTAATATTTGAAGAAGAGCAGTATGAATATCATATGTTTAATGAAACTTTGGATTTGGTATTATTAGCTAAACAATACGAACCAGATTTGATTTTGCTTGATTTTAGATTGCCATTAATTAACGGAGGAGAACTTTGCCTGCAGCTTAAAAACGAATGTTCTACTAAAGATATTCCCGTTATCATTTATTCCGCTGCTCCGAGGGCTTTCATTTCTTTCAAAGATTATCGACAAGACGCTTTTCTTGCCAAACCTTTTGATCTAACAGAATTATTAAACAAAATGAACAGTCTTATTCAGGTTAAAGTACACCAAGATTAAGCCTCCAATATTTCCAGAACTTCAGTGTTCCCTTGTTGTTGTGCTAAATCTAGCGCCCTTAGTCCTAAAACATTGCAAACTTCGGTATCTGCCCCAGTAACGAGTAGGAGTTTAACTACATCATTTTGTCCCGCCATAATTGCCAACATCAGCGCTGTTGCACCATCAGTACGTTGCTGATTTAAATTCGCGTTATTTTCAATTAATAGCTCTGCAATAGCTACATTTCCGGTAAATGCTGCCCACATCAAAGCGCTGTTTCCGCCATTATCTACTTGGTTTACGTTTGCACCTTTTTCAATTAATAGCTTTACCATATCCAATTGATGATATTTACTTGCTAAAATCAAAGCCGTATCTCCTTTAGCATCTTTTTGATTTAAATCCACATCCGGCAATTCTTCTAAAACATGAGTGCTGCCCGAACGAGCGGCGTGCATCAGCATTTCATTTTCTAATTCCATCTCAACTAATTTTGATTATTTATTCTGCTTTAGAAACAACAATTGTACTACTTGGTTTGGGAATGTATTGCTTAAACTTTTAACTAGGTAGTTTACTATGGCATCGTTGTTTTATACCTGATTTTTTCGACAAATACGTATTCATTGCCCAATTGGCTTCGCGAAATAATGGAGCGTAAACATTTTTAAAGAGCCGATGTTTCTCTCTGTATAAATTAACATCATTGAAAAACGGAAATATTCCATATATGAAAAACGAAATTAGTGTACAAAATAGTCAGACCTGCATTGATGTTGCCAAACCTTACGAATTGTGGGACTGGGCAGATAAACTCAAAGTAAGTGCAGACAGTTTAAAACAAGCCGTGTTAGAAGTTGGCGATTCTCTGGATAAAGTAAGAGCGTATCTGAAAAAATAAAATTGGCTATGGGATTAGATAAATATGCGAAAAAGCGAGATTTTACTAAAACAGCCGAACCAAAATCTGGAAAAAGTACAGATAAGGATAAGCTGATTTTCGTCATTCAAAAACATGATGCGTCTCGTTTGCACTACGATTTCCGCTTGGAAATGGAAGGTGTACTTAAAAGTTGGGCAGTGCCGAAAGGCCCAAGTCTAGATCCCAAGACCAAAAGATTGGCAATGATGGTGGAAGATCACCCATTTGATTATAGAACTTTTGAAGGTATCATCCCTAAAGGAGAATATGGTGGCGGTACAGTGATTGTTTGGGACCAAGGTTGGTACGAACCCTTAGAAACCATTAAAGGCAAAAAAGCGCAAGAAAAGCACTTGCTTGCCCAATTGAAAGATGGTTCGGTGAAAGTGAAATTACATGGGGAAAAACTGAAGGGAGAATTTGCATTAGTACGTACCAATGGAATGGGCGAAAATTCGTGGTTGTTGATTAAACACGATGATGATTATGCTGCCAAAAAGGATGTGACTAAGTTGGATACATCTGTACTATCGGGTAAAACAATTGTGGAAATGGAAAAATCAGCTAGTGCTGTTTGGACCGACAAAGGCGAGCAAAAAATCGAAGCGAAGCAGCCCAGGTCTTCCAAAAAATCGACAAAGAAAAGCAGTGTAGAAGTAGATGCCGAAGTAGGCAATGCCTCTGCAAAGCTGGATAGCGCCAAAATTCTGAAATCGGCTCCTAAAGGTGTAATGCCGAAGGCGATCAAGCCCATGCTGGCTACTTTAGTCGACGAACCTTTCGACAACGAAGAATGGCAATACGAAGTAAAATGGGATGGTTACCGTGCTTTGGCCTCACTCAATAAAGGCAAAGTCGAGTTGCTATCCAGAAATAACAAATCTTTTAACGATCGTTTTTACCCAATTTATAAGTTGCTGCAAAATTGGAGTATCAATGCGGTGATTGATGGTGAGCTACTAGTGCTCAATGAGAAGGGGATTTCGAATTTCGGTACGTTGCAAAATTGGCGGAGCGAAGCTGATGGTGAACTTGTTTTTTATGTGTTTGATATCCTTTGGTACGAAGGCAAAAACCTCACCGGATTAACTTTAGTAGAAAGACAAGCAATTTTAAATGAGGTATTGCCAACCGATGATGACCGGATACGGATTTCGAAAGTATTTGATACCAGCGGTATCGATTTTTTTGACGCAGCTGGCCGCATTGGTCTAGAGGGAATCATGGCCAAACGTAAGTCAAGTACCTATTTGGTTAACAAACGAAGTAAAGACTGGTTAAAGATTAAGGTTTCTAAGCGTCAAGAAGTAATTATTGCAGGTTTTACGCGTAACGAAGACACGTCTAAGTTATTTAGTTCCTTGATTTTGGCCGTTTGGGAAAATGAAAAATTAACCTACGTGGGTAAAGTGGGTACAGGTTTCTCAGACGCCGATCAGAAAAAAATGATGACGAAGTTCGAACCTTATATCGTTAACAAAAGTCCTTTCACCGTAGCACCAGATGTAAATAAACTCTCCCGTTTTCAGCATAAACAATTAAACGCCAAGGCAACTTGGATGAAACCTGAACTAGTTTGCGAAGTTGCGTTTACCGAAGTTACAGATGATGGTGTATTTCGCCATCCATCTTTTCAAGGGATGCGTAACGATAAAGATGCGAAGGAAGTGGTTCGAGAGAAGGCAGCCGATACGGAAGAAATTGTAGCGCCAACTAAAGAAAAATCTGATGGAAAAAAGGGAACGTCTAAAAATATTGATACTGAACTTGTACGTCCTCCAAAGGAGACTGTCCCGAAAACTTTACTCAATCCAAAAGAGCAAACCCAAGTTAGAAAAGTAAAAGGCAAGGAGTTAAAATTCAATAATTTGGCTAAGCTTTATTGGCCAGAAGATCGTGTGAGTAAAAGAGATATGTTTAATTACTATTACGCCATGGCAGATTTTATCCTGCCTTATCTCAAAGATCGACCTTTGTCACTCAATCGCTTTCCTGGCGGTATTCACGGCAAAAGCTTTTATCAAAAAGATGTGAAAGGCAAAGCACCAGATTGGGCGAAAACCTTTCCTTACTCTACCAGCGATGGCGAAGCAAAAGAATATTTAGTTGGTGATGACATTGCTACCCTGCTATGGACAAATACACTGGGTTGTATCGAAGTTAATCCATGGTTTTCGAGAGTTCAGTCGCCAGATCATCCAGATTATTGTGTGATAGATCTCGATCCCGACAAACATCACTTTGATAAGGTAATTGAGGCTGCAAATGTAGTGAAAGAAGTACTAGATGCGATCGATGTGCCTTGTTACGCCAAAACTTCAGGCTCTACCGGCATTCATATCTATATCCCTTTGGATGGCAAATACGATTACGATCAAAGCCAGCTTTTTGCAAAAATTATAGTCACGATTGTGAATAAGCAAATTCCAAGTTTTACTTCTTTAGAAAGGATGATTGCCGCACGTAAGGGCAAAATGTATCTTGATTTTCTACAGAACAGACCCGGAGCAACAATTGCTGGTCCGTACTCACTCAGACCAAAACTAAATGCAACAGTTTCTATGCCATTAGATTGGGAAGAACTTAAGCCCGGCTTAAAAATGACCGACTTTACCATTTTCAATGCCTTTGAAAGGGTGCAAGAGAAGGGTGATATTTTTAAAGGTGTACTAGGAAAGGGGATTGATTTGGAAAAAGCCATATTGAAAGCAAAAGAAATTTATCCTTAAAACATAAAGTTAGAAACGATGATAGATGAGCAAAATCAATTTGCTGGAGAAGAAGATATTCCAGACCCAGATGAATTTAAATACCTGAATCCTATTGAAGATGATAGCGATACGTTAGAACCACTTCCGGATGAAAGTGAATTCAGGGAGATCAATGCAGACGATCCAAACGATCTGAAGTATTGGGCAAATCAATTTCAAATTAGTGTAGACGAACTCAAGGCCGCCATAGTGATTAACGGTACCGAGGTACGAGAAATTAAAAGGTATTTGAGCGTATAAATTAAAAATAACCAGTGACCGAATAATCAATATTCAATGATTAAATAACCAATAATCAAAAAACAATTAATCAAACGAACTGGCAATTAACCATTATTCATTAACAATTAACCATTATTTAATTATCATGGCAAAGCAAGGTAGAAGTACAGATAGGAAGAAAGTAAACTCATCGCAGGATTACGAACTGTCTCATGTGGCAGAAAAAATGGGGGTAAGCATTCAACAAGTTACCGGGGCTAAGCGTGCAACTGGCTCAAATGACCGCAAGGTGATCGAGAAATATATCGCCGATAAAAAGAAAGGTTAGTTATAAGTGTATCAATAAAGCAGCGAAATGAAAAGCGAGAAGAAAAAGGACAGCATTGATGAAGCCGTTGAGGCGGTCAATGAAAATGAGCATCAAGATTTAAGTAAAGAAAATTTAGGGAACGAGCCCGAAGAGCAAACTGAAGGGCAGAACAACAAATATAAACTTGAAGGCTACGAAGATAAAAGACCGGAAGATCCTACAATTAAAAAAGGTTGGACAGTAGATTCTAATACCAGTAGAGGACCACAGGATATAGATTAAGTACTTCATCAAAGTTTATAGGTAAAGGCTAATGGTAAATATCATTAGTCAAATTTAAAAGAGCCGTGATTTGTATTTCACAGCTCTTTTTATTCTTATTTTTGGTTGTAATTACTCCATTGCGCTTCCCCTTTTGGTTCAGCCGAAATCACCTCTTCACTTTTGAGCTTACTCGTTTTAATATCAAGTTCTTTGGTTCTTTCCAGTTCGCCAGTTTTTGAATCCGGTAGCTTACTTTGGCCTTCGGTATCCTGAACATAGGCAATCGGATCTGATACATATTCCCAATCTTTGCCCATACCTGGCATTTCACCTTCATTCCAAGGTCCTCTGGCGCCTTCAGTTGGCGACATGTTGAAATACTGTTGTGTAAACCTCGGGTCTGGTTGCAGTACGCCTGGCGGGAAGTTAGGTGCTATGGTCGATAGTGCTCCTTCAAACATCTTGTAATGGGCAATTTCTCTAGTCATTAAGAAAGAAAGTGTATCTTTCACATACGGATCATCTGTAAACTTCATCAAATGTTCGTAAACCAACTTCGCTCTAGATTCCGATGCTAGATTGCTTCTCAAATCTACGGTCAGATCTCCGTTAGAATGAATGTACGAAGCGCACCACGGAATACCTTGACTATTGGTTAGTCTTGGTGCACCTCCGCTTAAGATATCAAATTGCGGGTTGGCTTTCAATGCCTGATGAATGAGCGATTCTCTAGCATCGCTACCTTCCATAGCCTGCATAATTTCAGATTGGTCTGCTGCATCTTTCAACTCACCGTTAACTCCTTTAAGCAACATTTGGATAGTTGCGCCCACAATTTCCAAGTGACTAAATTCTTCGGTTGCAATATCCATAAGCATATCATACTTATCAGGATATGGCATTTTAGCTGCAAAAGCTTGTGTGAAATATTGCATTGCAGCGGCTAGCTCGCCATTTTCTCCACCAAATTGCTCTAATAAGATATTGGCAAAACGAGGATCTGGCCTAGAAACCCTCGCATTAAACTGTAAATCTTTTACGTGGTAAAACATAATTTCTTTGGATTAAGCTTGGTCGTATTGATCGTGACCTTGAGTTTTAACGATTTTATTATAAACGCCGAACAGTAAGAATGGCGCAGCCCATTGTCCAATAAAAAGCGCCAAATGCTTTTTACCGCAACATTTTAAAGCAAGCGAAACACCCATTGCTGCAATAGCTGCTCCTAAATAAGCATCTGATGGTAATTTGGAGGTGTATTGCTCTATCTCCTTAGTCATTTGTCCCTCTTGGGAGTTGTTTGTTGTTTCCATATTTTAAGTTTTTAAGTGGTAACTAATAGGACTAAAAGCATCCGTGTGTACGCTTTGTTTCTCTTTTTGCCAAAACACGTATCGACCTTCGATTTTTCCGTTTTTCCGTGCAAAATACGTTACACAATTGCGGTGTTTGCGTGATTTGCCGATTGACTACGGCTTCGAGAAACAAATCTGCAAAGCTATTGTATGAAAGAGGAGTACTTTGTAAAACACTCCTTAATAAAAATTAAATTATGCTAGCAATGGATTACCGCGGACCTTATAGAGTTCGCACTGTTGAAAAACCAATGCCTAAAATACTTCATCCAGAAGATGCCATTATTAGAGTAACTCGTACTTGCATCTGTGGATCTGATCTTCACTTGTATCATGGTATGGTGCCAGATACCAGAGTGGGTTCTACCTTCGGACATGAATTTGTAGGAGTGGTAGAAGAAGTTGGGCCACTAGTTCAAAAGTTAAAAGTTGGCGATCAGGTTTTAGTGCCTTTTAATATTGCCTGTGGCAAATGTAATTTTTGTAAGCAGGGATTGTTTGGCAACTGCCACGAATCTAATCCAATGGCTACTGCGGTTGGCGGAATATTTGGTTATTCCCATACGGCTGGTGGCTACGATGGCGGACAAGCCGAATATGTAAGAGTACCTTATGCTGATGTAGGTCCAACGGTTATACCACCAGATATGGATCCAGATGATGCAGTTCTACTCACCGATGTGGTACCTACGGGCTACCAAGCGGCAGAAATGGGTGGTATTAAACAAGGAGATACTGTGGTGATCTTTGGCGCTGGTCCAATCGGGATTATGGCTGCAAGATGTGCTTGGTTCTTTGGCCCTTCAAGAGTAATCATCATCGATCATGTAGATTATCGATTGGAGTTCGCTAAGAACTATGCCTATTGCGAAGCTTATAATTTCAAGGATATGGAAGATCCGGTAGTTTTCTTAAAAAAGACGACTGACTGGTACGGTGCCGATGTATGTATAGACTGCGTGGGCTGCGAGGCCGAAGGGAATTCGCTGCAGACGTTTAGTGGTAAAGTGACACTAATGCAAGCTGGTACTGCTACTGCTCTGCAATGGGCAATCAATAGTGTAAAGAAAGGCGGAATAGTTTCTATAGTAGGTGTTTATGGACCTCCATTTAATTTGATCCCTATTGGAAATGTGTTGAATAAAGGTCTCACTATCCGAGCAAATCAAGCGTCGGTGAAAAGACTATTGCCCAGATTAATCGAGCATGTACAAGAAGGTAGATTAAATCCAAAAGGTTTAATCACGCACCGAGTGCCTTTGGAAGAAGTGGCCGATGCCTATCGTTTGTTCTCTTCAAAATTAGATAACTGTATTAAAACCGTGCTGATCCCATCGGCCAAAGCCTAAAACAATGAAAAAGCAACATCACAACTACAAAGATATTCCGGGTTGGGGCATGGATGCCGATCCAGAAAACGAACCAAATTATCCCATGAAAAATTATACGGGAGACGATCATCACCGATCGGATTATCAACGCTCTGCACCGCAACCAAAAGATGTAGAAATCCTAATGTCGAACGAGCGACCTAAAATGAGCGCTGTGTTTGGTAATTCCGTGCCGCCTTCAGGATTAAGTGGCATGATCCGCAGATATGCATTTAAGCACAGCGAAGATCGCTACCGTCATTGGTTGCCGCTCATATTCGCCGATAGGGTAAATATGTTTGAAGGAGTGATCGATGATTTGAGTAGAGGTTATCTTCCCAACATGGTAGCAGAAAGGGGATGGAAGATGGAAATGAAACATAATCCTAAAGGCTTTGCTGTAAAAATTGCTACGGTCGCAGCAGTTGGATATGCGGTTTATTTGATTTTAAAGAAAAAGAAATAGCCTAAATGTAAAGTTATGGCAGATTTGAAAATGAAAGCCGCCCTCAAAACAGCAGAAGGTACTTTTCAGGTGAAAGATGTCGAAGTTGTAAAAATCCCTGCCCCCGATTGGGTGAAAGTTAGGGTAATGGTTTCTGGTATTTGTGGCACCGACCTTAGGCACTGGAAGAAAGAGGAACATGATCTCGAATGTAAGATCATGGGACATGAGATGGCTGGGGAAGTTGTTGAAATAGGTGAGGAAGTCAAAAATGTAAAAGTGGGTGATAGAATTGTGGTAGAAACTTTATTGGGGGATGGTACTTGCGATTGGTGCAGGGTACAGCAATATAATCTTTGCCCAAACTTATACACGGTAAGAATGGAAACCATTTCTAGAGCTTTCGCCGAATACGTAATTGGACCGTCTACCAAATTTCATCTCTTGCCAGATCACGTGAGTTATCAGGAGGCAACGCTATTAGATACATTTTCGGTGTGTTTACATGCGCAACAACTCAGCGGATTAAAGATCAATGATAAAGTTTTTATCATTGGTGCTGGTCCCATCGGCATAGGGCAGATGCAGTTGGCGAAGGCCTCAGGCGCAGATGTTATTATTGCTGATAGGATAGACTCGTCGTTACAAATTGCTAAGTCACTTGGTGCAGATCAAATTATAAATATCAAACATGAAAATGTCTTCCAACGGGTAATGGGTTTTACAAATGGTCGTGGTGCCGATCTCGCTTTTGAATGTGCAGGTGGACCTACCATCCACGAAACCTTGGCCGCATCGGTATCGGTCACTAGAATAGGCGGTACTGTGGTAATTGTAGGGGGATTTGAAAAAGGCGACATTTCAATTGCCATGAACTGGCAAGATATTCAGATGAAGGAGATTAAACTCATTCCCAGCGCCAGCTATTCTTTCTGGGGGATCTATCCAGAAATGGTAATGTGCTTAGAACTTTTGGCGAAAGGTAAGTTAAATGCAAAGAAGATGATTACTCACGAGTTTTCGATAGACGAGATCAATGAGGCTTTTAAAACCGCTGCCGACAAGGAAAACACAGGTTCATTATTTGTTGCATTACATAACTGATTAGCAAACAAGTAGTTTAAAGTCTGGAGAATTGATACTTCATAAAACATTCAGATAAATTTGGTAACTAATTAATAATAAGATTTTAATAGCTAAAAAAGATAGAATATGATAAAGGAACTAATTCAACGGGACATTTCCCAATTGCAACAAGATAAGCCTGCTGATAAAGGTCAATTGGCTAATTCTAAAATTAATGTAACGCCAAAAGTTAAAAGACCAAAACTTATTGATGAAAACACAAAGCCGTTTTTTCTTTATCCTCGTGATGGGCTTTATGGACTACTTTAGCGGAGAAGTTTGCAACACGATTGCTGATTACGATTTTGCCAAACAATAATCAAACAATAATTAGGTTAAACAGGTTAAATATAATGGTAGAGCCACTTCTTTAGGAGTGGTTTTTGACTTTTTAAGCAATAAAATTCATATTCATGCATAGACAGTTCAGTAAATACTTTCCGTTGTTTTTCTCCTTAATAATAGTTGGTTTTACTTCAAACGCACAAACGATCGATTCTAGCAAGACCATTCCAGACACTTTGCTTTTTCGTATCCAAAAAGCACAATCTGTAATTACCGAAGTAAATGCGGCGAATAAAAAAGGATATCAGCTTGAACTATACAGAAATAGCATCAATGAGGTAAAGCAAACTATCAATCCTTTACAACAAGATTTTAGCCGAAAAGGAAGAGAAATAGACCAGAAAAATCTGCAGAGCTACGAGTTGATTTTAAAGGATGCTACAGATCGATTAACTCGCTTGAGAAATAATTTAATTAAAAGCAGTAACGAGTTACAACGAATGTCTGGTCAGATTGTAGCTTTAAGTAACGATACGGTACTTCGTGTATCCAATACTGGCGATGCCGAGAAACTATTGTACCAACAGCAGTTAAGTGAAATTAAATTGAGGTTACAGCAAACTGGAGAAGCTACGGGCAAAAACCTGGATGAGGTAGGGCGTTTGTTGGCCGATGTATCTGCGTTGGATATTGCTGTAAATGACCTGAAAACCCAAGTTGCCGAACGCCTTCAACAGTCTGGGAAAGTTGCACTCGGCAGAGAAGTGCCTTACATTTGGGATACTTCTTGGTTAACTAAAACCGATGGTGGGTTCTGGTCTAACCTTAGGGCTTCCTATCTAGGGCAAAAGCAGATCTTATCTTATTTCGTCGATTCTACTTGGGATAAACGACTACTTTCCATATTTTTCGCTATAGCTTTTTTTATCTGGGTACACAGAAACTTTAAACTGTCGCAACGAGCTGCGGTGAGAAGAAAGATTGGCGTGTTGACTTTCAGTTACCTTAAGCCATTTCCGGTACTTGCTACAGTGATTGTAGCGCTAAATATCATTCCCTTGTTTGAAACTGGTGCACCATCCTTGTATATTGAGTTACTTCAATTGCTCTTACTGTTGGCCATCACTATACATTTGCGCAAAATTTTACCGAGTAAGCAATTGTTTTCTTGGTTAAAATTGATCACCGCCTATGCCTTATTGGTTGTGATCAGTAGCATAAGTGCCGATGGTTTAATCTTGAGGCTTGCGCTACTTGGGCTTAATATCTACTTTATTTACATGGGGGTTAGGCTGTTGCCTAAAATGCGATTGCAACAATTTCCTAAAAAATACACCAAACTAGTTTTGTTGATATTCATAGGCTTCAACGCCTTGGCACTGCTGCTAAATGTATTTGGTAGGTTAAGCCTGGCAAAATCTTTTGCGCTAACAGGCGTGATAGGTTTGGTTCAATTGGTTGGGTTAGCGGTATTTGTACAACTTGTTTTAGATGCTCTAGAATTGCAATTGAAAATTAGTTCGTGTAGTAAAGGTTTCTTTTCTAGAGTAGAGCACAATCGTACACGGGCATCTAGCAAAAAAGCATTGTGGTGGCTTGCTGCGGTGATTTGGGTTATGGTCTTTCTGATTAACATGAACCTCACTTCGGGTACCATGATATTCTTTGAAGCAGTGCTGGCTAAGCAACGAACCTTCGGTAGCATTCATTTTACGCTTGGTAACATCCTGTTCTTTTTACTCATTATTTACTTGGCGAATAAACTTCAAAAGAATGTACCTGTTATTTTTGGCGAAGGCAATTTAAGCTACGAGGGGCAAGTGGAGCAGAAAAGTTCCAAAGTGGCTTTAATTAGGTTAATCATCATCGTTTTAGCCTTTCTATTAGCTGTTACAGCGTCGGGATTACCAATGGATAGGGTAACAGTAGTCCTGGGCGCACTGGGTGTGGGTATCGGATTGGGGATGCAGAACATCGTTAACAACTTTGTATCGGGTATCATTTTGATATTTGAAAGGCCGTTTCGTATTGGCGATTTTGTAGAGCTGGCAGATAAAAAAGGTAGAGTGAAAGATATAGGCATACGTTCCAGTAAGCTACTAACGCAGCAGGGCTCAGAGGTGATTATTCCTAATGGCGATTTGTTGTCGGGCAGATTGGTAAATTGGACATTGAACCACGATTATGTAAAAACAGAGTTGATTTTCAAAGTGAATGCAGAGACAGATTTAGATTTGCTAAATAAAATCATCAAAGAGCAAGTAGAAAATACAAGTCATGTAATGGATCGCTTACAGACTGAAATTTTAATAAACGGCATACTCGCTAACGCCATAGAGATTAAAGTATTGGCTTGGGTAGAAAGTATTTATGTGGAGCCTGTATTTAAGAGCGAATTAATGATGTCCTTGCTCAAGCAATTTAAAAAAGTAGGCATTACCGTAATGTAGATAATCAATTTCATCATTAAGTTTTACACGCTTTGACAAGGTGCAAACGTTTCGTAGAAAGCGTATTTAACCGGTGAGTTACTATGTATTTATACTCGAAATATTAAGGTAATATTCGGTTTTTAGACACTATAAATCGATGATAGTAGAATAAAAAAAGGAAGTTTCAGCTGGTTTATCGAGATAAAACATTAAGATAATGGTGTTTAGCTAAGCTCGAACCTTCTTAATCTCATCTGAGGTTGTTAGTGAAAGGTCTGCTATAAATTACTCCTTATTTGTTTGCACGGAAATTATCGGTATTTTCGGGGATGCAAGAAAATTTGATAAAGGACGCGAAGACTATTGCTGTTTTCGACGATGATCAGGATCTATTGGATATCTTCCGGTTTCTTTTAGAAGAGGTTGGTCATAAGGTAGTACTTTTCAATAATTGCGATGATATTGTTTCTAAGGTTAGGGATGTTAACCCTGTACTCATCTTAATGGATAATTGGATACCTTTAATAGGCGGCGAACAAGCAATTGGTCAAATCCGGAATGAAGAAGATCTTAAACATATTCCTGTAATATTAGTTTCTGCAAGTAACGATATTGCCGAAGTAGCTAAAAGAGCGGGAGCTGATGGTGTAATTGCTAAGCCATTTGATTTTGATGTGATATTGAGCATGATAAATAAACTAATAGGATAGCATTTTATCGTATGTCTATATTTTCAGAAAACGATCCTTTAGTTTTTCTAAAGGGAAACGAACATATATATCAGTCTATCGTAAAGCAAGATTGGACACATTCAGAATTGGGCGAACCTGCAAAGTGGCCATTACGTTTAAAGTATGCCATTAGTGCACAGCTAGCTAATCCATGTCCTTCTTTTGTGGTTTGGGGCAAAAGTAGAACCTTACTTTACAATGCCGCATTTGCCTCACTTTTTCCAGGGCAGCTCATTTATCCTGGTCAGCCAAATCTAGGATTTTTTGCTTTTGGCAGTCATTGGGAGCGTGTTTCTAAATCCATAGAAGATGCCTATCAAAATAAAGGTGCAATAGTGAAAGGGGTGAGAATAGGCACACAGGGTAGACTGGGGCAGCGTTACCTAGACATTTCAATGGGTTCGCTTTTTGAACTAGACGGTGAAATTTTCGGAGCCTGGGGTATTTGTCAGGAGAAAACATTCGAACTCGTTGCTGGCGATATCCTGCGTAGCAGCCAGCAATATTTACGCAGTTTAATAGGTAATGCGCCTATGGGAATTTGTGTAGTTGGTAACCTACCATTGCATATCGAAGAGGTAAATGACGAGTTTTTGAGATTAATAGGCTTAACCGAACGCGATGAAAAAGTGCTGGAGGTAATCAAATATCTTTTAGGCGATTTAGATGAATATTTTGATGGTGTACCAAGATATCTCAAAGAAGTAGCGCAACAACAACTGACAGGGGGACGTGCCAAAATCGGACATATCGATATCATGGTATCGCCTTACAGCAGCCGTAGCGGCAATGCTAGCGGCATCACCATCATGGTGGTTGATGTGAGTGATCGTGTGGAAGCACATCAAGAACTTTATCAGGTGAATGAAGAATTGGCTGCGGCTAATGAAGAACTTGCAGCATCTAACGAAGAGTTACAAGCCATTAATGAAGATTTAGATCTAGCTCAACGCAACCTCGGTAACTCGCTACAGCAACTGGGCGAACGGGAACAACAAATTAGACAAATGGTGGCCAGTGCGCCGTTTCCAATTGCACTTTATGTGGGCAGGGAAATGCGGATTGTTGAAGCTAACCAAGCACTTAAAGCCGTATGGGGTAAAGGCGACGATGTGGTAGGCAAAACCTATTATGAAGTACTGCCAGAATTGAAAGATCAGTCAGTTTACGAACAGTTGGCTGGAGTGTATGATACCGCAGTGCCATTCCATGCTCGTCACCAACGCATAGACTTGGTAGTAGATGGCAGGCTGCAAACCTTTTATTTCAACTATAGTTTTACCCCTTTGTTAGATATTTCTGGCAAAGTTTATGGCGTAATGAATACTGCTGCCGATGTTACAGACTTGGTAATGGCATTGAAGAACGTTCAGCAAGGAGAAGAAAATTTTAAGAATATCATTCTACAAGCCCCAGTGGCGATGTGTCTATTGCAAGGCGCTGATCATCGAATTAAAATTGCCAACCAAGCTATGCTTGATATTTGGGGCCGTGATGAGGATGAAGTGATGGGGTTACCTGTTTTCGAAGCTTTGCCTGACGCCCGTTCGCAAGGATTGGAAGAAGCCATGGAAGGGGTATATGAAACTGGTGAACCTTTTTATGCTACAGAACAACCAGTAAGCTTATTGCGTCGTGGTAAACAAGATGTAGTGTTCCAAAATTTTGTTTACCAGCCTTATCGCGATGGTGATGGTAAAGTATTAGGCGTGTTGGCAATATCGGTAGATGTGACCGAAATGGTAAGCTCAAGAAAAAAGGTAGAAGATGCCTACGGACGCTTAAATTTAGTGGTAGAAGCTGCTGATTTAGGAATGTTTGATATGGATGTGCCGACAGGTAAATTGGAATGGGATGAACGTTGTAGGAAGTTCTTTGGCGTAGACTTACTTCATGAAGTTGACTACCAACGTGATTTTGTAGGAGGTTTACATAAAGATGATGTAACAGCTACGCTAGCAGCTGTAGAATGGGCAATGAACCCAGACAGCGGTGGCGAATTTTTCTCTGAATATCGGACTGTAGCTCGAAACGACGGTAAACAACGTTGGATTAGGGCTACTGGTAAAGTTTATTTCGATAAGCAAAATAAGCCTGAACGCTTTGTTGGCGCAGTTTCCGATATCACTCAAACCAAAACTGCCGAGTTGCAGGCAAAAGAATTTGCAGAGCGTAAGAGTCGTTTGGCGGCCATCGTAGATTCATCTGATGACGTGATTATCAGTAAGGATTTAAATGGTGTAATTGCCACTTGGAACCCAGCGGCACAACGTATGTTTGGTTTTACACCTGAGGAGGCCATTGGCAAACATATTTCTTTGGTTATTCCAGAAGAAAGACTGAGTGAAGAAGATCTCATCATTTCACGTATCCGAAAAGGTGAGAAGGTAGATCATTTTGATACTGTTAGGCAGGCGAAGGACGGTTCGCCACGGCAGTTGTCCATCACCGTTTCGCCAATCATGGATGCCGAAGGGAATGTAATCGGAGCCTCTAAAATAGCCAGAGACATTAGTGAGCAACTTGCGGCAAAACAAGCAACAGTACGTTATACCGAACGTTTGGAAGCAATAAACTTGGTCATTAACGCTATTTCTAGAGAGGTTGATACCAGTCATATTTTACAGAGGGTTACACAGTTAACTATCCATTTATTAGGTGCAGAAGTAGGCATTTTCATCGCACAGGAAAAACCTGGAATGGCCTTAGCTGATTATGTAGCACCAATAACAGCCATTCCGCAAAAAGATTTAGCTGAAACTGCGGCACAATTTGATAGTTTGGTAAAAGATTGGGAAGGTGGTAGCGTGGCTAGGTGGGATAATGTATTAGATGAAGAAATTGTCTGTAACATAGAAGGCAAACAGCACTTTATCGCTAGTTTGCTGGCAGTTCCCGTAATTTCCTCGAAAGAAGAATTGGTGGGGAATCTGTTCTTCGCACATCAACATGCGAGCTATTTTAAAAAAGAACATGAAGATTTGTTACAGTCCATCACCGGACACCTTTCTATTGGTATAGACAAAGCAATGTTGTATGATAAGGTGATGGAACTTAATCGTAAAAAGGATGAGTTCATTAGTTTAGCTAGCCACGAGTTAAAAACCCCACTTTCTGGAATTAATGGTTATGTACAGATCTTAGCCCGGATGATAAAGGAAGATTTACCTGGAAAGTATTTGGCCAAAACTTCACATCAGATAAAAAAATTAACATCGTTGGTGAATGATTTGCTAGATGTTTCTAAGATTGAAGCTGGTAAGTTGAAATTTGAAACTGCCCGTTTAGATCTTGCTGCGTTGGTAGCTAGCACGGTAGAAATGGTGGAAGAGATCAATCAGAACTACCACATAACATTGCTCAGTAAATGTGACGATTGCATAGTTGAGGCCGATGCACAACGAATAGAACAAGTAATTACCAATTTGTTATCAAACGCAATTAAATATTCTCCAGGCTCTAACTTAGTCGAGGTAGTTTTAGAAACACGTGGTCGTTTAGCGGTGGTGGGCATCAGGGACTTTGGTATAGGTATCCCTAAAGAGAAAATGGATCAATTGTTCTCTAGATTTTATCGTATCGATGAACACACGGCCAATATTTCTGGTCTTGGAATTGGACTTTATTTATCAAGAGAAATCATTACCCGTCATTCTGGTAAAATTTGGGTAGACTCAGAGTTGGGCAAAGGAAGTACGTTTTGGTTCAGTCTGCCGTTGGAGAATGCTTAACGTTTTGGCTGTAGCTGAATTGGTACGTATTTATGCGTGTTTTTCGCAAATTAGATCTTCATTAGAAACAAAATACCTGGGCTGTTGTTCCATCCCATATTAGTTTAGATCATGGGAAAAAACGTTTGGGTAGTGGAAGATGATGCAAGCATTGCAGAAATAATTACTTATATATTAGAAGAATACGGGTTTGCTGTTAGCATGTTCACTACAGCTACCAAATTTGTAGACGCACTACGAAATGAGACCAACAAAATTGACGTGTTTATAATGGATGTGATGTTGCCCGACGGTACAGGGCTCGACTTATGCCATTTGGTTCGTGCCAACGCTCATTACGCCCAAGTGCCAGTAGTGATGATGTCGGCCCACGCCGATGGCTCTGAGGTAGCACATAGATGTAATATAAATGACTTTATTGAGAAACCTTTTGATCTTGATGAATTTTCAAGAAGGGTGGTATTGAGTTTAGCCTCTTAAGTTATCAATATCCAGCAAGTTTAAGTAGTGCTTACAAACTCTGCTACCCGTGTGTCATATTCCTTTTGCAGTTGCAGATTGTAATTATAAAATGACTTTAAAAAATGAGCTGGTCCATTGTTGTTTGTAAAATAGCGACTTAGAAAAAGTTTATCGTCTAACATTTTATAGCCTCGTGTGCTATAAGGTTTATTACTGTAAGACATGTGCCAGTTATTGAAACGAGCCGTCTTTTGATGGCCACTAGCCAATATGAAAATCTTATCATGTCGTTCATCATTACATATTTTGTCGTACAATAACTGAACTTGCAATTCGTTCCCTTCTAAGAGCTGTATAAATCGTCCTTCCAATTTATTCATCAGCCTTACTTCCATGTATAACAGCATTCCGGTAATGTTTAACGATTTATTAGCTTGATAACATTTACGCAGAATTAAATTCAGTTCTCCTACCGACATTAGGGTAGAAGATCGGCTGGTAAAAACAAGATAAAAAGAAGGTGCTATTTTTTTCATTAGGTTAGTATCTCAATTTGCTGAAGAAAACATAAACTATTTCTGCATTTTCATGTCTGATTAGCGCTTATTTATAAAAGTGGGCAAAAAGAAAGTAATAGAATTGCCAATTCTATAGTAAAGCTGCCAAAATGGATTTGTTAAAGAATTTAGTGAAACAAATAGGCTAATTTGCTGTTCCGTTGGTGCTGAAAAGATAATTTTTTGGCAACTGGGACGTCAGATTACACGATACTACAAATGAGGAATAAAACCCAAACGACCCAGTTTGATCTGGAATATTTTTTTGATCTATCTCCGGATCTGCTTTGCATTGTAGGTTTCGATGGTTATTTCAAAAAGATTAATCCGGCGGTAGCAAAAACAATAGGGTACAGTTTGGAAGAGTTGATGGCGGTAAGCGCTAATACTTTTTTGCATCCCGAAGACGTAGAAATTACCACGAGAAAGTTAGAAGAGTTGCGCAAGGGCGAAACTGTATTTCAGTTTGAGAACAGGTATATTGCAAAGGATGGCTCCACAATTTGGTTGTTTTGGACAGCAGTTCCAATTGAGCGTGAGCAACTGATTTTTGCCATTGCAAAAGACATTACCCATAGGAAACTTAATGATCAGCAGGTACATGTCTCTGCGATATTAGCTAAGTTAAATACCGAGCAAATGCAGCGGTTTTCTACAGATATCGATATCATTAGACCCGCCTTAATGACCGACAATTCGAACCTGAAATGGATGGGCAGTAATAACAAGGTATCGACTAAAGACCAGGCTTGGCTAAATAAATTCGAGGCGGTAGTAAGACAACACGCTGGTAAGTTGCAAGTGAACTTGAGAAGCTTAAGCGCAGATATGGCCATTAGCGAAAGGCAACTTTTTAGACAAGTGAAGCGTATCATGGGAATTACACCCAATCAACTGGTGCAAACCATTCGTTTGCATATGGCCTGGGAGGCAATTGCCTCTCGCAAGTACCATACTTTGGCGGATGTTGCCGCAGTGGCCGGATACACGTCTAAAGTTCATTTCAAAAAGCTTTTCAATCAAGTTTACGGGATTGATATTTCAGAATTACTCTGAGTTAAACTGATTACATTAATTATTTATACATCTAATTTACACTGTAGGAATTATGGCTAAGAAAATCCTAATCATAGAAGACGATGTAGAAATTCTATCGATTTTTGAATTTATCTTTGAAGAAGAGGGGTACGAGCTTTTATTAAAACAAACTGGTATTTCGGTCGAAGAGGCGAGCATATTCAATCCAGATTTGATTTTGTTTGATGTAAGGCTTAACGGTTTCCCTAAAACCGGTACAGAAATCTGCTTGGAATATAAAGAAAGCGAAAAATTAGCTGGTGTGCCGATGCTGCTGGTTTCAGCTGAACACAATTTAGAAGTTTTAGCTACCGGCTGTAAAGCTGATGGATTTGTAAGTAAACCTTTTAATATATCTACCTTATTAAATAAAGTAAAAGAATTTATAAATTAGAGCCGTAACTATTTTATGGCAAGAAAACTGAAACCCCAAAAATCTTGGGAAAGAATTAACCTCGGCTCAGATCAGCTTAAACGCTTTTTTATTACTCACCTAGATCGAATTTATGCAGCAAAAATGCATTTAATTAGCAAGCTTCCCATTTTGGCGGCCGAAGCTAAGTTTTCTGATCTACGAAATGCCATAGAGGAAACTATTAAAGGCGTGCAAAACCAACTTGCCAGAATGCAGATGATTTATATGCTGCTAGATGCAGAAGTATCTACCGGAAGTATACATGGTCTCATCGGTTTAGTAGATGATGCCTTCGAAGCGATTAAACAGCAAGATGGGGAAGCCGAATTACAGGACTTGTCTATTATTTTTTACTTGCAAAATATAGAGAGTGTAGAAATGGCGTCTTTCCAAATCTTGAGAATGGCTGCAGTTAAATTAGATAAGCAAATCAGTACACTCTTAAAAGAAAACTACGAAGAGGCTAAATCGGATAGGGCCTTGCTTTTACTCATTTCTTCTAAATACATCATCAGTTAATTGATTAGATAGGTATATACTTTTCTGTTTGGCCATTAATGGGAAAACTGATTTTGATTGCAGTGCCGCCTTTAATATTGCTTTGGATATCCATATGACCGTTCAAGAGTTTGATTTTGCTGCGTATAGACGCCAATCCAATGCCATCATGAGTAGTTTTTTGCGTAGGCATTCCTTTTCCGTTGTCGCTTACACGGATAGATACGCTTTTGGGCTTAATGACGATTTCTACCAGCGCTTCGGTAGCACTGGCATGTTTTACGATGTTCATCATTAATTCCTGCACGGTGCGGTAAATGGCCAGCTTGATGTATTTTTCCAGTTTATTGGTAATGCCGCTAACTCGGTAAGTAAACTTAACTTGGTTTTGTAGTTTCTTAACGATATCTCGGATGGCCTCGATCAGTCCAAATTCTTCCAAAATTGGGGGCATCAATTCGTGAGAAATGCGTCGGTTTTCGGTAATTGCTTCGCTTAATAACTCTGTAGCATAATTGAGCTGTTTTGTGAAAGCATCTGGGCAATCTTTTTGCGAGAGCGTATGGAGACTTATCTTTACACCATAGAGAATTTGCGCTAATCCGTTATGTAGGTTTTCTGAAATCCTTCTTCGCTCTTCTTCCAACGTGCTAAAAGTAGTTCGTACAATCTCTCTATGTTTCTCTGCCTCAAGTTGCTTCAGTTTATCTTGCGCTAAATGAGAGGCGGTTACGTCCAGGTCAGTACCCAAAACTCTTTCTGGTTTGCCGTATTGGTCGGTAATAAGTTGGGTATGAATTTGGATGATCTTCGTTTTGCCATTAATTTGCAACTGCAATATCTCCTTGAAACTTGGATGGCCATCTTTAATGGTTTCGATGAGTTGTTTAGCTTTTTTACGACTACTTTCAGTGGCGTATTGCAAGTAGTTTTGCAGTTGAACTGGGCTTTGTTGCGGAATATTAAATAGCTCGTACATCCCTTCAGACCAATGTAGCTGCTGATTGTCTAGCTGATAATCCCAACTACCAAGCAAAGCTAATTGTTCTGATTGTCTTAGTAGCAAGTGATTTTTGTAACGCTCTTGTTCTACCTGTTTTTTTGCAGTAATGTTTTGGTAGCTGGCTACTACAGTATCTCCCGAGCTTACGAACATGCAAGCATACCACTGATAAGGATCGCCCTCGGGATAACAATATTCTGTTTGTTGTGGTAATCCAGTATCAACCGCTTTGGCAATCAACTCTAATAATCCAGTTTCTCTTATTGATGGGAAGGCCTCGCTGTAACGGCGGCCTACCAAGTCCATTTTACCGGTTTCCCGTTCTAGTTCCCTGTTAATCAGTTTAATTTCAAAGTCTTGAATTATACCCTTATCGTCTCTAACGGCTTCTAAAATAGATAATTGTACCAACGTAGTGTCAAATACCGATTGTAATTGTGCTTTGCTCTCTTGTAATTCTGCCGTACGTTTTGCTACCTCAATTTCCATAGTTTTGCGATAGTTTTCTTGGGTAGCTTTGAGCGCTGTTTCTGCCTGCCTTTGGCGGGTAATATCTGTAAAAATTACAGCTACATGGGGTTTTTCGCCACGCATGCGAAAAGCGTATAAGCTAAAAATACGACCCAATGCCGTAGAGTCTTCTTCGAAACGTAATGGTTTGCCACTTTGCGCTACACTATCATAAATGAACATCCATTTATCTTCGATATCTGGCGTCATCTCCTTTATGGTTTTACCTTGCGCATTTTTTAAGCCATTATGTCGTTCGAAAGCTGGGTTCACTTGTAAAAATCTCCAATCAACGGGAATGCCATGGTCATCATGTATCATTTCGATAATACAATAGCCTTCGTCCATAGAATTGAAAAGAATACGGTGTTTTTCTTCACTATCACTTAAGGATTGCAGTTTTTGAGCACGTAACCTTGTTTTCCATAACCTTTGAAGTGTTTGCTCTGCAGTTTGTATTTCATCTATAGACCAGTTACGTTCTGCTTGAGATTTAATAACTAGTACCAGCGTAAGTTCTTTATGATGTAATAATGGAAAGTAGATATTGTTTGCTAAATTTAAAAAATGGGCACTCGCCAAGATTTTTCTATGTTCTTCTTCGAGCGCTAAGGTTGTATCTAACAAAGGTTCATCAGTATTTAAAAGAATGAACTTATTATCCTGCTCTGTAGCTTGATAAAGTGCTACGTATTCGGCAGCTAATTCATTTTTTAGTAATTGAAGTGCGATTGGAATAATCTCTGTGGGAGCTAAGTCTTGTATGGTATCAGAAAGCTGAAGCAGGTAATTACACAACGGCTGCCTCTTAGAGATGTCTCGGATCGGTTCGTTCATAAACTGTTAGAAATAGTTTCCTTTGTTGGATATGTCTTTAATAGCAGTTGCTTGGAGACAACAAAGGATCCGCGAAAGTGTTTGCTGTTTCGGTTGATTTAACTGCGAATGTATAAAATATCCATCAAACGCAAACATCGTTAATTTTAAAATTTGGCCGATTTTTAATTGAGGCTAACCCTTACCAGTTTCTAGGTGTGGCGCATCAACTGGCTTAGATTCTGGAGAACCTTTTTGACGTAGATAGATAGAAAGGAAAACAATTCCCAATACCGAAAGGAATTCGCTTTGCCAGTTCTGAAAAGTTTCGAACCAAAAACGTGGTTCAGTAAGAAAATTGCCTAAGCTCACCAAAGGCTGATGTTTGACTAGGTTTTCTGCATTTTGATCTCGCCAACTACCGAAAAGGTGGATAGCCCAACTGGCTAAAAATAAAATAGCGAAGGTAATAGATAGCGAATTGCTGTAAATTTTCAATACCCAACCACCTTTTTTAACTGGCCACGGTGCGTCTGGACTAGCTTTGGGTTCCCGGTCTACTTCTTCTTTTTCATCTAATGACTTCGATTCGGCAGAGCCAATCTGTCTTAAACTAATAGTCAATAGTACATACAAAGTCATTTGTAAAAACTCGCTTTCGAAGTTTTCAAAAGTTGCGGAAATGAAGTGTCCAGATCCTAAATAGCTGCTAAAGCCAATCTCTTTGGCATTTTCTTCTACTAATTGCTGATTATTTTCTTTCCACCCAGTAAAAGCTTGCGCAGCGATTGCGATGATGAAGAAGAGTAGAAACACTAAAGATAAACTGTTTCTCCGCCAGAAAGAATGCGATTGAGCTGACATCTGTTATTAGATTTATGTACCTACACTAACCTGTTTCAGGTTGGCTTGCGGAGGTCCACAAAGCACCTTGCCTTCTAAATCGAACCGACCACCGTGGCAAGGGCAATCCCAACTTTTCTCCTCACTATTGAAAGAAACAATACAACCAGCATGCGTACATACGGGGTTTAACGCAGTGATGATACCTGTTTTGTCTTTGTAAATGGCCAATTGGGTACCCTCATAATCTACTATCTTACCTTCGTCCTTAGCAATTTCTTTAAAAGTCTCTAAGTCTTCTGCTTTAAAACGATCGACCACAAAGTGATAGGCTACATCTGTATTTTCCTTAACGAACTCTGTAAAGCCAGCTATAGGTTTTACCCTGCAAGGATCAAATAACTTGGCAAATTGGTTTTCTTTAGCAAGAATTAAATCGCTAATGATATGACCAGCAATAGTTCCCCAAGTCATACCGTTGCCATTATAACCCGTTGCCACGTAAATATGGTCATCGGCCTTATTCATTCTACCAATGTAAGGCAGACCATCCGTGGGTACATAATATTGAGAAGACCATTGGTAGGGAATATCCTTAATCACAAAGCGCTGACTGGCGTAGTTTTCTAAATCTTCGAATGCCTGCTGTGGATCATCATGACCGGTTTTATGATCTGCACCGCCAAGAATTAATATTTTTTCGCCATCAATTTCATGTGTTCTGAAATAATGATAGGGCTCTTGCATATCGTAAGCTAAGTTTTCCGGATACTCACTATCATCATTTAAACGGATACCCAATACATAACTGCGGTAGGGCGCACAACGAAAACTAAACTTGTTGATACCTGGCGGAATGTGTGTGGCGTAAACTATATCGTATGCAGTAAAGGTTTCATCATCTGAAATGGCAGTACAATGATTTTCTTCTTCTCTTACATCGTTAATAAATACATTTTCTTTGATGGTTCCGCCTAATGCTATAAATGTTTTGGCCAATCCCTGTAGGTATTTTAAAGGATGAAACTGAGCCTGATCTTCAAACTTTATTGATTGTAGGAAAGAAATGGGTAAGCCATTCGTAGTACTCCGATCTACCTCAATTCCTGCGTTTTTTGCAGATTCTAGTATCTCACCAAGCTGCTCGGCTTCTTTTTCGGTTTCTGCGTAAAGATAACCTACTTTGGTTTCCAAGTCGCAGTCGATTTGATAGGTTTGAGTAAAATCACTGATCATTTCGATAGCCAATTTGCCTGCATCGGCAACTAACTTAGCGGCATTTTTACTGAATTTGCTTTCTATCTCTGGGTAAGTAGTATCAAAAAAGGTATTGATATGCGCCGTAGTACCGCCTGTAGTTCCAAAACCCAAATTACCGGAGTCTAAAACTAGACAGTTCTTACCCGCTTTTTGAAGTAGTAGGGCAGTAGTCATGCCGCTAATACCAGCACCGATGATAGCCACATCGTAAGTGGCTTTTGCAGTATTCAAGTAAGTAGGATTAGCTTTTGGAATTTGTTGCCAAGGACTTCGGGTATAGCTATCTCTTTTTAAAATCATGTGTTTAGGTATTTGATCAATCAAGGATTTAAAAAACGCAGCCTTATTACTGAGGCTGCGTTTAAGGTATTATGCAGATACATTTGCTTCAGACATCGCGATGTCCGTTAATTTTACATCTGTTTCTTTTTCTTGTGCCAAGGTCATTTCTAACAATTCTTGTGCTTCGGTGTGTTCCATTAAAGAAGCATAAGTTACTAAACAACCGTAGCTGGCAATTTCGTAGTGTTCTACTTTTTGTGCGGCCGAAATCAATGCAGCATCTAAGGCTGGATCGCCTTCAAACTCTTCAATAATTTCTTCAGCCTCTTCTAACAAACCTTCCATTGCTTTACATTTTTTAGCTCTAGCGGCTATTCCTAAGCTTGAGAAGACCTGTTTCAAACGCTCAATTTGTTCTTCCGTTTCTACACGATGAGCAGTAAAAGCTTCTTTTAAAGTAGAACTAGTGGCACTATCGGCCATTTTCTTCAAGCCCTTTAATAGCTGTTTTTCTGCACCTAGAATATCTTTTAATTCGTCTACAAAAAGTTCATGTAAATGCCCATTAGGCATATTTTCTGTGTTTTGCTTTTTCATCTTGTTAAATTTTGTCTTTTGGTAATGATTAAATTGTTCTTTAAAAAGCGATGCTACCACCCAATTGTTTATAGATTGCGAAAATCCCGTAGTTAGGTACGGCCTTGCTGATTTTATACCTCTATTGTGTTGCGTATTTTACTTGCTTTTGCTCCACCTAAAAACGAAACGCTGATTTCCATAAACCTTAAACGCCTGCTTACGATTAGCAGCAACGATTTCCAACCGTTCGCCACTGGCCGTAGTTGCTGTAAAATTGTAATTGTTCTGGCTGTTGACTTCGATGACTACGTTACAGCTTAATCGTTCATCACCACCTATTTTAAATTCAGCGCTTGAGCCTTTCTTCTTGCAGCTCTCTACAGGGTAGCCGATAAAAACGGTGAGATCCGCATTTAGTTTAAAGTACTGCCGTGGAACGATGCCGAAGGCCACACCTGCACCATATACCTCTTGTCCAACCTGTCCAGATGGCTCTCTACCATCTTGCAAGTCTTCTATTGCTACCCATAAGTTCGGATCAATTTCTCCCGTTCTAGGTTCTTCGCTTAACATCTCCTTAGGCAATAAGGGTGGGTAATAAGCTTGGAGGCGAGAGGGGATGTATTTTATGAATTCGGCAATGAGCAACCTCACTGCAGGCAAAATGTCCACACCTTGGGCTTCCATCAGATACTCATTTAATGCAGAGTAAACTTCTTGTTCTTCGTAAGCGGCGGTGTATGGTGCATCCTTCAATGGAAAAACGGAAAAAAAAGTACTGAAGTTTTTACCGAGGCCATAATTCATTTCCCAAAGCTGAACATTATTAAAAATTCCAGCTAAGCTTACATAGCTCATCTTCAGGTATTTTTGGTCGTTAGTTTCTTTAAATAATTTAAGTAAAGCCACCGCACCGTAGGCCGTATTATTAGCCTGATAAAAGCTAGAAAAACCGAGGCCTTCCAATTTTTTTACTGCTCTTTTGGCTTCCGTAAGGTATTTCCTTTCTTTGCTGATCTCCCACATCTTGAGCATCAAATCTGCGTAAGAACCCGGCACATCAAGTTCGCCGCCTTCACCTTCGGCAGTTTCGGCTTTAATTACCTTCAGGGTTTCCATCTGATAGAACACTGGCCATTGGTAATCAAAAGTTTTGGCCACGTTAATGGCAAAATCTATCGATTTCATTAATAAATCCATGGCATCGTTGTCGCCTTTTTTAGCTAACCTTGCTAAATTCATTAAGGGGTGGTAGAGGTACCAAGAATCCATTACATTGGGCTTTTTCTGTTCCTCCGAGTGATCTAGCTGTTTCTCTAGTTTTGGTAACCATCTTACGATGGTACCCATGTCTTTTTTATAGAAAGCAGGTAGGCCAGCTTTCAGTTTTTCGATCATTTCATTGCTCTTATCGCCACTCCATTCTTTATATTCTATCAATGGTAACAATACGGCCAATTGTACCATAATTTCTGATGGCGTATCATAATCGCTCACGTAGGCATTGAGGTAATGATGTCCATCGGCAAATGTCCAACAACCGGAATGGTTAGCCAATCCAGTTAAACCTTTGTTCACAATATCTAGCCAGTTATGGTAGCTAGGTTCTTCTTTTTTAATGGCCGGGTAAATTTTGGCTAACTGTGTTAAATAATGCTCACAAACGTCGCGATCTGTTTTAAGGGTATCGGTAGAGAATGACACAATTGCATCCGAAATTATATAAGGTTGGTTAGGTGTTAAAGGTTGTGTACCTGTTGATGGCAAAGAAAACCCAATTTCTGGCCAATTGCCCCCTACCAAATCGCTACCTGCAGTTTCAGTATCTTCGAAGTAGGTATTGAGCGAACTTAAATTTTGGAAGTAGAACACACTGCCAGTAGCAGGTTTGTTCAGGCCATAAAATAATATTCCGGAACGGTTACCTACCTGATGTGTGTATACTTGTCCTGTAGCTAAGGGTTGCCAATCTGAAGTAAAATTGATAATATCTTTTGGAGAAAAAGGAATTAACAATGGAACTTTACTAATCAGGGTGGTGGTCCATCTCAATAAGGGCTCCTCAGTACTTGGTTGTATGATTTCTACCTGGTAAGTAGCCTCAGCAGAGCTTAAAGTGAAGAACGTTTTACCTTTCTCATGCCGCATTTCGTTTTGTATCAATTCACCTACGGCAGAATAAAAGGTGCTAAATGTGCTTTTTATCCCGTTGGGCCAGTGGTATATTAGCCATAAAGCATGCTTCCCTAATCTAACTTCGAGATTAAAGTCCTTGTTTTGGGTAAGTACGATGGTTTTTAGTGTGGGCAGCTCGCCAACAGCTTGTACCGCCCACGCGGATAAAGCGGTGGTCATATGATCTGTTTTAAAGGTTTAATTTTTAAGTCTACGATGGAAGTTCTTTCGCTTTGCGTGAGTACATAGATGACACTCTGCGCAATGTCGTCAGCCATTAACATTTCCATTGCGGCTATTTTCTGCTCTTTTTCCTCTTGCGGCTGTTCTTGCATATCGGTATCTACCGCACCTGGTTCAATCAAAGTCACATTTACACCTTTAGGATTAACTTCCTTTCTAATCGATTCAGCAAAACCTTGAATTGCAGATTTGGTAGCTACGTAAAGTGAACTGCCTTCTTCGCGAGCATCGGCGCTCATTGAGCCAATTAAGATCAAGTTACCTTTATTTTGAGCCAACATCTCTTTCAGCCCGTAATGACTGCAAGCAACATAGCCCATCAGATTGGTTTTCACAATGTAATCCCAATCTTTATATTCGCCTTCGGTAATACTGCCATAAGCCAATGCGGCATTGTTAATGAGCACATCCAAACCTCCCAATTCTTCTTTTACTGTATTGAATACTTTCTCGATGTCTTCTTGCAATGACATGTCTGCAGCTACGCCTAGTATCTGCGTATGAGTATCTTGGTGGCCAATAGCTTCTAAAGTTTCTTCAATAGCCTGTTGATGCCTGCCTACAATAACCACATTAGCGCTAAGTTCGGCCAGTCTAATGGCCAATGCCCTTCCTATGCCTGTAGTGCCGCCCGTAATAAGCACCCGCTTACCAGCTATTCTCTCGATATCAAATAATTTTTCCATAATCATCATTTTTTGTTCATTAAAAACCACAGCTTTACAGGGATAGTTTGGTAACTAATACCTCTTTAACAAGGTGAAATACCTAAACTTGTTAACGTATGTTGCGTTATTGGCATTTAAAATAAAACATAGGTTTAAAGGACTTGCAAACCTGTTATTGCGAGGCACACCCTTTGCAGCAGTTTGATTTTACTAAAATTTGATATAATGGAAATTCAAACACCACAACACGAAAACGATCCAAGAGATCCACAGAACAACGGTAATGACGATGGTACCAATGTTGCAAACGATAAACCACAAAGCCCAAATGATGGCTTTTCAGACCAAGGTAGCACAGCTGAAAAATGGAACGATGACGAGCAGGACGCAACTAATGCTGATGAAAGCGATATTCCAAAGCTAAACCCAGATCATAATGATGTTGAAGGACAAGAGCCAACATCTTTTGATATTGACGAAAGCATGGGTTAAGTCATTCATCTGCCTACGTATATCTACTTTATAAAGTCGACAGAATACGCTTTTTTGAGCTGGTAAAAACATTTGCTGGCTTTAGTCCTTGTGTGATAGGGATAACTCTAAAACTTAAAACAATTTTAAAATGAACTATCAAGAAAACGAGCAACTAGAAGGCGGGCAAGGCTCGACTCAGCAAAATCAAAACCAAAGTGGACAGCCTGCAAGTGGTAATACTGGAGGTACATTAGATGAAAGTAATGATCAGCAAGAGGATTGGTCTGATGAGGACACAATGAGCGACGAGGAAGAAAACATTGAAAGTGGTATTGTGGAAGATGAAGAGGGTGATGAATTTGATGACGACACTGAAGAAAATGGCTTAACCGACAACTATGACCAAGATGAGGTAGGCGATAGCTCTTACGATCGCGATGAAAACGGCACTGGGTTAGCTGATGATGACGATGAAGTACGCAACCAGACAATGATTTAAAAAGAATTGAAGCCAGATCCATCATGTTGGATCTGGTTTTTAGTTTTTAACTATTAGAAAATCAAATGAAGATCAACAAAAAAATTACCAGAAGAACCATGGTAGGTGGTTTGGGCGCAGGAATGCTTTCCATTGGTATGCCACCGTTATTTGCGAACATCACCATTACAGATAAAGCAGGAGTGTTAGAAGATCCTAGAGGGAAATATCCAAAACCACCATTTAAAGCACAGAAACAAGCTTGGCCGGGTTTGGCATCAAAAATGGATCCTCGTCCCGATCACGGAGAGGAAAGCTACAAAGGATCTGGAAGATTAACAGGTAGAAAGGCTTTGATCACTGGCGGCGACTCTGGAATGGGAAGAGCAGCCGCAATTGCCTATGCTCGAGAAGGGGCAGATGTTGCCATTAACTATCTTCCAAACGAGGAAGAAGATGCTAAAGAAGTAATTGCTTTAATTAAAGCTGCTGGACGCAAGGCAGTAGCAATTCCAGGTGATTTAAGAACCGAGGCTTTTTGCCAGCAACTTATTGCTAGTGCGGTTACAGAATTGGGTGGTTTGGATATTTTAGTTAATAATGCTGCCAGACAGCAGACTTACCCTTCGGTATTGGATTTGCCTAGCGAAGAGTTCGACGCGACTATGAAAACAAATATCTATGCACCGTTCTGGACCATCAAAGCTGCTTTACCTCATTTAAAACCGGGTGCGGTAATCATTGGCACCACATCGGTACAAGCTACCGATCCTTCCGAAGATTTGTATGACTACGCTCAAACTAAAGCTGCAACTACAAGTTACATTCGATCTTTAGCCAAGCAATTAGGCCCAAAAGGTATTCGCGTAAATGGCGTGGCACCTGGACCTATTTGGACACCTTTGCAGGTAAGTGGCGGTGCTACGCAAGAAAAACTAAAAAATTTTGGCGGTGATACACCAATGGGTAGGCCAGGGCAGCCCGCAGAGCTAGCTTCTATTTATGTGCAGTTAGCCGCTGCAGATGCAAGTTATGCAACCGGGCAAATCTATGGAGCTGCCGGCGGTGGAGGGCAACACTAACCACTATGTAGTAGCTATGTGTTCATGTAACAGTAAAACAGTCGAAGCTGAATTTCTCAACTTCGACTGTTTTATGCAATAATCATCTTAAGGATTGTTTGCTCTGTCTTTGCTAATTTTAAGTGGATAGTCTCCTTTATCTCCTCGAATTGCTTGCATAATTTTTAACACGTTTTTAGCTTCCATCAGATGATGTTCTAAAGTAGGTAACTTACTTTTCGCGAATTGAGCTAATTTAGTATCAGCTTCACTATTACTGGCATTTTTAAATAATTTAACCGCCTCTTCGTGCTCTTTAACCATCAGTTCAGCATAATAATGGTTTCGTTCATCTTCTTTTAAAGAATCTAACTTAACCAATATTGCCTGTTTTTCGTTTGGTAGCGACTGCGGCAAACTGATTTTTCCGTTCTCGGCAATTGTCTTTAACTCTTTTTGAGCCACAGTATGGTCTTTAACCATAATCGTAGCTAAATTTTGAATATCTCTATTTTCTGTGCGCTTAATCATTAATGCACTACTCTCAATTTCCATCATGCTGCCTATAGCGGCATTGGTAGCAAAAGTGTTGACTTTACCATCCGTTAATGCCGTATCTAACTTTTCCGTTTTAATTTGATCTAAGTCGTTTTGGCTTGATGGATTAGGATTTTGCCTACAGGCGGTAAATACAATACCAATCGACGTTACAAATAATAGTATCTTTTTCATTGTTCTTTTTTTGAGTTGAAATTATATATCCAACACAAGGTTTCTACTTTGGTTTAATAGACAGTTATTTCGGGTATAAGCTACAGTATGGTGATGTTAAATACTTGAATGACCACTGATAACTACTGCTTTTGTTTTTTATTAGAAACCTTTCCTTTCATAGTTTGATTAAAGATTAATAACTAAAAGTTAAGATGGACAGGAAAGAAGAATTTACAGACAAGCATCTTCCCAAACAAGAAATTGGTGAGCAAATGGATGTAGTAGAAAAGCGCACCTTTGAAAATGAGGCCGCCGCCATAGATTTTTTTATATTGGCCAAATATCGTTTGCTCAATGTGAATCAATGGTCGCTATTGGCGGGCAGCGAGCTATCTAATTTCCAGTTAACTAACGCTTTTGGCAATCCAATTGAAGGTTTAGCAAAGGAAGGAGACTATTTGCAGATCGATATCCCAGGACCTGGTTCTGCGACCGGTGATGGCTATGACTGGGTGTATATAGAATCCGTTATAGAAGAACAAGAAGTAGGGATGGAAGCGGTTACTTTAAGGGCAAGACCGGCATCAAACCCACTATCCACTAACAAGGATACTGCTCATTTTCTTACTGAGCAAGCTACTTCCACTTTTCAAGTTAAGCGTATTGGCAAGCATATTTATGCCGAAGAACATGGCAGGAATGAACAAGCAAATACATACACTACAAGTACAACAGATAACATTCGCAATATGTTGGTAGGTTGGGCTGCAACGCTAGGTTTGTCTTATCCGCAATGGAAATCATTGGTTAAGGGAATATTAGCGGATTAGAAAATACTTGATGTTTTCTCGTTAGGTATTTTCTATCCCACACTTTATCTAAATACAGATACTTATGGAAACGTTATTGTTTAAGGACTGGCAAAGTAGTATGAATGTCGCCATATGTGCAATACTATCTTTTTTGGTTGCCTTTATTTTTATTCGTATTTCTGGTAAGCGAACTTTGGCCAAGTTAACCGCCTTTGATTTTGTTGTAACTGTAACTCTGGGCTCTACTTTATCTTCTATGATTTTAGGAAAGACAGTATTGTTTGATGGCGCTATTGCTTTAGCCATCATCATTGGGTTGCAGTACCTTTTGGCGTTTATTGCAATGAAATTCAAACCAGTGGAAAAAATTATCAACTCTAAACCCACCTTGCTTTATTACAATGGACACTTTTTAAGTAAAAACATGAAGCAAGAGATAGTGACTAAAGAAGAAGTTTATGCGGCAATAAGAGAATTTAGAATGTTACGTATTGAGGATGTGAAAGCTGTGGTAATGGAGTTAAACGGTGAGCTTACGGTAATCAAAAAGGCCGAAGCTGTTAATGGAGACGGTTCGCTAAAAGACGTGCTGCAACAGGATTAAAAGTGTTTGGTCAATTAATCTTATGGTAATGATGAGTTGACTATCTTTGCCGCATGGATAAAGCCAGTTTAATTGCGCAATCATACCCTTTTACACCAACAAAAGAACAGCTGCATTTTTGCAGTGAGGCTGCGAGCTTTTTAAGTCGGCCAAACGACGAAGCGTGTTTTGTTCTCAAAGGATATGCAGGAACTGGAAAAACCACTTCAGTAGCGGCTTTGGTGAAAGCTTTGCCTAAGTTTGGCTTAAAATCTGCCTTGTTAGCACCAACTGGTAGGGCGGCTAAAGTAATGAGTAATTACACGCAAAAGAAAGCATTGACTATCCATAAAAAAATCTACAGAAAAAAGAGTGCAGTAAGTATGGATATGGTTTTTCAACTAGCACCCAACTTGGCAACAAATACGGTATTTATTGTAGATGAAGCCTCCATGATTGCCGACGAATGGAGCGCACAAAATGGATCATCATTTTTAGGTGATTTGCTCGAATTTGTTTTTCAACCCGCACCAGATGGCTCGCCAAAAAATTGTTATTTGCTTTTTGTTGGTGATACAGCTCAGCTTCCTCCAGTTGGCAGCGTAGATAGTCCAGCTTTAAATCCGGCATATTTGAGCAGTAATTTTCACTTGGATGTTACTTGCGTTGAGCTTACGGAGGTGGTTCGACAAGAGAAAAAATCAGGTATTTTAGCCAATGCAACTATGTTAAGAAGGCTAATAAATGCATATGAAGATGAAGCCAAATGGCCTAAATTCATAACGAAAGGCTATAAGGATATCTTTAGGATGACTGGGATAAAATTTGTGGAAGGGCTGGAATATGCCTACGGTAAGTATGGTTTAGAGAGTTCGCTGGTGGTTTGTAGATCGAATAAATCTGCAAATATTTATAACAACCAGATTAGAGCAAGATTGCTTTATCGGGATGAGGAATTGAGTGGAGGAGATTATATCATGGTTGTGCGCAACAATTATTTTTGGCTGCCAGACGATAATGAAACCGCCTTTATTGCCAATGGCGATATGGCCAAAGTTATTCGGGTGCGAAGGGAAGAAGAACGCTATGGTTTTCGTTTTGCAGAAGTTCAGTTGGAACTGGTAGATTTCCCAGACGTAGGTGCAATCACTTGTAAGGTTTTGTTAGATACATTGCAGATCGAAAGCCCGAATTTGCCTTACGAGGCCAGTAAGAAATTATACGAAGGTTTACTGGTAGATTATGAACATATCACCAATAAAAAAGAACGTTTGCAAGCCATCAAACAAGATCCATACTACAATGCTTTACAGATCAAATTTGCTTACGCAGTAACTTGTCATAAAGCACAAGGCGGGCAATGGGACGCCGTATTTGTAGATCAAGGTTTTTTAACCGAAGATATGGTAGATCTTGATTTTATGCGCTGGCTGTATACTGCCGTAACTAGGGCGAAGAAAGAACTTTTCTTAGTAAACTTTAGTAAGGATTTATTTGCAGGCAAAGTTGAGGACGATGATTAGTTAAATCTCAAACCTTGCACGTAAACTTTCACTGTTCGATCTACTAGAAGATACTTTTGAGCCATTGCTCATTACAAAAATCAAAGCTCCATTAAAACCTCTCCTAATTTCTGTAATATGATTGGTATTGATGATGTCACTACGGTGAATACGAAGAAAGTCTTCTGGTAATTTGTCTTCTAACGTTGACAGTGTATAATCAGTTAGGTGTTTTTTGCCATCGGTTGCGTGTAGAAAAACATACTTATCCTCCGCTTGGATATGCACAATGTCTTCAAACTTAATTAATAAAATTCTATCGCCCAGTTTTACGGTAAGCGTTTTTGAGGTGGTTTTTCCTTTAATTTGGAGTAGCAAATCTTCAATTGCAATAGCAGGTTTGGCCAAATTAGTCTGTTTTAGTTTGGCAATGGTTTTATCCAACCTCTCTAATTCAATAGGTTTAAGTAGATAATCAATAGACCCCTCCTCAAAAGCTTTAATGGCATATTGGTCGTAAGCGGTCGTAAAAACCACTTTGGGCAGATTTTCTTTCAACTTTGCCAACATCTCAAAACCATTTAATATTGGCATTTCGATATCTAGAAATATCAGATCAGGCTGGTGTTGGTTGATGAGCTCTAAACCTTGTGCACCATTCTCAGCTTCTGCAATAATTTCTACTTCAGCATAATTAGCAAGTAGCCTCTTTAGTCTTTGTCTAGCCAGTTGTTCGTCTTCAATAATGATGGTTTTCCAGGTCATGCGCTTAAAGGAATAGTGATTTTAATTTGTTTGATAGGTTGGTTAATCATTTCAATCTCGTGTTGGCTCGGGTACAAAAGTTTCAATTTATCAAAAGTACTTTGTAAACCATATCCGGCAATAAGTTCATCAGGAAAAGGTACACCATTGTCTATTACCAAAATATTGATGTTTTTCTCTGTTTTACGAACTTTAACGGCTAATACTCCATGCTCATAAGTATCTTTCAAGCCATGTTTTAATGCGTTTTCTACCAAAGGTTGTAATAGAAAACGAGGGAATTGTACATGATCCAAAACCTCATCTGTTTGGATATCGAAGTTGATTCTGTCGCCAAATCTCACTTTTTCGATAGCTAAATATGTATTCAGTATATCGATTTCTTCTTTTAAACTACAGTAATTTTCTTGCTGCGAGTTAATACTATATCTAAATAATTTAGAAAGCTTAATGGTCATGTCTTCCGCTTTGTCTGGATCTTCATGTATTAAGCTAGTGATGGCATTTAAAGCGTTGTATAAAAAATGTGGGTTTATTTTTGATTGCAATGCCTGCAATTCTGCTTGTGTTTTAAGTTGGTTGATCCTAATTAAGTCTGCCTCCTTTGCTTTTAGCGCATTTTCCGCATTGCGTTGTTGCAAATGGTAAAGCAGCATAATAGTGCCAACAATCAGTACAATTACTCCTATAGATTTATAATCCTTTGTGTGGTTAAAAGGTTCAAAAGGAATGTCTAAAAAAAAGGAAATAATTAAGTAGCAGATTTCAATGCCAATGATCATTCCGAGCAAATTGCAAGCATAGTAGAGCAAAATGAACTGCCAAAAATGACGGGTAAACTTGTAACTGTACTTCTGAAAAAATGAAAAGATGTTCGAGATGCCCAAACTGATGAAAAGGCTGAAGAGGATATTAAAAAAGATTTGACGTATTGAAATTCCGTTACTGCTAACCACAGCAATCATTAAACTAATACATACGCCAACAGCAATACCAACCGCGGTATATTTTAGGTTGTGTTTAACGAGTTTATTTTCGAGTAATTTGTTTAACGTTGGCATCTTTGTTTAAGTAAAAATACAATATCAAATTAATTTAGTAGCGATGAAACATCTGTAAATATGAATAAACTTAAAATACCTTGATTTTGAAAGATGATGAGCTGCATTTAACATTGGTTCAAAAGTGTGAAAACAACGATCGTTGGTATTTGTATTAAGTGTAATTTCGAAGAGCGATGAAAAAAAAGCCTAAGTTTTATTTGCCAGTAGAAGAAAATGCGATTAGGGTTCCGCGTTTTGAAGAAAGTGCTGGTTTTTATACGACTAAGCAGCGCAGTAGAACTATGGCAAAAATTAAGGGTAGCAATAGCAAACCCGAATTACTACTTAGAAAAGCACTTTGGAAAGAAAATATTAGATTCAGAATTCATCGGAAAGATTTATTAGGTAGGCCAGATTTAGTAATAGAAAAATATCAACTCGCTATATTTATTGATGGCGATTTTTGGCATGGCTTTGAATGGCAAAAGCGTAAACCCAAAACCAATCAGGCTTTTTGGATACCGAAGATAGAACGTAATATGCAGCGTGATCAATTTGTAAATCTCGGTTTGCAGACAATGGGTTACGTAGTGATGCGCTTTTGGGAACATGAAGTCAAACAAAATCTCGATGCCTGCGTAAATCAAATTAAATTGTATATTGAAGCAGCAAAAAAGGGTAGGATACCGGAGAGATATTAGGGGTTAATGGCTAGGGGATAGGTATCAGGTACAAGTAATCAACCTTTAAATAAATCACAATCATCAAAATACAATAATCAAATAATTAAGCTTCCAATTACCAAATATCTCCAGGACCAATCATTATTGGTTTCAGTCGAGTAAACAATCCACAGCTCATCAATAAACCAGTTTCAACAGTTAACCAACATCTAACAATCCAACAATATTTCATACATTTGTAACGTATGCTTTCTAAAAAGACAAAATACGCCATTAAAGCGCTAGTTGCGTTAGGTAAAAATCTAGACATGCCTCCTATGCAAATCTCCAAAATTGCAGAGGAAGAGCGCATCCCTAAGAAATTTTTAGAGCAAATTCTTCTAGACCTAAGAAACGCTGGTTTCCTTTATAGTAAAAAGGGGGCTGGAGGTGGTTATAGCCTAAATAAGAAGCCAGAAGATATCTATCTAGTGCAGATTTTACGTTTAACTGATGGGCCTGTTGCAATGCTTCCATGCGCAAGTTTAAACTTCTATCACAAATGTGATGAGTGTAAAGATGAGGTTACTTGCGGTATTAGAAGTGCATTTATCGATGTACGCGACGCTACACTCAAAATTTTAGGAGAAACGAGCATTGCAGATGTAATTGCAAGGGAAGATAATCTCAAGATAGAAATTTAAAATCATTCTAAATAAGCTAGCGCTTTAGCTGCTTTTCTTTTGTTTTTCAGGGTTTTGAAATGGTTTTAGGCCGATTGTAAGTCCTTTCAATATTTGAGTGTGCCTTGCTCAAAATTAATAAAACTTTAAAATAATTACTACTATTCCTATATACTTTATATATTTGACAGATGAAATTTACTTTTGTATACTGTCTGATGCCACAATCAACCATGAACCACTGTTATAGCACAAGGTAAAAGGAGCGTATACATATATAATTTTAATAAATTGAACATGGATGCTTCTCCCTCAAGAGAAGCATTTTTTGAATAAAGCACAACCAACAACCAATGCAAAGTTTTAGAACAGAACTTGAAAACCCAATTGTAGAACAAGATATTATTGATCTTGAACGTAAAATTAAAGCCTTCCGTGATGGTACGATACACGAAGAAAAATTCAGAAGTCTGCGTTTAGCTCGTGGTGTTTATGGTCAACGCCAACCCGGTGTACAAATGGTGCGTATTAAACTGCCTTTCGGTAAAGTTACCTTTAAGCAATTATTGCGTATTGCCGACATAGCTGATGAATACGGAAGTGGAAATCTGCACTTAACTACTCGTCAGGATATTCAAATCCACTACGTGAGTTTAGACAGAACACCGGAGCTTTGGGCAGAATTGGAACGTGATGATATTACTTTGCGTGAGGCTTGTGGTAACACCGTACGTAACGTAACCGCGTCGCCAAATTCGGGCATAGATAAAGACGAACCATTTGATGTTTCTCCTTATGCTCAGGCAGTTTTCGCTTATTTTCTGCGTAACCCGATCTGTCAGGAAATGGGTCGAAAAATCAAGATCTCTTTCTCTTCGAGTGATAAAGATACTGCCTATAGCTATATCCAAGATTTAGGTTTCATCCCTAAAATCAATGAAAAAGGTGAGCGAGGTTTTAAAGTGATGTTTGCTGGTGGATTGGGTGCGCAACCATTTTTAGCGAGTGCCGTACATGATTTCTTGCCAGAAGATCAGTTAATTCCGTTTACAGAAGCGGTGTTACGTGTTTTCGATAGGTATGGCGAACGAAATAATAGAAATAAAGCTCGTTTAAAGTACTTGGTTCAAAAACTTGGATTAGAAGAAGTTTTGAAGTTAGTGGCCGAGGAGCGTACTGCGATTAAGGTAAAGACCTTTAAAATTGATTTAAATACCGTTCTGCAACCAGAACCTCAGCCTGTAAAAGATTATGAAAAGGTTGCAATAGAAAACGAAACGCACTACAAACATTGGTTAGCCACTAATGTAGTTGAGCAAAAACAAGAAGGATTCTTTGGAGTTTACGTAAAAGTAACCATTGGTGATATTAAAACCGATAAAGCAAGAGCGTTTGTAGAAGCGGTTAGACCTCACATCGCTGATGAAATTAGGATTACGCAAAATCAAGGTTTATTGTTAAAATTCGTTAGAAAAGAAGCACTTCCATCATTGTATGTGGCCTTAAATGAGTTAGGTTTTACAGCTTTAGGTTTTGATAGTTTAGCAGATATTACAACTTGCCCGGGTACAGATACCTGCAATCTGGGTATCTCTAACAGTATGACTTTGGCAGAAGTTTTGGAAGACGTGATTTACCACGATTTTCCAGAATTCATCTACGAAAAAAACTTAAATATTAAGATTAGTGGATGTATGAACTCTTGCGGTCAGCATGGTTTGGCGGAAATTGGTTTCCACGGAAGTTCGTTAAAAGCCGAAGGAAAAGTAGTACCTGCTGTGCAAGTAATGTTAGGTGGAGGAACGGTTGGCAATGGCTACGGCCGCGTGGCAGAACGTGTAATCAAAGTGCCTTCGAAACGTGCTACGAGTGTGTTGCACTATTTGTTGAACGATTTTAAAGAAAACAACCTAGTAGAAGAAACTTTCCATCAATATTATGATAGAAAAGGTAAAGATTACTTTTATCAATTATTAAAGCCCTTGGCAGATTTAACCAATTTAAAAACGGAAGAATTTGTGGATTGGGGACATGAAGAAACTTTCGTAACTGCCATTGGTGTAGGTGAGTGTGCTGGCGTAGTGATTGATTTGGTAGCTACTTTATTGCTAGAAGCTGATGAGAAGTTTGCTTGGGCTACGGCATCGCTAAATAACGCTGCTTATGCGGATGCGATTTATCACACGTATGCAGCTATGGTAAATGCAGCTAAATCTTTGTTGTTGGATAAAGGCATAAATGCGAGCACACAAGCGGGTGTAATCAAAGAATTTGATACTCATTATGTAGCAACTGACGAATTTAGTTTAGGTCAAAGCTTCGCTGATTTGGTGTTTCAAATCAACAAAAACGAACCATCTCAAGAATTTGCTAAAGCTTACTACGCACAAGCGGAGGAATTTTTAAACAGCATTAAAGCAAAGCGGACTGTATTAGCGAACTAGTAATGACTAACTGAGAAAATGATAAATTGAGTAAATATCGAATTGCAAAAGGTTCATTTTCTCATTTAATCATTCACTTATTCAAAATTTTAAAAGACATGAACAAACATATAGAACCAAGAGTAACATTATTAGGCGCTGGTCCTGGTGACCCAGATTTGCTGACTTTGAAAGGGGTAAAAGCTTTGCAAGCTGCAGATGTAGTGCTATACGATGCACTGACTAACGAAGCTTTGTTGGAACACGCACCTTCACAAGCGATCAAAGTTTACGTGGGGAAACGTTCAGGTGAGCATTCACATTCACAAGATGCCATTAACCAACTCATGATAGATTACGCATTGAACTATGGTCATGTGGTAAGATTAAAAGGTGGAGATCCATTTGTATTTGGTCGTGGTTACGAAGAATTAGATTTTGCAGCTTCTTACAGCATTCCCGTGTCGGTTATTCCGGGTATTTCTAGTTCTATTGGTGTGCCAGGTTTGCAACAAATTCCAGTTACACATCGAGGTTTAAGCGAGAGTTTTTGGGTAATTACAGGAACTACAACCAACGGCCAAATTTCTGACGACATTTATCAAGCAGCAAACTCAAATGCTACTGTTGTAATTCTAATGGGCTTGAAACAACTATCAAAAATTGTAGCAGTTTTTAAAGCAGCAGGAAAAACACAATTGCCAGCTGCTGTGGTACAAAATGGTTCTACAGAAACCGAAAAATTGGTAATTTCAACTGTGGATAACATTGTAGCCAAAGTTCAAGAAGAGAAAATCGAGGCACCAGCTTTGCTGATTTTCGGTGAAGTAGTCTCGTTACATCCATCCTTTAAAAACGTAATTGCGAAGTATGCAGCCATCTCCTAATAAAAATATAGCAGAGGTTTTGCCAACGGGCGATGAAAGCGTTAATAACGTTGAGAGCGTGAAGGGCAACCAGCTGTTTCCGGCTTTTATTAAGCTAAACGAGCTGCGCACTTTGTTAATTGGTGCAGGCGAGGTCGGTTTAGAAAAGCTGAATGCTATCGTAAACAATAGTACTGCTGCACAAGTTACCATTGTGGCTAAAGAAGTAAATGCAGCTGTTGCGGAAATTGCACTTTCAAATCCTAATGTCATCATCAAACAAAAGGCTTTTTCTGCGGATGATTTACAAGAGGTAGATGTTGTATTTGCTGCAACTAACGATAACGATTTCAATGTAGAATTAAGAGCCTTAGCACATCAAAGGGGGTTGTTAATTAATGTTGCCGATAAGCCAGAACTCTGCGATTTTTATTTGGGTTCAATCGTGCAAAAAGGCGATTTGAAAATTGCCATTTCTACCAATGGTAAATCGCCAACCATGGCAAAGCGATTGAAGGAGATTTTAGACAAAGCCATTCCACAAGAAATAGATCATTCTATTGAGCAATTAAATCAAATCCGTAACAACCTAAATGGTGATATTAAGCATAAAGTAAGAGTGCTAAACGGTATTACAGCTACTTTTCTTGAAAAAGAAAATAAGTTCAATACCAAGAAAGTTATCATTTGGGTACTTTCGGTATTGGCAACAATGGTGGTAGGTCATATCTTTTTGTCCTTTATTCCATTTGCAAAACTGGGCGATGTAGCTATAGGATTGGCAGATCAGGTAGATAGCACTATTCTTTATTTTATATTAGGAGGATTTTTAGCGCAATTAGTTGACGGTGCTTTGGGGATGGCCTACGGTGTAAGTGCTACCACATTTTTACTGTCTTTCGGCGTAAGTCCGGCAGCGGCAAGTGCCAGCGTACATGCATCTGAGATTTTTACTAGCGGTGTTTCTGGTTTAATGCACTTGCGTTTTGGTAATGTTCGTACTAAGCTTTTTAAGAAATTGTTGTTACCAGGGATTATAGGGGCAATTACGGGTGCCTACATTTTATCATCATTGGAAAACTATGGGCATATTATTAAACCTATCGTTTCTGCGTACACTTTATTTTTAGGGGTTAAAATTTTATTGAAAGCCATTGCTAAGCACAAAAAAACTAAACCTTTGAAGAAGATTGGTCCGCTGGCATTTATAGGTGCTTTTTTAGATTCAATTGGTGGTGGTGGTTGGGGACCCATCGTAACTTCTACTTTAATAGCTAGAGGCGGACATCCGCGTTACACCATCGGCTCGGTAAACTTAACTGAGTTCTTTGTAACCTTAGCGAGTTCTTTAACGTTCATCATGATGATCGGTTTAGTGCATTGGCAAATTATCGTGGGTTTAATTTTAGGCGGTTGTATTGCCGCACCTTTTGGTGCTCTGTTAACCAAGCGATTGAATGCTAAAACCATCATGATTATGGTAGGAATTATCGTAATTATCACTAGCTTAAGGACAATATATATATTATTAACAAAGTAATGATTGCAACTTTAAAACAAGAATTAGAAGGGCTGGATGTGGTTGCTAAGCTTAAATATCTAGCGGAAAAATATAAGGATAAGATTGTTTTCTCTACCAGTTTTGGCTGGGAAGATCAAGTGGTAACACATTTAATATTTTCTAATAACATTCCAATTAAGGTTTTTACTTTGGAAACAGGAAGACTTTTCCCTGAAACCTATTACGTTTGGAATAGAACTTTAGAAATTTATCAACAGCCTATTCATGCCTACTTTCCGCAGAGCGATTTGTTGCAGAACATGGTTGATGCCAAAGGACCAAGTAGCTTTTACGAAAGTGTAGAGAATAGAAAAGAATGCTGCTACATTAGAAAAATTGAGCCTTTGAAAAGAGCGTTGGCCGGTAACGAGATTTGGATAACAGGTATTAGAGCCGACCAAAGTGCCAACCGAGAAGGCATGGAAAATGTAGAATGGGATGAAGGAAATCATTTGTTTAAGTTTCACCCAATTTTTGATTGGACTTTAGATGATGTAAAGCTATATGTAAAGAACAACAATATTGTGTACAATACACTACATGATAAAGGTTTTCCGAGCATTGGCTGCGCACCTTGTACCAGAGCCGTAAGAGAAGGAGAAGATTTTAGAGCCGGCCGTTGGTGGTGGGAAGACCAAAGCAAGAAGGAGTGTGGCTTGCATACCCCCAGCCCCTAAAAGCGAGTTGGAATATGTCTTACTGTCTTTCATAGATGTTTTCTCTCTCTTTTAGGGGAGAACCGTAGTGAAACGAAGCTCATTGATACCGCTAAAAACGTAAAGGAATATCAATAGATGCCGAAGGTAGAGAGGGGTGCCTAAAGGGCGGGGTGTTCCAATAGAAGCACTACACGTTCTAAAATAAACCCGATAGTAGCGAAAAGTTCGTCAGTCTGAGCTTGTCGAAGACAAAAACTTGAAGCGAATAGCGGGGCTGATGAAACCGAAAAGCGAATAACCTTGCTTTTCAAATTATAAAAAAGACACAACCAAAAAATGAGTAAATATAATTTTGATTATTTAGACGAGCTTGAGGCGGAGGCAATCCATATCTTGAGGGAAGTTGCTGGGCAGTTCGAGAAACCTGCTTTGTTGTTCTCTGGAGGAAAGGATTCCATTACTTTAGTTCGTTTGGCAGAGAAAGCTTTTAGACCAGGGAAATTTCCATTTCCATTAGTGCATATTGATACGGGTCACAATTTTGAAGAAACGATAGATTACCGCGACAGGATGGTGGCTCGTTTGGGCGAACGTTTAATTGTAGGTTCGGTACAACAATCTATTGATGAAGGAAAAGTGGTAGAGCAAAAAGGTAAAAATGCTAGTAGAAATGCGCTACAAACGGTGACTTTGTTGGATACGATTGAGAAACATCAGTTTGATGCTTGTATTGGCGGTGCTCGTAGAGACGAGGAAAAAGCCAGAGCTAAAGAACGTATCTTTTCGGTAAGGGATGAGTTTGGCCAATGGGATCCGAAGCGTCAGCGTCCAGAGTTATGGAATGTTTATAATGGTAAGATCCACAAAGGTGAGAATGTGCGTGTGTTTCCTATCAGCAACTGGACAGAGTTAGATGTTTGGAACTATATCCGCAGAGAAAATATTGAATTGCCGAGTATCTATTTTGCTCACGATCGTGATGTGATTACCCGTAATGGACAGCTAATGGCAGCTTCTCCGTATGTAAACATGGATGAGGACGATGTAGTTGAGCGTAAAAAAGTGCGCTTCCGTACAGTAGGTGATATTTCTTGTACGGCGGCTATAGAATCAGATGCTTTCTTGATTGATGATATTATTTCGGAAATCAGTCAGTCGAAAATTTCAGAGCGTGGCGCCCGTATGGACGATAAAGTTTCGGAAGCTGCAATGGAGGATAGGAAAAAGGGGGGGTATTTTTAGATAGTATAGAGTAGCGAGTATCAAGTAGCAAGACTTTGATAATCGCTTAATCTTGATACTCGATACTAATTACTTGATACTAAAAACATGAACATACTTAAATTTTTTACGGCAGGCAGTGTAGATGATGGAAAGAGCACATTGATTGGCCGTTTATTATATGATACAAACTCTATTTTGGCAGATCAGTTGGAGGCTATCCAAAATGCGAATAGAAAAAATGATGATGGAACGGTAGATTTAGCCATTTTAACGGATGGTTTACGTGCCGAACGTGAGCAGGGAATTACCATTGATGTGGCTTACAAATATTTCCAAACGGATAAACGTAAATTCATTATTGCGGATACTCCTGGACATATCCAATATACTAGAAATATGGTTACGGGAGCGTCTACGGCAAATTTGGCTATCATATTGGTTGATGCCAGAAACGGTGTGGTAGAACAAACCATCCGTCACTCTTATTTAGTTTCTTTATTAGGAATTAAGCACGTCGTAGTGGCGGTGAACAAAATGGATATGGTTGATTACAGCGAAACTGTATTCGAAGCCATCACTCAAAAATATAAAGCCTTGGCTGAGGAATTAAAGTTGCAAGATGTCACTTATATTCCGGTAAGTGCGTTAAAAGGCGATAACATTGTATATCAATCTGAACGTATGACTTGGTACAATGGAGAAAGTTTGCTGTATTTCTTGGAGCAGGTAGATACGGATATACAAGAACAGTCTGACAAGGCAAGGATGCCGGTGCAATGGGTAATTAGACCGCAAACAGACGAATTGCACGATTACCGAGGTTATGCCGGCCGTGTGGTAAGTGGTACTTTTAAAGTGAACGATCAAATCACGGTACTGCCATCGGGTGCAAGTTCTACCATCAGCAAAATCGAGTTTTTTGATAAAGAATTGGTAGAAGCTTCTGCTGGACAGTCGGTGACGATACATTTAGCCTCTGATGTAGATATTAGTAGGGGCGATACCATCGTGAATTCATCGGCCTTGCCACAAGAAAGCAAGCTGGTAGAGGCAGATTTATGTTGGATGGATACCAAAGCTTTAGATACATCGATTACTTATTTGTTGCAGCATAATAGTAAAGTAACCAAATGTAAAATAGCTGAGGTAGTTTACAAAGTTGATATCAATACTTTAGAAAAGCATGCTGCTGATGAATTTAAACTAAATGATATTGGTAGAGTTGTGCTTAAAACTGCAGACAATTTACCGTTCGATTTTTATAATGAGAGTAAGGCAAATGGTTCAGCAATATTAATCGACAGTAGAACGAATTTAACTGTAGGAGCTACCATGTTTAGAGCTTTGGCAGATTAAGATTTTATTTTGAATAGGTTAAAGGTTGTTGGTATTACCGACAACCTTTTTTTATGATTTCTAGATGTTAATGTAAGTTTTGATTAATAAAAGCCGAAATTGATGTATATTTTATGTTAAGTATAGAATATGAATGAGTTAAGTGTTTTTTATGTTTGAATTTGTTCTGTAATTTTGCTATATTTAAAACAAGAATTAAAAAACACAAACTTTTTTTTGGGTTAAGTGTTTAATCGTTACTCAATCATTAAAACTATAAGGATATGGCTAAGGATTTCATTTTAAACGGAACAAATTGCAGCAATTACTCCGGTAAATCACCTAATGACAAGGATTATTCGGCTACAGTAGTTAAAAATTATGTGGATCAGCGTAAGGAAAAAGCAGAGAAGCAGAAACAGGATGAGAGAAATGGTATTTCAAACGCTAAACTTTCTGAGCAAAAGTGGGACGAGATGAAAAGTTATCGATATGCTATCTTTTAATAGCAAGAAAATAGAAAGGTGTTTGATTATTTCAAACACCTTTTTTTTATTACTTAATCTCTTGGTGCACTTCTAGATGGTTCATAATTTAAGCCTGGAGAAAGCCAATATAACAGTACCATTCTAGAGTATCTATAATTAAATGGCGCAAATAATACTGTAGTGAAAAATAATACAGCAATAAAAGCCCAAAGGTTTTCATATTCTAACTTTAAGCCAAATATGTAAGCTGCTACTCCCGCTGTCACCATTTCGGCAACATTCATTGCATAGCTTACAAACATAGCTACATAGAAATAACCAGGCTCACGTTCAAATTTTAATCCGCAGTGTGGACAGTTTTCGTTCATCTTCTGCATTTTAAAGCTATAGGTGTTTCCTATAAAAGCATTCCCAACTCTACATCTTGGGCATTTGGCGTTAGAAAAACCTTTCCATGTAGATACATAGTATTGTGTTTCTTTATTCGGTTCCATATGGTGTGGTTAAATATTGTTTTCTAAATCTGTCGGGAGTTGTTCCCTCGTATTTTTTGAAGAATTTCACAAAGTAAGATTGATCTTCAAAATTCAATTTTTCTGCAATTTCTACTACTCTTAGATCGAGGTTAATCAATAAGCGCTTAGCTTCAAGTATAATTCGGTCTCTTATTAATTTACCTGCCGAAGTTCCTAAAAAATCATTACAGAGTGCATTTAAGTGGTTGGGCGTAATGTAAAGTAGTTCTGCATATTGTTTGGGCAATTTCAGTTGCGTATAGTTCTTCTCAATCAGTTGCTGAAAATTTCTTAAAATGGTATGGTGATAAGGATTAATCGTAGTTTCGTTACTATTGTTTGCTGCTCTCGCAACTGTTATGAATAACTGCAGCAATAGTACTTTTACCAAATCATCATTAATTGGCTGCTCGGTTTGACCTTCCTTTAAGATGTCTTCAAAAAGACTTGAAATTTTATCACTGGTTACCTTATCCAAAACCAAAACCTGATCTTCTGGTTTACCGCTAAAGAAACTAAATTTATCTAAATATTCTTGATGCAATAGGAGCGAGCTAAAGTAAGACGGCGAGAAATTGATGATGTAGCCGTCTGGCTCACTCTCGAACGCCCAACTGTGTACCTGCCCAGGTATCATGAAATAAATGAGATTGGGCTTTACTTCAAATGTTTTAAAATCGATTTGTTGTTTGCCAGATCCCTTGGTAAAAAACACAAAATGATAGAAGCTATGGCGGTGGGCACTATGTAAATGTTGATGTTGCTGTGCGTAATAGCCAAATCTGCTTACTAAAATTCCATCGTTTTTATACGCTGGAAAGTTTTGTATGTCGTAAACAGGGATGTTCTTTTTCATTTTTACTTTACTAATGATCTGAGGAACGCCATAGTTTTTAAGTGATGAGCATTTTCTCAGAAGAATTATGTCACAAATTTATCAAAAACAGCACGATTATAGATGGTGTTTTATGTTTAAAAAAAAGTGTTTTTTACTTATTTTATTGTTGTAAGATGATGTTTTTAACCTGATTTATGGTTTTATATACTTTTGTAGTGAGTTTGTATGATTAAACCAAATTCTAAAAAGTGATGAAGTTTTTGAAAAAAAAATGAAGATATAATTTGAATTATCAAAAACTGCCGTATATTTGTCCCCGAGAGCGTTAATTTAGATGATGGGGGTAGGACTTCGGTTCTATCTCCATTTCTTTTTTTAAGACCAAATCAAATACTAAAAGCTCATTCATTTGGTCAAAAAACAATATTTTTTCTAGAAACCCTGCTAATTGATAAAGGTAATTTGGTTAGTTGTTTGTTGATTTTTTAAACGAACTTTTGAAACAGCGTATTTATTATAGCTATATATAAAATTAAGGTTAGCTAAGGGTAACTATACTTGATCGTTTAGGTTTGTAGTTTCAACGAATTACCGCTAGTTTCTGTAGGTTTAGTACCCTGAAAAAGCTGAATCCATAAAAAAAGTCCCTGAGAATTTCTCAGGGACTTTTTGCTGTTTTCGATCAGCGGAGAGCGAGGGATTCGAACCCCCGGACCTGTTACAGTCAACAGTTTTCAAGACTGCCGCATTCGACCACTCTGCCAGCTCTCCGCCGCAAAAGTACAAACTCTAATCAATTCTGCAAACTTTGATTAAAAAAATGTTAAATAAATTTTATTAAACCTGTTTTAAGTGCGTTTGGAGGGTGTTTTTGTAGTAAATAAATCAGTTGAAGCACATTAGTTTAACAAGAAAATAGATTTTAATACACTTTAGATTTTATGTAAAAGAAATTTAAATACAATAAATAAAACAATCCGATTAATAAACCTCCAACAATATCCGTAAACCAATGTGCGCCCAAATAGACTCTAGATATAGGACCTACAATAAACATAAAATAAGCAAATACACTGACGATAATTCTTAAATATTGGGGGAGAGCTTTTAGTTGTTGCATCAAAAAGATAATGAAACCGAAAAAAACTACATAAGAAAGTGTATGCCCGCTTGGGAAACTGTGGTTTTTATAGCTTTCTATTAAGGTAACATATTCTGCAGTTGGCCTTGGACGACTAAATAAAAGCTTTAAACTGAAAGTAATTAATCCGGTGAAGGAAATCGCCATCACAAATAACGCCTCTCGCTTATAATTGAAAACGAAGAATAGTAATGCGGTGATGAGCATGCTCGCGAATGCAATAGAAACATTACCAAAGGCACTGATCCATATCATCAATTGATCTAGCGTAGGTTTATGAAATTGCTGTACAAATCTTGAAATACTAATATCAAAATCGTTCACAGGGTTATTGCCCACAAAAATGGCCAACAATATAAATGCTAGTAATAGAAATATGGAGTAAACTGCACGACGAGATTTGAACATACCTTATATCTAGGTTTTAGTGTGTATTACCAAATATCAGTTTTTTGTTAGCTTCTACCAATTAGTGGCGACAAATTTTTTGGTTACATTATCTTCCATTACCTTTGGCTTGGTATGACGAATACAGAAAAAAATAGTTTAGAACTGCGAACAGTTAATGTAACACGTTACGTAACGCCTTTGCGAGAAGGTGGTTCTATGCCTGCAATTGCAGAGGCAGATGATGGGTTTTTATATGTGCTGAAGTTTAGAGGTGCCGGACAAGGGCATAAGGCCTTGATTTCGGAGATTATTGGTGGCGAAATTGCTCGTGCTTTAGGTTTGAAAATGCCAGAGCTGGTTTTTGCGAATTTGGATGAAGCTTTTGGAAGGACAGAACCCGATGAGGAAATTCAAGATTTGCTGAAAGCCAGCGTAGGTTTAAATTTAGCATTACACTATCTATCTGGCGCTATTACATACGATCCGACGATCACGAAAATAGATCCCGTTCTGGCATCTAAAATTGTGTGGATGGATTGTTTGCTGACCAATATGGATAGAACTCCTCGTAACACGAATATGTTATACTGGCATAAAGAATTATGGTTAATTGATCACGGAGCTTCACTATATTTTCATCATTCATGGCAAAATTGGGAAGAACAAGCCAAACGTCCTTTTGTGTTAGTGAAAGATCATGTGTTACTCCCGCAAGCTAGTGAAATTGCAGCTGTGGACGCAGAGCTAAAAGCTATTTTAACTCCACAATTGATTGATGATATTTTAGCTTTAATACCTGAGGTATGGCTAGATGAACGTAGTTTCGAAACTGCCGAAGATCAGCGAAAAGCTTATGCCTATTTTTTGAATACTCGAATTGAAAACTCTTCAGTTTTTGTTAATGAAGCCGAAAATGCAAGACAGACACTTATTTGAGTATGCCGTAATTCGGGTAATGCCTAGGGTAGAACGCGAAGAATTCATTAACGTGGGAGTTATTCTGTATTGTGCAAAACAGAAGTACCTGAACGCTGCATTTAAAGTTTCGCCTGAAAGATTGAAGGCTTTAAATTGCGAGTTGGAAGTTGAAGTTATTGAGGATAACTTAAACGCCATTGTAAATATTAGCAGGGGAGGAAAGACCGCAGGGCCAATTGGAGCATTAGATTTAGCTAGCAGATTTAGGTGGCTAACTGCAACTAGAAGTACGGTAGTGCAATGCTCTAAAGTACATCCAGGTTTTTGTGTAGATGCCGAAGAAACATTAAATAAACTGATGCAGGAATTGGTTTTGTAAACGATAAAATTCTACATCGTTACTTTATAATATTAAGTTTGGTAAAGCCTATATAGCTGATGCTGAAATAAATTCAGTATGACGGGCTTAAATCTGTAGTTACTCTAACCGTGCAACAGTTACGAAGCAAATTTATTTCAGGGTCAGTTTGGCAGTTTCATTTATATCGGAGAATTAGTTTTTAATGCAATTTTGTTATAATAAGACAAATGCGGCTTCCATCCAGACAGCCGCATTTTATCAAACTAAACCTAAATTTAATCTTTATAAACTTGCTTTTACCTCACCGCAAGTCAACATATTTTTGGGGAAGTAAGGGTTTTTAATTTCCTTACTTTCACTTAGCCAAATATCGCCTGTCATTGGGCAAACTTGTTGGTATAATGGCATTTCAGCTGGTTTCAATTTATCAGCGATAGCCCAAAATTTTGTGGAAAGCGAACTAAAAGATTTTCGTTGCTTGTTAATGTCTTTTGTAGCTGCAATTGCTGTAGCTAAGTCTATAATTTCTCCTCGTGTAATCGTAGCCTCATTCATCTTTTCTAAAGTCAGTTTTTTAAACTTAAAAGTATTAAATGATGAGATTAATGCCTTTGCATTATTTACCGCAGCGACACTATCCGAGATCACGAAGTCATTTCGTAGTTCCAGATAATTTTTGATGATTTCCTTTTTCTGTGCTTCACGTTTTGCCACCAGGTCTGGCGTAACTTCTTTTTCTGACATGGTTTGCGCTTGTGCAAAACTGCACAAGCCAATAAATACGGCGATTAATATTTTTCTCATGAGTCTGTTTTATTAATTTTTGAAAGAATTTTATCGATATCAACTAGTATGTTTTTATAGTGCAATTTGTTCAAACCACTGCTACCTACCATCAGTTTTTCAACATCGGCTCGCAATTGGATAAGGTGCTGCTGTCCGTATAACCTCACATCACTCCGCAAAGCGTTATTCAATACTTTAGTGGCGTCAAGTTCTTTCGGTAGTAAAAGCATCCCCAATTTCTCTACATAACTGCGTTGCGAGCTTCTGCGGAAGAAGTCTGACTTTTCGTTGCCGGAGAACTTGATCCAAACCGTTTGCTGCAAATCATTTAAAAACTCGGGTACAGTATAAGCTCCTTCAAACTGTAGTGCTTTTTGATTAATGTTGTACAACATCCCCGAGCTTAACAACATGGTTAATGTCTGATTTTGCTGATCAGAAATTTCATCGGTGGCTTTTGTTGGGATTAGTTGTGTAATTTCTTGCGGATAAAGCCACAACGGTGCTTCAAACAATTGTCTGCCTAGATAATCTACAGCAGCCTTCACTTTTGCTTTGGGTACAGGCTGATAAACCAGACCTTTCTCCTCCACTGTTCTCTTAGTAACGTAGTTATTGCCGATATTTTTCAATACGTGATACAAATATCTTACATATTGCCTTACCACAGACTTATGCATATCCGAAAGATTATTGTAAGCATCGTTAGGTTCGTAAGTCCATTTGATCAGGTTTGGAACTACTCTTTTTAGGTTTTTGATGCCGTAATCGCTTGCTATGATAGAATTGTCACCTAAATCTTCCGATTGACTTCGAGGATCTTCATCCTTACCTTCGCCACCAAACCATAATTTAGGATTAGCGGTTAAACTATCGGTAGTTAATTTAGCAAGAATATTTTCCTCTTCGAACTCATCTTTTGCTTTTGGGAAAAATGTATAACCCCATTTAATTGCCCACCTGTCATACATTCCAATTCTTGGATAAATCCCTTTAGCACTAATATTATCTTCAGGCTGCGCTACGTAATTGAAACGAGCATAATCCATAATAGAAACAGTATGTCCGTTGGCTTCTACCCACTTTTTATCTCGTAATTTTTCAACTGGAGTAGCATAGCTAGCACCCATATTATGGCGTAAACCTATAGTATGGCCAATTTCATGTGAAGAAACAAACCTTATCAATTGACCCATCAATTCGTCATCCAAGTGCATTTTTCTAGCCCTCGGATCTAGTGGGCCAGCCTGTATCATGTACCAGCCTTGCACCAATTTCATCACATTGTGAAACCAACCTACATGACTTTCAATAATTTCGCCACTGCGTGGGTCGCTGATGCGTGGACCGTAGGCATTTGGAGTTTCAGAAGCGTAATACCTCACCACCGAGTAACGAGCATCTTCCAAGCTCATGGTACTGTCGTTTTCTGGCCATTCTTTACCTATAATCGCATTCTTAAAGCCAGCAGCTTCGAAAGCTTTTTGCCAATCGTTGATACCAGCAATTAAATAAGGTCTCCATTTTTTTGGCGTAGCCGGATCGATGTAGTAGACGATTTGCTTTTTAGGTTCTACCAATTGGCCCGCTTGATATTTTTTTATATCGGCATCCTTAGGTTCCAAACGGTAACGTTGTACAATATATTTGGTTTGAGCACGCTGTTGGTCATCATCAAATAAGACATATTTATTAGCAAAGAAACCCACTCGTTCATCAAAAAAACGTTTACGCATCGGTACTTTTGGCAGTAATACGATAGAGGTGTTTAGCCTCAAGGTTACGCTACCGGCACTTGCTAAACTATTACCATAAGTCTTCGTAGTTTTAACCTCAATATTGATAGGGTAGGTGTTGATAGTTTCGATGAACGATTTATCATCTGCCAAGGAAGTTAATTTCTTCTCTGATTTTTCGCTGTTAGCTAGAGAAAACATCGGATTTTCCTTCTTGAAAGCGTCTGTTACTTCTATCACCACATTTCCATTAGTAGGGTTGGTGGTTTTGATAGGGAAAGCTGAAACGATCGGATTTTCGTTACTTCCTGCCATAGCTTTAGCGAGCATATCATCGGGCTTGCGTACATCTTGTCTGTATTGCAGCGATCTTAAGTAGACCGTATTATTGTTACCCTTTTCGAAATATATGGTTTGTTCGTTAGCTTTTTCACCACCAAAACTACTCATACCTTGCGGCGTAGCCAAATAGCGGGTAACCGTAAGCATATAACGGTTAAATAAGCTGTCAGGAATTTCAAAGTAGTATTTATTGTCTGCTTGAGTAACAGCAAATAAGCCTACTTTGGTCTTGGCATTAGCGCCTATCACTTTGTTGTAGGGTTGCAGCGTAGATTTCAGCTGTGTACTGTCGGCTTTTTTTTCAGGTTGTGCTTGCGAATAAGCATACTGCTGCGAGGCAGCGAGTATGCTTATGATTACGAATAGTTTCTTCATCTAATATTAAAAAGGTATTCTTTCGTCAGTATTTAATGTAAGAGATGGGTTCATTCTCAAAGCATTTAAAGGAAAAGGAATAATGTATAACCTTGAGTTAGGCTGTAAAGTATAAGTTTGTTGCGGAACCGTTTTATTAACAAGCGGGAATTTGCGGACAATAGTTTTGGCATATTCTGGCTCTGTATTTAATCGCTTTAAATCAAAAAAGCGATTGAAACCAAGTATCAATTCACGTCTGCGTTCGTTAATTACCAAATCCATCGTTTCTTTTCTAGTAGTTGGCACCGTTAAGTTTACTGTTCCGCCTGCTAAAATACGTTTTGCTCTTAATTTGTTAAGAACGGCCACAGCTTCAGCAAAGTTGTTTTCTCTAGCATAGCATTCGGCTAACATCAAATAAACTTCGGTAGTTTTCATACCCACCGTTGGCATAAAGAACTTGGTATATTGCGTTGCCCAGTAAGCGGTATTCGAACCGATGTCTAAGTTTGAAGTATGGGTAGAGTTATAAAATAAATTAAAACGAGCATCGTTATTTCCGTACAAATCCCTTAACTCCGGACTGATGATATTGATGTAGGCAAAATTCAATTCTGTGATGCCGGTCATATACATAAAGCTTAGTACTTCAGGATTATTCCCAGCAGTAATGGCCTTTGCAGTAGGACCGCCTTCTGCTGCGTAGGCAACCATATCAAAGATTTGGCTGTTATAGCTCAAAGACTTTTCTGCAGCTGCTTTAGCTTGAGCAACTTCTCGCTTAAACAAATGGATTTTAGCTTTTAATGCATAAGCAAATGCCAAAGAAGGGTGGTATACGTCTAATGGCTTTTCTTGCAAGTACGGTAAAGCTTCATCAATATCCTTCTGAATAAAATCATAAACCTGTGCCACGGTAGATTTTTTAGGCTTGGCCTCAAGATCAAACTTGTCCATAATACAAATTCCTCCATCTGTAGCTGCAGTTTGCGGATCATAAGCCTTGGCGTAGTGATTAACCAATAGAAAATGATCGTGTGCCCGGTAAACTTTAGCTTCTGCTTTTGCCAATTGCTTGGTGGCCTCATCGCCCTTGCTATCATCTACTAATGAGATTATCGTATTCCATCTATTAATGTAACTATATGCTTGGTTGTAAAAAGATGATTGTGTGAACATCCCAACACGTTCCGTTTTTTCATCAAAAGTGAAGTTAATGATGTCTACGTTCGGCGTTCTACCAATTACGTTAGACTCCTTCATCCACTGGTCATCAGATAAATATTGAAAGTTATTAATTGGGTAGCCACGGCCAGGAAGTGATACCATTTCATGGAATTGAGAGGCGGTTTCCACAATCAGGGAACCTTTTGGAGTTACATCTGTATATTTTTCGCATGCTGTAAAATTCAACACAGCTAGTAACAGGAATAGTAATTTAATATGCTTCATTATTTTACAGGGTTAGGTTGATACCAAATAAATAAGTCTTTGGAAGAGGAAGTGTTCTACTACCGCCATTAACCGAATACGTTTCCGGATCAATGTCGTTTCCAGCTGCGCTCCAATACCAAATGTTGTTCATTTGAAACGTAAACTTGGCTGATGATATGTTGACTTTGTTTACAAAAGTTTTAGGCAAATTATAGCTGAAGGAGATGTTTCTTAATTTAATATAATCTCCATTGACTACATTGATATCAGCATTTCTCCATTGACTACTTATGGTACTGATGTAGTTACTTCCCAGTAAATTTTCAGCATAGTCTACAGCCAAACGAGGATTTCCGTTTGGATTAGCTGTGGTATATCTTTGCGTGATAATTTCATTATTTAAGTCGTTAGAACCTAAATCAAATGTTTCTTTACGCATTTTATTGCCGCCAGAGAATATCAATAACATATTTAAATCAAACTGTTTGTAAGAAAATCGCTGCGATAATGAGCCCGAATAAATAGGGGTTAAGCTACCCATATTTACTAGTGCATTGGCATTGTTCACCGTTTTTACACTGGTTGGAACAGGATTACCATTGGCATCGAAAGTAAGGGAAGGATTGCCGTTTTCGTCCAATATATAAGGATAACCGTTGGTCATGCCACCATAACGATAAGCATAAAGACTATTGTAATATTCACCCTCAAAGAAATAATCCCGTGGCGAGCTTACGTACAAACTTGCATTTCCTTGAGCTCTATTGATTTTCTCTACTTTAGTTCGGTTAAACGCTAATACGAGGTTAGAGTTAATTCTAAAATCTCCTCTTTTGAACCATTCTGAACCAGCAGAAAATTCTAAACCTCTATTTCGCAATTCGCCCGCATTAATTCTTCTAGTTAATGCACCTACCGTAGGATCAAGATCGGTCGTTGCAAGCAGATCAGAACTGTGCTTATCGTAAACGTCTATGCTACCTCTAAGTTTATTGTTGAACAAGCTATAGTCTAGGCCAACGTTTACGGTTGCAGTTTTTTCCCATCTTAACATTGGATTAGGCTGCTGCGTAATATTGATATATTGTAACGATTGGAAAAGATTATCGTTTTTTCTAGTGGCAATCGTGTATGGCGTAGTACTTTGATCTACGTTTCCATTTACACCGTAGGTAGCTCTTAATTTTAAGAAGTTAATCCATTGTACTTGCTTTAAAAAATCTTCCTCGCTAGCATTCCAACCTAAACCGACAGACCATAATGGACGGTTTCTGTATTTTGGCTCTGCACCGAAAAAATCGGCACGGTCTATACGTAAACTACCCATTAAATTATATTTACCCAAAAGTGTATAGCCTACGTTAGAGTACACTGAAAAATAACGGTGTTTAGTTTCAGATTGGGTACGAGACAATGTGCTTAAGGTTCTGTTGTTTCCCGATATATAGCTGGGTGCACCAGTTTGGCTAAGCGACTGTGCATTGATCAAAGCCGAGGTTAATGTTACCGGGTCATAGCCATATCTTAACTGCTCCACTGTTCTAGGAATAAAGGTTTCTCGCATCTCGAAACCAGCGATGGCGTTGAACTGGTGAGTGTTTTGATCAAAACTTTGATTAAAATTTAATTGGTTTCTAAAAGTGTAGTTGCTAGATTGTTTGTTAAGCTGTCTGTACCTGCCGCCAGTAGAAAACCCATCTACGTAAGTATAGGCATTGGTAGTTGGATTGTATCCCGTTAGTGTATTGATGGCATAACGCATCTTATAGGAATTTACATCGTGATATTCTTCTGCATTTGTCCTATTGTTTTCGTATTGAAATTGAGTGTTGAAGCTTAGTCCGTTCCAAATTTTTGCCTCCAGGTTGGTAAAAGCTCTTAAGCTTAAGTAATTTTGCTGCGCAATACCTTCTTGTAGTTGATTCAAAACATTGAAGTTAAAAGACTTAAAGCCAGGTAAAGCATTAATTTTTGCCGCAATGGCGGGATTGATAACCGAACTTCCAGTAAAACCATCTCTGATGCCTACAAAAGGGGATATTACCAAATTCCCATTTTCATCAGTAATTCTTTCGTAACGTTTTTGGATATCGAAATTCCCAAATTCACCATCGGTAGCGTCAACAACTGAATAATTTCCGTTAATGCCAATTGTAGCGTTTAACCAACTTTTGATTTGGAAACTGCTTTTTGCGTAGAGGTTGTAGTTTTGATTTTGGTTGTATTTAATTCTACCTTTTGCATCATCGAAATTGAAGGATACGTAGGTATTTTGCTTAGCTGTTCCGCCGGCGAAAGACAAATTGTAACGTTGTCTGAATTCGTTTTGCCAAACATTATCTGCATAATCTCTAATGTAGTCGTTTTGACGCCATTGGTCTAAAGTATTCTCAAATTGGCCTCTGTTAATCTTTCCTTCTTCTAACTCTCTATTTAATTGGTATAAGGGACTGTAGTAACGAATTACGCTGCTACCCACATCACCATAATAGGCAAATAATGCTGCTGTATTTGTATATCTACTTCTTTCTCTGTTATATACTGCCTGCTCAAAATCGATGACATCACTGGTTGATGCATAGTGCATGTTAGCTAGATTAGGCTTGGTAGACACGAAAAAGTCTGAATTCAAGGTTACTTTCAGATTTCCACTTCCCTTTTTGGTAGTGATTACAATAATCCCATTAGCTGCTCTTGAACCGTAAATTGACGCAGCTGAAGCATCTTTTAATACGCTCACACTTTCTACGTCGTAAGGATTGATGTCATCTAAACTTTGTTCTGTGGGTAATCCATCAATTACTAATAAAGGGGCTGTTCCTACATTAGACATAGATAAAGTACTAATGCCTCTTAACACTGGAGCACTAGTACCATTGTTAGGGTTTTTTTCAAATACTAAACCAGCAACCCTTCCTTCTAATGCGGCAGAGAGGTCGGCATTAATGTTCTCGTTTAAAGTTTTATTATCTACTACCGGTATAGCAGCTGCGGAGTTAGCTTTGTTTGAAGTTTGATAACCTGTTACCACCACTTCCTGTAATATCGATTTAGATGCCGTTAGTGCAACCACAATAGAAGTTGTAGAAGCTCCTCTAGAATATTTCACTTCCTTTTGCTCGTAACCAAGGTAAGAGAATATTAAGGTGTTATTACTATCGCTTACATAGATGGCAAAATATCCATTTTGATCTGTATGCACCATATTGTTGGTACCTTTCTGTGTAATGGTAACACCTGGCATTGGTAAACCTTCGTTATCGTTAACAGTTCCGCGTAATACATAGGTGTTTTCTCCAGCAGCTTTAGATTTAATAACAATGGTTTTGCCGTTTACCCTGTAAGTAAAATCTTGATCTTTGAAAACTTGGGTTAGTATCTCATTAATATCTGAAGATTTAATTTCTGCGTTGATTGGTTTTGCCTTTTGAGTAAATGAAGCATCGTAAACAAATTGGTAGTTTGTTTTAGTCGCAATTTCAGAAATTACAGTATTTAATGTCGCTTGTTTAAAGCTAAATGTATAGGTAGTTTGCCCAAAAGACAATTGGGTGGTAGATGTGATAAAAACTGAGATCAGTAAAAATAATCTCAAATAAGATATAAACACAGGCTTATCTTTGCCCGCTAGGTAAAGTTTATTCATTAAGGGTTAGTTAGTTGATTATAAAATAGTTTTTGTTTGGAGCGCATTTATTAATTTTCTATGCTTAGCCTCCTTTCTTCTACTTTAAATTTTAGTCCTGTGGTGGTGTACAACATTTGTAGTACATCATTAAAGGCAGTATTTCTATTTAGTCTTATATATAAGCGTTTGTTGGGGATGTTGTTCTCGTCGAAGGTAAAATCGTACCAGCGAGAAAGCTCATGTAGCACGTCTGTTAGAGATTGATCGTTGAAAACAAACAAGCCATTGATCCATGCTTTGGCAGCAGCGGTATCAGCTTGATTAATGAGAATGCCATTTCGGTCAGATAATCCTTCCTGTCCGGGAGCGAGAATTTTGTGGTTAGCTAGAGAGTTGAGTTGTACACTACCTTCGAAAAGGGTAGTTTTTGTTTGTTTGCCAAAGCTATTTATGACGAATTCTGTACCTAAAACTTTTACATCAGTTTCTCCAACAGAAACAATAAACGGCATTTGTTTATTTTTAGCCACTTTAAAGTATGCTTCGCCGGTTAGTTTTACGTGTCTTTCGGCACCGTAAAATCCAACTGGAAATTCTAAGGTAGATTTTGAGTTAAGATATACTTGTGTGCCGTCTCCCAGCGTAATTTTATAAAAACCACCAGCGGGAGTGTTTACTGCATGTAGGGTAGAGAGGCCAGTAGTATCGCTTGATGTTTGTTTGTAGGTAATAGTTCCATCGGCCGCAGTAGTAACTGAAACAGCCGCAGCAGGAGAGAAGTGAGCAGTATTATTGTTATCCAGTAGAGTTTCTTCGTTGTTTATGATCAAAACCGCTTTACTACTACCTGGAACAATCTGCTGTTTATCAACGTTGTTGTAAAAAGTTAAGTAGGTTAAACCAGAAATAACCGTAGCAATTGCAGCAGCTTTGTACCAAGTGTTTATTTTTAACACTTTGGTTTTTGGCTTTTCTTCTATTTGTGCTTCAATTTTTGCAAAAAGCTCTTTCAGGTGAGCTGGATGAGCGGTGTTAGTCGGTTCTTCCGATAGGAGCTCTTTGCCGATATGATTATGCAAGCTTTCCCCACTCATCTGATCCATATCTTTAAATAAAGATTGAAGATCTTTAGCGGTTGCCTGGTTATTTAAATACCTGTCAAATAAAATCCCGAAATCTGGTTTTTGCTCCATACTTATAAACCTATACGCATGAGATTTAGAAACACACTATCGTATGTCTAAAAAAAATGCATTTTTTTTAAAAATTTGGTTTAGACGTTGCTTTGGGAGCTAGTTCTTTAGATATAATGCAATCGCAAAAACGAGGAATTCTTTAGAGTGGAAGAACACATGGTCTTTTACGGCTTTGGTGGCATGCACCAACTGGTTACTGACCGTAGAAACACTGATGTTTAACTGTTCTGCCACTTCTTTATAAGATTTCTCTTCTAATTTGCAGAGCCTAAAAATTTCTCTACGTTGTGGAGGTAATTGTGCTATTGCTTCATTTAATACGGCAGCACGCTCCTTATTGTAGATATAATCTTCTGTTTGATTGTAAAACGTTGTAAAGGTATGAATTAAGTGGTCTTGCATCTTCTTATCTTGTGCAAGTTTTCTGTAATAATCGTAAACCGTATTTTGAGCGATGGTATATAACCAAGCTTTAAAAGACTTTTCTGGATCTATCGTATCTTTCTTGATCCAGACTTTTAAGAAAACGTCTTGCAAAAGTTCATCGGCAACTTCAACAATTTTTACCATCTTATTGAGCTTTTGGTACAATACAGGACTGTACTTTTCGTAAAAAAAAGCAAAGGCTTCTCTATCGGCATTGATGAGCCGTGTCAAATAAACTTCTTCCGATAAGTGGTAAGTTGACAATTTAAAAGATCAAATTTTTCACTAAGATGGCAATAATTTTTTTTGATATCAAAGTCTAAGGCAATTTAGAGCGGGTTTTGAAATGTAGAAACAAAAGAAAAACGGCAACTCATCCAAGCTGCCGTTTTTTCAACCAAATATAAATTGTATGAACATTGATGCAAATATAATAAAGTCTACTAAATTAGTAGTTTTTATTTTAAAATATTTTTGAAGCTTTGGGAATATCATTAGAAATGTATTAGATTTATTATTCTAAATATAAACAGAAATGAAAAAGTTATTATTTACGCTATTTATAGCGTGTTTTGCGGTAGTATTGGTAAAGGCACAAGATGTACCCAAAAAAGCAACTTCTTTTGGATGGAGCAAAACTTCCCTTGCCGAAATTGGATGTGATGTAGACCAGATTAAGAAAATTACAACAATAAAAAAGGAAGCATCAGAAAAGAAAGCTAAAATTGAAGCAGACGCGGCATTAGATGAAAAGGCAAAAAAAACTGCGATTAAAGTCATCGTAAAAGATAGAAATGAAGCAATGAATGCGCTTTTAACTGAAGAGCAACGTAAAAAAGTACAAGACATCAATAATAAGCTAAAGGAAGAAGCGAAAGCAGCCAATGGAAATTGATCTTTAGTAGTTTAGAAATAGAAAGCGGATAACCACAGTTATCCGCTTTTTTTATGAAAAAAAATAGCTATTTCTATTGTATCTACTTTTTCCCATTCTCAATTTTTAATTGTGACGAATATCACTTTTTTGGATAACTACGCTCAACTCTTAAGGTAGCATTGCCAGTTAGTTTTGTGAAACATAATTAGAACGGATAAACCAATGATGATTAAAATATGCCAAGTGTATTTTTTAATTGAGGCCTTCCTAACTAACCAAAAGAACAATAAAAGCTAACAAATGAAAGCTATCGCTTACAATATTAAAGCAGAAGAGAAAGAGTGTTTGGTTTTAGCCAATCATAAAAAGCATGACATTACTATTATCGCTAATAGTTTGAGTGTGGAGACAATGCCGTTTGCGCAGGGGAAAGAGGTTTTGATTGTATTTAATGAAGATCCGTTGAATGCAGAGCTAATTGTAGGTTTAAAGGCATTGGGTATTAAGTATATCGCTACTTCATCTTTCGAAACCAATCATATTGATTTGAAAGCAGCCGGAATTGCTGGATTTAAAATTGCGAACGTTCCATTTACACAAGGTGAAGATGTAGTAATGCCTCGCATGCAGCAGGTAGTTAAAAATTTGGACAACTGGGCCGCCGGTAAATGTGTAGGTAAGGCCTGTTGCTGCCCGAATGATTGTGCAAAAGCAGTGAAAGAGGAGGGAAAGTAATGGAAGCCGCCGAACTTTTACGTAAATACAATATCGCTGCGCCAAGATACACTAGCTATCCGACTGTGCCTTATTGGGATAGTCAAAATTTTGATGCCACGCAATGGAAAAGCCGATTAGTAGAAGCTTATTGTCAGTATAAGGATGAAGGGATTAGTCTTTACATTCACTTGCCATTTTGCGAAAGCCTGTGTACCTATTGCGGCTGCAATACTCGCATCACTAAAAATCACGGGGCAGAATTGCCTTATATTGATGCTTTGTTGAAGGAATGGAAAATGTACTGTTCCTTGTTGGGCGAGCTACCGAAAATCAAAGAAATTCACTTAGGCGGGGGTACGCCAACATTCTTCAGTGCAGCTAATCTGAAGCAGCTACTGAGAACTATTGCAGGTGCTGCTCAATTCGATGAAGATGCTGCTTGTTCTTTCGAAGGCCATCCCGATAATACTACTTTCGAACATTTACAAACGCTACGCAATTTAGGTTTCAAGAGATTGAGTTTAGGCATTCAGGATTTTGATCCGAAAGTACAGTTCATGATCAATCGTTACCAAACGCCAGCACAAGTAGAGCAAATAACAAAATTAGCTCGTGAGCTAGGTTATCTATCCATCAATTTCGATTTGATTTATGGCTTGCCCGGACAAAATATCACTGGGTTAACCGAAACAATAGAAGAAACTATTGCCATCAAACCAGATCGCATTGCATTTTACAGTTATGCTCACGTGCCATGGATCAAAGCTGGTCAGCGTCATTTTACTGAGAGCGATATTCCGCAAGGTGACGAAAAATTTGCCTTATATTCAAAAGGTAGAGAAATGTTAGTTAGCGCAGGTTATGAAGAAATCGGAATGGATCATTTTGCCTTGAAAACTGACAGCCTTTACGTTGCTAACGAGCAGGGTAAACTACATCGTAATTTTATGGGCTATACCGATCAGCATACGCATATTTTGCTGGGTTTAGGAGTATCAGCTATCAGTGATTGCGGTACTGCCTTTGCGCAAAATGCTAAAACCGTAGAAGAATATAAAAATCTTATTGTTTCCGAAAATTTAGCTGTACAAAAAGGTCATTCGTTAACCGATGAAGATCTGTACATCAGGAAGCATATCCTCGATTTAATGTGCCAAAACAATACTTGTTTTACTGAAGATATTCCAGAAGAAGTGATTGAGCGTTTGCGGCCTATGATTAATGATAGGCTAGTTGTCATCAGAAATAGGGAAGTGAAAATACGACCATTAGGTAAATCATTCTTACGTAATGTATGTATGGCCCTCGACGAGAGGCTGTGGCAAAAACAACCACAAACCCAGTTGTTTAGTGCGGCGATATAATACTGCTGTCATGTCGAGGTAAACGAGACATCTGTAAAGTTGATAAAATAGATCCTTCGTTTTACTCAGGATGACAGAATTCAGAACAACAAGTAAAAAATCAAACGATGAGCAATTCGACAATCACCCATCAAAGTTCAGTTTGTTACCACTGCGGCGATAAATTACCCGCCGTTAAATTAAGCTACGACGATAAAGATTTTTGCTGTGTAGGCTGCCAAAGTGTGTATCAGATTTTATCTGAAAACAATATGTGCAGCTACTACGCATACAATGATACTCCCGGGCAACGCATAAAAGACGATGGACATTTCGAATATTTAGATGAGCCAACCATCATTACGCAGCTCATCAATTACAAAGACAAAGAAAACTCTATAGTTACCTTTTACATTCCAGCCGTTCATTGCAGTTCTTGCATTTGGTTGTTGGAGCATCTGTACAAAATCAATCCTGCTATATTTAGCTCACGTATTGATTTCTTGAAAAAAGAAGTGACCATCAGTTATAAACACGAAAAAGTTTCTTTGCGACAGGTGGTAGAGGTGCTGAACCAAATTGGTTACGAGCCTCTGATTAGCTTACAGGACATAGTTAAAGAAAAAGGGAATTCGGTCAATAAACAGTTGATTTGGAAGATTGCCATTGCAGGTTTTTGTATGGGTAATGTGATGTTGTTCAGTTTTCCAGAGTATTTTGGTCTGTCGGCATTAGAAAAGGAATTTCAATACTTGTTTGCCTGGTTAAACCTAGCGTTTTGCATTCCTGTTACTTTTTATTGTGCAAGAGAATATTTTACATCGGCAATTGCCAGCTTAAAACAAAAGCATGTTAATCTAGATACACCGCTTGCCCTCATTATAGCGGTATTGTTTGTTCGTACCGCTATTTCTACCATTTTTAATGATGGACCTGGTTTTGGTGATACCTTAACAGGATTGGTGTTCCTGTTGCTGATGGGCAAGTGGGTTAAACAACGTACTTATCACCATATTTCATTCGATAGAGATTATCGCTCTTATTTCCCCATTGCAATTACCACCATTAAAGATAACCGGGAAAAACCGGTAGCCATTAGCGAAATCGCCGTTGGGGATCGGCTATTGATACGCAATGGCGAACTTGTGCCAGCCGATGCCATCTTAATGAAGGGAGATGCTTGGTTGGACATGAGTTTTGTAACTGGCGAAGCCGAGCCTCAGCAAAAGGTTTTGGGTGAAATCGTTTATGCTGGCGGAAGGCAAATGGGAGAAGCCATTGAGCTCGAAGTAGTAAAGCCGGCTTCGCAAAGTTACCTAACAGGTTTATGGAACAAAGAGTTCTACAAAGCCGATTTCAAGAAAAAAAACTTTAATGACAGCATTGCCAAGTACTTCAGTATAGGTGTTTTTGTAATTGCCTTTGCAGCTACGGGGTTTTGGTTGTGGATCGGGGATAGCGCCAAAGCATGGTCGGCATTTACAGCTGTAGTGATTGTGGCTTGTCCTTGTGTGTTGGCTTTAAGTACTCCTTTTACGCTTTCGGCCATCCTTTCAGTGTTCGATAAAAGAGGTTTCTATGTAAAAAACACCGATGCTGTAGAGCAATTGGCAGATTTGGATACCATAGTTTTTGATAAAACAGGAACACTGACCAGTACCCACAATTCTGAAATCCGTTTCGAGGGTAGTTTAACTCCAGGAGAGAAATTACTAGTAGCGTCCTTGCTTTACAATTCTTCGCATCCACTAAGTAGACAAGTGTTAAAGGCTTTAAACCCGATTAAAATTTACGCAATTGCTAAATATAACGAAGTGGTAGGTAAGGGGATTATGGGGCAGGTGAATGGTCGCATGGTTTACGCCGGAAGTAAGCGAGGTTTACCGTTTGTAGTGGAGAGCGTTGTAAGCAAAGAGAATGGCGGTGTACATATCATGATAGATGAAATGTATAAAGGCTGCTTTTCGGTAGATCAACAATGGCGAGAAGGCATTACGCCTTTGATCAATCATCTAAATGAAGATTATGATTTGAAAGTGCTTTCTGGAGATACCAACAAAGACGAGCAAATGCTGAAGTCAGTTTTCAAGCCATCTACAACTATTCTCTTTAACCAAAGTCCGCTGCAAAAGTTGGAAGCCATTAAATCTTTGCAGGCTCGCAATAAAAAGGTGATGATGTTGGGTGATGGTTTGAACGATGCTGGAGCATTAAAACAAGCAAATTTCGGTGTAGCCATTACAGATAATATCAACAACTTCACACCTGGATGCGATGCGATCATGAGTGGTAATTCGCTAAGCTTGTTGCCGAATTTTATCCAATTAAGCAAAGATGGATTGACAACGATAAAGATCAGCTTTGCTATAGCTACTTCTTATAATTTAATTGGTGTGTACTACGCCGTACAAGGCACTTTGTATCCACTGGTTGCAGCTATTTTAATGCCAATAAGCACCATTACCATTATCAGTTTTACCAGCTTGGCTACAAGGTATTTTGCAAAGAGGAATGGGCTTCGCAGTATAGCAGTAGGCAGTTAATAGTTTCCAGTAGTCAGGTAGTTAGTTAGCACGGTCCAGTTCCCTCTCCTTTTCAAGGAGAGGGTTAGGGTGAGGTTTAAACCCTCTCTGCCTTTGGCATCTCTCCCTAAAAGGGAGAGAAAAGTACTATCAACGACAGTTAACAAAATGAACTAATGACCAATGAACAAATGAACAGTTAACCAACAATACAACAATTTAACAATCGAACAATAAATCATGAACATACTCTATTTCTTAATCGGTTGCAGCGTGTTAGTTGCACTGGTTTTTCTCGGAGCCTTTTTTTGGGCGCTTAAAAATGGTCAACATGATGATGTGTACACGCCAAGTGTGAGAATTCTCTTTGACGATGAGGTGAAAACCTCAGAAAGTGATAAAGATCATATTTCCGACTAATGCTTGTCATCAGCCATGCTGTAACACCACGATAACTTTGCCTTATAAACATTACAAATTCTATTTCTATTCATTATGCAGCTAGAAAAATTTACCTACGACAATAAGATTGTACGAGATTTCGGTATTGCAACCATTGTATGGGGCATCATCGGAATGTTAGTCGGTTTACTTGTCGCCACTCAACTGTTTTCGCCAAGCATGAACTTGGGTAACCAGTACACCACTTTTGGTCGTATCAGACCGCTACATACCAATGCTGTAATTTTCGCCTTTGTGGGCAACGCCATTTTTATGGGCGTGTATTACTCGTTGCAACGCCTGCTTAAAGCAAGAATGTTTAGCACGGTCTTAAGTAAAATTCATTTTTGGGGTTGGCAGTTAATCATCGTTTCGGCGGTTATTACCTTGCCTTTAGGTATTACCTCGTCACACGAATACGCAGAATTAGAGTGGCCAATTGATATCGCCATTACCTTAATTTGGGTGGTTTTTGGTATCAATATGTTCGGTACCATTATTAAACGTAGAGAAAGACATCTTTATGTGGCCATTTGGTTTTACATTGCTACGTTTGTAACTATTGCGGTGCTGCACATTGTAAATTCATTTCAGCTGCCAATATCATTCTTAAAAAGTTACTATATTTTTGCTGGTGTGCAAGATGCTCTGGTGCAATGGTGGTACGGCCATAATGCGGTTGCATTTTTCTTAACTACACCATATTTGGGGATGATGTATTACTTCCTGCCTAAAATGGCTAATCGTCCGGTGTATTCTTATAAATTGAGTATTCTGCACTTCTGGTCCTTAATTTTCATCTACATCTGGGCTGGTCCTCACCACTTATTGTATACTTCCTTGCCAGGATGGGCACAGTCTTTAGGTGTAGCTTTTTCTGTGATGTTAATTGCTCCAAGTTGGGGTGGTATGATCAACGGTTTGTTAACCTTACGTGGCGCTTGGGATAAAGTTCGCGAAGATGTAACCCTAAAATTTATGGTGGTTGCGCTTACCGCTTATGGTATGGCCACTTTCGAAGGTCCAATGTTATCCTTAAAACAAATCAATGGTGTAGCTCACTTCACCGACTGGATCGTAGCTCACGTACACGTAGGTGCTTTGGGCTGGAATGGCTTCTTAACATTTGGTGTATTGTACTGGTTAATTCCGCGTATCTATAAAACGGAGTTGTTCTCTAAAAAACTGGCTTCTTTCCACTTTTGGATTGGCACTTTGGGTATCTTGTTTTACGCTATCCCAATGTACTGGGCTGGGTTTACACAAGGTTTAATGTGGAAAGAGTTTACGAATGAAGGCTTGTTGAAATATGCTAACTTCTTAACCACTACGCTGCAAATTATCCCGATGCACATCTTGCGTTCTGTCGGTGGTGCGTTGTATTTAATTGGCGCTATCGCGATGACTTACAACTTGGCTAAAACCATGTTAAAAGGCAAATTGGTAGCTAACGAAGCAGCAGAGGCGATGGCTTTAGAGAAAGTAATTACTCATGAAGATCCAGCCGATAAAAAATGGCACCGTGTGTTGGAGCGTAAACCGATGAAATTCATGGTACTTTCTATGATTGTGATCTTAGTTGGTGGTATGGTAGAAATGATGCCAACTTTTACGATTGAAAGTAACGTGCCGACCATTGCCAGTGTAAAACCTTACACGCCGCTAGAGTTAGAAGGTAGAGATTTGTATATCAAAGAAGGTTGTGTGAACTGCCACTCGCAAACTATCCGTCCGTTTAGGTCAGAAACGGAGCGTTATGGCGAGTACAGTAAAGCAGGGGAGTTTGTTTACGACCATCCATTCTTATGGGGAAGTAAGCGTACCGGACCGGATTTACACCGTATTGGCGGTAAATATTCTAACGCCTGGCACTACAATCACATGTTAGATCCAACCTCAATGTCTCCAGGAAGTATCATGCCGCCATACCCATGGTTAATTACCCAAAAATTGGATACCAGCATGACCGAAGCGAAGATTAGGGCCATGCAAACTTTAGGTGTGCCTTACAGAGAGAACTTTGATGCTGTAGCGCAAGCTAAATTGAAAGAGCAGGCCGAAGCTATTGCTACCGATTTGAAGCAAAACAATATCGATGTAAAAAGCGATAGAGAAATCATCGCCCTAATTGCTTACCTGCAACGTATGGGCACCGACATTAAGGCCAACAAAACAACTATTCCATCTAACCAGTAAAAAATTATGTTTAAGCAAATAAAAGACCTAGCAGGCGGTGAGTTTTATCTCATCGCATCACTGCTCATATTTATGATTTTTTTCATCATGGTAGGTATTTATCTCATCAGGATGAACAAATCACACATCGCAGAAATGAGTAATTTACCTATTAGCGAACCTCAATCTAACGGATATGAAGAAGTTTAGTTTATTGATGATGTTATTGGCTACAGCTTTTGTCTCATTTGCACAAGAAGGTGTTGCCGCCACTGAGGAAGAAACTAAGGTAGTTATTCCAGAACCTTCTCTGGGAATTACCACAACCGAATTGTTAATTATCACTTTGTTGGTGTTTTCGATTATCTTGTTGTTTGTTGCCATTACTTTATATAAAAGCTTTAGAGTGATTTATCAAGAGCGTTTAAATCCAACGCCTTATAAAACCAAAGAAGATAGAAGATTGGAGTACGAAGAGTGGGTTAAACTAAACGGCGAAAAACCTAGCATCTGGAACAAGCTCTTGAGTTTGAAACCACTTTCGGCAGAGAAAGATTTAGAAATTCCGCATGCTTACGATGGTATCAAAGAATTGAATAATCCTGTTCCTGCTTGGTTTAACGTGCTTTTTTACGGTACATTAATTTTCGCTGCCGGGTATTTGTACTACTATCATATTGGTGAGCACGGCGAAAGACAAGATGATGAATACAAAACGGAAATGGCAAAAGCCGATCTAGCAAAACAAAAATTCTTGGCAAAATCTGCTTCGTCTGTAGATGAAAATAGCGTGAAGGTAGATCCGTCACAAATTGCTGTAGGTAAAGGGGTGTTCAATGCAAATTGTATTGCTTGTCATGGCCAAAACGGTGAGGGACTAGTTGGACCTAACTTAACAGATGAATTTTGGTTACACGGTGGTAGCGTGAAAGATATTTTCAAAGTAGTGAAATATGGCGTACCTGAAAAGGGGATGGTAAGCTGGGAGAAAAACATGAGTTCGGCCAACATCAGTGCGGTTACCAATTACATTTTGTCATTGCAAGGCTCTAAACCTGCTAATCCAAAAGCGCCACAAGGTGAAAAATATGACCCGGCTGCGGCAGAAGCTGTAGCTAATTAGAGACCCTCTCTGGCTGCGCCGTCTCTCCCTAAAAAGGAGAGAGTAGCCAATGGCTATACAAATTGTAAATTCTCTCCCTCTGGGAGAGATGCCCAAAGGGCAGAGAGGGCAGCTTTACTGATACGTTAAAAAAAATAAGTGCAGAAAGATATTGAGATGAAACAATCCCCAAAAAATAACATCAAGAGCGGAGGCAGAACGTTCCTTTATCCTAAAAAGCCTTCAGGTAGATTATACAATCAAAGGAAATGGGTAAGTTACGTCCTGCTGCTTCTTTTATTTGCTAGTCCTTTCATCAAGTTAAATGGCGAGCAGTTGATACTGCTTAACTTCCTGGAGCGAAAATTTGTATTTATTGGGCTCATTTTCACGCCGCAAGATTTTTACCTTTTTGCATTAGCGATGCTGATTTTGGTGCTATTCATCGTTTGTTTTACGGTAATATTGGGAAGGCTGTGGTGTGGTTGGGTTTGTCCGCAAACCATTTTTATGGAGATGGTTTTCCGCAGAATTGAATATTGGATAGAAGGTGATGCCAACCAACAAAAGAAACTAGATGTGCAGGAATGGAGCGCAGAGAAGGTATTTAAAAAAGGATTTAAACATTTCTTATTCTTGGTCATTTCCTTTTTGATTTCGAATACATTTTTAGCCTATCTCATAGGTTCAGATAAATTGTACGAAATTATTACCGAACCAGTCAGCGAACATACGATAGGCTTTATTTCTATCTGGATTTTCACGTTCATTTTCTATTGCGTATTCTCTTATGTTAGAGAAGTAGTTTGTACCGTAATTTGTCCTTATGGTAGGTTACAAGGCGTTTTGTTAGATAATAAGAGCTTAATTGTAGCTTACGATGAAACTCGTGGTGAACCTCGTGGGAGAATTCAAAAAAGCATAGACCAAAGCTTAAAAGGCGATTGTATCGACTGTGGTTTATGTGTGCAAGTTTGCCCAACAGGGATTGATATTAGAAAAGGAACGCAGTTAGAATGTGTAAACTGTACTGCGTGTATAGATGCTTGCGATGAAGTGATGCTGAAAATTGGTAAGCCGGAGAAATTGATTGGTTTCTACAATCATGATTTTATCCAAAGTAGAAACAAATTTAGGCTAGGAGCGAGGGCTTATGGTTATGCGGTGGTTTTGTTTTTGGTGATAATTATCTTCTCATCCTTAATTTATAAAAGGGAAGATGTACAGACGACAGTTTTACGAGCTAGTGGAACTTTATATCAAAAACGCCCTGACGGAACTATTGCCAATTTGTACAACGCAGAACTGATTAATAAAACGAATAAGGGTATGAAGTTTGTGTTGAAATCCGCCGATCCGAAAGATAAAATAGAATTGATACAAGCTGATACGATTTTGCCTAAAGAAGGTTCGGCACATTTAACATTCTTCCTTATCAAACAACCAAAGAATATCGAAGAATTTAAAAGCAAAGTGAATTTCGAAGTGGAAGTAGGCGGGATGGTGATTAGCAATACGAGTACTACTTTCTTTTCGCAACCGTAAACAGGGGACAGGTATATGTGGTCAGATATCAATTTACCAAATAACTGATTAAACAGTTAACCAACAATCAAACAATCTGTAAATATGAATTGGGGAGCAAAACTAGTTTTAGGAATGGCAGTTTTCATGTCGTTCATTATAGGAATGGTAGTTTATATGTTCAAAAACCATAGCAACGATGCTTTGGTAGAGGAAGATTACTACGAAAAAGGGATCAACTATGATAAGGAATACGACGCAAAAAGCAATACTTTAAACGATGGCGCAACACCAGAGATAAAACAGAGCCAAAGTCAGTTGATTATACAACTGAAAGATGCAGCCGATTATCAACTTACCTTAATGCGACCATCCGCAAAGGAAAAAGATGTAAAAAGTAGCGGCAAAACCATCGGCGACGAAAACTTAATTATCATTGAAGCCGGTTCTTTAGATAAAGGATTTTGGTCGTTGAAATTGGAGTGGCGCTCGAATGGTAGAGATTATCTATTTACAAAAGATATCACGATATGAATTTTATGCCGCTTGCTTTTCTAATGGGCTTTTTGGGAAGTGTACATTGTGTCGTAATGTGCGGGCCAATTGTGCTGGGCTTGCCATTGGACAAAAAAAAGCTTTGGCATAATATTCTGCAGGTATTGTTGTATCAGTTAGGTAGAATATCAATTTACGCTTTATTAGGACTATTAGTAGGTTTGGTAGGCAACACCTTCGCCGTTTTTGCAAAGCAAGAAACACTCAGCTTAATCATAGGAATTGTATTGATACTTTTTACGCTAGCACAGCTTAGTGGGAGATATTTAAGTGCTTTTCAAAAACTGCAAAATAAAATGGTAATTCCCATCAGTAAATTAATGGGAGAGGTTTTTAAACTACATTTGTGGGGCTTTTTTGCCGGTATGCTGAACGGCTTAATCCCCTGCGGAATGGTTTATTTAGCTCTGGCAACCGCGTTAAATTCGGCTACATCTCTAGCTGGTGCAAGTTTTATGTTACTCTTTGGACTAGGTACTACACCTTTAATGCTTTTCATTTCTTTAGGCGGAATTTATCTGAAAAAGTACTTTAGATTTAACAGTCAAAAGCTAATTCCCTGGTTTGCGCTATTCATTGGCGCACTATTTATCCTACGTTCTGTAGATTTGGATATTCCATTTCTTTCTCCACATACACATTCTACTTATGGTAATGCAGTTGATTGTAGATAATAAGTGACTTTAAAACAGTGATTTAAATTGTGAATTCTGAGCTAAAGATGTTGCTAGCTCTAGTGAGTATATAAGGTATGATAGGTGCAAGTAATAAATAATCAACTCTTACCTTTTAACTTTCCACGCAAATAACTGATAGCTTCTAACAAGATAGCTAGTGCGCCAACATATACCGTAAATTGCTCAAATAAGTTCATCTTATCGGTGATTTATATCTTAGATCAATTTAAGCAATTAGTGTTACAATTACAAACCAGTATTGGTTCTAAATAATTTGATCGCGATAGCCAAAAGAATGACACCGAAGCTCTTTCTTAACACGTTTAAACCAGTTTTGCCAAGAAGCTTTTCTAATCTGGCGGTGTTCTTTAAAACAAAATAAACGAAGACCATATTTAAGATAATTCCAATTAAGATGTTTTCGGTACGGTATTCTGTTTTTAAGGATAATAGCGTAGTTAGTGAACCTGCGCCGGCAATTAGAGGAAAGGCAAGTGGCACGATAGATACGGTTTCAGGAGCTTCATCTCTAAAAAAGTGAATGCCTAGCACCATCTCCATTGCGATAAAGAAAATTACTAAAGAACCTGCAATTGCGAACGATTGTACATCAACACCAATTACACCTAAGACTGCTTTTCCTCCAAAAAGGAATAAGATCATGATAGCCGTAGCCACCAAAGTCGCTTTTTCTGATTGGATATGTCCCGCTTTTTTTCGTAACGATATGATAATTGGAATAGAACCTAAAATATCAATGATTGCAAATAAAATCATCGAAGTTGATAATATTTGATTGAAGTCGAAGTGCAGCGGTTCCATACGTTAAAATTTGATGCAAAAGTACATCTAATACTTTAAAAAGTTGTATTTCAGTAATTAAGTTTTCTTAAATCAGTAGAGCTAGATTTAAACTTAAGGATATATCAGGTAAGGTTTAATTGTAGTTAACCAGTTTGGAACAGCAGTATCTAAGTTATTTGAACTGATTTTTTCAAATGAATTTGTTGTTCCTACCAATTTGTCTAAATGTTTCTCTCCATTGGGGTTTACGTTGGTTAGGTAATTTCGCTCTTTGAGCTTGTTAGGAAATAGCTTCGTCATTAAGCTAATCAAGGTTATAATGTAATTAACTGGTTTAAAACTATGAAGGCTTTTAGGGATAATTCTTAATCCGTTGCAAATTTCACCAAGATATGGAGCAGCAACAGCTCGGTAACTGACGATTTCTAAATCTACTGCATCAGAAATTTCTAACATTTTGCATTTTAGCAAATTTGCATCTATCCAGGGGGCACCAAATTGCTCAAATGGAAATTCAGTACTTCGGGCTTCATTAATATTTAGTCCTTCAAACAAACAAGTTCCAGGATAGAGATAGGCAGTATGTCTTTTTTGAATTGCGGGAGAAGTAGCAAAAAAAGGGTAGTCATCATTTTTATATCGATCCCAATTTTTCATTGCAATTGTTTCTAACTTCAATAACGGATATTTTAAGACTTTAAAATAATTGGCTAATTCTGCTAAGGTACAATTGTGTTTAATAGGTATAGAAAATCTGCCGATGAAAGAACTACAATTTTCCTCAAGAACGGGACCTTCTGCAAAGTCGAAATGTGTAGCTATTGGATTGGGCCTGTCTAAAATAAGTAGCTTTTTTCCATTTGCTACACATGCCTCCATTACGTAGGTCATGGTCCATAGGTAAGTGTAAAATCTTGCACCAATATCTGGCAAATCAAGTATCACTAAGTCTATGTCTGCTAAATCATCAGTTGTTGGAGCTAGCTTATTGCCATATAAACTTATAATTGGCAACCTAGTTACCAGGTCAGTATCATCACTGATGAATGCGCCATCATCGCCTTTGGCACTAAACCCATGCTCTGGAGAAAATAGTTTTTTGATATTAAAGCCATGTGCTAATAACGCTTGGCTAGCATGTGTGCCTGTAGTAGTTAATGAAGCAGCATTGCAGACTAACCCAATAGCGGCATCTTTTAAATCTATGGTTTCCAAAAATACATCAATGCCAAATTGAACAGATTTAGCCGCCATGCTGATTGAATTGTTTTTTCGTAAAATGAATATTGAAGTTTAAAGATAGAATGTTTTGAATATTAATTCTTAAATCAATTTAAAGCTTAAACAAAAGCCCCGATTTTAGTTCGGGGCTTTAAGTTATCCTAATTTCTTGTATCTAATTCTCTTCGGAGTTACATCACCTAAACGTTTTTTACGGTTTTCTTCGTAATCAGAGTAGTTTCCTTCAAAGAAATAAACTTGCGAATCGCCCTCGAAAGCCAATATGTGCGTACAGATACGGTCTAAGAACCATCTATCGTGAGAAATTACTACTGCACAACCACCGAAGTTCTCTAAGGCTTCTTCCAATGCACGTAAAGTATTCACATCGATATCGTTGGTAGGCTCATCCAGTAATAAAACGTTAGCGCCTTCTTTTAAAGTTATTGCTAAGTGAACCCGGTTTCGCTCTCCACCAGATAGCACACCAACTTTCTTCTGTTGATCTGCGCCGTTGAAGTTGAACTTAGAAACATACGCTCTAGAATTCACCTGTTTGTTACCTAACAACATGTTATCTAAACCATCGGTGATGTTCTCATAGACAGTCTTATCAGGATTTAGATCGTTATGCATTTGATCTACGTAACCTAATTTAACCGTTTCACCAACTTTAAAATCACCACTGTCTGGTTGCTCTTGGCCAGTAATTAAACGGAATAGGGTAGTTTTACCAGCACCATTTGGACCGATAATTCCGACAATACCAGCTGGAGGTAAAGAGAAACTTAAATCTTCGAATAATAATTTACCATCGTAAGCTTTTGAGATATGGTTCGCTTCAATTACTACGTTACCCAAACGAGGTCCTGCTGGAATAAATAATTCTAATTTTTCTTCGCGTTCTACACCGTCCTCGCTAGCTAATTTATCGTAGTTAGATAAACGAGCTTTTGATTTTGCATGACGAGCTTTTGGAGCCATACGTACCCATTCTAACTCACGTTCTAATGCTTTTTGACGCTTACTTTCGGTTTTCTCTTCTTGTGCTAAACGTTTGGCTTTTTGATCTAACCATGATGAGTAGTTACCTTTCCACGGAATACCTTCGCCACGATCTAACTCTAAAATCCATCCAGCAACGTTATCTAAGAAGTATCTATCGTGGGTTACAGCAATTACTGTTCCTTCGTAGTTTTGTAAGAACTGCTCTAACCAATCAATACTTTCCGCATCCAAGTGGTTGGTAGGCTCATCCAATAACAATACATCTGGCGATTGCAGCAATAAGCGGCATAAGGCTACACGACGACGCTCACCACCCGATAATACTGCAATTTTAGTATCTGGATCAGGACAACGCAAAGCATCCATTGCTCGCTCCAATTTGTTGTCTAATTCCCAAGCATTAGTAGCATCAATTTTATCTTGCAACTCGCCTTGGCGCTGCATCAATTTATCCATTTTATCGGCGTCAGAGTAGTTTTCTTCTAATCCGAACGCTTCATTAATTTCCTCGTATTCTTTTAGTACAGCAGTAATTTCGGCAACGCCTTCTTCTACTACTTCACGTACTGTTTTTTCTTGGTCTAGCTCTGGCTCTTGGGCTAGGTACCCTACAGAATAACCTGGAGAAAATACCACTTCGCCCTGAATAGATTTATCTAAACCAGCAATAATTTTTAACAAAGATGATTTACCAGAACCGTTTAAACCAACTACGCCAATTTTGGCTCCGTAGAAAAAAGATAAGTAGATATTTTTTAAAACCTGTTTTTGTGGCGGATAGATTTTACTAACTCCCGCCATTGAAAAGATTATTTTTTCGTCTGACATGTTGAAATTTTGTTTCTACAAAGATGTCATTTATTTTGGAATTGTGAAGGGTAGGATGCACTTGTTTTTAGGAATGAAAGTGCTTTAAAATGGTAACAAACAAAAAAAACCGTAGTGTTTAGCTACGGTTTTATAAATTATTTAACGAGTAAAGTTTATAGTGCTTCAGAAACTACATCTTTAACTTCTGGTACCATGCGCTGCAATAGGTTTTGTATACCCGATTTTAAGGTAATGGTACTTGATGGACAACCACTGCAAGAACCTCTTAACTCTACTGTTACTACGCCTTCATCAAAAGATTTGTAAGTGATAGCACCGCCATCTTGTTCCACAGCTGGGCGTACGTAATCGTGTAAAATTTGCTGTATCTTGATTTCAGTTTCTGTACCTTCAAAATTTGGTGCTTCTTCTGCAGCATCTTTAATTTTAAGTTCAGCTTCTACCGCACCTTTAACAAACTCCTTTAAAATTGCTTCGATATCACTCCATTCTGCATCGTCAGTTTTGGTGATGGTAACAAAGTTACTTGCGAAAAATACACCATTTACAAAATTGAATTTGAACAATTCTTTAGCAAAAGGAGATTTTTCTGCACTTTCTTTGGTTGCAAAATCTTCGCTACCGTTAATTAAAAGCTTATTTACCATAAACTTCATTGTAGCTGGATTAGGCGTTTGTTCTGTATATACGTTAATAGTCATGTCTAATAGAATTTATATTACAAAAATATACAATTGACATTTGAATTGTTGTCTATTTTAGGTCAAATAAGATAGAATTTTGAATGATAAAAGGAGTGAATGACGAAATAATATAGTCTACGCTATTTACTCATTTAAAATTTACTCATTCAAAAATTCCTAAAATATCCCCGTATAACTAAAAGGAGTGATTTTTTTCAGCTCGGCTTTAATGGCATCATTTACTTCTAAACCATCAATAAAAATGGCAATCGTTTCAGCCGTAATTTTTTGATTTGTTCTGGTTAAAGCTTTCAATGCTTCGTAAGGGTTTGGATAAGCCTCTCTTCGTAAAACAGTTTGAATAGCTTCGGCAACAACCGCCCAGTTGTCCTCTAAATCATCGTCAATTGCTTGTTGGTTAAGGATGATCTTTCCTAAACCTCTCAACGTAGAGTTAATAGCAATTAAGGTATGCGCCATTGGAACACCGACATTTCTAAGTACAGTAGAGTCTGTTAAATCTCTTTGTAAACGAGAGATCGGTAATTTTGCAGCTAAAAATTCAAATAATGCGTTTGCAATTCCAGCATTTCCTTCAGCGTTTTCAAAATCAATAGGGTTTACTTTGTGCGGCATAGCCGACGAACCAACTTCTCCTTCTTTGATTTTTTGTTTGAAGTAATTTTTAGAAATGTAGGTCCAGATATCGCGATCTAGATCTATAATGATGTTATTGATGCGTTTTAATGCATCGCATTGTGCAGCAAACTGATCGTAGTGTTCAATCTGGGTAGTATGTTGCGCTCTGGTTAAACCCAAAGTTTCGTTAACAAAGTTATTAGAGAAATCTACCCAATTAATTTGAGGGTAAGCGATATGGTGTGCGTTGAAATTACCTGTTGCACCACCAAACTTAGCACCATTAGGAACGGTTTTTAAATTAGCTAGTTGCACTTTCAATCGCTCTACAAAAACCATAAACTCTTTCCCTAACTTAGTAGGAGAAGCAGGCTGACCATGAGTATGTGCTAATAACGGTACATTTTGCCATTCGTTAGCAAGCTCGGTAAGTTTATCAATTAATTGTTGTAAGGCTGGATAATAACTTTCGGTTAATGCCAACTTAAAAGTATAGGGAATAGCCGTGTTATTGATGTCTTGTGAAGTAAGTCCAAAATGGATGAATTCTTTGTAAGCTTGTAATCCTAAACCATCAAATTTTGCTTTGATAAAATATTCTACAGCTTTTACATCATGATTGGTTACACTTTCAGTATCCTTTACACTTTGTGCATCGGTATCATTAAAAGCTTTATAAATGTCTCTTAACTGAGTGAACAAGCTCTTATCAAAGTTTTCTGTACCTGGAACGTTAGCCTCCACTAAAGCAATAAAATATTCAATTTCTACCAGTACCCTATATTTGATCAGGGCATATTCAGAAAAATAATCGGCAAGTTTAGCGGTTGTTTTTCTGTAACGGCCATCAATAGGAGAGATAGCTTGTAATGGAGATAAAGTCATAATTTATTGATTTTTTAAAAAGTGCAAAGTTAACATTTGTTGGCTATTAACATAGTTAAAAAGCAAATTGGTGTAAACTAAAAAAGCCCCGAGAATTTCTCGAGGCTCTTTTATACTTTACTATTTGACTAGTGTTTTACAGTTGAATCAACAACAGTAGTATCAGTTTTAACAACTGTATCAACAACAGTAGTATCAGTAGTGATAGTAGTATCAGCACCTACAGTATCAGTACCTTCTGCTTTTTTCTCAGAAGAACAAGCAACTACAGTTAAAGATAAAGCTAAAGCTAAAAAGCCAAATTTGAATAAGTTTTTCATTTTAATTTTTGTTTAAACGTTTTGTAAAATTAATTAATTACAGTTTAATACGCTTATCATAAAAAGGTAACCCTAAAAAAGTTAAATATTTTAAATTTTAATTTATTTTGCTGTTTTTCAGGTACTTAATTTAGCTATTTAATAGATACTTCTCCTGGTCTAGTACTTTGCGATCCAGTTTCATTCGATTCATTAACTAATTTGGTAGTTTCTTCTTGTTGACCATGGATTGCACTTAAGCCATTTTTAGCAAAGTTCTGAATATCGGTATTCGATAAATTTTGCGCTTCCTTAAATAAGGTGGTGAATGATGCTTGGAACATTTGTATTTTTTGCAACACCTGTTGATCTAACGTTGGCGAGGAAAGTTCTTTAATTGCATCTAATTCCTTTTGTTGGGTATCGGATAGCTTCCTTTCCAGTAAAATACCTTTTCCTTTAGCAATCTTTTCTACATCGGTACTCATTTTTTGATAGTCTGCTGCTATTTTTTTTGAGAAGGTTTGCAACTGCTTATGTTTACTTTTTGCCGCAATGGTGGTTAGTTCGGTAACGTACAAGCTTTGCGAATGGGCAGCAAGTATGAAAGATTTTTCAGCACCGTCCATATCAATATCTGCGGTACTTATTTTAGCCTTAGTGGTGGCATCAATAGTTGAATCTGCGGTGATACCAGCATCTTCTCTCTGTTTTTGTTGGGAAGGGGTGCAAGATGCTACTGATAAAAGCACAGCTGCGCCCATAATTGCGACTTTATTTGATGTGATCATAACTTTTTCTATTTATCGTTAACTTCAATAGTAAAACCATTTTTAATTGGTTTTGATTGACAATAGTGAAATAAATTTGAAATATGTTTTTTCAATCAATATTACCCTCATTTTGATATAAAATTGAGGCAAACAAATTAAAGTGTTAGTCTGTTTTAACAACCGTAACTAAAAAACATAAATTGGCAAATTATAATCAAAATGGGTTTCGTCTTAATGGAGATTCCCTAAAACAAGATTTCGAACTTATATCGCAAGCACTGGATTCATCGGTGTCTGGTATTATTATTACAGACAACACTCAGCCAGACAATCCTATCATCTATTGCAATTCTGCTTTTGAAACTATTACTGGTTATTCGAGAACTGATATTATTGGACATAATTGTAGGTTTTTACAACAGGCAGATAGGTCGCAGCCCGCTAGATCGCAGTTGGCAGAAGCAGTTGCCTTGGGCAAAGAGTGTAGAGTAGAAATTAGAAACTACCGCAAGAACGGTGATCTTTTTTGGAATGAACTTTATATGTCGCCGGTAAAAGATGCGGATGGAAACGTTACACATTTCATTGGCGTACAAAACGATGTTACCAAGCGTAAAAAAGCAGAATTGGAATTGCTTGATCAACAAAATCACATGGAACAGAAAATTTTGGATAGAACTAGAGAATTGCGTGAAAGCGAATCTTTTTTAAGTTCGATTATCCAAACTGTAAGAGAAGGTTTATTGGTGTTAGATCCAGATTTTCGCATTTTAAGTGCCAACGATCATTTTCTAAGAACATTTAAAGTAAGTAGTCAAGAAACAAAGGGCAAACTGCTGTATGAATTAGGCAATGGCCAATGGGACATCCAACGGCTGCGAGAAATGCTGATTAAAATTCTTCCAACCAGTAACCCGATTGTTGACTTCGAAGTAGAGCATGATTTTCCTCATATCGGTAGAAAACTGATGCTTTTAAATGCATACCGAATTGAGTTAGAAGGACAATATAAAGACCAAATCTTACTAGCCATTGAAGATATAACGGAGAAAAGGGAGATTGAACGCCGAAAAGATGATTTCCTTTCTATTGCCAGTCATGAACTGAAAACACCGCTTACTACTATAAAAGGTTTTGTACAGATGCTCGAAAAAATTAAGCCCAAAAATGCGAGCGAAAAATTTGAGCAAACGTTAGCCAAAATAGCCAAGTATATCGACAGGCTTAATAATTTGATTGCAGAACTACTCGATGTTTCAAAAATCCAATCTGGACATATGGAACTTCATCACGACGAATTTGATTTTGATAAAATGGTGGCCGAAACGATTGAAAATTTAAGGAGTTCTGCTGGTTTGCACGAGTTAAAACTAGAAGGTAAATTAGGCAGAAATGTTTTGGGCGATGAAAGTCAAATCATCCAAGTGATCAATAACTTGGTTTCAAACGCCATCAAATACGCTCCTGGATCTACTGAAGTTGGCGTTTATGTGTCTCGTGTAGGTGAGTTTGTAAAAGTCTCTGTGACTGATCAAGGTCTTGGTATTGGTTTAGAAGATCAAAAGAAAGTTTTCGAAAGATTTTTCAGAAGCGGAGATATTCAACGGCGTTTCCCAGGAATGGGCATTGGACTTTATATCTGCCAACAAATTGTGAAAAGTCATGGTGGAACAATTTGGGTAATAAGTGAAAAGGGCAAAGGTTCTACATTTAGTTTTACTTTACCGATAGAAGGGAGACCGCAAGGTGAAGCGTAAAACGATTTTGATATGTGACGACGATCCGGGAATTTTAGAAATGTTGGAGTTAGTGTTGGAAGATACTGGTCACGACATTATTCCCGAAGCAAATAGCTTAAATGTAAGAGCTATAGTTAATAAGAAAGTCCCAGATTTAGTAATACTTGATTTATGGATGCCTGTTTTATCAGGTGATCAAGTTTTAAAGATGTTTAGAGAAAATCCATCTACTAAAGATTTACCTGTAATTGTAATATCGGCAAGTACTGATGGAAATGACATTGCTTTGAAAGCTGGAGCTACACATTTTTTAGCTAAACCTTTCGATGTAGAGAAATTGTTAGAACTGGTTGAAGAATATCTTAATTAAATTTCAATATAATGTATTGTAATAATTTGCTAGTTAATTAATTATGTTCACAACAATGAAAGCGTTTGAGCTAGCTTTGGTGGTTTACTAGCTCGTCTCTTTTAGGTGGACAAGCAATGTTTTTTAATACGTAAGACACTACAAAACCCAATATCACATAACCTACGAAAACAATGTAGCCGGGCTGTAATGACGTGAAATTTACCGTAGTCGTGGTAAGTACATCACTTTTGATATTCAAATCGGTAAGCTGGCTTTTTAGAATTCCATTTAGTCCAATATAAGTCATCAATATACCTATTACCATTACATCAGCCATATCCCACTTTTCGGATTCGAAAGCTAAATATTTGGTGATTTTGTTTTCTGAGATCAATGGTTTGCACAGTAAATGAATACCTCTTGCTGCCATTCTTAGCAATGGTAAAACAATTACGAACAAGATAATTAAAATGCCTACGGTAACCGAATCTGGTTTAGGTTGCTGTATCAATACTTGTGCAACTCCTAAAATACTTTTCGATTGGAAAAATAAAACTTGGTTGCTGAAGACTAACTTTTCGCCCAATATATGCAATTCTAATGCACTTATACGAGCGTCAACTTCGATAATAGACACTGTTACACCCACAATAAGTAAAGCCAACCCCATTAATAAAGTCATGGTAAATAACGTATTGTGCAGATGTTGCTGTTTCCTTAGCGGAAACCACAGACAAAGCACAACTAGCGCACACGCCAGCATTGCATAGGCATAGTCGTAAGTAACTTTTCGTATGCTATCGAAACGGCTCTCTAGCTGCTTATTAAACGAAGTTAGGTTGCTTACCTTATATTTTTGATAGAGATGTTTGGTAATTTTAGCCTGTGCGGTAGCCGTACTATCGTAAGTTTGCTCAGCTAGCTGGTTAAACTCGGTAGTGGCTATACCTTTTAGTTTTTTGATTGACCTTGGCGAATTTATTCTAGTAATGATAGTATGTGCAAAAGAAGGCACTTGATCATGAAGTTCTTTAGGATCTACCAGTTGTTTAAAGGCGAATTTCTTAAGTTTATTACCTAAGCCTTTTTGTGGTTTTTCAAATTCTCTTACTACTTCGTTAATCATTCCATGAAGTTGTTCTTCAACTTCCTTCTTCATTTCTGTTCGCTGCTCTTTCGAAATTTTAAAACCTTTGATCTTCTCAGTTACAACGGCAGAAAGCTTATCTGTCCATAAATCTAAAGAAAATACCCCAAAGGTGATATTATTGATGGTCGCATAATCTTCTTTTAACTGTTCTTGTTCAGCAGAAATGGAATAAAGTCTATATCCAAAGTACGATGCAGTAGACAATAGAGCAGCTAATACCATCATCAAAAGGATATTGGGTAAGATCTTTTTCTTAAATTTTGATTTGGTTTCTGTTTTCAAAGTATGTTAAATATTAGGCAAGGTTTATACTAATACAATATCTTAATGTTAATCGCAGTTATATGGGCTGATCGTTTTTAAAATTGTGGAAAGCACTAAGCCAAAGAGTACGAACGCAATAAAAATGATATAGCCAGGCTGTAAAGCCGTGTTGTGTGTAGAAATAATTGTTAGTGTCTCTGGTTGAATAGCGGCTTTAGCCAATTGAGTTTCCAGCAATCCATTTAAGCCTATGTAAGCCATTAGTATGGCGATTACGATAACATCGGCCATGCTCCATTTACCCGACTGAAAAGCGAAATACTTGATGATTTTATTTTCGGCTAAGCTTTTTCGCCCTAAAAGGTGAATACCTGTGGAGCTCAGTTTCATCACCGGAAAAAGAATACTGAAGGCTAAAATCAACACACCAACTAGAATGGAATCTATCGCAGAGCCACCAATAAGTATCATCACTACATCTAAGATACTTTTAGATTGAAAAAATAATACCTGATCGTGAAAAGTGATTTGCTGGCCAAGTAATACAAAATCTATGGCGCCTATTCGAGCATCTACCTCAATCATAGATGCTGTTAAACCTACTGCTAGTAAAATAAACGCCATTACTAGAGAAAGGATGAAAAGCGCAGCGTAAAACTGTTTGCGCTTGCGGAAAATACCCCATGCTACTAAAAACAGAACAATACCAGCTAACATACCTATACAGTAATTATACATTTGGCGGTTAGTTTTGCGTAAATCTGTTTCTATTTTTGCATTTAGATGTACGGTGTTAGTCACATTATAGCGATTGTAAACCGCATTAATGATTTGAGCATTTGCCGTCAACGTACTGTCTATCGATTCGATTTCATCTATTTGCTCAAGTTTTTGGAGCGCCATGGCACCCAATTGTCTTTTTGCTCTTGGGTTGTCTATTTTGGTAATGATGGTACGAGCAATGCCTGGAACTTTTTTCTTAATCGTATCTACATCAATAAAATTCTTTACAGCAAATTTTGCAATCTTCCCACGGAATGATTTTTTCTTTGTTCCAGTCACCAAATTCTCTGCCTTATCAATTAAAGCAACAATTACCGCCTCAATTTCTTTTTGTAGTTCTTTCTTTTGTTTAGGGCTTAAATCTAGGCTTCTGGTTTGGCTAATAACGATACTCTCTATCTTATTTTGCCATTGGCTAATGGAAAACAACCCTAAAGAAATACTGTTGATTTCGGCAAAGTCTGTTTTAAGCTGTTCTTGCTTTTCAGACAATTGGTGCAGGCGGAAGCCAAAAAAAGCTTGTGCAATTAACACAATGGTTAGCACCAAGATTAAAATGATCTTAGGGAAGCCAAATGGTTTGTTAGTAGTTTCTTTGGGTGTTGTAGACATTGGTTATTTGATGGTATCACGGCTAATAACCAAGTTGGGTAGACTATTGTTTGATCGTAGGAAAATTTTAGCTTAACCATCCATCTTTTTTAACCTTAATTTATAAAAGCTTTGGATTGATGATATTATTGCATCTTTTTGCAAACAATAAGTTTTTATATTTGTTCGTTAGCAAATATATTCCCTTATACACCTAATGAAAAAGAAAGTATGGATCGTAGAAGATGATCCAGATATTGGTGAAGTAATTTCTATATTACTCACAGACGAAGGATACGATGTATCACTGTTTCCAAATGCAACTACGTTTAAGAACTCGCTACCTGCTGCTGATGCCGATTTAATGGTGATGGATGTAATGTTACCAGATGGAAATGGCATTGAGCTTTGCCATGGCGTAAAAACAAGCGAAACCTTAGCTCACGTTCCGGTATTGATGATGTCTGCAAACAAAGGTATGTCTGATTTAAATGGTTATTACCGTGCTGACGACTTTATCGCTAAACCTTTTGATATTGACGAAATGGTTAGAAAAGTAAAGCGCTTAACTATTTAATCGATAATTATCCTGTTCTAAAATTTAAGTATTAATGAGCCAATCACTATTAAGTGCCCGTATAAAAGAAGAAACTAAAAAGTCACATCAGGAACTTGAAAAAAAAGTTGTCCTAAAATTAAAGGGCATACGTTCTGAAGCAGATTATGCAGGTTTTCTAAATAGCTTTTACAATTATTTTAACACAGTTGAAAAAGCTATTGCCCCATATATTTCAAATAAAGTTTTAAGTGATTACGCAGAGCGTAGAAATAGCAGTTATTTAAAGGCAGATATTGAAGAGTTAGGTTTTGAGATTAAACCTTCTGTTGGTTTGCCTCAGCCAGAAATAACATCTTTATCAGCAGCGTTGGGTGCAATGTACGTAATGGAGGGTTCTATTATGGGCGGCCCTATCATTGTAGAAATACTAAAAAAACATGGGATAACGAAAGGTTTCAGTTTCTTTTCTGGTTATGGGGCAGAAACTGGAAAAATGTGGTCTGCATTTGTAAGCGTCCTTAATGCTAACGCCAGCGATGAGCAAGCGAAGCAAATTGCAGTAAATGTAGCTAATGATACTTTTGCCAAGTTTCAAAGTTATTTTTAAATACTGAAAATGAGCAAGTAAGTGAAATCACTTTGTGAGTTTAAGTATTTTGATTAATTTCATAGAACAATACGATCCGAAATAAAAACACCAGCTTGGCTATATGAGCGATTTAAATTTAGAAACTTGTGATACTGAACCAATACATATACCCGGCAGTATCCAAGAACATGGTTTTTTACTTGCTCTTGATCAAGACCTGGTAGTTAAGTACTGTAGTGAAAACATTATCTCATTTACAGGCATTACAGCTCAAAGTATTTTAGATAAACCATTAAGCAAAATAGAGATTTTTAGAGACGACTTTAGCCAAGGTTTGGAGAGTTTAGTTCGTTTCGCTAGCCAACAAGAAGCATTAATTAATCAAAACGCATTTACTTATCAGGTTAATAGTAAGTTATTTAACGTGATTGTTCATTTGCATAATGGATATCATATTTTAGATTTCGAACCTGCGGTATCTAATCTAACCCACGATCTACAATCTTTAGTTGGTCGTTCTTTATCAGAGATATTAGCAGATAAAAAGGTAGATAGTCTACTCGGAAATGTAGCTCAGCAAATTAGAAAGATTATCGGCTACGATAGGGTCATGGTTTATAAGTTTCATGACGATGGACATGGAGAGGTAGTTGCCGAAGCTAAATCAGACAATTTTGAATCTTGGCTAGGTCTGCATTACCCAGCTTCAGATATTCCAAAACAAGCTAGAGAACTATACAAAATAAATTTAGTAAGGCTTATAGCCGATGTGCATAGTTCGCCATCAGCTTTGCTAACTCCGCCAGTTAATGGGAAAGCGGTGCCTTTAGATCTTACGCATAGTACGCTAAGAGCAGTGTCGCCTATCCATATCCAATACTTAAAAAATATGGGTGTGGCATCTAGTTTTAGCGTATCTATTTTAGATGGAGATCAGTTATGGGGCTTGATCGCTTGCCATAATTATACGCCAAGGTTTATCAACTATAAGGAACGCGAAAGCGCAAAGTTGGTTGGTCAGGTCTTGTCTTCCGCAATTAGCTTTAGAGAACAAGAAGAAGATCAGCAGCATGCAACAGAGCACAGGCAGTCGGTAGAAACCATAACGAGATATCTTCTTCGCAACATTGCGGTACAAGATGCGTTGATTAATCAAGAATGTACACTTAAAGAGGTGTTAAATTGTGATGGTGCAGCGTTATATTTCGAGAATAAGCTTCATGTCACCGGCAAGGTTCCCGACGAAGCATTCATTAATGATTTGGTAGATTGGTTAGGCGATAAAACCTATGTAGACGGATATTTTACGACCAATAAACTTGCAGATCAATTTCCATCGGCAGGCAAATATAAAAACACCGCTAGTGGTGTTTTGGCTTGCAGGTTGGGTAAAGATCTAAAAGAATATATGATTTGGTTTAGACCAGAAGTTAAAACATTGGTAAAATGGGCCGGAAATCCTGAAAAAATCATCAACAAAGATGAAAAAGGAATGACACACATTTCACCCAGAAATTCTTTTGAGGAGTGGTCGCAGGAGGTAGAGCTAAGTGCAATTGCTTGGCGAAAACATGAATTAGAAGCAGCGCTTTCCCTTCGAGACGAAGTAAATTACGCTATCAGTAGAAAAGCAAATGAGCTTCGTGTGATCAATGAAAAACTTAGGATAGCTTACGAAGAACTAGACGCTTTTAGTTACACTATTTCGCATGATTTGAAAAACCCATTGGCAACCATCAAATCTTATTCACAGTTGATTAAGAAAGGGGATAGATCCATGGATAAAGTGGTGATGATGGCAGATAGGATTGATGCTGGTACACAAAAAATGCAGTTGATGATTGATGAAGTTTTAGCGTACTCTAAAGTTGGTCAGGCTAAATTACAAAAGCATAGTATTGATATGCAAAAGTTGCTCGAAGATCTTCGCGATGATTTGATTGTGGCCAACGGACATCCTAATTTGGTAATAGAAATTAATGGCACACCCGACCTTGTTGGCGATAAAGTAATGTTGATGCAGGTGTTTGCTAATGTGGTGGGTAACGCTGTAAAATATTCTTCTAAAACCGATTTTCCTAAAGTAACAATCACTGGAACGCAAACCGCTACCGAAGTAGTTTATGCTATTGCTGATAATGGTATTGGCATAGCTAAAGAAGAACATGGACGTATTTTCGACTTGTTTAGCAGAGCATCTGGAGGTAAAGATTTTGAAGGTACGGGAGTGGGCTTATCTATCGTAAAGCGTATACTTGGAAAGCATGATGGAACTATTTGGTTAGATAGCGAAGTGGGATCAGGTTCCGTATTTTTTATGAGTTTTCAAACTAAAAAATCTGCTTAAGTGACGTAATTAGATAGCCTTTCAATACGCATACATTGCAATCAAACTTGTATTTAAGGTCATTTCTAAGCAAGCAATTTACATTGCACGGGTTCTTAAGGTAAAAATTGGCTTCCATATTTGGTTTGCAAATGCTTAATGGTTTCTCGCATTAATACTTTTAAAACTTCGATATTGATATCTGATAGTTTTTTAACGTAAATACAAGCTTTGCCCATTTTAAATTTTCCCAAATTCTCTAATAAGTACGCCTGCTCTTTGGTTCCCATATAAACGTATAAAGAAATAGCCGCTTTACGTGGAGAAAAACCAACCAACGGCCAATCTCCTTCTTGTTTACTTCTATCAGATTTATAATGATAGCAGCCAAAACCAATGATACTGGGTCCCCACATTTTAGGTTCAAATCCAGTAAAATCGCTCATGATTTTTGAAAGCTCGAAGCTGTCTTTACGCTTTTGTTCGGTATCTGCAAAAGAATTGATAAAGTCTTCTACACTTACATCAGTCGGCTTAGTTTTAATGGTAGACATGAAAGTTAATAATTAGTTGCTGATAATTTTTATCGGATTGCTCAATATTTTGTGGATAGGGCATTTGTCAGCAATGATCATTAAACGTTTCCTTTGTTCTTCATCCAAATCTCCGTGTAATTCAATTTTTCGTTCAATAGTAGTGCCGCTTCCCATTTCTTCCTCTGCACAAATAGCCAGATGAATGGTTATACCGGTCAAAGGGATTTGTTTCCTGTCTGCATACATTCTCACAGTAATTGCGGTACAACTACCTAAGCTTGCAAGTAACAAACCACCTGGGGCCATACCTTCATTGGTTCCGCCTAAATCTTCTGGTTCATCTGCATAAATAAAATGTCCATCGGCAAATATTTTTGTTTTGTATCGAGATTGGTCTAATTCTACTACCGCGGTAATCTGCTTTTTATTCATCTGTCTATTTTTTTATAAATTTATTAAATTAAGCTTCATCAAAAAATAATTGAACGATTATATCTTCGAAAAATGGAACAACAAGATACAAATGATAGATTAAAAGTTTTTCAATCTTTTATCGGAAAAGAGGTTAGCAATTCGCCATCTAATTTTATGAATTGGTTGAAGCCAACAGTAATTAGTGCCGAAAAAGGGAGTTTGCATTGCAGTTACGTGGTTCGTTTAGAGATGACCAATCCTTATGGAATTTTGCATGGTGGTATTACCGCCGGAATTATAGACGACTTAATTGGTGCTACCGTTTTTACATTAGGCCTTAGTAATGCTTATACAACGGTGAATAATAATATCGATTATTTTGCTCCAGCAAAGGAAGGAGATGTGATTACCGCAAAAACAAGCATTATAAAACAGGGAAGAACCATAATTAACCTACAATGTGAAGTGTTTCTACCTTCTAAAAACAGGCTTATTGCAAAAGGTTATTCGAATATGTTAAATATTGGATAGGTTTTAACAATTTTTAACAAAAAGCATTTGTTTGTGATGATGTTTGCGTAATTGTGCGTATATTCAGTTAACAATCAACTAACAATTCACAAACTATGAGCAGAAAATTTACACTAACCTTATTGGGGTTCTTGTTATTGTCGCTATTTACTTATGCCCAAAAAGTGGTTAAAGGTAAAGTAACAGATGCCGGCGACGGACAAGGCATTCCGGGAGTGAGTGTTTCGGTTAAGGGACAAGCCGGTAACACCGTAGTAACCACAAATGATGGTACTTTCACTATTAATGTCCCATCAAATAATGCCGTATTAGTATTTACCTATGTGGGTTATTCTACAAAGGAAGTAGCTGTAAGTAGCCAAACTAACGTTAACATACAACTTGCTTCGAGCAATCAAGAACTTGAAGAAGTAATGGTAGTAGCTTATGGTACGGCAAAAAAAGGCACCTATACTGGCTCGGCTTCTGTAGTAAATGCAGAAAAAATTAAAGAAATGCCAAACACCTCGTTTCAAAATAGCCTTGTAGGTCAAGTGGCCGGTGTTCAGGTGACTACGTCATCAGGTCAAGCAGGTGCTACACCGAGTATTCGGATTAGAGGTGCGGGTTCTATCAATGCTTCTAACGAGCCCTTGTACGTTATAGACGGTGTACCCGTGATTTCAGGCGGTGCGGGTCAAATGAGTGATTATACTATGGCCTCAAATAATGTGATGAACACCATCAACCCCGCAGATATTGAGAGTTTAACAATCTTAAAAGATGCAGCAGCAGCTTCCCTTTATGGATCTCGTGCAGCAAACGGGGTAGTCTTGATTACTACAAAGCGTGGCAAAACCGGCAAACCCAAGATTGAATTTAGAACTTCGTTAGGTTTAACACCAACTTGGGCGACAGATAATTATGAAGCTGCTGGACCTCAGGAACAGATAAATATGCTGTATAGCATCCTTTACGACTCTCGGATATCAGCCGGTAGAACGCCACAACAAGCCAACGAGCAAACATTGATGCGTTTAAATTCTAGAAACTGGTCGCCAGGCACTTCATATGGTACGCCAACAACATCATATGGTTTTGGAATGCATGGCTATGAATTTTCAACTCAAGGGATAGGCATGTATGAAAATGTAACCATTAAAGGCAGAACTGATGGAGTAGAAAATAGAGACGGAAAGTTCTATAATTGGGATGATGCATTGTTTAGAACGGCCAAATATCAAACTAATGATTTAGCGGTTAGTGGTGGCGATGAAAACACCAAATATTATTCTTCTTTTTCTTATACCAGAGATCAAAGTAGAGTTAAAGTTAATGATTTTGATCGTTATTCTGGGCGTATCAATTTGAGCCAAAAAATTGGAAAAATTATAGAGATAGGGTCTAACGTAAGCTTCGCTAGATCTGCACAGAGTGGTTATAACGATACTAGAAATACAAGTTCTAATAGTTATATGCAAACTCGAAACTTATTGTGGGCGTTTTATTGGCCTACAGATTATAAAACAGGACAGCCATTTACTGCTAGATACGGTAGTTTGGCGCAAAACAATATCTACTATGATAATTTGTGGAATAACGAAACAATTACCAAGAGGATTATTGCTAATCAATACTTACAAGCTAATGTATTGCCAGAACTGACTTTGAAAACGGTATTTTCTTACGATAATTCTCAAGTTTCGGATCATATTTATTATAACGCAATGCATTATAATGGCCTAAGCAACAATGGCAGTGTAAATGAAATGACTACCAATTATAATAAATGGGTTTCTTCAAATACAGCAAACTTTGTGAAACAATTTGGAAATCACAATTTTACATTGTTAGCGGGTTTCGAAGCAGAGAAAAATGTAACCGATTATCAGCGAGCGACGGGCGTAGATTTAGGTAACAGCGAACTCCAAAGTGTTTCTACTGCAGGAACAGTTTCTTCAACAGCTTATGATTGGGGAAATTCTATTGTATCCGGACTTTCACGCCTAGAATACAATTACAAGCAGAAATATTTTCTTTCGAGTTCATACAGAAGGGATGGTTCGTCTAAATTAGGGACTGAGAATAGATGGTCTGATTTCTGGTCAGTTTCTGGATCTTGGATCCTAACTGGAGAAGAATTCTTGAAAAAACTAACCTTCTTAGATAATTTAAGAATTAGAGCTTCGTATGGTACCAATGGTAATTTACCTAATAATAATTTCGAATGGAGAGAACTTACCTCTTATTCCAATAAGTATTTAGGTCAGCCAGCTGGTTTATACGCATCTTTATACAATCCAACCCTAACTTGGGAAACCAACAAATCAACCAATATTGCTTTGGAATTTGGCTTCTTAAAACGTTTTACAGGTACCATTGAGTATTTCAATAAAAATACAGCCAGTTTATTGTTAGATGTGCCTATTTCAATGACTACTGGTTTCTCTGGTAACTTGAGAAATATTGGTGAAGTGAACAACAGAGGTTTGGAGCTAGAACTAAATGCCAATATCCTAAACGAAGGTAATTTGAAATGGAGTGCCGGATTAAATGCTACTTTCCTAAAATCAAAAGTTACCAAACTCTACAGACCTGATGGTGCAGCTATTGGAAATGACATCATTTGGAATGATCCGACTGGTAATGATGCAAGAGCACAGTTCATTTATACCGAAGGCCAGTCAATGTTAAGCTTTTACGGATTTGAATGGGCAGGAGTAGATGCTACGAACGGTAGAAATGTTTGGTATGTAAACGGAGCAACACCGACCACTGGCGATTTCATTTACAATGGAAGGGGAGCGACTTATAACTACAACTTGGCCAATCGCAAAATCATCGGCGATGGCACGCCAGATGTACTTGGCGGATTTAACACTAATTTAGAGTACAAAGGTATATCGCTAGGCTTCATCTTTAATTACAAAATTGGTGGTAAAATTTACGATGGTGCGTACAAAGATGTGGCTGATGATGGGTATTACTGGGAACGTATTAGAGCAAAAAGCTATTATGAAAACATGTGGACTCCGACGAATACCTCAGGTTCGCTGCCTAAGTTAGACGGAAACGATTTGACCGACGCCATTCAATACAGCTCACGTCAGTTGCACGATGCATCTTTCTTGAGATTGAAAAATGTTCTAGTTGCTTACCGTTTACCAAGTCAATTGGTTTCAAAATTGGGAGCTGCGAATGCAAGAGTATATTTTAATGGAACCAACTTGCTAACGTTTTCTAAATACAAGGAAGCAGATCCCGAAGTGGGCAGTTATAGTACCAGAGGTTGGGAAACGCCCTTTGGTAAAACCTACACCTTTGGCTTAGAGTTTAGTTTTTAATAGATAAGCAATTTAGAAATGAAAAGAAATTATATAATCTTGTTGGGTTTGCTTGTTATGACGAGCTTATCCTCATGTAAAAAATTCCTAGATGTAACGCCAAGTAATTCCGCAGATGCGGCTAAGGCGATACAGACACCAAGAGATGCTCAAATACTTATGAATGGTATCATGAACCAAATGACGAGTTCTTCGTATTATGGTAGAAATTTTATCATATATGGTGAAGCAAAAGGTGGTGATGCTACACTCTTTTCTCAAGGAAGAGGTTTGGATGCGTTGTACACTTTTAATCATAATCCAAATACAAATAGCTTTAGTACCTTCTGGTCTCAGATTTATTACTGCATACTACAGTGCAACTATCTCTTAGAAGAAATAGCAAAAAGAGAAGCGGCCGGCGTTACCGGATTTGAAACAGCCAAAGGGCAGGCATTAACTGCTAGAGCACTAATGTATTTTGATTTGGTAAGAATTTATGGCAAAGCTTATACCCAAGATAAAGCTTCTTACGGCGTACCACTTATCTTAAACAAATTGAGTTACGATGCTAAGCCGTTAAGAAGCTCTGTAGAACAGGTTTATACTCAAATCTTAAAGGATCTGGTAGATGCATCGCCGTTATTACCTAAAACTAAAACGAATGGATACATTAACTACTATGCAAATAGGGCCATATTAGCACGGGTGTATTTAAACATGGATAACAAGCTAAGTGCCCTTGCAGCGGCAGAAGAGGTGATTAACGCAACCTCTTTATACACGCTCTACACTAATGCAAATTGGGTTGATTCTTGGAAAAGTCAATATGGCAGTGAGTCTATTTTTGAATTAAACGTCAATCCATTAGAAAATGATTTAGGTACAGCTTCTCTAGGCGTTTATCAAAGAAACAGAAACGTGGGTACCACTGCAGCCTTAGGTTTTTTCTACGCAAGTACAGACTTCTTAAGTAAGTTAAACGAAGGTCCGAATACTGATATAAGACGAGGCATAATGGCACGAGATGAGAGTTCTGCTACTAGATTAGGAGCGCTTTATAAATATTCTGGAGGTATACCGAATGGTAATGCTACAACTTCTACCATGCCCGGCGATAAAAGTACGTCAAATAATACGGCAGTAAATATCAAGGTTATTCGTCTTTCTGAGGTTTACTTGATTGCTGCCGAGGCTGCACTTCCAAGTAATCCAACCAAAGCCGTAGGCTACTTAAATGCTATTCGCCAAAGAAACCCATCTTTAACTCCGTCAACTATTCTTAGTATTTCGGCAGATATGATTCTAGAGGAAAAGAGAAAAGAATTATATGGAGAAGGCCATAGATATTTTGATATGATTAGAACAAACAAATCCATCACTTATAATGATGAATTTGGTGGCATCACGGTACTTCCGACCTTAAGACCAAAAACAATTGACAGAACATTCTATAAATCCATTTTACCTATTCCACAGTCTGAGATTAATGCTAATCCTCCAATTAAAGCGCAGCAAAATCCAGGTTATTAACTAAATGGAACGCTCTTAAACTATAAAGCCGCATCAATTTGACGCGGCTTTCTTTTTGAATTAGAGATTTTTAGGCGTTACCGAACAGTAGGTAAGCTAGGCCAATGGCCGTTAAAACACCTGCTAAATCTGCTAGTAACATGGTACCTACAGCATAACGAGTGTTTTTAACAGAAACAGAACCAAAATAAACTGCAATTACGTAAAAAGTAGTATCTGCAGCGCCTTGGAAAACACCAGATAGTTTACTCGCAAATGAATCTGGTCCGTAGGCGGTCATGGTATCTACCATCATACCTCTAGCGCCACCACCACTTAGTGGACGTATCAATGCAGTTGGTAAGGCTTCAACAAAACGGGTATCAGCTCCAAAGAAGGTGAAGAAGTTTTTAATTCCAAGAATAACAACATCGAAAGTACCGCTAGTGCGAAGCATACTAATTGCGACTAGCATTCCAACTAAGTAGGGAATAATCTTTACAGCTGTTTCAAAGCCACCTTTAGCACCATCAACAAAAGCGTCGAAAACATCTATCTTTTTATAAACACCACCTAACAAAATAGCCAAAACAATAAAAAGAATAACACCACTACTTAGCGTTCCTGAGAAGGAAGCTATATCTTTTGAGTTTAAGGTAGTAATGTACCAAACCAATAAACCTATTATAGCGCTGATGCTTAATATCCAGCCTAAAATAACGGGTTGAAAGATGTTGATCTTTTGCTTGAAAGATACAATCAACATTGCTGTCATGGTACCAACAAAGGTTACAATTAGACAAGGAATAAAAATATCTGTAGGATCTGATGCGTTAGAAGATGCTCTTAGAGCGATCACGCTAACTGGAATTAGGCTTAAACCAGCAGCATGTAAACACAAGAACATGATTTGAGAATTACTAGCAGTAGATTTATTTGGGTTAAGTTCTTGCAAACTTTCCATAGCTTTTAAACCAAAAGGAGTAGCGGCATTGTCTAATCCAAGTAAGTTTGCAGAAAAATTCATCACCATGTGGCCGGTAGCAGGGTGTCCCTTTGGAACTTCTGGAAATAATTTAGAGAAAAACGGACCGACAATTTTTGATAATAAACGAATACCGCCAGCTTTTTCTGCAATACTCATCAAACCCATGAAAAATGCTAGCACTCCGATCAGTTTCAAGCACATTTCTACAGCATTCCAACAGGTTTGTATTACGCCATCAACTTTCGTGAGATTGGTAGGATCATCGGCTTTGCCAATTACCATCCAGCTAAACATCTCTGTTTGACCAAAAAAGAAGCACTTAATTGAAGCAACTACAATAGCTACGATAATAAATGCTGACCAAATTCTACTTAATGCCATTTGTTTAGGTTTAGTTTATGCGCTGAATTTAGTGTTTTTGCAGTAATTCTCCGTTTTCAAAAGCCAAAATTATTTGCTTTTTGTTAGATAACGCGAAATCAGCTGCTTTATTGAAATGAACATTTCCTTGTAATACACAACCATTAGCATCGTAAACTTCATAGGCATCGCAAAAACTTAAATCACCGATATCCTGTACGCTGTAACTTTTGTAAGTGCTCATTCCATCATCTTTCGGACATTCGTCGTAATTGATCCCTATACTTACTTTTGTATCATTTAAAACAAGATTATTGATCATGATATGAAAGATCTGCTTGTTGTTTTTTGGGATAGCAAAATAGTTTTCAGTGCTTTGCTGTTCATAACTCTGGCCAGCAATTGAAGTTAATCCCGATAGGATAGAAGCGAAGTAATATCTTCTGATCTGTTGCTTTTCTGGATCATCTTGATATCCTCCAGCCTCAATTAGTATCGTTGATGTTCCGGCTTTTTGGAAATTATCGCCAAATGCTCTGGGCTCATATTCATCATCAAACAAACCAATGTGATGTGGTAACAGTTGATCCAATTCTTTAAACATATCTGCAATCACCAACATTGCTTTTTCTCGGATATTATTTATCGAAAGTGCTTTGTCAAATGCAGGAGCTAGGTAAGAAAGCGTAGCCGGTTTTAACGTTCCTTCTACGCTCCAAAGTGTAGTTTGATCGTGCAGATTGAAACCGAAATGCGGTTCGAAATTATTTCGTGCCTGCTTCAGAATTCTACCTTCTGGAGTCGCAGTTTGTATGAAATCTCTATTGATATCAATCTGTTGTGCGTTTCTTCTAGTAAATACGGCTGCACCGTCAGGATTAACCATCGGGATCATCATTAACTCACAGTTTTCGTAGATCAGTTTTACTGTTTCATTATTTTGTTGCAAGAAATTAAACAAATCGAATAAAGCCATGGTTCCTGTAGCTTCATCGCCATGCATTTGGCTCCACAACATTACTTTGGTTTCTCCCTTTCCCCATTTAATAGCATTGATACTTTTTCCATTTAGGGAATTTCCAAGTTGCTCAATTTTAAATTCGCTAGGCAATTGATTAATTAATGGAAGGATATCTTCGTGTTTGAAAAAACGATTGGTGAGTGTTTTTTCCTCGAAGTTGGAGTAATCTGTTAGGATGGATTTTATGTTCATTTGAAATCGAAGTTAAAGAAAAATCGCCATTGCGAGTAAGGGAAGTGATTTTTACTTCGTGCCTCGCAATGGCGATTTGGATATTGTCAATTGAAAACTAACTAAGGTTTTTCGTCGGTTAGTTCAAAACCCCAAGTTTTTCCTTTTTCGGTTGCTGGTACTCCGCCTACCATCCAAACAGGCGCTTTTGCACCTTTTAAATAATGATCGAAGAATTGTTGCTCACGAATTTGGATATCTTTTCTATTCTGACGTTGTACTAAGTTGTGCGCTTCGTTGTTATAATTCAACAACCAAACTGGTTTGCCTAAACGTTTTAAGCCAGTAAACATTTCAATACCTTGGTACCAAGGCACAGCACCATCTGCATCATTTGCCATTACCACCACAGGAGTTTGTACTTTAGGAAAGTTAAATAAAGGTGAGTTTTGAATGTACAACTCAGGTTTTTCCCATAAAGTAGCACCAATTCTACTTTGAGTCTTTTCATATTGGAACTGACGGTTCATACCACTTTCCCAACGGATACCACCATAGGCAGATGTCATGTTCACTACTGGTGCGCCAGCCCAAGCTGCAGCATACATATTAGTTACTGTAATTAAGTGAGCCACTTGGTAACCGCCCCAACTTTGTCCTTGGATACCAATTTTGGTACCATCTACCCAAGCATTTTTCTTTAAATGTTCTACACCAGAGTTAATAAATTCTTCAGCAGATTTACCAGGATAACCGATCTCATAACTAATATCCGGAGCAAAAACCAAGTAACCATTGCTTACGAAGAAAGGAATGTTTAAACGTGAAGGCGTAGGAGCAGGGGCTTGATAAGTATATAAACCATCAGAAAGTTTCTCATAGAAATATACGATCATTGGATATTTCTTGTTAGGATCAAAATCTTCTGGTTTGTATAAAATACCTTGAGATTTGTAGCCTTTTGGCGTAGTCCAGCTCACTAATTCTGTAGTGCCCCAATTGTAATTAGCCTGTTGAGGATTAGTGTTACTTAATTTTGTTGCTGTTTTAAAATCTTTCGAAATATAAACATCTGGAGATTTAATGTAGCTTCCTTTGTCATAGATAAACAAATCTGCATCTTTTGCTTTAACTAATGAAGAAAATTTTGCTTTCTCCATCGTTAATTGCTCAGGTAATTTGTTATCGTTTATCGATTTGCGGAAGATGCCATTTTCTTTTGTGGCATTATTAACAGCATCGAAATACAGTACTTCGTTCTTCTTGAAGAAACGATCGTCGCTGTTGCCACCAGTATTTCTCATGCCCATTACTCGGTCTGAGCCTACACTAATACGCTCAACACGTAATGTAATGTTATTAGAACGACCAAAACCAATAGTTACATTTTTCGGAGCAGCTTTACCATCTGGTGAAAATGCCCAAACATCGTATCTATCGTTAATTAATACCAATTTGTCGTCTTCAGTCCAACCAGCTAAGCCGTAGCTTCTTGCGTAATCAGGAACATCATTTTCTTCATCAGCAAATTTTGCCGACATGTTATTGTTCAATAGGGTTACTTTTCCTGTAGCTACCTGATAAGTGTACCAATTGCTATTTTCGTTATTGAAATATAGTATATATTGCCCACCTGGAGAAGCCATAGCCTGACCATTTAGGCCTTCAATAATTTTCTTGCGGCTGCCATTTTTTACATCCACCAAATAGTAATCTCTCTTGCTTCCGCCAGTCCATTGTTGTGCTGCACGGTTGCCAAAATCTGTGGAAGCCAATACGTAGTTAGCGTTTCCTTCGTCAACTAGAGACGCATCTGGTAATTTAACATCGGTTAGTGGAACAATTTTTGGATCTGAGCTATAAACGTCAATCACGCTTAAGTAACTTCTTTTAGACTCTCTATCTGCATTTTTCAACTGGATAGTTTGCAAATAATCGTCTTTATAACCCCAGATATCCAACTTCGCATTTTCGAAATCTACTAATGTAGTATCTTTTGGTTTTTTCTCAGGAGCAATGCCGAAGAACAATTTACTGCCATCTTTGCTGAAATTTAATCTTCCATCAGCGCTAATTGCAAATTTAGCCGGTAAACCTGGAATTTCATTATCAACTAAAATTTGTGCAGTATCTAGCGATAAAGAGTTGTAGTAGATGTTATAATCTTTGATTTCTTTTTTCTCTGGATCAGTTTCGCCTAAAAATGCTAAGTGCTCACTTTCATCATCGAAGGTTAAACCTTTAAAATTGCCTTTATCTTTTACCAAAGTTTTTAAAGTCCATTTTTCGGTATTCAATAGAAATACACCGTGTTTAGCATCTTTATCTTTTTTTGAACCTGAAGATACAAAAGCCAATAATTTTCCATCTTTGCTGAAGCTGTATTCAGTTACATATTTGTATGTTTTCTCAACACCTGTAGCTAAATTTTTAACGATCAAATCGGTACCTTCTTTGCTTGCAGCAGCACCTGCTGTAGGTTCGTCCGCAAAGAAATCGTTATCATTTTTTTCTGGCGCTGCCGATGAAGGTCTTGTTTTCTTAGCTGTATCTAATGGTTTTTCTAAATTATAAGCTATAATGGCAGCACCTTTATCCGGAAATGAAAAAGATTTAACTCGAGGAACTTTGGTAACACTCAAATTGGTTAAATTAACGATAGCTAAAGTATCTTTAGTTAATTCATCAGGTTTCTTCTTTTTGATTTTCGCTTGTCTTACATCCTTAAATAAAGGTTTCACAGCTAATGCAGCAAACTTTGAATCGTTGCTGAACGATAAATTTGTACCTCTAGCTACTGTAAGCTTGCGGCCACTGGGCGTAAGGGTTTCCTGGAAATATAGGTTTCCATCGCCCTCTTGTGGACTAACAATGTAACTAGCCCAAAGTCCGTTGTTAGTTAGTTGTTTACTACCTACAGATTGCCAGCCGTCATAAACGCTGTGATCTAAAGGCTTTTTTTGCGCAAAAACAGCACTGCTGAGTAGCACAAAAAAGAAGAAAAATCTCTTTTGCATGTTTTATAAATACTTTTTAAGTTGTTGGTTAAACAGTTCTAAAAATCGTAATAATAGCGAGTTAAAGCAAATGTTAAGGGAAATATTACAAAGAATAATCAACGCGTCATTGCGAGGTACGAAGCAATCTTAAAGCATTTTATTATTCAGCTATTTGTAGAGTGAAATTTTTCAATTCATTCAGGATAACTTCAAGAGAGATTGCTTCGTGCCTCGCAATGACGATTCTAAGTCCAAAAAAAAATCCCGCACCTGCGGGATTCTCTATTATTGTTTTGTTTTGTTGTTGCTATTTTTTCTTCTGGTTAGCTTGTTGTTGTTGTTGACGCATGTATTCTTCTAAACGAGCTTGAAAACCAGTTTTCTTTTTCTCTACTTTTGGTTTCGCTTTGTTCTCTTGCAATATCGCATGAATTTTATCATCATTTACCATTTTTCTGATGATAAATTGTTGCAAGAAAGTAAGCATGTTAGCTAAGAAATAGTAGTAGTTTAATCCTGATGGATAGCTATTTAAAACCCCCAAGAAAATGATTGGCATAATGTAACCAATATATTTCATCTGACCAGTAGCACCAGAAATTTGATTGTTAAAGTAAGTGTAGATCAATGTAGAAATCGTCATCAAAATACACATCAAACTTAAGTGATCGCCAATAAAAGGAACATTGAAACCGAAGTTGATAAAGTTATCATAAGTTGATAAATCTTTCATCCAAAGGAAACTTTCTCCTCTTAATTCAAATAAGTTAGGGAAGAAGAAGAAGAACGCCATTACGAAAGGTAATTGTAGCAACATTGGCAAGCATCCACCAATTGGATTGACACCAACTTGCTTGTACAATTTGAGATATTCCTGTTGTAAAAGGGTAGGGTTATCTTCACCAACTTTAGCTTTAATTTCATCCATTTCTGGCTTTAAAACTCTCATTTTAGCCATAGAAACGTACGATTTGTAAGTTAATGGCGACATTGCAAGTTTCAAAAGAATGGTTAATATCAAAATGATTAAACCGTAACCCCAATTAAATCCTTCTAGGAAGTTAAATACTGGCAATACTACAAAACGGTTGATGTATTTTAATGGCCAGTAACCTAAGTCAACTTGCTTTTCTATCTCGTGACCTTGATCTTTTAATACGCTGAATTTGTTGGTTCCAAAGTAGAATTTGAAGTTATAGTTCTGAGCAGCTAATTGGTTAAATGGCAATTGCATGTTAGCTCCATACCACTTTATTTTACCTGGATCGGTTGATACTTTAACCTCTAAATTTCCTTTTTCAAACGGAGTAGACGGAATTAAAACAGCAGAGAAAAAGTGCTGCTTAAAAGAAAACCATTCAATTTTACCCTCTGTAAGCTCTTTTTTCTCGTCTTTGTGCAAATCTAAATGATCTGGCGTTTCTTCAACATATTTGAAGTAAGGACCAGAATGCTCTTGCTCTTTCTTTGCGTCTTTCTCTTGTTGCAATAACGTAGTTTCCCAATTTAAGCTCACATTGTTGCCTTGTACAACTTGGTTAAGACCATTTAAATTGATGTTGAAATCCAAATTAAAACCTTTCGCAGGAAGAGAGTAGATAAAATCTACATATTTATCTGCATTGTAGTTGGCACGCATGGTAACACCATTGCCAGTTTTGGTAGCTGTAAAATATAAATCATTAGTATTAGTGATTTTGCCACCAATATTAAGGTTTAAGCCAAACTTATTTTGATTACCATCAAATAAAACTAAAGGCTTACCGCCATAAGTTTTTTCATTTTTAACTTCTACCGATTGAATTTTACCACCTAAGTTATTGAAAGTGATCTTTAAATTTTCGTTCTCTAAAACTGTAGTTTGCTCAGTTCCTGTAATATTTCCACCAAAAGGACCTTTAAGTGCTGCTGTATCAACTGTTTTTACAGGTTCTACATTTGGTTGAGATGTTGCTGCTGGTTTTTTTAATCCTGCATTTTTAATCGAGTCTTGTACTTGTTGTTCCTTTTTGAGTTCAGCTTCCGACGGTCTCATGAAGAAAACGCCACCTGCCAAAATAATCATTATTAGGAACAGACCCGTGAATGTATTTCTATCCATTATACTGTTTATATACTGCTTTTAAATTGCCTTCTTTTTCACTTGCTCCATTGCAGCGGCCACAAATTTAATAAAAAGTGGGTGAGGATTAGCAACTGTTGATTTTAATTCTGGGTGAAACTGTCCACCTACGAAGAAAGGATGATTTTTAAGCTCAACAATCTCCACCAAACCGCTTTCAGGATTTATACCAGAGGCAATCATACCTGCTTCTTCGTACTGAGCTAAGTATTTGTTATTGAATTCGTAACGATGACGATGTCTTTCAGAGATATGTTGCTTACCATAAGCGGCATAGGCTTTTGTACCTTTTTTGATATCACATGGATAAGCACCTAAACGCATTGTACCACCTTTAGTTGTAATGTTTTTCTGCTCTTCCATCATATTAATTACCGGATGAGGTGCATTTTCATCAATTTCAGTAGTATTGGCATCTTTTAATCCCAATACATTTCTACCAAATTCGATTACACAACATTGCATACCTAAACAGATCCCAAAGAAAGGCACATTGTTTTCTCTTACGTATTTAATCGCTTCGATTTTTCCCTCAATACCGCGACTACCAAAGCCTGGCGCAACTAAAACGCCGTCTAAATGACCTAATTTTTCTTTTACATTATCTGCGTAGATACTTTCCGAAGGGATATATTCTACACGAACTTTGCATTCGTTTTTAGCACCAGCATGAATAAATGCTTCTGTTATCGATTTATAGGCGTCTGGCAATTCTACATATTTACCAACTAAACCTAATTTAACTTCAGATGTTGGGTTTTTTAAACGGCCTAAGAAATCTTTCCAGCTTTCCATATCAGGCTCTGCCTTAGCAGGAAGCTTCAATTTACTTAATACGGTTTTATCCAATTGCTCTTTGTACATCAACAATGGCACATCATAAATAGTAGATGCGTCCATAGATTCGACTACCGCATTGATATTAACGTTACAAAATAATGCGATTTTCCTTCTAATGTCCTGACTAATTGGATGTTCCGTTCTACACACTAAGATGTCTGGCTGGATGCCATACTCTAATAATGCTTTGACAGAGTGTTGAGTTGGTTTGGTTTTCAACTCGCCGGCGGCAGCTAGGAATGGTACTAAAGTTAAGTGAATCACAATTGCATTGTTATTGCCTTCTTCCCATTTGAACTGACGAACAGCCTCTACAAAAGGTAAGGACTCAATATCTCCAACGGTACCACCAATTTCTGTGATTACGATATCATATTCACCACTTTCACCTAAAATACGCATGTTACGTTTAATCTCGTCGGTGATGTGAGGTACTACTTGTACAGTTTTACCAAGAAATTCTCCTTGACGCTCTTTGTTAATTACGTTTTGGTAGATACGACCGGTAGTAATGTTGTTGGCTTGTGAAGTAGGAACGTTCAAGAAACGCTCATAGTGACCCAAGTCTAAATCGGTTTCTGCACCATCTTCAGTAACAAAACATTCGCCATGCTCGTAAGGGTTCAATGTTCCTGGATCGATGTTGATATAAGGGTCGAACTTTTGGATGGTTACTCGGTAACCTCTGGCTTGTAAAAGTTTAGCTAAAGAAGCGGAAATGATGCCTTTTCCTAATGAGGAAGTAACACCGCCCGTAACAAAAATATACTTAGTCATGAATGAATTTTTGGTGCAACAAATACATTTTGTTGCTTTTTGTACGGGATACAAAGGTAAGAAAATATTGCTTGTGTTTCTGCGCTGTTGATAATATATTTTTCGGCAAGGCAATAGGTTGACCTACAAATGATAATACAAATACAAGCTCTGTTTATAATTTCTCGAAGGATGAAGAAGAGCCACAGATGCACAGATTTCTTTCGGCGAAAATTATTGTCAGTGTATCTGTGGCTAAAATATAGTCTGAAAACTATTTAGTTTTTGTAGGTCTTACTTCAATTTTTGAAGGCAATACATTAGAATTTAAATTCAACAAATCAACCACCATCTGGCCTAAATCTTCTGGTTGGATTTTCCAACCATCTGCATCATTTGGTTGGTGATCATTGAAATGAGAAGTTACCGAGCCAGGCATAATCGTGGTAGTTTTTACATCGTACTCTCTTAAATCTAACATCGCGGCTTGTGTAAAACCAACTACACCAAATTTTGAAGCATTATACCCAGCACCATTAGCGAAGAAATTAGTTCCTGCTAAACTAGCGATTGAAATATAATAACCTTTATTTGCTTTCAATTGCTCTACGCTAGCTTTTAAGGTATGAAAAACGCCCGTTAAATTGGTGTCGATCATTGCATTCCAGTCTTCTAGACTTAATTGATCGATAGGAGCGAATTTACCAACTCCAGCATTAGCGATAACGATATCTAGTTTACCAAACTTAGCTACGATTTCAGTGACAGCAGCTTCTTCGTCAGTATAATTTGCTACGTTAGATGCAATCGCTAATACATTCTCACTACCCAATTCAGCTTTTGCTTTCTCTACATCAGCTAACTTTCTACCTGAGATAGCTACCTTTAAACCTGCATCAACCAAAGCTTTAGCAATACCAAAACCTATTCCTTTTGTACCGCCTGTAATATAGGCTACTTTATTTTCTAAACTCATATGTTTGTGTTAAAATTCAAATCAAAAGTGCGAAAACCCTATCTATTCAATGTTTTTTGTATGTAAAATCTGTATGGTTTAGCTAGTACCTAAACCCTGATATCCGATGATGTCCTCAGTTCCTAACTTTTGTTTCAACCTCTGTTCATCAGTTAAATCTAACCTTAGCGGAGTAATAGATACGTAATTGCGCTCCATAGCCCACCGATCACTATTTTCTTCTGCCTGCTCAAGTGATCTCACAGATATCCAAAAGTTTTTTCTTCCCATCGGATCTTCTCCTGGAATTACTGTACCGTCATACAAACTCACCGATTGTCTAGTCCACATCATTTTGGTTGGCTCTTTCGGGAAATTCACATTGTAAAGTGCTACTTCTTTAGTTTCAAAAAGTAAGTTTAAACATCGTTCTACAAAAGGAGCTAAAATGTTAAAATCAGGCTCAGTTTTACCTACAGGTGTACTTAAGGCAATACCTTTAACACCCAATAATACTGCTTGTTTTGCGGCTGCAAGTGTTCCTGAATGCCACATCGAATTTCCTAAGTTTGGCCCCATGTTAATACCTGATAGAACAACTTCTGTATCTGGGTACATGTGCAAGCCAAGAGCTACACAATCTGCTGGAGTACCATTTACACGAAAAGCTTCTATTCCTTCAAAAGTGATGGGTGATTTCTTATAAGTTAATGGTCTAGAATGGGTAATCGCATGCCCCATAGACGATTGTTCTACATCGGGAGCCACCACTCTAACCATTCCAAATTTCAATGCTGTTTGTGCCAAGGCCGCTATACCTGGACTATATATGCCATCATCATTAGTGATTAAGATATTCATATTCATCAATTTTAGTGATGTATTAAAAACTATTGTAAGCCTCTTATTGTTGACAAGAAATGAAAAAAGATATTCGTCATGAAGATAGAACCAACTAAAATTCAGCTCATACATAACCCTACAGCGGGAGCAGAAGAACACGAAGCAGAACATTTATTGGAGATGTTGAAGGCTGTTGGCTACCGTTGTAATTATTCGTCATCCAAAAAGAAAATCCTTAAAAAAGTAGCTACAGATGTGAGATATATTGCTGTTGCAGGGGGAGATGGTACTGTTCGCAAAGCGATCTTAGCCATGCTTGATAAGAAGCTTAGATACAAAAGACCAGTTGCTATCTTGCCATTGGGCACTGCAAACAACATTGCTAGTTCTTTAAAAATTGAAGAAAATTTGCGTTTAAATGCAGAAGCTTGGAAAAAGGAGCGTTTTCAAAAACTAGACATTGGAGTGGCTAAAACTAGAAAGGAAGAAGAGCATTTTATAGAATCTTTTGGTTTCGGTTTGTTCCCTGCGTTAATTAAGTGGATGGATGAACAGCCTCGAACACCATCCGAAGATCCAGATGATGAAGTGAAGCAAGCACATCATGCTTTATTGCATTTAACTAAACACTATGAGCCCATCAAAGCCTCTCTACTTTATGATGGAAAAGAGGTAAATGATGATTTTTTAATGATTGAGTTATTGAATATTTCTCGGTTAGGGCCAAAATTGCAGTTGGCAAAGGCAGATCCAGGTGATGGTATGCTTGAACTTATCGTAATTAAAGCAAAACAGCGTCCGATATTGATTAAATACTTGGAGGAAATTGTAGCCGGTAAAAAGCCAGTCTTTCCAATTAAATCTATACAAGTCAACCATATTAAAATAGCCGCCGAAACAAAAGATATCCATGTAGACGATGAACTGAAGGAAACCAGCCAACATACTTGGCTTATCAATCTGCTACCCAACATGGTAGATGTTTTACTTACTAGTTAGTCAAAAATGAGATATCTAACGTATTATTTTATAATTCTTGGCTCTGTATTGCAAGCTTGTAAAAGCGGGCCATTCAATTTGCTTAAGCCAGTATCTCCGCATCAGCAGTATGAAAGGAAATTAATTAGCGCCGGACTAAACCAAAATGTTATGGGAGCCCAATGGATTAACAAATCAAACAGTCTCTTACAAAACACTGCCATTGTAAAACTACCATATAAAGAAACAGGATATTTCGCAGCTGATAAGATTGAAGGTGCTAGTTTTAAATTCAGTCTACAACAAGGTCAGTTACTTACCATTAAACTAACTAAACAATCCATCAATAACTTTTCCATCTACATGGATCTTTGGGAGCAGAAAGAAAACGGAGAATTTAAAAATATAGCTTACGCAGATAGCATTGGAAGTAATTTGCAATTAGAGGCAAAAAGGAGTGGAGATTACTATTTACGTTTGCAGCCAGAACTTTTGGTTGGAGGTTCTTATACTTTAGAAGTTAACATCGGCCCTTCTCTGGCATATCCATTAAAAACGGTAAACAGAAAACAAATTCAAAGTTTTTTTGGTGTAGGCAGAGATAATGATACTCGGAAGCATGAAGGAATTGATATCTTCTCTTCTTTTAGAACGCCCGTACTCGCCGTTGCCAATGGGACAGTAACTAGGGTAAATGAAAATAATTTGGGCGGAAAGGTAGTTTGGCTTAGACCGAGTGGCAAAGACTATACGTTATACTATGCTCACTTAGACGAACAAATTGCTACAACTGGACAGGAAGTTGTGGTAGGAGATACGCTAGGTTTAATGGGCAACACTGGAAATGCTAAAACAACACCTCCACACCTTCATTTTGGAGTGTATACTAGCGGAGGAGCAGTAGACCCACTACCTTTTGTAGATCCTTTAATCCCGGCACTTCCTAAGATCAACACAGATATAAGTAAACTAAATCTGACTATGCGCACTTCTGCAAAACAAAGTAGTTTTTCAGAAAATCAGCAGTTAACCAATCCGGAAAGTTTAGCGCAGCATACCATCGTAAGGATATTGGCAGCCTCCGGTAATCAATACAAAATCGAATTGCCTAACGGGAAGTTCGGTTATATATCAAGTAAGTCGTTGACAGAAGCGAAGTCAATTGATACTCGTAAAATTGACGCTAACAATCAATTACTGTATGATTACCCAAATCCGGTAGCTGGTATTAAGGCTACACTAAACATTGGACAAACTGTGAATGTATTAGGCAATTTTGAGGATTTTCAGTTGGTAAAGACAATCGATGGAGAAGTTGGGTGGCTAGCTCTATAATTAGATAACATTTAAATTATTGCAAAAACCTGCAAAAACAAGTAATATCAATTATACTTTTCAGTTTTGTTGATTATCTTTATCATTCAATCAAATAGATAACCATGAAATTATTTTCCTTATTAGCTGTTGTCACGCTATTATTCTCATGCTCGCCAAAAATTAAGGCAACGAAAACTGATATCACTAATTCGGGTATTAAAACCGGAGCTGAACAAACCGAATTGTATTTGCCTTTAATTAAAGGAAAGCGAGTTGCTATTTTAGCTAACCAGACTTCTATTATTGGCAAGACACATTTAGTAGATAGTTTACAGAAGTTAGGTGTCAACATCGTAAAAGTGTTTGGTCCTGAGCATGGTTTTAGAGGTAATGCCAGCGCAGGCGCAAAAGTTTCTGATGAGGTAGATCAACGTACAGGAATTCCTATTATTTCTTTGTACGGAAAAAAGAATAAGCCAAGCAAGGAAGACTTAGCCGACGTTGACATTCTAATTTATGATTTACAGGATGTTGGTGTACGTTTCTATACCAATATCAATGCACTGTCTCGTTTAATGGAAGCTTGCGAAGCTAGCAAAAAGACATTGTTGATTTTAGATCGTCCTAATCCAAATGCTTATTTAATTGATGGGCCGATATTGGATATGAAATACAAATCGGGTATTGGGATGTTTCCTATACCAATGTCGCACGGTTTAACGGTTGCCGAATTTGCGCAAATGGCAAATGGCGAAGGTTGGTTAACGAACAAGGTTAAGGCAGATTTGAAGATTATTCCTGTGGCTAATTATAACCACGATATGCCGTACACATTGCCGGTACCACCATCACCGAACTTGAATACACAACAGGCTATTTTGCTATATCCAAGTGTATGTATGTTCGAAGGTGTGTATGTAAACCACGGTCGTGGCACTTATAATCCTTTCACCATTTTAGGTAGCCCAGCCTACAAAGGTATTTATAGTTTCAGTTTTACACCAAAAAGTATCAAAGGCATGGCCGAAAGTCCAATTTTTATGGATGAAGTTTGTTACGGTATTGATCTGCGCAACTACGATACGGAGTTGTTAAGAAAGAGCAAAAAAATCAATTTCGAATGGATTAAAGAATTGTACAAGAAGCACCCTAAAAAAGAACAGTTCTTCGAATCTAAGTTCAGCAACCAAATGAATAACATAGAAATTCAAATTGGTCGTGGCGATTTTAGACAACAAATTATTGATGATGTGCCTATTGAAACCATTAGAGCAGGCTGGGAGCCAGGCTTAAAAGCTTATAAAGAAATGAGAAAGAAATATTTGCTTTATCCTTAATAAAATTTAGACTTACGAAGTTTAACTTTAATTGTTCTTTATTTTCAAAAGGTACAGTTGAGGGCTTTACCACTATGAAACTTCGTAAGTCTTTTGAACATCTTTTTTAAACCTTAAGCTACTTAGGTGGTCGTCATTCCGAATTTATTTCGGAATCGTGATGCTTAGCATTTCTTATTTTGCGTCTTAATATTCCCGTTTTCACGGGAATGATGTTAGATGAACGATTGTGTGTAAAATAGGCATAAGTTGTATTCCATCATCAACTGCTACCTTAAATTTAATTTCTACCCGGTCTCAGTTTTTAGAGTTTTCAATTACGATTTTAGCAATATCTCTTGTAACCTGAGTTGGCGAGTTGCAATCACAATTGCTTAAACCAAGTATATAAATATCTTGATTAGGAAAGTATACGCCCATCGTTTTAAAGCCGAAAATACTTCCGCCATGTTCCCTAGTTGGTATATTATTTATACTTAGCAAATGCCAACCGTAACCATAATTGACAACCTCTCCATTATTTAATTTAGATTTTGTAAACGCCTTTTTAACAGAGTTCGATTTCAAAAAAAGGTTTTGATTTAATGCATTTTGCCATTTCAGCATATCCTCTAAGGTAGACATTAATGCGCCCGAGGCATAAGGGATGCTAAAGCTAATTTTAGTTTTGTTTACATATTGCGATGATTTTTTCTGATATCCATAGGCTCTATTTTGGATAATGGCTACATCATTTGCGTAACGAGAATTGCTCATTCCTGCTTTTTCGAAGATGTTTTTTTGAATAAAGTTTTCGTAAGTCTCTTGGGTAATTAATTCTATGATATATCCTAAAACAGCATATCCGGAGTTGTTATATTCGAATTTTTCTCCAGGTTTGAAGTCTATAGGTTCATCTCTAAAGAAACCTACCAATTCCTTTGGAGATAGATTTTGTTGAGCTATTTGAGCTATCGACTTCATTTTCGTGAAATCTTTAATACCTGAAGTGTGATTTAATAATTGATGAATGGTGATATTATTTCCATTTGGATAGTCTGGGATAAACTTTGAAATTGGATCACTAACGGAAAGCTTGTCTTTTTCTTCTAACATCAAAATTGCAATTGCGGTAAATTGCTTGGTAATTGATCCCAGTTGGAACAAATTTGAAGTATTCATATTTACGTTAAGTTCTAGATTGGCCTTGCCAAAAGCTTTTTGATATATCGGTTTTCCCGCTTTGGCTACCATAAATGCACCGCCCGGTCCATTTTTATCGGCAAATACATTTGATAATAGGCTATCAATTTTTCTGTCTAGCTTTTGAGCAGAAGCAAATAATTGAAGGAGGAGAAGTAAAAAGGTTAATGTGTTTTTTTTCATTGAAGTTATCGTTTCCAATTGGGACGCAATAACTTTGCAGTGGGTTACAGGAAGTCATGTAAGGCTTTTTACAAGACGAATAACCTCAATTCGATAATTAGCATTGCGGTAGGATATTTAGGCGAGCTTTTTTGCATCTCGCTAGCGTTGACGATGGAAGCGACATCCTTTTTGGATGTTTTCATCCAAAAAGAACAGCGGACAGCATGTTAAAACGCCCAAATCAACCAAATTATCATTTTTATTAATCGGACTAAGGTGAATAAGTTTTAGCAGTGCTTTGGGTATAATAAACCTGATGGCAGCGGATATACTTTTTGTTGAAGTGCCGAAAAAAACCTCGTAGTTTTTAAAACCTACGAGGTTTAGGGTAGTAGCGTTAACAAAAAGATAGTAGCGTACAGCAGGACGAATGTTGAAATGAATGCTGTAATTGCTTTTCAAAAAAAAATAGCCCGAACATTTATCCGGGCTATTTGTGTTTTATTTAATGACTAGGTTTTCGAGCAGATTGCCTCGTACCTCGCAATGACGCGTTCAGTCTATGCCATCGCTTCTTCTTCGATGTAGCTTTCCAAAGGAGGGCAAGCGCAAATCAAAGAGCGGTCTCCATGACTGTCGTTTACTCTACCAACCGAAGGCCAGAATTTATAAGCAGCTACATAAGGCAATGGGAAAGCAGCAGTTTGACGGCTATAACCGTGGTTCCAGTCGTTTCCAGTTACTACAGCAGCAGTGTGTGGCGCATTTTTCAATGGGTTATCCACTTTGTCTAAGCTACCAGCTTCCACTTCGCTAATTTCATTTCTGATCGCAATTAAAGCATCGCAGAAACGGTCTAACTCGTGTTTAGGCTCACTTTCTGTAGGCTCAACCATCAAGGTTCCAGCAACTGGGAAAGAAACTGTAGGAGCGTGGAAGCCATAATCCATTAAACGTTTAGCGATATCAACCACCTCAATACCGAAGTTTTTGAAACCGCGGCAATCTAAAATCATCTCGTGTGCACAACGACCATTTGCACCAGCATATAAAACTGGATAGTGTTGCTCTAAACGAGCTTTCATGTAGTTGGCGTTTAAAATGGCATATTTGGTAGCATTGGTTAAGCCATCAGCACCCATCATAGCAATGTATGCGTGAGAAATTAACAAAATACTAGCCGAACCCCAAGGTGCAGAAGATACTGCTGGGATAGATTTTCCTTTCTCAATATTCACTACTGCGTGACCAGGTAAATAAGGTACTAAGTGTGCTGCCACACCAATTGGCCCCATACCAGGACCACCACCACCGTGAGGAATACAGAATGTTTTGTGTAAGTTCAAGTGACAAACATCGGCGCCAATATTAGCAGGACTAGTTAAACCAACCTGAGCGTTCATGTTAGCGCCATCCATGTAAACCTGTCCACCGTTTTCGTGAATTACTTTGCAGATTTCGATGATACTTTCTTCGAATACACCGTGGGTAGAAGGGTAGGTTACCATTAAACAAGAAAGATTTTCAGCATGCTCTTTCGCTTTAGCTTTCAAATCTTCTACATCAATTTCACCTTTTTCGGTAGATTTTACCACAACGATTTTCATGCCGGCCATAGCTGCAGAAGCAGGGTTGGTACCATGTGCTGAAGCAGGAATTAACGCAATGTTACGGTGATGATCGCCACGATCTTGATGATAAGCTCTGATTACCATTAAACCTGCGTATTCGCCTTGCGCACCAGCATTTGGTTGAAAACTCATAGAAGCAAAGCCTGTGATTTCACTTAACCATTTATCTAACTCATCAAATACAGTATAGTAACCTAAAACCTGATCAGCAGGAGCGAAAGGATGGATCTTTCCAAACTCTGGCCAAGTTACCGGGATCATTTCTGTAGTTGCGTTTAATTTCATGGTACACGATCCTAAAGCAATCATTGAGTGACAAAGAGATAAATCTTTGGTTTCTAATGATTTGATGTAACGCAACATCTCATGCTCTGAGTGGTGCGAGTTAAACACTGGATGTGTTAAATATGCAGAAGTACGTTGTAATTCTGTTGGAATAGTAGTGTTTACCTGATCAATTACAACAACACTATCAGTAGCAATTGCTTTTACTTTAGAGAAGATACGAACCAAGAGACTTACGTCTTCGAAGTTGGTGGTTTCATCTAAAGAGATGGTTGCCTTAGTACCTTGATAGTTTAAGTTGATGCTGTTATCTAAACAATCTTTGTGGATAGCACCTTTTAAATCAGCTAATTCCACTTCAATAGTATCGAAATAAGCTTTATTGCTTACTTGGTAACCAATTGCTTTTAATGATTCTGCTAAAGAAACCGTTAAGCCATGTGTACGTTCAGCAATTAATTTCAAACCTTTTGGTCCGTGATAAGCAGCATAAAATCCTGCCATGATTGCCAATAAAGCTTGTGCGGTACAAATGTTTGACGTTGCTTTATCCCTACGGATGTGTTGCTCACGAGTTTGCAATGCCATACGTAAAGCGTAGTTATCATTGCTATCAATAGTTACACCAATAATACGACCTGGAATTGAACGTTTATACTCATCTTTAGTTGCAAAAAAAGCAGCGTGAGGACCGCCAAATCCCATCGGAATACCGAAACGTTGGGTTGTTCCGACTACTACGTCAGCACCCCATTCTCCCGGAGGAGTTAATAAGGTTAAACTTAATAAGTCTGCAATTACCGTTAGCTTTACGTTGTTAGCGTGTAATGAATTTGCTAAATTGCTATAATTATAAACTTCGCCATTACCTGCCGGATATTGTACAATGGCACCAAAAAACTCAGCAGTAGGCTCAAAAGTTTCGTGGTTACCAATTACCAACTCTATACCAAATGGATTAGCTCTAGTTTTTAAAATATCAATAGTTTGAGCGAAAATAGCTTCAGAAACGAAGTACTTGTTGCCTTGCTCTTTTTTACGCAAACTGTATTGCATAAACATCGCTTCAGCTGCAGCCGTACCTTCGTCTAATAAAGAAGCATTAGCAATCTCCATTCCCGTTAGGTCAATTACCATCGTTTGGAAATTTAACAAAGCCTGTAAACGACCTTGTGCAATTTCTGCCTGATATGGCGTGTACTGCGTGTACCATCCCGGGTTTTCAAATACGTTACGTAAAATTACACCAGGAGTGATGTTGTCGTAATATCCTTGTCCGATATAAGATTTGAAAACCTTATTTAAAGAAGCCGTTTGTTTTAAACTTGTTAGGTAATCAACCTCAGATTTTGCTTTTGGTAAATTTAAGCCTTGCTTTAACCTGATAGTTGCCGGAACCGTTTGCTCAATTAATTCATCGATAGAATTAACACCTACAGTTTCTAACATCGCCTTAGTATCGGCATCATTTGGCGCAATATGGCGGTCTTTAAAGTTCTCTTGATAATGGATGTTTAAGCTCATTGAATGCTAGCATTTTTAATGCCCGCAAAGGTAAGTATTTTAAGGGGATATTATCGTAACAAAATCCCCTTAAAAAGTCATATTTGAGCTGATAAAATCTATCGTTTTTGTAGTGAAAAACATAGATTTAACTATTCGGTTGTCGTCCAATCCTTCGGTTGTGTCGATTAGGAAATTATCCTCCAATAAAGCTAATAGCTATAATACCTAAGAAACAAAGGGTTAATAAAATACTGTAACAGAAACTTAAAAAGAAAAATTTCAACACGGTAACCCATCTACTGCTTGCGTAAAATGTTCTGAGCGATCTGTAAATGTACCACGTTACGTAAATTAGTCCGGCAAATTCTATCCAACCGCTAATGTCTATGGCAAATCCAGTGATCCAATTTAAACCTTTTACTAGTATAAAACTCAAGAAAATAGCTGAGTGGGTATGGAATGAATAAATTAAATGTTCGTAGTAAAATCTATGTTTTCTAATGTAAACCAATTTTAGTATTAGAGCAAACAGAGGCAAAAGCAAGAACATCATTTTAGGCACGTACTTGATCATATCCTCGCCGATCTTTGCGGAGGGATCTGGATATTTATTAAATTCGATGCCTTTTTTTGTAAAGTAATTGACGATGAAATTATCACGTTCTTCTTTAGGTAAAGCACGCTGCTTTTTCTCATAATCCTCAACCGATTTTTCATCAGACATCAGCTTGTTATATCTTTTCTTGCTTTTTCTTGATGAACCAATATTAACCGTGGCAGTACCATTTTCTTTTATATCGTTTTCAACCTCTTTTAAGATACTATCCTTTTTGCTTTTGCTAAGTGGTATGTAGTCTAAGATTTGTTTCGCTTCTTGTAAAGAATTGGAAGTAAGTGTATCACTTTTTAATTTTTCGGAAATTTCTGCAGCTGCTTCGGCAGACTGTTCCTTCTTTTTATTGCCGCTAAAAACGACGATAAAAAATACGATACTAATAAAAATATACAGCTTAATAGGGTGTAGAAACGAAGCTCTTTTACCCGCTACATAATCTACTGTTAATTTTCCTGGCTTGAAAAGCAAAGGCTTAATTGTTCCGAAAAACTTATGCTCAAAGTGGAAATAGTCTGCAATGGCATGAGTAATCATATGCAATGCATCTTCTTTCAGTTCAATGTTCTCTTGCCCACAGTGCGGACAGTAGGTTTCTTCTACATGATGACCACAGTTTAAGCAATCTTTTTCTTTTCTAAGTTTAACGGACGACATCTTTTCGGAATGGAGAGATATTAATGACTGATTTTTTTGATAGCTTCTTCTTCTGCACGGGTGTGTTTGTGTTTAAACATCACTGCGAAAAGAACGGTGATAATTAGGGCATAGATAGTAAACGACAACCAGATGTGTTGCCAATCTTTCATAAACAAAACTTTATCAAAACTGCCATCACTTAAGATATTGATACCTTGACTTTTTACAAAAGACAATAAATGGCCATTGTCTGCTGTAGAGTCTACATGACTTGCAACGGCAGAAATATTATTGAAAGAACTGGTAAAATACTTATCAATCATCCAACCCGAAATCAAACTTCCAAATACAGCACCAAATCCATTGGTCATCATCATGAAAAGACCTTGTGCAGACGAACGCGTTTTAGGCGTAGTTGAGGTCTCCACAAATAAAGAACCCGAAATGTTAAAGAAGTCGAATGCCATACCGTAAACCACGCAAGACAACACAATCATCCATAAATTACCAGCAGGGTCTCCGTAAGCGAACAAACCAAATCTAAATACCCAAGCCAACATCGCAATAATCATCACTTTCTTAATACCAAATCTTTTTAAAAAGAAAGGAATGGCCAAAATGAAAAGTGTTTCCGATACCTGCGAAATAGACATGATGATCGTAGAATATTTCACTACAAATGAATCTGCATATTTAGGAAAATGTTTGAATTCATCTAAAAATACATCTCCATAGGCATTGGTTAACTGCAAAGCTCCGCCTAGAAACATAGAAAAGATAAAGAATAATGCCATTTTATAGGTAGCAAACAATTTGAAAGCACTTAAACCTAGTGTATCAACAATACTTGCCTTTTCGGAAATTAGTTTAGTTGGTTTACAAGCAGGTAAAGTAAAAGCATATAAACCCAAAGCAAGTGCACCTGTACCAGCAATATAGAATTGATAAGCAGAAGCTTTACTTCCAGTTAAATTGGTAACCCACATAGCTGCAATAAAGCCTACCGTTCCCCAAACTCGAATAGGAGGGAAATCTTTAATCACATCTAAATTAGTAGATTTTAATGTAGTGTATGAAATAGAGTTGCTTAACGAAATGGTTGGCATATAGAAACACATCGCCAATAGCATGGTCCAAAAGAAAGCATTTGGCGTTTCTACCTGCGGAATATAAAAAAGCACTCCGGCATATAGAATGTGCATTAGGGCATATAATCTCTCTGCGTTAATCCATTTATCGGCAATAATACCCGTTAAGGTTGGCATAAATAAAGATGCAAAACCCATGGTAGCGAATATGGCTCCAAATTGAGTTCCATCCCATTGTTTTGTACCAAACCAATAATTGGCAATGGTAATTAGCCAGGCGCCCCACACAAAAAATTGCATGAAGCTCATTACGGTTAAGCGTAGCTTAATATTCATAAATAATTTACCTTTTGTTTAGTTAGTTTTGAAAGGTTTGAAGATAGGATTTTTTTAGAAAATAATGAATTTTGCCACAGATGCACAGATTTTTATCTAGCATAGACCAGATTATTTACCTGTATTTCGTCTGTTGATCTCGTCTCTAATTCGAGCTGCTTTTTCATAAGCCTCTTCAGCTAATGCTTTTTCTAGTTTTTTCTGTAGTTCTTCCGTAGACAAACTTTGAAAACCAGATACAGTTCCTGGCGCAGACTGAATTTCTTCAGCACTAGGAGCATTGGTAATACTTTCCATGTTTTCTAGGAAAAGGAAATCATTTCCTTCTATAACGATACCCGCAGAAGCAAGTATGAATTCGTAGGTGTAGATCGCAGCATTAAATCTTACTGCAATAGCGATGGCGTCAGATGTTCTGGCATCTATTTCTATCTGCTCTCCATCTTTTTGGCACATCAATTTGGCAAAGAAAACGCCATCAACAAGATTGTAAATTAAAACTTCGGTAATTTCTACTTGGTAAGCCTGTGCAAATGATTTAAACAAATCGTGCGTTAGCGGACGGGTAGGAGACATCTTTTCTATCTCTATGGCAATGGCCTGCGCTTCGAATGCACCAATGATAATGGGCAACCTTCTTCTTCCGTTAACTTCTCCAAGTACCAGCGCATAAGCACCAGATTGGGTCTGGCTGTATGATAATCCTACGATGTCTAGTTTTACTTTCTTCATATACAAAATTAACCCTTATCGTTTTGTGAGCGATAAGGGTCTCTTGTACAAAGTTAAGCTTTATGTGCCTTTAATGCAGCAATTATTTTCGGAACTACTTCAAAAGCGTCTCCAACGATGCCATAATCAGCCACTTTAAAGAAAGGAGCCTCTGGATCTTTGTTAATTACCACGATAACTTTTGACGAACTAACTCCAGCTAAATGTTGGATAGCGCCAGAAATACCGATAGCAATGTATAAGTTCGGGCTAATGGCAATACCTGTTTGACCAACGTGCTCCGAATGTGGTCTCCAATCGGCATCTGACACTGGTTTTGAACAAGCTGTAGCTGCACCTAAAAGATCAGCTAGCTCTTCAACCATACCCCAATTTTCTGGACCTTTTAGACCTCTACCACCAGAAACTACTACTTCTGCATCAGGTAACGATACTTTGTTAGTAGCACGAACAATTTCTTTTACAATAGCAGTTAAGTCACTAGATTTTACTTCAGGGCTGAAAGTTTCGATAGTTACACTAGCAGCATTTTCTTTTACTCCAAAAGCATTTGGATTTAATGCAATTACTTTATTTTCAGAAGTTAAAGTGGCTATAGCGAAAGCTTTACCTGAGAAAGCTGTTTTCTTTACTGAAAAACCGCCATCTGTAGTAGGTAATTCTACAGCACCATCTACTAAACCTGCTTTAAGTTTTACTGCAACACGAGGCGCTAATCCTTTTCCAGAGAAAGAATTAGAAAGCACTATAATATTTGCACCTTCTTTTTGAGCAGCCTCAGCAATTACTGAAGCATAAGCTTGGTTTACAAAATTCTTAAGCTGATCAGCTTCTACTTTTAAAACTTTGCTTGCACCATATTTTCCAAGTTCGTTTAGCTCGCTGTCTGCAACGTTACCAATTGAAATAGCACTTAGGCTAGTTCCTTGCTGGTCTGCAATTGCTTTTGCATAAGAAACAGCTTCAAAAACAGATTTTTTGAACTTTCCTTCAACTTGCTCTACATATACTAATACTGACATATTAATCTATTTGAAATCTCCCAAAGGAGAATATTTGATGATAATCTAATTAATTATTGATTTGTTGTTTTTTGACTTTTTACTTTTGCCTTTTTACTTAAATCACTTTCGCTTCGCTGTGTAACAACCCTATTAAATCTTCAGCGCTTTCCGCCGGAATTAACTTAACCGAACCACGTGGAGCAGGGGTTTCGAATTTGCTGATCTTGCCAACTTCTTCTACAGCTACAGCTTCAACTACTTGAAGAGGCTTGGTTCTCGCCGACATAATTCCTCTCATGTTAGGGATTTTAGCTTCTGCAGTACCTTCGGCACAGCTAGCTAGGAATTTTCCGCTTACACTTACCACTTCTTTACCACCTTCAATTTCACGTTCAATAGTTGCAGTAGAACCATCGTAATCTAATTTTTTAATGATAGAAATTGACGGAATATCTAATAATTCGCCAATCATGGCAGCTACTTGAGAACCATTGTAATCTATAGACTCTCTACCACATAAAATGATATCAAAATCGTTTGATTTAGCATATTCGGCAATTTGTGTAGCTACGAAATATGCATCTCTAGGAGCACCATTAACTCGTATCGCATCATCAGCACCAATAGCTAGGGCTTTTCTAATGGTGGGCTCTGTTGTTGCTTCTCCAACATTAATTACCGTAACCGTACCTTTTCCGCCTTCGGCAAGTTCAATAGCACGAGAAAGTGCAATTTCATCGTAAGGATTTACAATATACTGTACACCGGCAGTATTGAATTCGGTATTATCGCCCGTAAAAGTTATTTTTGTCGTCGTGTCGGGAACATTACTGATACAAACTAATATTTTCATAATGATTTTTAGGTTAAAAATTGTTATGCTTGCATAATATAATTGCAATGATATATATTCTAATCCTATTTTCATAGAATAATTTAGAATTTATATAAATAAGTGTTTTATATCATTTAAAAATGATCACTTCGCAGGTATATATGCGTTAAATAAATTACACAAACTTAATTAAAAAAGCAGGGATTAAAAATGCAAAACCAGCGATTAGCCAAATTGTTTGAATTTTTAGAAAGCGATCCAAACGATAGTTTTATACTGTATGCTATTGCAACAGAGTATAACGTTCAAAACGATGTAGAAAACGCCTTGAAATATTACCTTCAGCTAACAGAAAAGCATCCAGATTATGTTGGCACCTATTACCATTTAGGTAAATTATATGAGAAATTAGGACAGAAGGAAGAGGGCATCAAAATCTATCAAACTGGAATGCAAGCGGCAAGACAAAAAAGAGATATGCATGCGCTTTCTGAACTGCAAGGTGCGTATAATAGTGCTGCTGGTTTAGATTATGAGGATGATTAAGCAGTGATCAGTTTAATTTAATGACCAATAATCAATTTCCAATCGCATAATATAATTATTAATGCCTAATGAACGGTTCCAATCGTAATTCGTAAAACTAAATCGTAATCCAATTGGCTAAACGACAACTCTTCTTTATCAGAAATGTGCTTTATTTTACCTTTACTGCTTTTGGTGGAGCGCAGGCACATTTGTCGTTATTGTTACGCTATTTCGTTACTAACATCAATTTTGTTACCGAAGAAGAATTATTAGAATTGAATGCTTTGGCACAAGTTTTACCTGGACCGGCGTCTACGCAAACCTTAGTTGGTATTGCTTATAAAGTTGGAGGTTTAAAACTAGCCTTAATTACTTTTTTGATATGGATTATACCTTCTGCTGCTATTATGACTTTGGCGGCAATTTGGTATTCTTTATTAGATCAGAAAGACAAACTGGTTGAAGTTTTAGAATATATCCATCCGATAGCCTTGGGAATTGTAGCTTATGGCGCTTTCAAATTAGGAAAAAGGGTTTTAACAACTCAGGTTTCAATATTTTTAGCTGTTGGTGCGTTAGTTGGTACTTTAGTTTTGAAAGAAGCTTATGTATTTCCCTTAGCGATATTAATAGGAGGTATGGTTTCGTCTGCTATTGGTACACCTACCGAAGAAACAGAATTAAGAGTACGTCTCTTTGCCAACATCAACCCCAAAAAACTGGGATATTTTATAGGTGTATTATTATTTATGGCCATGCTTGGTGCTTTGATCAATAGAACATCGCCATTTAGTTTACCAATTAGGCTGTTCGAGAACTTTTACCGCAATGGAATTTTTATTTTCGGCGGTGGGCAAGTATTGGTTCCGATGATGTTTACCGAGTTTGTGCAAATGAAACAATATCTAGGTCAAACAGATTTTCTTTCAGGGTTTGCCTTTCAACAAATTCTGCCCGGACCAACTTTTTCTTTCACTAGTTATATTGGTGCTTTGGGGATGAAACATGGCGGTTATGGCATTGGAGGGCAAATTACTGGCGGATTACTGGCAGTTTTAGGCATCAACCTGCCAGGATTGATATTGGTACTTTTTATTGTGCCCTTTTGGAATGACCTGAAAAAAGTATCTAGAATTAAATACTCATTGTCTGGAATTAATGCCGTAAGTGTTGGTTTCATTATCGCAGCATTTTTTATGTTAATTACACCAGTTGGTCTAAACTGGCTGTTCTTAGGCATCGTTTTAGCTACCTTTTTATTGTTAAATTTTACGAAGATTAGTCCAGCATTAATTATTATTGTTGGCGTTATTTTAGGTTACATAGTTTAAATTTTAAGATGAATAAGTTTGTTAAGGAAGAAGTAAGTTTTTTTAAAGGTGCAAGAACACGTTGGCAAGAGTTAAAATATGTTTTAGGAGTAGTTTTTCAATTTTATAAAGGATTTAGGAAACTGCATTTTATAGGTCCCTGTGTTACAGTTTTTGGATCGGCTAGGTTTAAGGAAGATCATCCATATTATGAAATGGCTCGTAAGGTATCCGCAGAGGTATCCAAATTGGGCTTTGCCATTATGACCGGCGGCGGCCCTGGGATTATGGAAGCTGGAAATAGAGGAGCGAAAGATGCGGGAGGTTTATCTGTAGGTTGTAACATTGTTTTACCGCACGAACAGCACGAAAATCCTTACCTAGATACTTTTGTGAACATCGAATACTTCTTCGTTAGAAAAGAGCTGCTGAGAAAATACTCTTATGCATTTGTGGTTTTACCTGGTGGTTTTGGAACCTTAGATGAGTTTTTTGAAACGCTTACACTTATTCAGACGAGAAAGGTTGAGAAATTTCCAATCGTAATTATGGGAACAGAATTTCATCAGCATATTTATGAGCATGTGCAATTGATGATGGAGCAAAAAACCATCAGTCCTGAAGATATGGATTTACTGCTTTTTACTGATGACATTGATGAAGTGGTAGCTCACATTAGAAAATACAAAGAAGAGTCTCCAATATTTAAGCTTAAATCGCCTAAAAAAGCCTGGTGGATTTTTGGAGAAGAAAAGCCAGATGCGAAAGCGAGTTAAATTCCCTCTCTGGCTACGCCATCTCTCCCAAAGGGAGAGAATGACAAGGTTCTATAAGTATATCATTATTCTCTCCCTTTGGGAGAGATGCCCAACGGGCAGACAGGGCTTTAAAACGGAGGATCATCATCCATCATGTCATTCATGCTCGAAGGTCTAATGATGATATTCCCAGGATTGCCAAAGTTCTCAGATGGCATCATTGCACTATCACTACCTGCCGAAAAGCTAGAAGGTGGCATGAAACTATCTTCCAAATCACCAAATTTAACATACTTGCCGATAAATCTTAATGGTACAATTCCAGTTTCACCGTGACGATTTTTACCGATAATTACCTCACCAACACCTGCATTTGAACGACCGCTTTCATCTTCCATAATACCATAATATTCTGGTCGATACAAGAAAAGTACCATATCCGCATCTTGCTCAATAGATCCAGATTCACGTAAATCGGATAGCATTGGCCTTTTACCGTTTTGTCCTGGTCTGCTTTCTACCGCACGACTTAACTGCGAAAGTGCTAAAACTGGAACTTCTAATTCTTTCGCTACCGATTTTAGTGCTCTTGAAATACTACCAATCTCCTGCTCACGGTTACCGCCACCTTCGCCTTTACCATGCATTAACTGCAAGTAATCGATGATGATCATTTGGATATCGTACTGCGATTTTAAACGACGGCACTTAGCTCTAAACTCGAAAATATTAAGGGCCGGGGTATCATCAATCAGTAAAGTTGCTTCGGAAAGTCTACCAATTTTACTGTGCAATTGTTGCCATTCCCATTCTGCAAGATTACCTTTTCTAATTTTTTCTTGTTCAATTTCGGCCTCCCCAGAAATCAAACGATTTACCAACTGAACAGATGACATCTCTAGGGAGAAAACTACTGTTGGTTTGTTAAAATCTACCGCGGCGTTACGAGCTGCTGTTAGTACGAAGGCCGTTTTACCCATCGCCGGACGAGCAGCAATAATTACCAAATCGGATTTTTGCCATCCACCAGTAATTCTGTCTAGGTCTGTAAATCCAGAAGGTACCCCAGTTAAACCATCAGTTTTTGTTCTTAACTCTTCTAATGAAGCCAAAGATTGCTTAATGATATCATCCATTTTCTGCGTGTCTCTACGCAAGTTGTTTTGGGCAATATCGAACAAATTTTTCTCGGCCATATCTAAAAGGTCGAAAATATCGGTAGTATCTTCGTAAGCGTTTTTAATGATTTCTGTAGAAATTCTAATTAGCTCACGCTGGATATATTTTTGCGAAATGATACGAGCATGGTATTCGATATTTGCGGCAGAAGAAACCCTGTTAGTCAGATAAGTTACAAAATAAGCGCCGCCAATCATCTCTAAATTACCATTGGTACGTAACTCTGTGGTAACCGTTAAAATATCTACAGGTTTAGATTTTTCGAATAATTGTTGGATAGCTTCGAAAATCTTTTTATGTCTTTCATCGTAAAAAAGCTCTGGTTTAAGTACATCGATAACAGCGGAAAGTGCATCTTTTTCCAGCATTAGAGCTCCTAAAACGGCTTCTTCCAAGTCGGTAGCTTGTGGTTGTATCTTTTCTACGGTACTAATGGTATTGGCTAATCTATTCTTTCGGGCAGATACTGAAAATTTGCCTTGTCCTCTTTGTTCGTTATCGGTACTCATGAAGCAAAAGTAAAAAAAAAGGGAGGCTTTTGTCTGATTAAGTTGTTAGGTGTTTGTCAACAAGTTGATTTATAAAATGATGATTTTTTTAATATATTATAGTGCTTTTATAGTTCTAAACAATTCGATGTGGATAATTTAGAACTTGCACGTCGCAAATTGAAAACTGTTAGCTGAAATGGTTACTTTTGCACTTCAATAATAGATATGGATAATTTTAGAAGACCACAAAGAGGAGAACGTGCTAAAGAAAATAACGAGTTTGTATTTGGTATTAGAGCTGTAATAGAAGCAATTAAGGCAGGTAGGGATATAGAAACTATCTACGTTCAACGCGGGCTATCTGGAGACTTGTTCTTAGAGCTAAAAGCTTTGTTGTCGGGTTCTTTAATTCCGATGAGCGTGGTACCTATTGAGAAATTAAATAGGATGACCCAGAAAAACCATCAAGGTGTTATTGCTGTAATTTCTCCAATCACTTATCAAAATATTGAAGACTTAATACCTGCTATCTACGAAAAAGGGGAGACACCGCTAATTTTAATATTGGATAGCATAACCGATGTTCGTAACATGGGCGCAATTGCTCGTACTGCTGCTTGTGTTGGGGTACACGCTATCGTAGTTCCATTAAAAAATGCCGCTCAAATTAATGCTGATGCTATTAAAACCTCGGCAGGTGCATTATTCTCCATTCCTGTTTGCAGACACGCAAATCTGCATAAAACCTGTTTATTTTTACAAGATAGTGGTTTGCAAATTGTAGCTTGTACAGAAAAAACTACCGATTACATTTACGCTCCAGATTATACAATGCCTACAGCGATTGTAATGGGTTCAGAAGACGAAGGAATTTCTAATGATTTGTTAAGGATTTCAGATCATTTAGCTAAAATACCGATGGCTGGTAAAATAGAGTCGTTAAACGTTTCTGTCGCAGCGGGAGTAATTTTATATGAAGCCATAAGGCAAAGAACAAAATAGAGGATAAAAAAGTGCTCCTTAGATTTTAAGGAGCACTTTTTTATGGAATAAGATTAAATAAACTTTCCTCCAAATTTCGCTTTTACATCAGCTACGATATTTTTTACATTTTGTTCTTCTGCTCGTTTGCAGATCAACAGTGTATTATTTTCTTCAACTACGATATAATCATGCATTCCTTGTAAAATAACCAATTTATCTTTTGGCATATTTACCATACAGTTAGAAGAATCGTACATCATTACTTGTTCGGAAGGGATTACTGCATTGCCTACATAATCCTTTTCTGCCATTTCATAGATAGAAGCCCAAGTTCCTAAGTCAGACCAACCAAAGTCAGAAGGAAGTACATATACATTGTCTGCCTTTTCCATGATACCGAAGTCTATAGAGATGTTAGTGCATAACTGATAGGCATTACCTATAAATGCTTTCTCATTCTCGGTGTTATACACGCTCCTTCCACCTGTAAAAATTTCATGCATGTCAGGCAAATGCTTTTCTAATGCCTTATTAATTGCATTGGCCGACCAAATGAAAATCCCAGCGTTCCATAAAAAATCTCCACTTTGAAGGAAAGATTTCGCCAGTTCTAGGTTGGGTTTTTCTGTAAATGTTTTTACCTTATGAACATCATTATCTCCATCTAAAACTTCGTCTATATACTGAATATAACCATAGCCGGTGTCGGGTCTATTGGGTTTAATACCTAGAGTGATAAGACAATTATGTTTTGTAGCTGCTTCCATTGATTTCTCAATAGCCTTTACAAATGCATCTTGATTGCCGATTGTGTGATCAGAGGGCGCTACTACAATGACTGCATTCGCATTCAGCTCACTTATCTTCATTGCTCCATAAGCGATACACGGTGCCGTATTTCGCATCATTGGCTCAGCAAGTATTTGGTTATCGTTTAAGCATGGAAGTTGCTCCTTAATTAAAGCCGTATAATTCTCATTTGTTACAATGAAGATATTTTCTGGCGAACATATCTTCAAAAATCTTTCATAAGTACTTTGAATCAGTGTCTTTCCTACGCCAAAAAAATCTATGAATTGTTTAGGGAATTCCGTGCGGCTAACCGGCCAAAAGCGGCTTCCCACGCCTCCAGCCATTATTAATGCGTATCTGTCTTTATTCATTTTACTAGCAAATATATAGTTTTATGTGATACCTTAACTGTAAATATCATAATAAGGAACTGTTAAGGAATAACGATTCTGTCAATTTTGTTTGGAAAAAAATAAAAGAGTTTTAATTGATCTAACATCGTTTTACACTGTATTCCGTAATGCTAGTAGTTTTATGTTTAAGTAGCTTGCCCCTCTATTATTGCTTCTTATTTAAGCTTTAGAAAAAACTATAATAAATTCTATTGTAGATATTTTACTTTTCAAAGAGAAATTATTAGTAAATTAATACTTTAATTAATGCAAAATTCTGTTATTTTGAAGAATAGTAGCACACAATATTTAGTACAGGAAATGGACGTCAAGAAATCCTTATTTGATAACCTTCAAATATTCTTCGGATTCGATAATTTTAAAGGTGATCAGGAATCGATTATTACCAACATATTAGAGGGAAAAAATACTTTTGTAATCATGCCTACAGGTGGTGGAAAATCCATTTGTTATCAGCTACCGGCTTTAATGAGCGAGGGAACCGCAATTGTAATTTCACCACTTATCGCATTGATGAAAAATCAGGTTGATCAGATCAGAGCGTTTGGTGGTAGCGATAGTGTAGCTCACTTTTTAAATTCTTCATTAAATAAATCCGAAATAACTCAAGTAAAATCTGATTTACTGAACGGACATACAAAATTGTTGTATGTAGCTCCGGAGTCTTTAGCTAAGGCTGAGAACATGGAGTTTTTGCGTCTACTAAAGATTTCATTCGTTGCCGTAGATGAGGCTCACTGTATATCAGAATGGGGGCATGATTTCAGGCCTGAGTACAGGAAGATAAGACAAGTAATAGCGGGCTTAGGAGATCATATTCCAATTATTGCGTTGACAGCCACAGCGACTCCTAAGGTTCAACAAGATATTATAAAAAACTTAGGCATGACCGATGCGACATTATTTAAGTCGTCATTTAACAGGCCAAACCTATTTTACGAAATCCGCCCGAAAAAGAATATTGCGAAAGAGATTATCAAATATGTAAAGTATAATCCTGGCAAATCTGGTATCATTTATTGTCTAAGCAGAAAGAAAGTAGAAGAAATTGCCGAAACTTTAAATATTAACGGCATTAAGGCGCTTCCTTACCACGCCGGATTAGAACCTAAGGTGCGAGCCGAAACACAAGACAAGTTCCTGATGGAGGATGTTGAAGTTATTGTAGCAACCATCGCCTTCGGAATGGGAATTGATAAGCCAGATGTTAGGTTTGTAATTCATCATGATATCCCGAAAAGTATGGAAGGCTATTATCAGGAAACTGGTAGAGCGGGCCGTGATGGAGGCGAAGGTGTTTGTGTGGCATTCTATTCACAAAAAGATGTAGAAAAGCTTGCTAAATTTATGAAAGACAAGCCTGTTTCTGAACGTGAAATAGGAACGCAAATATTGAAAGAAGTAATAGATTACGCAGAGTCTTCTGTTTGTAGAAGAAAGCAAATCTTACATTATTTCGGTGAGAATTTTAATGAGACTGGTTGTAATTGCATGTGTGATAACTGTAAGAAGCCAAAACAGCAGTTTGAGGCAGAAACACAGTTACTAACCTTACTGAAATTAGTAAGCAGCTCGGGTGAAAAATTTGATGATGCCCATTTACTAAATGTATTTATGGGCTATGAAACTGCACAAACTATAGCTTACGAGCACAATAAATTACCTGAATTTGGTTCTGGTAAAGTAGATGGAGAAAACCTTTGGAAATCTCTATTAAGACAGGCCGTTTTGAATAATTTCTTAGCGAAAGATATTGACAACTATGGTCTTTTAAAACTTACCAAAATTGGACGCGACTATATCGAAAGTCCTTACAACTTAAAATTTGTTCTAAATGAAATAATGGAAGTTGTTAACGATGAGGATGACGATGAACCAAAGCAAGGAACAGCTGTTTTAGATACACAATTACTTCAGTTATTAAAGGATCTACGTAAGAAAATTGCTAAGCAAAAAAATGTACCACCATTCGTTGTATTCCAAGATCCTTCTTTAGAAGAGATGTGTACACATTATCCTATTACTAGCGACGAACTTAAACAAATTTCTGGCGTTGGTAATGGTAAAGCGCTAAAATTTGGTTCAGCCTTTCTGGATTTAATCAAGAAATATGTAGAAGACAACAATATCGACAGACCTGTAGATATGGTGATCAAAACTCAGGCAAACAAATCTGCGTTGAAGGTTTCAATCATCCAAAATATTGATAGACAGATCGGTTTGGAAGATATTGCCCGTTCAAAAGGCATTACTTACAACGATGTACTGAAAGAAGTAGAGGCAATTGTAAATTCAGGTACGAAACTTAATCTAACCTATTATATCGATGAAATGATTGATGAAGATAGACAAGACGAAGTATTTGATTATTTCCAGTCTGCAGATACAGACTCTATAGATTTAGCGCTTAAAGATTTGGGTGAGGCAGATTACACAAGAGAAGAGATCCAATTGATGCGTATTAAGTTCATGAGCGAATTAGGTAACTAATAATGATTAGAAATCGTGTCTTTTTATCTGCAGAATGGCGAAAATTAGCACTTGCCAATTATGAGGTTGATAAAAAGATTTTGCTAAAATATCTTCCTCCTTTTACCGAATTGGATGATTGGCAAGGAAAATACTATGTAAGCTTAGTAGGTTTTATGTTTATGGAGACCAAACTTCGAGGTTTTGGTATTCCTTTTCATATCAATTTTGAAGAGGTTAACCTAAGGTTTTACGTAAAATATAATGAAGACGGTGCCTGGAAACGAGGGTTAGTGTTTGTGAAGGAGATAGTGCCAAAGCCTGCGATCACTTTCGTGGCTAATACCGTTTATAGAGAGAACTATCAAACTTTACCTATGAAGCATAAATGGGAAATTAAAGAAGATAGTTTTCACGTAGAATATTCTTGGAAGACTAAAAAATGGAACAAGTTTGCTGTTAAAACCAATCTGACCAGTGAGGCCATGGCAATAGATAGTGAAGAGGAATTTATAACGGAACATTTTTGGGGCTATACTAAATTGACACCAACTCTCACTTCAGAATACCAAGTAGAACATCCTAGATGGGAAGTTTATACCGTGAAAGATTATGAGATTGACATTGATTTCGGTGCCAATTATGGTGACGATTTTGCTTTTTTAAGTGACAGGAAACCTGATTCAGTAATGCTTGCCGAAGGTTCGCCAATTAAGGTCTTAAAAGGTAAAAAGATTAGGAGCTAGTTTGTTTTAACTACTAAAAACTCAGTTCTTCTATTTTTTTGTTTACCTTCTTCAGTAGTATTGTCAAAAGCTGGTTTTTCTTCACCATAACCCTTATAATTCAGCTGTTTCTTCTCAATGCCATTGCTAGTTAGATAATCGTAAACGGCTTTTGCTCTGTTTTCGGAAAGTTTCTGATTTGCTTTAATATCGCCAACATTGTCTGTATGACCTTGAATTTCGATTACCATGTTCGGATTGTTCTTTAAAAGATCTGATAAGATATTTAACTCTACCATAGAAGCTGGCAACAAATCAAATTTATTGGTATCGAAAAAGATATTGTTAAGCAGCACTTTGCTGCCAACTTTTATTTTATCCAACAAAATTTCCAGTTCAAATGGTTTATTGGCATCAGTAGGTTTGATATCAAAATGCTTCGAATAAAGTAGATAGCCGTCTGAAAATGCACTGAACGAATAGCTTTCGTTAGCTGGCATTACCGCCATGAAGTCTCCGGTAATCTTATCGGTAATTTCATTATAAGCAGCTGCATTTGTTTTCAGATTAATTACCAAAACAGAAGCTTCTAAAGTTTCCTTAGTCTCTGCATCTTTTACAATTCCTTTCACATAAGTTACAGGTGCCGGTTTCAAGTTTTCTGGAAGTTTGAAATGATAAATATCAACGTCTCCAAATCCTCCATCTAAATCAGAAGAAAACAAACCTTCTTTACCATCTGCACTAACGATGAAACCAAATTCATCATTAAATGTATTGATGGGGTAGCCCAAGTTTACGGCTTTAGAAAAGGTGCCATCATCTTGCAATTTGCTATAGAAAATATCTTTCTGACCAAAACCAGGCCAACCATCAGACGAAAAATACAAAGTTTTACCATCGGGATGGATGAAGGGGGTCGCCTCATCGTAAGGTGTATTCACGTTAGGGCCTAAGTTTTTCGGCGCTGTCCAGTAGCCTTCGTCATTCATTACCGATTTCCAAATATCGTAACCTCCAAAACCTCCAGGTCTGTTACTCAAGAAATAAAGTGTGCTGCCATCTGCACTAATAGACGGTTGTGATTCCCACTCTCCAGTATTAATTGTCTGCCCAAGATTGATAGGTTTACTCCAGTCGTTTCCTTCGCGTCGGCAAACGTAAATATCACATCGTCCTAAACCATCAGGTCTGTTGCAGCCTGTGAAAAATAAGTATCTGCCATCTGGCGATATAGATTGTGCTCCTTCATTAAAGTTAGGCGTATTGATATTTTCACTCAAGGATTGCGCTTTTTGCCATTCACCATTTTTCTTAACTGAAGTATAAAAATTTTCGTTTCCCTTCACATTTCTAGTGAAAATAATCATTTGTCCATCCGCAGTTAACGCTGGAAAATAATCTCGATGCTCGCTGTTCACATAAAATCCCATATTAAATGGTTCGTATGGTACAGGTTTCTTTATCGCATCTATTGAAAAGCTACAATCAATGATATACTTTTTAGCTTTATCAATAAACTTCTGATCAATATTCGCAGCCTTTGCTAAGAAATTCTCGAAATTTGCCTTAGCTTGAGCATAATCTCCAGTTTGCAATTCTGTTTCCCCAAGTATAAAATAAGTATTTGGGGTTTCCGGAGATGCAACACTAAGTGCTAGTCGATAGTTCTCTTTGGCTTTTTGCGTATTTCTTAGTCGCTTGTAAATATCTCCCAGCTGCAAGTAGGCTTGCTGGAATTTAGGATCGGCTTTTATAGCGCTGCTTAAGTGTTTAATTGCCTCATCAAACACATTTTGTCTTACAAATTGCTGAGCATCCTCAAAGCTATTTTGCGCTTTCTTAATTGTAGATTGACCGTAAGCAGAAAAACCGAAGCTAAGAAGTATAAAGAGAAAGTATCTGCGCATAGAAGTTAAAAGTCGAAAAATCAAAAGCCAAAAATAAAGCGGCTAAGCAATTTACGAACAATTAATCAGCTAAGCAATTTGAACAGTTAACCAAAAACTACGGAATATTCAAAAATTTGTGTGTCTGCAAAGAAATCTCCCATTTTGGGTTAGCCATCACATATTCGATAATTAGTGGTGTTACCGTGCTAGCTTTAGACCATTCTGGCTGCAAATACAATTTACAATTAGGCCCTACCATTTCCGCATATTTCTCGGCCCATTCAAAATCACTCTTGTTAAAAACGATAACTTTTAATTCGTTAGCAAAAGGCGCAATATCTGGACGAGGCGCTTTGAATTTTTTTGGAGACAAACAAATCCAATCCCATGAGCCAGAAAGGGGATAGGCACCAGAGGTTTCGATGAAAGTTAAAATTCCTTTGTCTTGAAGTTTTTTTGTGAGATAATCCAAGTTGTAAATCAAAGGTTCACCACCAGTAACTACTACGGCTCTGCCTGGAAAAGTATCCGCTTTAGCAGCGATATCATCACTCAAAGTCAATGGATGTAATTCGGCATCCCAGCTTTCTTTCACGTCGCACCAATGACATCCCACATCACAGCCTCCTAAGCGAATAAAATAAGCGGCTTTACCTGTGTTGAAACCTTCGCCTTGAATAGTATAGAATTCTTCCATTAATGGAAGTAGTGTGCCGTCTTCTGGAATTTGATGTGCCATAATTTTAAGGCTGCAAAGTTAACTAATTACGCTAGAATATAGTAATATCTGTATCTTGCTAAAGTAATATTGTAATTAAATGAGATGGGTTAAGATTGATATTCCGCTTCCTGAAGAAGATTTTGTTAAAATGATTAAGATAGACGGTAAAAAACTATGCTTGGTTAAACATCAGCACAAACTCCATGCTTTAGAGAACAATTGTCCGCATGCTAGTGGTCTTTTAAGCGCCGGTTGGTGTAAAAATGGAAATATCATTTGCCCTATACATCGTTACGAATACAATTTAGAAACAGGTAAAGGCTTACCTGGTCAAAATGATTATGTAGAAGTTTATCCGATTGAGGAACAAGAAGATGGTGTTTACATTGGCCTTCCCGAAGGATTTTGGAAACGATTGTTTAGCTAAACAAATGCTTATCAAAGAAAGTCTTGCAAGAAAGTACTTCAATTTCCGAAAAGTAAAAATCTTCTATATCTTCAGTAATGATGCAATTGCAGTTTGCCGATTTTGCTGAGTAATATTCTAAACCATCTTCAAAGTCGTTGATTTTTTTATTCGCCAGTGTTTCTTTTACTGCATTACTGCTGTTCTCGGCAATTCTAATATGCTCACATAAAATGGATATTTTTTGCTTGGCGGTGGTTTTATTTTTCTTTTCTGCAAAATAGAAAGCTATCGCCAAACACATAGGAGAGGTATATACTTCAAATTTTGGATGATTTGCTAAGCTGAGTATCCTAGAAGAATAATTAAACAAAGGAAACTCTTTATTCAAAACAGAAACCAACACATTGGCATCTAAGAAAATCCTTGTCATTTTACTTGGACTTTTTAGAACTGAAGAATTCGTCTTTTAAATCTTTTCTTGATGTTTTTGGCGTACGCTTATATTCTACTTCACCTTCGGCAACCATACTAACCCAATCACTTATTGGAAAATCTTCTAACGATTTGTATTGATTTGAGGTAACCTGAGTAAGCAGATATTCGATCAACCGAGATAAGCTAATATTATTTGCAGCAGCGTATTTCTTTGCTTTTTCTACAACATCTTGATTAAAACTTAAAGTTAACTTGGTATCCATATTTACGTCCGTTTCTAAATTACAAAACAAAGGTAAAAACTATACGTGTAAATAAAAACAGTTATACGTGTTTTATTCCTGAAACGAATAAGGAAACTCTACGGGGCTTCTAAAGATAACCACATTAGAAACCTTATTTCATCCAATGGTAAAATAAAATCTGATTACAATTATTAAAAATGCTATTTATAGCACTTACCTTGAAATTAATTCAGGTTGACGATAGATTTTGCACTCCGTCATGCTGAATTCATTTCAGCATCAGCGTTAGGACAAGTTGTAGTCAACTTGTTAAAAAACTAAAATACACTAAGGTATCTTAGTTGGTTAAAGAAGTATTAGTAAATTTCTTTTCTAGCTGATGCTAAAGTATTCTTTAATAAACCAACAATTGTCATTAAGCCAACACCACCTGGAACCGGAGTAATGTAAGAAGACTTAGGAGCTACATTTTCAAAATCTACATCACCGTAAAGTTTAAAGCCAGATTTAGTTTCTGTAGAAGTTTCTCTGTTGATACCTACATCAATAACAATGGCACCTGGCTTAACCATATCTGCAGTAATGAAGTTCTTTTTACCAATTGCAGCAATAATGATATCAGCTTGTAATACTTGCTCTTTTAAGTCCTTGGTTTTACTGTGAGTTAAAGTTACTGTACAGTTTCCGGGGTTTGCATTGCGAGCCATTAAAACACTCATTGGACTGCCCACAATATTACTTCTCCCAACTACAACGCAGTGCATACCAGTAGTATCAATATGGTAAGCTTGCAACATTAACAAAATACCATAAGGTGTAGCGGGGATATAGCAAGGCAAATTACGCATCATTCTACCCAAATTAATAGGGTGGAAGCCATCTACATCTTTCTTAGGGTCAATTGCCTCTGTTACTTTCTCCGGATCGATGTGCTTCGGCAAAGGCAATTGAACGATTAGACCATCAACATCCGCATCTGCATTAATTTCTCTAACCTTTTCTAAAAGCTCGGCTTCGGTTACAGAATTATCATAACGATATAAAGAAGATATAAAACCTACTTTCTCGCAGTTTTTCATCTTACTAGCTACATAAGTTTCGCTACCACCATCGTTACCAACCAAAATGGCAACTAAGTGAGGTTGTCTACCCGTTTCTGCTAAAAATTGAGCTGCTTCCTCAGCTATTTCTACTTTAACTTTTTCTGATACGTATTTTCCGTCTAATAATTGCATTTAGTATTGGGTATAACGTATTGAGTATTGAGACAAAAACTTACTGCTTATCGCAATACGCTTATCGCAATACGCAATACTAGTTTAATCTAATTTTAAAACAGCCATAAACGCCGTCTGTGGTATTTCTACGTTACCTACCTGACGCATACGTTTTTTACCTTTTTTCTGTTTCTCTAATAATTTACGTTTACGAGAGATATCACCGCCGTAACACTTAGCAGTTACATCTTTACGTAACGCACTTAAAGTTTCTCTGGCGATAACTTTAGCGCCAATAGAAGCTTGTATTTTAATCTCGAATTGCTGACGAGGGATCAGTTCCTTCAATTTCTCGCAAATCTTTTTACCAAAATCGTAGGCATTACTACGGTGAATTAACGATGATAAAGCATCTACTGGCTCCTCGTTTAAAAGCATATCTAAACGTACCAAATCAGATTTTTTATAACCAGTTTGATGATAATCAAAAGATGCATAGCCTTTAGAAATGGTCTTCAATTTATCGTAGAAATCAAATACAATTTCGCCCATTGGCATTTCGAAGATCAATTCAACTCTATCAGAGGTTAAGTAAGATTGGTTAACGATGATACCTCTTTTTTGGATACAAAGTGACATCACTGGCCCAACGAACTCTGCTTTGGTAATGATATTTGCTTTGATAAAAGGCTCCTCAACTCTGTCTAATTTACTTGGGTCTGGTAAATCTGATGGATTGTTTACGATAATTTCGTCTCGTTTGGTGGTATAAGCTTTGTAAGATACGTTGGGAACCGTTGTAATTACCGTCATATCGAACTCACGCTCCAAACGCTCCTGGATAATTTCCATGTGTAGCATTCCTAAGAAACCACAACGGAAACCAAAACCTAACGCTGCAGAACTTTCAGGCTCAAACACAATCGAAGCGTCGTTCAATTGTAATTTGTGCATTGCCTCTCTCAGTTCTTCGTAATCTTCAGTATCTACTGGATAAATGCCCGCAAACACCATTGGTTTTACTTCCTCAAATCCTTGGATAGCCTCTAGCGCTGGATTTCCAATTGTAGTAATTGTATCACCTACTTTTACCTCACGAGCCTCTTTAATGCCCGAAATAATATAGCCTACATCGCCGGTTTTTACCGAATTTTTTGGAGACATATCTAGTTTCAAGATCCCCACCTCGTCGGCTAAATATTCTCTGCCAGTATTAATGAATTTTACTTTATCACCTTTTTTAATTTCGCCATTAACTACTTTGTAGTAGGCAATAATACCTCTAAAAGAATTGAAAACACTGTCGAAAATTAAGGCTTGCAGCGGTGCATCAGCCTCGCCAACTGGCGCAGGCACACGCTCTACAATGGCTTGTAAAATATCTGGTATACCCATCCCTGTTTTACCAGATGCCGGGATAATATCCTCACGTTTACAACCAATTAAATCTATAATTTGATCTTTTACTTCTTCTGGCATCGCACCAGGTAAATCCATTTTATTTAAGATCGGAATAATTTCCAAATCGTGCTCTAAAGCTAAATAAAGATTAGATATGGTTTGTGCTTGAATACCTTGTGAAGCATCTACAATCAACAAAGCACCTTCGCAAGCTGCAATAGAACGAGAAACTTCATAAGAAAAATCCACGTGTCCGGGAGTATCAATTAGGTTGAACACATATTCCTGTCCATCCAATTTATAATTCATTTGTATCGCATGACTTTTGATAGTGATGCCACGCTCACGCTCTAAATCCATGTTGTCCAACAATTGCGCTTGTGCTTCACGCTGCGAAATAGTGTTGGTATATTCTAATAAACGGTCAGCCAAAGTACTCTTACCGTGGTCAATATGTGCAATTATGCAGAAATTACGTATATTCTTCATCTTTGTGCAAAGATATATTTTTTACCCGAAATAATTTGATCGAAAATAGCAGCACTATTTCTTACGTTTTTAGACGCAAAATATATCTTTGTTGTCATCTACTCATCTAAATATAAAGTAAATGTTTTTTATTTTCATCATCATATTTTTCGTCAATAAAATTAATAATGCTTTAGAGAAGGACACCTCGGTAAATGCCTTGTCTGAAGTGTCGAACGCTAAAGCAATTCCAAACTACCTCCCGTTTGTATTTCACGTAGTGATAGCATTACTGGTTTTAACTACATTGTTTTCGTCTAAATTACTTAGCGAAGAAAGAATAGAACTATTAATAAATGACATCTCATTTCAGTTCTACTCTACACTTTTATTAGTGATTATTGGCTTGATTAGTCCATTTACAAAGCTAAGAGCTGAAACCAGTGATAAACTCCAGTCGCTAGCTGCTGCTACAAATAATCCAATCCCAAAATGGTTAGTAGAAGGCAATCATTTACAAATCACTAAAATTATAGTTTGTGCTGTGATTGTTTTTTATTTTTTCTATGGCGGATACATTAAACTACCGTCTTTAACCGAAGGTGAATTTTCTGGTATTGCGATTTTTCTGATTTTCTTTTTTCTACTCAATAACATTGTACAGCTTTTTCGTAATCCAAAAGAGTTTAGGAAAAGCAATATGCTGAGACTTACTGTGTTATTTAAATCTATAAGAAACTCTTTCTTTATATTGATAGGTGGGGTCGTGTTAATTTTTATTCCATCAGCCATTATGGGGTTGAAATTTGTAGATGAAGTAAATCCTTTAATTATTGCATTATTTGGGTACAATATCATCATGGCTTACAATGAATACAAGGTCTTAAAACTCTTGCATCAACCAGATGATGTGTAATCTAAGTGGTTTTAAAAACGAAGCCTTAAAAAGAAAAGAATGTGCTGTGAGCTAATCCCAAATTGAAGATTATCGGATTTTAAGTCAATTTGTGTATTTTTGCAAGCAATGGGAACAGCACTAGATTGGGGTATAAAAGGTTATAATAATTACGGAACTTATTTGCGTGAGCATTACAATGGCCAACGTGTATTTAAGGTAATTGTTGACGGAGGTTTTACTTGCCCAAATCGCGATGGCAGTAAAGGCTACGGCGGCTGCACCTATTGCAATGTAGATTCTTTTACACCTGAACTTTCTAGAAAGTTGCCCACAATTAACGAGCAGTTGGTTGAAGGAATGCAACGGGCCCGAAACTCTTACCGAGCAGAAAAATTCATCGTTTATTTTCAGCCAAATACCAATACTTATGCACCAACCCATTATTTAAAGATGATGTATGATGATGCATTATCTGTAAATAAAGACGAGGTTGTTGGTTTTGCGGTAGGTACCCGTCCAGATTGTATTGATGCTGAAAAGGTGGCGCTATTAGAAAGTTATACCGACCGATATGATGTAGATTTAGAGATGGGCATGGAGTCTATTTACGACGAAACCCTAGATCAAATTAATCGTGGATGTAGTCATGGAGAGTTTGTTGAAGCAGTAAAGTTGTTGGAAAACACAAAACTTAATCTTTGCGTTCATACCATATTTGGCTTTCCTTGGGAAACTCGTGAAATGATGCATGGGTATATTCATGAGATTAATCGTTTCCCTCAAATCAAATTTGTTAAATTTCACCATTTACATATCGTTGAAGGCTCAATTATGGGCGTAAAGTACAAACGTGAGCCCTTTAAGCTATTCAGTTTAGAAGAATATACCGACTTACTTTGCGAGTTAATTCCTTTGTTGCGCCCAGATATCGTAATTCAGCGCTTGTTTGGCATCTCTGATTGGGATTTATTGATTGCACCAAATTGGGGACTGAAAAAATCTGCTATCCAAAGTTATATCGATAAAGAGATTGAGCGCCGCGGTGTAGTGCAAGGTTCTGCGTACAAGAAAATCTAAAGAACTCAAGGTATTTAACATAGTTGCCAACTATACCTTAACAACCGCTTAACGGCTATTTAATTTACTGAAGTTAAATTTGTTATCAAATATTTGAGATAATGAAAATTAACTTTATTCTTATCGCGGTAGCTATTGTGGCAATTTTAGGTTTTATCTATTTCGTGGTTAAAAGAAATCACAGAGACCAAAAGGATTTGGAAAAGGAATTAAACCAAAAAGAGCTAAAGCCAGATAGACATAGCGGCGACCGCATTTAAGCCTATTTAGGCAACTGTTCCACTTTAATAAAAACGGGTGGCGAAGACAATGCTTCCAGAAAAGCAATGATGGCTTTTCTTTCTCTAATCGTTAACATAATCCCTCTTACCAATTTATCGTTTTTGGGCAACAATGGATCATTTTCTTGGCCAAATTTAACCACATGCTCTGGCATGCCCATGTTGTACAGCACCATTAAGCTATCTATACTTTTTACAGAACCTTGATGAAACCACGGGCCGGTTTGCATTACGTTTCGTAAGCCTGGAGTTTTAAATTTACCGACATCTTCTGGCTTTTTGGTTACATTATATAAACCTAAATCTTCGTTTTTTGTACCGTATTCAGTTAATCCGATATTATGAAATTCTTTATCTGTGAAATAAGCCCCGTGGTGACAATTCATACATCTGGCTTTCGTTCTAAATAGATGCATACCTAGAAGTTCTTGATCGGTTAAAGCATTTTGATTACCTTTTAGAAATTGATCAAACTTAGTCTCGTTGCTTACAATAGTTTGCTGAAAGGTAGCTAAACTTTCAAAAACACGTTGATTGGTAATTTTTGATGAACCAAAAGCCGCTAAAAAATAGGATCTATAACCCTTGATTTTTGACAGTTTTTTGGCAAGCGATTTTAGATCTTGGTTCATCTCGTTATGAGCAGTAATTGGTCCTTCGGCTTGTTCAATTAATGTTTTTGCTCTTCCGTCCCAAAAGAAGCTATTGTAGATCCATACATTTTCTAAGGATGGCGCATTACGGATATTTGGCAATTGCTCATGTCCAAGAGATACCGCTTTTCCATCGGCCCAGTTTAACTCCGGATTGTGGCAAGTTGCACAAGAAATTTGTTTGGAACCTGAAAGTCGCGTATCGAAGAACAGCAATTTACCAAGTTCAACCACTCTTTTAATAGAATCGTTAGTTAAGTCGATAGGAGTAGACTGTAAAGCCGCGAGTTCGTCATACTTAACCTCTTTATCTACATTAGGTTTCGGCCAATATTGATTAGATTTCGAATAGATTTTTCTTAATGAATCAATCGTTAAATCATTACCGATCCCCCAATCATTCGATTTAAAGGAAATCAATAGCAAACCAACTAGAAGAAAAGCTAATAACAACAGCGCCTTTTTCATGGCACAAAAGTAAACAATTGTTAAATACTTAATTCTAAACCTGGTGAAGTTCAGTTTTTTCAGCAGCTAGTTTCTTAGTTCTATTTTGAAACCTGATGAACAGTAGGATAGAAGCGGTCAGCAAGCCAAAAGTTAAACCATACCAAATACCTTCTACGCCCATTCCAAACTCAAAACCCAGTAAATATCCTACGGGAATGCCAATAACCCAATACGAAAGAAAAGTAATGAATGTTGGCATATTGACATCGCCCAAACCTCTTAAAACGCCTAAACCAACCGCTTGTGTACCATCAAATAATTGAAAAAAACCAGCTAAAATCAATAACTGAGCGGCAATGGTAATTACAGTTTGATCACTTGTATAAATGTATGGCAACAAATTATTGGCTAACATAAAAAGTATAGCTGTGGCAGACATAAATACGATGACAATGTGATAACTTGCTATCGCAGATAAGCGCAGTGATCCAAAGTTTTTACTCCCAAAGTTGTTTCCAGTTTTAATTGTAGCTGCGTTAGCAATTCCTGTAGCTAGCATATAAGTGAATGCTGCAAGCGACAATGCTGTAAAATGTGCCGCTTGCTCTACCTTACCAATGGTACCAATTAGAATACCAGCACCACTAAATGCACTAATTTCGAAAGAATACTGCATCGCTACCGGAGCACCTAATTTTGCTATTTTTTTAATCCTTGAAAAATCAAATGAAAACAGTTTGAATTCAGATAAATAGGTCTTGAAATTCTTGGAATTAAAAACATAAGTGCCCATGGCAATCGCCATTAAAATACGATCTATCAAAGTACTTAAGCCTACGCCACTCACACCCATTGGGGCTATACCAAACATCCCTCTTACAAAGATAATACCTAAAATTACGTTAATGACGTTACCCCAAATAGAAACCATCATTGCTTGTTTAGTAAAACCTAAACCTTCGGTAAATTGCTTAAACGCTTGGAAAATCATTAATGGAAATATCGAAATCCCCATAAATTGAAGATAAGGCTTAGCGTGTAATACTACATCCGGCGATTGTCCCAAATGATCAATCACTTTATAATAAACCAACAGTACCAATCCGTATAGAATGAAACTTGTAACTGCGTTGATTAGAAGACTGTTCGACAACAAATGCCCACATTCTTCTTTGTTTTTGCTTCCGTTAGCCTGTGCAATTAGCGGCGTTAAACCATAAGAAATTCCTAAGCCAAGCACTAAAATTAGCATGAATAAGCTATTTACTAAAGAAACAGCAGCAAGTTGAACTGTACCAGCAAAATGACCAACAATCATTCCATCGGCCATGTGTACCAAAGTATGACCTAGTTGTGAAAGTACAATAGGCAAAGCTAAAATTAGGTTATCTTTATAGTACGATTTGTACTTGGCAAATGAATAAGTGAACATACGCCGCAAAAATCGGAAATTGTTTCCAGTTTGCAGTGTTCAGTTTTTCAGTTTACCGTCAAATAGCTATGTGATTAGCACTTACAAATTTAAAGCCCTGTAGGGGTTTGGGGGTTAATCTGCCAAAACGTAATATTCTTCTTTTTCTGTAATGTGTGGTAAAATAATACCGGATAAAATAAGGTTAACGATAATTTTCTGTGCTTTTTTATAAGCGCTTCTAGTAAGCTTGCTGAATTCTTTTAACGTTATTCGACCATTAGCTGCGAGGTATTCCAATAATAATTTTTCTTGCTCAGAATAGGCAATGAAAGTTCCCTCATTGTCTCCATCTTTCTTTAATACTTCTATTAGAATTTTACTCGCTAAAACACTTTTATCCTGTATCCTAAAATACACCCACCATTTACCTTGCTCATCCAAAGCGTAATGAGGTTTGGTATCGCTACTTGGAATTTCTGCAACTAGAACTAATTTATCATCTACAATATATTCTTCAAAAAGTGGCTCAATAGCGGGTTTACAAAACTGATGTGCAGCTTTGTTAATCATGTATTTCTCTTCCTCTTCGGCTTTCACACCTTTAATACTACCGTCGTCGGCAACGCCAATTAATAGCTTTCCGCCTTTATTATTAGCAAAAGCGACGAGGGTTTTCGCTATTTTTTCTGCTTTACTAATCGTTTTCTTAAAATCAATGTTTACGTTCTCTCCAGCTAGTATCACTCTTTTGATGTTCATTTTACGTAGTGTTAATTCTAATATTTTAGTACCGGAATTTAAACTCTAAATTGCCACTCGTTGTTTCTCGCCTGGGAATTTAATTCTTAGATATACTTCATTACTTACTGTAGCACAAAGCTCACCTTGCTTATTGTAAAGCTCCATTGGATAGGCTTTCACAAACTTGCCATGCTCGTTAAGTGCTTGCTCTGCTTCGGCAATCATCTCGTCAGTAATTTTCAAAGTAAAATACAAGGTGGTAAGACCAGGCTTTAAGTATTGGATACTAGCACTTTTTAGCCAAACTCTGCATTTATAACCCTTTCGCTGCATTAATTGATCAAACAAAATGGCGTAGAACGGATCTGTGGCGGCGTAGATAGTTCCTCCGAAAATAGATCCGTTGTAATTTCTATTTAAGAAACTATTACTGATCTTAACATCAACCCCTCTAAAACCTTTATGAAATTTTCTAACCCAAATACGTTGAAACAATAAAGGCGGATATAAACTCAATGCCCATTTAAGGGTGCGCTCTGAAACTATCATCGTTTTAAAGATCACATTTTGTAATGAAGTATGAAAGTATTGTTTAAAACTTAACTTGAGCATAAAGTTTAACTACAGGTGCACAGATTTTATTTAACGATACTATATCTGCGCATCTGTTATATTTTTTAATCTCAGAGCTATATTTTGTAACATTCCTAGCATACTTAAAACTTTTCCACATTGGGTATTAAAGTGTAGCTTATTTTACTAAATTCGCAAGGTTATAATAAAACGTATAATCTTGTAGTTAGCGATTGGCGATTGGCGTATAAAAACGCTTAACGTATTACGCAGAACGCAAAACATAAAAATTTATGGCAGAAGATTTAGAAAATCAAGAGAACGATAAGATTATCCCCATTAATATCGATGAGCAGATGCGAACTGCGTATATCGATTATTCCATGTCGGTAATTGTGAGTAGGGCATTACCCGATGTGCGTGATGGTTTGAAACCAGTGCACCGTAGGGTACTTTATGGGATGCAGGACCTAGGTGTAGGAGCTGGTAAACCATACAAGAAATCAGCACGTATTGTGGGTGAGGTTTTAGGTAAGTATCACCCTCACGGAGATTCATCTGTATATATGACTATGGTACGTATGGCCCAACCTTGGAGCTTACGTTACATGATGGTTGATGGGCAAGGTAACTACGGATCTATCGATGGTGACTCGCCGGCGGCAATGCGTTATACCGAGGCTCGTTTCCAAAAAATGGCTGAAGAAATGTTGGCCGATATCAATAAAGATACGGTAGACTTCCAAAACAACTTTGACGACTCGTTACAGGAGCCAACAGTATTACCATCAAAAATCCCAAATTTACTAGTTAACGGATCTTCGGGTATTGCCGTAGGTATGGCGACTAACATGGCGCCACACAACTTAACTGAGGTAATTAATGCAACCATCAATTTTATAGACAATAGAGAAATCACTATTGCCGAATTGATGAAGTTTATTAAAGCACCAGATTTCCCAACAGGAGCTATTATTTATGGTTACTCTGGTGTACAAGAAGCGTTTGAAACAGGTAGAGGACGTATTGTAATGCGTGCTAAAGCGGAAATTGAGAACATCAACGATCGCGAAGTAATTATCGTTACAGAAATTCCTTATCAAGTAAATAAGGCCATGATGATTGAGCGTACTGCTGAATTGATTGGTGAGAAAAAAATTGAAGGAATTTCGAACATTAAAGATGAGTCTAATAAAGATGGTATCCGTATTGTTTACGAAATTAAGCGTGATGCAAACGCAAACATCGTTTTAAATAATTTATTTAAGCAAACTGCACTACAAACCTCATTCAGTGTAAATAACATTGCATTGGTAAATGGTCGTCCGCAGTTATTAAACCTTAAAGATTTAATCCATCATTTTGTAGAGCATAGACATGATGTGGTTATCCGTCGCACTCGTTTCGAGTTGGCAGAGGCTGAAAAACGTGCTCACATTTTAGAGGGTTTATTAATTGCCCTAGATCATATTGAAGAGGTAATTAAGTTAATCCGTGCATCTAGTACTCCAGAAGAGGCTAGAACGGGATTGATGGAGAAATTTGGATTATCTGATATCCAAGCACGTGCTATTCTTGATATGACCTTACGTAGGTTAACAGGACTAGAGCGTGACAAAATCAAGGAAGAATACGCTGAATTAATGAAAACTATCGAATGGTTAAAATCTGTATTAGCAGATGAAGGCCTTCGTATGCAAATCATTAAAGACGAGTTGACCGAAATTATGGATAAATATGGTGACGAACGTAGAACTACCATTATCCACTCGGCAGATGATATGAGTATGGAAGACTTCATCGAAGACGAAGAAGTTGTAATTACCATTTCTCACGAAGGATATATTAAACGTACACCGGCAACAGAATACCGTATCCAAGGTAGAGGTGGCAAAGGTTCTAAAGGTAGTAACTCTAGAAATGAAGATTTTATAGAGCACTTATTGGTGGCTACTAACCACAACTACATGTTATTCTTTACCGAAGCCGGTAGATGTTTCTGGTTAAGGGTTTATGAAATTCCAGAAGGTAATCGTCAAAGCAAAGGCCGTGCTTTACAGAACATCATCAATATTCCTAAAGAAGAAAAAGTAAAAGCATATATCAAGGTTAAAAACTTAAAAGATCAGGAATATCTGGAGAATAATTTCATTATCATGTGTACTAAAAAAGGTACCATTAAGAAAACTTCTCTAGAGGCTTATTCTCGTCCACGTGTTAACGGTATCAATGCAATTAACATTAACGAAGGTGATCAATTATTAGAAGCAAACTTAACCACAGGAAGCAGCGAAATTGTAATGGCGTTGCGTTCTGGTAGAGCAATTCGTTTCAACGAAAGTACGGTTAGACCAATGGGTAGAACTGCGACTGGCGTACGTGGAGTAACATTAGGCCACGATAAGGATGAGGTTGTTGGCATGATTGCTGTAGACAGTAGTGATGCGACTATCTTGGTAGTTTCTGAAAAAGGTTACGGAAAACGTACCGATATTGAAGATTATCGTGTAACAAATCGTGGTGGTAAAGGCGTTAAAACCATTAATATTACCGATAAAACCGGTGAACTTGTAGCTATTAAAAACGTAACTGATGCAGATGATTTAATGATCATTAATAAATCTGGTATTGTGATTAGAATTGCAGTAAGCGAACTGAGAGTGATGGGGAGAGCAACACAAGGAGTGAGGTTGATTACCTTGAAAGGTAGTGACGAGATTGCTTCGGTTGCTAGAATTGACCACGAAGATGAAGAGGAGGAAACTGAAGAGCAAGTAGAAGGAGGAGAAGCTCCGAATAACGATGCAGGCAGTGAAACCGCTACAGAAGAATAAATAAATAACTAAATTTAAAAATAGATCCATCATGAACAATTGTCTTTTAACAAGAAAAAACAATATCATGATGGATTTTAACGTTTAAACAGCAAAATTTATATTAGATGAAAAAGTTAATTTTAAGTGTAGGTATCATGAGTTTATCAGCGTTTGCCTACGCCCAAAAATCAGAAGTTGCCGAAGCGAAAAAGGCTTGGGATTTATTTCAAGCGATGAATAGTGCACAATCTCTTCAAAAGAACTTAGATGGCCTTAACAAAGGATTAGGACATACAGATTTGGCAATCGCTCACGAAAAAACTAAAAATACTGTTGAACCTTGGGCGTTAAGAGCATCTTTGGCTTCTGCAGTAGCTTTATTAGATACCATTAGTGTAGAAAATGCGACAGCAAAACAAAAAATTGCTGAAGAGGCAATCGTAAAAGCAGAAGAACTAGATAAAAAAGGTGAGCAAAAAGATAACATCGCCAATGCGAAAATCAACATTGCTAATGCTGTTCAATCTAGAGGTATTAGAGCATATAACAAAAAGGATTTCGCTACTGCTTTTAAAATTTTCACCGAAATTACGGAGAAAAACCCAACTGATACTTCAATGTATCTAAATGCAGGTGTAGCTGCTAAGCAAGCTGGAAATTATGCTGGTGCTGTGAAAAACTTTAAGAAGGTAGTGGAACTAAATGCTCCAGACGCAAAAAACTTGATGTTAGAAGCTATCAATATTGAGCTGGTAAACTTAAAAGATACAACTGCTGCAATGGCTTCAATTGATCAGGCTTTGGCTAAGTTCCCTGACGATCCTGATTTCGTAGGTACGCAAACTGATATCTATATCGTTAGAGGCGAAATTGAAAAATCACAAGGATCTCTAAATAAATTGATTGCAAAAGATCCAAATAAAGCAATTTACCAATTTTTATTAGGAGAAACTTACTACAAACAAGCACTAGCTGTACAAACAGAAAGACAAAAAATCGATCCGAAAAAGGTAAAAGAGTATAACGCCGCTACCGCTAAAATGACTGCGTTGATAGATCAATCTCTGCCTTACTATAAGAAGGCTTACGAGTTAGATCCGAAAGCTGTACATACTTTAGAAGCTCTAAAACAAGTTTATGGTTTCAAAAATGACACTAAAAACTACGAAGAGACTAAGAAGCTTTTAGATGCTATTCAGAAAAAATAATAATTGATTAAATCAATTGATAAAAAAGGGGGATAATTAAACATTTATCTCCCTTTTTTAGTTACTTTGTATAAAGTTAATTGACGATGCGCAAGATATTCCTTAACATTTCCCTATTGATATTAGTCGGCAACCTTGCATTTGCTCAACGGTCACAAATTAAAATTGCCAACAACAGTTTGGCCAAGTTACAAATTAGCATAGCTGAAAAGGCGGATGCTAAAAAGCAACTGACCATCATAGGAGAGGGGATTAAAGCAATTGAAGTTGCTGAAAAAGATAAAAAGACCAAAAACTGGCCAGAAACCTGGGCAATTAAGGCGTATCTATCTTCATACATTGCGCTAATTGATGAAAATGAAGCGAATGCTGATAAATATTTTCAGTTTGCCCAAGATGCAATGGCACAAGCAGTTAAACTAGATAAATTTCAGTCTAATACCGAGTTGATAAATGCTTCTAATCATAACATCCATATCAAAAGACAGACGAAAGGAGTGCAAGCATTTCAACAAAATGATTTTGCAACTGCTTACGAATTACTTAAAAATGTAAGCGATTTTAAACCTACAGATACCTTATTGGCTACAAACGTTGCCTTATGTGCACAAAGCCTACAACAGTATAACGATGCTTTAACTTATTTCTTAAGAGCCAAAGACAACGGAGCAAAAAATCCAACTTTATTTCAAAATATTGCCAATATCTATGCTTCGAAATTTGAAACAGAACTAGCTATAAAAACATTAGAAGATGGATTAAAACTCAATGCTTTTCATCCTTTACTTACTAATGACTACATTAATATCCTATTGGATAATGAGCAGTACGAAAAAGCGAATAGAGCCGTAGAGATTTCTTTAAAAACCGATAAACGTAGTAAATTACTTTATTTTTTATATGGCTATTTGCAGCAAAACCAGGAAAAAAATGTAAATACAGCAGAACTGTCTTATCAAAGGGCTTTAGAAGTTGATTACAACTATTTCGATGCGCTTTACCAACTTGCACTTGCGTACATCCAAACTGCGAATGAAGCGTTAAAACAAAAAGATACACAGAAATTTGCCTCAAATATCAATCGTGCAGAGTACTCGCTGTTAAGAGCTCACGATATTAACATCAATCATAGAAATACGGTTAAACTTTTAATCGATATTTATACTCGCAAAAATAGATTGGATAAGGTTCAAGAGTTGAAACGAAAGCTTAACGAATTTTAATGAGCATTTAAATAATTAGTCGACGGTAGGTAGTTATAAAATAAACTTAACATAATGTAAATTATACAACAATAATATTTCCATTGAAATTTATAAATTAGCGTAATTTCTAACTCAAAATACAAGAATGAAACCATCATGATTTTAAAAATCTGATAGCTTCATTACCTTAAACACAATAAACGCAATTATAAAATATGAGAAATATAGCTGTTATCGGTTCTGGAACTATGGGCAATGGTATTGCTCACACTTTTGCTCAATTTGGATATACTGTAAACTTGGTTGATACCAATGCGGATGCTTTGCAAAAAGCCGTTGATACAATTACCAAGAATTTAGATCGTCAGGTTGCTAAAGGAACAATTACCGAAACTGATAAAGAAAGCACACTGAAGAATTTAAGCACGCATACAGATTTAAAAGCTGCAGTTGCTAATGTAGATTTGGTGGTCGAAGCTGCTACTGAGAACATCGAGCTAAAACTTCAAATTTTTAAAGATCTAGATGCTTTCACTAAACCAGAAACCATTTTAGCAAGTAACACATCTTCTATTTCTATCACCAAAATTGCCTCAGTTACTAATCGAGGTGACAAGATAATTGGTATGCATTTTATGAACCCCGTGCCAATTATGAAGTTGGTTGAAGTAATTCGTGGATATGCTACCAGTGATATAACTACAAACATAGTTATGGAATTATCGAAGAAATTAGATAAAGTTCCTGTTGAAGTGAATGATTATCCAGGTTTTGTGGCTAACCGTATATTAATGCCAATGATTAACGAAGCAATTTATTCACTTTATGAAGGTGTTGCTGGTGTTTACGAGATTGATACCGTAATGAAATTAGGCATGGCGCACCCAATGGGACCACTTCAATTAGCTGATTTTATAGGTTTAGATGTGTGTTTAGCCATTTTAAATGTATTGCACCAAGGTTTCGGAAATCAGAAGTATGCCCCCTGCCCTCTTTTGGTAAACATGGTAACCGCTGGTAAAAAAGGTGTTAAATCTGGCGAAGGTTTTTACGATTATAGTAATGGATTGAAAGAAGCGAAGGTTGCTGGGAAGTTTAACCCAAACCCCTAAAGGGGCTTCGTTTTTCCAAATATTAAACTCGATGCGAAAAAGTGCCCTTTAGGGGATTTAGGGGTTTATTACTTATATTTGCCTTATGAACGAAAATCTCGATCCTTCTTCTGAAAATCTTAGTCCAATAGAACGTGATATTGAAAAAGTATTACGCCCGCAAGAGTTTGAAGACTTTGCCGGACAAGATAAAATTTTAGAGAATTTAAGGATTTTCGTTAAGGCAGCTAAATTACGTGGCGAGGCTTTAGATCACGTACTCCTACATGGTCCTCCAGGATTAGGAAAAACGACGCTTTCTCATATCATTGCGAATGAAATGGGCGTAAACATCAAGGTTACTTCTGGTCCAGTATTAGACAAGCCTGGCGATTTAGCAGGACTTTTGACCAATCTTGATGCTGGCGACATCCTTTTTATCGACGAGATCCATCGTTTATCTCCTTTGGTAGAAGAGTATTTATATTCTGCCATGGAAGATTTCAAGATTGATATCATGTTAGAAAGTGGCCCGAATGCTCGTTCAGTGCAAATTGGTTTAAATCCTTTTACTTTAGTGGGCGCCACTACCCGATCTGGTCTGTTAACAGCTCCTTTGAGAGCTCGCTTTGGGATCAATTCGCGTTTACAATATTACGATGCAAAATTACTAACGACCATAGTTTTGCGGTCATCAGCAATTCTAAATACACCAATATCCGAAGAAGGTGCTTATGAGATTGCACGCCGCAGTCGTGGTACACCTCGTATAGCCAATGCCTTATTGCGCCGTACACGCGATTTCGCCCAAATTAAAGGCAATGGTAAGATAGATACCGAAATTGCCCGTTATGCTTTATCTGCTTTAAATGTAGATGAACATGGACTGGATGAGATGGACAACAAGATTTTATTAGCTATCATCGATAAATTTAAAGGTGGTCCGGTTGGTTTAAAAACTATTGCTACTGCGGTTGGCGAAGATGATGGAACTATTGAAGAAGTTTACGAACCTTTCTTAATTCAAGAAGGATATTTGATGCGTACCGCTCGTGGCCGTGAGGTTACAGAGGCTGCTTACAAGCATTTGAACAGAGTTAAATTAGGACAAACCGGGAAATTGTTTTAATTATCTGATTTTTCCGAAGAATTTCTTATTTATCTTTTAGTGCTTTACGATTCCCACCTACACGGATGACAGTGAAAGCCTACAGATTTCTTTCCATTCTTCTAATGTTGGTTAAGCTAGATCAAAAAAATTGCAGATGATATATTACTCCATAAAGAAGTACGATTTCTTAACTTCGATTTAAGCCTCGCTAAACAATAAGTTCGCTTATTTGTTCTATAAATATGAATATAGAACTACGTAAACTTACCATCGAAGATTACAACGACCTTAGAGAATCTATGCAGCAAGCCTATTTAGATAGTGGCAACGGCGTATGGAGCAAAGCAAAAATTCAAAACTTATTAAATATTTTTCCCGAAGGGCAATTATGTATTTCAGTAGATGACAAAGTGGTTGCCTGTTCGCTTTCTATCATTGTAGATTATGATATATTTGGCGACAACCATACCTACGAAAAAATAACAGGTAAATATTCTTTCTCTACACATACACCGCAAGGAAATGTACTTTATGGTATTGAAGTGTTTGTGCATCCAGATTATAGAGGCCTAAGATTAGCCAGACGTTTGTATGAAGCGAGAAAGGAACTTTGTGAATTGCTTAATTTAGAGAGCATCATTGCCGGCGGTAGAATTCCAGGTTATCATGAACATGCAGATAAGTTAAGCCCAAGGCAATACATTGACAAAGTTAGGGCTAAGGAGATTTACGATCCTACCTTGAGTTTCCAAATTTCTAATGATTTCCACGTTCGGAAAATCCTGAAAAACTATTTGCCCGGAGACTTAGAATCCAAAGAATATGCTACCTTGATCGAGTGGAACAATATTTACTACCATGATAACGTGTCGCCGCGTTCTGCGCAGACGATTAGATTAGGTTTGGTGCAGTGGCAGATGCGTTTGTTTCCAGATATGGATGCTTTTTTTGAGCAAGTAGAATTCTTTGTTGATGCCGTAAGTGGATACAAATCTGATTTTATCATGTTCCCGGAGTTCTTCAACACTCCACTCCTACAGCCCTACAATCATTTGCCAGAGAAAGAGGCAATGAAAAAACTAGCGGATAAAACTGAAGAAATTGTACAAAAGCTACAAGAATATGCGGTTTCTTACAATGTAAATATCATTGCCGGGAGTATGCCTGTAAAAGAAAATGGCAAGCTTTACAACGCAACTTACTTATGTCATAGAAATGGATTAACTGAAGATTATCGTAAAATACACATTACGCCTAACGAGCAGAAATATTACGGCATGAGCGGTGGTGATAAAATTGGTGTATTTGATACAGACTGCGGTAAAATTGGTATTCTGATTTGTTACGATGTGGAATTTCCTGAGCTGAGTAGAATTTATGCTGATCAAGGAATGCAGATTTTGTTCGTTCCATTCTTAACAGATACACAAAATGGTTACACAAGGGTGAGACATTGTGCCCAAGCTAGGGCTATAGAAAACGAATGTTATGTAGCCATTGCGGGTTGTGTAGGCAATTTACCTAAAGTAAATAATATGGATATTCAATTTGCGCAATCAGCGGTATTTACACCATCAGATTTTGCTTTTCCAACCAATGCGATTAAGGCAGAAACTACACCGAATACAGAAATGATGTTGGTAGTAGATGTGGATTTACATTTGCTGGATGAGCTTCATCATTTTGGTACGGTAAAGATTTTGAAAGATCGAAGAAAGGATCTATACGAAGTAAAGCTGCTTAAATAAGCAGCTTTACCATTAACCTGGTAGCTCGCATACACAGCTTGTTTTTCAAACATCCGCTATATTTCATCTGTGCGTCTACGCCTAGTTTTATGACAGAATTTATTTTGTTACGTTATTTCTAAAGAATATAAACCATACGATTAAAAGTATTGCCACCACAATTGGGATAATCCATTTCATGGCCTGCCCTGCTCCTTTATTATCAGGTTCGTTAACTGTTGGCGCCGGAGCCGGATTATCTTTATGTGCATCGTAATCGGTTTCCACGTTTGATGTAGTTTGCTTATTTTGATCGTCTATATAACTTCCTGATTGATTTTCCATGATACGAGATTTAAATTTAGTGTACGTTCGCTCTGTTTATATCACTAACAAACAAAGGAGTTAAAAGGTTTTTTGGTAAAAGGTTATCTTTGTACCTAAATGTTTAGCCAAGCCTCCAAATACAGTCAAATGATTAAGCAAGAAGCCATGCGTTTAGGCTTCATGAGCTGTGGCATTGCAAAGGCTGAATTTTTGGAGGAAGAAGCACCGAGGTTGGAAAGCTGGCTTAAGGCCAACCATCATGGAGAAATGGGTTATATGGAAAACCATTTCGATAAAAGACTAGATCCGCGAATATTGGTTGAAGGTGCGAAATCAATAGTTTCACTTACATTAAATTATTATACTGAGGAAAAGCAAACTGACATCAACGCTCCTAAAATATCTAAATATGCTTACGGTATCGATTATCATTCGGTAATTAAAGATAAGCTTCAGGAGTTGATGGCTTTTATCCGCGATAACATTGGCGAAGTTGGTGGCCGTTGTTTTGTAGACTCGGCACCTGTAATGGATAAAGCTTGGGCACAAAAAGCAGGCTTAGGGTGGCGGGGGAAAAATTCAAACCTAATTAGCAAGCAAGCCGGCTCTTTCTTCTTTTTAGCAGAGCTGATCATCGATTTAGACCTGGAATACGATAATCCATTTCCTACAGATCATTGTGGTTCTTGCACGCGTTGTATTGATGCCTGCCCAACTGATGCAATTATTGCGCCTTACACAGTAGACGGTAGTCGATGTATTTCTTACCTTACCATCGAGCTTAAAAATGAAATTCCTACTGAGTTTAAAGGTAAAATGGATAATTGGATGTTTGGTTGCGATGTTTGCCAAGATGTTTGTCCGTGGAACAGATTTTCTACTGTGCACCAAGAAGAAAACTTTACGCCAAAAGAAGATTTACTAAGCTTAAGTAAAAGTGAATTGATAGATATGACCGACGAAGTTTTTAAACGTGTTTTTAAGAATTCCCCAGTTAAGCGAACCAAATACAGCGGGTTAAAAAGAAACATCGATTTTTTACAGCAGCCATGAAAAAATATCTTTATGTAGTTTTGTGTTTTATTAACATCGCTGCGTTTGCTCAAGAAATCAAATTGAAAAAACGTAAACCTAATGCATTAACAGGAAGCGAATTCGCTAAATCAATTGCTGACACTAGTCTAAGTCTTGTAGATAGAGAAAAGCAAATTTATCAAGAGATAAAAAATGGTAACATCCCTAACCTTTTAAGAAAACTAACCGTTATACAGATTAAAAAGGTAATCGATACAAAGTATTATAAATTAGAGTTTTATGTTTTAGCAGATTACTTATCAATAGGAACGGATGACGACTTCTTCTACATCCCAACTACACCAATGTTAGCGCAGCAAATTGCCGATTTAACTGACGCTATTTTACCGACAAAACAGATGGTAGACGATATTTATGCAAACGCAAAGATCAAACTGGAACCTCGACCAATTCCACCAAGCAAAGCCATGACGATGGTGCCAGTTTTTGTTGACCACAACCAGATCATATTGGGACAACTAGAAAATTATCAACAACAACATCTACAATCTGAATTAACTGCGGGTAATAAGAAGGATATTATCATTTCCAATAAAATATATGGAGAGCCTACGCCAAGAGTGGTGATTTATGGTTGGCATAAATTAGATGGCAAAGTTATTCAACCCGTATACAACAAACACACAAATACCTGGGCAGATTACAGTCATGGAGTAAGACTGATTAGCAATATTGGATATTTAAATGGCAAACGTATAAAGCTAACTGAATTATTGAAAGATCCAGTACTTCATGAGTTATTAAGTGATGAGGGAGTAATTTTAGAGGCGAAATATCCATTGAAATGACGGCGATTTAGCTATTTGGCTTGCTCACGTACTTATTCCCTTTGATGTAAAAACGAAATGGCCACAAGGCATGCTCTTGCGCATATGCCACACCAATGCGAGTTGTCGCCACAATTTTCTCATCCTCATAGTTCTTTGCATCTTCTATCCATATCTCATCAGCCGACAAATCTTTAGCGTTTAACTGCCTATCTATTCCTAGTGCTTGAGCTAAAGCTCCTGGGCCCGCAGTAATACGTGGCGCTAATTTTTCCATTTTTCTTCTTTCTAGCATCGCTTCTAATCCAACAGTTGGTTCAATGGCCCTAATTAAAATCGCTTGGGGATTGCCTTCCGTGCCACTCACCACATTGAGCAGGTGATGGATACCGTAGCATAAATACACATAGGTAACGCCACCATTTAAAAACATGGTAGCTGTTCTATTGGTATTTCTTCCCCCATAAGCATGGCAGGCTTTGTCGGCCACACCATCATAAGCTTCGGTTTCGGTAATGATACCGCCAGCAAGTTTTCCATCAACATAAGTAAATAGCGATTTGCCCAGTAACTGCTTTGCTAAACTCACTACATCTTCCTGCTGATAAAATGAAGGTGGTAATTTAGGCATCAATCAACTTGATAATTTCATTAAGATACTTGTTGTCAACCTCATTAAAATGAGATAGATATTCACTATCCACATCTAATACACCAATAATTTTTCCGTCGATGTAAACAGGGAGTACAATTTCAGATTTTGAAGCCGAAGCACAAGCAATATGACCTGGAAATTCATCAACATTTGGAACAACTAAGGTTTTTTCTTGTTGCCATGACGAGCCACAAACCCCTTTTCCTTTTTTTATTCGTGTGCAAGCCACCGGACCTTGAAACGGACCTAAAACTAGCTCATCATCCTTTATCAAGTAAAAACCAACCCAAAACCAATTAAACTGCTCTTTTAATGCAGCGCATACATTAGCTAGGTTAGCAATAAGGTCATTTTCGCCTTCGAGCAAGGCTTTAATTTGAGGAATAATGGAAATATATTTTTCTTCTTTCGAAGCTTCTTTTAAAATAGTTAAATCTTCTGCCATAGCGTAAAGTTAAAAAGTAATAAGTATAAAGTTAAAGTAGCTTACTGACAAGCCAACAATATTACCACAAATAAACAATTCAACATTCTAGAACTATTCCACAATCGTCGGTGAGTTAAAACAATTTCCTTAGTTTTGAACGATTAGAACTTAACTAACAACGCAATGAACAAGAAAATCTCATCAATTACTTTACTCTTAGCGCTCTCAATTGGCGGTTTGGCTCTTTTAGGATACAAGTTTCGGGAAGAAGGAATGTTTCCGCTAAGCGAAATACATAAAGTAGATTTAAAGAAAGCAGGTTTAAAAATTGATCCTAACGAAGTATATAATCCAAATGGGATCAGTTTAGTAGATGCGCTAGTTAATGTAGGCGGCTGCACTGGTTCTTTTGTTTCTGATGAGGGACTGATCATTACTAATCATCATTGTGCGTTTAGTGCGGTTCAGTTAGCAAGTACCCCAGAAAATGATTATTTAAATAACGGCTTTGTAGCAAAATCACGTGAACAAGAAATTGAAGCAAAAGGTTTAACTTGCCGTATAACAGAAAGCTATGAAGACGTATCTGATAAGATACTTGGAGCCGTAGCGAACATCGACAATCCAGCTACCCGCTTACAGATGATCAATAACATGATGAAAAACATTGCTGCCGAAGCAGAACAAAAAGATCCAAGTATCAAAGCTGAAGTATCGGAAATGTTCATCGGAAAAACTTATGTGCTTTTTAGATACAAGACTATTCAAGACGTTAGATTAGTGTATGTTCCGAACCGTCAAATTGGAGAGTTTGGTGGCGAGACCGACAATTGGGTATGGCCTCGTCATACTGGAGACTATTCTTTTATGCGAGCTTACGTAGGAAAAGACGGAAAACCGGCTAAATACAGCAAAGACAATGTTCCTTTTAAGCCTAAAAAAGCGCTAAAAGTAAATGCCAGCGGAACCAATGAAGAAGATTTTGTATTCATTTTGGGTTATCCTGGCAAAACATTCCGTCATCGCCCTGCGCAGTTTATAGATTACCAAGCAAAATACGTTTTGCCATATACCTCCGATTTGTTCGACTTCCAAAACACAACAATGGAAGCTGTGGGCAAAAAAGATAAGGCTACCGCAATTCGACTTGCTACGCGTATTAAGCGAAATGCCAACGTGATGAAAAATTACAGAGGTAAATTGGCAGGTATTAAAGGCATTGATCTGGTTGCCCAAAAACAACAAGAAGATGCGGCATTGGCCGAATTCATCAATGGAAACGTAGAAGTTAAAGCACAATATGGAAATTTAATGACCGATATTGACCAGCTATACAAATTGATTAACAGTGATGCCAATAGAGATTTATGGTTTAGTCAAATCTACAATTCAACTAGCTTAGTTAACGTGGCTAAAAACATCAATGGATTTAAAACTGCGCTTAACCAACAACCTGCTTCGCAGAAGCAAGCGTTTTTTGATAACAATGTTTCTAAGCTGAAACAAGCGTTGGATAACATTTATAACGCCTATGATATCGATGCAGATAGACGCATTTTCAAGAGAATGTTGATGGACGCTGTTGCATTCACACCAAATCAAAGGGTTACTGCAGTGGATAAGATCATTAGCCGTGGTAGTAGTAACGAGATAATGGTTGATGATTACATCAATGATACGTTTGGCCTAACCAAGCTAAAAGATCAGAACTACGTATTCAATACCTTATTAAAATCTCCAAAATCAATCAGTGATTATAACGATGGATTGTTGCTGCTTGAAACAGCTATCGCTCGTCAAATAGCAGAAATAAAACCTGAGAAAGACAGAAGAGATGGCGTATTGAATAAACTTATGGGCGATTACGTTAATGTTAAAGAGAAGTTCTTAAAGAAAGGATTCGTGCCAGATGCCAACAGTACTTTAAGGTTAACCTATGGATATGTGCGTGGCTACTCTCCTGCTGATGCTACTTACATGTCGCCTTACACTACAATTAAAGGTATTTTAGAAAAAGGTGCTACTGGAAATCCCGACTTCTATTATCCAAACATCATCAAAGAGCTTTGGAATAAAAAAGATTTTGGCCCATTTGCTAAAAAAGAATTAAACGACGTACCTGTGGCATTTCTTTACAACATGGACACTACAGGCGGAAACTCAGGATCTCCTATTATGAACGCTAACGGTGAACTGATCGGAGTAAACTTCGATAGGGCCTACGGTGCCACAATTAATGATTATGCTTGGAACGAAAGCTATAGCCGCTCAATTGGAGTGGATATCAGATATGTACTTTGGGCTGCATCAAAAATAGACAAGGCCGACTTCTTATTGAAAGAAATGGGTGTGAAACTCTAAGTTAAACCTACCGTCATTTCAACTAAAGCACAGCGAAGTGAAAAAGTAATTCAATGATCTTTTGTTTGAAATGACGGCTAAAACTGCTTACCGAAACTAACACCCATCCCCTAATTCCTAAACCTTTTTAAAATGAGAATAATAGCAGAACTTCCGCATCCGCAATGTAAGATCAGTATCTTCAGTATGAACCAAAAATTCATTGTAAAATTTGAGCAAGGTCCGTACGAACAGAGTTACAAAATTTCTGAGCTAGACCTTACCGGCGGCGGAGTTAATGAAGTATTTCAAATCATCGATGAAGAATTTATTGAAACGGTAATCGAGCGTTTTAAGACGATGAGAAGTGACTTCATATCAGCCTACCAAAGACAGCAATAGTACAATAATAAAAAGATGTAAAGTATTGAAAAACATGTGTTTAAAATTATAAACAGAATTTTATTTCGAATTTCAAGGCATTACCGCACTTAAAACTAGTTGTTAAATTAAATTTAAAGTTCAATTAATGAATTTAATTTAATTGATTTATAGATAATTAAACAAAATAACAAAATATTATTTTGTCGGCTATTTTGGCCAAATAAATGGGAGGTGCTGCTATTTTGATCTGGAATCCTAAATTTTGATGAACTAGAAAATCTTATAATTATTCTCCCGTTGAACGCTTCTAGAATTGGTCTTTTCATTACCTTTGCTGCCCAACAAAACAAATAATGGCGAACAAAAGAAATGCTGGTGTTTTTTTTATCCTAGTTACTATCCTATTCGACTGCATTGGTTTCGGAATTATCATTCCAATCATGCCAGCTTTAATTAAAGAATTAACTGGTGCAACACTTAGCGAAGCCTCAGAATATGGAGGAATTTTGCTTACCGCATATTCTTTAATGATGTTCATTTGTTCTCCTATTCTCGGAGCGCTGAGTGATAAAATGGGTCGTCGTCCTGTACTGTTAATATCACTTTTCGGAATGGCTGTCGATTATTTCTTTTTATCATTTGCACATACCATTGCTTTACTCTTTGCCGGACGAATTATAGCAGGTATCTGTGGAGCTAGTATTACTACTGCGTCTGCTTATATTGCCGATGTAAGCACACCAGAAAAAAGAGCACAAAACTTCGGTTTAATTGGCGCAGCATTTGGATTAGGATTTATCATCGGCCCAGTTATCGGTGGTATTTTTAGTCAATTCGGAACTCGAGTCCCTTTTATGATTGCAGGTGGATTATCGCTTATCAACTGGCTTTATGGTTATTTCATTCTTCCCGAATCATTAAAGAAAGAAAACAGAAGAGAATTTGACTGGAAGAGGGCTAATCCTATTGGCGCTTTAATGCAGATTAAACGTTACCCTTCTCTTTTAGGTTTACTAACCGCATTGCTTATTCTCTACATCGCTGCGCAATCAACACAAACCGTTTGGTCATTTTATACGCAAGAAAAATTCCATTGGAATGAAACATGGATTGGTTACTCTTTAGGTTTTGTTGGTGTAACGGTTGCAATAGTCCAAGGCGGGCTGATCCGGGTAATTATTCCGAAACTTGGCCAAAAGAAAGCTATCATGGTAGGCTTAAGTCTTTACGTAATCGGTTTTACTTTATTTGCCTTTGCATCTAAAGGTTGGATGATGTTTGCCTTTATGGTTCCTTACGCATTGGCAGGGATTACCGGTCCGGCTATACAGGGAATTATCTCTACACAAGTGAAACCCGATGAACAAGGTGAATTGCAAGGCATCATGACAAGTTTCATGAGCTTAGCGAGTATTATAGGGCCACTTTTAATGTCATCCCTCTTCGCCTATTTTACCAATCATAACAACAACGCAATTTACTTTCCAGGAGCTCCTTTTATGATGGGTGCAATATTAACTTGTATTTCTATAGTGATTTGCTATCAGACATTAAAGAAGCACCATTAGCCTAACCCTCTCCTAAAGAGACGGAGCGGAGTTTTACTTTTTCCTTCCTTCAGGAGAGATGCCTGAAAGGCAGAGAGGGTTTAAAGCAACTCTGTAGCTAAATTAGCCAGCTCACTTCTTTCTCCCTTTTGCAACGTGACATGCGCATAAAGTGGGTGATTTTTAGCATTTTCAATCAAATAAGATAAACCATTACTTTCAGAATCTAAATAAGGTGTGTCTATCTGATAGATATCTCCGGTAAACACCACTTTGGTATCTTCTCCCGCTCTACTGATAATGGTTTTTATTTCATGCGGAGTTAGGTTTTGAGCTTCGTCGATAATGAAGAAAATCTTATTCAAGGTTCTTCCTCTGATAAAGGCCAGCGGAGCGATTTCAATCTTCTCAGTACGTACGAGTTCATCAATTTTCAGCTGTGTTTTTTCGTCCTTATTAAACTGCTCCTTAATAAATTTGAGGTTATCCCAAATTGGCGCCATATATGGGTCAACCTTCGATTTTACATCACCTGGCAAAAAACCAATATCCTTATTGCTTAAAGGAACGATAGGTCTAGTGATATATATCTGTCGGTAATCTCTACGTTGTTCCAGGGCACTAGCCAAAGCCAGCAAGGTCTTCCCTGTTCCAGCATTGCCTTGTATCGTTACTAATTTAATTGCTGGGTTTAACAAAGCCTCCATCGCAAAACTTTGTTCTGCATTACGAGGCTTAATACCAAAAATCTCGTCGTTTTTGACTTGCTTTAAGGTACGTTCATTGGAATTGTAAAAAGCTGCAAGCTCTTTCCTTTTGCTTTTAAGGATGTAAAAATGATTAGCATTTTTGTAAGGAAGATTTATTGCTGTAGCATCTAGAACATGTTCTCTCTTTAATTGCTCAAACACAGTTTCTTCAAAATTATTCAATACGGTTTTGCCGCTGTAAAGCTCCTCTACGTTTTTCACCTTTCCTGTTTCATAATCTTCGGCATGTAAACCCAGCGCTTTCGCTTTTAGACGTAAGCAGATATCTTTCGAAACGAGAATCACTTTATGTTTTGGATGTTCTTCCTTTAAAACTAAAGCCGAATTAAGTATCCGGTTATCAAACTTGCCATGACTAAATAAAGTTTCCGCATTTTGTTGGCTTGGTAATTCCTCAATTTGAATCTTAAATTTGCCCGAACTCTTTTTGCTAAGCGAAAACCATTTGTTCAACAAATTATTTTTAGATGCCTTATCAATAATCCTTATGAAATTACGGGCTTCGAAATTACGGGTATCATTTCCGCTCTTGAAATTATCAAGCTCTTCCAATACCAAAGCAGGTACCGCTACATCATGTTCCTGAAAGTTTTTTACCGCATCATGGTCGTATAAAATCACAGAGGTATCGAGTACAAAAATCTTCTTAGAAAACTGAGAATTATCCTTTTTTGCCATACATTAAAATTAGGATTAATTAGGTAGAAATGGAAAGGATGTTTTCGTGAATAATAATGGCAAACATAAATAAAGCCAAAATTAATAAAAAACAAAAACGGAGAACTGCCTCTTTCGATTTGGTTCTCCGTTTTAAACTTACCCTTATTCGTAAACATTGGTAAGCTATCAATCGAATTTTACTTTACCTCTTCAGCTTCCCTTTCTTTCGATTGTTCTGCTTTCAAAGATGATGTTCTCAAACTTTCCTTCCATAGAATTCCAGTTCTTCCCATCATTGTCTGTTTTTGTTCAGTTTGGTATTCCTACCGTTTTCGATCTCTCCATCCTTTCTTTCGAATGACCTGAGTTGATCGTTTTTTTTCATTTCCGTTTTACAACTTCATTGAACCTATTATGTTATAAAAAACATATTAGACTGATACAAAATTTAATCCCGAAAGTTTTAGCCTTTCAGCTTCCTTTTCGTTTTGGATTTTTTCAGACGGTCAAAGTACTTCGCTTTTGATATGATCTAAGTTAGGTGGATAATCAATATTTGTCAAGAAAATCATTGATTTATTATTAACAACTTATTAACCAGTTATTTAACATGTTACCTAGTTGTAAAGTTAGATTTTTAGCTCCTAGATCGCATATTGTTTGGATAGATATCAAGTTATTAACAATCAAATTATTATGACTTATTAACAGACTTTAAGTTTTTTGCTAATATTCTAGTGCCATTGGCAACTTGTTTTGCTCTAGTGCCTTGTATTTCTTCAAAATTTCAAGCGTTTTTTTAATAGGCAGCGCCTTAACTTCTCGACCGTTGATGCCTTTTAAATCTTGTGCCATAAACAAAGAATTCAATAAAGCTTCTTCTGTTGCTTCCCATACTGCCATAAACAATGGAGACATTTCATCGTTATTTAAATCATCTATGTTTCTCGTAGCACTTTTAGCCTGATGGAAAATTCTATTTTTAGCATAGGTGGAAAAAGCAATTGCATAATCTCCGCTACCATTCGAGGAAAAAGCACCAACATTGCCAAAAGCGATGTAAGAACGTTTCGCTAAACGTTCCAAATTTCTATCAGATAATGGTGCATCGGTAGCGATAATAATCATACAAGAGCCATCCGCTTTGTAAGGTTTATTTTTATCCATTAGATAAAAATTATTCAGCTCTCTACCAACTGGAGCGCCATTAATTTGCAAAACTCCACCAAAATTCGACTGCACTAGAACACCAACGGTGTATCCGCCTTTCGATTTTGGCAATACCCGAGAAGACGTTCCAATTCCGCCTTTAAAGCCCAAAGCTTCTGTACCTGTACCCGCCCCCACGTTTCCTTCTTCTACATTTCCAGATTTTGCATTTTTCAGTGCATTTATTACATCTTCGGCTTTTACATGCCTGCCTCTAATATCATTTAAACCGCCATCATTAGTTTCTCCAACCATTGCATTTACCGATCTTACGTTCTCGTTTCCTGGCAAGGCTAGCATGTAATCTAATAAGGCATTGGCAACCAGAGGCGCATTCAAAGTGTTTGTAAGTAAAATCGGTGTTTCTAGGTTTCCCAATTCTTTGATTTGCGATAATCCCATCGATTTCCCAAACCCATTACCTACATAAATAGCTGCGGGCACTTTCTCTTGAAATAAGTTTCCCGCGTGAGGTACAATTGCAGTTACACCAGTTCTTACAGAGTCGCCCTTAATTAAAGTGGTATGTCCGACGCTTACACCATTAACATCGGTAATAGCGTTATTGCTGCCAGTTTTAAGAATGCCTGTAAAAATGCCAAAATCTCTTGCCCTTCCTCTTTTTTCTTGTGCTAGTACTGTCGTGCTTATTAAAATAAAACCAAAACTTAGAAATATCTTGATATTCATATTGATGTTGTTTTGAATTGACACGAAGCTAAAAGTATAAATCAATAAAAAGAACTAATTCCTGCCATTTTTCAAATCAAATCAGCCTAAATAGTGTTAGATTTGTATATGCTTAAAAGGCCAATTAGAGATACACAAGATTTTTTGCTGAGCAATTATTTTGCGGAAGGTCTGCGTATTACTTTTGGGGTTCTTTGCCCATCCTTGATTATGGCGCATTACGGCATGCTGCAATACGGCATGACCTTATCTTTGGGAGCGCTTTGTGTGAGTATAGTTGATTCTCCGGGACCAATCCAACATCGCAGAAACGCCATGTTTGTTACCACAGCACTTTTATTCTTGGTAACCATCATTGTAGGCCTTACCAACAAAAGCGATATCTTCATCGGGATTTTACTGGTAGCTTTTAGCTTTATATTTTCTATGCTGTTTCTGTATGGAGCTAGAGCTGCGTCTATCGGTACCTCGGTACTGCTCATCATGATTTTAAGTATTGATGATGTAAGGCCATGGCAAGAGGTAATTTTCTATAGCATGCTGGTTTTTATCGGCAGCATTTGGTATACTTCCCTGAGCTACATTATCTACAGGTTACGTCCTTATAGATTAGCGCAACAGACCTTAAGCGACTCAATACATGAGATAGCGGATTTCTTACGAGCAAAGGCAAAATTTTATTCGCAACATACCAACTACGAGAAGAACTACGCACAGCTATTGCAACTTCAGGTAGATGTACATCAGAAACAGGACGAAGTCCGCGAAGTATTATTTAAAACCAGAGAAATTGTAAGAGAGTCTACTCCTCAAGGTAGGTTTTTACTTATTGTATTTACTGACACGGTAGATCTGTTCGAGCAGGTAATGTCTACTTATTATAATTACAAACAGCTTCATGAGCAATTTGACTCTGTAGGTATCTTGTCGCACTACGAAGAAGCAATCAATAAAATTGCTGATTCTTTAGATGATATTGCCTTTGCTTTAAAGAGTGGCGGTACGCCATCCCTAGCAGAAAATCTGGAAAATGATTTAGCGAATTTAAGGAATGAGATAAGTGAATTAGAGCAAAATAAAAGCGAGGAATACAATACGTTAGGTATTATTGCCTTAAGAAATATAGAAGTTAATATTGAGAACATTGTTGGCCGTATCAAAACCATCAACAAATACTTTAATAAGAAAGAACAGCGTAAAATTAAAAAAGGCGATGTTGATGTAGGCAAGTTTGTAACTTCTCAAGAAATCAATTTCAAATTATTGGTCAATAATCTTACGTTTAGTTCTTCTACTTTTAGGCATTCGGTACGGGTGGCTATTGTAATGTTTGTTGGTTTTGTGGTAGCGAGAAGCTTAGATTTTGCCCATAGCTATTGGATTTTGTTAACCATTTTGGTGATTTCGAAGCCGGGATTTAGTCTTACCAAAGAAAGAAACTACCATCGTATCATTGGTACGGTTGCTGGAGCATTCCTTGGCATGGCTGTGCTTCACTATGTGCATGATAAAAACACCTTGTTTGTCGTTCTTATTTTATTCATGATTGCTGGTTACAGTTTTCAGCGCAAGAATTATGTGGTGAGTGTGCTTTTCATGACGCCTTACATCCTTATCATGTTCGATTTTTTGGGGATGGGTACCATGTCTATAGCTAAAGAAAGAATTTATGATACTTTAATTGGCTCTGGTATCGCTTTAATGGCTAGTTACTCACTTTTCCCTAATTGGGAGCACGAAAAGGTAAAGGAAGCGATGACCAATATGATTAAATCTAATCAATGGTATTTTACTGAGGTCACTAAACTCTATTTTGAAAAAGGTTTCGATTTAACCAATTATAAACTAGCAAGGAAAGAGGTTTATGTAAACACTTCCAACTTAGCCTCGATGTTCCAAAGAATGTTTTCTGAACCTAAAAGCAAGCAGATGCACATCAAAGAGCTTCATCAATTTACGGTTCTTAACCATTTACTTTCATCGTACATTGCAAGTTTATCTTTGTATATTAAGGAGCATCACTTTGTTTGTGTAAATTATCAAGATATTAAACCTATTGCCGACAATACTAATTACTTGTTAGAGAACGCAGGTGAAAATCTAATGAAGCAGGTAATAGAACCAAGCAATGTACCCTTAATCAGAAGAAAGAATGCGGCGGGTATTCCCTTATCCGATTCGGATATTGTGATTGAAGAGCAGTTCGATTTGATACAAAAAGTTTCGTACGATATTTTCAAGTTGACCGAGAAAATCGAAATTTAGTACTAAAAAAATCATTGCTTCAAATATTCAACATATCAAACTAAAACCATGTTCAGTTGTTGCTTAAAAAAAACTGAATAACATGGAAAAAGTATATACAGCCACGGTTACTGTTATTGGCGGTAGAGATGGCCACGCAAAATCTAGCGATGGGGTTTTTGAAACTGATTTAAGAAAGCCAAAGGAAATGGGCGGACAAGGTGGAGCTCCTAATCCGGAGCAATTATTTGCTACTGCTTGGGGTTCTTGCTACTTAGGCGCATTACAGTCTGTAGCAGATCCCGAAGGTGTTGATGCTAGCAATGCCAATGTCAATGTTCACGTTTCCTTCAATAAGAACGGAAAAGGTTTTGCACTTTCAGCAGATTTGGATGTTCATATCCCTGATATTTCAATTGAAGAGGCGCAATCATTAGCGGATAAAGCAAATGCGGTTTGTCCGTATTCTAATGCGACGAAAGGAAATATAGCAACGAGAGTGACGGCAGTATAGCCCGCTGAATACGGCTTAAGTTTTAAGATTATGAGAGATACGACCATCGTTGTATCTCTTTTTTTATGATAATTGATAAATGGTTCTATAAAACCAGCAAACCAAATTCTCTCAAAGTATGAATTGGTTTCGAATACCAGAACAATTCAAAGTGCTCTATGTTAGCTTCAAAATCAGCTTTGATTTCTTGAAAGGTTAGAGTTTTCTCGTTAGTAGCCGAGATTTTATCTAAAATACTAACCAACCACTCCCCTTCAGCTTTATTGGTTTGAATGCTGAACGTTTCTCTTTTGTTATGGAAGTGCAAATTCATCATCTGCCAAGTTTTGCCCTTTTTGGATTTGGTAAAGGCTTCCACAGATGGTTTGCCGCCCAACCAAACAATCTTAGCAGTCGGTTTAACATTGAAGTTTTCGTTGCTGTTTAAGGCTGTGTCAATAAAATTTGGCGCAATGGTAGTTCTCGGAATTTTAAAATCGAACCAATCTTGCAGCTTATAATCGAAGCAGATCCCATGCATAAAATTAAAGAGTGACTTCTTCAATCCGTAGCTGAACTTGTTGTGATCTATTCCTGTTTTATCAGTGTAATTGATATCGTTATTAGCGAAAGTTCCAATTTCTTCGGTTTCCTTTATTACGCCAAATTTCTCAGGATACAAGCCGACAGGACTATGTGCCGTCATAGCAAATTGATGCCAAAATCCCGATTGCAACACTCCTGCTTGAAACAACTGACGCACCATTTCTAAGCTGTCAACCGTTTCTTGTATTGTTTGCGTTGGGTAACCGTACATCAGATAAGCATGTACCATAATACCAGCTTCAGTAAAATTTCTGGTTACTTTAGCTACTTGTTCTACAGTCACGCCTTTGTCGATCAGTTTCAGAAGCCTATCTGAAGCAACTTCCAAACCGCCAGAAACGGCAATACAACCTGATGCTTTCAGCAATAAACACAAATCTCCAGTAAAGCTTTTCTCAAACCGGATATTAGTCCACCAAGTAACTGAGATTTTTCTTCGAAGGATTTCCAAGGCTACTTCTCGCATTAATGCAGGCGGCGCAGCCTCATCCACAAAGTGAAACCCATTCTGACCTGTTTTCGCTATTAGTTCTTCTATCCTATCTACAATTTGCTTCGCTGCAACTGGTTCATAAATCTTGATGTAATCTAACGAAATATCACAAAATGTACATTTTCCCCAATAACACCCATGTGCCATGGTCAACTTATTCCAACGGCCATCACTCCACATTCTGTGCATCGGATTTACAATTTCGATAACCGAAATATAACTGTCCAACAACAAATCTGAATAATCTGGCGTACCTACGTCAGCTTGTTTGTAATCACTTCTTAAAGCATCGTTACGATAGGCAATCTCTCCATTTTCTAATAGAAAAGTTCTTTTATAAAGATGAAAATCACCACCCTTGGTAATGGCGTTGTACAGCAACTCTATAGGTAATTCGCCATCGTCTAAAGTAATATAATCGAAAAATTCGAACACTCGCTTATCTGAAAGCGAACGTAATTCGGTATTCGGGAAACCACCTCCCATCGAAATTTTAATATGCGGATAGTTTTGCTTCACAAACTGAGCACAACGAAATGCTGCATATAAATTCCCAGGAAAGGGAACAGAAATCAAAAACAACTTAGGCTGAATTGCTTCTATTCTATCTTTGAGTATGTCAATTAAGATATGATCAATGTAAGTCGGTATTTGATTTAGCGCTTCGTACAACTCATCAAAAGAATTTGCGCTTCGTCCCAGCCGTTCTGCATATCTACTAAAACCAAAATTCGGGTCAATACATTCTACAATGAAATCAGAAATATCTTCTAAATAAAGCGTGGCTAAATGTTTGGCTTTGTCTTGAGTTCCCATGGCACCAAAAGCCCAATCAAGCTCTTCTAGCTGAGAAAAACGAGAGGCTTCTGGCAAATAATCTTCCTGACAAATCTGTAAAGCCAAAGTTGGGTTTTTGCCTTGCAAGAAAGCAATTACCGCATCAATAGTTTTTAGATATTCTTCCTTTAACGCTAGAATTCGCTGTACGTTAAAGGAAAATGTCGCAGTTTCATTTAATTCGGCTTCGTTGAATAAATCTGTCAACCCTTTTTTAGAAAAAAGCGCCAAAATAACTTCAATGCCTAAATCGGCTTGGGTTGAAGAAATGCTTTTTGTATTTAAAAAACCTTTGATATACGCAGTGGCTGGATACGGTGTATTCAGTTGGGTAAATGGGGGCGTAATTACAAAAAGTTCGCTTTGCAAGGATTTATTATTTTCTGCAAAAGTACGTAAATTATTATCGTCATTGCGAGGAACAATGGAATTGAAAATCTTACAAATTATGTGCTATCACAAAACCACTTGCCCAAGCCCATTGAAAGTTATATCCTCCCAGCCATCCAGTTACATCTACACACTCACCACCAAAATAGCAACCGGGCAATTTCTTACTTTCTAAGGTTTTAGAAGAAAGCTCGTTGGTGTCAATCCCACCACGCATTACCTCGGCTTTGTCGTAACCTTTATCGCCTGCAGGTTTTATTCGAAAATGATGAAGCGTTTGCGATAAAGTTTCCATTTCTGCTTTAGTTAAATCGGCAATAGTTTTTGTTAAAGGCAAGAATTTACCCAAAGCATCAGTAAACTTTTTGGTGTAAAATCTATTCAACAAAGTTGATAGTTGGATACGTCCATTTTGTTGGCGCTCAGTTGTTAATAGTGTTGAAATATTTTCATTCGGCAGTAGGTCGATTTCAATTTCTTGCCCTCTTCGCCAATAGCTAGAAATCTGCAAAATCGCTGGACCGCTTAAGCCCCAATGTGTAAACAAGATATTTTCTTCGAAACTCATTTCATCGTTACTTACTCTGCAGAAAACTGAATTTCCCGAAAGTTGTGCAAACCAAGCCTCGTCTTTACCTGTGATGGTTAGAGGTACCAAAGCGGGTGCGGTTTCGATGATATGAAGTTGATGTTTTCTAGCGAATTTCAAAGCAAAATCTGTTGCTCCCATTTTTGGAATAGGCAATCCGCCGGTTGCAATCACTAAATTAGGAGCAATTAACGCCTTAGTTTTTCCGTTATGTTGGTAATTCACTTGATATTCTTCGTTGTCGTTTTCGATGGAAAGAACTTCTGCATTGCAAATAATCTGCTGTTCCATTTCCTCACAGAGTGATGTAAAAACTTCAACTACATCTTTGGCGTTTTTGCCATCGGGAAACAACTGGCCTAAAGTTTTTTCGGCTCCGTAGATGCCGTAAGTTTCGAAAAAACTAATGGTATCTTCTACTGTCCATTGCTTAAAGGCAGATTTTACGAAATGCGCATTGGCAGAAATAAACTGCTCATGTGTAGCACCAATGTTGGTGTAATTACAACGTCCACCGCCTGAAATGAGGATTTTAGCACCGGGTTTGCTACCTTTTTCGAGTACAATAACTTTTTTTCCTAAGAAACCTGCTTGTACGGCGCACATTAAGCCGCATGCACCTGCTCCAATAATTATTGCATCGTAATCCATTTTCCAGTTTAAAGTTAAAAGGCAAAAGTAAAAAATGAATGGCGATTATCGGTTTTATTGGAAAATTGTTCGTCTAATCGATTTCGTCATTCCTGCGTAGGCGGGAATTGTAATGCGACGAAGAAAAATTATACTATATCTGTGCGAACCGCAAACGAAACAATTGATGTGATAAGTTTAACAACAATGGTTAAAGCAACTTTCTCTTTCTAGTTTTCCTTTGCATTCTTTGCGATACTCTTATTTTTCTTTACGTTAAGATTTTTATCGCAAAATTTTTGAAGTTTCCGCGAAGTAACGCAAAGATTTGTACTGTTTGGAGTTAAATAGCCCTGACAGTAGCGAACACGTAGTAAAGCGGATGGCAGCACTATCGGAAAATAGCTGCACTAATATTGCGCTTCTAATTGTAATCTAATGTATGATAAACCTAAATCGTATGCTTATTTTTTCCTACTTTTGCTAGAAATTTAAGCGATAATGGCAAAACAGATTAGCGAGTTAAAACTAGGTATTTTAGGCGGCGGACAATTAGGTAGGATGTTAATTCAGGAAGCAATTAACTACAATTTAACCACTTTGGTGCTTGATCCTGATGCTGATGCTCCTTGTAAACACATTGCCAATTATTTCGAAAATGGCTCTATTACCGATTATGACACCGTATATAATTTTGGTAAAAAGGTGGATATCATCACTATTGAGATTGAAAAAGTAAACGTTGAAGCGCTAGAACAATTGGAGCGAGAAGGCAAGCAGGTTTATCCTCAGCCAAGAGTAATCAGATTGATCCAAGATAAAGGTGTGCAAAAACAATTTTTCAAGGAAAATGATATCCCTACAGCTCCTTTTATGCTAGTGAGTTCTAAAGAAGATTTAAGTAGTGGCAAGTTCCCTTTTCCATATATTTTGAAGTTGCGTAAAGATGGCTATGATGGTAAAGGCGTAATGAAAATTAGCAATTCGTCGGATGTTAAGAACGCATTCGAAGCACCTACGCTAATTGAAGAACTAGTTAATTTTGAAAAAGAAATTGCAGTTATTGTTGCTAGAAATGCCAATGGTGACGTGAAAACGTTTCCAATGGTGGAAATGGAGTTCAACCCAGAAGCTAACTTGGTTGAGTTTCTAATTTCGCCTTCAACCTATCCCGAAAGTATTCAGGAAAGGGCTGAAAAAATAGCTAAAGACATTGCTGCTGCATTAAATATCACAGGTATTTTAGCAGTAGAAATGTTTATTACCAAACATGGCGATATTTTAGTTAATGAATTAGCTCCTCGTCCGCATAATAGCGGTCATCAAACGATTGAGGGCAATTATGTATCGCAATTTGCACAGCATTTAAGAGCAATTTTTAATTTGCCTTTGGGCGATACTCGTTCTATTTCGAACGCCATTATGGTGAATGTTTTAGGCGAAAAAGGTCATGATGGAGTTGCCAAATATAGTGGATTGGAAAAAATCATGTCAATTGAAGGTGTGTATGTACATCTTTATGGTAAGAAATATACTAAGCCCTTCCGCAAAATGGGACACCTAACTATTGTAGATCAGAACCGAGAGCAGGCTATTGAAAAAGCAAGGTTCGTACAACAAACATTGAAAGTAATCTCTTAAATAGATTTGAGAAATGAGTATTGAGACTTTTCCAAGCAATCTTGATACTTGATACTCAAATCTAGCTACTAATTATAAAAACAAAACAATCATAAATATGAAAGTTGGTATTATCATGGGCAGTAAATCGGACTTGCCTGTAATGCAAGATGCGGCAGATATTTGCAAGGAATTTGGCGTTGATTTCGAAATTACAGTAGTTTCGGCACATCGTACGCCAGATAGAATGTTTCACTACGCAAAGGACGCTGCTAGTCGTGGCATTAAGGTAATTATTGCTGGTGCCGGTGGTGCTGCGCATTTACCTGGTATGGTAGCTTCTATTACTACTGTTCCAGTAATTGGTGTTCCGGTAAAATCTTCAAATTCTATTGATGGTTGGGACAGTATCCTTTCTATTCTTCAAATGCCAAACGGCATTCCTGTAGCTACAGTGGCTTTAAACGCAGCTAAAAATGCCGGGTTATTGGCAGTACAAATTTTATCTACGGCAAAGCCTGAGCTGGCAGAAAAAATGCAAGCTTATAAAGATGATTTGAGAGCAAAAGTTGAGGAAACTGCTGCTGAAATGGAAAAGTAGTCCGAAAGTCAGGAAAGTATTTCAGTCTGAAAGATTTATAATAGCCGAAGAGTTTAACGCCCTTCGGCTATTATTTTGCTACATATTTAAAAAGTATTTGTCAAATCGTTCTAATTTAAAAATCCAACTTTAAACATTCTTCACAGTTTTCAGTTTTTTAGTTAATTTCGGCCATTATGAAAGAAACAGTTGTTAGTGGGATTAGATCCACAGGAAAGTTGCATTTAGGCAACTACTATGGTGCGGTAAAAAACTTCATCAAGATGCAGGAAGAATATAATTGCTATTTCTTCATTGCAGATTGGCACTCCCTAACAACACACCCCACTCCTGAAAATTTGCACGGTAACATTAAAAACGTACTGGTAGATTATTTAGCTTGTGGTTTAAACCCCGAAGAAAGTACCATCTACGTTCAGTCTGATGTGCCGGAAATTATTGAGCTTTATCTTTACTTAAACATGAATGCTTATTTAGGTGAGCTGGAGAGGGCTACTTCATTTAAAGATAAAGTTCGTGGTAATCCAGATAATGTGAACGCTGGTTTATTGACCTATCCGGTGTTAATGGCAGCTGATATTTTAATTCATAAAGCGACTAAGGTGCCAGTAGGTAAAGATCAGGAGCAACATTTAGAAATGGCTAGAACTTTTGGCAACCGTTTTAACCGTTTGTACAATCAAGAATATTTCCCAGAACCTTATGCCTTCAGTTATACCGAGAAATTAGTGAAGGTACCAGGTTTAGATGGCAAAGGAAAAATGGGCAAATCTGAGGGTGATGCCAATTGTGTTTACCTTTCTGATACCCCAGAAGCTATCCGTAAAAAAGTTTCGAGGGCAGTTACCGATAGCGGACCAACAGCAGAAAATCAAGAAAAACCAGAAGCAATCCAAAATCTATTTGATTTGATGAAGATTGTTTCTCCAGCTGATACTTTAAATCATTTTGACGATTTGTACAACAAAATGGCCATCCGTTACGGAGATTTCAAAAAACAACTGGCGGAAGATATGATTATCGCTACCGATCCGGTAAGAGAAAGAATTAACGATATCGCTAATGACTCTGCTTATTTACAAAAAGTTGCCCGTTTAGGCGCCGAAAAAGCCAGGGAAAGTGCTCAAAAAACAATTAGAGAAGTACGCGAATTAATAGGTTTCAAAAGTTTTTAATTTTGTAGTATTGCGTATCGCGATTTGCGTAATGAGATAAAACGCCAACCGCCAACCGCAATACTGAATACTCAATACAATATGCATATAGCAATAGTAGGCAACATAGGTGCTGGAAAAACAACGCTAACAGGCTTGTTGGCAAAAAATTATGGATGGGAAGCACTTTATGAGGCTGTAGACAACAATCCTTACTTGGAGGATTTTTACAGTGACATGAAGCGTTGGAGCTTCAACCTACAAATCTATTTCTTGAATAGCCGCTTTCAGCAGATTGTAGAAATTGAAAATAAAAATCGTAACGTAATACAAGATCGAACTATTTACGAAGATGCTCATATTTTTGCAGATAACTTGCACGAGATGGGCTTAATGACTACACGCGATCACGATAATTACAGAGCCATTTTTGATAATATCACCTCTTTCATTAAACCACCAGACCTGTTGGTTTATTTAAGAGCGTCGGTACCTACATTGGTGAATAACATTCAACGCCGCGGTAGAGAATACGAAGCCAGTATCCGTATTGATTACCTTTCTAAGCTAAATGAAAAATACGAAACTTGGATTAAAAACTATAAATTGGGCAAACTCTTAATTTTAGACAAGGATAAACTAGATTTCACTAATAATCCCGAAGATTTAGGAACGGTAATCCAATCAATCGAAGCAGAAATTAACGGTTTGTTTTAAAATTAAAATGTGAGTAAAGATTTCTTTCATGAAGATCCAGAAAATTGGAAATGGGGAATTCTTTACTTCAATAAGAAAGACCATAGAATTATTGTGCCTAAAAGAAATCCTATAATGGGATGGACGTTTAATTTCGCACATCCAGCAGGCTATATCTTTCTAATCCTAATTCTTTTATTGATTGTTTTTCAATCAATCTACTCCTGAGGTATTCTTTGCGTTTTTAGCGTTTATCACTTTAAAAACAAAGAATATCATCAAGAGAAAACGAAATAAATTAATTATATTAATGCCTATAAAACCTACGTAATGAAGAAAGTTATTATTCCTACATTATTAACTATCGGCTTAGTATATTCCTGTAGTTCTTCTACAGACAAAAGCGCAAACAGCGCAGAAGATCTACAGAAAACTACCACATTTGCATTTTCTGATACCGTTAAGCTTGATACTTTCAAAGTGGCTTTAATTGGTAAAGACACAAAAGACATGCAGTTGTTGTTTACCATTAAATCTGCTGACGGAAATGAGATCTATAGACAGGAAATTAAAGCAGAAGAATTGTTGAAGAATTACATTGCTACCGCAGATATGAAAAAGGAAAGCGATAAGATGAAATTCTTAAAAGAGGAAATCGCATACTTTTTCGAAGAGCATCATTTTTTAGAACCAGCAGTTACGGCAGACGAACAACCTGATAAAAATGTTCCTGATAAAACATTCTATAACGAACTTAAAAAAAGTGGTTTAAATGGCTTCGATTATCGTTTAGGTAAAGATCATAACATTTACATAGCTTGGTCTGCTAAAGAACAGAAAGTGAAAATTTACTACAAATGCTGTTAGTTTTTTCATTTTAATCAGCTCTATTAATTTTTTGACTTAAGTCAAAGTTTTAAATTTTTCAGTGCTGCATTTTTGCATCATTATTAATATTTAAAACAAGTAAAAAATGAAACAGAAACATTTCAAATACATCAATACGTTGTTCGTTGTTATCCCTATGACCTTGATTATGGCCTTCGTGGGCATTGTTCGTAATTACGGTTTTGGTACCGACTGGCACTTTAAATTTCTAAAAGCTTGGAGCGTGATGTTGCCAGTTGCCTATCTTGCCTCTTTCTTAATCATCCCAAATGCTCGTAAATTAGCCGAACGAATAACTTCAAAAAACTAGATGCACGAGCAATTAAATGAATACATAAGAAAGAAGATTAGCATCAGCGATGAAAATCTTCAAATGGTCAATCAGTTTTTTAAACCATTAGAACTTAAAAAGAACGAGTTTCTCCTACACACAGGAGAAACTTGTCAGCGTACTTATTTTGTACTAGAAGGCTGTTTGAGGATTTTCTTTATCAACGAAGCTGGACAAGATGCCACGAGATACCTGGCTTTTGAAAATCAGTTTGCTACCGGATTGGTGAGTTTCATTACCGAGCAGCCTTCATTCGAATATGTTCAAGCTGTAGCTGCTAGTAAAATCCTATATATTTCAAGGTACGATTTCTACGCATTGCTTAAAGTCGTTCCCGAGTGGGAAAGATTTTACCGAAGCTATTTAGAATTTGCCTATGTGTTAAACACTACTCGTTTAATGTCTTTTTTGACATTAGACGCTACCGAACGCTACAAAAGGTTACTTGATGAATCGCCAGAAATATTCAAAAGATTGCCTAATAAATTGGTAGCTTCTTATCTGAATATGAGCCAAGAAACCTTGAGCAGAGTAAAATCAAAGAGATAAATATCAAATAATCTAGGTAGGTTAAAATGTGTTGCGTACATTTGCAGCAATGAAAATCTGTAGAAAATTAGTCGCAGGGTTATTGTTGATTGGTATTTTGGCCAATTGCTTTAACTATTGGATTGTTTCTACCTCCTACCACTTCAATAAATCATACATTTCGGCGGTTTTATGTACCAATAAAGACAAACCTGAGCGCCATTGCGAAGGTAAATGTTTCTTGGACATTAAATTGAAAGAGCTCGAGCAAAAAAACAAACAAGAGCAAGAGCACATGAAACGTGTGATTGAAACGGTAGCTCCAGAAAAAGCCTTATTGGTTTTCAAAAACTTTGAAACCGAGGTAGAAACTACCATTCCTAACTACTTACAGCAAAAGCCTGTAGGTAAAACTAGTGTGATTTTCCACCCTCCCAAACAAGCCTAGTTAATTTCTTGGTGGTTTATTAATTTCTCTCTCAATAACTGAGTTGGATTTGCCTGTCGGCTATTTAATAATCTGTATCAATCATTATGAATCGTTAAGCTGACCCTAAAATAAGTTTGCTCGCAGCTATTGCATGTTCAGGGGGACGCTAATCGTGCACTTCGTCATGCTGAATTTATTTTACTATGTAGCTTTCCGCTACGCTACAGGTCAGCATCAGTTTTAACGTAAGTCGATTACTTAATTATTGTTCATCAGCTATTAAGGTTGAATAGGTTCGTATTGACCACCATTATTCAAATATTTTAAGTTTAAATAGATTGTACCCCCTATTCAGTTCGGTATTATCTAAAAATTCTATTATCAAAAAATGAAAAAGATTTTAACTATCATCACTATAACCTCTATTCTATTTACCGCTTGTAAAAAAGACAATGCTACACCTGATTTTGACGAACAAAACTTAGCTTCACTCTCCGTAGAATTCGATAACATCGTTGGGGGCAGAACACTGACTTTCGATAATACTGCAGTTCCCTACACTAACGCAACTGGCGAAAAATTCACCATTAGCTCAATCCAATACTTTATCAGCAATATTCAGTTAACAACCACAGATGGAAAACAATTTACCGTTCCGCAAGACAGCTCTTATTTCTTGATTAAAGGAGCCGATAGAGCTAGCCGTTTTGCTAAAGTAAAAGTACCTGAAGGCGATTATAGCAAACTCACCTTTGTTTTAGGCGTGGATAGTTTGCGTAGTACGATGCCCGTAGATAAAAGAACTGGCGTACTTGACCCAGCATTGGGTGGTCACGATGGCGGCGGAATGTATTGGGGCTGGAACTCGGGTTATATTTTCTTCAAGTTTGAAGGAAATTCGGAAGTAATTACTAATGACCAATTCGGTGACCCAACAGGCAAAAAACAATTCAAATACCACATCGGTGGATTTGGTGGCTACAGTGCTCCAACCATCAATAACATTAGAACTATTACGGTAGATTTAACTAACGCAGGTATCGCCAAAGTAAGAAAAGACAGGCAGAGCAATATCCACCTGTTTGTTGATTTGATGAAGGTTTTCAATGGTACAACTACGTTTAGTATCAAAACTTATCCGACGGTGATGTTTGGCGAGTTCTCTACTGTCATTTCTAAAAACTTCAAGGATTTATTTACTCACGATCACACCGAAAACTAGCGATGAAACTAAGATATATCAAATATTTTTTGGTGATCACAGTGTTTGCGTACGCCTGTAAAAAAAGCGAGCATATACAGGAAAAAGTAGAAACATTTTTGGGCTTTCAAAAGCCTAAAAATTTCCCTGAAACCGCTTACAACTTTGCAAATAATCCAGTAACCAAAGAAGGTTTCGAGTTGGGAAGAATGCTGTTTTATGAACCAAGATTATCAAGGGACAATACCATCACTTGTGGTTCTTGCCATATCCAATCTTCAGCTTTTACACAACACGGGCACGATGTAAGCCATGGAATTGAAGATCGATTGGGTACGCGTAATTCTCCGCCAATTATGAATTTAGCTTGGAACAAAGCTTTTATGTGGGGTGGCGGTATTTACGATTTAGACCTATTTCCTATCTCTCCAATTACCACACATGAAGAAATGGACGAAAGTTTGGAAAATGTACTTAACAAATTAAGGTCGCTAGATAAATACAAAAGTAAGTTTAAAGCTGCATTCGGATCGGAGGAAATTAGCACCGGTAAATTTTTAAAAGCACTTTCTCAATTCATGTTGATGTGTGTAAGCTCAAATTCTAAATACGATAAAGTAATGAGAAAAGAAGGCAATGCCAGCTTTACTACAACCGAATTGGAAGGCTATGAACTTTTCAAACAGAAATGTTCCAGCTGCCATGCCGAGCCTCTTTTTACTGATAATGGATTTAGAAATAATGGTCTAGTTCCTAGTTCTATTAACGATTTAGGTTTATACACCGCTACTTTGCTAGCTACAGATAAGTACAAATTCAAAGTACCGTCATTGCGTAACCTTAAATACACTGGCCCTTTTATGCATGATGGCAGGTTTTTAACGCTAGATGCAGTTTTTACGCATTACGCTCACGAAGTACAAGCTACTGAAAACCTCGATCCCCTATTGAACAAAAATGGCATAAGAGGGATTTCTATCAACAGTGATGAAAAAACAAAATTGATGGCTTTTCTAAATACACTTAACGATGAAGAATTCATCAATAATAAACTTTTAGCAGAACAATAATGAATTTAAAAAAGATAAATCTACTCCTATTTTTACTCAGTCCGCTAAGTTTGTTGGCTTGTGATATTTGCGGATGTGGCGTAGGGAGTTATTACATCGGCATTTTGCCTGAATACAACAAACGTTTCATTGGTTTGAGGTATCAGTATAAACAATTGCAAACGCATCTTGGTCCGCAAGGTAATGTAACACCATTAACTACCGATGAAACTTATCAAACCGCTGAACTTTGGGGCGGATGGAACTTCGGCAAGAAGTTTAGGGTACTGGCTTTTGTGCCTTACAACTTTAACGAACGTAGCTCGCAAGCTGTTTCTGGCTCTAAAAATGGCTTGGGAGATATCGCGGTGATGGGTTACTATAATCTTTTTACCAAAAGTACAAGTTTAAGCAGCAAGTTATTGGTGCATTCGTTTTGGTTAGGTGCCGGTGTAAAAGTGCCCACTGGCAAATACGAACCTAGTGAAAGACTAGCAGTAACCGAAACGCCAAACAATTTTCAGTTAGGCACAGCCAGTACGGATTTTACTTTAAATGCCGCTTATGATGTCCGTTTAAATGATTTGGGAGTAAACTTGAACGTTAATTATAAAGTGAATACCGAAAATAAATACGAGTATCGTTACGGTAATAAACTAACAACCAATGCGTTGCTGTATTACAAATTCAGGCTTTTTCATAAATTAACCTTAGCTCCAAATGCCGGTATTTTATACGAAACTGCAGATAAAGACATCGAGAACAGCAAATATGAGGTAGATGTTTCTGGCGGTCATTCGGCATCTCTAGTCACTGGTTTCGAATTGGCGATGAACAAATTTTCTGTTGGAGCTAACTATCAAACTATTGTATCACAAGAACTGGCAAACCAACGAGCAAAAGCAGGTAATCGTTTAATGCTACATATTTCTCTACCATTTTAATTTTTAAACATAATGAATAAGATAAAATATCTAATCTTCCTTGCAGTCTTGGTCTTTACTGCCTGTCAACAAGAAGACAACGAACGAGCTATCAAAAAGACGATTGATGATCTCCATAATGAGGCAATGGTGGTTAACGAGAAAGCTATCAAAACCACATTCAAGTTAGATAGCCTATTGAAACACAAGCGCAAGCAAAGCAATGCGGATACCGTCGAACTTAAAAAATCAATACACCAACTCAATTTAGCAGACGAAAAAATGATGGATTGGATGCACGATTTCCAACTTGATTTTAAAGGTTCTAAAACAGAAGCATTGAAGTACTTCCAAGATCAATTGGATAGTGTGAAGCAAGTACAAATTCACTTAGAGAAAGCAATTGAACAAGCAAAACCTTTTATAAAACAGTAAAAATTAGCCACAGATGCATAGATGTTTTTGAAATAGCTTTAAGATTGCTTCGCAAAGCTTGCAATGACTACAATACTACGTCATTGTGAGGAGGAACGATTAAGCAATCTTACAACATTAAAAGCCGCGAGATTGCATCTGTGGCATAAAAAACCAATTTAACAACATGAAAACCACTTTAATAATCTGTATTTTTGCCTCCAGTTTTGGAGCACTATACAGCAGCAACGCAAAAGAAGTAAATAATCAAATTATACTAACCGACAGTGTTAAAATAGATCCTGTTTGCAAAATGAAAGTAAAACAATCTACCAACTTTAAAAGCACTTACCAAAAGCAAACGTATTTCTTTTGTAGTAAGGTATGTAAATTGAAATTTGATAAAAATCCAGAACAATTTTTAAAAAAATAGATTTGACTGTCATGATTTCAAATCAAATTGAGATCAACAAAATCATGATTGCATTATCACCACTTAAAAGCAAATTTAAAAAAGATGAAAAAAATTTTAGGATATGCAGCAATTGCCGGTTTTATAGCACTAGGCGCTTCGTGTACACAAGAAAAAAAATTACCTATTTATGGTGATAGAGAAGCCAAAATAACGAAGGATGCTAACGGCAACGAGAAAATTGATACCGTTTATAAAACCATTCCCAATTTCAAGTTTTTAAACCAAGACAGTATAGAAGTAACTCAAGATGCCTTTAAAAATAAGGTTTACGTGGCCGACTTCTTCTTCACGTCGTGCAGTACCATTTGCCCTATCATGCACCGAAATATGAAAACGATTTTCGATAAGTATAAAGACAATAGGGACGTTATGTTTTTATCACACACTATCGACTTCAAATACGATAAACCTTCTGTATTGAAAAAATATGCGCAGAAATTAGGTGCAGATGTACCTCAGTGGCAGTTTTTATACGGCAGCAAAGAAGAAGTTTATAAACTGGCGGAGAAAGATTACTTGGTAGCTGTACAAGAAGATAGCAGTGCTACAGATGGTTATATACACCAAGGCTGGTTAGTATTAATAGATAAGCATAAACGTATTAGAGGCGCTTATGATGGCACTAAAACTGAAGAAGTTGAAAAACTGAAAACAGACATGGATATTTTATTGGCTGAAAAAGACTAATTAGGTGGCAAGTCTAAAGTTAAAAGCGAAAAGTAACAAGATGAGAAAAATCATTGTTTATAGCTTATTTTTTGGAGCTATTGCCATAGCTATAAACGCTTGTCAGAGCGCTAGTGAAATAGAAATGGCGAAATATATGTCCAACGGCAAGGATATTTATCAGGCCAGATGCCAAAATTGCCATGGAGAAAATGGTGAAGGTTTGGGGGAATTAGCTCCCCCATTAACCGATACAATTTTTCTAAAATCGAATAAGCAAAAGTTAGCATGCTATATTAAAAATGGTGTTAATGAGCCTATGCAAATTCATGGTAAAACCTATCAAGAGAAAATGCCAGCCTTTAAAGATTTGCATGATATTGATATTGCGCAAGTAACAGTTTACATCACCAATTCATTTGGAAATAGACATGGCATGTATACTTACGAGCAAGTGGCAAATGACTTGAAAAGCTGTAATTGATCATTCGCTATCGTTAAATAAAACTTACGAAGTCCCAGCAACTTCGTGAGTTTAAAGTTTCGTAAAAATTCCCCTATTCGAAAAGCAATTTATCCTTCCAATTTACTGTTATTCGGGCTATCTGCTCAAAGTCCTCGTTTCGTTGCGCTATACTGTGAGCTTTCCGCTACTATCCCATTTAAAGAACTTAAAGCACTGCGCCGTACTCAGTTTATAGTAAAAGCCTTTATAAATTAAACCCGGTAGAAGCGAACACGTAGGCGCAGCCGTAGTAAAGCGAATAACGGGACTAAGTTAGATTGAAATGCAGGTTTTTGCTTTCAAAATAGGTTAACTTTTAAAAATATCTATAAAGTAATTTAGAATACCACGAAACAAAACAAGGGCAACATTTTTCAATGCGCCCTTGCAACCTTAAACCAAACCCTAAACGGGTTCTAATCAAACCATTGTATTATGAAACTACAATTTCTTTATGCTCGTCTTTAGCCTGCTCTTTTTTACCAATAGTGATATTTAAGATACCATTTAAATATTCTGCATTAATTTTCTCTGCATCAATTCCTTCTGGCAATACAAATGACCTAGCAAATGAGTTATATTGAAACTCTCTGCGGGTGTAGTTTTTTTGTTCTTCAGTTTGCTCAACTTTCTTTTCTGCCCATACAGAAAGGTTGTCTTTTTTTAATTCAATTTTGAAATCTTCTTTCGTTAAACCAGGTACGGCTAATTCAATTTTATAGCTATTTTCAGTTTCTAAAATATTAACATGTGGCATTTTATTCACTCCATAGTTTTTATTTAGGGCGTCGCTAAACAATGAGTCGAATACGTTGTTAAAATATGGTGCTGTGTTTCTGGTTCTGTTGTTGAATTTTACTAAGCTCATTTTTATATCTCCTTTTTATTTTTTTAATTTTTAACTGTTATTCACTCTTATTCAAACTACATTCCAATCCGATAAATTATGATTTTTAAGACATTTTGGCGTAAAAAAGAAAACATAAAAGACAAAAAGTCAGATCTAGAAATAAACACCGATGTTTTTAAGTACAGAACTGATTTAGAAATGAGGTTCACCGATCTGGATATGATGGGACACGTTAATAATGCAGTCTATTTCACTTACATGGAAATTGGAAGAACTAAATATTGGCAACAAGCTATTAATTGGGATTGGAAAAGAACAGGCGTTGTAATCGGTAAAGCCGAAAACACTTATATCAAACCACTTCATTTAGGCGATAAAATCAGTATTTACGTTCGTACATCACGTATAGGCAATACAAGTTTTGATTTGGAATATGTAATTGTTAAGATCAAAAATGGTGAAGAAACCATTTGTAGTAAGGGAAAAACCGTATGTGTAGTTTTTGATTATGAAACAAAAAGCCCGGTAACAATCCCAGATAAAGAAAGAAATAAAATGATTGAGTTTGAACAGCTAGCTAGAGCTTAAAAGCAAATTTAAGCTTTAGTATAGCTTAATTCAACGAACGAATGTCCTATTTGGCCAGGCATAGGCGGGTTCATTTTTCTGATACCTACTTTTGCAGTAAGTAGAAAAGGATAATGATTTTTCACTTCATCTAACATATTCTTAACCACAGTCTCTAATAGCTTTTGTGTACTAGCCATTTCCTTGAGAATAATTTGGTTAAGCACTTCGTAATTTACTGTTTTATCTAAATTCTCAGTGTCATCGTTAGGTTTAAATGTAACTTCGATATCTACCATAAAAATGCAACCTATTAGTTGTTCTTCGGGATAAAATCCATGAAGGGCATGGCATCTAACATCTCTTAGTGCTACGGTTTGAGTGTACATTATTATTAAAGTTTTGGTATGCAATTATACCTAAATTTTGTTTAGGGATTAAGGTATTTTACTAACTTTGGTTATAACCAATTTTAAACCTAAATCCTTTTGAAATGAGTAAATCTGCAAGAAAAGACCTTTACGAAGCACCTGATTATTATTTGGTGGACGAACTTTTGTCTGAGGAGCATTTGTTGATACGTGCTTCTGTTAGAGACTGGGTGAAGAAAGAAGTAAGTCCGATTATTGAAGATTATGCCCAAAGAGCTGAGTTTCCTAAACATTTGATCAAAGGATTGGGAGAAATTGGGGCCTTTGGTCCTACCATTCCAGTTGAATATGGTGGTGCAGGTTTAGATTATACTGCTTATGGTATCATCATGCAAGAAATTGAACGCGGCGACTCAGGTATCCGTTCTACTGCTTCTGTACAAGGCTCTTTAGTGATGTATCCTATTTACGCTTATGGGACTGAAGAACAACGTAAAAAATACCTTCCAAAATTGGCTACAGGAGAATTGATGGGCTGTTTCGGTTTGACTGAACCAGACCACGGGTCTAATCCTGGCGGCATGGTGAGTAATATTAAAGATAAAGGCGATTACTACCTATTAAATGGTGCTAAAATGTGGATATCAAATGCACCATTCGCTGATATTGCTGTGGTTTGGGCTAAAGATGAAGAAGGTAAAATTAGAGGAATGGTGTTGGAACGTGGCATGGAAGGCTTTAGCACGCCTGAAACACACAACAAATGGAGTTTAAGAGCCTCGGCAACTGGCGAGTTGGTATTTGATAATGTGAAAGTACCAAAAGAGAATGTATTCCCAGATATCAAAGGTTTGAAAGGTCCGTTAGGATGTTTGAATCAAGCCCGTTACGGCATCGCTTGGGGTGCTTTAGGTGCCGCCATGGATTGTTACGACACTGCCCTGCGTTACTCAAAAGAACGTGAACAATTTGGTAAGCCTATTGGAGGTTTTCAGCTGCAACAAAAGAAATTAGCAGAAATGATTACCGAAATTACCAAAGGTCAATTATTGGTTTGGCGTTTAGGTAAGCTGAAAAGTGAAAATAGAGCATCGGCCGAACAAATTTCCATGGCGAAACGCAATAGTGTTGAAATTGCTTTGGATATCGCTCGCAATGCACGTCAAATGTTGGGCGGTATGGGAATTACTGGCGAATACTCTATTATGCGCCACATGATGAATTTAGAATCAGTAGTGACTTACGAAGGTACACATGATGTTCACTTATTAATTACAGGAATGGATGTTACGGGTATTAATGCTTTTAAATAATTCTAGATAAGCGATAAGTGTATGGCGTTGATAATGTAACTTCGCCCAATGCAAATCTCTAAACGAAAAACAATGAAAACATTTAAAAAATACATACTCCTACCCGCTCCTCCCGAAGAAGTTTATTTAGGTTTAACCAAAGCGCAAAGCATCCAATTATGGACTGGTGCCGAAGTAGAATTTGAAGAAGAGGCAGGCACTGAGTTCTCATTATGGGACGGCGATATTGTTGGAAAGAATTTGGAGTTCGATCCCGGTAAGAAAATAGTGCAGCAGTGGTATTTCGGCGAAGAAAACGAACCATCTATCGTTACGATCAAACTACATCCAGATAAAAAAGGAACTTCATTAGAGTTTGTACAAACCAATATCCCAGAAGAAGATTATAAAGAATTTACTGAGGGAATTAACGAATATTACCTTGGCGGTTTGGCCGATTTCTTTGAAGAGGAAGATAATTAATTAGTAGATGCTCAGCGAGCTTGATCAATTTTATTTAAAGCGGGAAGAACCTATTCAAAGTTGCTTATTAGGTTTAAGAGATATCATTTTATCAACAGATTCAGATATTACTGCAGAATGGAAATACAAATTGCCATTCTTTTATCATCGTGGTAAAATGCTTTGTTATTTATGGATACATAAAAAATACAAGCAACCTTATATCGGCTTTGTAGACGGCAATTTGTTGAATGATAAAGATTTGTTGGTTGAAAAGCGAGCAAAAATGAAAATTCTATTGATCAATTCGCAAAAAGACTTGCCTTTTGAAAAGATCAAGCGCTTGCTAACAACTGTTATTAAGTTACGAAACAATTAGCGTTATTGAACTGTTCCCTAATAAAATCATTATTATGGGAAAATCATTAGGCGTTTTATTAATCGTAATAGGATTAATTATGTTGGTGTGGAGTGGTTTTACTTACACTAAAAAGGAAAAAATAATTGATGCCGGACCAATTGAGATTACTGCCGACAAACAAGAAACTGTGAATTGGCCACCTTATGTGGGTGCAATTGCGATGCTTGCAGGCGTTGTGGTATATGTTTCGGCTAGAAGAAAACAATAAAAAAAGCCAGCAGAACTACTGCTGGCTTCATTAATCTATTTCTTTACTTAGTAATCGTCACTAGTAACTGTTACGATAGCATCACGTAAATTGTAGTTAGAAGCCATTGCCTCGCCATAAGCGCCGGTACTTCTAATGGCAATTAAATCATTTCTGAAAGTTTCTTGTAGCGGAACTTCCTTCCCAAAGCAATCCGTACTTTCGCAAATTGGTCCAACAACATCGTATTTCACTACATCACGACTTTGGCTGTTGTTTAAATTTTCAATTTGATGATAAGCTTGATATAACGCCGGACGCATCAACTCCGTCATACCGGCATCTAATACGATGAAGTTCTTTTTTTTACCGTTTTTCACGTAAAGCACACGACTAATCAAAGATGATGATTGCCCAACTAATGCCCTACCCAACTCGAAATGCACTTCTTGGTGAGGTTTGATCTCTAGAAAATCAGCGAATATTTTAAAGTAAGCTTCAAAGTTTGGAATTTGAGCGTTCGGATTGTGATAATCGATACCCAAACCACCACCAACGTTTAATACTGTAACACTTAATCCTCGATCTTCAAACCAAGCCGCAAATTCATTAACACGCACACAAAGGTTTTTGTACACATCCAAATTGGTAATTTGCGAGCCGATATGAAAGTGAATTCCGACAAATTCTAAATTCGAAGAAACATTTAAGATATCTGCACAAGCTGGCATATCCCATGAGTTAATGCCGAATTTGTTTTCATCTAAACCAGTGGTGATGTTAGCGTGCGTATGCGCATCAACGTTCGGGTTAATACGAATGGCAACTTTAGCAACTTTACCTTTTTTCTCTGCCAGTTCGTTAATCACTTGCAATTCTTGCAGCGACTCTACATTAAAGCAAAAAATATCTTGGTCTAAAGCATAGTTAATCTCTTTATCTGATTTCCCTACACCGGCAAAAACCACTTTATTATTTGCAAAACCACTTTCGATGGCTTTCTTAACCTCTCCGCCACTTACTGCATCAGCACCAAAACCAACTTCTTTAATTTGTGCTAAAACTTTATCATTAAAGTTGGCTTTCATGGCATAATGCACATGAAAATTATACGTATTAGCCGCATCACTACAAACCTTCAATGTCTCTTTCAACAAATTCAGATCGTAATAATAAAATGGCGTTTCTAAATTCGAAAAATGTGCTATATCTTTATCCGAAAACATAATCTTGAAATTTATACTTCTCTTTCTTCTGCTCCTCTTAACAGTTATTTATGTAGGTAACTATATCGATTATCGTCGTGGAAATATTACCAGACTAGAGCTTCAAAGAAGAATTCGTATCTCAATTGTATTAATATTGATCGTTGTTTTTATTTTTTTCTACTATCGTTGATAACATTCAACTATTAACCACATTAGGCACCTAAGTAAATCTAAGACTAAAATGTCCTAAGATGTCTTAGGCGGTTAAATAATAACAAAAATTCTACTCGAAAATCCTGTTGTGTAAGCTTCTCAAGGCTTCAACTTTGTCATCTGTATTAATCAAAAGTGAGATGTTGTAAGCACTACCTCCATAAGATATCATCCTTACAGGTAAATGTTTAATTGCATCTAATACTTTTGAAGCAAAACCGTGTTTTTCTGCTCCAAAATCACCTACTACGCAAACAATAGTTTGATTTCTGTCTAGCTCTACACTTCCAAAAGAATTCAATTCCTCAACAATTTTATCCAAGTTATCGGTAAAATCAACTGTTAAAGATACCGCAACCTCCGAAGTGGTAATCATGTCGATTGGCGTTTTGTAACGCTCAAATACTTCGAACACCTTGCGCAAGAAGCCATAAGCCAATAACATTCGGCTAGATTGTATCTTGATTGCAGTAATTCCATCTTTCGCAGCAATAGACTTGATTTTTCCCTTCTCACTTTCTGTGCTAATTACCGTACCGAAAGCTTGCGGTTCCATCGTGTTTAATAAACGAACCGGAATTTTATATTTCTGTGCTGGAAAAACCGATTGCGGATGCAATATCTTAGCACCGAAGTACGCTAACTCGGCAGCTTCATCAAAAGATAAGTTAGCGATTGGCTTGGTTCCTTTTACAATACGAGGATCATTATTATGCATGCCATCAATGTCCGTCCAGATTTGAACCTCTTCAGCTAAAATTGCGGCACCTAACAACGAAGCAGTGTAATCACTACCACCACGACGTAAATTATCTACCTCGCCAAAGCTATTTCTGCAAATAAACCCTTGTGTAATAAACAAGTTCGTATCTGGATTAGCTTCCAAAATTGGAGTTAAATTTTCTGTAGTGTAAGGAATAACCGGTTCATTATCTTCATCTATCTTCATGAAATCTAAAGCAGGCAACAATACCGAAGGTACACCGATAGATTTCAAATAAACGTGATATAAAGTGGTTGATAATAATTCGCCTTGGGCCAAAACAACTTTATCCTCAATAGCAGTAAATACGTTATTAGCCAAAGAAAGTAAGAAATTGAAATGGTAATCGACCACTTCTTGTCCTTGTGCTCTAAAATCCCCTTCTACGCTCTCTACGCTCTCTGGTAAAAGTTCAGCTACAACAGCATCGTATTTATCCTTTAATGTATTGATTAATTCGATTCCCTTCTTCTTATCTTCCTTCAGTAACGCGTTTGAAATTTCTACCAAGTTGTTCGTAGTACCAGACATTGCTGATAATACCACGATTTGTCTTTCTGCCGGATTAACGATATCCAACAATTTTTTCATCCGTTCTGGGCTACCCACAGAGGTACCACCGAATTTTAAAATTTTCATTTAAATAGTTATAATTTACTCTTTTGAAGTTCTTCTGATTTTCTCAGAATGATTTCATTTTTTAGGTTATAGGATATAGATTTTTATTATTATTGTAACGGGTCGTGAAAATAAATAAAAGACTGTTAATTTCAGCCAAATCCGCAAAATAAAATATCGATTTATTTAAATTTACCAAACCCAACCGAATATAATTTGTATTTATATCGACTTTAACTCTTATAAAAAATATGCAATTAGATCAAACCACCAATGCAACCGTACAACAATGGCTTAACGGTAATTATGATGAAATCACCAAATCAGATATCCAGAAATTAATAGATCAAGAAGCTTACACAGAGCTTACAGATGCTTTTTACAGGAATTTAGAGTTTGGTACTGGTGGTTTACGAGGTATCATGGGCGCAGGTTCTAATCGCGTAAATAAATACACCATTGGCACAGCTACGCAGGGCTTATCTAATTATTTGTTGAAAAAATATCCTGGTGAGAAAATTTGCGTTGCTATTGCTCACGATAGCAGAAATAACTCTGATGTATTTGCTAAAATTACCGCTGATGTGTTTTCTGCAAATGGTATTAAGGTTTACTTCTTCTCTGCTTTACGTCCAACACCAGAACTTTCTTTTGCTATCCGCGAATTAGGCTGTAAAAGTGGGGTGATGTTAACGGCGTCGCACAACCCTAAAGAATACAACGGATATAAGGCTTATGGTGCTGACGGTGGCCAATTTACTTCTCCAGATGATAAAATGGTAATGGAAGAAGTGGCTGGAATTAAAAGCATCGACGAAGTTAAATTCGATAGAGTTGATGCTAATGTAGAACTGATTGGCGAAGAAATAGACCAAAAATATTTAAATAAAATCACGGCACTTTCTGTTTCTCCAGATGCAATTGAGCGTCAGAAGAATTTGAAGATCGTGTTTTCTCCTATCCACGGTACCGGAATTACTTTGGTTCCTCCTGCTTTAGCTCAATTTGGTTTTACCAACGTAACTATTGTAGAAGAGCAAAGTAAACCAGATGGTAACTTTCCAACGGTAGTTTATCCAAATCCGGAAGAAAAAGAAGCTTTAACTTTAGCCCTAAAAAAGGCTGCAGAAATTGATGCTGATTTAGTTTTAGCTACCGACCCAGATGCTGACCGTGTGGGTATTGCTGTAAAAAATACTGATGGAGAGTTTGTGCTATTAAATGGTAACCAAACAGGAAGTTTATTGGTGAACTATATGTTAACTGCATGGCAAGAAACAGGCAAATTAACAGGAAATGAATATGTGGTAAGTACTATTGTAACTACGCCTTTAATTAAAGCTATCGCCGACGAAAAAGGTGTAGAATACTTCAATACACTTACAGGCTTTAAATGGATCGGCAAAATCATGACCGAACTTTTGGGCAAAAAGCAATTTATTGTGGGCGGTGAAGAAAGTTATGGTTATTTAGTTGGCGATTTAGTACGTGATAAAGATGCTGTGATTTCTTGTGCATTCATTGCCGAAATGACTGCTTTCTATAAAGATAAAGGCAGTAGCTTATACGAAGCGATGATTGAAATGTATGTGAAGTATGGCATGTACAAGGAAGATTTAGTTTCGATCACTAAAAAAGGAAAAACTGGCGCTGAAGAAATCAAAGCAATGATGGAGAAGTTTAGAAACAACCCTCCTGCTACTTTGGGTGGGTCGCCAGTAGTGACTTTAAAAGATTACGAGTTGAATAAAGTAACTGATATCAAATCAGGTTCTAGTGAAGAATTAGGTTTCCCTAAGTCGGATGTATTACAATTCATTACTGAAGATGGTAGCATCATTTCTGCCCGTCCGAGTGGTACAGAACCTAAGATTAAGTTTTATTGCAGCGTAAATGAACCCTTAGCAAGTACAGCAGAGTTTAAAGCTACAGAGCAAAAACTGAAGGAGAAGATTAAAACCATCATGAGCGATTTACAAGCTTAGCAATAATAAAGCCTTCCAAAAATGGGAGGCTTTTCTTATAATTTGATTATTATTTAATTTAATACATCGCTGACCCTGAAATAAATTTACTTCGCAGCTATTGCATGGTCAGGGTGACGATAAATCAATGCTCCGTCATCTGAATTTATTTTACTGCGTAGCTTTCCGTTTCACTACAGGTCAGCATCAGCTTTACAGGGTAGCTTTGACTTGAGTAAATAACACAATGAACAATACAAAACTAGGTTGGATAGGTTTAGGCAACATGGGTAATCCTATGGCGAAAAACCTATTAAAAGCGGGTTACGATTTATCGGTATACAATCGCTCTGCAGATAAAACAGAAGATTTTAAAGAAATTGCCAGAATTTACCCAAGCATTGCAGAATTAGTACAAAATAGCGATATCATTTTTACGATGTTGACCAATGATGATGCGGTAAATCAGGTTTATCGGGAAATAGTTAAAGAAGAACTGGGAGGAAAGCTGTTTATAGATTGTAGTACTATTTCTCAAGAATGTTCTTTAGCAAATGCTGAAATAGTTAAAGCTAAAAATGCTAGTTTTATCGATGCACCGGTTGCAGGCAGTACTGTACCCGCAAAAGAAGGTACATTAATTATTATGGCGGGTGGCGACGAAAAAGATCTAGAAAGAGCTCAACCTTACTTTGAAAAACTTGGAAAATTAACTAAGCATTTGGGGGCAAACGGAAGTGGTGTAGCTGCCAAGCTTTCGATCAATTATTTCTTATCTCTTATTTATCAAGGATTGGCAGAGACGTTATTGTTTTCCGAAAAGCTAGGTTTAGAGCGCAAAGATATGTTGGAAATTATCAACGAAAGTGCTTGCGGAAATGGTGCTACCAAAGTAAAAACACCGCTGTTAATTAACAACAGTTATCCTGCTGCTTTTGCTTTAGATTTAATGTTGAAGGATGTTTTACTGGCACAAAAAGCCGGTGCTAATTTCCCTTTATCGCAAGCAATGATTGATACTTATCAAGATGCGCACAACAAAGGATTAGGGAAAAATGATGTGATTGGGATTATTGAGGCTTTGAAATAAGCACTTTTTTCATTCTGAACGCAGTGAAGAATCTAAAAAGATACTATTAAGTTACAAACAGATTTATCGCTACACTCTGAACGACAATTCGCATAGAAACCTATCAGGTTTTTAAAACCTGATAGGTTTAAAATCAAATCTATTCCACTACCATTTCCGGTACATCATCGTCTGCGTACAACTTACCTGCTGTAGCTTTTCTAATCTCATCTACGCTTACACCAGGTGCTCTTTCCAAAAGCTTAAATCCACCTTCGGGTAAAACATCAAAAACACCTAGCTCGGTTACAATTTTTTTGATGCACTTCACTCCCGTTAAAGGTAGAGAACAAGATGGCAATAATTTGCTTTCGCCTGCTTTGTTTACATGCTGCATGGCTACAATAATGTTCTTTGCTGAAGCTACCAAGTCCATTGCTCCACCCATTCCCTTCACCATTTTTCCAGGTATTTTCCAATTGGCAATGTCTCCATTTTCAGAAACTTCCATAGCACCTAAAATGGTTAAATCTATCTTTTGTGCTCTGATCATTCCAAAGCTCATGGCTGAATCAAAAATAGATGATCCTGGTAGGGTGGTAATGGTTTGTTTACCAGCATTAATTAAATCCGGGTCTTCTTCTCCCTCAAAAGGAAATGGGCCCATGCCCAATAAACCATTTTCTGATTGTAGCACCACATTAACCCCTTCTGGAATGTAATTGGCAACCAAAGTTGGGATACCAATACCCAAGTTAACGTAATAACCGTCTTTTATTTCTTTAGCGATACGTTTCGCGATACCGTTTTTGTCAAGCATTTTTTTATGTGATGATTTGTTGATTAGCTGATGTGATAATTTACTGTAATAGTTGTTAAACCTTGCACCATTATCATATACTCACATTATCTTATCAGCTAATTATCTCTGTTTAGTTGTTGCAATTATCTTGTTAAGTATTTTTTGAATAGTTTCTATTTTATCTAATAAGTCCCCACTGTTTGGATAGTTTTCAGAATGCTTGCATATTAGCAACCAATATTTAGTTTCTTCACACTCTTTCGCTGAAATCTTCATTTTATGAATAAAATCAACTTTACTCTCTGAGTTTTGAGCTTCCCATATATTAGCACCAATACTAGTTCCTGATTTCAACAATTGATTGGCCAATACAAACTTCCGTTTTTCCTCTAATAATTCTGCATACCTAACTATCTCCAGTGCAAATTCGAAGCTTAGTTTAACGATAAGATTTTCACTAATTCTGTCATCGTTCTTAGGTAGGTTAATTAATGTGATGATTTATTGATTAGCTGATGTGATAATTCATCGCGATGAATGTTAATTTCTGTTTCATTATCACATCATCAAATTATCTAATCAGCTAACTTTCTGCTTTCCTCACCGTTCTCTGCTCAATCCTCTTCTCGTAATCCTTGCCTTGGAAGATTCGATGCACATAAACTCCAGGTGTATGGATATGATCTGGATCTAGTTGACCCACTTCTACCAATTCTTCTACTTCTGCAATGGTAGTTTTTCCTGCCATTGCCATTACCGGATTGAAATTTCTACTGGTAGAACGGAAAATTAAATTCCCTGCAGTATCGCCTTTCCAAGCTTTTACGATAGCAAAATCAGCATCAAAAGCGTATTCCATCAAATAATCCTTGCCGTCAAAATTTCTGGTTTCCTTACCTTCTGCCACTTCGGTTCCTACACCAGCTGGAGTAAAAATTGCCGGCATACCATAACCAGCAGCTAAGCAACGAGTAGCTAAAGTTCCCTGAGGTATCAACTCTACTTCTAGCTCTCCACTTAACAACTGGCGCTCGAATTCGGCGTTTTCGCCTACGTAAGAAGAAATCATTTTCTTTACCTGATGCTGTTTCAACATCAAGCCTATACCGAAATCATCTACACCCGCATTATTAGAGATGCAGGTTAAATCTTTCACTCCTTTTTTAACCAAGGCAGAAATACAGTTTTCAGGAATGCCGCATAGACCAAATCCACCTAGCATCAGCGTTTTCCCGTCCGTAATATCAGCTATTGCCTCATCGGCATTTGCTACAACTTTATTAATCATATTTGGTGTGTTTGCAGGCTAAATTAGGATTTCTTTGCTGCTTTACAAAAGCAAAATGTTTTAGTAGTATTGTAAAAACTACACTAAGACACTATTTTTAAAGCCACAGATGCACAGATTATCTTTTGTCTTAAAATCGAAATCTGTAACACCTGAGGGCAAACTCTATTTCGATATCTCTACAATTCTATCGTTATTACCATTACTGGTGCAGATATAAATTTTTCCTTCTGGAGACTGAGTGACCGCTCTAATCCTTCCAAAATCCCCCATATAAAAGTCTTTGGTTTCTACCACTGCCGTTTGTGCATCGTTTAATTTTAGTTGCATTAAACGAGTTCCTTTTAATAAGGCCAATAATAGTGAGTTTTTAAACTGTGGAATGTAGTTAGAATTGTAATAGGTCATGCCACTTGGCGCAATAGTTGGCGTCCATTCTATGATTGATTCTGCCACATTATTCTGGTTGCAAAAAGCGGATTCTCCTATTTCGTTACATTTTCCTTTTACCGTTGGCCATCCGTAATTTCTTCCTTTTTCAATAATATTGATTTCATCGTCTGAAGATGGACCATGCTCGGAAGAAAACAGTCGATTACCCACCATGGCTAAGCCTTGCGCATTACGATGTCCATAAGACCAAACCGGATTATTTGGGAATGGATTATCCGAAGGAATGCTACCATCCAAGTTTAGTCGTAATATTTTTCCTGCAACCGAATTCACATTTTGAGGTGTATTAAGATCTTCGGCATCGCCTGTGGTTACAAAGAGTTTATCACCACTAATTAGTAATCTAGATCCGTTATGGTTGCTAGAAGCTGGAATATTATCCAACAACGTTTGTGGGTTGCTCAGCGCATTATTTGTGTAGCTGAACCTTACCAATTTGTTCTTATAAGGAGTTCCGTAACCATAAAATACATATACAAACGGATTAGCATTGAAATTTGGATGTAAAGCCATACCTAACAAACCGCCTTCACCTTGTACTCTTACTTCGGAAATGGTATGTAAAGCAGTTACTTGACCATTGACAGGATTTATCCTGCTAATTTTTCCAGACTTTTCAGTAAACCAAATTAGATTATCTGATCCATAAATGAGTTCCCAAGGTAAGGAAAGATTAGAAACCAAAACTTTGGTTTTTAACTCTACAGGGTCTAGGTTTTCACTATCATTCCTATCTTTTTTACAAGCTGTAATAAACAGCAACACGCCTACGGCAATTAGTAGCTTTTTCATATCCAAATTGTTTTATGGACATAACAATAATTTTTGTTTTTAGTTTATTATCAATTAAATAGCAAAAACTAAATTGCTTTCAGTCCGTAGTTTTTGATAGTAAAATCTTCTGTAAACCCCAATCTTTTGTAAATTCCCTTACCTAATGGAGATGCTTGTAAAGTAGCATAAGAAATGCTTTCTGAGATAGCTTTGTTGAGTAGTATTTTCATGATTTCTTCTGCAAAACCTTTCTTCCTCATTTCGGGAATAATTCCCACACCGTGGATACCCACAACCTCATTAGTCGGAAAATAAATTGCAGTACCGACAAGTTCATCGTTAGCATAAAAAAGATAAAAAGCTATTTCATCTTTTGTTTTGGATAATATTTCTTCAGAAATCACATAACCAAAGCATTTTGGATAAATAGAAGTCCAAAGTTTGACCTCTTCCTTTTGAGAAACACGTTTAAAATTCAGTGAGTTTGATAGCTCGAATGCTTGGTCTAATTTGAGCGACATTCCGGTTTGCTCAGATTTTTGAATGAAAGTATCTGGTGCTAAGTCTTTAATTTCATCTGAATAAATATTCCAATGTGGAAATACCAAATCAATTTTAGAAGCAACCATTTGCTCCGTAAGCTGATCTAGCAATTTAGTGTTCAACTCTTCTTTTATCCATATTTTATTAGGCCATTGAGAATGATTTACTACACTGCTTTCGCAAGCATTAACTTTACTGTAATTACCAACTAACCGACCTACTTTTGTCCATAAAGCAGTCAGGTTAGCTATATTTAATTCATTTATATTTTTCATTACGCAAAGTTCATATATCTAACTGATCAAAACATTTACATATGTTGATTTTAGCTAGATTTTAAATCTCTTCTAATTCGGCTCAATTGCGTTGGTGTAATTCCTAGATGAGAAGCAATGTGATGTAAAGAAATTTCTTTCTCAATGTTTGGATGTATTTCTATCAACTTTTGATATCGAATACTTGCATTATCCATTACTAAAGAGACTTCCCGTTGTTCCTTTTCAATGATCCAATCCTTTTCTAAGTAAGCGATGTAATAATTTTTCAAGTCCTCATTTTCGTTAATAAGTTGCTTAAACTTAATGAAATTGATACTAAGCAATACGCAATCCTCTAGTGCTTGAAGTGTAAATGTCGACGGCTTTTGCAGTAAAGAAGAAACCATAGAACCAACCATCTTATTCTTTAGGAAGATGTTTTTATTGTAAGTATGACCTTGCGCATTACTTGAATATGCCCTAATTGCTCCTCTACCTAAAAAATAAATGCTTCTGGCAATTTCTCCTTCTGCAATTAGAATTTCGTTTTTTGCTAATCGTTGAAACTTAACGAGATTCTTAATGAGTTCGAATGACGTAGCCGAAATAGTGGCGTAACTAGACAAATATGCATTTAGACTATTTAGATAAGAGACTTTATTTTCATCAGTATTCACCATACATTATATTTTTTAACCATAATTGCATAGCTATTCGTTTATAGTTATTTAAAGCTGATGCTGACCTGTAGTGAAACAGAAAGCTACGCAGTAAAATAAATTCAGCGTGAAGGAGTGTTAATTTATGTTACAGATGCACAAATTAATACTTTAAAAATATCTGTGCATCTATGGCTAATAAATTATTTCATATACACATAAGTGATCCCATCACCACCTCTATCTAAATGCTCATCTTCCATCCTATCTACTTGCTTGTATGATTTTAGGTGAGTTCTGATCAGCTTACGCAATATACCATCGCCTTTACCATGAATTAACTTAATAGATGGAAAACCCAACATAATCGCTTTATCCATATAGTTTTCTAACTCTTGCAAGGCAACTTCGCCACGCATACCACGTAAATCTAACTCCGCTCTAAAACTACTAACCGCATCATTTAAGCTGCTGGTGTAAGAACTGCGTTGAACCAATTTTTTTACCTGTCGGTTACTGATTTTCTGCACTCGGTTACGCTTTACCACAGAACGTAGATCTCCTAGCGCAACTACCAAATTATTCTTATTGATTTCTAAAACCTGTCCTGTATTCTCTGTGCCAATCAATTGGATCCAGTCTCCTACTTCCAATTCGCTGTCATCAAATTCGATTACAGGTTTTGGTTCTTCAATTTTTACTTCATTTCTTGCCAAGCCTTTTTGTAGGTTTTGTCTGATCTCCCGAGTAGCTTCTTTATCAGCCTGCTTCTTTTTAATCTGCGCAATCGTATTTTCTACTAGCTTGTTGGCATCCTTAATGATGTTTTGAGCTTGTACTTTTGCATTTTTAATCAGCGTCTTCTTATTCTCTTCAAGGAAAGATTTCTGCTTTTCGTTCTCGGCCAAAAGTTGGTTTAGCCTATTCTGTTGATTAGCTAACTTTACTTTGGTTTCATGAACTTGACGTTTTTCCTTCTCTAAGTTTACCAATAAACTATCGATACTATTTTGGTTGGTACCGATTTTCTCTCTAGCTAATTCTAACACTTCTTTTTGCAAACCAATGTTTTGGGCAATTTCAAAAGCGTAAGAACTTCCTGGTTTACCGATATCTAAAATGTAAAGCGGCTTCATTTTGCTGTTGTCAAACAACATCGATGCATTTTCAAGACCTTCGGTATCACCAGCGAAAAGTTTCAAATTAGAATAGTGCGTAGTGATTACACCTCTAACTTTTTTCTTGTTTAGTACTTCTAATACTGCCTCTGCCATCGGGCCACCAAATTGAGGATCGGTTCCTGTACCAAACTCATCGATTAGCACCAAGGTTTTGGGGTTGGCATGAGCCACGAAATAGCGCATTTTATTCAAATGAGCACTATAAGTACTCAAATCCGATTCAATAGATTGATCATCGCCAATATCAGCAAAAATCTGATGAAAAATGCCCATTTCGCTGTGTTCATCTACCGGAACCAGCAAACCTGTTTGCAACATCATCTGCAACAAGCCAACGGTTTTCATACAAACTGATTTACCACCTGCATTCGGTCCGGACACCAAAACAATCCGCATTCCCTCGTTCAAGTGGACGTTTAACGGAACCACACTTTTCCCATTTTGCTCATTTGCAAAAGAAAGCAACAACAACGGATGGCGAGCATTAATCAACTTTGTTTTTGGTTCCTTCAGCAACATTGGCATTTGCGCTCCAACCTGAATTGCAAATAGTGCTTTTGCTCTCACAAAATCCAACTTCGTTAAAAAGCTATGATAAGACAACAAAATCGGAGAAAATGGTCTCAGCTCGTCCGTGGTTGCTATCAGAATACGGATTATTTCTCTTCGTCTATCAAATTCTAAGTCGCGAAGCTTATTATTAAGCGTAAAAACTTCCTCCGGTTCTAGGTAAACGGTTTGCCCGCTAGCAGATTCGTCATGGATGAAACCTTTCAGTTTACGCTTGTTTTCCGCCAAAATTGGAATACAAATTCTCCCATCACGTACCGTTAAGCTTCCATCGGCTACCCAATTACTAGCCACCGCGTTTTTGTAAATGGCATCCATTTTTCTACGTACCTCTTGTTCGCCTTTGGCTATAGAAGTAGTAATTTCAAACAGTGCTGCAGATGCATTAGGTTTAATTTTTCCTTTTGCATCTAATACGGCTTCTATCTTTTTAAGGATGTCTCTTTCTATCGGAAGATGTTCAAACAATGCTTCCAGACTAGGATAAAGTTCCTTACGTTCATCGAAAAATCGAATTACAGAAAAGACAGTTTGTAACGAGGTGTATATTTTGAAGAGTTCTTCTTCAATTAAATAACTTCCTTCAACTCTAATTTTATCGGCCAATACTTTAATATCAAAAAAAGCATTGATTTGTAATGGTTCTTGGTTTTCGAGTATGCTTTTAAATTCTTTCGTTTGGCGTAAAAATTTGTCAATTTGATCATACTTAGACATTACCTGCATTTTATCTACCAGGTTTTGTCCCATTGTACTTAAGCAATGCTGACGTACCAATTGCCTAACTTCATTAAATCCTAATCTCTCTTCGCAATTTTCGGGGTACAACATATTATTTTGTAGCATTTTGTTTTCTTACCAATCTTTTCATTGGTTTGAGTTCGTTTTTAGCAGTATCAATTTTGTTAACTTTTGCAGCTTTCTTAATCGAATCTGCCTTTTTTGCTTCGGCAGCTTTTTGAAGTTTAGCTTCTTTATCTGCTTCTAACTTAAGTGCCTTTTGCTCATTTTTAGTTTCAGTGTCTCTAGTTTTAGCCATTTTCTCACTAATTCTATCGTACATCTTCGATAACAAATCTGGGTGTTTGTAATAATAGGCCATGCTTTTGGCATGTAGTGCAGAGTCGATGCCGTACTTCTTATAAATTCCTTTATACATTGGCGCAGTGACTTTTTTGGCACTATCTGGTGTTGGTATCAATGATACGTAGCCATCAATTACATGTATGTCAAACAGTATTTTTTCCATTTCATTTGGCTGTACAATATCCTTGGGAATACCAGGCTTGCAGGCCACAAACAATGTAATGCAAAAAACTATTGTGAAAAATCTCGTCATTTCTATATCATCAAAATATTTTAAACACATCGTAAGCATAGTTTAAGTTAATTGCTGCTCAACGTTGAGATAAATAACTTAAAATATGATGTGCCTATGTGGTTTCGTTCGTAATAATTAATTTTACCACCAAAAATACTGATAAATGAGCATTGCTGATAACTTATTGAAATATAAAAACGAAATTGAAGGCGACGGAGTTAAACTTGTGGCTGTTTCTAAAAACCATCCGGTAGAAGCTGTTAAAGAAGCTTATGATGCTGGTCAGCGAGTTTTTGGAGAAAATTTAGTACAGGAAATGGTAGAAAAGCAATCACAATTACCAGATGATATTGAATGGCATTTGATTGGTCATTTGCAAACCAATAAAGTAAAATACATTGCTCCTTTCGTAAAACTGATCGAGTCTGTAGATAGCTTTAAACTATTAAAGGAGATCAACAAACAAGCTGCAAAGCATAATCGCGTAATAGATTGTTTGTTGCAAATCTATATCGCAGATGAAGAAACTAAGTTTGGTTTAGGTTTTGATGAGGCCATTGAGCTATTGCGTTCTGAAGAATTTGAAGCATTGAAAAATGTACGAATTGTAGGTTTAATGGGAATTGCTACCAATACAGCTCAAGAAAAACAAACTAGTGCAGAATTTAACGAACTGAAAGTTTTATTTGATGGCATTAAAGTAAGCTATTTCAGAAAGGATGATTTCTTCAAGGAAATTTCAATGGGCATGTCTGCAGATTATAAATTGGCGATTGAAGAAGGCAGTACGATGGTAAGAATTGGAAGCAATATCTTCGGCAAAAGAGTAATCAAACATTGGAAGAACACAGAAAGTTAGAAGTCGAAAGTTAAAAGTGCATTAAGCTTACCCAAATAAGATCAATTTCAAATATCCAATTCACCAATAATCAATTTCCAAAAAACTGAAACACTAACCAAGCAAAATGAATATCGAATTAAGAGTAGCAAAACCTGAAGACTGTCCGCGGCTATTAGAATTAATTACCGAATTAGCGGTTTATGAAAAAGCTCCCGATGAAGTTACGGTAACTTTGGAAGAATTTGTGGAAGCTGGCTTTGGAAAAAACCCAGTGTGGAAATCATTTGTAGCTGTAGATGGACAAACCATTGTTGGCTTAGCGTTGTTTTACATCAGATACTCAACTTGGAAAGGTTGTCGTTTATATCTTGAGGATTTTTTGGTTACGGAGAGCTACAGAGGAAAAGGAATTGGGAAGCTGTTGTTTGATCGTGTAGTGCAAGAAGCTAAGGAAAGAAACTTCAATGGAATGAATTGGCAAGTGTTAGACTGGAATACTCCTGGCATCAATTTCTACGACAAATATGGTGCAGGCTACGAAAGCGAATGGCTAAATGCATCCTTTACTAAAGAGCAGTTAAGCAACCTTTAAAACAATTGGTTATGAAAAAAATCATCTTACCTCTATTTGCAATTAGTCTTTTATGGGCCTGTAACAGCGAGAACAAAGACAAAAAGGTAGCTCATGTAATTACTGCAGAAAATGATACCCTAACTTATCGTTATGATTCGGTTAAAGTGGTGAGCAACAATTTGGTAAAACCAGAAGTTAACCGACAAGCAGATACGGCAAATGCCGTGGTAAGATATCCGGTTTTTGAGAACGACAGCTTGAATAACTATATCAAAAGTCAGGTATTCCATTACTTTGGCGACGAAGAAGTACCAACCGCTTTCGATGATATCGCAAGTAGCTTCATTAGAGGTTATAATGAATTTTACGTTGAAAATCCGGGCACGGCGCAATGGTGGTATTTGCTGATAGATATTAAAGTAATTAGGCAATTGCACAACTATATAGCCTTAAAATATGTCCATTCAGATTATGCCGGTGGTGCACACGGAAATACTGCTATTTCTTATATTAACTTCAATCCAAAAACCAATAAAGCTGTTACGTTAGATTCTTTGATCTTACCTGAAAAAAAAGCCGAATTGCAAAAAGTTGGTGAGCGTATTTTTAGAAATAATGAGAAGATCAGTGCAACAGAGCCGTTAGATCAAAAGTATTTTTTCACCAATGGCAAATTTTCATTGCCGAAGACTTTTTACGTGAGTGATAAAGGCTTGGTGTTTTTATATAATCCTTACGAAATTAAATCTTATGCAGAGGGAACTACCGAATTAATAATTCCTTTTTCCGAACTTAGCGGCATCGCTAAACCGCAAACTATCTTAACTCCAACCGAATAAATGCAAGTATACAAATTTGGTGGTGCATCCATCAAAAACATAGAAGGAATAAAAAACGTTACTCAAATTATACAATCTTTTGGCGCTAAAAATCTGCTCGTAGTGGTTTCTGCCATGGATAAAACTACTGATAGGCTCCAAGAATTGGCTTTTGCACACATCAACGGTGATAATAAAAAACACCAATTGTTAGAAAGCGTAAAAGATTTCCACTTTGAAGTTATTAGCAAATTGTTTCCGGATACCAAAAACCCAGTTTATAACGATGTTGCAAATACTTTTGTAGAGATTGAATGGTTGTTAGAAGAAGAGGCAGAGGACACTCCCGACTATCTCTACGACCAAATTGTATCTATTGGAGAATTGGTTTCTTCAAAAATCATAGCTGCTTATCTCAATCAGCAAGGCACTTTTTGCATTTGGCAAGATGCACGTAATTACATCCAAACCGACAATAATTACCGTGAAGCCAATGTAAACTGGGATAAAACTACTAACGAAATTCAAAAACACTTGACAAGTTACTTGGAACAAGGCATAGTTTTAACGCAAGGTTTTATCGGTAATACAAGTGAGAATTTCACCAGCACACTAGGTCGCGAAGGTTCTGATTATTCTGCTGCTATTTTCAGTGCAGCTTTAGACGCAGAGAAAATGACCATCTGGAAAGATGTTCCAGGAGTTTTAAACGCAGATCCGAAATGGTTTGATGAAACCGAAAAAATACCTCAGCTTTCTTACCGTGATGCGATAGAGCTGACTTATTATGGTGCCACAGTAATCCACCCAAAAACTATTAAACCAATACAGAATAAGGGAATTCCTTTATACGTAAGGTCTTTTATCCACCCAGAAGAACCAGGAACCGAGATTAGTACAGAGGCTACTACCCTGCCTATTCCTTCATTTATTTTCAAGGTAAATCAGGTATTGTTATCAATTTCTCCAAAAGATTTTTCTTTTATCATTGAAGAGAATTTGAGCCATATCTTCGCTATTTTCCATAAAAACAGAGTGAAGGTGAATACAATGCTGAACTCTGCGATTAGTTTTTCGGTAAGTATTGATAACGATGAACAAAAAATTGAAAGTTTAATCAACGATCTTTCTGCCGACTTTAAAGTGAAATACAATAAAGATATGGAGCTGGTTACAATTCGCTATTACAACCAAGAAACCATTGATAGAGTTACCGAAAATAAAAAGGTTTGGCTAGAGGTGAAAAGTAGAAATACTTGCCAAATGGTGATGAAAGATAAATAAGTTCATTGGTTCATTAGCCATTGGTAATCCAAGCAAAAAACTAATGAACCAATGACTACTGAACTACAGCAATGAACAAAAGCCTCTTACAAAAGGAAGTACAAGTTTACATCAACAGTAATTTAAATACTGACGTGACCAAGGTTGCATTAGCAAAATCTCCTTTTGCTGAGGTAAGTTCAGCCGAACTGGCCAATCAAATTGCAGCTAAAAAGAAATCGGAAAAGAAATTACCAACTTGGTTTAAGCAAGAAAACATTGTTTATCCGAGCACGCTATCTATAGAGCAAACTTCATCAGAAGATACAGCAGCTTACAAACATCAATTGGTGAAAGGTAATTCGCTAATTGATATTACTGCCGGTTTTGGTGTCGATAGCTTGTTCTTTTCGCTCAAAGTAGATGAAGTTGTGAGTTGTGAAATCAACAAGGAATTATCTGCTATTTCTGCTCATAATGCTAAACTTTTAGGAGCTAACAATATCCAGTGTTTAGCAACAGATGGGTTGGAGTACTTACAAAGTTCAGAAAAGTCTTTCGGTACCATTTATGTAGATCCTGCCAGGAGAAATACCAGTAGTAAAGTATTCAAATTGGCGGAGTGCACACCAAATGTGGTTCAGTATCTAGACTTGTTGCTGAGCAAAGCGCATCGAATTATCATTAAAACTTCCCCACTCTTGGATATACAAGCGGGTTTAATCGACTTGAAAAATGTTGCCGAAATCCACATTGTGAGTGTAAAGAACGAATGCAAAGAACTGTTATGGGTGATTGATAGGGATCTTATTGGGGAACCGAAGATTATTGCTATAACCTTAAACACGAGCATTAAACAAATTGAATTGCCTTTAAAAGATGATCTTGAGACAAAGTATGTTGATCAGGAGTTATCTAAAGGTTATTTGTATGAGGCGGACGCCGCATTAATGAAAAGTGGTGCTTTTAATGCCGTTGCAAATAAATTTGAATTAAAGAAATTGGATAAGCAAAGTCACGTCTATTTTTCTGATGAATTTCATGCTAATTTTATAGGCCGTATTTTTGAAATTGATGCGATCTTAGTACCTAACGAGCTTAAAAAGGAAAAGACGTTACAAGGCAACGTGATTGTGAGAAACTTCCCAGAAAAAGCGGAAAACCTTGTTAGCAAGCTTAAGATAAAACCGAACAAGGAAACGTTTTATATTTTTACGCAAGTGCAGCAAAAATATTTGGTCGTTAAGGCTAAGATTGTGCAGTACTATTAATATCTCTGCTCCCCATCATCTCAATTGGAACTTAGCGGAATAGACAAGTCTTTATCAGTATGACTTCCAATTATCAGCTCAAAAACTTGTACTTGTTGGCGAGGACGCCAACAAAGGACTGCTCCATTTGGCATCCTCGCCAGAACTTGCTTCTCAAACGTTGGCGTCACCGCCAACGTAACACGCACTAATTCTAGAAAATTTCTTCTTCTAACACACTAAATTTCCAATTTTAAGATTGCTCGACTACGCTCGAAATGACGATAGAGCTAATAAAACAAAAGCCCCAATTTTCATTGAGGCTTCATATTCTTTTAATATTCGTCTTCGTTAAAGAAGAAATCATCCTTGGTAGGATAATCTGGCCAAATCTCTTCGATAGTTTCATAAGGCTCGCCATCATCTTCTAAAGCTTGTAGGTTTTCAATAACTTCTACCGGTGCTCCAGAACGGATAGCATAGTCAATTAATTCATCTTTAGTTGCAGGCCATGGTGCGTCTTCCAAATGCGATGCTAATTCTAAGGTCCAATACATATCGTAAATAATTATTAATTCGTCACTGTTCTATTTGCGCAAAGCATGTGAAAAAAAATGAGCTATGCAAATATTTTTTTCAACTATTTACACGAGGTATCCAAATATTCTCCTCAACGCTTGCGTCTTGTCCTAATTTTCGACCTAAAATGAACAAATAATCGCTTAATCTGTTTAGGTAAACTGTAACTTTACTATCAACAAAACTGCCCTCAGCCAAGGCTACAGTTAATCTTTCGGCTCGTCTGCAAACACATCTAGCTATATGGCAATAAGATACTACAGTATTTCCGCCAGGTAAAACAAAATGTTTCAAAGCAGGCAAAACCTCATTCATTTTATCAATTTCAGTCTCCAAAAGTGAGATATCGCTTTCTAGCAGATCTGGAATTTTCATTTTAGATTTTTCTGGATCAGCAGCTAAAGAAGCTCCAACCGTAAATAACCTATCCTGAATTTCTTTTAAAATAATTTGGTGATGTGGATCGATCTGCTGACAGCTTATTAACCCAATATAAGAATTGAGTTCGTCTACAGTCCCGTAACTTTCAATTCGGATATGATGTTTGGCAACTCGTGTACCTCCTATCAAGGATGTTTGCCCTTTATCTCCAGTTTTGGTGTAAATTTTCATACCCCTAGCCCCTAAAGGGGAATTTAGTTTTGTGATGGATGCCCTAGTCCCCTTTAGGGGATTTAGGGGTTAATTTATATTCTCAAAATCGTTACCACTTTCTCTTATCGCTTGCAGACGTGGCGAAACAGATTTTACTTCTTCGTTAAGATAATCTTTTTCTACCAATCCATCACGCATACGCACAATTCTGTGGGCATGTTGTGCAATATCTTCTTCGTGGGTTACTAAAATAATGGTGTTGCCTTTACTATGTATTTCTTCCAAAAGCCCCATAATCTCGATAGAGGTTTTGGTATCTAAGTTACCTGTAGGCTCATCTGCCAAGATAATTGACGGATTGTTAATCAATGCTCTTGCTACCGCCACACGCTGGCGCTGGCCTCCAGAGAGCTCATTTGGTTTATGTGTTACTCTGTTTCCTAAACCTACGTTTTCTAGCGCTAGCTGAGCTCTCGCATCACGTTCCTTTTTACTGGCTCCTGCATAAATTAATGGCAATGCAACATTATCCAAAGAGGTTGATCGAGGTAATAAGTTAAAGGTTTGAAATACGAAACCTATCTCCTTATTACGGACTTCGGCCAACTGGTTATCAGTCATATGGCTTACATTAGTACCGTTAAGGATATAATCTCCTTTGGTTGGCGTATCTAAACAGCCTAAAATATTCATTAAGGTAGATTTACCAGAACCCGACGGTCCCATTAAGGCAACAAACTCACCTTCGTTAATAGTTAGACTTACAGATTTAAGCGCATGGATTACCTCGGTACCTATCACGTACTTACGGCCAATATCTTTAATGGTAATGAGTTCTTTCGGCATTGCTGTTTTTTTGTTGGTTTAGACGATAACATTCGTTGCAATGTTACAAGGTATCTTGAAAAATTAATGGTTAAATGTTAATTGGTTATTTGGTTAATCGGTTAAATGAAAAATATCAACTGAAAACCAATTACTGCCAACTGATAACTGTATACTGCAAACTACCTCCTATTTCTCGATAATTTTAGGAACTAAGAAGAAACGCTCGTTGTGAACAGCCGAATTCTTTAAACCATCCTCTACGCTAATTTCGTTCTTTGCTACGTCTTCTCTCCAAACGTTAACCTCCTCGTTCATATACACTAAAGGTTTCACACCATCAGTATCTAATTCGTTCAGCTTTTCCATAAAAGTAAGGATTTTGTTCATTTCCTTTGTCAGTGTATCTACTTCGTTATCTTTTATTTCAATTCTAGCTAAATCAGCTACTTTATGTACTGTATTCTTATCAATTATCATTTTCTGTATTATAAGGTATAAGTTGTAAGTTTTACGTTAAAAGTATTTCCTAAACTTATTATTTAAAACTTAATACGTAAAACCTAATCTACAATTTGCTATTAATTTTACTGTAAACTTCTTCCTTCAGCACATCGTCGTTTTCTACCGCTAATGTACTTGTTAAAATTGGTTCATGCACATAAACGTCGATAATACCAGGTCTGGTTCCATATTTTGTGCCATCATCCCACATTATTTTCCAAACATTTTTAATACTTACAGGTACAATAGGAATATTTTTTTCGATAGCCAATCTAAATGGGCCGCTTTTAAAATCTTGCAAAACTGGCGGATAAGCATCGTCTATCTTCCCCTCTGGAAAAATAATTAAGCTCATGCCGTTTTCTAAATTTTCTGCAGCCTTTTTAAAAGCCCTAAATGAAGAAATTTTGCTAGCTCTAGATACGGCAATATCAATTGTTTTAAAGAAAATTCCTAAAACTGGGTTCTTCATCAGCTCTTCCTTTCCCATAAAATGATACCTGCCTCGTGCCAATGTGCACATGATGATGATATCTAAATTCGAAGTATGGTTGGCGCAGAAAATATAGGTTTGTTTCTTGTCAAGTTTCTTCTCGAAATTAAAATTGAAGAAAATACCCGACAAGGCTGCTGCCATAAACGAATGTGCGGTACGAAATTTATTAAGTACGCCGTAGTATCTCGGGCTACGAGTAAACCAATAATAAAGCGGTAAAAAAAGTATGAAGAAGAATAGAATACAAGCCAGGCTGTAAATGAGGTGTATTTTTCGGAGCAGTTTAATCATCGAAATCAAAAGTACAATTTTCGGATAATTGTAAAATCTATATTTAAAAAATCACGGAAATTAGTTCAAATTTGGGTCTATTGGAAAATTGCTGACGTGAGCATATTTAGGTCCTAAATTGATAATTACTTCTTTCCAAAGTTCTTCCTCGTTGTTAGAGAAAATAGTATCTGAGTGGTACTGATCTGAAACAATCCAGGTGTTGGTAGCCAATTCATCTTCCAATTGGTTAAGTCCCCAGCCAGAGTAACCTAAAAAGAATTTGACCTCTTCTTCCTGAATACTGTTGTTATTGATCAATATTTTTAAAGTCTCGAAATCTCCTCCCCAGTATATACCTTCTGCAATTTCTTCGCCACTGCCAATTTTATCGTAACAACGGTGCACAAAGTGGATAGTATCAATTTCTACCGGGCCACCAATAAATACTGGAAAATCTGCCATCCATAAATCGGGTATCAAATCTTTAACCACTAAATTGCTTGGCTGGTTAAGAATAAAACCAATGGTGCCGTCTTGGCCATATTCGGTAAGTAAAATTACTGAGCGCTTAAAATTAGGATCAGCTAAAAATGGCTCTGAAATCAGTAACTTACCAGCAGAAGGGTTTAAAAGGCTTAACATATCGGTAAATTAACAAAATATATCCGAAACTGCCCAAAAATGATTGTCCTCATCTAAGTGTAGAAAAATGCTTGATTATTAAAAAGTATCTCGCAACAACGCTATTTTTGCCTCATGAAGGTTACCAAAGAAATGATACAAAACTTAAGGCAAGACTACAAAGCTGCCGAGTTAAGCGAAAAAGACATCGTTAAAGATCCCATTGCACAATTCGAAAAATGGTTCACAGATGCGGTAAATGCAGAAATATTTGAACCTAATGTGATGACTTTGGCAACAGCAGATAAATCTGGGCGACCAAACGCTAGGATTGTATTGTTGAAGGGTTTTGACAAAAATGGTTTCAATTTTTACACCAACTATTTAAGTCAAAAGGGGAAAGAGATCAAGAAAAACCCTTTTGCGTGTTTAGTATTCTTTTGGGCTGAGTTAGAACGTCAAGTAAGAATTGAAGGTAAAATCGAAAAATTAGATAAGGAAACCTCTGAACAATACTTTAATTCTCGTCCGGTGGGTAGCCAAATCGGTGCGATTGCTTCGCCACAAAGCCAAGTGATTGCCGGTAGAGAAGTTTTGGAAAATAAAGTAGACGAACTTACTAAACAATATGAAGGTAAAACCATACAAAAACCTGCACATTGGGGCGGCTACATAGTAAAACCAACTGCAATTGAGTTTTGGCAAGGTAGATCGAGCCGTTTACATGATAGAATAAAATATACTTTCGTAAATGGAAGTTGGAAAATCGACAGATTAGCACCGTAAGAGTTAAAAGTTTTACTAATTTGATAATTAGATGATTGGTTAATGTGATGATGTATTGATGAAAGTTAATGCCAATCACTATTGAACCGATGACAAATGAACTAATCCCAAAAAAAATGTCTACAACAGTTACTACCAAGCATCCTAAACAGCTCTATCTCTTATTTTTCACAGAAATGTGGGAGCGTTTCTCGTTCTACGGAATGAAAGCATTACTACTAGCCTACATGGTTACCCAGTTAAAGTTTGATGAGCCGAAAGGTTATGCCATTTTAGGTGCTTACTCTGCTTTGGTGTACACCATGCCCATGTTTGGTGGTATGTTGGCCGATAAATTTTTGGGCTACCGAAGAGCAATCATTTTTGGTGGCGTAATGATGTCTATTGGACACATTGTATTAGCTATTCCGCAAGATTGGAGTTTCTTTTACGGTATGGCTTTTATCATCTGCGGTAATGGTTTCTTTAAACCTAACGTTTCTAGTTTGGTAGGTACACTTTATGATAACAACGATCCTAAAAAAGACAGTGCATTCTCACTGTTTTACATGGGTATAAATATCGGTGCAGCTTTAGGTGGCTTGCTTTGTGGCTACGTTGGGCAGAAAATTAATTGGCATTACGGTTTTGGTTTGGCTGGTATTTTCATGATTTTGGGCTTAGTGGTTTTTATCATCGGCAAATCGTCTTTAAAAGAAAAAGGACTGCCTCTAACTAATGATTTATTCAAAAAAATAGGCGGTTTTATTACTGTAGAATATGCGATTTACTTACTCACCTTCATCACGCTGCCATTGATTGTAACCTTGTTTAATTATTACGAAGCCTTAGACAGCATCATGTTGGCGCTTGCAGTAATTTCGGTAATTTACATACTTTATTTGTCATCAAAACTAGAAAAGGAAGCGAAGTTTAAGCTATTATCTGCGTTGACATTGGTAGTGGTTTCTACATTTTTCTGGGCTTTCTATGAGCAAAATGCAGGCTCGTTAAATTTATTTGCCATGAGAAATGTAGATATGCATGTGTTTGGAAAAGAATTACCTGCCTTATCTGTAAATAATTTCTTGCCGCCGGCTTGGGTAATCTTACTTAGTTTAGTATTTGCTGCGCTTTGGCCCTGGTTAAATAAACGCGGTTTAGAACCTTCTACTCCTGCTAAATTCGCCATGTCGTTTATCTTCGTTGCTGCAGGTTTCTTCACCTTCTACTTGGCTTGTCAGGCTAGTTTAAGTCACGGACTTATTCCTTTAGTTGCATTTGCTGGCGGATATTTCTTTATCATTTGTGGCGAGATGTGTATTTCTCCGGTAGGTTTATCCATGATTACCAAGCTATCGCCAGTAAATATAGTGGGTCTAATGATGGGAATTTTCTTCTTCTTTACCGCTATTGGAGAGTTTTTAGCAGGTAAAATTGGCGCATTAATGAGTATACCTAAAAACATTGTTGAAGCAAATAACCCTGTTTTATCTTTACCTTACTATGCGAACGTGTTGCTTCAAATTTCTATCTACTCGGCTGGTATTGGGGTGTTTATTTTCTTCTTAGTGCCCGTATTAAAAAGATGGATGGGAAATATCAAATAGTTTAACACAATTTAACGAGATAGCTCGACCTAAACATCAGGTTAAATTCATTACTTTCGCAACATAATTCGTAAATACACAAATCCTTTGGCAGACAGCTTAGTCATTATACCTACTTACAACGAGAAAGAGAATATCGAAAAGATCATTCGTAAAGTTTTCTCGTTGCCATATCAGTTCGAGATTTTAATTATCGATGATGGCTCTCCCGATGGTACAGCACAAATTGTAAAAGGCTTGCAAGATGAGTTTCCGATGTTGCATATCGAAGAGCGCAAAGGAAAACTAGGATTAGGTACAGCTTATATCCACGGCTTTAAATGGGCATTAGCGAAAGATTATGAATATATTTTCGAAATGGACGCTGATTTCTCTCACAACCCAGATGACTTAATCAAACTACGTGAAGCATGTGTAAACGGTGCTGACGTAGCGATTGGTTCGAGATATGTGAAAGGCGTAAATGTAGTTAACTGGCCAATGGGACGCGTATTGATGTCCTACTTTGCATCAATGTACGTTCGCATCATTACTGGTATTAATATACAAGATGCTACCGCTGGCTTTAAGTGCTACACCAGAAAAGTGTTAGAGACCATTCCGATGGAAAAAATCAAGTTTGTTGGCTATGCTTTTCAAATAGAAATGAAGTTTACTGCAATTAAATACGGTTTTAACGTAGTTGAAGTGCCAATCATTTTTACAGACAGAACTGAAGGTACATCTAAAATGAGTACCCGTATTTTCCGAGAGGCTTTCTTAGGCGTAATCCAGATGAAAGTGAATAGCTGGTTTAGGAATTACAAGAGATAGTTTTTTGGTTGTTTTGGGTTAAGCCAACTGCTGTCCGAAAATTTTACTTAAGCTGTCATAAAGCGCTGGATGCTTGTCTTTCATACGTTCAGGGTTTTCAAAGAAATATTCTGAAGTAACGGCAAAAAACTCTGCTTCGTTAGTAATGGCGTAAGGATTAATATCCGATTTATTATCTTCAATCTTCTGAATTTCCCGATGCATCATTCTCACCCAAGGAATAGTGTATTCGTGTTTGATAAAATACTGAGGTATACCATCCGTAGCACCATCTGATTTATCTATTAAATGAACAAACTCATGGATACCTGTATTTTCAGAACCTGCACTCTTAGAAAAGCCATGCCTTAGAGCAGATTGTGATAAGATCATTTGTCCGTTCATGTAACCATCTCCTACCATCCCCATAATGTTCCTATCGCCTTCGGCAAATTGGAATTCTTTATTGAATGTATCTGGATAAAGTAGCACAGTTCCCAGATTTCTGTATTCCCAATCTTTAAAACCCAGTATCGGTATCACGGCACTTGCTCCTACCAGTATCCTATCTAAAGGTGAAATTTCAGTTCCAATGCCTTCAATCTTTATCCCACCTAAAAAACGAGAAAGTTTTTCTTCAAAGAGCATTTTCTTTTCATTATCCAGCTCTGCGTAAAATGCTACATGGTTTTGTAATAATTTTCTGTCCTCAGCAGATAATACAACAACAGGTACTTTCTTTTTACGAAAGATGAAATAAAGCGCTACAGCGAAGAATATAAGTAGAATAAAATATGGGTAGAGGTTCATTGGACTAGATTAAATAAAAAAACGAGGAACTTGCTTATAAAAATAGGTTCCTCGTAATAATTCTTGAAAAGTACATCAGCTTCCTAAACATCCTCAACCATTTACGGAGAGATGTCAGCGGCAGAGAGAGGGCTTAAAAGTTCTTTACAATTTGCTCATCTAAAGGTTTTACAGCAGAACGATAGCGGTGTACCAGTTGTCCTTTTTCATTGATCAGAAACTTTTCGAAGTTCCATTTGATATCACCAGTAAAATCTGGATTTGTTTGCGAAGTTAAATACTGAAACAACGGCGAAATAGCTTCTCCTTTTACGTCACTTTTTTCGGCAATTAAAAAGGTAGTTGCAAATTTGCTTGAACAGAATTCCTTAATCTCTGCATTTGAGCCAAGTTCCTGTCCACCAAAATTTGCCGAAGGAAAACCAATTAGAACTACGTTTTTCCCGTATTGCTTGTGAAGTTTTTCTAGATCTTCGTACTGTTTCGTGTAACCACATTTCGAAGCAGTGTTTACAATTAAGATTTTCTTTCCTTTAAATTTAGAAAGCTTTACTTCTTTACCATCTAATGTTTTAAAAGAAAAACCATAAACATCCTTGGGAGGATTTGGGGCCATAAATAGGCCAAAAAATATTAGCAATGTGTTAATCATAATTTTGAATTTATCATTAAACGAATATAGACAGAAAATGGTTTATTCTACATATTCTTTTCTTCTATCTGTGTTTATAAATTTCAACAGCGTTTTTATATATTTGATTCGATGAAATTTTCGCGGATACTTTATTTTTTGATTCTAATTACAGTGATGTTAACTGTATTCTCTTGCAACAAATCAGAAAATGCACCGCAACCAGAAATGGGTTTCAACTACTTCCCATTAAGAATAAATAGTGAAGTGGTCTATAACGTAGATTCTACAGTCTATAACAATTTCAATAACTCTACTACCAACTACGTGTTTCAACTAAAAGACATAGTTACCGATAAATTCACAGATGTACAGGGTGATGAAGTTTACAGACTAGAGCGATACAAGAAAACTAATACCGAAGACTGGTTTTTTCAAAAGGTAATTACTAGAAAGATCGTTAACAACAGAGCGGAAGAATTTATAGATAACAAAAGGTATTTAAGGTTGGTGTTTCCTCAAACTTTGCAATCTACATGGAACGGTAACCTTTATAATGATTTAGGTGTTTGGCAGCATGAAATAAAAGACCTTAATGTGCCGTTAACCATTGGCGCTAATAAGTTAGATTCTACTATCGCAATCCAGCAATACAAGGAAGTAAATTTAATTAGGGAAGATATCTACGATGAAACTTATGCCAAAAATATAGGGCTAGTGATTAAAGAAGTGAAAGCAGTAGATAAAAACATCAGTACTGGAGTAATTACTAGAGGTTTTAAATACAGAATGGAATTGGCGAGTTGGAAATAAGTTCTCGGATGACAATTTTTAGTTTACATATAGCTTTTAACCGTGTCTACGGTTAACCAATTAACCCTACGCCTACTTTTCTTCAAAAAAAACGCTATCAATTTTGATATTCGAGGATATTATAGTTTTATTTGCACAAAAACCTAGTTAATGGCAAAAAATTTATTGATAGTTGAGTCTCCCGCAAAAGCGAAAACCATAGAAGGATACCTTGGAAAAGATTTCTTAGTGAAATCTAGCTATGGCCATATTCGTGATTTGGTAAAGGGCGACATGGGAATTGATGTGGACAATGATTTTTCGCAAACTTATGAAGTGCCTGCCGATAAGAAACAGGTGGTATCTGAATTAAAGAAATTAGCTAAGGGAGCCGAAACGGTATGGTTAGCATCCGATGAGGACCGCGAAGGAGAAGCCATTTCTTGGCACTTATTTGAAACTTTAGGATTAAAGAAAGAAAATACCAAACGTATCGTATTTCATGAAATTACCAAGCCCGCTATTTTAAAAGCTATCGAAACGCCTAGGGGCATTGACTATAACTTAGTTTATGCACAACAAGCTCGCAGGGTTTTAGATCGTTTGGTAGGTTTCGAACTTTCTCCTGTGCTTTGGAAAAAAGTAAAACCTTCTTTATCTGCCGGACGTGTGCAATCAGTTGCAGTACGTTTAATTGTAGATAGAGAAAGAGAAGTAAATACATTTAAAAGTACTGCTGCTTTCAAAATTACAGCGCAGTTTACTACTGGAAAAGGTAGGGAAATAGTTAAGGCGGAATTACCACAGCGTTTTGAAAAAGCAGAAGAAGCCGAAAAGTTTCTTCAAGATTGTATCGGTGCTAATTTTAAGGTAAATAACCTTGAAGTTAAGCCGGCAAAAAGAAATCCAGCAGCACCTTTTACCACTTCAACCTTACAACAAGAAGCTTCTAGAAAACTAGGCTATTCGGTTGCAAGAACGATGCAGATTGCACAAAGGTTGTACGAAAATGGTAAAATTACCTATATGCGTACCGACTCGGTAAACTTATCGGAGACTGCTGTTGCCGCTGCTGCTGCCGAAATTAAGTCGGCTTATGGTAATCAATATCACCAACCAAGAGTTTATAAAACTAAATCTGCAGGTGCGCAAGAGGCTCACGAAGCCATCCGCCCTACTTATTTTGATAGACATACTACAGACGGCGACAACGCCGAAAAAAGATTATATGAGTTGATTTGGAAGCGTGCCATTGCCTCTCAAATGAGCGAAGCGGTTTTTGAAAAAACCACTGTAGATATTGGTGTAAGTACTAGAAATGAAGTTTTTGGCGCCGAAGGTGAAGTGTTGAAATTTGATGGTTTCTTAAAAGTATACCTAGAATCTACAGATGATGAAGATGACGAGAATGAAAACAACTTGTTACCTCCTTTAACTGTTGGTCAGGAACTTTCGTTAAGAGAGATGCTGGCAACTGAGCGTTTTTCTCGTCCGCCGGCAAGATACACAGAGGCTAGTTTGGTAAAGAAATTAGAAGAATTAGGCATTGGCCGACCTTCTACTTATGCACCCACTATTTCGACTATACAAAACAGAGGTTACGTTGTTAAAGAAGATAGAGACGGTAAGAAAAGAGATTTCCTTGCTTTTTCGCTTGCTGACGGTAAAATTAGCAAACAACAAAAATCAGAAATTACCGGCGCTGAAAAAGCTAAACTTTTCCCGACAGATATTGGTGAAGTAGTAAACGATTTCTTGGTAGAACATTTCAAAGGTATCGTTGATTTTAACTTCACTGCCAAAGTAGAAAAGCAGTTTGATGAAATTGCGCAAGGTTTGCAGGAATGGACAAAAATGCTTCACTCCTTCTATAAACCATTTCATACTGAGGTAGAAACTACCATTGAAACTGCCGACCGGGCTACTGGCGAACGTCTATTAGGCGTAGATCCTACAACTGGTAAGAATGTGTACACTAAAGTTGGTCGTTTTGGTCCGTTGGTTCAAATTGGCGAATTAAGCGATAACGAAGAAGAAAAACCTCGTTATGCCAGTTTGACAAAAACACAATCGGTTGGTACCATTACCTTAGAGGAGGCCTTAGATTTATTTAAATTACCTTTCCAATTGGAAGATTATAAAGGGAAAGAAGTTTCGGTAGGTTTGGGACGTTTTGGTCCGTATGTAAAATGGGGCGATACTTTTATTTCTATCCCTAAAAATGTGGATCCATTAACTATCGATTTTGATAGAGCGGCTACAATTATTGATGAAAAGATTGACGCTGATGCTCCTGTGGCACATTATCAAAACTTACCAGTAACTAAAGGCACAGGTCGTTTTGGTCCGTTTATCAAATGGAATGATTTGTTTATCAATGTTCCAAAAGCATACAATTTTGATAACCTTTCCCAAAACGATATCAATGAGCTAATTAGCAAAAAAATAGAAAAAGAGAATAACCGTTTCATTCAGCAATGGCCAGAACTTAAAATTGCTATAGAAAATGGTAGATGGGGACCGTTTATCCGTTTTGGCAAAGACATGCTGAAATTGGGCAACAACCCAGCCACAAAACAAAAATATACAGCCGAAGAACTAGCTAGCATTTCTTTAGATGAGGTCAAAGCGCTAATTGTTGCTCAAAAACCTGATGCTTTTGAAGCTAAGAAAAAAGCGCCAGCTAAAAAGAAAGCCGTAGCGAAGAAAAAATAACCCAGTTATCAGTGCGCAGTTGTCGGTTTATAACTTGGGCGCATAGTTGTAACCGATTAAACAATTCATCAGTTTAAACAGTTAACCAATTTTGAAAGCAGACTTACCTGAAAATATTGTAGAAGACGTAGCCATAGCGGTAGTTTTAATGAGCGAAACGCCAGAAGTAAAAAACTGGACGGTGTACCTTGTCAACCTTAAAGATGAACCAATTACTAATGTGTTGATCACTTCTAAAGGTTACGGAGAAAAAGATGGTAAACAGGTGAAAACCTCATTATTAAGACATTTTATTGGCGATGTACCTGCTCAAGGCTCTGCAGGTGTAGAAGCAATTGACCCAGCAGTTTTTGGTTTAACTAATGAGTATTGGTTGAGTTATTATATTGGTAGCACTATCTACGATAAAAAATTCATTTTCCTTCCAGAAAGCATTGTAGATACTAATTTGATCAGAATTCCTGTGTTGAATAAACCTGGAGTGATGATTAAGTAGCTCACTAGCATGTCAATACATAAATCCAAAAAGCCAAACTGGTAAAATTGTTCCAAAACCTACTTCAATACCATCTTTTGCAACGTAAGAATTTTCTTTGTTAACTATCTGCTTTTTAGTTTTATTTTTGCCACCTATTTCAAATGTAAAGGTTTTATCAATTACAAAGTCTGCTTTTTCTGAGAGGTTTATTTCATGTAAGCCTTTAAACTGATTAAGAAAAAAAGTTTCCCGAACATTACCTACGTTCGTATTCTCTTTTGCTAATACATACATTAAGTTACTATTGTTTAAATATAGTTTTTCAGGTTTGGTTAGTACCCCAATACCTGATGTGTCTTTATATAATTCATTCACAAGTCCAGCTCGTTCCAATATTTTAATACTTTGCACCAACATATTTCTTGATACTCCTACTTTCTCACTTAGTTTCGTTACATTGGGTGTAAATGGTGCACTTGATGCAACTGTGATAAGTAGTTTCTTCAATTTGATCAAGGTATCGTATTGTAAGTCCTCTACTGCGTTAATATCGGTTTCTATAATAAGATTGATAGTATTCTGTAATTTTTGACTATAAAGATCTTCATTTTCTTTATAGTAAGGATAAGCACCTATTTTCAGATATTTCTCAAATAAAGGCAAAGGTTTTATTTCAGCTATGAGCTTAGATGTAATTGCATTATGGTTTGCTAAAATATCGGCGAGGGAATAAGCTGGAAATATTTTTTGTGTTTCAAAGATGATAAATTCCCTAAAAGATAGCTCTTTAAGATAATAGGTTACAGCCCTGCGACTCAAATCAGATTCTGATTTATAAATTTCTAGCATCGAAGACGCTGTAAAAATTATATTGAGTTCTGGAAAATTATCATAAATCAGCTTAATTTCTCTCGACCAGTTGGGATATTTATGCACCTCATCTAGTAACAGATGTGTGCCACCATATTGTGAAAATTGTTTAGCCAGATCATACAGTTTATTATCAAAAAAATAAATATGGTCTAAACTCACGTATAATGAGGATGTCAGTGGCAAATGTAGCTTTGCAAGCTGTAAAAGAATCGTAGTTTTTCCTGCACCTCTCGCACCTTTTAGTGCAATTAAGCGATTTCTTAAATCTATCTCTCTTATAAGGTACCGTTGCCAAGGGATATCCTAGCTATCTTTATTTGAAATTCTAATAATAAGTCTTCCATATTGCTTTTTAAACAAAGCAATAATACAAAAAATATGCTAATCAAGCAAAGCAATTTACACCAAAAATTGCTCTGTTTAATTAGCGATTATAGCCATAACTAATGTTATCAATTACTAATAAACATTTAGCGCTCCCACGAATAACTTCCCATTTTCAGCGAAAAACAAATCAGTACCAGCGAATTAAAAAGTTGTCCAACAATTCCGTAGTTTTTTCGTTATCTTCATGCCTAAAGTCTATTAGCGTATGAACCAACAAATCTCTACCAACAATACTACCAAACGTCCTACTGTTAAGGTAATCGTTATTGGTGCTCTAGTATTAATTGCTGTCGTTGCAGGTTATTTTTTACTTAAAAAAGATAAGAAACAAGACCATACTCAGTTTGCAAAATATATTGATGCTTATACCTCCGGTATCATTTCCAAAAAGAGTTTTATTAGAGTTCACTTAGCTAACTCGGTAAGTAATACTACTGATTTAGGAGAAACCGATCAAAAGCTTTTTGACTTCTCTCCTAGCATAAAAGGAAAAACGTATTGGGTAGATGCTCAAACGATAGAGTTCCGTCCAGACGAAAATTTAGAGCCAGATCAAAAGTATGAGGCTAGCCTAAATCTCAAAAAGATCTTGCCAGTTGAAGAAAATTTGGAAGAATTTGAGTTCGATTTCAAAGTAATCAAACCTGGAATTGCCTTTACCGAAAATGGTTTAATTTCTCAAAATAATACTTCATTGAATTTGATGAAGTTAACTGGAGAAATTAGCACAGCTGACGCTGAAGACACTCAGGATATAGAGAAAGTTCTTTCATTAAAATCGCCACAGAAGCTAAAAATTAAATGGAACCACAATCCACAAAAACAAACTTCTAGTTTTACGATTGATAGCATCCAAAAAACGAACGCAGATTTAACGTTAAAATGGGATGGCGATGCCATTGGTGCCGATGATGATCAGGGAGAAACTACGCTTGAAATTCCTGCATTGAATGTTTTCAAAGTATTGGCTATTAAAGCTGTACAACAAGAAGAAGATTATGTACTTATCCAATGCTCAGAACCGGTAAGTGTAACACAAGATTTAGCTGGACTAATTAGCATTGGAAGTTTAAGTGATTTAAGATTCACTATCGATGGTAGTCAAATTAAGGTTTATGCTCCCGATGCTTTAGAAGGTAATTACAATGTGATTATCAGCAACACCATTGCCAATATCAACGGAAAAAACTTAGAGTCTGCAAAAAGTGCCAATGTCATTTTCGAAAATAAAAAGCCTGCGGTAACTATTGCTGGTGCAGGGACTATCCTACCTAACTCTGGGAAATTAGTCTTGCCTTTCGAAGCAGTAAACTTAAAAGCTGTAGATGTTACCATCATCAAGATCTATCAAGATAATATCCCACAGTTTTTTCAGGTAAATAATTATAAAGAAGGAAATGAACTACGTAGAGTAGCGAAACCTATTTTGCAAAAGACGATCCATTTAAATGAAGACAAATCTTTAGACCTACATAAAAAGAACCGTTTTACGCTTGATTTAGATAAGCTGATTAAAACCGAGCCAGGTGCAATGTATCGTGTGAGCATCATGTTTAAGCAAGCCTATACACTGTACAATTGTGCTCAATCGAGTAGTACCGAAAATGCTGAAGGAGAAGAAAATGAATATGGGGATTACGATTACGGTGAAAAAATAGATGAAGATGATGATTTCTGGAATAACTATCAGAATTATTATCCAAGAGGTTATCGTTGGAGTGATCGTGAAGATCCATGCACTCCATCTTATTATACCAGCGAAAGATGGGCGCACCGAAACTTGCTTTCTTCTAACATCGGCTTAATTGCCAAAAGAGGAAACGACGAAAGTATGTTAGTGGTAGCCACTGATTTGCTATCTGCTAAACCTTTAAGTGGTGTAAGCATCGAGCTATTAGATTATCAAAAACAGGTACTTACCACGGTAAAAACTGACGGCGATGGAATGGCAAGTTTTGCTTTGAAGAGAAAACCCTTCTTATTGGTAGCTAAAAATGGTAACGAACGTGGCTATTTGAAATTAGATGACGGTAATTCATTACCGCTATCAAGATTTGACGTAGGCGGTGAAGTGGTACAGAATGGAATTAAAGGTTTTATTTACGGAGAGCGTGGCGTTTGGCGACCGGGCGATAGTATTTACTTATCGTTCATATTGGAAGATAAGCTGAAGAAACTTCCTGCTAATTATCCTGTGATTTTTGAACTTTATAATCCTAAAGGACAATTGGTTAGAAAACAAAGTAATACCAAACCTTTAAATGGTTTCTATACCTTTAAAACTTCAACAGAAAGTACTGCGCCAACTGGCGGATGGCAAGCTAAATTTAAAGCTGGTGGTGCTACCTTCAGTAAAAACTTAAAAATCGAGACGGTTACGCCAAATCGTATCAAAATCAATTTCGATTTAGGCGGTAAGAAGTATCTCGGTAATGGTCGAGTGTCTACTGCTACCCTATCGGCGAAATGGTTATTTGGTACACCGGCACAAAATCTAAAAGCTACAGTAGATATCAATTTGGGTAAAGGCGAAACCTCTTTTCCAAACTTTAAAGATTATTCGTTCGATAATCCGATTGTACAGTTTGATACGCAATTGAAAACAGTATTCGAAGGTAATTTAAACGAAGCTGGCGTAGCTACCATCAATACCAATCTAAATGATCAAATGGCTGCTCCCGGTATTTTGAGGGCGAATATTACCACTAAAGTATTTGAACCTGGAGGTAATTTTAGTATCGATAATTTTAGTATTCCTTATCATGTTTACGATAGTTATTTCGGTATCAAATCACCGAAAGGTGATAAAATGACTGGTATGTTGGTGACCGGAAAAGACCATCAGATAGACATTGTAAACGTAAACAGAGATGGCACTTTGTTAAATACCAATAAAACGGTTACTGTAGCGCTTTACAAAGTACAATGGCGCTGGTGGTGGGAACAAAATAACCAAGAAAACTATGCAAATTTCACTCAAAATGAGTACAATAAACTCATTAGAACTGAGCAAGTAGAAATGGTTAGAGGTAAAGCTAATTGGAACTTAAGATTAGACGAACCTGAATGGGGAAGATATTTAATTGTAGTGGGCAATGCTTACGGCGGTGGTCATTTTGCGGCTAGAGAGGTTTACATTGATTGGCCGGGATGGGCACAACGCGAACACGGCACCAACCCTACCGAAGCCGCTATGTTATCTTTCACCGCTAATAAATCGAAATACAATGTTGGCGAAGATGTTACTTTAACTATTCCATCACCAGAAAATGGTAGAGCTTTAATCTCGATAGAAAATGGCAGTAGAGTAGTAAAAACATTCTGGACAAATACCAAAAAAGGTCAGACACAATTTAGCTTTAAAGCTGAAAAATCGATGACACCTAACGTATTTGCCAATGTGACCTTGTTGCAACCGCACAGCCAAACGGTAAATGATATGCCGATTAGGATGTACGGAGCTATTCCTTTAAGTATCGAAAACCCAGAAACTATCTTAAAACCTCAAATTGCAATTGCAAAAGAATTGCGACCAGAAACTGAAAGCAGCTTGGCTGTAAGTGAGGCGAACGGTAAAGCAATGACTTATACCATTGCTATTGTTGATGAAGGTTTGTTAGATCTTACTCGTTTTAAAACTCCTGATCCTCATGCTTCGTTCTACGCAAGAGAAGGTTTAGGTGTAAAAACTTGGGATTTATTTGATCAAGTACTTGGAGCTTGGGGTGGTAACTTGGAAAGAATTTTAAGTATTGGTGGTGATGGTGCATTGAATAAAAACATCAATCCTGCCAAAGCCAACCGTTTTAAACCGGTGGTAAAATTCATGGGACCTTTCCAATTAGGTAAAGGCGAAAAGAAAACCCACAAGTTTAAGTTACCGCAATATATTGGTTCGGTAAAAGTAATGGTAGTTGCTGGTAATGATGGTGCTTACGGGCAAGCCGAAAAAGCAGTTGAGGTGAAAAAACCGATTATGCTATTAGCCTCGGTTCCTAGGGTAATTGGTCCTGGCGAAACTTTCACGCTACCTGTAAATGTTTTTGCTACCAATAACAACATCAAAAATGTTTCGGTTAGCTTACAGACTAGCAATTTACGTATCAACCAAACGAATAGACAAAATTTAAGCTTTGCCAAAGCTGGTGATCAGTTGACTTATTTTAATGTCACTGCTCCGAACAATACTGGAATAGCTAAAATTAAAATCATAGCACAAAGTGGTGCAGAAAAAACAGTATCCGATGTAGAATTGGATATCAGAAATCCTAATCCGATAGTAACTAACGTGATTTCTGCGGTAATACAGCCTAACCAATCGTGGAGTGCTGACTATGCGGCTATCGGTACATCAGGAACCAACAGTGGCAGTTTAGAAGTTTCGTCAATCCCTCCTATTAATTTGGAGAAACGAATTTCTTACTTAATTCAGTACCCTCACGGTTGTGTGGAGCAAACCACATCTGGTATATTCCCGCAATTGTATTTAGATAGACTTTCGGCGCTAAATGAACAGAAGAAAGCACAAATTGAGCGAAATGTAAAGGCTGGAATTAATAAGCTGAAGGGTTTCCAAACTACAGACGGAGGTTTAGCGTATTGGCCAGGCAACCCAACAGCAGATGAATGGGGAACTAACTATGCTGGTCATTTATTAATTGAGGCACAAGAAAAAGGCTATGCTCTACCTGTGGGATTATTTGACGGACTAGTACGTTACTTAAAAACCAAAGCGAATAACTGGACACCAAATGCCAATAATTTCTACGGTGGCGATTTAAGTCAGGCATATAGATTATATGTATTGGCATTGGCGAAGAAACCAGAAATGGCGGCGATGAACAGATTGAGAGCTTTCGAATACTTAACCGATGCTGCAAAATGGAGATTGGCCGCTGCTTATCAATTGGCTGGTCAAAGCGGTGCCGCTAACAGTTTAACTAAAGGCTTGGCTACGCAAGTAGAGGCTTATCTGCAATTGGGCGGCACCTATGGTTCCGATTTAAGAGACCAGGCGATGATTATGGAAACGCTTACCTTGATGGGTCAGAAAAATAGAGCTCTGCAATTGTTAAACAAAGTGGCTGCTAAACTAGGAGAAGACCAATGGTACAGCACCCAAACCACCGCTTACAGCTTATTGGCTATTGCGAAGTTCTGTGGAGAGCAAAAATCTTCAAGACAACTGAATTTCCAATACTTATTAGATGGAGCTAAAGGCTCAGTAAATAACAATCAGTATTATAGTTCTACGCCTATTAATTTCAAAGGAAATAAAGCAAGTATCACGAATAGAAGTAACGGTGTATTGTTCGCAAGGTTAATTGTTCAAGGCCGCCCTGCAACGGGACAAAACGATTTCTTGCCAAACAATCCAGACTTGTTACAAATGGAAGTAAGCTATAAGAACATGAAAGGCCAAACTTTAAATCCAGCACAACTGAAACAAGGACAAGATTTTTATGCTGAGGTTAGCCTGAAAAATACTGGCAGCCAAGGTTTGTATGAGCAAATGGCATTGACACAGATTTTCCCTTCTGGTTGGGAAATTATCAATACAAGACTACACGATAACGAAGGTGCATTTACTTCTTCTGCGTACGATTACCAAGATATTAGAGATGATAGAGTATTAACTTACTTCAATTTGAGAGAGAATGAAACTAAGACGTTTAGGGTGTTGCTGAATGCATCTTATTTAGGTAAATTTTATCTATCTAATGTGCAGTGCGAAGCGATGTACAACAATAACATCAGCGCAGCTAAAGCAGGATATTGGGTTGAGGTTATTAAGTAATCGGTAATTAGTGGTTAGGTATCAGTTATAGGTTTTATGCTAGGTAAACTTAAAACCTATAACTCATATTCTTGGCCAAACATTGGTAATTATAAATCGTACAAAACCAGCTGAAAATTTAATCAACGTAACTATTTTTTCCATTTTAGCTCCTCCTTTGGTGTATATCAAGAAGAGTTGGAAATTGTTACCATTGTAATGATAATACACTTCTCTCCCTACCCTCTGCTTGAAAAGGAGAGGAAGCAAAAAGTATATGAAAAAAGAAATCAAAGCAATTATTTATACCGATGTAATATTCATAGCGCTGCTTGTTTTCTTTTTATTTTCATTGCCAAAACCCCTATTTATTACCCCAACTTCCTATGTGATAGAAGCCAGTAATGGTGAATTATTAAGTGCATCTATTGCTAAAGATGGCCAGTGGCGATTTCCGGTGGCTGACAGTGTTCCGGAAAAATTCATTAAATGTATTACTACTTTCGAAGACAAGCGTTTTTATCGTCATTTTGGTGTTGATTTTATTGCAATTGGCAGAGCTATCCGTCAAAATATACAAGCCAAATCTGTAGCCAGCGGGGCAAGTACGTTGAGCATGCAGGTAATTAGATTATCACGAAAAAAGCAACGTACTATCTTTCAAAAATTAGCAGAAATGTGGTTAGCAGTGAGATTGGAAGTTGGCTATTCGAAAGATGAAATATTAGCGCTTTATGCAGCAAATGCACCATTTGGAAGTAATGTAGTTGGTTTAGAAGCCGCCAGTTGGCGATATTATGGACGAGCTGCCGAACAGTTGTCTTGGGGAGAAATGGCCACTTTGGCAGTGTTACCTAACAGCCCCTCGTTAGTACATCCTGGAAAGAATGCAACTAGATTGATCATCAAGAGAAACAATTTACTGGATAAACTAGTAGAGGAAAAAATAATAGACCGAGCTACAGCACAACTATCAAAAGCCGAACCTATCCCTACTGCTCCACTCCCTTTACCCCAAAATGCGCCACATTTATTGAACAGATTTAAGGATGAAATGAAAACCTTAAATGTTTCTACAACTAGAATAACATCTACCATCGATGAACATTTACAACAGGAACTAAATCAAATTACGGCTCAATACCATCAGAAATTTGCTGCTAACGGCATTAACAATTTGGCTGCATTAGTGATCAATGTTAAAAATGGTAGTGTGGTTGGTTACGTCGGCAATTACTATTTGCCTCAGCAAAAAGAACTGGAAAGTCATGTAGATATGATTAGGGCTAGGCGAAGTCCGGGGAGTACTTTAAAACCATTATTGTATGCCAGTATGTTAAATGATGGTTTTATTTTACCTCGAACTTTAATCCAAGATGTACCTACTCAAATTGGAGGCTACTCCCCTATGAACTTTGATCTGGGTTACGATGGTGCCATTCCGGCTGACAGAGCTTTAAGTCGCTCGTTGAATATCCCAGCGGTAAAAATGCTGCAGCAATACAAATACGAGCGTTTTTACGATAAATTGAAAAAATTTAATTTCAGCACCTTGAATAAACCTGCCGATCACTACGGACTATCCTTAATTTTAGGCGGTAGTGAAGTTACCATGTGGGATTTGAGTAATGCCTACTTAGGAATGGCCCGAACCTTAAATCATTACAACGAGTATCAAGGAAAGTATAATAACGCTGATTATGCTTCAGCTTTTTATGTTAAAGATCAGCAAAAGGTTGATGAAATGATAGAACCTACTTCGTTGCTAGATCACGGCACCATTTGGTCTACTTTTAACGCGATGGAAGAAGTAATGCGCCCCGGAGATGAAGGTTTGTGGCAACAATTTTCTTCGTCTCAACGTATTGCTTGGAAAACAGGCACAAGCTTTGGGTTTAGAGATGCTTGGTCGGTTGGTTTAACCCCTAATTATGTGGTTTGTGTTTGGGTGGGTAATGCCGATGGCGAAGGCAGACCTGGATTAACGGGCATAGAAGCCGCCGCACCATTAATGTTCGATATTTTTAGGCTACTTCCATCATCAAAGTGGTTTGAGATGCCGAAAACGAAGTTGAAAAGGATAGCCGTTTGTAAGCAAAGTGGCTACAAAGCTTCTTCAATTTGCGAGACGAGGATAACACAATGGGTTCCTCCAGTTGGTGAAAAAACAGCCTTGTGTCCTTATCATAAGCTTATCCATTTGGATGCCAGCGCAACCCAGCAAGTTACCAATCAGTGTTATAGCGTAGCGCAAATGAAGCATAAAAGTTGGTTTGTGTTACCTCCTACTATGGAATATTACTACAAGACCAAAAATGCGGAATATAGGGTGTTGCCACCATTTATGGCTGGTTGTGAGAACGAGAGCACTGCTGTGATGGAAATGATTTATCCTAAGCCTAATGCATCTGTTTACATCCCATTGGAGATTGACGGCAACCGAGGGAAAGTTGTTTTTAACGTAGCGCATCGTGATAACAATGCAACCATCCATTGGCATATTGACGAAGAATATGTGGGGACTACAAAAAACTATCATCAAATTGCTTTAAACCCAAAACCTGGTAAGCATGTATTGACTTTGACAGATCAAAATGGAGAACGATTGGTACAGATGTTTACCGTTTTGGATAAGGAAGAAAAGTAGGCAGTTTTAAGTTCTCAATTCACAGTTCTCAGTAGCAAAATCTTCAAGAAACTTTGTCATCCAGAGCGCAGCGAAGGATCTATTTTTCAACTAAAAGACTCCTCCAAAGTCGGAATGACAAAAACGTCAACCCAACATCTCAATTCTTCTTTATGAACTTTCTTTCTACTGTACCCATTGTAATCAAAAACTGAGCTAGCATATAAGTAGACATTACCAGCAAATCTCCAATTTCCAAACGTGCTACAAATTTGTTATAAGCTAAAACGGCATCAGAAATGATAAAGAAAATAGCTCCAATTAATATCCAAGTAAAACTTTTAGAATCGGTTTTACCATAGCGTAGCGCAGCCGTAATCCCCATCATGGTGATGACAAAAGAATAAACCAGAACAGGAATATTCATAGTGCCTAGATGCGAACGCAAAAGGTAATAATAAGCTATGCAGAAGAATCCAAATACCATGAAAATAGGCAAAACATACCTTTGCTGAACTTCAATTTTATTAGTATTGTCTATATAAAATGCTGAAATATAAAAAAGGTGTGCAACTAGAAATGCTCCCAAACCCAACATAAAATAAATCTGATCCGCGTGAGTAAACATCAAAAAAATATCCCCTAACAATGAAAAAAATAAGCCTGCAAGAACTTTATTGTTAAACCTACTTTTAAGTTTAATCGTAAAGTGGAGAAATAGCATTAGCGATATGGTGATCAAGGGTTTGGTAACAAATCTTACTTCCGTTAAATTACCTTTCACTGCGATAATCTCAGCAAAAAAGACGATCGCAAACGCGAAAGTAAATTGCGGATATTTCTTAAACATTTCTATAAATAGGCTTAATGAAATAAAAATAAACGGCTATCGCGAAATGAACAACCAATAATCCTAAAAGCCATTCCAACGGAAAATCTAATCGATATAAGAAGTACAAGATAAAAAGTCCCAAAAGGTATCGAAAGTGTTCAGCGGCTACAAACCAACGCTTTTTTTCTAGTAGAGCACCACAAGTTAACATACTTAAAATTGTAAAGGATGCAATCAAGGTATTCGTAAATAAAGTAAGCCTATCGAAATAGAATAGCTGATACGAACCTAGTGCGAGTGCAATTAAAAATAGTAAAACAGCATAGATCATTACTTTAAAAGCAGTTTCTGTATGGAATTTGCGATAATTCACTGCATCTATTTCGGGTGCAGACTGAAAACCACCTAATTTCTCTGGAAACCACCCCGGAGGTTTAACAAACACCCTAATCTTATCGGTTACATTATCTGATTGTTTAGCTGTTTCGATCAAATCTTTCCAGTAATGCAGATTTGCCCAAACGGGGTTCCAACTTGCTAACGGCTTGGTAATACCATAATAAACTTCCTCCTCCTCTTGTTGAAAAGTTCCGAATAATTTATCCCAAATAATTAGCGTACCAGCATGGTTTTTATCAATATACTTGGGATTAGAGCCATGATGCACACGATGATGTGACGGTGTATTGAGAATATACTCCAAAAAACCCATGCTTTTAATGGTACGTGTATGGATCCAAAACTGGTAAAGTGTATTAAATGAACTCAATGTCAAGAACATGATAGGATCGAAACCAATTAGTGCCAGTGGTAAATAGAAAATCCAAGAAAACCAACCTTGAAACCAAGACTGTCTTAAAGCAACTGTTAAATTATATTCTTCAGATTGATGATGTACAATATGTGCCGCCCATAAAGCATTAATTTGATGGCTCATTCTATGAAACCAATAGTAAAAGAAATCCACACCGATGAAGAGGATAATCCAAGTCCAAATAGTGTTTGGAATTTCAAATAATCGCCAATGCTCGAAAATGTACATATACCCCACGAAGAGTACAGATTTCATAAACAAACCAACCAGTTGAGAACCAATCCCCTGACTTAAATTCGCAATTGAATCATTTAGTCGATAATAATTAAGCTTCTTGTAGAAAGTATAAGCCAGTTCAATTCCAATAAGGATAAAGAAGATGGGTACCGATAAGGCTATATAGTTGGTTTTCATTAATCTAATTTAATGAAATATCTAAAAAAATAGATAGCTGAAAATCTATTTAAAAACGTCAAGCTATTCTTAAGATGTTGATTGATCGTACCCATTTATCCTTTTTACAACATTTACAGATAGCTTTAGGAGTTGGCTCCAATAATTCAGTTAATCCGCAAAAAGCACAAGAGTAGTAATCTCTATATTTAATTTCTTCTTTTTTATCAGCAAACAAAGCGGGCAATATTGGCAAACCATTTTTTACCTCTTCATCTTTGTAAAAGAATACGCTGATACTTCCGGTTGTTTCTAAGATAGCTAGTTTGACTTGTCCTAGGTGCGAAATACTTTTCAGTCTTAATTCTGCGAAAAATTCATCTTGCGCTAATGCTTCCTTTTTGAAATTCTCAATAGCAAACCTGCCGTTCTCTATTACACAGGTACAGCTTCCTTCTAAAAGTATTTCAAACTTTTTGCTTTTACTTACAAAATGTGAGGTAACTTTATAAGAAATAATAACAACCAAAAATACCGCAATAGCCGACATCACGCCTACTTCACGATAAAACATAGGGTCTCCGGCCGCAGATCCTAAACCAATGATTACCACTAGTTCGAAGATGGAAAGTTGCTTTACGCCTCTTTTCCCTAACACACGTAAACTGATCAATACCACCAGATACATCAACAACGTACGGAGCATAATTTCAGGGATGAAGCTCCAATCTTCGTCGCCAATTAGTATTTTTTCAATGTTTGTAAAGTATTCCGCCATTTGTTGATTTTGCTATAAAACGCAAAACCCGATGTTTTGTTTAATCCTCATTAGTTAAGAGGTACTTCTTTAGTAAAGTTTTGCTGGTTCTTTGCTTCCAAGCAATTATCAATAATATTTTCAAATCTTGTGGATCGACTCTATCTAAATTGATAAGCATATATTTATACTTGATGTAATGCGGAGTAATTGTAAATATATCAGGATATTGTTCCATCCATTTATCTCGTTCTTCGGTGTAGATCACCAAGTCTCCCTCATCCTCTTTTAAACGAGCAAAAATGTTTTTATTGGTATAAAACGCAGGTGTATCAAAACATATCTTCTCTTCGGTGCCTGGCAATTCAGCTACTATGTTTCTGATGAAAGTTAAAGCTAAGATGGTTTTATCTTTCATTCACTATCCCCTTGCAGCCATTTTGATCATTCTGTGAGCGAGGTCTTTTCCTAGGTATTTATCGATAATAGCATGTACAACATACAAAATTGGTGTCATTAGCAATGCTACAACAAACTTGTAAGTATAACCTACTAAACCAATTGCAGCCACCATTTGCCAACTCCAATGATAAGCAGGATTTAGATAAAAAGCAATCAAGATAACTACAAAGCTATCAATCAATTGAGACAACAGAGTTGAACCTGTAGCTCTCAACCAAAGTGCTTTTTCGCCAGTAAATTTTTTAATTCTATGGAAAATCAACACATCAACCATTTGGCCTAATAAGAAAGCAGTAATAGACCCTACAATAATCCACATCCCCTGCCCAAAAATAGCATCGAAAGCTCGAGGCATACTTAATTGCTGGCCATCCACTTCTTGCGTTAGCCAAAAATCTGCAGGCTCTAGTTTAATAGCCATCCACACCACAAAAAAGGCAAAGCCAATTAAAATTGCAGTTAAAATAGAAAGAAAACGCACTTGTTTCACCCCAAAATATTCATTAATAATATCCGTCATGATGAAAACAATTGGCCATGTTAAAACTCCGGCAGACATGTTGTAAGATAAATTGGGAACTCCGAACAAATTAATATCAAACTTTTTGATGCCCAAAACACCTTCTACAGAAAAAATCTTTACCCCAATAAACTCCGACATTAAGGTGTTTGCAACGAAAAATGCACCTAAAATTAACAATAGCCTACTCTCTTTGGTTTTAAAAGTCATAGCAACTAAAGTACAAAATTTTGGCATAAAGTAAATACAGATTATGGCTCTCCTTCTATTTTACAAAATGCAGACGCCCAACAAATGATAATTGCACATCTTTGCGCCTTCTAAAGATTACCATGGCAAATTCTAAGTCTTTCCGTTTAATATTAATTCTAGGTTGTTTAGCGGCATTAGCACCTTTTTCTATAGACATGTATTTGCCAGGTTTTAAAGCAATTGCCAAAGATTTAAATACAGATGTACCTAATGTTTCGCTTTCCTTGGCTACTTTTTTTATTGGTATTTCTGCCGGACAGTTACTTTACGGCCCTTTGCTAGATAAATTCGGAAGGAAAAAACCGTTGTACTTCGGTCTAGCGTTATTTATCTTATCGTCGGTTAGTTGTCTGTTTGTAACGTCTATAGATCAATTAATCGTATTAAGATTTGTGCAAGCCATAGGATGTTGCTCCGCGTCGGTCGCTGCAATTGCGATGGTTAGAGATTTATTTACCGTAGAGGAAAGTCCAAAGGTTTTTGCTTCGTTAATGTTGGTAATTGCAGTTTCTCCAATGCTTGCTCCTACTGCTGGTGGTTATTTAATTGCAGCATTAGGTTGGAAATCGGTGTTCGTATTTTTAGGTTTGATGGCCACTTTAATGTTGTTAGCTAGTATTTGGGGCTTGCCTGAGAGTTACAAGCCCGATCCAAGCTACTCATTAAAACCTAAGCCGATTTTAAATAATTTCATTGCTGTTTTAAAAGAACCAAGCTTCTATACCTATGCGTTAGTAAGTGCTATCACTTTTAGTGGCTTGTTTGCTTACGTGTCCTCATCGCCAGTAGTATTTATGGATTTGTATGAGGTAAGTGAAACGGGATACGGATGGATTTTCGCTTTACTATCTGTGTTTTTCATTGGTTTCAGTCAAGTAAATAGCATGATATTGAGATGGTTTAGCAGTAAAAAGATAGTTTTTTGGGCTTTATCGGCGCAAGCTGTATTTAGTGTTTTGTTTCTATTGGCGGCTATCTACAACCTACTAAACCTTTACACTACCATCGCATTTATTGCACTTTTTTTAGGTTGTTTAGGTTTTATCAACCCAAATGCTTCTGCATTATCTCTCGCTCCATTTAAAAAGAATGCAGGTAGTGCATCTGCTTTAATGGGAGCTTTACAAATGGGATTAGGTGCACTTGCTTCTGCAGCTATCAGTATGTTTGCTTCAGATTTAGTTTGGCCAATGCCCGCAGTAATGACTACCGCTGCCTTAATTGCCTTATTTTGTCTGCTTTTAGGAAGTAGAAAAATCAAAGCACAAAGCAATAATCAATAGATTTATACCTAACACAGATACGGAACGTTAAAAATCATGTAGATTATTACTATTTTCGTATCAGATGATAAACATAAACTCTAAGCTACCTACTGTAGGCACTACTATTTTTACGGTAATGTCTAAACTCGCTGCAGATCATCAAGCTATCAATTTATCGCAAGGTTTTCCAGATTATGGCACCGACGAAAAACTGATTGCCGCAATTAACCAAGCCATGAAAGACGGGTTTAACCAATATGCTCCCATGGCTGGATATCTCCCATTGAGAGAACAGATTGCAGAAAAAATTGAGAACTTTTATAACGCTAAATACGATCCGGAGACAGAAATTACCATTACTGCCGGTGGTACGCAAGCCATTTTTACAGCGATCAATACTTTTATTACCGCTGGCGATGAGGTGATTATATTCGAGCCTGCTTACGATTGTTACGCACCAACTATCAAACTCTTAGGTGGGTTGGTAAAACCTTTCGAACTTCAAGCTCCCGATTATAAAGTGGATTGGGAAATGGTGAAAAAGCTTTTCAGCGCTAACACTAAAATGATCATCATCAATTCTCCACATAATCCTACAGGAAGTATCTTGAGGAAAGAAGATATTGATGCTTTAATTAAACTTACGAAAGATACCGACATCCTTATCATTAGCGACGAGGTATATGAGCATATCATCTTTGATGGTGAGCAGCACCAGAGTGTAGCTTTATACGCAGAATTGGCAGAAAGAAGCTTTATTGTAGCCTCTTTTGGAAAGCTTTTACATACTACCGGATGGAAAATGGGCTACTGCCTTGCTCCTGCTAAATTAATGGCAGAATTTAGGAAAATACACCAATTTAACGTTTTTAGCGTTAATACCCCTATGCAAGTAGGCATTGCCAATTATTTAAAATCAAGTAACATCTATCTAGAAATACCTGTCTTTTTCCAGCAGAAAAGAGACTTTTTCCAACAATTACTTAAGGAAACCAAGTTCGACCTGTTACCTTGCAAAGGATCTTATTTTCAGTGTGTAAGTTACAGCAATATCATCGATGAGAAGGATACAGAATTTGCCAAAAAATTGGTTACGGATTTTGGCGTAGCAGCCATTCCCGTATCGGCTTTTTACACTAAAAACATAGATCATAAAATATTGCGTTTTTGCTTTGCCAAAGAAAACAGTACGTTGGAAAAAGCAGTAGAGAAATTAACTAAATTATAGATAGATATAACCATTCGCTCATGGAACCACATTACCTCAACATTCAAAATCTCAAAGTAACCATTTTTCAGGCCTACCTATTTTGGGAAAACATAGAGAAGAATTTACAAAATATCGGGTTACGATTGTCGGGTGGTGTCCGCGAAAAAACCGATCTAATTGTACTGCCAGAAATGTTTAATACTGGTTTTACGATGAAATCAGAAGAGCTGGCCGAAGAAATGGACGGAAAGACTATGCAGTGGATCAAGAAAACAGCTGCTAGTTACGACTGTGTAGTTACGGGAAGTTTAATGATAAAGGAAGATGGCAAGTACTACAACCGCATGGTTTGGGTAAGGCCAGATGGCGAATATCAATACTACGATAAACACCACTTATTTGGTTTAGGTGATGAAGATAAACACTTCTCCCCTGGTAAAGAACCAGTTATTGTAGAATTAAAAGGTTGGAAAATTAGACTAGCTATTTGTTACGATCTGCGTTTCCCTGTATGGTTACGTAATAAAAATGCAGCTTATGATATCTTATTGTTAGTTGCCAGTTGGCCAGACAAGCGTTCTTCGCATTGGAGAACATTAATTCACGCCAGAGCAATAGAAAACCAAAGCTACGTAATTGGCGTAAACCGTGTTGGTCATGACGGAAACCAAATTTACCACAGCGGCCACTCGATGTGCATTGATCCTTTAGGCAATACCGTGTATTACAAACCTGAAGACGAAGACCTATACACTTTCAGTATCAACTACACAGAGTTAGAAAAAATTAGAAGACAATTTCCTTTTTTGAAAGATTCTGACGATTTTGAGATCAACTAACTCATTATGTATAATCGGAGGAAATTTATCCAAACTACAGCTTTATCTGCGGCTGTCGTGGCACTAAATAAGTCTTGTATTTCTAAGGATAGCAAGATCAATAAACCTATTGTTATTTCTACTTGGGATTTTGGCGTAGCAGCAAACGCTGATGCTTGGAGAATTTTAAATAGCAATGGAAAGGCTTTAGATGCTGTTGAAAATGGTGTTAAAGTTGCAGAAGCTGATGTTAAAAATCAATCTGTCGGTTACGGTGGTTTACCTGACAGAGATGGCATCGTTACACTAGATGCCTGTATCATGGATCATTTGAGCAATTGCGGGGCGGTTCTCGCTTTAGAAAAAATCAAACATCCTATCTCTGTAGCACGTTTAGTAATGGAAAAAACGCCGCACGTAATGCTTGCTGGAGACGGAGCACTTCAATTCGCTATAGAACAAGGATTTAAAGCAGAAAATCTACTGACAGAAAATAGTAAAAAAGACTGGGAGAAATGGATGAAGACCGCTAAATACGAGCCAGTTAGCAATATAGAAAATAAGCTTTACGATGATGCTCGAAAAGCCGCCCCTGAGAAACTACCAGGAAATCAATACAACCACGATACCATTGGTATGTTAGCTTTAGACACTCACGGTAACCTTGCTGGAGCTTGCACTACGAGTGGAATGGCTTACAAATTACATGGTCGAATTGGCGATAGCCCAATTATTGGTGCTGGTTTGTACATAGATAACGAAGTTGGTGGAGCAACCGCTACCGGTGTTGGCGAAGAAGTAGTACGCAATGTGGGATCATTTTTGGTAGTAGAACTCATGCGACAAGGATATCCGCCAGAGGAAGCTTGTAAAGAGGCAGTAATGCGCATCATTAAAAAGAAAAAGGATAGTACCAAAGATTTACAAGTTGGTTTTCTTGCACTCAATAAAAATGGAAAGTATGGTGCTTACGCCATCCAAAAAGGTTTCACTTTTGCTGTTTGCGATAGCCAAAAACAAGATTTAACCATCAAAGGAAAAAGTTACTATTAACTCGTTTCGATATCATTTAACCATCTATCACCTATAAAAACTAAAGCTATGGGACTATTATCCAAAATTTTCGGGAAGAAAAAAGTTGTAGATCGTGAGGGAGAACCAAGTATGGTCTACATTCCAAATGAAGACGAAAGAATGAATTGGGCTATCGAAAAAGCCAATTTAACCTTATGGTATTTTGAAGAAAGCTTAAAAAATCCGAAACAGTATCAAAACTATCTATCTATTAAGGTTTGCATCATGGATGGCGAAATTGGAGAGCACATCTGGTTGGTAAACCCTCATTTTGATGACGAAGGAAATCTTTTCGGCACAGTAGGCAATGAACCTGTGGATGTAAAAACAGTAAAGCTCGATCAAAAAATAGGTGTTGATAGAGATTTTATTTCCGATTGGATGATCATTGAAAATGGCAGATTAATTGGAGGTTACACACTTAGAGCTATACGAGATGGTATTCCTGATGATAAAAAACAGGAGTTTGATGAAAGTATAGGAATGTATATTGACGAAGGTGTTGATTACTTTAAAGCTAATTTTGACACGCCAGAAGGAGCCATTCTATCTTTAGAGAACGCTTACGACGAAAAAAATATAGAAAAAGCAGTTGTGGCTAAAGATTTTGAAACAGAAGCCAAGATGATGTTAAGTCGAATGGGTGATATCGTTGATGAAGAAATGATCAAGCAAACTGCTGAAGTTTTAGAATTAAGTTTTGTTAAACATACTACTGAAAACGAATGGCCTAATTTCAGTGATTTAAAACGAGCTTTTCCTCATAGAGAGAAAGTAAGTGATAATTATTGGATCATTACCGAGATATGTTGGTATCCCGATGGCGGAAGATCTTTCCAAAAACTAGGTACGTCTAAAACAGCAGACGGATGGCGAGTAGTTGGTTTGGTTGATGATACTGAATAAAGATCAAATTTAAATTAAAATTAAATCAATTGATTTTAGAAATCTGCGCTAATTCTGTAGAGTCTGCTATTGCCGCCCAACAAGGTGGTGCAGATCGTATTGAACTCTGTACCAATTTGGCTGAAGGAGGAACAACACCCAGCTACGGACAGATTAAATGGTGTGTAGAAAATTTACAATTAGAGGTGTGGCCTTTGATCCGTCCGAGGGGTGGGGATTTTTTATATAGCGATGCTGAATTTGAAACTATACTAGGAGATATATCTTATTGCAAACAAATTGGTTGCAATGGTGTAGTTACAGGTTTACTGAACACAAATGGAACTATTAACGAAGAACGTTGTGCTAAAATTATAGCAGTTGCCTCTCCAATGCCTGTAGCGTTTCATCGTGCTTTTGATATGAGTAATGACTTAAGTGTTGCTTTGGAAACCGTTATTAAATTAGGATTTGTTAGGGTTTTAAGTTCTGGCGGAAAAGAGAATGCATTTGTAGGTGCAAACGAGTTGGCAAAGTTGGTTGTACAAGCCAATAACAGAATTGAAATTATGCCGGGAGCCGGAGTAAACGCTGATAATCTTATAGAAATTGCTAAAACTACAAGCGCTAAGAACTTTCATACTACAGCTAAATCAGTAGTAAAAAGCAAGATGAAATTCAAAAACGAAGCTAGTAAAATGGGTCTAGAAAACGCTGACGAATTTAGTTATGAACAAACAGACACACTTAAAGTCAAAGTCCTAAAAGAGATACTTAATATTTTATAAATGAGATTGTTAACACTAATACTACTCGGCATTGCAACTACTGTTTGTTTAACTAAGGTACATGCTCAAGATGCGGCACCAAGTTTCGTAAAGGGAAATTTTGTTGATGATTACGGTATCAAGTATTCTATTAACGATACACTTTGGACACAACATCCCGGCATAAAATATCATATTATCAAATGGAATGACAAGGAGCAATACCTAATTGCTAAAAATGGTTCTGGGCATAAAGCTGATGAAAACAAATACACTCGTATAGATTTCATGACTTTTGAAGGAATGGCACCCTGGCACTGGGGTTTCTGCCTTACCGCCTACAAAGCTAAAACCGATGAAGAGGCAGAACAAACTGCAGCTGCGGATAGAAAAAATCCCCGCAAAGGCTGCAATGGCTATCCATTTTCGAGGATGAAAATGCTGAATGAGCAATAAGAATGCGTAGGTAAATATTTTCCCCAAAAAAAAGATGACTGAAAGCTACTCAATCATCTTTTATAGAATTCAACTTTATTAATTACTATTGCTCGTTTTCTTTTTGTTGATCAAGAAATAAATTGGAAGTCCAAGCAAAACGATTAAAAGGCCTGGCCAAGTGTATTGCTGTTTGTAAACCAATAATAACATACAGAAAGCAGTCCCGATTAACAAATAAACAATTGGTGTAATTGGATACAACCAAGTTTTGTAAGGTCTTTCTAAATCAGGTTTTTTAAATCTTAAATAGATCACTCCGAAAACGGTAATCATGTAAAAAAGCACAATTACAAAGGAAATCATATCTAATAAGTTACCATATTGACCACTTAAACATAATACTGAAGCCCAAATACCTTGCATCCAAAGCGATTTTTCTGGCACGCCATTTTTATTGTTCGCTATAGCAGCTTTGAAAAACATACCGTCTTTAGCCATAGTTTGAAATACCCTTGCGCCCGCTAATACAATTCCATTTACGCAACCAAAAGTCGAGATCATGACCAGCACAGCCATTATGATTGTCCCTATTCCGCTACCAAAAATCTGTTCAGAAACTACCACTGCTACCCTATCATTTGGAGCAAAAGCAATAGCATCTCTATCTAGTGCATTGAGATAGACAAAATTCACTAAAAGGTACAACACCATTACAGCCATGGTTCCCAATACCATTGATTTCACTACATTCTTCTTCGGATTTTCAATTTCTCCAGAAACGAAGGTTACGTTTTCCCAAGCCACACTAGAAAACACAGAACCAACCATCGCGGCAGCAATGCCACCTACTATCGTCATTCCAGTAATGTTCTCCCAACCCAATTTCAAGAAATTTCCGCTACCATCTGTTTTAAGATTATTGAAAGCAGCCCATCCGAAGCTCATGTTTTCAGTCCAAAAATTGCTTTTAACCAAAAGGAAACCCAAAACAATTAAACCAATTAAGGCTACGATTTTTGAACCCGTGAAAAGATTCTGCAATATCTTCCCAGCTTCTACTCCTCTGGTATTAATGTAAGTAAGAAACAAGATTACGCCGATAGCTAAAATTTGGATCCAAGTAATTTTGTAGCTTCCACTTTGGAAAATTGGAGCAGCATCATTTAAAGCAGGTATCAGGTATGCAGTAAACTTTCCAAAAGCAACAGCAACTGCAGCGATGGTTCCGGTTTGAATTACCGTAAACAAGCCCCAACCATAGAGAAAGCCCATCATTTTCCCAAAAACTTCCTTTAAATAAGTGTATTGCCCGCCAGCTTTGGGAAACATCGACGAAAGTTCACCATAAGAAATAGCTGCTGCTACGGTCATTATACCTGTGATTATCCAAACCACGATAAGCCAATATCCAGAACCAAGGTTCCTCATTACATCGGCACTTACTATAAAAATACCGCTTCCAATCATGGAGCCCATTACCAGCATTACGCCGTCGAAAAGACCTAACTTTCGCTTAGAAGAAATTTCTTCTTGTTGATTTTTCATTTGTTTAGTTTAGTTTTTGGTTATGAAAAGCTAAGATAGAAAAAGAGATGAATAAATAGGTTTTGTTGCCACAGATGCATAAATATTAATTTCTTTGAATACCAATTAAAAATGATGTCAATATTTACTTATGAGTTTGGCAAAGACATCAATCCTAGCCAAGAGCTATAGCCGGGTATCCTTTACCGTCTTAGTATTTAAAATGAATTGAAATTTAAACGGTTAAAAAAAACAAAAAGTTAAGCATATATCATCTGTGTATCTGCGGCAAACTTATCAACAGCCATAAAATATATTGACAGTCAATTGTTTTTTTATTTACCTTGTATTTCGATTAATCAACTAAACCACTAAATATAAATTTGAATTATGGATTTTTTACAAAACAATCTTATTTATGCGATTCCCCTACTCGGCTTGGTAGGTATCTTAGTAATGGCGGTAAAGAGCGCCTGGGTTAACAAACAAGATGCCGGCGATGCCAACATGCAAGAACTTGCCGGCTACATTGCCGATGGTGCCATGGCGTTTTTAAAAGCAGAATGGAAGATCTTAAGCATCTTCGCTGTATTGGCAGGCTCATTACTCGCTTATTCAGGTACCGTAACTGAGGTGAACGGTAAAGCTATTCATTCCAGCTGGATCATTTCTATTGCCTTTGTTATAGGAGCCGTTTTTTCTGCCTTAGCAGGATATATTGGTATGAAATCGGCAACTAAAGCCAATGTGAGAACCACACAAGCGGCTAGAACGAGTTTAAAACAGGCTTTAAAAGTAAGTTTTACTGGCGGTACCGTAATGGGATTAGGTGTTGCTGGTTTAGCTGTACTAGGATTAGGAGGTTTGTTCATCATATTTTTAAAATATTTTAACGTAATAGGTGCCAATAGTAGCGAAATGAAAACCGCTATCGAGGTATTAACCGGATTTTCTTTGGGTGCCGAATCAATTGCCTTATTTGCTCGTGTGGGTGGAGGTATCTACACCAAAGCTGCCGATGTTGGTGCTGACTTAGTAGGTAAAGTGGAAGCAGGTATTCCGGAAGATGATGTACGTAACCCAGCGACTATTGCAGATAACGTAGGTGATAACGTAGGTGACGTTGCCGGTATGGGTGCCGATTTATTCGGTTCTTATGTAGCAACTATTTTAGCGACTATGGTTTTAGGTCAAGAAATTACAGTAACGGATAATTTCGGAGGTATGTCTCCTATCCTGTTACCCATGGTAATTTGCGGATTAGGAATTGTCTTCTCTATCATCGGAACTTGGTTTGTAACCATCAAAGATGAAAAATCTAATGTTCAAAATGCATTAAACTTAGGTAATTGGTCGTCGATTATCATTACTGGTGTTGCCTCTTTCTTTTTAGTGAAATGGATGTTACCAGAAACTTTGAACCTACGTGGATACGAATTTTCGAGCATCAATGTATTTTATGCAATTATTGTAGGTTTAGTGGTAGGTACGATCATGAGTATCGTTACCGAATACTATACCGCAATGGGCAAAGGACCAGTAAATTCAATCATCCAACAATCATCTACAGGGCATGCAACCAATATTATTGCCGGTCTTTCTGTAGGAATGAAGTCTACTGTGATCCCAATTCTGGTTTTAGCCGGTGGAATTATGGCTTCCTATCACTTTGCAGGCTTGTACGGTGTAGCCATTGCTGCCGCAGGTATGATGGCAACTACAGCAATGCAATTAGCTATCGATGCTTTTGGTCCAATTGCTGATAATGCAGGTGGCATAGCCGAAATGAGCCAACTACCTCCAGAAGTTCGTGAACGTACTGATAATTTAGATGCCGTAGGAAACACCACTGCTGCTACAGGTAAAGGATTTGCCATCGCTTCTGCAGCTTTAACTTCTTTGGCTTTATTCGCGGCTTTCGTGGGCATCGCTGGTATTTCAGCTATCGATATTTACAAAGCGCCAGTTTTAGCTGGTTTATTTGTTGGCGGAATGATCCCGTTTGTATTCTCTGCCTTGTGTATCCAAGCGGTGGGTAAAGCAGCAATGGATATGGTACAAGAAGTCCGTCGCCAGTTCAGGGAAATTCCAGGCATTATGGAGTACAAAGCTAAGCCCGAATATGAAAAATGCGTAGCCATCTCAACTCAAGCATCTATCAGAGAAATGTTGATGCCAGGTGCTATCGCTTTAATCACGCCAGTAATTGTAGGTTTCTTATTTGGACCAGAGGTATTGGGTGGCTTATTGGCTGGTGTTACTGTTTCTGGTGTATTAATGGGAATTTTCCAATCTAACGCTGGTGGCGCTTGGGACAACGCAAAAAAATCGTTCGAAAAGGGCGTGGAGATAAATGGGGAGATGTACTATAAAAAATCAGAACCACATAAATCTTCCGTAACTGGCGATACTGTTGGAGATCCATTTAAAGATACGTCTGGACCATCGATGAACATCTTAATCAAATTGATGTCGATTGTTTCTTTAGTCATTGCTCCTTACATCGCAATCAGTGCATCAGATGTAAATACTGCTGGTGGAATGGAGGTTAAACAAGAGATCAGAATACAAAAAAGCGTTGACTCACTCGGGAATGAAACTATCGATACCTTAGTAAATGAGACAGACACAGTTATTAAACATTAAAATTGTTACCAGATAGAAGGGATTTTGCAAAAAATCCCTTTTTCATTCCTAAGTATATGTTTTTTAAAGCTTAATGAGAGCTCGATGTAAATAATGATAGCATAATAGTACTCAGACAAAGCTAATGCACTAATATTATTTACATCTCGGTTTCAATTGTAGATATTTTTTTTTAGGTTTGGTGCGTCATAAAAATCAACAAACAGACTAATCAACTAATTTTATTAATTTATGAATTTAAAGAAGCCTATTGATGTACTTGTTGCCGAATCGGCAGAAAGTGGCGAAGGCACTCTCAAACGTACCTTAAGTAGCACCAGCTTGGTCGCCTTAGGTATTGGAGCAATTATTGGCGCAGGTTTATTCTCTTTAACGGGTATTGCCGCTGCCGAACACGCTGGACCTGCTGTAACGTTATCATTTGTACTGGCTGCTGTAGGCTGCGCTTTTGCAGGATTATGTTATGCAGAATTCGCATCAATGATCCCTGTAGCAGGTAGTGCCTACACTTATTCTTACGCTACCATGGGCGAGTTCATGGCTTGGATCATCGGATGGGATTTAGTACTAGAATATGCACTTGGTGCCGCCACTGTGGGTGTATCCTGGTCGGGTTACTTTAACAAACTGCTCCATGAGTTCGGTCTCGAATTACCTAGTTACTTAACAAAAACGTTTGCAGAAGGCGATGGTGGCGGTATTAACTTACCGGCAGTAATCATCGTATCGCTATTATCGTTATTGTTAATGCGTGGAACCAAAGAATCTGCTAGCTTAAATAACTTCTTGGTTGTTATTAAAGTTGCGGTAGTTTTATTGTTCATCGGTTTAGGTTGGAAATTTGTTAATCCAGCTTACCACACGCCTTACATCCCAGAAAACACTGGCGTTTATGGCGAATTTGGTATCTCTGGTATTGCTTCTGGTGCAGCCTTGGTATTTTTTGCATTTATTGGTTTCGACGCCGTATCTACAGCCGCTCAAGAAGCTAAGAATCCACAAAAAGGCATGCCAGTTGGTATTTTAGGTTCGTTAGCCGTTTGTACTGTATTATACGTCTTATTTGCTCACGTAATGACAGGTTTAGTACCTTTCCAAATCTTTAAAGGTGATGCTTCTCCGGCAGCTACCGCATTTAAGGTAACGGGTTACAGTTGGTTACAAATGGGATTAATTATTGCTATTTTAGCGGGTTACACTTCCGTAATCTTGGTAATGTTAATGGGACAATCAAGAGTATTCTATACCATGTCTAAAGACGGATTATTACCAAAATTCTTTGGTAGCATTCACGCTAAATACAGAACTCCTTATAAAACCAACTTATTTTTCATGGTATTTGTGAGTTTGTTTGCAGGTTTCGTTCCTGTTACCGATTTAGGTCATATGGTATCAATAGGTACCCTATTAGCTTTCTCTTTAGTTTGTATCGGTGTAATGATCTTACGTAAAACAGATCCAAACAGAGAGCGTCCTTTCAGAACTCCATTGGTTCCGTTCGTACCGATCTTAGGTATCATCGTATGCGTTTACTTAATGTATTCATTACCTATTGAAGCTTGGATTAGGTTAGCCATTTGGATGGCTTTAGGTGTAGCCATTTACTTTTTATACGGTAAAGGCAACTCGGTTCTTGGAAGAAAAAACAATCAAGGATAATAACAACATTCACATAGTAAGCCCCGATTTTAGTTCGGGGCTTTTTTAATGCTCAATATTTAATAAAGAAATGGTTTAGGAGTTTATTTCAATTTTTAAAGGCAGGCTTTAATTATTCAACAAAAATCCTTCGTTATTATTTTAAACAAGCGAAGGATTTTTTGTTCTAGTTATAAACGAAAATGCAGTTGAGATAATAGCTGTCATTTAGCAACGGCAAGAGTTATTTAGACCCAATTGAAGTGAAAACACTTTTTGTTATTATTTAAACGATGAATTAAGCAGCAAAAATAGATCCATTGAAACTCGGATGACAAAAGCCGAACAAAAAGATTATTACGAAAAGCGGGACTTTCGGAAAATAGTAGTACAAGCTTAGCGCTTCAAAAAAAATCAACAAAAAAATCCCCAACAGTTAACACCATTGGGGATTTATATGATTATTTATCGATTAATTCTTTCGCTCAACTTCCCTATCCATCTCTGTCATGTTTACATTTACAGATTGAGAGAAATCGCCCATCAAATGGTTGTTAAAATAATCTGCTAAACGCCAGAACATATATTCAGTCATATCGCCGAAAGCATGGCGCTGACCAGGAACCAAGATAAAATCGAAACGTTTTCCTGCCTTGATCAAAGCATTAGCCACCCTGATACTTCCCGCTGGATGTACATTGTTATCTACGTCACCGTGCATCAGTAACAAATGCCCTTTTAGGTTTTTGGCCAAATCTGGGTTTTTATCGATTGAATATTTGAATGAAGTATCTCCTTTTAACGAAACAATCTCTTTTACGCCATGGTGTTTCTCGCTCCACCAACGATTGTAGATACTGTTATCGTGGTTACCCGCATTAGAAACCGCAACTTTAAAGAAATCTGGATAAACCAACATCGCTGCTGTAGACATAAAACCTCCGCCAGAGTGACCAGTTATACCAACTTTAGTAGCATCGATGTATGAATATTTATCTGCGAGTTGCTCGATAGTTGCTTTTTTATCTGCCAAACCATAATCACGCAAGTTGCCGTAACCATAAGTGTGGTACCACTTAGAACGAGCCGGGTGCCCACCTCTATTTCCCACTGTTACCACAACATAGCCTAATTGCGCCAAGCGATCTGTTCTATCCATACTGCGACCGAAAGCTTTGTTCACAGCCTCTGTTTGCGGTCCAGGGTACACATATTCAATCACAGGATATTTCTTTGTTGGATCAAAATCGAATGGCTTATACATCACACCATACAAATCGGTAATTCCATCATCAGCCTTAACTTTAAATGGTTCTGGAAATTTGTAACCAGTAGCCATTAACAGCGATAGATCGGCGGTTTCCAATTCCATTACCTTATTGCCGGTATTATCATACAAAGTAGATTTTGGAACTGTATTTACTCTCGAATAGTTATTAACGAAATAACGACCAGCATCGTTCATATTAGTGGTATGGTCAAAATCTCCAGCGTTCAATAATTTCAAGCCAGAACCATCGAAATTAACTCGGTATAAATGGTAGTAGTAAGGATCTTCCTTTGCTTCTCTCCCATTGGCGGTGAAATAAAGTACTCTCGCCTTTTCATCGATATTTACAATATCCTCGCAGTGGAAAGAGCCTTTGGTAATCTGATTTTTTAACTTTCCATTTTCATCAAACAAGTAAAAATGTCCCCAACCATCACGCTCGCTCCAGTGGATCAATTCTTTACCGCCGTTTACCAAGCCTGGACGTTGCACCTCCACATAGGTATTGAAACGTTCTTCAATAAGCGGTTTAATAGCACCGCTTTTTACATCAACAACACAAATATCAATGCGTTTTAAATCTCTACTGGTGCGGCCCATGTAGAATTTACTATTATCTCCCAGCCAAATCGCAGGGCGGAATTCGTTATCTCTGTCCGAATTAAGCGCAGGTTTACTGTACACATTCAAACTTTGATCTTTGAATGCGGCAACATTCAATTTCTTTCCAGTTTTAGCAGCAAAATCGAACAACCAAACTTCGTCTTTAGGCGCTTCTGCTTCACCTGGCATTTGGTATTTGTACGTTTCTAACGTTGGTCGGCCTGCTGAAACGCTGTTAATTACCCAAAGGTCTTTTACTTTTCTACTATCAGAACGCTGGATAACAAAATACTTAGAGTCTGGCGACCAAAGTACAAACGCTCTTCTACGTTTTTTATCATTTTTAATAATTTCTTCATTATTTTCGCCACTTCCATCGCTACCAAAAGCATAATATTTTACACCTTCTTTTGTTAACTGATGTTCTACAATGGTACTATCTTCTTCATTTTTTAATGCTTTTTGATAGTTTGCTTTGTCCATCCAAAACAAATTATAATTACGAGTGAAAATAATTGCCGACGAATCCGGCGCAACAGCACCCCAACTTGGTTTCGGTTTAGCTTTTTTGTAATCTTTAATTTCGATTAATTTTTGTCCGGCTAACTCGTACTGAAACTTGAAGATTTTCTTCTGCATTGAGTCTGCAGCCTTCTTGTCTTTTCTATCAGGTTTTACTTCTTCGATGGTACTTTTAATTTCGAAGGTGATATTTTTCTCATCATTACTAAATTTCAAGTTCTCAATCGGCAAATGCTGCCCATCAAAAGGGTCACGAACAATCAAAGTAATTTCTGCAGCTAACTTAGCTGGATCGAAAAGTACTTTTTTGCTTCTGGTAGATGGATCTACGATATACCAGTTCTTTCCGTTTGGAGTTTCATATTCGTACCAAAAACGATTACTTTGCTTTAACCAATGCGGGTCTACACTGGTAGAATAAATCATTTTGCGAAGTTTACTAGGTGAAAACCTAGCCGCTTGCTGGTAATTGGCTTTTTGTGGTGCTTGAACAGTTTCAGTGGTGGTTATTGTTTTGGTTTGTGCAAAAACAGTTCCTCCAGAAAGTAAGCCCAACAAAGAAAAAAAGTAAATTTTCTTCATGCTATTTTGTTAGTTAAGTATTGGATTTTGATGGAGCTAATTTAAATCAAAAAAAGAGCGTTAACCACAGTTTTTGTGTAATAATTGAGTGAGTTTCATTTAAATTTAATACGTTGGCGGGGAAGCCACGCAAGTCTACTTAGTTCCAATGTTGGTGTCCCCGCCAACATTTTATCTTATTTACCTACGCATTCAAAAATTTCACTTTTATTTTTTCAACACCTGTTTCAAATCACAGCTTATTGTTTAGTTTTGCTAACATATAAAGTACTTTATGAAGAAATTTTTCTTACCTCTAATTGCAATGGCACTTGTTTATGGTGTAGGTTGCCAATCAAAATCTCAAACCACACAATCTGCAGATGCAAAGGATAGTGTTTCAAATACTACTGAAATAGCTAATAATGATAATCAGTCTACTCCAATTGATACGAAAAATATTAAGGTAGCTGATGCTAAGACGATTTTGGCAAGACCTCAGGTTCCTATTTTATGTTATCACCAAGTACGTAACTGGAGATCTACAGATGGTGCAATGGGCAAAGATTACACGGTAGAAATACAAAATTTCAAAGATCAAATGAAGATGTTATCAGATAGTGGTTACCACACCATTTTACCTGATCAGCTATATGCTTATTTGAACGAAGGCAAACCTCTACCTAAAAAACCAATCATGTTAACTTTTGATGACACGGTTTTAGACCAATTCACTGTGGTTAATCCAACCTTAAAAAAATACGGTTACAAAGCTGCTTATTTTGTGATGACAGTTTCTATCGGTAAGAAAGGTAAGTTTGTAAACTACATGAGTGCCGATCAAATTAAGCAACTTTCTGACGAAGGTAATACCATAGGCAGCCACACTTACGATCATAAAAACTTTAAAAAATATACTGGTAAAGATTGGGAAGAGCAGTTAGATAAGCCTACTAAAAAATTGGAAGAAATTACGGGTAAAAAGATGGAATACTTTGCTTATCCATTTGGTTTATGGAATAAAGAAGGATTTCCTGAGTTGAAAAAAAGAGGTTTTAAAATGGCATTTGCTTTAGCCGATAAACGCGATGAAAACGACCCGTTAATGTGCGTGAGAAGAATTATTGCTAGCGGACACTGGGGCCCAAAAACGTTGCACAACAATATCGTAAAAAGTTTCTAAGAACACTTTAATAGATGAAAAACATTCTACTTGGGGCATTTTTATGCCCCTTTGTATTTTCAGCTTGTCAGTCTACCTCTGGAGATACAAACACTATTGCCAAAAACATTGACACCATTGCTGTGCCAATAGCTAAAACAGAAACTGTTAAACCTGCAGATGCGGCGACAATTTTAGCGAGGAAAGAAGTACCCGTTCTATGCTACCACCAAATTAGAGAATGGTTGCCTAGCGATGGCAAACGAGCGAAAGACGATATCATATCACCTACTAAATTTAAAGAGCACGTAAAAATGTTGGCAGATAGCGGTTACAATTCTATCTTGCCAGATCAGCTGTACGATTATTTAGTGTACGGAAAATCATTGCCAGAAAAGCCAATCATGTTTACTTTTGATGATACCGATTTAGACCAGTTTACAGTGGCTTATCCAACTTTAAAGCAATACGGTTTTAAAGGTGTTTATTTCATCATGACAGTATCTATTGGTAAAAAAGGTCGCATTGCTTACATGAATGCACAACAAATTAAAGAACTTTCTGATAATGGAAATGTAATTGCTAGCCATACATACGACCATAAAAACTTCGCGAAGTTTACTGACGAAGATTGGAAAACGCAGATTGATGAACCAACGCAAAAGCTAGAAAAGATCACGGGTAAAAAAGTGGAATATTTTGCCTACCCTTACGGCGTGTACAAATCGAGCTTTTTGCCAAAGTTAAAAGAGCATGGTTTCAAAGCTGCTTTCATTTTATCTACCAAGAGAGATGAAAACTATCCTCTTTATACCATCAGGAGAATTATAGATCCGGGAAATTATACTGCTAGAAACCTATTGCATAGTATTAAAAAGAGCTTTAAATAGCTTTCAGAGCCCAATCGCTTTTTCAATCAATTTCGTATATTCGGTGATGCAGTTTAGACAAATCTACATTTTCATTCTCTTATTTTTTTGCTCTATTTTTTATGGTAATGCACAAGATAAGAAAGACATCAATATCGTTTTTATAGGAAACAGCATCACTTTCGGCGGTGGTTTATCTGAGCGCACAAAAGACGCTCCTCCTGCACAAGCTTGTGATTGGTTGCAAAATCAAAACAAGGTAGGGAAAGTGGAATTCTATAATATGGGCGTTAGTGGGCGTACAACTGTAGATATCCTTCCAGAAACCAATACAGAATTTCCGAAAATATTAGGAGCGGCAAAGAAGTTTAAAAATACAGATGCGCTTTTGGTTTTTTCCATTAAATTAGGAACAAACGACAGCGCTGTAAAAGGTCCTAAAGGAGCTCCAGTATCAAAAGAAGCTTACTACAATAATATCAAAATCATATCCGACAGTTTAATAAGTGCTTTTCCTAAGTGTAAAATTATTTACCAGCAGCCAATTTGGTATAGTCCGAATACACACAACCGTTCTACGTATATGCAAGAAGGGCTAGACAGATTAAAAACCTACTTCCCTGAACTTAAAAAATTAGTTAGAGCTTACGGCAAAACCAAGCCTAATCAGGTTTACTTAGGTGATAGAAAAGCATTTATTTTTTTCAAGAAACACTACAAAGAATATCTCTCTCCAGAGGACGGCAAATTTGGTGTTTTCTACCTACATCCAAATAAAGAAGGTGCACATATCCTCGGTAAGTTTTGGGGAGAGGCAATTTATAAGTCCTTCTTTTGAATATCAATTCAAATATTTACACAGTTTCTTTATAGTTTTTTTTAGTTTCGTGAATACTAAAAAATCGAAACTCATGTTTAAGCTATTCCTTCCTCTTTACTTCATCTTCCTATCCTTTTCTTTGAAAGCCCAAACTCCACATCTTAGTGGAAAAGCAATTGTTGACATGCAAACTGGGCAAATCACTTGCGATTTTATTATAAGCAACATTCCTGATTTGGGAAAAGATTACCAATTATTATTAAATAAAGGTTTCAACATCAAGCATCTTAAAAATGCTGTTGGCGAGGTTATTAAATACGATGGCTACTACAACGGGAAAATGCGTGGCGAAGGCTTGGTTTACACACCATCGGATAAAAATGCGGTATTACAAAATCCCAAACAACTGAGTATTAGCTATACTGGCGCCTTCCCAATTTATAAAGGCGAATTTAATTTTACCGACTTTAAAGGATTAATAGCTTTTAACGGCACAACTTTGAGAGCTTCCGAGCAATCTAAATGGTATCCTATTATTTACGATGTAAAAAATGATCAACAACTGGAACAGGTTACATATGACATTAGTGTAGAAAGTAAAGATGCACAGCAAATTTTCGTGAATGGCGATTTGCCGAAAGCTGGACCATTAGCGAACTTTAAGTCTACCGTTCCCTTAGCTCCTATGTTATTTATAGGCAATTATAATGTACAACAAACTGCCAATGCGTTGTTTTTAAATACAAACATGAATAAAGCTCAACTTGCTATTTTCGAAGCAGAAATTGCTGAAATGAAAGCATATTACCATAAGGTTTTGGGCATACCATACGACACCAAAAACGTATTTATTGAACATACTGCAATTGAAAAATTCAACGAAGGAAGAATTTGGGGCTTTGCTTCTTATCCTACTATCGCCATTGCTGGTGGTAAATTAGGGGAAACGATAGACCAAACAAATAAGAAATTCAAAGACTCTACCGATTATCCTTTTTACGCACATGAGGTTGGTCATTACTATTTTGGAAATGTACTTCAGCCAAATTCTACCCTATTTTGGTTCTTTTTAGAGTCTACTGCTGAGTATCTTTCAGTTAAAGCAAGCGAGGCTAAATTTGGTAAATCTTACGGCAACGCTTATTTTAAAAATGCGACAGCCAACTTAAAAAACTTCAAAGTTACTCCTTTGAATAAAGTAACCGAAATCAATCAGGTTAATGGAACTTACAGATACAGTTACGGGCCGCTAATACTAAGAGGCTTGGAACAAATTGTGGGAGAAAAAAGAATGTTCAATTTTCTAAAACAGTGCTTAAGTACTAAGGGTAAGCCCACTGATTATGCATTTTTCAAAGAGCAGGCTTTAAAATCTGGGATTAGTAACACAAAATGGAACAATTTTGAAAAGCAGTTTATTGAAAGCGAAAATGTAACTGCTTTGATTAAATATTAGAAAATCTGTTCAACAAGGTAAGTTTTACCATTGAAATCAAACTGTTCTCCTGCTGCTTTGCCAATTAACAATTTACCAATTGGCGAAGCAGCAGAAATAGCAAAATAAACTTTGCCTTCTAACTGCAATTGACCTGCACTGATACTGATATAGAAATTACCGTTATTAGTGATCACCAAACTTCCGCTTCTTACTTTACTAGTTTCAAATACATCTGCAAGCGCCAACAAAACTGATTTCTGTTGCTTTGCATCGGCTAATAACTGCTTGTTACGGTTGATATCTTGTTGCGCCATTTCGCGACCAGTTTCAAACTTATCGCCTGCACTACTTTTAGTATCGTCGTTACTAGCCTCTTGTGCCTGCTCAAGCGCCTCGGTTGCAGTAGCAATTCGTTTTTCAATAAATGCTAAGCATAACTGATAAAGTTGATCTTTCAAATTTTGGTTAATTGTTGATTTGGTTAACTGGTTAATTGTTAAATTGCTGTATTGTTAAATTGTTGAGGCACTAACTGCCAACTGAAACTGACGACTACTAACTGGAAATTGGTCATTGTTTCATTGGTTATTATCTATCCCTCCATCCACTTCACTTTCTCATTCATCGGCGCACGTTTAGCCTCTCTAGGTTCTGCATTGTGGTAGCCCATGTAAAACAAGCCATAGCATTTTTCATTTTCTCCCAAATCTAAGAAATCTCCCAAATGATCAATTAACGGCGGCGAGCTCCAATAAGCACCAACTTTTAAAGCTTCGGCAGTTAAAGCCATATTTTGTACAGCACAACTAACTGCTGCTATTTCTTCCCAATTTGGCACTTTATCTTCGTGAAACTGAATATTGATCGCGATGATTACATCTGCTTGTGAAGTTTTCTGACCAAAACTATCGAATTTCTTCTGTAAGAATTTCTCCGCAGTAACAACTCTCTTGTAAATATTTCCTAATTCGGCACCTAGTTTCGCTTTAGCATTTTTTCTAATCACCGTAAACCGCCAAGGCTGCGTTAATTTATGTGTAGGCGCATAGTTAGCACTTTCCAAAATTTGTTCGATGATATTAGTTGGGATTTCTTCTTTCGTGTAGCTTTCTGGAAAAACACTTCTTCTATTTTTAATGATTTCCGATATGATTTCTGCTTTGTTACTCATATTCCAAAAGTAAGATTTAAGTGTGATTTTAATGTTTAACACTTGTAAAATTGAAATTAAGATCTTAATCAGATATAGGATTGCTAATTATTTCTAAAAACATAAATTTATTGTTTTTCAATAAAAATTTATTTATAATTGTATAAAATATGAACATCATGAAACAAAAAGTAACATCCGCTAGCAAAATTATACGTCTCATGAATATGTTGTTTTGGATCGTGTTTATTGGTTTATGCATTAAAACAGGAACCATTCTTTTTTCATTTATAATAGGTTTATTAGGGAATTCGATTAAAACCGAAAATCTTTATTTGGAGCTAAACCTTTCAGAATTATACAATTTAGGCCTATTTCATTATCTCAATATTGGACTTATCTTGGTTATTGTATCTGGGTTAAAAACCTACATGGCTTATTTAGCAGTTAAGATTTCTATGAAGATCAATCTCCTACACCCGTTCAGCAGAAATAATAGTAAATGGATAGCTCAAATAAGTCATTTAGCGTTGATAATTAGCATACTCCAAATTTGCGCACAATCTTATTCTAAGGCACTGATCAAACAAGGTCTTTCGCTTTCTAATATATCTGGCCATTTTGACTATGGCGGCGAGTTTCTATTTTTAGCGGGAATTATCTTTATTATTGCACAAGTTTTTAAACGAGGACTGGAAATTCAGTCAGAAAATGAACTAACGATATAACCATGGCAATAGTAGTAAATTTAGATGTGATGATGGCCAAACGCAAAATGTCGTTAAACGAACTTTCGCAAAGGGTAGATTTAACTTTATCCAACCTCTCCATTTTGAAAACAGGCAAAGCAAAAGCTATACGTTTTAGCACCTTAGAAGCTATATGCAAAGCCTTAGATTGCCAACCAGGCGATATTTTAGAATATGTGGAAGATTAGCTAAACCTTCAATTGCTTTCTAATCTGTTTTACCTTCGCAAAAAAAGCAATACTTTCTTTATCTACTAAGTAATCCATTGTTTGCAGTAACTCATCTTTAATCCATGGATGTTTCACCGAAAAATTAGCTAAGATATTTAGACAATGAGATTTGATGGCTACAGGTACATCATCGTCTATCAGCCAAGCAAAAGTAGTTTCTACCAATTCTTCTGTATCATATTCGCTTAAAGCCTTTTTGATTTCTTGTGGTGCATTCTTTTTAGTTAACAATGCCAATATCTTGCCGTAATGTCTACGTGCGGAAAGATTATTTTGGGAAGAAAATTTATCTAGGAAATAAGTAACAGCAGGTGCAAAATTTGACGGAGCGTTGGTGTAAACATTTTCTAAAATCCAAGCTGCCCTAAAAGCGATTTTTTCCTCTGGATGAAAAGTTAAATCAATAATATCTTTCACAGCATTTGCTTGCCGCACAGCTATTTGAGCCAACGCATCTACTTTGTTTTTTGATAAGGTAGTTTTGATATCTGCGATTAACTGTTCTTTCATTGATCGTAAATTAAGCTATTTTCAAATTTACGAAGTTTAACTTTGGTTATTTAATTATTTCCAGAAGTAAAGTTGAGAGCTTCGCTGTTTTGAAACTTCGTAAGTTCAACAATTTATCAAAAAAGCAAGTTTCGGATTTTAAAACCGTTCTACTGTCGTCATATTTGTATAAATTTAAAGCTTATGAACACACAGGAGGAAGTAAATTACGAAAGGGTCGCCAAAGCTATCGACTACATCAAAACACATTTCAAAAGCCAACCTAATTTAGATGAAGTGGCTGAAAATGTAAATTTGAGCCCTTTTCATTTCCAACGGCTATTTACCGAATGGGCTGGCACAAGTCCGAAAAAGTTTCTCCAATATGTGAGTGTAAATTATGCAAAGAGCCTCTTACAAAGCCACCAAGCTAACCTATTTGATGTTGCTTTTGAGACTGGGCTTTCAGGAACTAGTCGTTTACACGATTTGTTTGTAAACATAGAAGGAATGACTCCTGCTGAGTACAAAAACGGTGGTAGTGAGCTGAAAATCAACTACAGTTTTTCGGAAACTCATTTTGGTTCGCTATTAACAGCTTCTACCGAAAAAGGCGTTTGTTACATGGCATTCTACGATGATAAAGCAATAGCCCTAGAGCTACTAAAAGCAAAATTTCCTAACGCTAAATATGTAGAAAAACTAGATGATTTACAGCAAAATGCAATGTCTATTTTCCAAAGTGATTGGTCTAAGTTAAAAGATGTTAAGCTGCATTTAAAAGGAACTAATTTCCAGTTAAAAGTTTGGGAAGCTTTATTAAAAATCCCAATGGGCAAACTTTCTACCTATGGAAAATTGGCGAATGAAATAGGAAATCCCAATGCGTCCAGAGCTGTTGGAACAGCCATTGGCAGCAACCCTATCGCCTTTTTAATTCCTTGCCACCGGGTGATACAAAGTAGTGGAACTTTTGGTGGCTATATGTGGGGTAATACGCGAAAAACTGCTATTATTGGATGGGAACAGGCTTTTATTAGCGGTCAGTAGTCAGGTACCAGGGATCAGTGGACACTTTTAAAATAATTTTTTTTTATAGATTTAGTTAAATGAAAAAACAATATCACCTATGGCTATTAAATGTTTCGAAGATGTTATTGCTTGGCAAATGGACTAATCAAATCCCTGATAACTGACCACTAATACCTGACTACTAAGATGAACTTATTTGAAAGCGATCCATCACAAACCAACCTCCTCCCAAAAGAAGGAACCGTAAACTACTATGGCACTGTTTTTAGCAAAACTGATGCTGATTTTTATTACGAACGATTGCTAAATCATATTGCCTGGGAAAATGATCAAGCGGTAATATTTGGGAAACTGATTGTCACCAAAAGAAAAGTAGCTTGGTATGGCGAAAAACCTTTTGAATACACCTATTCCAACATCACTAAAACCGCCTTACCTTGGACAGATGAACTGTTGGCTTTAAAACGAAAAACTGAAGAACTTTCTGGAGAAACTTTTAATTCCTGTTTACTTAATCTTTATCATAATGGCGATGAAGGTATGGCTTGGCATAGCGACGGCGAAAAAGACCTAAAGAAAAATGGAGCAATTGCTTCTTTAAGTTTCGGTGCAGAGAGAAAGTTTGCCTTTAAACACAAGGAAGATAAAACTATGGTTTCGTTGCAGTTAGCGCATGGTAGTTTATTAATTATGAAAGACACCACGCAAAGTCATTGGTTACATCGCTTACCCCCTACTAAATTGGTCACTAAGCCTAGAGTAAACTTAACTTTCAGAACTATTGTTAGATAACTACTTTAGTTTATAGAAAACACTTAAATCAAGTGAATTAACAGAATAAATAAACCTGAAATAAATTTGCTTCGCAGCTATTGCATTGTCAGGGTGGCTGTAAAGCATCTTCACGCTGAATTTATTTTACACGATTATACCTCGCAATTACAGTATATCTAACCGTGTTTCTTCTGCTTGTTCATTCTGGCTTTTTCGCCACTACTATAATTAGTGGTTTTGGCATTGCTCTCTTTCTTTTGTTGAAATGCTGCATTTCTAAAAGCTTCCTCTTCTGCTTTTGCTCGTTCCAACTCCTTCGCATGCTTACTTTTTTGTTTGGCAGTTTTGCTGGTACCCTCTACCAACAAATCTTCCGGCAGCTCTGCCTCTTCTAATTTCTGTCCTAAAGCTTGTTCTATCTTTTTAAGTTCTGGCAATTCTAAATCGGTGATAAAATTCAAAGAAACCAAATCAACTTCATCTGTTTTAATTACCCTATTGATGTAGCGCATTCTATCTTCAGGCAGCTCGAAATGAAAAACGAAAGGAATGCCGCTTAAAGTTACTTCCTCAAAATTTTCGTTAGCCACAATCAATACTCTCGCTTTATCATTAATTTTAAAAGCTTCTAAACTTTCAAAGCCAGCTTCGTCAAAAAATAGCGGTTTATAAACGAAAACATCCTCGGCTTTGCCATCAAAAAGATCTTTTGATAAAGTTTGGGCAGTTAAACGAGTATTTACAAATACCACTACCTTATCGAAAACTTCAGTATCTTTTAGCAACAGGTTTAACAAATTGAGTTTCGTACGGAAATTTGGCACATGGTAAACCAACTGTGGATAAGTCTCTATTTCCGTTTCTAACAATTCTTCCACTTCTATGGTTGCTGGCATAAGCATAAAATCGTCAATCATGTATTCCAGCTTCTCATGCATTACTTCGGTAAAAACCAAATGCTGGCATTTCTGAATACTTCTTGCGAGCTCGTTAACAGGCAATTGCAAACCTTGTTTAACTAAATCCGAAGCGTCATCCAAAATCATCATCTGGATTTTATTGGTATTTAAGCCCAGCTTCAAATAAATGGCTCTAGCTCTAGATGGAATAGCAACTACAATGTCAACACCATCGGTTAAATCGTCTACTTGCTCATCTATAGGCGTATCAGCATGTATACCTACAATTTTAAAGGTATCGTTTCTATTTAGTTTCTCGAAATAGTCTAATACCTCCAAAACTTTTTCTTTGGTAGGCACTAAAATTAAAGCTCTGGGAGCATCACCGCCGCCAGTTTTTAAACGCATTAAAGTAGCTAAAACATAAGTAGTTGTTTTACCACTGCCTTCAGGACCAATGGCAATTACGTCTTGCCCTCCCAAAATTCTAGACATGGTTCTTAACTGTACTTCTTTTGGAGACAAATGTCCCAACGCACTCATGGCCGAAACCAATGGCTTACTTAATTTTAACTGCTCTAACGACACGATTTGATTTTTATTGAAGCGACAAATTTAAGGAAATAAAAAAGAATAGGTTAAATTTAAAATCTTTGTAGCGTTTTGTTTTGCCAAAACGTATAGGTTAAAAAAAGTAAAATGAGGTATTTATATCTTTCTTTAATATTGATGTTTTGTTTTGGATGTAAAAAAGGTAGCACTCCAAATAAGCTAAATTGTAGATAATCAGGTACTTTTGTAGCATATACCGGAAGCAATAAAATTAATGCACCTACAGAAATAACCTTGGAAGAAGGCAGATTTCAGGTAATTAAGGGCTATAAGTTTGGAAGTGGTACTTATATCGTAAAAAACAGTTCAGAAATAGAGTTTAAAGATGAGAATATTTGGACTACAGAATTTGATTGGGCATTACTTTTAAATGGTAACTATAAATATAATTTTAAAGGCAGTGAGTTAATTTTAACAAAATTCATCAATGGGGGGGCTTGTTTTTTGTGTAAAGATTTGGCCAACAATCGCTATCAATATAAGTTAAAAAGAAAATAACAAATGCCTGACAACGAGAGCTTAGTTGAGCTCATTGCTTCTTGTAAAAAAGGTGATTTACGCCAGCAAGAATTGCTATACAAGCAGTTCTATGGCTATGCCTTGGGTATTTGTATCCGTTATTTAGGTAATAGAGACGATGCTTTAGAAGCTGCAAACGATAGTTTCATTAAGGTTTTTAAATCTATTAACAGCTTTAACGAAGAAAACGACTTTAAGCCTTGGTTCAGAAAGGTTTTAGTTAATACTTCGCTAGATTATAAAAGAAGATCGATGCGATTTAGTGAAGCCATAGAGTTAACTGACACCATTCCACAAAGCACCCATACCTCTGCCATCGATAAATTGAGCGCTCAAGATATTTTGGCACTAATGAAAAACTTAAATGAAATGCAGCGAACAGTTTTCAACTTATATGAAATTGACGGCTACTCGCACAAAGAAATAGGTAGCATGCTTAATATCCCTGAAAGTTCGTCTAGAACCTACTTAACTAGGGCCAAGCAAGCTTTACAACAATTATTAACTACCCACTCAATTTATAAAAGATAGAAGAAGGATGAAAACGAGTGAAGAAGAATTAGTAGAACAGATCAAATCTGTTTTCGAAGACTACGATGATGGTCTTGGAGAACAAGGTTGGGCTGATTTACGCAAAAAATATCCTGAAAAGGAAAGTAAAAAACTGCCAATTTGGTGGTTAACTGGTGTTGCTGCTACCTTATTGGTGGTGGCTGGCTTATATTTTAGTAATGCATTTGATACGGAAAAAGTAATTTTAAGAGCTGGTACAACACCAAAAGAAAATGTGATGCCCCAAAATAGTTCGCCTGTTAGTGAAGAGCATACGCCGGTAATAACATCAGATACGATTAAAGCTGATAACTACACACCGAAGCAAAATCATCAAGACAAAGATGTTTCGCAGGAAAAAGTTATAAATCCTCAAAAATATCTCGCACAGGATAATTCAACTAAAGAGACAACCCCAATAAAAGAAATAAATGTCATTACTACAAATTCAGAAATAGCACGAACAAAAGCTGTAACTGCAGGGGAGCAAAACAATCCTTTGATAGCAATAATTAAAACAGATGACAAGGCTGAAAAGGTCATAGCAAATGCTAGAGCTACAACAACCGCACCACCAACTGAGAAGACAGTAAAACCGAAATTATCCACAGAAGAGTTTTTAAGGGAAGAAAGCAAGTTGATGGCCAATAGCGTAACCAAGGAAACGAAAAAAAGCAGTGCTTCGAAAACTACTTTAGACATATTTACGGGAACTTTCTTTAATTATCATGATGATAATGAAGCAAAACTGAGTGCAGGAGTAGGTTTAAATGCTAACGTAAAAGTCACTAAAAACTTGGTAATCAGCTTCGGTGCCGGAATTAGCCAGAATAAAGTGAGCTACGAAAACAAAGTACCTGCTGAAGTTTCGCAAGCAATGTTTGCTTCAAAAAGCAACACAAATGCCATGAGTGCACCGGTAGCTGGCTTAGCATATTCTGCTACTGCTACTAACGATTTAAGTTTCAATGGTAAACTTTTGAGCATCGACTTACCAATGGTGGTGAAATTTTTTCCAAGTAAAAAACAAGATTTTTATATTTCTACAGGTATCAACTCTAGTTCTTATCTTACCCAAAAATATACCTACAATTACAGTTTAAGTAATTTCGGATATAGAAATGGAGAGGCGCAAACCCAAACCCAAACAGAAGAAAGTAGTTTAAAGGGATTTGACTTCGCTAACAGTGCAATCATAGCAATTGGCATTAATCAAAGCATAGGTAAAAATGTGCTTATTTTTGAACCTTATTATAAACCTGCACTTAATACCATGGGCGATAAAAACCTGAGAATTAGTTCGGCAGGACTTAACCTTAAATTCAATTTCAACGGGAATAATAAAAAATAATGGTGATGAAAGTTTTTGTCAAAATCTCATTTCTGATATTCATAACTTCAGCAAGCTCTTGCAAAAAAGAAAGCTATTCTAATGCGACAGTTATCAAAAATTGTACAGGAACCTATCTTAGCGTATTAGACAAAGAATACAAGGTTTGTAACTTCAAAAAAATAGCAAATTTTGAAGATCAACAGAAAGTACTAGCTAATTTTAGTTTAACTAAAGAATGTAAAAGCGAGAACTTTCCGGGAGGAATTTGTTCTATGGCCTACCCATTTGATGGGCTAATAAACGTCATCGATATCAAGAAACTTTAACCCAAGCTTATCAAATATTTTTGATACAAAAAGTTAAAGTCAATTTCAATATGTAAGTTTATATCATCAATTAAACTTACATATTGAAAATGAAAAAAGTTATACTTAACCTATTATTGGTTGGTTTAGGCGGTAGTGCATTTGCCCAAGATGCGGTAACGTACCAAACTCCTCCAAAAGTAATGGCCGATTTGCTATTGGCGAAACCCACTCCAGGCGTTAATATCGACAGCAAAGCCGAATGGATCTTATTTAGCGATCGTAATCCTTACCCTTCAATTGAAGAATTGGCAATGCCTGAGTACAAAATTGCTGGGATGCGTATCAATCCTAATAACTACTCTCCCAGCAGACAAACCTACGTTAACAGTTTTAGCTTAAAAAATATCAAAACAGGCAAAACTAGTGCCGTTACTGGCTTGCCCGCTACCTTATTTGCAGGCAACGTTCGCTGGAACCCTAGCGAAACTAAAATTGCTTTCACACAAACTTCACAAGATAGAATTGATCTTTACGTAATTGATGTAGTTACGGCAAAAGCAACAAAAATCAACAAACAGCCATTAAATGCAATTTTGGGTTCTAGTGTAGTATGGGTAGACGATAATACGTTGCTTTACCAGGTGGCTACCAAACCTGCGAGTGCAGCACCTAAGCGCCCATTGGCTCCAAAAGGTCCAACTGTACAAGAAAACTTGGGTAAAGTGGCTCCAAGTGCCACTATCCAAGATTTAATTAAATCCCCTTACGATGAGCAATTGTTCGAGTTCTTCGCAACTTCACAACTGGTGCAAAACAAAGGTGGCGTAGAAACTCCAATTGGCGCTCCGGCAATTTATAGCACGGTGAGTTTATCTCCAGATAAAAATTATTTGATGGTTCGTACCATAAAAAAACCATTTTCTTACCTAGTTGCGGCTTACGGCTTCCCTTCTACTGTAAAAGTAATTGACAGAGCGGGAAAAACGATTAAAGTATTAGCTGAATTGCCATCAACAGAGGTTCGTCCTTCTGGATATGACAACGTACAAAACGTACCTCGTAGCTTCGATTGGAGAGATGATGAAGCGGCGACGATAGTTTGGGCCCAACCATTAGACAGCGGCTTGATTAAGAAAAACGTAGAGTTTCATGATGGTGTTTACGAGTTAAAAGCACCATTTACAGGAGCGAGCAAAGAACTTTTCAAAACTAAAACTCGTTACGCTGGCGTTAGCTGGGGAAATGCAACCTTAGCCTTGGTACGAGAAATGTCGAGAACCAAACAAAGCAGTAAAGTAAGTAGATTTAACCCTTCAACTGGTGCTTTAGAAACATTGTACGAGTTAAATACCACCGATGCTTACAACAACCCAGGTTCTCCGGTAACAGAGAAAAATAAATTCGGTCGTCAGGTAATTTTAACTACCGATAACGGAACTAAGCTATTATTAAACAATACTACTGGCGCATCTCCAAAAGGCGACTTACCATTCATTGCTAAATTTGATTTGAATACTAAAAAATCTGAAATTTTATGGCGTTGCCAAGAAGGTACATTCGAAGTAGTTACCGATGTTTTAGATCCTCAGAAATTGGTACTACTAACTCGTAGAGAAAGTAAAACTGATGTTCCTAATTACTTCGTCAAAAACTTAGTACTTCGCGTTGCAGATAGGCAAATCACTAACTTTGCTAATCCATATACGTCATTAGATGGCGTTACAAAGCAAAAAATCACTTATAAACGTGCCGATGGTGTAGATTTAACAGGTGATTTATATCTACCAAAAGGTTACAACAAAGATAAGGACGGACCATTACCTACTTTAATTTGGGCTTACCCTCGTGAGTTCAACTCGGCAAGTGATGCTGCTCAAGTTAGAGGTTCTGAAAACAAATTTATCACTATTAGCTCTGGCGGACCTATTTTCTATGTAACGCAAGGTTATGCAGTTTTAGATAATGCAGAAATGCCAATTGTAGCCAAAGAAGGTAAGCGTCCTAATGACTCGTTTGTAGAACAATTGAAATTAAATGCTGATGCTGCCATCAATAAATTAAGCGAAATGGGTGTTGGCGATAGAAACCGTATGGCAGTTGGTGGACATAGCTACGGTGCTTTCATGACGGCAAACTTATTAGCACACACTAACTTATTTAAAGCTGGTATTGCTCGTAGTGGTGCTTACAACAGAACTTTAACACCGTTCGGTTTTCAAAACGAAGATCGCACTTACTGGCAAGCTCCTCAATTATATTATGAGATGAGCCCTTTCAGCTATGCAGATAAAATCAAAACTCCACTCCTATTAATTCATGGTGAAATGGACGATAACCAAGGTACTTTCCCTATCAATAGCGAGCGTTTATTTAACGCAGTTAAAGGTCATGGTGGTACAACTCGTTTTGTGTATTTACCTTACGAAGCGCATGGTTACAGAGCTAAAGAAAATATCTTACACATGCTTTGGGAAACCAATAAGTGGTTAGATACTTATGTGAAAAATGCTAAGCCAACAGCCGCGAAATAGAGTTATATTGAAGAATAAATAATATCGAACATCCGATGGATTTAATTATTCATCGGATGTTTTTTTTTGAAAATCGAAGACACTTCGTTTTAGCTTACGCTAGTCTTGCTTTCTGCTTTAGTCCCGATTTGCAATCGGGAGCTATCGCTGTCAATCAAGTTTAGATTTCAAACACAGTAGTTCTTTTGAAGAGCTGCAATGTTGCCTAAAACCTATTGCCGTTTCAACACTTTTTGCTCATTGTTTTTACGCTCGCTAGGTTACCGTTAAGAAAGCACTGTCTTTTACCAAGAACGACCGTCAATCCCAGTGCCAGCTTAATCAAAAAACAGTAGTAATAATTGGTCAGCTTGCACTAGCAAACCTCAAGCGCAGCGGTTTTGTGTTCATACAGCAAAAACATTAGCCTTTCAATAACGAACAAAACAAAGTGCCCCTGTTTTTTTGATGAGCGTCGGGCTGTGGGAAAGGCACCTTAGGGGTTGACAAGCATTTTTGTATACTTTTGATGCGTCAAAAGTATAATACCCAATGGAATAGCGTAAAAAATATCCATAAACCAGCTTAAATTTCTAACTTAAACTCTCAATTGACCAAATATGAAACTCCGCTTTAAAACCTTTTTATTCTTAGCTGCTATTTGCTGCATCACATTATCAACAAAAGCCCAAAAGCCCAAGTTTAAAGCCATCGCTTTTTTTACTGGTAAAAATGATATGGCTCACGTTAGCTATGTAAAAGAAGCTAACCAGTGGTTTCCCAACATGGCAAAAAAGCATAATTTCAGTTACGATACGACAAGTAATTGGAACAATCTCAATGCAAATTTCCTTTCCAAATATCAAGTAGTATTGTTTCTGGATACCAGACCAGAAAATCCTCAGCAACGCCAAGCTTTTGAAAACTATATGAAAAATGGCGGCGCCTGGATGGGTTTCCATTTTTCGGCTTTTGCACTTACTCCATCTGCTTTTAACCAAAACTGGAATTGGTACCACGACGAATTTTTAGGCACAGGTGAATATAGCGGTAATACGTGGCGACCAACATCAGCCATTTTAAGGGTGAACAAAAATCATCCAGCTACCAAAAAATTACCCGAAACTTTTAAATCGCAACCCAACGAATGGTACAAATGGGAAAAAGATTTGCGTCAAAACCCTAATATCGACGTATTGCTAAGTATAGATCCGTCAAGTTTTCCGCTCGGCACTGGACCTAAAACTCATGAAATTTGGCATCAGGGATATTACCCAGTAGTTTGGATCAATAAAAAGTATAAAATGATCTATGTAAACATGGGACATAACGATATGGACTATGAACGCAAGCACGGAAAAGAAATTACGGCACTTTCTCATACCTTCAATAACGAAACTCAAAATCAAATGATCATTGATGCTTTGTTATGGCTTGGCAATGCTAAAAAGTAGTTTGTTCATCATTCTAATCTAAAGAAACCTATCTTTGTTTCATCATGAACAAGATATTCGAAGTAATTAGAGCAAGTCGCAAGGCTCTACTAAGTTTGGTTGAAGATTTAACTACCGAGCAACTAAATAAAATCCCAGCTGGTTTTAACAATAACCTGGCTTGGCAAATGGGGCATTTGGTGGTTAGTCAGCAGATTTTATGCTACAAATTATCTAACAACCAATTGGTAATTGATGCCTCTTTGGTTGATAAATACAGAAATGGCTCTAAACCAGAAAGCTTTATTTCTGACGAAGAAATTTTACAATTAAAGACTTACCTATTGGATACGATTGATCAACTAGAAGAAGATTTAGCAACAGATAAATTCGAAAACTATACACCTTACAGCATTAGCACTTATAAGGGATATAGATTAGAAAAAATTGAGGATGCTATTAAATTCATTGTATCTCACGATGGTTTGCACTACGGCTGTAGCTTAATGATGAAGAAATTCGTTTAAGTAGATGCGTTATTTCTTTCACATCGGCTATAATGGCCACACTTATAATGGTTGGCAGCGACATCCCAAGGCACATAGCGTGCAAGAAGTAATTGAAGCCAAGTTAAACAATATCTTTAAAACGCCCATTGCCATAAACGGCTGCGGGCGTACAGATACTAGTGTACATGCCAGCCAATACTTTTTCCATGTAGATATCGAACAAGAAATAGATTTCGACCTATTTTTTATCATCAATAGAATTTTGCCTCATAATATTGCGGTTTTTGATATCATCCCGATGGATGGAAAGCAACATGCAAGGTTTGACGCTGTACAACGTAAATATGATTATTACTTGCACACCTATAAAAATCCCTTTTTAGGTCAGCTGAGTTCGTATTACGATGTAAAAAACCTCAACGTACAAGAGATGAAAAACGCCGTAGCACTATTACCGAAATACAAAGATTACAGAGCTTTTTGTACCGCCCCCGACAAGAATGAACATACCATTTGTAACGTAATGGAAGCTAAATTATACTGCTCTGCCGATGAACAACATTTTCGTTTCCATATCGCTTCCAACCGTTTTCTGAGCAAAATGATTAGAATTTTAACAGGAAATTTGTTAAAAATTGGCAAAAGAAAAATGAGTGTAGATCAGTTCGAACATCATCTTTCTTCGCTAGAAATTCCCGAAAATTTCGAAATCGCAAAGCCAACCGGATTATATCTCTCTAAAGTAACCTACCCTTATCTCAACTTAGAAGCGAGAACGGAATTCAATAATTTCGCCAAAAGCGATTGGATAGAAATTTAGCAAAACATTAAGACCGACTTTTATACAATTGTTTCTAAAAAAAATCTATTATTTTTAGAGAAATGTAAAATAATGGATTTCGAAATTGATGAACAATCTTATCAGGACTTAAATATATTTCCAGGCAGCTACACTGAATTTTGCATTTATCACTTATTTAATCATTGCCAAACTACGTATGGCAACCAAAAAATTCAGGAAATGATGCGGAAACCTATCGCTGATATTTCCAAACTACGAGAAAGAGCCACCGCAATACATTTTCTATCCAAAAATAAAACGAACTTAGCCACTAATGATGCTGAATTAGAGCTGATACTTCACTACTTAAATTATGGAAAATCTCATTTAAAGGACAATTTAATAGATGCTTTTTTAGTTTATGTACAAAATAAATTCAATGAAACCCAAGACTATTATGTTGTTAAAATGGGAATTAAACATTTACTTAAGTTGCTGAGGTATTGTTACGATTTAAAAGATTTTCTTAATCAGGAAGATACGCCGAATGTTTTAAAAAGAATAGGTATAGAAATAACAGATATCCTAGAAAAGCTGACAATAAGTAAAACAACTGTATTTACAGATCAACCAGTTCATTTCCTAACCTTAAGCAAGCTCGATTCTAAACTAAGACAAAGAGAACGGAGATTACTCCTAAACCGACTATTAGATCATTTGTATGAAATAGATGCACTTCAAACCATCGCTAACAGCTGCTCAGAAAATAAGTTATCAATAGTCAATTACACAAACGATGTCGATGGAGTGAATGTGAACATTCAAGGTCTGTTCCACCCTGCAATTAGTTCTGCTGTTAGAAATGATGTCGAAATCAATAAAGACAATCATCTCATTTTCTTAACAGGTTCAAACATGGCGGGTAAATCCTCCTTGTTAAAATCCTTAGGTATTGCCATTTATTTAGCGCATATTGGTTTCCCTGTTCCAGCCATAAGCATGCGAACCACTGTCTTTAACGGATTAGTTAGCACTATAAATCTTGCAGACAATGTAAGAAATGGACTAAGTCATTATTTAAGTGAAGTGCAAAGACTTCGATACCTTCTAAATTTATTGATAAAAAAAAAGAAGATATTTGTGTTATTAGACGAACTTTTTAAAGGAACTAACGCCAAGGATGCTTCTGAAGCTACCGCATTAGTGGTTGATGGTTTTACTAAAATTGTTAATTCTGTATTTTTAATATCAAGCCATATTACCGAACTGGCAGATATCTTTAATAATAAACAAGTATCACTAATGCACATGGAACATCTTATTGAAGATGGAAAACCAGTTTTTACTTATCGATTTAAAAAAGGAATTACAAAAGATGGAATAGGCATGTATTTTATTAACAATGAAAATATCCCAGCTCTGCTTGGTGATGCGCAAAAGGCATCATTGTAAGACACAAACAAACAACGATTAAAACAGTAGCTTAAAGAACATTCTTTGTTTTTCGTTTGTTAGTATGAAAAAACTGCAGCAAATGAATATCACAGGAAATACAAAAGGTGGAAAAGATCCACAGAAAACGGATAAAAATATCAAACCCGTAAATTCGGTTAAGGAAGATATTGAAGATGGCAATATTAAGCCAGTTAAGAATAGCGAGCCCGCTAAACAAAGAGAACAAAGCGAGCAGCCTGTTCATCCAGTAAAAAAAGCGCCAAAAGAATAAACGAAAAGGCTCTACAAAAACTGTAGAGCCTTCTTATTGTGCTCCCGACGAGATTCGAACTCATATCGATGGTACCGGAAACCATAATTCTATCCATTGAACTACGGGAGCGAAAGTGTGCAAACTTAGATAAATTCCTTTTGATGTGCAATATAATTGCTTAACACATTCAAAGGAATTTTCAATCTCTCCTCAACAGATCATTTTATTTACCTAATGAGGAAATATAGGTATCTCAACTTTTGTTTCCTAAACTCAAATCAAGAACAAATCAATTAGTAGCAAAATGATTTAAAAGGTATGATTTAGACGGTTCAAAGTAGCCTAGAACAACAATCTCTGTTCGTGTATCTTATTCCGTAATTTAGGTTCGTGGAAATTAGAGAAACCCACACCTAACAAACGAACGCTCTTGCCATTAAATTCCGCATGCTCTACCAAAGTTCTTGCTGCAAGAATGGCCTCATTTTCATCAGTAATTGCATGCTCAAAAGAAGCACTTCTAGTAATGATTTTAAAATCTGCAAATTTGATCTTAACGGTTATCGTCCTACCAAACAGCTGATATTGATTGATCCGTTTAAACGCCGATTGGGTAATCTGCATTAAACGTTCATACAGTTCATTCCCCTTTTCTAAGTCGTAACCAAATGTATCTTCAGAACTCACCGATTTCGTTTCTCTGTCTGGTTTTACAGCTCTGTTATCAATACCTCTAACAATGTTATAAAAGAATTTACCCGACTTCCCAAAAAGTAAAGTCAAACGTTCTTCCGTCAATTTCTTTAAATCGCTGCCCTTTCTAATTCCCTGCATTTTCATACGCTCTGCAGTAACTTTGCCCACACCATGAAACTTTTCTACAGGCAGTTTCTCCATAAATTGCTCAATTTTAGAAGGGCCAATAAAAGTTAAGCCATCGGGTTTATTAATGTCGGAAGCTATTTTAGCAACAAACTTATTAATCGACACTCCAGCCGATGCTGTTAAATTCAACTCGTTTTTAATTGCTTTTTTGATTTCTTCGGCGATGGTAATGGCAGAGCCGATATTGAGTTTGTCTTCTGTTACGTCTAAGTACGCCTCGTCTAACGAAAGCGGCTCTATCAAATCGGTGTATCTGCTAAAGATCTCCCTAATTTGTTTAGAAACTTCTTTGTAAGCGGCAAATCTGGGATAAACAAAAATAGCGTATGGACAAAGCTGCTGTGCTTTTTTGGAAGACATGGCCGAGCGAATGCCAAATGCTCGGGCTTCGTAACTACAGGTAGCCACCACACCACCTCGCCCGTCCGGAGAACCTCCAACTACCAAAGGCTTGCCTCTCAACTCAGGAAAATCTCGCTGTTCTACGGAAGCATAAAAAGCATCCATGTCAACATGAATAATTTTCCTAATTTTCTTAGCTTCCGTTTCCATTATTTGAACATAATTCTGTTTAGATCGTCGAAACAGTTCAAATATAAAAAAAATAGCTAATTTATTTAGTTTTCGGTTTACCTCCTACATTGATGACTGCACCGATGGTGAACACGGAATGTCCCGCATTTAAAAATTTCCGGCTTCTTAAACCAAAGTTGCTGCCACTAGTATATTGTAGTTGGAATTGTTCGCTTAACACCATCCTAGTAAAAAAGACAGGTTCGATAAAAATATTATCTTCATTGATTTGGGGGACACCATTTAGTTTGAAATCATTAGTAGAAGCAAAACTCAAACGCCATGCAGTTCCATAGTTAAGTCCGAAATTTAATCCTAATAAATTTATCTTACTTGTTTTCTTAGAGCTATAGTTCGCCTGCACAAACATTTTGGTGTAGTCGGCATCATAAATATCTGTATTGATTAAAGCCCCGTCATCAAAATTTCTAACCACTCGTTTGCTACTTGCTGTACCCATTCCAGCATAGAATTCTAAGATACGATTATCTTCTGGCCCGAAAGTTTTAAAATAACCACCTCCAACTTCAAAATAATTGTGCTTCACGTCTCTTTTCCTACGTTCGCTATCCATCGATCCAAAATTGACCATAGCGGCGAATTTATCACTAAATGCGTAAGCAGTATTTACATTGACATTGCCCCTCAAGGAGATATGGGCTCCAGCAGCAACCTCTCCTTTTCTAGTTAACATAGGCGTATTTGGAACGCCAGGCATGTATATTGATGAACAGCTGCTCAGTACTAAGACAGCAAAAACGAGCGCAAGTAGCTTATATTTTAATGGCATAATTCTACTAATAACACAAATAATTGTTAAAAATTGTTTTTATAGCTTAAAATTCATCAAATCCATCATCCGTTTAAACTCATCTTGCACATCTGCGCTAATCGTGATGTGTTGCTTAGTAACTGGATGTTCGAAAGTTAAATTTAAGGCATGCAACATCATCGTATTCATTTGAAGTTGTTCCTTAAAATAACGATTTTGCTTATTGCAGCCATGTGGCCTATCGCCAATGATAGGATGGAAAATATGTGCAAAGTGCTTGCGTAATTGGTGCATTCGACCTGTTTTTGGGTTAGCCTTGACTAGGCTATACCTCGAGGTGGGATGTTTGCCTATTGTTATGGGAATTTCAGACTGCTGTAAGGTAATGAAGCTGGTTTGTGCTTCCTGCAAAGTTCCATTTTCCTTCGCCAAAGGATAATCAATTTCCATTTCTAAGGGTGCGTAACCTCTTACAATGGCCAAATAGTGCTTATCTACCAAGTTTTCTTGAAATTGCTTTTGCATCGCGATTTCCGTTTCCTTATCGAATGCAAATAATAACACCCCTCCTGTTTTTCTATCTAAACGATGGGTTGGATTTACATGACGACCAACTTGATCTCGTAGCATTTGTAAAGCAAACTCTTTGGCATCATCGGCTATTTTAGAGCGATGTACTAATAAGCCATGAGGTTTATTGATAGCGATAAGGTAATCGTCTTGGTATACTATTTCTAACACAAGGCGAAGATAGAGATTAAATCAGATCAAAAGGAATTGCTTTTTTCAGTTCATGGAAAGTATCTAAATCAGCTCCTTTATTAATTCCTTTAACTAAATTTCCTTCTAAATCCGTAATAAAATTAATCTGTTCGCCATTCGTAATATCTTTGGCTGATTTCACTTCTGTAAAATCTGTTCGATAATGGAAACGTTGCTGAGACACGTCGACCAATTTACCTCTAAACCTATAGTTATAAACAATTTTTCCTGTTTCGCCATAAAATGTTATTTTTATTTTGTTGATTTTATTCCCGCGGTAAAATGCTTTGCCTTCATTTCCCTCAGCGCTAAAGTTGCCTTCTAAAATAAAAGTATAACTACTAGTATCTTTAGTATTTCTCTGTCTAATAAGGCTTTTAGTAGAATCTAGATTGTTTTTTGTCTTTTCTATCTTATTCTCTCGAGCACGAGTTATTCTAGCTGATCTATCCCCATAGATTTGATGAATATTCTCTTTAGACTTCTCGATATTTCTACAACTAAAATAAAAGCTACTTAATATCAACGTTAAATAAACTAATCGTTCCATTCATTAAAATTAGTTAATGCTTTTCTAATAATCTTAAAGCCTCACCTTTTTTCATAACTATCCAAGTATTATTTTCGTAGAAAAAAAACCTATGATATGCATCACAATCTACTATTAGTTTTAGCGCTACTATTTATTGTTTTTCTTTTGGTTATGCTAGCCCAAAGAATTAAAATAGCCTACCCCATTTTTTTAGTGGTAGCTGGCTTGGGAATCAGCTTCATTCCCGGCATACCCGTTTTACATCTAGATCCTGATTTAATTTTCCTGATATTTTTACCGCCATTATTGTACGAAGCGGCTTGGTACACTTCATGGAATGATTTCTGGAAATGGAAGCGACCAATTGCCCTGCTTGCTTTTGGATTGGTTTTTTTTACTTCTACGGTGATTGCCTACACATCTGCATCCTTAATTCCTGGATTTACTTTAGCGCTCGGATTTTTATTAGGCGGTATTGTTTCTCCGCCAGATGCGGTAGCTGCTGCTACAGTTTTAAAAGGCATGAAGGTTCCTAAGCGAGTGCTAACCATCTTAGAAGGCGAAAGTTTAGTGAACGATGCCTCTTCACTAATCGTGTTCAAATTTGCTTTGGCAGCAGTGTTGAGTGGTGCTTTTTCTATGCAGCAAGCTACCGGCCAGTTTTTCTTGGTAGCAGGCATGGGCATTGTTATTGGCTTGGCTGGTGCACACGTCATGTATTTTATCCATCGCTTTTTGCCAACTACACCTGCAATTGACGCTGCTTTAACCGTAATGACACCTTACATTCTGTTTTTAGCAGCCGAGCAATTTCACTACTCTGGAGTAATGGCGGTAGTTACCGGCGGTTTGTTTATTTCGTGGCGATCTCACGAGATCTTTAAAACGGGCAGCACAAGAATGAACATGCTTGGCGTTTGGACTACCCTTATTTTCGTGATGAATGCCTTGGTTTTCGTTCTCATTGGCTTAGAACTTCCAGAAATTATTCATGGCTTGGGAGAGTACTCCATTTGGGATGGCATAAGATACGGTCTAATTATAAGTGCCATTACCATTGCTTTACGCTTTTTATGGATTTATCCGGCCGCGTTTGTACCTAGATGGTTAAGTGCTAAGATCAGAAAAGACCCTTCACCGGGTTGGAAAGGACCATTAGTAATTGGTTGGGCGGGAATGCGTGGCGTGGTTTCGTTGGCTACAGCGTTATCTATTCCACTGTTAATGGATGACAAGATTACGGCATTCCCTCATCGTAACCTGATTATTTTCATCACTTTTGTGGTCATTTTTGTGACGCTGGTGATACAAGGCTTGACGTTACCTTTTATCATCAAACTCATTAAATTAAAAGAGATTGATAACATTGCACGTAGCGAAGAACAGCAGACAGGTATTCAACTAAAGTTAGACGAACTAGCGTTAAAGCTTATCAATCAACATCATTTAACTAAAACCAAGGAAAATGAATTGATTGGTTTTTACAAAGACGGTTTGGAATCTAACATCGCCGAAGGACGAAAACAGCTTGCTTCTTTAGAATGTAACGAAACGGAAATTGAAGAGATACACGTTTATCAGCACATGTTACTTGAAATTTATGCCGAGCAAAGAAAGGAATTATTTAGTCTGCGCAAAGGCAAATTGTATAGTGACGATGAAATTAGAAAGGCGGAGTTACAATTGGATTTAAATGAATTGAAAATCACTGGCGCAGGCCATTAAAATTAGCTTATGAATAGCGGAAGATTATACAAACTACAACATTTCATTCCGTGGACGCGGAAGAAAATATATTATCTGATTGTAATCAGTGCTATTCCTACAGCACTATACTATTTTTTAGATTTAAAATGGCTGGCGATTCCTTGGGTGCCAGTTGCCTTAGTGGGAACGGCTACAGCTTTTATCGCCGGTTTTAGGAATACCCAAACTTATAACCGTTTATGGGAAGCTAGACAGATTTGGGGTGCTATTGTGAATAATAGCAGGGCTTGGGGAATAATGGTGAAAGATATGGTTAGAGATACGGATGCCAGTATAGAGAAAGCTTTACATCAAGAACTCATCTACCGTCACTTTGCTTGGTTAACTGCTTTGAGGTTTCAGCTTAGGGAAAGTAGAGGCTGGGAAAATGTGAAGACCAGAAGCTACAACAGAGAATATTTGAAATATTACAAAGTACCGGAATGGGAAAGTGATTTATCTGAAGAGTTAAAAAAATACATGAACGATGTTGAATTGGCTAACATTATCAAGAAGAAAAACAAAGCTGCTCAGATTTTAGCACTACAATCAGCACGTTTACGTTCTTTAAATGAGCACGGTAAAATAAGCGATTTGAATTATGTAGAGATTCAAGCTTTGCTAAAGGAACTTTACGATCAACAAGGCAAAAACGAACGGATCAAGAATTTTCCTTATCCAAGGCAGTTTGCAAGTATCAATGTAATGTTTGTTTACCTGCTTTCCATTGTACTTCCACTAGGTTTTTTAAGTGAATTCTCTAAAATTGGGACCAATTGCGTTTGGTTAACAATTCCAGTGAGCGTTGTAGTTGGTTGGGTGTTTTTTACGCTAGAACAGATTGGCGAAAGTACCGAAAATCCATTTGAGGGTAATGCCAATGACGTGCCAATTACTTCCATGAGCCGAGCCATAGAGATTGATTTACGTGATATGCTGGGCGAGGAAAATTTGCCAGAGCCTTTGGTGGCGAATAATAATAATATTTTGATGTAGATTGTTGTCCTTAGAAACATCGTCATTGCTGTAAAGGTTTAGTAATTCGGTAACAGAATTAGCTTTGTAATAGCTAAAGATACGTTATGCGAATAAATACAAATGATCTTACCTTGAAGCGGAACTATCTAAGTAAATACCGTTTCCTAATCACCG
>NZ_SRMP01000003.1:129209-669897 GCF_005925325.1 Pedobacter helvus | reverse complement strand
CGGTGATTAGGAAACGGTATTTACTTAGATAGTTCCGCTTCAAGGTAAGATCATTTGTATTTATTCGCATAACGTATCTTTAGCTATTACAAAGCTAATTCTGTTACCGAATTACTAAACCTTTACAATCGCTATGGTTCTGTATTTTGTCAATGGTCTGTCTTTTAGAATTGGCTATAACGGGCCGCGTATTGGCGATGGGCGGGATTTTTAGCATTGAACTTTGTTCGGAGAACCGAACTTCCACCTTGCACAAATGTGTCTGCGAAGCACTGAACTCCCGCTATCGCAAACCCCATGTTAGCGGAGTGTTTTTTGTTCTCATAGTTTCATCAGTCCTGATACAGCAGTCCATTTTGGGTCTTCGTTTACTTCGCAACTAAATGAAACAAGTCGGTTGGGATTGTCGAGAATTGTCTGCATATGTTTCATTGCTGGTTCTTGCAACTCTAAATACATTTCGATGTTCATTCCGTTGTCCGTCACAACCCGTGCAACTATGTGGGCTACACAAACCTTTCTTAACTCGTCAACAAAAAAGTCCTCGATTGTCCCCATGTCGAGGTCGGGATTATTTTCGGCTATGCTGTCCGTGAGGTCAACCATTATTAAAAAGTTGTAAGGGCAATACTTTTTGTAAGCATACTTGTCATACGCTTTGTCAACCCAACCTGTCCCTGGTTTGCCGCTGTCCGTTTTTAGCATTAAAATAGAAATGGAGTTAGGCGGATAAACTTTGTCCGTCTTTTTAATCTCGTCCCAATTTACGTTGGCTTCCTCTTTACTGAAAAGTTTGTCAAATAGTCCCATGTTGTTATTGTTTGTTGGTTGTCCGCATGAAGTCAGTGAAATAAATAAAGTTAAAGTTGTCGCTTTAAAAAAATGGTATCTCTCTGTCATGTCGTTTGTTTATGTTGTTTGTCTCTTGCAAAAATGTTCGGGTTAGTGCTGTATCGTAACATTACCGCTAACGGGCCGCGTATTGGCGATGGGCGGGATTTTTAGCATTGAACTTGATGCGAAGAACAAAAGTTGAATTTTGCACTTCTGTTGATACGAAGCCGTTCAACCCGCCTATTGCCAATACGATGTTGTGCGGTCGGCTTTTTGTTAAATTTTGTTTATTAGTTTCAATGTTTTCAAGTCGTAAATTCCTATTTCGTTTTTGTCAGTCTTATCGTACTTGCCATTGTTGTTTGTGTCGTAGTGTCCTGTAATTACAATAGTTCCACTCTGTTTATTAACTACCCAAGTTCGGACAAACAATTTACTGTCTGTTAGTTGGGTTCGCTCTTTTCCGTCAGTAGATAAAATGATTATTTGAGTTGGGTCATTCCAATCAATTCCTTTTTTTCCGTCTAAGTCAACCGTTTGGGCTGACACGATAATTTTATTTATTCCTAAATCGTCAATCTTTACTTGCTCTATTTTTTGAAAATATCCCTCATTTGGAAAGTCAACTTGGTTTGTGTTTCCAGTTTTTGTGTCTATAAACAAAAGATAACGGTTTTTAAGTCCGTCCATTTTGCCCCAGTTTTCAATGGTCGCAATTACATATTCTGTTCCCTCAACTTCTGTCAATTTGTTGAAATGAGTATAATTATACTTGTCTTGTCCGTATGAAGTCAAGGCAAGTAGGGTCAATACGAAAATCATACGTGCTTTCATAATGTTTGATTGTATTATTTGGTGAGTGTCGGTTTAAGCTGTCGCACAACTTGTTTATACCCCTCATAAAATGTCGTCAATCCAACTAAATTATGTTGGCTTTACGCCACAAGAATGAGGCTTTTTTAATTAAATATATTTTTAAATTATTATTTAACGGAAAGGGTCGAGCTTGAGATATTTAGATAATGCAATATAAACGAAGCCTTTGAAATCAACAAACTTTTCAGAGATAGTATTACACTAACCTATCCTATCTTGTATTCGTCTTTCGGCTTCTTGTTTTGAAATACCATTGTAATAATCTCTTACCAAAGGATGATCTACATCTTGATGGGGTACAATTTCGGGGCGTTAGTCTCCAGTACGGGTAAATACCGTTGTTGGAATGCTATTTTCAAATTCATAGCCCCAAATATCATTAGCAAGCCAACCGAAATAGCTTACTTCATGGCTCTCATTATTGTAGTTTAACTGATAGTCTTCGAAACTTTTTTCGCTTAAAGAAACCCAAATGCCATAATCTAGGTCTTCGCAATGGTCGTTTACTGTTAATGTAAGGGTGCAACGGATATATCTATCGGTCTGTTCTGGGTGTGTAACCACGCAAAAATCGTTACTAATTTCAGCGATACTAGCTTTTCCTCATCAGATAGGCAATGGTAGCCATCTGGAGTGTTAAACGTAAGCGCAGGCCACTCCTCGTGTTCCTTTCCACAGCTTTTACAAGTGTATTTCATAACATCAGTATTTAAGGGAAACTCCTTTATTCTTTACTATACCGTGCTAACGTTTTATGCGTAAGCAAATTTCCGTGTTTGTCGTGTTAAGTTTGTAAGTGTAAATAGTCCGCCTACTGTCAATATTGCTCCGCCAACAAAAGGAAAACCTGCTCCAACTAAGTCGGCAATGTTTGAAGAAAAAAGAAATGGCAAGCAAAATATCATTCCAAATATTCCCACAATAATTGAAGCTAATGCTCCATATTTAGTAATAGTCTTCATTGTTAGTGCTGATTGTTTTTTAATTCCTGTTTCAATTACTTGCTCTCTTAAAGATTTCGTTTTAAAGTCAGCATATTTTTCAATTGTCCAACTTGAAATAGGCTTGGATTTTTGTCCTCTTTTAAAATCTTTATAAAATGTCGACCATTCATCTGGCAACAGGATTGCCCCAAATGCTAGAATAGCAAAACAAGGAAGTGTATAATTCCCGTTTCCTAACATAAATGCTTGCATTCTAATTTCGTCAACAGGTGTCATTTTAAAGTCAAGCAAAACGTGTTTTAAGTCGTGGCTTTCATAATTAGGAACAAGTCCAATATTATTTTCATCAAGGCATTTAGCAATATCGTTTGCCAATGTTCCAATTGGGAATTTCCTTAAATCTTCTACTTTTTCAGCATAGTAATTTTTATCGTGAAATTGTTCGATTGTCCAAACCGAAAATTTAAACGACTTTTCTATGATTTGCCTGGCTATTTTCTGTACAATATTCATACGTTTTTTTAGGGTCGTTCTTATGCTTCCGCTAACGGGTTCAGGATTTGCCGAAGGTGGGTATTTTAGCACCGAAGTTTAATCGAAGAACAGAAGTTTAATTTTGCGCTTTCGTTGATACGAAGCCGTTCAACCTGCACTATTGCCAATACGATGTTGGCAGTAGCTCTTCTTTTCAGTCCGTCACGCCACTCTCCAAAATACTGAATGTTTTTTGTTCGCTGTCAATCTCCGCAACAACTCCGTATGGTATCGTAAATGTCGGGCAAGTGTGTCCAAAGTCCATCTCTGTAATGATTGGAAGATGGTTGTTACCTTGTTCATCTCTGATAACTTGTAAAAGTATGTTGTTGTATTCGTCAACGAACTTGTTGTTATACGGTCTGCCAAGTATAAGTCCGCTTATTTTTTCAAATATTCCTTGTGCAGCATAATTTCTCAACACTCGTCTGAAATTAGTTGGCGGCATCATTTCCTCTGATGTCTCCAAGAACAAAATTTTGTCAGTCCAATCAGATTTGCTTAACCAATAGTCTGTCCCTTTTAAAAATTCCAGCACTTCAACGCAGCCGCCAATCATTTGTCCTTGAACTTTTGTATTCGCTTGTAAAAAATTCCATCCGTTGCTATCGGTCAGTTTTCGTTTTGTGTTTTGAAGTGATTTGTCAAACCACTCTAAACGTTCCGAAGTCCAACCACTTTTATTTTGAAAAATTTGTCCAACTGGCAAAGAAGAAAAAAGTGTTCGTTTAATGTCGTCAATTTGATATTGGTGCATTTCTCCATTTTCGGCAAGTCCAACTAATAATGATGTTCCATAAAAAGAAGTCAGTCCGGCTTTGTAACAAGCGAAATGAGTTACTGTCGTGTCTGAAAACCCTAAAAGTATTTTGGGATTTTGTCTAATTACATTAATGTCGGTGTAAGGCAATGTTCTTATGCTATCCTCTCCACCAATGTTTGAAATAATTGCTTTAATTGATTTATCTGAAAATGCTTCCATCAAATCCTCTGCCCTCGCTTGCGGATTTTTAGAAATATAGTCTGCTGATTTTAGAGCGTTTTTTGTCTCAACAACATTAAGTCCGAAAACTTCTTGAAGTCGTCTTTTGCCAATTTCGTATCTGTGCAAAAGTTCTCCCGCTCCACCCCAAGAAAGCGAAATTGTCGCAACGGTATCGCCTTGTTTTAATGATTTTGGTCTTGTTAATGTCGTCATATAAAATTACCGCCACTTTTATATATGTATCACTTTATTACACATATACTCTAATATCGTCGGCTTTGCGAAACTTCAATGTAAATATTTACAAAGGAGTCAGAGCTTGAGATATTTAGATAAAGCAAGATAGAGGAAGGCTTTGAGAATTACAAATCTTTAAGAGCAAGAATGAGGAACAAAACACAAAGATTTCATAAAGTCAAATTGCATCACTATTTGGAATTCTTTCTACAAGTTTCCACCGCTCAAAAGATTAGCGAGAGATAATCCGAAATGAATTGGTGTTATATGAACAAGTTTTAAACCAATGGTATAGTGAATAAACATACCTATTATCGTCATTACCCACCGACGTAGCAACAACGGAGGACCGACGGTAGACCGACGGTGAACCAGCATAGGCAAAAGGACAAATACGCCAAAACCGACAGAAGCAAATATTTACCATGAGCGTGAAGTAAAATTCATCAAACGCAACGTCTTTATACTGATCTGCTAAACGTAAGAATAGTAAAAAGGGTAACACAACGACCATAGGTTTAAAATGACTAAACCTTATAAATTCACTATTCGATATTATGCCATTCGTGCCCACAACCCATTTTGCATTCTGTATTTTGCCTTTCAGTGTCGGTTTGCTTGAATATCCATAATAAAGATATAATTACCTTATTTCGTTCACTATCAGGAAGTTTTTGAAGTTTAGCAAATGCGTTTTTTAGTTGAATAGTTTTTTAGAATAACAACAGGTGCAAATGTTGATTTTAATGGAATCGAATTTATGGCATTTTGATATGTTTCTGTTTTATAGCTTACCTTATCAGGAATAGAATTAAAAATATAATTTTCTAATAGCATAAAAACCGCTTGAAAATCAAAGTTTGGTTCATACAAAATAGCTTGAAAACCACTTTCAAAATCAATTTTGCTCTGGGCAACTTCATTTATTAAAAACTCTATTCGGTTCATCGATTTATTACAAAACACTCATCTATTTGCTCATTCTCATTTGTCACTACAAGCGCAAAATAACCAATTGCAACTTGATCATCATCTAAGATCGGTGTTTGAAAGCGATGAAAGTTAGATTCAGTTATCGAATATGCTATATTTTTAGAGTTAATTGAAATATTTCTATTTTCAACATCTAGCTCTTCAGCACTATTTGTAGCAAGAATTTTCTGAAAGGAGTTTTCCATTTCTGTTCGAATATCGAACCTAATTATTAGCTCATTAACTTGCGTAACCATTTTCATTATATTACTTCGCCTTTGAGAGCGCCATTTTTACGGCTAAAAACATCAAGACACTTGCCATAAACCATTTTTGAGCTCTCACCCAAAGTGGATTGTTCGCAAAAAATGTCGCCGCTTTTGCCGCAGTCAACACAATAGCAAAATTAATACTTAAACTTACCAATACTTGCGTAATTCCAAGTTCTAAACTTTGAACCAAAACAGATCCGTACTCGGGCTTTATAAATTGAGGGAAAAATGAGAGATAAAAAACCGCAACTTTAGGATTGAGTACGTTCGTAAGAAAGCCAACAGAAAATAACTTTCTCGGATTATCAATCTTAATATTTTTATCAACTTCAAAAATATTCTTGCTATTTGGCTTAATTGCTTGATACGCTAAATATAGAAGATAAAATGTACCTAATGTTTTTAGGATCGTGTAAGCGTAAGGAACAGCAAATAATACAGCGGTTAACCCAAACGACACCATAACGATGTGAAATAAGAAGCCGCAAATTACACCTGATAGAGAAATCAAACCTACCTTTCTTCCTTGCGTTATTGTTCTAGATATAAGGTAAATCATATTTGGCCCTGGACTAATTACCAGTATCAAAGCTGCCAATGCAAAAAATAGAAGGTCTTGAAAAGGAATCATATTTATTAATTTTATGTAGTCTGTATTTACGCATGCGGTACTTTAATCTCACCAATCAAATAGCAAATGATAACAATGGTCACACCAACCTAAGGCTTAATATCCGTTTGCTACGACGAAATATACTGCATAACTCAAACTTTCGTTAAGACAACTCCTTCAATAAAGGCAATTCACTTAACAGTTGCTCTCTTTGTCCGTTTTGCAAATACCTTGGCAAAATAAGCAGTTGTTCAATTTTCTTTAGTGAAAGCAAGGGTTGGATGCTGTAGTCCTTACCTTCCACGTTTAAGATGAATGCCAAATATTTTAAATGCACCAGTTCCGAAATTGGCTCCATACTTTTAACTCCTTGCCCGGTACCACTCATTTTCCCATGGTCTAAGAACAGCTCTTCCAAGTTGGTCAACGTAGCCAACGGAGCTAAATCATATAGGTGGTTTAAGCCATAAACATATAATGTTTTTAGGTTCGACATACCAGCAAGAAAGTCGATATTTTTAACCTGTTTGATCCCAGAAAGCACAAGAACTTCTAAGTTTTTTAAGCTCGACAAATTGGGAAACTCCTCCTGTTTATTCACACTAATTTGAAGATATTTCAAATTCGGCAAGGTGGCGAATACCGCAACTCGCTCCTCATCAATTTCTCCTAGTCTTATCGCCTCAATGTTCGGATGATTGGCCAGAGAATATAGATGGGTATAAGTCAGCTTAAATTTCTTCAGTGGTGTAGACATTTCCAATATCTTGGTGTCTTCCGGAATGGTAGCTAAGTCGAAAATTCCACTTACCGTTCCCTCAAAGATACCCAAATGTGCATAGGTTCCATAAGGGCTTTTTTTCTCTGATAAATAGTTGTTCCAATTCATTTCCAGTACAAATGTTTTTAGTTGTTGTATCCTTTTACACCAAACCAAGATAGACGAAGGCCTTGAGGTTAGTAAATACTGGCAGTGTAGTTTTTAACAATATTGTATCGCCCAATTTTCGCCATTTTGGAGAATTTATCGTCCTTGGTTCGTGTCTTGTTTGTTTAACCTTTGCTAAAAATAGCCATTTTAGCAAATAGCTAGCAAAGGAAATACGAAGCAGGTAGAATTAATTAACCTTTCTTTCTTGGCAGGCCAACAATTACCGAGGTCAATAACACTGTAGCGTATGCCCACATTAACCAAGAGCCAAATGTTGCAGCCCTATTAGATGGCATATTTGGAAAAACATCTTCAAAAAATTGAATTACAAAAGTGTCGATAACCATTCCGGGCAATACCAGCAGCACTCCGGCTACCACGTTTTCAAGTGCTAACAGTTTAAATTTCTTGAAAGTAAATACTGATATTAAAGCTAAGGCTGGTATTACCGCTACATATAGAATTGTAAGCACCGTCGGCGACTCTGTGATAAAGAAAAATTGTCCAGCAATACGGAAAGCTAAGGTTGCTAAAAACCAAATTAAAAAACCAATACCAAGTACTGGCAAGATAAATTGTCTGTTTGCGCTATTCATTTTAGAAGATTTTAGCAAAGGTAGGATTCATTTTCAAAGCTTGCCTAAATTGACCAGTATGGCCATTTCTTCCGCCTTCTATAAAGCCGCTTTTTCTAGACAAAGCGGCTTTAGCATATTTACTGCGCAGCGCACCATTTAATCAATTCTGGATAGAGCTGATCAATTTTCTGCTTTTTGTGCTGCGAGCGCAGGTTTTTCAATGCAGTAGTAAATTCATTCATTTTTGTAAAACCACGACTGATCATAATTTCAACCACCTCTTTTTCGATTTCGGTAATTAATTTAGGATCGCGTTTCCAATTTTCTTGTGCGTAAAGGATAAATACGGCGAAGGTCATGTATTCGTTAAAAACCTTTTCTCCGTTTGGATAGTATTCTGTTCCATAAGCTTTTTTGTTTACCCACTTGTCGCGGTCTTTCAATGCAGCTTCAATATCGGCTTTCAATTTTCTGCTGGGTACATCCACGTAGTTATGGTCAATTTCGGTAAACATTACCCTCGTATTAAATGCTTCGGAAGCTTTTCCACTTTTACCTTCTGGATCTGAAACTGCGGGCAACACCATTTCAATTAATTTAAAATCACCTTCGGTATAACCTGTGGTATAGTTTAAGCCGTTGATTAGCGGCGAGGTATAAATTACGTAGCAATCATTCTTCGCTTCAAAGTTTTTCTCTAACCATTTCCATTGCTTTTCTACATTAACCTTGCGCTTGTAGTCGTCGTATATTTGATGGTATAGCGGCTGTTGGCTTTGGTAGAACTTTCTAAATCCCGACTTTTTGGCAAAGTCTTCGATCTCCTTTTTAAAAGTGCTAATTGGATTTTTATCAATTTTTACGTTGGCAGCACTATTGGCGGTAAACAAGTACACCTTGCTTGGTTTTAGGGTGTCGCCATCGAATTGATAGGTTTGCGAGTTGCCCGTAAAGAAAATATAGTTAAGAGGCGTTACCTTCATCAATGAATCCATTTTAAGGATAATGGGCTCGGTTTTTAATGGTTTAAATTGTTTTAAGATGCGTTGATAGTATTCCCCTTTCTGCTCAAACATATCATCGTTTTCGAGGCCTGAATCGGTAATGGCCAGCATGGTAATGAGCAGTTCTTTTAACTCGTTTACTTCGATATGGAATTTACCTCTATTTTCTTTAATGAATGCTTGGCTGAAGTTTACTTTTCTGTGTTGTGCAAATGATGGTAACGCAAAAACAGTAAAGATTAGAGCAGTAATGAACGGCTTCATAAATTATTTGATTTCGTATGAATAAATATTGTTTGGCTTTTCCCACAATCGGAATGTTTAGCGAAAGCCGATTTTTTAGGAAGCGGCAAATATAGCTAGAATGTTTAATTGTAAGTTTTGCGAATACGAAAAAGCTGGCTTCAGATTAGCTAAGCTACAATGCAGGGATATTTGGCGAAGTGCGAAATACTTTTGTTAACTAGACCTGATGGCAGCAAAAACCCGCATCCGCCAGCTGGCGGAGAGGAGTTGTAGCGAACAGCAGGACTAACGCTAATTTGAAATGCAGGTATTGCTCTTCGAAAATAATAATTTAATATAAGTGAAATGATGTTCAATATATACTTTTTTAAGCTCGCCGCCGCTGGGCTCTTACTTTTCTTCAAGTTTATCAATTTTGATTATAGGTTATCAGGCTTTCGCTAAAGCTCAGGTTGACCGCAAAAAGTAAAAAAAACTCTCGGTTGCTTATTTATTCAGTGTTGCTTTTGTTCTTATCTGTATTCATGCTTGCTCCGCAGGTTTCTTTCAAAGTGAGTGCTTTGGCTTATTGGTGCAATCCGAAAAATAAGAGACCGAAATTAATGGAACGAATATTGGAGGCGCTATCGCTAGCAAATTGGCTAATTTTTTATCAAACTCATACTAATTTAACTCCTTTACAGGCTAAATCTAAAATCGTTCCGAAGGAATGCCTTTGGCATAAATCTAAATTCGTACTTTTGCCGCTTAAACATCGAATAAATATGTTAAGAACAACTACTTGCGGTGCTTTGAGCCTTGAAAATTTAGGCGAAAATGTCACTTTGTGCGGCTGGATGCAGAACTCTAGGGATTTGGGCGGAATGACGTTTATCGACATCCGCGATCGTTATGGAATTACCCAATTGGTATTTAACATGAACGATAATGCCGATTTGTGCCAGCAAGCCCGTGCACTTGGTCGCGAATTTGTGATTAAAGTAAGCGGTGTAGTGGTTGAGCGTACCAATAAAAACAAAGAAATCCCGACTGGGGATATCGAAATTAAAGTTTCTTCTTTGGAGATTTTGAACTCGGCTAAATTGCCGCCTTTCTTAATTGCTGATGAAACGGATGGCGGCGACGATTTACGTATGAAATATCGTTACTTGGATTTACGTCGTAACCCGGTACGTAACAACATGGTGTTGCGTCATAAAATGGCTCAATCTGTACGTAGGTATTTAGATGGGTTGGATTTTATTGAGGTAGAAACGCCGGTGTTGATCAAATCTACGCCAGAGGGTGCCCGCGATTTTGTGGTGCCTAGCCGTATGAACCCGGGCGAGTTTTATGCTTTGCCGCAATCGCCACAAACCTTTAAGCAGTTATTGATGGTTTCTGGTTTCGACAGGTATTTCCAAATTGTGAAATGCTTTAGAGATGAGGATTTACGTGCAGATAGACAACCTGAATTTACGCAAATTGACTGCGAGATGTCGTTTGTAGAGCAAGAGGATATCTTGAATACTTTCGAAGGACTGATTAGAACTTTGTTCAAAGAAATTAAAGGCATCGATTTACCTGAAGTACCTCGTATGCAATATGCTGATGCGATGCGTTTATATGGTTCTGACAAGCCAGATACACGTTTCGAGATGCTTTTTGTAGAGCTAAACGATATTGTTAAAGGCAAAGATTTTGCTGTTTTTGATAATGCAGAATTAGTGGTTGGTATCAACGCTAAAGGCTGCGCACATTATACTCGTAAGCAGTTAGATGAGCTAACGGATTTCGTTAAGCGTCCGCAAATTGGTGCTACTGGTTTAATTTACCTGCGCCACAACGAAGATGGTTCATTAAAATCTTCTGTGGATAAGTTTTATAATGAGGATGAACTGAAAAAATGGTCGGCGGCATTACAGACAGAGCCAGGCGATTTAGTGTTGGTATTAGCAGGAGCCGTGAAAGAAAAAGTGCAGAAACAAATGAACGAATTGCGTTTAGAAATGGGTTCTCGCTTAGGCTTACGCGATAAAAATAAGTTTTCGGCACTTTGGGTATTAGATTTCCCATTGTTAGAATGGGATGAGGAAAGTGAGCGCTACCATGCCATGCACCATCCATTTACTTCGCCAAAACCAGAGGATATTCCTTTGTTAGATACCAAACCAGGCGAAGTGAGAGCAAACGCCTACGATATGGTATTGAACGGTACCGAAATTGGTGGTGGTTCTATCCGTATCCATGATAAAGAAACGCAGGCTTTGATGTTTAAGCATTTAGGTTTTAGTGATGAAGAGGCGCAAAAGCAATTTGGCTTCTTATTAGATGCTTTTGAGTACGGCGCACCGCCACATGGTGGTTTGGCTTTCGGTTTCGATCGTTTAGTGTCGTTATTTGCTGGCTTAGATACCATTAGAGATGTGATTGCTTTCCCTAAAAACAATTCGGGCAGAGACGTAATGATTGATAGCCCAAGCACCATTGACGATAAGCAGTTGAAGGAATTGAAGATTAGTACTGTTGGTTAATTCTGAAGGAATGCCTTTGGCATAGTTGGCAGTTTTCAGTTTACGGTTTTCAGTTAACAGTCCACATAAAATAAAGAAGCCTCGACGTATGCCGAGGCTTCTTTATTTTAACTTATTTTTATTCAATGTATATTTACGGAGAATGAAAATCTTTAACCCTCCGATAGCCGCTCGAACTTCCAATGAATTGGTAAAAATTGTTGCTATTCCAGAAAACTGGGATGATGAAGCTGTAGTTCAAGCCAAAAATAAACTTACAGTTAGAGGGGTTGACTATTCGGATTTGGTTTCAAGAGAAAAATTCCTTCACGAACGCCAGGAAAACATGGAAAGAGCCAAAAGGGCGAAAGAAGCTTTCTCAATATTCGATTTTCTTGATAGCCCGTTCCTTACGCTCTTTGAAATTCTAATTTCTTGGGAATTGAAAAAAGACGGTTATTTGAGAAAAGCAAGACAACAAAGGACATTTAGAATCATAATATTTGTCGTATTTATTACCATTTACATATTTTCATTGTTTAGTAGTGAAATTTAATAGTTATCGATAGGAAAACGAGTGGAGCGCCGTAGCTCTGCGAAGTAAAATCTTTGAAATCGCAATAACATCATGAAAGATTTAGCCGTGCTTTCTTTCAGTTCTCCGCTCGCTGCGCTGCGGTCGAAATGGCGACTTAAATCCATATCCTCAACCAATTGAAATAACGCTTTACTTTCCAATTAAGGAAACCACTTTTGCCTCTAATTCATCAATATCAAAAGGTTTTGATAAATAGCTTTCGGCACCGGCAGTTTCGGCAAGTGTTTTAATATCGTTATTAGCCGAAAAATAAACCACAGGTATGGTTTTGTACGACGGATGCTTTTTAAGCTCTTGTGTAGCCTCTATGCCGCCTACATCTGGCAACCAATTATCCATTAGAATAATGTCTGGCTCGTAAGCAGAAACCTGGTTGATAATATCATTTGATGTAGATGAGGTTTTAGTTTCGTAACCCGCTCCCTCCAAAATCAGGGTACACAGTTCTAAAATGTCTTGATTGTCATCAAAAATGAAAACTTTTTTGCTCATCTTATTAATGTTTAGCTAATGAATTGATATATGCAGCCATGTCCTCGATATTTAAAACCGAACTTACATTTGCTTTTAAAATTGCCTGTTCTGGCATATACGAAACTTGTGCAGAAGCTGGATTTTGGGCGATGGTTATCCCACCATTCTTTCTAACCGTAATCAGCCCGTTTACACCATCAGAGTTAGATCCCGATAATAACATGCAAACCAAATTATCGCCATAGGCATCGGCAGCAGATTGGAAAGTGACATCTATAGAAGGCCGTGAATAGTTGACTTTTTCAGAGTAATCCAGCGAAAAACTGAAGTCTTTTTCTATTAGTAGGTGATAATCTGAAGGCGCAATGTAAACGGTGCCATTCAAAATTCGCTCCTTCTCGTCGGCTTCTTTTACATTGAGTTTTGTTCGGTGCGCTAATAGATCAGTCAGTAATGAATCGGTGCCCTGTTTACGATGTATCACAATGATAATAGCAAAATCCAAATCCCTTTTCACTTCTGGCAGCACTTTCAGCAGCACATCTAAACTGCCGGCCGAGCCGCCGATCACCAACATTCCATTTTTTCTCATGCGCTCACCTTTCTCCAAACTTTGTCTGTTCCTACCCTTTTATAAGTCGGCGAAATAGGTGAAAAATCGATGGTTTCCTTTGTACCCAAAGCCAGATAACCTAAGTTGTCTAAACTTTGATCGAATAATTGAAAAACGCGAAACTGTAACGGTCTGTCAAAGTAGATCAATACGTTTCTGCACAAAATAAGTTGAAACTCGTTAAACGAGCGATCGGAAACCAAATTGTGGGTAGAAAAAATCATCTTACTTTTTAATTCCGAATCAAATTTGGCCAATGTATAGTTAGCAGTATAGTAAGATGAGAAATCTTTTTTTCCGCCAGAAGCGATGTAATTTTCAGAATAGCTTTTCATTTGGCTAAGCGGAAACATCCCTAGTGCAGCCTTTTCTAAAACCGTTGGATTGATATCTGTAGCATAGATTAACGATTTGTGCAACAGATTTAGTTCTTGCAATAAAATGGCAACCGAATAGGCTTCTTCGCCTGTAGAACAGCCGGCCAACCAAATGCGAATGAACGGATAGGTGTTTAAGCTTGGCAAGATCTTATCCCGTAATAAACGGTAGAAAGTTGGATCGCGAAACATCTCGGTAACGTTTACCGTAACACCTTCTACAAAATGCTTGAAATAGACATTATCGTTTAAGGTTTTGTACCTGAATTCGGCGAAGCTAACGTGCTTATCTAGCGAATACAACCTGGACAAGCGCCTTTTCAAGGAGGCCCTAGAATAGCCGGTGAAATCATAACCATGATGCTCTAACACATCATTGATTAAGATCTCAACTTGTTCGTCGCTTATGTTTCCAGAATTTGACACTACAAATAATTGTTTAATAACTTAACGAGTTCTTCTACATTTACTGGCTTAGAAATATAACCCACTGCACCCGCTTCTAAGCAGCGCTCTTTATCTCCTAGCATTGCCTGTGCCGTTACCGCAATTACAGGAAGATCTTTCAATTGCTCATCTTCTTTCATTTTGGCCATGGCTTGGTAGCCGTCTAAATCTGGCATCATCATGTCCAATAAAACCACACCAACATCTGGTGTATTTTTTATGATATCGAAACCCTCTTGTGCACCTAAAGCAGATAAACAGGTATATTTTTTAGCAGTTAAAACAGCCTTCAGCGCAAAAATGTTTCTGCTATCGTCGTCGATGATTAAAATTTTCTTTTTTAAACCTTCCATCTTAGCCGTTAATTAGATTTATCATAAAGCCAAACTCTCAATAATGAAATCAATTGATCAATGTCTACTGGTTTAGAGATGTAATCTGACGCCCCCGCAGCAATACATTTCTCCCTATCGCCCATCATCGCTTTTGCGGTTACAGCCAGTATTGGCAAGTTTTTGTAGGCCGCCATTGCTCTAATTTGCTTGGTGGTTTCATAACCATCCAATTCAGGCATCATCATATCCATTAATACAACATCTATCTTAGGGTTCGCTTTTATCGCTTCTAATGCCTCTTTCCCATCTATCGCTGGTAAAACCTTCATCTTATGTGGCTCTAAAGCTTTAGTTAACGAAAAGATGTTTCTAACGTCGTCGTCGGCAATTAACACTACTTTGTCTTTTAAAACATCGGTTACGTTCTGCAAAGTCTCTGATTTACCCAGTTGTTTGCCTTTATTGTCTTTTTCTTCTACCAGATGTAAGAAAACCGCAGCTTCATCTAAAATACGTTGGTAAGAATGAGCGGTTTTTACAACAATAGAATCTGCGTATTGTTTGATCCTAGTTTCTTCTCCTTTAGAAAGGTTTTTGCCCGTAAAAATGATGATCGGCAAATTCTCCAAACCTTCGCTTTTTTTAATGGTTTCCAAGGTCTCGTAAGCCGTTTTATCCGGAATTCCCATATCTAAAATTACGCAATCTACTTCTTTACGATGCAGTGCATCTATGCTCTCGCTGATGTTAGAAACCACCAAAGTTTGTAAGTTCGACGAACTTAGGTAGTGGCTCAGAGCCTCCGCATGTTGCTTGTTCTCTTCTACAATCAACACCTTTTTCGGGTTTTTGCTAAGCGCATGCTCCAATTTTTCGAAAATCACTTTCATGTGCTCTAAAGCAAAGGGCTTGTTGATGAAATCTACCGCACCTTTTTGCAAGCTCTCTCTTTTTGCAGAAAGCGACGACATGATGTGCACTGGAATGTGTCTCGTTAACGGATTAGATTTCAGCTCGTCCATTACCTGCCAACCATCTTTAACTGGCAGTTGGATATCTAGCAATATGGCCAACGGATTGTATTTCTGCGCCATCTCAATCCCTACATCTCCACGAACGGCAACTAAACCTTTATAGTTTCTTTTTCTGGTGAAATCTAGCAAGGTTTTAGCAAAGTACGTATCGTCTTCTATGATCAGGATAGATTTGTCTTGATCTGTAATGCTATCTCTATCATCGGCTACATCGTCAGGGATTTTGGTAACCACAAAACGATCTTCTTCTTTTCTTTCCTGTTTCGTTTCAGCTTCTTTCTCTTCAACTACTTCAGCAAAAACTATTTCTTTTCTGTCGTTAAAATCAGCTGGAATGGTTAGCGTAAATGTACTTCCCTCGCCCTCTACACTTTCTAATTTAATATTACCGCCCAAAAGTACCGCCAATTGCTTGCTGATAGATAAGCCTAAACCTGTACCTCCAAATTTACGACGAGTAGAGCCATCTGCCTGTTGGAAAGCCTCGAAAACCAAGCCTTGTTTATTTTTTGCAATTCCTATTCCGGTATCACTCACCGCAAAACTTAGGATATTGTCCTTTTCATTGTAACCGATCGCCAAACTTACCTTGCCTTGTGAAGTAAATTTAAATGCATTAGAAAGTAGGTTTTTTAAGATTTGCGATAAACGCATTTTATCTGAAGTGAAAGCATGAGGCACATCGCCAGATACACCGATGACCAGTTCTAAATGTTTGTCTTTAGCAATTGGCATAAACAACGATCTGATATCGGCGGTAATCTCATCAATTCTCACTTCTGCTACCTCAAGTTCCATTTTGCCGGCCTCAATTTTCGAAAGATCCAAGATCTCATCAATTAGGCTCAATAAACCTTGTCCAGAACTCTGGATAACCGATGCATATTCTGTATATTCTCTTTGCAGTTCTTCGCTTTCAGACATCAGCTTAGACAGCAACAAAATAGAATTTAGCGGCGTACGCAACTCGTGCGACATGTTGGCCAAAAACTCCGATTTGTATCGGGTGCTTTGTTCTAACTCTTCGGCCTTTTGTTTAATTTCTAGGTTACGCTCTAAAATCAGTTGGTTACGCTCTTCTAACAAGGCACTTCTTTCTTCTAGCTCTTGGTTGCTCTGTAACAACTCTTCTTGTTGCACCCTAAGTTCTTCTTCAGAAGCTTGTATTTTTTGTGTTTGCGCTTCTAACTCTGCATTTAACGCTTCTAATTCGCTGTGCTGCGATTGTAGCTCTTCCGCTTGCGATTGCGTTTCTTCCAAGAAATCTTGTAGTTTCTTTCTGCCTTGAGCAGAATTAATGGCAATACCGATATTTGTGGAAATGTTCTCCATGAAATCGATTTTGCGTTGCGGGTAAGCATTCACGGTAGCCAGCTCAATTACACCTAAAACCAATCCATTTCTAATAATAGGAAAAGCAACCACGCTGTTAGGTTTGGTTTGCCCCGTAGCGTAGCTAATGGTCGACTCATTATTTGGAACTTTCTCCAGTAAAATCAATTTTTCCGACTGAAAAGCCTGCCCTACCAAGCCCTCACCTGGTGCAATTCTTTTCTTTTTATCGGTAATATCTAAAGCATATCCGCTAGCCAAATGCAAATGATGATCTTCTTCTAAAATATAGAAAGCGCCCACCATACTTTTAGTGTGTGCCACAACAGCTTCCAATATGTCCTTGGCAAGCGCAGCAACATCTTTATCGCCCACCATTTTATCGTTAAGGGTAGCTACACCAGTTTGCATCCAATCTTTGTCTTCTAATAGTGCAAATGAGTGTTGTAAAGCTTCTGCCATACTGTTAAGCGAACCCGAAAGGCTACCTAAGCCATCTTTGGCAGTTTCGTGAAGTCTAACTTTATAATTTCCGGTAGAGATTTGGTGTGCGATACTTTTAATCGTATCAATTCTTTTAGCGGTATCTTCGTTAACATTTTGCAGTTGTTGGAACAGAGCAACTCGCTCGTTAAACTCCGAACTTACTTTACGATAAAAGAAAACTGTACTTAAAACAGATAAAATGGCAGCAAAAATGATCAGGAATGGCGAAAAACCAGCCAGCGTATTCATCTCTTGAGTTTTTTCGGCTAGTGATCTTTTCTCTTCGTTGCGAATTTCTCTGATGATCTGACGGGCATCGTCCATGTATTTTTTGCCTTCCAGCAACGATGTTTCCAGTACTATGCCATTATTTTTTTTAGTTTGGATGGTGCTCAATAAAATTTCCATCCTTTTATCGATGATCGTTCTGAGCTCCTTTAATTTCAATTGTTCGAATTCGTTGTCTTTAGTTGCCACCATTACTCTCGAAAACAGCGAATCTGTACGTTTGATACTTCTGTCGTAGGGATCTAAAAAGACCGTATTCCCTGTTAAAAGATAGCCTCTTTGTCCGGTCTCGGCATCTTTAAGCATAGAAACAACATTGTCTACATCATTGATGATGTTATTGCTTTCTACCACCAGGTCGGCACTTTTAATAAGGTTTTTGATACTGATATAAGAAGCTGTAGAACTAATAATTAACAGCAACAGCGAAATACCTAAACCAATACGAAGGTTCATTTTTAAGGTTAGTTTCATCTAATAAATTGATCTGTGTTAAACCTCAGAACTTAATTGTTCTACTGGTATTGTAAAATAAAATTCCGAACCTTCTCCATACACCGAACGAACATTAATTGCTCCGCCATGTCTTTTAATGATCTCTGCAGAAATATAAAGTCCAATTCCTAAACCCTGAAAACGGTGAGATGTTTCTTCTACACGATAAAATTTTTCAAAAACTCTTTCGATCTGATCTGCTCGCATTCCAATGCCGTAATCTTTAACGCCTAAATAAAGCTCATTATTTCTAAGATTAACCGTAATTAGGGCTTTGGTTGCGCCTGGAGAGTATTTTATAGCATTAGTAAGGAAATTAACAATTACCTGCTCAATACGCATTTCATCGCCAAAAACCTTGACATTGACAGCGCCGTTCTTCTCAATATTAAACCCCGGATTTGATTGATGGATCACTTCAATGATACTATCTAACAATTGGTCGAAATCGAAATATTGCTTATTGAATTTGAGTTTGCCACTTTCTATTTTGGAGATATCCAACAAATCGGCAATAAGGCCATTGAGTTTCTCTAACTGGATTTGCGCTTTGGCCAAGTGACTTTTAACGATATCAATATCGCCTTTGTTTAAACCACGTTCTAAAAGTTGGATGTAGCCCTTAACACTAGTTAAAGGTGTTTTCAACTCATGACTAGCTATACTAATAAACTCGTCCTTTTTACGTTCAGCTTCTTTTCTAAATTCAATTTCTTCTAATAATGCCAATTGAATTTCGTTTAGCTTACGATTTTGCTCGTAAATGCGATAAAAGGTCTTGATCTTCAATAAAAGAATATTGATATCAACAGGTTTCGTGATGTAATCTAATCCGCCAGAAGAATAACCTTTTGCAATAAAGCGAAATTCGGTGTTAGCTGCCGAAAGAAAAATAATTGCGGTTTCTTTTGCTTTGCTGTAGCCCGAAATAACTTCGGCAACTTCAAAGCCATCCATCTCTGGCATCTGCACATCTAAAATGATGAGCACATAAGAATTTTTAAGCACTTTTTTAAGCGCCTCTTCGCCAGAGTTGGCCGTATCTACTTCAAAACCATGTTTTTCGAGAACATTTTTCAGAGAAATCAGATTCTCTGGAGTATCGTCAACAAGTAAGATCATTTTCAAATGTAATTAAAAATGAGATTATAAAAATTTTAATTACAACTTGAAGTGTTAATACGGGCGCAAAAACGTAGTTGTTATCGATCTGATTTAAACGTATCTCCTTGGTTGAAATCGCCAGTTTCGAATCCTTTTTTGAACCAATACATGCGTTGGGCAGAAGTGCCATGCGTAAACGAATCTGGAACAACCTCACCGGTAGCTTGCTTTTGGAGCTTGTCATCGCCTATGGCATTAGCTGCGGTTAGTGCCTCGTCAATGTCGCCGGCATCTAACCTAAAATCTTTAAGGTTTTGCGCATGATGTGCCCACAGGCCAGCATAAAAATCGGCCTGTAATTCTAACATTACAGAAAGTTTGTTGTATTCCTTTTCGCTCAAATTACGGCGAGCGCTTTGTACTTTTTCAGAAGTTCCTAATAAGTTTTGTACATGGTGGCCAACCTCATGAGCAATCACATAAGCCTGTGCAAAATCGCCTGCAGCGCCGAAACGGTCTTTCAATTCTCCAAAGAAAGATAGATCGATGTACACTTTATTGTCACCAGGACAGTAGAATGGCCCAACGGCAGATGATGCGCCACCACAAGCGGTTTGTACACCTTCTTCAAACAACCTTAAAGTTGGATATTGATATTGCAAGCCCAATTGATTGAACTGCTCTACCCAAACCTGCTCAGTAGATTCGAGCACGCCAGAAACGAATTTCTTTTGTGGATCATCATCGGCAGAACTACCTTTTTTAACTTCAGTTTGTTCTGTAGTAAGGGGCAACTGGTTCACTAAACCTGTGAGGTCTTTCCCCATAAATAAACCAATAATCACAATGATGATACCGATACCGCCACCAAGCGCTACTTTACCACCGCCGCCACCGCGACCATCTTCCATGTTGTTACTGCCCTTACCGAACCATTGCATAGTACAAGATTTTAAATTTATATTCCAATTTAGGAATTAAATTCAACAATACCTTTCGCAATTCTGTTTTGAGTTTCTTCTTTTCCCAACAACTTCACAATATCGAAAACACCTGGGCCAAATTTACCACCAACCAATACAATACGTAATGGCAACATTACTTCTCCTGGTTTTAAGCCTTTTCTTTCTGCTAGTGCTTTAAATGCTGCTTCTAATTCTACAGCACTTAGCTCAATGTTTAAAGTATTTGCAAATTCTTCAAAGAAAGCCGCTTTATCTGCATTCCATTTTGGTTTCACAGCAGCAGAATCGTATTCAGTTGGAGTTGTGAAGAAATAAGAAGTTTGTGCTACGAAATCTGGCAGTAAAGTACATCTGTCTTTTACCAATTCAATAACCTCTGCTAGTTTTTCATCACTAGCAACTTCAATCCCCGATTTGCTTAATTCACTTTTCACGCTTAACGCCAAACGCTCAACGCTTGCCGCCTTAATCCACTCGTGATTGAACCATTTTGCTTTTTCAAAATCGAATTTTGCACCGGCTTTGCTTATTCTTTCTACAGAGAAACTAGCTTTCAATTCTTCTAACGAGAAAATTTCTTTATCTGTACCGTCATTCCATCCCAAAACACCCAAAAGGTTTACAAAAGCTTCTGGCATAAAGCCCAACTCTTTAAATCCTTTGGTTAAATCACCAGTTTTAGGATCGGTCCAGTTCATTGCATAAACAGGGAAACCTAATCTATCGCCATCTCTTTTGCTTAATTTTCCGTTGCCATCTGGCTTTAAGATGAGCGGTAAGTGCGCCCAAGCAGGCATTTCATTTGCCCAACCTAAATATCTCCAAAGTAGCAAGTGAATTGGTGCAGATGGCAACCACTCTTCGCCTCTAAAAATATGCGAAATTTCCATCGCTTTATCGTCAACCACCACGGCTAAATGGTAAGTCGGCATGCCGTCGGCTTTTAGCAAAACTTTATCGTCTACTAAATTGGTATCAAAGCTTACCACACCTCTAATCATATCGGTAAAAGTCACTTGCTCATCCGTAGGCATTTTAATCCGGATTACATGAGGCGCATTTTGCGCTAACAATTCACTCACTTCGCTTTGTGTTAAAGTAAGCGAGTTGCGCATTTGCATACGGCTTTTTTGTCCATAGAGGAAATTAGGTTCTTCAGCTCTTTTCGCGGTTAATTCTTCTGCGGTATCAAAAGCGTAGTAAGCATAGCCACTAGCAACTAATTGCTCGGCATATTGTCTGTAGCTAGGTTTGCGCTCACTTTGGCGGTAAGGACCAAAAGCACCAGGTTGCTGCGGGCTTTCATCGGGAGAAATACCACACCATTCCAAGCAGTCTACAATATATTGCTCTGCACCTTCAACAAAGCGGGTTTGATCGGTATCTTCTACTCTTAAAATGAAAGTACCGTTATTTTTTTTTGCAAAAAGATAATTGAAAAGGGCTGTTCTAACTCCTCCTAAATGCAAACCGCCGGTTGGGCTTGGTGCAAATCTAACTCTAACTTCTTTACTCATGATTATATTTAATCGTTTGGCGTTTGGCGTTAGACGGTAAAGCATTGAATTCGCTTATCGCCATGCGCACGACGCAAGACGCTGCAAAGATATGTTTTTCATCTTGATTAGCTTTTTGAAAAAGCATCATAGTTTTGTGGTTTTTACGTTCTGATATTGTAATTTGCCTCGGCATGAATCCATATCAGAAAAAAAAGCGCTGGAAATTATTCTTGTTATTGTTTGCGGGACTTATTGGAACCGCTTCTGTATTTTACTCCGATTTTTTTGTAAAAAAGATGGAGAGAGAAGAAGGAACACAGTTTTTGCTATGGATAAAAGTAGCCGAACAACGGATGAAAATGTACGACAACGAGCAGTTGTCGGAAGTTTTTGAAACCATCAAGAAAAACAATAAAATGGACGTAATCATTACCAGAACTGATGGCTCCATTTATCTGTGGGATGGTTTGGATACCACTAAAACACTTTATCCAGATAATAAAACCAAGCAATACGATTCGGTTTATTTTGCAAGGCAGTTGAGCAAAATGAAAGAGCAGCACAAGCCTGCTAAAATGAAGGGAATTAACGACGAAGAACTAATTGCCTACTATAAAGATTCGATAATTTTAACACAGTTGAGGTTTTTCCCTTACATCCAATTGGGCGTAATTGCACTATTTCTGATTACCGCTTATGTGGGTTTTAGTGCGGCAAGACGAGCCGAACGAGATCAGGAATTTGTGGGCATGGCCAAAGAAACTGCACACCAGTTGGGTACACCAATTTCTTCGTTAATGGCTTGGGTAGAATTGATTAAAACGCGGTTCGATGCAGAAGAAGATCCCTTAGTTGCCGAGATGGAGAATGATATTCAGCGGTTGGAGATCATCGCTGATCGTTTCTCAAAAATTGGTTCTAAGCCAATATTAGAAGACCATGTGGTACACGCAGTGATTAAAGGCTTTGTACAATACTTTAAGGTCCGCACTTCCGATAAAATCAATTTCGTACTTACAGGCGATACCCAAGTAAGGGCAATGCTATCGGGACCATTGTTTGACTGGGTAATAGAAAACCTACTCAAAAATGCGGTGAATGCGATAGATAATGAGGGTACCATTACCATCAACATCATTGAAAATCTAGCAAAAGAAGAAGTATTTATTGATATCACAGATACCGGTAAAGGTATTCCTCGTTCTAAATTCGATACAGTTTTTCAACCAGGTTACACCACTAGGAAACGAGGTTGGGGATTAGGCTTAACACTCACTAAAAGAATTGTCGAGAATTACCATCGCGGGCAAATCTTTGTCAAAGATTCGGAATTAGGAAAAGGAACAACCTTCAGAATTATATTAAAAAGCAGTATTACTTATGAACCCACCACAAATACAGGATTACCCTCAGTGGTATAAAGGCTATATCGACTTAGTGGAAGGCGATGTATTGTCTATTTTAGAAACGCAAGCCGAAGAATTTGCAGATTTTGTACAGCAAAATGCTGATAAAGCAGATTTCGCTTATGCGCCTGGAAAATGGACCATCAAGGAGATGTTCGGCCATATCATAGACACCGAACGGATCATGGTTTTCCGTTTAATCAGTTTTGCAAGGGCAGAAAAAGCGGCTTTGCCCGGCTTCGATGAAAATGATTACGTGACGAATGCACATTTTAAAGATAGAAGCTTAGAAAGTTTGTGTGAGGAGTTCATTTTATTAAGGAAGTCGAATATGTTCTTGGTCAAATCTCTTAATGAAGAAGAGTTGGATAGATTTGGTATAGCCAACAGCAATCAGATTACGGTAAAGGCTTTAGTCTACATTTTAGCTGGACACGTGATGCACCACAGAAATGTAATCGTAGAGCGATATTTATAGCCGCTGTAACTGGTTAATTGTTTAATCGGTTAACTGAAAATTACGACCAGACACTTTTAACTTTTTATTTTTGACTTTTAACTTCAAGAAATGATTTGGTTTAAAGAATTTACGCCCGAAACGCTTAACAGTCGCCCTAAAAACCACATTGGTGCTTTATTGGGCATAGAATTTACCGAAATTGGCGATGATTATTTGGTGGCTACCATGCCTGTAGATGAACGTACACATCAACCAGCGGGTATTTTACATGGTGGCGCTTCGGTGGTGCTAGCAGAAACATTGGGAAGTATTGCTTCATACATGTGTATTGATCCGAACAAGCATATTGCCGTAGGTTTAGAGGTAAATGCTAATCACATTCGTCCAGTAAGTTCTGGGTTTGTGAAAGGCGTTTGTAAACCGCTTCACATTGGTGGCAAAACCCATCTTTGGGAAATTAAATTGTATACCGACAAAGGTAAAATGAACTGTGTAAGCAGATTAACAGTAGCAATTTTGCCGAAACCGCAGTAGCTATAGCGGATCTTTGCTCGTTCGTCGGGATCGTAATGCATAGAAGGATTTCGTCTTAATATTCCCGCCTACGCGAGAATGACGACAACGCTCGATATTCAATAAGTCTACACCTCAACCTGCTTAAAGAGACAAGTTGCTGTGTACTCAAACCATTCCCTACTACTTTTTGTTGTTGCCATAAATATAAATTATGGTAAGCACAGCCGATATCATTAATGATAGTCATTTAGTTTTTGTTAGCCCCGAAAAAGGTGGCATTTACCGCAAAGGTGCCCCAGGAAAATTTAAGTATGAAGATCATAAAGGCAATAAAATCACAGACCAATTTGCCTTAGAGCGCATCCGAAAACTAGTATTGCCACCAGCTTGGAAAGATGTATGGATTTCTCCCAAAAAGAATGGCTATTTACAAGCTATTGGTACTGACGTGGCTGGCAGGAAACAGTATCGTTACCACCCAGATTGGGTGAACAGACGCTCAGATCATAAATACTTCCGTCTATTGGAGTTTGGGAAAGCTTTGCCAAAGGCACGTAAACAGGTAGAAAGAGATTTAAGGAGAAGAAATCTTGATGAACGTAAAGTATTGGCTATTTGTGTAAAGGTTTTGCAAGAAACGCTCATCCGAATTGGCAGCTCTATCTACGAAAAAAGTTATAGCAGCTACGGCTTAAGCACCTTAAAAGACAAACATGTTAAGCAAAAAGCTAGCGGAACCTTTTTAAGTTTCGTTGGTAAAAAAGGCGTAAAACAAGAGGTAAAACTAAGCGATAAAAGTTTAGCGAAACTAGTTAAAAAGTGCAAGGACATCCCTGGTCAAGATCTGTTTCAATTTTACACAGCCGATAATGAGCGTAAAGCTGTGGAATCTGGAATGATTAACCAATACATCAGAGAGATTACTGAGGATGATTTCACCGCAAAGGATTTTAGGACTTGGGGCGGTACATTAGAAGCCATGCGACAGTTAGCGGTATGTACGAATGAAAACCCTGATGTTGCTGCTAAAAAACTGGTAGTTAAAGCATTAGATTGTGTTGCCGCTAAACTTGGCAACACTAGAGCGGTTTGTAAAAGTGCTTACGTTTATCCGATTTTATTGGAGGCGTTTGAAGCTGGCGATTTGCAACGTTACCTTAAGAAAATCGCAATCGCAGAAAAAGATGAGAAAAAAGCTTTAAAAAATGATGAAACAGTACTTGTTCAGTTTTTGAAGGCCGTGAAAAGGAAGAAAAAATAAGTAAAAACTTACGAAGCTTTAAGACTTCGTAAGTTAAATAGTTAGTGCTAAACCCAACTTGTCGATGACTTTGGTTAAGCTTGTTGATCAAGCCACTTTTTCTCAATTACATAAGAAACTACTAACCCCAAGCCTCCGAAGATAAAAATACAGCCAAAATACACCGCTACTGCTTGTCCTTTTTCTGCATCCAAATTCACGTTTAACAAGCTTCGTGTAGTTAACAATGCAATGATCAGACCTAATCCGGCGCCAATCATTAGCAAGCCAAACTTCAGGCTTAAAAAGGGCATTGGTGTTGCTTTTCTAAGCCCCGGGTCGATACCTCTTTCTATCATCGCCATTTTTTCTTTGTTAGATAGGTATCTGATGCCAATTATCAGTGCTGCCGTACAGATAAAAAGCGTAATTGGTATTAATTCTCCTGGCATATCTTTTAAAATTTAATGTTAAGTATTCAATTGTTTACGAACCGTGTTCTGTGATTTATGACAACAGCAAAAAAAATTAGGTTACACTATTCGTAGAAAAAAATTAAATTGTGCTATAAGACACCGCCAATTGACTGTTATATCTAATAAAATTGATGAAATTTTTCTGCTGCCTCCTACAGAAAAGCAATTGTTTTTGTCTCGATTTGAGCGAATAGACGTGCTCAAGGGAACAATAGTGGTTAGCGCAGAAAAAATTGAACGATACGTTTATTTCATCGAAGAAGGAATTGCCAGAGCTTTCCGAGAAACAGATAAAGGTCAAAGAACCATTTGGTTTGGCGAAGCTGGCGGTGTGATTCTGTCTTTCTTAAGCTTCTTCAAAAATCAGCCAGGTTATGAAAGTATCGAAGTTTTAGAAGACAGTGTGCTTTATCGAATTTCTAGTAGTCATCTACAAGAGCTTTACAACCTACATTTGCCTATCGCTAACTGGGGGAGAAAATTTGCTGAGCAAGAACTGCTGCTTACCGAGCAGCGCTTTATGGATTTGCAATTTCGAACCGCCACGGAACGCTACGAAGATTTAATTAAACATTCGCCAACCATACTAAAACGTGTGCAGCTAGGGCACATTGCTTCTTATTTGGGCATTACGCAAGTTTCTTTAAGCAGAATTAGATCTGCTAAGAAGTGATTTTAGGTTAGCCACAGATTCACAGATGACTTTTAATTCATTCTTCTTTCTATTTACCAAGCACAGCATTTATTTTTAGGAACAGTTCAATTTAAGATAAATTAAACAGCTTAGATAGCTGTGCATCTGTGGCTACCTTCATTTTTTATCATTTGTTAAATAAATTGATATCCCAACTACCGACTTTTGTATCAAAATAAAAAACAATGAATTGGATTATATTAATTATCGCCGGACTTTTCGAAGTAGCCTTTGCATCATGCTTAGGAAAAGTGAAAGAAACTAGTGGCTCAGAAGCCGCTTGGTGGTTTGTAGGCTTCTTAGTTTCTTTAACAATCAGTATGTTATTACTGATTAAAGCTACTCAAACCTTACCAATTGGTACAGCTTATGCGGTTTGGACAGGTATTGGTGCTGTAGGTACGGTTTTAATGGGAATTCTGGTATTTAAAGATCCAGCAAGCTTTTGGAGGTTGTTCTTTATCGTAACCCTGATCGGTTCTATCATCGGGTTAAAAGCTGTTTCGCACTAGAAAGGTTAATTGGTTAAACTGATTAATCGGTCAATTGAATTTGTATTAGTTTCTAACGCAGTTAACCGATTTCAACAATTAACCAGCTAACCAAACCTACGGTTAACCAAAAAAATGTAATTTGCTGTAACCTCAACTAAAAACCCGGCGTCATAAGGTTAATTATGCAGCAAGTAGAGACAGATTTAGATCTTATTAACTCCATATTGTCCGGAAATACGGGCAATTATGCGATGTTGGTTAAGCGTCACCAAAGATTTGTTTTTACGCTAGCTTTACGTTTTGCAAAGAATAGAGAAGATGCAGAAGAGATTGCCCAAGATTGCTTCATTAAAGCCTATAAAGCTTTAGGGACATTCAAGCAAACCTCTAAATTTTCTACTTGGCTATACACCATTACCTACACTACGGCAATGACTTACCTAAGGAAGAAAAAGCTAAATTCTTCTTCCATAGATGATGAGGAACAAGTTTTGCAGGTAGCAAATAACGATAGTTCTTTTGATGCAGATACGATAGAGAAAAAATCGACCTATAAGTATTTGAATGAAGCTATTTCGATGCTTTTACCAGACGATGCGGCTATTATCACCTTGTTTTACAAAGGAGAACAAAGCCTAGAAGAAATTGGGCAAACTTTAGCGATGGAACCCAATACGGTAAAAGTAAAATTGCATAGAGCAAGACACCGATTAAAAGAAAAACTGCAACTTTTGTTAAAAGAAGAAGTAAAGGAGTTGATATGACAAAGCAAGAAGAACAACTTTGGGATTATATTGATGGGCTATCTAGTGAGGCAGAAAGCGCAGAGATAGCAGCAAAACTGGCTACAGACGAGCAGTTTCAGCAGCTTTATGTGCAACTATTGGAAGTTAACCAACAGCTGGAAACACATTTAGAAATCGATGAACCTTCGATGTCATTTACAAGAAATGTGATGGAACAGGTACAGCATGAAATTGCACCTGTAAAGCTCAAGACCAAGGTAGATAACCGAATTATTTACGCTATAGGTGGCTTTTTTGCACTTTCTTTAGTGAGTATTTTGGTTTACGCCATTGCCACAGCTGCACCAAATTTTACATCGAGCATACCAAGCCTTAACCTAGAAAATAAATTTGACGGCTTGCTGGATACTAAGGTGATCATGATTTTCCTATTTGTAAATGCAGTATTATTGCTGATTTATTTAGATGGTTTCCTTAGGAAAGGAATGAAAAAGGCACAAAAAAAGGGAGAACAATAGTTCTCCCTTTTTAATTTATACGATATCTTTTACTTCTTAAATCCTATAGGTAGATAAATTTGAGTGTTATCCCAAGCCACAACTAAGTTAGCTCCATCCGGATTATCGGTAAACGTAATCGAAAGGGCCTCAACGGTTTTTTCCGCTTTATTAGTTACCACATCGGTTCTCAGTAAGTCCTTTTTCTCATCATAAGAAAAAGCGCCCCATTTATCATTTTGTTTATTGATAATGATTGTCCACTTATCCTTACTAGGAATAGCGAAAACACTATATCTACCAGCTTTAATCTTTTTTCCCGCAATGGTTACAGGTTTAAAGAATTGAATTTCGGTATTTTCATTAGCTCCAAAACGCCAAACCTTATCGAATTGCTCTAATACGCCAAATATCTCTCTTCCCTTTTTTTGTGGTCGAGAATATAAAACACGCATTACTGGTTCTACCGGTTCTTTAGACTTTGTGGTGTTTAAAGGATAATAAACTACATCTAAAGGACTAGCATCTACCTTTGGAAAAGTAACTCCGCTAGGCGATGTTTGTGCATTTACAGCCAATGATCCCAATAAAAGGAACATGATTAAGCTTATTTTCTTCATCAAAATATTTGTATTGGTTGTGTATCTTGATTTTACAGCTTTGCAGAAGTAGATGTAAGGAAAGTCTAGTATTCTCTTCCTTTTACAATCACGTTTAAGAAAACTCCACCGAAAATTAAGCCGATAATAGCTGCTAGGAAAAGATAACCAATGTGTAAAGTAACGGCAGAAAAAGCAAGTACAAATGCCAGCATACCAATTACATACCAAACCCAATCAAAATTGTTTTTATTTTCTGAATTGCTCATGTTTAAAACTTTTGCGGCAAAGTTAGTTATTTCAATTAAAAACGACACATTTTAATGTGATAATTAGCTGATATGATAATGAGATATTGATGGATGATATAATCAGCTAATGTGATATTGCCCTTGCAGAACAATTAACCCATGCTATCAGCTTATTAGCTAATTATCATATCGTCACATTAGCTAATTTACCAATCATCACATAGAAAAATCAATTCCCTAAAAGCTGATTTATGGTAACTGTTTTGTAGCCATTTTGTTTTAAGTACTGAAGTAGTTCGGGTAGTTTATCGTAAAATTTATCCTTCCGTCGTGGATCTGTGCCAACATGCAACAGCAAAATAAAGCCATTTAATCCTTTTTGCTTCTCTAGATCGATAATAGATTGATAGATTTCATCTGAAGATCTGTATGATTTTCCTAGTTCGGGATAAGTATAATCCGCATTTGAACGTGTGCCAGGTGTAAAGTTGATGAGCTTCAGGCCTAAATCTTCTGTCCAATTGCTAATGGTTTGGTTATACCACTCGTAAGGAGGTAGAAAATAAGGCGCCGCTTTTTTTGCAATGCCGAATTTCTCCATCGCTTTGTAGTTAGCGGAAATATCGTCTTCAAATTGTTGCTTAGTGACTAAAAGCGAGTCGCGTTTTTTCCAATCGGCATATAATAAATGTTGGTCGGAGTGTGCTCCTAAATAATGTCCTTTTGCTTTTGCGGTTTTAATGAATGATGAAAAAGATGGATTTCTGTAGAAATTACCTGTAAAAAAGAAAGATGCCTTTACTTTTTCCTTATCCAACGCAGAAATTATTTTCTGACTACCATCCGCATATTCATCGCCCGTAAAAACTATAGCCAATTGTTTTTCTTTCACATCGCCTCTAATTATGGCGCCCTGCTCCTTTTGGTAACTCGAAAATTCTTTTGCGGTTCTGCTATCGTAAGCTGCAAGCAAATAAACTAAAGAAGCTGTGCCATCCATGGTTGGTTCGTTGGTGCTGTAATCGCCATAATCATCATGGTAAACAGCTAAATCGCTTTGAAACTCTGCGTAATCATCAGGTTTGGTCAATTGAATTCCAATCAAACCTTTGTAAATGCTCGTGTAAACCGGCCCATCAACCAAACCGCCATCAATTGGATATTTACCCAAATGCGTGAAGGCAGAATGTGGATCTATCGGGGTATCGCCCCAGCTTGGCAAACCATATACCATGCTGGTACCCCAAGGATTGCAGCCAAAAAGCCAATCGAAATTTGCTTGCTCTAGCTCTGAAAAAGTGCCATCGCCACTTAATTGTTTGTACCACATGCATTGCATAGCAAAAGCAACAGTTAAATTGTTGCTGCACCAAATAAAAGGTACCCCTCTGTAAAAGGCATTTTTCTTAGCCCTATCCCACACATGAGTGATGCCCTGTTTGTAGTAATCGATCAGTTCTCTTTTTCGATCTCCGTTAGATTGCTTCGCCAGTTCGTAATGTCCTAAATTGATAAATGGATACCATTGATAATGCTTGGCGGTATCTGCAATTAACCACGGTGTAACGGCTTCCTGCATGGCGTAGTAGTAAGCCGAGTCGAGAGATTTTTCTCCATAGCCTGTAATCTTTCCAGTTTTAGCTAAAGCTAACTCCATATCATCAACCCAATTATCTTCAGCGTAGATATAAGGAGATTTTACAGAAGCTGTTTGCGTAACTCCCTTTTTCTTAATGGCGTATTGATAAGCGGATTTCGATTTTTCCGTCAGCTGTTTTGTATAGCTTTTATCGTTTTGATACAGTTCACTTGCCAAAGCAAAGGCGCTAGCAAACTTTGCAGCAGTAGAGCTGGTGCCTTTAGTATCGTTTATAAACTTGCCCCTTTGTTGCGGTTTGCCGTCAATAAAATACAAAGGGCGTTCAAAACCTTTACCATACTGGTTGTCTTCTTTAGGGATACGCATCGTGATATGATCTCGGTCATCTGCCAGTTGGTTAAACATAATGTGCTGTTGCGGATGCATTTTCATCAACCAATCTAAACCCCATTTGGCTTCATCCAACACATCAGCCATGCCGTTTTTTCCATCTAAGCCTGTTGCCAATTTAGTGTCTGAAAAAGCTTGCGGAAAATCTCTGTAAGCCATTAACAAATGATAAGTCGCGTTAGCCGTAGTGGTAGAATATTGCAGGTAATCGCTAGCGTCGTGCCAACCGCCAACTGCATCGAAATGGGTGCTGTCTTTGATGCCGCCTTCTTTGCCATAAACTACAAAGCCATCGTGGGTATGGCAACTATCTTTTAAGAAAGGGTTGTACCCGCAACGTTGCTGGCGCATGTATCGCAAAGCGAAATCAGCCGTGTTTTTGTAAACATCTTCGTTAATGATAATTTCCGGGGAGGTAACTCCTTCAGCTTTGAGATAGTACCGTCCTGGCTTTTTAAATTCAGAAAAGTTTAACCTTGCGGAAGTAGCAAAAGGACCATAAGCGCCAAATGTTTTAATATTGTTAGACGTATAAACCGTTTTTCCGCTGACCTTATCAATCAGCTCGAAACTTTTTGGCAGTTCGTTGCCTTTACTCGCCCATACACCTACTTTTATAGATTTAGGCTGATAACCCAAAAGGTTAATTCTGATCCAGCTTTGCTGATTTTTAGGCTTAAAAGCTATCAGAAGTAAAATTACTGCACAAAAAAACAAGCCGAAGGCCAAAAGGGAAATTTTTCTCATGATAAGCGAAAGAATTTGGTTGCCTAAAAGTATAGAAATTTTAATGCTTATGGAAACAAAACGAAAGTAGATAAGGAGGTTTAAGTTTCTATTTAGGCACCGAAGAAACCAATCATCTAAAATAAAACGTCCCGACGTTTTAGGTCGGGACGTTTTTCCCAAAAAATTAACAATTTTTTACATGCCAAATTGGCTCTGTAATGCTTTTAAAAGATTTTTACGTTTAACCTTTCATAGGTACAAGGTAGCTATTATTTATTAATAATTCAAATTATATGTTAGCGCACACTTAAAGTCGACTAAAATGCTCGTTAAAATCGATTTTTATTTTTGTAACAAAAAAATATAACTTATTTTTCGGGATGCAATTAAATCAACCCAGTCAACGCGAATATTATTTTAACAACGAGGTTATTTCTCGTTTCGAATTGTACAACAGTTTATTTCTTACGCTTCCGTTTTATAAGATTAAGGATACCGGAACACTTTTGCCGCTGTTTTTTAAGAGCTGTGAAGATGGTATCAAAAATCACGAGAAGCCGAATGAGCTGATTGAGAAGTTTTTCGAAAAGTATGTTCATGATAAGGATGAGAATTCTGTAGTAGACTTGTTGTTTCGATTTATCCAATACATCGAACGACAAGTAGTGCTTTTTGATGCAGTGGAAGATGCGTCGTTTACCAAATTGAATATCAGCGATGAGCAAAGTTCTTTAAGGGCCTTGTTTTTAAAAGCTAACGACGATGCTACCCTGCATGATAAAATTGACAAGTTAGTAGAAGAGTTTTCACTACGTTTGGTGTTAACCGCCCACCCTACGCAGTTTTATCCGGGCCCAGTTTTAGGTATCATCAATGATTTAACCGCAGCAATTAAGGTTAATGATTTTACCACCATTAATCAGTTGTTGCAGCAATTAGGAAAAACACCTTTCTTCAATAAAAAATCGCCAACGCCAGTAGACGAGGCTTTGAGCCTAGCTTGGTACTTAGAAAACGTGTTTTATTTTGCGGCGGCCAATATCCAAACTGGTTTAAATCAGTTGTTAAGCGAATATCATATCGACCCTAAAAAAGTAATTGAGTTAGGTTTTTGGCCAGGTGGCGATAGAGATGGTAACCCGAACGTGAAAGCGCAAACCACCTTAGAGGTCTCTAAAATGTTGCGTCAAATTCTGTTTAGGTGTTACTACCGTGACTTCAGAAACATCAAAAGACGTATCACTTTTAGAGGCGTTGAAGAAAGTATCAATGTACTGCAGGAAGTATTTTATGAAAATGCCTTTAACAATACTTTAGAAGAAAAGGACATCGCTGACGATATCATCAAAAACCTAAATGATATTATTGCTACTTTGAACAAGGATCACGATGGCCTATTTATAGGTATTGTGCAAGATTTACTGAGAAAAGTTGAGCTTTACCGTTGTTATTTCGCTTCATTAGATATCAGACAAGATAGCAGAGTGTTGAGAAAAGTGCATCAATATTGTCGCAGCCAGAAACCTATCAACTCTTTGTATGGGGATGATTACGACAACTTATCTGAAGACGAGAAGTTAAAAGCCATTTCTTTTAGAAGTGCCAAAGTAATTTATGCCGACGAGCAAGATGACCTGATTAAAGATGCTTTGCAAACCATCTCTGAGATCAAGGATATCCAACAGAAAAATGGTGAAGAAGCTTGCCACCGTTTCATTATCAGTAACTGCCAACAAGCAAGTGATATTTTACAATTGATGGAGCTTTTCCTTTGGAATGGCTGGGAAGCAGAAGATTTAACCATAGATTTTGTACCACTTTTCGAAACCGTTAACGATTTAACTGGTGCTGGCGAAATCATGGAGAAATTGTACACACATCCGTTCTACAAAAAGCATTTGGCTTTAAGAGGCGGAAAACAGCACATCATGTTGGGTTTCTCTGATAGTACCAAAGATGGTGGTTATTTAATGGCCAACTGGTCGATATTTACCGCCAAAGTTGCTTTAACGAAAGTTGCCGAAGAACACAATATCCAGCTTGCGTTTTTCGATGGCAGAGGTGGACCTCCGGCTCGTGGTGGAGGTAAAACGCACCGTTTTTATGCCTCAATGGGTAAAGAAATTGCGAACAAGAACATTCAGTTAACCGTACAAGGGCAAACCATCAGTTCGCAATACGGATCTGTAGATAGTGCTGCATTCAATATCGAGCAGTTAATTAATGCGGGTATTTCATCTGGTGTTAAAGAAAAACATAATGTTTTGTTGGATAAAGAGAATTTCGAGATCTTGAACAAAATGGCCAAAGACAGTTACAATGCTTATATCGATCTGCGTAACGACCCTTTATTCTTGGAGTATCTAGAAAAACTTTCTCCTTTAAGCTTGCTATCTAAAATTACGATTAGCAGTAGGCCGGTGAAAAGAAATGCTGGCACCAAACTCAAATTAGATGATTTGCGTGCTATTGGCTTTGTAACTTCATGGAGCCAGTTGAAACAAAATGTACCTGGGTTTTACGGAATGGGTACGGCATTAAAAGCGCAAGAAGATCTAGGAAACTGGGAACAGGTGAAGAAAACGTACAAACAGTCGGGTTATTTTAAAACGATTGTGGACAATTGTATCATGTCTATGAGTAAATCGGATTTTGAGATTACGGCCTACTTGGCAAATAATAAAGAATTTGGTGCTTTTTGGAAGCAATTACATGCAGAATTTGAGCTTTCTAAATCGATGTTATTGAAATTGACAGGGCACGAAACCTTAATGGAAAACTATCCGGTAGAGAAAAAATCAATCGCAGTGCGTGAGAAAATTATTTTGCCACTAGTGCTGATCCAACATTTTGCATTAGATAAATTGCAGGGTGATTTAAGCGAAGAAAAACAGCAAGCTTATGAGAAATTAGCGATCAGAACGGTTTATGGTATCGTAAATGCTGGTAGAAACTTGGCTTAGAAATAGGAAGTTAGGAAGTCCGAGAAGATAGCGTGCCTATTATGCTATATAGATTTCCCGCAGATTTAATAGATTTGTACGCAGATTTTCGTAGATATAGTTTCATCGAAAATCTGCGTTTTTTTTATCCGCGGCGTCAGCGGGAAAATATAATTTTATGGAAAAACCGACATTAACCTGGGCTTATAAATCTTTCAACGAACTATCAACTATTGAGCTTTATACTATCCTTAAGTTGAGAAGCGAGGTATTTATTGTAGAACAGCACTGTAACTATCAAGATGTAGATGGCAAAGATTTGAAATGCCACCACTTAATGGCTTGGGATGGCGACAATCTGGTTGCCTATACTAGAATAGTTCCGCCTGGGGTTTCCTTCACAGAAGCAAGCATTGGCCGTGTTTTGAGTAATTCGAGATATAGAGGCATTGGTGCAGGCATCACCTTAATGGAAAAAAGCATTGAAAAGGTTTACGAAACACATGGCAAACGTTCAATTCGTATCGGAGCGCAACTATACCTGAAGAAGTTTTATGAAAGCTTTGGCTTTGTGAAAGATAGCGAGGAATACTTAGAAGATGAAATCCCGCATATTGAGATGGTACTTGCTTAAGACAACGTCTAAAACGAAAAAGCTTAGTCGATGATCGACTAAGCTTTTCTACTAAGAGCATTACCACAAGAGTGTTACCAATTTAATTCTTCATTCTTCCTTGCTCTGCTTCTGTTCCCGTAGAGCGTCTACGAGCTGGCTTAATTTCATTTTTACCAAACCTGTAAGTGAAGTTTAAACGAAACAGTTGTGTCTCATTTTTTTGGTACAAGTTGTAAGACAATCCTGGATAAGCGCTTTTCAATCTCGTTCTATTGGTGTCAAACACGTCCGAAACCGCAAATTTCAAACTTCCTTTTTTCTTTAAAATCGCTTTGCTAATACCAAAATCCACATAAGCTCTCTCTTCCAAATCAAGCGTACCGTAAGTTAATGGCGATTCATAGTTAGCGTTCAGTTCTGCCGTTAATCCATCCATAATGATGAAATTGTTTTGCATACGGAACTGATAGGAAGTTTGCCCAGTTTTTAAAGCCTGACCATTCAAATTAGGTGTTTCAAAAGCCATATGGAAAACGTTTAAATTGTTGTTCATTGTCCACCATTTTTTTATGGTAACAGGCACCGTTAAGTTGGCCGACAACACCGTTTGTGTCTGTAGATTCTCGTTGGTTTGAAACAAAGCCTTGCGCTCTTCGTTTGGCAAAATCACTTCGGTAATTGCATCATTAGTTACACTATAGCCCACATTTAAAAAATACTTTTGCTTAAAGGTGTAATTCATTTCGAAATTGTCGGTATACTGCGGTTTTAAGAAAGGATTTCCTTGGTTGTAGGTGTATTCATCCAAAAAGTAAATAAATGGATTTAAAGCATCATAACTAGGTCTATCTATTCTACGTCCGTAAGAAGCGCCTAACTGATGATTTTTTGATAAAGTTTGTTGCACGTAAACTGTCGGAAAGAAATCCCAGTAACTGCGCTCGACCACATTATTGGTTGTAATCAGATTACCTTTAGAATTGGTTTGTTCCATCCTTAAACCTAATTGCACGCTAGTATTTTTAAACTGTTTGCTGAAATTAGAGTACACCGCGTTTACGTTTTCATCGTACACAAATCGGTTGCTTCTACGCGTATCATTCTGCCAAGCATTAGCTCTAAACTCTTCGGCACGTAAATCATTATCGGTTTCTACCCAACTGCTTTTGATACCTGCTTCAAACTTGGTGGTTTTGTTAATTGGGAAAGTATAGTCTACCTTCACCGCTTTAATATCAATTGTACTTGGACTATTGTTCCTCAAACGCCCAATTGGTTTAACTGGCGAGCCATTAGGGAACAATAACTCGTTCACCAATTCTGCGTAATCTCTACCGTTGTATCTCGAGTAATCTGCATCGGCAGAAAGTTCCATACCCGCAGTATCTAAAATAGATTTGTAGTTTAAATTGTAAGAAAAGTTCCTATAACTAGATTTTTGATTGTTGGTAGTGGTTAACGTAGAATCTGCTTGCGTAAAAGATTTACCAATGTAGGTATGGTTATTCGCTTTTTCTAACCCGCTATTCAAGTAACCGTTAGCTAACACACCGATCGTATTGTTTTTGTTAAGAAAGAAATCGACCCCTACTTTAAAGTTATTGTTTTCGAAATCTCTGTCGTCGCCACCTTTTTGAGAGAAATAAGTAGCCGGATCTGTTGAAGTAGCGTTAGCCACACGATCGATATTGATGGTGTTGGAACGAGCACCTTTATTGAAGTTATAACTCCCGAAAACGTTCACCCCTTTGGTCCTATAATTTAAATTTAAACCAGTGTTTCCTCTTAAATTTTTACCGTAAGCTGTACCCGCAACAAAGCTTCCATTAGCACCGCCATTTTTAGATCTTTTGGTTTTGATGTTGATGATCCCCGAGTTACCAGAAGCATCATATTTTGAAGATGGGTTAGTGATCAACTCAATGGTTTCGATCTCCGAACTTTGCATGTTACGCAACAGGTTAGCCACATCCGCTTGGCTCATATAGGTTTGTTTGCCATCTAGCATAATCAATACGCCTTGTTTTCCCTGCATGGAGATACGGTCGTTTTGGTCTACCGTAACACCAGGCGCTCTTTGCAATACTTCCAAAGCTGATGAACCTACGGCAACAGAACTGTTCTCTACATTCATCACCATTTTATCTGCCTTACGCTCTAAAAGAGGTTTTACCGCCGTTACACTTACTGTATTTAGGGTTTTACTATCCGATTTTAGCAGGATTTCTGGTAAATTCAATGGGGTTTCGCCCACTACAAAAGATTTTCCTTTATAGATCTGATAGCCCATCATATTAATCTTGATGTAGTAGCTCCCGGCAACAATATTTGGAAAGCTGAATTTTCCTTCTGGGGTAGTCATTGCGGTTTTAACCAAAGACGAATCTGAAAGTTTGAATAAACCAACCGTTGCATAATCTATCGGTTTACGTTGTTCATCTAAAACAGTTCCGCTGATGTCAATTTGCTTTCCTCTATTCGCCTCTGCCAGAAGCGAAATGGATGTTAAAAAAGCAATCATTAATAAGTATATCTTCTTCATTTCCGTGTGTTTTATAATCAAATTTTTGGGCATAAAAATCCCAGCACGCTCTTGCGTATTTTTTAACTTTAAAAATTCTTTCGCTTAGTTTTTCAAAAGGCCGAAACCTTTGTTATAGTTTGTACCGTGTAGACGATGGAGGTTTGCAAAAGGTTACAAGAAATTTTCATTTTTTTCTGCCACAGAAAATCAAAACATAAAAAAAGCGGCCTGAATAAACATCAAGCCGCTTTTTAATAAAAGTTAATTTTTGTTATTTCATTCCCAAAACGTCTACGCCTTGTTCGAAAATTACATCTACCGGAATACCCTTTTGAGCCAATTTATCTAAGTCTGCTTGTAACTCTGGCTTAATAATTCCTCTATCTTTTTGTGCTTTTTCTACCGCAGCTTTATCGCCATTTCCTTGTAAAGCCAATACTACTGCACTTAATTCATTCATCGCTGTTGCAAACTTATCGTAATTAACTTTGTAGGTTCCAGCAGCAGTACGTTCAAATGCACCTTTTTCTTGGAAGAAATTAAAGCACTGCATATTCGCTTTTCCGTGAGCGCTAGAAGCGCCAAAACGAACCGAACGCAAAATGCCTGCCATATAAGTGGTGTAGAAGTCTTTGATATCTCCTTCCAGTTCACCTTTTTTAAGCAAACCAGTTACCATGTATAAGCCCAATACATCGGCTTTGCCTTCTTCTAACCACGAATATTGCTCTTGTAAAGCGGTACGCACCATTCCTTTGCCAGTAACTGTGTTTTTAATCCCCAATCCGTGAGCAACTTCATGGAACATCACGTTTGCGAAGAAGGCATCAAATTTAATGTGCTTTTGCTGTGATGCATCGATCAATACATTCGAGATTGGAACTAAAATTTTATCAAATTTCGCTTTCATTGCATTTTTCAACTGCGAACGGCGAGTTCCTTTTTCCTGTTGAATTTTTTCATCGTTTGGCAAGTTTACCGCAATTGTTTTAGATCCTGCATTGCAATCTCCTGCATAATAAACCACATCATATGCGTTTAATTCAGAATCGGTACCCGGTACTTCCTTTTTATACTTAGCATCCACAGGTAAGCCTTTTTGAAGCTCAGGAAGCATCGAAACGTATTTAGCCAAGCGTTTGCTCCACTCTTTGTCTTTTACTAAGACATAGCTCTCGAATGATGCTCGAGCGTTAAATAATTTATCCTCGTAGTTCTCAATTGGACCAATAATGATATCTAAACCATTTGATTTCATATCTAACCAAGCGTAATCGCTAGCCGTGTAATTATCCGTAACCAAAGCATCAGCTCTTAGGTTGAGATATTTTTTAAGCCCTGCATCTTCAGCCAATAAAGCCGCTTGCTTTAACAAACTACTCGCTTTTTGTAATTCCGTAGCGAAATAAAGATGGTAAGGAACAGATGTTAACTTTCCATTCTCTCTTACTATAACTGAATAAAGTCCTTGTTTATCTTTCACATCAGATTTTTCCAATTCCTCCTTAGTCATATCCAGCGGATAAAAAGTAACCCCTAACGGCTTTTCACCAATGCCTGTAACAAAAGGTTTATCTCCATTCAATCTATCCCAAGGACCGTAGTTGATTTTAACAAACTCTCTAGTTTTCTCATCCTTAATCGTTGCTAATAAGCTATCGCGTTGCGGATAAGCTTGCTTCCAAAAAAGCTCGTCCATAATTTGTGCCGCTTCGATTAATAAAGGTAAAACCTTGCGCTCATTCGGTGTTAACAAATTTAGATCGGTACTTAACCTCACCTTTTCATATATCGGAAGTCGTTGCGCTACATATTCTGTTAAAGAGTCAACCTCTTTTTTCACCGAACCTTCTTCAGTAGTATTTTTGCCTGTACAAGCTGTAATTACAGTTGCTACTGCAGCTCCTAGCAGGATTCTTTTAGCTATTTTGATATTTAGTTTGCGCATATGCGATTGTTTTTTCGGGTTTGTGCGTGAATGTGCTAAATTAGTAAAAAATTATGCCGCTAATTTAGTATTAAAACCAAACACACTTTAAAATGAAGTCACAAAAAATTTCAAATATCTTCTGGCTGCTTGCTTGTATGATCATAGCCGCTTGCAGTACTTACAAGTATAAAGAGACGGATAAAGTTTACAAAAACAATGCAAAATCCTTTTCGAAGATTATTGCAGCTACTCCTCCTGAAAACCAGAAAGTAGACTCGCTTTTTAACGAACAGTACTTTGTAGGTACTACTAACATGGGTATTAGAAAGCCAAACTTCGTGATGATACACCATACGGCTCAAGATTCGCTAGGCCAAACGCTAAGAACATTCACGCTTACTCGTACAGGAACCAGCTCACATTATGTAGTGAGTAGAGATGGTAAAGTGGTACAAATGGTGAACGATTATTTAAGGGCTCAGCATGCTGGTGCTGGTAAATGGGGAAATGTAACCGATATGAACTCTTGCTCAATTGGTATTGAAATGGACAACAACGGCACTACAGACCCTTGGACTGATGCGCAAATTACCAGCTTGTGTGCTTTATTAAAGACCTTAAAGAAAAAATACAGCATCCCTACAGCTAACTTCATTGGTCACGCTGATTATGCTCCAGGCCGCAAAAACGACCCAAAAAACTTCCCTTGGAAAACGTTAGCTCAGCAAGGCTATGGTTTATGGTACGATGAGGTATTAGATAGCGTGCCTGAAAATTTTGACCCTATGGTAGGTTTAAAATTAATTGGATATAACACTGCCCGTCCGAATTATGCTATTGAAGCATTTAAAATTCATTTTATCCAATCAGATATTACGCAGACCTTAACCGATTTCGATAAGCAAGTGATCTATAACTTATACAGGAAAAATCTGTAATAAAAAATCCCCAACAGAAATGTTGGGGATTTTTTTATTCTCTCGAGGTCTATCTATCGATAGAACCCATTACCTTTTGTGAGAACGCATTTAAAGCTTCACGAGGCTCCAAACCTCCAATTACGCTTTCATGCACTTCTAAAGCGCCGCAAATGTTGGTGATCATTTCTCCGGCTACATCAACCTCAGCTTCGCTCACCCCTCTAAATTCGCAAAATGCCTCTAACACTTCTAGTGTTGCATTTAGCTGCTCAGGAGTTGAGTTTTCAAAAAACTGTCTTATTACTGGAACTTTCATAATTACTTGATTTTAGTAAATAAATCAGTTAAAACTTCAGCTTTGTTGGTTTGAACCTGCTCAACCAAAGCGCCGTTTTGGAAAGCTGCAAAAGTTGGTAAATTATCTACTTTCGCAAATTTTCTCGACTCTGGAAATTTCTCAGCATCAACAATTAAAAAAGCTACATCTTCATTTTCTGCTGCTAACTTTTTAAACTTTGGTTTCATGATACGGCAGTTGCCACACCACGAAGCTGCATATTGCACCATTACTTTCGGATTGTCTGAAAGGTATTGGCCTAAACTATCTTCTGTTAATTCTAAAAACATGATTATAAATTTAATAGCTATGCAATCACATTACTTTTACAGTCTTGTGTTAGTTTAGAAATCGCATAGTTAATGATTGGAAAAATAGAAACGTCATTTCGAAAGAGTACGATCGAGAAATCTGTTAGTCAAACGCTGCCAACAAAAAGATCTATCACTAACGTTCGAAATGACGTCCGTTTTAGGTAGAAACCGCTTAGTTAGCGCTTAAGTATTCAGCAACGCCAGTTCTAGTAGCGTTCATTGCCGATTTACCTTCTTCCCAGTTAGCTGGGCAAACTTCACCATGTTTCTGCACGTGAGCGTAAGCATCAATTAAACGGATATATTCTTTAACGTTTCTACCCAAAGGCATATCGTTTACGCTTTCGTGGAATACTTTACCAGTCTCATCAATTAAGTAAGTAGCACGGTAAGATACGTTTGAACCAGAGAAAACTTCTTCGCCTTCTTCAGTATATTCTACTTCTTGATCTAAGATACCCAAAGTACCTGCTAATTGTCTGTGAGTATCAGCAATTAAAGGATAAGTTACGCCTTCGATACCGCCGTTATCTTTAGCTGTGTTTAACCAAGCGAAGTGAACTTCGTTTGTGTCGCAAGAAGCACCAATTACTACTGTGTTTCTTTCTTTGAAATCTCCTAAAGCTGCTTGGAAAGCATGTAATTCAGTAGGGCAAACGAAAGTGAAATCTTTTGGATACCAGAATAATAATACTTTAGAGTTATTTTTTACTGCTTCTTCAAAAACGTTGATTTTTAAATCGTCACCCATTTCAGAGATGGCATCAACTGTAATACTAGGGAATTTTTTACCTACGAAACTCATAATTATTTTTGTGTTTTTAATTTTCTTGGCACAAAGATAGTGTAAAATGAACGCTAAGACAATCCAAAATCGATACTAAATGCTGATAGGGATATAGACAAAAACTATATATAAGTAAATAAAATTAGATTTTCACTATAACAAAAAGCCCCGAGTGAAAACTCAGGGCTTTAAAGCATTTTATCTCATCTATTTAACTTTTGATACTTTAAAAGGCTTTTTGACAGCCTTATGCGCTGCCTGCTGTGCTGTAAGTGCGTCTGCCCCGCTCACTTTTTCTGGTTTATAGGCGTTGCCAACTACGTTTTGTTTAAAAATAGTTTCGTACCAAGCGCAAGAGGCAATATACCTACCCACATTTAATTCTAAATGGTAGCCGTCTCTACATAACACATCGCCAAGTTTAGTACGGGCATTTTGTATAGCTGTTCCTGCCGGGACAACAATATCAATTGGCACTAAAGTTTTTACTTTGCTAGATGCATTAGCAATGGCTTCGTACATTCTCGTTTGATCTTTGTTATAATTAGCAAAACCATTATGCGTTGAATTTTGTGCATAAGCCCAAGTTTGGTGCCAGATGTATTTTACTTTAGGATTGGTTGCCTTTCCTTTTACATATTCAAACAACGGTGGAAGTGGCTCCTTAAAGCTGTCGAACATCCCGGATTTAGGGCTGGCTTGTTGGAAGCTGATATAATTCCAATTTTCATCGGCCAATGCTTTTGCAATACTTACTTTAGATGATCGTACTTTTTTACCGTCTACACCTGTCTTTCTATATTCGTAAGCATCAGCGTTATTTTGCGCATTTTTCCAATGCAAATCCAAGGGAGCACCGCCAATATAGAGGTTTCCAATAATTACTTTATAACCTCCAGCTTTCGCTAATCCCTGCAGATAATATTCAATTGCATCTTCCGAAAAGCTATTTCCAATGGCCAAAATTTTAATTACACTGTCTTTACTCGGCTTATCAGCGCCATAAAAAGTGTGATGTTTAACAATTTCAAAGCCATCAGCTCTGCTAATAAATGCGCCGGTAAGTACTACTAAAAAAACGACTAGCTTCTGTTTAAATGATTTCATTTCGGAATAGGTTATCAAATTGACTTAATTCTTTCAAGTTAGGATTTATCCTTTTATTTCTTCAAAGTATTTTCGAATAACTTGAAAATCCGCTTGTATTCATCGGTCCAACTGCTCGGCTCTACAAAACCATGATCTTCTACTGGATAAACGGCCAATTCCCAATTATCTTTTCCTAATTCGATAAATCTTTGTGTTAAACGAACGATGTCCTGAAAATGCACATTTACATCTACCATGCCGTGTAACATCACTAAATCGCCTTTAAGCTGATCTGCGAAGTAAATTGGCGAGCTCCTCTTGTAAGCATTTGGATCATTGATTGGCTCATTCAAAATGTTTGAAGTATAACCATGATTATAATGCGCCCAGTCGGTAACCGAACGTAAAGCCGCTCCTGATTTAAAAACATCAGGTTCTTTAAATAGCCCCATTAAGGTGATGAAACCTCCATAAGAGCCACCGTATAAGCCTACATTTTTAGGATTTACGCCATATTTTTCTACCAACATTTTCACACCATCCACTTGATCAGTCAAATCTTTTCCGCCCATGTGGCGATAAATTCCTGTACGGTGATTACGACCATAACCGGAACTTGCAGTGTAGTCGATATCAATTACCGTGTAACCATTATCGGCCAACATGTTGTTGAACATGTACTCCCTGAAATATTGGCTCCACCAGTAGTGCACATTCTGTAAGTAGCCTGCGCCATGTACGAAAACTACCGCTGGTTTATTTGGATGAGGGTTTTTGGCTGGATAAACTCTTGCATACACATCATCGCCATGACGGTTTTTAAACGAAACCAAATCTGGTTGGCGCCACTGATAACTATCAAATTCAGCAGAGGTAGATTTAGTGATTTTAACAGCTTTAGCCCCTGGTTTATTAGCTTGGATGTACAGTTCCCAAGGTTTATCCATGTAAGAGTAATTGATGGCTAACCATTTCTCGTCCGGTGAAAGCGTAACTTCGTTACCACCTTTCATAGATGTGATTTGTACCAGCTCACCACCATTTACGTTCAATTTATAAAAGTGGGTAATACCTGGATGTTCTTTGTTACCACTAATGTAAAAAGTGCTTTTATCTTTCGACAATTGTACTTGCTGCACTTCCCATTTCCCTGAGGTCAGTTGTCTCTTCTCGCCCGTATTTACATTGTAAGTGTACAAATGCGAATAACCAGTAGCTTCACTTTGGAAATAAAACCTTTGGTTGTCAATCCACTTTACATCACGGCCAACACCTGGGCCACCGATCCAAGCCTCGTCCCTTTGGCGATCAATCAAGGTAAGTTGTCCTGTAGATGGATCTAATTTCAAAATCCAGAAATCTTTATTGTCTTGCGATCTACCACTTACTACCGCAAACGAACCGCTTTCATTCCAGTTCACCACATTTAGGTTTACCTTTCTGTCTTCGTTCTTCTTGGTACGTTCTTCTAATTGCTTCGGATAATCTTTTACATAATCTGGTAAATCTTTAATCCCAGGAATTTGCGAAACATTCAACGCATAAACCGAATCTTTTTCGATATCGAAAACATAGGTAATGCTGGTTGACAAGGCTTCACCAACTTTTGTTCTTGTGTTTAAATCTTCGGTATAGCCCGATGCGGTTACGTAATTAGGCACAATGGTATTTTTGTTACCTACAGCTGGCTTAATTATTCTGTAGCTAATGTATTTCCCATCGGGACTAACTACCAATCCCGCCATTAGATCATCGTCTAAATGAATTGGCTTAATCACTCTAGGTTTTACATTGTCGTTAACCATTCCAAAGCCTCTTCCACGCCCCATCATTCTGCTTCCGCTTTCTGCATTTCTCTTTTTAACGATATCGAACAAGGCCGTTTGATCGTTTTTTAGCCACAGATCTTGTTGTGAAATTCCTGTTGGAGCGGGCCTACCGGCAGGTCTTGAAGCTGTAGCAGGCGTTTCCGATTTTCCTTTTACGAAGTTGGTGAGTTGCTTTAGCTCCCCTGTTGCCAGATTTAACTGATAAACATTATCAGCTCGTTGGTAAACTACATCGTTATTGTATAAAAATCTGGCATTGCTTTCTCTTTCTAAGGTATTGGTTAGCCTAGTCTCTTTTTGGGATTTGAGATTGGTTAGATAAACATCTCCTCCTTTTTCTAACAAGCCCAGCGATTTATCTCTATTATAAACATAGTTGATGACCGCATTTTTTTCGGCTTCATCACTTTTTGCACTGTCAACTTTATGAGTTGCAGCATTTACTTTGTAGGGTTGTGCTTTGTCTTTGTTTTCTGGATTCCAATTAAAGAAAACAGTTTTACTGTCTGCCGACCAGCGGTAATTATCGGGAGATGTGCCCATCCATTTGGGATCTCTCATAATTTTTTGAACAGAGAGCGTTGACAAAGGAGCAAACTGCTGTGCATTTGCACCAGTAGCAAATAGGAGAAATAAGAAAGATAACTTCTTCATTTTAGTTTACGGTTATGTTTGCAAGTTATGCAAAAAAGAAATCCACTAAAATAAAGGCAAAGTAAATGTTACAGACGAAACACTATATTACTTTTTTACCACCCTAGACACCTAAGAAAACCTAAGACTTAAATGAGCTAAAGTAGCTAAGGAGGTAAAATAAGATTACCTCAAAATCTTCCCGGTCTTATCTATCGTAACATTAAATGGAGGCATATAATCTTGCAAAAGTGCAGCTAATTCTCGTTTAGAAATTTGCCGTTCTACTTTAAAATCTGATGAAAAGTCGTAGGTAGTTTTCCACTTTTTGTCGATTTCCTTACGCATCGTAGCAAGGTCTTTATTGCCCACATAACGGATCAAATCTAATGCATCTCCAATGGTAATGATATCACTTTTATGGTCATCAAACCAAATTTGAGCCTTGTAGTAATGGTCTTTCATCGGCTGGCGAATATCGGTTGTGCTCACCAACTTCTCTGCATTAAAGATTAACTTTCCGTTTACTTCTTCCGCTTTTAGCACCCCAGTTAAACCCACCAATTGAATTGCTTTCCAATTTGTATCTTTCACACCCACGTCTGTAAAAGGCATTAAATTAGTATTAAAGGCAATGAGCTCACCCTGTATTTTTTTAAGGTTCGATTCTGAAGTTTTCATGTTAAAAAAGCCTGCATAAGCCGCAATTGCCCCTGCCGACTGGCCCATCAACATACTCGAAGGATCGGCTACATAAACCAAGTTTTCTTGCGTTGGCATTAAAAATTGATACAAGGAATAGATTGAGCTAGTGCTTCCGTCAATATTTTTTCCTGTAGCTACACTCGTTTTGTAAATCGGGTTTTGGTAATCGAATTTGTTCCAAGAAGTTGTATTAGCCGCATCAATTTTCAACGCCGCATTGAGTTTTTGATCTGATACGTTGATGAATACTTCTGGGCGCACCGTTTTCCCATCCGACAGTTTAAAAACCCAACCCTTACCAGAACGATCTGCTTTTACCCAAAGTACATTCTTAATTACGGTAAGATTTTTAATGCTATCGGTCCATTTAGTCAGCACTTCGTTTGCGGTTTGTTTATCAAATTTCACCTCTATAATGCTATCACTCTGCTTTTGAAAAGCTTTCAATTTCTTTAGAAAAACAGCCTGTACACCAGAATGCAAATCTTTCCCGATAGGTTCAATATCAAATCCGCCAGATTGTAAGAGCAAAATGGTTTTAACGTTCGATTCTGCCGCTTGAATAGCAGCAGCAACTGCCGCATTGCCATTACCAACCACAAAAACATCGGGTTTTAAGGTTTGTGCCTTCAGCTGAGCTGATAAAATAAGAATGGGAAATAGAAACAGATACCTTTTCATGATGTTATAAAAAACATGTTTGGTTACAAAATGCTAATTTGGCTGTAATTATAAAAGTTTTATTGGCGTTTAACTATATTTAACAATTATTGTTGCTATTTGTGATGGCTCATGAACAGAATTAGCTGCGTATTTAAAAATCAGCGAGCGTATCAATATTCGCTCAGGCAAACCAATGCTTTACAGCGGATAGACCTACTGAGAAAGCTGAGAAACGCCATCCAAGAAAACGAAGAGGCAATTTATGCTGCCTTGCATAAGGATTTAAGAAAAAGTCGTTTTGAGGCATCCGTAACCGAACTGTTTTTCATTTACGGGGAAATCGATTTTGCAATCAGCAACCTTGGCGAATGGATGTCGCCGAAGCGAATTGGCAAAACAATGAGCAACCCTTTTGCCAAAAACCGAATTCATTACGAGCCAAAAGGCGTTTGTCTAATTATCGCTCCGTGGAATTATCCTTTTCAGTTGGTGATGTCGCCATTGGTATCGGCTATTGCAGCTGGCAACTGTGTGATGATCAAGCCATCAGAATTAAGTCCAGCTACAAGCAAAATCATCACGAATATAATTTTAAATACTTTTGATGAAGAACACATTGCCTGCATAGAGGGCAATGCGGATGTTTCTAAGCAACTTTTGGAACTTCCTTTTGACCATATCTTTTTTACTGGTAGCACCGAAATTGGAAAAGTAGTGATGACAGCAGCGGCTAAAAACCTTACTTCTGTAACATTAGAATTAGGGGGAAAATCGCCGACCGTAATTGACAAAGAAGTGGATTTAGCAAAAGCCGCACAGAAAATTGCCTGGGGTAAATTGGTAAATGCTGGGCAAACTTGTATTGCTCCAGATTATGTCTTAGTCCATCAAAATCGATTGGATGAATTCATTAATTTGTACCAAAAGTTTGCCGAAGAGATGTATTTCAAATCTAAAGATGAAATCAATGCAGCGGTTTATGGAAAAATTATCAGCAAAAAACACTTTGATAGGCTAAGCAACTTAGTTACCGAAGCGATTGAAAAGGGTGCAAAAATGAATTGGGGTGGCAAAGCCGATGATAAAAACCAAACCATTTACCCAACAATAATCACCCAGATACCGAATGGAACCGCTTTAATGGAACAAGAGATTTTCGGTCCCATTTTGCCTGTTATTGCCTATCACGATTTGGAAGAAGCCATAGGAATTATCAATCGAAAACCTAAACCTTTAGCCTTATATATTTTCAGTAAAAGCGATAAAAACATCAAGAAAATTATTAATTCTACCAGCGCCGGTGGCACATGTGTTAACGATGTTTTGGTGCATATTGCCAATCCGAAACTGCCTTTTGGAGGCGCCAACCATAGCGGTATGGGCAGCAGCCACGGCTTTTTTGGGTTTAAGAATTTTTCTCACGAACGCACTGTGGTTAAACAAAGAAATGTTGATTTTAATAGTTTGGTTTATCCTCCGTACCAAGCTAAGCAATGGGTTTTGAAATTATTAAAACGAACTATGTGATTATGTAGCCACAGATGCACAGATAACGTTTTTACAGAATTCAAAATTTGTATCTGGGACGAAAAAATTAAAAGATAACATTATGAAAAACTTATTCTTAACCCTGCTTCTGATTACACTGTCATTTTACGTGTCAGCTCAAAAAACACCTTTCAAAACCTTTAATTTTTTAGTTGGAAAATGGGAGATGAAAACCAAAAGCGGAAAAATTGTAGAGCGATGGAAAAAGCACAAGGATAGCTTAACCAGCACATCTCACAAATTTAATGCAACTGGTGATAGCATCTTAACCGAAGCCGTGGTATTGAAGAAAATAAAAGGAGAATGGCACTTTTGTGTAACTGGCTATGAAAAAGGAAATGAAGGAAGAACCGATTTCAAATTAGTTGCTTCGGCAAACGAGACTTTTATTTTCGAAAACAAATCGCATGATTTCCCTCAGCAAATCGTGTATCAAAACAAAGCAAACGAACAGCTTCTGGCTTGGATTGAAGGAGAAATTGGTGGAAAGAAACGAAAAATGGAGTTTCCTTATCAGAGAGTAGATTAGAAATTTAGTTCTCTCTGCCCGTTGGACATCTCTCCCAAAGGGACAGAACAATCATATGCCTCATAAATTTGTTACTCTCTCCCTTTGGGAGAGATGGCGTAGCCAGAGAGGGTGATATCGCAAAAATTGTTAAGCCGCCACCTTCACCGAGGTCATGGTTAACGAACCGCCAACTGCTTTATCATTAAACAATAGAACTTCTTCTTTATCGCCCTGTAATCCTAATACATACATTAACGGCAAGTAATGTTCTGGTGTTGGTATAGACAAACGCACATCGCTTCCCATTTTTTCAAAGTTGATCAGCAACTGGTGGTCTTTGTTTAAAATTGCTGACTTGAATTTCTCGTTGGCTTCGTTTGCCCAATCGTAACCACCGCCATTAATCATTTCCCAGCTCAGCATGCGTAGGTTGTGCACCATATTTCCGCTACCTAAAACTAGCACGCCTTTTTTTCGAAGGGCTGATATTTCTTTAGCTAAATCGTAATGGTATTGCGCTCCTTTGGTATAATCGATACTCAATTGCAAAACAGGGATATCAGCATTTGGGTACATGTGCCTAATTACTGTCCAAGCGCCGTGATCTAAACCCCAGTCGTGATCTAATTCTACCGGCGTAGTGGTAATTAAATTTGCTGTTTCTTTTGCCAATTCTGGGTTTCCAGGAGCTGGATATTGCACATCGAACAGCGCCTGCGGAAACCCGCCAAAATCATGAATAGTTGGCGGAAAATCCATTGCTGTAATCTTGGTTCCACGGGTAAACCAATGTGCCGAAACTACTAAAACCGCCGCGGGCTGAGGAATAGACTTCGCCATATTTGCCCAACCCGTGCTAAATTCGTTTACTTCGATGCCGTTCATTGGCGAACCGTGGCCCATAAACAAAGCCGGCATGATATCGCCTTGCGATAAATTAGAAGTAAAGCTTTTGAATTGATTTAGTGTGTCCATTTTACTTTAATTATTAACCACAGATGCACAGATCGATGTTATAAATATATTTCATGCGAAACCTGTGCCTCTGTGGTAAAAAACTTATTTCGCCTGCGCAAATTGCAGATTCAAAGTGATGTTTACATCTTTAGCTATACCAGCACCAGTTGGATCGTATTTAATGTTGTAATCTAAACGATTGATTTTTGCAGTTGCTAAAAATCCAGCTTTGGTATTACCTTGTTGATCTTTTGCCGTACCGCCATAAACCACAGCGAAAGTTACATCTTTAGTTACATCACGGATAGTCAGTTTTCCGTTAAGCACATAGTTGTTACCTTTTACTTTTTTGAAAGAAGTACTTACGAAAGTCATCTTTGGATACTTCTCTGCATTGAAGAAATCGTCAGACTTTAAATGGTTGTCACGCATATCAACACTGGTATTGATACTTGCTACATCGGCGGTAAAGTTAATTTTCGCATCAGTCAAATCTGCATTTGAAGCGACAATTTCGCCATCAAATTTCTTAAATGAGCCATCTACGAATGAAATTCCAGAGTGCTTAACCGAGAAATTTACGAAAGAGTGCATTGGATCTACCGTCCACTTGGTTTGAGCAAACGTTGCTACGCTTAAGCTAGTTGCTAAAAGGAATAAGAATAATTTTTTCATCGCTATTGTCTTTAATTAATTGAACACAAAAGTACAACATCGCTATCGCCGAAAAGTTGATGTATGATAAGAAAGCAGATTTCTATTAATTAAACAGACCCTAAAAATAAAGCTAGAGTGGCGGCATTGAAGATTCTTCTTGCTGAATTTATTTTACTTCTTAGCTTTTCGTTTCGCTACAGTTCAGCATCAGCTTTCAAAGCAAATTACACACGATCTAAAGTATTTCGTTTCAAATCTTGTTTAAACTGCGATGGTGTAATTCCTGTTTCTTTCTTAAACTGGGCAGATAAATGAGCAACACTACTGTAATTCAATTGAAACGCAATTTCGCTCAAAGTCAACTCGCCATAACTTAACAGTTCTTTTGCTCTTTCAATTTTTTGCTGGATGTAGTAGTGTTCGATGGTGTTATTCTCCTCACCAGAAAAAATGCTACTTAGCGAAGTGTAGTCAGCACCTAATTTATTCCCAAGATATCCCGATAAATTAACTTTCAAAGGTTCTTTAGTGTAATGAGCCAACTCTACAATAGCCGCTTTAATTTGCGCAATTATGGTTTTCTTTTTGTCTTCCAATAATTCGAAGCCCAAACTTTCTAACGCTGTTTTCATCTCTTGGTACTTTTCAGCAGATAAACTTTCTTCCTTCAATTCAACTTCTCCTAAAACCACATTGGCGGGATTTAAGTGTAATTTATCGAACACCGTTTCTACCGCCATTTTACAGCGATCGCATACCATATTTTTGATGTACAGCTTCATTAAATACTAAAGTAGCTAAATATTTTTTGAGGCCATAACTGGCAGGCACAATTCAACTTTGGGCAGACAATTTTAGCCACAGTACCTGTTCCGATTAATGCGGAATGCACGAATTAGTCTTATCATAAAAGAATTAAATCCGCGTATCTGTGGCTAATTATGAGACGATATATTTTTTAAATAACTTAGCGCAAATTCAATTCAACATGAAAAAAATCCTACTCATTTGTATCTTATTCTGCTGCAGTTTCGCTTATGCTGCAAAGCCTAAATATCAATATATCAAGATCAGTACATCGAAAGGCGAATGCATTGTTAGACTTTACAACGAAACTCCTTTACATCGTGATAATTTTTTAAAATTAGCGAAGGAAGGTTACTACAATGGTACTATTTTTCATAGAGTGATCAAGGATTTCATGATACAAGGTGGAGATCCGGATTCGAAAAACGCTACTCCAGAAGCGATGTTGGGTGAAGGCGGACCAAAATATACCATACCTGCGGAATTTAGAGATAGTATTTTTCACAAAAAAGGTGTGCTAGCGGCAGCAAGAGATAACAATCCCGAAAAAGCGTCTAGCGGCAGCCAATTCTATTTGGTGCAGGGCAAAGTTTTTACGGACGAACAATTGAATAACGTGGAGAAGAATAGGCTCCAACACAAAATTCCTGACTACCAAAGAGAAGTTTATAAAACCATTGGTGGTACACCACACTTAGATAGAAATTACACCGCTTATGGCGAAGTAGTAAAAGGCTTAGAAATGATCGATAGCATCGCTAACGTAGCAACAGGGACAGCAAACCGTCCGAAAGAAGATGTAAAAATGACGGTTACGGTGTTAAAAAAGCGTGAAGCAAAAAAGTTAGAAAAGGAATTAAGAAAAGCGGAGAAAAAATAAATGAAAATCATATCATATAACGTAAATGGCATTCGTGCCGCAGCAACTAAAGGCTTATTCAGTTGGTTACAATCTACCGAGGCCGACATGGTTTGCCTACAAGAAGTTAAAGCGCTTAAAGAACAAATTCCTGATATTTTAGCATTGATTGAGCATTTAGGCTACCATCATTATTGGTTTCCGGCAGAGAAAAAAGGCTACAGCGGTGTGGCAATTTTCACAAAGGTCCTTCCCAAGCATGTAGAATTCGGTTGCGGCGAACCTTGGATTGATGCAGAGGGCAGAATTTTACGAGCTGATTTCGATGATTTCTCTTTGATGAGCGTGTACCTGCCATCAGGTTCTAGTGGCGATGAAAGACAGGCTAAAAAATATGAGTTCATGAAGTTTTTTGACACATACATTGGCGAGTTGCGAAAAAGCTATCCCAACCTCATCATCTCTGGAGATTACAACATTTGCCATAAAGCCATTGACATTCATAACCCAAAATCTAATGCCAATTCATCAGGATTTTTACCAGAAGAACGCGAATGGATGGAGCTTTTCATCAACAATGGTTTTATAGATTCGTTCCGCCATTTTAATCAAGATCCGCATCATTACACTTGGTGGAGCTATCGTGCAGGTGCAAGAGGCAAAAACTTGGGCTGGCGTATCGATTATCATTTAACTACCAAAGAAATGGAAAGCAGGTTAAAAAATGTACGTATTTTACCTGATGCGTTACATAGCGATCACTGCCCTATTTTGCTGGAATTACAATAAAGATTAATTGGTTAGTTGTTAAAATCGGTTAATCGTAACCAACGCAATTAACCGATTAAGCAATTTTAACAGTTACCAAAAATGCTCATTACCAATATCAAAGCCTTAGTCGGCATTCATCCAAAAGAAAAGCTTTTTCTTCGCGGCAGCGAACTAAAACAACTTCCCATTTTAGAAAATGCTTGGCTATTACTAGAAGATGGCTTAATTAAGGATTTTGGATCGATGAGTGAAATGCCATCTCAAATCTCAAATCTAAATTCTCAAATCTCCGTAGAAGGCCGTTTTGTTTTCCCTTCTTGGTGCGACAGCCATACCCATATCGTTTTTGCGGCACCTAGGGAAGAAGAATTTGCTTTAAAAATTGCTGGCAAAACTTATGAAGAAATTGCTGCAGCTGGAGGAGGAATCCTGAATTCAGCCAATAAACTGCAAAAAGCAACAGAAGACGAACTTTTTGAAAGTGCAAGTATCCGTTTAAAGGATATGATTAAGCAAGGTACCGGCGCTGTAGAAATAAAAAGTGGCTACGGTTTAACGGTAGAGAGTGAATTGAAAATGCTTCGTGTGATTAAGCGGCTGAAGCAAGCATTTCCGATCCCTATTAAAGCGAGCTTGTTGGCTGCACATGCTTATCCGACAGAATATAAAAACAATCACCAAGCTTATATCGCTTTAATTATCAATGAGCTTTTACCCAAAGTTTCGGCAGAAAATTTAGCAGATTATATTGACGTTTTTTGTGAAAAAGGCTTTTTTTCAACCGAGGAAACGGCTCAAATTTTAACCGCAGCGGCTAATTATGGTTTGAAGCCAAAAATACACGCCAATCAATTATCTAGTTCTGGTGCGGTTGAACTGGGCGTAAAACACGATGCTGTTTCTGTAGATCATTTAGAAGAAACTGATGCGCATGCTTTGCAAGCATTGAGCAATAGCAACACCATCGCAACCTTATTGCCGTCGTGCTCCTTTTACATCAATATCCCGTTTGCAAATGCTAAAGGTTTAATTAACAACAATGCAATAATTGCATTGGCCAGCGACTATAACCCTGGCTCTACTCCGTCTGGGAACATGAATTTTGTGGTTTCTTTAGGTTGCATCAAATTAAAAATGACGGCCGAACAAGCTGTTAATGCCGCAACTTTAAACGGGGCTGCAGCAATGGAATTGAATGATGAAGTAGGCAGCATCACCATTGGTAAAAAGGCAAATTTATTTATCACCAGACCAATGACCTCTTTGGCATATCTACCTTACAGCTTTGGGCAAAGTCAGATAGAAACCGTAATTTTAAACGGAGAGATTTACAATGGCTAGCTTTAAGATTTTTTCGCAGAACGATGTTTTAAGCTACGTTAACAAACGTGATGGCGAGACCAAGATCGGTGAAAGCATACAAACTATCGATCAACTATCGGATCTCGAAAAATCATCTGCAAAATTCGTGCTTTTAGGCATTCCTGAAGATATTGGTGTAAGGGCTAATTACGGTATTGGGGGCACACACACTGCATGGATCCCGGCGTTAAAATCATTCCTAAACTTACAGCAAAATAACTTTTTAAAAGGAGAAGACATTTTGGTTTTGGGAGCCTTCGATGTTCGTGAAAACAATTCGACAGATATTTCTATACTCCGAAAAGCAGTAGCCGAGATCGATAATTTGGTTTTTCCAATTATTCAAACTATTGTGGCAGCAGGAAAAATACCTATTGTAATTGGCGGCGGACACAATAATTGTTACCCCATTATTAAAGGGACTTCAATCGCTAAAAAGCAGAAAATTAACGTTCTCAATATCGATGCACATACGGATTTACGCAACCCAAATGAAGGCAGACATAGTGGAAACGGATTTAGCACAGCAATTAAGGATGATTTTTTGGATCAATACAGAATTTTAGGACTACATCAAAATTATGTAAGCGAAGCTCAATTAGATTTCATCTCAAAAAACGAAGCCATAAAAGCCGTCTATTTCGACGATTTATTGAAAGAGGAGAAAGATATATGCGGTGAAGCAGAAATGATCTTAAAAGACGTAAAACTACCTTTAGGCTTAGAAATTGATTTGGATTGTATCGGCAATACGTTGTCTAGCGCCGCCACACCAAGTGGATTTAATTTAAACGAGATAAGGCGGCTGTTACTTCAACTACGTCGAGATTTCACGTACCTGCACATTTGCGAAGGCGCTTATCAATTAAACGATGGAAGAAAAGATGAAAACATCGGCAAAACAATTGCTTATTTGGTGAGTGATTTTATTAAAAACTTCTATTTTTCCCGCTGATCAAGTAATTTCTTCCACAGAAATCGCACAAATGATTACATTAAAAATCTGCGTCTCAATCTCTGAAAGTTTGTAGGCAATGACTAAAGCTCCTCGTCTTCGTAACGCTGAGCAGCCTGCAACATAATTTCGATGTCGGCCAACTCTTTTGCTGTTAAAGGCTCCTCTTGTTCCTGCATCTCAAAAATAGCAATCATGGTGTCTTCGTATTGCTTAGCCGTAGTAATTCTAAAGTCCTTTTCCATAATCGAGTGAATGAAATGAAATCAAAGTTATAAAAAAGATTTAAAGCAGCGTTAAGACTGCTTTTACGTCTTGAGATCACCATTTATAAATTTGCTTTGGCGTAAGGCAAAAATCTAAACGGATATCATCCTCATGTACGTCAGAAATATCTTCATGTTGGACTTCAAAAAGAGAAACTCCTACTTTTTTGCTTTCTAGTCCCGATAAAAATCTGTCATAAAAACCTTTTCCGTATCCAACGCGATAGCCCTTCTGATCAAAAGCTAACAAAGGCACCAACACCATATCAATCTCGTCCTCAAAAACAGTAGTTGTTTGCGGCTCTAGAATGTGATAGGAGTTTTCTTTCAAATCTTCCTTGCTAAAAGGATGATGGCTCATGGAATGATCTTCAAAATTAGATCTAGACACCACAATGTGAATTTCTGGATAATTTTCCTGTAGCCAATCGATCATTAAAAAAGTATCCGGTTCCCGTTTCCTAACGATAGGTAAAAAAAAGTGAACGCTTTTGATCTGAGAAAAATCAAGTGTTTTAAATTGCGCCAAAAGCAGTTGGTTCATCACCAAAAATTCATCGTCTGACAACGCCAATCTTTCTTTTAAAACCTGTTTTCTAATAGTTGATTTATTTGCCACATTTAGGGGTTTAATTAGATTCTTCGCTAAGCTCTGAATGACCTCGTTAGTGCTAAGTTATAAAAAATGGCCTTGGAAATTTATCCAAAGCCATCAATATTATAAAATTAAGAAAGATGATCTTGAAAATCGATCAATCCTAAAATCCTGATCCTATTTTACTCGCTCTACATACTCACCAGTACGCGTGTCAACTTTGATTTTATCGCCTTGATTTACGAATAAAGGAACTTTAACCTCTACGCCATTTTCAAGTGTCGCAGCCTTCAATGCGTTGGTAGAAGTATCGCCTTTAACCGCTGGCTCAGAATAGGTAATTTCGAATTCAGCAAAGTTTGGCAATTGTGCCATGATTGGCTCATCACTTTCGATAGATACGATTACAGTCATTCCTTCTTTTAGGAATTTAATTGCATTACCAAAAAGTGATTTTGCTACGTTAAATTGCTCGTAGCTATTGTTATCCATTACCACTAAAGAATCGCCTTCTTCATATAGGTATTGGTAATCGTTTGTTTCTACACGACAAATCTCAACAGCTTCATCGGTATTCATACGTGCTTCTACAATTCTACCTGTTTTAATGTTACGAAATTTTCCAGTATAAAAAGCGCCGCCTTTACCTGGTGTACGGTGATTCCACTCATCAACAGTAACCAACTCGTTATTCACTCGAAGGATATTACCTGTCTTTATTTCTGATGCTTTAGCCATTACTATATATACTTAAGTACTTATTATTTTTGAAGCTGCAAGGTAAAAACAATTTTTAAAATTTAGCGCAAAAAAAGATGGCTTCGGGAACCACTCCGAAGCCACAATCAACCTAAACCTAAAACTAAACTATGAAAATTTATTTTACTCTTTATATGTATCCTCCGCTCTCGTATTAAACGTAAACTTTGGTACTTTTATTTCTTTTTCTATCCAATGCCTCTAGCATTTTCCCGAAGTTTTAAACGACAATATCTCGTCCTTATTTCGTGGCGCAAAGGTATATACTATTTTTCAATCCCACAATAGTAATTTTAAAATATTTTTTCGATGTGCTTTAGTTGGGTTTAAACCTATATTTTGGCACATTTATCATTAAAATTTTACTTTTTGTAGTCTAAAATATTGAGCTGTTGCTCACAGAAATCATATTCGTAAGACTGATTTGAGCCCACCAAAACCAATCGATCTTTAGAAAATTTTTCAATTAGACCTAAGTACCAATCTGTTCCTTGCGTATCTAGGTTCGATGTAGGCTCGTCTAAAACTAAGATGGGCGTATCGGTACAAAAAGCTAAAGCAAGTTTGGTTCTTTGCTTCATTCCCGAAGAAAAATATTTTAAGGGCTTATCTTCAGCTTTGCTTAAAGCCAGCAAATCTAACACCGCAGCGGCATTAAAATCCTGTTGGTATTTTTTAAACTGAAAGTGAAAATCTATGGTTTCTTGCAGTGTAAACTCTTCTATCAAATCGAGATAGGGAGCAGCTAAACTAACCGAATTAAAGATTTGTTCTGGAAGGATTTCTTTTTGATCTACGTAGCTAAGCTTACCTTCAGAGGGCGTTAGATTTCCTAGTAGAACACTCAAAAGTGTAGATTTCCCGGAACCGTTTGGCCCAAGGATGGCGTATTGTTGTCCTTGAGAAAAAACATAGTCGATATCTTTAAAGATCCACTCTTTGTTAAATCTTCTACCTAAATTCTCAAGGATGATTTTCATCAGTATAAATTCGTTTTTAAGGCGATGAAGCTAGCATGGACTACAATATTATAGTGAGATGCCCATGTTAGTTGCATAAAAAACTAGCTACCAGAGCCGAACCCCCTCATTACGCCTCGGTTTGAGTTACGTATAAAGTCTACAATCTCGTCGCGAATTTCTGTTGGTTGAAATTCAGCTTCGATCACATCTAAAGCTTTGGTGACGTTGTTATTCTTTACAAAAAGGGTACGATAAACCTCTTGAATTTCGTTGATTTGCTCAGAAGAAAAACCTCTACGACGCAAACCAACAGAGTTGATACCAACGTAAGAAAGTGGCTCTCTAGCAGCTTTTACATATGGAGGAACATCTTTACGAACCAATGAACCACCAGTTACGAAAGCATGCGAGCCTACCTTAACAAATTGGTGGATAGCTACCAAACCTGCTAAAACCACGTAATCGCCAATGGTAATGTGACCTGCCAAAGTGGTACTGTTAGAAAAAATACAGTGGTTACCCACTTGGCAATCATGTGCAATATGCGAATAGGCTTGGATTAAGCAGTTACTGCCTACTACAGTTTTCCATTTATCTTTGGTACCCCTATTAATGGTTACGCACTCCCGGATGGTAGTATTATCGCCAATTTCTGCAGTAGTAATCTCGCCCGCGAACTTCAAATCTTGAGGAACACCAGAAATTACAGAACCAGGAAAAATGCGACAGTTTTTACCGATACGTGCACCATCCATAATTACCACATTAGAGCCGATCCAAGTCCCTTCTCCAATTTCTACATCTTTATGTATTACCGCAAACGGCTCCACGACTACATTATCGGCAATTTTAGCTTGCGGATGGATATATGCTAAGGGTTGTATCATTTTGTACTCTCGCTATCTTTTACTTTAACAATTTGGGCCATCATTTCGGCTTCTACAGCAATCTTATCGCCTACCATGCCCACACCTTTCATTTGAGCAATTCCTCTTCTAATGGGTTCTACCAAATCACATCTGAAAACAATCGTATCTCCAGGTAGGACTTGTGATCTGAAGCGAACATTGTCTATTTTAAGGAAGTAAGTTAAATAATTCTCTGGATCTGGCACAGTGCTCAATACTAAAATGCCGCCAGTTTGTGCCATTGCTTCTATCTGGATAACTCCCGGAAATACCGGTGCACCAGGAAAATGGCCTTTAAAGAATTCCTCGTTCATGGTTACGTTTTTAACGCCCACCACGTGAGTTTTGCTCAATTCTAAAACCTTATCTACAAACAAGAACGGTTGTCTGTGAGGCAAAATCTTCATGATATCTACCACGTCGTATATCGGCTTGGCATTTACATCATAAACATTCACCTTCTTTTTGCCCTTTTCTTTTTTGATAGCAGCTTTAATCTTTTTAGCAAAAGCAACGTTGGCCGCGTGACCAGGTCTAGCTGCCATGATATGGCCTTTTAAATGAACACCAACCAAAGCCAAATCGCCAATCATATCTAATAATTTATGACGGGCAGGCTCGTTTTGGTAACGCAACTCCATGTTATTTAAAATACCTTGTGGAGCAACGTCTATTTCTTCACGATTAAAGATTTTAGCTAAATGTTGTAACTCTTCTTTGGTTACTTCTTTATCAACAATTACAATGGCGTTGTTTAAATCGCCGCCTTTAATTAGGTTATGTTGTAATTGATATTCTAATTCATGCAAGAAACAGAAAGTTCTGCAAGAAGCAATTTCTTTTTTAAACTCACCAATGGTAGTAATCCCAGCATGCTGACTACCTAAAACAGGAGAGTTATAGTCGATCATGCAGGTAAAACGATAATCGTCTAAAGGCATGGCCACAATTTCGACACTTCTTTCTGGCTCAGTATAAGTGATGTTATGAGGAATAGTAAAATATTCTCTATCTGCATTTTGCAATGTTGAGCCAACTTGCTCCAACACCTCAATAAATTTGATAGAACTACCATCCATAATTGGTGTTTCTGGGCCATTAACTTTCACAAGCACGTTATCCAGATCCATACCCACCAAAGATGCCATTACGTGCTCAACGGTGCTTACACTAGCTCCGTTTTGTGTAATTGTTGTCCCTCTTGCGGTATCAGTTACATTATCACAGTCTGCATCAATAATAGGTTCGCCAGGCAAATCAACCCTTTGAAATTTAAATCCGTGGTTTTCTGGCGCTGGACAAAAGGTTAGAGTTACATTGGCTCCAGTATGTAAACCAACTCCCTGAACCGATATCTCGCCCTTAATAGTTTTCTGCTTAACGTTCATTATTGTGTTTGTGTTGTTGTCATTTTCTCTATTGCAGCAGTAAGTTCAGCTATTTTAGCTTCTAATTCTCTTACTCGCTTATCAACTTCTGGCAACTTCTTAAATATCACGGTTGAGCGCATCCATTCCTTTAAAGGTTGGGCCGGACTTCCATGCCATTGTTTATTTTCTTCGGTATTGAAATTGATACCTGCTTGGGCGCCAACCTGTGTTCTCTTGCCCAAAGTAAGATGGCCAGCGATACCTACTTGACCTCCAATTACAGAGTTTTCTCCTAATTTGGTACTTCCCGATATTCCGGTTTGAGCCGCAACCACAGAGTGTGCACCAACTTCAACGTTGTGGGCTATCTGAATAAGGTTATCTAATTTTACGCCCTTGCGAACGAAAGTAGAACCCATTGTTGCTCTATCTATGCTCGTATTAGCTCCAATCTCTACATCATCTTCAATTACAACGTTTCCTATTTGAGGAATTTTATTGTAAGATCCATCTTTTTGTGGTGCAAAGCCAAATCCATCACTACCGATCACCGTGTTAGAATGAACTGTAACTCTATCGCCAATTATGGATTGTTTATATATCTTAACCCCTGGAAAAAACACACAATCATTACCGATTTTGCTATCAGCACCGATATAAGTTTGTGCGTAAATTTTAACATTGTCGCCAATTACTACATTTTGCTCAACGCAGCAAAAAGCTCCTATAAACACATTTTGACCTATAGTTGCTGTAGGATGAATATATGATGAATTATGGATACCCACCTCCTCACTATTCATATTAATTACTTCATTGTATTTATCCAACAGCACAGAAAATGCACTGTAGGGATCTTGAACCTTAACCAATGTACTTTTTGTAGGTTGGCTGGGTACAAAATCTTTAGACACAATCACCACCGAAGCTTCGGTAGTGTAAAGAAAGTTCTCGTATTTAGGGTTAGATAAAAAGCAAAGTGCGCCAGTAGTACCGTCCTCTATTTTAGAAAGCGTACTCACTTGAGCGTTTTCATCGCCTTCTACAGTTCCATTTAAAAATTCGCCTATCTGCTTGGCAGTAAATTGCATGTTACAAAGTTAAATGTTAAATTGATATGAACAAATTATCAATCCTTGGTATTGGTAAGACGAATTAACGAGAAATTTGCCTCAATATTTTGTTAAAAAATGCTAAATCCCTCTCAGGTAGCATAGTATATGTTTTTTTACCGTTCTGTCTAATGATTCTAAATTAGATAAATCTGATGCTTTTGCAATATCCGATAATGTGCCGTCTTTCATTAAAATATTGATGTTACTACTCTCTGCATTATAAGCTCGGTTAGTAATCGTATCCGTAAATACGAAATAAGAAACATCTTGGATATCAATTCCAAGTGATGCAGCTGTTTGATAGGCTAAGCTTTCCACTCGCTCTGGATTGGGTGCTTCATTACTAATTTCCACTTTGTACAGCTTACGGGCATTGAGCATCTTGCAAAGTTGCGACAGTACAAAGTCTTCACTGTCTTCCCAAACTTTTACAGAAGCATAGATATCCTGATCATCTAGTTTAGAGAATTGTTGTAAGTGAATTTCTTCCTTAAAGAAACGTTGCTCATTGATATCGTTTTTAAGGAAATGCTGTAAAGCAGGCGTAGCAAATAAGGTTGCCCCTTTTGAAGTGAGCTCTTTCGCCCGTTCCAATATTTTAACCAAAAGCTGTTCGCCAGCCACTACTGTTTTGTGCAAATACACTTGCCAATACATTAAACGACGAGCAATCAAGAATTTCTCTACAGAATAAATCCCCTTTTCTTCAACCACCAATTGATCATCAACTACGTTGAACATTTTGATGATACGATCAAAGCTAATCACCCCCTCACTCACTCCTGTGTAAAAGCTATCGCGATTAAGGTAATCCATTCTATCTAAATCGACTTGACCGGAAATTAGTTGGCAGAAAAATTTTCTATGGTATTTTCCTTTAAAGATATTGATTGCTGTAGTTAATCGTCCACCAAACTCTTCATTCAGCTTGTTCATCATCAACAAAGAAATGTCTTCGTGTTTAATGCCTTGCGCCAAAGTATGCTCCAATGCGTGAGAAAAGGGCCCATGGCCAATATCATGCAGTAAAATAGCGATGGTGGCAGCCTCTTCTTCTTCGGCACTAATCTCATGTCCTTTATTTTTTAGAACCTCCAATGCCAAACTCATCAGGTGCATGGCTCCCAAAGCATGATGAAACCTGGTATTGATAGCCCCAGGATAAACGATGTGGGTCATCGCCAACTGCTTAATGTACCTTAAACGCTGAAAAAAACGATGAGAAATTAGATCAAAAACAAGTTCTGATGGTATAGTGATGAACCCATAAACCGGGTCGTTAATGATTTTCTTTTTGTTCAAATCTTAAAAAGGGTTAAAAAAACGATATGCGGTACAAAAATTGCTAATTTTATCGATAGTAGAAAAGCCAAGCGCTTTTTTAACCCTTAATTTACACAAAAAGAATATAAAATGCAGGAAACTAAGATATTATGGGCCGATGATGAAATTAACTTACTAAAACCTCATATTTTATTACTGAACGAAAAAGGCTACGCAGTTAGTACTTTTACTAACGGTAATGATGCATTGGAAGCTTTTGGAAAAGAACATTTCGATTTGGTCTTTTTAGACGAAAATATGCCAGGCCTAACTGGTTTGGAAACACTATCTGCGATTAAAAATATCCGTTCTGATGTGCCCGTGGTACTTATTACCAAAAGCGAAGAAGAAAACCTAATGGAAGACGCCATAGGTTCTAAAATAGATGATTACTTGATCAAACCCGTAAACCCTAAACAGGTTTTGTTAACTATCAAAAAGCTAATTGATAATAAACGTTTGGTGAGCGAAAAAACTTCGTCGGCGTACCAGCAAGATTTTAGGAACATAGGGATGACCTTAAATGACAAGCTAAGCTATGACGACTGGGTTGATGTTTATAAAAAGTTGGTGTTTTGGGAGCTGGAATTAGAAAAACTGGACGACCCGCAAATGCATGAAATTTTGACTATGCAAAAGGCCGAGGCCAATATGCTCTATTCAAAATTTGTAGAAAACAATTACCTGGATTGGATCAACGGAAGTGCCGATGCCCCGCTCTTTTCGCACGAGTTGATCAAGAAAAAAGTATTTCCGTTAATTAATGATACCACGCCTGTATTCTTCATTTTAATAGATAACTTGAGGTACGATCAGTGGAAAATCATCAATCCATTAATTTCTGAGCATTTCCGTTTAGAAGAAGAAGATACTTATTCGAGTATTTTACCAACGGCAACGCAATATGCCAGAAATGCCATTTTCTCTGGATTAACCCCATTAGACATGGAAAAACGCTTTCCATCTTTATGGCAAAATGACGATGATGAAGGGGGCAAAAACTTGCATGAAGAAACATTTTTAGCAGAGCAGATTAAACGCAGCTTAAGAAAAGACTGTAAGTTCAGCTATCATAAAATCTTAACTTTTGATCAAGGTAAGGATTTGTTAGATCAAGCGAACAATTTGATGCATAACGATTTCAATGCCATTGTTTTCAACTTTGTAGATATGCTATCCCATGCGAGAACCGATATGCAAATGATTAGAGAACTGGCTAACGACGATGCCGCATATCGTTCTTTAACCCTATCTTGGTTTGAGCATTCCCCGCTATTGGATCTAATCAAAAAACTGGCACAGAAACGTGTAAAACTGATTATCACTACCGATCATGGAACTATCAGGGTTAAAACGCCAAGTAAAGTGATTGGTGATAGAAGCACTAACACCAATCTGCGTTATAAGCAAGGAAAGAACTTAAATTACAATCCAAAAGAGGTTTTTTTGATTAAAAATCCGCATGATGCGAAATTACCTAAGATAAATATCAGTTCTAACTATATTTTTGCAAAAGAAGATCAGTATTTCGTGTATCAGAACAACTATAACCAGTTTGTGAACTATTACAACGAAACTTTCCAACATGGAGGTATTTCTATGGAAGAAATGATTATTCCAATTGTAACCTATAGTTCGAAATAAAAGCCCCTCTTTGCTACCCTATCCACAAAAAGGAGAGGGTAGCAAAGAGGTTAAATTTATAATTACAATGCAGATAACCATCAATAGCGCTAGTGAATTACCAACAGTCGCCAAAGAACTCTTGACTTATGCCGAGGGACAGAAATTTTTCATTTTTGAAGGAGATATGGCGGCTGGCAAAACTACCTTTATCAAATCTTTTTGTGAAGCTATTGGTGTTGAAGATGTGGTAAGTAGCCCAACTTTCTCTATCGTTAACGAATATGAAAGTAATGATGGACCTGTTTACCATTTCGATTTTTATAGACTAAAAAATCTGCAAGAAGCTTATGATATTGGCTACGAGGAATATTTTTACAGCGGCAATTACTGCTTAATAGAATGGCCATCTAAAGTGGAAGAATTACTTCCCGAAGAATATATCAAAGTTGAAATAACCGTTACTGGCAATGAGCAACGGTTATTTGAATTTACTACAATTAAAGAATAGGTTGCATTATGTAGCTTGTTAAGCGTTATCATTAAAATTTCGTATCTTCAAAGTCTAAACTATACCATAAATAATGGCTACAGGATTACGCGACGAAATGGCGGCCATTGCTCAAAGAGGGTTATTACAAACCCAAGAAGCAATGCTAGAAACGGGAAAGAAGAGCAACAGCTTATTCATTGGCATACCAAAAGAAATTTCTTATCAAGAATGCAGGATACCTTTAACGCCCTTATCGGTTGCGCTATTGGTAAATAACGGCCACAAGGTTTATTTAGAAAGTGGTGCCGGAGACGGAGCAAATTTCAGCGATAACGATTATAGTGAACAAGGAGCACAAATAATCTTCAACAAAAAAGAGGTTTGGGCTGCAGATATTATCGTTAAAATTGCGCCGCCAACTTTAGAAGAAATTGGTCTAATGCACAAGGGGCAAACTCTTATTTCGGCATTACAAATTGGTACACTGAAAGCAGATATACTTAAAGCACTATTGGCAAAAAAAATTAATGCTTTGTGCTTTGAAAACATCCGTGACGAAGGAAATGTGCTTACCGTAGTGCGTGCCATGAGCGAAATTGTAGGTGCAACTTCTATTTTTATTGCCGCCGAATATTTAAGCAGTGCATTTGGAGGTAAAGGCTTAATGTTAGGCGGTTTTACGGGGGTTCCGCCAACAGAGATCGTTATTTTAGGTGCAGGCACCGTTGGTGAATACGCGGCCAGAACAGCCCTTTCTCTTGGTGCCGAAGTAAAAGTCTTCGACAGCTCAATTTTTAAATTAAGACGTTTGCAAAACAACCTAGGCAGCAGGGTTTTCACCTCCGTAATGCAGCCAATCGTTTTAGCAAAAGCTATTACTACTTGTGATGTGGTTATTGGTGCCATCCGTTCAGATCATGGTCGCAGTCCTTGTGTGGTAATGGAAGAAACAGTTGCCAAAATGAAGCCTCATTCGGTGGTGGTAGATGTGAGCATAGACCAAGGTGGATGCTTCGAAACTTCTGAGGTTACCAATCATAAATCGCCCACTTTTGTAAAGCACGATGTGATCCATTACTGTGTGCCGAATATAGCCTCTAGGGTGCCGCGTACTGCATCTTATGCGCTGACTAACATATTTGCTCCCATATTAGTAGATATTGGCGATATGGGCGGATTAATGAACATGGTATGGAACAGACCAGGAATAAGAGAGGGGCTTTATTGCTATCAAGGTCATTTAACTAATAAAGATTTGGCGAATATGTTCAATCTTCCATACAAAGATTTAGAGCTGCTGGTGCTTTCTAATCAATAACCAAAAGAGGATGAAAAAATATTTGCTATCTCTCCTATTATTTACATTTTGCTTGAGTGCTTGTGCACAAAACAACGCACAAAACAAATATGGATTAAAGATCGTCAACGATTTTCAGGTATATAAAGCAAGCGTAGAAAAAAATCCAAATTTGGAGTTGGTTGATATCAAAAAAGCTATTCCTTCGGTAGCTCTTGACATCCGCTATGCGACGAAAAACAACTTCATGAAGCAGGTGATGTACAAACAAGCTCGTGCTTTTGCTCGCAAACCTGTAGTAGAAAAACTAAAACTGATACAAGCAGAGCTGAAGAAAAAGGGCTACGGATTAAAAATTTACGACGGTTACAGACCTTATGCAGTAACCGTGTCCTTTTATGAAAAAGCAAGCGATAAAAACTTTGTGGCAAATCCTAAAAAGGGATCTAAACACAACCGCGGTTGCGCAGTTGATTTAAGCATTATTGATTTAAAAACAGGCAAAGATGTACCTATGCCAACACCTTATGATAGTTTTGAAGCCGCCGCAGCGCCACATTACACTAATTTACCAACACAAATCATCAAAAATCGTGATTTCTTAATTAACACCATGCAAGCAAACGGCTTTAAAGTGATTTATAACGAATGGTGGCACTTCGATTTTGTTGGCTGGCAAGCTTATGATTTGATGGATATACCCTTTGAAAAGCTGTAATTATTCCGTCTTGCTTTTTGCCCCGTATTTGTCGGTTCTTACTTCTACCTTATCTCCTTTTACTGTTAAAGAAAATAGATAATCATATTCATTATCTGAGATCGTAGGAACTGGCCTTTTAGCTCCAAAAGCCTCTATCAGCTCTAAAACTGTATTAGAATGACCTATAATCAGAATTTTCTTACCTCCAGCATTCTCTTTTAAAGATTTTACCAAAGCCGTATCTTTTGAAGGTTCGTAAGTTTTTATGCTGATGCCAGTAATATCTGCCAATGGAAACCCTGTAAGTTTAGTACGTTTATAATCGGTAGCGAAAATTGTGTCTATTTTTTGCCCTTTCAGCTCTTTTTTTAATGCTTCTGCACGTTCGGCGCCTGCTGGCGAAAGGTCAGGATCTTTATCTGCTGGATCTGAAACATCTTTTTCAGCATGTCTTACAATCCAAACTTTCAGCGTTTTTTGAGCATATAACGATTGCTGTAAACCTAGTGCCAAAACAAATAAAAGTATCAATCTTTTCATTTTCTAAAATTTAAATCTCACTTTTTGCGAACTATTCGAATTGCAGGGCAGTGATTAGTTTCAAAATATCAACCTCATCATGCCAACTTGATAGTACAATTCTGTTTAAAATGCTTCCATTCCTATCGGGATACGGGAAAGACGAAATTAGGATTTTTTCTGCCAATAATCGTTGCTCGATGGCTTTCTCTTTGTTTAGAAATACCGGAAAACCATCGGTATTAAGCCAATTGCTATCGTAAGGGAGTAATTGCCCAAACAATTTTACGTTAGCCTGAAGTTTCTTGTAAGCCTTTTTGTAGATCTCTTGCCCGTTCATAAATGCATACAAACCCGCAGCTGCAGGTGGCGAAGCACCATAAAACTCATCACTCTGTTTTAACTTCGAAATTGCTCTTTCTGTTCCTAAAACCAAGCCTGCATCTACTCCCAGCGCCTTAGCCATAGAGGCAACCAAAATTACTTCTATGTTAGGTAAAATTGGTACATTTTGCAGTACACTAAAACCACCATTTAAAATGCCAATGCCGTGTGAATCATCAATGATTAACCATACTTTTTTAGTGGAACTGATGTGATTGACGAAGCTAAAATCGTAGATTTCTGGATGGAGATTGTTTAACGAATTGCTCAACACAAGCCAATTTTCTTCATTAGAAGCATTAATTTCCTTTACTAGATTCCTGCTCCACGCCTTAAAATCTTGCTGATTGCCAGGGTCGCCATTTATCCATAAGGCAGGATGCGAGTTTGGAGCATACCTAATTGCCCCAAATTTAGCAAAGGCACTCACCGTCAGTTTCGCGGCTAAATATCCACTAGAGGTTATTAAAGCGGCTTCAGCTCCATATAATTTAGCCGCATAAGCTTCTGCTTCATCGTAAATTGCTAATTGGATATTGTTGCCTCTGCTCGTGCCATTGTTTAGCCCATAACGTTGTATGCCTTCGGTGTAGATCTCTATAAATTCTTTGTTTTGAGGAATACCCAGATAAGCAGTTCCGCCAAAATAGAGGTAGTTTTCATAATTAACCGTTAGTTTCGCTGACAGACGCTCACTTAATTGGTTAAAATTGTAGTTTGTATTCATTAATATGTTCTTCCGAGCTGATCATTAGCTGCTCTAATTAAAGATTTTGAAGAATTTGAATCGAAAGAAAACTCCCAGAACATAATGCCATTTGCTCTTTCTTTAGCCAGTTGTGCTTTTTTCCAGATCAATTCAATTCCGTTATATCCATAAGCAACACCATTAACTGTTGCTAGATTTAAATACACGTTTGCCCCGCTGTCTTCAATAGCACGATAAGCTATTGCAGATCCATCAGCATTTTCTCCATAAAGAGGGATGCCAACAACCGCCTTTTCTTTGGGCATAGCTTTGGTGTTTAGCCAAAAATTTAAACTATTCACCGACATTAAATAAGACGCATGATTTATTGGTTCGGTTGTGTCGTACCCTGGGCCATCATACTGCATGATATTAAAGAAATCAACGTATTGATAAACCTCGGGAGCAATTGCATGCCGATTACTGGAAGAATAAACACCTGGCGTGATAGCAGCACTTAGAAATTTGTTAGCCTTGTGTAATTCTGTTCCCAATTCTTTCATTAAAAGCGTAAAGTTCGCATTTGGATTTACATCAGTAGGACTTGTCGTTCTTGGATACTCCCAGTCTAAATCTAGTCCGTCCAAGTCATTCGTTGTCACAAAACTAACCAAGTTATTAACCAAGTTCGTTCTAGCAGTAGCGTTAGCAGCAATCGCAGCAAAAACACTTTCATTTCCCATCACAGAAATGCCAAACTTTACATTATTAGCCTTTGCTTTGGCTTTTACCGTATTGAAACGAGCTTGCTCTGTAGCTGTAAATGTGTCCACAGAGCCGTCTGCCGTAGGGTTAACATCTAAAAAAGCAAAAAGTAAATGAGTTATCATTTTATATTTGCTGTCATCAACCGTTGCTGGATCTTTGTAACTTGGCATATAAGCTACAACTTTGAATGTACCCGCTACCCACGGCGTTCTAGTAGGCGGCGTTGGGATATTTGTTATTGGCGGTGTGGGTGTAGGATCAGGTGCTGCATCATTCTTCTTACTACATGACGCAAAAAAAACGAGGATTACCGACAAGCAAAGTACATGATTTTTCATACGTACGGTTAAAGTTTACCATTGATTCAGGAAAGCGAAACTTATAGTAATATTAGTGAATAAATTTCAAAACCGCAACAAGCCGCAGAAACACTAAAAATTATCGTGAATATAGCTCATCACCCTTACCATTTCCTTCCGTATTTCTGCAGTAGACTGCACATAGTTATTATTCATGAACGAATACAGTAACAATTTGCCTTTTTTAGTGATTACATAGCCGCTTTGGTTATGCACACCCGATAATGTGCCAGTTTTGCCAAAAACAAAAGGCGTATCTGTTTTTGGGTAAGCATTCCTCAAAGTTCCTGTTTTTCCTCCTGCAGGTAGCATGCTGAAAAGTCTCTGTTGATCGTTCACTTCTTTATAGATCATCTCTAACAGCTTGATTAGAGACCTTGGTGTAAACAAATTCCCTCTCGAAAGTCCAGATCCATCTACCCATTTAGGTTTATCGGGAAGTTCGGTTAAATACTTTTCTTGTATCGCAGCAATTACTTTCGGCGTACTCATTTCTAGGCCTAATTTGTCTGCGTAAGTTAATAGCAGCTGCTCCGCAACAAAGTTATCCGATGGCAACATCAATTGCCTGAAAACATCATCACTTTTGGCGCTGTAAACCGTTTTCGCATCCTTTGGCAACACATAATTAATCAGCTCAACATTCTTTTTCAAAGTATCGGCCAGCAAAGTAAGCGTAACGCCAGTTGATGTTTTAAATGGAATTTGTTGCTCGTAATTGGCTGTAGTTTTAGCCAATGGATAATGAAATTTATTAGTTAAAAACTCCCTTTGTACGCTAAACTTGGTTGCTTTGTTGGCGCTATCCACAATAAAACACGAGTTAAACATCTTCGGAGAAATATTCATCTCTCCTGCTTGTTTAGATGTTACCAGCACTACATTATCAAATAATGGCATCTCTGTAATCTCTGGCTGATAATAGTCGTTGTAATCGTCCCAACTCCAACCGTTTCCAAAGAAATTACCAGTATATCTGCCATCAGCAAAAAACAGTTTTTTATTGCTGTTTTTCAAAGCTTCAATAGCCTTGGTGCCTTTTAAAACCGTATGTAGGAGTGATGGATCTCCCGTTCCCCAAAAGATCAACGAGTCCCCTTTTTCAACGTACCGCAAAGAAGGAATTGAATCTGGAGCGATCTTCAAGCCTGCATAAAAGGTGAAAAGTTTGGTATTAGAAGCCGGAGTAAAATATTTATCAGCATCTTTTTGAAATATCATTTCGCTGCTTGCCATGTCATAAAGCGCAAATCCAACTTGATATTTATCCAACATTTCTGAGTTTTTGAACTCCCTGGAAACCTTCTTTGCAATGATTTGATTGGGTTTACAGGCATAAAATGTAGAGGTGATGAGAAGTGCTGCTCCAAAAGCAACCAGTTTTGATTTGATCTTATCCATTAGAGATGTGCAAGCTAGCGAAAGCTCGTTCTTATTTTGAATTTAATTTCTGTACTTAATGTTTCTGTGTACTAATTTATTAATTTAGTTTTATGAACAGCAGCAAACCAAGCATTCATTTGAAAATACTCTGTATTGCGCTTTGCTGTTGCTTGCTAACTTTCAAGGTTTTTGCGCAAGATTTCAAGTTTAATAATGGCCGAAAAGCCCAAACCATTCCGTTCGATTTCGTTAAAGGTCTGATCATTATCCCTCTCTACTTCAACGACAAAGGCCCTTTTGATTTTATATTGGATACAGGTGTTAACCCAATGATTGTTACCGACCCCACGCTAAAAGAAAGTTTAAAAGTGCCCTACCCACGTGCCATTAAAATTAGTGGTTACGGAAACTTTGAAGGAATAGATGCTTTTTTAGGCGCCACTAGTGTTAAAATTGGGGAATCGGATGCGGAAAATATTCCGACAGTTTTTTTAAAAGACGATATCTTACCCATTTCGGGTTTTTTGGGCAAAAAGATATATGGTTTAATTGGATATAATTTCTTCAACAGTTTTATAGTTAAAGTAGATTACACAAATAAAACATTAAAGTTTTCTTCACACGCCAAAAAAATCAAACTAAAAGGAGAGAAAATTTCTTTCGAATTAATTGAAAACAAGCCTTATGTAAATGTAAATATTGATCAGGAAGGAATAGGAAATCAGGTGGTAAAAGCGCTCGTAGACTGTGGCGCCAGCCATTCCATATCTCTCGAAGCATTAAATGGAAAAGCTTTTCCGCAACCAAAGTTTACTATGGAGGCTAATTTAGGCAATGGTCTCACCGGAAGAGTAAAAGGACGGATGGGACGCATCAATTCATTAAAGATTGGCAATTTTAAATTTAACGAGGTGCTTTCCAATTACCCGGAATATAATATCGATTCGATAGGCAACAAAGGTAGAAACGCCAATCTGGGAGCTGAAATACTAAGTCGGTTTAATACCATTTACGACTATCAAAACCGATGCATGTACATCAAAAAGAACGAAAGATTTGGACGGCCGTTTGAGCACGACATGTCTGGCATCGAACTTTATTCAGAAAGCGGGCCACCTTCTCGTACCATCGTCAATAAAATAGAACCCGAATCTCCAGCAGATTTAGCAGGTCTAAAGGAAAATGACGAAATCACCGCCATCAACTTCAAAAAAATAGACGATTATTCGCTAGATGATATTGGCGCCATGTTTAAAGCTAAAAACGGTTATAGCGTAATTGTAGAAGTTTGGCGTAATAAAGCGTTCCATATTAAATTGTTAAAACTTAAAAAACGAATATAACACAAATGAAATCCCTTTTTAAAATCCTCCTGCTTACGCTCGTTTCTTCCAGTATTTACGCCCAAGATGCCGACTCACTAGCTTTCGTAAAAGCAAAGTGGAATAAAAAATCAGTCGCTAAGAAAACTAAAGTTTATACGTACCAATTTGCTGATAGCACATTGTTTAAGGCTAACCAGTACATCAGTTTTGTAGAAGTAAGAAATCATAAAAAAGCTCCGGGTTTTGCTATTGGCTACGATAAAAAAGAATTAATCAAAACCTCTGATTTTGCTAAAAAATATAATGCTATTGCTGCAATAAATGGTACTTTCTTCGACATTAAAAATGGTGGTTCTGTAGATTTCATTAAAGTTAACGACACTATTATCAATCAAAACAGGCAGGAAAAAAATAACATCAGGGCTTTACATCACAAAGCAGCAGTGGTAATTAACGACTATAAATTAGGCATTAAGAAATGGGATGGATCAGGCACTTGGGAAAATGACCTTACTGACAAAAATATTATGTTAAGCGGACCGCTTTTGGTGCTGGACAACGAAAAAGAGCAACTGGATTCTGTACCTTTCAACAAACTTCGTCATCCACGTACGGCAATAGGCGTTAAAGCCAATGGAAATGTATTGCTATTAACGGTAGATGGTAGACAAGCAAATTCTGCAGGCATGAGCCTTTTTGAGCTCACTAAAATTATGAAATGGTTAGGCTGTACAAGCGCTATCAATTTAGATGGCGGAGGCTCAACAGCGCTTTGGGTGAGCGGCTATGGGGAGAATGGCGTGGTTAATCATCCTTCGGATAATAAAAAATGGGACCACGAAGGCGAAAGAAAGGTTGCTAACGTTATTTTTATCAAAGGCAAACCCTAAATTTGCAACCTTATTTTAGATCCTTACGCATGAGCTTTAAAAGAGTATTCTTTCTGTTTTCGATAATTGCAGTTACACTTTACGCCTGTGGTGGCGGTTCAGATCAAAAAGATAAAAATGCTTCAGAAACCGGACTGAGTTTCAAAGATGTTGATGGAATTAGATTTTACGAAGTAAAACGGAGGTTTAGCAACGGCCTTTCTTTTAATAAAGATGGATTTATGTTGCAGCCGAATTGGATTTTAGAATTTAAAGCTCCAGATACGATGTTGGCTTACAGTCCAGAAAAAAGAGGAATGGAAGCTTTCTTTCTTTTACACGATCATGCTAAGATTTACAATTTTGCTCGTGAGTACTTTAGAGCAAAGCTGATTACAAAAGATAGCTTGATTTTACAGCGGCTACAAGTAGAAGCGCTCGTGGTAGCCAAAGGCGAAGTATCTGACGTAAACTCTACTTACTACACCAAAGATTACATAGAAAAAGTACTTAAAACTACGGTTGGAGAACTACAGAGACCAACCAAACAAGATACAGCATTCATCAAAAAACTATCTGAAAGAACGTACAGGCATCCGTCTAATCCGGATACAGCATTTGCCGCAACAGAGATTGTGGAGCTCAAACCAAACAGCAAAAATGTTTCGCTAAAACTGATTGGTTATGCAGACAGCGGTGCACATCGTAAGTCTTATGCTTATATGTATCCAGAGTACAGAATCGAGATCAATAAATCTTACAAAGAGTTTCGTTATCGCTTTTCGGTTGTAGTTGATGTAAAGGGAAATCTTTACGTCAATCGTATTGAAGGTGTACTCCCCGAAGACATGCCACACCGCAAAAAATTGATCCAAGGCATTGCCGATGTTTACTTGAAAAATCTACTCCACATTAAGCCTGGAACCACCTTGGGAATACCGCATTCTAGCGAAATTACAATTAGTCTAGTAGGCAATAAATAGTTGTTTTGTAAGAATATCCTAAAAAAAATCAGTTATGCTTGTATTTAGATTTAAATCTGTACCTTGCAACTTTAATATATAATATAATGCAAGAAGGAACAGTAAAATTTTTCAATGTTACTAAAGGTTTCGGATTTATCATCCCTTCAAATGGCGATGCTGAGATCTTTGTACATTCAACAGGCCTTGTGGACGAAATTCGTGAAAACGATAAAGTTCAATACGACGTTGAAAACGGTAGAAAAGGCTTGAACGCCGTTAATGTGAAAGTAATCTAATTATTATCATATTTTACCAAAAAAGTCCCGACAAAATCGGGACTTTTTTTTGCGCTCTACGTTTGTAAAGCGTGCAAATGTATGCGTTTATGATTCAAAAAATGCTAACAAATCTTTGTTGATGGTATCTGCCTCGGTAGTAGGCATACCATGTGGAAAACCTGGGTAAGAAATCAGCTTTCCATTTTTCAATAAGGTTACCGCAAGCTTACCTGTAGTTTCGAAAGGTACAATCTGATCATCCTCTCCATGAAGTACTAAAACTGGAACATCCACGCTCTTCAAATCTTCGGTAAAATCGGTTTCCGAAAAAGCTTTGATACAATCGTAATGCGCTTTAATAGAACCACTCATTCCTTGTCTCCACCAATTTCTTTGGATCCCTTCAGAAACTTTGGCACCTTCCCTGTTGTAACCATAAAATGGGAAGGTAAGATCGATATAAAACTGCTGCCTGTGGTTCGCTGTATTGTTTCTGATATCATCAAAAACAGACATTGGTACACCATCCGGATTATTCTCATTTTTAACCATTATTGGCGTTACTGCACTCACCAAAACCGCTTTGGCAACTCTTCCTCGGCCATGTTTAGCCACGTATCTTATCACTTCGCCCCCACCTGTAGAGTGCCCAACGTGGATCACATCTTTCAAGTCTAATGCGGTTGCGATTTCAGCTACATCAGCTGCGTAAGTATCCATGTCATGACCATACGGAGTTTGTTCAGATCTGCCATGTCCTCTTCTGTCGTGGGCAATTACACGATAACCTTTTTCCAAGAAAAATAACATTTGTGCATCCCAATCATCGCTAGATAATGGCCATCCGTGGTGAAAAAATACTGGCTGACCTTTTCCCCAATCTTTGTAATAAATTTCTGTTCCGTCTTTTAATTTTAATGAGCTCATAGTTTTATTTTTAGTGTTTTAGTATAATTTTTAATTTTATCTCTATTTCTGATAACAAAATTATGGCTCACTTTCTTTTCCGCTCTTGATATAAGTTAAGAAATACACGACTACATACTTTTAATATACAAAAAAGCCCCATCCGAAAACGGATGGGGCTCATACTGATTGTTCTCCAGTTATTTTTTGATTGTCTTGAAAAGCAATTCTGGTTCGTTAGTAGTAATATAATCTACCTTTTGCGCCAACAGACCTTCCATGTCTTTTTCTGCATTTACAGTCCACACATTGATGATTAACCCTAAATCCTTCGCTTGTTTAATCCAATCCGGATTTTTCTTGAAAACATTTTGGTGATAATCTAATCCGTAGAAACCTTGTTCTTTTAATTTTGCTGGTTCTAATTCTCCGTTTAGATAAGAAACTCTTGCTCCAGGAACATTAGCGATCACATATTTTCCAATGAAATGACTGAAAGTAATATATTCTATCCAAGGTGCAGCTTTTAATTCATTAACTGTTGCAATTACAGCTTTGGTTAAAGCTTCTTCTCTCTCTTGCGTTTTTTGAGGCTTAATTTCCAGAATCAACTTTGTTTTCTTTTGTTTCATGCCGGCTTTAAGGTATTCTACCAAGGTCGGTATACTCTCGCCATTACTTAATTTTTTATAGTCTACTAACTCTTGGTAGGTACTGGTGGCAATATCCTTACCTAAAAAATCGCCATTGTGATTTACCACGGCAACATTATCCTTTGTAAACTGCACATCAAACTCGCTTCCAAAACAGCCAATTCTTATTGCCTCTTTCAAAGATGCAATAGAATTTTCTGGCAAACTTTGCGTTTTCCAAGCCCCTCGGTGAGCAATCACCACGTTTTTATTCCAAGATTTAATTTGTTTTTGCGCTAGTGCGGTTCCAGTAATCATTATAGCTAAAATAGCTACAAAAAATCTTTTGTTCATTGTGTGTTACTTTTAATTATTGGTTAAACCTGCTGCAATATACAGCAGTTTCGGTTGCTTTTTGTTTTAATTGATTATATTTTATTTCTAAATTACATTTAAATGCCTTTTATTCAAAACTAATTGAAAGCTTTATACCTAAAATTTAGTCACTTTCATTTTAGACGCACATTTTTTACCTTTATTGTCGTTAAAAAGCTATGGGCAATAACTACAACTTACTGCTGTTAAAAATCAATGAGTTTACTCGAAAGTTTTACCTCAATAAACTTCTACGGGGTAGTATTTATGCTGCAGCCCTAATTTTAACCCTCTATCTTTTTCTTTTTGTTTGGATTTTTTATAGCTATCCAAGTATATCCACCAAAACTTTACTCTTCTACTCTTATGTTGCCATTTCTCTTATTGCGGTTCTTTTTTGGATCGTAAAACCGGCGCTATCGTATTTTCAGTTGAGCAAAACTTTAAGCTTAGAAGAGGCTGCAAACTTAATAGGCAATCATTTCTTTAATGTTAAGGATAGGTTATTGAATACTTTACAGCTAAAGGAGCTGGCAGATAATTCTCCTCAAAACAGCGCCTTAATTTTAGCAGGAATAGATCAGAAAATTAACGAGCTGAAACCTATCCCGTTTTCTACAGCAATTAATCTTGGCGATAACAAAAAGCACATCAAATACATCGCTTTGCCACTTTTCATTATTTTATTAATAGGCATCATTGCGCCTGCTATTTTAAGAGAAGGCACCAGTAGTTTTATCCGTTATAACGAAGAAGTATTACCAAAAGCTCCTTTTGATTTTATAGTAGAAAACAAACATTTAAATATTACGCAGGGCGATGATTTGACCATCAAAGTAAAATTGAGTGGCGATGAATTTCCGCAGGATATTTATTTGGAAGATGGCGTAAATAGCTATAAGTTGGAAAAACAGGACATCAGTCATTTTACGTACACTTTTAAGAACATTCAGAAAGATAAATCTATCCGCTTTAGCGGCGGCGGGTTTAGTTCTGCAAGCCATACCATTAGTGTAAAACCTCGCCCTTCTCTATTAAATTTAAGTGCTACTTTAATTTATCCAGCTTATCTTAACAGAAAGGCTGAAGAAGCCCCAAATGTTGGCGATTTGCTCATCCCCGAAGGCACAAAAGTAAACTGGAAATTAAAGACTGAAAACAGCGAGCAAATTAGCTTCATTTTGCAACAAAAAGCATATCAGATAAACGTAGTTGATAACAATGCGAGTTTTAGCGCTGTGATTAAACAAAATGGCAATTATCAAATTGTTCCGAAAAATCAGTTTGTAAGTTTACGTGATTCGCTTAGTCATCAACTAACGGTAATTAAAGATCAATTTCCTAGCATTGCCGTAACCGAAACGCCAGATAGTTTAAGTAGCAAAGCGCTGTATTTTACTGGCGTGATTAACGACGATTACGGATTTTCATCCCTAAAATTCAGGTATCAAATTAAGGATAAAAATAAGGTTGTAGGCCAGGGAGCTAAATCCCTAGCCATTAAAAACCAACAAACAGAGAACAATTTTTTTTATCTCTGGAATTTAAATGAAATAGCAATAAAATCTGGGCAAACCATCGATTACTTTTTTGAAGTGGCCGATAATGATGGCGTAAATGGCGGAAAAGTTACCCGTTCGGAAATCAAAACTTACCAAGCACCAACACAACAAGAAATTGCAGCCAAATTAGCAGAAGGCAGTCAATCGCTAAAGCAAAAAATGGAGCAAACCATTAAGTTGGCCAACAGCATTGAAAAAGACAGCAAAAAACTGAGCGAAAGCTTATTGGATAAAAAACAGCTCAACTTTGAAGACAAAAAGCAGATTGAACAATTGCTAGACAAGCAGAAACAGTTGGATCAGGCAGTTAAAGATATCAAAGACCTGAACGAGAAAAACAACTTCGATAAGCAGGAAAATGGTCAACTAAATGAGGAGCTGAAAGAAAAGCAGAAAAAAATCGACGAGCTGTTCAACAATGTTTTGGACGAAAAAACCAAGGAGCTTCTACAAAAGCTACAACAGTTGATGGATCAAAATAGGAAAGATCAAACCAGGGAAGAGCTTTCAAAAATGCAGATGGACAATAAATCTGTAAAAAATGAACTCGACCGTATTTTGGAACTCTATAAACAATTGGAATTTGAACAAAGTCTGCAAAATAAAATCGATCGGTTAAATGAGATGGCCAAAGAGCAAAAGGACTTATCAAACCAAACCAAAAGCGCAAAGGATAAGAATTCATCTCCACAAGATTTAAAAAGCAAACAAGATCAGCTCAATAAAGATTTCAAGGATTTGAAAAAAGAGCTGCAAGATCTGGACAAGAAAAATCAGGCCTTAGAGAGACCCAACGATTACAAAAATCCTGAGAAAGAAACTAGCGAAATAGAGAAAAACCAGCAGGACAGCAAGGAACAGTTGAACCAAAACAACAACCAAAAAGCTTCCGAAAAACAGCAACAGGCCAGCGAGCAAATGCAACAATTGGCTCAAAAAATGCAAGAGCAGCAACAATCTGGTGCCGAACAAGAAAATAAAGTGAATGCGCAAGAGCTTCGTAAGTTGTTGGAAAATCTGTTGAGCACCTCTTTTGAGCAAGAGAAAGTGATGATGACTCTCCGTAAAATGGGAGCATCAGATCCTGCTTATGTTGCTCAAGCGCAAAAACAAAACATGATTCGCGACAACATGAAGACCATTGCCGATAGCTTGTATTCGTTGAGTAAACGTGTGCCGCAAATTGAGACCGCCGTAAATACCGAAGTGGAAAAAATCAATTTTAATATTGGCAAGGCCATAGATTTTCTAGGTGATAGAAGAACCGGCGAAGCCAACCGCTCGCAACAATTTACCATGACCTCGCTGAATAATTTAGCTTTAATGCTAAACGAAGCTTTGGAACAATTGCAAAATGCAATGAAAAATGCGAAAGGCGGCAAAGGCAAACAAAAACAGGGCATGCAGCAGCTGCAACAAATGCAAGAACAGCTGAACAAAAATATGCAACAGGCCAAAGAGAAGATGGAACGCGAAGGAAATATGGGTACTGTTCCAAAAGGGCAAATGAGCCAAGAATTTGCGAAAATGGCCCAGCAGCAGCAGATGATTAGGGAAGCTTTGGAGAAAATCAACAAAGAAGACAATAAAGATGGTAAAGGATCTTTGGGTAATTTGAACCAAGCGGTACAGGAAATGAAGCAGTCTGAATTGGATTTGGTAAACAAACGTATCAATCAGGAAACTATTAATCGTCAGAAAAATTTAATGGTGAAGTTGTTGGATGCAGAAAAGGCACAACGAGAGCAAGAACAGGATGAAAAGCGTGAAAGCAACGCCGCAAAACAGTTCCCTCCTTCCTATCAGCAAATGCTGGAGAAATTTAATAAAAGCATGCAAAATGAAAGCGAGCTAATCCAAAAGTTACCGCCAAATTTGAATTACTACTACAAAAACAAAGTAGCAGAATACTTTAGGTTGTTAAATTCTAAAGGAAAATAATTACACTTTTTGCTTTGCTTACCCTGAAATAAATTTGTTTCGTAGCTACTGCGTGGTCAAGGGTGACGACAAATCTACGCTCAGTCATTTTGAATTTATTTCAGAATCAGTTTAAAATTCAACACTATCTCTTTTGAATTTTTACTTTTGCATTTTAACTTAAATTCAATGGCAAAAATCAATTTCTTTACAGAAGACATCATCTACAACCTAAAAGGTAAAACTGCCATTAGAAAATGGATGCAGGAAACAATCACTGCAGAAGGTTATCAATTAGCAGAGCTGAATTTCATTTTTTGCTCAGACGAATATTTATTGCGTGTAAACCAAGATTTCCTTAAACACGACTATTATACCGATGTAATCACTTTTGATAACTCAGAAGAGCTTAAAACGATTTTAGGAGATATATTTATCAGCATTGATAGAGTGAAGGATAATGCCCAGCAAAATAATGCGACCATTCACGATGAATTATGTCGCATCATGATCCACGGGACACTTCACCTTTTAGGCTATAGAGATAAAACCAAAAAAGCAAAAACGGAAATGACTGCCAAGGAAGATTTCTACTTGGCATTGAGAAGTTAACAAAGGAAAAGGCGGAGCTTAAATTCCGCCTTTTTACGTTTACGGCACAAAAATCAGGTAGATCAAATAACTGATAATTAGCCCTAATATGGCTGTAACTAATCCAGCAACCCGTTTTTTCTTGATAAAAAGCAACAAAATTAATCCAGTTAAAGAAACAACGATGAGAAACACTGCCGAAACATCGATTACCCAGCTCCAGCCTTTTCCAGAATCACGGCCTTTGTGCAAATCATTCCAAAGGGCAATTACGCCCATCTTAATTTCGGTAATTTCGTAGGTTCCGTTTTCGCGATCAATAAAAGCATCGCAAGAATAAGCCGGACCTTTGAAAGTGACCGTCACATCGTAATCTTCAATCCTAAATTCACTAACTGCACCTTTTACTTTATACTTTTCTCTAATAAATTCTACGATTTCTAGCTTAGCAATTTTATTGGTATCTGCCTGATTTACCCACTTTACATTCAGCTTTCCCTTGTATTTTTGTTCGATTTGCTTATCACCACCCAACCAATTCGGATGATTTAAAGTCAGTCCGGTAAAGGAAAAAAACAGCACAATGGCAAAGCTCAACATCGAAAGATAAATGTGCAACCACCTCGAGAGTTTAGCTACTTCCTTTTTCGTTCCGCCAGATTTCTTATTTTTTGTTGTCGCCAATGCTTTCTATTTCTTCTTTGCAAACTCAAAACTTACGTTAGAAATCTCCACATTTCCTTTATGCATTACTTTAACCGGAGCTTTCATTAATTCTAACGGCTGACGTAAAATTTCGTCGGTACCGTGTTCTTTTGCAGTTTCGATAATGATGGTGTATTTTCCTTGTGCCACATATTTTCCGCTATCATCTTTGCCATCCCATTTTACGGTGTATTTACCCGGATTTCTTGTTGCACCAGTTACCGAGGCATAATTTTCTTTATCTGCTTTGAAACGTTCTCCATTGATACGGTACCAGTTTCTCAAATCAGGAATCCATTTTGGTTTATTGTACCACAACGCTAAATTTCTCACCGCTTCGCGTTTATCATTCTCTACCCAAATGGCTGCAAACGGACGATGAGTATTATCTTCTATCGCATTAAATTGAAAATTAATAGCCAATTCAAACTTCGGATCCCAGTTTTTTTGTGCAGATGAGCCTACTGTTGTTTCAGCTTTCTCAGTCGCTTCCTCTCCCTTAACCAAATATTTATCCCATCCCTTACTGGTTACCATTTTTCCGTTCTTAGTAACGATGAGATACTCCGCTCCTTCTATTTTTCCAGCCAATGCTTTGCTTTCAGCCAAAGTTAGCACGTTAAAAGCCGTTGCCAAAGCACCAGCATCTACGGCATTTTCTGCAATTACGGTAGCGCTGATAATACCTTCAACTGGCATTGCTGTTCTGGGATCTACAATGTGCGAATACCAATTTTCTCCAATTTGTACACCTCTACGATAATTTCCACTAGTTGCCACGGCCTTATTTCCGACCAGTAATTTAGCTAATGGTGCATCATTTTCGGCATTTTCCAATGGATTGGTTACATGAATAAAATCCAGATTGCTACCTTTTGTAACCAAATCTCCTCCAATGTTTACCACTACATTATTCACCCTTGCAGCAGCAAAAGCAGCCTGTGTAGCTTTGTTAATGATGTAACTTTTCGCAAACGAATTCATCACCAAAGGTGTACGGTCCAATCTAGTTACCGTTAAATCGGTATTATTTAGCAAATAGTGCTTTGCTTGCATCGTAACCACAGCATTTTTTAGCGCCAATTTCGATGGCAATTCCTTTTTTACTGCCGCATCACGCCATAATTGCGAAGCCACAGCTGCAGATGCATCTAGGGCACCATTCGTTCTTCCCTTCCAGATATCGAACAAGCTCAGCATCTCAAACAGCTCCTTCGAAATCTTTACAGGCTTATTTAAATCCTGCTTCATCCACTGGCTGAATTCGCTATTTGCATCGTAAGCGCTGAAAATGCTAGATAATCTCTTGATTTCCTTTAACGCCGCCTGCTCAGCTTTATCTACTTCGGTTTCCGAAGTGCTCATCATTTTAAATTCTAACGATGTGCCTAAAATATTTTCGTGGTTAGAAACATATAATTGTGCCTTTATCGGCTTCTCTACCCTATCAGGGAGATTGCCCACGAGCAGAAATGCAGTAAGCACGGTCGCTAATATTTTCATTGTATTTATTAAGTTTTATTCTAGATAAGAGCAAAGTTAGTCTCTTGTTATCAAATTCAATGCAGCTACGCCATTTTTTTTACTTGTCTTAGTTATCCGATAGAATATCTTGACATCAGAAAAGCTAATCGAATAACTTATACATCACCGGTTTCTAAAAAAATTAAACCTGTTGGTCGAAAAATTACAGGCGTTTGTCGAAACAATATTCTTGATGGTATAAAACGCAAATATCCCGTGCAACCTTTTGTAATTGCTGCAGTCTTATAGATGTAACGAGTTCAAAAACAGAAAAATAATTAAAGACATTAAATAAATAACGATATGAAAACTTCTATTAAAAATCTATTCGCAGCCATCTTAACAGTAGCAATTAGCGCAAGTGCTCCAGCTTTTGTAAATGCTAAGGAAACAAAAAAAGTAACTGTAGTAGGCGAGGTTAAAAAGTTCAACAAATTAAATGTTGCTGGCAACGTTGAAGTAATTTTGGTACAAAGCCAAAACCAAAGCGTAAAAGTTTACGACAACTACTACGCAAAAAACGCATTGGTGCAGGAGAAAAATGGCGAGTTAAGAATTAGCTCTTTTGATAAAGAAACCTTAACGGTAGTGGTTTATGCAAATCAGTTAAACGAAATTACGGTTAGCGATAAAGCAGTAGTTAAAACCAGCGGAAAATTTAGCGCACTTAGCTTAGAAGTTAACCTGAAAGATCAATCTAAGGCAATTTTAAATACAAACACTGTTGATTTATTTGCTAATGTAAACGGACAATCTCAGCTGACTTTAAGCGGTACAACAAGCGAGTACAATGCACTGATTAACAGCGTAGCTTCTATCAACATGGATAAGTTCACTGCCGAAAACAGCAGCATTCAGTCTAAAAACACGGCAGCTGTGCAAAAACAAGCTGTAAGTAACCAATTGCCTACAGGAGATGTTTTAACCATTTTTTAAAATTCATATTCACACATATAAATTTAGTTTAGTTTTAGTTAATCAAGCGGGTGGATGCCCGCTTTTTTTATGCACTCTTATTTTAATTTTTAGAATGATTTTAGATTGATGCTCTTTTTCTATAGGCTCTTCAGTCCCGCTTTTCACCTTACCGCACTCGCACTAACTGCTTCCTTACGTGTTTCTTTCATCGATTTATAAAACATAGGCCTATTCACAAAGGCTATGATACCTCAAAGTTTTTTTAGATAATCTAGAGTTGACTATAACCAATAACTGTTTTGTACCATTGTTCATTAAACCCTTGCCATCTCCTACTAAAAAATAACTATCTTGTCAATTTATAACAACCAAATATGAAATTCGCTTACTCAATAAAGCAAAAGACAAAGATTGCAATCTTACTTTTTTTAATTATGGCCTGCACCATCCTGATCCGTTTACTTGAAGATAGGAGTATCAAAAATATGGAGAAAGCTTTTTCTTCGCTATACAACGATAGACTGGTTCCAGCTACCGATATTTTCTACATTTCGGAGAAGCTTTATGCCAAACGTTTTCTGCTAGAGACCTTTGTTTATAGCGATCAAAATAAGTTATTGGCACAACAACTTAACGATAAACTGAAAGCTTACGACAAAAGTATAGACACTCTTTTAGCAAAGTATGAAAAGACATTTTTAGTGAATAATGAAAAGAACCACTTAACTGAATTAAAAGTTAAGTTAATAGAAAATAAAGTTCTGGAAAAAAACATATTATTAAATGTAAATAAACTCGATAAAACGGCACTTAGAAAGTTATATGACAGCAATGCCGAGCAATCATTTTTAGATATCTCAAATACACTTTCTCAACTTACCAAAGTACAAACCGTAGTAGGCGAGCAACTCAAAGACGAGTCACAAAAGATCGTTAGGGGAACTAATCTATATTCAACACTTCAACTGCTTATTGCTATTGTTATTGGAGCCCTGATAGTTTCCATTCTTGCAGCATCTAACGTCGTGAATATTAGAAATGATAAGTTCAATTTGAATTAAATTTCTCTAAGATTTTTATCACCTACAACACACTTTCGTAATATTTTATCGTTCAGCAACTAATCTATTAGCTATAAAGCATTAAGCAGTTATTTTCCGTACTTTTGCAACAATTTTTATTTATATAAATCGTTTCAAAGTATCTTGAGTACATTAATTGCAGCAGAAGGGCTTGGCCACGCCTACCACGACGAATGGCTATTTAAAAATCTAACATTGGGAATTAATGCTGGACAGCGTGTAGCGCTTGTCGGTGTTAATGGTGCGGGTAAAAGTACCCTAATGAAATTACTAGCTGAACGCTTCGCTCCGCTAGAAGGAAAGATTGTAAAAAACAAATCCACCAAAATTGGATTTCTAGATCAAGAACCTTCTTTCCCAGATAATTCGACCATTAGTGATTTTATTTTCTCTACTGAAAATAAACAACAACAGCTAATAAAAGAATATGAAGAATTAATTGAGGAAGAGCATCCTGATGAAAAGAAGCTCAATAGATTATATGAAGAATTAAGCGAACACAACGCTTGGGAATACGAGCATCAAATAAAAACTATTTTAAGCAGAATGGGTATCAATCAACTGCAACAAAAAATAGATACATTATCTGGTGGTCAGCGTAAAAGGCTTGCTTTAGCTAAACTTTTAATTGAAGACCCCGAGATCTATGTTTTAGATGAGCCGACCAACCATTTAGATATTGATACTATTGAATGGTTAGAAAAAATATTAACTACTGGAGCTAAAACCTTACTCTTAGTTACTCACGACAGATATTTTTTAGATAATGTTTGCAATACCATCGTAGAATTAGAAAGAGGAAAAACTTATGCTTACAATGGTAACTACGTCTATTTTCTAGAAAAGAAAGCAGAAAGAGAAGCTCAAGATGATGCAACTTTTCAAAAAAATAAAAATCTTTTGAAGAAAGAATTGGAATGGATGCGTAGAATGCCACAAGCAAGAGGCACTAAATCTGTGGCCAGACAAAATGCTTTTTATGAGTTAGAAGAAAAAACCAAACAAAGAAGCGAAAACCAAAAAGTAACGCTAAACGTTAAAATGGCTAGACAAGGAGGTAAAATTCTAGAACTAGAGCATATTAAGCAAAGCTTTAATGGGAATAAAATAATTGGAGACTTTAGCTATGTTTTTAAAAAAGGAGACAGAATTGGTTTAGCGGGTAAAAATGGAACTGGAAAATCTACCCTACTAAACATCATTACAGGAAATCTAAATCCAGATCATGGTAAGGTGGACATCGGAGAAACTACTCAATACGGATACTATAAACAAGGCGGCTTAAGTTTCGATGAAAAAGAAAGAGTAATTGATATAGTAAAAGCTGATGCAGAATATATCAAAATGGCAGATGGTCAAACAATATCTGCTTCTGCCCTACTCACCTTATTTTTATTTCCTCCTAAAAAACAACACGGTTTAGTAGAAAAATTAAGTGGTGGTGAAAAGAAGCGTTTACATTTGATGAAAGTTTTGATGCAAAATCCAAACTTCTTAATCTTAGATGAACCTACCAATGATTTAGACATCGACACACTAAACGTATTGGAAGAATTTTTAGAAAATTTCCCTGGTATTTTAATATTAGTTTCCCACGATAGATATCTACTCGACAAAATGAGCGATCAATTATTTATCATGGAAGGCAATGGTAATGTTAAAATTTTCAACGGAAACTATTCTGAACATCGTAACAGCTTAGAGCAAGAGAAAGAAGCAGCGGCAAAAAAACAAAAATCAGATGAACAAAAAACAAATGCATCATCTAGCTCAAATAAATTAAGTTTCAAAGAACAACAAGAATTTAAAAAGTTAGAAGAAGATTTAGCAGAAAACGAAAATAAAATAAAAAGCTTAACTCAAGAATTAAACAACACAGATCCATCAAATTATATTAAAATTCAAGAGTTATCTGAAACGATAGAAAAAATAAACCTAACCATCGAAACAGACATGGAAAGATGGATGGAATTGTCTGAAAAATAAAATATTTATCGTGTTTCACGTGAAACACGATAAATCAAGACTAAAAAATTAAGTGTTTCACGTGAAACATACAAGAATATATGTTTAAAGAATACGACGTAATTGTAGTTGGAGCTGGCCATGCTGGTTGTGAAGCTGCTGCTGCTGCTGCAAATTTAGGTTCATCGGTATTATTGATTACCATGAACATGGAAACTATTGCCCAAATGAGTTGCAACCCTGCAATGGGTGGAGTAGCGAAAGGGCAAATTGTAAGAGAGATTGACGCTATGGGAGGTTACTCTGGTATCATCGCGGATAAAACTACCATTCAATTTAGGATGTTGAACAAGTCAAAAGGTCCAGCTATGTGGAGTCCACGTACGCAAAACGACAGAAAAAGATTTGCTGAAGAGTGGAGATTAGCCTTAGAACGTACTCCTAATATAGACTTTTGGCAAGAAATGGTAAGTTCATTATTGGTTAAAAACAATACTGTTGTTGGTGTAAAAACTAACTTAGGCGTTGAGATAAAAGGTAAATCTGTAGTACTTACCAATGGTACTTTCCTAAATGGTATCATCCATATTGGCGAGAAAAAAATGGGCGGAGGCAGAACTGGAGAAAAATCTGCTACTGGTTTAACCGAACAGCTAGTTGAATTAGGCTTCGAAGCTGGCAGAATGAAAACAGGTACCCCTCCTAGAATTGATGGTCGTTCGTTAAACTATAGCTTAATGGAAGAGCAATGGGGAGACGAAGAAAGAGGCAGATTTTCATATACTAATGTAGAACTTCCCACAGATCAACGTTGTTGCTGGATCACCTATACCAATGACAAAGTACACGAAATTTTAAAAGAGGGTTTCGAAAAATCACCAATGTTTACTGGTAGGATTAAAGGATTAGGTCCTCGTTATTGCCCGTCTATCGAAGATAAAATCAACAGATTTGCTGAACGCGAACGTCATCAAATTTTCGTAGAACCAGAAGGATGGAATACTTGTGAAATTTATGTGAATGGCTTTTCTACCTCTTTACCAGAAGATGTGCAATATAAAGCATTAACTCAAATACCAGGTTTCGAAAATGCAAAAATGTTTAGACCAGGATATGCCATAGAATATGACTATTTTCCACCTACGCAACTCTCTTTGACGTTAGAAACCAAATTAATTAGTAATTTGTTCTTTGCTGGTCAGATAAATGGGACAACTGGATATGAAGAGGCTGCTAGTCAAGGGTTTATAGCGGGAATAAACGCTCATCAGAAAGTATACGACAAACATGAGCTAATTATGAAGCGTTCAGAGTCATATATAGGTGTTTTAATAGACGATCTAGTTACAAAAGGCACAGAAGAACCTTACAGAATGTTTACTTCTCGAGCAGAACATCGATTATTATTACGACAAGATAATGCCGATATTCGCCTCACTCCTATCGCACATGAATTAGGTTTAGTAAGCGATGAAAGATTAGCATTAGTAAATCAGAAGGTAAAAGATTCTGATGATATTGTCGCTTTCACTAAAAAACAAGGTATCGAAATGTCGGAAGCTAACTCATTGATGGAAGAACTAGGCACTTCACCATTAACGCAAAATGTAAAATTGTTTAGCGTACTTAGCAGACCTCAAGTAAACATTAGCGATATTAGAAAAGTGAGCGAACCTTTTAATGAACTTCTAAATAAATTTGAAATCGAAACTGTAGAGCAAGCGGAAATCAAAATTAAATATGAAGCATATTTTGAGAAGGAACAAGAGATTGTAAGTAAAATGCAGAAGATGGAAGACAAAGCAATTAATCCAGATTTTGATTATAACACTTTAGTATCTTTATCAAAAGAAGCTCGAGAAAAATTATTGAAGATAAAACCAAGAACTTTGGGACAAGCCTCACGAATTTCGGGCGTTTCTCCTTCAGATATCTCAGTTTTGATGGTTCATATATCTAAATAACTGAAAATCAATATTTTAAATAAGTAAAATAACCAATTAAAATAAAGCGTTATAAAAGCATAACTCAAAATTTTAATATTAATGTTCCAAAAAAGGTAAAAATCGATTAAAACGCTTATAAATGCTAAAAAACAGAAATTACCATTTTCACTTCATTTTTTTCATGATAATCGGAGCAATTTGCTTCATTTATGGTTGTGCGGCCATGAAATCACCAGAAGGAGGACCTAGAGATACCACACCTCCAAAAGTGTTAAAAATGACTCCAGAAAATCTAACAACAAATTTTACTGCTAATAAAATTATTATTGAATTTGATGAGTACATTAAATTGACTAATGAGTTTAAAGAATTTTCAATTTCGCCGGAACTTGAAAAAATTCCTGAGCTAAGAGCAAAACTTAAAAAGTTGGAAATTAGCTTGCCAGATACTTTAGAGAAAAATACCACTTATACTTTAAATTTTGGAAAATCAATAGTCGACTTAAATGAAGGCAATGTACTAAAGAATTTTAGCTACGCTTTTTCAACCGGTCCTACATTAGATTCGCTAAGCATTAGCGGAACTGTAACTAATGCACTTACGGGTGAGGCAGAACTGGAAGCTGCTGTTTTTATATTACCGTTGTCGAGAGATAGTCTATTTGGAAAAAAGCGTGCCCCAATTTTTACATTAACAGATAGTAGCGGAAATTTTAAGCTAAATAACCTTAAAAAAGACACCTATAAAATTTATGCTTTAAAAGAAAAAAACGGCGACAGAATCTATCAGCAAATTAGTGATGAGATAGGTTTCATTAAAGAACCATTTGTACTAGATAAAAATATAGACAGCATACGGTTAAGTGTTTTTAAAGAAATAGCATCTGAATTTAGAGTAAATGATAGAAAATTGAATGCAGATGGAAGTATTTCTTTAGCATTTAACAAGAAGTTAAATAATCCAGATTTGACAGTGATCTTCCCTACTACTACAGATCAAGGAAAACAATTTCAGTTCAACAAAACAAAAGATTCAGTGAATTTATGGTTGGCAGATTTATCTTTCGACTCTGTAAAAATTGCTATAAAAGATGATGGAAAAACGCTTGATACGGTTAAATTTAGTAGATCTAAGAGAGATACTTACAATAGAGTAGTTAATGCCTCTGATAACTTAGAAGGTGGAACTTTAAATCCAAATAAAGACCTAACCATCAGCTTTAATTTCCCTATAAAAAGCCTGGATGAAAGTAGAATACTATTGTTGGAAGATAGTATTCCGAGGAAATTTACATTGGAAAAGGATAGTACTAATCTCTTAAAATATCATATCAAATATAAATGGAGAGCTAAAGAAGATTACATCTTATTAATAAGAGAAAATGCTGTAACCGCAATTTTTGACGCAAAAAATAAAGAATTAAAAAAGACTTTTACATTAGCTGACGCCAACGAATACGGGTCACTAATACTACAAGTTGAAACTCCAGATACTGCTAAAAGTTATATTCTTGAAATCGTAGACAAAGATAATAAGGTCATCACTAGTTATCCCATTACAAAGAAATCCTTAGTTAAATTAAGTAACTATAAACAAGGTATTTACTATGGTAGAATTGTGTATGATGATAATAAAAATGGTATTTGGGATACTGGCAATCTAAAATTAGGAACTCAGCCAGAAGCGATATGGTACTACCCAAAAGAACTATCTATTAGAGCAAACTGGGATAGAAATGAAACCATAACCATCCCATTGGTTGCGCCAATTCCTATTCCTAAAATAAAAGAAAAGCCGTTGAATAATAACAATACGCCTAAACCAGCTCCTTCTAATAATAACCAACCAACTGGTTTTAGAGGTTCGCCAATTAGGAACTAATTATTTAAACCAATCGGCGTACATGATGTAATTATCAGGGAGCTTATTTAATAAAGCCCGTTGCTCTTCAGTAATGGGCTTTATTTTTTTTGCTGGCGTACCAGCATAGATGTAACCACTTTCGCAAATGGTATTTTCCAAAACCACAGCGCCTGCAGCTATGATACAATACTCATCAATAACAGCATTGTCCATTACAATTGCTCCCATACCAATGAGCACGTTATCTTTTATAGTGCAGCCGTGAACAATGGCGTTATGTCCAACATTTACTCTATTTCCAATTATTGTAGCTGCTTTTAAATAAGTAGCATGAATAACTGCACCATCTTGAATATTGCTTTCGTTACCAATGGTGATGCTATTAACATCTCCCCTAACAACTGCGTTAAACCAAATGGAACAGTTTTTTCCAACCTTAACATCACCTACAATGGTGGCGTTAGGCGCTATAAAACAATCGCTTCCAAATTGTGGATTAGCTCCTTTTACTGGTAATATAATAGACATGAGTATTGAGATTTGAGACTGGACGTATAACTTAAAACCTTAAATAATTGTATCAACTAATTCGTTAGCATGTTGTGGATAATCTGTGGTATAGTGTAATCCCCTACTTTCTTTTCTCGCTTTAGCTGATTTAATTACCATATAAGCCACTTGAATTACGTTACGTAGTTCACATAGCTTCACAGACACTTTGTTATTTTTATAGAATTCCTCCGTTTCTTCAAACAATAAATAAAGTCTTCTTAATGCTCTATCCAATCTAAAATCAGAACGTACAATACCCACATAATCGCTCATGATCTTTTGAGTTTCCCTCAAATTGTGAGTAACTAGGATATCCTCATTTGATTGAATTACACCTTTATCATCCCATTCTGGAATATCATCTGGTATCACATTGTGTTGATAACTCTCAATAGCTGACAAGAAAATACGATGTGCAAAAACGGTAGCTTCTAACAATGAATTGGAAGCCAAACGGTTAGCACCATGTAGACCTGTTGAAGAAACTTCGCCACAAGCATATAAATTGTTAATAGACGATCTTCCGTACTCATCTACCAAAATACCACCACACATATAATGGCAAGCAGGCGTTACAGGTATATAATCTTTAGTCATATCTATCCCAATGGATAAACATTTGGCATAAATATTTGGAAAATGCTTTAAAATATCTGCTTTCTTACGCATTGTAATATCCAGATAAACAAAATCGTCACCAGATTTTTTCATTTCGTTATCTATAGCACGAGCTACAATATCTCGAGAAGCTAAAGAACCCCTTTCATCGTATTCATACATGAATTCTTCGCCAGTTCTTCTACGTAAAACGCCACCAAATCCCCTAACAGCTTCAGATATTAAAAATGAAGGATATTCACCTGGGTTATATAAAGCTGTCGGATGAAACTGAATAAACTCCATATTTCTAATTTTCCCTTTAGCTCTATACACCATCGCCATTCCATCGCCTGTAGCAATAACCGGATTAGTTGTATTTGCATAAATGTGGCCAGCTCCGCCACTTGCCAACACCGTAACATTAGCCAAAATTTTCTCTACATGGTTATTTTCAGTGTTAAAAGCATAAATACCGTAACAATTAATGTCTTTACTACTTTTATCCACATGTTTTCCCAAGTGATGTTGAGTAATTAGTTCTAAACAGAAATAATGCGTTAAAATTTCAATATTCTCATTTTGATGAATTTGCTTCAACAGAACACTTTCTATTTCATATCCCGTAACATCCTTATAATGAAGCACTCTATGTTCGGAATGCCCACCTTCTTTAGCTAAATCAAAAACTCCAGCCGGATTTTTATCGAAATTAATTCCATAATCAATAATCTCTTTAATACGTTCGGGACCTTCCTTTACAACTATTTCCACAATATCCTTATCACACAAACCATCTCCGGCAATTAGCGTATCTTGTATATGTTTTTCGAAGGAATCAGACTTATCCACAACTACTGCAACACCGCCCTGGGCATATTTAGTATTAGACTCGTCTTCATTAGATTTGGTAACTATCAGAACCTTACCATATTTAGCTGCTTTAAGTGCAAAACTTAATCCTGCTATCCCCGATCCTATGACTAAAAAATCGACTTTTCTCATGAAATTATAAAATATATAATAAGTATGTGGATAACGTTAACAACCTTGTGAATTGATTGTATAAATTATCGTAACAACTATTTTTGATTGTTTAAAGCTAAGTAAAAAGCCAAGTTTGACACAATCTTTTGAAGATTTTTTAAGCACATTTCCCAAGGTTATCAACTTTTAACAACACTATTAACAATACACATTTTCATATTGATAATTTAAAACGATAAAAAGTATAACATTGAGAATCAAGGTAAGTTTAAATTAAAAAATCATAAAAATTGTGGATAACTAAGGAATAAGTCATTTTACAACATTTTTTAATTGATTCTTTCTAACAGTTTCAACACGCTAATAAAGAATAAGAATCTCTTTATTTAATTAAATTATATTTTGTTTGAGGCGTTGATAAAGTTGAAAGCTCTGTATCTTTACAAAAAAATTAACGGCTAATAAAAAGCATTTGTAGCTAAAAAGCATAGTAATGGAAATTTTAGAAGAACTTAATAGAAAAGGTTACGTAGAAGAAAAAATAGATCCAACGTTGGATTTATTTGCGGAAATAGAGAAGCTAAAAAAAGAAAAGAATGCGATTATTTTAGCGCACTATTATCAAGATCCTGATATACAAGATATTGCAGATTACATAGGTGATAGTTTAGGCTTATCTCAAGAAGCTGCAAAAACTGAGGCTGATGTAATTGTGTTTGCTGGTGTGCATTTTATGGCCGAAACAGCAAAAATTTTATCGCCAGAAAAAAAGGTTTTATTACCAGATTTAAAAGCTGGATGTTCTTTGGCTGACAGTTGTCCACCGCATTTGTTTAAAAAATTTAAGGAGAAATATCCTGACCATTTGGTGATTACTTATGTGAATTGTACGGCTGAGCTAAAAGCCCTAAGTGATATTGTTTGTACGTCAACAAATGCGGTTCAAATTGTGGAAAGCTTGCCAAAAGACCAGAAAATTATCTTTGGTCCGGATAAAAACTTAGGTGCTTGGGTAGCTAAAAAGACTGGTAGAGACTTAGTTTTGTGGAATGGTGCCTGTATGGTACATGAAATTTTCTCGAGGGAAAAAATTACGAAATTAAAAGAGCGCCATCCAAATGCGAAGTTTATTGCACATCCAGAATGTGAAGAATCTGTATTGCAAATGGCAGATTACATTGGTTCTACCACTGGATTGTTAAAATACAGCATCAAAAGTGATGCAAAGGAATTCATTGTAGCTACCGAAAGTGGAATTATCCACCAAATGCAGAAGGCTTGTCCAGATAAAACCTTTATTCCGGCCCCTCCTACCAATGCCTGCGCTTGTAATGATTGTCCGTACATGAAGAGAAATACTTTGGAAAAGCTTTATTTGTGCATCAAAAACGGAATGCCAGAGGTTACTGTACCGGCAAATATTATTGAAGAAGCTAGAAAACCTATTGAGAGAATGTTAGAAATTTCTGCACAATTAGGTTTGTAAGATGATTAAACGGCGCTTTTTTAGAATTTTATTGTTGATAACTACGGCTTCGTTAGCTGCCTGCACTTCGGTAAAGGAATATAATTCAACCATTACCGAGAAGAAGCACAGTGTTCAAGCTTTGCGACAAGATATAGATTTGGCTCATCAAATTTTAAAAGATGGACATCCAGGTTTATATTGGTATATTTCAAAAAAGCAGCTAGATTATAAGTTCGATAGTTTAAAAAAAGCTATTAATGAGCCACTTACCACTACTCAATTTTATCAGAAGCTTTCGCCAGTTATAGCCGCTGTTAAATGCGGACATACTGCTTTGAGGTTTCCATCGGTAATTGTTAAAGATAAAGTGAAGCGGGAAACTATAAAAAATAAAGTTTATCCACTCAGTCAATTTACTTACGCAGTTAATGATGATAAATTGATAGTTATTAACAACAATAGCAAAAACAAGCAAATAAAAACCGGTAACGAAATTTTAGAAATAGATGGATTAGCTCCAAAGGAAATATTTAACGTTGTTTCCACAGGTTTTAGTTACGACGGATATAACTCTTTATCAAAGAATAAGCGTATAGAAAGAAATTTTGCGAATCTTTATAAGATCTATTTTTCAGAACAGGATAGTGTTGCTATCAAGTTTAAAACCGATAGCGCAGTTATTAACACCTTCATTTCATTTTATGATAAAAAGAAAGACGCTGAGGCTAAAAAGAAATTAGATACAGCTAAAGCTATTGCTAAAGTTCATGTTAAAAAAGTAAAAGAAACGTTAAAACACAGAGGTAATAAAGTTAATGGCGAATATCAACTTGATTTTAAATTTTTAGATAAGGAAAAAGATATTGCCTACTTGAAAATTAAGAGCTTTAGTATACCTACAGCTAGTTTTCCACAGTTTTATAAACAGGTTTTTGATAGTATTTCATTATCAAAAAGTAAGAACTTAATTATTGACGTCAGGAACAATCCTGGCGGAACTTTGAGTGCCAGTTTATCCTTGTTTGCATATTTAACGGATAAAGAGTTTGTGTATTTGGCTAAACCAATTAACAATGGCGGTTTTAGTGCAGATAAATATGCAACTGGCCTAAAGAAATTGAGATATTACCTCACGGCGTTTAACGATAATGGTAATATTTACGAGGATGAAGAAGGAAATTTCTTTTCGTTTATGAAAGGATACAAACCTCAAAAACCTCATAAAAATAACTACAAAGGTAAAGTTTATGTATTGATCAACGAGTTCAGTTTTTCAGCATCTTCTTTGTTGAGCGCCAATTTGAAAGGAATTAATCGTGCTACATTGGTAGGTGTAGAAACCGGAGGTGGCGCTAACCAATGTACAGCTGGTAGAATGCCAGTGGTTACTTTAAAAAATAGTAAATTAGCTTTAAGGTTTGGTTTAAACAGAATGGCTCCCATTTATCAACAAGATTTGTATGGTAGAGGCGTTTTTCCAGATGTAGAAATACAGTCTACCTTAAAAGATAGAATAAGTAACTACGATAGAGAGTTACAATGGATTTTAACAGATATTAAAGGAAAAGGATAATGTTCGAGAATAAAGAGCGTACTTCATTGGAAGAATTAGGTGAATTTGGATTGATTAAGCACTTAACAGCAAACTTTCAAATTAGACATGAAAGTTCTGTAAAAGGAGTGGGTGATGATGCTGCAGTACTTGATTTTAAGGATAAACAAACTTTAATTTCAACAGATTTACTGTTAGAAGGTGTGCATTTCGATTTATCATACGTGCCTTTAATGCACTTGGGTTACAAGGCTGTGCAAGTTAATTTGAGCGATATCTACGCAATGAATGGTATTGCTACTCAAATTACCGTTTCATTAGGTGTTTCTAGTAAGTTTCCATTAGAAGCTATCGAAGAAATTTATAAAGGCATTGAACTGGCTTGTAATAAGTTCAACATCGATTTAATTGGTGGCGATACTTCTTCGAGCAAACAAGGCTTGGTCATCAGTATTACCAGTATCGGCTATGCTGCTAAAGAAGATATTACCTATAGAAATGGTGCGCAAGAGAACGATTTATTGTGCGTTTCTGGTGATTTAGGTGGTGCTTATGTTGGTTTGCAGATTTTGGAAAGAGAGAAACAGGTTTTCTTGGAAAATCCTCAAATTCAGCCAGATTTAGAAGGCAAAGATTACATTATAGAACGTCAGTTAAAACCAGAAGGACGAAGAGATGTAGTAGATTTATTAGCACAATTGAAGATAAAACCTACTTCAATGATTGATGTTTCTGATGGTTTAGCTTCAGAGATTTTACATATCGCTACACAAAGTGATAAAGGCTGTACCATTTACGAAGATAAGTTGCCAATTGACCCGGTAACCTATGAAACTGCTAGAGAACTTGGTTTAGATCCAACTATTTGTGCCTTAAATGGTGGAGAAGATTATGAACTACTATTTACCATCAAACAGGCCGACTACGATAAAATTAAGAATGATGTAGACATCAGTATCATTGGGCACATTACTGATAAAAATTCGGGCGTAAAAATGATTTCAAAATCTGATGTGGTACACGAATTGAAAGCGCAAGGTTGGAATGCATTTAAGCATTAATTAGCAGGCTATCTATTTGCTTTTCATCTATTTTATTTAATATATTTATTGTGTATTCAATATCTTGTCTACCTAAATAAAATATATTGAAGAGGATATTTGTGTTTTCTTATCATGGTAAAGAGAGTTACCAAACTGGATTCAATAGACTACGAAGTATATCTGAAAAACTCGCAGATTCTTATGAAGTTCACTTTGTGTATGGTAATAAAAACAAAATAGAAAGACCTATCAAAATTAAGGGAACTCTGGTAGAAATTCCATTAAGTTATACGCCAGGTTTTTTTCATAATATTTATAAAAAACTTACCGAAAGTGGCAGAAGGATAATTGCAAAGTTTCTACTAGCTACCTACTTTCTTTTTACTGGAAAAGAGATATTTGATTTAGGAAGAGAGTTTGATAAGTATAAGAAGAAAACAAATATCAATCTTACAAAAGAGGATATTATATTTGTTTCTTTTCCTTCCATAGCCATTCATAATTTAGGATATGCACTGAAACAAGAATTTGGTTGTAAATTAATTTTAGATTATCGAGATCCAGGGTTTTTCGGCTATAAGCAGATAGAGGACAATAAAATTTTGTCGTTTCTTAGGAAACGATTTTTGAAGAGAAGTGAGCTAAGAAACTTAAAAAGTGCAGATTTAATTATTACTATTTCTGAGTCTATTCGTCGTCTTTTTCCAGAAAAATATCGTGATTCTATCGAAGTTATTAAAAATGGTTTCGATCTAAAAAAGATTGATTTTAATAAAATACAAGATCATCCTTATACTTTTAAGCTAGTTTACTTAGGTTCTGTGTACAATGACCAGTTAGAAAATTTGATATTCTTTAAGGCTATCAGAAAATTTATTGACGACTACGTAATTCAACCTCAATACTTTCAGGTTCGATTTGTTGGAACTGGAGAATCTTTAAAATTAAAAGAGGTTATCAAACAATTTAACTTAGAACCCTATACTTACGTTAGCCAGAAAATGCCTATTGAACAGATTTATAGCGAATTGTATAGTGCTGCAATGTTTTTTCATTTGAAATACGGAGAGCGTAAGGAAATCATCACTACAAAACAATATGAATATTTAGCTTTTCAAAAACCTATATTACTTCCTGTTAACGATCATGGAGATTTAGAAGAGAGCATTAATAAGTTCGAAGCAGGTTTTATTTGCGAGAATGATATCGAAATACAAGCGGTTTTAAACAAGAGTTTTAACGATCATTTCAATAGGACACCTTTAAGAATTAATAGAACGGAACAGGAGCTTTATCAATTGAGTAGACAAGCTCAAGAAGATAAATTGTTAGAATTAATTGAACGATTATAACTCTTCATCATCTAAAAACTTGCTATCTATCTGCTTGTTGGCCTTAGTTTTTGCACCTAGTTTTTTGATCTTTTCTACCTTACCAATTAAATTTCCGCTGCCATATTGTAATTTTTTAAAGGCATCGTCATGAGCTTTTTGGGTTTGCTCTAAATGTCTACCAATCTTTTGCATATCGTCTAAAAAGCCTACAAATTTATCGTAAAGTGCGCCTGCTTCTTCTGCAATTTCGAAAACATTTTTATTCTGTCTGTCAACTTTCCAAATGCTGGCAATGGTACGTAAAGTGGCCAATAAGGTTGTTGGACTAACTAATACCACTTTTTTGTTCCAAGCATAATTGAAAAGTTCTGTATCTGCTTGTACAGTTACGCTAAAAGAGGCTTCGATAGGTATAAACAACAGCACAAAATCTGGAGAGTTAATGGCATACAAATGCTGATAGTTTTTTGCTGATAAACCATCAATATGATTTTTGATGGAAAGCAAATGTTGTTTTAGATACAATGCTTTTTCTTCTTCTAACTCTGCACTGATCATTCTTTCGTAAGCTACTAACGAAATTTTAGCGTCTACAATCAAATTTTTCTCGTCGGGCAGGTTAACTATCACATCGGGCTGAAAACGTTCGCCCTCGCTACTATTTAAGCTTTTTTGAACACTGTATTCTCTATCTTTAACCAACCCAGAAGTTTCTAATACCCGTTCTAAGATAATTTCGCCCCAACTACCTTGCTTTTTACTGTCGCCTTTTAAGGCTTTGGTTAAATTATTAGCATCGGTTTGGATTTGTTTACTTTGATCCATCAACTGAAAAATAACACCTTTCAATTGGCTACGTTCTGCAGCTTCAGTTTGGTAAACCTTGTCTACTTTTTCTTCAAAAGATTTAATATTCGCTTTTAACGGATTAAGAATTTGGTCTAGGTTGGTTTGGTTTTGTGCAGTAAACTTTGCAGATTTTTCATCCAATATTTTATTAGCGATGTTAGCAAACTCTAAGGTGAATTTCTGTTGCAATTCTTCTAGATTTTGCTGCTGTTTTAATGATATTTCTCGCTGTGCTTTTAAATTTTCTTCGGCTCGGGTTGCCCTATTATTTTCATTGATATAATCGGCTCTTAAGTGGGCAAGCTGTTGTTGTAATTTCTGATTCTCATCTTTCAAAAAGCCTACAGAAAAAAGTTCTTGTTCTGTAGGTTTATTAGTTTTTCTACCGACTAAAACCACTAGAAAAACTAAGATAATGACTAATAATGCAACGATAGCGATTTCCATATTCAATTTACTTTAAGCCACAGATACACAGATTTTTGATTTTATATATTAATATTTATTCTATTAAAATATTTCTGCATTTGCGGCAAACCAATACAAAGTAACGAAATAAACTACGCTACCTAGATTTATGTCTAACTAAATACTATATTTAGCTTCATGAATAAGCTTTTAGTTTTAATACAATGTAAAGATGAGGTAGGTTTGGTGGCTAACATCACTCGAATTTTAGCGAGCCATCAGCTTAACATCATTGCTATGCGTGAGTTTGTAGATGAAGAAGAACAACGTTTTTTTGCGAGAATATCGTGTAGCAATAGTATTGAAAATACAGAAGCATTAAAGTTAGAACTACAGCGTTCATTGCCAAAAAACTCCCTGATTGAAGTAGTACCAAATGCTGATAAAAGTATAGCTGTATTAGTTACGAAAGAATTTCACTGTCTATCGGATATCTTGATAAGAAATTATTTTAAAACTCTTGGTGCTGAGGTTAAGTGTGTAATTGGTAATTATGAAAACCTAAAAGAACTTTCCGAAAAATTGGATGTTCCGTTTCATTACATCTCCCATGAAGGAATTTCTAAAGAAGATTTTGAAAAGGCTATTATTGCTCAATTAGATCAATACGAATTGGATTACATCGTACTGGCCAAGTTTATGCGAATCATTTCACCTAATTTTGTAGCTAAATACAAGCATCAGATTATTAATATACACCACTCTTTCTTACCTGCTTTTATAGGTGCTAGTCCGTACCAGCAGGCCTTTAAAAGAGGGGTAAAGATTATTGGAGCAACTGCCCATTTCGTGACCAATGATTTGGACGAAGGCCCGATAATTAACCAACAAACTATTCACGTAAACCATACTTATGGCGCAAAACAAATGGCTATTGCAGGTAGAGAAATTGAAAAATCGGTGCTTAGCAAAGCTTTAGAATTGGTGTTTGATGATAGAGTTTTTGTGGTTGGAAATAAGACGGTGGTTTTTGAGTAAAAATCTTTTTTTCCTGTCATTCTGAGCAAAGCGAAGAATCTATTAGATTTTTCTTTCGTCGGAACGACAGGACTAATTATAAACTCCTCAACACCATTTCTCCCGCTTCTTCACCAGTTTGGCTACCAATGGCTATACCCATTCCATTGCACCTTACTGCACAAAATACATTTCGATTTACTTCTTCAATAATTGGCGATAACTCTGGTCCAAATGCCATAATTCCGCTCCATTTTTGATCTATCTCGAAATTAGTTTCTGGCAAAATCACTTCTTTCAATAAACGTAATAAAGTATTTTGTACTAAAGGAGTTTCTCCAAATTGGTGCGTTTCTTCAGTAAAAAAATCTAGGTTTCTGCCACCGCCAAGTAAAACCCTATTACCTACATTTCTGAAATAGTAATAACCTTTATCGTAGTGGAAAGTACCTTTCAACTTCAAATTTACTATAGGTTTAGTGATCAATACTTGTCCACGACCAGGTTTTAATTCCAATTGAGGCAACAGTTGATTTGCAAATGCATTGGTACAAAAGAGCAATTTTTCAGCCTTAAAATCACCCTGCGAAGTAGCAACTACAATATTGTTTTCTTCCTGTTTAAAATGATTGACTGTGCAATTGTTTAATATAGTTACTCCTAATGAACAAGCAATTTCAACTAATGCTTTGATCATCTTTCCTGGATCTAGCTGAGCTTCAAGTTTATTTTCAATTAGGCAATCTATACCATCAAAACCAAAAGAATTAATTTGCTGATTAGCTATTGAAAAGACACTATCATTATTCGTGATATCTTGTATCAAGTTATTGAAATGGCTAATTTTTGATACACATTCTTCACTTAAAGCGAATTGTTCTGGTTTAAAAAGTTCAAAACCACCATTAGTTTGATAATCAAGTTTATGATCTCCAACTAAGGAACGTAATTTTTGTAGGCCTTTCCAGCGTTTGCTAATCAGCTCATGAAGTTTGTTTGTACCACAAATTTTTTCTTGTTCTATCAGTTCGGATATACTTCCGAAACAGGCAAAGCCAGCATTTTTGGTACTAGCGCCAGAAGGTAAAAAACCTCTTTCTAGTATGGTTACACTAAGATTTGGCTGCTGCTTTTTAATGATGATGGCCGCATTTAAACCAACAATACCACTTCCAATAATTAGTACATCGGAACGGTAAAAATTAGCTTTTTCCCAATAAGATAGGTTAGTGGCTTGCATGAAAAATTGTAAAATTTTTATTTATTATAAATATGGGAACACTTTTTGATTTAGCGAAACTGAAAACACAAACATTAATAAAATGGAAACATATTTGATTTTATTTGTTCCGATCCTTCTGCTTAGTATGTTTGTACAGTGGCGTTTCAGAAATAAGTTCTCGAAATATGCCGAAATGCAGCTTAACTCAGGCTTTTCGGGCAAGGAGGTAGCAGAAAAGATGCTACATGATAATGGGATTTACAATGTAAAAGTGCTTAGTTCAGAAGGTCAATTGACCGATCATTATAACCCGGCTGATATGACCGTAAATTTGAGCACAGATGTATATTACGGTAGAAGCGTGGCTGCTGCTGCTGTTGCTGCTCACGAATGTGGTCATGCGATACAACATGCTAAAAGTTACGGGTGGTTACAATTCCGCTCTAACATGGTACCTATAGTAAGTATTTCATCTAATTTATTGCAATGGGTGCTATTAATTGGGGTGCTGCTTATTGGTTTTACGGGTAACCCGATAGTTTTGGGAATAGGCGTTGTCGGTTTAGCAGTAATTACCATATTTAGTGTGGTTACTTTACCTGTAGAATTTGATGCAAGTAATAGAGCACTACTCTGGTTAAAAAATAACCAAGGCGTAATGCGAACTTCCGAAGAAAATGTACAAGCTAAAGATGCTCTATGGTGGGCTGCTATGACTTACGTAGTTGCTGCCTTAGGTGCTTTGGCTAATTTATTATACTACGCTTCTATGTTATTTGGTAGAAGTAGGGAATAAGCTGAAATTTAGAATTTAAAAAGGCAATCGAGAGATTGCCTTTTTTATTTGGTAGAATTATAATTAAAGTTTTTTAGTATAAAATACCAAACCGATAACGGTTGCTTATGCCGTTACCGATTATGTCAATCTGTATTTCCTATTACAGTATTTTGGTAGAATTGGGTTAAGTCAACGCAAGAAAGTATTAGGTAGAGATAAAACTATTCTTGCGGGGCATATTTTACCAAATCAATTCCTATACCGTTTGGATCTTGAATAGCAAAATGTCTATCGCCCCAAGGCTCGTTTCTCATCTCTATTTTGATCTCCACGCCTTTCTTTTTTAATTGTTGGTACAATGCATCAACATCATCAACTTCTATCGTTAAATACATTCCTTGACCTTTAAATGGTTGATGGAATAACGGTTGTTGTGAGGGATGGTTGGGCAGCAAAAAACTGATTTCTGAACTTCGATCAGGTGTGTGCAAAAGCAAATAAAATTCGTTCTCGAAAGTAATTCCAAAGCCTAAAATCTCAGTGTAAAATTTCTTGGTTTCAGCAAATTTTTCCGTGATAATTCCTGCATTTAGTTTCATCTTGTTTCTGTTTTTAGAAGTTTGACCATAAATACTATTGGCCAGTAAAAAGCCTAAAAGTACCATTGTTACATATTTTGTTATCGAATTCATCAATACAAAATTGCTGAAGCTTTTTAAGCTCAAATAGTAAAAATCGGACAACTATCTGCCAAAAGCCTTATTTGGTGTAACGCCATAAAAGTGTTTAAAATCTTTAATAAAATGAGATTGATCGAAGAAGCCAGAATCAAAAAACAGTTTATTTTTCCTTAAACTTTGAGTGGATGGTTTTGCCCTTAGTATATTTTGGAAACGAACAACTTTACTAAAAGTCTTCATGGAATCGCCAATGTAAAAATCGAAAAGTCTACGTAATTGCCTTTGACTAACACCAGTATCAATTTTTTCTACATCAATAACACCGTAGTTTTTCATAATCAATGAAATGGCATCGTAAAGACGCGTATCATTATCAAAATCTGCGGTAGAAAGTTGCTCTAATAGAAAAGCATCTAATTGTTGAATGATTGATTTGATTTCAACATCTGCATTAAAATTAGATTGTATAAATGAAGCAACTTGGGGTAATACGAGCTTCAAATATTCAGCTTTATTACTAATACTTGAGGCATTAACCCCGAATAACTGAGGAAACATGGTAGGTAAAAACCTAATACCGATGTAGTTAAATTCATTTGGCAACTCAAACTCTGTATACTTTTTGCAAAAGCCCATCACAAAGTTTTCGCTAGGCTGGTTTAGTTCAAAAAAGATATCGATACAACCATCTGCTACCACCTTATAATTAAAAGGTTGTGCTAGCTTTTCAGTTGTTTTTAATTGCCAGTAACAGTAAATAAAAGGCTGTAATTGTAGATGAGGCAACAACTCCTGATAAGTTATTAAACCAGTATGTTTTACCGTAGGCTGAATTGGAATATAAAGATCTCTAATGAACGAAGCATCCATTAGAAAAAGCTAGTTTAGCCTAAACGGAACAATTAATTCAAACTCTGGAATATCAACTAAAAACTCAGTATTATCGATACTACGGTGCATCAAATACCGGCCACGCATGCTACCTATATCAGTTTTAAGGTTGCTCCCCGAAACATAGGAATAACTATCGCCAGGCGCAATAACAGGCTGAACTCCTACCACACCTTCGCCTTCTACTTCTCTAACTGTACCATTAGAATCGAAAATGAACCACTGGCGGCGCATCAACTGAATTTCATAATCGGAAAGATTTTCTATATGGATACGATACGCAAACATATAGTGCCCACTTTCAGGATTAGAATGTTCATCCTGATAAATGGTATCTACTGATATTTTTACGCCTTGTGTAATTGCTGTAACCATAACTGTATTTATATTTACCTTAGTTCAATAATCAAGCCAGTTCCGAAATTGGCTCTATATTGGCATATTTATCCGAAATTTCGTCTAGTAAAGCATATATCGTGTCTATATTTTCTTCTTTAACTAGTTGAGTACGATAGGATTTAAAATCTGGCAGACCTTTAAAGTAATTGGCATAGTGACGACGCATTTCGAATACGCCAACTTTCGGCCCTTTCCATTCGATAGATTTGGTAAAGTGGGTCCTGCAAGCTTCTACACGTTCGTCTAAAGTTGGGCCAGCTAAGCGTTCGCCTGTAGCAAAGAAATGTTTTACTTCCCTAAAAATCCAAGGGTAACCAATGGCCGCTCTTCCAATCATCATTCCATCTACACCATATTCTAAACGCCAGTTAGCGGCTTTCTCCGGACTGTCGATATCGCCATTACCAAAAATTGGAATTTTAATACGAGGATTTCGCTTAATCTCTCTGATCAATGTCCAGTCGGCTTCTCCTTTATACAATTGAGCACGGGTTCTTCCATGAATAGTTAAAGCTTGAATACCAATATCTTGTAAACGTTCGGCAACTTCTTCAATGTTTTTAGTGTTATCGTCCCAGCCTAAGCGAGTTTTAACAGTAACAGGTAAATGGGTAGCTTTTACTACAGCTTCCGTCATTTTTACCATCTTATCGATATCTTGCAAAAGCGCAGAACCAGCACCCCTACAGGCAACGTTTTTAACTGGGCAGCCGTAGTTAATGTCCATTAGATCTGGTCCGGCCAAAGTGGCAATCTCAGTTGCTTCTCGCATGCTTTCGATGTCGCTTCCAAAAATCTGGATCCCAATTGGGCGCTCATATTCAAAAATATCAAGCTTTGCTTTACTCTTTGCCGCAGAGCGAATTAAACCCTCCGAAGAAATAAACTCCGTATACATCATATCCGCACCACCTTGTTTACACACATAACGGAAAGGCGGATCGCTCACATCTTCCATGGGGGCCAACAACAATGGGAATTCTCCTAAATCAATATTTCCTATCTTTACAGACATTTTTCTATCTTCAAGCCAATTAAAACGTTGCAAAGTTACACATAAAAATAAAATGCATCAAAGTAGCTTACACAAGCCGGAACATAGTCCGTTTTTACAGATGTTGTTTTTGCTCTTATTCGCCATTGTCGGATTAATTGTTTTTGCAATTATTGGCATGGTGCTGGTTTTTTTTACCAGCGGATTAGAAGGCCTCAAGGGCGCTGCCATGAACGACTACCGTTACATTTCCGCTTTCAAGATTTTGGTGGTGGCTCAACAGATAGGCCTTTTTTTAGTGCCAGCTATATTTCTAGCTGTGGTTGAAAGAAAGAAATTACCTCATTTTTATGGACTAAAAGCACCAAAAATTAATTGGCTATTATTGGTAGCGCTGTTGTCTATTTGTTGGATGCCGATCATGGGGCTTTCGAATGAATGGAACCAAAAAATGGTATTTCCGGAATTTTTGAAAGGCATAGAAAGATGGATGAGAGCAATGGAAGATTCTGCAGCAAAGGTTACAGAAGCCATTCTTAAAATGAAAAATGTTGGAGATCTGTTGGTGAATATATTGGTGATTGCGGTTACGCCAGCCATTTGCGAAGAATTGATTTTTAGAGGAGCGGTGCAAAGAACTATATTTCGTATTAAATCTAACCCTCACGTGGCCATTTGGATCTCTGCAGCTATTTTTTCTGCTATCCATTTTCAGTTTTATGGTTTCTTACCTCGTTTATTGTTAGGTGCGGCGTTTGGTTATGTTTACTATTTTACTGGCAGCATTTGGTATGCTGTTTTCGCACATTTTTTAAATAATGCTTATGCCGTTTGTGTAGCTTACTATCTGCAAATGAACAACCAATCTTATACCAATGCAGAAGACATCAATATGCCTTGGTATGGCTATGTAATTAGTGCAATATTAACCTTAGCTTTGTTCGTTCAAATAAGTAAAAAGTTTAAAGTCAAAAGTGAAAAGTCCGAAGATGAGCAGTTGCAATCTGGGGTTTAAGGTAACGCCTAACTCAATATCTCATATCTCAACACTCACATCCCAAATCTAATAATGAAAACCAGAGCCATAACAGCCTTCTTTTTTACTATCGTGATGCTTGCTTCCCTTTTAGAAGCTTACACTTTTTCTTCCTTTTATCTGCTGTTGAGTTTGGTAGCCTTGTTAGAGTTTTACAAAATGGTAAAGATAGGAGGGATACGCCCTCACCGAAATATAGGCGTGGCTGTTGCTGCACTTATTTTTTTAACTACAGCCGCTTATCACTTCTTTCAGTTTGAGCTTAAATACTTATTACTGATTATTCCATTAGTTTTTGCAGTATTTATTGCGGAATTATACAAGAAAAACAAAATTCCATTTGCTAATATTTCTTACACATTCGTTGGATTTATTTACATTACGGTCCCTTTCTGTTTCTTTTATTCGTTAGGATTTATTGTCGATTTTGATACGTATAGTTTTCACTTCCCACTGGCATTTTTGCTAATGTTATGGGCAAATGATACGGGTGCCTATCTATTTGGAATGAAATTGGGCAAGCGCAAGCTATTCGAGAGACACTCCCCTAAGAAATCGTGGGAAGGCTTTTTTGGAGGGGTATTTACCAGTTTAGTTGTAGCAATTATCATTTCATTTCAATTTACTGAGGTAGAACCTATAGTTTGGGCAGGAATGGCCGCTATTATTTCATCTTTTGGTACACTTGGAGATTTGGTAGAATCGATGTTAAAACGCAGTTTGGATGTAAAAGACTCGGGCAGTTTTTTACCAGGCCACGGAGGGTTCTTAGACCGCTTTGATGGTTTGCTAATTGCAGCTCCTATTGTTTATGTATATCTGTATTTGCTGCTACATTAGATAATTTTTTTTAATACTTTTGATGTAGGCTTTACGTTATCTCATCAACAAAAAATAATTAAATACATCGTCATTTAGAAAGGTTTTAAATATCTTTGTTCCTCAATTTGAATTAAATAGACGTGAAAACGGCATTAGCTCGCTTCATTTTAACAACTAACAACAAAATTATAATCTTATGAAAAAGATAGTTCTAAGTTTAATCTTCTGCGCATTCGCAAGTTTTGCTTTTGCTCAAGACAATGTAGAAGGCCAAGTTTTTGGCGAAGGTGTTAAAAAAGGAAACATTATTCCAGCTACAGAAGTAAATAGTAAATTAGGTACTGCAACTAAAGCTGATATGAAAGTAGAAGGAGTTGTAGTTAATGTTTGTAAGAAAAAGGGATGTTTTATGAATGTTAAAATCTCTGATACTGAAACAATGTTCGTGAAATTTAAAGATTATGGTTTCTTCATGCCAAAAGACATGGCTCCTGGAACTAAAGTAGTGATTGATGGTTTTGCAGAGAGAAAAGTTACTTCTGTTGAAGATTTACAACACTATGCTAAAGACGCAAAAAAATCTGAAGAAGAAATAGCAAAAATTACTGAGCCTAAAAAAGAAATCGTTTTCGAAGCAAAAGGCGCTGTAATTGTAAAGTAATTAGAAAGGTTCTCCTTTTTAATATTGATTGATTGAAAAGCCCCGAGGTAACTCGGGGCTTTATTTTTGCCACATCTAATTTGTAATAATTTTATTTAATAAATATTTAGTTATTAAATTTTTTTAATTATTGATTAATTCAGTTATCTTCACTTTATTAACAAATGAAAACCTAATCAAATGATGAAACTGAACAAAACAGCTTTTTTACTAGCTGGTGTATCTATTTTTGGGATAAACACCTATGCACAACAGTTAACAAAAGCTCAAAATCAAGAATTATTAAAGGCTGGTCAAGGTGCTATCGTAAAGCTCGAAGGCTTTTTAACGGAGAAAACCGCTCAAATTCCTTTTCAAAAATATCCTACTCCGGGACCACAGTATATCATTTCTGACGATCCTGAATATATCCGTGTTCCAGAGGCTATTGCTTTAAAGGAAAGTGTTGTTCCGGGAGCAGTTCGCTTTTATTTATACAATGTAAATGGCGTAAAGGAGCCTAAACAAATTGACTGTAAAATCATCGCAATGATTAAAAATACGGGTAAAGCTCCCATGCGTATCAAAATGTTAAAGTATGTGTCTCAGGCACCAAGCACTAATTATTTCAAGTTAGGAAAAGAAGGATTAGCTTCGTTTTTAGCAGCACAACCTAGCGAAGAAGTTCGTATAGTAAAACCTGGTGATGCTGTTCCTATTGATGAAAAACTAGAGCAATATGTGGTGAAATACGATGAACTTGTTCATGGGTTTTATGAGTTTTTGGTAGATCAGCCTGCTGAAATTACCGTATTACAAACCGATTTGAAAACCAGCGGAAAAGATGCGCTGAAAAGAATTACGAATGTACTTCCTCCAAAAACTAAAAGCGGTGCAGGCAGAGGTCTTTACGGCGTGAGCAATTATCACATAAACAACACTACAGTTATCGACACTAAAAACGGAACGTCTTCACTAGTGATTGCTGATGGTGTTAACGATCCATGGATTATTGGCAGAGAAGGAACCACCGGACATCAAGCGAAATTGGCTGGAAATTATGGTGTAATCTATGATGTAGAGCTAAAATGGAAAAGTACCGATGGTAAAGGATTAGCTTTAATTACCTGGAATTCTCGTTCGGCAGATAACCAATGGTGCAGTGGCATGGCGGCTGCTATGAAAGTAAGCGAAGGTAAATTCAAAGAAGGAATTATTCAGTTACCTAAAGATCAATTAGTAACCAAGGCGGCTCCAGAAGCGGTATTAATTCAAGTATTTAAACCCGCTGCAAACGGAGAGGAGCAAACCATTAAATTAACCTATTCACCTCCAGGTGCATCTTGTTTACCAACACCGTTAATTTTAGTTCCTGTTGATTTAAATCCATAACCATGAGATTTAATTATCAACTTTTTTTAATATTGATCTTGGGTGCGTTTCATACACATGCCCAAGATCTTTTAACCATTCCTTCACCGAAAAACCTGAAACAAACAGATTCGGTTTTAGTCTTTAAACCTCAGCAAAACAATTTAGAAAAATACCCGGTTGTTTATCTTTTGCATGGCCACAATGCCAATTACAAAAGTTGGAGTAAATTGGCCGACTTGCAAAAATTAGCCAATCAACATCAGTTTATTGTAGTTTGCCCTGATGGATTGAAGAAAAGTTGGTACCTCAATTCGCCAAATAAAGACAGCCTACAATACGAAAAATTCTTTTTAGAAGAATTGATGCCAACAATCAATCAAAAATACAAGATCGACAGCAAAAATGTATTCATTACCGGTGCAAGTATGGGTGGTTTTGGCGCCATGTTTATGATGACAAAATATCCTCATTTATTTGCTGGCGCAGGAAGTACTTCGGGAGTTTTGAACCTTCGTTATTCTGCTTTTAGAAAAACCACCATTGCTTATTTAATTGGCGCTTACGATGATCAAAATAAAGCCTACGATGACTATTCGCCGGTAAACAATGTGCAAGCATTACAAGGATTAGATAAAGCTTTGATTTTTGATACCGGTACTGAAGATTATTTATACATCACCAGTAGGCAGTTTAGGCAAAAATGCGATGATCTTAAAATCAAAGCCACTTATATTGCACAACCTGGAGGTCATACTGGCGGCTATTGGAGTAAATCGATCTTGAGACATTTTGAATTTTTTGCGGAACATCTCAAAAAATAACATCATGAAATTTTTATTTAAAACGCTTTTTCTTCTTTTCCTATCAGCATCAGTTTTTGCACAAGAAGAAACTAAACTCGCTTTAATTCCTCAACCTTCTCAATTAATTGTTGGCAAGTCATCTTTTAAACTAGATCAACAAACGAATATCGTCTTACCAAAGGATAAGGAACACTTAGAGCTGATCAATCATTTCAAAGACCAGCTTTCTAGTGTACTGAAAACGAAGCCAAAGGGAAGTGCTAGCACTGCTGAAAAAAACAAAATTTCCTTTTCTTTACAACCTGGATTAGCAAAAGAAGGTTATGAGCTGGTGGTAGCAAAAAATAAAATTACGATTAACGCATCGCAACCTGCTGGATGGTTTTATGGCTGGCAAACTTTGATGCAGTTGATACGATTGAACTTAAATGCAAATAACAGTATCATTCCCGAAGTGAGTATCAAAGATGAGCCAAAGTTTGCTTGGAGAGGTTTAATGATAGATGTGAGCAGACATTTTTTTGATAAGGATGTGCTGAAAAGATACATCAACCAAATGGCGAAATATAAGTTTAATGTGCTACATCTTCACTTAACGGATAATCAAGGTTGGAGAGTGGAGATTAAACAACTGCCAAAGTTAACCAGTGTTGGTGCTTGGCGAGTGCCGAGAACTGGCTATTGGAGCGGAATGCCTGCACCAGAACCTGGAGAAGCAGCAACTTATGGTGGTTTTTACTCACAAGAAGATATTAAAGATCTGGTGAACTACGCTAAACAGCGATTCGTAGACATCGTACCAGAGATCGATTTACCAGGACATAGTTTAGCTTTTGTGGCTTCGTATCCAGAGGTTTCTTGTACCAAAACACCCCAACAAGTTTTAGCTGGCGACCCATGGAACGCCAAAAGAACCAATGTGGTTTGTGTAGGCAACGATTCTACTTATACTAAAATCGATCAAATCATTACCGAGATTGCAGCTATTTTTCCGTCTAAATATATCCATATTGGTGGCGACGAAGTCACTAGAAATTACTGGAGCAACTGCAAAGTTTGTCAAGCTAGAATAGCCAGCGAAGGGCTTAAAAATGTAGATGAGCTACAGAGTTATTTCGTTAATCGTGTTGCTAAGATGGTTAAAGCCAAAGGAAAAACGCCAATAGGATGGTACGAAACGTTAGAAAAAGGTTTAGATACGGACATTGTACAAATGAGCTGGAAAGATGAAAAAGGTGCTATAAAATCTTCCAATGCGGGCCAAAAAGTAATTCTAACGCCAGCTTTCTTAACCTATCTGGATTTCTATCAAGGAGATCCATTCTTGGAGAATGCGCCTTTTACAGTAAACCGATTGAGCAACAGTTACAACTTTAATCCGCTGCCAGAAGGTATAAACGTTAAAAACGTAATTGGTGGACAAGGAAGTTTATGGACAGAACAGGTTCCGAATGAGCGTAAACTACAGTTCATGACTTGGCCTAGAGGATTTACATTAGCTGAGAATTTATGGTCTAGTGCTGCAAAATCGAGCTGGCCCGTTTTTCTTAAAAAAGTAGAAGCACATTTGCCTCTGTTAGATTTGGATAGCACAAAGTATAGCAATTACTTTTACGATCCGATGGTTAGCGCAAAAAAAGCCAACAATGGCGACGTTGTTTTAGATATCAATACAGAAGTACCAGATATTGATGTGCATTACGCTTTTGATGATACCGATCCAGATCAATTTTACCCAAAATATGAAGGAAAGGCCATTGCCATCCCAAAAGGAGCAAAAAATATCAGCATGGTAAGCTATCGCGACAATACGCAAAAAAGTAGGATAGTAAAACTGCCAATTATTGAATTAAAGAAAAGAGCAAAACTCTAAACCAATCCAAGTAGTCGGTTTCTTACCAACAAACAAGCGCCGACTACTCCTGCTTTTTCTCCCAATTTCGACATCTTTAATTGAGTATCGTTATTTACCAAACTAAGCGAATATTTATTCAAGGCACTTTTTATAGGTAGCCTGATGTATTCCCCGGTCTCTGCTAAACTGCCCCCTAAAATTACCATTTCGGGGTTAAAGATATTAATGAGTACCGCAATACCTTTCCCTAACTTCTCTCCAACCTCGGCAACTAATTCTATAGCTAAAACGTCGTCGTTTATAGCAGCTTCTATAATGTGATGCAACTTAATTTCATCAGCCGACATGCTAGATAAAACAGATGTCGATCCTTCCGCCAATTTCTCTTTAAACTTTCTAACTAAAGCCCAGCCAGAAACCTCAGTTTCTAAACAACCTTTTTTGCCACAACTGCACAGAATTTCATTGTTAAAAAATGGAATGTGGCCAAACTCACCAGCAAAACCAGATTTACCATAATAAAGCTGACTGTTGATCATGATCCCTACGCCCATACCATAATCCATATTTAGGAAAAGTACGTTTTCTTCTTCGTGTACAACGCCTGCAGAAAACTCTCCAAAAGCCATTGCTCTTGAATCATTCTCAAGAAAAATACGTAAACCAATATTGCGCTCTATCACTCGGCTTAAAGGTTCCTCATTAAAATGGAAAAAACTATAACTATAACCTGTGGAGTAGTTGATCCTACCAGATAAATTTAATCCAGCTCCTAATATTTTTTCTCTCTTAACCGGAGCTTCTTTTATAAAATTATTAATAAGCTCACATAGCTGATTTAGAGACTCTTCGTTGTTGTTTAAACTGTATGGGATATTAGATTTAACATGAACTAAATTCTTCTGTAGGTCTGTTAAACCAATATTGATATGTGATTTCTTTACATCTACCCCTAAAAAGTATCCTGATTCCATTACTAAACCATAGATATTTGGCTTTCTACCACCTCTAGACTGCAATTTTCCAAAGTCTTTTACCAAACCTTCGGCAATCAAATCATTTAATACATTATTGATTTTTGGCGTACTCAGACCTAATTCGCCACACAAATCTGCGATCGTAGAATTGCCATTCTTACTAAAATAAGCCACAATGGCTTTCTTAATGGTAATGTTTTTATAGGCTACCCCTGATATGTTTTCGTCACCGAGTTCGTTAAAAAAGGTCATGTTTATAAGAAATTTTAAAAATCAAAATTAAAATAATATCTCGTTTAACCTAGCAAACAAATAGATTTTATATATAAACTAGCTGTTTGAAAAAATTAAAAATTAAAAAATTGACACAACTTATTAATTTTTTTAAAAAAGTGTCTATATTTACATTACAACTAACCAGACAAGCTGATGAAGAAGCTTATTTCTAAATTTTTAATCATTGCAGTCAGTACTTCGATGTATGCTTGCAATAAGTCCGAAACGGGAGATTATCATCCGAAGCAGGAAATTAAGCCTGTAGACTCTGCCGCTTTAACAGCGCTATCTTCAGATTGGAAGAAAGCTGTACACTTAATGAAAGATTTTCCAACTGGAATTCAGGTGTATTTAAATAAGAAGCCAATCAATAGCAAAACTACGGTAATGTATGCAGTAGTATTCGATCCTAAATTGATTGAGTTGAAACCTATAGCTTCTGCTACGAATAAAAAAGTCAGTGACTTTTATAGCGATGAAATCTCTCAAAAATTTGCTTGCATCAATGCTGGTTTCTTCGGCACCAATGCATCTTATAGCCTAAGCATGTTCAATGGCACTATTGACGCTATTAATATCAAATCATTAAGTAGGCCATATAACGGAACTAATACCACTTATTATCCAACCAGGGCGGCTTTCGGATTAAAAGCAGACCATACTGCAGATGTAACCTGGGTTTATCATGTAGGTAGCGGCAATGGGACGCTTTATAACTATCCCGCCCCATCTCCAAACTTGCTGAATAGCGCTCCGCAGGCGGTACCAAGTGCAACTTTTCCATCGGGTGGTGCGATATGGAATGTAACCACAGCCATTGGGGGTTCACCAATGCTAATCAAAAATGGTAACCTCAATATTTCTGATGATGCGGAATTAATTGCCGTCGACAACAACAGCTCTAGGGCAAGGTCTGCTATTGGCTACACGGCTAATAACAAAGTAATTGTACTCGCGGTAGAAGGAAATAATACCAACGGCGGTACGGGATTGACTTTAGCTGAGCTAGCTCAAGCAATGAAAGATATGGGCTGTATTGGTGCGATCAATCTAGATGGCGGTGGGTCTACAGCGCTTTACGTAAACGGTACCCATACTGTAAAACCTTCAGACGCAGCGGGAGAGAGACCAGTAATTACTGCGCTGATTTTGAAAAGCAAATAACCAAATATGAATATAAAATTTACCAAAATCTTTGTTTTTAGTGCTTTGCTGACTTGTTATCAGGCGGTGGCGCAAGTAAAAACAGATGTATTAATTATTGGAGGCGGTGCCAGCGGAACAACGGCTGCCATCCAATCTGCACGAATGGGTGTAAAAGTATTGGTGGTCGAAGAAACCGAGTGGTTAGGCGGTATGCTTACCTCTGCGGGAGTTTCGGCGATAGATGGTAACCACAACATGCCTTCTGGTTTGTGGGGCGAGTTTAGACAACATCTTTATGATTATTATGGTGGTCCAAAGGCTGTAGAAACCGGATGGGTAAGTAACACCCTTTTCGAACCATCTTTTGGCAATAAGACCTTAAAAACAATGGCTCAAAATCCAAACCTAACCGTTTGGTACAAAAGTAATTTGACCAATATTGCTAGAAACGGAAAAACATGGAAGGCGGAGATCAACAATAAAGGCAAAAAACAAAATGTGGAAGCTAAAATTGTAATTGACGCTACCGAGCTAGGTGATGTAATGGGTAAACTAAAAGTCCCTTATCGTGTAGGTATGGATAGCCGCTATGATACTGGAGAAAGTTTCGCTCCAGAAAAAGCCAATAACATCATCCAAGATTTAACTTATGTGGTTGTTTTGAAGGATTTCGGTGCTAATGCGAACAAGACCATCAAAAAACCAGTAGGATATGATCCAAGTGAATTTGATTGCTGCTGCGATGTTCAAGATCCAGCATCTCATGACAATACACCTAAAATAGATTGCAGCCAAATGATTACCTACGGCAAATTGCCAAACGGGAAATACATGATCAACTGGCCAAAATGTGGTAACGATATTTACATGAATATCATTGAAATGAATGATACAGAGCGTAAAGCAGCCTTAGAAAAAGCAAAATTGCATAGCTTACGTTTCATCTATCATTTACAAACTAAACTTGGCTTTAAAAACCTAGGCATAGCCGATGATGAATTTCCAACGGCAGATCGTCTACCAATGATTGCTTACCATAGAGAGTCTCGTCGTTTAGATGGAAAAGTAACTTTGACTTTAAATGATGTAACTTCTCCTTATACCCAAAAAACAGCACTTTATAGAACTGGTATTGCTGTTGGAGATTATACGATAGATCATCATCACCTTAAAAACCCAGATGCACCACAAATTGATTTCGTAAAAATTAAAGTACCGTCTTATAACATCCCCTTAGGTGCATTAGTACCAAAAAACGTCGAAGGATTAATTGTTGCAGAGAAAAGTGTAAGCGTAACCAATATTGTAGCTGGTGCAAGTCGCTTACAACCCGTGGTTTTAGGAATCGGGCAAGCAGCGGGAGCTTTGGCGGCAACAGCAATATTAAGCAATACCGATCCGTCAAATATCAACATTAGAGCGGTGCAAAATGCTTTGTTAGAAAGCAATGCCTATTTAATGCCTTTTATCGATGTAAAACCTACAGATGCGTCTTTCAAGGTAATCCAAAAAATTGGAGCTACGGGAATTTTAAAAGGAACGGGCTTATCGTACAAGTGGGCAAACCAAACTTGGTTCTATCCAGAGCTACCCGTTAGCGAATGGGATCTAGTGAACGGCTTGAAGTCTTTCTATCCAGCATTTGCTGAACTACATCCTTCTGGAAACTTGGTTAACGCAAGCTTCTTGGCTGGTGCAATCAAAGCTATTGGACAAAAGGAGGTGGGTGCAGATCAAGTTGTCGATTTCTTGAAACAACAAAACTTCAAGGGATTAACGGCAGAAAGCCAATTATCAAGAAGAATGGTTGCACATGCGCTAGACCACTTCTTAAATCCATTTAAAGTAGAAATAGATTTTACGGGAAAAACACAAAGTAATCAACAACCTAACAATAATAATTAACCATGAAGAAACGATTTTCAATTAGAAAAGGAAGATTTCTCGCTTTGCTAGCTTTATTGCTGCTTACTTTTTCTGCCTCGGTAATGGCGCAGACAAACGTTAGCGGAACAGTAAAAGACGACCAAGGTGAAATTCTTACCGGCGTGAGTGTATTGGTAAAAGGTACAAAAGTAAGCACCACTACCAATCAGGACGGCAAATTTCAAATTGCTGTTCCTACGGGCTCAACTACATTAGTTTTTAGTTATCTGGGCTACGAGCCAAAAGAGGCGGCAGTTGCTGGCAATGTGATCAACGTATCTTTAAAATCAAGTATATCTACACTTAATGATGTGGTGGTAATTGGTTACGGTACTACTACTAAAAAAGACTTGACGGGTTCGGTAGGTACGGTGAGTATTTCGGACTTACAAAAAGCACCCGTAAAATCATTTGACGAAGCCTTAGCTGGCCGTGTGGCGGGTGTGCAAGTAACCTCAAGTGAAGGTCAGCCAGGCGCTCCAATTAATATCACTATTCGTGGTAACAACTCAGTAACACAAAGCAACTATCCCTTAGTTGTAATTGACGGTATCATTTTCGAAGATCCTAGTAATCTTTCGGTAAATCCGCTAAATACTATTGATCCAAATGATATCGAATCAATCAATATTTTAAAAGATGCGTCTTCTACAGCTATTTATGGAGCAAGGGGCTCTAACGGTGTTATTATCGTAACTACTAAACGTGGTAAAGAAGGTACACCGGTTATCAACTATAACGGCTATTATGGTTTGCAGGAGAATAATAAAAGAGTACGATCCCTTTCTCCATACGAGTTTGTTAAACTTCAAAATGAGATAGATCCTGTTAGAACTAAAAATCTTTATTTCGTTAATAACATGACCTTAGACAGCTACGCTGGTGTAAAAGGTATTAATTGGGAAGATGAAGTGACTCGAGTTGCTCCGATGCAAAACCATTACCTAAACTTAATGGGAGGAAATAAAAAGACAAAATATAGTGCTTCACTTTCTTATACAGGCCAAGATGGTATTTTATTAAACTCAGGATTTAACCGCTTGCAAGGTAAGTTCTCTTTAGATCAAGAAGTAAATGATAGATTAAAAGTAGGGTTGACGGCTACCTATTCGGGGGTAAAGAATTTTGGTAGCCCAACTTCTACTGGTAATTTCAGCAATGAGATTAACCTTTTATTTAGCGTTTGGGCTTTTAGACCTTTGGCGGTAAACCCTAATGTTAATTTGTTAGACTTGGCAAACGATCCGGAAGTTGAACAAGGAAGTAACTTTACTTTCAACCCGGTACTAACCGTTAAAAATGAATTAAGAGAGAATTCTGGAGAAAACTTGGCGGCAAGTGGATTTTTAGAGTATGAAATCACTAAAGAACTGAGATTTAAAACTGTAGCCAGCTTAAACAAGGGTAACAGGGTTTATGATCTTTTCAATGGCTCTATGTCTAGAAGTGGTATTACCGGAAATTATTTGGTTAACGGTAGCAAAACCTATTTCAATTCTAACACATGGCAAAGTTATTCTACGTTAAATTACGCCAAAAGATTTAACCAAAATAACTATCTCGATCTACAGGGTGGTTTCACCATTGAGGAAAGCAAATTTACCAACTTTGGTGCTACCGCAGTTTTGTTGCCAAACGAGAGTTTGGGTTTAAGTGGTCTTGACGAAGGAAACCCCTTAGGTATTGTTTCGGGAACAGGCATGCACCACATGGCCAGTTTTTTAGCAAGAGCTAATTATAAACTTACCGACAGATACTTATTTACGGCGACCATGCGTGCCGATGGTTCTTCTCGCTTCATGGGTAAAAACAGATGGGGATATTTTCCTTCGGGAGCATTTGCTTGGCAAATTAACAATGAGCAGTTCATGAAGAACATCAAAGTAGTTTCTAACGCTAAACTACGTGTATCTTATGGTATTACGGGAAATAATGGCATAGGCAATTATGCTGCACATCCGGCATTAGCCTTTGCCAATTCAGATGCCTACGTTCCTAACAATTATCCTAGTTATACCTTTGGAGGTGCAGATAGTAAAGGTTTGATGTACTCATCTCTAGGTAATGCCGATTTAAAATGGGAGAGTACTAAGCAGACCGATATTGGTTTAGATTTAGGTTTCTTTAAACAAAGGTTGACCTTAGAATTAGATGTTTATAGAAAAATTACTGACGATCTACTTTTAAATGCAGGAATGTCTCCTAGTTCTGGCTACAATAGGGTTTTTAGAAACATTGGAAAAGTTAAAAATCAAGGTTTAGAAATCACCATTGGAGCCACTCCGATACAAAATAAAGACTTCACTTGGAACACTTCTTTCAATATTGCCTTTAATAGAAACAAACTACTTAAATTAACCGATAACCAATTGTACATAGAAACTGCGCAAGGTTGGGGTGATGATTGGAAAAATATAGGTGGCTACATGGCCAAATTGAATAATCCTATTGCTCAATTTTATGGTTTAATTTATGCAGGAACCTATAAATATGAAGATTTCGATCTGTTAGGAGGAAACTACACACTAAAAGATAATGTACCTTCTAACGGTGGTTCTAGGACAAATGTAAAACCTGGTGATGTAAAATACATCGATCTTGATGGCGATGGTCAAATTACAGAATCAGATAAAACTATCATTGGCAATCCAAATCCAGTGCATGTTGGTGGTTTCTCTAATAACTTCAGCTATAAAGGCTTTGATCTTGGCATATTTTTCCAATGGTCTTACGGTAACGATATCATTAATGCCAACCGTATTATGTTCGAATCTTCTTACAAATATGGCTACAATCAGTATGCTACTTACGCAGATCGTTGGTCTCCAGAAAACCCCAACTCTGATATGCCAGGTGTAGCGGCAGGTAGAGGTTCATCTTTAAAGGCATACTCAACCCGTATCATTGAAGATGGCTCTTTCTTGAGGCTAAAAACTGTTTCTTTAGGTTATAAATTGCCTTCCGGATGGTTACAGAAATCAAAAGTTTTCAAAACTGGAAGAGTTTATGTCTCGGCTCAAAACTTATATACTTGGACTAACTATTCGGGTTACGACCCTGAAGTATCTGTTAGAAACAGTGCATTAACTCCTGGTTTCGATTATTCGGCCTATCCTAGAGCCCGTACAATCACTTTTGGTATTAACACAACTTTTTAATCATTATTTAAATAGATATAAAAATGATGAAACGTATTTTATTTTTAGGTTTAATTTCGACGCTGTCACTAAGTTCTTGTAAAAAGTTCTTAGATCTTAAGCCTACCGACTCGTTAGCTCCGGCAAATTACTATAATACAGAAGCTGATATTAATGCAGCTTTAACAGGAGTTTACGACCCGTTGGGAAAAACGGCCACTTATGGTAGATACCTTTATTTTGAGATGGATGTAGCAGATGATGCTTTCATCGCCTTGTCTTCTTGGACTCAAGATATTGGTTTGTACAACTATAACCCATCAGATACAAAACTAACAGATGCTTGGACAACTTTGTATAACGGTATCAATAGGGCAAACATGCTTTTAGAAAATATTGACAAAGCAACCATGGATCCAGCAAAGAAGGAAGCAGCAAGGGGTGAAGCTTTATTTTTGAGAGCCTATTACCACTTTGTGCTGACGAGCAACTGGGGAAATGTTCCTTTACGTCTAGCTTCTACAAAATCTCCTAGCGATACACATTTTCCAAATAGCCCCTACAAAACAAATTATGAGCAAATTGTAAAGGACATGGAGACTGCTGCAGAGTTGGTTAATCCAATTTCTAACTACAATCATGCAGGTCGTGTTACGAAGTCTGTAGTTTGGGGGTTACTGGCAAGAGTAAATCTGAAAATGGCTGGTGCTCCACTTAGAGACGTTTCTCGCTATGCAGAAGTGGTAAAATGGGCTGAGAAAGTGAAAACTGCCGGTCACAGCTTAAATCCAAGCTACTCTCAAGTATTCATTAACATGTGCCAGGATAAATACGATACCAAAGAATCGATTTGGGAAGTTGAATTCAATAGAAAAAATGGAACGCAAGAAGAAGATGGATCTTTAGGTTCTATTAACGGTATTGGTGCTAACGCTACAATTGGCTACAGTTACGGAGCTAAACACACCACAGAGCGATATTACAAAAGCTTTGCAGATGGAGATTTGCGCAGAGATTGGAACATTAGTCCTTATTCTTATGCTACTGATAATAGTAGGCTTGCGTATTCCCCATCGCAGATTTATAACCGTTACGATGCAAAATGGAGACGTGAATATGAAACAACTTCACCAAAATTCAATGGAACTACTACCATCAACTTTCCTTTGTTGAGATACTCTGATGTATTGTTGATGCTTGCTGAAGCAGAAAATGAAATGAATGGGCCAACTGTAAAAGCCTTTGATGCCATTAACGAAGTTCGTCGTCGTGCTTTTGGGAAAACCCTAACCAACGGAGAAATGGTGAAATCTTTTATCATAACAAACGGCGGTACTGGATATACTTCTCCCCCTACAATAACAATTAGTGGAGGTGGAGGAACAGGGGCAAAAGCTACTTCTGCATATAATACCAATGGTCAACTAGCAGCAATATTTATTACAGATATGGGTTCTGGATATACATCGGCACCAACAGTAACGGTTACCGGCGGCGGCGGAACGGGCGCAACAGTAACCGCTGTGCTAACCAACACCCAAACCGCAAATAACGATTTAACTACAGCAAATACTTCAACGAAAGAAGATTTCCGTGCAGCAGTTAGAAACGAAAGATCTTGGGAGCTAGGTTACGAAGGCTTAAGAAGGTTCGACCTCATTCGTTGGGGAATTTTCTATCCTACAATGAAAAGTATAGCCAACGAAATCGCTACCACAGCACCAGCGGCTTATACTTATGCAGCTAAATCTGCTCAGAATGTATCAGAAAAAGACACATTATTTGCTATACCAGCTTCGGAGCTTAGCTTAAATAGGTTAATTATTCCAAATAAAGGATGGTAGTTATTAATTATAAAAAAAACAGTCATGAATAAACTAACATATATACTTGGCGCACTATTAATTACCAGCGTTTATGCTTGTAAAAAAGATACTCCGGACGAACCTACATTTAGTGTAAGTACTGCCAAGGCAGAATACAATGTAGCAGATTCTGTGGAATTCAAAATAGATGGCTATGCAGATGTAATTGGCTTTTACTCAGGTGAGGCAGGTAGTGAATATCGTTATAGAAATCGGCTAGAATCAACTGACGGAAAGCTACATTTAAATATTTCTACACAAGTTGTTTTCGCTTCGCAGAAAAATAATCTTGCCTTAATGTATTCTACAGATTTTGATAACATTTATACGGTAGCAGGATTACAAGCAGCAAAATGGACAGACATCACCAACAAATTTACTTTGGCGCCCGATGTTGGTAGTACAAATAGTGCGGTTACGGCTTCTGAAGACGTAGATTTATCAAGTTTGGTGGTGTCTGGAAAACCTATTTTTTTCGCATTTAAATATGTGGCCCAATCTAGCGCTACAGCGGCACTTGGAGGAAGAACTTGGAGGGTACCAGCGTTTAATCTAACCAATAAAACAGCTAATGCTACGGTACCTATTTCAACAGTTACAACAGCGGGTTGGATTGGCATAGATGTAAAAAATACAGCGAATAAGTGGGTAATTCAGTCGACTACCCCGTTCCTTTATTTTGCTCCAAATAGTACCACAAGTGAATCTGAAGACTGGGTGATTACCCGAGCGATTTTCCCTAATAAAGTTAATCCAGATAAGAGCGTAAACATTAAAGCTTACAGAGAAGGAATGAAGAACTATAAATTTAAGTTCTCTAAAGCGGGAACTTACACCGTAACCTTTGTAGGTAAAAATAGCTTAAACGGAAACGTTAAAGAGGTGGTAAGAGAGTTAACCGTGACTGTTAAATAACGTCAAAATCATAAATGAATAAACGTTTAAATAGTCTAGATGCTTTTAGAGGGCTTGCCATACTTTGTATGGTGCTCTCTAGTAGCATTGCCTTTGGCGATATGATGCCAGCTTGGATGTTTCATGCACAAACTCCGCCGCCTACGCATATTTTCAATCCTAATTTACCTGGTATTACTTGGGTAGATTTAGTATTTCCTTTTTTCTTATTTTCTATGGGAGCGGCAATCCCATTGGCATTAAACAAAAAAGCAGATACGGAACCATTCCACAAAATATTCATACAGTTATTTACCCGATTAGTGCTGTTGGCATTCTTCGCTATTTTTACTTTTCACGCCAGGGCTTGGGTAATGGAAAAAACACCGAGCACCTTAACACACCTCATTTCAATTGCGGCATTTGTCTGTCTGTTCCTTATTTATGGTAACTGGAATTCATTTATAAACACCAAGCTTGCCATTGCTTTTAAAGCCATTGGTATTATTTTAGCAATTGCTTTCTTGGGTTTCTACTCTTTTGCCTATGGCGATTTCAGCTTAGCCAAAAGCGATATCATCATCATTGTACTGGCTAATATGGCTTTTTTTGGTGGGTTGATTTGGTACTTCACCCGCAAGCTGCCGATTTGGCGAATTGCCGTTTTGCCTTTCGTGATGGCAGTGTTTCTAGCTTCCAAAGAAGACGGGAGTATTAATCAAATGGTCTTTAACACTACTCCAGCCGACTGGCTTTACAAGTTCTACTATTTGAAATACTTGTTTATCATTATTCCGGGCACCTTTGCTGGTGAGTGGTTTATTAAAGAAAGTAGGAATGAAAATACAGAACAAGCTTCTAAAAAAGTATTATCCCTTATTGCGGTAATTGCCATCGCCTTAGTTTTTGTAAACCTTTGGGGATTATTCACCAGAACCCTAGAGATCAACCTATTCATCAACATTTTGGGTTGTGCGTGTTTACTACTTCTCGCCAGGGACGTAAAACAAAGCGAGTTGATCAATAGAATTATTACCGCTGGTGCCTACCTTCTTGTACTCGGCCTATTTTTCGAAGCTTACGAAGGAGGAATTAAGAAAGATTTCTCTACTTATAGCTATTATTTTGTTTGCTCTGGATTATCGTTTCTAACCTTACTAGCTTTCAGTTTAATGGAGAAGCTAGGCTATCTAAAAGCGGTAACTAACTTTTTGGCAGCCAATGGTAAAAACCCAATGATTGCCTACACCGCAGGAAATTTATTCCTCATCCCACTATTAAAAATTACTACGCTCTCTACATTTTTAGATGCCATGAATACCAGTGCCTTTATCGGCTTTGCCAGAGGTGTTATCTTTACTGGTATAGTTGCCTTAATTACCGTTCTATTTACACGCCTCAAATTTTTCTGGAAAACCTAACAAATCAATATATACACAGTGGAACCAATAAAAATAAAAAGTATTAATCCCATTCTTTGGATACCAAGCACATGGTTTGCCATGGGTTTACCCAACTTGGTATTGGGAGGTACATTGCTCTCGCTCTTGTACAAAAACATGGGTTTTTCAGATACAGAGATTACCGTTTACACCGGCATCATCATATTACCTTGGAGCTTTAAGCCACTCTGGGGGCCGTTTATGGAATTGTACAAAACCAAGAAATTCTATATTTACGGTTCACAAATATTAGCCGGTTTGCTGTTCGCTGTTGCCGCTGGTTTATTGTTTTTAGATAATTTCTTCGCTGCTTCGGTAGTTGTTTTTTTACTAATTGCCTTTCTAGGTGCTACGCAAGATATTGCTGCCGATGGTTTGTACCTGCAATCATTAAGCAACAAAGATCAAGCTAAATATGTGGGCTGGCAAGGAACCTTCTACAACTTTGCCAAGTTATTCTCAAACGGCGGAATGGTCTTTTTAGTAGGCGTTCTTATTCCGCTTTATGGTAACACTAAAGCTTGGGCCACAGTATTATTGGTTTATGCTGCTGTGATGTTTTTGCTGGGTTTGTACAACAAAAAGATGTTACCTCAAACTCAAACGCAAGTTCAAGTACAAACTACGACACAAGTTTGGCAAACCTTAAGCGATGTAATTACTAGCTTTTTTAGAAAGAAACACATTTGGTTTGGCATTTTATTCATCGTTTTATATCGCTTTGCAGAAGGACAAGCCATTAAGATTATGCCTTTGTTCTTTAAAGCCACTAAAGATGTTGGTGGTTTGGGACTTAGCGAAGCAACGCTAGGTATGCTCACAGGTATTTATGGCACTATTGCTTTCGTTTTGGGTTCGTTAACAGCAGGTTATTTTGTATCGAACAAAGGATTGAACCGCAAGACCTTGCTGCTACTTTGTGCTTGTTTTAACCTGCCGTTCATTACATACGCTTACTTGGCATTTACACAAACATCAAACTTATTTATTATTGGCAGTTCGGTTGCTATCGAGCATTTTGGCTACGGTTTCGGTTTCATTGGTATCATCCTTTTTATTATGCAGCAAATTGCACCAGGCAAATACCAAATGGCTCATTATGCTTTTGGCAGCGCCATCACTTATTTCGGCTACACGTTGGCAAGTATGATTAGTGGCCCTATCAGTGATTATTTGGGCTACAAAGACTTTTTCATTTGGGTGCTCATTGCAACTATTCCGGCTTTTATTGCCACTTGGATTGTGCCTTTGAAAAAAACTGAAGACCAAACCGACAATACCAACGAAGGAGAATTGATTAAAGAATAACATGAAGAAATTGATTTATACATTTTGCTTGGTCGTTGCTGCTCATTCACTGAATGCGCAAGAAACCGTTGCGATAGATAGTGGCTACGTAAACAGCCACTATACGCAGCGATTGGATTTTTTTAGGAAGATGCCCAACCGCAAAGGCGAGATTGCTTTTGTAGGTAACAGCTTAACCGAAGGCGGGAAATGGCAGGAACTGATCCGCAAGAAAAACATCATTAACAGAGGCATTAGTGGTGATGTAACTTATGGCATTTTAGCTCGTTTAGATGAGGTTTTAGAATCGAAACCTGCGAAAATATTCCTGTTAAGCGGTGTAAACGACATGAAACGCGGAACACCAAACGAGGTAATTCTTGCCAATTTCAAACGAATGATTGTGATGGTGAAAACACAGTCGCCAAAAACCAAATTGTATATGCAAAGCTTATTGCCGGTTAACGAAGCCATGTTGCCAGCAACTTACGCCCAGGTGAAGAACAGCAAAATCAACGATTTGAACCAAAAGCTGGAAGCTCTTTGCGCAGCAATGGGTGTGTTTTACATCAACTTACATCCAGCGTTAGCTGACGAAAAAGGGAGTTTAAAAAAGGAATTGAGTTTAGACGGTTTACACTTGCGTCACGCATCGTATGTGTATTGGGCTGAGGAATTGAAACGATTAAAGGTTATTTAGGATGAAGAAGTCAAGTTTACTTATCATAGCGGCAACTGTACTTTTCAGCACAGCAAAAGCACAAACCGTAAAAATCGATAGCAACTACGCCAATTGGTACTATCAACAGCGTATGGAGTATTTTGCTAAAACACCTATCCCTAAAAACGCCATAATTTTTTTAGGAAACAGCATCACCGAAAGAGCCGAGTGGCAAGAATTATTGGCCGATAGCAAATACCCAATAGTTAACAGAGGTATTGGAGGTGATAACTCTTTCGGCATTTTAGCTAGAATGGATGAAATCGTAGCTGCAAAACCTAAAGCCATTTACCTCATGGATGGTATTAACGACCAGTTCCGCAAGCTGCCTCACGACGTGAGCGTGTACAACTACAAACGTATCATCAGAAAGATTAAACAGCAATCGCCAAAAACCAAAATTTATGTAGAAAGTTGCTTGCCTATTAACGAAAGCATGACCAAAGAGGCTTACACCAAAGAACGCAATGTTTTGGTACCGGCACTCAATAAAAAAATCAAGGCATTGGCCGAAGAAGAAGGTGTGATTTACATCGATATCTGTCCGCTATTTCAAGACGATAAAGGTGTATTGAAACAAGAATTTACGATGGATGGTGTGCATTTAAAAGCCGCAGCCTACATTGATTGGGTAAAATTTTTAAAAGACAATAAACACTTGTAATGGTGAAACAGACCTTACATCAACATAATTAAGAAGAAAAAGAATGAGAATAACGGGAACTTTTATTGATGAGATTTCTCACGATATCCCACACCAAAACTGGGGACGAGAAGAATGGGCGAAGGATTTTGCGCACATGAAAGCAATGGGGATTGATACAGTAATTCTCATTAGAAGCGGTTATCGCAGGTTTATCACCTATCCATCGGTCTACCTGAAAAATAAATTTGGCTGCTACGAACCGCCTATCGATTTGGTAGAACTGTATTTAGAACTGGCGGATGAACACGATATGAAATTCTATTTTGGTTTGTATGATAGCGGCTACTACTGGGATACAGGAAATTTACAGCACGAAATAGATGCTAACCGTTACGTTATCGATGAGGTTTGGGCCAAGTACGGACACCACAAAAGCTTCGGAGGTTGGTATTTGAGCATGGAAATCAGTCGCCGCACCAAAGGCGCAACCGAAGCTTTTAATACGCTGGGCTTGCAATGCAAAGGTGTAAGCAACGGTTTGCCAACGTTCATCTCTCCTTGGATTGATGGTAAAAAAGCGGTGATGGCTGCAGAAGCTACCTTAACTAAAGAAAATGCAGTGTCATTGAAAGAACACGAGGACGAATGGTCGGAGATTTTTGCAGGATTGAAAGGTTCTATCGATGCAGTTGCTTTTCAAGATGGCCACGTAGATTACCACGAGCTACAAGATTTCTTTGAAGTGAATAAGAAAATGGCAGATAAATTTGGCTTGCAATGCTGGACAAATGCTGAAAGCTTCGACCGTGATATGCCCATCAAGTTTTTACCTATTAAGTTCGAAAAATTGAGGCTAAAATTAGAAGCAGCGAGAAAAGCAGGTTACGATAAAGCCATCACTTTTGAATTCTCACATTTTATGAGCCCACAATCGGCTTATTTACAAGCGCAACACCTTTATAACAGATACCAAGAATACGCAAAGACTTTATAAGATGAACAAGTACATAGATATATACAAGAACGAATTGCTAAATGAGATTGTTCCTTTTTGGAGCAGAAACTCTTTAGATAAAGATGCAGGAGGATATTTTACCTGTTTAGATGCCAAAGGAAATGTTTACGATACCGATAAGTTTGCTTGGTTGCAAGGCCGTCAAATTTGGACATATTCGATGCTTTTTGATAAAGTAGAAGCCAAACAAGAATGGAAAGACATTGCCGAATTGGGCGCATCTTTCATGAGAAAAAATGGTAGAGACGAAAACGGTGATTGGTATTTTTCTTTCACTAAAAGAGGAAAACCATTGGTTCAACCTTACAACATTTTTTCAGATTGCTTCGCCTCGATGGGTTTCGGCGCACTTTGCAAAATCAACAATAGTGATGAAGATGCAGACATTGCCTTAAAAACCTTCAACAGAATTTTAGAGAGAAGAAACAATCCAAAAGGCAAATACAGCAAAGGTTTTCCTGGGACTAGAGATTTAAAGAACTTTTCGTTACCGATGATTTTGTGTAACCTTTCTTTAGAGTTGGAACATTTGCTAGATAAATCAACCATTGATGGTTTAATCGATGAGGTTTTACACGAAGTAATGTCTGTATTCTACCAACCGCAATCGGGATTGATTTTAGAAAATGTTCATCATGATGGTAGTTTTTCAGACTCTTTTGAGGGCAGAGTGGTAAATCCAGGCCACATTATCGAAGCCATGTGGTTCATTATGGACTTAGCTATTAGAAAGAACGACAAAGCTTTAATAGATAAAGCGCTAGAAATTGCCTTTACTGCTTTAGAGTTTGGTTGGGATCAACAACATGAAGGCATCTTGTACTTCAAAGATATCAAAGGACATCCGGTACAACAATTAGAATGGGATCAAAAACTTTGGTGGGTACACGTAGAAGCTTTGGTAACCATGGCAAAGGGTTACGCCATTACGCAAAATGAAAAATGTGCCGTTTGGTTCGAAAAACTCCACAACTACACTTGGAAAAACTTCAGAGATGCAGAAAATGGTGGCGAGTGGTATGGTTACTTGAACCGCAGAGGTGAAGTTTCTATCCCTGCAAAAGGTGGAAAATGGAAAGGCTGTTTCCACATTCCGAGAGCGTTGTACCAAGTTTACAATACATTAGAAAAAGTAGCAGAACCTGCTAAAATTTAATAATAAAAAAGGGATGTTCAAATGATCATCCCTTTTTTATCTAGCTTATAGTTTTAATTAACTCTAAAAGTTGCCGAGCTATATCTAACGCTCACTTTTACATTAGATGCACCACCCCTTCCTATTGAGCCCGTATAATCTTTTCTAGAACTGCTGCCTCTTTCATCATCATCTCCAACTCTTTTAGCGCTTATACCTTCGCCTGTTTTCAAACTTCCATATTGGGTATCAACGTTGAAGCTACCGCCATAATTTGGAGCAAAACCTAAAGTTACACCTAAATATTCTGAGTCGATATTCACAATTTTGCTGCTAGCCTCTACTTTCTCTACAGAAAATCTACTGCCATATTGCGCTTTTGCGGTCATGTTTCCGGTTAATCTTCCAACCATGACTGCGGCATATTGGGCGGTAAGACTTAAGTTATCAACATGTTCGATATTCAAACCACTACCATATTGAATTTTGATACCCGCATCCCCTTTAATAGCTCCTACTTTTACCGAAGCATACTGCGCATCTAAATCTAAGTTACCTCCTACCGAAGCGATGCTTAAACCACTACCATATTGCTGTCTAATGCTTGCATTTCTTTTCACATCACCAATACGTACGGTAGCATACTGAGCGGTCAAATTTAAATCTCCTACAGAAGCTACGGTTAAACCACTACCATACTGTTGCTTAATAGTTGCTTTGTTCACATTCTGCAAATTAACAGTGGTGTATTGTGCCGAGATAAAATTGTTGGCATTGTTCAAATCTCCAGTAGTTATTTTGCCATACTGCACTTTAAGTGCTGTTGGGCCAGAAAAATCTGGTAATTCTACGTTTCCATACTGCTGAGAAGCAGTTAGAGCAACACCCGAAGGTAAATAAACCGTCATAAAGATTTTTACTTCTCTACGCCATCTTTTTCCATTACGACTACCATTTCCCCAATTGCCGTTGCTATTTTCCATTTGGGTTTTAAAAACAGCCTCGTCGCCATTTTTTGAACTCGTGATAGAGACATTATCGATTAGCTTTTGAGCTTCATCTTCAGAGTTGGCAAAAGCTCTAATATCAGCATCTACTTTTACCTCATTCTTATCCCAAGTTTTAAAGATAAGGTTGCCATAAATATTAGAAATAGTCACTTTATCGCCCCTGCCTATGCCGTAAGACTTAGAGAAAGATTTTGTTCTTTGAGGATCGTCATACTGACCTTGCTGTAAATTTGTAGAATAGCTTTCCGAAACAACTTCTGTTTTTCCTTTTCTCGTAGTTTTAGTACTTGTAGTTACGGTAGTGATAGCATTTGATGCACTATTACTGTAGGCTTCAACTGCGGGCACTGCCGGAGTTGGCGGTGTAGGAGGCAATGCACCCACTTGTGCGCTTGCTTGCATAAAAACCCAAACTAAGGTTGATATGCTAAATATGATTTTTTTCATTTGCTTTAAATTGTTTTGAGCTCATTGCTCGTTTGTTTGTTTTTAGAGCAAACCTATTTCAAAAACATTATAACCGACGTCGAACGAAATAATGATCTAAATGGTTTTCTCCTCTTTTTTATATTGATTGACTTGATTGATAATATATAGCTGCTGACTAATCATCTGCAATTGGATTTCCAGATTTTTCATCATCGCTTTGCCCACCAAACCTTTATTAGGGCTTGTCTGTAGTTGTTTTTTCAGTTCCTGATAGTCGTTGTCCAACTTACTCATATCAGCTATAAACTGTTTATAAAGCTCAGGATCTGCTCCCGCTAAAGTTTGCAGGCTGTCTCTTTTTTCTTCTATTAAACTAGTGAACCTCACTTCTTTTTTACCCATTCCAGGGTTGATGTCAGCCACCAAAATCTCAGTGCTTGTTTTCTGATACTGATAGCCAAAATAAACACCAACTGTAAGCAGCAACATGGCGGCAATACTCATCCATTGGTACATCCTAAAAGTTTTTTTAGCTGGCTTTTTTTTATCTAATTCAGCTTCTATTTTGCTCCACAAAGCATCCGATGGACCTTTTACTTCAAATTCTCTTTTGTTGTCTCTTACAAACCCCTCTAATTTATTGCTCATCTTGCTACTCCTTTCGTTACTAATAAACTATTCAACTTTCTTTTTGCTCGCATATACTGTGTACGCGATGTATTTTCTGTTATTTTTAAAATATGTGCAATCTCTTCGTGGTCGTACCCCTCAAAAAGGTATAAACTCAACACCACTCTGTAGCCATCGGGTAGCTCGGCCATTGCACTTTTTATCGCTTCTACCTTTAAATGAGTTTCTTCCAAATCTGGTGTCGGTTCATCTGACACATCTACCTCATCTACACTAACCGTTTCCATTTTACGCTTACGCAGATAATTGATAGACCTATTAATCACGATTTGTTTTAACCACAAACCAAAAGTTGTTTCTTGCCTAAAATCTGCGATGCGATTAAAAGCGTCCAAAAAGGCTTCCTGCAAAACATCTTCAGCCTCAGCATCGTCATTCACAATTCGTAGCGCCACGTTGTACATAGCTGTGGCATACAACTTGTAAATTTCAAATTGTGCTTTGCGACTGCCATTGCGACACTCGTTTACTAAATCTGCATGCTTGTCTATGTAAACTGTTTCCAAATTTGTAACGTTCTCTAAGCGTTCTATTCAAAAGACAACGTGATTTTCAAAACGTTGCATCATGCTACAAAAATATTTTTTTTGTTTAAGAAAAGCAGTTGCATCAATACTATTTTCCGGTACTCCGCTTTTCTAAGCCTCACTACAACAATCGTAATTCGTCAATTTTAAAATCCTATCTTTGCCCACATGGCACGTATCATGGCTTTCGATTATGGCACCAAAAGAATTGGTATTGCCGTTACCGATCCACTGCAAATTATTGCAACTGGATTAGATACCATACACCCCAAAGACGTAGTAGAGTTCATTAAGAAATACTTGCTTTCAGAACAAATAGAAGCCTTCGTGCTTGGTGAACCAAAACAGATGGACGGCACACCTTCAGAAAGCTATCAGCACGTAAAAGGGTTTTCTACCATCTTGAAAAAGAACTTCCCAGCTATTCCACAACATTGGGTCGACGAGCGTTTTACCTCCAAAATGGCGCATGCCACTATCATGCAAAGTGGATTGAAAAAGACAGATAGAAGAGACAAAGAAAGAGTAGACACCATATCGGCCACAATAATTCTGCAATATTTTATGGAACAAAACCGTTTATAAGCACAATGGTAAGCGACGAATTACAACAACTATTATTAAAATATTGCGAACCCGAAGATCAATTGTTGCAACATATTGATAGGGAAACTAACCTTAAAGTCTTGATGCCACGCATGTTGAGCGGCCATTATCAAGGCCGGGTATTAAGTATGCTTAGCAAAATGATTTCCCCAAAAAGGATCTTAGAAGTGGGTACTTTTACTGGTTACGCTACTTTATGCTTAGCAGAAGGTTTAACCGAAGATGGCATCATTTATACTTTAGATATTAACGCTGAGCTGGAAGATATGGTGCGTGATAATTTTGCGAAATCTCCACTAAATCCCAAAATCAACTATATCATCGGCGATGCCCAAGAAAGCTTAAAAAACATCAACGAAACTTTTGATTTGGTCTTTATTGATGCAGATAAAAAAAACAATGGCACTTACTATGACTTGATATTTGAACAAGTTCGCCCCGGCGGATTGATCATTGTGGACAATGTACTTTGGAGCGGAAAAGTTGTAAATAATGCTCAAGATAAAGACACTAAAAACATCAGTTCTTTTAACGATAAAATAAATGAAGATACTAGGGTAGAAAAATTGATTTTACCCGTTAGAGACGGCTTATTCGTCATCAGAAAAAAATAAATCAGTTGGCAATTGTCAGTTGAAATTTAGCACCGCTAACATTACAATAAAACAATTTAACAATGAAAAAATTTCTACTTCTTTCGTTTTTGTGCATTAAGGCGGTATTTGCATGGGCACAAACCACAGAAGAATACATTGAAGAGTATGCAGATATTGCTCAAGATCTAGCCGAGGAGCACCACATTCCTGCAAGTATTATTTTGGGAGTTGCTATACACGAGTCGGCTGCGGGAAAAAGCAAAATTGCCCGTTACCTAAACAACCACTTCGGTTTCAAGGGTAAAAATTCAAATACTGAAATTCGCTCTGCCTACCGAGATTTCCCAACGGTAGATTCTTCATATGTGCATTTCATCACTTTTTTAAAAAGCCGAACTTATTTTAATGTACTTTTCGATAAATACGATCAGTACGATTTTAAGGCTTGGGCCAAAGGCATACAACGTGGCGGATATGCTCGTAGCAGAACTTGGGCTTCGCAAGTTATTGCGTTGATCAAAAAATATGAGCTTTATGAGTATGACAATCGACCGGAAGATTACGTCGAACCGGTAGAACCTCTTCCTGTTTATCGACCTAAAAAGAAAAAAAGCAATAGAACTTACACCGTTAAACAAGGTGATAATTTAAGTATTATTGCCAAGCGAAATAAAACTACCGTTAAAGCAATCATGGGCAAAAATGGGCTCAAATCAAATGCTTTAAAACCTGGACAGAAACTTAAACTTTAATGCCGTAATGAGTAAAAATAGACAACTTCTTTTCTTAGCTTTTTTAGCCGTATTTGCTAGTGCTTGTAAAACAAAGCAATACAGTAAAAACAATAAACAAATTGAAAAAAATGCGAAGAAGGAAAATCCTAATCCTATTTCTTACACTACTTTGTCTTATATCGATGCTTTCAAAGCAATTGCGATAGAAGAGATGAATAAGTATGGTATTCCGGCAAGTATTACGCTAGCGCAGGGTATTATCGAGTCTGGTAGTGGAAACAGCGATCTGGCAAAATATGCCAACAATCACTTCGGGATTAAATGTACTTCAGACTGGAAAGGTAAGGCTTATTACCGTGATGATGATAACAGAAATGACTGTTTCCGTGTTTATAAAGATCCAAGAGAATCGTACAAAGATCATTCTGAATTTTTAAAACGTAAACGTTATGCTGGTCTTTTCGAATTAGATAAAAACGATTATCGCAATTGGGCAATTGGTTTGAAAAACGCAGGCTATGCTACCAATCCGAAATATCCAGAACTGCTGATTAACCTCATTGATAAATATCAACTTTACCAATACGACCAATCGGAAAGTGAACGTGAAAAGCTGGCGAGGGAAGATAAAGTGTTTAAAGAAATCAATGCTAATATCCCTAATGAAAAGAAACTTTACACGCCGGTAAATGTAGCGCCAAAAGATCCACCATCGAGCTTAGAAAATGGCAAGTATCATACGGTTTCGCAGGGCGACACCTTATACAAGATCAGCCAACTTTACAAAATCTCTGTAGATGAACTGAAAAATTTAAACCAATTGCCGGATAACAACATCAAAATAGGGCAAAAACTATTGGTAGTTAAATAATGTTAAGATAAATAGCGCAATTTTTATAAATTGTAGCTTTGCTTAATTAATGAGAATTCTACTTTCCTGTATATTATTTATTTGTACGTTAACTGCTTTTGCACAACAGAAAACGGTTCCTGGTTTTGTGGTAGATAAAGACAGTAAGCTACGCTTAGCGAAAGTTTACATCTACAATTCATCGATAGATACGGGAATCTACAACAACACCAAAGGTGAGTTTTTTGCCAAAATAAATCATGGCGATACACTCTTTGCGGCACTAAGTGGGTATGCAATGGATACCGTAGTATACCGCGGTCAGGGTGCAATTGTTTTCCAATTGCGGTCATTAGGAATTAGACTGAAAGAAGTACCGATCTATGGAAAGGCGAAAACGCCACAAGAACTGTATAAATCTAAACTTGATGAATACAAGTACAAGCTAGATAAGGGAAGCAGCAAAGACTTGCTAAACTTGGGGCAAGGTGGCGTTGGATTAGGCATAGATGCAATTTATAACCTGTTAAGCAGGGATGGAAAAAATGCTCGTCAACTCCAGAAAATTTTAGAAAAAGATTATAAAGAACAGGTTATTGATTACCGTTATCGTAAAGATTACGTGATGGGATTGGTAGATATCAAGGAAGAAAATATACAAGATTTTATGACGCAATATAGGCCCACTTATCAGTTTGTTTTAAGTGCTTCAGAATACGCCTTTATTCAGTTTGTAAAAAACAGCTACGCTTCTTACAAGCGTAACCCGGCGATGTTCCGCTTGCCAACCTTGCCGAAATTATCTATAGAGCAGCCCTAATATGGCAGTGTTCATTACGTTTTCGAGATTGCCTACAGCGGCTATGGCCGTTTATCCTTTTATCTTTATTAAACGGAAAGCGTACAAAAACGATCTGGTTTTAGTTAACCACGAAAAGATACACCACAGACAACAGCTAGAATTATTAATCATTCCATTTTATGTGATATATTTTTTGAATTACATCTATAATCTTGTCCGTTTCCAATCGCATCATCAAGCTTATATGAACATTATTTTCGAAAAAGAGGCTTATGCGCAAGAAAAGGATCTCTATTATTTAAACAATAGAAAAACATTCGCTTCTTTTAAAAGGTTAAAATCTTAGTTTTGTTATTTTTGCACGATAAACCTTAATTGGTTATCAATATTTCATGAATATTTACGTTATTTTGTAGAAAATGAAGCATTTATTACTTACCTCTTTTACTGTTTTAGCCCTTTGCTTCTCTCTTTCTGCACAAGAAATAGATACCGTTCCCATTTCTGTTAAAGATATGGAAATCAAGCTAAAACGTAATCCGCTTCCTTCTAGAATTGGCGTGATCACATTTCAACCAGTAGATTTAAAACCAGCTTTGGTACAAGCAAAAATCAATTATTGGAAAACAAAAGCTACTGTTGGAATTAATGCCAATCAGGCTTCGTTTAGCGAAAACTGGAAAGGTGGTGGGGTAAATTCTATCGCTATTGGTGCATTGCTTAACCACAAAGCAGAATACAGCAAAGAGAGCTACAGTTATACTAGCGAGGTGATTTTACAGTACGGAAAGGTTAAGAACAAAGATCAGTTACAAAAGAAAACCAACGACCGTATTTTTTGGGATAATAAGGCAGCGGTTCAATTGTCTAAAAACTGGTATTTCTTCGCCTCTTTAAGTTTCGAATCTCAGTTCGATAAAGGGTTTTCTTACTCTAAAGATGCACAAGGAAATGAGCAGGCAAAGCTTTTGTCAAAGTTTATGTCCCCAGGCTATCTTACAGAGTCTTTAGGTTTTGAATATAAGCCAAGTAAAGCTTTCTCCACGCGTATTGGTACGGGTACCGCCCGCCAAACTTTTGTATTAGATACGGCACTTTATAGAATCACAAACAATACCAAAAACTATGGTGTACCTATTGGCAAAAAATTAAAAAACGATCTCGCTTTTCAAGTCGTAAGTAATTTGGAAAAAGAAATCATGAAGAATACGATCTTGAAAGCCAAATACAATATGTTTATCCCTTACGAAGACTTTGGTGAGATTGATCATCGTTTAGATGTTGCAATCACTTCTAAGCTAAACCGTTTCTTAAATGTATCCTTAACAGGCGTGATATTGTACGATAAAGACATGGATTTAAAAGTGCAGCGAAGTCAGGCCTTGGCTTTAGGCGCAAGTTTCACTTTCCCCAGATAGTTTCTAGCTCAAGTAATACGTAGCGATCTGCTAATTAAGGAGCATATTTCTTTTGCCATAAATTTGTTATGTTTGCATAGTATTATTGAAAAAATAATATCTTTGAACCTAACCAATATACCTTAAATATGCATTTTGAACTAAGCGAAGAGCAGCAAATGATTAGACAAGCTGCTAGGGATTTTGCCCAAAATGAATTAAAGCCTGGAGTAATCGAGAGAGACGAGCATCAAAAATTTCCAAGCGAACAAGTGAAAAGCATGGGCGAGCTCGGCTTTTTGGGAATGATGGTTGATCCTAAATATAACGGTGGCGGAATGGATACCGTTTCTTATACCCTGGTGATGGAAGAACTTTCTAAGGTAGACGCCTCTGCTTCGGTTGTGGTATCGGTAAACAATTCTTTGGTTTGCTATGGTTTAGAAAAATACGGCACAGAAGAACAAAAAGAGAAATACTTAAAGCCTTTAGCTGCTGGTGAGCAAATCGGCGCTTTCTGCCTTTCGGAGCCTGAAGCAGGTTCTGATGCTACCTCACAACAGACTACCGCAGAAGATAAAGGAGATTATTATCTACTAAATGGCACCAAAAATTGGATAACTAACGGTAGCACAGCAAGCACTTACTTGGTAATAGCTCAAACTCATAAAGAGTTAAAACATAAAGGGATCAATGCTTTTATTGTAGAAAAAGGAACGCCCGGATTTACCGTTGGTCCAAAGGAAAATAAATTAGGCATTAGAGGGTCTGATACACATTCGTTGATGTTTAACGATGTTAAAGTACCAAAGGAAAACCGCATTGGCGAAGATGGTTTTGGGTTTAAATTTGCGATGAAAACATTAGAAGGTGGCCGTATTGGCATTGCAGCACAAGCATTGGGTATTGCTGCGGGCGCTTATGAGTTGGCGTTGGCTTATGCAAAAGAGCGTAAAGCTTTTGGAAAACCAATTGCAGATCATCAAGCTATTGCTTTTAAACTAGCAGACATGGCTACGCAAATTGAAGCGGCAAGGCTGTTGGTTCACAAAGCGGCTTGGCTAAAAGATCAAGGTTTGTCTTACACAGTCGAAGGATCTATGGCCAAATTATTTGCAAGTAAAGTAGCAATGGATGTGACTGTAGAGGCGGTGCAAATTCACGGCGGTTACGGTTTTGTGAAAGAATATCACGTAGAACGATTAATGAGGGACGCCAAAATCACTCAGATTTATGAAGGTACGTCCGAAATACAAAAATTAGTGATCAGTAGAAGTGTTTTGGCTTAGACACTCGTTACGAAAGATTTTACCACATAACCACATACGATTTTCTCTAATGGCAGGTGTCCTCACCTGCCATCAAACTACATCAATGTAATTTTCGACCACATAACATATAAGTACATTTAAGCTATTGCTAAATAGCTTATAAGACCTATTTAGTTATTAAAGTGTAGTTATCTGAAAGCAAAACTAAAGTGAGCTTAGGTGTCTAAGGTGGTTGGTTCCTCTCTCATGAGTTACGATTTTTGTACCCCAAAAGCCGCGTCTAAAATCATCTTAATTACAGCAACGGCAATGGCCAAAATTGCTGCCGAAAGGAAACCAGAAGTATTAAAGCCCGTCATCCAGCTATCTACCAATAAAATCATCAAAACGGAGATGATAAAAGAGACCAAGCCAAGGGTTAAAAAATTTAGAGGAAAGGTAAATATCCTCAGTATTAAGCCAATGGTTGCATTTGCAACGGCAATTAGCACTGCCGCAATAATTGCGCTTCCGTAACCATCTACCGAAACTCCAGGGACTAAAAAAGCGCCAAGCATAACAGCAAGTCCCATTAAAAGCACTTCTAAAATTAGTTTAATCATCGTATTTTTGTTAAATGTTTAGCAAATTAACATTAATCATTGTTTGTTGTTTAATTTTTTCATCATGTTCCTCCAAAAAGGAATTAGAAATCAATTTTTCTTCAGATAGCACTACTATTCTTTTTACTGGTTTAGATGAAGTTAGTTTGTTTAGAGCAAAACAACAAACTGATAGTTTAGCTCAAGAATTGGTAAGTGTTTTCGAGTCTGGTGAAAACTCTGGTATAGAGAAGCAGGTTGCAGGAAAAATAGAAATCAAGAAAGATACATTAATTTTTACACCACAAAAATCGTTTGTAAAAGGCAACGAGTATCTAGTGCAAACGGTTTTGAATAGCAGCTTTGGTAAAACCGAAGATATTTTGAAGGCTGACATTGGTAAGACTGTAAAACGACAGGAAAAAGTATTGGTTCGTTAATCTATATTTGTGAGATTAATCCCATTATAATGTCGCAGCAAGAGCCAACCATATTTACCTCCTATCAAAAACTGGTAATTTTTCTATTAGCAGTTACCCAGTTTACCGTGATCTTGGATTTTATGGTGATGTCTCCACTAGGCGATATCTTGATGAAATCGCTCAGTTTAAGCCCAAAAGATTTTGGCATTGCCGTATCTGCTTACGCCTTTAGTGCAGGTATCTCAGGGTTGTTAACAGCAGGTTTTGCGGATAAGTTCGATCGCAAAAAGCTATTGCTCTTCTTTTACATTGGCTTCATATTAGGGACGGCATTTTGTGGTTTAGCACATACTTATACTCAATTGGTAGCTGCCAGAATTATTACCGGACTGTTCGGTGGTGTAATCAGCTCTATCTCCATGGCCATCATCACAGATTTGTTTAGCCTGGAGCAACGAGGACGAGTGATGGGCTTCGTGCAGATGGGTTTTGGCGCCAGCCAGGTTTTAGGGGTGCCTATTGGTCTTTACTTGGCAAACATTTGGGGCTGGGAAGCTCCTTTCTGGTTAGTCGTAGGTTTGGCGTTAATCATCGCGTTAATGATTGCCTTTAGATTGAGATCGGTGAATGAGCACTTGAAGATACAGCGAGATAAATCGCCCATTGCGCATTTGTGGCATACGATGATGCAGAAAAGGCATCGCATCGGTTTTACGTCTACCGCACTATTGTCCATTGGTGGTTTCATGATGATGCCGTTTGGGAGCGCTTTTGCCGTAAACAACTTAGGTATCACAGAAAGTGAGCTGCCGATGTTGTTTATGGTTTCGGGAATAAGCTCTCTGGTGATTTTACCTTTGGTGGGTAGGCTAAGTGATAAGGTGAGTAAGTTGAAAATATTCGCTGCGGCATCTATCTGGATGATGTTGATGTGTGTAATTTATACCAATCTTTCAGTTACGCCATTGATTTGGGTAATGATCTTCAATGTTTTGATGATGGCCGGCATCATGAGCAGAATGATTCCTTCTCAAGCGTTAACCAGTGCCATTCCGGAGCCTGCAGATCGAGGCGCTTTTATGAGCATCAATGCTTCTTTACAGCAAATTGCTGGCGGAGTTGCTGCAGCGGTTTCTGGGCTAATTGTTACACAGCCCGGTAAGGGGCAGCCACTGGAGCACTATAATATGGTAGCTTATGTTATTGTAGTAATTACTTTAATTAGCATTTGGCTAATGAGCCGAGTGAATAAGTTGGTACAAGCAAAAGAACAAGTCAATGCAAGGGCGGATACGGTTTTGGAACATTAGCGTATCTTTTCAAGGCCTTCAATTATAAAGTAAAAGCAAGGACTAAATCTGCTAAATAGCTCTATTCGTTATATATAAGACTAAGCTTTTTGCTTTTATAAATATTTTTGTATCTTTGCAGAGCAAAACAAGAAAAGAGGGGACGAGTGTCCCCTCTTTTTATTTAGCAAAATTTATACTATGCAGCTAGAAAAGAGAGTTAGAGATCTGGTAGAAGAGAAAATTGCAGATAGACCAGAGTTGTTTTTGGTTGATGTTAAAATGTTGCCAAACAACAAGTTGATTATTCATGTAGATGGCGATCAAGGGATCAGTATTCAAGATTGCGTAGCTATAAGCAGGCATGTGGGTTTCCATCTAGAAGAAGAGAATGCAATTGCAACTGCCTATAATCTTGAAGTTTCTTCTCCAGGTGTTGGTGAGCCACTAAAGTTAACGAGGCAGTATGCCAAAAACATTGGTAGGGAATTAGCGCTAAAATTAGCTGACGGCAATAAAAAAGAAGGCAAGCTGGTAGCTGCAGATGAAACCTCAATCACCATTGAGGAACAGGTTAAAGAAAAAGGTAAAAAAGTGCAATTGGTGAATAGCCAAATCGCTTTAAACGATATAACAGAAACAAAGGTTTTAATTTCATTTAAATAACAAATGAACAATATTAATTTAATCGATTCTTTTCAAGAGTTTAAAGACTTTAAGAATATCGACCGCCCTACGGTAATTAGCGTATTAGAAGAGGTGTTTCGTAGTATGTTGCGTAAAAAATACGGAACAGATGAAAACTGCGATGTGATTGTGAACCCGGATAACGGAGATTTGGAGATTTGGAGAACCAGAAAAGTAATGGAAGATGGTTTTTCTGAGGATGATGATCTAGAGATTGAATTAGCGGAGGTGCGCCAGTATGATGCTGATTTAGAAGTTGGCGACGATTATATCGAGCAAATTACTTTAGAAAGTTTTGGCCGTAGAGCTATTTTGGCTGCTCGTCAAACTTTGGTTTCTAAAGTTTTGGAGTTAGAGAAAGACGAAATCTTCAAAAAATATAAAGATAGAGTAGGTGAAATTGTAACTGGTGAGGTTTACCAAGTTTGGAAAAAGGAAACTTTGGTGTTAGACGATGAAGGAAACGAGTTGTTGATGCCAAAAACAGAACAAATTCCAGCAGATTACTTTAAAAAAGGCGATGCAGTACGTGCCGTAATTTCTAAAGTAGATATGGTAAATGCTACACCTAAAATCATTATTTCTAGGGTAGCTCCAGAATTCTTACAACGTTTGTTCGAAATCGAGGTTCCAGAGATTTTCGACGGTTTAATTACTATCAAGAAAATTGTTCGTGAACCAGGAGAGCGAGCTAAAGTTGCTGTAGAATCTTATGATGATAGAATTGATCCAGTAGGTGCTTGTGTGGGTATGAAAGGATCTCGTATCCACGGTATTGTGAGAGAGTTAAAAAATGAAAATATTGATGTAATCAACTTTACTACCAATATTTCGTTATATATCCAACGTGCTTTAAGCCCTGCAAAAATCACCTCTATTAAATTAGATGATGAAACTAAACGTGCATCGGTTTATTTAAAACCAGATCAAGTATCATTAGCAATTGGTCGTGGTGGGCACAATATCAAACTAGCAGGTAAATTAACTGGCTATGAGATAGATGTTTACCGTGAAGCTGGTGAAGAAGATGAGGATGTGGATTTAGAGGAATTCTCAGATGAAATCGATAGCTGGATTATCGATGAATTAAAAGCAATCGGTCTAGATACAGCAAAAAGTGTATTGTCACTTTCTTTAGATGAGTTAGTGAAAAGAACCGATCTAGAAGAAGAAACAATCAAAGAAGTAGTTGCTATTCTGCAATCAGAATTCGAATAAAAGTCTTTACTTGAATTAGATCAGAATAAACGTTACTTTTGTATAATTAGAAAAAAACAGGATAATCAATGTCAGACGACAAAACAATAGTATTATTAAAAGCAGCAAAAGAACTTAACATAGGATTGGCTACGGCGGTAGAGTTCCTTGGGAAGAAGGGCTATGCTGTGGATAATAAGCCTAACACCAAGCTTTCTGGAGAGATGTATAATGTCTTGCTTAGAGAGTTTCAGGGAGATAAAATAGTAAAGGAAGAGGCTAACCAAATAGTTATTGGCAAAATTCGTCGTGATGAACCTGAAGTAACAACTGAAAAAGCTCCTGAAGCGCCGAAGAAAAATTCGGATTTCGAGAGTGAAGGCGTACTGATTAAAAATCTTAACCAATTTACTCCTCCGGCAGAAAAACCTGAGGCAGAAAGGCCAGTTGAAAAACCGGTAGAGCCAATTAAGGAAGAGCCAAAAGCTCAAGCAGCTAACCCTGCTGAAAGTGTCGAGGAATCTTCTTTGCCAGGTGTTAAGGTAGTTGGTAAAATCAATCTTAATGATTTAAATCCAAAAACCCGCCCTGCTAAGAAAGAGGAAACTCCTGCACCTGCTGCTGCGGTACCTCCTGTTGCTAAGGAAGAAAAACCAGTAGCCGCTGCTCCTAAGGTAGAAGAGAAACCAGTAGAGAAACCTGCTGCAGAAAAACCAGTAGAACCAGTTAAAGCGGAAGAGAAACCAGCTGAAAAGCCGGTTGAACCTAAAGTTGAAGCTGCACCTGCCGTTGCGCCGAAAGATGAAGTAATTAAAGCTCGCTCGGTAAAATTATCAGGTCCAAATATTATTGGTAAAATAGAACTACCTACGGTTCCGGACAGAAGAAACCAACCTGTTGCTTCTTCATCTAGCGATAGCGAAGCTGCTAGACGCAAGCGTAAACGTAAGAAAACACCGGGGGCTCCTGGCGCTGGCGGACAGCAACAAGGTCAAGGTGGTGTTGCTGGTACGCCTGGTGCTAACCAACAAGGTGGCCAAAGACAACCTTATCAAGGCAATAACAACCGTCCGGGAGGCCAAGGTGGTTATCAAGGAAATAGAAACAATAACCGTCCAGGTTATCAAGGAAATAGAAATGCTGCAGGAGGAAACACTCCAAAAGAGGAACCAACTGAAAAAGAAATCCAAGATCAAATCAAAGCAACACTTGCTCGTTTAAGTGGTGCTGGTAAATCTGGTAAATTTGCGCAGAGAGCTAAACTTCGTCGTCAAAAACGTGATGATGTAGCGCTTTCGGCAGAAGAAGCAGCATTAGAGGAAGAATTACAATCGAAGGTGTTGAAAGTAACGGAGTTCGTTACGGCCAACGAATTGGCGAACATGATAGACGTACCGGTAACCAAAATTATTGGAACTTGTATGAGCTTGGGTATGTTCGTGTCAATTAACCAACGTCTAGATGCAGAAACTCTAACAATTGTGGCTGATGAGTTTGGTTACGAAATCCAATTCGTAAAACCAGATGAAGAAGAAGATATCAATATTGAAGAGGTTGATGCAGAAGAAGATTTACAACCAAGAGTTCCTGTGGTAACCATTATGGGCCACGTGGATCATGGTAAAACTTCATTGCTAGATTATATCCGTAAAGCGAATGTGGTAGCTGGAGAGGCTGGCGGTATTACGCAGCACATTGGTGCTTACAAAGTAACTACTAGCGCTGGAAAAGAAATTACTTTCTTAGATACTCCAGGTCACGAGGCCTTTACAGCGATGCGTGCTCGTGGTGCTAAAGTTGCGGATATTGCCATTATTGTAGTAGCTGCGGACGATGCGGTGATGCCTCAAACTAAGGAAGCAATTAACCACGCACAAGCGGCGGGTGTTCCTTTAGTATTTGCATTTACTAAGATCGATAAGCCAGGTGCCAACTCAGATAGAATTCGTGAACAGTTATCTGTAATGAATATCTTAGTTGAGGATTGGGGCGGTAAATATCAATCACAAGAAATCTCAGGTAAGAGCGGTTTAAATGTAGACTTACTATTAGATAAGGTATTACTAGAAGCTGAATTATTAGAATTAAAAGCAAATCCTAATAAACGTGCTACAGGTACTGTAATTGAAGCTACTTTGGATAAAGGCCGTGGTATTGTAACTACGGTTTTGGTACAAGGTGGTACTTTAAAAGTTGGAGATCCAATTTTAGCGGGTAGCTACAGTGGTAGAGTTAAAGCATTATTTAACGAGCGTGGAGCAAAAGTAAACGCAGCCGGTCCATCTGTACCAGTACAGGTATTGGGTATGCAGGGTGCGCCAACAGCTGGAGATAGGTTCAATGCTCTAGAAAGTGAAAGTGAAGCAAGAGATATTGCTAACAAGCGTTTGCAATTGATGCGTGAGCAAGGATTACGTACACAGAAACATATTACTTTGGCAGAGATCGGTCGTCGTTTAGCTATTGGAAACTTCAAGGAACTGAACTTGATCATCAAAGGTGACGTAGATGGTTCTATCGAGGCATTAGCAGATTCGTTATTGAAACTTTCTACGCCAGAGATCCAAATCAATGTGATCAGCAAAGCGGTAGGTCAAATTTCTGAAAGTGATGTATTGTTAGCTTCAGCATCAGATGCGATCATTATAGGTTTCCAAGTACGCCCTTCAACAGGTGCACGTAAATTGGCTGAGGCAGAGCAAATCGATATTCGTTTGTACTCAATTATCTACGATGCGATCAATGAGATTAAAGCGGCGATGGAAGGAATGTTGGCACCAGAATTCGAAGAGAAAATTGTGGCTAACGTAGAAATCCGTGAGACTTTCAAAATTACGAAGGTTGGTACAATTGCTGGATGTATGGTGTTAGACGGTAAAATTACCAGAAATAGCAAAATCCGTATCATACGTGATGGTGTGGTAATCTATACCGGCGAACTAGCATCATTGAAACGTTATAAAGATGATGTGAAGGAAGTTTCTAAAGGTTACGAATGTGGTTTGAATATCCAAAACTTTAACAACATAGAGGTTGGCGATATTGTAGAAGCTTACGAACAAGTAGAAGTAAAACGTAAATTGTAATTAAACAATTAACAGATAATAAAAGGAGCGATTATTCGCTCCTTTTTTGTTTAAAATACTTTTAAGACTGTTTTTCTGTAAGCCTAGAAGGTTTATATGTAATTAATAGTGCTACACTCGTTGTTGAGTCGAAAATGCCCGCTAGTTTTAGTGGTAGTTTAAGGCTTATGTTATTGTAAATATCTTTTAATTTATCTACGAAGAATTAGCTTTTTTGTGGTTGTATATAAGCCCGAATAAGATGTAACACGATAAATATACACTCCTGATGGAAGGTTGCTTAGATCTAATCTTACGATGTGTTTTCCCGTATTGATGTACTCATTCACTAACGAATAAACTAGCTTACCCTGCAGGTTATAAATATTGAGCTTAATGTTGTCCGCTTCGGGCATCACAATATCAATAGAAGTGAAGTTGGTCACGGGATTTGGATAATTCTGAGAAACTGTAAACTGCAAAAACCGCTCTGCAATTACCTTATTGATACTATCAAAAATGATATAGCTCATTAGTCTATATCCCCTACTATTTGGGTGTACATTATCTTGATATAGGGAGAAATCACGCCTAAAAACTCTATTTATATCAATTAACGACAGCTTATATTCTACTACTAACCTTCTATAAAGATTGTTTATTTGATTGATAATATTATTTACTCTTCGCAGACGAGCATCATTCCTGTCATCAAAAAGTTGAAGTGTGCAAACCATAGGAATAAGCTTCTGATTTAAAGATTTTACGATAATCTCCCTCATGCTCGCTTCGGTTTCGGCGATAGTCTGTCGTCCGGCTTCTATTCTAATGGCATCATTTACGCCTACCATCAGTACAATAAAGCCAGTTTTTGCTCTTATAGCATTGTCTAACCTTAATAAGCTTTGTGTTGTCGTTTCGCCTCCTACTCCGTTTTTGTAGATGTTTATAGATTTTCCATTATAACAATATTGAAAGTTTTGAAACAGAAAAGATTGGAAATCTAAACCATTAACCCCCTCAACAGTGCTTGCGCCAAAAGTAACTACGTTGATGCTATCCTTTGCATAGTACTTGGCAGACTCTGGGCAACTTACATTCATCCCCGGCGATGGTGGGGTTTGCGCCTTGACATCGCAACATATTCCCGTAAAAATAAAAAAGAGAAGCGCCGGAATAATTAACTTCATTAAGCTCTGTGCTAGAAATATTTATGCAAAGATATGTAATTCTGCATAGCGAAATAAATTTAGCAACTATATTAAAGGTCGTTTATTAAATATATAACGTAGCGTTAATAAACATTTAATGGTAAACATTACACAATATTTTATATTATGGAACATTTTTATAGTGTTTTACACCGTTAAACTTTGTTAAAAGTAGTCCGAAAAATAAATTTAATAGCATTTTTGCATGTATTAATAAATAGATGCAAGAAGTTATAAAAAAAGAAAAGGTAAGTTTTGATTTCATAGACTCGATACGTTGTATCGCCATGATAGGAATCGTGTTTGAACATTGTACAGTTCTTGGAGAACCTAAAACATCTGATTTTTATCTGAGTATGCTCCACGTTTCTGTAATGCAGTTCTTTAAATTTGCAACGATAGTTTTCTTTTTAATTGCGGGTTTTCTAATCAATCATAAATTTACAGAGTATACTCCTGGTCAATATTTAAAAAACAGATTTAAAAATACGATTAAACCGTGGCTTTTTTGGCTACATGTTTTGTTGCTATGTAATATAGGTTCGCTCTTATTTAGAGCCTTCAAGTTTAGGGAAAGCCAGATATTGCCAGATAATTTCTTCCATTATTTAGGGGAACAATATTATCATATTATTGTGTCTACCAGTTTTTGGTTTATTCTCAATTTTTTGATTTGTATCTCTATTTTACTGCTATTCAAGCGTTATATCTATAAATTATGGTTTGGATTAATCTTATGTTGCGTGTCGCTGTTCTACGGGCTTAATTTATATCATGGCTGGATCATAACAAATCATACAACGGCGCTATTTGGATTTGTTTTTTATTTATGGATAGGCGCCTATGCAAATCGATATCATAAAGAGCTTTTTGCTTTCATTAATAAGGTGCCAATGTGGTGTTTTATAATAATTACGGCTTTCTTCTTCGTTTTAGCGGACTTAGAGGCTCTGTATTTAAAATCGCTCGCTATAAATGATATTTATAATACCTTACGCGTATCCAATATTTTGTACTCCTTGTCTTTCTTCTTAATCTTATTGAAGATAGGATCAATAGGCTTTATAAACAAGTATTTCAAACCGAGAAGTAGTACGTTTGGGATTTATTTGATCCATCACATTGTTATACTTCATATTATCACAGAGCTGTTTAGACCTTTAAAAATAGATATTAATCACGTGACTTTAAGTCAAGCTACGGGATATACTATTTTAAGATTTGTAATCACTTATTCGATAACAATGCTTATTGTTATGCTTATTAGACGAACAAAACTAAAATGGTCAATTGGAGCGGCTTAAATGTTCAAATCCTATCTATTGTTGTGATCAATAGGGTTGTTTTAATTAGCGCAGAGTAAAGGCTATGTATGTTGTCTTTTTTCTAAAATGGCAACATATATCGGCTAAATTTAGTCATTAAAGGTTTGCATATCAATTAAGCGGTAATACAGGCCTTTTTTAGCTAAAAGCTCACTATGGCTACCTTCTTCTGCAACTTCTCCCTTATCGATAACTACAATTTTATCCGCATGTTGTATGGTGCTTAATCTGTGTGCAATTACAATAGACGTTCTATTTTGCATCAGGTTGTTTAACGCGTTTTGCACCAGTTTTTCAGATTCGGTATCTAATGCAGAAGTAGCTTCATCTAAAAGCATAATTGGTGGATTGGCAAGCACTGCCCTAGCTATACAAATTCTTTGCCTCTGCCCACCCGAGAGTTTATTTCCTCTATCACCAACATTTGTTTCATATCCCTCCTCGGTATTTACGATAAACTCGTGAGCGTTGGCAATCTTTGCTGCGTTAATCACCTCTTCCTCTGTGGCCTCTGGTTTTCCATAGGCGATATTGGCGTAGATGGTATCATTAAATAGAAAAGATTCTTGATTAACAATTCCCATTTGAGCTCTAATACTGTCTACTTTTAAGTCCTTGTAATCAAATCCGTCTATATATAACGTGCCATTTTTAGGATCATGGAAGCGAGGAATTAGATCCATCAAAGTACTTTTTCCGCCACCAGAAGGACCTACCAAGGCGACAGTTGTTCCTTTTTCTATGTTGATATTGATGTTTTTTAGCACTTGTTTATCGCCGTATGAAAAACTTACATCTTTCAATAAAATAGCTTGTTTAAATTCTGCTAAAGTTTTTGCATCTTCTTTATCGGTTAATGCTGGCTTAGTATCGATAAGTTCCAAAACACGTTCGCCAGCAGCAATACCCGAATGGATACCACTAAATGAGTTTCCTATTGCTTTTGCTGGACGCATCACTTGAGAAAAAATAGCGATGTAAGCGATAAAATCTGACGCAGCAAGGGCGTTTTTATCGTTATGTAAGATCAAAGAACCCCCATACCAAACGATAAGCGCAACCATAAGCACACCTAAAAATTCTGAAACAGGTGATGCCAACTGTTGTCTACGAACCATTTTTCTGTTAAGGTTTGAATAGAAAATATTCTCTTTGTTAAACTTTTCCTTAGTTCGTTCGGTAGCATTAAAGGCTTTAATAATTTTAATTCCTCCGAGGGCTTCATCTAAAAAGCCAATCATTTTAGCGAAAGACTCATGAGCTTCTTTGGCTTGTTTCTTTAATCGCTTTACAATTTTACTAATGATAAAACCAGCAACAGGAATAACCAGTAAAGAAAATAAGGTTAGCTTAACAGAGATGGTAAGCAGCATGATGATGTAAACGATCAAGGTAACGGGCTCTTTAAAAATAACCTGTAAGGTATTAGTTACAGTAAATTGTACTACCTGCACATCAGACGCAACCTTAGAAATGATATCACCTTTTCTTTCGTTGCTAAAAAAACCTACATGAAGGTTCATCACATTATCAAATACTTTTTTTCTAAACTTAAGTAAGGTATGCACCCTTAAATCTTCCATTGTTCTTTGCGAAAGATATCTGAATATATTTGACATCAGTACCGAAACCACGGTGATAATACAGATATAAACTAGTGTTGTTTCGGCGCCCACATCGGTAATAGAGTCATTAACAAACTGTCTAAATTTTCCTAAAATATCAAAACTTGAAGATGGATCTGCTGCGATATTGTTAATTAGCGTTGATTGCTTAGCCTTTAACAAGGTTTCGAACAAGGGCGATAGTAAAGCAAGATTTAGCGTACCAAATAAAATTGATAGCACAGTTGCAATCACATAAGGAATAGCAAACTTTTCGATCGGTTTAGCAAACGATAGTAACCTAAAATATATTTTCATTTAAAATAGTAAAGAGAGCAAAGTTACGGTTTTTTAAAAATCTTCTGTCATTGCATTATATTAAGAACGCTAGTGTATGTAATTGATTAATTGCGTTTCTTTGTTATTATGGTTTCTACGAACATTGATGTCACTTGGTTAAGAGATGAAGTTGAAAGCGGAAGCTTTAGGGCATTAGCTAGAGCTTTAACCTTAGTTGAAAACAATATCGGCCCGGCAGAAGAATTGTTAAAAGCGCTAGAAATTAACAGAAACATTCCAGTGGTTGGTATTACGGGGCCTCCGGGTGCCGGGAAAAGTACGCTGGTGAATGCCATTGCCGAAGCGTTTTCTAAAGACGGAAAGAAGGTTGCCATTTTGGCGGTAGATCCAACTTCACCATTTAATTACGGGTCCTTGCTAGGCGATAGAATTAGGATGTCGAAACATTTCAACAACCCAAGTATTTACATTCGTTCTGTAGCTACTCGCGGTTCTTTGGGTGGAATTTCTGCGAAAACTATTGAGATGGTAGATGTCTTAAGGTCTAGCAATTTTGACTTAATTATCGTTGAAACTGTTGGAGTAGGACAATCTGAAATCGAAATAGCAGGACTAGCAGATAAAACTATTTTAGTGCTCGTGCCAGAGGCAGGAGATGAAATTCAACACATCAAATCCGGATTGATGGAGGTAGCGCAAGCCTTTGTAGTTAATAAAGCGGATAGGGAGGGAGCGGATGCGTTTGCTAATAGTTTACAAAAAATGGTAAAAGAACAACATCAACAGATCCCTATTTTTAAAACTGTTGCAGATAAGAATATTGGTGTAATTGATATTTGTAATTGGATTTCTACAGATAATACGATCAGTATCACGAAAAAAGAGTATCTTTTGGCTGAGCAAGCCTATAAATTGATACAGCATCAAAAAATGATAGGCATAGATAAACAGAAACTATTGAGTCAAATCCAAACAGAGCTAAAGCAGGCAGGCTTTAATCTCTACAAGTTTGTAGAGCGTTGGATGCAAGATTAACGAGTTGTATATATTTTAGGACTAAGTGTACACAATACGCATAAAGAGCTGTTAGGAATGGTTACTTAATTGACAATCGGTTTAAAGGATGTTTTTTTGTTTCAAAGTGTTGATTATCAATTTAAAACTATAGGTTTTAAGAAATATCTAAAGAAACTGTTTTGTTTGGAACGGAGTTTGTGAAAGGGTTTTGAGATTATAAAAATTTGTTTAATTTTGTATTGCAAAAAATTATACAATAAAATATTTGTTTAACCTTAAAAAGAAAATTATGAATTATTCTACTTTAAAAAAGGGCGTTGCAGCTTCTTTAGTAGCATTAGTTGGAGTTTCTTCTCTAGCTAGCGCACAAGATGCTCCAGCAACCAGTTCTTCTGCCAAGGTATTTGGCGGTAGAGGACAGTACAGAACGTGGTCACTAGGTGTTAATGCAGGTGTTTTAGCTCCTGTTGTATTAACTGGTGGATCAAACGATTTTACTAACTGGGATGTTAACTTAGGTTACGGTATCTCATTGCGTAAACAATTGGGTCACGCTTTCGGTTTAGAAGGTAATGTTTTCCGTGGAAAACTTTCTGGTAACAACGAAAAAGCGCCAGGTGGTGCAAGAGCTGGCGTTAGAGAGTTCGAAACAGATTTAGCTTACTCAGCTGACTTAAGAGGTGTTGTTAACGTAGCTACTGTAGATTTCTTACGTCGTGAGAACTCTGTAAACTTCTTCGTAACTGCTGGTTACGGTGTTGCTGCTTACAGAGCTGCTTTAAACGGTGCAGATCCTAAAAACTTACCTGAAGTTTATGGTGATAACAGAGACAAAAAATATATCAAAGAAGCTTACATCCCTGTAGGTGCTGGTATCAAATTTAAAGTTTCTGATCGCGTTTCTTTCAACTTAGCTTACACAATGAACTTTGTTGATGGTGATAACTTAAACGGTGTTTATTCAGCTACTGGTTCTAAAGATAAATTCTCTTACAGCTCTGCTGGTTTAGAATTCTCATTAGGTTCGAAAGCTAAACCTAACTTGGATTGGGTTAATCCTTTAGCAATGATGTATGATGAATTGAAAGATCCTTCATTACGTCAAGAAGTTGAAGCTTTGAAAAACCGTGTATCTAACGTTGAAAAATCAGTTGATGATTTGAAAAAAGATAGCGATGGCGACGGTGTTGCTGATATGTTTGACAAAGAGCCTAATTCAGCTCCAGGTGCTGTAGTTGATGGTTCTGGTCGTACAATCAAATTCCCTGAGCAAACTCAAGGTACTTCAAACAATTCAGGTGTTACTGGTTTCGAAACTATCGGTTTTGAATTCAATAGCTCAGTTTTAAAAACAGAATCTTACCCGACTTTAGATAAATTATCTTCAGTATTGCGTGAAAACGGTGGTAAAGTAACAGTTGCAGGTCATGCATCTAGCGAAGGTACTGCTGCATACAACATGAAGTTATCTAAAGACAGAGCTAACTCTGTTAAAACTTACTTAGTAAACTCTGGCGTTAGCGCTAGCAGTGTAGTTACTAAAGGTTACGGAGAAACTAAACCTATCGCTTCTAACGATACAGAAGAAGGTCGTATCCAAAACCGTCGTGTTGAAACTTCAAGAAACTAATCTTTCTTAAAAGTATAACCTTATAAAAAAGTCCCGACATAACGTCGGGACTTTTTTTATGCCTAAATTTGTATAGAATTCAATTATCTATTTCTGATGATTAACTTTAATCAATCCTTAAATTAAATGAAAAAAATTATTTATACCTCTAACGCCCCTGAACCAATTGGACCATATAGCCAAGCAGTTGTTGCAAATGGTTTTTTATTCGCCTCTGGTCAAATCGCAATCAACCCGGAAAATAACGAACTGAACAATGCAACTTTAGAAGAGGAAACTCATCAAGTGATGAGAAATGTTAAAGCATTATTAGTGGAGGCTGAATACGAGTTCGAACATATTATAAAAACTACCATATTTTTATCTGATATGTCTTTATTTGCACAAGTAAATGAGATTTACGGTTCTTACTTTAAAGGCGATTTTCCTGCTAGAGAAACAGTAGCAGTTAAAGGTTTGCCAAAAGGTGTGAATGTAGAAATTTCCATAACTGCATATAAAGGATAATCTTGGCGACCAATAAATCTAAGTATTTATTTTCTGGAGTATTATCTGCGATAATTTGGGGTTTCTTTGCTATTCCGTTAAGAAACCTCAAAGCTTACCCTTCAGAACAAATTTTATACTATCGTATTTTTACGTCGCTTGTGGTCATTTGGCTAGCTATATTTTTATTCCGGAAGAAGGAGTTAAAGAAAGATATCCGCTATTTTAAACAAATCACTCTTCGTGAGAGGAGGGTGATTATAAGCCAGGTGATTGGAGCAACCGTGCTCTTGGTATTGAATTGGTATACCTTCATTTACGCAATCAACAATGTGAGTATAAAATCTGGTGCTTTTGCTTATATGGTCTGCCCGCTAATTACTGCTTTTGGTGGATTTGTGATTTTGAAAGAACATCTCTATCGAGTGCAAATTATAGCATTAGTATTAGCTACAGCAAGTATTTTAATGTTGGCAACAGGTTCTTTAATAGAAGTAACTTGGTCGGTAATTATTGCTGCACTTTATGCTTTCTACTTGATTATTCAACGTAAAATGAAAAATTTAGATAAGCTAAATGTGTTAGCTGTTCAAATTTCTATCGCAGTGCTGTTGATGTTGCCATTTTTTATTTATCAGCACACTGGACTGCCAACAGAGACTGGCTTTTGGTTAAATGTAACGTTAATAGCAGTGCTTTTTACCGTGATACCTTTGTTCTTAAGTTTGTTTGCACTGGTTGGTATTCCTTCTTCCACTTTAGGGATTATCATATATATCAACCCTATTATTGCTTTCACGGTTGCTATTCTTTATTTCAACGAAAAAATAGATCCTCATCAGCTGATGGCTTACCTGCTATTGTTATTTGCTGTTTTTCTATTTAATTGGAACATGATTAAAGATATGCTTACTTTTAAAAGAAAATAGTACGTTTTGTTTGCTTCCAATTTAGAAACACCTTTAGCTTATTTAAAGGGCGTTGGCCCAAAACGAGCCGAGTTACTACAGAAGGAACTGGGTGTTTTTACCTATGAGCAGCTATTACATCATTATCCTTTTAGATACATTGACAGAACTCGTTTTTATAAGGTAAATGAGCTAAATCCAGATATGCCTTTGGTGCAAGTGATTGGTAAAATCATGACCAAGGAAACGATTGGTGAGAAACATAAAAAAAGAATTGTAGCTAGATTTGGAGACGAGACAGGGACGATGGAGTTGGTTTGGTTCCAGAGTTTGAAATGGGTAGAAGAAAACATTTACCGAGGTAATACCTATATCGCTTTTGGCAAACCGAATTTCTTTAACGGGAGTTTTAGTATTTCCCATCCAGACTTGGAGGCTTATCCTAGGCAAACGTCGGGCGGAGTAACAGGAAACTTGACCTTACAACCCATCTATAATTCTACAGAGAAGCTTAAAAAAAGTTTCTTGGACAGTAAGGGAATTCAGAAACTGATATATCAAATTCTGGAGCTTCATGTGAACGAAGTGCGAGAGACTTTGCCGAGATATATTTTGGAAAAGTATAAGCTTATCGGCAAAAAAGAAGCGCTGATTAATATTCATTTCCCTTCAAATACAAAAGCCTTGCAGCAGGCAGAACGCAGGTTGAAGTTTGAGGAACTTTTCTTTATTCAACTACAGTTATTGCACAATAAACATCTCAGAAGTTTAAAATTTAAAGGCGCTCTTTTTAGCAATGTAGGTGAACGGGTAAACAAGTTCTATAATGAAATTATTCCGTTTGATTTAACTAACGCCCAAAAGCGAGTTATCAAAGAGATTAGAATTGATACGCAACGTGGCGCTCAAATGAACCGTTTGGTGCAGGGCGATGTTGGTAGTGGAAAAACAGTAGTAGCCTTAATGAGCATGCTATTGGCTAATGATAATGGTTGCCAAGCTTGTATGATGGCTCCAACGGAGATTCTGGCTCGTCAGCATTACGAATCTTTGGTGGGAATGTTGAAAGGTGAGTTAGTGAATGTAGCAATTTTAACGGGGAGCTCTACAAAGAAACAACGAACAGTTCTGCACCAACAGTTGGAGAGTGGCGAGATCGATATCTTGGTAGGTACGCATGCATTGATTGAAGACAAAGTTCAGTTCAAAAATTTAGGCTTGGTGGTAATTGACGAGCAGCACCGATTTGGTGTAGAACAACGGGCTAAACTTTGGAGAAAGAATGTTGTTCCGCCACATATTTTAGTAATGACTGCTACACCAATTCCGAGGACCTTAGCAATGACTTTGTATGGCGATTTAGATGTTTCTATCATAGACGAATTGCCTGCCGGAAGAAAGCCTATTGAAACGCTGCACTTTGTTGAAGGGAGAAGAATGCGGATGTTTGGGATGATGAAGGAAGAGATTGCCAAAGGCAGACAAGTCTATATTGTTTATCCTCTAATTAAGGAAAGTGAGAAATTAGATTTATTGCATTTAGAAGCAGGTATCGAACAGTTGAGTTACCAGTTTCCAAGACCTCAATATCAGATTAGTATTGTGCATGGCAAGTTGAGTAATGCAGATAAAGCTTACGAAATGCAGCGTTTTATTGATGGCCAAACTCAAATTATGGTGGCAACTACGGTAATTGAAGTTGGCGTAAATGTGCCTAATGCTTCGGTGATGGTAATAGAAAATGCAGAGCGGTTTGGCCTTTCTCAGTTACATCAGTTGCGTGGTCGGGTTGGTCGTGGGGCAGAGCAGTCTTTTTGTATTCTGATGTCGAAAGACAAGTTAAATCCTACTTCTAAAAAACGATTGGAAACTATGGTGCGTACCAATAATGGTTTCGAGATTTCGGAGATAGACTTAGAATTGCGAGGCCCGGGTGATATTACCGGAACTATGCAAAGTGGAACAATAGAATTAAAGGTGGCTGATCTGGCTAAAGACCAAGTGATTTTGCAAGAAGCGAGAAATACTGTGATCGATATTTTTGATAAAGACCCGAATGTAGAAAACCCAGAGAATAGCTTGTTAAAGAGTTTTCTTTCTAAAAAGAACGTGGGAATTAGTTTTGATAAGATTTCTTAGGCAGTATTGGCTATTCCCGCGTAAGCAGAAATTTTAAATCGAAATAATTTACGCTTACAGACGCATTAAGATCCCAAATGAATTTGAGATGGCAAGTAATGTCTAATCAAACAAATTCAACTGATTACTCGGTTTCCTTGCTTTTCCGAAAACAGTTCTACCTCCGTATTTCCACGAATCGGCTCTTTCTTTTGCAATCAGTTCATTGAAATTTCCATTAGGGATAAAGTCTTTCTCTACCCGAGCAGCAATTTGCGAAAGCGATTGAATAGCCTGTACCTTGTCCGTATTTCCAATCTTCGATTTTTTGATGGCATCATTTAAAGTCTTGATTGTTTCATCATAAACGTCAACTGGAACTGGGAAAGGATGACCATCTTTGCCTCCATTAGCGAATGAAAATCTAGCAGGGTCTTTAAAGCGTGAGGGGACACCATAAATGACTTCGCTCACTAAGGCCAAAGATTGTAAAGTTCGCGGACCTAAGCCCTCTAAAAGGAGTAATTCATCGAAATTAGCAATGTTATTGTTCTGTGCCAGCCATAAGATAGAACCCAAACGTTTTAAGTCCACATCTTTCGCTTGCACATCGTGATGTTTGGGCAGCACCAACTTGCTAATTTCTGCAAGCATTTTTTTGGGCGGCTCGGCCATCATCTCTAACATCGATGTTTTAATTGGTTGAGCTTTTTTGTCGGTTAAGTTTAAGATTTTACCTTGGTTCTGTCCGTAAATGAAAGTATGCGGTGCATCTGTAAAAGACCGTACATTTGCCGAGTGCCAATGATAGCGCCGAGCCGTAGAACTAGCATCACTCATTCCCTGTTGCACTACGGTCCAATTGCCTTCTGTACTTACAATAAAATTATGTTGGTAAAGCTGAAAGCCATCCTGGATGGCAGTATTATCTACCTTTGCGGAAAGTTTACTGCTTCTCACTAAGGTGTCGCTATCTAGGCCGTTAAGCAGGGCAAACTTCTTAAGTTCTGTAGGTGTCTCTCTAGAAAATTTACCCTTTCCTCCGCAAACATATAATCCAAAGGCTGCTGCATTGGGATTGATGGCCTTTTTCAAAGCGCCCATCACCGATGTGGTAATTCCTGAAGAATGCCAATCCATACCCATTACTGCGCCCAAACTTTGAAACCAAAAGGGGCTGCTCATTCTGCTCAAAAAATCATCTTTGCCTTTGTTGGCTAAAATTTGCTCAGTAATTGCCAAACCCAATTTAGCCATTCGCTCTGCCAACCATGGCGGAACCGCTCCATAATGTAAAGGTAAATCTGCAACTCCTGCTCTTTTCATTTGCTAACAAATTTAGCAAAATTAATATAATTACAAGCCGCTTTTTTGTTAATGAGTAATAGATAGCGTGTCCGTTACTTCATCATATCTCCTAAAAAATTATTAAATTGCAACATTAATCACAATTCAACAGTAATGAAAAAGTTTTTATCTGCTCTTTTCCTTTTTACAACAATAGCTATTTCTGCATTGGCACAGCCTAAAATGCCAACTCCAGAAGAATTGGCGAAAAAGAATGTAGACGAATTAGAAACTCGTTTAAAGCTAACCTCTACACAAAAAGGTGTGATCTATAACTATGCTTACAATATGGCTAAAGAGCAGGTTGCTTTAATGAAGAAGCAGCAGGCAACTGGTTATGATGATGAAGAAGTGACTAAAATTTATCGTTTAAGTAACGAAACGAATAAAAATATCAAAGCTGTTTTAAAACCTGAGCAAGCGTTAGAATACGATAAAATTATTGAGGAACGTTTGGCTGGTATCGATCCTAAAAAGAAAAAGAAGAAAAGAAAAGGTGAAGAAGAAGAAAAAGTAGTGGGTATTGAAGGCTTAAAATCAGTGAAAGCTGGTCAGCCGTGAGTTTACAGCTCTTAGATTACTTATTTACTATTGTTCATTTGCTCATTATTGGAGCTAATCTTTTCGCTTGGATTTGGCCTAAAACCAGGAAAATCCATCTTTACATTGTTGGTATCACTTTATTTTGTTGGCTTATTCTGGGCATTTGGTATGGCATTGGCTATTGCCCAGTTACCGACTGGCAGTGGGATGTAAAAACCAAATTAGGTGAAACTAATCTTCCTAATTCATTCGTAAAATACCATCTAGATAAACTTATGGGTAAAGCTATCCCTGATACCACGGTTGATATCATCACCTTAGGTTCTTTTTTAATAGCCATTATCTGCTCTATCAAAGTCAACTTTTTTACCAAGAAATAAATCAAACGCTTATGAAAATTCTAAAGATAGCTGTAGTGCTTTTTTGTTTCTTCGCTGACAAAGCTAATGCGCAAATCGTTCAAATTCCTTTTGAACTAACCAGCTACAATAACATTGCGATTAAAACAGTTGTCAATAGGCAAGACACCGTGAAGCTGATGTTTCATTTGGCGGCCTCTTCGGTAACGCTCACAGAAGAAGCACTGCAAAAAGTTAACAGCATTAAATTTGAAAGAACAGATAGCGTGAGCAGTTGGGGTGGTAACGGAAATACATCTAGGTTTAGCAAAAGCAACGAGTTGCAAATAGAAAGCTTGGTTTGGAAAAACACACCAATTTGGGAGAATAAAAACTCTGGTCAAAATACAGCTGGGAAATTTGGCTTAGATTTATTTAAGGATAAGATCGTTGCTATCGATTTTGAGAAAAAAATCATTACCGTTAGCGAAGAACTGCCAAAAACCATCAATAAATATCGAAAATTAAATATCGATTACAAAAACGATATGATGTTTGTAGCGGCTAACTGCGAAGTTGAAGGTATGAATATTAGCAATAAGTTTTTAATCCATTCTGGCTACGCAGGTTCCGTATTGTTTGACGACCAGTTCTCTAATACCAATAAACTATCCGAAAAGCTGAAAATTACCAGCGAAAAACAATTGAAAGATTCTTATGGCAATGTATTGAAAACAAAGAAAGCAATCTTGCCTAAATTTACGTTAAGCAGTTTCCATCTTAAAGATATCCCGGTAGGCTTTTTTGACGGCGCAATCGGTCGCCAAAAGATGAGCGTAATTGGTGGAGATATGTTAAAACGCTTCAACATCATTATCGATGCAAAACGAGAATTTATTTATCTTAAACCTAATAAATTGAGGGACGAAAAATATTTGGATGTTTAATGCTTAAATCCCTACTACATCCTTTTTTTTCCTATTTTTCATCCCTTTTGGGATAAGTGCTAGAATTTCCTCTTTTAAAGCATTTAACATCTTCTTTTTCACAAAGCTTTTGTGTGTTACCAAACTGATTTCTCGTACCGGTTCGGGAGATCTAAAATAGCGTACTTTGTTGAGTTGCTTAGTATTCAAATCGTGCAGTGAAAGCTCGGGCAATAATGTTGTGCCATCGTTCACATCTACCATTCTAATTAAAGTTTCTACGCTACCAGTATTATAAGTCAAAGCTTGCAGCTTATTGTTTTTGGTAGATCTACAGATGTTTAGCACTTGCGAGCGCATGCAATGGCCTTCGTTTAACAGCCAAATATTTTCTTCTTCAAAATCCTCTGCATCTATGGTCTTTTTCTTGTAAAGCTTACTGTTCTTGCTTACATAACCTACAAAGGTTTCGTAGTACAAAGGCTGCTCGCTTATATTTGCATCTACCAAAGGGGTTGCTAAAATACCGCAGTCTATTACGCCTGTTTTTAAATGATGGATGATGTCTTCCGTAGTGTATTCCCAAATCATTAATTTCAAATCGGGATATTTACCTAACATCGATGCAATTACTTCTGGCAAAAGATACGGTGCAATAGTTGGAATAATACCAATCTTCAGTTCTCCCGTAATTTCTTGCTCTTGGTCGCTAATGATTTCCTTGATCTTGCTGTTTTCCTGTAACACAATTCTGGCCTGCTCAATAATTTGAACGCCAATTTCTGTTGGGGTAACTGGCTGTTTACTCCTGTCGAATAATTTTACGCCGAGAAATTCTTCCAGCTTTTGTATCTGCATACTCAATGTAGGTTGGGTTACAAAGCATTTTTCTGCGGCACTTACAAAGCTTCTGTAAGTATCTACTGCAACTATGTATTCGAGCTGAACTAGGGTCATATAGCTAAAATTGATAATTAATGTTGATTTCGATAAATATAAGCAATATCTAATTAATATTTATTTTTAATCGCCCTCTTTAAAAATACCTAATTATAAGTATTGCCCTATTTTGACTATCACTCTAATTTCGATGAACAAAAAAACTAAACAATGAAAACAACGAAGAAAATGCTTCTACTGGCTATGCTGCCAGTACTTGCTACCAGCTGCGAATTGCTAGAAGAAGAGCCACAGGAAGAGAAAAAAGTAGACAACTCTACCTATACCTATTCTTACACTTGTCCAACCGGCAGAAAAAATACCATCCAAATTCCAAATCGATTATCTGCTTCTTGCAAGGCCAACTGGGAATACTTTGCTAGAACCTATGGTTGTAACGATGCAGATAATTTTGCAGAAGCGAATAGGAGAAAAGCACAATGCCCTTAAAAATTTCGATTGTAGCTTTACTGTGCTTGATATTTTCTGTTACAAAAGCACAAATTAAACTTACTTCTGGGCAGTATACTACAGAAGATGGCTATTATACCGTAACGATCAACTTTTCGGACAACGAACTCACATTAATAGAGCCCAATCGTACATCGGTTTATTCTAGATTAACAGGTAATGTTTTCCGTTTTGTTCATCCCACAAATAAAATTGACTACCGTATCGAAGTAATGGATCCATCAACCATTCAGACTTTTAAGCCAGACCCAGCCAGCGGTAGATTTACGCTTAGACTAAGCAGCAAAGACGCTACTGCAAACAACGAACAGTTTAAGAAATATTTTGCTTTGGCAGAAAAGTATAAAGCAAAGATGCTATCAGATAAAAAAGACGCACAACTGTGGTCGTTTTGTGCCGCGGCGGCGATGGCTCGTAGCAGCATGAACGATGATGGCTTTAAGGAATATGCGAAAAAAGTATCGGCATCAATTAAGCTGATTATAACTAACAAAACAAACTGCCCTTGTGAAGATGCTATACCTGCTGCGATTTGGAATAGTACAAATTAATTAAATGCCTACGCCCTATCTAACCAGCGTAGGCATTAAGCATTATTTTACGGTGTACTCCTTACTTTGTATAGTATGTGCGCTGAAATAGCCAATGGCTCCGCCTTTAATATTACTCACCGGGTTGGCAGGCGCAGCACTATCTCCTCCTCCCTGTGCTCCGTTATCTACACTAAACCAATACTTATAAACAGGTTCGTCTATAGTTAGAAACTCCAGCTTAATTCTGTCTCCTTTTTTTAGTTTGCTTTCATCATCAAATTCATAAGGAAATATAGTTTGATTAACCGTTTTTCCATCTGTAAATTCATCATTCGTAGCCATGATGGATTTAGTATAAACATCATTTTTATACTCAATGAAACGATAGAAGTTTTTTACACCAATTGGATCGGTATACTTTACATGTGTAAACAATCGAGGGCCATCAAATAAATTTAACTCGTAAGGATAAACATCTTCTAATGGAACTAAGGCCGGCATTACACAAGTAGAGGTAAATGTTTGCCCACCAACAGTAATTTTAAGCTTGTAAGTTTGAGTTGGTGTACCTTTTAAAGTAGAATGCAAATAGACTCCTTTTTTTGCACTCTCGGTTAATCGAGTAACGTTTCCCAGCTGATCTTCTATTTCTACCACAGCCCCAGTAATACCTACAAAATCATTCGAACTATCATAGCTTTTTGTTTTGCTAATCAACACACGAGCTCCGTTGGCATGGTCTGTTAAATTTGCTTCGATTACGTACTTTTCAGTTGCGGTGTCCAAGTTTAATTCAATTACTTCCTCACAAGAAGAAAGCAGAAGAACCATTGAAAAAATGGCGATGATATATTTAAAATTTTTCATGAGTGTCGGCTATTTAAATTTGAAATTGTAAGAGATTGATGGAAGAAATTGGAATAATGTGGTACGAACCACCTCTGTTTTTGAGGGATCGTTTTCTGCTTCCCGGAAGTTGATCGAGTAGGCATTTTTTCTGCCGTAAGCATTATACAAACTAAAAGACAATTCTGAACTATAATTTTTTCTCTCTCTCAGTTGTAAGTTAGCTCCCAAATCCAATCGGTGGTAAGATGGCATGCGATATTGATTTCTGTCGGTATAGTAGAAAAATGTTTGCCCATCCATATTGTATTTTCCTGTTGGAAAAGTAATTGCATCGCCAGTGTAGTAAATCCAAGAGGCATTTAAGTTCCACTTTTTGTTCAATTGGTAAGAACCTACCAAAGCTATTTCATGTGTGCGATCTTGGCGAGCATTGTACCAGTTGCCGCCATTAATTCCATCTATTTGTCGTTCTGTTTTAGATAAAGTGTAGCTCAGCCAGCCTGTAAAATCCCCCTTCTTTTTCTTAAACAAAAGTTCTAAACCATAAGCTCTGCCAATACCATATAAAAGTTGTGTTTCGATATTATCAGAATTAAAAGTTTCGGCTCCATCTCTGTAATCAATCTGGTTATCCATGGTCTTATAATAACTTTCGACGTTTAGTTCAAACGCATTATCAAATAAATTTCTGTAGTAGCCTACCGCAAATTGATCAGAAACTTCTGGTTTCACCATTAACGAACTTGGCAACCATTTATCGCTCGGCCGACTAGAAGTTGAGTTGGAGATCATATGCATGTTTTGTGCATTTCTCACATAAGATGCTTTTAATGAACTTGCTTGATTTAACAGATAACTTAACGATAAACGAGGCTCTAAATTGAGGTAGGTTTTTACAAATTCGCCTTTTTTATAATAAGTAGAATTAAGGATGTCTCCCTCTGGACTTACCGTTAAAAAATCTCCGCCGCCTAAAACACTAAAGCCAGTTAAGCGTAAACCAAAACCAATGTTTAATTTCTCAGATGCTTGCCAGTCGCTTGATGCAAAAACGGCATTCTCCAAAGAAAACCTTTCCTGATAATTTACGGGATTATAACTAGATACACCTTCCGAAGTAATTTCTCCAGGAGTAACAGTGTGATAAATTGAGTTAAATCCAAACTTCACTAAGTTCTTATCAGAAGCTTGCCAAAAGAAGTTTTGTTTCAATCCCCAATCCTTCAATTGTGAAAAAATACGTACGTTATCGATACCGGTATTGACCTCTATTTTGTTCTGATAACTTGTGTACGATGCCGTTGTAGTCGAGTTCAGTTTTTCTGAAAAGATATGTTTCCATTGCGCACTAGCAATTCCATTTCCCCAGCTTAAACCAAAGGTTTTTGCCAAACCTAATTTATCACTGCCTAAATAGCCAGAAAAAGACAGTTTATTTTTATCTCCCAATTGAAAATCAGCTTTACCGTTTACATCATAAAAATACATGGTGTTTTGGTTGATGGTGCTATCTGGTGAAAGGCGCAATAGGGCATCTACGTAGGTTCTTCTGCCCGAAATTATGAAAGAAGATTTATTCTTCTGGATTGGGCCTTCCAAAGTTAATTTAGAAGAAATTAAACCAATACCGCCAGACGCGGAGAAATTTTCGGTATTTCCCTGACGCATTTTAATATCCAGAACGGAAGATAATCTGCCCCCAAATTGCGATGGCATGCCTGTTTTGTAAACCGTGATATCGTCTACAGCATCTGGATTGAAAGTAGAGAAGAAGCCCAGTAAATGCGCTGGATTGTACACTGGCACATCATCCATTAATACCAAATTCTGATCTGCTGAACCACCGCGAACGTAGATGCCTGCACCACCTTCGCCTGCAGATTTGATTCCCGGTAAAAGCTGAATGGCTTTTAAAACATCGCGTTCACCAAAAATAAGTGGAATGTTTTTAATGGTTTTCATGCTTAATCGCTCTGCGCCCATCTGTGGGCTGGCCAAACTGCGATCATCCCTTGCGGTAGAGATCACAATTTCATCCAGATTATTTGCGCTATCTTCTAATTGGAAATTAAGTTTAGCATTTTTAGACACTTTCACTGTTTTTCGCAAAGTAGTCATTCCAACGGCGCTAATTACGAATGTATAATTTCCTGCTTTCAGCTCTACTTCGTAATTGCCCAAACTATCGGCCATTACGTTGCGCTTTGCCTCAATAATATTAATGGTGGCTGCTTCTATTTCGCTATCGCCAGATTTTACTGTTCCAGAAATTTTGAAAGTTTGTTGCGCAAAAGCATTTTGTGGATTGAAAAAGCTAAGAACGTTTATAGAAAGTAAGCTGAAAGAGAATAAGAGCAGCTTAAAAAGATTTGATGTCATTTACGTATCGGAATTTACTATGTTAATTAATGGATTTTGAAAGTATGACAATGAAAAGAGGACATACCCCTACGTCTTCTTTTAATTTTCGGCAAGTTAAGTAGAATGAAAGCATTTATATCTTAAAGAAATGTTAAGGTTTAATCATTAGATGGTATTTTCAGTGAATAGTTACTTTACATACAGAACGGAATAGGTAATTAAATCTTATTTTTGCGCTTTAAATTTTAGTTGTGGGAAAAGATAAACTCAGAAAATTCGCGGAAATAGACACCTTTCCAAACGTATATCAATTAGATGAAGCTAAAGTGCTGAAAGGAAATTGGGCAAAAACACACTTTAAAAACAATAATCCGGTAGTATTAGAGCTAGCTTGCGGAAAAGGCGAATACTCGGTAGGATTGGCCAGGCTATTTCCTGAGAAAAATTTCGTTGGTATTGATTTAAAAGGAAACAGAATTTGGCGTGGAGCTAGAACAGGTGTGGATGAGGGCATTCCAAATCTGGCTTTTTTGCGTATCCAAATTGAGGATTTAATGGATTATTTTGGTGAAAACGAGATCGATGAGATCTGGATTACTTTTGCCGATCCGCAACCTCAAATCAGTAGAGAGAAAAAACGATTAACCTCCCCAAACTTCTTGGCAAAGTACAAACCTTTGTTACGTGAAGGCGGAAAAATCAACTTAAAAACAGATAATGATGGTTTATATGGTTACACTAAAGAGAAAGTAGCGGAGTTGGGTTTAATAACCCATAAAGACACCGACCATCTATACCAATCTGATTTAGTAGATGAAGTGCTTTCGATTAAAACGCATTATGAACGTATCTACCTTAAAAAAGATAAAAACATTAATTACATTCAGTTTTCGTTTAGCTAACGCAAGGGTTTTGACTTTTGACTTTAAACTTTTGACTTAAAATGGATACCAATTTCTATGAACAGGTTTACGAAGTAGCGAGGCTGGTTCCGAAAGGACGAGTTACTTCTTACGGGGCAATAGCTAAAGCTTTAGGCGTCGCCAATTCATCGAGAATGGTAGGGCATGCGATGGCTTACGCTGGTCAGGCTAGTCCGAAAGTGCCGGCACATAGAATAGTCAACAGCAGTGGGTTGCTTACAGGAAGATTTCATTTCTCGCCACCAAGTTTAATGCAGGAACTATTGGAAAAAGAAGGAATTACCGTAGTTAACGATAAGATAAAGAATTTTAAGCAGGTTTTTTGGGATCCTTTGCAGGAACTATAAGTCCGAAAGTCGGAGGTCCGAAGTCCGACGATAATGTTGCATATTTAATCATTCAAAACTCAATCATTTAGTCATTCTAAAAAATGGGAAAATTAGTAGAAGAATTTAATGATTACCGCTCAAAAATGAACGAGCGTGTAATGGAAACCGCCAATACCAACATTAAACGCTTTTTTGCGCTAGACACTACTTCTTACGCAGAGGGCGCATTAAACGTAAAGACAAAGGAAATGTTAGGTTTAGTAGCCTCTATGGTGTTAAGATGTGACGATTGCATTAAATATCACCTAGAAAAGTGCTACAACGAAGGTGTTAGCGATGATGAAATGAACGAAATATTTATGATCGCCAATTTGGTGGGTGGTTCTATTGTTATTCCGCATTACCGCAGAGCTGTAGAGTTTTGGGACGATTTGAAGAAGTAATCTCGTCAACCACCAAGACGCAAAGAACACTAAGAAGTTACGATGATGAAAAAGCCTTCTGTTACTATAGAGTATTGCCCGAAGTGCGGATGGCTACTTCGTTCTGCTTACTTCGCTCAAGAACTGCTAACTACCTTTTCTGAGGAACTGGAAGGTGTAACTTTGAAACCTAGCGAAACCAGCGGAACTTTTTATGTTTCTGTTAATAACAAATTGATATTTGACCGAAAAACAGAAAATCGATTTCCTGAAATTAAAGAATTGAAACAGTTGGTGAGAGATATCGCTTGTCCAGATAAAAATTTAGGACATTCGGAAAATCGAAACTCGTCAATCTAAATCGTACGTTACTTGACTGATTCATTATAGGATTTAACCAAAGCAATCAGCATTTTTTCGTCAAAGTATTCGGTTGCTTTGATGCTTTCAGCTAAGCCATCGTCTCCCGTAAGTTTGGCTAGCAGTAAATTTTTAGTAGCTGCGGTTCTAGAACCATCTGCAGTAATTTCTTGCATTGGTCCAGTGCCAGGTTTTTCTATAAAGTAGAATATTTTAGCTTTTGGTGGTGCGCCAGCTGGTCGTTCAACGCCACCTCCACGGTTGCCGCCTAAGTTAATACTTACACCTCCTCCTAACCCGCCGCCCATGCCGCCTCCAGTTCCCATCCCTACTCCAAAAGTCGGACGAGCTTTTACGCGTGGCTGCACAGGTTCTTCTACCCCAGAACTACCGCCAACGGCATAAAGGTTTACCTTTCCTCCTTCTACCAATCTGAAAAACTTAACTACGGCTTTTTTACCTACAATGTAGGGTTTGCTTTCATAAGTATCGCCATTCCAAAGAAATGATTTGATATCCTTAGCCTTATATTCTTTTAACCCTTGCTCTTCCAATTGGATAAAAACAGATTCGTAGTTTGTACCTTTGATTTCACCACGCACAAAATTGCCATCGCTAATTAATACTGCATCTTGGGCAAATAAACCAGAAGAGAAAAGAGACGAAATTAGAAGCAATTGATAGAAAACTTTCATAAAGCAAATAACGGGATTTTAACTGTTTTTGTGTGTTAAAAAGTCTTAAATTAGATTATTTCAGCAGCAGTTTTAAAGTCTGTTTTGAGCAAGTCTAACAACAGAATTTGGGTGTGTAATTCTTTAAGCTAATCATTATTCAAGGATGCATTCCGATGAAGAAAAGTAAATCCCTCGGCTTTCTGATTTAAAATTCCCCAAAGTATCTATTTTAACTTTCATTGCTTCGCTAGTTACAGGACAGCTTTCGAATCTACCCAATTTTAGTTCGAAACCTTCAGCGGTTTTCTTATATGATCCAGCATCTTTATTTTCAGGATCAAACCACAATCCTTTTATTTTTGCAAGCAATAAAGCCTCTTCTATATTATCAACTCTATTAATGAAAGCTTGTAATTGACTTTCATTAACAACGTAATTCAATTTGTTATTGCTTATAAATATAATGTAAGAATAACAATATGCTGGCATGCACTCGGAGAAAAAGCCACTTTCCGGCATTTTTATTTTGTAATTAGATTTTAGGGTCGAATCTCCATGACTAAACAAGACTTCAATAGGTTTATACATGTGTCCGGGCATTGCGTAAACGTATTCCCAATAGGCATATTCTCGGTTAGGATTGATTTTACTTGTCAGATTTTCTCTATTTAAATAAAAAGCTTCGTCTATTTTCTCAAAGCCTTTATCCTGATTACAGGAGATGGTAAAAACAGCCGAAAAAAATAACAAACAAACAACGGGCTGACTTAAATATTTTAAGCGACTTTTATGCATGGGTTAATTTTTAGATTTAAAAAAACTTTCATCCAGTTTTCCTTTTTCAGCTTCGGGATTTGCTTTCACAAACTTCTTGTAATTTTCTTTCATCTTTAAAAAAGTATAATCGGTTTCCTTTTCTATATCTTTTGCTAAAGCGTAGTATTTGTTCATTACATAGATCATCATCAGATAATCTATTAATACTTTGTCTGCTTTTTTATCTTGAAAAACGAATTCTAATTTATTGAGGTCTATCAATTGATTTTGGTCGAAATTTCTAGAAATATAATTCATGATCTCACCAATGTGCAATTTCAATTTCGTTCCATCTTCTGCCTGGTTAACTTCTTCTATTTGCTCCAATATCGGTTCTATTTCTGTTTTTAGGATAGTTGCGTTCAAGGCGATAAGGCCTTTCGGTATATCATATTTTTCAGATGTTTTATATGGATCTACATGTAGCCAAATAGTGTCTTTAGTGTCTGGATTTACCAAGGTATATACATCTACTATATCTTTACTGCCGGCTCCTCTTGTGCTATATCGTTTAGAAAAGTCTATTTTATCACCGTTTGGCCATCTGTAAGAATTGAAAAGCTTTAAAGCATGCATTTCTGGCTTGTGGATTGGCCATAATCATAAATGCACCACTTTCTAACGGATTTGCCTTTGTTCCATAGTCTGCTTTTACTTGGTCTGTAATATGATCAAATTGGATTACCGAAAAAAATTTCTTGTATTGTGCTTGAGCCAAGCTCGATGTCAGCAATATGCCGAACGAAAGTAAAAAGTGTTTCATGAGATCGGTTTTGTTATTTCAGATGATTAAAAAGTATGGATTTCATAAATTTCTAAAAAATAAATTATATCGTTTAACTAATCGCATATTTATAACTTTACAAAGGTTAAGCCTGGCTTAATTTTACTTTAAATCATATGAGCAACAAAAAACTTTTCCTTTTAGATGGGATGGCGTTAATCTACCGAGCGCACTTCGCATTGAGCAAAAACCCTCGTTTTACGTCAACAGGTGTAAATACTTCTGCGGTAATGGGTTTTACCAATACCCTGTTAGAAGTGCTAAAAAAGGAAAAACCGAGCCATATTGCGGTAGTTTTCGATACCGAAGCACCTACTGAAAGACATACGGATTTTGAGGCCTACAAGGCCCACCGTGAAGCTATGCCAGAAGATTTGTCAAAAGCGCTTCCATATATTTTTAGGTTGATAGAAGGATTTAATATCCCCGTAATTACAAAAGATGGTTACGAAGCAGACGATATTATTGGAACGCTTGCAAAAGAAGGCGAAAAAGCCGGGTTTCAAGTATACTGCATGACGCCAGACAAGGATTTCGCACAATTGGTATCTGAAAATATTTTCATTTACAAACCTGCCCGTATGGGTAATGAAATGGAAATTTTAGGTGTACCTGAGGTATTAGCCAAATGGGAAGTTGAAAATGTGCTGCAAGTAATCGATATTTTAGGTTTATGGGGCGATGCGGTAGATAATATTCCGGGTATTCCGGGTATTGGGGAGAAAACTGCCAAAGCGCTAATTAAGCAGTACGGCAGTATGGAAAACATCATTGCTAACAGCCACGAACTTAAAGGAAAACAAAGGGAAAATGTTGAGAATTTTGCAGAACAAGGATTAATTTCAAAAAAATTAGCAACCATTATTTTGAACGTTCCAATAGAATTTAATGAACAAGCTTTATTGCTAGAAGAGCCAAGTAAAGAGCTATTAGAACCGCTTTTTGCAGAGTTGGAATTTAGAACCATTGGCAAACGTGTTTTTGGAGATAGTTTTAGTGTTAATGAAGGAAAATCTACCGGTCAGCAAGACATGTTTGGAAACGCCGTAGCTACCAAAGAAATTGAAAACCAGCCTTCGCTTTTTGACACCCCTATTGATGCCAAAAATATAGACAATACACCACACGAATATCATTTGGTCGCTTCGGCGGAAGAAAGAAAGGAACTCATTGCTTTACTACTACAGCAAAGCCGCATTTCGTTTGATACAGAAACTACGGGAACTGATGCTAATTTGGTGGATTTGGTAGGGCTTTCTTTTTCGATAGAGCCCGGCAAAGGATATTACATTCCAACGCCACAAGATAAAGCAGAAACACAAGCTATTTTAGAAGAATTTAGGCCAGTTTTTGAAGGTGAAAACATCGTTAAAATTGGGCAGAACATTAAGTACGATATGTTGGTGCTAAAATGGTACGACATCAATCTTAAAGGAGAATTATTTGATACCATGTTGGCGCATTACCTGATAGATCCTGATACGAGACACGGAATGGATGTACTTTCAGAAAATTACTTAGGCTATACACCAATTTCCATTACTTCATTAATTGGTCCGAAAGGAAAAGGCCAACTGAACATGAAAGATGTTCCGGTAGAAAAAGTAGTGGATTATGCCGCTGAAGATGCTGACGTGACCTTGCAATTGGCCAATGTTTTTGAGCCTATGCTCTTGGAAAGGAATGCTAATAAATTAGCTGCCGAAATTGAAAATCCTCTGATCTATGTGTTGGCTGATATGGAGAAGGAAGGTGTTAGAATTGATGCGGAAACTCTGGCGACTTACTCTGCACAGCTGCAAGAGGAAATTTCCAAAGCAGAGCTAAATGTTTACGAAAAAGCAGGATTGAAGTTCAACTTAGCATCGCCAAAACAACTCGGAGAGGTGCTTTTCGATCATTTAAAGCTAGATCCGAAAGCGAAAAAGACAAAAACTGGTCAGTACCAAACTGGCGAGGATGTGTTGACTGCATTAGCCACTAAAAGCGATATCGTTCAAGATATTTTAGATTTCCGCCAGATGCAGAAATTGAAATCTACTTATGTAGATGCTTTACCTTTGCTGGTTAATCCGCGTACAGGCAGGGTGCATACGAGCTATAACCAGGCGGTTGCCGCTACAGGGAGGTTGAGTTCTAACAATCCAAACTTGCAGAACATCCCTATTAAAACAGACAGAGGTAGAGAAGTGAGAAAAGCTTTTATTGCGAGAGACGAAAATCATATTTTGCTATCTGCCGACTATTCGCAGATTGAGCTGAGAATTATTGCAGAGATTAGCAAGGAAGCGAATATGCTGGACGCCTTTTTAAACGGTATTGACATTCACACGGCCACCGCGGCTAAAGTTTATGGTATTGGTATAGATGAGGTAACATCTAACCAACGTAGGAATGCGAAGGCGGTAAACTTCGGTATCATTTATGGCCAGTCTGCTTTCGGTTTATCTCAGAATTTGAACATCCCTCGTAAGGAAGCAGCCGAAATTATTGAGCAGTATTTCATCCAATATCCAGGAATTAAAAATTATATGAGCGACACGATGAATTTTGCTCGTGAAAATGGTTATGTAGAAACGATCATGGGTCGCCGTAGGTATTTGAGGGATATTAACTCGGCGAACATGACGGTAAGAGGTTACGCAGAGCGAAATGCGATCAATGCGCCTATACAGGGTTCGGCGGCAGATATGATTAAGATTGCGATGATCAATATCCACAAAGATATGGTGGCTCAAAAACTGCAATCGAAAATGACTATGCAGGTACATGATGAGTTGGTATTTGATGTAATTAAAGACGAGAAAGAACAAGTTAAAGAAATCATCACTAATAGAATGAAAACAGCTATTAAGACCGAAGTACCTATTGAAATAGAAATTGGAGAAGGTACGAATTGGCTAGAAGCACATTAATGTACGGGCGAAATATTTTTCGCCCTTAACAAAATAGAAATGAAAAAACTGACGCTTATCTTATTATTAGCTATTACAAAAATTGGCTTCGCTCAAAACTCGCAGCAAGACACTACATTGATCTATAGCAGCCCGATGTATACTAAAGATCCTGTGCGCTCTAAATGGCGACCAGTTATTAAACGTGCAGGCGAATTTTATCAAGTTTCATTCTTTGATAGAAAAGATGTACTTCAAGAAATCATCAGTTTTGAAGACAGAGAGCTTACTGTTAGAAAAGGAGCTTATTCGAGCTACCAAAAAGGTAAGCTGAAAGAAAAAGGAGCATATGATAAAGGCCATAAAAATGGAGAATGGATTACCTATCAGACAGATGGTGAAACTCAAAGAAAGGTAGAGAACTTTACGCATGGAAAGCTAGATGGCAGATATACTGAATACTGGAATGGAAATAAAGAAGAGGGTAGCTACGTCAGCGGTAAGAAGACTGGTATTTGGAAATTCACTTATAAAGAAGGCAAGCCAGCCGGCGAAGAAGTTTATGATGAAGCTGGGAAAAAAGTTGATGGAAAGTATTACAGCAAGGAAGGAAATGTGGTTAAATACGAAGATCTATTTGCTCCGCCCAGCTACGAAGGCGGATTGAAAGAGTTCTACAAATATCTTTCTACCGAAATAAAATATCCGACACAATCTTTAAAACAGAAGATAGAAGGAACTGTTAAACTTAGCTTTATCGTAAGAAAAAATGGAGATGTAGAGAGTGTTGAAATTTTAGAAGCTCCTAATAACGAATTGGCAATTGAAGCGATAAGAGTTCTACAAATGGCTCCCGACTGGGTTCCAGGTAAGCAATTTGGAGAGGTAACAAGTGTTAAATATAATATCCCAATAAAATTTTCATTAAGAAGATAAGTTTTTGTAATTTATATCGTTATTAATCCACTAAAAACCAACGTTATAAACTATGGAAACCGTCATGAATTTCATGATAGCTTCTTTACCTTAAAACAAAAACTTATCAAATGAAAAAAATTTTAACTCTTGCTGCTATCGCCTTATTTGGTTTTAGCGCAACTTTTGCTCAAACCACCACAACGGTAAAACAAACACCTAAAAAAGTTGTAGCAGTTACTAAAACTGAAACGAAGAAAGTAGAGAAAAAAGCAATAGCTGCAGGTACTAAGCTAAAAGCAGACGGTACGCCCGATATGCGTTATAGCGAGAATAAGGCGTTGAAAGTAAATCCGGCAGGGCCGAAGAAAAAAGATGGCACAGCAGATATGCGTTACAAAGCAAACAAAGAAGCTGCTAAGAAAAGCTAACAACACTATATTTCATTAGAAAAGGGACGTTTAACTGAACGTCCCTTTTTAATTTTATTCCACCGTTACTGATTTTGCCAAGTTGCGAGGTTGATCTACATTACAACCCCTCATTACGGCAATATGGTAAGAAAGTAGTTGCAGTGGAATGGTTGCTAACAATGGCAAAAACGCTTCGCTAGCATCCGGAATTTCGATACAATAATCTACCATCTTCTTCACCTCTACATCGCCTTCTGTTACAATGGCAATTACTTGTCCTTTCCTGGCTTTTACCTCCTGTATATTGCTAATTACCTTTTCGTAAGATGAGTTTTTAGTAGCAATAAATACTACTGGCATTTCTTCGTCTATTAAAGCAATAGGCCCGTGCTTCATTTCTGCTGCGGGGTAACCTTCTGCGTGTATGTAAGAAATCTCTTTGAGCTTCAAGGCTCCTTCTAGAGCTACAGGAAAACCACTTCCACGACCTAAAAATAAACAGTTGCTAGCATCTTTGATCTTCGCAGAAACCTCTTTGATGATATCATTAGATTGAAGCGCAGCGTGGATCTTATCAGGGATACAATCTAGCTCTGTAAGTAACTCAGTTAATTTCGAATTGGTAATGGTTCCTTTTTGCTGTGCCATGTAAAAAGCCATTAGCGTAAGTACCGTAACCTGTGCAGTAAAAGCTTTGGTAGATGCTACGCCAATTTCTGGTCCAGCGTGAGTGTAAACGCCAGCATGTGTAATACGAGGTATAGAAGCTCCTACTACGTTACAGATCCCGAAAATAGTGGCACCTTTCTCTTTTGCCATTTCAATTGCTGCCATCGTATCTGCAGTTTCTCCAGATTGAGAAATGGCAATTACAACATCTTTCTCGGTAATAATCGGATTTCTATACCTAAATTCAGAAGCATACTCTACCTCTACTGGAATGCGGGCATACTCTTCAATTAAATACTCGCCAACTAAACCAGCATGCCATGAGGTTCCGCAGGCAACGATAATAATCCTATCAATATTTTTAAGCTTATCTGTAAACTCTTTAAGTCCTCCAAGCTGCACCTTGCCCTCTTCTGGGTAGATACGGCCTCTCATACAATCACGGATGGATCTAGGCTGCTCGTAGATTTCTTTTAGCATGAAATGTTCGTAGCCACCTTTTTCTAACATTTCAAGTTTAAGTTCTAACTCTTGGATATATGGAGTTTGTACTACATTGTCTAAATGTTTTATCTCTAATTCATCGCGCTTCAAGAACGCAATTTCATTATCATTTAAATAGATTACATTTTTTGTGTACTCTACAATTGGTGTCGCATCTGAGGCAATGAAATACTCTCCTTGCCCAACACCAATTACCATCGGGCTGCCTTTTCTTGCGGCAATTAGCTGGTTTGGATTTTTTTCGTCCATTACTACAATTGCATAAGCTCCGGTCACCTCTTTTAAGGCTAAACGTACTGCTTCTGAAAGATCAACTTCGTTGTTTTTATAGATGTCTTCGATGAGATGAATTAAGACTTCTGTGTCTGTATCGCTATTAAAAGAATGGCCTCTAGAAATTAGCTCTTCTTTAAGCGTTGCGTAGTTCTCAATGATGCCATTATGGATGATACTTAGTTGCCCATCTTGAGAAGTATGGGGATGTGAATTTCTGTCGGAAGGGGCTCCGTGGGTTGCCCAGCGGGTATGGCCCATGCCAATTGAGCCTGAAAGGTTTTTTTCTGCTGCAAAATCTTCAAGCTCTTTTACCTTTCCGGCCTTCTTGTAGATGTTTAAATTTTGATCGTCAATTAGCGCAATTCCAGCACTATCGTATCCTCTGTATTCGAGTCTTTTCAGACCTTTTAAGACAATTGGCCAGGCCTCTCTAAAGCCAATATAGCCTACAATTCCACACATATTATTCGGGGGGTTAAAATATAAATCGCCCTAAAGTATTCCTTTAGGGCGATTAAATCAAACCTTCGATTGAAAATTTCTACTAATTTCCTTTGGTGTAGTAAATGTTGAGTTTCATTACGTTAGCTCCTGCTGCGGGGTTGTTCGTGAAGCTGCCGATTACTGCACGAGACGCTACGTTAAACGGTGAAGTAAACTGGAAACTAGAAGACGGAGTTACCGACAAATAAGTTCCGTAATTTTCAGTTTTACCATCTAATAAATCTTGGATATAAGCCGTAACCGTAAACACATAACGCTTGTTTACCGAGTCAAAATATCCTCCAAAGTTACCACCAAAATTAACCGCTGCACGTGGGTCGCCAGCAGTAGTTACGCCGTCGCCAGTATCGTTATCAGGTAAGTTTTTACGCTGACCAGCAATATCAAACTTGTATAAAGCTAAACGAGGCGCTGCTCTAAAAGGAGCTACGTCGGTACCGCTACTCAAATCTACGATTAACTCAGCTTTATTGATTACCATCTTGCCTACTTCGCTTCTCATCTTTTTCAAATAAGGAAAAGCTAGCTTGGTTCTTAATCCGCCCAAAGGCCTTAAATAAGTAACCGGATATTGATGATTGGTAGCATCGTCTAACTGAGTTTGTACTGCTGTAGAATAGGTGTTTTTAACACTTGCCGCAACTGCATAACTAGTAGAAATTGGGAAGTTTACTGAAACCGTATCTGTTGCAGTGGCCGTAGTTGCATTTTGTTTTCTGTAATATAACACTAAGCCCGAGGTAGATGTTGTAGCTGTTGTGCTAGAAAGATTAAAAAACATTAAGCCGCCGTTACCCATTGAACCATAAGTAGTAGGCCTAATTTGAACATGCAAACCTTTAAATGCTGATTGAAAATATGAATTATATTTCAATGATGTTGCAGGCAGTTTTACAATGTTATCTGTGATAAAAGTATTATCTAACTTTAAGCGAATCTGAGGCGTAACTGACATTACCGTATCTTTTGCGCCAGTAAGTACATCTGTTACTTTAAGGGGCGTAGTAGGAAATACTTTACCTGTATAATTAGCAAGCAACGTGTTTCCGTGAGCATAGGTGTTTGTACTTAAATAAGAACTCTCTTTTGCTAAGTTGTTGCTAAGTTGGTGTACGTCGATATTATAATTAGCGGTACTATCGCCGTAAAAATCACCGCCATAATTTAAAATCAGAATAGCAGAATCTAAAACGGCATTGGTTCCAAAATCATAAGCTTCATTAGGAACGTTTACCGATAACGCTAAACTCGATTCTGTGGTGCCCAAAAGCGGATCGTTAAGATAGCCGAATGGATATCTTGATAATGCATTTGTTGCAACGGCATCATCTTTTACTGTTTTAGAGGAGATCGTAGCAGTATCAATTAAGCTTCCTTGAATTTGATTGCTAGGGTCAACTTCCAAACCAATGGTAGAAGTATTTTCGCACGAAGCGAAAAGAAAAAGACTTATCAACAGGGTCAATAAGTCTAATTTTAAAAATCTCATATTTATAATTAAATAAGCTTTTATTATGCTATAGAAACCAATTCATCACTAGTAACTTCTTCATAAAAAGAATAGAAGTTATCGTAATTTTCGGTTAAATTAAAGGCTAAAGTTGGCTTATTAGAATCTTTAACAAATTTTAACACAGCATCGTCAACCTTTTCATCTGCAAAAACTACTGCGTCAGAATGAGTTATAGCGCCAATATGCAAGCTGTTACAATCGCCCTCAGCAAATGCTTTGGTGTCGTCAGCTGTCATGTTAGCCATGATTGCTTTTTTATGAAAATCTGCATTTAGTTTTTCGCCAAAACAGTTCTCATATACAGAATATACCACTTTCGAGTTTTTAAAAGTAGGATCGTTTTTGTAAGTAGTTTTGATGTAAGCAGGAACTAAAGAAGTCATCCAGCCATGACAATGTACTACATCAGGCGACCAGCCTAATTTTTTAACCGTTTCTAAAGCACCTTTGCAGAAAAAGATTGTTCTTTCGTCGTTGTCTGCATAAAACTTGTTCTCTTTATCCCTGAACACGTATTTTCTGTGAAAATAATCTTCATTATCCAAGAAATACACTTGCATACGAGCTGCTGGTATAGATGCCACTTTGATGATTAAAGGGTTGTCATTGTCATCGATAATGATGTTCATCCCTGATAATCGGATTACCTCGTGTAGTCTATTTCTTCTTTCGTTAATGTTGCCAAACTTAGGCATCAAGATGCGGATTTCGAATCCTTTTTCTTGCATAGCCTGCGGTAATTGGCGGGTAATTTCTGAAATTTTAGTGACTTCGAGGAAAGGCGACATCTCATGGGTAATAATCAGTAGCTTCGTTTTTGCCATCTCCATATATTATTAAATTACTGTTAATTTAAAGATTATCAAGGGGCAAAGGTACGGAAAATATTAATATTTATCAATATCTTGCTATTAGGGCTTTGTTAATAGTGCAGAAATGTACAATTTAGCACCCTCAAAACACAACAAGATATTGGAAGTTATAGCAACCATTGCCGAACTTGAAAGCTCGCTTAAGCCTTTAAAAGCACAAGGTTTGAAAATTGCATTAGTGCCAACTATGGGCGCTTTGCATAATGGCCATCTTTCATTAATAGCTGAGGCGCAAAAACAAGCGGACATCGTGGTGTGCAGTATTTTTGTAAATCCTACACAATTTACTGACCCGAAGGATCTGGAGAAATATCCAAGGCCTTTGGAGCATGATATTAAAATGTTGACCGAAGCGGGCTGTAATTTCGTTTTCATGCCATCGGTAAAAGAAATGTATCCGAATTATCCAACGCCAGAAAATTGGAAAATTGATCTGGGAAGTGCAGAGTTTGTGTTAGAAGGCGAATTTAGAAAAGGACATTATCAAGGTGTAACTCAAATTGTATTTAAACTGTTTGATGCGGTAAAACCGGATACGGCGTTTTTTGGCCAAAAGGATTTCCAGCAGGTGCTAATGATTAAAAATATGGTTGAGGTTTTAGATCTTGATGTGCAAATTGTGACTTGCCCTATCATTAGAGAAGATGATGGTTTGGCGATGAGCTCTAGAAATATCCACCTCAATAAAGCAGACAGGGAACACTCCTTGGTTTTAAGCAAAGCACTGTTTTTTATCGAAGAGAATTACGATAAATATCCATTAGCAGAGCTGCTAACACAAGCAAAACAGATTATCAACGAAATTCCTGGTGTGGCTTTAGATTATTTGACTATTGCAGATGGCGATACACTTTTGCCTCTTACGAAAAAAAGGGATCAAAATACTGTGGCTTTAGTGGCAGCAAAAGTGGGTGAAACTAGGCTGATAGACAATGTGATTATCAACTAAATTGTCGGCTAAATGTAGCCTTATGCCATTAACCTTTTTACCTTCAACCTTAATCACTAACTTTGCAGTATGATTATCGAGATTCTAAAATCGAAAATACACCGCGTTAAGGTAACCCAGGCAGAACTTAACTATGTAGGGAGCATTACCATTGATGAGGATTTGATGGATGCAGCGAATATTATCGCTAACGAAAAGGTGCAGATTGTAAACAACAATAACGGCGAGCGTTTTGAGACTTATGTAATTAAAGGCGAGAGGGGTTCTGGGGCTATATGTTTAAATGGGGCTGCCGCTAGAAGAGTACAGATCGGTGATATCCTTATTATTATATCTTACGGTTCTTTACCAATTGAAGAAGCGAAGAAATACCAACCCATATTGGTTTTTCCAGACGATAACAATAGACTTCTGAAATAAGTACAGCGTTTGAAATAGTGCTTCAAATCAATGCGTTTAAAATGAAATGTATTGTAAGAAGTGTGTTTCTTAGGTGAGAAAAACCAAGAAGAAGCAATAGCTTAATAATTATTGGTTTAATTCTGTTGCTTTTCGTTTAAATACACCTAACGAATGCAATCGTAATTCGTAAATCCAAAATCGTAAATTATTAATACCTTTGGGTTTCATAAAATTTAATTATAAAAGCATTAAGCAATGTTTGAAAATTTACAGGATAAGTTAGACAGGGCGTTTAAAGTTCTAAAAGGACAGGGAAGTATTACTGAGATCAACGTGGCAGAGACCATGAAAGAAATCAGAAAGGCTTTACTTGATGCAGACGTAAATTATAAAACTGCCAAAACATTTACCGATCAGGTGAAGGAAAAGGCTTTAGGTTCTAACGTATTGACCAGCATTTCGCCTGGGCAATTGCTTACTAAAATCATGAACGATGAGCTTGCTGCCTTAATGGGTGGTGAAGCTACTGAGTTGGATTTAAAAAACAATCCGACGATCATATTAATTGCAGGTTTAAACGGTGCGGGTAAAACAACCTTCACAGGTAAGTTAGCTTTACACTTAAAGAGCAAAGGTAAAAAGCCTTTAATGGTTGCTGGCGACGTTTATCGTCCTGCGGCTGTTGATCAATTACAGGTTTTAGGTGAGCAAGTTGGTGTTCCTGTTTATGCTAACAAAGAATCTAAAGATCCGGTAGCTATTGCTTTAGAAGGTATTGCCGAGGGTAAAAAGAACAACAATAACGTAATTATTGTCGATACTGCTGGTCGTTTATCTATCGATGAGGCTTTAATGGCTGAAATTTCGGAGGTTAAGGCACAAACTAAGCCACACGAAATTTTATTCGTAGTAGATTCGATGACTGGTCAGGATGCTGTAAATACAGCAAAAGTATTTAACGACCGTTTGGATTTCACTGGCGTAGTGTTAACCAAATTAGATGGTGATACGCGTGGTGGTGCGGCACTTTCTATTAAATCGGTAGTTGATAAGCCAATTAAGTTTATTGGTACTGGGGAGAAAATGGAAGCTTTAGATGTTTTCTATCCAGACAGGATGGCTTCGCGTATTTTGGGTATGGGTGACGTTGTTTCCTTAGTGGAGCGTGCTCAGCAACAATTTGACGAGAAAGAAGCAGCCGAATTACAAAAGAAAATCCGTAAGAATAAGTTCGATTTCAACGACTTCTACAACCAAATTCAACAAATCAAGAAGATGGGTAACATGAAGGACTTGATGGGAATGATACCTGGTGTGGGCAAGATGATGAAGAATGTGGATATTGATGACGATGCTTTTAAAGGTGTTGAATCGATTATCCAATCGATGACTCCTTACGAAAAAGAAAACCCTGATGTAATACAACAAAGTCGTAGGCTTAGGATTGCAAAAGGTTCTGGCAACAAGGTTGAAGACGTGACTAAACTCTTAAAGCAATTTGAGGATATGAGAAAAGTGATGAAGCAATTCTCTAATCCGGCTGCAGCAGCGAAAATGATGCGCAACATGCCGAAAATGCCGCAGAGATAGATTTAAGTTAAAAGTCTAAAATAAAAAAAGTTGAAAGCCCGAGATATTTCTAAAATATCCCGGGCTTTTTTATTTGTTCAATTCGTCATCCCGAATTTATTTGGGGATCTTAATGCGAAGGCTGAATAGTTGCTATAAGATTATTAAGCGCTTCACGATTCTAGCATATGCTGGAATGACGATCATGTATGGTTTTAATCTTCTAGAACAACCGCGGTTCCACTGGCGGTTACCATTAACATACTGCCACCACTTCCTACAGTTTCATAATCTAAATCTACTCCAATTACGGCGTTTGCACCCATAGCAGCAGCGTACTGTTGCATTTCACTTACTGCTGTATTTTTTCCTTCACGTAACACCTGTTCATACGATCCAGATCTTCCGCCTACGATATCTTTTAAGCTTGCAAATAAGTCCTTGAAGATGTTGGCGCCTATAATAGTTTCGCCTGTAACAAGGCCGATATATTTAACAATTCTTTTGCCCTCTATGGTATTGGTTGTGGTTACTAACATAGCTTTTAAGTTTTTGTGATTCGACTTTTATATTAAAGTTATGTTACAATTAGATAAAAACTATTCTTTCTAAAACTATTAGGATTATATACAATAGCAAGAAATACAAGGTTTTACGGTTTTTGATTTAAAAACCCTTATCTTTGTGGTTCACATACATTGAAAATTGCAATAATGTAGTTTTTGAAAGAAGCTAGGATGGCTTCAGCTATGAAAAAGAATAGAACCAAATGAAAAGAATAAACCTGTTAATTTTCGCTCTTGCAATAGTGTCTTTCGCAAATGCTCAAAGCACTGTTGTTTCAGGTCCCTCTGCAACTAATGCTGCTCAATTTTCTGTCAATTTAGCCGTATTAGGTAATACTAATCGTAGCGCTGCCGAAGAATTTATTGACGAAGCAGAACGTTACGAAAAATTTGGTGACTTCGACAACGCTTTGGTGATGCTTAATAAAGCCGCAAATGAATATCAGCAAGATAAAAAATTTGCCAGCTACGGAACCACCTTAATCCGATTGAGCAACGTACATCTTTTGCTATCTAATTACGGCGAAGCAGAGCAGATTGTATTGAAAAAGGTATTGAAGAACTACGCTAGAATGGGTAGTAGAGCAGGTCAGATGTCTGCTTATCAGCAATTAGGGAAAATCTACCTAGCTGCTAATAAACTCCCTCAATCTCTTTGGTTTTATACACAACAAGGTATTTTAGCGCAACAATTGAAAGATAACCATGCCTATATCGAATCTGTACTGGGCATTGTATCTGTAAAAATCAAAAAGAAAGACTATCAGTTAGCGGTTAAAGATTTGAATACAGCAGAATTGCTTTCTAAAAATGCAAATACTGTACAGTATAACCAGCTTATTAAGCAAAATCGAGCCTTAATTGCGGAGAGAACTACCATCAAAAAAAGCTAAAATTAATATCAACTCATTTATTAAAAGATGCATTGTCGTTGTTGATTGTTATTTGAGAAAAATAATTTAACATCTTGATTGTGCGTTCTTTTTATAATCTTTACAAAAAAGATACAGACAAACGCTGTATCTTTTTTGTTTATTTAAGAAATTGGTATCATATTGGATGATGATTTTATAAGAAATGGATTTTAAAACAGTTAGAGAAATGCTGAAAAGAATATTTGCCATTACCTTTACCGCCGCAGTGTTAGCCTGCACAGCCTCGCCAAAGGCTCAAAAACCGGTAGAAGGTATTCCGAACATAAAGCCAGACGAACAACAAAGTTTGGTAGCTAAAGAAGTGGTTGGCTTAATTGAAAATTACAACTATAAGAAGATCAAATTGAACGATTCGATTTCATCGATTATTTTTGATAGGTACATTAAGGCGCTAGATCCTTCTAAGTATTACTTTTTAGAAAGTGATATCAAAGAATTTGAAGCAAATAGACACAGCTTAGATGATGATTTGCGAATTGGTGATTTAAGTGCTCCGTTCTATATCTTCAATGTCTACCTAAAAAGATACAATGAGCGTGTAGATTATTCTATCTCACAGATAAAAAATAAATATGATTTTAATCAGAACGATACTTACGTTTATGATAGAGAGAAGATGCCTTGGATCAAGTCTACGGCAGAGCTTAACGATATCTGGAAAAAACGTGTAAAGTATGAACTGGTAAACCTGAAAATTGCTGGTACAGATGATGCTAAAAACGTGGAAACACTTACCAAGCGCTATGCTAACTTAAAATCTCAAGCTGCTAAATTCAATAATCAAGATGTTTTTCAAATTTTAATGGACTCTTTTACAGAAGCCATTGATCCACATACAAATTATTTCAATCCTCGTAATGCTGAAGCGTTTAACCAAGAAATGTCTCGTTCATTAGAAGGTATTGGAGCGGTATTGCAATCAGAAAATGAAGTGACTAAAATTGCTTCGGTAATGCCTGGAGGTCCTGCTTTTAAGAGTAAAAAATTAAATGCTGGAGATAAGATTATTGCAGTTGCTCAAGGTGCTGATGGCGAATTTGAAGACATTATTGGCTGGAGAATTGACAATGCTGTTTCTAAAATTAAAGGCCCAAAAGGTACTACCGTACGTTTAAAAGTGATCCCGGTAGGACAAGAGCTTTCTTCTAAACCCCAAATCATTACCTTGGTTAGAGAGAAGATCATTTTAGCGGATCAATCGGCTAAGAAAACGGTGAAAACCGTAGAAAGTGATGGCAAACCTTACAAAATTGGTATCATTAAAATTCCAGCTTTCTACGCAGATTTCAAGGCAGCAAATGCAGGAGATCCAAATTATAAAAGTACTACAAGAGATGTACGTTTGTTAATAGATACGCTTAAAAACATGGATAAGGTTGATGCCATTGTGGTTGACCTTAGAGCTAATGGTGGTGGTTCTTTAAACGAAGCAATCGAACTTTCTGGATTGTTTATCGGCAAAGGCCCAGTAGTGCAGGTTAAAGACTACAAGAACAACGTAAAGGTTTATAAAGACGAAGACAGTAACATAACTTGGGATGGCCCTCTAGGTGTAATGATAGACCGTTTAAGTGCTTCCGCTTCAGAAATTTTTGCTGGGGCTATACAAGATTACGGTCGCGGAGTAGTAATGGGAACTCAATCTTATGGTAAAGGAACGGTACAGTCTTCTATCGATCTAAATTCTTTAATGAACTCTGGTGTGTTAAATCAATTAGCGGCTTTATTTAAGAAAAAAGAAGTAGCTAAAACCACAGTTAATCCAAAAGAAGGCGGACAAACGGTGACGATCGTAGATAAAAACGGCATCCCACAGTTAGGTCAAATTAACTTAACAATGGCTAAGTTTTACCGTGTAAGTGGTAATAGTACGCAGCATAAAGGTGTTATTCCTGATATCAATTTCCCATCAATTTATCCTTTAGATAAGATTGGTGAGGATACGGAGCCTTCTGCATTGCCTTTTGATATGGTTAATCCATCAACTTATACAACGGTTTACGACTTAAATACGATTAAGGTGAACTTAAACAAGCTGCATGAAAAGCGTATGTTAAAGTCTCTTGATTATAAAATGTTGAAAGAGGATATTGCTGAAGGCAAGAAACGAGAAAGTGAAACATCGGTGACCTTAAACGAGGCTAAACTTAAAGCGGAACGAGATGCTTTAGAAGCTAAATCTTTGGCTAGGGTAAACCAGGTTAGAGCCGAGAAAGGTTTGCCAGCACTTAAAAAAGGTGAAAAAGCAACGAAAGAAGATGCGCTTGACTTTATTGAGGATGAAAGCATGAACATTATGGTTGACTTCATGAAACAAACCGAAGGTTCAAAGCTGACTAAAAATATGAATAAGCCAACTCCTTTGAACAAATAATAAGGCATAACTGCAAAAAAAAGCGATTAGAACTCCTAATCGCTTTTTTTTATGCTAAACCATAAATAACGTTGATTTTATATCTCACAACCGTTTTCATCGCAAGTATTGTCTGAGTTTGTATTCAAGCTTTTTAACGGAGTGCTTTCTTGCGCTGCTTTCCACTCGTTATAGCTTTGTGTAATGGCTTGTTTAAATGCGTCTACAGGTTGCGCTCCCGATAATGCATATTTCCTATCCATCACAAAAAATGGCACCCCTCTAACGCCCACTTGCTGACTTTCGTAGATGTCAAATCGTACTTCTTCTGCAAATTTGTCACTTGCTAATACGGCTTTGGCTTCTTCTGTATCTAAATCTAAAGAAGAGGCAATTTCTAAAAGTACATTCGTATCAGCTATGTTTTTTGCTTCTTCAAAATGCGCTTTAAATAAATATTCTTCTGCTAAATCTTGTTTTCCTTTACTGGCAGCGAAATGGATTAATCGGTGCGCATCAAAAGAGTTAGCAGGGATACTGGTTTCGAAATCTAAGTTTAAACCTACGTTACTGCCCATTGCGGCAACTTGTGTAGTCATTTGCTTAGCTTGTTCCAGGCTAATGCCTTTATTTTTAGATAAGTAATCGTAAAGGCTTTCTCCGTCTTCGTTATGATATGCTGGGTTTAATTGATAGCTTTTCCAATTGATATCGATCGAATCTTTAAAAGGAAGTTCTGTTAATGCTTGTTCCATGTGTCTTTTTCCGATATAGCAAAAAGGGCACATTACATCAGACCATATTTCTATTTTCATCACTTTAATATTTATAATACAAAGGTATACGGCAGCAGAAAAAGCTTGGTCTCGAGAAGGTAAAATAAACGAGCTATGAGTTTGTTCCTGACTCAATAAAACAAAAAACGGGATCCATGCATCCACATTTTGCCCGCTCTAAACTATTAAGGAATTAAGAAGTGCTTATTAATGAAACAAACATAGGTTTAAGAAATGAATATGTATTTAGAGTATCGGTAAAAGACGAATATCTGTCGCTAAATGCTTTTGTCATTAAATATTCACAACTTTTGGCTATTTCTGTCATTGGCATTTTACTTGTTGTATAGCGTTAAAAATTAAGTATGTCTATATTATTTTCACCTATACAAATTAAAAATGTGGTCTTAAAAAACCGCATTGTGGTTTCGCCAATGTGCGAATATTCTTCTATCGATGGTTTCGCGAACAATTGGCATTTAGTGCATTTAGGAAGCCGGGCTGTTGGCGGCGCTGGCTTGGTGATTACCGAAGCTGCTGCAATTTCTCCAGAGGGAAGGATCTCTATTGTAGATTTAGGTATCTGGAAAGATGAACACAAACCCAAACTAAAAGAGATCGTGGATTTTATTCATGAGAATGGAGCCGTGGCAGGGATCCAGTTAGCTCATGCTGGCAGAAAAGCAAGTTTCGATATTCCTTGGGAAAGCCCAGCTCAAGTAGATAAAGAAAAAGGCGGATGGGATACTGTCGCGCCTAGTGCCATTCAGTTTAACCCGAAAGATAAAATGCCTATTGCGCTAGATCTGGAAGGAATTGAAAAAGTCAAATCTGATTTCAAGGCCGCCAGTAAAAGAGCTTTAGAAGTTGGATTTAAGGTAATAGAGATACATGCTGCGCATGGTTATTTATTGCATCAATTCTTATCGCCATTAAGTAATAAACGTAATGATGAGTACGGAGGAAGCTTCGAAAACAGGATTAGGCTGTTATTAGAAGTAGTAGCGGCAGTACAAGAGGTTTTGCCAAGTGAAAATCCATTATTTGTACGTATTTCTGCTACCGATTGGGTTGCAGGTGGTTGGAATGAGGTAGAGTCGGTTCAGTTGGCAAAAATCTTAAAAGAAAAAGGAGTAGATGTAATAGATACTTCTACTGGCGGATTGGCAAGAGAACAACAGATTCCGGTAGCACCAAACTACCAAGTTAAATTTGCGGAAAGCATAAAGAAAGAAGCCAGTATTACTACAGGAGCAGTAGGTTTAATCACCGATGCGCAGCAAGCAGAAGATATCTTAAAAGAAGAAAAAGCAGATTTGATATTCATGGCTCGTGAGCTACTAAGAAATCCGTATTTTCCGTTACACGCTGCAAAGCAACTTAATGAAGATGTAAAATGGCCAGTACAATATGAAAGAGCTAAGCAGTAGGATACTCCTATAAGTGATAAAGATAGAAATGGCTTTTTTTTGTAAAGAACGAAGTTTTTCTATCTTTATAAGGCCAATCATAAACTTTTATGCTCAATAAAGGATGCGTATTGATCCTGCTTTGCTCGGTGCTATTAATTAATGCAGCCAATGCTCAAAAGAAAAAAAAATCTAGCTTTTTCTTTGATACGGATATAAGTACTCTTGATCATAAGCAGAAAGATATGTTTTCGCAATTCGTCAGCGAAATAGACTCTACTGATATCATTTCTATATCGATAATTGGTTATTGTGATGATAGAGGCAGAAAAGTTTATAACGATACATTGTCGCTAACAAGGGCTAATCACTTAAAAAGCCTGTTAAAAGAGTATGGAGTTGCTACAGCAAAAATTAAGTTGCTAATTGGCAATGGTGAGGTAAATCTTGCAGGTAAGGGGAATATTAGCAAGCAACGTACTTATAATCGAAGGGTTGATTTGCTGATAGCCTATGATAAAAAGAACGTAAATTCGACAAGCTCTATCCTACCGGATACACTTAAAATAGGTGATAAAGTCATTTTGGAGAACATTTTGTTTGAAAATAGTAGATCGGTATTGTTAGCGGAATCTATTCCTGTTTTAGATCGAATAACTAATATCATTAAAGAAAAAAAACAATATGATATTGCAATTTTGGGCCACATCTGTTGTAATCCGCCGGGTAGAGATGTAAAAGATTTGGAAACAGGAGAGCATAATTTATCGCAAGCTAGAGCAAAAATTATCTATGATTATTTAATCTATAGCGGGGTAGAAAAGAAACGCCTCACCTACAAAGGTATGATGGCAAATTTCCCTTTGGGTAAGGGAGAAAAACATGATAGGCGGGTTGAGCTACAAATTACGGGCATCAATAAATAAATTTAAATTTTTAAAACCATACCAAACCCTCAGAGTTAAACTTGAGGGTTTTTTGTAATTTAGAGCATTCAATAAAAGAAGAGATATGTTTGATAAATTAATGGCTGCACAAGGCAAAGCCGAAGAAATAAAAAAGAGATTAGATACCATTTCGGTGTTTGGAGAGGTAGAGGGCGGTGCAATAAAAGTTACTGCCACCGCAAATAAGGCGATAACTTCTATTTCAATTACTGACGAATTTTACGAGCAAGCTGACAAGGAGGAGCTAGAGGAACTTTTGCAAGCTGCAGTAAATAAAGCATTAGTACAAGCAGAACAGGTTAGCGCAGTAGAAATGCAAGCGGCAACCAAAGACATGCTTGGTGGTTTAGGTGGTTTATTTGGACAATAAAATATATCGATATGAAATATACGTATTATGGTCAGTCATGTTTCTTATTAGAAACGTCTTCTGTAAAGTTGCTTTTTGATCCATTTATTAGCGGTAATCCTTTAGCGAAACATATTGATGTTGCGCAAATTGAGGCTGATTATATTTTGGTAAGTCACGGTCACGGAGATCATGTTGCCGACTTGGTTGACATAGCTAAAAGAACCAATGCAAAAGTGATCTGTATGCCAGAAATTGCTGGTTGGTTACAAAAGCAAGGTGTTACTAATATCCATGATATGAATATTGGTAAGTTTAAATTCGACTTTGGAAATGTGCGTATGGTTACAGCTATACACTCAAGTAGCTTGCCAGACGGGTCTTACGGTGGCAACCCAGCAGGTTTTGTTTTAGATGTTGATGGTAAGCAAATTTACTTTGCTGGAGATACCGGTTTAACACTAGACATGAAATTGTTGGCTGAGTTGTATCAGTTAGAGTATGCTATTCTTCCAATTGGTGGTAATTACACCATGGATGCAGATGATGCGGCAATTGCCGCAGCGTATGTAAACTGCACTAAAGTAATTGGCGTACATTATGATTCATTTCCTGTAATAGAGGTGGATAAATACACGGCTGTTGAGGTATTTAAGAGAGCACAAAAACAGTTGTTATTGCCGGCTATAGGCGAAACTATCACTTTATAGAAGTGCTGCTAAAAGAAAGAGGCTGTATCACCATATCGTGATCAGCCTCTTTTTGTTATTTAGGATATTTTAAATTTCTAGAATGGTAAATCTCCAGACTCGTCAATTGAGGTGGAGAAATCATCTTCGATTTTATTGTTTGATGGTAACATGCCATTTGATCCCGGAGTAGGTTCAAAGTCGCTTTTTCTGCCCAGCATAGTAAAGTTTTCGGCAACTATTTCGGTAACGTATTTCTTAACTTTTTCTTTGTCTTCGAAAGAGCGTGTTCTTAATTTCCCCTCTATGTATACTAACTTGCCTTTCTGAAGATATTTAGAAGCAACTTCGGCCAGGCCTCTCCATAATACAATGTTATGCCATTCCGTTTGTTCAACTCTTTTTCCGTCTTTGTTAAATGTCTCTGAGGTGGCTAAAGGAAAACTAGCAACGGTAACTCCACCTTCTAAATGTCTAACTTCGGGGTCCTTTCCTAAGTGGCCCACCAAGATTACTTTGTTAATACCTGACATAAATATATTTGATTAGTCTATATGCTTTTCTACAAAATCTCCAATAATTTTTGGATGAGGTAATTGCTTAAAATCGTTAATTTTAACCGATTTAATTTCGGTGTGTTTATTAAAGTTAACAATATAATTATCTATTGCAAAAAATTGAACATATATTATTTGGTGAGTTAAAACATGTTTTTTGCTTTCTAAAACCTTTAGCTCTAGCTGCTTCCCAAATAGTTTCGTAACTTGTGTTTGGAACTCTTCATTTGCAATTGATGCCTCTCCTTCCGTTTCAATTAAAGGGAAATCGTAAAGATGTTGCCAAACATCACCAGGCATTCTTTGCTTAGTAAGGATCTCATCATTACTAATAGCAACAAAATAGTTAAACCATCGTTTTCTGATTTTTACTTTTTTTAACTTAACAGGAAGCTGATCTACTTTCTTAAGCTTAAAGGCTTCGCATCCTAATTGTACCGGGCACTCAATACAAAGTGGAGATTTAGGCTTGCACTGTAATGCGCCAAATTCCATGATGGCTTGGTTATAAACAGACGGTTCTTGATCAGCAATAAGCTCTTTTGCTAGATCGGCAAACAGTTTTTGCCCAGTATTTGAATTGATAGGCTCTTCTATTCCGAAGTATCTAGCCAAAACCCGATAGACATTTCCGTCGACCACGGCTTGTCTTTCGTTACTCGAAAAAGACGAGATTGCCGCTGCGGTATAGCTTCCAACTCCTTTTAATTTAACAAGCTCGCTATAACTTTTTGGAAACTGCCCTCCGTAATGTTCTGCAATATGTTTGGCGGTATACAACATATTTCGGCCTCTAGAATAGTAACCTAATCCTTGCCAAAGCTTTAAAACTTGTTCTTCGGCGGCATTGGCAAAGTCTTTTACAGTTGGGTAATTCTCTAAAAACTTCAGGAAATACGGTTTCCCTTGTTCTACTCTTGTTTGTTGTAAGATAATCTCAGAGAGCCAAATAACATAAGGATCGGTAGTACCTCTCCATGGTAAATCTCTCTTGTTTTTAAGGTACCAACTAACTATTTCCGATTGAAAAGACATTGTAACAAAAGTACAATAAAAGGTATTAAATCGCTAAAACTTGCAATACTATGATGGTCTAACACACAAATAAATCATCTTTTATTTTCCTATCTCGCTAAAAAGCAATACTTTTGCAACCCCAAATCAGATGTAATTAAAACACACACAATAATTAATTAATTTTAGAAATATGACTAAGGCAGATATTATTGCTGAAATATCAACAAAGACAGGGATTGAGAAAGTTGACGTTCAAGAAACAGTAGAAGCATTTTTCAAAGTGATCAAGAACAACATGATTGCTGGCGAGAATGTATACGTAAGAGGTTTTGGCAGTTTTGTAGTTAAGAAAAGAGCTCAAAAAACTGCGAGAAATATCTCTAAAAACACAGCTATCATTATTCCAGAGCATTTTGTTCCTAGCTTTAAACCAGCAAAAGTATTTGTTGATAAAGTTAAAAACAACACTAAAAAAGCTAAAGCTGAGGCTTAATATTGATTGATATGAAAAGCCCACGCACAACACAGATTGTAATTATTGCAGGTATTGTATTGCTTGTGGGCTTTTTATTTAGTCAGGATATTAAGGGCTTGGTAAAGCCAAAAGAAGACGCTGCTGCTACTATGCCGCAAGAGGCTCAAACGCCTGGTTTAAGTTTGGCAGAAGCGTCTGCAACTGCTAAAAACTTAATTAGTAATGCAGCAGCTAAAGAATTTACTTCATTAGAAAGTGCTTTTCAAAAAGCTTCTGGAGAAGAAAAAGTAAATCAAGCTAAAGTTTTAGCCCAAAAATGGGATGATCTAGAGCAAGCTATTCCGAGTGCACTTTATTTAGAGGAAGCCGCAAATGGTCAGTCTACATTAGAAAACTGGGTGAAAGCTGGAGATCGGTTCTTAAAAGCTTTTGATAATACTCAAGATAGTGTGGCGAAGCCAGTAATGTTACAAAAAGCAAATACTGCTTATGCTAAAGCTATCGAGTTAGATTCAACAGACTTAAATGCTAAAACTGGAATGGGAATTACTATGGTTAACGGCGGTGGTGCTCCAATGGCGGGTATCACGATGTTGTTAGACGTGGTGAAGAAAGATCCAAAGAACTTTAGAGCTAACATGAATTTAGGCATGTTCGCAATAAAATCTGGGCAGTTCGATAAAGCGATTATCCGTTTTGAAGAAATTGTACAGCATATTAAAGCTACTCCCGATGCTTACTTTTATTTGGCTACTGCCTATGAAAGTTTGGGAAAAAACAAAGAGGCTATTGATGCCTACTTGCAAAGCAAAAAACTAGCAGCCAACCCAACGTTATCTAATTTTATAGATAAGAAGGTAGCTGAGTTGAAAAAATAAAAAGAATTAGTAAAACATTTAAAAATTTAAAATTATGCCAAGCGGTAAAAAAAGAAAAAGACATAAAATGGCTACCCACAAACGCAAAAAACGTTTAAGAAAAAACAGACACAAGAAAAAATAATTTTTCTTAATGTTATGGCCGAAAGTAAATGCTTTTTTAAAAGTGTTTACTTTTGGATTCTAAGTTTTTTGGTCCATGTGTTAATAAGGCTTAAAAGCCTTAAAATCTGTAGCTTTGGTAAAAGAATTAATAATAGATTCTACTCCTACGGGGGTAACCATAGCTTTAATAGAAGACAAGCAACTTGTTGAGCTTCACAAAGAACACGTTAACAACAACTACGCTGTAGGCGATATTTATTTAGGCCGCATTAAGAAAATTATGCCCGGCCTAAACGCTGCATTTGTAGATGTTGGTTACGAAAAAGATGCTTTTTTGCATTACTTTGATTTAGGTCCTCAGGTTCAATCTCTGATAAAGCTAACGAAGATTAGACGTAACGGCACACAGGGCACTTTATTGGACAACTTTAAGTTAGAAGCTGATATCAACAAAGCGGGAAAAATCTCGGAAGTTGTAAGCAAAAACTTATTGGTGCCAGTACAAATTGCCAAAGAACCCATTTCTACTAAAGGCCCCAGATTAAGCTCTGATCTTTCTATTGCTGGAAGATACACTGTACTGGTTCCTTTTTCTAATGTCATCTCCATCTCTAAAAAGATAAAGAGTAATACGGAACGTAATCGTTTAAAAAAGATTATCGAAAGTATTAAGCCTAAAAACTTTGGGGTAATCATTAGAACAGTTTCTGAGGGAAAAGGCGTTGCCGAATTACAAAAAGACTTGCTTGATTCTATTTCCAAATGGGAAAGCTTTATGAAAAAGCTTCCAGAAACAGAACCTGCCAAGCGTGTTTGGGGCGAAATGGATAGGACATCAACGCTTATCCGCGATATTTTAAATACCGATTTCGCCAATGTATATGTAAACGACCAAGCATTATTTGAAGACATTCGTTCTTATGTGCATGAGATTTCTCCCGAAATGGAGCGAATTGTAAAACATTACAAGCACAAAGAACCAATTTTTGACCACTTTGGGGTTGAAAAGCAAATTAAAAACGGTTTTGGAAAAACTGTAAACTTGGCCGGAGGCGCCTACTTAGTGGTAGAACACACCGAAGCTTTGCACGTTATAGACGTAAATAGTGGTAATAGAACTGCTAGCAAAGAGAACCAAGAAGAAAACGCACTTCAGGTTAATAAGGAAGCTGCTAAAGAAATTGCCCGCCAATTAAGGCTAAGAGATATGGGTGGTATTGTGGTAATCGATTTTATCGATATGCACAAGCCCGCTAACAGAAAGGTATTGTTTGACCACTTGAGAGAGCTGATGCTTTTAGATAGAGCTAAACATACTATTCTGCCTCCTAGCAAATTTGGTTTGGTACAAATTACCCGTCAGAGGGTAAGGCCAGAAATGAATATTGTAACGGTAGAAAAATGTCCTACCTGCGATGGAACTGGAGAAATTAAAGCAAGTATTGTGTTGATGGACGACATCGAAAGCAATATGACCTACATCCTGCGTGAGCAGAATGAAAAAAATATTACGCTGTGTGTACATCCTTACATAGCGGCCTTTATTAAGAAAGGATTGATTTCTTTACAATGGAAATGGTTCTTTAAGTTTGGGCAAAGAGTAAAGGTTAAGGAAGTATCGTCTTACCATTTAACCGAGTTTCACTTCCTGTCTTCCAAAGACGAAGAGATTAAACTTTAACAAATACAAGCCTCGAATTCATTTTCGGGGCTTTTTTGTAGAAGTCGCTTAGGGAAATTTCATTACTTTCTCTTATACATCAAATAGATTAATTAACTAAATTAGTGTATGCCAATTCCTAAAAAGTTACTTAGCCGAAAGGAAGAAATTACGCAAGATTTTTTCACCTTGCTAGAAAAACATATCGATGATGTATTGAAGGGAAGAACGAATACGATGTATCACATCAAGGATTTTGCGGCGTTGCTGTTTATTCATCCCGCACATTTTAGCAATACCATTAAGCTAACTACGGGCTATTCTCCTTGTCATTTTGCCGAGCAACGTGTGTTAGAAGAAGCCAAAAGGATGTTAAGTGAAACTGATAAAGCCATTAACGAGATCAGTTATCAACTGACTTTTAACGAGCCTACCAACTTTACTAAATTTTTTAAATCTTTTGAAGGAGTTACGCCAAGGCAATTCCGAAAGCAGCTACTAGAAAATACTTAAACTAGCACCATTTTTATAGGCAGTTTACGACTGATATTTGTATCAAATTAAACGATACAATAAAAATGGAAACACAAAAAATAGCCTTGGTAACTGGCGGAAGCCGTGGTTTGGGCAGAAACATGGCGATGTCCCTAGCCAATAAAGGAAATGATGTGATAATCACTTACAACAGCAACAAAGCAGAGGCCGATGAAGTTGTAAAAGCCATTGAAGGTATAGGACGAAAGGCAGTAGCATTGCAACTAAATGTGGGCGAAGTAAAGACTTTCGATGCCTTTGCTGTTGAACTAACTACTACCTTAAACGAAAAGTGGCATAGATCAACTTTCGATTTTTTAATCAACAATGCAGGTATCGGGATCAACACTCCTTTTGCAACTACTACAGAAGAAGATTTTGATCTATTAACCAATATCCATTTCAAAGGAGTTTATTTCCTGACTCAGAAATTGCTTGGTGTAATTGCTGATGGAGGAAGAATTGTCAATGTTTCTACAGGCTTAACTCGTTTTTCTCTTCCAGGTTATAGCGCCTATGCAGCTATGAAAGGTGCCATAGAAGTACTTACCAAATATTTAGCGAAGGAATTGGGAGGCAGAGGAATTGCGGTAAATGCTGTAGCCCCGGGTGCCATCGAGACAGATTTTGGCGGGGGAGTAGTAAGAGATAATGAGCAAATGAATAAAGGTATTGCCGCAAATACAGCATTAGGACGCGTTGGCTTGCCAAATGACATTGGCGGAGTGGTTGCCTTCTTATGCTCGGCAGAAGGCGGTTGGGTAACCGCTCAACGGTTAGAAGTTTCTGGTGGTATGTTTATATAAAAGTTGCTGATCGCAATGGATTGCCATCAATAGAACTTTTCTGCTGAAAAAATGTTATGATAATATGCTTTGGTTGATGTCTAATAAATTGTAACTTAGTTAAAAGACCTTTAAAATCAAGCAACACTATAAAGCCCAGCGAATTCATTTTCGTTGGGCTTTTATTATTGGGTTAATAAATTATCTTCTACAACACATATTCATCATTAATCGGCGTAACCGGCGGCGGTGTATTTTCTTCACCCATCATCTGTAAAAGGTTAATTTCAATAGTCCTGGTAATCTGATTTAAAGGAATTCCAGCCACATTATTTTCAAATGGATCAACCAAATTCATTCCGTTGATTTGTGTAGATACGAAAACAAAGCCAATCATCCAGCCCATAAAAATAGACCAAACGCCCATTTCCTGACTAATCACTAGCGTGAAAGTAACTACGAAAAGCCAGATGAAAACCTTAGTTAAATAACTGTACGTGGTTGGGAACACAGTATTTTTAATTCGCTCACTCATCCCCATTTGATCACTAAACCTAACCAACATCTCATTGATTTGGATAAACTTGAAACCATCTATTTGGCCGCTCCTAGATAACCTTTCCAAGTCTTCTGATTGTTTCAAAAGGATGGCGTTATGCAAATTATTATGCTTTTCGATATCCATTCTGTCGCTCTCTTCGAGGTATTTCACATAAATTAAATCTACCGTACTTCTTAAGTTAGCTTTTAAGGCATATAAAAAAGCGATGTGACGGCGAATCATCCTTTTCACAATCTCATCGTTCTCATCGCCTGGTGGCACAAAGCTTAATAGATTACGAGCAAACGAACGAGAATCATTTACTAAACCACCCCAAACTTTTCTGGCTTCCCACCACCTATCATAAGCTTGGTTATTATTGAAACCAATAAAAAAGGCAATAGCAGTTCCCAATACCGTAGGAATAATAGTAGGTACAGAGAAGTGGTAAGCAATGAGGTATTCGCGAACGAAATAAGCTCCCATGCAGGAGGCAATCATAATTAAATCTACTTGCCAAGTATTTCTAATTATTCTACTTAATCTAATATTGTTGATAAGAAGCATAGGTAATCGTGTTTGGTTTTTCCGACTTTCTTAACAACAATTTACGAAAATAGTTTTGGCTTTTACACTACTCTAAGAAGCAATCCTTTCAAGTATTCGCCTTCTGGAAAAGATAATCTCACAGGGTGATCTTCGGGTTGGCAAAACTGTTTGATGATCTGTACTTCTTTACCTGCATCTAGTGCGGCCCAGGCAATAATTTGTTTAAAGGTTTCGATATCAACCGCTCCAGAACAAGAAAAAGTTGCCAACAGGCCTCCGCTTTCTAATAAAAGTAGTCCGCGGCGATTTAGATCTTTGTAAGCTCTTGCTGCCCTATCTAAAGCGGAACGTGAAGGTGCATATTTTGGTGGGTCTAACACTACCACATCAAATTTTTTGCCCTCATCATTAAACTGACGGAGCTGTTTATTCACATCACTTTGGATAGCTATGTGCTTATTCGTATCAAATTTATTCAGGTCGATGTTTTGCTTTAAAGTTTCTATCGCTAAGGCTGAGCTATCCACAGAAGTTACTTCTGCTGCGCCTTGGGCAAATGCGTTTAAACTAAAACCACCACTGTAACTAAAGCAATCTAATACAGATTTGCCTTTGGTATAGCTTGCTAAAATGTTCCTATTGTCACGTTGATCGCAATAGAAACCAGATTTCTGTCCTTCGGCGATGTTGATATGGTATTTGATGCCGTTCTCTTTTACTTCGATGAACTCTTCAGGAGTTTCGCCCCAAAGCAAACCATTTTCTGCGGTAATACCTTCGTGGGTACGAGCAGTGGCATCACTTCTGTCGAAAATACCTTTGGGTTGTAAAAGCTTTACCAAAACATCGATGATGATATCTTTCGCTTTTTCAATTCCCGAACTTAAAATCTGTACAGAAAGAAAATCAGCGTATCGATCTACGATTAAGCCAGGTAAAAAATCAGCTTCGCTAAAAACCAAACGACTAGCGGTGGTCTCCTTATCTGCTAATAAATGCGCTCTACCGGCAATGGCAGTTTTAATTTTCTGCTCATACCAGTCAGCATCAATGGTCGTTTCTTCATTCCATTCTATCAAACGAACAGCTACCCGAGATTGATCATTGTAATAGCCGTAAGCTAAAAAATCTCCATTTGCATCTACCAAACGAACTACATCTCCATTTTCTGGCTTTCCTTTCACTTTATCTAATGCACCAGAAAACACCCAGGGATGGCGTTGATAAACCGCTTTTTCTTTTCCCTTTTTTAGCTTGATTTCTACCATGTGGCAAAGGTAGTAAAAAGTAGTTCTATAAACACAAAGACACCGAGGGCACCAAGAAATAAGTAATTAGATGTGGTATTTTCAAATAAACCTTTGTGTTCTTCGTGCCTTAATGGTTTAATGTTATTTTTACGCTATGGAAGAAATCACATGGAACGATTTTGAAAAAGTAGAATTAAGAGTGGGCACCATTATTGAGGCTTTCGAATATCCCGAAGCACGCAAACCAGCCTACAAAGTAAAAGTAGACTTTGGTGAATTGGGCATCAAAATGAGCAGTGCGCAAATCACTAAGCATTACACTTTAGAAGAATTAATTGGCCGACAAATCATTGGTGTAGTTAATTTTCCTAAAAAACAGATTGGCAAATTTATGAGCGAGTTTTTAGTGACTGGCCTTGCTGACGAAAATGGAGATATTGTGCTGAGTACTGTAGAAAGAAAAGTACCGAACGGAAGTAAGCTGATTTAGTCGGAAGTTTTCAGCCCGCAAGTCCGATGATAGGTGCACAATTAACCAATTCCTGCAATTAAACGATTAACCCAAATGTCTTTCTATAATTTCGAAGAAAACGCGAATCCGCAACAAGAAGACGAACATTACATGCGTTTGGCTTTAAACGAAGCGAAAAAAGCCTACGATGCAGAAGAAATTCCCATTGGTGCTATTGTAGTATGTAAGGGAAAAGTAATTGGCAGAGGCTACAACCTCACCGAGCAACTGAACGATGTAACCGCCCATGCAGAAATGCAGGCCTTTACTGCGGCAGCACAAACCCTCGGTGGCAAATATTTAAAAGACTGTACCTTGTACGTCACCATCGAACCTTGCGTAATGTGTGCGGGAGCCAGCTACTGGACACAAATTAGCAGGGTAGTTTACGGCGCCAAAGAAGAAAAACGCGGCTTTACCAAAATAGGACAAAACCTTTTACACCCCAAAACGTTGTTAACTGGAGGTGTTCTGGCCGAAGAGTGCGGAAGCTTGATGTCGGCATTTTTTATCAATAAACGTAAATAAAGTTGACAAACAATTGAATAAAACTTAACCTATCTCTGTTATATTTGTAGAGATAACATTTTAAATAACCCTTAATCATATACATTATGGCATTTGAATTACCTGCGTTAGCATACGCAACAGACGCATTAGAACCACATATCGACAAAGCGACCATGGAAATTCACCATGGCAAACACCATCAAGCTTATGTTACCAACTTAAACAAAGCTTTAGAAGGTAAACCAGAGGCTAACAACAGCATCGAAGATATCGTTAAAAACATCTCTAAATATCCAGCTGCAGTACGCAACAACGGTGGTGGTCACTATAACCACTCTTTGTTCTGGACAGTTTTAGGCCCAAATAAAGGTGGCGAGCCAACTGGCGATTTAGCTAAAGCGATCAACGAAGCTTTCGGTTCTTTCGCAGAATTCAAAACTAAAATTCAAGATGCTGGTGCAACTCGTTTCGGTTCTGGTTGGGCTTGGCTTTCTGTAGGCGCAGATAAAAAATTAGTAGTTTCTTCTACGCCAAATCAAGACAACCCGTTAATGGATATCGCTGAAGTAAAGGGTACGCCTATCTTCGGTATCGACGTTTGGGAGCACGCTTATTACTTAAAATATCAAAACAAACGCCCTGATTATTTAGCGGCAATTTGGAACGTAGTAAACTGGGATGCAGTTGCTGAGCGTTACAAAAAAGCTTTGTAAGAAGTGTTAATAGCCTTTAAAAAAAGGTAAATATATAAAGCGGGGCATCGATAAGATAGCCCCGCTTTTTATTTATAATGAATTTTGTTCGGAAGTTATGATACTCCTAATTTAACAGTTCTAGTCCTCATCTGTTCCAGGAGCAGCGCCAGCACCAGTATAAGCGCCTTTGCGGATGATTGGCATCTTCAGGTATTTATATAATTCGTCTAACTGCATTAAACTGCCGTTGGTTACATTTCCCAAAAAGATAACGATGATGTCTTTATCTAAATCCCGAACATAGATATGACGGAAACCATGCCACCAACCTGTATGGTAGGCAACTTTCGCTTTTCCTTTATCTTCAAATAAGCGCCAACCGTAACCATAGTTAAAATGTCCTTTAATTGGCTTGTTGCGACCCACGTAGGCAGAATCTAAGCTAGAATTTTTAAGTAAACGCTCATTACGTAAATATTTATCAAACAACACCAAATCATGGATGGTACTGTAAATCCCTTTATCACCAACCGGGCCATCCAAAAAGTTTTGAACTACAGAATATTTAAAGCTGTTACGGTCATGTCCAACTACATCTACCGGAATTTTTTCGTATTCGGCCTTAGAATAAACATGTGTGTGCTTCATCCCGGCAGGTTTAAAAACGTGTTCCATCATGTATTGCGAATAACGCATGCCAGTAACCTTCTCAATAATTGCCCCCAATACCATGTAATTAGAGTTGTTGTAATGGAAAACACGATCTGGTTTAGTATACGGATTTGGCTTTTTATCTGCAATTACTTGCATTACCTCCTGATTGGTCACACCTTTTTTCATGTTGCGTTTTTCCTTGCGCCAAATATCGTCGATAAAGTAAACATAGTTCATCATGCCACTGCGGTGTGGCAGTAAAAGTCTAACTGTAATGCTATCGTAGGGGAAGTTAGGATAGAATTTTTTAACGTTATCGTCAAGGTTTAATTTGCCGGCTTCTACCAGTTGCATTATTGCCGTTCCGGTAAAAGTTTTGGTGATAGAAGCTAATTCAAACTCTGAATTGATTTTTAAGCTATCGCGATGCAGGTAATCTGCCCAGCCCTTGGCTCCTTGATACAGGATTTTACCTTTTTTAGCAACCAATACGTTGCCGTTGAAATTGTATTTTTTATGAAGATTATTGATGAAATCAGCGATCCACTTATCTTCTTTGTTTTTGTCGTAAACTAATAACAGGCTATCTGCTTTATCATCTTCCGGTTTTCTAACTTTCTTGTCTTCGGCAACTTTTTTTTCTTTTTCTTCCTTGCTTGTGCAAGCATTTAATGAAAATATGGATAAGGTTATAGCGGTTAGTAGTATTCTAAATCTCATTGGTGTGTGCAACGTGGTTATAAAAGCTGGAAAATTACATAATCTTGAAAAGATAACGGCAAAAGAGTTTTAAACATTGTTTTTGCGCCAAATCAAATTGTCTTTTTTTGAAAAGCAATGCCGCTGTGGGTCTTTTTGGATGGTCCCGCTTTTCGTTACAACCTTTTGTTCCCCTGTGCGCTAAACCTTGCAGGTTTTGCCTGCATAGGTCATAGCGCAAACCTGTAAGATTTTCCGATGTAAAGAGGGTTTCCACTGCAATCAGGTTTAGGATTGAAAAGCCTGTGCTTGCTAAACTGAAAAAATGCCAACCTTCTTTAGTCACACATTGGCGAGGACACCAACGCCGGCAGATCATTCCTCACTTGTTGGCATCCTCGCTAACGAAAGTATTAATCAATAGACTTTGCCTATAATTGCTGCAAGGCCTGCTTTACCATTTCCTTGTTTGGCTTAGAAATGGGAATTTTCTCACCAGAAGTTAAAAGCAAAATACCTCCATCTTCTTTAAGCCAACTCTTTACAAACTTCGGATTTACCAAATGGCTCTGGTGTGTTCTTAGAAAGCCATTGGGCTTTAATAAGTCGGCATACTCTTTTAAAGATTTAGAAACTAAAAATCTTTCGTTATTAGCCAAAAAGAAAAAAGTATAAGTATTATCAGCCTCGCATCGAATAATTTCCGATAAAGCAATGTATCTGATTTCGCTTTGCATGGGCAATGCAATTTTACTTGTAGCTGCTTCAGGTCTTTTCAACTGCTGCAACAAAAAATCGAGCTGCGAATTTTGCGATTGTGCAGCCAATTTCCGATCAACTTTACTTACTGCAGTTTTTAATTCATCAATGTCTACAGGCTTTAACAGATAATCTAAAGCAGCAAATTTTACCGCTTGTATGCCGTATTGATCGTAAGCAGTTACAAAAATCACTTCGAAATTCCGTTTTGGAAGGAGGTTCAATACATCAAAACCTGTTTGCTCCCCCATTTGAATATCCAGAAAAATCAAATCAGGCAAGTGCTTTTCAATAGCATTAACAGCATCAGCTACGTTTTGCGCTGTCGCTAAAATATTAACCTGCGGACAATGCTTTTCTAGCAAAGCCCGTAGGTTTTCTAAGTTGGAAATTTCGTCGTCTATTAAAATTGCCTTCATGTTTTTATAGCCAATCCGTTAAAGTTAAACTAATATAAGTTCCTTTACTACTTGATTGCTTTTCTAAAATAAAGCGATTTTCTTTATAAATACTATTTAACAATGCTATTCTACCATCACTTAATTGGAGCCCTAAGCCATTGTATTTTATATTGGTATCAAAGCCATTCCCATTATCGCTAACCGTTAATACTAAATCATTAGCCTGCTTATTAAATGAAATTATAATTTGTCCGTCGACAGCTTTTTGCGATGTGCCATGTTTTACTGCATTTTCTACAAAAGGTTGCAGCAGCATACTCGGTATTTCGATGTTATCTAGATCAAGGTTTTCAACAGCGTTAATTTCATAATTAAAGCCGAAGCGTAATTGTTCCATTTGTAGGTAATCATCTAACAAAGCCTTTTCTTGAGCTAAGCTAATCAGTTCTTTATCATCTAGTACGTTACGGGTTAAACGAGCAAACTTAGATAGGTATTTATTGGCATTGTCTATTTCGTTTTTGTTCATCAAGTTTTGAATGCCTGAGAGTGCGTTAAAAAGAAAATGAGGGTTTAATTGAGAGCGAATAGAATTAAGTTGGAGTTTGGCAATGTTTGTCTGCTTTTCTTGCTCCACAAGTTTCTTTTTATTTTTTCTTTTGATAAGATAGGTAACAAGTAGAAGCACTAAACAAAGAGTGAACGGCGTAGCGACACCGAATAAAAGAAGCTCTCTCTTGGTATAATTCTCTTCTTCTAAGGTAATAGAAAGTGTATGTCTAACTGTAGATGCTTCTCGATCTTTTGCAGAAATTTTCCACTTTGAATATGGCTGAATAATGATTTCATAATCACCTGATTTTTTGAAAATGTTCTTATCTATATTTAAAAAAGGTAAGAAATGATGTTCTTCGACAGCACCGCCATATTGCCAAGTAGTCGATTCGAAAACTATTTCATCAGTTTGTTTACTTCTAATCGTAGTCGTATATACATAATCAATATCTGATCTGTCTTTGATCAGCGTTAATTCCAAATCGTTATTAGAGAAAGTAAAATTTGTACGCTCTTTGGGCTCTTTTACCCAACTGTAGTCAAAACCTTTTTCTATTTTAAAAAGCTTTGAAAATCCTTTAATTTCTGCTTTTGGCACAGATTTGCCATAGAACACAGATTTGTCAATATCTTGAGGTTTTTCTAAGCTGTACACTAACACGGTGATCACTTTTCCTTTAACAGGGAAAGTACCCAAACTTGTAGAACTGAATACCTCTTCATCTCCGTCGGCATGTGTGTCTTCTAACTTTTTTTCATTAATGGGCTGATTTACTAACACTGGCTTTTCATCAACCAGAATAGTATAGCGAAAATTTGAAACCTTAATATTCTTCCTAAAATTAATTCGAATGCTTATGTTGTTGACATCAGGCATATAATTAAAAAAGGTATTAGGCAGGTTGGGGTGCACCATTGAATAATGCACATTTTTTGCTGCACTATCTATAAACATTTGTAGTTTGCCACCAGCAGCATATATATGATTAAAATCGATACCTTTTTGTGCGCTTACTGTAGCAAACGAAATGACAAAGGCGAGCAATGTGAAGATTATCTTTTTCATAATGTTGAGTTTTAATTTCCTCAAACTTGTGGCAAGTTAAATAAATCTAAAACCTTAAAACAGGAATGGCCGTGTTGGAATTAGTAAAGGTGTTGTTTTAAGCAGGATTCGGATTTACGTGTTTCGCGTACCTTTAATCCCGTACGTACGGGATTGCGTTTAAAAAAAAAGTTACCGCAAAGAAGAACGAAGAAATCGCAAAGAACGCAGAGATTTTCGCCACCGGGAGCTCCTAGTTGTACAGGTTGGTGTTGATTAAACCCGATGGAAGTGGTAATACTTTTGTGTGGTGTATTTGAGTTAAGTGCATCATCAAAACAGATTTCTCACATGCGTTCGAAATGACGGCAGACCGAACACAAAAAAGATTATAACGAACAGCGGGACTGAACTACCCGAAGCACCACTTCCAATGTTTTTCTAATGTTTATGTAACGTTTCTAAATAAATTTCCTTTAAGGGGCAAAAAGGTTAAATTTGGACAAAAATAATTTTCAAATACCATGAGTTTTAGAATAGAACACGATACCATGGGTGAGGTACAAGTACCTGCCGACAAATATTGGGGAGCGCAAACTGAACGCTCTAGAAACAATTTCAAAATTGGACCAGAGGCATCGATGCCTAAAGAAATTATCCACGCTTTTGGCTACTTAAAAAAAGCTGCTGCTTTAGCGAATAATGAATTAGGTGTACTTTCTAAAGATAAAACAGATTTAATTGCCAAAGCTTGTGATGAGGTAATTGCGGGTCAATTAGACGACCAATTTCCGTTGGTAATTTGGCAAACTGGTTCGGGTACGCAAAGCAACATGAATGGTAACGAGGTAATTGCTAACCGTGGTCATGTAATTGGTGGTGGTAATTTGTTAGATGAGCAAAAATCGTTGCACCCAAATGATGATGTAAATAAATCGCAATCATCAAACGATACTTACCCAACTGCAATGCACATTGCGGCTTACAAACAAGCGGTTGAGGTAACTATTCCAGGTTTACAAAAATTGAGAAACACTTTAGCTAGCAAAGCTGAAAGCTGGGGTGATATCGTAAAAACGGGGCGTACGCACTTTATGGATGCTACACCGTTGACTTTAAAACAAGAATTTTCTGGTTACGTACAGCAAATTGACAATGGTTTAAGAGCCATCAACAATGCTTTAGAGATGATTAAAGAATTGGCTCTTGGTGGTACTGCTGTAGGTACTGGTTTAAATACACCTGCAGGTTACGATGTTTTGGTAGCTCAAAAAATTGCTGATTTAACTGGCTTGCCTTTCGTAACTGCACCTAACAAATTCGAGGCTTTAGCGGCTCACGATGCAATGGTTGAGCTTTCGGGCGCTTACAAAAGAGTAGCTGTTTCGTTAATGAAAGTGGCTAACGATATCCGTATGTTAAGTTCTGGCCCTCGTTGTGGTATTGGCGAAATCATCATCCCTGATAACGAACCGGGTTCATCTATTATGCCAGGAAAAGTAAACCCTACACAACCAGAAGCATTGACGATGGTTTGTGCACAGGTAATGGGTAACGATGTGGCGGTGAGCATTGGTGCTAGCAACGGTCATTTCGAGTTGAACGTTTTTAAACCTGTAATTGCAGCTAACGTGTTGCAAAGTGGCCGTCTAATCGGTGATGCTTGCGTTTCTTTTAATGATAAATGTGCTGAGGGCATTGAACCAAACCGTCCGGTTATTCAACAGCACATGGAAAACTCATTGATGTTGGTGACTGCTTTGAACCCGCACATTGGTTACGAAAATGCTGCTAAAATTGCTAAAAAAGCACATAAAGAAAATAAAACATTAAGAGAGGCTGCTATTGAAACTGGTTTATTAACCGACGAGCAATTTACTGCTTGGGTGAAACCAGAGGATATGGTTGGTAGCTTGAAATAGGTTTTTATAGTTGAAAGTTAAAAGTTTAATGTTTAAGCAATGATGAATAAGAAAGGCCTTTACTTTTCACTTTTTACTTTCAACTTTTTACTTCTTTTTTTCTCCTGTTCCCGTCTACCAGATGTACAAGGAAAAGGCGAGACCTTTTTGCAAGGTGTTTGGAACCAAGATAGCATTGCTAATCAGTCGCAGTTGCAAAATTATGTAAAGCACCATTTTAAGTTTACTTGCGATTCGTTTTACGTAGATTTTACCACACACTCTAAGGTAAATTATTACGAAGAGGAGTGTTTCAATAACGGAGTTTGGGAAGAACATGCGAAAGGAACTTATCAGGTACGTAACGACACCTTAATACTAGTTGGCGATTTTACCAAGTCGAATTACAAGCAGAAAGTTTCGGGCTGTTATCGCAATGGCCGATATGTTAGTAGCTTTAAGGTAAACTCGTGGAATGCAGAGAAATTGGAATTAGAAAATTTGAGCGACCAAACTGAAGTAAAACTTAATTTAAAAGAAAAAATAACTTGCGTTCAAAAGGCGCTTTAAAAAGTCTGAAAGACAAAAAATATACAAATCATGAAAACTTTGAAAAGATTAGTTCTGGCGTTCGCTCTTATTTATGCACCAATTGCTGCGAGTGCTTGGGGCGTTTTAGGCCACCGTATTGTTGGCGAAATTGCTGACAGCTATTTAACGCCAAACGCTCGTAAAAGCATCAAGCAAATTTTAGGGAATGAAACTTTAGCGATGAGCGCTAACTGGGCAGATTTCATCAAATCGGATACGAGCTATAGATATTTGAACAGCTGGCATTATGTGAACTTGCCAGAGGGTTTGGATAAAAGTGGCTTGAGCAGTTTCTTGGATGGCTTTACAGAAGCGAATATCTACAGCAAAACCAATGAAATGATCGCCTTGTTGAAAGATCCAAAAACTCCAGCTGATAAAAAGGTATTTGCAATGCGTTTATTGGTGCATTTAATGGGAGATATGCACCAACCTATGCACACCGCAAGAAAAGAAGATTTAGGTGGAAATAGAATCTTCTTGACTTGGTTTGGACAAAAATCAAATTTGCATAAAGTTTGGGATGAACAATTGATCGATTTTCAGCAATTAAGCTACACGGAATACACCAAGGCTATCAACTTTGCTACACCACAACAGCTAGCCGAGTGGAACAAAGCTAGCTTGAAAGATTGCATTTTCGAATCTTACGAAGTATGTAACAAAATCTACGCAACAGGCATTAAAAACGATGATAAATTAAGCTATAACTATAACTTCGATTGGATTGCGACGGTAAATAACCAGCTTTTAAAAGGTGGTGTGCGTTTAGCAAAAATTTTAAACGAAATTTATAGATAATTGGTTTGTTTGTAGCGTTTTATATTTTTGTGTCGTATAGGTGATAAAAAATATAATATGAAAACTAAATTAACATTCTTAGGTGCTGTTTTAATACTCGCCTTTCTGGGTTGTAAGAAAGATTTATCTGAAGATATTACTCAATATCATTGGGTGTTGAAATCTCAAACTGTTACGCCAGCGATGACCTTAAATGGTAAAACATCAACAAATTATTTATCGCTTCAAGGATCTGATGGGTGTACAAAGGATAATAAGCTCTCTTTAAATGCTGATGGAGTGTTCTCTGTTTCTTCTACTGGTGCTTTGTGTGATATGATGGCTAATAATGCAACTCAAAAATGGGTAAGAACTGATAACAAAGTATTGCTGAAATATGGAACATCATTTGAAGAAGAATTTGAAATTGAGAAGGATAGGATGACCAGCACTTCTACTATATCTATTGGCGATAAAAGTTACTTACTGGTAACAGTGCGTAAAGCAGAGAAGAAAAAGTAGAATGAAATACTTATGGTTTGTTTGGGCAATATCTGTCGTTCGCCACTGGCGCATGGGATATTGCAACATCTAGCTGATCAAGAAAATTTAGGTTGGGAAGTACATAGTGCTGGTACGGGCAATTGGCATGAGGGTAATCCGCCGGATAGGAGAAGTATTGCAGCGGCTAAAAATCTAGGCTACGATATTTCTATCCAAAGGGCTAAACATTTCAGCGCCACTTTCTTCGATATCTACGATCATATCTTAGTAATGGATAGGAATAACCTGAAAGATGTATTACAATTGGCCAACACCGCAGAACATCGTCAAAAAGTTAGACTTTTCTTACCAGATGGAGAAGTAACAGATCCATATTATGATAACGCTTTGTTCGAACCTGTAAGTCTAGAGGTAGAACAACGTTGTAAAGAAATATTAGAGGAGCTACGCGGTTAGCTCCTTTTTATTTTGAGTTAAATAAATATAGTTAAACATACAATAAGTAGCTATTGCCCCAAAACTGTGCCACAAGAAATGCGTTCCAAAACTTACCCACTCCCACTTATCCGCTATGCGAAAAGTGAGTGCAAGAGCGAAAGATAGCAACGCAAAACCAACCCATTTTCCCGCTTTCCATTTGGTGGAGATCAAATGTATTAACACTGGAACTAAGACCAATAAGGCCATCATTGCATAGTTAATGTTAATGAAAATATGTGCATTTTCGGCTGTTAGTAAATCCCGTAGGGCAAATTGCAACCCAGCGTAACCTAGGACCATTAAAATGGCATAATACCATTTGGTGCTTTGTGCCAAAAAATAAACTCCGGCAGATACACAAAGTAGCATGATTGGCATCCAGTCCATCATGATGAAAACTGACCATTGACGAAGTGAATGATATACTGTGCCTCCTATTCCACCGATATACAACAAAATTAGGCAGTAGGTTAAAAATGCATTTGCTTTGAAATTTCCTTTGATTTTAAACGTCCAAAAAATGGCTATAAATAGAAAGAATGCCGCAGTAAAGGCGTTAAGCGGCTCAGGGAAAAGATGAGCCATATTGGTTTCCGTATAGAGCATTCCTCCGTCTGGCGGAAGTTGATGAATAGACATGTTATTAAGATTTCTTCTTTAAACGTGAAGGTAATTGTTTTTGTTTTAGCTTAACTTTATGCTTCTGTTAAGTAAATAGGCAAAGCCACAGATGCACAGATTTTGAAGACAAAACAAACGACGTTTTAGTCTTTAAATTAAGGATATGTCTGTGCATCTTTGGCGAAAAAGCAAAACAAAACAAACATGACAAATCCAAAGTTATTTATGATTTTACTGGGATGTAAACCAGGAGGTAGGCACACTGAGCAGCATGATATTTTCTTCGCCATATCAAATGAGTTGAAAGGTTTGGTTCCTGCAATTAATGCTTTCTGGCCAGAAGCTAACGGTAAAATCCATTTAGATGCTTATAGGATTGTTAATCATGTAAACGGTTATAAAGTAGAAGTAGTAGAGCGAAGAACAGAGGCCAATACTGGTAACCGATTATTTTTCATGAATTTAGGTGGATATCAAAGTAATGTCTTTGAGGAGTTACATTACAAAATGTTGATGATAGCTGAAGACAAAGCTGTAGCAACTAAAAATGCAAAGGAAAGTGAATTCTTTAAGCAGTATTTTAGTCCACATATTGATGATAAGTATGGTGTAGATGTAGACGACGTTTTTGATATAGAAGATGTACTGCCAAAAGAAATGAAAGCTAAATATCAATTGCTTTTTACGCCTAAGGAAGGTTTGCCAGAGGATGAGATTGTACTAGGTTACATGCCTGTAAACAAATTGTAGAAACGCCCCCGCTTCGGCGGCTCATAAAAAATGGGCAGTCCAATGATCAGACTACCCATAAAAATCAAACACTATAATTTAACTTATAGTTTCTTTATTTATACAGCTGATTAAACAGCCATTTAAATGTACCGTGAGTTTGCGCTCTAAAGGTAATCTCCGGGCCAAAGGCAAATAATTTCCCTTTACCATAATCGGCTTCAAAAGCGGCAACGCCATCTTTTAAATAAGCTTGTCCCCAAGCCCAACCGCTACGCAATGGTTTATCAGTAGCAAACCAAGCTAAAGGTTTAACTCTGGCATCGCTACCAGTAATTTTAAATACTGGGCTGTTATCAAAATATACATCAGTATTTTCATCTAAACCCCAGTTTGCAGCCAATTTAGCATCAGTTTTAACACTTAACACACTGCCAGGTACGTAATATTTATCGTTAGGTAAACGCTTGCCATCAGCAGTAAGTAAGGCATTGGCAACAGGTAAACCTAGGTGCGCCGCTAAATTCGTAGCCGAACCAATAGCTACGATATTTCCACCGTTTTCTAAGAATGTTTTTAGTTGAGGAATTGATTTTTCAGCGGTCATTCTGCCTACTCTTCCTTTAAATTCATCCGGAATATTTTCAATGGCAGGCGGATTAAATCCTCTTCCTCCAGCTTCGGGATTAAAAGCAGGAACCGAACCACCCACCATAATCAATACATCGTAGTTATCTTTCAATTTACCAGCATCAATATCTGGCGGATAAACTACCGTTACATCATAGTGGTATTGCTCCATAATATAACGCATCCAACCTGAAGGCATAGAACCACCATAAGTATCCCAAAGCGCAATACGTGATGGCTTAACTTTCACAGCTCCTTTTGGTTTGCTGGCCCCAGTAACTTTCATACCGAAATTATTCTCTGCCTTGTTTAGTGCCGCTTTTGCAGCAGCAGATGCAGGAACATAAAAAGAACCATCGGCAGGGTTTCTAAATACCTCTACCTTCGCTTTTAATAACTCATTAACTGCCAAATAACTTTCGTTCGCTTGCGCACTTAAGGCATAGCCGCTAGCATTAGGCAACGCTTGAGGCGTAGCCTTCAACAATTCGCCATAAGTAGTTTTTTGGAAAGGACCATCGAACGCGTTTACGATACGATCAAATTTCACATTCATTAAGTAAGCCAAAGTCCAACCAGCGGCATCGTAAGGTGCTACCGGAGGCCCGCCTTCGTATTTGAAATCATTAGGATGATCTTGTGGTTCGAACATATCCAATACATGCGGTCTAAATGCTTGATCTGTTTTTACCACATAGGAACCTGCCGGATATTTTTTCCCTTCTACCGTAAATGGTGCTGTTGCTTTTTGCACCACTACCCCTGTTCTAATCAAGGCATTTAAGAAACGGATTGCCGTAGTAAAATCTGGTTGATCTGCAGAAAGAATATAACCTCTAGCGTCACGCAATTTAGGATCTTTCATTACTTCATCGAAGTATTTTGGATCCATTGATCTCCTTGCTCCACCGTCTGATTTATCTTTCTTCGCTGCGGCATTGATAGCCTCTATTTTTTGTGGCGAGAATGACCAAGTGTCTTTACTACCTCTGTCAATAGAATTTTTACCCATTTTATACACATTGAATAGCAACTCATCATGGTAACGTTGTGCATAGTTCAATACCGCATAGTTTAGAGAAACCGAATAGTCTATCGCGTTTTTGAAATACCATTTTTGTGGTGTTACCGGATTTGGCGAATCGCTATTAGGCAACAAACGTGATGGCACTAAAGGAATTTCCATTGGCGTAGGGCTACCTACAATTTCAGTTAATAAGCCTACCATGTTATGGAAATAAGTGGTTGTTCTTAAACCTCCATTATACCAAGTAGAAAAAACGGAGCCGCCACGTTGGGTATACCCTGGTTTGTCTTCTACATTTAAGCGGTTATGCATTGCTGCACCAACAGCATCTAAACTTGTCAGGATAATTGGATCGAAAACATAGTTGTGCGGATCGCGGAATGGAGGGCCTGCAACTACAGTTCCTGCTGGGCCAGATTGGTGGTGGTTGTACATAATTTGTGGGTTCCACTCAATAAACAACTGGCGACCCATGTTCTGCGTTTCTTTAAGGTTTAGCATAAAGAAATCACGATTATTATCATGCCCCGCATATTTTTGATACAAGCGAGGCAGACCTGCTAACGATCTTTTTTCGGGAGTTTTCTCTCTCAAATACCAATCAGATTGTAGCTCTTGTCCGTCTGGATTGGCATGTGTCATCAAGACAATTACGTTATCTAAAATTTTGGTAGTCTCTGCATCAGTTCTACTTATCAAATTGTAAGCAGTTTGAATTAATTGATGTGCACCAACGGTTTCATTGGCGTGGAGTCCGCCGTCAATCCAGACCACAGTTTTACCTTGTTGAGCTAAGTCTTTAGCTTCTTTTTCTGTTAAACCCTCTGCTCTCGCCAATTTTTGCGAGATGGCTTTATACTTCTCTAAGTTTTTATGGTTCTCTGGCGATGTTACAATCAACATATATTGGCTTCTGCCTTCCTCGGTTTTGCCAATATCTACCAACTTTACCCTTTTAGAAGCCGCGGCAAGTTTCTTAAAGTAGGCTTCGGTTTGAGTGTAATTGGCTAGTTGGTAATTATCGCCAATATCGAAGCCAAAGTGTGATTTAGGCGATGGAACTTCTTGTGCAACTGCAGTAAGACTAGTTGCCAGTAAGAACATCCAAAGTCCTTTGCTCAAGTATCTTTTAATCATATTGTGTTTGTATGGGTTGGTTAAATCAAATATAAGATTGTTGATATTGTAATGTAGCACCTCGTTAAATTTGTTACATCTAAATGTATTGTTTCGTTTCCTCAATGCTAATACATAACTTCGTTCCGTTAAGTTCTTAACTTTATTTCAAATCAAACCGATGATGGTTTTCGAGTAATATCGAAATTAATAGGGAATCGTGTGTAAATCACGAGCTGTCGCGCAACTGTAAATCCTCTTCTTTTTTAGAAGAACAGTTTTATCAAAATGCCACTGCTTCATGCCAATGAAGTGGGAAGGCGATAACACTGGGGATAAGTCAGGAGACCTGCCATAATCGAATTGACAATGTCTTCGCGTAATAGGACAATGGGTCAGGTATGATTAGTGGGCGTACAGTATCAATAACTGTGGCTTTGCTATTCTATTTTTCCAAAACTATTTCTCAGACATTATTTAAGGTTAGGGCTTTAAATTTTTTATTTAAACCCTTAAAAAATGCAAACTCAAATTTTAGGCTACCCGCGAATTGGTAGTCAAAGAGAATTGAAAAAAGTATGCGAAAGCTACTGGGCTAGTACTACTGGCCAGAAAAGTGTCCTTCAAGTGGGCAGAAACATCCGTAGAGAGAATTGGGAGCTACAAAAAAAATTGGGTGTGGATATCATCCCCTCAAACGATTTCTCCTTTTACGATCAAGTGTTAGACCATTCGTTAATGTTTGGTGCAATTCCTCAACGTTACAATCCTGTAGCTACAAAAGAAGGTAACACCGAGTTAGACCTTTACTTCGCCATGGCGAGAGGCTACCAGAAAGATGGACTTGATATTACCGCCATGGAAATGACCAAGTGGTTTGATACCAACTACCATTACATTGTTCCAGAGTTTCAAAAAAACCAGGCTTTTAGACTGTTTTCTACAAAAGTGATAGATGAGTTTTACGAAGCCAAGCAATTGGGGATTGTTACCAAACCTGTATTAATTGGCCCTGTGAGTTACCTACTTTTAGGTAAAGAGAAGGAAGCGGGTTTCGACAGAATCGATTTGCTTAAAAATCTTCTGCCGGTTTATATCGATATTTTAACCAGGTTGCAATCGTTGGGCGCAACACACATTCAATTTGACGAACCTTTCTTGGTATTAGATCTATCAGAGCAAGAAAAGCAAGCCTATCAAGCGGCTTATCAGCAGTTGAGAAAAGCTTTTCCAGAGCTTAAGTTCGTATTAGCTACTTATTTCGGAGCTTTACAAGATAACACAGCATTAGCTGTTGGTTTACCGGTAGATGTGTTGCATATCGATTTGGTTAGAGCACCAGAGCAATTGGATGAAGTGGTTGATGGAATCTCTGTAGGAAAGACGCTTTCATTGGGTGTTATTGATGGAAGAAACATCTGGAAAAACGATTTCGAAAACTCACTTACAATTATCAATAGTGCTATCGAAAGACTGGGAAAAAATAGAGTTTGGATTGCTCCTTCTTGCTCGCTATTGCACAGCCCTTGCGATTTGGAACTGGAGAAAAATGAAGAGGTGCTAACGGCGGAGATAAAGCAATGGATGGCTTTCGCTAAGCAAAAAGTTGCTGAATTAACTACGTTGAAACAACTGATAAATGAAGAAAATTCAGCCGCTGTTAAAGAGCAATTAGTACGAAATAAAGAAGCGCAGCAAAGCCGTAAAAGTTCATCTTTAATCCACAATGTGGAAGTAAAAAACAGAACAAATGCGATTAAACAAAGCGATTCGGAGCGACTAAACACTTTTGCAAAGCGAAGGATTTTGCAACAAGAGACCTTGAACTTGCCTGCGTTTGCAACTACTACTATTGGCTCTTTTCCGCAAACACCAGAGGTAAGAAGTTGGCGAGCTAAACTCAAAAAAGGAAGCTTAAATCAAGAACAATATGACCAGTTGATAGCTATAGAAACCGAGAAAGCGGTGCGTTGGCAAGAAGAAATTGGCTTAGATGTTTTAGTGCATGGCGAGTTTGAACGCAATGACATGGTGGAATATTTTGGTGAGCAGTTAGACGGATTTACTTTTTCCCAAAACGGTTGGGTTCAAAGTTATGGCTCTCGCTGTGTAAAGCCGCCAATTATCTATGGCGATGTAGCCAGGCCAGTGGCGATGACCTTACAATGGACAAGCTATGCACAATCATTAACATCCAAATACATGAAAGGCATGTTAACCGGTCCGGTAACTATTTTGCAATGGTCTTTTGTCCGTAATGATCAACCGCGGTCCGAAACCTGTAACCAAATTGCTTTGGCTATTAGAGATGAAGTAGTTGATTTGGAAAAGGCCGGGATCAAGATCATTCAAATTGATGAGCCAGCGATAAGAGAAGGCTTGCCTTTACGCAAAGCGGATTGGAAAACTTACCTAGATTGGGCTGTAAGGGCATTTCGAATTTCGGCTAGTGGCGTACAAGACGAAACTCAAATTCATACACACATGTGCTACTCGGAGTTCAACGATATTATTGATAGCATTTCTGCAATGGATGCCGATGTAATTACCATAGAAACTTCACGTTCGCAAATGGAGCTCCTTAATGCTTTCGCCGATTTTAAGTATCCTAACGAAATTGGTCCGGGTGTTTATGATATCCACTCGCCAAGAGTTCCCAATAAGAATGAAATGGTGAGTTTGCTAAAAAAGGCAGCTACCGTTATTCCGAAGGAGCAGCTTTGGGTAAATCCGGATTGTGGCTTAAAAACCAGAGGTTGGGATGAAACCAAAAAAGCTTTAATTGAAATGGTGGAGGCCGCCAAAACTATGAGAAGTAATTAATTTAATTACGCCAGACTTACGAAGTTTAAAAGCTTCGTAAGTCTTTTAAACTATCTTTGCCCTATGACCCTAGAAGAAAGAATTGCTGCATCTAGAACCAGCATATTTAAAACTGTATTTCCAAACACTACCAACCATTACGATACTCTTTTTGGAGGTACCGCAATGCACATGATGGACGAAGTAGCTTTTATCACAGCTACCAGATTTAGTCGCCAAATAATGGTAACGGTTAGTAGTGATCGTATTGATTTTAAAAAGGCCATTCCAGGAGGAACTTTTGTAGAGCTGATAGGTAAAGTAATCCACGTGGGTAACACCAGTTTAAAAGTTAATGTAGAGATTTACATTGAGCAAATGTATGCCGAAGGTAGAGAATTGGCCATACATGGCGATTTTACGTTTGTAGCCTTAGACGAGCACAAAAAACCAACTCCAGTAATTAAATAACCAATATTTGGCAGTATTGCTTATTGTGTTTGGTCTAGTTTTTGTTTACTTTAGGTTAAACACACCTATCATGAAAAATGTATTAACAACTGCCTTATTATGTGCAGGCTTGATGATGACAGCCTGTTCTACTACCAAATCTCCAGAATTACAAAAGCTGGAAGCTAGAAAAGAAGTATTAGAGTTAAGTACCAAAAGAAACCAATTGAGAATTGACTTGGAAAAGGAAAAAGCCAACAATGCTGAATTGAAGAAAAATGTACAAAGCTTGAATGCGGAAGCGAATAAAAAAACAGATAAGTTTTCGGCTTCAAACCCAAATAGCACGGCAAAGCAGGCAAATGAAACGGCCAAGTTGTTGAAAGAAGTAGAAAAAGCAAACAGAAAGTTAGAAGCGAGCGACAGAAAGTCGAATAATATCCAAAAGAATATTGACAAAGTACAAGCAAAAATCAACAAGCTGAGTAAACAGATTGAGTTTGTTGATAAAACGAAATCTTAGTTATAAGATTAAGCCTTACAAATTTTGTAAGGCTTTTCTTTTCCCAATTTTTTGGGGTCAAATAATTTGATTAGTTTCGTACATGGCAGAAGAAAACTTAGTACAGCTATCCACAGAAGAATTAAAGAAAAAAGCAAAGTTCATGAAACTCGCTGTCGGAATGATTGCAGTAGCTATGGCTTTGATGGCCATCTCTGGAATCATTCTTTCTATCAGAAAAGGTTTTAGCGCCTTGAGTATTACCCCAATAGCTTTTCTACCGTTGATGATTATATTTTCATCACAACTTACAAAGGTCAATACGGAGCTAAAAAGAAGAACGGATTAAGATAAATTCTTATCGGTTTATCCAAATAAGGCAGAAAATACTTCTTCAATTTTAGAAACCGTCACCAACTCTATTTTGAACTTATCCTTATTAAATCCTTTTAGGTTATAGTTAGAGATAAAAATCTTTTCAAAACCTAGTTTTTCTGCTTCAGATATTCGTTGCTCAATTCTATTGACGGCTCTAATCTCTCCCGAAAGTCCAACTTCGGCCGCAAAACATATTTTAGACGATACCGGAATATCTTCATGTGAAGAAATAATTGCCGCTACAATAGACAAATCTATAGCTGGATCTTCTACCTTAATTCCGCCGGCAATATTTAAGAACACATCTTTAGCACTCAGTCTAAACCCACAACGCTTTTCTAATACGGCTAAAAGCATATTCATACGTTTGGTATCAAAACCAGTTGCAGAGCGCTGTGGTGTGCCATAGGCCGATATGCTCACCAAAGCCTGAGTTTCTATCACCATTGGTCTTGCACCTTCAATAGTAGCACCAATACTGATGCCACTCAGCTCTTCATCGCGTTGCGAGAGTAAAACTTCCGAAGGATTAGAGACTTCTCTCAATCCGTTACCATGCATGGCATAAATCCCCAGTTCTGCTGCTGCACCAAATCTGTTTTTAATAGAGCGTAAAATGCGATAAATATGGTGTCTATCTCCTTCAAATTGTAGCACAGTGTCTACCATGTGTTCCAAAATTTTAGGTCCTGCAATGGCACCGTCTTTGGTGATATGGCCAATCAAAAAAACAGGGGTTGCCGTTTCTTTGGCAAAACGAAGCAGCTCGGCGGTACACTCCCTAACTTGCGATACGCTGCCTGGTGTAGATTCTATATGTGCCGAATGTAGTGTTTGTATCGAATCTACAATTAAAATTTCTGGCGCTAATTGTTCAAGTTGTTTAAAGATGTTTTGGGTTGATGTTTCGGTTAAAATGAAACAGTCTGCCTGCGGCGTTTTGGTAATACGCTCGGCACGCATTTTTATTTGTTGTTCACTTTCTTCACCAGAAACGTAGAGCACCCGCTTTTGCTTAATGTTTAATGCCAATTGAAGCATCAGCGTAGATTTTCCGATACCTGGTTCGCCGCCAATTAAGGTTACAGATCCCGTAACCAAACCACCGCCTAAAACCCTGTCCAATTCTTCATCACCAGTTAATAGCCTTTCTTCTGTAGCGCTTTCAATTTCTTCGAGCTTGCTAGGCTTGTTTACTCTTTGTGCTCCGCCGGTACTGGTTTTCCAAACAGCTGCATTTCCAGCCGTTGGTTTTTCTATAACTTCTTCTACAAAGGTATTCCATTGGTTGCAAGAAGGACATTTGCCTAACCACTTTGCCGACTCGTAGCCACAACTCTGACAGAAATATGCTGATTTGATTTTAGCCAATTTGATTTAGATTTGATTTCCAAAAGCACTCGGGATAACTATCATTATTCTCCGAATTACATTTTACGAATGTAGATTTTATCGTTTGGAAAAACTAAGCAAGTTTTAAACAAAAAAGCCCCGAATTTAATTCGAGGCTTATAGCTATTTTTAAGGAGTAATTACTCGATTACAGTAACCTTAACTGTGTTGGTTCTGCTTCTTTTTTCTAAAGGAACAGCTGCGGTGTTAATTACTACATCACCTTTTTTAACCAATTTTTTCTTTTTCAATACGTCGTTAACTTCTTCGATAGTGCTATCTGTACTTTCAAATTTATCGTAGAAGAAACCTCTTACACCCCAAACTAGACTCAACGTATTCAATAAACTTTCGTTACTAGTAAAAGTAAAGATTGGTGCTTCAGGACGGTGACTTGCAACCTCAAACGCAGTATAACCGCTCGAAGTCATGGTTACAATACCAACAGCATCTGTCTGTTTAGCTAAGAAACAAGCCGAGTCGCAAACAGCATCACCTAAGAAACTATCTGATTTTGGTTTCAAAAACTTATCTGAGTGGAAAGGATAGTTGTTTTCTTCAATGTTGTTAACGATTTTCTGCATCGTTTCGATAACGATTAATGGAAATTCACCAACTGAAGTTTCGCCACTTAACATTACCGCATCAGCACCATCAAGTACCGAATTGGCTACGTCGTTTACCTCTGCACGAGTTGGGCGAGGTGTAGTAATCATGCTCTCTAACATTTGAGTAGCGATAATTACTGGTTTAGAAGCAGCTCTACATTTGTTTACAATCATTTTTTGCAACAAAGGAACTTCTTCCATTGGCATTTCTACCCCTAGGTCGCCACGAGCAACCATTACCGCATCTGTTACGGCAATAATTTCATCGATATTTGCAATTGCTTCGGGTTTTTCGATTTTAGCAACAACCCTTGCTGTTTTTCCTTTTTCTCTGATTACGTCTTTCAATTCAACAATATCAGCTGCATTACGCACAAAAGAAAGTCCGATCCATTCTACATCACTCTCTAATACGAAATCTAGGTTTTTTCTGTCTTCGATAGTTAAAGAAGGGATTGAAACTTTAGTATTAGGTAGGTTAACACCTTTTCTAGAAGTTAAGATACCACCGTGAACAACTTCACAAATTACCTCATCCTTATAGTTGGTTTCTAATACACGCATTTGCAGTTTTCCATCGTCCAAAAGGATAATTTCTCCTGCTTTTACATCTTTAGGGAAGTTCTCGTAAGTAATATAAATACGCTCTTCGTTACCAATACATTCTTGTGTAGTGATAATGGTTTTGCTACCGTTAACTAGGTTAATTCCACCGTCTTTAACCATGCCGATCCTAATTTTAGGACCTTGTAAATCGGCTAAGATGCCCACGTTATACTTATGTTTTTTATTGATATCTCTAATGGTATCAATAACCGCTTGGTGATCTGCTTGTGAGCCGTGTGAGAAGTTTAATCTACATACATCTAAACCTGCGTTAAACATACTATACAAAACATCTGGCTTAGCCGATGCAGGGCCTAAAGTGGCTACGATTTTAGTTCTTGAATGAAAAGGTTTCATTAAAATTATCTTGTTATTATTACCTATACAAATTGCAATACGCAAAACTTGTTTAAGCGATGATTATACTATTTCAGTTTGATTTGATATTCAAATATAGTGTATTTACTACACTAACAATATAAAATTTACATTACCAAATTTTCTTTCGACTTCAATTTGCGCACATCTATTTGTGCAGCTACTTGAATATCAGGCATTTTGTTTAAGTTGCTGATGATGAAATTAAGATCTTCCTTGTCTATAAATTGATGGATAATTAAGAAGAAATCTACCTTGTTCATCTCCGGAACTAAGAAGCCTTCACTATTTCTGTTGCTTACCAAAAAGTATTCTTGCTCGCCTTCTTCTACAAAAAAATAATATTTAGAAAAAGCTAAAGGAGCCTCGTCGGTATTGAAATATACCTCATGGTCATCAATTTTATAAAACTCAAAGTTGAGATTGGTGTTTATCTTGTGACACAAAACATAGTCTTTTAACGAAGCTGTAACCGCAATTAGAACGAAATCTAGATCGAGAGATAGTTTTAAGTAAGTTTTGTTCAAAATGTATTTTTTTATTAGGATTACGAAATTATAAAACTAATTTTACTTTAGGTTTTAAACGCATTAAAATTGATAGAGAAATAAAAACATTTGAAAAGTGTTAGAATTTATTTTTCTTTGCACAGAATTATTTAACCATTAAATTATAAAATTATGTCTGATATTGCTTCAAGAGTAAAGGCTATTATCGTAGAAAAACTAGGTGTTGACGAAAGCGAAGTTACGCCAGAGGCTTCATTCACAAACGACTTAGGTGCTGATTCATTAGACACTGTAGAGCTAATCATGGAATTCGAAAAAGAATTCAACGTAGCTATTCCTGATGACCAAGCTGAAACTATCGGTACTGTAGGTCAAGCAATTGCTTATTTAGAAAAAAACGTTAAGTAGAAATACTTTTTCTGTACAATACTTATAAATGGGATTAAAAAGAGTAGTAGTTACTGGGTTGGGTGCGCTCACTCCAATTGGAAATAGTGTTCCCGAATTTTGGGAGGCTTTAACAAATGGTGTGAGCGGCGCTGCGCCAATCAAAAGTTTTAATACTGAAAAATTCAAAACGAAATTCGCCTGCGAAGTAAAAAACTTCAGTCCAGAAGATTATTTGGATAAAAAAGAAGCTCGTAAGCTGGATCCGTTTGTACAATACGCACTAGTTGCCACCGAAGAGGCTGTTAAAGATGGAGGGTTTGATTTCTCTAAACTTGATACTAACCGCATCGGTGTAATTTGGGGCGCAGGAATTGGAGGTCTAAAAACATTCCTAGACGAAGTTTCTAACTTCGCCAAGGGAGATGGCACACCTAGGTACAATCCTTTTTTCATCCCGAAAATGATTATTGATATTGCCCCAGGGCATATCTCGATGAAGTATGGATTGCGTGGACCGAACTTCGCAACCGTTTCTGCTTGTGCATCATCAACCAATGCGATGATTGATGCATTTAATTATATTCGTTTAGGCACAGCCGATATTATCATCAGCGGTGGTTCTGAAGCGATTATTAACGAAGCGGGTATGGGCGGTTTCAATGCAATGCATGCTTTATCTACTCGTAATGACGATCCTGCAACCGCTTCTCGTCCGTTCGACAAAGACCGCGATGGCTTTGTGGCTGGAGAAGGTGCCGGTACCATTATTTTAGAAGAATTAGAACACGCAAAAGCTCGTGGTGCTAAAATCTATGCTGAAATTGTTGGTGGCGGTATGAGTGCAGATGCGCATCACATCACTGCTCCTCACCCTGAGGGATTGGGCGCTAAAATGGTAATGTCTAAGGCGTTACAAGATGCAGGGTTAGCAACCACAGACATCGATTACATTAACGTACACGGTACTTCTACTCCACTTGGAGATATACAAGAAGCAAAAGCCATCGTAGATTTATTTGGAGAACATGCTTACGAACTAAACATCAGTTCTACAAAATCTATGACTGGGCACTTACTTGGTGCGGCTGGTGCAGTGGAGGCTTTGGCAGCTATCTTAGCGATCAATAATGATACGATACCGCCAACAATCAATCATTTTACCGACGACCCAGAGTTTGATCCAAAATTGAACTTTACTTTTAACAAAGCGCAAAAACGTACAGTTAGAGCTGCTATTAGTAATACATTTGGTTTTGGAGGACACAATGCTTCTGTAATTTTTAAGAAATACGAAGATTAAGCTAAAAAGCTTAGGGTTTCAGGCTATTGTTCGTATATTTATACGAATGCCTTTCTGTATTAATTTTTGTGGAGTTAGTTGATGTCCTTGTTAAGCATTTATAAACTATATCTTTCGCCTAATAAGCAGTTTGTAAAAAAACTGAAAAATGTGCTTGGCTTTGTGCCTGGTAATGTAGCGCTTTATAAAATGGCGTTTAGGCATCGTTCTGTTGCTAAAGTTTTAAAAAATGGCAGTAGAAGTAGTAACGAAAGATTAGAGTTTTTGGGTGACGCTATTTTGGGTTCTGTAGTCGCCGAATTGCTTTTTAAAAGCTATCCTTACAAAGAGGAAGGTTTCTTAACAGAGATGCGATCTAAAATTGTAAATAGAGCAAATCTTAATCAGTTGGCACGTAAGATGGGATTTGATGAACTGATCATCTTTGATCAAAAGACAGTAAACTTCCAATCCAAACATCATTCTATGTACGGCGATGCCTTTGAAGCGTTGATTGGTGCTATTTACTTAGATAAAGGTTACGATTTTACGAAGAACCTTATCCTGAAGCGTATCATCAAACCTTACGTAGATATCCATCATTTAGAAATTACTGAAACCAATTTTAAAAGCCGCTTAATTGAGTGGTGCCAACGTCAGGGGAAAGAAATTACTTTTGATGTAGTAGAAAACGGTGAAGGAGAAAGTGCTAAGCTTTTCACGGTTAAAGTGATGATTGATAGCGAAAACTTCGGTATAGGAAGAGATTACAACAAAAAAAATGCGGAGAAGTTAGCGGCTGAAAAAGCTTGTGAGGCTTTGTCTATTTAATGTGATTAATTGGTTAATTAGCTAATATTTAAAAACCCCAATTTTACTTTTGACTTTTCACCTTGGTCACAGTATCACTGTACTTCTTGTAAGATTCGTTGATCCACTTAATGCTGTCGTAAACATTCCAATTTTTTGACTGTTCGTAGGTAGGTCGGTAGTTTACCAAAAAATCTTCTAGTTCTTTCCCTGTTAAACCAGTTTGTTGATTAATGGTGGTCTTGTTAAATAACTGATCAACTTGGCTATCCTGCATTTCAGTTTGGTACATTCGGTTAAACCTTCTAGCTTGCTTTGGTGTTTTACCGAAAAGCTCGTAGAAGAATGTCAAAGGCGATCCAAGTAACGACAAAATGGGTGGCTTTCCACCATAAAAAGAACCTTTAGCTTTGTAATCTTTCCTTATTTCTTCTAGTGCTTGCTTCTTTGTTTGCCCAGTTACTGTAACCTCATTAAGGGTTGTTCCTTTGTTCAAATAAAGTACTAAATCGTTAGTGTTATTAACTACCACTTCCAGATCATAAAAAGATCTTTTGGTAATGAGTAGCGTATCGCCAATGCTTGCTTTGATAGTGAATAGGCCGATATCGTTACTGCCAGTAGAAATGCCCGACCGCTTATTTTTTACTTCGGCTAATGCAAGCCTATTTTTTGTCGATTTCTCGAAGAGCACGCCCGTAAGCGTAAAATTTTGCTGAGCATACGCCCTGTTAATAGCGAATAGCACAACAACTAAAGAAAATACGAACCTTGCTTTAGTGTACATTGCGGCGTTACTTTTTATTTTGTAAACTTAACAAATCTTTGCCAGTTGGTAAGTTAAAAAAGGTTAATTCATGCGAAAGTGTCTCTCATTCATCTATCTTCTGTATGCTGCTATCATCTTTATTGTGTTGATGTTCATTGCCTTGCCCTTTGTGTTACTTTTTTCTGCCATTTTAACTTTAAATACTGGAAAAAGAGCTATCCTCGTAGTGCTGAGGATTTGGGCATGGTTATTTAGTCTCTTGAGTTTCTTTTGGATTACCACCAAAAACAAAGGAAATGTTGATCGGTCCGAATCTCATATTTACGTTGGAAACCATGGTTCGTATTTAGATGCGGTAGCAGTTTGCCTAAGTATTCCACAATATTTTAGTGCCTTGGGTAAAGTGGAGATTACCAAAGTTCCCATTTTTGGACTAATCTACAAGCGAATTGTAGTGTTGATAGACAGAAGTAGCAAAGAGAGCAGGGAGCAATCTGTAGCGGCATTGAAAAAAGATATCGCCAATGGTCAATCGATATTAATCTTTGCAGAAGGAACGATGAATAAAACCGAAAAACCATTAGCAGATTTTTATGACGGCGCATTTCGCATTGCTATAGAAACACAAACTCCTATCATTCCATTCGTGATGATTAACAATCGTAAATTGCTGCCGCGAAAAGATCCATTAATGGCTCGGCCTGGATTAATCACCACTATTTTACTGCCCGAAGTTAGCGTAGTCGGATTAGGTTTAGATGATGTTCCTTTGCTTAAAAAGAAGGTTTATGAGCTGATGGAAGAGGCAATTATTAAATAGTAGTAATTTTGTCAATCTTCATAAGCATAACATCGATAATATTGCCCAGCTTGAGTAATAAAGCCAACGTTAATTTAGGTTTGAGATTTTAGCACAGATTTTTGTTTGTTAAACCTGATGGAAATGACAGCCCCGAAGAATGAGGGCTAGAATGGACAGCAGGGCTACAGTAGATAAGGATTACTGGCATACGTTTTCAAATCATCTACTATGTCCAAAACCTTAGGTCTTATGGCCTTTCTGCTAAAATCCTTTTTACTATCTTTGCACATGATAAAATCAATGACCGGCTTTGGCTTGGCTTCTACAGATCACGGAAGTGTGAAGTTTTCTGTAGAGATCAAATCGTTAAACTCGAAGTTTCTTGAGTTAGGTTTAAAAATTCCTAAAGCATTTTCAGACAAAGAACTTTACCTGCGCAACCTTTGCAATAAGGCTATTGAACGTGGAAAAGTAAGCATGGCAATTACGGTAGAGCGTAGTGAAGAGTCGCAAAAAGGAGCTTCGATAAACGAGACCTTACTAAAAAAATACTACACACAGCTAGTTGAAGTTAACAAAAGCTTGGGCGCTGATATTTCAAATCTGTTACCCTCGGTACTTAATTTACCAGATGTAATTACCTACACCGAAGAAGAAGCTAGCGAAAGTGAATGGGAGATTTTAGAAGCTACCTTCCAAAAAGCGTTGAAGAATTTTGGCCAATTTAGGGAAGATGAAGGCAAGGTGTTGAAAGCTGATCTAGAACTTCGTATCAAAAATATTCTTGGTTTTTTCGCAGAGGTTGAAACTTTAGCTCCACTTAGAATTCCACATATTAAAACTCGTTTAACTCAGTTTTTAGAAGATACGGTTGGCAAGGTGAACTATGATCAAAATCGTTTTGAACAAGAATTGATTTACTATATTGATAAATTAGATATCACTGAAGAACAAACTCGTTTAAAAAGCCACTGCGACTACTTTGTTGCTACTTTGAAGGATAAAGATGCCAACGGCAAAAAACTCGGTTTTATCTCTCAAGAAATTGGTAGAGAAATTAATACCATGGGTGCTAAAGCCAACGATGCGCAAATACAGCAATTGGTAGTGGGCATGAAAGAGGAACTAGAAAAAATTAAAGAACAGTTATTAAATGTGTTGTAGCGACAAGCGTTAGGCGATAAGCGCCCAACGCAGAACGCCCAACGCAAAACACATGATATGAAACAAGGCAAACTCATTATATTTTCGGCTCCGTCTGGCGCTGGTAAAACCACAATTGTAAAACACTTGTTGAGCAAGTTTAACAACTTGAGTTTTTCAATTTCGGCAACCACAAGAAATTTAAGAGGAACTGAAGTTGATGGCAAAGACTATTATTTCATTTCTACGGAGGAATTTTTACATAAGGTTTCCAAGCATCAGTTTGTAGAGTTTGAAGAGGTTTACAGTGGTACTTTTTATGGTACTTTGCGTTCGGAAATTCAACGCATTTGGGACGAAGGCAAACACGTGATTTTTGATATCGACGTGGAAGGCGGGCTTCGTTTAAAGCGTAAGTTTGAGGAAGATGCTTTGGCTATTTTTGTGCAGCCGCCGTCGTTAGAAGTTTTAAAAGAACGTTTGGCGGGTAGAGGAACTGATAGCGAAGAAAAACTGCAAGAACGCTATGCTAAAGCAGAAAAAGAATTGGCCTATGCAGATAAGTTTGATGTGATCCTTAAAAACTTTGAATTGGAAACCGCTTGTGCAGAAGCGGAGGAGTTGGTGGGGACGTTTTTGAAAAGTTAGTAGTTTTCATTCGACAGTTTTCAAATTTCCTAAAAAGCGCATATATACAGTTTCCTATCTACCTAAACAGAAACAGATGAGCGATTTCAATGATTTGTTAGTCTATAAGAAGTCTTTCGAACTAGCAATGCTGATTTTCGAAATTACCAAAACCTTCCCAAAAGAAGAGATGTATTCGTTGACAGATCAAATTAGACGTTCGTCACGCTCTACGAATATCTGTATTACCGAAGCCTATAGAAAACGCAGATACCCAGCTCACTTCGTCAGCAAATTATCTGATAGTGATATGGAGAATAGCGAAACCAAAGGTTGGCTAAAATTCGCATTAGAATGCAGATATTTAAATGAGAAAAATTATACAGATCTAGCTAGTTTAAGCGACGAAGTGGGAAAACTGTTAAATCACATGATGAATAATCCTGAAAAATACGGAGCGAAGTAATATTATGCAACAAGGACTGAAAACTGAAAACCGAAAACTGGTAACTGGTCTTTTCTTCGGTTCGTTTAATCCCATTCACATTGGGCACTTGGTGATTGCCAACTACATGGCTACGTACACGGATTTGAAAGAAGTTTGGTTCGTAGTATCTCCGCACAATCCGTTAAAGCAAAAAAGTGGTTTGGCAGATATGTACGACCGTTTAGAAATGGCTCGTTTAGCTACCGAGAATGCCTCGCATTTAAAAGTGAGCGACATCGAATTCAAGTTGCCACAACCTTCTTATACTATCGATACTTTAACCCATTTGAAAGAGAAATATCCAGAAAAGGAGTTTGCTTTGATTATGGGTGCTGATAATCTAGCGTCCTTCAAAAAATGGAAGAATTACGAGCTATTGCTGGAAAATCATAAGTTGTTTGTTTATCCTAGACCAGGGATCGATCTAGGTGAATGGGAAAACCATCCATCAGTAGTGATTACGGAAACTCCCCAAATGGATATTTCTTCTACGTTTATCCGCAATGCAATTAAGCAAGAAAAAAGCATCCAGTTTTTAGTGCCGGATGCTGTAATCGATTTTATGGATAAAAAGAGTTTGTATAAAACCCTCTAAACGGCTTCGCCCTCAAGCACACCGTTTGTATATAAACAATTGTGCTTAAATCTCTCTAAGGAGAGACTTTGGGATATCGCTGCCCTTTAGGGACTGGGGTTGTTATCCTTTCCAGCCGTCTTTTAATGAAACTACTCGGTTAAATACCAAATGATCTGTTGTAGAATCTTTATCTAAACAGAAATAACCTTTACGGATAAACTGATATCCTGTTCCCAAAGTAGCGTCGGCCAAAGCAGGTTCGATGTAAACATTGCTCAACACTTCTTTGCTATTCGGATTTAAGTAATCTTTAAAATCACCTTCTTCTGCATCTGGAGAAACCACGCTAAACAAACGATCATATAATCTTACCTCTGCAGTTTTTGCATGTTTTGTGCTCACCCAATGGATAGTTCCTTTCACGGTGAGGCCGCTAGTATCGTTACCACTTTTCGACTCAGGGAAATAACTACAGTGAATTTCAGTTACGTTTCCATCAGCATCTTTTACGAAGTTCTCACACTTCACAATGTAAGCAAACTTTAAGCGAACCATTGCGCCCGGCGCCAAACGGAACCATTTCTTAGCAGGCTCTTCCATAAAGTCTTCGCGTTCTATCCAAAGTTCCTTACTGAAAGGAATTTCTCTTGTGCCGCCTTTATCTTCTGCCTCTGGGTTATTCTCTCCAATTAAGATCTCGCCATCACCTTCGTAATTCGTAATCACCAATTTGATTGGGTCTAGTACGGCCATTGCTCTGGTTGCCTTTTTGTTCAAATCCTCACGGATACAGAATTCCAATAAGCTTAGCTCAATTAAATTTTCTCTTTTGGCAATACCAATACGTTCACAAAACTCTCTGATACTTTCTGGTGTATAACCTCTTCTTCTTAAGCCGCTGATTGTTGGCATTCTTGGGTCATCCCAGCCAGAAACCAGGCCTTCGTTAACCAATTGTAACAGTTTACGCTTACTCATTACCGTGTAGGTAAGGTTTAAGCGTGCAAATTCGTATTGCTTAGAAGGAAAAATACCCAACTGAGCGATGAACCAATCGTACAATTCTCTGTGAGATACATATTCTAAAGTACAGATAGAGTGCGTAATGTTCTCGATACTATCGCTTTGTCCGTGAGCGAAATCGTACATCGGATAAATACACCATGCATCTCCAGTACGGTGATGGTGTGCATGTTTGATACGATAAATGATAGGGTCACGCATCAACATATTTGGGCTTGCCATATCAATTTTGGCACGTAAAATACAAGCACCATCTTCAAACTCGCCAGCTTTCATTTTAGCAAAAAGCTCCAGGTTTTCTTCAATGCTTCTATCTCTGTATTGATTGGGCGTACCAGGTTCAGTTGGTGTGCCTTTTTGCGCAGCAATTTCCTCAGCGGTGCTCTCGTCTACATAAGCAAGTCCTTTTTCAATTAATTGCACAGCATAGCCATGTAACTGATCGAAATAATCAGAAGCGTACAATTCGTTTTTCCACTGAAAACCTAACCATTGAATATCTTCCTGCTGGCTGTTTACATACTCCGTTTTTTCAGTAACCGGATTGGTATCATCAAATCTCAGATTGGTGTAACCTCCGTATTGCTGAGTTAATCCAAAGTTTAAGCAAATAGCCTTGGCATGGCCAATGTGCAAATAACCGTTTGGTTCTGGTGGAAAACGTGTTACCAAGGTTTCGTACTTTCCACTTTTTAAATCATTCTCTATAATTTCTTCTATAAAGTTTAATGATTTTTCCTCGCTCATATATTAATTCAAAAGTTAAAATTCAAAAAATAAAACATCGGTAAGCGCAAACGAAACTGACTTTAAAGATTGTTTAGAGTGGCGATGTTTGAATGTCAAAGTTAACCAAATTTAGGGTAATTTAAAGTGGTCGGAAATCAGTATTGAGTTTGGGTTAAGAACCTTAGATAAGAGCGCAATAAAACAATCTAACAATTCAGCAATTTAAAATTTTACTACATTTACATTTGTCAAGTACACCAGATATGAACAAAACTTTAAATAGACCCATCAGGGTTCTTGTGGCTAAAGTAGGCTTAGATGGCCACGATAGGGGCGCAAAAGTAATTGCAACTTCCCTTCGTGATGCTGGTATGGAGGTAATTTATACTGGCTTAAGGCAAACACCAGAAATGGTGGTGAATACGGCTTTACAGGAAGATGTGGACGCCATTGGTATTTCAATCTTGTCTGGTGCACACATGACTGTTTTTCCTAAAGTTATTGAAATGATGAAGCAAAAGGAGCTTACAGATGTTTTAGTAACCGGTGGTGGTATCATTCCAGAGGGAGATATGAAAAAACTGCAAGAAATTGGTGTAGGAGAACTTTTTCCACCCGGAACAGCCATGAAAGACATTGTAACCTATATCGAAAACTGGGTGCTAACACACCGAAATTTTTAAACGTTATGACTTATCAGCAACTACTCGTAGAATTAAAAAACAACATTCTTTATATCACTATTAACCGTCCTAATAAATTAAATGCTCTAAATAAAGAGGTTTTAACCGAGTTAGCACATGCGGTAGACTCTGCGCAAACCGATAGAGAAGTTAGGGCTATCTTACTAACTGGCGCAGGCGAAAAGGCTTTTGTGGCAGGTGCCGATATTTCTGAATTTCAAAGTTACAATTTAGAAGAAGGTAAACAGTTAGCTAAAGATGGACACAATCAGGTTTTTAATGCTATTGAGAAATCTAACAAACCTGTAATTGCAGCTATCAATGGTTTTGCCTTGGGTGGAGGTTTAGAATTAGCCATGGCTTGCCACATTCGAGTTGCAAGCGACAATGCGAAGTTGGGCCTTCCAGAAGTTACTTTGGGATTAATTCCAGGTTATGGTGGCACGCAACGTTTAGCACAATTGGTTGGCAAAGGTTTGGCTTTCGAAATGATTTTCACTGCAGATATGATTAGTGCAGAAAAAGCACACCAAATTGGTTTGGTTAATCATGTGGTTCCGCAAAGTGATTTATTGGCAAAAGCCGAAGAGATACTGGAGAAAATCAAACAAAGAGCGCCACTAGCGTTAGCAAGTGCAGTTAGGGCCATAAACGCAGGCTTTGATCCAAAAGCAGATGGCTACCAAACCGAAATAGACGAATTTGGAAACTGCTTTGACACCAAAGACTTTAAAGAAGGTACCACAGCTTTTCTCGAAAAGAGAAAAGCGAGCTTTACGGGGCAGTAAACATAAAATCTCTTAAAAACAAGACAGAAACGCATTGGTTCATTTTCTTTTTTAAACAAAGTGAAACTTATAGGAGTGAATTTTACTTCTATAACGAGTAATCATGATAATGCTTTGTGTTAGAGTATTCTAAAAAACGGATGCGGGTTGTAGACTAATAAAAAAGTGTAGAAAAAAATTCCCAGTCTCTTTTTTTTTCTATATTTTAGCTTATTAAATTATACACTCACATCTTTTAAATTAAACTATGAAGAGAATATTGATCGTTGATGATGAAATAAATATTGGCTTGCTGCTCTCCAAATTTTTAACCAGAAACTCTTTCGAAGTAACAAGTGCAACTAGCGGGGCATCTGCTATGGAGTATTTGGCAAAGGATCACTATGATTTAGTGCTTTGTGATTATCGCTTAGAAGATACCGATGGGAAGGAGATGTTGGTTAAAATTAAAGATAGCTATCCAAAAACTGGCGTTATCATTATCACTGGATATTCAGATATTAAACTAGCTGTTGAACTTATAAAGTTGGGCGCTTATGATTACATCACCAAGCCTTTATATCCTGATGAGATTTTAAATACAATTAACAAGGCTATTGAAACGCAAATAGCACTAAATGCAAGCGCTAAGGAAACACCTTTAGCCAACACCGAAAAAGTAAAAGCTGGTAAAACAGCTTACGTTTTCACCGATGAGTTTGTGATTGGTCAAAGTAACGCATCGAAAGATTTGATGAAACAGATTTTATTGGTTGCGCCAACGGCTTATAGCGTTATTTTAATGGGCGATAGTGGTACTGGAAAAGAATCTGTAGCTAAGGCAATACACCTTAACAGTCCTAGGAAAGATAAGCCTTTTGTAGCGATGGACTGCGGGTCGCTTACAAAGGAGCTAGCGGGAAGCGAATTTTTTGGTCATGAAAAAGGTTCGTTTACCGGTGCTCTATATACCAAAATAGGGCATTTTGAGATGGCAAATGGTGGTACCTTGTTTTTAGATGAAGTAGGTAACCTTTCTTATGATATCCAAGCAGCGTTGCTGAGGACAGTTCAAGAACGTAAAATTAAACGTATTGGCAGTACCAAAGAGATAGATTTAGATGTAAGAATTATTGTTGCAACCAACGAAAACCTTCAAGATGCTATTTCTAAAGGAAAGTTTAGGGAAGATCTTTACCATCGTTTTAATGAGTTTTCTATTAACTTGCCTCCTATCAGCCAAAGAGGTAGAGATATTTTGGCATTTGCGGAAAGTTTCTTGCAATTGGCTAATCAGGAATTGAATAAGAATATCACAGGATTTTCTGAAGAAGTAATAGATTGTTTCTTGACTTACAATTGGCCAGGAAACGTTCGTGAATTAAAAAACGTGGTGCGTAGAGCCACATTGCTAACCGAAACCGATCAAATTCAAGTAAAAGCACTTCCACTAGAAATTTCTACCTATGCTAAATCTCCTAGTGTAGATTTGGCAGAAAATATAGAGACTACTGAAAAAAACAAGCCTAGGGATTTGAAAAACGCAGCTTTAGAGGCAGAATACGAAACTATCTTAAATGTATTGAGAGAAGTAAACTTCAATAAAACTAAGGCAGCAAAGATCTTAAATATCGATAGAAAAACACTTTACAATAAGATGAAGGCTATTGATCTTGACGGTAAATAAAGTGCTTAACCTAGTCAAAAATTTGGGTTCGCTTCGGTTTAAAAACCGCTACAATATTTCTAAACAAATATTATGGGCGGTAATGTTGCTTTGCATTGCACCATTGCTGTCCATCATATTACCCGTTTTTTTTGAAAATTCAACTAGTAAATTTCTCGTTTTTAGTGTAGAAGAAAATTTTTACACTAGCGTTTGGACTACTTTCGGGATTGCTGCCGCACTTTTTACAGGTGCCCTGGCTATAATAGATTACAATATTCGCAAAGAGGTAACCATAACTTTATTTGGAATTGCGCTATTTATTTCGGCCATTCTAGATGGCTATTATTTATTAATTCTGAATGAAAATAAAGAGATAAACGATTTATCAAACAGCCTGTATTTCATTTGGTGGATAAATAGGATTTTTTATTCTGTAACGCTTCTAATTGGAACGATTGTTTATTTGAAAGTCAAGGCTAAAAACTTAAGAACTCCAGAACAGAAAACAAAGATTATCTATAGGACTACGGTTTTCTGTGTTTTAGCCGGTATTATCTGTGTATTTGGTATCGCAAATACTGATTATATCTTACAGTGGAAGGAAATGCTAAATCAGCTGATCAGCATAGACTTATTTTCACTTCTTCCTTTAGCGTTTTTGGTGATTTGGGCAGTGTTTTACCTGCCGAAATTCATGCAGCGCTTTCATAATATTTTCTCCAAATTTTTAATTTTAAGCATTGCACCTTTATTTCTGGCAGAGCTTTTTATGGGGCTAAGCACTTCCATATTCGATCCATGTTATAATGCAGCGCATTATCTTCGTTTTGTTAGTTACTTGGTACCGCTAACGGGAATAATTTTAAACTATGTGGAGACGGTTAGGAATGAACAACGTATCATCGCTAAACTAGATATTGAGGTGAGAGAAAAGCAAATGCTCACGGCAAACCTGATAGAAAGAGAACGATTATTAGCGAATGCCGAAAAAATATCAAAACTAGGCAGTTGGGAACTGAACATTAAAACTAATTCTTATAAATGGTCTGACGAGTTGTATAAAATATATGGTTTCGAAGGCAACACTTTTCATCCTACACATGCAATAGCAGAGCAAGTTATCGTATCGGAGTATAGAAAAAAACTCTCCAAAGAACTCACCAATGCAGTGCAAAACAAGACTAATTTTGCAGCTGAATATCAAATAGCTCAACCTAACGGAACCAAACGCTATGTGCTAAACCAAGGTTATTTTACAAGTAAAGAAAGTAAACTGGTGGGTACGGTACAAGACATCACAGAGCTTAAAGAAGCAACTTTAAAGCTGAGAAGAAATGAAACTTTATTGCGTGAAGGTGAAGCGGTTTCTAATAACGGCAGCTGGGAATGGCATAGTAACGAAGAGTATGTTTTTTGGTCTGATGAGATGTTTAACATTCATGGATACTTGCCGCATTCCACTATCGTAAGTGTTGGTTCATATATCAACCTTGTACATATAGAAGATAGAGGTAAACTACGCAGAGTATTTGCAGGAGCTAGACGAAACAAGGCATCATTTAAAGCGAGTTATCGTATCGTCAGGCCAAGTGGAGAAGTAAGGTTTGTTTCTACCACGGCCAAGTTTAAAGAAGATGAAATTGGTATTGGTTATTCTTATTTAGGTAATACTCAAGATGTAACCCAACTGAAAGAAGCCCAACGAAAGCTTGAAGAGAAAATTAACGAACTGAATATCTCCAACAAAGATTTAGAACAGTTCGCCTATGTAGCTTCGCACGATTTACAAGAACCTTTAAGAAAAATCAGGGCGTTTGGAGATAGGTTAAAAACCAAGTTTTCAGATCAAATTAACGAAGAAGGCCAAGATTATATCGAACGAATGCAAAATGCTGCTGAACGTATGCAGATCTTAATCGACGATTTATTGGCTTTTTCAAAAGTTACTCGAGAGGTAAAAGAATTTCAGCAAATAGATTTACACCAGCTAATCAACAATGTTTTGCATGGTTTAGATTATGCGATAGAAAGTACAAATGCGAGAATCAATCTAAGCGTAAATGATAAAGTAGACGGAATTCCATCTCAGTTAGCGCAAGTTTTTCAAAATGTGATTAGTAATTCATTAAAGTTTGTAAAGCCAAACACGCAGCCTGTAATAGATATCTCTTCACAAATTCTTAGCGGCAATGTAATTCCAGTTTCCGACATTTCCCGTAATTTGAATTATTGCGTTATAAAAATTACGGATAATGGAATTGGCTTCGATGAAGGTTACGCAGGGAAAATATTTGATTTGTTTCAACGTCTGCACTCCAGAACAGCATATAAAGGTACCGGAATTGGGTTGGCAATTTGTAAAAAGATCGTCGAAAATCATTCGGGCTTCATTTTTGCCAAAAGTAAAGAAGGCGAAGGAGCTTCTTTTTTTATCGTTTTACCACTTAAACATAGCGCTACTCAGTAATTATGTACAAACCACTAATATTAATTGCCGAAGACGATCAAGATGATGCGCTAATGCTTAAAGATGCTTTCTCAGAGATCAATCAAAATGCCGTAACCTTTTTAGAAAATGGAAAATTATTGATAGAACATTTACAAAAGCTTTTAACTGATAAAGAACTACCAAGTTTGATACTTGTAGATTTAAATATGCCTATTTTAGATGGAAGAGGCGTAATTAAGGAATTAAAAAAACGTGTAGAAACCAAGGATATTCCTTTAGTGGTGTTATCTACCTCCAAAAATAAAGATGATATAGAATCGGTTTTCGCTTTAGGAGCTGATGATTTCTTTACCAAACCGGCATCTTTCAGTGATTTAGTAGATATTGTGACAATAATTGCCGGTAAATGGCTGAATACCAAATAGTAAATATATATGAACAAAGTAAAGGTTTTATTAATTGACGATGACGAAGATGATTATATCATTACCAAAGATATTTTTAGTCATGGTAACATTGCCAATAAATACGAGCTTTCGTGGATAGATAATTTTGATAAGGGAATAAATTCGGTACTAAAAAGACAACATGATGTTTATCTAGTAGATTATCGTTTAGGCAAATATACTGGTGTAGATTTAGTAAATGAGGCGGTGCTTTCTGGCATTAGGGAGCCTATTATCATCTTAACAGGAAAAGGAGATTACCAAATTGACGAGGAGGCAATGAACGTTGGTGCGGCAGATTATTTGGTAAAGGACAAAATAGATCCTGATACTTTGGATAGGTCTTTACGATATGCATTGAAACAGGCCGAAACACTAAAAGCACTTAAAGAAAGCGAGAATAAATTCAAGATTATTTTTGAGAAGGCAAAAGAACCTATCCTTATTTCAGATTATACTGGAAAAATCCATGATATCAATAAAGCTGGATTAGACTTTTTTGGTTATCATATTAAGGAGATGTTGGCAACTAATGATAGGTCTTTGTTTTATACACAAGAAGATAGAGACAATTTTGTGCAAGAGTTAGAAACTAAAGGCGCTGTTAGTGATTTCGAATGCCAAATGGTTTCGAGTAAGGGGCAGGTTTATTTCTGTAGCCTTTCTTCATTTTTGCAGATAGATCTTCAAAATATGGTAGAGGTTTACCATACCATCATACATGACCTTACTTATAGGAAACATCAAGAAACTAAATTTATACACGAAAGTAAGTTCTCGATATCTGAGCACATTGCGAAAGGCTTTGCCGAGGAGATCAGAAATCCACTTTCCACTATCAATCTGGTTTTGCATGAGTTAACTACAGATGAGGCGTTGGTGTATAACGAAAATTTGCAGACCAACTTAGAGGTTATCAAATCTAATTTTGATAATATTAATCAGCTTACTCGAAATTTCATTTCAAGTACCGAAAATAAACCTATAATTATTCAAAAAACTAACATCAGAGCTTTAGTTGAAGAGGCTTTAATAGAAATAAGTGACTTGGTTCTGGGACAGCGTATTGTGTTAGAGAAACATCTTTTACCGGCGGATCTGCATTTGTCCATAGATAAAAAGCAGATAAAAAAAGCACTGGTAAACATCCTTACCAACGCTATAGAAGGTATGGAGAGCTATCCTAAAATTTTAAATGTAAGTACCATGAATGATAGTGGGTTTTATTCGATCCTAGTTGAGGATAACGGAAAAGGCATAAGTCCAGGTTTAGAGCATCAGATTTTCGAGCCTTTTTTCACCACCAAAAAAGACACAGACGGATTAGGTTTAACCGAAGCGGAAAGGTCTGTTTTGGCACATAATGGAAGCATCATTTTCAAACCGCTAGAGCAAGGTAGTTTGTTTATAATTCAGTTGCCGATCAACTAAAATCTAGTTCATTTAGTTTTGTGATCTTATTGGAACAATATTTGTTTTTGATTTGCTAGAGGCTTTTTTTTACTTATATTGGGGTAATCCAAAAGGAGAAAAAAGAGCATAACAAAAAGCAAATACTTAAAACAATTTGTGTTTGTACTTAGTTTAATTACTATAGTTTATACAATTTTTCATTTTTAACATAAAACTATAAAAACATGAACGATAACTCAAAAGTAGTAGTAGCCTTATTGGCTGGCTTAGCTGCAGGTGCGGCATTGGGAATACTTTTTGCGCCAGATAAAGGCACAGATACTCGTGATAAATTAGGTCAGTCTTTGAAAGACTTCGGAGATTCTATCAAAGAAAGAGCTGCCGATGAAATCAATAACCTAAGTGGTTTAAAAGACAAGGTAGTTAACTCTATCAAAGGTAAACTTCGTGATGTTGAGCAAGAATATTCTGATGAAGTAGAACACGTATAAGAATGACACGCTGAAAAACGATAATGGAAGAGAATAAAGAAAAAACAATTGAAGAACTAGTTTCTGACGCGAAAAGTTATGTAGATACTCGCTTAGATTATATACATTTAAAATCCGTAGAAAAAGGTTCCAAATTATTTGCAGACCTCATAACAAACACTGTAGTAGTGGTGTGTTTCCTTCTGGCATTTTTGCTAGGTACGGTTACATTGGCTTTATACCTTGCTGAAGTATTTGGTAGCATGGTTGCTGGCTTTGGTTGTGTTGCAGGTATTTATTTACTCGTTTCCATTATCGTTTTCTTTACCAAGGATAATATCATCGAGAAGATATTGGTGAATATGTTTATTAGGAAATACTTTAATAAAATAGCAGATAAAGACGATGAGGAATAAAGATATCAAATCCTTGGCAGAATTACAGGTGGAGATTAGCCGTGTTAAAGTAACATATCAACTAAAAGAGACACAGCTGAAAGATGATACCAAAGCCTATATCAAGCAGTTTTCTCCGCTAAACTTAATTAAGGATTTTCTTAATCCGCAAAGCTTGAAAAAGCTGGATGATAAAACCAATTTGAGTGGTAGCATCATGTCCCTAGTTTTACCATTACTTTTAAATAAAACAGTATTTAGAGGTTCCGGTTTTATAACCAAAAGTATTGCAGCTTTAGTTTCCGGAAAAATTGGTAAGTCTCTAGATGCTGAAAGCTTAACGGGCTTATTTACTAAGGCTAAATCACTTTTTTCATCACTTACTTCTAAAAAGAAAAAAACAGATGTAAATTTCGTTGATTATGGCATCCCACCAGACAGCGAGACTTATTAATGGACTTAACCATCTTAGTTTCTAAATTATTTGTTCTAAATGCTAAGATGGTTTTTGGCAAATCAATTTCCTTTATAAATTAAAAATACTGTAGGCTTTTTATGAAGGTCTACTTTTTCTTTTCTCCATAAACCTACCGGCAAAGTTTTAATAAATTCGTCTTCTGCATTGATGTTGCATGCTACGCAGAGCATCGTATTTGGCTGACAGTTTTTCAGTATATCTTCTAACAAGTGATTGTTTCTAAAAGGTGTTTCCATAAAAAGCTGCGTTTGCCTATATCGTTGCGAAAGTTGTTCTAAATCTTTAATCCGTTTCGCTCGGTCTCCTTTATCAATAGGCAGATATCCTGTAAAAGCGTAACTCTGTCCACTAAAACCAGACGACATTAGAGCTTGCAACATTGCATTTGGCCCAACAAGTGGTACAACTTTGATGTTTCTTTTGTGTGCTTCGGCAACAATATCAGCGCCTGGATCTGCAACACCAGGGCAACCCGCTTCGCTCATTAAACCAACGTCTATACCCTCATTAAGCTCTTTAAAAAAAGCAGCTAATGAACTTCCTCTTTTATGCTTCCCATAATCGTGTATCGACAACTCGCTTTGAGGAGTTTTTAATCCCGCCTCTTTTAAAAATTTACGAGCTGTCTTTTCGTTCTCTACAATATAAGTTTTGATACTATTAATGGTATCTACCAAGAAAGGAGTAAAGGATTTATGAGCAGCATTATCTGCCAAAGGAACTGGAATTAAAAACAATGTGCCTTTTTTCATCGACAAAATTTAAATTTACAAAAACAATAAAGTGCAACAAACTGTTTTGTTTGGTTAATTACTGTATCAAATTTAGTTCTGTTGATTGCCATAGCTGACATAATTTTAATACAGAAATTTGCACTTAAAAGACGAAACATACGTTAAATCTCATAAACAAGCAACTTTCTTGTTGCTTTTACCATTTTTAACACAATTTGGATTTTAAATTGATATATCAACCACGTTAGGTTAATTATAAATTTTAAAACACACAGGACATGAAAACCTTGATCAAATTTCCGGCTATGATGCTGGGGCTTTTGCTTCTCCTCACCGGAACCACGCAAATTGCAAAGGCTCAGTATGACGATGTTTCGCTGCAAACATTCTACGACGAGCTTTCTCCTTATGGAACCTGGATAAACGATCCTGAATATGGGTATGTTTGGCGTCCAGATGTAGACCAGGCAGATTTTAGGCCTTATTACAGTAATGGTCGTTGGGCTATGACTGAGTACGGTAACACTTGGGTATCTAACTATGATTGGGGATGGGCTCCATTCCACTACGGACGTTGGATTTACAACAGGTACAACAATTGGGTTTGGATACCAGATACTATTTGGGGCCCGGCTTGGGTAGACTGGAGAAGTGGTGGTGGTTATTACGGATGGGCTCCTATGGGACCAAGTATTAACATCAACATAAATATTGGCCGCAGATACGTGACGCCAGATTTCTGCTGGAACTTTATCCCTGAGCGACATATTTACTATAACAGCTATCCTCGTTATTATAGCGGTAGAAATAGGGTATACATCCGAAATACGGTAATTATTAACAACACTTATGTTCGTAATAATAGAACCTACTACTCTGGACCAAGAATAGACGATGTAAGAAGGGCGACTAACCAAAACGTAACGGTCTATAATGTTTCTAGAACGAATAGGTCTGGTGGTAACAGAATTGAGAATAATACGGTTAATGTATATGCTCCACGTCCAACTAGAGGCAGCGATAATGCTAAGGCTGCGCCAAGACAAGCAGTACAAGGTAGCATAACTAGAGATAGAATAGAGCGTAGCCATAATGGTGGTGTAACTAGAGAAAGTCGTGGTAATGAGAACGGCTCATATAACGCTAATAACGGAAGAGGCGAAAGATCGAACGATAGAGGTTTTGATAATAACGCTACGAGAGAACGCGGTGCTGTTGCTCCAACTAGAGAAAACAGAGTTGACAGTAACAATGAGCGCAGCGATAGAGGAAGCATTTTCGGAAGATCTAGAGAAAGGAGAGACGTGAATACCAGCGAAAATAATCGCAATACTGAAAATAGAGCTACGATGCCTTCTGACCAACAACGTGTAGAGCGCAGCAGAGAGCGCAATGAGAATTTCCCTTCTCGTCCATCATCTGAAGGAAGAATGCAACATGCTCCTCCTCAAAGAAGCATGGAAAGAAGTGAAAGATCATCGCAACCTCAAAGAATCGAAAGAATGGAGCGGTCTCAGCGTACAGAGCGTTCACAGTCGTCGGGTTCAACTGGCCGATCATCTGGTGGCTCAGAAAGATCTAGCCGAAGCGAGAGCGGCGGCAGACCCGGTAGGGGTTAAACAAAGTGAAAGGATGGCTGATGGTCATCCTTTCTTGTACTATAATCTTTATATTTACCTTAAGAAAAACAAAAATTATCTTATGAAAAAAACCATTTTAACGCTAGCTATTGCACTTGGTGCAACCACAGCGTTTGCTCAAACCAGTTTAGCTACAAAACTTAGCCAAGCTACAAAAACGGCCACTACAGCCAGCAATTATGCTTCGCAAGCCTCTACAATTTCTACTGCATTAAATTCTGCATTGAGTTTAACCAATACACAAAAGCCAAAGGTTGCTACAATTGTTACAGATTATTTAAAAAGCAAAGCGAATATATCGTCGCTGGCTACAACTAATACGAGTGCTTATACTTCGAAGTTAAGTGGTTTAAATTCGGGAATGCTATCTAAAATGAAGTCGGCGCTTACAGCTGTACAATACGCAAAGCTATTGGGCTTAAAAACGTCGCCTACTGTTGATGCCGTATCAGCTTTGTTCATTTAAGCTAAACAATATTAAGATGAAGGGAAGTTTTGCTTCCCTTTTTTATTTATACACAACTTGCATAACTCGTTTCGCTTTCCCTCTTTTCCACTCCCTACTTTTTAATACCTTTGCTCCTCAATTCAAATTTATGGTATCTTTTTTCGAATCGAATTTAGCTGAGCTTTCGGTGCATCATGTAGGCAATAAAACAAACGAAGAGTATTATTCGCTTTCCGACAGTTCTATACACGTTGAAGATGAAATGCTGAACCAATTGTTAAAGCAATATTTTCTTTCGCCTTTTCAAAAAGTGAACGAGGTTTATCGCTTTACTCAGCATGGTACTGATTTAAATTCGAACGAAATTTACCGCTTGGCTTCAGAAGTTTTCACTGATGGAGGTAAATTCCATGAAAACAGCCAAGAGATTGCAAAGTATCTTTTCGAAGTGGCAGATCATCCTAAAGTTAAAGGTGGAGAGCTTTATGTGGGCTTTTTCGAAAACCTCCAGATAGAAGGCGATTTGCATGATGCCATCGGATTTTTTAGGTCTGAAAGTAAGGAGAGCTATATCAAAGTTTTTCCAGAGCAAAACGGTTTTGGCATCAGCTACGAACAACAGGGTATCAACATCAATAAATTAGATAAAGGTTGTTTGATCTTTAACACAGAAAAGGAAGAAGGTTACAAAGTGGTTGTGATTGATACTACCAGTCGTACATCGGATGCTGCCTATTGGAAAGATCAGTTTCTAATGTTAAAAATAAGGAACGACAACTTCAATAAAACGCAGAATGTGATGGATGTTTACAAGAACTTCGTTACAGAAAAATTAGATCAAGAATTTGATGTAGAAAAAACGGATAAAATTGATTTATTGAACCGTTCGATGAAGTATTTTAAGGAGAAAGAAACTTTTGATATCGACGAATTTGCTAATGAAGTAATTGCCAACGAAGAAGGGATAGAGTTATTTAAAAACTATAAACAATCTTACGAAGAAGAGTTTGATACGCAAATAGCAGATACCTTTGATATTTCTGATGCTGCGGTAAAAAAACAAGCAAAAGATTTTAAGAGCATTCTTAAGCTAGATAAGAATTTCCACGTTTATATCCATGGTAATAAGGAATTGATAGAGAAAGAATATGATGCTGAAAAGGGAATGAACTGCTATAAACTTTATTTCAAGGAGGAACAATAGTTACTTAAAGTCCTTTTTAAAAACAAAGCCCCGAAATAATGTTTCGGGGCTTTGTTTTTATTTCGCCAAGGTTGGGTTTACTGCTTTGTAAGTCCAGTTTTTAAGAAAGTCTGTAATCAATTTTACGCTGTGCCCTTTTCCTTCTTCCAAATAGGCTGAGTTTTGGATATGGAGCACTTCACCATTTCCATCTAAAATTAAGAATACCGGAAAGCCAAAGCGACCAGGGTTTTTCAGTTCCTTTAATACTGCTTCATTTTTGTTTTCGGGACTGTAGTTCACCAAAACGGTTTCAAAATTAGTGTTTAAATAATTTTTTAGCTCTGGAGTTTCTTCTACCAAGTTGTGAAACCGAATACACCAAACGCACCAATTGCCACCAACTTGTACAAAAACGTGCTTGTTTTCTTTTTTAGCTTTTGCCGCGGCAGCATCTAGATCCGCTTGTGCATTTGCCGCAGGGTTATAGATTTTAACGCCGCTTTCGGTTTTCGCTTGAGTTTGTGCAAAACTCGCCACGCTTACACTCATGGCAATCAAAAGAAATAACAATCTCTTCATCATTTTAATTTAGGTTAAATAATAAGTACTGCAAAGATATATGTTTTGCTAATAGTCTACTGTTTTTGTAGAGTAAAATTTTGATGAGCTAATTATCTATCTTTGTGCTAAATGAGCATGTTTTTAGATATTCATACCCATAACACTAAGCAACAGCAAGGAGTTATTGCTATCCAAAGCCTTTCTTTAAGCGAAAGCACTTTTTTGGCTATGCCGAAAACGAAGCCTATCTCTATCGGCATTCATCCTTGGTATGGAAAATTGGAAGAATTACCTAAGAACATGAAATATTTAAATGTTTTGGCTCGACAAGAGAATGTAAAACTAATTGGTGAATGTGGTTTGGATAAGCTCAAAGGCGAACGTATGAAAATCCAATTGCAAATATTGGAACCGCAAATAGCTTTGGCAGAGGAGCTACAAAAACCTTTAATCCTTCATTGTGTAAAAGCATTTGATGAACTGATTGCTTTAAAAAAAAGGGTACGGCCTACTGTTCCGATGATTATCCACGGTTTCAATAAAAAGTATGAAATGGCGCAGCAGCTCATTCATCAAGGATTTTATTTGTCGTTTGGAGCTGCAGTTTTAAAGTCTGAAGAAGTTGCTGTGGCTTTAGAAAAAACAGCCGCTCCATTCTTTTTAGAAACAGATGAAGCGGAGATTGATATCAAAGAAATTTACATCAAAGTTGCTGAAATAAAGAAAATAACCGTTGATGAGCTGAAAGATGTTATTTTTGCCAACTGGAGGCAGCTGGGGTTGTTGTGAAATAGTTCCGTCATTTCGAGCGAAGTGTAACCTAGTCGAGAAATCTTTTAATGATGTAAATCTTATTGAAAAAGATCTCTCTCCCAAAACTCGGTACTGCGCTACAGTCGAGATGACGACAAGGGGCAATTTTTTACTTTTGAATTTTAATTTTTTACTTAAATAAATGTCTGATTTAGCTTGGTTATCGCGTTCTGCCTTGTTGGTAGGCAACGAGGGAATTGATGTGTTGCAACAAAAGCACGTATTGGTAATTGGATTGGGTGGTGTAGGTTCGTTTGCTGCCGAGTTTATTTGTAGGTCTGGTGTTGGCGAAATGACCATTGTAGATGGCGACGTGGTTGATCCAAGTAACAGAAATAGACAATTGCCAGCGCTAGCTACCAATCATGGTGTTAGCAAAGCAGAAATTATGAAAGAGCGTTTGCTGGCCATCAATCCCGAGTTGAAATTGCACGTGGTACAAGACTTCTTAACTCCGCAAAGATGTAGGGAAATCCTTACCACAAAGTTCGATTATGTGATGGATTGTATCGACAGTATCACTCCAAAAGTAACCTTGCTTTCTACGGCTTTACAATTTAACTTGCCAATTGTTAGTTCTATGGGCGCCGGTGGAAAATTAGATCCCACTAAACTTCGTACTACTTATTTAACCGATACTTATCAGTGTGTTTTTGCGCAATATGTGCGTAAGCGATTGAAGAAATTAGGCGATGCAAGTAAAATCAAGGCAGTTTTTTCTATTGAGGAGGTAATGAAAGAGTCGCTGATTATGACAGATGGCTCGAATTTCAAACGCTCAGCTTACGGAACCATTTCTTATTTACCTGCGGCGTTCGGGGGTGTTTGTGCTTCGGTAGTTATCAGAGATTTGTTGGGTTACAAGGTGGACATCGAAAAACGCCCGGAACGTATCAGCAAAAAATCAATCGCTAAAACAAAAAAGAAAGAACCGAAAAAATCTTAGGCGCTTTCTTGTTTGAAGTAACTTTTATTTCTGATGTGGCTCATTTTTCATAAGTCACGCTTGCAGTAATTTGCACCATGCAAAATCAGATGATACGAGTTACAAAAGAGTTTACTTTCGATATGGCGCATGCGCTTTTTAATTACGATGGACCTTGCAAAAACATCCACGGGCATACCTATCGTTTACAGGTTACCGTTTCGGGCTATGCCAATCAGGATCCTCAACATGTAAAATGCGGTATGTTGGTAGATTTTGGACAACTTAAAAAAATCGTTGCTGAGAAAATCATCGATAAATACGATCATGCTTTGGTGCTTAACGAAGCTGTTCCTGCATCTTTACGGGCAAGTTGTTATGCTATTTCGGAAAAGGTATATTTCGTTGCTTTTCAGCCTACTTGTGAAAATTTATTGCTCGATATGAAGTTTAAACTGCAGACTACTTTTGAGCATGAAGGATTTATTTTGCAGACTATCCGTTTGTATGAAACGCCAACTTCGTGGGCAGAATGGTGTAAAGAAGACCAGCCCAAAGCTTTTCAGTAAGTTAGTGCAATTTATTAATAAACACTCCGCCCCTTGGGGGAGCCCCCTCTAGTAGAGAGGAATGAGGGAAAGCCTATAAGGCAGTTGTTATTCTGGGCCTCGTAGTTCTCCGGTGGTCGGAGACTGGGGTGTTTTAACAGAAAAGGTGTTTTAATAAAAAGCCAAAATTAGGTAGCTTTAATAAAACCTACCTAATGAATTCTATTAGCATTAATGGGATAAGCATACTTCAATGTCCAAAACCCAACCTTCCATATAATCCCAAATTAAAGGAGAGAGCCAAGGCGTTGCGCTATGCAGAAAATTTACCAGAAGTTCTATTCTGGATACAAGTGACAAAGAACCAATTTCATGGTTTGGACTTCGATAGGCAACGTGTCATAGGCAATTATATCGTTGATTTTTATGTTAGGCAGCTAAGCTTGGTAATTGAAATTGATGGCGCTAGTCATGATTTTGATGGAGACTATGACGAAAGACGAGAACAATATTTAATCTCTTTAGGTTTAAAAGTTTATAGAATTACAGTTGTAGATGTGCTGAAAAATATGGATTTTGTGTTGATTGGATTAGAGAACTATATTATAGAAAATTATGGGGTGCGATTATAAACACCCCGGTCTTCGACCACCCCTCTACAAGAGGGGAATTTTGAATGGTGCTATTCCCCTCTCGTAGAGGGGTGCCCAACGGGCGGGGTGTTCTAGAAAATCTAACTATTTAAAAATGGCAGTTAAACCACTCAAAATATTACAAGCATCAGCTGGATCTGGTAAAACATTCAGTTTAACAGCGCATTACCTTACACTCCTTTTTAGCGGCGAGAATAAGTATCGGGAAATTTTAGCGGTAACTTTTACCAACAAGGCTACCGAAGAGATGAAAACCCGTATCCTCGAAGTGCTGAAAGGCTTTGCCATGGGCGATGCCTCAAAGAAAATCGATGATTACCGAGTGATTGTTCTTTCCGCGCATCCTGATTTAAATGCACAAACTTTAAAGCTAAAAGCGGATAAGGTTTATCGTAAAATTTTGCACGACTACAGTCGTTTTGCGGTGAGCACTATTGATGGTTTTGTGCAAAAAGTAATTCGTGGGTTTGCTTTTGAATTGGGCTTAAACGCGGATTACACCTTAGAAATGAACTACGATAAGGTGAAAGATGAGTTGGTGCAGAAACTGGATGAAAGTTTAAATCATAATCAGCAATTATTGCAATGGATTATTGATTTGGCACTAGAGCGCATCGGAGAAAACAAAAGCTGGAATTACAAAGCAGAGCTGATTAACCTGATTAGCGAAGTTTTTAAAGATAGCTACGAGGTTTTTGAGACAGCGATTAACTCGTTAGGTTTATCAAGCTTGGATGAACTTTTCAAAAACTATATCCGTGTTACCAAAGCAGAAATCAACCAATTTCAAAATAGATTAAAAGAACTAGGTTCTTCTGCTTGGCAGGTTTTTGAAAACCACGGCATTTTGGTAGAGCAACTGAAAGGAAAATCTAGAAATGGTTTACTAAAAGTGCGCAACATCGCTGATGGAGATTTTTCTAAGTTAGATGCTGTTTTTAAATTGATTGATGAACCAAATGAATGGTTCCAAAAAGGAGTTGATTTGTCTGCTTTTTATAGCGAATTGAATACATATTTAGTCAGCATTAAAAGCTATCACGAACAAAATTTAGCAACCTACAGTTTATCCATCGCTTTTAATAAAAACCTTTACTATTTGCGTTTGATGCAAGAAGTAGCGGTTTTGTTGAGCGATTATCGCAACGAAAACGACAACTTATTAATCAGCGATGCACAAAAATTAATCACCGGAATTACGGACGATGCTGGAGACAATCCATCCTTTATTTGGGAGAAAGTTGGAAGCAAATACCGCAACTTTTTGTTCGACGAATTTCAGGACACTTCCGTTAATCAATGGAAAAGTTTTAGGTCAATTTTGTCTAACGCGATTGCCTCGCCGAGCCAAAAACACATCGATAACTTAATTGTTGGCGATACTAAGCAGTCCATTTATCGCTGGCGCAATGGCGATTGGAACATCCTGCATCAGCAAGCTAAATACGAAATTGGTGAGCATAATGTGTTTGATGACAATCTCGAGGAAAACTACCGAAGCACAGAAAACATCATCACTTTTAATAACTATTTATACCAGTCTTTGCCTTTGGTGGTGCAAAATCAGTTGAACACTAACGTTACCGAAAAATCTGACGAGCTTTTAGAATGGTGGGACGAAAATGGCTACAGCGATATCGTAACTTCGGTTTACGGAAAAGCAAAGCAAAAATTATCGCCATTCACAAAAGCTGGAGGCACTGTTAAAGTAAAGCGTTTTGGCAAGGCCGATGCTGGTGAGGATGTAGAAAGATTTACAGAAACTGTGTATCGCGAAATTGCTTTGCAAGATGTAATTGACGAGATCAAAATTCTGCAAACTGAGAAAGCTTATCAAGCTAAAGATATTGCCATTTTGGTTCGTTCCAACTTCGAAGCGATGTTGTGTGTAACCCGTTTGATGGAACAAAATATTCCAGTTTTATCTGGAGAAGCGCTGATGATTGCCAACAACAGCGCTATTGATTTGATCATCAATACGCTTAAGGTTTTGGTGGGAATAGACAAGCAGACAGCACTTTACAAGGCCAATTGTATCTCACTTTATCATCGCTTGCACGCTAGAGAAATAGCCCCAACGGCTTATTTGGGTTTAACAGGAAAGTCTTTAACTAATTTGTCTGCCTTACTTCCCAAATCGCTCTGCGAAAATTGGCAAAATTGGATGCAATTGCCATTAATAGAATTGGTAGAAAACTTGATTGATGTTTATGACATCGCTGGTTTGAAACAACACATTCCATATTTGCTTGCCTTCAGAGATTTAGTTGCCAACGCCACTAGAATGGGCGAAAAAGGCATTGTTAATTTTCTCACTTGGTGGGATGAAGACGGTGTAAAAAAATCATTGCCATCGCCAGAAGAGGCCGATGCAGTGCAAATTATTACCATCCATAAGTCTAAAGGATTAGCTTTTAGGGCGGTGTTCGTGCCGTTCTGTAATTGGGATTTGAAAACTAAGGCTAACTCCATTTTCTGGGTTTCGGCTACAGAAACTGCCTATAAAGAATTAGGCGGAATACCGCTGAAATTTGAAGACGACTTGAGCAATTCGAGTGTGGCCAGAGCTTATTATAAAGAAGTTTTGGATAGTAATTTGGATGCATTGAACATGCTTTACGTAGCGACAACGAGGTCTAAAGATTACCTGTACCTATCGGTGATGGAAAAGAAAGAGGCTTCGAATGTCAATTCGATTGGCGATGCTTTGGTACAAGTGATTACGCGATTAAACACTGGCGAAGACGAAGGATTTGAAGCAACCAATCGATATGAAATTATTGCAGATGTGATTGAGCCAGCCAAAGTAGAGGATAGTAATAATTTCGAACTGGAGGAATATCCAACCACCAATCGTTTGTCGGCTTTGTATGTTCCGTCGCAGGATAAACATTTGCAACATGTGCTCAATATTGAGCAGTCTGGCAGGGTCGGTTCTATTAAACATGAGGTTTTGGCCAACGCAACTACAGCACAAGAAGTAGAAGATTGTTTGAATGAAATGTTGATTAGCGGTGTAATTGCCAAAGATGAGTTTGACGGTTTAAAAGAAGGCGTGATGGAAGTGCTTAACCATCCAGAATTGAAAGCGATTTTAGATCAATCTACCGAAAATATCATAGAGAAAAACATCATCGACGCCGATGGAAAGTTGCACCGACCTGATAGAATTGTGGTACATGCAGGTGGCGTAACCATTATCGATTATAAGTTTACTTTAGAACAAACCAATCAGCACATCGAGCAGATTTTGAATTATAAGGATTTGTTAACGCAGATGGGGTTTGAGAAAGTGAAAAGTTATTTGTTTTACGCGGTAACGCAGGAGTTGAAAGAGGTGTAGGTTGTAGCCTTTCTAATGTTAAATCGTTAAAAGTATTTGGGTATGAAAGAAATATCTTCCACCGAACAATTTGATTTTATTAGTGAAATTAAAACTAAAGTTAGGCAAGCACAGTATGATACACTGAAAGCGGTTAACGTTGCGTTGATTAATTTGTATTGGGAAATTGGGAAATCACTTACCGAAAAGCAAAGCCTAAACTGGGGTAAAGCTGTGGTGCCAACTTTGTCTGCAGAGTTACAAAAAGAATTTCCTGGTGTGGGTGGTTTTTCAGTAGGGAATTTATGGTTGATGGCGCAATTTTACACTGAATATCAGGAAGATGAAAATCTCGTACCGCTGGTACGAGAAATTAGTTGGAGTAAACATGTCACTATCCTTAAAAAATGTAAAGACAGTTTAGAGCGACAGTTTTACATTCTTTCTACTAAAAAATTTGGATGGACAAAGAACGTTTTAATTCATCAAATTGAAAATAAGACGTATGAAAAGTACCTGCTAAATCAAACTAATTTTGATAGTACATTACCAGATAGCATTAAAAATCAAGCTGTTTTGGCAGTTAAGGATGAGTATACTTTCAGTTTCTTAGGTCTTGCAGATGAACATTCGGAGCGAGAGCTTGAAAATGCTCTGGTGCAAAATATCCGCAATTTTTTGCTTGAAATGGGTCATCAATTCACGTTTGTAGGTAATCAATTTAAAATTGAGGTTGAAGAGAAGGAGTATTTTGTCGACTTACTTTTGTATCATCGTCAACTCCAATGCTTAGTAGCTATCGAGTTAAAAATCGGCGAATTTATACCCGAATATAAAGGGAAGATGGAGTTTTATCTCACCTTACTTAACGAAAAAGTGAGGATGCCAAATGAAAATGATAGTATTGGTATCATCATTTGTAAAGAGAAAAACAGAACGGTAGTAGAGTATTCTTTGAAAACGGGCAATCAGCCGATAGGTGTAGCCAGCTACAATACATCAACACAAATACCGAAAGATTACCAAAAATTACTTCCTGATAATAAAACAATTTCAGAGAAGATTGAGAAATATTTTCAATAATGGCGGTTGTTCAAATCGTAACTCGTCAATCTAAAATCGTAAATTAAATGACCCCATTTTTAAAAGAAGTTGCTCAAGATTTAGTTGCCAAGTTTGGCGATGATTTACAATATTGCGCCATTGTTTTCAATAACAACAGGCCGGCTACTTATCTGCGTAAATATTTAGCGGATATTATCAAAAAGCCATTTTTTAGTCCGTCTATTTATACCGTACAACAGTTTTTCGCAGGCAGTGTTGAAGCGAAAACTGCCGATTTCTATTTGCAGTTTTTCACGCTGTTAAAAGTGTATAATCAACTTTTAGTAGAAGAAGGCTTATCGCCAATGAAAAGCAGTCAGTTTTTCCCTTTGGCTAAAATTATGCTAAGTGATTTTGCGCAAATAGACAATGATTTGGTTGATGCCGATAGGCTGTACAAAGAAATGGAGGAAGTGGCTGAAATCAATTTAGAATTCGACTATCTTTCTAAAGAACAGTACGAGTTTTTAGCACAGTTCTGGCAATCTTATAGCGAGGGGAAACATAAAAAACAGCAAGAGCTTTTTATCAAAATGTGGCGCCGAATGCCGAAGCTTTACCATCGTTTTCATAAGGAGTTAAAAGCGCAGAATTACATCACCAACGGACAGGTTTACCGCCATTTGGCAAATACAGATTTAGCATCCCTAGACTTCATCAAATCTTTTGAAAAAGGCAAAATAATTTTTGTTGGGTTCAATGCACTTACCCGTGCCGAAGCAAAAGTTTTTACACAATTGCAAGAGGCTGAAAAAGCCTTGTTTTATTTCGATACCGACGCTTATTATGTCGAAGATGAATTGCAGGAAGCCGGACTGTTCTTGCGAAAAAATCTTAAGCAACTTGGCCTGAAAAATGTTTTCGAAGACCATCACAACACTTTTAGTACCGAACCGCATTCGGTAAATGTTTACAAAGTACAAGGTCAAAGTGCACAAGCAAAAATCTTAAATCAGGTTATTGAAATTAATGAAGATGCTGAAGAAGAAATTGGTACAACCGCGGTTATTTTAGCCGATGAAAGCTTGTTGATGCCCGCATTGCAAACCCTAGATGATCAGTTGGATCTGAACGTAACGATGGGTTTTGCCTTAGTCAGCTCTACCGTTTTTGGCTTAGCAGATTTATGGCTTACTACCCAACTAGAGCTGAAAGAAAGCAACAAAGTAACTTACCAAACATTAGAGGCTTTTGTTACACATCCGCTTACTGGATTAACAACTAAGTTGAAAACAAATATTCAAGAAGCATTGCTAAAAGATAATGTGGTAAGTATTGATTTGCCTCGTCTGCAAAAGCAAGGCGGTATTTTCGAGAAATTTTACCACAAAGTGGATGAGCCAGCAGAATTGGTGAATGAACTGCTCGACGTGATGCGGTTCTTGCTAACACGATTGTCATCGCAAAAATCATTAAAAAAGATTGATGCTGATTTATTTGTAAAAACAATAGAGGAGCTAACTCGAATAAATGATACGCTGAAAGATTTCGTGAAAGATGAAGAATTTCATTTTGTGGTACAGCTCATTCAAAAATCATTGAAAAGTGTTTCCGTTCCATTAAGTGGCGATCCGTTGAAAGGCGTACAAATGATGGGTTTGTTAGAAAGTCGTAACCTTAACTTTGATAATATTGTTTTCTTAGGTTTTAATGAAGGAGTTATCCCCAAAACTTCCATTGGAAATAGTTTTATTCCAGATGGAATTCGTAGGGCTTACGGCTTGCCGGTGTTAGAGAATTTGGATGCGATTTCCGCCTATATGGTCTATCGTCTATTGCAAAGGGCAAAGAATATCAATTTTGTCTATAATGGCCTAACGGATGAAAATAACTCTGGAGAAGTGAGTAGGATTTTAAAGCAGTTAGAGTATGAAAGTAACTTCAGTTTTAACTACAAAGCCTTAAATCTCCCTGTTAGCACGGAGCCTCAACAAGCTATTGAGATTGATAAGAGGGATGAGAACATCCAAAAAGCTTTGCAAAAATATTTGAATGGAGAAAAAGTGTTGTCGCCATCGGCATTAACAATGTACATTTCTAATCCGATAGATTTTTTCTTCCGCTACATTGCCGAAATTAAAGAGCCTGAGGAAGTAACGGCCGTGATAGAAGCCAATCAGATTGGTTCCATTCTGCACAAGGTGATGGAGTATTTTTATCAGCCAGAAATTAAAAAATTAGTCACTCCAGAAGTTGTCAAACTCAAAAGAAGTAGTGTTAAAACTTTAGTTGCAAAAGCCTTCAACTTTGTAATGACGAACAAAGAGGAAAGTACGCTCGAATATTCGGGAATGCAAAAAGTGATTTTGGCGATTGTAGAGGCCTATACCAATATTATTCTAAACAGAGACGAAGTCGATGCGCCATTTACGATTTTAAGTTTGGAGGAGAAAATCAGCACCGAACTAGAATTCGAATTAAATGGTAAAAAAGAACAAGTTAAATTATTCGGGTTTATAGATAGGGTTGATGAACGTAATGGCGTTGTACGTATCGTCGATTACAAAACTGGAGGCGATAAATTAACTTTCTCTGCTATTGAAAAATTATTTGATACCGATGGAAAAAGTATCAACAAGGCCTTGATACAGACTTTGATTTACACTTATGCTTATGAAAGGCAATCGGGGAGGACTGGCGTAGAACCTAATCTATTTATTGTAAAAACCATGGCCGATGGCAAGGTGCATTTTAATTCAAGAAAATTGGTTTTATCGGACGCCTATTTAGAAGAAGTGAAGCCTGTTTTTTTGGAGGAGTTACAGACTAAAGTCGCAGAGCTGTTTGATGTGAATGTTCCTTTTAGGGCTAGCGAGGTGCCAGATAATTATAGTTATTCTATTTATAAGACATTGTTTGGGGTGTAATATTGTTTAATTGCTAGATTGCTGAATTGTTTTCGGCAAGTTGTAATCGTATTTCGTCAATCTAAAATCGTAAATTGAATTCATGTCAAACCTAAATTTTACCCCTTTTCCGGAAATAAGAACAGAACGATTGTTGCTAAGGCAAGTACTCCTAACAGATGCCGAAGCTGTAATGAAAATTAGGGGCAATGAAGAGGCTATGCGCTACATCCCAAGACCTCGAGCAAAAACTAAGGAAGATGCATTGGCAGTTATAGAAATGCTAACCAATGGTATCAAGGAAGGCAAATCCATCAATTGGGCGATCAGCAATATCGAAAACCCCTTAGAGATTTACGGAATTATGGGCTATGTCAATTTCTACCCGGAACTTGGCAAGGCCGAAATAGGTTATATGTTGCATCCAGATTATTGGGGAAAGGGTTATGTGCCAGAAGCAATTTTGGAAGTAGAGAAATTTGGTTTCGAGCAAATCAATCTACAAAGTATTGAAGCCAAAATAGACCCACGTAATGATAATTCTAGGAAAATTCTACAAAGGAATAATTATCAATTCGATAGATTGGCAAAGAAAGAAATGACTTTCCAGGAAGAGGAATTGGATTCCGAATATTACATCAAGCATAGAACTTCTTAAACACCTGGCGGCGGCGATATTGATACTTCAATTAGCTCGGCCTTTCGTTGCTTATTTCTTCTGTGTAGTTTAAGTGAATAGGATGTAAAAGGAGGAAATTCATCCTTCTTTAAACGTAATTGAAATTCGGCTGTTCTCATGATTATTTCTTCTTCATCTTCAATTAACACAAAGCCAAAATTTGCAGTCGCATCTTTTTGAATATCAGATAATCTGCTTTCTTCAGAAAAAAGATAGTTAACCGATTTATACGCTCCATCTAATTGCATTAGTGAAATAACTTCTGCTTTATCTGTTCGTATAGGCTTAACCCACATCCAATTCTCTTTACTGCAGCTTTGCAAAATAAAACCATCTTTTGTGAAATAATCTTTAACTTCTGAAATGGAGGTGGTGTTAAGCAATAAGAGTAGTTTCTCAAATGTGATCATAAGCCAGCTTAATAGTTTAAGTAAAGATAAAGCCTTATATTTATCTATAAAATAAATCAGCCATGCTACAAACCGCCGTACCAATTCTCGCTTCGCTCAATGCTGAAGAAACCATCCAATTCTACACTGAAAAGTTAGGTTTCACCTTTCACAACAATTGGGATGGCTATCTAATTTTCAGTAAGGATGAAATTGAAATCCATTTATGGCCAACTAGCGACCCGGAAGTTCCTAAAGCGACAGGTTGTTACGTTAGAGTAACCCAGGTAGACGAACTTTTTGCATTATATAAAGAGCAAGGCGTTGTTCATCCTAATGGATCATTAAAAAACATGCCTTGGGGTATGCGACAGTTCTCTATTTTAGATAACAGCGGTAATATCATCCATTTTGGCGAAAGCATTGGCGAGGATTAAAAGCGCTATTTCAGATTTTCATTTGGTAAAGCAGTCGTTTTAAAACATTTTCTATCGCCCAAAGGCAAATAATAATATTACAATTACGAGCTTTTCTAACCTTTGCAAAGCAATAAACTAATAATTATATTTGCCTTCGTTAATTTTCAACAAAACAATGAGAGAAATCCAATTCAGAGAAGCATTACGCGAAGCATTGAGCGAAGAAATGCGCAAAGACGAGAACGTTTTCATGATGGGCGAGGAAGTTGCGCAATATAATGGTGCCTATAAAGTTAGTCAAGGTATGTTAGATGAGTTTGGCGACAAACGTATCATCGATACGCCAATTGCCGAGTTAGGTTTTGCGGGTATCGGAATTGGAGCTGCAATGAACGGTCTTAAACCAATTATTGAGTTCATGACTTTTAACTTCTCATTAGTAGCAATCGATCAAATCATCAATTCGGCAGCAAAAATGTTGTCAATGAGTGGTGGACAGTTCTCGGTGCCAATCGTGTTCCGTGGCCCAACTGGTAACGCCGGCCAATTAGGTGCGCAGCACTCACAAAACTTCGAAAACTGGTACGCAAACTGTCCAGGTTTAAAAGTGGTAGTTCCTGCTACACCTTACGATGCTAAAGGTTTATTAAAACAAGCCATTTTGGATCCAGATCCAGTAATTTTCATGGAGTCTGAGGTGATGTATGGCGATAAAGGTGATGTTCCTGCAGAAGAATATTACTTAGAAATTGGTAAAGCTAACGTAGTTAAAGAAGGTACAGATGTAACTATCGTTACTTTCGGTAAAATGTTAACTCGCGTAGTAAATCCAGCTGCAGAAGAATTAGCAAAGGATGGTATCAATGCAGAGGTTATCGATTTACGTACCGTTCGTCCAATCGACTATGCAACTATCATCAACTCTGTAAAGAAAACTAACCGTTTGGTAATTGTAGAAGAAGCTTGGCCATTAGCTTCAATTTCTTCAGAGATTACTTTCAACGTACAGAAAAATGCATTCGACCACTTAGATGCGCCAATTTTGCGTGTTACTTGTCAGGATGTGCCACTCCCTTACGCACCAACTTTAATTGCTGCTAGTTTGCCAAACGCAGAGAAAGTTGTTAAAGCGGTTAAAGAAGTGATGTATGTTACTAAATAACAAGACATCTTTCTACTAGTTTAGCTAGTAAAACATATCAAATCCTGTTCTGCAAAGAGCGGGATTTTTTATTTTTAGAAAAGCAGGTTTCGGTGGTGCTTCGGTTCCGTAAGTCCCGCTTTTCGTTATAATCTTTTTGTGTTCTTTTACCGTCATTCCGAGGAACGAGGAATCTATTTCGGAGCTGCTTTAACATTGAGATCCTTCACTGACGTTCAGGATGACAAGTAAAACAAAAAGTATTTCCACTTCAATCGGGCTTAAACAATTAAAGCCTGTGCTAATGGTCCAATGGCAGAAGTAGTCCTCCTTTGCGCTCTTTGCGTAACTCTTTCCTTTCTTCGCGGTAATTATTAAACGCATAGCTTTTGAAGTATTCGTTAAGAACGCGAAGCCCTAAGAACTAATAATTAAAATCACTTAAACAACTGTAATTTCTCATTAATTAAAAGCCTGTATCCAGCTAATATTGCTTCATTAAATAACATAACAACATGAGAAAAATATTAACCTTCCTCCTCGTTGCAGGATTATCAATTAATGTGTTTGCACAACAAAAAGGCGATTTAAGAATGCGTTTGCGTGCTACAGCAGTAATTCCACAAGAGAGTGCAAACATTAGTGTAATCAATGGTAACGTGGATATTTCCAGTACAATTATTCCAGAGTTAGATTTTACTTATTTCTTAATTAAAAATTTTTCTGCCAATTTAATTCTAGGCACAACCAGACACGAGGTAAGTGCCATTAATACTGCTTTAGGAAATGTAGATTTAGGGAAAGTATGGCTGTTGCCTCCAACTTTAACATTTGCCTATCATATGCCGGTAAGCAAGCAAGTACAACCTTATGTTGGTGCTGGAGTTAACTACACGATATTTTATGGTGTTAAAAACGAGCCTGCAATTGCCAACACCGCTTACAAAAATGCTTTTGCACCTGCAGCGCAATTGGGCATAGATTTCGATCTCAGTAAAAAGTTATTTCTGAACTTCGATATCAAAAAACTTTGGTTAAGCACCGATGCAACAGTGACTACTGATCCTAGCGTAGCAGGTGGTGCTACCTTAGTTGCCGATACCAAGATAGACCCTTGGTTGTGCAGCTTCGGTATAGGTATAAAATTGTAGTTCTTTATCCCAAAAAAAAGTCCCGACAGTGCTGTCGGGACTTTTTTTGATCTAATACGACCTAATCCATTGCGTGTAACCTAACTCTTAAACCTTCCATTGCAGGGCTTAATTGTAGTTGACAGGCCAGTCTTGTATTTGGGAGTAAATCAGGTAAAGTATCTAACATGGCGTATTCATCGTCACTCATCTCGTTTAGTTTTTCTTCGCCTTCAAGTACGTCTACGCTACAGGTTGCACATAAAGCCATTCCGCCACAGGTAGCTAACACATCATACTCACTAGCTTTTAAGAACTCCATTAAACTTAGCCCCATATCAGTTGGTGCCACAAGTTCTGCTACATTTCCTTCCCTGTCTTCAACAGTTATATTGATATCACTCATTGTTTGTTTCTAATTTAAAATTCACTTACACCATTAACGGTAGTGTATTTCATGGTGTATTTTACTCCTGGATTCATGTACTGGTAAGCACTGTGGCTCATTAAGGCAGCCTCGTGGAAACCACATAAAATCAGTTTCAGCTTATTGGTGTAAGTGTTGATATCACCAATAGCATAAACTCCAGGTACGTTAGTAGAATAATCGTCAACATTTACTTCGATAGCACTTTTGCTAATATTTAAACCCCACTGCTCAATTGGGCCTAATTTAGGACTTAAACCAAACAATGGAATTAAATGATCTGCTTCTACAGAAATGGTTTCCATTGTTTTGTTATGGATAATTTCAACCGTTTCCAGCTTGCCTTCGCCATGTACTGCATTAAGGTTACTGTTTAAAATCAAGTTGATTTTTCCTTTTTCAGCTAATTCCATCACTTTAGCAACTGAGTCTGGAGCACCTCTAAAAGCTTCGCTGCGGTGTACCAGTGTCAATTCGCTACAAACTTCAGCTAAGAAGATAGTCCAGTCTAAAGCAGAGTCGCCACCACCGGCAATTACCATTTTCTGATCACGGTATTTCTCAGGATCTAAAATCATGTAGTTTACACCACGGCCGTTTTCGAATTTCTCCAATCCGGCAACCGCAGGTTTACGAGGCTCGAAACAGCCTAATCCGCCAGCAATTACTACCACTTTAGCTTCAATTACAGTTCCCATGTTGGTTGTTAACACAAAATCTGCTTCGCCTCTCTTTTCTAAACCTTCAATTCTTTCTCCTAAAGTAAAACCTGGGTGGAAAGGCTTAGCCTGGTCCATTAAGTTGTCGATAAGCTCTTGCGCCAATACCGATGGAAAACCAGGGATATCGTAGATAGGTTTTTTAGGATATATTTCTGATAGCTGACCGCCTACCTGTGGCAAATAATCAATTAAATGACAACGCATTTTTAACAAACCCGCTTCAAAAATTGCAAACAAACCAACTGGCCCAGCGCCTATAATAGCTATATCAGTAGAAATCATAATGAATAAAATTTGTGCAAAAGTACAAAATTAAGTTTTAAAAAACGGCAGCTATTTAGATGAATTCTAGATAGAAAGTTAAAATATCTAGTAATCCTATAGATTTAGCGTTTTTGCAATGGTTTTTAACACGTTGTAAGGTCTAATAATCGAATTTTCGTGGGGGAATTTAACTTGCTATGACTTAATTTTTTATAAATAAATGACTAAAAACATATATTTTTTGTAGTTTTTGGTCTCATTTCGTAGTATTGTTTATGCCTGAAATAGAATATCTCCCCTTATTTATCTTGATTTTTGCTGTGTGGGCCATTTGCTTTCTGCTCGGTGGTCAGAGCTGGCAGTTGATTGCTGCATTTATTCCATTTTCTATTGGAGTATATATTTATTATGGCGGTAACTCCATCAAAGATCTACTTATTCTAATTCCGGTTTTGTCAGTATTTGTGATGGATATTCATATCGTAATAAGTAAACCGAAATTTAAAGGAGTAGCTTGGTATATCAATTATATGCTGGTTATTCCATTGCTCTTTGCCTATTTCTATTTTGCTAGCCAATCGGCCAGCTCTTACAGTTGGTTTAGTCATTTAGCGATGTGTGTAATTATTATTTTTGCCGGTAAATTTTGGTTTTCCGATGTCATACTTCTCTTTATCAATCGTTTGTGGGTAAAGAATAGGGCGTATTTTCACACTAGAATAAACAATGTGTACATTAAAGGTACTGGTAAATCTAGGGCTTTTTATGCCTCAATTTATCAAATAGGGGATGTAGAAATCTCCGGTTTCTTTTACCAATACGTGCGATATAAAAAGATAGCTTCTCAAGATCAAGTTGAATTGATTATCAAAACGGGATGGTTGGGTACAGAATTTATTGCTGGCTTTCCGAAAATTTTGAAACGTAGGTAATAACAGCAGATAGCGCATAATTTGATCATCTCTCTGATTTCAGCTTTTTCCGTAACTTTGGTGTTAGATGACTAAGAACATATATTTCGCTTCAGATTTTCATTTGGGCTCTCCAAACCATACCGAAAGCAGACGACGTGAAGACCGTATTGTGAGATGGCTAAATTTCATTATGCCAAATTGTAGCGAACTGTTTTTAATGGGCGATGTGTTCGATTTTTGGTTCGAATATAAATATGTAGTGCCAAAAGGGTTTGTGCGATTGCAAGGTAAATTAGCCGAAATGTCTGATAAGGGCATCAAAATCTATTTTTTTAAAGGTAATCACGATATGTGGGTGAAAGATTACTTTATTAAAGAAATGGGGATGCAGATTGTGAGCGATGAACTGGTTATTGAACGTGGAGGTAAGAAATTCTATTTACATCATGGCGATGGGTTGGGGCCTGGAGATAAGAAATATAAATTTTTAAGAAAGATCTTTAGAAATCCGCTTTGTCAGTGGTTGTTTGGTATTGTACCGCCACGTATAGGGATGGGCATTGCCAGTGCTTGGTCGGCACATAGCAGAGCTGCCAGTAAAGCTGAGGAAGTTTTTTTAGGGGAAGATAAAGAATGGCTGGCCATTTACGCTAAAGAAAAGTTGCAAAATGAGCACTTTGATTATTTTGTGTTTGGGCATAGGCATTTGCCAATAGAAATGAAATTGAATACACAAAGTACTTACATCAATATCGGCGAATGGCTAAACTATAATTCGTATGGTGTGTTTGATGGAGAGAAGTTGAAGCTGGAGTATTTTGCCCCTAGCCCCTAAAAGGGTAAATTGAATAATCATGAGAAGGTTAATTGTTCTATTGTTTAATTGTTTAATTGTTGTGCTGCTTAATGTTGGTGCAGTTAAAGCGCAATTGAAGCAAGTGGCTCAAATAGATACGATTGCCAAATCCGTTTATGCAGATAACCTAGATAATGTTTACCTTCTTTCGGATAGAGACGAGTTGCTGAAATACGATGCAAAAGGTAAATTGAGGTGGCGTTATAGTAACAATCGTTTCGGTAAATTGCACAGTGTGGATGTTTCGGATCCATTACGTGTAGTGCTTTTCTATGCTGATTTTCAGCAAGTGGTGGTGCTAAACAATAATTTGAATGAAATTACCAGCTACTCCTTTGCAAAGAACAGTAATCTGTTGGTTTCTGTGGTGGCTTCAGGGAATAATAATAGCTTGTGGATATTTGATAGAGCTGCTAATGCGCTAATTAAATTGAGCAGCAACTTTACGGAAGATGTGCGCTCGGCTAACCTTTTCCAGCTTTTTGATGAAGTGGTTGATGCCAAACAGATGGCGGCCTCTGATCAATATGTTTTTCTTCAACGAAAAAACGAAGGCGTGTTGCAGTTCGACAGGTTTGCTGGCTATGTGCGAGAGCTGCCTATCGATAGCCTTTCGGATTTTAATATTACCAGCAACGTGATTGCCTATTTGAAGGGGAATGACTTGGTAAGATATCATCCAACTACTTTTGAGAGTTCTAAACAGAAGCTGCCTGTATCTCTTCCAATTAGGCAGGTTGCGGTGGGCAATAAATTAATTGCGGTGTTAACTGAAAAAGCCGTATTTTTGCTGTCCGATAATTAAAGCGCTTGTTTTTACACTGTTTTTGGTGTCATAAACCCGATTGAAACGGTTGTACTTTTTTGCTGCGTCATTTCGAAGAAGGCACGACTGAGAAATCTGCAGGTTGAAGATGTTAAACCTAGGGATTTCTCACTATCGTTCGAAATGACGAGTATAGTAGACAAAAAAGACAAGAGTGTAAAGCGGGACTTGCTTTAATTAGAATAATAATATTGATTTTCTTATAAAAATATGTTAGATAAATTAGAAGCCATTAAGTTGCGTTGGGAAGATGTGGAGGAGCAGTTGAGTAACCCTGATGTAATACAGGATATGAAGCGTTTTGCTGCCTTGAATAAGGAATATAAAGACCTGACCAAGATTGTGGAAGAGTACAAGGTGTACAAGAACGTGATGAGCAATATTGAGGCAAACAAAGATATTTTGAGCAACGAGAAAGATCCGGAGATGAGGGAGATGGCGAAGGAAGAGCAGGATTTATTATTGAAGCAACAAGAGGAAATGGAAGAACGTATTAGGTTAATGCTGATTCCGAAAGACCCTGAAGATGCTAAAAATGCTGTATTTGAAATTCGTGGTGGTACCGGTGGTGATGAGGCTGCGCTTTTTGCGGGAGATTTATACCGTATGTACACTCGTTATTTTGATACCAGGGGATGGAAGGTGGAGGTGATGGATGTAACCGAAGGTACTGCTGGTGGTTACAAAGAGGTAGTACTAAAAGTGTCGGGTGATGATGTTTATGGTACCTTGAAGTACGAAAGTGGTGTGCACCGTGTACAACGTGTGCCAGATACAGAGACACAGGGTAGGGTACACACTTCGGCGGCTTCAGTGGCGGTGTTGCCAGAGGCTGAGGAAGTGGATGTGTACATTAACCCAGCTGATGTTGACTTACAGACTTCTCGTTCGGGAGGAGCCGGCGGGCAGAACGTAAATAAAGTGGAAACTAAGGTGCAGCTAACGCACAGGCCGTCGGGAATTGTAGTGGTATGCCAGGTAGAGCGTTCGCAATTGGCCAACCGTGAATTGGCGATGGAGATGTTGCGCTCTAAGCTTTACGATTTGGAGGTTCAGAAGAAACATGGCGATATTGCTGCTAAACGTAAAACGATGGTTTCAACAGGTGATAGATCTGCGAAGATCAGAACTTACAACTACCCTCAAGGCCGTGTAACCGATCACCGTATTGGTTTAACCTTGTATAATTTGCCTGCGGTGGTAAATGGAGAGATCCAAGAGTTAATAGATAAGCTTCAGTTTGCTGAAAATGCAGAAAAGATGAAAGAGGGGGCGGTGAATTAGCACTGCTTTCGCACAAATTGATATGGGGCCTCGATTTTATCGGGGCTTTTTTGATGAACGATATTTTATAGATCCTCCTGAAAAAAAATAATTAATTGTAAATGAGGTGTTTTTGTGGGATGTTAAATTATTTTTAAATTATTGTTGAATAAATCAAATATTCACTCTATATTTGCATCACCAAAACGGAAAACGATTGTTTGACGTTGCGAACGGTTCGGTAGTTCAGCTGGTTAGAATGCCGCCCTGTCACGGCGGAGGTCGCGGGTTCGAGTCCCGTCCGGACCGCTACTTAGAGTAGCAAAATTTACAAAACCCTGTTTTTTTAACGAAAACAGGGTTTTTTGTTTTCCAGACAATCCAAAACATCCACGAATTCCCATATTTCCAATAAGTAATTCGTGAGTTCATGCTTTTGAACAATGTGGAGAAGCGAAAACTATTAAGTTTTTATTCCGCTAACCTCGTAGGCGCATAGCCAAACAGCTTTTTAAAGGCAAAAGAAAAATGAGATAAATCCTCAAAACCTAAATCGAGGTAAATTTCTGTGGGTCTTTGCTTTTTCTTATTGATTAAGAAGTGAGCTTCTTTCAATCTTCGTTTCACTAACCAACGATTGGGTGTTTCTGAAAAAATCTTCATGAAATCTCTTTTGAAAGACGAAAGGCTGCGGCCAGTTAAATAAGCGAAACGTTCAATGCCCACATTAAATTTATAATTGTGGTTCATAAAAGCTTCTAGATCTATTTTTTCTGGTATACCGAAATCAAAAAGTATGGTCACCAAATCTGGATTGGTTTGTAATAGAATTAGCAGCAATTCTTCCTTTTTAATTTGCTCAAATGCACTGTCTATTTGATGTGCGCCATTGTAATAGGGCATTAATGAACTAACAAAATTTGGAACCAACTCTGTTTTACTCAACTCGTAAAAAGCGCCTTTGCTTACACTACCAGTCCTTTTAATTTGATGTTTTTGCTGGAACTGTCTTAAGAAAGCTTCCTCGAATACAACAACCACTTTCTCGAAAGCACCATTGTCTTCTTGTTTAGTATACCTAGCCAAGTGGTTTTTCCTGGCCAAGCAGTATTCGCCACTTTTTAGTGTGTATTTTTTATCGCCATCATAACCAGCAATATCGCCCTTGGCCAAGAACATAAATAAATGTTCTGGTATAAAATGCTCAGGAGAAATTTCTGGGCCGATGTAGCAAGACGTAATTTCTATTGCCTTAACTTCCATTATTTAATTCCTTTCCACCATTGGGTGAATACCTGATTTTGGTCGTTTAAGTTCACCACTTCACCGATCATAGGTGTTACCATCGGGATTTCTCCATTATTTATTTGAGTAACATCATTTAAAGGATCGTCCCATTGATGCATGGCAAGTGTAAATTTAGAAGAGTGAACTGGAAAAAACCGTTTTGCTTTCAAATCCTTTGCTGCCTGCACAGTTTCTTTCGGTAAAGTGTGGATGGCTTGCCAAGCTACATTGTACTGCCCGTTTTCTAAGATAGCTAAATCAATTGGTCCAAACTTGTTGCCAATCTCCACAAAGTGTGTATCGTAACCGCTATCGCCACCTATAAATATTTTACCCTTAGGTGTTTCGAGTAAGTAAGAAGTCCACAAAGTGTTGTTGCGTTTAAAGCTGCGACCAGAAAAATGTCTTCCTGGAACAGTATTTAATACGAAATTATTTCCCAAGTCAACTTTCTCATTCCAATCTTTTTCTATCAATTGATCAGCTTTGTAACCCCAATACTCGAAATGCTCGCCGACACCCAAACCACAAATTACCTTGCCTACTTTATTTTTCAGGGCGATGATGGTTTCATAATCTAAGTGGTCGTAATGATCGTGGCTAATCACTAAATAATCGATGTTGGGTAAATCGGCTACGCTGTAAATATCCGCACCTTTAAAAGACTTGGTAGTGCCAGGAATAGGCGAAGCGTTACCACTGAATACCGGATCTACCAAGAAACGCTTGCCCTCAATTTGCATAAAGTAAGAAGAATGGCCAAACCAAACCAGCACGTTAGAATCAGCAGGTAAGTTCAATAAATCAGTTTTAATTGAAGGGATACTGTCTGTGGGTTTACGTCGCGGATGATTTTTAAAGAGCATATCGAACATGATACCTACCATCGAGTAGCCTTCAGTTAAATCTGGTGTATAGTGAAAGTTTTGAAACTTGCCATCTTTATAGTTGGGAGATTGCTGTATAAGTGCTAAGCGTTTGCCGCTCGGTGCTTTTCCAAATTTAGGTAGACGCATGTAGAAGTAGGTAGATATAGCAAGTAGCACAGCTAAGCTTAATAAAACAATCATAGTGTATTTAAATATTTTTATTGCTTTCTTCATCAATAGATGATTAAAATTACACCACAAAAATCAGAATAAAAAGCAAATATCACTTTGTTAAAAAGTTCAATTTTGTTTTGTTGAGAAGTTCAATGTTGGATAAGTCATTTTTTTTCGAAAACAGCAATTTCGTCACAAAAAATCCAAGGTTTACGGTTAGGTAGATCTCTCCAAATAGGCAGTTGAGTTAAGTTCTTAGCCTTTATCCTCACATAGCGATATGGTTGGTCGATATTAATTTTGATAATAGGCCTGTGGTTAACTTTATCGTAATGCTCTTCGGGGCTTTTAGTATTAATTTCGCCTGCCTTTACAAAGGTTCGCTTATCATTAGAAAGTTCAACGCTAATATTTGATGGTAGAAATGCCCAGTGCCGTTGATCTTCCAAAAACCCAGCGGATATAGAATCTACCAATTTGCTCTTACCTAAATCAATAAACACATCCATATCGGTACCAAACCAACCCAAGTAGTTATATTGATAGTTGAGATAACCGTAAGTTCCATCAGTAAGAGTAGCAGCACCCTTCGCGGGATATTCTTGGCTGTAAGCACTTAGGAAGGTAACTTGTTTACCTAGTGCATCGTGTAGTAGCGGGCCACTTTTCATGATTTCTTGCCATTCTCGCCCATAGTTTTCTAATGTAAGCCCATCTTCTTGCAGCTGCAATATATTTGCTTCTCTTCCCAGTTCCATAAAAGTGTCCAGCTTCCTTTCCATACCTGGTCTCAACTTCCACCCATTATTTTCTTGAAGCTCGAAAAGTCCATGTCTGTCTAAGCCATAAAAGCGAGCTTGTTGCAGAACAACAAATTCTAGCGGTAAAGTCTCTATTCGCACATTTTTAAGAAAATTCGGATGGGTTTCTACCACTGCAGCCGCTTTTTCCAAAATGTTGCTGTATTGCTCTATTTGGTCGGGTTTTAACCACGTATTCCACTCAACTACCGGATCACCATAGATATCTAATACTCGCTTAGATTGCTGCAGTTGTTCCGTTGTTTTGTTGATGTATTGATTAATGAATGGAGCAGCTTTGCCATAGTAAGCATACATAAACTCTGATTGTGCTTTACTAATGTCTGCCTTAGGATCCCAACTTAGCTTGGCAAGTAAATATGCTTTTAGTGCAGAAAACTCTCCAGCTGTGTTTTCGGTACCTTGAAAAAATGCACCACTTACTTTGTTAGCTGCAAAATAATTCGCGTTGGGCTGTAATGTTTCCAAATTTGGAAAAGGGCTTAGGTAATTTGTAAACTGAACCACATAATCCCATATCATCAGCTGATTTGTAAGTGCCGACCAGCCCACTACATCATTTCGAAATGAGGCTGTTCTCGGATTGTTTACTATCGGCTTTGCCCGATCTATATCGATAGATGAGAGCATGATGCTCACATTTTTTTCAGGTTTAATGTTCTTTGGAGGATGCTTAGAATAAAGATAGGCTAGCGTAGAAATGGTGTAGTTGGGGAACTGCTTGGCTACTTTATTCACGAAGTAAAGTAACGAGCCTTGCGGACCGCCGTATTTTTTATCAGTAGCTTTGCAAGCCTCACAGGTACAATAACCAAAACCATCATTCTGGCTAACCGACCAGATTTTCTTTTCTGGTGCTTCATCAATCTTTTTTGATAGTTCTTTTACCAAGATCTCGAAAACATCGGCATTGCTAAGGCATAATTGAGTGTATTTACGTTCGCCGTTTACCAGCGCAAAATATTCTGGGTGGTTAGCGAAGTAAACTTTGGGCGATACCAATTTATCGAAGCTGTGTCCCCAAAGTCCCCAAATATCTTCTAACAGTTGTAGTTTGTGCCACGCTCTAAACTCTTCATCGTATTGTCCAGGGTAGTAAACTTGCCTAAATGTGAACTGAGGATTTTGTAAGTCATTTACTGTAGGCAGCTTTATTGTAGTTAGCTTCGGGATATACTTAAGGGTCGGTGTGAATTTTCTACAACCTAAATATTTTTCTAAAAAATGATAGGTGCCATACAAAGTAGCTTGGTCATTATTGCCATAAATCGTGAGTTGTTGCCCTTCAGATTTGATCACAAAACCATCGCTTGTTAGCTGTGGTTTGATGAACTTACGATTTGTTTTACCAATGCGGATTTCATATTTGGATTTTTCTTGATCATCCGTTACGATTGGAAGATAGACAGAGGAGATTTCTTTTAGGTAATTTTGGAGTACCGTAGCGGCCTTTTTTTGAACTTCGGCTGCTGATTTAGAAAGTACGATCTGATAGTTAGATTTTCCCCGATCAACTAATGTTAACTGAGCTTTAGCGAGTCCATTCATCATCAATACCAAAAAGATTAGCGCAAAATTTCTACAGAAAGAACTAAAATTTATGCCTGAAAGCAATAGCAGCTTCATATTCATTTCTTTTAATGTTTTGCTCGTATTTTTGATTGTTGTAGGTGCCAAAAATACCTAAAACATTGGTTCTCCATAAAGTACGTTGGTAACCGATGGTAAACCGTATCGCTTCCATATTCAACCTGTTGTCAATCTCAAAGTTTCTACCTCTATCATCTGGTGAGAAACCATATCCAGCAATGACGGTGAAATAATCATCGCTAGATCCATTAAGGTAATATCTTCCACTTAGCACATAAGAATTGGCCAATTTTTTATCGTTAGGTGTAACAAAGGTTTTTAGATTTAGCCAATAAGGACCGAAATATTTGCCCAGCGCTGCGGTAAAACCTAAAAAATTGTCTTCTACATTATTTAGATAACGGAGCCCAACTTCTGTTTCCCAGGTTTTAAAGGGTAAAAAATAAGAGTAAGAAAATCTAAACTTTGGAAATACAATAGCATTAGCGTAAGCCATGTTAATGTACGAGTAGCTTTTGTGATGGGTAGGATAGGCCTCAATTTCAAACTGATAGCCTGTTACATTGTTCCTGTCGGCATAATTAACCCTGCCTACCAATGTTCCAAATTCTTCTGATCGGATATACGATAATCCGTATACATTCCAACGTTGTTGCGAACTGGGGCTTATTGCCGTAAACGCATAGTTTATTCCAATTTGATTTTGTCTGCTTAGTAAAAACAGGTCGTCATTAATCAATTTAATTTTTTTGCTTTCTGGAATACTGGCGGCGGCCGTTTTAGAGATTTGATAGGCTTCGTGGGCGTTTCCCATCAGCTGAGTAACTTCTATTTTCTTTAAGAGTAGAGTTTCTTTGTCTTGGTCATTGTTTAAGGCGGTGTCTATATGCTTTAGTGCAGCTGTATAATTTTTCCTTTGAGTTTGCAGATTAATGACCTGATTTCTGGCAATGGTATCAGTTTGGTAAGCAGATAATAATTCGCTGTAAGTTTTTAATGCGCTTAACGTATCTTTTTCGATTAACGCTCTAGACGCTTGTGCAAATAATAGATCTTTATGTAAGTAGGCAAGATCGGCATCTTTTGGAAAACGTTTCAATGCAAGTTTCATATCATTGTTAGCTGCATTAAAGCTTTGCATTTCGCTCAGGATGGCAATTCGCTTGATCCATATTTTTTTATCATTAGGATAATAGTTTAGGAATTGCGAGCAGTAGGCTGCCGCCTGAGCAAGACCCTTATTTTGATAATTGGCATTAATCATATACTGCAGCGCATCGGTTTGATTTGGGTGTTTAGCCAACACCCTTTTTAGCGTTACAACAGCTTCTTCATATTTTCCGGTTAATAAATAGAGGCGACCTAATAAAATTTCTATGTCTAAATAGTTAGGGCTAACTTCAAGTCCTTGTTTCGCTAATTTAATTGCGGCCTCATAATTTTGTTTCTCATTAGTTTCTAACAGTGCCTGTTTAAGTAGCTCGTCTGATGATATTTTTTGGGCATAGGCGGCACTGCTCATCAAGATGGCTGTCCCGATAGTGCATAAATATTTAAAGATATTGTGATTAAGGTTGCTCATTTTGGTAAACTAGTGTGTTGCTGTCATTAAATCCTTTTCTCTTCATATCGCCCCATTTTAACTGTTTCCTAGTGAAGAAAAACCAGTTTCCTTTTATAGAAAAAAACAGCACGATAGGATGAAAAACGAAGGGTTCTACCATCGCCGCCAAGCAGAGTTTAAAAATTTCTCTTTTTTTGGTGTAGTGAGAGCCAGATATTTCATCCCATAAAATGGAAATAATGGTAACCATCACCGAGAAAGAATAAATAAACGCAAGCATAATTAATGTATAAGACCAAGTAATATGCCCGCTAACAATGAGATAGATGTAAAATAAAATACCTGTAGCCTCTATAATTGGAGCCAACCATTCAAAAAATACCCAATAGGGAAACGAAAGCATCCCGAATATTTTATACTTAGGGTTAAAAAACGCTTTTTTATGGAACCAGATCGTTTGTATCAGGCCTTTAGCCCAACGAGTACGTTGGTTGCCAAAGACTTTCAATGTAGATGGCACTTCGGTCCAACAAAGCGAATCGGGAATGTAGGTAACTTTATATTTCAGCTTTTGATCGTGCATCCAAATCCGCATCCTGGTAATTAGCTCCATATCTTCGCCAAACGAAACATGGTTGTAACCTCCAGCTTTTAAAACAATCTCTTTGTCGAACAAGCCTAATCCGCCCGATACCAGCATTAAACCATTGATACGGCTCCAAGCCATTCGTCCCAATAAAAAAGCTCTGATGTATTCTAACTCTTGAAACAAAGGCAAAAACCCTGATGCGACCTTAACTCTTTTCATGTAACCGTTTTCTAGTTCGCAAGAGTTAGCAATACGTATTACCGCACCAGTCGCTATTACTCGAGTGGTCTCTTCCACAAAAGGCTTAACCATTTTAATCAAGGTGTCTTGATGTAAGATACAGTCGATATCTGTACATAAGAACAATGGATAATTGGCAATGTTAATTCCTGCGTTAGAGGCATCAGCTTTGCTTTTACCATTGGTTTTGTCAATTACAGTAAGTTTAGAAAATACTGGATTGGTAGATTTGAAAATTCTTTTAACCGGTTGAGTTACGATTTCTTCGTTGTAAGCAAAATCAACTTCTTTCAGTTCATATTCGTCAATCAGCTGTTCTAAGGTGTCGTCAGTACTGCCATCATTAATGATAATTACCTCAAATTTTGGATAGTTGAGAGCGAGTAGCGTATGTACTCCGTTTCTAATGGTAGCGCTTTCATTGTAAGCTGGAGCAATAACAGATATCCCTGGTACAAATGGCGAGTTGAGTAGTGCTTGGTAGTTCATCGCCTTGTAACGTGCTTTGTAGCGTCCAATCTCTAAGATGCTGAGTATAACCAGCACCAAGTAGCTGCTCATTACTGCAAGGCTATAATAGAAGATGCAATACTCGAAAATGAAGTTTAAAAAGTACCTAAAGTATTCCATGTAAGTTTAAAGGTTCTTTAAAATGTTTAAGCATCAACTGTTGTCCACTTGTAAGATTTTGTGATGTTTGTAACGCCGCAGACGCAAAGGCTGGTCGATGTTGTGCCATTGCTTGGGTAGCACTTTTTAAAAGTAGATGGCTTCTGTTCTTTAGAAACTCGGCGGTGATAAACTGCAAAGAAGCGCCGCTGGCAATATTGCCTAAAGCCAGTAAAATCTGCGACTTATTGTTCTCAGGTTCTTGCTGATATATTTCTTTTAGCTCTTCTTCTGCCTCTTCTGCATTCAAAAGCCCCAGTGCTTCTATGAGCTGGTAGTTTAGTTCCTCATCTCTTCGGTTTAGCAAGCCAATCATAGTAGGGATAGTCTCAAAGCGCTTGTAGTGCACAATAATTTTAATGCAAAGCGAGATAATGCTTTTATTGCCAACCTTTAAATAGTTAGAAAAATCGGGGAGTTGTAAGTTCGTAGCTTTACTAATGGCATCTAGTAAATAAACCTGATGCCAAGCGCTAAGTTGTTGCTTTTCTTCAATCAAAAACGTAAAACAGTCCGAAGCGTTTAACCGAATTAAAGCAGCATAGGCATTTACTCTTACATCGATATTGCGATCTTTAGTTGCTGCTTCTACCTTAGCTAAGGACGAAGAATCGTTCATTTCCTGTATTTGGTTTAGTGCTTCCGCTCTTTTAGACCATATCGAGCTTTTCAGTTTACTAACCACTAACTTGTTAAGACCAAGACGTAAGTAGGCAGCCTCTATAATTTCAACCATTGTGCCGCTTAGGTTGAGCTTAAATTTTACCATAGTCTCAATCAAGGCTTGCCTAAATATTTTACTGGAGTTTTTAAGCTTGCTTAATCTATTTAATTCTTGCTCCAGCTTTTTTTCGGGGATCTCGCTTAGTGTATTGTAAATTAGAAAATTATCACTGAGATCTTCATAGACTATTTTTTCAGCTTTAATGATATCTCTTTTGAAGCCAGCTCTTCTAACCCTATTCACAAAAATAAATACGATGGTAGCGCAGATAATAATGAAGGCAATTAACGAGAGAATTGCTGTTAATTGGATCAAAAATGGAAAGCTAGTTACGAAAAGTGGAAGCATGATAACTAGAATTAGGTGAAAAAATGCTGCTTTAGTTAGTTACAGATACTGGGGCATCTAACAACTGATGTATTTTAGCCATTAGAACTTTAATTGAAAAAGGTTTGGTGATGTAATCGTTAACTCCACTGCTTAATACATCAACAATTAAATCTGCCGACGATAGGCTAGACAGTACCAGAATAGGAGTCTTTAAATTAAGCCCAGATCTTTTAATTTTCATAATGAGTTCTAGCCCAGATATGTTTGGAATCATCATGTCTGTTAATATCAAGTCGTATTTTTTATGATGTATTTTGCGCATCGCCTCTTGTCCATCTAATGCTACTTCTACACCGAAATCATCTTTCTTTAGTCTTGTCTCGAGAAAATAGCTAACGATTTTTTCATCTTCAATAATCAATATTTCTTTTTTCATAGGTCAGTTCACTTGAGATATTTTAGGTTAGACAATAAATATGCCTTTATTGCTATTTGCAAGAAGAAGTAGGCAATTCTCCTAGTTATCGATAGTAAAACCTGTTAATAAGGGTATTATTGCTTGGTAGAGCTAAAATCTCTAAGATTTTTAAAGAGGTGCTAGATTTCTAAGAGTGAGGTTAAGTGGGGTTTTTCTTCTACAATTTGGCTTGATTTTCATTTTTTTAGCTGAAAAACATCCGCCCAAGGATGTCCCAAATCCAACGATTGGTATCTACTTTACCTTCGCCACAATCTACTACGCCGCTCCTAAAAGCTATAAACTTTGCCAGTTTTCTTACAGGCCATATCCGGATATTGCGCAGCATCCAGAGCGCAGCCCTGTAGGCAATCAAGTGCCCCCAAATCTCCGCGATGAATGAGGGATCAGTGATTTTTAAAGGCTTCTGATAAATGTTTTGGTAACTGCCTTTGATCTTTTGAACCAACTCTTTGCTTTCCTTGTATAAAAAAGTTAACTCATCTTTTTTAACATAAGGAGTAAAATCGACACTAATTACTTTATCAGCAAACTTGACATCAAGCGGAAGCTCAGAGAGCGTATAGGTAAGCGTAACTGATTTTTTCATCGAATGCTAAAATAAGGAATTGATAAATAGCAAACGTTAGTACTTCGAATATGTGTGGTGTAAATTAGATTTCGTCTATCATTTTTTATAATTTAAGCCCATAAATACAACCACAAATAAACCAAGTGTATGGAGAGAAGAAATTTTATTAAAACTGGAGCTATAGCATCAGCAGGTTTTACCATTTTGCCCTCGGGTTCATTATTTGCTAAAGATGTTCATAAAGTGCGTTTAGGCTACATCGGCGTTGGGGCAAGGGGGATGAACCATATTAAAGAAGGCTTGTTAAGAGACGATGTAGAGATTGTAGCTGTTTGCGATACGCAAGAAAGTTCGCTTAAAATATGCCGAGAGGCAATTGCTAAATCAGGTAAAGCTATGGCAAAGGAGTACACAGGCTCTTTAGATGCTTACAAGGCAATGGTAGACCGAAAAGATCTTGATGCGATTATTATTTCTACGCCTTGGCAGTTTCATCATGAACAATCTATCTATGCGATGAACGCAGGTAAATATGTGGGTTGCGAAGTAATTGCCGGACTAACCGTTAAAGAACATTGGGATATTGTAAGGACATCAGAAAAAACCGGTATGCCTTATATGACTTTAGAAAATGTGTGTTACCGTCGGGATGTGTTAGCGGCGTTAAATATGGTGAGACAAGGATTGTTTGGAGAATTGGTACACTTAGAAGGCGGCTATCAGCACGATTTAAGAGAAGTACTGTTTAATAACGGGAAACAGTACTATGGCGGTGGAGTGGAGTTTGGCCCCAAAGCTTTAAGTGAGGCGCAATGGCGTACGCAATTTAACATCGATGTTGACGGAGACCTATATCCTACTCACGGGGTTGGGCCAATTATGCAATGTGTAGATATCAATAGAGGCAATAGATTTACAAATTTAGTCTCGTTCAGTTCGAAGGCTAGAGGTTTGGCAGACTATGTAGAAAAAAAATCGCCAGGACATCCAAATGCAAAAATCAAATATAAAAATGGCGATGTTACAACTACTTTATTGAATTGTGCTAATGGCGAAACAGTGATGTTAACGCATGATACACATTTGCCTCGACCATATTCGCTTGGTTTTAGAATTCAGGGAACTGATGGTTTGTGGATGGATGTAAATAAATCAGTTCATATCGAAGGCGTTTCTAAGCCGCACGCTTGGGATAAAGCAGAAGATTGGTTTAAGAAGTACGATCATCCTCTTTGGAAGAAGTACGAAAGTAATGCCTTGGGTGCGGGCCACGGTGGTATGGACTGGTTTGTATTCAACGCATTTGTCATCGCAGTAAAAGACAAGAAACAGACGCCAATAGATGTGTACGATTCGGTAACCATGAGTGTAATTACACCTTTATCTACCAAATCATTAAAAGAAGGAAATAAGCCGCAAGAGTTCCCAGATTTTACGCAAGGTAAATGGAAGGATAGAAAAAACACTTTCGCACTAAATGATAGTGGATATTAACAGAAAAGGCCATCAACTAAGATGGCCTTTTGTTATTTAAAGAGAGACAATCTTACTTAAAAAGCTCTTGTTCGTCTCTATCAACCGTATTAATTTTTTTAAGAAAATCAGCGAAGGCAGGTCCATCATTATCTGAATAGGCACCATAGGAATCTAAAATATAGCCTATATTTTTATCGCTATCTTCTATCATGTATAATACAGAGTTATCTCCAGGATCCGACATTCCCTCAAACCTGTAAGTTTTTACAATATTTAAGTCTTCAGGTGTATATATCTTATTTAAAGTTTTCGACTGCATTTTACCATGGTCAGTCATTTTTAACTCATTATCTATCCCCTTGGTTCTTAACTTCTCTAAAATCTGACTAAGGGTATTCATTTCTACTGGCTGTTCCATAACGTTTAATTCTTGATCTGCATATAAAACAACCCTACATGAGAATGGTTTTTCTTTTTGTGCTTTAAAAAACACGCCCTCAATAAAAACTAAAAGGATGATTTGAATGTTCTGCTATCGCCTTCTAAATACTTATTATTAATAGGATATACAGAAATCACCTTAAAACAAAGAATATGAAACATTACATTTTATACTTAGCATTAGGTTTGTCTGCTACCTTAGCATCTTGCGCAAATAAAGAACGAGAAGTAGCTAGTTCAGTTTTGAATTCAACAGCCACCAATCAACCAATTGGCTCAGCGAAATTTTTTCAATTGGCAGATGGTAAAATAAAAATGGATTTAGAGATTAATATGCCCGAACGTGCCGATAGTACAGTTGCAGTTCATTTTCACGAACATGGCGATTGTGGTAACATGGGAGAAAATACGCATGGACATTGGAACCCAACTAGCGAATCGCATGGTAAATGGGAATCTGATAGTTATCACTCTGGCGATATCGGAAACATTCCGCTAGATAGTAAAGGGCATGCTAAAATTTCGGTAAGTACTTTTAGATGGAGTATTGCTGATGGCGATGCAAAAAATATCATAGGTAGAGGTATTATTGTTCATGGCGGCACAGACGACTATGTTACACAACCCACCGGCAATTCTGGACCACGTGTTGGCTGCGGTGTAATAGCTGCCGTAAAATAGAGAGCTAAAAGAGAGCGATTAAATTTTGATCGCTTTTTTTATGTAAAGTGCTCGAAGTTGTCATCATCCTTAAAACTAAACTAAATATGGCAACACTTAACGTTCCTCAAAGCGGCAAGGCCGTAAAAGGAAGCTCACGAAAACCTACTCCAAGAGTTGATTTAACCGCCATGGTAGACTTGGCATTTCTGCTCATCACTTTCTTCATGTTAACTACTTCTTTAAGTAAGATGAGTGCAATGGAGATTGCTAAACCTGTTCCAATTGATGACATAACGCAGCAAGAACCTTGGCCAGCCTCTAGAACCTTAACTGTTTTACTCGGTAAGGATGACAAAGTGGCTTACTATTTAGGAGAAGCAGCAAAAAGCCCCATGCAAATCGCTAACCTTTCTGAAATTAGAAACACTTTGCTCGCTAATCAAAAGATAGTAGCCGAAACTCACAAAGCGTCAAAAGATCAAGAAATGTACGTAATTATTAAGCCTACAAGTACATCCGTTTATAAAAACTTTGTAGACGTAATTGATGAGATGGGCATCAATAAAATAAATACTTATGCGATAGATGATAAATATTTACTAGACGAAGAGAAAAGCTTTATGAGTGCTAAAGGAATATAAAGTGGAACCAATAAAAAAGCCACAGATGCACAGATGTTGTTAATCTGTGTATCTGTGGCTAATATGTTAAAACCACGAAATCTGTGTGGTTTAATATTATAAACCGAAAGCGGCTTTAACTTGGTCTATGTAATCTAGTTTTTCCCAAGTAAACAATTCTACCGTTACTGTTTTTTCTTCGCCATTTGGAGATTTGAAAGATTTAGTAACTGTTTCCGCTTGACGACCCATATGGCCATAAGCAGCAGTTTCGCTGTAAATTGGGTTTCTCAATTTTAAACGTTGCTCAATAAAATAAGGACGCATATCAAAAATGCTTTCTACCTTTTTGCTGATTTCTCCGTCAGTTAAATCAACTTTAGCAGTGCCATAGGTTACTACGTTGATAGAAGTAGGTTTTGCCACGCCGATAGCGTAAGAAACTTGAACTAAAACTTCGTCACATAAGCCTGCAGCCACCAAGTTTTTAGCGATATGACGTGTAGCGTATGCAGCACTTCTATCCACCTTACTTGGGTCTTTTCCAGAGAATGCACCACCACCGTGAGCTCCTTTACCACCATAAGTGTCTACAATAATTTTTCTGCCAGTTAAGCCAGTATCGCCATGCGGACCGCCAATAACAAATACACCTGTAGGGTTAATGTGATAAGTGATATCATCATTAAATAAGTGTGCATATTGAGGATATTTAGCTTTAACTCTTGGAATTAAAATCGAAATTAAATCACTTTTGATTTTAACCAGCATCTCATCGTTTGCGGCATCTTTATCCGCTTTAGAATCAGATTTAGCTTTCACAAAATCATCGTGTTGCGTAGAAATTACAATGGCATCAATTCTTTGCGGTTGATTGTCATCAGCGTATTCTAACGTTACTTGAGATTTAGCGTCAGGGCGTAAGTAAGTAATTTCATTGTTCTCTCTCCTTAAAACTGCTAATTCCCTCAACAAAGCGTGAGATAAGTCAAGCGCCAAAGGCATATAGTTTTCAGTTTCGTTAGTTGCATAACCAAACATCATCCCTTGATCGCCGGCGCCTTGCTCTTCTTTGTTAGTTCTATCTACTCCTTGGTTAATATCTTGAGATTGCTCGTGAATAGCAGAAAGTACGCCGCAAGAATTTGCTTCGAACATATATTCGCTTTTGGTGTAACCAATTTTCTTGATTACATCTCTAGCAATTTGCTGAACGTCTAAATATGTTTTGGATTTTACCTCTCCCGCTAAAATAACCTGACCTGTTGTAACCAAGGTTTCGCAAGCTACTTTAGATTCTGGATCAAAGGCTAAAAAGTTGTCGATTAAAGCATCCGAAATTTGGTCCGCAATTTTATCTGGGTGACCTTCAGATACCGATTCTGATGTAAATAAATACGACATTTTAATTTTTTATTAAAATAAACAAACGATAAAAGTTAAAATGGCAAGACCTTTTTAAAGGCTGTAAATAGAAGTGTAGAAATAAATTAGCACTTTTTTTTACGTGGTTGCAATCAGTTCCAACACCGTTGGAATTAGCAAATCAGTCCACTCTAACGCCGCAAAACTACCACAATAAATTTTAATACTCAAAAATTATCGATTATTTTGTGTGCTAATTATTTATGTCGGTAAACAAGTCTAATATCTTCTTTATTATCAACCCAATTTCTGGCGGAAAAAAGAAATCGAGTTTACCATCTTTAATAGATCAATATCTTGACAAGGAAAAATTTGCACCGATATATGCTTTTACGGAATATGTGGGGCATGCCTCAGAATTAGCAGAAGAAGCCGAGAAGAAAAATTACGATATCATTGTAGCTGTTGGTGGCGATGGTACCATAAATGAGGTGGCAAGTAAATTGGTGCATAGCGATAAAATACTGGCTATCATACCTTTCGGTTCGGGCAACGGATTGGCTAGGTTTCTAAATATCCCATTAACGGCACAAAAGGCAATTTCACTAATCAATACGGGAAAACATCAGGTTATCGATACTGCAGAATTAAATGGTAAAAAGTTCTTTAACATGGCTGGGATGGGCTTCGATGCACATTTGAGTTCCGTTTTTGCTGGAAATAAAAAAAGAGGGTTGAAGAGTTACGTAGAACTAGGTTTTAAGGAAATTACAACCTACAAAGCTCAACCTTACCGCATCGATATTGATGGTGTAAAATATGACAATGATGCCTTCGCTATAAGTATTGCCAATTCTTCGCAATATGGAAACAATGTTTACATCTCACCAAAATCTTCCTTAATAGATGGTTATTTGGATGTCTGTATTATTCATCCCATATCTTTGGTAAAACTCCCTGTTTTAGCGTTCCAAATGATTACCGCAAAAACACATAAATCTAGCTTGGTGAAGATAATTAGAGGAAAGCACATCAAGATAGAAAGAAATGCGCCAGATGCAGTACATCTAGACGGAGAACCGCTACAATTGGGCGAAAGTTTGGAAATAAAAATAGTTCCAGCGTCGTTAAAGATCTTAAGCAATTAAAATTAATACCTTACACCTAGTTCCTGATCCTATCAATATGAGCAAGCAAAAGAAAAATACTTTTAACGATTTTAGTGGAGTGATGTTTTCTACCGATCCTGATTTTGTTTACGAAAATCATGAAACGCAAGAGCAAGAAACATTGCCCAATGCGCAACAAGATTTAAGGGTAATGCTAGATCGAAAAAATCGTGGCGGCAAAACGGTAACCTTAATTACTGGTTTTGTGGGTACAGATGCTGATTTGGAGAAATTAACCAAAACCTTAAAGACAAAATGTGGGGTAGGCGGAAGCGCTAAAGATGGCGAAGTCATTTTGCAGGGAGATTTTAAAGAAAAAGCATTTTTATTTCTGCAAAAGGAAGGATATAAAGTGAAGAAGTCTGGAGGTTGATTTTTATTTGTATTTAATTGTAAATCAATTATTTAGTTCTTAGTGTAAATGCCACAATAAGTAAAATTTTTATCTAAAAATGGCATTTTTTGCATAAATATCTCCTTAGCTTTGGTCCGTATTTAAACCAAAAATATGACCAAATATAGTATCCAAAAACCTCAGTTAGCTTACCTAGGTTTGGCTTCGCTGCAATTCAAATATCAGCTAAGCATCCCCGAGTTAGTCGAAGAAGCGATCAAGAACGGAGAAGGCACAATCGCCGATTCTGGTGCGCTGGCTATCGATACCGGAAAATTCAAAGGCCGGTCTCCCAAAGACAGATTTATCGTTGCCGACGATTTAACAAATGACAGCGTTTGGTGGGGAGATATCAATATTAAAATAAGCACGCAGCATTTCGATGCGCTTTTTCAAAAGATGCAAACCTATTTAAACGACAAAGAGGTTTATGTAAGAGATGCTTACGCATGTGCTAATAAAAATTATAGTACTAGTATTAGGGTAATTACTGAGTACGCTTTTCAAAACATATTTGCAAACAACCTTTTTTTAAGGTACGGAGAAGAAGAGTTGCCTGCTCAACCAGAGTGGACAATTATAGCTATCCCATCATTTTTAGCCGATCCATCAACGGATGGTACTAGGCAAGAGAATTTTTCTATTCTAAATTTCTCTAAAAAAATCATCCTGATAGGAGGTACAGCCTATACTGGAGAAATTAAGAAAGGTATTTTTTCGGTGCTGAATTTTGTGTTGCCTAAAGAAAAAAATACCCTATCCATGCATTGTTCTGCAAATGTTGGAAAGGACGGCGATTCTGCGGTATTCTTCGGTTTGTCTGGAACAGGAAAAACAACCTTGTCTGCAGATCCAAATAGAGCTTTGGTAGGTGATGATGAGCACGGTTGGGGCGAAGGAACAATCTTTAATTTTGAAGGTGGTTGCTATGCAAAATGCGTTGATCTAACGGCAGAAAAGGAACCTCAGATTTTCAACGCCATCAAATTTGGATCTTTGTTAGAGAATACCAATTACTTTCCAGGAACTAGAAATGTAGATTTCGCAAACATTGAAAAGACGGAAAACACAAGAGTTGCCTATCCTTTACATTATATAGAAAATGCATTAGAGCCTTCTGTGGCTCCGGTTCCAAAAAACATTTTCTTTTTAACGGCAGATGCCTTTGGTGTATTGCCTCCGATATCAAAACTAACCACAGCACAAGCAATGTTCCACTTTATTTCTGGCTACACAGCTAAAGTGGCTGGAACAGAAACAGGAGTTACAGAGCCACAATTAACTTTTTCGGCGTGTTTCGGAAAGGCGTTTTTGCCTTTACATCCAACCGCTTATGCCAAGCTGCTGGGCGAAAAAATGAAAAAACATCAGGTAAATGTATGGTTGGTAAACACTGGATGGAGTGGTGGTCCTTATGGTGTGGGCAATAGAATGAAATTATCTTATACCAGGGCAATGATCACAGCTGCATTAAGCGGCGAGCTAGAAAATACATCTTTTGTAGAACATCCTGTTTTTGGGCTAGCAATGCCTGTTAGCTGCGCAAATGTTCCCGCTGAAGTTTTAAATCCAAGAAATACTTGGGATAATGCAAATGATTACGATGTTAAGGCAAACGAATTGGCAAAAGCGTTTTTAGAAAATTTTAAAGCTTTTGAAGAGTTTGCAGACGATGAGTTAAGAAAAGGAATGCCAAAACTTGCCGAGATTGTAGTTTAACACTTTTTTTTCTTGCAAAAATTTGCTTTTAATTAAATTTTTAGTTTTAATTGCGTTAAGATTGCCTCAGAGGCAATCTTTTTTAGTTAAGAACGCTTTAGGCGGCTTAAGTAACGAATTAATTGTGTAACGAATATTTAATTTGTAATTTAAATCAAAATTATAAATTTGCTTCCGCAACAATTCGGCCTAGGCTGCGTTGAGTGTATTAACTTATATTTATTTAGAAATTTTAAAAACAAGTACTAAACTAAAAAATCAAAAAAATGGCAAACGCACCAAAACCTACACCAGCTAAAAACGAGGGTAGCTCGTCGGCATCTAACTTATTCGCAACCTTAGTTATTCCTATCTGTATTATTATTGGTATCTGTATCTTCAAATTTGTTTTGGGTGATGCAAACAACTTTATTGACAACAACGTTGAGAACTTACCTAAGCAAGGTAACTATGCCGGTATGGCTTATAAAGGTGGTCCAATTGTGGCAATCTTAATTGGTTTATTATTAATGACAATCACTTTCTCTGTAGAGCGTATGATCGTTATTAGTAAAGCAACTGGTAAAGGAAGTCTACAAGCTTTCGTTACTAAAATTCAAGGTTTCTTGAAAACTAACAACATTTCTTCTGCAATCGCTGAGTGTGATAAACAACAAGGTTCGGTAGCTAACGTTATCAAATCTGGTTTGAAAAAATATAGCGAAGTAGAAACTGACTCTAGATTAGATGTTGAGCAATCTGTATTAGCTATCCAAAAAGATATCGAAGAAGCTACTACATTAGAAATGCCAATGTTAGAGCAAAACTTAACTGTAATTGCAACATTAGTATCTATCGGTACATTAACAGGTCTATTAGGTACGGTAACAGGTATGATCAAGGCCTTCGCAGGTTTAGCTAACTCTGGAGCACCAGATCAAGCAGCATTAGCGGTAGGTATCTCTGAGGCGTTAATGTGTACAGCTACTGGTATCGGTACTTCTACTTTAGCAATTATCATGTACAACATCCTTACTTCAAAAATTGATAAATTAACTTATGCTATTGATGAAGCTGGATTTAGCATCGTTCAAACTTACGCTAGTACCCATAAATAAGAATTATTAAAAAATCTTTTCCCGGCTTTATGGAAAACCGGAACAATTAACATCATTAATAAAAAAGATTGAAATAATTTATAATTATGGCAAAAGCAAAAGTAAAAAGAACCAGTACTTCGATCGATATGACCGCTATGTGCGACGTGTCGTTCTTATTACTTACGTTCTTTATTTTAACAGCTACTGCCCGCCAACCAGATCCGTTAGAGATTGCTACGCCTTCATCTACCGTGCAATATAAATTGCCAGATAAAGGAGTTGTAGTCGTTAGCGTTGGAAAGGGCAAAGTGTTCTTGGATATCGTTGGACAAGACGTTAAAAGAGCTACACTACAAAAAATGGGAGCCGCTTACAACTTAAATTTTACAGAAGAAGAATACAAACGTTTTTCTGTATTGCCAGCGTTTGGTGTTCCTATTGGAAGCTTGAAGCAATTCTTGGCGATGGATGGCCCTCAACGTGAGAAGTCGGGTCTACAAACTGGAATTCCTTTAGATTCAACTAGAAACAACGAATTGTTTAACTGGTTAAAAGAAGCTCGTACGGCAAACGGAGAAATCTATGGTATAGATTTAAATGCGGCTATTAAAGGTGACGGAAAAACAGAATATCCAGTTATCCGCAAGGTGGTTGAAGTTTTCCAAAACCAAAAAATTAACAAATTCAGTTTAATTACATCGTCGGAAGGCGGCGGGGAATAATAATATAAGCTATGGCAGAATTAGACACCTCCTCCGGCGGAGGTAAAAAAGGCGGCAAAGTAAGAACCAAGAAGCAGGCTACCAAGGTAGATTTAACTGCAATGGTTGACTTGGCGTTCTTACTGATCACATTCTTCATGCTAACAACATCATTATCTAAGCCAGCAGCTATGGAAGTTGCAAAGCCAGATAAAGATGCCAAAGATGAGAATAGATTGGAACTGAGGGAATCTCAAACAATGACTATTTTATTAGGTAAAAATGATAAAATTGCGTGGTACATGGGACAGCCTTCAGCTACAAATGCTCCAACAATTGAAGGTTTTGGTGATATCACAGCCTCATTGTTGAAGAATAAAAAAGATGTAAAGGATAAAACAGGTCGTGATATCGTGATTATCATCAAACCAACAGATGGTTCTACTTATAAAAACTTTGTAGACATCATGGATGAAATTGCTATCACAAAAACCAACATCAGTGCACCTGCTGTTGATGATGATCCTAACCATCTTTTGGACGGCGAGAAAGAGTTTATGAGATCTAATGGGATTTTATAGTGATTATTAACCTATTAAAAAATTGAACAATGTCTAAAATAGATTTGTATAATAGAGGTTGGATAGACGTTGTGTTCGAAGACAAGAATAAATCTTACGGAGCGTATAAACTTCGTCAGCAAAATTCTTGGAATACAACCAAGTCTTTACTTCTTGCTGGATCGGTTTTCGTGTTGCTTTTCTTTACTCCGAAAATTTACTCGTTGATTAAAGGAATGGGACCGGTAGAACCAGAAGAGACGATAAGAGAGGTGATTATGCAACCACCTCCACCAATTAACCCAGAAGTGAAAACACCTCCTCCGGTAGAGCCACCTCCACCAAAGCAGGATCAAATCAAGTTCCCTCCTCCGATTGTAAAACCGGATAATGAGGTTCGTGATGAGAAACCGCCAACCGTAGAGGACTTGAAAAAGGCAGACCCTGGTCAAAAAACCATTGAAGGTGACCCAACTGCAGATGTAGTGCAAATTACTGCTGCTGGTGAAGGTCCGAAACAAGCTGTAGTTGTAGAAGATAATACAGTTTATAGCTTTGTGAGTATGGAGAACCCTCCAACCTTCCCAGGTGGTATGGATAAGTTTTACAAGTACATCGGTGATAACTTGAAATACCCACCAATGGCTGCTGAGAATAACATTCAAGGTAAAGTATTTATCTCGTTTACTGTAGAGAAAGATGGTTCTGTTACCGACGTAAAAGTTGACAGGAAATTAGGGTACGGTACGGATGAAGAAGCAGTAAGGGTAGTAAAAGGTAGTAAAAGATGGAATCCAGGTATGCAAAACGGTAAGCCTGTGAGAGTAAAATACAACATGCCTATTGCATTTACTTTGCAACAATAATTTAGTCATATAGAATGCTAAATTCAGATAATTCAAGACAGAAATCGCCTCAACAGCGATTTCTGTTTATTTTAGGGGTTGCGATGATTATCCTTTTTTGCACCATCGCTGTTATAGTTGTTTTTTTCGGAGACCTAATTCATCTAGACCCGCAAAAATTTCCTCAAGGATATCGTATTGCGTTTGGTATCGTTTTAATTATTTACGCAATAATTAGATTTTTTAGAATCTTAAGAGATAACAAGTAAAATGAGAAATGTATCTAGTTTAATGCTTGCACTGTTATTGGTCGTATCAATACTTTCTTGTAATAGAAATACAAACCAAGATACAGTTGGAGAGAAGAGAACTTCTGGAAGTACTACGATTTTGCTTGATGAAACTTACGCCCGTATTTTAGACGGTCAAATTCAAGTGTTCAAATCTGATTATCCAGATGCAACCGTTAATGTTGTTGTAGGTAACGAAAATGAAATTTTACCTAAATTTCGCAAAGGTGAAGTGAAAATGCTAGTGATGTCTAGGATGCTTAAACCCGAAGAGGAGTATTTTTATAAGCAAAGAAAAAGCCCTATTTATGTAGATAGGTTTGCAATAGACGGATTAGCGTTAATTGCTAACAAGGCAGATGCGGATAGTACCATTACAGTTGAAGAAGCTTATGATATCATGAGAGGGACTGCTAAAAGTGGCAAGAAATTAGTTTTTGACAATGCTTATTCAAGCACCATAAGATATTTTATAGACTCTGCAGGTATCAAGGAATTACCGAAATCAGGTGTCTATACATTAAAAACAACAAACGACGTTATTAAGTATGTTGCCGAAAATAAAGGTTACATCGGTGTAATAGGTGTCAACTGGTTGTTAAAGAATGTTAAAAATCCTTCACCATTTTTATCGGACGTTAAAACGCTAGCCGTAAGAAATCTTGCTTCTAAAAAGGCCGGAGATGCTTATTACAAGCCTACTCAGGAGAATTTGATTAATGGTAAATACCCGTTTTTGAGAAATGTTTACATCATTAACGCAGAAGGTACAAGTGGTTTAGGCACGGGATTTGCAACTTGGTTATCAAGCCCACGCGGACAATTACTTGTGCTTAAATCGGGGCTTGGGCCTCATGAAATTGCACCAAGAGAAATTAACTTAAAAACTAACACAAAATAATTATTAAAATTACAGAAATAGAAATCACTGTATAGCGCAGTAGCAGATATTTCAAATTAACAAATGGAGACAATGAAAATGATTAAGAAGAACGTAGCCTTGGCCACAGGCTTATTATTGATGGGTAGCACTGCCTCATTTGCTCAAAGTTTAGCCGATGCTAAGAAAGCTATCGATGCTGAACAATATCAAAAAGCAACATCAATGCTTAAAACCTTAGTGGCTAACCAGCCAAAAGAAGGAGAAAACTACTTCAACTTAGGTAAGGTATATTTATTGACTGATAATATCGATTCTGCTAGAGCAGCTTTTACTAATGGAACAACTGCTGACCCTAAAAATGCATTGAATTTTGTTGGTTTAGGTCAAGCTGATTTATCACAAGGTAATGCAACTAATGCAAAAACTAATTTTGATAAAGCGATAAGTTTAAAAGCAAAAGACTATACAACCTATTTAGCAATAGGTAGAGCATATATCGATCAAGTAGATAAAAAGAATATCGACTATGCTCAAGCTTTGCCTAACTTACAAAAAGCTGATGAATTAGATTCGAAAGATAAAGACCCAGAAACTTTCTTGGCATTGGCAGATTTTTATGCTTCTCAAAGAAAGAATACGGAAGCTTATCCTCAATATCTGCGAGCATTAGATATCAATCCTACTTTGTATAGAGCTAATGTTCAAATTGGTAAAATGTACAAAGATGCTTTTGCTTTCCCTGAGGCGGAAGCTGAAATTCAGAAAGTGATTGCCGCAGATCCTAATTATGGTCCTGCATACAGAGAACTTGCTGAGGTTCAAAATCAGTGGTCTTTAGCTGATCCTAAAAATGGAGCCGCTAAGAAAAGTCAATCTTTAGAGAACATGAGAAAGTATTTAGATTTAACTGACAAATCTTTCGATTCTCGTCTACGTTATGCTCAATTCTTATTCTATGCAAACGATTTTGCGACTTTAGAGAAGGAAGTTGCTACTTTAAACGCACCAGATCCTAAAGATCCTAAAAACTTCGTAGTTACAAGGATGAGAGGTTATTCTGCTGTAGAAAACAAGAACTATGAGCAAGGTATCAAATACATGAACGAATTGTTTGGTAGAACCCAAGATGCTTCACGTATCATCGGATCTGATTATTTATACTTAGGTAAAGCACAACAAAACTTAGGTCAAGATAGCTTGGCTTTTATTAACATTTCTAAAGCAGTAGAATTAGATTCAACTAAGTCTGAGGAACTTGCTGCAATAGGTGCTAAATTTTATGCTGCTAAAAACTTTGCAAAGGCTGCGCAGGTTTATGAAAAAGTAACTGAAGCTAATTCAAAAGATCCTAACGTAGCAATGAACTACTACTATTTAGGTGCATCTCACTATTTTGCTTATGCGTATGATGTAAGAGATAATAAAAATCCTACTAAAGATGCTTTAGTTAAAGCGGACACTGCGTTTTCTAAATTGACAAGATTAGCTCCTGATTATGAGACAGCTTATTTATTTAGAGCACGTATCAATAAGAATTTAGATGATGCAGAAAGTTCACAAAAATTAGCAGTTCCATATTACGAAAAATTTATTGACTTGGTAACTGTAGCTAAACCAGAAAAGGCAGCTGCTAATAAAGTACCATTGGCAGAAGCTTACAACTATCTTGGAGCTATTTATGCGAACACTGATAAAGAAAAAGCTAAAGAGTATTTCAATAAAACGTTAGCTATTGATCCTCAAAACGCGTTAGCTACTGATAACTTAAAGTTCTTAGCTGGTCCAGCACCAAAGAAAGCTCCTATTAAGAAGTAATCTTTATAAATAATATCAAAAAGGCAGGATTTGTAATCCTGCCTTTTTATTTTAATTTTGCCTCAAATCATTACAGTTATGCAAGCACAAAGTACAGCACAAGATTTTATTCCTATTATATTTCAGGTAATTGTTGCTTTAGGTTTCGTAGTAGTAACATTATTTGCTACTCACTTATTAGGGCCTAAAAGAAAAACTAAAGATAAACTTACTTCATTTGAATCTGGGGTTGAGGTAATAGGTAATGCTCGTCAGCCATTCTCTATCAAGTATTTCCTGGTAGCGATATTATTTGTGCTTTTTGATGTTGAGGTAATCTTCATGTACCCGTGGGCAGTTAATTTTAGAGAGCTAGGATGGAACGGAATTATCGAGATGTTTATATTCATGGGAACGTTATTGCTCGGCTTCATTTATGTGTTAAAAAAGAAAGCATTAGATTGGCATTAGAACACTTTAAGCTAATTATTTAGATTGTTTCTAAATGATTAGAGGGTGACCTAAATCAGGCTAAATATCGTATTTTTGCTGCTTGTCCTAGTTATATTAGGGCAAGCATTTTTGTTTATAAGCATGAGTGAAATCAAAATAGTTGAGGCGCCTCCAGGCATAGAAGGAAACGGCTTTTTCGCCACTTCTTTAGACAAGGCAATTGGATTGGCCCGTTCACATTCTTTGTGGCCGTTACCTTTCGCAACTTCTTGCTGTGGTATCGAATTTATGGCTACCATGGGATCTCATTATGATTTTGGACGTTTCGGTTCAGAACGTTTGAGTTTTTCTCCTCGTCAGGCAGATGTTTTAATGGTTATGGGAACTATTGCAAAGAAAATGGGTCCGGTATTGAAACAGGTTTATCTTCAAATGGCCGAGCCTCGTTGGGTAATGGCTGTAGGTGCCTGTGCATCTAGTGGAGGTATTTTTGACACTTATTCGGTATTGCAAGGTATCGATGAAATCATCCCTGTGGATGTTTACGTGCCCGGTTGTCCGCCAAGGCCTGAAGCAATCTTAGATGGTTTTCAGCGTATCCAAGATTTAGTAAAAAATGAATCGGGTAGAAGAAGGCATTCTCCTGAATATAAAGAACTGTTAGCAGGTTACGGAATACAATAATGGCTAAAGCAACAAATACAGAGTTAGTTGATCTGCTAGGCGAAAAATTCGGCGAGCAGCTTTTTGACGTTTCTGAGCCCTATGGCTTGTTAACTTTCTCTACCACTAAAGATAAAGTGATCGAAGTGCTTTCTTTTCTGAAAGAAAACGGAAAGATCAACTTCAACTTCTTAACAGATATCACGGCGGTACACTATCCAGAGAAAGAGAGGATTGCTGTGGTTTATCACTTACATAGTATGGTAAGTGGAATCAGAGTGAGGCTTAAAGTGTTTTTGCATGAAAATGATCCAAGGGTAGCTTCGGCTACTGTTTTATGGAATGGTGCAAATTGGATGGAAAGAGAAACTTATGATTTCTTCGGTGTGAAATTCGAAGGGCATCCTGACTTGAGAAGGATATTAAACATGGATGAGCTCAACGTTCATCCGATGCTTAAGCAATACCCGTTAGAAGATCCTAACAGGGTAGATAAAAAAGATGAATACTTTGGTAGATAAACCCCCTTGCCCCCTAAAGGGGATAAGGTTAATATAATGAAATAAAATATTATAAATTTGAAAGGAAGTTCCGATTAATCGGAATTTAGGGGTATGAATAACAATCAACCAGTATATACAGACAATGATCCGCAAGATGGATTGGTAACCCTGAACTTAGGGCCTACGCACCCAGCAACACACGGCGTGTTCCAAAATGTTTTGCAAATGGATGGCGAGCGAATTGTAAGTGGTGTATCTACCATTGGATATATTCACAGAGCTTTCGAGAAGATTGCTGAACACCGTCCATTCTATCAAATTACACCATTAACAGATCGTTTAAACTACTGTTCGTCGCCTATCAATAACATGGGCTGGCACATGACGGTAGAGAAGCTTTTAAATATTCAGATCCCGAAAAGGGTAGATTATTTAAGGGTGATCATCATGGAGCTTTCGCGTATTGCCGATCATATCATTTGTAATACCATTATTGCTCAAGATACGGGTGCAACTACAACTTTCCTTTACCTTTTCCAATATAGAGAGCATATTTACGAGATTTTTGAAGAAATCTGTGGTGCTCGTTTGACTACTAACATTGGTCGTATTGGTGGTTTAGAAAGAGATTTTAATGAGGTTGCATTTGCTAAAATCAATAAATTCTTGAAAGAATTTCCTGCTGCTTTAAAGGAGTTTGAAAGCTTATTAAATCGCAATAGAATTTTTATTGATCGTACCAAAGGAGTAGCCGAAGTAACTGCAGAAAATGCATTGAGTTACAGTTGGACGGGTCCATTGTTGCGTGCTACAGGTATTGATTATGATGTTCGTGTAAGCGAGCCGTATTCTTCTTATCAGGATTTTGATTTCGAAATTCCGGTAGGTACAAGTGGTGATGTTTTTGATCGTTATTTGGTACGCAATGAAGAAATGTGGCAAAGTGTTCGCATTATCGAGCAAGCCATGGAAAAATTGAAGTCAGAGCCAAAGGGAATATTCCACGCTGACGTTCCTGATTTTTATTTGCCAGGAAAAGAAGAGGTTTATAATAATATGGAAGCGTTGATCTATCACTTTAAAATTGTGATGGGTGAAATTGATGCGCCAAAAGCAGAAGTTTACCACGCTGTTGAAGGTGGTAATGGTGAGCTTGGTTTTTATTTGATCAATGACGGAGGTAGAAGTCCTTATCGTTTACACTTTAGAAGACCTAGTTTTATTAACTACCAAATGTATGCGAAAATGAGTGAGGGTATGTTGTTATCAGATGCCATCATTAACATGAGTAGTTTGAACATTATTGCAGGAGAATTAGATGCTTAAAGTAGAAGAAACACAGCCTGTAGAATTTTCATCAGCTTTGCTAGCTAAGTTTGATGAGATTGTAAAACGCTATCCTGAAGGAAAGCAAAAATCGGCTTTGCTACCATTATTACACTTGGTTCAAGCAGAGTTTGGCTGGACGAGTGTGCCAGCAATGGATAAAGTTGCGGAGTATTTAAACATTCAACCAATTGAAGTGTATGAGGTAGCGAGTTTTTATACCATGTACTTTTTGCAGCCCAAAGGAAAATATGTTTTAGAGGTTTGCCGTACTGGACCTTGTTGTTTAGTAGGTGCCGAAAAAATCATGGATCATATTGAAAAGAAACTAGGCGTTAAAGAAGGCGAAGTAACTGAAGATGGCTTGTTTAGCTGGAGGGGTGTAGAGTGCTTAGCTGCATGTGGTTTTGGTCCGGTTTTACAGATTGGCCCAGAATATACTTTCTACGAAAATTTAACCGAGCAATCGGTAGATCAATTAATTGAGGATTTAAAAAATAAAGATTTGCGACAATAGATTTGAGAATTGAGATTGGGCGCTTAGTCTCACATCTCATATCTCACATCTCATATCTAGAAAAATGGGACGTAAACTATTATTAGAACATATCAATGTGCCTGGCATCAATACGCTGGCGGTTTATCGCGAAAAAGGCGGTTACCGTGCGGTTGAAAAAGCATTGAAAACCTTAACTCCAGAAGAGATTGTAGAAGAGGTAAAGAAATCTGGATTGAGAGGTCGTGGTGGTGCAGGTTTCCCAACGGGCATGAAATGGAGCTTTTTGGCTAAGCCAGAAGGTGTGCCCCGTTATTTGGTTTGCAACGCAGACGAATCTGAACCAGGTACTTTTAAAGATAGATATTTAATGACACACATTCCTCATGCTTTAATTGAGGGAATGATTGTTTCTAGCTTTGCTTTGGGTGCAAATACTTCTTACATCTACGTAAGAGGTGAAATGATGCCGCAAATTAGGATCTTAGAGAGAGCAATTGAAGAAGCAAAAGCTGCTGGCTTATTAGGTAAAAATATCCTTGGCAGTGGATATGACCTAGAGCTTTACGTTCAGCCGGGTGGTGGTGCCTATATCTGTGGTGAAGAAACTGCATTACTAGAATCATTGGAAGGAAAAAGGGGAAATCCTCGTATTAAACCACCATTCCCAGCTATTGCCGGTTTGTATGGTTGCCCAACGGTAGTAAATAACGTAGAATCTATCGCGGCTGTAGTTCCAATCATCAACGATGGTGGTGATGAATATGCTAAGATCGGTATTGGAAGAAGTACGGGAACAAAATTAATATCAGCTTCTGGTAACTTGGTAAAACCAGGCGTTTATGAAATTGAATTAGGCTTACCGGTAGAAGAGTTTATCTATTCTGATGAGTACTGTGGTGGTATTGCCAATGGCAAAAGACTAAAAGCAACGGTTGCTGGCGGTTCTTCGGTGCCTGTTTTGCCTGCTAACCTAACACTAAAATTAGCCAATGGCGATCCTCGTTTGATGAGTTACGAGTCGTTATCTGAAGGAGGTTTTGCTACAGGAACCATGTTAGGTTCGGGTGGTTTCATCGCTTTTGATGAAGATCAGTGTATCGTAAGAAATACTTGGAATTTTTCTCGTTTCTATCACCACGAAAGTTGCGGGCAATGTTCGCCTTGTAGAGAAGGAACGGGTTGGATGGAGAAAATCCTTCACAAAATTGAACATGGGCATGGAACTATGGAAGACATTGATCTTTTATGGGATGTACAACGTAAAATCGAAGGAAATACCATTTGTCCATTAGGTGATGCGGCAGCTTGGCCAGTAGCCAGTGCTATCAGACATTTTAGAGATGAGTTTGAATGGCACGTGAAAGAGCCAATGAAAAGCCAAAGCACCAATTATGGTTTAGCGAATTATGCTAATCCAATAGAAAAGGCTCCGGAGGAAGTAAAAAGTCAAAATTAAAAAGTAAAAATGTCTGAAGAAAAGGCATGCGATATTAAAATAAGGGCTTACCATTTTTCGAAAGCCATTATCAATCTAATATCTAAAACCAAAATCGAAAGACTATACTTTTCAATTGTTGATCAGTTAATAAGAAGTGCAACTTCAATAGGTGCCAATGTAGTAGAAGCTAAGGCAGGAAGTTCGAGGAAAGATTTTAGAAACTTTTATACTATAGCCCTAAAATCTGCAAACGAAACTAAATACTGGCTCTGTTTAATTAGAGATACAGAGGTAATTGGAGTTGACAAAGAGATAGTAAAAGAATTATTAAAAGAAGTTGATGAGATATCAAAAATAATCGCTTCGATAATAATCAATATAAATAAAGAATAGGTTAAAAACCAGTGATTGTTTTTAATTTTTAATTTTCACTTTTGACTTGAAGAATGAGTGATTTAGTTAAAGTAACCATAGATGGAATAACGGTAGAGGTAGAAAATGGTACCACCATTTTAAATGCTGCCCGCCAAATTGGAGGAGACATTGTGCCTCCTGCAATGTGCTATTATTCTAAATTGAAGGGTAGTGGAGGTAAATGTCGTACCTGCATTGTGAAAGTGAGCAAAGGTTCTGAAAAAGATCCTCGACCGATGCCGAAGTTGGTAGCTTCTTGCCGTACCACAGTGATGGATGGTATGGAAGTACTAAACATTACTTCTCCGGAAGTTTTGGAAGCTCGTGCGGGTGTAGTAGAGATTTTGTTAATTAATCACCCATTGGATTGCCCTGTTTGTGACCAAGCTGGTGAGTGTGATTTACAAAACTTAGGTTACGAACACGGTTTACAAAAAACTAGATACGAATTTGAGCGCCGTACGTTTGATAGAATTGATATTGGCGATAAAATACAGTTACACATGAACCGTTGCATTTTATGCTATCGTTGTGTGTTTACTGCAGATCAAATCACGAATAAACGTGTTCACGGTATCTTAAATCGTGGAGATCACTCAGAAATCTCAACCTATATCCAAACTGCGGTTGATAACGATTTCTCTGGAAACGTAATTGATGTTTGCCCAGTTGGAGCTTTAACCGATAAAACTTTCCGTTTCAAAAATCGTGTTTGGTTTACAAAACCAGTTGATGCACATAGAAACTGCTCGCATGAAAATTGCAAAGGTGAAGTGACATTGTGGTACAAAGGTGATGATGTTTTACGTGTTACTGCCAGAAAAGATCAGTTCGGAGAAGTAGAAGACTTTATTTGTAACGAATGTCGTTTCGATAAAAAGAAAACTTCTGATTGGACATTGGAACATCCAACACATATTTCAGAGACTTCAGTGATTGCATCAAACCACTACGAGACATTCAAACCGCTTCCGGTAATTAAAGAAAACTTAGCGTTACAAGAAGCAAATCAACGCGAACTAGAAAAAACATTTAAAATCTAATGGAAATCGATTTCGTCATAGAGAAATTTATACTGGTTACAGCAATATTTGCAATTAGTTTAGTAATTGCAATGTATTCTACTTATGCTGAGCGTAAGGTTGCCGCTTTTTTACAAGATAGGCTTGGTCCAGATAGAGCTGGTCCCTTCGGTATTTTGCAACCGTTGGCCGATGGTGTAAAAATGTTCATGAAAGAGGAAATCATTCCTGCTAATGCTAATAAATGGTTATTCATGATTGGCCCGGGTTTAGCAATGCTTTGTGCTTGTATTGGTACAGCAGTTATTCCTTGGGGGCAGGATATGATGGTTGGAGATAGACTGGTAAAATTACAAGTAACTGATATCAACGTTGGTCTACTATATATTTTCGGTGTAATTTCTTTAGGTGTTTATGGCGTGATGATTGGCGGTTGGGCATCTAACAATAAATATTCATTGCTAAGTTCAATCCGTGCTGCATCTCAAAATATCAGCTATGAAATTGGAATGGGGCTTTCTATCATTGCTTTGCTTTTGGTTACCAATTCACTTAGTCTAAGGGAAATTGTAGCACAACAACACGGCTGGCAATGGAATGTACTTTATCAACCGGTAGGCTTTATTGTTTTTATGGTTTGTGCGTTCGCTGAAACCAACCGTGCACCATTTGATTTACCTGAGTGTGAGGCCGAGTTAAACGGTGGTTATACGATCGAGTATTCATCAATGAAATTAGGATTTTACCTATTCGCTGAGTATATCAATATGTTCGTATCTTCTACCATAATGGCAGCATTATACTTTGGAGGTTACAACTATCCAGGAATGGATTATATGGCTACTTTATTAGGACCAACTTGGGCACCTTTATTTGGTACATTAATCTTCTTCCTAAAAATATTTGCGTTTATCTTCTTCTTCATGTGGGTACGTTGGACAATCCCTCGTTTCCGTTACGATCAGTTGATGAACTTGGGATGGAAAGGTTTAATTCCTTTAGCTATTGCGAATATCATTATCACAGGTATTGTTATTGCGATTGTAAACAAATTTTAAACCCCCTTGCTCCCTGAAGGGGGATGGGAACAGAGATAAAGAATTTGATTATGTATATTATTAAAAGCCCCTTTAGGGGTTTGGGGTTATGGAATCATTAAGCAATAAGAAAAAAGTATTGGTTTCTAAACCGCTTAACTTGGCAGAGAGAATGTACCTTCCTGCTATTGCAAGTGGTATGGCAACTACCATTGGTCACTTCTTTAAGAAACCAGCTACGATAAAATATCCAGAGCAAGTGCGTGAATTCTCTATTAACTGGAGGGGAATGCACTCTTTGAAAAGAGACGAACAAGGTAGAGAGCGTTGTACTGCTTGTGGTTTGTGCGCTTTGTCTTGTCCGGCAGAAGCAATTACCATGATTGCTGCCGAACGCAAGAATGAAGAGAAACACTTGTATCGTGAAGAAAAGTACGCATCGGTTTATGAAATTAACATGTTGCGTTGCATTTTCTGTGGTTTATGTGAAGAAGCTTGTCCGAAAGAGGCCATTTACTTAGATGGACCAATTGTACCGGCAGATTATTTACGTAAAGATTTTATTTACGGTAAAGATAAATTGGTAGAAGCTCCACTAGAAAAATAATTTAGCCACAGATGCACAGATATTCATTTATAATTTGTGCATCTGTGGCCAACAAATAACAACTAAATAAAAATTAATGGGTACATCAGTATTCTATTTTGTAGCAACATTAAGCGTATTCTTTGCGCTGATGGTGGTTTTTGCGAAAAATCCAATCCATAGTGTGCTATACTTAATTCTAACGTTCTTTACGTTTACCGTTCACTACATCTTATTGAATGCGCAGTTCTTAGCAGTAGTTAATTTCATTGTTTACATGGGGGCCATCATGGTACTTTTTCTTTTCGTACTAATGTTGCTTAATCTCAATAAGCAAAACGAACCTAATAAATCAACTTTGTTAAGGGTAATTGGAGTAATTGCTGGGGGGTGTTTAGCGGTAACTTTGATCGGATCATTAAAATCTGTGGCAATTGCTGATCCTTTGGTCTTGAAAAATCCAAGTTTGGGATTGGTAGAAAACTTAGGTAAAGAGTTATTTGGCCCGTTTATGTTGCCATTCGAATTATCGTCATTACTCTTATTAAGTGCAATGGTTGGTGCGGTACTTTTAACTAAAAAGGAGGAAAAAACTAATGGGTAGTTTATTCGAAAATATGCAAGGCGTGCCATTGAACCACTACATTTGGTTCTGTGCCATCATTTTCACTATTGGTGTTATTGGCGTGTTGGTTCGTAGAAATGCGATCATCATTTTCATGTCGGTAGAGTTAATGTTGAATGCTGTAAACCTGCTTTTGGCAGCGTTCTCGGTACATCATAATGATCCTTCAGGGCAAGTGTTCGTATTCTTCATTATGGCTTTGGCCGCGGCAGAAGTAGCCATCGGTTTAAGTATCATTGTGATGGTTTACCGTAACACACAATCAATAGATATTAATGTATTAAATCGCCTTAAGTGGTAATTCTAATAAAATAAAATGATTACAAGTTTACTTTGGTTAATTCCAGTTCTTCCGCTTTTAGGCTTTGTGATTAACGGTTTAGGCCGTAATACATTGAGCAAAGGTGCTGTTGGTTTTATCGGCAGCGGGGTGGTTTTAGCTTCATTTATCCTTAGCGTTTGCTTTTTCTTCGAGCTTAATTCAAGTGTAGAAAAGCAATTTACCGTTAACTTCTTCGATTGGATCAGTGTTGGAGATTTGAAAATTCCTTTGTCGTTCTTGTACGATCCATTGAGTGCTATTATGCTCTTGATCATCACAGGAATTGGTTTCTTGATCCACATCTACTCTACAGCTTACATGCATGGAGATGCTGGCTTTGGCAAGTTCTTCGCTTATTTGAACCTATTTATCTTCTTCATGTTGATTTTGGTTTTAGGTTCAAACTACATTGTGATGTTTATTGGTTGGGAAGGTGTAGGTTTATGTTCGTACCTATTAATCGGTTTCTGGTTTACCAATAGCAGTTATGCAAGTGCTGCAAAAAAAGCATTTGTAATGAACCGTATTGGTGATTTGGGCTTCCTTTTAGGCGTATTCTTGATGTTCCAAGTTTTCGGAAGCTTAGAATTTGCAAAAATATTCCCGCAGGCAGCTAACATGTTGCCAGGAAATGATACCATTACCATCATTGCAATATTGTTATTTATTGGCGCTTGTGGTAAATCTGCACAGCTGCCTTTATTTACTTGGTTACCAGATGCAATGGCGGGTCCAACTCCAGTTTCTGCCTTAATCCATGCAGCAACGATGGTAACTGCAGGTATTTACATGATCGCTCGCTCAAGCGTAGTTTTCGACTTGGCACCAATTGCACAAAATATCATTGCTGTTGTAGGTGCAGCAACTGCCTTAGTTGCAGCTTTGATTGCCCTTACTCAAACAGACATCAAAAAAGTATTGGCTTATTCAACCGTATCTCAATTGGGATATATGTTCTTAGGCTTAGGCGTTGGTGCTTATACAGGTTCATTCTTCCACGTATTAACACATGCTTTCTTCAAAGCGTTGTTGTTCTTAGGTGCTGGTGCGGTCATCCACTCTTTACACCACGAGCAAGATATGCGCCACATGGGGGGATTAAAAGCTAAATTGAAAACGACTTTCGCTACCATGATGGTGGGTACTATCGCTATTGCTGGTTTACCTCCATTCTCAGGTTTCTTTTCTAAGGATGAAATCTTGGCACACGCTTATCAATTCAGTCCGATACTTTGGGGCGTAGGTGTATTGACGGCGTTTTTAACTGCTTTCTACATGTTCCGGATGATGTATTTGACTTTTTACGGAAAATTCAGAGGTTCTCATCATACGGAAGGGCATATTCACGAGTCGCCAAAAGCTATGACTATTCCATTGGTGGTATTGGCGGTTTTAGCTGCTGTTGGTGGCTTGTTAAACATTCCACACATATTTGGTGGAAACGAATGGCTGGCACATTGGTTAACGGGAGCGAAGGTTACCCAGAACCACTTAGAGCTAGACCATACTACAGAATTTACATTGATGGGCGTTTCGGTATTGGCTGCTATTGTAGCAATACTTTTGGCTTACAGCAAATACGTTAAGAAAGCAGATATTCCTGTAGCTGATGAAGCGCCTCGTACAGCTTTAGAAAAGTTATCTTACAACAAATTCTATTTAGATGAGATTTACGATACCATCATTAGAAAACCTTTAGATAAATGCTCTAACTTCTTCTATAAAATCATCGATAACAAAGTGATTGATGGTTTGGTAAATGGCTTAGGCTGGACTACCAATGAAGGCAGCAAGAGCTTGAGATTATTGCAATCTGGTAATGTGGGTTACTACATCATCATGATGGTTGTTGGTGTGGTGGCATTATTGCTTTACACTTATTTGTCTATCGCTTAAAACTAGTTCAAATATATAAATGGAACTTTTAATACTCATATTTCTACCCTTAGTTGGCGCAATTGCCACCGCTTTATTTACCAAGCGAAACACAGCTAAGGTAGCCGCATTAGTTTTTTCAATTTTTTCATTGGCTGTAGCTATTGGTTTGTTATGCAAATTCACACCAGATGCAAGCACACAGTTTGTAGTTAATTTTCCTTGGATTGAACAATTGGGAATTAACTTTCATGCAGGAATTGATGGAATTAGCATGATCACGGTCTTGTTAACGAATGTTTTAACACCGCTGATTATCCTAGCTAGCTTTAAACACGAATATAAAAATGCCAATGCTTTCTATGCTTTGGTGTTGTTTATGCAAACTGGTTTACTATTGGTATTTACAGCTTTAGATGCTTTCTTATTCTATATTGGATGGGAAGCGGCTCTAATTCCTATTTACTTTATCTGCGCCACTTGGGGAGGTAAAGACCGCATCAAGGTAAACATGAAATTTTTTGTGTATACTATTGCAGGTTCTTTATTCATGCTCTTGGGTATCATTTATTTATTTCTACAAAACCCAGCTAACAATTTTGAACTAGCTGAATTCTACAAGTTAGAATTAGATGCTACGCAGCAAGGCTGGATTTTCTGGGCTTTCTTTATTGCATTTGCGATTAAGATGCCGATTTTTCCATTCCACACTTGGCAGCCAGATACCTATACTACAGCTCCAACTCCAGGAACCATGTTGCTATCAGGTATCATGTTAAAGATGGGTATTTATGGCGTAATTAGATGGTTATTGCCAGTAGTGCCTCAGGGTGTTCAAGACTGGACACATATTGTTATTGTCTTAGCGATTATTGGTGTAGTTTATGCAGCTATCATTGCTTTCATGCAAAAAGATGCGAAACGTTTGGTCGCTTATTCGTCGGTTAGTCACGTAGGTTTGATAGCGGCTGGTATTTTCACCTTAAGTCACCAAGGTTTACAAGGTAGCATGATCCAAATGTTAAGTCATGGTATCAATGTAATTGGTTTGTTCTTCGTGTTGGATATCATCAATTCGCGTTTAGCAACCAACAAAGTTGATGAATTAGGTGGTTTGGCAAAGGTAGCGCCTCAATTAGCAATTACTTTCTTGATCATCCTTTTAGGAACAGTAGCTTTACCAGGAACTAACGGTTTTATTGGCGAGTTTTTATTGCTGATGAGCGTTTACAGCTATAACGCTTGGTTAGGTGCAGTAGCAGGTTTAACGATTATCTTCGGAGCGGTTTACATGTTTAGAAGCTATCAAAAAATTATGTTGGGCGAAACGAATGCGCTTACTGCGGGATTTAAAGATATTAACGGAACAGAAAAAGTAGTATTGTACACCATTTGTGCTTTGATTATTGTCATTGGGGTTTATCCAAAACCATTAATGCAAATTTCAGACGCCTCGGTACAACACTTATTACAACAGATTAATCATAAATTAACAGGGATTAACTAAGCATGAATATTATTATAACCATTGCCTTAACGGCTTTAGTAGTTCTTTATACAGGTTTATTTAAAGCTAAAAAAGCTTTATTGCCTATCACCTTGCTTGGTCTTTTGGTTGCATTAGGTTTTACCATCTGTTCTTGGGATCAACCAACGGTACATTTTGGAATGATGCAGATCGATAATTTTGCGTTGGCTTTTGCATCAATTTCAATTATCGGAACGTTTTTCATTTTTCTTTTAACCCAACGTTATTTCGCTGAAAATAGCCAAAACATAGCTGAATATTTCACTTTGATCTTGTTCGCTTTGTGTGGTATCATCATCATGGTTTCTTATAAAAACTTATCAATGTTATTTGTAGGTATCGAAATCATGTCGGTATGTTTATATATCTTGGCAGGTATTAGAAAATTGAACTTTGCTTCTAATGAAGCTTCTTTGAAGTACTTTTTAATGGGTGCTTTCTCAACTGGTTTCCTATTGTTTGGTATCGCTTTAATCTACGGTGCTACAGGTTCATTTGATATTGATGTAATTCAAACTAACTTGGTGAACAACGTAACGAACGTATCGCCTTTATTCTATCCAGGTATCATTTTAATTATGGTTGGTTTGTGTTTTAAAGTTGGTGCTGCTCCTTTCCACTTCTGGACACCAGATGTGTATGAAGGTGCGCCTTCATTAATCACTGCCTTTATGTCTACCGTAGTTAAAACTGCAGGTTTTGCGGCATTCTTAAGATTGTTCGCAGGTGCTTTCGAACCGTTGCACGATTTCTGGATGCCAGCATTAATGGTCATTGTGATTATCACTTTGTGTTTAGGGAATATCACTGCTTTATATCAAAAGAACTTCAAAAGAATGCTTGCTTATTCAAGTATTTCTCACGCAGGTTACTTGTTGTTTTCTTTAATTGTGTTAACTGCTCATTCAGCAAGTAATGTATTAGTTTATGCTGCTGCCTATACTTTTGCAAGTATTGTAGCTTTTGCAGTATTGATTAATGTAAAACAGAAAACCGGTAGTGATGATATTGAAAGCTTTAACGGTTTGGCTAAACGTAACCCTTTAGCGGCTTTGGCTTTAACCATTGCGATGCTATCATTAGCAGGTATTCCTTTAACTGCAGGTTTCATTGGCAAGTATGTAATGTTCTTGAATGTGATGGAGAACTATCAAGTAATTTTAGTCGTTATCGCTATTTTAAATGCCCTAGTTGGTTTCTACTATTATTTCCGAGTAATTATCGCAGTTTATTTCAAAGAAGGCAAGGAGGTTGAGTTGGATACGCCTGTTCAGTACAAAGTGGTGCTAGTGATTTCTACAATAGTGATCTTAGTTTTAGGTATTTATCCGGCACTTATTTTAAACTTGATATAGCTAGCGATATAGAATATTATTTGTAGTTTTACGAATAATTGTAACTATGGAGCAATTTTGGAACCATCTGCAGCATCTTATTGATCCTGAAAAACTCCTTAGGGAAGGTGGTTTCTATTTGGTTGTTTTCGTTATTTTCGCTGAGACTGGTCTATTCTTCGGCTTCTTTTTGCCAGGAGATTATTTGCTGTTTTTAGCTGGGATGTTCGTAGCAACGGGAAAACTGGACGTAAACATTTATGTGTTGGTTTTCACGCTAATTGTTGCAGCTATTTCGGGAAACTTCACAGGCTATTGGTTCGGTAGAAAAACAGGGCCAGTATTACATACTAGAAAAGACACCTTCTTTTTCAAGAAAAAATTCCTTAAAACAGCAGAAGAATATTACCGTAAACAAGGTGCTTTTGCGTTGATCATGGGCAGGTTCGTACCAATAGTAAGAACGTTTGCACCCATTGTAGCTGGCATTATCAGAATGGATTTCAAGAAATTTGTACTCTATAATGTTTCGGGTGCACTTTTATGGATTTGTTCCTTAACTTTGCTAGGTTATTTTTTGGGCAAAAGTTTCTCAAAACAGATTGAAGAATATTTGGGTTATATCATTTTCGGATTTATTGCAATAACAACAATCCCGTTAGTGATTACCTTTGTGAAAAACAAAATATCAAAAAATACTAATAATTTAGAAGACACAGAGTTTAACGAAAAAAATGATTAAAGACGAAACCCATCCGTGGCACAGCGTATCTCCTGGCGATAACTTGCCAGAAACAGTAAATGCAATTATCGAAATCCCAAAAGGATCAAAAGCTAAATACGAAATAGATAAAGATTCTAGCTTAATCAAGTTAGATAGAGTATTATTCTCATCAGTAATGTATCCAGCAAACTATGGCTTTATTCCGCAAACTTATTGCGATGATAAAGATCCATTGGATATTTTGGTATTATGTTCTGTAGATGTTTACCCAATGACTATTATTGAAGCTAAAGTTGTTGGCGTAATGCATATGATTGACAATGGTGAGCAGGATGATAAAATTATTGCAGTAGCAAAAAATGACCCGTCTGTAAACCACATCAACGATTTAGGTGAGCTACCTCCACACACCATGAAAGAGATCGTAAAATTCTTTCAAGATTATAAAGCATTAGAGAACAAGCAAGTAACTATTGAACACCTTTTGGGCGTAAGATATGCTCACAAAGTGATCAATGAAAGCATTGAGCTCTATAATACAACATTTAGATAATCCTTAATGATTTACTCCGTCTGTACGCCAATAATTGCATTTGTTAGTGCATATCTTCCAAGTCCGGTTTTAGCAGTAGTAGCTACGCCCGAAACCGCAAGTGGATCTATAGGGTGGCGCCTAATATTTGCATTATTTTTAGTGTTTTTAAACGGATTTTTTGTGGCGGCCGAATTTGCAATTGTGAAGGTTCGGGCGTCGCAAATTGAAATTAAAGCTAAATCTGGCAGCAGAGTAGGAAAAATGGCTAAGAATATCCTTCACCACTTAGACGGATATTTAGCAGCTACACAATTGGGTATTACTTTGGCCTCACTTGGATTGGGTGTGGTCGGAGAAAAAGTAATGCACGAAATCATTCATGATTCATTAGCTAATTTTGGGGTTGCGGAGGCATTGATTACTACCATTTCTACCATTTTAGCATTTTCTATCATCACCATTATGCACATCGTGTTTGGTGAGTTAGCGCCAAAATCATTGGCTATCCAACGTCCAGTGGCTACTACTTTGTTTGTGTCTTTCCCTTTACAAGGTTTCTATATCTTGTTTAGACCGGCAATTTGGTTGTTAAATGGCTTAGCCATGGTTATTTTGAGACCATTCGGTATTGATACAAGTGCAGGTCACGAATCGATACACAGTAACGAGGAGTTACAATACTTGTTAGACCAAGGTAAGGAAAGTGGAGCGTTGGAAGATAACGAACACGAGTTGATTAAAAACGTATTCGATTTTAACGAACGTGTGGTTAAAAATATCATGGTTCCTCGTACCAAAATCTCAGGTATTGAGTTGAATACTTCGAAAGATGATGTTGTTGAAAAAATCATCTCTGAAGGTTATTCTCGTATGCCTGTTTACGATGAAATCATTGATAAAATCATCGGTATCATTCACGCAAAGGATGTATTGCCTTTATTGGCTAGCCAGAAAGAATGGTCGTTATCTGATATCATTAGAAAACCTTATTTCGTTCCTGAGACTAAAAAAATCAACGATCTACTAAGCGAATTACAACAAAAGCGTATCCAAATAGCTATTGTGTTGGATGAGTTTGGAGGTACAGCTGGTATGGTTACTTTAGAAGATATCGTAGAAGAGATTGTTGGCGAAATCCAAGATGAATACGATGAGGAGAAGCCTATTGTAGAGAAGGTGACCGATACTGAATTTATCGTGAATGCTTATGCAACGGTTTACGATGTGAATGAGCATTTGCCTCATGATTTACCAGAAGATGAAGATTTTGACACTGTTGGCGGTTTAGTTTCCCATGCGTTCGGGAAAATTCCTGAAGTAGGAGAAAGCGAAGAATGCTATGGCTATTTGTTCACTATTCTTAAAAAGACAGAGCAAAATATAGAAACTGTGAAGCTTGAGATCGTCATCAACAAGAGCGATATGGTAGACTTGCATTAGTGGTTAACTGGTTAGTTGATAATTTGGTTAACTGTAATTGTGCTCTTAACTTTAAACTTTTAACATTCGACTTTCAACTAAATCGAAATGCAGTTATTCTACACTCCAGATATTAACGGTAGTACTTATACCTTAAGTGAAGAGGAAAGTAATCATTGTAATAAAGTATTGCGCCTAAAGCAAGGAGATCAGGTTCATTTAATTGATGGCGTAGGTGGTCTGTACACTGCTGAAATTTCAGAGGTTACTAAGAAAGCCGTTCGCTTAACTGTTTTAGATAAGCAAAGCGAATTTGGTAAACGGAACCATCATTTACACATCGCAATTGCACCAACAAAAAATAATGATAGGTTAGAGTGGTTCTTAGAGAAAGCTACCGAGATTGGGGTTGACGAAGTGACACCTATAATTTGCGATCGCTCTGAGCGAAAAATCGTAAAAGAAGATCGTTTAGAAAAGGTAATTACCTCTGCGGTTAAGCAGTCGTTAACAGCCTATCATCCTAAAATAAATAACGCTATCTCTTTTAAAGACTTCATTAAGCAAAACGAGGCTGATGATAAGCTCATCGCACATTGCATCGATGAAGATGATAGAAAAGCCATATCGGAAATCATCAAACCTCATCAAAAATATCTTATTCTCATTGGTCCCGAAGGCGATTTTACCCCAAAAGAGATTGAACTAGCTTTGCAAAACGGATATAAACCAGTAACTTTAGGCAACACCCGCCTACGTACAGAAACTGCTGGTTTGGCGGCTTGCTTTGAAGTCAATTACTTAAATAGGGATTAATGAAGTGGTCAGTTTTCAGTAGTCAGTTTTCAGTAGCTAAGATATTAAGGACAGTGCTGCTTTTAGCTTTTATCTTTCAGCTTTTAGCTTTTATCTCTGTTCCAACTTACAAAATAGGCAAGCTCAAATACGCTGGTGGTGGCGATTGGTATGCAAATAGAACCGCCTTGCCTAACCTTGTAGCCTTCTGCAATAAAAACATCTCTACTAATTTTGCTGCTGATGAAGGGATTGTTGAAGTTGGAAGCGCTGAACTTTACAACTATCCTTTTGTGTACATGACCGGGCACGGAAACGTAACATTTAATGCACAAGAGGTGGCCAATCTTAGAAAATATTTGATCGGTGGAGGCTTTCTCCATATCGATGATAATTATGGCTTAGATAAGTTTATTCGTCCTCAAATGAAAAAGGTATTTCCTGAACTTGACTTTGTGGAGCTTCCCGCAAATCATAAAATCTATAATCAGAAGTTTAAGTTTGCTAATGGCTTGCCTAAAATACATGAGCATGATAATAAACGCCCCCAAGGTTTTGCCTTAATTTATAAAGGGCGTGTGGTTTGTTATTATTCGTATGAGTGCGATTTGGGCAATGGTTGGGAAGATTATGGAACTTACCCTTCGGATACACAAGAAAGTAGAAATAATGCGCTAAAAATGGGCGCAAATTTAATTCAATATGCTTTAACCAATTAAGCTATGAACAAGGTAACTGTAAACAATCAATATCAGTTTGATATCGACGTAGTAAATGAAGTTTTGCAAGTAAATAATCAAAATGTTGATTTAGATATTTTGACACTGAGCGGCAAATCTAGTCATATCCTACATGATCATAAGTCTTATAGTGTAGAAGTGGTGGAGGTCGACAAAAATGAAAAGCTGGCAACGATTAAGGTAAATGGCAGTGAATACCAAGTTCAGGTGACTACCGAGTTGGATTTGTTGCTAAAACAATTGGGCTTAGATAATCTAAATTCGAACAAGATTGCTCAGATCAAAGCGCCTATGCCTGGTTTGGTTTTAAATGTACTGGTGAAAGAAGGTGATGAAGTTAAAAAAGGCGATAGTTTAGTAGTATTGGAAGCAATGAAGATGGAAAATATTATCAAATCTCCTGCAAATGCAGTGGTTAAGAAAATAGAAGTAAATCAAGGTGATAAAATTGAGAAGAATACCGTGTTGATCCAATTTGGATAAATAACTTGAGTTCGAGGTAAGGGAGAGATAGTCAGTTAACTAGCGATAGCCTCTCAAGCCTCTATTCAGCTAGTTTTCGGGCTGCACCGATAAGCCAAAGTATTTCCATTGAAAGAAGAATAGGCAACCGAGAGTTTTTTGCTACTTTTTGCGGTCAGAAAGTAGGAGCCCGGCGGTGGTGTGCGGAGGAAATATCCTCAAATGCAAACAGGATAAATTTAAAGGGTAATGCTTATTCAAACTCAAGTTAAAAAAGAATTTGTGATAAAAGAAAGGGCTTTACAAACTGTAAAGCCCTTTCTTTTATGATGAACTAATCTTATTTTACTTTGAATGGTTTGCTCGGTTTGCTTTTAAACTGAGGCTTGCCTGCAGATTTAACTTCCGAAGCGCCAAGCATTGTCATTGCCGAGCGGAAACCGATGTCAGCAGTTGATTCATCTTCTTGTAAGAATCTTCTAGCCGCTGGGTTTAACCACATCGCCTGGTCGTTCCATGAACCACCTTTATAAACACGTGATTTATCGTTGTAAAGGGTAATGACTTCTCCATCAGGCAGATTTCTCTGCTCATCTTTATAACCACGTTGGTCTGCTTTGTAAGTAGAGTCTACATAATTAGCTTGTAATTGCGCCCAAGTTTGCTTAACCCCAGTTCCAGCAGGTTTCATCACCGGACGGCCTTTACCATCAACCTTGATCACACTTGTTTGTGGGTCTCTAACTTTATCCGCATACTCATTACCTCTAAAAGGATTTAAGCCTTCGGTAGCTTCAAATGTGTTAGGACGATAAACGTCATTTACCCACTCGCTAACATTGCCTGCCATATTGTACAGGCCAAAATCGTTAGGTGTATAGCTGTAAACAGATTGTGTGATACTTCCTTTATCATTTAGTGAACCACCAACACCCATGTAATCTCCTTTTCCACGTTTAAAGTTGGCTAAAATCATACCTCTGGTAGCTTTTTTAGGTGAGGTAATGCCTAAGCCATTCCAAGGATAAACTTTTTTCTCGTTAACGTTAGCATATTGCGTATTTCCAATTAAACCTAAAGCAGCATATTCCCATTCAGCTTCTGTTGGCAAACGGTAAGGTTGGAAAATTTCGCCGTCTTCTAAACGTATATTTCTTTTCTCTCTTGTTCGATTATTCGTTCCTGCTACAGATTCGGCACTTAGGTCTATAGGGGCACGACGTCCCAAATCTTTGATTTGACCATTTAAATAAGTTTCCGTATTAAATACCGTATCTGATCTTCGACTTGCAGAAGCATTTGCATTAGGACGATCCAAGTCTTTAAAGCTCGTCATAAAGCCTTTTTCTCTTAAAATATATTCGTTTACCCTGTCGGTACGCCATACGCAATAGTCTGTAGCTTGCTGCCAACTCACACCTACTACCGGATAATCTCCATAGGCAGGGTGTCTTAAATAATTGTTTACATAGGGTTCGTTATAGGATAAAGGTCTTCTCCAAACTAAAGTATCTGGCAATGCAGAGTAATAATATTCGGCTAGTTCAGGCTTGCCTCTAAAGGTGGTTCTAATCCAGTGCAAGTATTCTAACCAGTTTGTATTGGAAACCTCAGTCTCATCCATGTAAAAAGAACTTACGGTAACCTGTCTTTTATAGTTGTAGGCACTCATGTCTTGCCCAGGTATATCTACCGCACTGCCCCCCATAATAAACTCACCGCCCTCTATTTCTATTAAGCCCGGTCCAGGCCCTCTTTTGTAGCCTTTTTTTACTTCAAAACCGCCATTTTCTCGCTTGTTGTATGCGTAGCCAGTTTTTTCAGAAATAGCACTTCCTTTTTTAGAACTGCAAGAACTTAATGCTCCAACACCAAATAATGATACTACCGCGTATAAGTAAATTTTATTCATATATTGCAAATTGCACTTTAGTTGTTAAAACTACACAAAAAAAAGATTGAGAACTAAAAATCTTTTTCATTTGGCGAAAATCGTTATAAAAATCAATTTTAAAAAGCGTAGATTTTAATATGGAACTTTCTCTTTTTAAGCAAGTAGACGAAAGAGTTTTCATTATATTGTTGATATCTTTTTAAAATATTACAGTGGGGAATAATTTCCCGATTTTGCGATAAAACTTTAGATTAAGGGAAGGAGAGGTTTGTTTATTAATGTGGTTTGATGAAATAGAGGCGGTATATTCACCGTGAAAGATAGGTGGGTGTTATGCTTGATTTTTAGTGGGCAATATAACACTCATATTATCGTTATGCACAGAGAATTAAATTAGCTCGAAGATACGCTTTGATATTAACGAACTCTATACTAAATTGCGCAGATTAACTATTTTATGATGAAATTAAACTACTTGGGAAGGGCGTTATTGCTTTTATTCTTGTTTGTTAGTAAAAATGCTTTAGCTCAAAGTACCACTGGCAGTAGCACATCTCAAACAAATGGCGTATATCCAGACGTTCCTTTCTTGCTAATTACTCCAGATGCTAGGGCCGGCGCCATGGGCGAGGCTGGTGTAGCGGTATTGCCTGACGGTAATGCAATGAGCATCAATCCGGCTAAATTAGCTTTTTTAGAAAGGCCTTATGGAGTAAGTTTATCATACAGCCCTTGGCTTAAAAATTTAGTTCCTGATATTAACTTGGCTTATTTGAGTGGTTTTTATCAATTAGATAATAGAACCGTAATTGGCGCTTCGTTAAGATATTTTTCTTTGGGAGATATTTCATTGACAAATGATAACGGTGGTAGCGAAGGTACTTTTAACCCTAATGAGCTAGCTTTTGATGCTACTTATTCTCGTAAATTTGGTGAAAATTTCTCTTTAGGCACATCGGCTCGTTTTATCCGTTCAAACCTCACGTCAGCACAAATAGGAGGTAGTCAGCAAAAAGCTGGAGTTGCAGTAGCAGTTGATGTTTCTGCATTTTTTAAGAAGCCAACAGTTCTTTTCGGTAAGGATGCGATTCTATCTGCTGGTTTAAACTTATCCAATATTGGAACAAAAATGAGCTATGCGGAAACACAAAATAGGAGATTTTTGCCAGCGAATATGAAGTTAGGCGGTGCATCTACTTTTATCATCGATGATTATAACCGATTTACTTTTGCGCTTGATTTCAATAAGCTAATGGTGCCAACAGATCCTATTAGAGACGTTAACGGCGAAATCATTTCAGGAAAGGATCCATATCGCTCGGTGCCTTCTGGTATCTTAGGTTCTTTTGCCGATGCACCAGGTGGTTTTAAGGAAGAACTTAAAGAAATTGGAATTTCTACAGGTATCGAATACACCTATAACCAGCAGTTCGCTGTAAGAGCGGGTTATTTCTATGAGAATCCTCAAAAAGGAGATAGAAGATATCTCACAGTAGGTGGCGGATTGAAATACAATGTGTTTAATCTCGATTTTTCTTATCTGATAGCTAATGCTCAAAATAGTCCTTTGGCAAATACGCTAAGATTTACCTTAGCGTGGGCTATTGATAACGTGAGCAAATAAGAAAAGATTTATGCGTATAAAAGTAGGTTTTGGCTTTGATGTTCATCAGCTAAAAGATAACCACCCTTTTGTGGTGGGAGGTGTAACCTTAGAACACCATAAAGGTGCATTCGGTCATTCTGATGCGGATGTGTTGTTACATGCCATTTGCGATGCCTTGTTGGGCGCCGCAAATTTAAGAGACATTGGTTTTCATTTTAAAAATACCGACCCGCAGTGGAAAGGGATCAGCAGTATCATCTTGTTAAAAGAAACGGTTAAACTGCTGAAGGAGAAAAATTATGAAGTTGGCAATATAGATGCAATGCTTTGTTTAGAAGCTCCTAAAATCAATCCTCATATTCCGCAGATGCAAGAAAACATTGCTGTGGCTATGGGAATTTCTGTAGATGATATTTCCATCAAAGCGACTACAAATGAGCAAATGGGCTTTATTGGTCGCGAAGAGGGGGTGGTGGCTTATGCGGTTTGTTTGATAGAAAAAATTAGTTAAAGGTTATAGGTTGCGAGTTTTGGGTAAAACGTTTGAAAACCCATAACTCGCAAACCGTAACCCAATTATTCTTCTAAATACCCAAATTTTCCGGTATTGTAATCTTCTATTGCCTGTTGCAATTCTTCTGGTTTATTCATCAAGAACGGCCCATATTGAGCGATAGGCTCATTAATAGGTTCTCCAGCTAGAAATAGCACTACTGAGTTTTCTTTGGCCTCTATTTCAATAACCGAACCTTCGTGGGCAAAATGTACCATTTGATTGGTTGTTGCCTGCTCAGTTTCATTTACAGTGATTGCACCCTCAATTACAATTAATGCAGTATTGTAATTTGCAGGACTAGCTAGGGAAGCTTTTGCGCCAGCATTTAATCTCACATTATACATCTCTATAGGCGTAAAAGTAGATGCGCTACCTTTAGTGCCATTGTATTCGCCTGTAATTACTTCGACTAGGCCATCTCCATTAGGTAGTTCATATTTGGCCATGTTTTCGTTGGCTAAAGCCTGATATTTTGGCGTACTCATTTTGAACCTAGCAGGTAGGTTTACCCATAACTGTACCATTTGGAAGGGACCACCTTTTTTGCTGTAGCTCTCTTCGTGATATTCTTTATGTAGGATACCGCTAGCCGCAGTCATCCACTGTACATCTCCTGGATAAATTACACCACTATTACCCGCACTATCGTGATGAGCTACCGCACCATGATAAGCAATAGTGACAGTCTCAAATCCACGATGTGGATGTACGCCAACTCCTCTAAGCTTATTGGTTGGAGAAAACTCGATTTTTGCATTGTAATCGAGTAAATAAAACGGATCCATTTTAATTTTGTATCCGCTTGGGAAGAAGTTGTGCACTCTAAACCCATCTCCAACCATGTGCGGCGCAGGCGGATTTAGAATAGCAGCAACTTTTTTTAATGTAGGCATAAAAGCCTCCTTTCTGTTATATTAAGCTTGTTTAACGAATTGTAATTCGCCTAAGATTTTTACTTCTTCGCTTACCATTACACCGCCAGTTTCTAATGCAGCATTCCAAGTTAGGCCAAACTCTGTACGGTTAATTTTACCGCTTAAAGTAAAACCAGCTTTGGTATTTCCCCAAGGGTCGGTAGCGATACCACCAAATTCTGCATTCAATTTCACAGCTTTAGTTACGTCTTTGATCGTTAAGTTGCCATTTACGATATAATCGCTGCCATCTTTTTCTACATTGGTAGATTTGAAAGTAATTGCAGGGAATTTTTCTGCGTCAAAGAAATCACCACTTTTTAGGTGGCCATCTCTATCACCATTACCAGTATCAATAGTATTGATATCGCCAGAAAAAGAGATGTTTGCATTGGTGAAATCATCACCTTCAGATCCTAATTCAGCTTGAAAAGATTTGATGTTTCCCGTTACTGTAGTAATCATCAAGTGCTTTACTTTAAATTGTAATTCGCTGTGGGTTGGGTCTAAAGCCCATTTAGTAGTTGCCATAATATTTTAAATTTTGTGTTCTTTTAATTTGATAACACAAAGTTATGGCAGGCTGTTTAGTTAAACATTGATGTATGTTAAGTAATTAGCTAATTATTTAAAGTGCTTTTTCGCTAGATCTTTACGCACTCTGCTGAGCGATTCTGGAGTGATACCTAAGTAAGAAGCAATCATCCACTGTGGTACACGTAAAGTTAAGTTTGGATATAGTTTGATGAAATCTAGGTAACGTTCTTCGGCAGTAGCACTTAACAACATATTGATGCGTTTCTGCATAAACCTAATAGAGTTATGTAACATCAAAATGTTCAATTCTAAGATGTGCGGTAACAGCTTTTGGATATCTGCAAAGAAATTGCTTGGTACGATAAGTACTTCCGTATTTTCAATGGCATCGATAAAAAAGATAGAAGGCTCGTTAAATACAGAACTATTTCTGTCGGATACCATCCAGTTTTCTGGTGCAAATTGAATGATGTGCTCTTTGCCTTTTTCGTCAATAGAGAAATAACGTAAAAGCCCTTCGTTAATAAAATAACTATCAGAACGTAAATCTCCCGGACTTAGTAAAACAGTACCTTTTTTAAAGGTTTTGCTTTTCAGGCAGCTAGTTGCTTCCTTCGCTTGTTCGTCGGTAATGGCAAGTCGCTCTTTTAGATAAGATTGAAATTTCTCTAACATCTGTTAAGATTTGGTGTCAGGGATTTTACTGAAGTCTGCGCTGCATTTACCACAGCCTGTAGCACAAGAACCCTTTTTTGGGGCAATACTACGATAGATAATCCTCCCTACATAAATTAATGCAGCGGCGAAAATCACAATCATTAATATGAACTGAATATCCATGAATACAAAGATAGGTTAATTGTATATAGCTAATTTGTTTAATTGTTGGCAGATTGTAAAAGAACTAAAGGATTTGCTCCAACGCTAACGGCGACCTTTGGCGAAGCGGAAAGCTATGAGGTAAAATTAATTCAGCATGACGTTTGTAAATCAACTCTCCATCAACCCAACTGTACCGCCAACCCAATCAAAATCTGCATTGTAACGTACGCCAATCATTTTGCCTCTACTTAAACGAGCTAAGTTGATACAAAGTTGAGGTTCTTCGCCCTCCGGCCATAAATACATCAATCGAATTTCTGCTTTTACACCGCCACTCGGCGATTCTACCACAGGCTCATAAGTTACTTTTCGTTGTAAAATCCAATTTTCAGGATCTTTTATGGAGGTGATGTCGCTTTCTTTAACATCGATGATTACGCCCATACCAGCGAAAGAAAATAATGGTTTTAGTACATAATTCTCCAGATCGGAAGGGATTGCCTCTACCTCGTTTAAAAATCTAGTTTCTGGTACAAATTGTCCATTTAAAAAAGGCATGGTGTATTTGCTAATGCGGTAAAACCAATTTGGATGAGTAATCCATTCTACCTCTAATTCTTCACGAGGATCAAAGCTGTTGTCGAAAACAGATGTATCTCCCGCAATTTCGTCGAAAATTAAACGATTATAAATTCTTTTGATCTGTATTTTTTCATTGCCCTGCGTATAAAAAAGCTGTTTCCCTTCTTTTTTAATATCTTCTAATGACAGAATTTTAATGCCAATTTTATTTGCAGTAACAAAGAAATCGATAGCTGTTTTTTGGTTAGGGGCGTCAATATCCATTAATACCACTTCGTGCGGCGAATGCGGGCCTACAATCACTTTTTTTAGCAATTCGAAATAGCTTTCTTCATTTAAGCCATCAAAAAACGGGGTGAGATTGCTATCCAATTCATAAGCTTTTTTGTAGTTCTTCGCTAAATGAGATTGGAAACCATACAATGAAGGGAAGCCTTGCATTTCGATTAACATTGGTGAAATTGCTCCTTTTTCGTCCTTACATAAGCCAAAATCGAAAGTTAAAAAGTGCGGATGATCGTTTTCGTTGGGAACTTTCCATTCTGTTGGGATGGCTTTTTGTGTAAGTTCCTTAAAGTTGTCTTGCTTAATCAAAGCAATGATTTCCTCTCCAGCGGCAATTAATTTTTGTTTTAAATCTGCTGAGATAAAAATTGGAGACTCAGCTACTCTAAAAGTGATTTCAGGATAACCTTTGCCTAATAGTTTTAAAAAGGAATGATATTTTTCTTCGCTGAAGTTGGCGTTGAAGGTTTGCCGGTTGTTTGCTGTCATAGTAGACGAATTTTTTTAATTTAGTATTGACATTCCCCTTGTCGTCATTCCCAATTCGACTGGGAATCCTAAAGAGATAGATATCATTCGCTTTAAGATTCCCGTCTTTGCAGGAATGACGTAAAATGAGCGGTAGCACTAAACCGCTTGATAAGCATTAATAGCTTCATCTAAAAAATTCGGTAAAATTACGCTTTGCGTAAGCATAATTCTGTCTGGATTTTCTAGGCTGTCAATCATATCATCGTACTTTTCTTTTCCGTGATTTTTAATAATCAAATCTCTTTTTTCTTCTAAAGAAAGGTACATTTTCATGCCAATTGGATCAGCTTCTGGATGAAATTGCGTGCCAATCATGTAAGGAGAAAAGCGAATAGCCATTATGCATCTTTCTAAATCTACGTGCGGTCTTTCTTTTTCTATAGCTAGCAAACTTGCACCCATTTTCTGGAAGGTAGCTTCATTAGGTTCTATCACTTGCCAATCTCGGCTATCTACCGAATAAAAAGGATTGTGAAGCCCATTGAAAATTTTTTCATCCTCTCCCGCTTCTGTCAAGGTAATTGGGAAAATACCAAAAGCATTTGATTTACGCTGGGTAACATTGCCTAGTCTGTACTTTCTACATCCTAATTGGAAAGAATGGCAAATTAGGAAAACATGCTTTTTTTCGTTGTTAATTAAATTAAAATCGTCAATTCTATCTAACAGGTCAAAAAAATCGCTCTCCCATTTTTGCCCTTCGCCATCGTATGGGTTGCCGGGTCCGCCACTCGAGATGTAAATGTTATAGCTTAAATCAGGCACTTCGCCTTTTTGCCTAATGTCGAAAATATCAACCGCTAGGTTAAGCTGATTGTAAATTTTGTATCGGTGTAAAATTTCTTGTATACCCCTCATTCCCTGGTTAGGGAACCCGTTATTCATATCTATAACGGCTACCTTTATATTAATATCGTTCATTTTTTTATTTCGCACCGATTAATGTTTGTGTAGTGATGTAATCTACCACGGATTCGTAGCTCTGAGTTTGTTCGAAAACCGCTAACTGACGATCCGCTCCCGTACCATTAGCTAGGATGGTTTGTACGTATTCGATTTCTTTTCTGCTGCCCAACTCATCTACCACATCATCTACAAAGTCTAATAATTCGAGCACCAAATTTCGGCAATTTACTTCCATTTCTTTACCAAAGTCTATCAAATTTCCGTCAATTCCGTAGCGGGCGGCTCGCCATTTGTTCTCGTTAATGAGCGCTCTGCTGTAAGAAATAAAGTTCAGGTTCTGTAAACGCAACTTGTATAATTTCGCACATAATGCCTGAAATAATGCGGTGAAAGCCATTGTTTCGTCAATCAGCATTGGGCAATCGCACACCCTAAATTCAATGGTTTCGAAGAAAGGATGTACACGAATATCCCACCAGATTTTTTTAGCATTGTCGATACAATTGGTCTTGATCAGCAACTTTACGTAGTTATCATAGTCTTCAATACTATTGAAAACATCAGGAATACCGGTACGCGGAAACTTGTCGAAAACCTTTGTGCGGAACGATTTGTAACCCGTATTTCTTCCTTCCCAAAATGGAGAATTGGTAGAAAGAGCAAAAACGTGTGGCAAAAAATAACGCACCTGGTTGGCAATGTGTATAGCTAATTCCCTTGATTGAAAACCAACATGAACGTGCAGGCCAAAAATTAAGTTAGATCTGGCCGCTTCCTGTAGCTCATTTACAATTTCGTTGTAGCGGGGATGCTCAGTAATCAATTGCTTTTCCCAATGCGAAAATGGGTGTGTGCCAGCCGCTCCAATGCGTAAACCTTGTTCGCCAGCTAATTCTGCAACTGTTCTTCGCAACTGCGAAATTTCTTCTCTGGCCTGATCGGTGTTTCTGCAAATGCCGGTCCCCACCTCCACCACAGCTTGATGCATTTCTGCCTTCACTTGGTCTTTATGAATTTTCTGTGCTGCCTCCACAATTTTTTGGTCATGAGAGGTTAATTCCCTAGTTACAGGATCAACAATCATGTACTCTTCTTCAATCCCTAAGGTGAATTCGTTCATAGGTAGTCTTATTGGATTTTATTTGGTTGTTTTTTTAGTTATTGTTTTTGCAGCCGCTTTTGCTTTTGCCGCAGGTTTTTCCTTTACTGCTGTAGGTTTTGCTACAACCTTAGCTGCTTTAGTTACAAGTGGTGTTCCAGCTGCCCCAGATTTTACATAATTGCCCCAAGTAAGATTGTCTTTACCGAACTCTTGTGCTAATGCTTTTTCGATTGCATAATTCGCAGCGGTTTCTACTACCCATTCGAAGTTTTCTGCACCAACGCTTTCCAAAGCTGCGTCTGGAGCTGGGTTGCAAAAATCGATAGCGATAGGCACGCCGTTACGTACAGCAAATTCTACTGTGTTGAAATCGTAACCTAAATACTGATTCAGTTTTAACGTATATTCTTCTACTGTTTTTAGTAGTGCCTCGCTAGGTTTCGGTCCATCAACTACATAACGTAAGTGATGCGGGTTGCGAGGCTCGTATTGCATGATGCGTACGTGTTTGCCACCAATGCAATAACATCTAAAGTATTCATCAAAAATGATTTCTTCTTGCAACATCATCACCGTTTGTTTGGTTTCGCTATGTTTTTCGAAGAACTCTTCTTTGCTGCGAAGCTTATAAACTTCTTTCCATCCGCCACCGTCAAAAGGTTTCATGTAAGCAGGGAAGCCGGTGTATTCAAAAATAGCATCCCAATCGAAAGGCATAATTAAGTTGCTGAATGAATTCTCGTTGGTATCATCAGGATGTTCTCTTGACGGAATGAGTGCAGTTTTAGGTACCGGCACACCAATATTCTCCGCTAATGCGTTATTAAAGAATTTTTCATCGGCACTCCACCAAAATGGATTGTTAATTACTGCGGTACCTCCCATCGCCGCATTTTTTAAATAGGCGCGATAAAATGGCACATCTTGCGAAATGCGGTCGATGATTACGGCATACTCAGGTTTTTCTGCCTGGAATACCTTGTCTATTTTTACAAATTCTGCTGTAATTCCCTTTACTGCTTTCTGGTTTACTCTGTCTATAAATGCTTGCGGAAACGAACGCTCTTGGCCAAATAAAATTCCTATTTTCTTCATTGGGGTTATATGTTTTTATTAAGTATTTGAAATGTTGTTGTTTGTTGAAAAGTTCTACTGTTGGAGTGTTTGGTATTCAATCATTCTCTCATTTAAAATTCAATCATTTTTTAAAGTTGGTAGATGTATTCAGGAAACATATCTCTCCAAATTGGCCAATCGTGGTCGGCATTTGCCCTAACGTCTAACCAATGGTTAATTCCTTTCTGGTGTAGGATGCCCGAAAGCCTTTCGTTATCTGGCTTGCAGATATCTCTGTCTGATGTCCCTAAAACAATTTTTAATTGCCAAAGCTCGGGATTAATGTTGTTCGGCAGATAGTCTACCGGATTGTTAAAGTAAACATCATCATTATAAAAACCATCTAATTGGCCGGTAATATCAAAAGCACCACTCATGCTAAAAACATGGCTTACTGCCCAAGGATGGCGAAAAGCAAGATTTGCGGCATGATATCCTCCAAAACTGCAACCAGCGGTAATCACTTTATCTCTACCTGTCTCGCTTTTAGCCAAGGGCAGCAACTCTTCTAGCAAAAACTTATCATACCAGATGTGATTTTTAACTCTATCTGCCGGATGGATGTGCTTATTATACCAGCTCAATGAATCGATGCTATCGGGGCAATATACTTTGATCTTACCTTCATTAATAAAATTCTGTACCGACTCAATTAACTTGAAATCTTTATTCTCGTAATAACGGCCCATACTTGTGGGAAAGAGAATGATTGGATAACCGCTGTGTCCAAAAACCAGCGTATCCATATCTTTATTTAGGCTCGGACTGTACCATTTTTGTAGTTCTTCTCTCATGGGCATAACAATTAGCTGCTTTAAGGTAAGTAAATCATTTTCAAGCACAAAAATATCTGAGAATTATTTTAAAAAGTATTTAGCCTTATAAGTTGTCTATTTTTTGAGATAGTGATAACTTTGCAGTTAATTATGATATTGTCGAAAGACAATTCTTCTGCATACCTTATTAGTTCGTTATTAAAACTACCTATCAAATCAAATCAAAATCGCTTCAACGTATGGTTGAGGTGGATATTTATACTCCCGAAAATCTACTGGGTAATGAAACTGTAAATTTATTATTGGTAAATGATGGCCAAGATTTATCTCAAATGGAGCTTGAGGCAAACATATCTGCCTTATATCAAAAATGGAAAATCGAACCAGTAATTGTTGTTGGGATAAAGGCAGGCGAAGAGCGTTTGTTGGAATATGGAGTTGCCCATCGTCCCGATTTTAAAAACAGAGGTAGCAAAGCTGATTTGTATACTCAATTCGTATTGCAAGAATTATTGCCATTCGTTGAAAAACAAGTTGGTACAGCAATTAATGGTAAAAAAGCATTTGCTGGTTTTTCTCTTGGAGGATTAACCGCCTTTGATATTGCTTGGAATCACAGTGATGTTTTTGATATTGCTGGCGTTTTTTCAGGGTCTTTTTGGTGGAGAAAAAAGGATCTCAGCGATGGCTATACTGAAGATGATCGTATTCTCCATGAAATGCTTAAAGAAACATCTGCCAAACAAAACCTCAAATTTTGGCTAATGACAGGTACAGAAGATGAAAAGGCAGATCGTAATAGAAACTTTATTATCGATTCGATAGACGATACCATCGACGTGATCAAAGAGCTGTTAAAAAAAGGATATAAACGTCCTGATGATGTGTTTTATTACGAAATGGTTGGTGGCAAACACGATGTGCCTACTTGGGGCAAGGCGTTTCCTAAGTTTTTAGAATGGGCTTTTGCTAAGTAATTAAACTTTGCCCATCACGTACATATTCTCCATAGTAGGAGAGGCTACCCCGCCACGTTTTTCTAAAGTAATGGCAAATGCTTGAGCCGCATTAACGGCAGTCATTTTTTGTACTGTGGCTTCGGCATCTTGGTCAAAAACCCCTAAGCTTAAAGGTTTGCCATCTACAATGGCCCATAATTGGTATTGTTGGTCTTTTGGTGCAACAGGAAGATTTTCCAAAGCCAAATAAACGTTGTTAGAGTTTTGCTCAAAATATACCATAGCCTTCATGTCTGGATGTTTCTCTACACCCAATAATGGAATAGCCTTAACTGTTGGATTATTCGCTAAGTCCCATCTGCTTTTTAGGTTTTGGTAGGCAAGTTCGTTATTCTTTTTTGCTGCTGTTAAAGTTGCTAACTGATCTTTAATGCTGTTTTGTGCACTGTTGTAGTAAAGATTCAAAGAAATACTCGCTACCAATAAAATACTTGCTGCAATAGCAAACCATTTTAAAGGAGCTTTGTTGTTCTCTGTACTTTGCGATGGATAGAGAGGAGCAGTAACTGGTTCTACTACACTTTCTTCGACCTCATTGCTTTCTTGGTTTTCTTCGGAAATTTTAGCCCATATCGCCGACTTTAGTGCTGGTGGTGGGGCAATAGCTTGCTGAGACGCAAAATCCTCTAAAGTATTTTGTGCGTCTAAGATAGCCTGCTTAACCTCTGGGTTATTGCTTTGGATGCAATCCAAAATGCGCATTTCCTCCTCAGAAGCTAAGCCCATAACATAGGCTTCTATAATGCCAGACGATATATATTCCTTAATATCCAATTTCTCCCTTTTCTACCTGTGGTCTTTTAACAAATTTTTAAGCTCAATTAAAGCATTTCTGGTTCTCGTTTTAATTGTTCCTATGGGTATATTTAGCCTTTCGGCAATTTCTTGTTGGGTATATCCTTTAAAATAAGCGAGTTCTATTAATTCCCTCCATTCTTCTTTCAATTGCGATAAAACCTCTTTTACTCCAATATGGTCAACATTAGGTGCTGTAGCATATTGTTCACTATCATTTACGAATTCTGGAATACTTTGGTTTTTTTGTTCGTTCTGAAAACCTTTGGACCTAATGTAATCAATCGCTGTATTTCTTGCTAAATTAATCATCCAAGTGTATAAACGACCTTTCTCTGGATCAAATTGTGCAATGTTTTTCCAGATTTTTACAAAGACATCTTGTATAATCTCATCAGCATATTCTTTTTCATTTACAACTCTTACGATTATCCCGTAAATGGCTGCCGAATAATTATCGTAAAGATAATTAAAACCCTTCTCGTTCTGTTGCAATAACAGTGAGATGATTTCTTGTTCCGACAGTTTGGGTTGATTGTTCAAATAAATAAAGTGCTTTAAACAAAAATAGAAAAATAACTGATAGTCAAGTGCATTTTTAAAACTGTTTTTAATTCATCTATGTAAATGAGTTTAAAAATGTATTCAGATATGAAATGTATTTCGTTGAAAATTGTTTTCGTATTACTAGGAAATATTTTTGCTGTTCCTACATCTGCTCGGAAAAAACATACTATGCCAGAACCATGCTGAATTAAAAGTAAGTAACCTAAAAAATTATATCGGTGCCGAACTATTATGCGGTAGATGTAACTCGCAATTGGGCTATGTGTTTGATGGGCTAAACCTACCGGCAAATGTTATTGCATCAGTTCCATCAGCCTTAATTTTAAAGTGGATAAAGCTAGTTTGTCAAAAAAAACTTTAGAAATAAAACCGAACCTCCGTTCTTTTTCGTAAGTGTGAGTATAAAAGAAAATTTAACCATAAAATTAAACATCATGAAAAAGTTAACCAAAATTGTAGCGCTAGGTATAATGTCTTTAAGTGTAGCAGTTGTAAACGTGGCTGTTGCGCAAAAAGCTAAAGAAAAAACAGTAATGGTAGGGGGTGCGCCAATGTATCCGAGTAAAAACATAGTAGAGAATGCCGTAAATTCAAAAGACCATACTACATTGGTGGCTGCGGTAAAAGCCGCTGGCTTAGTAGAAACTTTATCTTCTAAAGGACCATTCACCGTTTTTGCTCCAACTAATGAAGCTTTCAATAAGTTGCCAAAAGGAACTGTAGAGACTTTAGTTAAGCCAGAAAATAAAGCAACATTAACCAAAATTTTAACCTACCACGTATTGTCGGGTAATTTTAGTGCAAAAGATGTTTGGGCTGCAGTTAAAAAAGGAAACGGCAAAGCAACAATGAAAACCGTTCAAGGTGGTAACCTAACTTTTTGGACTAAAGGAAAAGACTTGTACGTGAGAGATGCAAAAGGTAACGATGCTAAAGTAACCATTGCCGATGTAAACCAATCTAATGGTGTAATCCATGTGGTTGATGCTGTTCTAATGCCATAGTTTTTCGTTTTAATTGTTATATAAAGAAGCCTCGCTAGTCGGGGCTTTTTTGTTGGCGACTGAGTTGTTAAAATAATATTATTTTTTTTTGAGGGCGATACAATAAAGCCAATGTAAAGGAGTTTATATTACTGAGAGCGTTAATTTAGATGGCGGGGACAAGGCGGTATGCTGAGTCCCCGTTTCTTTTACACCAAATTTCATTCATAGTTTTTCTTGATGCACTGATTGAAAGAAGTGATTTTCTTTAGGCCTGTGTCTGGCGTAACTTCGTTTCATGATAAAAGGATTATTTGAAACACACATCTTTGTTGAAGATTTGGAAAGGTCTATCAATTTCTATAAAAATGTATTGGGCTTAATTGAATGTGGTTACAATGACGAGCGTAGGGTAGCTTTCTTTTGGATTGGCGAACCCAAAGGTGCCATGCTGGGTTTATGGGAGAAGCCAAAAGCCGAAATAGATATCCGTCATTTTGCTTTTAGCTGCGATGTAGATGATGTTGTGAATAAATCGGTGGCGTTTTTGAAAGCTAGAAATCTCCAACCTTATAATTTTTTGAAAGATGGTAGAGAAAAACCAATGGTTTTTGCCTGGATGCCAGCTGTAGCCATTTACTTTAAAGATCCCGATGGACATGACTTAGAATTTATTGCCATGCTGGAAGGAGAAGGCAAGCCAGAATTAGGAGTGATCAGTTACGAAGATTGGCTGAAGCTAAGTTGAGGTAAATTTACTGCTTCTTAAATAAGTTGATGGTGTAGTCTAATAATTTGCTGTCACCTCGCTCACCGTGTCCTGGAATAATCATTCGAACCTTGGGATATTCCTTCCTTACTTTTTCTACAGTCGTAGACCAAGTGGAAACGTTGGCGTCACCTAGAAAACCTTTGGTGGCATCGATCTCTTTGATTAAGCAGCCGCCAAACATGATACTTTCACTAGGAAAATAACCAACTACATTATCTTTGGTATGGCCTTCGCCGAAGAACTTTGCGGTAACATGTTTTGTGCTTAACTTAAGATGTAGCGATTTGCTGAAACTATTTTGAGGAACTTCATAGTTCTTTGCTTTAGCTAATGCTATGGTTTTAAAATAAGCAGAAGATGGAATTCCATTTTTATGAAATGCTTTTAAACCACCTAAACAATCATCGTGGAAGTGAGTAGGGATAATTGCTTTGATTTTACAGTTCAGTTTTTCTTTGATCCATTTGATCAATTCTTCTGCACTTTTATCGTTAGTAGGTGTGTCGAAAATGATGGTTTCATTGCCATCTCTTGCAATTAGTCCGTTGCACGGAACTTTTCCAAAATCGTTGGTTTGCAGATAAGAGGTATGTTCAAAAGCATTTGCCGAAATTTGGGTTACCATTAAATCTTCGGTTTTGTAAACCACTTTTGGAGCGAATGTTTCGTTTGTTTGGGCGCTGCAGCTAAAAACTATAAAAAGCGAACAGATAGTAATAAGGAATTGTGCAGTAGTTTTCATGTGCCCTTGGATTTTATTAGCTGCTAATTTAGCAAGAATATTTTTTTAGACGATAGTTATGGACTGCTGGCCAAAAGCACTGGCGAATGTTCAATAAACCCGATTGAAATGAATCCCGATTTTTTCTATCGGGAGTAATGAAAAGCGGGGCTGAGGTAACCGATTAGCAATGCGATTGATTTACAAAAACTTAACACATTTTGCTGGTCGTTTTTCTTTCTGTTTTAAGGTTTTTTCACTACCTTTGCGCCCTAAAATACAATCGCATACAATGCAAAAGATAAGAAACATAGCTATTATAGCCCACGTAGACCACGGTAAAACTACTACGGTAGACAAAATTTTACATGCCTGTTCTATTTTTCGTGATAACGAGCAAACTGGAGATTTAATTCTAGATAACAACGATTTAGAGCGTGAGCGTGGTATTACCATCGTGTCTAAAAACGTTTCGGTAAAATATAAAGATGTTAAAATCAACATTATTGATACTCCTGGTCACGCCGATTTTGGTGGTGAGGTAGAGCGTGTATTGAAAATGGCTGATGGTGTACTTTTGTTATGTGATGCTTTTGAAGGTGCAATGCCCCAAACTCGTTTCGTAACGCAAAAGGCTTTAGCTTTAGGCTTAAAACCAATTGTAGTTGTAAACAAAGTTGATAAAGAAAACTGTCGCCCTGAAGAAGTTTATGAGCAAATTTTTGAGTTGTTCTTTAACTTAGAAGCAACAGAAGAGCAGTTAGATTTCCCTGTAATTTACGGTTCATCTAAAAATGGTTGGATGAGCACTGATTACACCAAACCAACAGATAATTTCTTCCCATTGTTGGATGCAATTGTTGAGCATATTCCTGCTGCACCGATCAACGACGGTACCTTACAAATGCAAATCACTTCGTTAGATTATTCTTCTTTCGTAGGTCGTATTGCTATTGGACGTGTACACAGAGGTACAATTAAAGAAAACCAACCTGTTACTTTGATTAAACGTGATGGTAAATTGGTTAAATCTAGAGTAAAAGAATTATATACTTTCGAAGGTTTAGGTAAAGTAAAAGCTACCGAAGTTAAATCTGGAGATATTTGTGCTGTTGTTGGTATCGATGGTTTTGATATTGGTGATACTATTGCTGATTTTGAAGCACCAGAGCAATTACCAGTAATCAGCATTGATGAGCCTACAATGAACATGTTGTTCACCATCAATAACTCGCCTTTCTTCGGTAAAGAAGGTAAGTTGGTAACTTCTCAACGTATCAAAGATCGTTTGATGAAAGAGATGGAGAAAAACTTGGCATTGAAAGTGGTAGAAACTGAAGGTGCTGATTCATGGTTAGTTTATGGCCGTGGTATTCTCCATTTATCAGTATTGATCGAGACCATGCGTCGTGAAGGTTATGAATTACAGGTAGGTCAGCCACAGGTAATCGTAAGAGAAATTGATGGTAAGAAACACGAGCCAATCGAGACCTTGATTGTTGACGTTCCTGGTGATGTTGCTGGTAAAGTAATTGAATTGGTAACTCAACGTAAAGGCGAGTTGTTGATTATGGAGCCAAAAGGCGATTTACAACACTTAGAATTCGAAATTCCTTCTCGTGGTATCATCGGTTTGCGTAACAACGTTTTAACTGCCACTGCTGGTGAAGCAATTATGGCGCACCGTTTCAAAGCTTACGAGCCTTGGAAAGGTACAATTCCTGGTCGTTTAAACGGTGTATTGATCTCTATGGATAAAGGTATGACTACTGCTTATTCAATCGATAAATTACAAGATAGAGGCCGTTTCTTCGTAGATCCAGGTGTGGATATTTATGAAGGACAGATTCTAGGAGAGCACATCCGTGATAACGATTTAGTAATTAACGTTGTTAAAGGAAAAGCATTAACTAACATGCGTGCTTCTGGTTCTGATGATAACGTTCGTATTGCACCAGCTATTAAATTCTCATTAGAGGAAGCTATGGAGTATATCCAGGCTGATGAATACATCGAAGTAACTCCGGTAAGCATGCGTTTACGTAAAATTTACCTAACAGAGAACGAACGTAAAATAAAAGGCAAGCAGTTCCAATCGTAATTGATTGGTGCTGTAGAGCTTTAACTTTTATAAGTTGCCCTCTTTATCTAGAAAGGTAAAGGGGGCTTTTTATTTATGAAACAATTACCTGCATTCACTAATTTTCTTAAAGTTCATTAGAAAGGTAATCGGTTGTATGCTAGCATAGTAAATTCGGAAAATTGAAATTAATTATTTAACTTTAATTGTCCGAGACATAGGAGAAATTATAAAGCCCTCCGACTTTTAAGTCGCGAGGGCTTTTGTTTTTAGTACTTGTGTGTTATTCGCTTATTTCGCAGTCTTATCGGTAAACCTAATTGGCATATTGTACTTCACCCTAATCGCTTTTCCTTCTAATGTGCCGGCTATCCATTTCGGGCTTAACGCTAGCACTCGCTTTGCCTCTTGATCTGTGGCTGTGCTTAAGCTTCTGTCTATTTTAATATCGTTAATAGAGCCATCTTTCTCTACTACAAAAGATACAAATACAGTTCCTTGTGTTTTGTCTTTTTTAGCTTGTTCGGGATACTTCATGTTGTCGCCCAAAAATTTGTAAAATGCATTCATTCCACCTGGAAATGTTGGTGGGTTTTTGATGGAAACAAAAGGATATACTTTGTCTTCGTCTCCAGAGGTTTGCGCTTTACTAAAGCCGAAACCTAAAAGCATTATTAATGCCATAAGTGTAATTTTTTTCATTTTTATAACTATTAATTTTTAATCGGTTGTTGGGTTGGTATTCTAGGCTCTTTCTTGGTGGTAATTAATATTACACCATTTTTGCCCTTTTCACCGTATAGGGCAGTTGAGCGGATATCTTTAAGAATATCTATGGATGCGATATTTTTAGAGTTGATATCACTGATTTTTCCGTCATAAGTTTTTCCATCTATAATAACTAGCGGTGATTTGTCATCTGAAAGGCCTTGATTTTGAGAGAAGAAAGTCTCGGGAGAGATCTTCTCGGTATGTACCATTCTGTAAGTCTCATTTTTTTCTATGTTAGACTTAGCTCTGATGCTAAACTGAATAGGCATATTGTATTTCACTCGTACTGGTTTTCCATTTAATAGGCCAGGGTTCCATTTTTTACTATCCTTAAGTACTCTTACAGCTTCCTCGTCAGTTCCATAGCCTAATCTTCGATCAACTTTTACATCATTAACGGTTCCATCTTTTTCTACCGTGAAAGACAAGAATACTTTCCCTTGGATTTCGCTTTTCTTAGCTTCTTCCGGATATTTTAAGTTCTCCCCGATATATGCATAGAACTTATCCATTCCTCCAGGATAGGTTGGCGGTGTTTCCATAGAAACAAAGCTGTGTACTTTATCTTCGTCGTTTTCCTCAGCTTTCTTGGCATAACCCATTATAACAACAGTGTTGAGATTGTTATGTCCTTTCTTAACAGTCGCATTTTCGTTTAAAATTGGCGTATAAACTCCGTTAAGCCTGTATTCTATACGCATGCTGTATTTTCCGTCGCTAAGCACGCCGTTGTTGTACTTTGCTAATGTGATCGCTACCTCTTCGTCAGTGCCGTAACCTAGTTTAGGATCAATAGTAATATTTTTTATCACTTTGTTATCTACCGTAAAGTTGGCGATTAAATTCCCTTGGATACTGTTGTCTGCAGCGGTAGAAGGGTATTTTATATTATTTCCTAAGAATTTGTAAAAACTTTCAGCTCCACCATCTTTACCTGCCTTCGGTGTAGGAAATTTTACTTTCGTTTCGGTAAGATTAAGTTCAACTGATTTTTCTTTAGGGAGTTCTAGTGCTTCTGCCACCACTTCCTTTACATCTTCTAGTTTGATCTTTTCTGCGGTAGCTAAAATCTGTTTGTTTTTGCTGATGGTTGCAGAAGACAGCAATAGTGCTGCAGCAAATAAAGGAACAACAATACCGTATTTAATGATCGCTGTTTTTCTTGAACGTTCCTTATAGAGCATGAAAATCCTCTTTTTAATCATTGATTTTTTGAAAAAACCATTGGTTAAGGAATTTACATTTACGCCAAAAGCTTGGTTAAGCAACAGCATTGAATAAGCCTCTTTATCGCCTTGAAATTCAGCGGCAGCCTCATCGGCCAAATACTCGTGAATATTTTTAACAGTTTCTTTGTAGAGATAGATGATGGGGTTAAACCACGTTAAAATGCCTAACAGTTCGAAGAAAATTACATCGAAAGTATGCAGCTGTTTAATGTGGATGTCTTCGTGGTGGTTTACTGTTTCTACTCCAGGCAGATTTTGTGCCACTACTTTCTTTTTCCAAAAAGAGAACGCTAAGCCGCTTTTAATACCCTTCAGCATCTTTTTTACAGCCATTAACTGTATCGCAAAGCGGATGATAAAAAAAGCAACGCCTAAGAGATAAACCAATACGATTAAACTGCCCCAATTAAATCGCTCTGCTTCTTCCAGTGGAAGCTTTCCTTGCACTAGCAATTGGTTCAGCTGGTCTACCTGTACATAAATCTGCTGACTAATTTCTTGCTTGCCGAACCAATCTACTTGTATGAAAGGTAGGGCTAAAGAGATTAATCCAGAACAAATCAGGTATATCCTGTTAAGAATAAAATAAGTTTCTTTGGCAAGTAAAAGCCTATAGAAGGCGTAAAATACTACCAAATAAATGTTTACTTGTAATAAATAGTGCGACCAACTCATTTCGGTTTGTTTTTAAATTTGTTAATCATTTTTAAGATCTCGTCAACATCACTCAAGTCGAGTTTTTCTTCTTTCACGAAGAAAGAAAACATGCTTTCTACACTGTTTTCGAAATAGTTGCCTAACAACTTTTCTGTAGCGTGCCTTTTATACTCTTCCTTAGAAATTAATGGATGGTATTTGTGTGCTTTTCCAAAAGCTTCGTGGCCAATAAAGCCTTTTACTTCTAAAATGCGGATAATGGTAGAAACAGTATTGTATGCAGGTTTAGGTTCTGGTAATTGATCAATCACTTCTTTTACAAAAGCGCTTTCTAATTGCCATAATACTTGCATGATTTGTTCTTCTGCCTTAGTTAAATCTTTAATCTCCATTTTTGATGTTATTTTGTACGTTCAGGCATTGCAATACGCTGAACTAGTTTTAGATATCTAACACTAATCTATAACTAATAAATTAGTTTTCAAAATTTTTGATGTTTTTTTTGAGTTTGTCACAGATGCGCAGATGGAGAATTATCAATATCCAGTCAAATCACTAATGAACTAGTGAACAATTGAGCCAATGAACCAACAATCCAAACTTTTTCTTATCATTGAAAAAATAAGATCTATTATGAAAATATCTTTTCACGGCGCTGCTAGAAATGTAACTGGTAGTAAACATTTGCTTACGCTAGATAACGGAACCAAAATTTTGTTAGATTGTGGAATGTTTCAGGGTATGGGACATGAAACAGAGGAGTTGAACGAAAACTTCGGCTTTGATGCAGCTGAAGTAGCTATCTTGGTGCTATCTCATGCACATATTGATCATAGTGGTTTAATTCCGAGATTAGTTGGGCAGGGATTTAAGGGAAAGATTTACAGTACGTCGGCCACTAAAGAATTAGCAAAAATTTTATTGTTAGATTCTGCTAAAATCCAAGCAGGAGATTTAAAATATAAGAATAAGAAACTAGCGAAAAGAGGCTTGCCTTTGGAAGAAGCTTTGTACGAAGAAGAAGATGTGCTAAAAGCGATGTCTTTTTTTGAAGTGGTAGATTACGAAAAGGAAGTAACCATTGCTGAGGGCGTAACGCTACGTTTTGTAGATGCTGGCCACATTATTGGTAGTGCCTCTGTGCATTTAACTATTACAGAGCAAGGTAAGGTTGGTCGTTTAAGTTTTAGTGGCGATGTGGGGCAGTATGGCGATTTGTTATTACGTCCACCTCAGCCTTTTCCTCAGGCAGATTTCATCTTACTGGAATCTACCTATGGCGATAAACTGCATAAAGACGCACAGCCTACTGCACAAGCCTTGCTAGATGTGGTGATAAGAACCTGCGTTGAAAAGAAAGGAAAGGTAGTTATTCCAGCCTTTAGCGTTGGCAGAACTCAAGAGATTTTATATGTACTGAACAACCTCGACTTAGAAGGTCGTTTGCCAAAGGTTAATGTTTATGTAGATAGCCCGCTTTCGGCAAAGGCAACGCAAATTGTAGAGAACCATGCAGAGGGTTTTAATGATGATGTGTTGGATATCATGAAAATAGATGATAACCCCTTTGATTTTGAGCGCTTGCACTATGTAGAAAGTGCAGAAGCTTCGATGGCGTTAAATGCTAATCCAGATCCTTGTATCATTATATCTGCCTCTGGCATGGCTGAAGCAGGAAGGGTGAAGCATCATATCAAAAACTGTATCGGCGATGCTAAACATACCATCTTATTGGTGGGTTATTGCGAGCCTAACTCGTTGGGTGGAAGATTAAAGGCTGGTGCGCAAGAAGTTGGAATTTTTGGCGATAGATTTACGGTTCACGCCGAAGTACAAAGCATCCAATCGATGAGTGCACATGGCGATTACAACGACTTGTTGCAGTTTTTATCTAGTCAGGATGCAAGCAAGGTAAAGCAGCTATTTTTGGTGCATGGCGAATACGAAGTACAACAGGTATTCAAGGAAAAACTTCATGCCGCAGGATTTCAAAATGTAGAAATTCCAGATAGGTACCAATCTTTTGATTTGTAGTATATAGCTAAAAACCACATAGGCAACATAGCTCTTTATTTCAAGACTATGTGTCTATGTGGTTAAAAATATTAATTCTTAGTTACGAGGAGCAACTGGTTTTGGTAATTCTTTACGAGGGATTTTCTCAGCACGCTCTGATGTATGGTATACAAAAGAAGCGATAATGGTTGCCGATTTTTTCAAGTCGTCTTCCACTAACCTGTCATAAGTATCTTGGTTGGTGTGGTGAGTACGCGTATTGTAATCCATTGGATCTTGAATAAACTGGAAACCAGGCAAACCAACAGCATCATAAGCTTGGTGATCTGTACCGCCAGTGTTACCTATAGTTACCGTTTTAGCGCCTAAATCTGCAAATGGATTTAACCAAGCTTGGAAAATATCTTTAGCAGCGGCATTTTCTTGTAAGTAAATACCACGAACAGCACCTGTACCATTATCTAAATTGTAGTAAGCACTTAGTTTGCTGTGTTCTGGCAATAATTCCATTTTAGTTGGATCTGCAAAATGTTTCTTCACATAACCTCTAGAGCCGTGTAATCCTTGCTCTTCAGCATCCCAAAGTGCAATTCTGATGGTTCTTTTTGGCTTGAAATCGATAGCTTTTAAAATACGCATTACTTCGATCATTACGATTGAACCAGCAGCATTATCGGTTGCTCCAGTTCCAGAATGCCATGAATCGAAGTGACCACCAAGCATTACAATTTCATCCTTTAATTTTTTATCTGTACCCGGAATTTCTGCAATGACGTTATAGCCTTTGGCATCATCAGCGTAGAAAGTAGTTTTTACTTCTGCCTCAACTTCTACTTTTTGACCAGCACGCAATAAACGTAAAATGTGTAAGAAATCTTCTGCCGAAACTTCTAATTCAGGATTAACTGGTTTAGCATCCATTGCGTAAGAAGCTCCATTGCTAGTAAAGAAAGTTCCGTAGTTACCACGAGCGTAAGTTAAGATTAAGCCTACTTTCTCTTGTAATAAAACGTCGTTAATGGCAGCTCTGTTTTGACGCATACGCATCATCATAGCCATTTGGTTATTGCCACGGCCACCAGCCGGACGCCCTTGTCTTGGAGCAGCAGGTTCAGCAGCAGCCATTTCAGCTAGTTTCTCATCTGTATAACGGGTAACATCTGGTGTGTAAGAGTTCTTTAAAGGTTGCACCATTACTGATTCGATCACTACAATTTTACCAGCTAATTTGCCTTTGTATTTTTCTAAATCGGTTACTGTGTCTGCTTTAATTAAAACTACTTCGGATTTAATTGGGCCGTTAGTGCCTGGCGTCCATGCTTTCGGGTAGCCAATAATTGGTCTGTAAAAAGGAGCGGTAGTTGCGGCGTAGTATTTCTCTACGGACCAACCTTTACCAAAATCGCCCCAAGTTTCTTGCTTTGCGTTTTTAAGACCTAAATCAGTAAAATATTTTACTGCCCAGTCTCTGCCCTTTTTAATGCCTGGTGAGTTAGCCAAACGAGGACCAATTACGTCGGTAATCTGGAAAGCGATATCCATTACCTTCGAATTTTCTAATCCTTCTTTTCTGATTTTTTGTACAGCTTCGTTATTTACCGCCTCTTGTGCCAAAGCATTAAAAACGTTAAAAGAAACCGCAAACGCTAATGCGCCAATGGTAAATTTCTTTATCATAAATTGTTTATTTAGGTTAAGTAACAATAAGGTGTGAATTTACGGCTAAACAGAAATAATTGTAACTTTCTATTCAGAATTTTACAACTCAAACTAATAAGATGAAACACTTTAAGCTAACCATAACAATCTGTCTATCTTTTTTTGCTATAAAAACCAGTTTTGCGCAGCGAGCGGAGATTAAGGATCCAACAATTGTTTCGATGTTAGCTGAAGTATCAGCTACTAATTTAGAAACGTTAGTGAGGAAAATGGTCTCTTTCCATACCCGACATACGTTGAGTGATACGGTGAGTAAAACAAAAGGAATTGGAGCGGCTAGGAGTTGGATCAAAAGCGAGTTTGAAAAATATGCTGCCGAAAGCGGTGGAAGGTTGCAAGTTTCTTATGATACTTTCACGCAACCAGCGGATGGAAGGAGGATTAAAGAAGCAGTAGTACTAAAAAATGTAATGGCTATTCTGCCGGGAACAGATCCAAATGATAAGCGAATGTTGATGGTTTCTGGTCACTATGACTCTAGGGTAACTGACGTGATGAATATCAAAGATTTTGCTCCAGGTGCCAATGATGATGCTTCTGGTGTGGCTGCGGTAATGGAAATGGCCAGAGTAATGAGTAAACATAAATTTAGTAGCACTTTGGTTTTTGTGGCTTTTGTGGGCGAGGAGCAAGGTTTGTACGGTGCAGCTAATCTAGCCAAACGAGCAAAAGAGGAAGGTTGGAGTGTTCATTTGTTAATGAATAACGATATCGTTGGGAATTCTTACGGCATGGAAACTGATATTAAGGATAATAAAAGTGTACGAGTATTTAGTGAAGGAGTTGTTGCAAATGAAACCAAAGAACAAGCTGCGGCCAGACAATCTGCAGGGACAGAAAATGATGGAAAAGCAAGACAAGCTGCAAGGTATATTAAAGAGGTGGCTGAAAGATATGTAGATCAGTTAGATGTAAAGCTGATTTATCGTAGAGACAGATATTTGCGTGGTGGCGATCATACACCATTTTCGCAACAAGGTTTCGCTGCGGTTAGGGTAACTGAGATGAACGAAGATTTTAATCGCCAGCATCAGGATGTAAGAACAGAAAATGGGTTTAAGTTTGGTGATTTGCCCGAATATGTGGATTACAATTATCTGCAAAAAGTTACTCGTATGAACATGTCAGTATTGGCTAATTTAGGTTTGGCTACACAAGAACCCGAAAATGTAGGTATCGTTACTTCTGGTTTAACCAATAAAACGCAGTTAAAATGGGAAGTGCCAAAAGGCAAGTCTCCCGCTGGTTATTATATCTTAATGAGAGAAACTACCAGCCCTTGTTGGGAGCGAAAATTCTTTGTGAAAGAGAACTCGGCAACGTTAAACTATTCGAAGGATAACTATTATTTCGGTGTACAATCCGTAGATGAAAATGGGCATGAAAGCTTCGTAGTGATACCGAAGCCTGTGAGGTAAAAAGAAAAGGCGGTAACCAGCCGCCTTCTCCAAATTAACTAAAACTAAACTAAAAAGTCTTTATTTGATATTCCTCTTTAGGAGGATGAAATAACCAACGATAAATAATAGGACTGCACAGATTAAACTCACCCAAACTTCCTGTGTAAATATGGGTAATTCTTCAGGTTTTGCTTTTTTGCTTGCTGATGTCATTCTTAATGCCAAAGTTGGATTGCTGTAGGGAATAAGGTAAGCATGTTTCCAGCCTACATTTGCCGTGATAATCCCTGCAATGATGCCTATAAAGCCAATTCCCATAGGCTTTAGGAAGTCGCTCCAAATTAAACTTAGCACAAATTGTATGGATAAAATTCCGAGAGAGGCTAAGAGCAGTTTGGTGTAAAATTTAGATAAAATAATTGCCGGATTGTAATCTTGGAAAGTATATTTTGGGACTAATGCCTGCAATAGATACCCAGAGGAATAAGTAAGGAAGGCAAATAAAAAAGTACAAACTAAGAGTAGTATTAAGGCATACACATATTTGGCTGCGTAAATGGAAAACTTGTTTAAAGGCTGCGAAAATAGCGTTTTCCAAGTATCATTCTTATGCTCGATATTATTCACTGAAAATGCCATGAATATTACGTAGAATGGTAAAATCAGCATTCCCATTACACCCAATGCGGCACTGCTGTATTGAAACCACAGCATCATGCCCGAGTAGTTATACTTTAAGATTTTCTCGGAGCTAGTGAAGTACCCAAAAGCAATTAGTCCGCAAATAACCACAGGAACTATGATCGCTGCCCAAAAAGCTAAAGTTTTACGCGATTTATAAAATTCTGATTGTAATGAGATAAAAAACGAACGCATGATAGTTTGTTTGGTTGTTTAGGTTTTTGGGTGATTAGTATGCTAGCAGTGAGATAACTGATACTTGGAATTTAAGATTGGTAATTGGAGTTTGATATTTGTGATTTCAATTCTTCGATGTGATATCTAGGAACAAATGTTCTAAGTCTTTTTTCTCTGTTCCGATGGAATAAACCGTAACCCCATTTTTTACTAAAAGACTGTTGTAATTGCCCATGTCGGCTTTTCCTGTATAAGCAATATGAATAGTTCCTTCTTTCTCGTTAATAACTTCGGCTCCATTTCCACTTAAGATGTTAGTGGCGGCGGCGTAGTCGTCTACTTCAATTTTGATAGACGGTTTGCTTAAATCGTGTAGCTCGTTGATGGTTCCTTGGAAAAGTAATTCGCCTTTATTAATGATGCCCACATGGGTGGCAGTTCTTTCGATCTCGGCCAATAAATGGCTAGAAACTAAGATCGTTTTGCCGTGCTTACTCGTTAGCTCAATCATTAAGTTCCTGATCTCGATAATCCCATTTGGATCCAAACCATTAGTAGGTTCGTCTAATAACAACAGCTCTGGATCTGCAATTAATGCTAAAGCAATTCCGAGACGTTGTTTCATCCCTAAAGAATATTTGCCAGCTTTTTTATTAGCAGCATCGGTTAAACCAACCAAAGCTAACATCTCTGTTGCCTTATTTTTAGTTATACCTAAAAGAATGCAACGGTTAATCAAGTTTTCTTTACCTGTTAAGTGCGCATAAATGGCTGGCTGTTCTACCAAAGAACCCATCTGCCTTAAACAAGCAGTACGATGATTAGTAATTTCTTTGCCAAATATAAAAACAGTGTCTGAGGGCGACTGTAGCAAATTAAGCAATATCTTAATGGTAGTGGTTTTACCCGCTCCATTAGGTCCTAAAAAGCCATAAATGCTTCCTTTAGGGACTTGCAAAGATAAATCCTTAACTACAGTTTGTGAACCAAAGTGGTGGTTAAGCCCGACAGTTTCTATGGCAAATACGCTCATCCTTATTTCAAGATTACAGTTGCGGCTTTAACAATAGAAGTGTTTGCACTAGTAGTGGTTTTAGCTACCTGCTCTTCGTTATTGCTGTTGTTATTCGTAGCAAAGGCAAATAACATTACCATAAATACAGGTACTAATAAAAGTAAGAATGGCGATACGTTGGTTAACTTTTTCATAATCTGTTATTTTTATTTAATGGATATGAAGCTATCGAGAGTTTTATTTTTTGAAGGTTTTTCAATGGAAACCTCTCGATGGTTTCGTCTTATTTCGGTTTAAGGTTTTTACTCTTGTTGTTTTCGTTGAACAAATAGAATAATTCTTTAAAACCTGCGAAAATGTTTTAGACCAAGTGCAAAATATCCTAGATAAACGGTAAAAATGCCAGTTTGTCGAATAAATCGGCTAAATTGCCTATTCGTAGAAAAAAAATGCCTGTTCGTCGAAAGCGCTTGGTAGCAATAAGGCTTATAGGTAGTTTAGAAGATTAAGTTTCTACAGATTTTATGAAAAATAGTAGCAGAGCATCATTCATATTAAATTGCATATTCTGGGGAATAATAGGGGCGCTCGTAGCTACTTCTTTTATTTTCTCCTCTAGAGAGCACAGCCTAAGAGAGCATGTAATCGACTATCTAATCTTCGGTTCAATTAACGTTGCTGTATTCTACATTAACTATATCGTATTAATTCCAGAGCTTATTAAAAAGCGGAAGCAATATTTATGGTATATCATTTGTTTTATTCTACTAATTGTTGCTAGTGTTGGCATTAAACTAGGTGTTGCTTTGCTAAATCCAGAGAGCGTACTTCAATACACCACTGATGATGGTAAAGTTCAAAGCATTTCTACGGCCAACTATGTTGTTACGGTAATATTTATTGCGGGGTTCTTTTTGGTTTCTAGCAGTATCATCAAATTTGCGGTAGATTGGTTTTCGAACGAACGTATTCAACGGAATTTGGAAAGCGAAAAGAAGGACATGGAGTTGCAGTTCTTAAAATCTCAACTTAATCCACATTTCCTGTTTAATTCCTTAAATAATATTTATTCTCTGGCTTACCAGAAATCTGATAAAACAGCCGATGCCATCTTGAAACTTTCAGAAATTATGCGCTATATGATCTATGAGAGTAACGATAGCTGGGTGAGTTTAGATAAAGAGGTTGAATATGTAGAAAGTTATGTAGAACTACAAAAGCTGAGATTTAAAGATGGCGCTGCCGTAGAAATCAGCATCAATGGTGTAATTGATGGACAAAAAATTGTACCGTTAATTTTAATCTCGTTTGTAGAAAATGCGTTTAAACACGGTGTGGCTAATGATGCCGAAGATCCAATCAAAATAAATATTATCGCCAACCAGAAGATATTACACTTTAGTGTAAGTAATAAAAAGAATACTACCAACAAAGACGCTATTGGTGGTGTTGGACTAAATAACGTGGAGCGTAGGTTACAGTTGCTTTATCCCGATAGGTATAAACTAAATATTGTAAATTCGGCTACGCATTACACCACAGAACTAATGCTTGACTTATGATTTTAAAATGTATTGCCGTAGATGATGAGCCTTTAGCGCTCGATATTATTGCTGATTATGTAGCTAAGGTGCCTTTCCTAGAATTAGTGAAACGTACAGAAAGCGCTATTGAAGCGATGCAGTTAGTACAGGAAGGTAATATCGATTTGGTGTTTTTAGATATTCAGATGCCTGAATTAACGGGTATTCAGTTTCTAAAAATTGCAGGCAACAAAGCAAACTATATTCTTACCACTGCCTACTCACAATATGCTTTAGAAAGCTACGACCTAAATGTGTCTGACTATCTGTTAAAGCCAATTGCTTTTGATAGGTTCTACAAAGCGGTAGAAAAGGTACGTAACCAACACCAGAAGCAAGAAGTTACGGTAGCGGCTCCAGCTCCTGAGCCTGTTGCTACGCCCACTGTGGCTGCACCAATTCAAGATTTCATCTTTGTTAAAACAGAGCATAAAATCCAAAAAATAGAGCTAGATGATATTCTTTATATCGAGGGTTTAAAAGATTATATCTCCATCTTCACGAAAAATGAGCGTGTAATTACGCTTCAGAACATGAAAAAGATGGAAGAAACCTTGCCAAAAGGCGAATTCATCAGGGTGCACAAATCGTATATCATTTCGGTTGATAAGATTGAAAGTATAGAGCGCAGTCGTATTTCTATCGCAGGCAAGACTATCCCGGTAGGAGATACCTATAGAGATGCTTTCTTTAAACTGATTGATAGTAGGAACGTTTAAAGTTTCTTCCGATTTTACTTTCGGTGGTGTATCATTGTAATTTACGTGACTAGGCTGGTGATAACAGTAGCCCACGTTGTCTTTTGGGTGCTCAGCATATGGCACTCCTAAAAAATACTTAATAATCTAACTCTTCTTTTTCGCAACGATAGAATACACCATCGGAATTTTATTATCCAAATGTTTTATTCTAAATTTTTTAGGCTCAAATTCAATTGTTTCGTTAAAACAGTTATATGGAGAATAGTCGTATTCCTTAATTTCTTCCAGTTCTAAAGAGTTGTTAACTATACCACTTATTACTTCACTCATGCTATGATTCCAGGCCACATAAGATTGTGATATGTTGGCGTTTTTGTCTGCGTAAGTTCCACTTTCGGTTTCTACAATTGGAGCTACATTAAAATAATTGTAGCCAATTTTTTCGAAATTATCATCAAACATCCAAACAACGGGATGAAATTCTACAAAGACAAATTTTCCATTTGGTTTCAGAAATCTTGAAATTAACTTACCCCATTTGTCCAAATCTGGCAACCAAGTAATGGTTCCGTAGCTCGTAAAAACGATATCAAATTGTTTTTCCAGATGATTTTCTAGATCATATAAATCACAGCAAATGAATTCGGCTTTTGAGTTTGTTTCTTTCGCAATTTTTATGGCACTTTCAATTGCTTTGTCAGACAAATCTACCCCAGTAACTTCAGCACCAAGTCTGCTTAGTGAGATCGTATCTTGCCCAAAATGGCATTGTAGATGTAAAATGGTTTTCCCCGCTATATCTCCCAGTAATCCTAATTCAATTGGGTTCAGTGAGCTTTCTCCCTTTAAAAAACTATGAAGATTTAAAATTCTGACTTTAAATGGGTATCAGTTCTGTTGTTCCAGGAGTGTCTGTTGGTTTCTATATAGTTGTCTTCTGGGTTCATTGCTTTGTATTTGGAGTTCCAACTATGTCTGAGCTCATTTGCAAAAGTAATACACTTAGGTTAAATTCAATTGCCCAATCTGCTGTCTAATCGCGTTTTCAGCTTGTAGCACTAATTCTTCTGCGTTTTTATCTCCTCGCTCAATTGGGGCTAAAACTGTCCATTTTAAGGGTAGTAAAGTATTTAAAGGATAAGAACCATTACGGACAATTTTCCAAGAGTTTTCTATAGCTACAGGAACTATAATTGCAGTAGGAACAATTTTTAAAAGCGTAGCAATACCACCTACTTGAAAAGGTTTCATGTTACCATCTTTAGCTCTGGTACCTTCCGCAAAAATTACCGTACTCCAATTGTTTTCGTTCATTCTTCGGCCAAGCTTAATGATTTCGCTAATAGATTGCTTGCTATCTTTTCTATTAATATTTGCACCGCCACCGTATTTCAAGTTAAATGAAATAGAAGGTATCCCTTTGGTTAGCTCAATTTTAGAGATAAACTTAGGATGGTGTTTACGTAAAAACCAAATCAAACTAGGAATATCGTACATACTTTGATGGTTGGCTACGAAAATGATAGGTCTGTCGGTTGGTAATTGGTGACTGTTTTTAAAGCTGATACCATTCAACAAAGTGAACTGAGAATAGGTAAGAAAGAAATTAAGTAAATCTACCGACCATTTGTGCGCCGAATAACCGAAAACTTTATAACAGATCCATTGTATGGGATGAAAAATAGCTAGAAATAAACCGAAAGTGAAGTAAAAAACAACGGTGAAAATATAGCCTAAAAGCTTGCTCATTAATTATCTTTTATAGGTTGCTTAATTTAATTTGCTTGCAAAGGTAGGAAGTTTTGCGAACCTGTAACGACTAAATTAGCCCCCTACTTAGCATGATGTGTACTTTGAGTATAGCAGCTACGCTGATACTGTCGGTAATTTCTCCATCCATTACCATTTGATAGGCTTTGGCAAAAGGTATTTTAATCAATTGTAAATCTTCAGTTTCCTCTGGTTCAGCTTCGCCCTGCGTTAACTCTTGCGCTAAATAAATGATTGATAATTCATCGCTTACCGAATTGGAAAGGTACATTCTCTGGATCTCAGTTAGCTTATCACAACTTAATCCCGTTTCTTCTATCAATTCTCTTTTGGCACTTAATTCAGGATCTGTGCCTATTGGTCCGCCACCTTCTGGAATTTCCCAACTGTAAGCTTTTAAAGGATAACGATATTGTCCAACCAACCAAGTGTGGTGATCTTTATCTAAAGGCAAAACACCGATAGCGATATTTTTGAAGTGTACTTCGCCATAAATTCCCTTACCACCCGAAGGGTTAATAACTTGATGTTCGATAACCTTAATCCAATTGTTACTGTATTTTTCTTCGCTACTTAAGGTTTGCCAAGGGTTTTCTTCTTTCATTATGAGAACTAGTGATTAAGGTATTAGGAAATTAGTTTCACAAAAGTAAGAAATTAAGGTTTTGTCTTTGATCTTCGCTAATTTTTCGAAGTAGTTGGCGGCGGTGGTACGTTTACTTTGTTGGTTTTAACCTTAGTAAAACGATAATTTAAGTTGAATACAATGTTATTGGTATTGCTAACCCCATAAGTGTTGGAGAAGAAGTTTAAGCCTTCGTTAAATGTAGCGTTTCTTCTTCCTCTAAAAGGATCATTGGCGCTGATACGGGCTGTAAGTGTATTTTTTAGGAAGGACTTTCTTGCACCGAAGCTAGTATTGATAGAGGCTCTATTTCTACCGATGGCGCTTACGTTGTTATTGTAGTTCAAGTTTGCTTCGAAAGCTGTTTTATAAGGCAATTGCATAGAGAAGCCCGCCCTAGACCTAATGCTAATTCCACCTCTATTTAAAGCGCTATTTAATGTAGAGGTATAATTGCTCTGGATGATACTTAAATTTCCGTTAGCAGATATTTTTTTGGTCGGGCGATAGTTACCGATGAGCATTAAAGCTAAAGAATAATTGGTGCCTACGTTGTCGAAGGTGCTCTCTGAAATACCGTTAGGGTTTACAAAGCGATATCTTTCTATTACGCCGCTAGCTCTAGAATAGGAAATACGTGGTGTAAAAGACCATTTTTGCCCAAAAGCTCCAAAACTTACATCAAACTGATGTGTAAATGATGGATCTAAGGCTGGATTACCATAAGAAATATTTAAGGTATCGGAATTGTTGATTTGCGGATTTAAGGTGTTTTCTCTAGGTCGGTTAATTCTTACGCTATACGTGGCCCCAATGTTATATCTTTTATTAAAAAATCGATTTAAGGAAAGAGATGGAAAAAAGCTTAAATAAGGACTGACGTTATAGGTTTCTCCGGTAGATAAATCAAAATTTACATTGGTATATTCGCTGCGGAGCGCAGTTTTAGCCGACCAACCATCTTTTCGATAATTGTACGACACATATCCTGCTAGAATATTTTCATTATAAAAGAACTTGTTACTTAAACCTGTATTTGTAATGTACTGTTGCGTTTGGTAATTGAAATTTTCTACCAAAAGATCGTTTTCATTTTTTCGGTAGTTGTAGGCTATTCCAAATTCTAGCCGATCTCTTTTACTGAAAACAGGCTTGTCGTAATCTAAATTGAAATTGATGCCTTTATTGCCTATCTCATTATCGTTTTGCTGTAAACTTGGGTTTAAATTAGTTGGGAAAGCAAAACTGCGTTCGAAACTTCGTAGCGAATTGTTATTGCTCATGTTTACGGTAAAACCAACCGTTAGCTTGCCGCCAGAAGTGTCTGTAGCTAAACTATAATCTGTATTGAAAACAAAATTTTGGCTGTTGTTATCTCCGAGATTGACTTGGTTGCGCAAACGTTTCGTAATTTCCTCTTGATTGATGTAATAGAAATCGTTGCCCGACCAGCTATCGCTACTATTTAGGTTATAACTCGTATTTACGCGGAGGTTTTGCTTCTTATTAATATCCCAATCTAGGGCTAATCTAAAGTTGCCGCCATCACTTTCGCTGCGGGCATTGTTAAACTGATTGTAATAGAAAGTGGTATCTGGAAAAAAGTTAGTTCTATAGTTTTCGCTGCTGCTTTTGTTGATGCCAGTTCTAAAAGCGCCACCAGCCGTAAGACTGTATTTCTCGCCACGATATGAAGCATTGGCATTAGTGTTAGTGTTGCCTTGTGTACCGGCGGCGATGCCTACATTTCCGTTAAAGCCCACTTTAAAACCTTTTTTCATCACAATGTTGATGATACCCTCGCCATCTGCAGAATATTTTGCAGGAGGATTAGTCATTACTTCAATCTTCTCAATTGCATCAGATGGAAGCACATTCAAGAGGTCTGCAATATTGGATGTCATGTAGTCTGAAGGTTTGCCATCAATGAAAACTCTAGTACTTCTTTTACCAGAAATAGTAGTGTTGCCATCGATATCTACTTCTACCATCGGTACATTTCTCAAAACATCGGTAGCTGTGCTGCCTTCTGCCAAAATACTGGAACCAACATTGTAGGTAATTACATCGGCACCAACTTCTATTACCGGTTTTTCTGCGGTAATTACTACTTCGTTGAGGTTGTTCTGTTCGGTAGCCAATTTGAGCGTGCCAACATTTTTATCAAAATCAGCTTTGCTTACAATAATTTCGTTAACGAATAAAGGGGCAAAGCCCACATAGCTTACTTTAAGTTTATAGGTGCCAAGTTTAATGTTGCTGAATTTAAAGACTCCGTTTTCGTCGGTTTGAAAAGTGATCATCGGTTGTTCTGCTCCGCTTTCGAAAACAGAAACAACCGCAAAAGGAATGGGCATTGCACCAACTTCCTCAATTACTTTACCTCTAATGGTACCTTTGTCAATAGTTTGGGACTTTGTTAAAAAAGGGAAGATAAAAAAGATAGAAAAGATTAGGGTAAATAAATTCTTCAACGTTTGGTTAGGTCTAAATCAGTACTAATATATCAAGAAACTCGCTAAAATTCAACTTGGTAAGTGCTGTGGTTCTAAAAAAATAATTCTTTAGTTGCTTGGATAAGAAAAAACCCCTAAGGTTTAATTTCCTTAAGGGTTTTTTAAATTATGTTAAATATGCTTTTAGAAGCTTTCTTCGTCTGACCTTGGTGCTTCTTGGGTTTTCTTTTTCTTTTGGCTGAAATCAGTTTTTCCGAAACGGTAAGAGAAAGTCAATGAACCCATATTTCCAGCTCTCATTCTGCTGAAATCTATGGTAGAACCTGAGTTCTCAAACTCCATTTGGAACTTACGAGTGTTGAACAAGTTTCTGATGTTGAAACTTAAGCTTGCTTTTTTGTTCATCAAGTCCATTTTTGCGCCCGCATCAAATCCATACATTGCTTTAAAGGTTCCTTGAGCCGTTACCTCATTCGAGCGATAATCTGCTCTTAATTGTAACGTAATGTTGTAAGGAAGTGTAATGTTGTTGGTAATGTTCGCATTGTAAGTTACCCCATCAACATCTGATGTTCCAAATGCCGCTACGCCTTCAATTTTTCTGTGGTACAAGTTAAAGTTAGAAGTTAAATTCCATTTTTTAGAAACGTCAAACTTTCCAATTAACTCCAAACCACTGTTTTTTGCGCTAGTCAAGTTTCGTGGTGTTGTTAAGTTAATTCCACCTTCTAACTCTTCTCTAATACGTTGAATTACATCATTAGTTTGACGATAATAAACAGAAGATACCAACGAGAATTTCTTGAAAAATCTGCTATAGCTAAATTCAAAGGCATGCACATCTTCAGGCATTAGGTTAACGTTACCTTGGCGGTAGTTGATTGGATCAGATACATCCAAAAACGGATTGGTATCCCAACCACGAGGACGGTTAACACGACGGCTGTAACTCAATTGAAGCTGTTGTTCGTTCTTCAATTTTTGTGTTAAGAAAACACTTGGGTATAAACGTCGGTAAGCGACTCTTCCAGGAGTATAAGCGATAATTCTATTAGCATCGTAAGCACCCATTTCAGTTTCTAAAGCGGCATCTTCGCCCCTTAAACCCAGTTGGTAACCAAAGTTTTTAATCTGATTTTGATAGTTTACATAAACCGCATGCACATAATCATCGCTATTAAAATCATTACTTAAAGCACGGCTAAATTCATATACGTTATTAATTAACGAATCAGCAATAGTTCTGCTATTTGAAGTACGGAATTGGCTTCTGTAACCAGCTTCGATACGCGAAGTTTCAGTTAACGGTAACGTATAATCTAGTTGGATGTTGTAGTTTTTGTTATCGGTAGGTCTATTGGTACGTTGTAGAAAATAAGCAGAAGTTGGTAAAAACTGATCTGTATTAAATAGTTGGTAAGTATCGTTATTACCAGTTGCATAACTTGCATTAAACGTAAGCTCTTCGCCCTTTTTCTTCAATTTTTGTACAAAATCTAAACTCAAATCGTAGTTATTACCTGTACGGTCTCTAGTATTAAGTCTCTTAGATCCATTTACTTGATTATTACTTAAACTATAGCTGTTTAAATTGATGAACTCTTCTTCTACACTGTTTCTGGTGTTGAAACCGCCTGAAAGACTTACCGTGCTTTTTTCGGTTAGATTGTAATCCATACCTAATTTGATATTGTGACCTTTTTCTAATTCATTAGAGTTGTTGTCCTGATTTACATATCCGATTCCCTTGATCTCGTTTTTATATCTTGTGTTGTTGAAACCGCTGCCTGGTCTGTTGCCATAACGGTAGCTGTAGTTTGCATAAAGGTTAATGTTTTTATTTTGGAAAGCAAGATTGGTAGTTGCATTGTAGTTATCTCTGTTGCCGGCCGTTAGTGCCACATTTCCATTTAAACCTAACTTCTTGTTTTTCTTTAACACAATGTTGATGATACCAGTTTGTCCTTCAGCGTCATATTTAGAAGAAGGATTGGTGATCACCTCGATGGTTTCGATAGAGCTTGCAGGGATAGACGCTAAAATTTGAGCAACATCACCGCCGCCAATTAACGATTGTTTTCCGTCTATCAATACTCTTGCACTAGAACCTCTCAAAGATACACCACCGTCCATATCGGTTTGTACAGAAGGCACATTTTGTAAAACATCAGTAGCCGAACCACCTTCACTTACCACGCTTTGGTCTACAGAGAAAATCTTTTTATCGATACCCAATTGCATGGTTGGTTTTTGACTAGTAACTACAACTTCGTTTAGAATGTTGCCTTTGCCCGTTTTCATTTTAATGGTGCCCAAGTTGATGCTTGTAAGGGCTCCAGTTATCGATATGGAGTCTCTTACCATCGTTTGATAGCCAATGTAACTAGCCTTGAAAGTATAAACCCCATTTGGTAAACTAAGTATGGTAAAGTTGCCATCTAAATCTGACTGAACAGTTCTAACAGCAGCTTTGGTTTTTCTATCGGTTAGTATTGCCGAGGCGTATGGGATGGTTTCATTAGTTTGGGCATCTACAATTTTGCCGCTAATTTTACCAGTATTGCCAGATTGGGCATAAATTTTTACAGTTGTAATACAAATAACAGCGGCTAATAAAAGAACTTTGCGCTTAATCCTATCCATTTAAATTCAGTTGAGTTGTGTGTGTTAATGAGGGCACAAATCTCGCTCAATAAAAGATTTAAAAAAAGGGCGTAACCATTTTATTACAGCGTTTTTATGCTTGATTACAGTAATATTTTTGATAAAGAGGCACTAGACTATTCTAGTTACAGAAATTTAGTAGATGAGCTTTTAGCAAAAGGCGAAACTACAGGTCCAGATAATTCTGAAGCGATGTTGCATTACACAAAGATGAATGTGCAGCGTATGAACAGAGTTGATAAAACTACCGTACTTAGTGAAGAGTTACTTGGTACCTTAGAAAAAATTGAAGGCAAATACCGCTTTTTGGTAATCACCGAAGGTTGGTGTGGCGATGCTGCTCAAATTGTACCGATCATTAATAAAATAGTTTCTGTGGTACCAAGTAAGTTTGATTTGAAGTTAACCCTGAGAGATAAAAACTTGCCATTAATTGATGCGCATTTAACAAACGGTGGTAGAGCAATTCCAGTTTTGTTGGTTTTAGATGAAACCGGAAACCTAGTTTTACCAAAATGGGGTCCAAGACCAGCGATTTTACAAGGTTTACTAGCCGACTGGAAAAAAGAAGGTGTGGAAATGCCTGAGTTGGCTGAAAAACTGCATGGCTGGTATGCCAAAGATAAAACATTGACTACACAGCAAGAGTTGAACGACTTGTTGAAGCAACTGCGTTAGATTTTGATTCCTGTTGGTGCAATGGCATAAATAGTATTTTTCTCTCCCTTTTAGGGAGAGATCCCGGACACGGGAGAGGGGGTTTAATGAAACATACTCTCCCTAACCCTCTCTTTGAAAAAGAGAGGGAATTAGACAGTGGTAGTATTACTTCAACTTCTCTACAATCTCCGTTGCAGTTAATTTCTGCTGCTCCCCACTTACCATATCTTTTAAAGTAAGTTTTCCGCTTTGCATTTCTTCTTCGCCAATTAATACTACATAAGGAATGCTTTTCGCGTCTGCGTAGCTCATTTGCTTTTTCAGTTTTACCGATGCCGGATAAAGTTCTGCAGCAATATTTGCGTCCCTTAGCTGCTGTAAGAGGGGTAGGGCGAACAATTCTGCTGCTTCATCAAAATTGCTGATCAACACTTTGGTGCCTTGTTGCGCAGAGGTTGGGAACAAGTTCAGTTCTTCCAATACATCATAAATACGGTCTGCTCCGAATGAAATTCCAACACCAGTTAAATCTTTCAAACCAAACATTCCTGTTAAGTCGTCGTAACGACCGCCACCACCAATGCTGCCCATCGCTACCTCATTGGTTTTAACCTCGAAAATACAGCCAGTATAATAGTTTAAACCACGAGCAAGGGTAATGTCAAGTTCGATAACAGTTGTCAGTTTTGAGTTGTCAGTTGTCAGTTTGGAAACATAGTTGAAAACAGTTTCGATTTCTTCGATACCTTTCAGGCCTGTTTCAGAACCAGCTAAGACTGATTTTAAACTTTCCAACTTTTCTTCGTTAGTGCCTTCTAACAAAATAACAGGTTTCAGTTTTTCGATATCAGCTTCTGTGAAACCACGTTCTAGTAATTCTTTGCTTACGCCATCCAAACCAATTTTATCTAGTTTGTCGATGGCTACGGTCATGTCTACAATCAGCTCTGGTTTGCCAATAATTTCGGCGATGCCGCTTAATATCTTACGGTTATTAATTTTAATATCGAAATCTTTCAGACCCAGGTTGGTCAGGGCTTCATGGTAAATCAATACAAACTCTGCCTCGTTAAGTAAAGAAGGAGACCCAACCACATCGGCATCACACTGATAAAACTCACGGTAACGACCTTTCTGTGGTCTATCTGCACGCCAAACTGGCTGTACTTGGAAACGTTTAAAAGGAAAAGCAATTTCACTTTGGTGCATCACCACGTAACGAGCAAAAGGAACTGTTAAGTCGTAACGAAGGGCTTTTTCTGAAATTTTAGAAATAGTAGCGTTGGAGTTTTTAGAAGCTAATAACTGCTCGTCAACCTTCGCCAAATAATCTCCGGAATTTAAAATTTTGAAGATCAATTTATCACCTTCATCACCATATTTACCTGTTAAGGTTTGCAGATTTTCCATGCTTGGCGTTTGAATTTCTGCATAGCCATATTTCTTGAAAACCGTTTTAATGGTATCATAAATATAGTTGCGTTTCACCATTTCTAAAGGTGAAAAATCTCTTGTTCCTTTTGGTAAGCTCGGCTTAGTTACTGACATAGCCGCAAAAGTAACTAATTATGGTGAAAGTTGTGTTTTGTTAGTGATAGACTTATAAGACTAGTCCAAAGCTATTCCAATTTTTAAGAAGATACTTAAGTTCTGAACTGTGCTCTATTGTTATTTGAAGAGACTAAGATGATTTACTGAAAAATAGTAGACTATTCGAATGACAGTAGTTCTGCTTTTACGTTTTTTATTAGATCAAATACTTTCTTTACGTTGATTACATTGTAGATCACATTCTTGTCTTCAAAAAAATTGACGCCACGACCAGAAAAAACTGGTTTACTCTTGCCGATAATGATAAATCCTTTTCCGTTAAGATATTCAGTGTAGTTAATTTCTATTTCTTTTAAGTGAAAACTTTTATCTGTAAAACCAGATGCATTATCTACGAAGATTATTCTATAATTTGTAAGATAGAATATAGTTGTTCTAGTTATATGCCATCTGATAAGAATTCGCCCAAAAGTTAGGAAGAAAGTTAATATAGCTATAACAGGCAAGATGAACACATAGTAAATTTCTTTACTGCTTATTTCTTTGAAAATATTGCTGCCAACAATTGAAAATATGATGAAGAAGGGAAATGTTATCAAATCTTCCAGTCTAAAAGGTATCTTGTTAGAGTGGTCAATCTTTTGGACAATAATTTCATTCTCTTCTAATTTCATTCGAGTGCTTTATGTAATGTACGATAATTTAGTCGCTTTGCGAAGTTTAACTTTAGTTTTCTATTTTTTTAAAGTATAAAGTTGAGGGTTTTACCGTTCTAAGATTTCAAAGTCTTAGTATGGTAAGTCATATAAATAAAAAAAACCGTTGAACTAACTCCAACGGTTTGATATTAAGATTTTGATTAGGAGAGACTTATTTTTTAGTTTCTTCTATCAATTGTGTATTTAAACGAACATATTCCTCGTTTTTAATTTTTGTAGCAATATCTAAACCTTCTTTAGCAGTTTTTGCTGCACCAGCTTTGTCGCCCATTTTCAATTGAACTTTAGCTTTCCAAAGTTTTACCCAAGGTGCGTCGGTCATTTGTTTGTCTGCTTCGTTCATCCACTCTAAAGTGGTTTTTAAATCTTTTCCGTTAGCGAAATAGTACATTGCAGCTTGGAAATATGGTTTCTTTTCACCTTTCATCGCCTCGGCAATATCTGCCATTACTTTTTCGTCGATAGAAGTAGTGATATTTACATTTACACCCGTGTTAGCCCAAAGAATTTGTAATTGAGCAGCAGTATCAAACACATTGGCGAATTGAATGCTGAAAGTTTCTACTTTTTCTTTTAATGCAGTAGGCTTAACTTGCACACGTAGCACGTCATTAGCTTCGCTATAAGTATAAGAACCCCATTCTTTAGTGCCTTTGTTGAAAATAATGGTCCACTCTGTTTTACCCGGGATGGTAAATAAAGCATATTCGCCAGCAGCTAAATCTTTACCCTCAATTTTAACGGCATCTGTAAATTTGATTACGGTAGCAGAATTAGCACCGGTACGCCAAACTTTTCCAAAAGGTACTAAATCGCCATAGATTGAACGTCCTTTTGCGTTAGGACGAGCATAGGTTAAGTCTATTTTACCTAAACCGAATGCTTGAGAAACAGTTTGAGTAGTACTTGGCTGTGGTAGTTTTAGGCCTTGTGCCTGTAGATTTTCGCCTAGGGTAACCAGTACGAAAAGCGCTAAAATGAATTTGATTGATGATTTCATCTTTTTTTAATTATGGTTGTGCCTCAAAATTACAGATTAAAATTCTTAGAGTTTATCATTGTTTTGTTATTTAAAACCACATAGTCACATAGATTTTTAAAGGGAAGCTTTAATTGTTATTTTGCAACAAATGGAGATAAAAACAGTTAGTATTTTAGGTTGCGGTTGGTTTGGTTTAGCCTTTGCAAAAGTTTTGGTTAATAAAGGATATAACGTTAAAGGGTCTACGACCAGTATGGAAAAGCTAGCAGATTTGAAATCGGTAGGTATTCAGCCTTATCTGTTCAATTTAAGTGAAGCTGCTGATTTGCCTTCCGAGTTTTTCGACACGGATGTACTGTTTGTAAGTGTGCCACCGAGAGCAAAAACTGATCAAGCCCAAAACTATGCTGAGAAATTGCAACGCGTTGCTCAATCAGCTTTGAAACGTACCAAGCAAATAGTTTTCATCAGTTCTACGGGAGTTTTTGAAGACGGTAATTTTGAGGTCGACGAAAATTCGCAACCCAATCCAGTAAGTGCTGCGGGTAAGGCTTTGCTCGAAGCCGAAAACCTTTGGGAAAACTATCCTCAGTTTACCACTACCATCATCCGCTTTGCGGGATTAATTGGGCCTAAGCGTAATTTGGCCAAGTTTTTTGCAGGTAAAATGGATATCCCAAATGCGAAAGCCCCTATCAATTTAATCGCATTGGAAGATTGTATTGGACTTTGTTTACGTTTGCTAGAAACCCAGCAATTTGGGGGCGTTTATCATGGAGTTTCTCCTCATCATCCAACAAGAGAGACGTTTTATACGCAACTTTGTGAAGTTTCTGGTATGGAAAAACCGATGTTTAAAAATGAGCTGCTAGACTGGAAGCAAATCAACTCTGTTAACGTAACTGACAAATTAGGTTATACCTTCGAGGTACAAAACTGGTTTGAATGGATGGAAGCTGCAGAAATTTAAAATGCCTTTTTTTGGTTGAGCTTGCCTAAGTATTTTAAGAAATAGACACTTCTGCAAGCTCAGTATGGCTCTAAACTACAGTTCCTTAATCCAGTTTGCCAAATCTTCTATGGTGCGTTGCTCTACGTTGCTAGGTTTTTGGTACTGTAACATATTTCCTTTTGCTTCCTGCTGACTAAACAAATGGTTGAAATCAGGATATAACTTGAAGCTCACGTTGCTTTTGCTACCTAATGCCTCTTTCCATAAATTGAAATCGGTTTCACTTACTTGGAAATCATATCCACCCTGAAGGATAAAAATGCGTTGCTTAAGTTTTTTCGCTACTTCTACCTGATTATAGTTATTCAAATCAACCCAATAACTTGCTGGCAAGCCTAGTAGGGTAGAGTCTGGCTTCATGTTGGGTGCAAGCTTGGTTAATTTCGTTTTTTCAATCTCAGCAATTGCGTTTTGCAAATTTTGTTGCATTACTGCAGAGGTATCCTTGCTTTGAGCCACCATGTATTTGTTTTGCTCAATAATGATATCGCTTAATGAGCGGGCAGGAGCAGCGGCTAAAATAATACCTTTCAAATCAGGTGCTAGCGTAGCAATACGAGGTGCTAACATTCCACCTAAGCTATGGCCTAGTACATAAACTTGTTTAAGATCTACGCCCTCTACTTTTTTAGCCAAAGCAATGGCTTGTAGTGCGTCATCTAAAACTTCTTCTTTAACGGTATAAGATTTTCCAAATTCTTGAGGGTAAATTACGGTACGTTTTACATATCTTACAGAAGCGATACCGTTAACAGCTAAACCCGCAGCAATGTCTTTAAATGGTTTGTTAGGGCCAATGGTTTCGTCCATATCGTTAGGCCCAGAACCGTGAACCAAAACCACTATCGGGAAGCTGTTGCCATCTTTAGGTGTAGTAATAACCGCCGCTAATTGATGTCCTGGCCACTCGATATAGGTAGATTTCTCTTTGTAAAGCGTGCTGTCTGCGTAGCCAGGTGCTCTATAAGTTACTGCTTTTGGAGGTAAATGTAAACCAACTAGTTTTTCGGTTTTATCGAAAAGCAATACAAAATCTTGTTTGTCGTATTGGAATTCGCCATTTACGGTAACTGCATAATACTCGCCTTGGTTTCTGCTACCTGAAGCATCTATCGACTTTACTTTGCCCAATCGGCCTTCCATGTTGGCCCAAAATTGCTTTAAATTTTCGGTAGTAATTTTGGTTTTGCCTTCCTCAGAGAAGTAAGCATGTGCTTCTTCGTATTTTCCTGCGGCAATAAGGTCAAAAAAATTGTTCGCCTTTCCGAAAAGACTAAAAACATTTTGAGAAAAGCTGGTTAAAGCGAAAAGTAAAAAGGCAGATAGTAAAAAAAACTTCTTCATGTGTACCGTTGGTAATCAATAATATGCTCGAAAACCAAATGTACTATTTTTTGTAAAAAATCAACGTTGTTTTTAGTTAAATGATTTTAGCCACAGATGAACAGATAAATCTTGATAAGAAATAAAATATTCGTACATCTGTGGCTAAAAAGAATCTTATAATAACTCAGATTCTAAGGTAATATCAGTGTTTAATAATTTCGATATTGGGCAGTTTGCTTTTGCATCAGCAACCAATTCATCGAACTTCTCTTTAGATAATCCTTCGGCCTTAACTTTTACTACCAAGTGTATATTGTCAATTGCGCCTTTTTCTGGGTTAAGATTAACAGTAGCTTTAGTTTCGATGCTTTCTGGAGTGATGTTTTCTGCGGAAATGTTGAAACTTAATTTCATGCTAAAGCATCCTGCGTGTGCTGCAGCTACCAATTCTTCCGGATTAGTCCCTGTTCCTTCTTCAAATCTGCTTTTAAAAGAATATTGAGTGTCTTGTAAAGTAGTACTTTGCGTGGTTAACGTTCCTTTTCCTTCTTTACCTGTGCCATTCCATTGGGCGGTTGCGTGTCTTTTCATGCTTAAATTTAATTTATGGGGTTGATTTTGATTTATTCCTAAAGATAATCATCCCTTATCAAATTAATGTTCTTGCAAGGTTAATTGTTTTGCTAAATTTAAAAATCAAACTTCAAAACCATGACGGCCAACGAACAAATCATTAATCAGTTTTATACCGCTTTTCAGCAAAACAATTATAAAGCCATGCAAGATTGCTATGCCGACAATGCTGTTTTCAATGACTCGGTATTTAAAAATTTAGATGCGCAACAAGCAAGAGCAATGTGGCAAATGCTAATTTCGAGAAGTGGCGATATGACTTTAACCTTTGGAAATATCAAAGAAGAAGGAAATAAAGTAGCGGCCTATTGGGAAGCACATTATACGTTCACAGCCACAGGCAAAAAGGTAATCAATAAAATTGATGCAGCGTTTGAGATCGAGAATGGTAAAATCGTAAAACATACCGATACCTTCGATTTTTATAAATGGGCAAAGCAAGCCTTTGGTTTTGGCGGGTTGCTACTAGGTTGGACTAACTCTTTCAAAGAAAAGGTACGCCAAACAGCCAAGAAAAAATTAGATGAATATCTACAGAAAATTAATCAACAGTAACCGTTAAACCCTCTTGTTGTAAGATTTTACGATATACTTCCATCTCCGTAAAAGAACCTTCTAAGATTGCACATTTGCCTTTGTTATGTACCTCCCAAGCAATTTTTTCAGCTTGGTTTTCGCTGTAATCCAAGTAGCGCATCATGCACCAAATTACATGGTCAAAGGTGTTTACATCATCATTCCAAAGTATTAAACGGTGAACTGTTTTCAGCGAGGTTAAAATTTCCTCCAGGGTAAAGGTTTCTTCCTTGGTTTCTGTCGACATGCTGCAAAAATACAAATAGATTTACGAATTTTTATTGTTAAGTTGCAATGTTGCAAGGTTTTTTCTTGTTTATTCCAATCGTAATTCGTCAATCTAAAATCGTAAATTGATTATCTTTGTTTAATCAAACCACCTGATATGTATAGTTCAAAAATTGCTGGGATAGGTCATTACGTGCCAAAAAATGTATATACCAATAACGATTTGTCGCGTTTTATGGAAACCAGCGACGAATGGATACAAGAACGAACAGGTATTAAAGAGCGCCGTTTTGCAGATCGTTATGAAGAAACTACCACAACGATGGGAATTGAAGCTGCAAAAGTAGCTATGGAACGAGCAGGTGTAAATAAAGATGATATCGATTTTATCATATTCGCCACGTTAAGTCCAGATTATTATTTCCCAGGTTGTGGCGTGTTGCTACAACGCGAAATGGGCATGAAAGAAGTAGGTGCGTTGGACATCCGTAACCAATGTTCTGGCTTTGTATATGCGCTTTCTGTTGCCGACCAATTCATTAAAACTGGCATGTACAAAAACATATTAGTAGTAGGTAGCGAGAAACATTCCTTCGCTATGGATTTTGAAACCCGTAGTCGTAACGTGTCGGTAATTTTTGGCGATGGTGCAGGTGCAGCAGTTTTGCAACGAGCAGAAAAAGAAGGTCAGGGAATTTTGAGCACACATTTGCATAGCGATGGGGCCGATGCCGAGATTTTGGCCATGCATTATCCAGGTGCCCATGCCAATAAATGGTTAAAAGATAAACCGGCATTTCCAGATCAGGAATTGGGCGGACTTTTCATCACTACCGAACAAATTGAAAGTGGAGCCGCGTTACCTTATATGGATGGTCCGGCGGTATTTAAAAAAGCGGTGGTTAAATTCCCAGAAGTAATTAACGAAGCGTTGGCTGCCAATGATTATACGGCAAATGATATTGATTTGTTGGTTCCGCATCAGGCGAATTTGCGTATTAGCCAGTATGTGCAGCAGTTACTGGGTTTAAGTGACGATAAGGTGTTTAATAACATCCAAAAATATGGCAACACTACTGCGGCTTCTGTTCCGATTGCATTAAGTGAAGCTTGGGAAGCAGGGAAAATAAAAGAAGGCGATTTAATTTGCTTGGCAGCATTTGGTTCTGGTTTTACTTGGGCAAGTGCTTTAATTAAATGGTAAGCTGATTTACGAGTTACGATTGCCTGACTTAAATTTTATTATCATTTTTCAAAGCTTTTGTAACTTTGTTATATAATAAAGATACATCTTCCGACTTCGGACATCCGACTTTCGGACTAATAAAAAAAAATGTTCAAAATAGGAGATTACGTACGTTTCATAGACGAGAAAAGAGAAGGATATATTACTAAAATCATTGACGATTTAACGGTTGGTGTAACCGATACTGATGGGTTTGAAATTCCGGTAGCGAAGAGTAACCTCACTTATGTGCACGGCCATCATAGCAATGCAGATACGGCCAATAACGCCATGCCAGCTACACAAGTCGATGAGAAATTTGTAGAAGATGGTATTTATTTAGCGGTAGCCGAAGATAATAAGGCATCGGTAGTGGCGAATTTTACTTTAGTGAACAGAACTTCTTATCAGTTATTGTTATCCTTAAAAACAGAAAAAGGCGGCATTTATAAAGGCGAATTTGCAGGTGTTGTACAGCCAAAAAGTAGCGTTCAGGTTTATACTGCTAATCTTGGCGATTTAGATAACTGGCCTAATTTTACCTTTCAAGCCTTGTTTTTTACTACTGGAAATGTAAAACCTACAACACCTTTGCAATTAAACAAGCGCTTTAAATCTAAGGACTTTAGTGGTGCTAAAAATCAAATTGCAGAAATCAATAAATATGGTTGGTTGATTAGATTAGACGAACCTGCTTTGGTAATTGATGCGCAAAAATTAAAGGAAAGTTTCTTTAACGTAAAGGAAGAAAAGCCAAAAGTTGCTAAGCCTGCTCAAGAGATAGATTTACACATTGAGAAACTGAGAGATGACCATCATTTCCTATCGCAGTCAGAAATATTGAATGAACAATTGTCGGCTTTCAAAAAAACTTTAGATGCGGCTATCGTTCACCAAATGCCATCCATTGTGTTTATTCACGGCGTCGGTAATGGAACATTGAGAGATCAAATCCATAAAACGATAAGTAAACATCCGCAAGTGCGTACTTTTATGGATGCCAAAAAAGAGAAGTTTGGCTATGGTGCTACGGAAGTGATTTTTAAGGTTTAATTTAGTTTTCCTTTGAAAAGGAAATTCCCAATTCATTTGAAACTTTCTTTACAAATTCTGTTTCAAATACGTTTGTTAATTTAGCTATGAACTGAGGTTCCAATTTATCTTTACAGCCTCCACCTTGATTATATTGATCATGCATATAAACGATGTAGAATTGTGAGTTCGGTGAATTATTCCAATATTCTTCGTCTCCAATATATCGGAATGTAAACTTATAATCCGTACTTTTAATTTTTATGGTGAGATAATTTTTGCCGTCATTATAAAAGTCTACATAATTAGTATCGACTTGTATATCTGGGTTTTCTTTATTTCTTTCTTTTGTTATTTCTTTATAAATATCTTTATATTCTTGGCTAACCTCTGGTTCTCTATAAAAGTTGCTGTCGGTGTCAATAACTTTCATAATTGCAGTTTCTAATCTTTTCTTTTTAACTTCAAACGAATAGGAAGTAAATCCTCCGTGCCCTGCACTAAACATTTCGCAACCCGATAATAGAGAAGAGCAATATACTACAAAAAAGAAGTATTTTAATTTATGCATAGAGTGGTTATTTAATGCTTTAGATTGCTTCGGGCCTCGTATGACGATTTACTCTTTAACTCCCTTTAGCACCTCTAGTCATCTGCTCTAGCATATCCCACATTTCTGTTGGGATAGCTTCCAAGCCGTTCATTTGACCAGCGCCTTGCAGCCACTCACCACCATCAATGGTTATTACCTCTCCGTTGATGTAATTAGAAAAATCACTCACTAAAAAGGCAGATAAGTTAGCCAGTTCTTGATGATCGCCTACACGCTTTAATGGTACTCTATTTTTGAAATCAAATTTCTCTGCTAAATCGCCAGGTAATAATCGATCCCAAGCGCCTTTGGTAGGGAATGGCCCTGGAGCAATGGCATTTGTCCTGATGCCATATTTCCCCCATTCTACTGCTAAAGAACGTGTTAATGCTAGTACACCACCTTTTGCACAGGCTGATGGAACTACATAAGCAGAACCCGTAAAAGCATATGTCGTCACAATATTGAGTACACTTGCTGGTTGTTTCTCCTTAATCCAGTGCTTGCCAAAAGCTAAAGTGCAATTCACAGTACCTTTCAACACAATATCAATAATACTAGAAAAAGCATTGGCAGATAATCGTTCGGTAGGGGAGATGAAATTGCCTGCTGCATTGTTTACCAATACGTCAACACCGCCAAATTTTGCCAAAGTTTCTGCAAGTACATTTTCTACTTGTGCGGCATCTCTTACATCACATTGCACAGCCAAAACTTTACCGCCAGTATCCGCTTCCATTTCTTGGGCAGTTTTTTGTAGTACCTCTAACTTCCTGCTAGTGATTACCAAATTAGCACCCAGCTTCAGGAAGTAAGTGCCCATCGCTTTACCTAAGCCGGTGCCGCCGCCGGTAACTACAATGGTTTTGCCTTTTAGGGCATCGTCTTTTAACATGGGTTGGTTGTACATAAGATTTGAGTATTGAGATGTGAGATATGAGACCTTAATCTAAAAACATAGATGGCGGCAACAATTCAGCAATAAAACAATTTAACAATTAAGATTTCGGCTTCTGCAAGTTGTCTATCAATGATTTTAAAATAGCTCTGGTACTCGGTGACCACCATTGTTTCAACATGATTTCTAAATCTTTGCTTTGATCTGCACTTGTAGCAGCAATGATGCCCTTACGTAAGTTCAATTTGCTTTGCTGCCAAGTATTCGCTTCGAAAGCCATATACTTTCTTACTTTTCTTTCGGCAGCAGTCAGGATACTTTCTGGTTTTACCACATCATCTACTAATCCTATAGCAAGCGCTTCTTCTGGCGAAAAAAGTTTGCCTTCTAATAGGTTGCGATAGGCATTTGCCTGTCCTAACCAAAAAGAGTATAAACTGAAAATACTGTTCGGAACAATGATGCCTACTGGAACTTCATTTAAACCAATGATGAATTTTCCCTCAGCCATTACCCTAGCATCGCAGGCTAGTGCGATTACGCAACCACCTGCAGGGCTATGGCCATTGATAGCAGCTACTAAAGGTTTCTTAAACGAAGTGATCTTTGCGCTGAAGTCTAGGAATAAATGCCAAAAGCTCTTGGCTTCTTCTTCGTTGTAATGATAAAGTTCTATGAGATCTAAGCCGGCAGAAAAGAAGTTTTCTTTACCAGTAATTACCACGCCACCGATGTTATCATCATTTTCAATATTATGAAGCATATCGCTCAATTCGGTAACCATTTCACGGTTTAAGGAATTGGATTTGCCTCGGTTTAAAGTGATGATGACAAGCCTGTCTTTTACTGTTGCGGAAATTGTGTTCATAGCCTCTTAGCTTTACGATTTAGTTTCATAAAGCTAAGAGGTTTGAATTTATTATGCAAGCATAAAATTAATGTCTGCTTATTTTACTTCATAAGTCAATACTTTTCTGGCTAAGAAACCATTAACGTCAATACCTTCAATTACTATTCTGTAAACTCCCGGTACATCGGTATTGAAATAACTGATTTTAGCCTTTCCAGCAGCATCGCTTACCATTTGTGGCTCCCAAAATACGGTAGTTCTCAAATCGGGTCTGCTATCTGGTTTTACATCGTATTTAGGCGAATAGAATTCTCTTGCTACAGCATATCCTTTTGGAAGGTAATTGATTAATCCTGGAGTGTAAGTGTTTACGGATCTAGCCCCATCACCACGTTTGGTGTTGATAACAATCACTCCTGCACCACCCTGCATCCCATAAATGGCAGTGGTACCTATGCTTTTCAGAATTTCTACTGTCTCAATATCCTGTACTACTATATCGTCTAAGTTAAACTCTTCGCCCATATTCATACCATCTAGCATTACTGCCATTGGGCTTTGATTGCCTCTCGCAAATGCCTGTCCGTTTCTAATTTGAACGCCAGCAATACGGCCTTGTAGATATTGGGATAGAGAGAAAGCTGTTTCTAGATCCTTCGACATAAATACAGCATCGGCATTACCCGCACCACCTAAGTTAGAGGAGTTGTAAGTTGGTTTGCGCTTTTCAACAATGTTTACCTCGTCTAATAAAATCGTTCTGTTCAACAAACCACGTTTAGTTTGATCATCGAAATATTTACTGCTTTCCTGTAAATAACCAGCTAATGATTGGTTAACGTTTACTTCGATATCTCCCGTATTTGGATTTTTGTTTACTACTTGTCCTGGCACCATGTCCATTACAATGTCTACAAACTTCCTGTCTTTATCCGTACGGGCTTGCACAACAAACTTGGTGCTGTCTAAAAACTCAATTTTATCAAAGTTGAAACGTCCTTTATCATCAGTCAAAGTGTCTGTCATGAAAAAGCCGCCAGAGAATGACACTAAAGAAACTTTACCTTTTGCTACTGGTTTACCACCTTTGGTTACCGTTCCACTAATTTGAAGTTTTTTCTCCACTGGGAATTTTGCAACTGGTTCAGTTCCGTCAGCTACTTGCTTCCAATCAATTTTTCTCCATCCTTGCGTCAATAAAAGATTATCCAAATCAAGTCTTGTATCTCTATCATTTTTAAGGAAATAGTGATTTGGCTTTTCTACATAGCCTACCAAATCAGAAGTTAATAAAAGTTTGGTAAGGATATTCGTTTCGTTTTCAGGATCTGGTTTTACTGCAGATGTATTGGTTACAGAAACCGAAAAACTGCCCTGAACAGGCTTTCCTTCATTGGCCATGGCGAAAGCAAGATCTGCCTTTGCTCTTTTGCCATAACTTGGATTCAATTTTTCTGGCTTTACATCAATTTTATCATGAGAATTATTAACAAAAACGATGCGCTCATTTAAAGGGACAAAAGTTGAGGACAAAAGTGATATTTGAATAATTCCAGATGGTAAACTGTCCTTAGGTACGGTTAACGAAACTACTTGTCTGTTTGATGTTACCTTGGTGGCAAAGTATACAATTCCATTACGCTGAGCAATTAGATTATATTCCTCTTTATTCAACAAATCTTCAGATAAATAAACTTTGATAGCCATTTTAGTGCTATCGAGATTACTCACCGCCAGTACCCTGCCGCTTTTTTCTGCTGTAGGTAAATTCACTGTTTTTTTAGTGCCATCCGCAAATGTGAGGTTTGCTTTGTAGGTTTGCCCAGTAGCTGGATTTAAAAAGAAAGAGCCCATACCCAATTTATTGGTTTCGAACTTCGAGATTTCTGTTCCTTCGTTATTGATGATAGCACCAGTGGTCAATTCTCCTAACCCGTTACTATTGATAGATTTGATCCCAATTTTATTAGGCAGGTTCTCTACCAATTTTCCACCTTCTGGAAAAAACTGTACATCGATTTCTTTCGAAGTTGTTTTCAAAGGGATCTCCTTAGTGATAACCTGCTTGTTCGGCAAGGTAATAGTGGCTGAAATGTACCCGCTTTTTAATGCCTCTGGTTGTTTGTTGATAAATGCAATGTTGATCTCGCCCTGTGCATTGGTGACACCTTTTCCTCTTTCTATAGTCTTGTTATTCAGTTTTACTTCATAATTAATAGGAGCATTTGCATAGGCCATGTTCTGTTTGTCTGTAAACTGAATAGTGGTAGTAACCTTCTGCTGATTGTTTTCTGTACTTAATGTGTTGTTTGATTTGGTGAAAACCTTGTTTGCCCAAGCATTACCAATTTTGATGGTTTTGTCGAAATAAAACTCTGCACCTGCATTGCGCATCCACTGCGTATAAGCTCTTATGCGATAGTTCCCCTCACTTAGCGAGTCGGTAAGTTTAAAATCTCCCCAAGTAATACCGCTCTTCATCGGAAGTTTCAGTTGTTTGGTAATGGAATCTTTTTCGTTCACTAATTCTACATATAGCAAACCACTAATGGTTGATGGTAATCCTGTTTTTGCATTAATTGTATAAGCTTTGAACCAAATGTCATCGCCAATGGCGTAATAAGGTTTATCTAAGTGGAGATAGACTTTCTCTTGAGCATTTTTGCTGGTGCTCGTCTCTAGCTTTTTGGTGAAGTTGGTTAAATTCACATCTTGGGCCCAGAGCGGAGTAGCATTTGTAATACTCAGAAAGACGAAGCCTAGCGTTAGGAACGTTAATAATTTTGGAAGAGTTGAGAGCGTTGGACACGCTATGAGTTTAGTTTTCATCTATGAAAAATTTTGATTCACTTCTGCAAGCGCCTTAATTGTTGGTGTTTATAACGTTAAGTTACATAAAAGCTTACTGTAAAAAGTAGACTATAGACTATTATTTTAGTTACAAGGTTCAAAAGAATTAAAAATTGTTTTTCCACATCATGCTTTCTACCGGGCGAGTAGTTTTGTTATTGTATTTGGCATTGTCTTTTGTGTTGTACATTTTTTCAATATTGCCTTCTACTACAAAATAGATTAATTGGCCAATAGGCATACCTGCGTAAACTCTTACGGGTTGTACGCAAGAGATTTCTAAAGTCCAAGTGTTGCAGAAACCAACATCACCTTTGCCTGCGGTAGCATGAATGTCAATTCCTAAACGACCAGTACTGCTCTTGCCTTCTAAAAATGGTACATGACCGTGGGTTTCGGTATATTCAACTGTAACTCCTAAATATAAAGTGCCAGGTTGTAAGACAAAACCACTCTTCGGAATTTCGAAATGCTCGATTTGATTATGGGCTTTTGCATCTAAAACGCGGTCTTTGTAGGTAGCTAAATATTTGCCTAAATGAACATCGTAAGAGTTGGTGCCCAAGCATTCTGCTTTAAAAGGTTCTATGATGATGGTGCCTTTGTCAATTTCTTCAAGTATCCGTTTGTCTGATAATATCATTTTTACAGTTTTTTGGACTAAATTATGATTAATTTAAGATACTTTTGTATTGATTTTCTAAATAGAGGATGCCCGTAGTTTTTGATTTAAAAATTGATGAACATACCGAACTTGCGGTGTGGAAAATAGAGGAAAGCCATGAACAGTTAATGTCTGGTTTGCAACTTAAACAGCATGAGTTAGATATCATCGATTCTTTCAAAAGCGAAAAAAGAGCACTACAATGGCTGAGTACTCGTTTGCTGCTGAGAACCATGCTCGATACCAAAGAATATATTGATTGTAAAATGGATGATCATGGTAAGCCGTATTTGGTTAACTACGATTACCATATTTCCCTAAGCCACTCTTACGATTATGCTGCAGTGATGATTAGCCGTGACGCGGATAAGAAAGTAGGCCTGGATATGGAGATGATTAAGCATAAAATTAAGCTAGTACGGCATAAATTTCTATCGGATGTAGAGTTGGCTCAAAAGCAAATTGGTGATAACATTAATGGACTGTATGTTTGCTGGTGTGCCAAAGAGGCGATTTACAAGTGGCATGGTAGAAAAGAATTAGAATTTAAAAGGGATATCCATATCAAACCTTTTAAACTGAGAGATGAAGGTGACTTGATTGCTTCGGTAGAATTACCAGAAGGAACGAGGGAACTGGAAGTAAATTATTTTAAAACCGATGATGGCTACATGCTGGGTTATGTGATTGGATAAAATGAAATTTCGATTGAGTAAATGATAGCATGAATAAATTGGCTCCCTATCATCGGACTTTCGGACTCTAAACTTTTCGGACGACAAAAAAATGAACAAAAAAGTAAAATATATAGATTGGGGTTTAACCGATTATCAGGAGGCTTGGGATAGGCAAGAAGCTGTTTTTAATGAAACAGTAGCTTTAAAAACCAAGAACCGAACAGAGAATACTGCGCTTGAAACACCTAACTATCTTATTTTTAATGAACATCCGCATGTTTATACTTTAGGTAAAAGTGGTAAGCCAGAAAATTTATTGTTAGATGAGCAGGGCTTGATAGAGAAACAAGCCACTTACCATAAAATTAACAGGGGTGGAGATATCACTTATCACGGTCCGGGTCAAATTGTGGGCTACCCAATACTAGATCTAGATAATTTTTTTACCGATATACATCTTTACTTAAGGACATTAGAAGAAGCCGTGATATATACCTTGGCTGATTATGGTATTAAAGCTGGGCGCTACGAAGGTTTTACTGGCGTATGGTTAGATGCTGATAATGACAAAGCACGCAAAATTTGCGCTATGGGGGTACGTTGCAGTCGTTGGGTAACTATGCATGGTTTTGCTTTTAATGTAAATGCCGATTTGGATTATTTCAAGAATATTGTGCCTTGCGGTATCGATGATAAAGATGTGACGTCTATGCAACGAGAATTAGGTAGGACACTAAATATGGATGAAGTTAAAGCAAAATTAAAAGGCCATATTGCCCATCTTTTCAATATGGAGTTAATTTAGGAACTGCTGGTTATAATTCAACAAAACAGAAAAATAATATTGCTGGCATTTTAATTGTAAGAGCTAAATTTTATCTTTATCATAAAATAAACTTTAAAACAACATTTGAATTATGGACTACTCATCAGATTATTCTTCAGAAGGAGCGGGTATTTTCGCTGCGCTTGGCCTAGGCTTCTTTATCTTTTATTTTGCCATCATCATCTTGATGATCGCCAGCATGTGGAAAGTTTTTGAAAAAGCTGGCAAACCAGGCTGGGCGGCAATTATCCCTATCTACAACATCTACATCATGATTGAAATTGTAGGTAAACCTACTATATGGCTTTTATGGTGTTTAATACCTTGCGTAAACATCGTTTTTTCGATTTGGCTGTACAATTTAGTGAGCAAAAGTTTCGGCAAAGAAGAAGGATTTACCGTTGGAATGATACTACTTCCTTTTGTTTTCTGGCCGATATTAGGTTTTGGTAGTGCCAAATACATTGGCCCATCTGCGGCAGAAGCACAGCAAGGTGGTTTCGGTAATGGATTTGGAAACCCTAATGATCCTTTCAATCAACAAAATCCAAATCAGTTTTAATTGCTACTGATTTTAAATATTCAAAAAGTATCCGCTTTGCTAGTTTTGTGCAGAGCGGATATTTTTTTGTTGCCCTGCCCAATTAAATATCTATTCGGTTTCGATTGCCCTGGCTGCGGTTTTCAACGGTCGGTTTTAGCTTTATTAAATGGTGATTTTCTGCAAAGCTTTCACTTGTATCCGCCAACCATTCCTTTCCTAGTAAGCTTGGTTGCAGGAGTTGGAACTTGGCTGCTTAAGTTGGACCAAAATGCAACATGGCTTAAAGCAATGTACTTTTTTACAGGTTTTGTGATGTTAGTAAGCTACCTTTATAAAATACTGTTTCAGCATATTCATTAACGTTTTACTATGAAAAATAAACTTACTTACCTAGCATTAGGCGATTCATACACCATTGGCGAAGCTGTGGAGCAATCAGAATCTTTTCCGTATCAGCTGGTCGAAATTTTAAATGCCCAAAACTTTCAGTTCGAAAATCCTAAGGTAATTGCTAAAACTGGCTGGACTACCGATGAGCTCCGTCATGCGATACAGCAAGAGCAAGTTAGTGAAACTTTTGATTTAGTAACCTTGCTTATTGGCGTTAATAATCAATATCGCGGCTATGCCCAAGAGACTTACCGTAAGGAATTTGCTGAGTTACTGGAGCTAGCTATCGGCTTTGCCGGTGGAGGTAAAAATAAAGTTTACGTAATTTCTATCCCAGATTGGGCCGTAACAGAATTTGCCAAACAAAGTGGAAGAGATTTACAAACCATTAGCAACGAGATTGATGCTTTTAACACAATCAATCGACAGGAAGCCGAAGCTAAGCAGGTAACTTATGTTGATATCACACCTATATCCCGCCAGGCAATTAAAAAGCAAACCTTAATTGCTAGTGATGGCCTACATCCTTCTGGAAAAATGTATGGAGAGTGGGCGAAATTGCTAGCAGAGCGGATTGACAGAAACTGATATTTACACCGCTCTCGACGTCAAATAAATATAATCTGAGGAAACGGTCTTTAAAAACTGCATCTCATTCATCCCTTCAGGAATGGTAACGCCCAAATGCGCAGATACTTTTGCCGCCAACTGATAAACCAGTTGCGTGTTATAAGTAGTGTAGTAAGTTCGAATTACTTCATGAATAAGTTCTACGTCGTTATCACTCAGAATGGTTACATGTTCAAACGTAGGTGTATATTCTTGATCTTCTACTGGATGAAATGCAATATGATCTATTTTTGTAGCAGGCACCGTTCTTATTAAAGTAGTGCCAGCAACGATATCTCCAATTCTTTGCTTCTTTTCAGAAACCGCAACGCTAATAAAACCTAACAAGTTGCTAGTAAGCGTAAAATCTATAATTCTGAAAACCCATCTAATAAAATACTGACCGATACTCGCCTGTCCACCATCTATACTTACCACTTTGATCTTCAAGAGTTTTTTCCCTAAACTCTGCCCATTAAATGCCACTTCGCAAAGCAGATCGTAAAACACATAGCAAACCGCAAAAATGATGACTAAAATAACTATTGTACTGTTTTCTAGGGTGCTCTCTATGCCAATGATAGCCAGGGCGATGAGCGAAAAAAAGTAGATGACTAAGAACATAGCAAAGTCGATAAGATAAGCTGCAACGCGTTCGCCTAATCCAGCTACGGGATAATCAATTTCTACATGTTGACTAGTGTTAATTTTGATGGTTTCCATTAATTCAAATATAATTTTTTTAGCTAAAGATGCATGGGTCATTTAAAAAAGAAATAAAATATAGCCGGGTGTCAGATATAATTGAAAGCTATAAGTGCATGGCATCGAAATCTGTGCATCTTCGGCCAAATTTTTTAAGCTTAGGGTAATTTTTATTGCGGCTTAAAAATTTTGTCTTATTTTAACAGAAAATATCTCCTCGAAACAGAAATAGCTATGAAAGAAGCGCTCTTTGTAAAGCAAAATGCTGAAAAATGGAAGAACTACGAGACGCTTAAAACCAATAGTCCCGATGAACTTGCACAGCGCTTTGTAGATATTACCAATGATCTGGCTTACGCAAAGACTTTCTATCCAAAGTCTAAGACCACTTCGTACCTTAATGGGTTAGCTTCTGTGCTACATCAGGCTATTTACAAAAACAAAAAAGAAGAGAAAGGCAGGTTTTTCAGGTATTGGAAATACGAGTTGCCCATGCTTTTTTATACTTATCGTAAGCAAATCCTTTATTCTTTCATTTTTTTTGTGTTGGCTATCAGTATTGGAGTATTGTCGGCAAAATACGACGATCGTTTTGTTCGCTTAATTTTAGGCGACCGCTATGTAAACATGACTAATGAGAATATTGCCAAAGGCGATCCGTTTGGCGTTTACAAAAGCGAAAGTGAATTTGCTATGTTTTTTAAAATAGCGGCTAACAATACTTGGGTTTCTTTTGTCATGTTTGTTAGTGGAGTGTTGTTTTCTATCGGGCCAGTTTTTTATCTACTTCGTAATGGAATCATGATTGGCGCTTTCGAGTATTATTTCTTTAGCAAAGGCTTGGGAGCACAATCAATTCTAGTGATTTGGATACATGGAACTTTAGAAATTTTATCTATTGTAGTAGTGGGTGGTGCGGGTTTGGTTTTGGGGCATGGTTTGCTTTTTCCTAAAACTTACACACGTTTAGAAGCTTTTAAACGTAGCGGAAAAGATGCTACTAAAATTGCGGTGGGTATTATCCCGATCATATTACTGGCGGCTTTTGTGGAGGGATATGTAACTCGGCATACTGGAATGCCAATTTGGTTAAGTATTTCCATTTTAGCGTCGTCACTAATTTTTATGGTTTGGTATGTGGTTGTCTATCCCCATCAGTTAGCTAGAAAAACTTTGGCTCAAGAAAACTTATAATGAAAGAAAATATAGAATTTAGACAAATAAGAGATTTTGAAGGTATAATTTCTGCAACTCTGCTCTTCATCAAACAGAACTTTAAGGCTTTACTCAAAGTATTTTTCTCATTTTGTAGCATATTCATTTTGGGAAGTATATTGTCTGGTATTTTCTTACAGTGGCATATTTTAGAATCGAGCAGAGGATATGCGGGAGGTAATTCCTTAGGAAGTATATTTGGTTGGCGTTACTGGGTTGGCATGTTGTTTTCTTTGCTTAACTATACGGCAATGGGCGTGTCTATCCTAAGCTTTGTAAGCTTGTATGTGATTAAAGGAAATGTTGCGCCAACTTTAGAAGAAGTATGGAGCTACTTCAAGTATTACTTTTTTAGGGTATTTTGGAGCGGTATGCTGATTTATGTATTATGGATAATTTGTACCATGTTGTGTTTAATCCCCGGAATTTATGTTACGCCGGCATTTTCTATCTTTTTTGCAGTAATGGTATTAGAAAATGCAGATTTCGGGACTACATTCAGTAGATCGTTTGCTTTGGTAAAACAAAACTGGTGGCTAACTTTTGCAACATTGTTGGTAATAGGTATCATCACAACGGTGTGCATGTCTATTATCTATGCGCCTTCATATCTGCTCATGATGATCAACACATTCTCTGCGGCAGACCTCAAAGTGTTAAAGGGCTATCATGTCTTCACTTCTATTTCACTTTCTATTTCGCAGGTTTTCGCCATCATTCCGTTAGTAGCGATTGCATTTATTTACTTTAGTTTGGTAGAACGAAAAGAGAGCCAAGGCTTGATGAGCCGTATCGAAGAATTTGGAAATACACAAGCTCCCGTATCACATCCAGAAGAAGATTATTAGTATGCGATTATTGCTCTTAGCTTTTTTATTATTGTGCTTTTCTGTGAATTCGCAGGCTCAACTGCCACCTAAACTTGTGGTGCCTAAGCCTGTAAAAGATACTGTGGCCTTAAAATTAGATAGCAGTAAAACGCAAGTTAAGAAGTTTGATAATGAAGCCATCCAAAAATATAAAGAACTAAAGGAATTTCAATACGGAGAAGAAGAACCGAAAGGATTGAGTTGGTGGGATCGATTTTGGAGATCTTTTTGGAAGTGGATCAGCCGCCTTTTCGAAGACAGGCAAACTCCAACCGGACCATCTAGATGGCCTACTATTTTTAAATACAGTACTATTGCTATCTGTGTTGGAGTAATTGTATTTGTAATTTTCAAACTGATCGGGGTAGATTTTAAGTGGTTTATGGGCAAATCGAAATCGGTAGAAGTGCCTTATGATGAAAGCCTGGAAAATATCCACGAAATCAGTTTCGAGGATGAGATTAACAACACTTTGCAGAATGGAAATTACCGATTGGCCGTTCGCTTGCTCTACTTGCAAACCCTAAAGCATTTAAGTGATAGAGAAGTGATAGATTGGCTGCCCAACAAAACCAACTCGGCTTATGTACAAGAAATGCAAGACCAAAAAGGTCATGAAACTTTTGCTAATCTGACTTACCAATTCGAGTACATTTGGTATGGCGACTTTCCTGTTGATAAAGTAGCATTTGTACAAATTCAACAATCCTTTCAACAGTTTAACACTACATTGAGATGAAAGGATTAAGAAGATATTTCATTTTTGGCGGATTACTTTTGGTACTCTATTTCGTTGCGCAATATACCAAACCGCCTGTTGTAAATTGGGACACCACCTATTTGCCAGAGGATAAAATCCCTTTTGGAACTTATATTCTACGTAATCACATCAAAGATATTTTTCCAAAATCGGAACAGCGGGTTGATAAGAACGATATCTACAATACGCTTAAGGCAGCTCCAGCAGGCAGCTCTAATTATTTCATTATAGCCTCAAATCTCAAAGTAGAAGCACTTGATTTTACAGTAATGAAGAAATACATGGCAGCTGGGAACAACATTTTCATTGCCGCATTTCAAATGGATGGCGCACTGGCAGATTCACTGAAGATAGAATTAAATTCAGATTTCGATTTTCATAACAAGACAAAATACCCCATTAATTTCACCTCGCCACATTTGAGGAGAGATATGGATTACTACTTTGAGAGAGGTATTTCGGCTCAATATTTCAGTAGTCTTGATACCACAAAAGCGGTAGTTCTGGGAAGAAAATATGACATAAAGCCTAACCTGATCCAGTATCGTTTCGGCAAAGGTAGTTTGCTGCTTTGTCCGAACCCACAATTGTTTACTAATTACAGTTTGTTGAACGAGAACGGGGCAGATTATGTAGAAAAGGTGTTTTCTTACCTGCCACCGGTGAGAACCATCATTTGGGATGAGCATTACGTACGGCCGTTGGCAAATGATCAGTCGGTGCTTAGGGTCTTGTTTAATTACGATACTTTACGTTGGGCATATTATCTAGCATTGATTGGTTTGGTGGTCTTCGTGTTATATGAAATGAAACGTAGGCAGCGGATTATCCCAATTTTAGATCCGCTAAAAAACAGCTCGGTAGAGTTTGCTCAAGTAATTGGCACAGTATACTACCAACAGCGAAATCATCACGATATCATTGAAAAGAAAATCAATTATTTCTTGGAATATTTAAGGAATAAGTATCGCTTAAAAACAACAGAATTAGACCAAGAATTTGAAGAAACTTTAGTAAAAATTACTGGAATTGATGTAGGGTTGATAGCGCAATTAATAGGATATATTAATTCGTTCAATAAGATGGATAAGGACATTAAAATCAATGACCAGTATCTGATAGAATTCAATAAACTGATAGAACAATTTTATAAACTAGATAGGTAAACTTTACCGCTAACTCCCCTTTAGGGGTTGGGGGTTAATAAATTTATAAACATGGAACAAGAAATGTTTAACCAACGTACCGACTTAAGTCAGCTGAGTAAAGCGGTAGAGCAAATTAGACAACAATTGGGAAAGATAATAGTAGGCCAGCAAGATACTATTGATTTGCTGATTGCAGGTTTATTGGCCAACGGTCATTTACTGTTGGAAGGTGTGCCGGGCGTAGCGAAAACTTTGAGTGCGAAATTGGTTGCTAAAAGTATCGCTGCTACTTTTTCTCGTATTCAATTTACGCCAGATTTAATGCCTTCTGATGTATTGGGTACAGCGGTTTTCAGTCCTAAAACCGCAGAGTTTCAATTTAGGCAAGGGCCCATTTTCGGTAATATCATTCTAGTAGATGAAATTAACCGAGCACCTGCGAAAACACAGTCGGCATTGTTCGAAGCTATGGAAGAACGCCAGGTTACCGTTGATGGAACGACTTACAAATTGGAGGAGCCCTTCATGGTTTTGGCTACACAAAATCCGGTAGAGCAAGAAGGAACTTACCGTTTGCCCGAAGCGCAGTTAGATCGTTTTCTGTTCAAGGTCGAAATTAAATATCCTTCGCTAGAAGAAGAGATTGAGATTTTGACGCAACAACATCAACAAGATACGCATCACCAATTAGAGGAGGTTAAGCCAGTGTTGGATATTGCGCAAATTACTGCGCTTAGAGCAACTATAAAAGCCTTGTTTGTAGAACCTAAATTGTTGGCTTATGCAGCACAGATTGTTCACGAAACTCGCCAAAATAAGGCGCTGTATCTAGGTGCTTCGCCAAGGGCTTCTTTAGCATTGATTAACAGCGCTAAAGCAATTGCGGCAATGGCTGGTAGAGATTTTGTAACACCAGATGATATGGTGAAAGTAGCCACTCCAGTACTGGCGCATCGCGTAATGCTTAGTCCAGAAAAGGAAATGGAAGGTTTAACAACAGCAGACATCATTGCTCAAATTATTAAGAAGATAGAGGTGCCGAGGTAGGGTTGTAGGTAGAAAGCTTAAGGCTCAAAGTAGCTTACGCCATAACTTAAAAAATGAAATTGGCATCGCTTTTAGCTTTCCGCTTTAGGCTTTAAGCTCCAAGAATAATGAAAAAACTATTTAGAAAATTCTATACCAATCTGTTTCTGGAAAACAGACTTTTCATTGCTCTGGGCATTTGCTCGGCCTTGTTTCTTTTTGCCTTCTTTTTGCCCATCTTGGGCGATATTCCCTACATTGCCTTCGGGGTGCTATTACTGCTGTTTTTGGTTGATATTTATTTGCTTCATGCTTCAAAAAAAGCGGTTTTCTTACGAAGAGATGTTCCTGAACGACTGAGCAACGGTGATGATAACGAACTGAAAATTTACTTAGAAAATTTCTATCCTTTTCAAGTATCCATTGGTATTATTGATGAAATCCCTTTCCAGTTTCAAAAGCGAGATTTGTGGTTTAGCACCATTTTAAAACCTAAGGAACAAAAAATCATCAACTACTTTTTGCGACCAACTAAACGAGGTGAATACGATTTCGGTTTTACCCGATTATTTGTAAAATCTCCTTTGGGTTTGGTAAGTAGAAGATTTAACATCGCCGGTGCGGGAATGGTGCCTGTTTATCCGTCTTTCTTGAAATTGAGAGAGTATGAACTGATGGCAATTTCTAATCGTTTAACTGATGTGGGGATTAAGAAAATCAGAAGAGTGGGGCACAGTATGGAGTTCGACCAAGTGAAAAACTATGTAGCTGGCGACGATTTTAGGACCATCAACTGGAAAGCAACCGCCCGCAGAAGCGATTTGATGGTGAACACTTATACCGAAGAACGTTCACAGCATATCTATTGCGTCATAGATAAATCGAGAGCAATGAAAATGCCTTTCGAGGGGATGAGTTTGTTAGATTACGCCATTAACGCCAGTCTCATTCTATCAAGCGTAGCTTTAATTAAGCAAGATAAAGCAGGGCTGATTACCATTGCAGAAAAGACAAAAAATATTGTGCCAGCAGATCGACGTCCGACACAATTGAACAAAATTATGGAGGTGCTGTACAAAGAGAAAACCCGTTATCTGGAAACAGATATGGAAGCCCTTTTTGTGAGTTTGCGTTCAGCATTAAAGCAACGTAGTTTGGTGGTTTTCTTTACCAACTTCGAAAGCATGTCGGGGTTAGAAAGACAGTTGCCTTATCTCAAGCGTATTGCTAAATATCACTTGTTGTTAGTGGTGTTTTTTGAGAACACTACTTTAAGAACTTTAAGTGATGATGATGCAAAAGATGTGCAAGGGATCTACATTAAAACTATTGCCGAAAAATTTGCTTACGAAAAACGTTTAATGGTAAAAGAGCTAAGCAAACATGGAATTTTGAGCCTGCTTACTGCACCACAAAACCTAACCGTTAACGTGGTGAACCGATATTTAGCGATTAAAGCAAGGCAGCAACTATAACCCCTAAATCCCCTAAAGGGGACTTTTTAATAGCGGATTGTTTATCTACATCATCTTAAATTCCCCTTTTAGGGGGTTGGGGGTGTTATATCATTTCCAGCATTTCCACAGCCTCATCGATATTTCCGATATTATCAAAAGAGATACGCAGACTATTTTTTACTTCTTTCAAGTTACACAAACGTGGATGCATTTGCGCAAAAGCTAAAATTCTATTAAAGGTCTCCGAATCGAAGAACTTAGACTGTTTATCGCTCACAAAATAACCTCTCAAAATATTCTTTTTGTAGCTCACTTTTTCGAAACCTAATCTTTTGGCGATCCACTGCAAACGCACAACTTTAAGCATCGCTAAAACTTGCGACGGCACAGGCCCAAAACGATCTTTCATACGTTGCTCAAAAGCTTTAATCTGCTGCTCGGTTTCTAATTTAGATATTTCAGTATAAAGGTTATATCTCTCTGTGATATTGGTGATATAGCTATCAGGAATGTGCATTTCCACATCGGTATCTACCTGCGTAAAACTCACATAAGGTCTTTCAGGTTGGTCTTTGAACAAATCTTTGAACTCATCATCTTTCAATTCCTGTATCGCTTCGTCCAAGATTTTATTGTACATCTCAAAACCAATCTCAGCAATAAATCCACTTTGTTCGCCACCTAAAAGATTACCACTACCACGAATATCCAAATCACGCATAGCGATGTTGAAACCGCTACCCAAATCAGAAAACTCTTCGATGGCACTTAAACGTTTGCGAGCTTCATCCGTTAGGGTAGATAAAGGTAAACTTAATAAGTAACAGAATGCTTTTTTGTTTGAACGGCCCACACGACCACGCATTTGGTGCAAATCGCTCAGTCCAAACATGTGTGCATGGTTAATGATGATCGTATTGGCATTCGGTACATCCAAACCAGTTTCGATAATAGTAGTGGCTACCAAAACATCTGTTTGACCATTAATAAAATCAAGCATCACATCTTCTAATGCATCGCCCTCTAATTGCCCATGAGCAATGCCAATACGTGCTTGCGGTACTAAGGTTTGTATCAGCCCCGCTAATTGCTTTAAGTCTTGTACTCGGTTGTGCACAAAGAAAACTTGGCCACCACGATCTAGCTCAAATTGCACTGCTTCTTGCAACAGCTTATCGTTAAACACATGCAATTCGGTAGTTACCGGTTGCCTGTTTGGCGGAGGAGTATTGATGATCGACAAATCTCGTGCACCCATCAAAGAAAAGTGCAAAGTACGCGGAATTGGTGTTGCTGTTAGCGTTAAAGTATCGATACTTACACGTAAAGCACGTAATTTTTCCTTTGCGGCTACGCCAAATTTCTGCTCTTCGTCAATCACCATTAGGCCGAGATCTTTAAATTTTACATCCTTGCTTAATAAGCGATGTGTACCAATGATGATATCGATTTTACCTTGCGCTAATTTCTCCAAACTTTCTTTGATCTGTTTCGATGTTTTGAAACGATTGATATAATCTACTGTACAAGGAAAGTCCTTCAGTCTAGAAGAAAAAGTTTTAAAATGTTGTAATGCCAAAATGGTGGTAGGTACCAACACCGCTACCTGTTTGCCATTAGCCACAGCTTTAAAGGCGGCACGAAGCGCAACTTCGGTTTTACCAAAGCCCACGTCGCCACAAACCAAACGATCCATAGGGTGGGGTGCCTCCATGTCCCGTTTTACATCGGTAGTGGCCTTCATTTGATCTGGGGTGTCTTCGTAAATGAACGAAGCTTCCAGTTCGGTATCTAAATAGCTATCTGGAGCGAAAGCCGTACCCACCTGCGCCTTACGCATGGCGTAAAGTTTAATCAGGTCGCGGGCTATGTCCTTAACTTTTTTTTTAGTGCTTTTTTTTAGCTTGTCCCAAGCTTCAGTTCCAAGCTTGTTCATTTTTGGCGGCGTGCCATCCTTACCGCTATATTTCGCAATGCGATTTAGGGAGTTGATGTTCACGTAAAGCAAATCATTATCAGCATACACCAAACGGATCATTTCTTGCATTTTTCCATTGGTTTCTACTTTTTCAAGACCTGCATATTTACCAATACCGTGGTCAATGTGCGTTACAAAATCACCTGGCTTTAGATCTCTCAGTTCTTTTAGTGTAATCGCTTGACTGCGCTGATAACCTTTTTTAAGTTGGTATTTGTAGAAACGATCAAAAATTTGATGATCGGTGTAAAAGGCTACTTTTTGCGTGAAATCTACAAAGCCTTCACGTAATGGAACGTGGATGGGAATAAACTTTACGGTTTTATCAATATCATCTAAAATGGCATACAAACGCTCTACCTGTTTGGCCGAATTGGTAAAGATGAAGTTGTTGACACCCTGCTTTTCATTCTCCTTAAAGTTGTGGATCAATAAATTGAAATCCTTATTGAAAGAAGGCTGCGGTTTGGTATCGAAATTGAATATGTTGTCTGTATGATAGAAGAACTGTTTGCCAAACTCTACTAAAGTGAAATCTTGGAATAAATCCGCTAGCATCTTTTCATCAGAGAAAGCAAATTTTGGATCTAACCAATTCGAATTTGCTTGCTTTTCTGCTGCAGATAATGCTTTCCAAAGTTCATTTGCTTTTTTATAGCCAGATTTAACTACATCAAGTGTGAAGGCCACGTCCTTAAACCAAAGTTGAGTGTCTTTTTCAATATAATCTAGCAAACTGATATTGCTTTCGGTTAAAAACTTAGCTTGTACGTTCGGTACAATGGTTAGGTTCTTCACGTCATCTACCGAAAGCTGACTTTCAATTTCAAAAGTTCGGATACTTTCTACCTCGTCTCCAAAGAATTCGATACGATAAGGTAAATCATGTGAGAATGAGAAAATATCTACAATACCACCACGAATAGAAAACTGCCCCGGTTCGTAAACGAAATCAGAACGTTCAAAATCGTATTCGAATAAAAACTCGTTAATAAAATCTATGCCTAATTTGGCACCAACGTTAATTTCTAAAGTATTTTTTTCAAGTACGCTACGGTCAATTACTTTTTCGGCCAATGCCTCAGGATAAGTAACAACAATCTGTCCGTATTCTGATTGATGATTTAACTCATTCAATACTTCGGCACGAGCCAAAACATTAGATGTGTCTACTTGCGTAAATTCAAAAGGTTTGCGGAACGATGAAGGAAACAATAGAATTTCCTTGCCCAAAATGCTTTCCAAATCGGAAGAAAAGTATGCGGCTTCCTCACGGTTGGGCAATACAAAAAGTTGTGGCTTGTGCTGTAAAAAGTAAGTAGTAATTGCAATTACGGCATCAGAAGAACCCACCAATCCTTTAATTTGGGTTTTGCTCTTGCTGCTGTTCAGCGATTTTGCAATGGCAAGAACTCGTTGGTCGGTCTTAAATCTATTAATTAAATCTCTAACGTTCACTAGTCAAAGATACACATTGTATTGTTGTTGTATGGTTAAATTGTTAAAATAGATTTGATTTTTGGTGGCAAAATTTAGCTCAGAAGTAATACTTTTTTTAGCTAGGTAACCAACTGAGATTTATTATTGATGCTTTGAATATTTTGGATATCGCCATAAATATTGCGCCATTTTTTTGATTGCATTTTTTTGTCCGATTGGGGAATTTTTCGAAGTTTTTATGTGGAATTTTTTACTCTTGTATGGTGGTTGTTTCTCAAATTTCCCCTTAACGTTTTAAATTATTTTAAGGTAAACTTCGTTGTTGAGGGTTTACGCCTATTTGGAATGTATTGGCATATCTTTTGTTTATCCTGTGTGCACATGAACAGTCTAAATGCACTTTTTTCTCTAAAATCTACCTCATTTTCGATTTCAACTGCAACCATTTTTAGTATTCTAAAATGTAGTGGTTATCGATTTCATGATGATCTAATCGTTTCTAAATTTCATGTTAATGTTGGCTCATCGCGAAATGTTTTATTCTCTAATATGCTTGAGAAATTTTTATGCCATCAAGCTAGGATTTAGATATTGAGGCGTCGAAAAAGTTCGGAGCCATAAATCCAACCGCACCACTGTTTGTCGTCTATTGCCGTAACGTTTAATTAAAATATTTTCTTAACTACTTTTTTCCATGAAGCCGCTAAAAATCAAATTAACTACTCTCACAAGCTTTTTACCAACTAAAAGCTTATCTCGCTCTTGTTTAATGCTCAATTCTCTTATGCCTTAAGGCAATCTAAACAGACTTAAATGCCCTAATAATGCTTCTTGCTAAGAATTTGTTATGGCTTGATTTGTATATTCTTAAGTTCCTCATATGATAAAAAAACTACTTTTTAGCATTCGTTTTTTCATTGTTTTCGCAGTCTTATTGCTCTCTTCGTTTTTAGCATTTGCTCAAAACTGTTCTGTTAACGCCGGCACTAATACTACTATTTGTCCGGGTGATCAGTTCAATTTGAAGGCTACGTCTACGGGCAGTAGTGCATCTGGCATAACTTGGAGCCAAGTAGGTGGCCCGGCGGTAACGATTACGCCAACTACAGCCGGCGAGGCGAAAATAACCAATTATATCCCGGGAGGGGTATATAGATTTAGAGCCACTACCAAGTGTGCGGATGGTTCGACGGTTTTCCAAGAAGTTACCTACACGGTTTCTGATTTAACTGTGGCTAACGCAGGTCCAGATCGAGTGGTTTGTCCGGGCGTTGTTCAGTTGACTGGTTCGCCGCTCAAGCCTGGAGAAATTGGCCGTTGGATTAAAACCAGTGGTAATGGGCCTGAGCCTTCTAACGCAAATATTGCCAATCCGACATTGACTTTCCCAGTAAGCACAAGCTCAAGCAAGTCTACATATACCTATACCATTACTAATTCTAGTACCAATTGTATTTCGGTAGATGAAGTAACCATTACCAACTTGGGTACAGCCCCTGTAAATGCTGGTCTAGATCAAGATCTTTCGTGTTACAATATTACCAACTCTACTTATTTGAACGGATCGGCTGCCGGTAGGGATGATGCTGCTGGTCAGTTAGGTACTTGGACTTTTGTAAGCGGTCCGTCTAATCCAACCATTGCAAATCCAAATAATAATGGAACCAATGTTAGCGGTTTAGTAAAAGGAACTTATATCTTCAGATGGACAGTGACTGGTCCTTGTGTGAACGGTTCTGATGATGTAAGTATTACCGTTGGAGACCCTAACCAAAACATTACCTATGCTGGAGGTAATAATAGTGTTTATTGCGATGGCAGAACTACAGTTTTATTAAGTGCTCCAGCCGCAGCTTTTGCTAACGAAGTTGTGGAGTGGGTAAAGATAGACGGCCCAGGAAATCCAGTAATTACCTCTTCTAAATCGAATGTAACCACTGTAACAGGTCTCAATTCAGCTCCTGGCAATAGCTATACATTTAGATATACAATTCGTAACACAGTTACGAATTGTTCATCGTCAGGAAACTATGTCGTTTCATTTAATAAAGCGCCAACTATAAACATCAGTACCGCAAGTCCATATTTTGCGGGATGTGGTGAAAATTTTGCTGTTGTAAACTATAGTGTTGATGGCGGGAGAGAAACTAAATATGCTTTGGTGAGTGCCCCTGCGGGTTCTCAATTACAAGCTTCTTTTGGCGGATTAAATAACTATGTTACTCCTCCAGCTTCTGGACAAGAAATTAGAGGCTTTGATAAATCTGGAACCTATATTTTAAGATATAGAAGATCTACGGATGGCGGTATAGGCGGCTGCGAAGATGCCTATGCAGAAGTTAAAATCGTTATATCTGCTAATATCCAAGCTTCAAATGCTGGAACAAGCCAAATTTTAAATTGTGATGTTGTAGAAACTGATTTAGTAGGTAATACGCCACTTTTAGGTGTGGGCAGATGGAGCCAAGTATCAGGTCCTAATCAAGCTAACATTGCTGATCCACTTGACCGAGGTAGTCGTGTTACCGGTTTAGTACCTGGTAAATACACTTTTAGATGGTTAATTTCTGGAGGAGATGGCAACTGTACTAATGCACAATCTGATGTGGATGTATTGGTGTCTACAGCCACAAGAACTGCGTCTGCGGCAGGTAGTGCTCAAAATACTTGTGCTGGTATTCCAGTTATTTTAGATGGAAATATACCTGTAAATGGTAACGAGATTGGAACATGGACGGTTAGTCCATCAGCAGGTGTTACTTTTTCTAATATACACGACCCTAAAGCTTCGGCCACTGGCTTGCAAGCAAATACTACTTATACTTTTACCTGGACGATTACCGGAGCTTGCGGTGCAGCTTCAGCGTCTTCGGTAACTGTTACCACCAATAATATTGTGGCAGTTACGCAAGCGAATGCCGGTATAGACCAATGTAGAGCTACTACTGGTCAAATTACGCTAGCGGGGAATGCACCTGCAGCTAGTGAAACTGGTTTATGGACTTTAGTTTCCGGACCTTCTAGCGGCGCTAGCTTTGTAAATGCAAACCTATACAATACTCAAGTAAATATTACTCAAGTAGGTAACTATGTCTTCCGTTGGTCTATTACTGCCAATGGTGGTTGTAGTCCTTCAACAGATGAAGTATTGGTTACCGTAGGTACACCAACGGTAGCTACTGTGGGAAGTGCAATCCAGGGTTGTGTAGGTAGTGGACAGATCACTTTGTCTGGTAACCAGCCTACAGTAGGAACCGGTACTTGGACCCAAACGGAAGGTGCTGGTGGTGCAGTGATTACTGATATCCACAATCCTACTTCTACCGTTACCGGATTAATGGCAGGAAGATATAAATTTAGATGGACCATTACTGGCAGCTCATGTTCTACGTCTAGTTCTGCAGAGCTTACTGTAAATCTTTCTGACCCGGCTGCTCCAGCCATTGCAGGAGCTGACCAAACGATATGTGGGGTTTCGACTACTTTAGATGCTACACCAGTAAGTAGTGGAACTGGAAGATGGGTAGTGGTTAGTGGACCAAATATCCCAACTTTTGCTAGTACAGCAAATCCTCGTACTTCGATTAGCAATTTGGTTTATGGTAGATATGAATTACAGTGGATCACCAGTGGTGGTTTATTCTGTGGTGATAATAGCGATAACGTAATCATTACGGTGAGGGAAGCTGCCAATGCAGGTGCCGATCAAAACCTTTGTAATGTAAATAGTGTGTCCCTAAATGGTAACAGCAATAGTACTGGTACGTGGACTGCTACAAATTGGCCGGGATATCCTGCTGTAACTAATCAACCTACAATTACAACTGTAGGTTCTAATGCGGCCATTGCAAATGTAGTTGCAAGTGGAAATTATACGTTTAGATATACCATTGCTGATAACGGAACCTGTGCCGATGTTGATGAGGTTACCTATAACATTTCTACACCGCCAACTATTGCAGATGCAGGACCTGACCAAGAGCTTTGTGAAGCATCGGCAACTCCGAAGCCATTTCAATTGGCGGCAAATACCCCTTTACCAGGTACTGGTACCGGTAGATGGATCATAGAGGCCGGTTCGGTAGGAGGAACATTTACGAGTGTGAATTTAACTACTAGTCCAACTCCTGGTCCTTACACTAGCCCAGTAAATGACCCTAATGCCATATTTACACCAAGTAACGAAGGTGTTTCGTTATTGAAGTGGGAAATTTCTAACGGAAACTGTAATGGAATGAGTGCGAGTTCAGACTATGTACGAATTACCATGTATTATCCTCCTTCTATTGCGAATGCAGGTACAAATCAAGATTTAAATTGTGAGAATTCAACAACTTTATCTGCTACTGTACCAACAAGAGGTTTTGGAAAATGGACACAAACGGCTGGTCCTGCTGGAGCTATCATCGAATATCCAAATGCCTCAACAACTAAGGTAAGCGGATTGCAAGTAGGTGATTACACTTTCACTTGGACTGTAACCAATGGAACTGTTTGTAGTCCATCAATAGGGAATGTTAATGTTAAAGTAAATACTATCCCTCCAGTTACAGCTAATGCCGGCGCTGATCAAACCTTATGTTTTAACAGTGCAACAGTTAACACTACATTAGCAGGAAATGCTCCTGGCGCTGGAGATACTGGATTGTGGACAGTACAATCAGGAACAGCAGCAGCAGTAAGCTTTACGAATGCTTCTAGTGCAACTACAAGTGTAAGTTTTAGTCAAGCGGGTACCTATACCTTAAGATGGACTACTACCAAAACTACAGGTGGCTGTACCACTGCCGATGATATGACCGTAACGGTAGTATCAAGAGAAGAAGCAGTAATTATTACACCAAATAATAGCGAATTCTGCTGGTATACTCCGGTAGCATTGGATGCAACCACTACCACGCCTAATGCTGGTACTTGGAAAGCAATTATCAAACCAACAGGTGCTCCAGATCCAGTATTTAGCGCACCAAACGGGAACCATACAGAAGTTTTTGGATTAAACGTAGGTACTTATCAATTTAGCTATACCACTAATAATGGCGTGTGTGGTGACGTAAATAGTAATATAGTTAACATTATCATTAGAGAGTTGCCAACGCCTTCGGCAGCGGGAGTATCTAAAACTACCTGTTATGGTGTTAATGTGGCTTTGGCAGCAGAAGCGGTAACTGTGGGTACAGGAAAATGGACGGTAACAGATTTGCCTCCAGGAGCAAATAATACTTCATATACTTTTAGTAATGATGCTTCTAACACTTCGAACTTTAAAGCAACTGTTGCAGGTGTGTACACTCTAACTTGGACTACTAGCAACGGAACTTGTACAAGTGAAAGTACTACTAAAGTAACTGTTCAACCAGCATTGGCCGGCAATCAAATAGCAACTCCTCCTACTCAAACTTGTTCAGGAACTAATATAGGTACTATAAATAATATTGCGCTAGCTTCAGGTGGTCCAGGAGCTGGTTATACCTATCAATGGCAAAGTTCTACCAATAACACAACCTGGAACGATATTTCGAATGCTACTGGGACTTCTTATGCACCAGGAACACTTAATAATACTACAACCGCAGATATTACTTACTATTATAGAAGACTGGCGTCAGCAGGTACTTGCGAAAAGCTACCAAGTAATGTAGTGAACATATTGGTACGTCCTTCAATTAAGAACAATACCTTAAACCCACCTACAGCAACTGCTTGTTTTGAAGGTGCGCCAGGTACACTAACTGGCTCTACACCAACTGGTGGAGACAACACATATACTTACCAATGGCAACGCTCTTTAAATAGTACGAATAATGCGGATTATAGTAATGTTCCTGATGAGGGAGGTTTAAATGATGGCAAACACGACACATATACACCTGCATCAATTACTAATGCTGGCAATACCAATCTTGTTTACAGATACAGACGTATCGTCACTTCTGATGGTTGTCCGAATACCAGCGCTGTAGTTACTTTTACAATTTACCCAAAACCAATATTAACCTCTTCAGCAACTGCAACAGTATGTAGTAACTCGTTATTTAGTTATACTCCAACTTCAAATGTTACTTCGGGTGTAACATTCAATTGGACAAGGGCTGCCGTAGCAGGGATCAATGCCAATGCAGGTAGCGGTTCTGGCTCAATTAGCGAAACGTTGGTGAACAACACAGCCAATCCAATAGTGGTAAGATATGTTTATAGACTTATTGCCAATAGCTGTGCTAACCCTGATACTTATAATGTTGATGTTACGGTAAATCCAAGTCCGAGGGGAACCAATGCTACTGTTAGCTCATTAACTTGTGGAAATAGTAGTTTTACCTACGACTTACAGGCCAACGTAAACGCGGTACTTGCTACATCTTTCCCATCTAACTTTACTTGGACAGTAGCTCCAAACGCTAATGTAACTGGGCAAGCTTCTGGTTCGGGAAATACCATTAACCAGACTTTAATCAATACTTCTAATGTAGCGCAGCAGGTAGTGTACACCGTTACGCCAACGGCACAAGCTGGTGCACCTTGTGCTGGTCAACCTTTTACCGTAACCGTAACCGTACCTGTATGCGAAGGTGTAACTATCACAAAAACTACCACTAGAACTACCCCAATAACAGCAGCAGGTAATACAATTCCATATACCATTGTAGTAACAAACACGGGTAACGCCGCACAGCACAATGTGGTAGTAAACGATCCATTTTTGGGAGGTGTTTTAAGTAACCCTGTAAAAACAGGTGGCAATGCCGATAATATTTTAGATAAAGGGGAGACTTGGACTTACACTGGTACTTATACCGTTACCCAAGCCGATCTAGATAACTACGGTAAGCCGGTTATCGGTAGTGGTAAAATTGCCAACACTGCAACTTTAGCTACAACTGAACGTCCAACACCTCAAACGGCAGGTACAGATGTGGCTATTACTGCGAACAGTAGTTTCACAGTTGCTAAAACAAGTGGAACAACATTAATCACTGAAGCAGGTCAGGTAGTACCTTACACTATTACGGTAACCAATACGGGCAATACAGCTATTAGCAATGTTGTAGTAAACGACCCGATGTTAACCAACATTACCCTTGCCAGCGGTGATACCAATGGTAACGGTATATTCGAAAGAAGCGAAAATACTTGGGTTTTCAGTGGCAGTTATATCGTAAAACAAAGCGATTTAGATAATAACGGAAACGTTACTCCTGCCAACGGTAGGCTTAAAAATACAGTAAGTGTAAGTGGTAAAGGTCCTAATGGAACTTCACTTACACCAGTAACTTCTGTATTTGAAATTCCAGTTTCAACAACAGCAGGTAGCTTCGATGTGAAGAAAAGCAGTACTACAACTGCCATCACTAAAGCTGGGCAGGTAGTGCCATATACTATTACCATTGCCAATACAGGTAAAACAGCTGTTTCAAATATTCAAGTGATTGACCCGCTATTGGGTACCATCACAAATGTTGGTAATTTGTTTAGTGGTGATATCGAACCTAAAAATAACAAGTTGGATGTTAACGAAACTTGGACTTACACAGGTAGCTATACCGTAACCCAAACCGACATCGACAATCGTGGAAATGATGCCACAAACCTAGACAAATTGTTAAACGTAGCGGAGGTAAGAGGAACTTATCCAAATGGTACGCAAGAAGTAAAAAATACCAATAGGGTATTGATAGATATTACTCCTTACGCTGCTTATAAAATTGAAAAAACAAGTACAGAAACGGAAATTACTAAAGCAAATGATTTAATCCACTATACTGTTAAGGTTACCAATACCGGAGATGCAGCTATCAGCGATGTTGTAGTTAGCGATCCAATGGTGACAAACCTAGCACGTAATAGTGGTGATACTAACAATAATAATAAATTAGATGTTAACGAAGTTTGGACCTATACCGGAACTTACGCTGTTAAACAAACTGATATTGATGGCAACGGTAACGGCATCGCAGGAATATTAAGGAACATAGCTACTGTTAACGGTAAAAAACCGGATGGTACGAGCTTAAATCCAGAAACTGCTACACATCTTATCCCGTTAAAAACTACTACCGCATTTAACGTAGTAAAAACTGCAAATAGAACCGAGGTTACTACCGCTGGTGAACAAATCACTTATACCATTGCTGTGACTAATACCGGGGTAACCGCAATTAGTAACTTGGTAGTAAACGATCCAATGTTGTCTAATGTTCCACTTGTAAATCCAACAAAAACTAATGGAAATACAGATAACATATTGGATTTAGGCGAAGTTTGGACCTATACCGGAACTTACACCGTTACTCAGGCGGATATCGATAACCAAGGCAATGCTTATCCAGTAGGAACGTTAACGAACGTGGTAAACGTAACAGGCAACAAACCTGATGGAAGTTCTGCAGGTTCAGTAAGCAAAATATTAAACCTTCCGATTAACGCTGCGGCATCACTTGTACTTGCTAAAACTAGCGATGTTACTACAGTGAATAAAGCAGGCGATATCATTACCTATACCGTAACAGCGCAAAATACAGGTAAAGTAGCTATCGAAAATCTATTGATTGATGATGCTATGTTGAAGCTAAAATATATTAGCGGCGATAATGGACCTGTTAACGGCAAACTAGACGTAGGCGAAACTTGGACCTACAGAGGTGCCTACACAGTAACGCAAGCAGATATCGACAACAACGGTAACGCAATCGTAGCAGGCAAATTGGTAAACGAGGTAACTGCTTCTGGAAGAAAACCAGATGGTAGCCTTATCCCAACACCAACACCAGCTAGAAACGAAGTAACGGTTACTCCTAACCGCGGTTTGGCTATTGTTAAAGCAACTACTGCTACTAGCATTACCAAAGTAGGACAGGTAGTACCTTACACTATTAGAGTAACCAATACGGGTACTGTAGCAGTTTCAAATGTAGTAGTAAACGATCCGTTAATTACTGCAGCTGCACTTACATTAACCTATGGTGATGCTAATGCAAATAATAAATTAGATATCAACGAAACTTGGATTTACGAAGTAAACTATACCGTTAAACAAAGTGATATCGACAATCACGGTTATCCAACTACTAATTCTGGAGAATTGGTTAACCGAGCTACTGTGGCTGGTCAAACACCTCAAGGTGCTATAACCACGGTGACTAGCAACGACACAAGGGTGCCATTGCAAGCACTTGCGGCTTATAGCATCGAAAAAACAGCTAATAAAGCGGCAATTCTTGCTGTGGGCGATGTAGTACGCTACACCATCACAGTAAAAAATACTGGTGATGCAGCCATCAGCAACGTTGTTGTGAATGACCCAATGTTGTCTAACGCGGCACTTGCTAATCCAACAGATGCTAACAACAAATTAGATGTTGGCGAAACTTGGACTTATCAAGCTGATTACATTGTAAAACAAAGTGATATCGATAACAACGGTAATACTTTGGTAAAAGGTGTGTTGAGCAACACGGCTACGCTAAGCGGGCAAGCACCAAACAATAATGCATTACCTGTATTAAGTAGCACTAGAGTAATTCCGTTAACTACCAGTACATCGTTTACGGTACAAAAAACGGCTAATAAAGCTAACGTAAATAAAGTGGGGGATGTGATTACCTATACCATCACCGTTAAAAACACTGGCGGTACGGCCGTTACCAATGTGGTAGTAAACGACCCGTTAACCGGTGGTATTATTCCGACACCGAAAAGTGGAGATGATAAAGTGGGTGGCACAATAGGTGTATTAGATGAAGGTGAAACTTGGATTTACGAAGTAACTTATACAGTAACACAAAGTGATATTGATAATCACGGGAATAGTCTTTCTGGCGGTCAAAGTACAGCAAAAGGCAACATCCTGAATTTGGTAACCGTAACAGGAACAAAACCAGATGGCTCGTCGGCGGGTACAATAACGGCACAAAATGAAGTGCCAATTGTGCCAACATCATCATTTACCTTAACCAAAACTAGCGACCGCGATGGTAGCAGTGTAACCAAAGCGGGTGACCCAGTGGTGTACACGGTGGAGGTTAAAAACACAGGTTCTGTAGCGATCAATTCACTAGTGGTAAAAGATCCAATGGTGAGCTTGATCTACGATAGTGGTGATGCCAATAATGATGGTAAGCTAGACGTAGCAGAAACTTGGGTTTACAAAGGCACTTATTTAACAACACAAGAAGATATCGACAGAAATGGCAATGGCGTAACTGTAGGTAAGTTAGTGAATGTGGTAGCTGCAAATGGCAGAACACCTAACGGTACGCCAGTTTACATCAGTGATCTTACAGCTACCAACAGTGTAACCATAACAGCAAATGCTGCTATGACTGTGAAGAAAGCAACTTCTACCAAAAATATCAGAAATGCTGGACAGGTTGTAACTTACGCTATTACGGTAGCAAATACAGGTACGGTAGCTATCCACGATGTGATGGTTAACGACCCATTATTGGGTGGTAACGTAACTACGTTATATAGTGGCGATGTAAACGGTAACGGTATTATGGATGTAAGGGAAACATGGACATTTACCGGAAACTATACAGTAACACAAGCCGATATAGATCAATACGGAAACCCAACAGCTAACTCTGGCCTTTTGGTAAATACTGCTGACGCTGCTGGTAAATTACCTGATAACAGCCCAATCACAGGAACAAGCAACACGGTGAGCATTCCAATTTTATTAGAACCAGCTTACTCGATTGAGAAAACCAGTACTACAACTGAAGTAACGGTTGCTAATCAGGTAGTACCTTATGTAATTACCATTAAAAATACGGGTAACTCAGCCATTAAAGATGTAGTGGTAAATGATCCAATGCTAACCAATTTGGCTTACGCTAACGGCGATACTAACAGCGATGGTAAATTGGATGTAAACGAAGTATGGACTTATCAAGGAAGCTACGTTGTTACGCAGGGCGATATCGACAACAATGGTAACACGGTACTTAAAGGCGTGTTAAGTAACACCGCAAGTTTAAACGGAAAGGGTATGACGGGTATTGCATTAGCTCCACTAACCAGTACTAAAATCATTCCTTTAAAAACTAGTACTTTATTCACGGTAACTAAAACTAGCGATCGCGATGGTGGAAGTGTGAACAAAGCAGGCGACATCATTAATTACCAAATTAAAGTTGCTAATACAAGTGTAACTGCAATTACTAAAGTAGTAGTGAATGATCCTTTGTTGGGTGGCATTATGGCAATTCCTACTAGTGGAGATGTGGCTAACCCAGGCGTGTTAGATGTTAACGAAATCTGGACTTACACCGGAAGTTATACCGTTACACAAGCCGATATGGACCGCAACGGTAACGCAATGGCAAATAATAATGTTTATGCTAATGGAAGTATCATTAACGTAGTTAACGTTTCAGGAGAAAAACCTGATGGCACTTCGGCAGGTCGCGTTACAGCAACCAATGTGGTGCCTATACAACCAGCTGCTGCGTTAAATGTTACTAAAACTAGCGATGTTGCTACCGTAAACAAAGCGGGTGATATCATCACTTATACCGTTAAAGTGACTAACGCTGGGACAGTAGCCATGAATACAATTATGGTTGCAGATCCAATGGTAAACCTACTTTATGTAAATGGTGATGCCAACAACAACGGTAAACTAGAAGTTGGTGAAGAATGGACCTATACTGGTAAATACACCGTAACCCAAGCTGATCTTGATAATAACGGAAACGGTATCACGGCAGGTAAATTGGTAAATGAGGTAAGTGTGCAAGGTCGTCAGCCAAATGGTACGTTAAGCCCTACGGCTACCGCAATTGCCAATGTAGATTTGGTTAAGGCTTCGGCAATGACCATCAGTAAAACTACTACTACTACCCAAATTACTGCGGCGGGTCAATTGGTTAATTATACCATCACCATTGCCAATACCGGAAAATCGGCCATCAGCAATGTAGTAGTAAATGATCCGTTGTTAGCTAACTTAGCTTATAACAATGGCGATATCAACGGAAACAATAAATTAGACGTAAACGAGACTTGGACTTACGGAGGCAGCTATATCATCACTCAAGCGGATATAGATCAAATTAAAAATGCTCCAGTATCAGGTCAGTTTAGAAACATAGCAAGTGTAACAGGTACAAATCCTGATGGTTCTGCAATTGGACCATTCACAAGTACAAAGGATATCCCTGTGTCACAAATCATATCGGTTGATTTCAAGAAAGTAGTGACAGGTCAGGTTGGATTTATCGCCGGACAGCTTGTAAACTACGAGATAAAAGTGATCAATACCGGTAATACTACTTTGAAAAACATCGTGGTAAAAGATCCAAATGCTACCATTACCAGTGGTTCGCCAATTGCACAGTTAAATCCTGGTCAAACGGTATTGGTATTGGCACAACACGTGTTAACCCAAGCTGATGTAGATGCTGGTAAAGTAATAAATCAAGCAGAGCTGGAAGGTGTTGATCCAAATGGAGATAAGATTACTAAAAAATCTGATGATCCATCAACAGCTACACCTAATGATCCAACAGTGGTGCAAATTGTTTCTCCAGGAAGCATCAGCTTAGTTAAGAAAGCAGTGCTTAGTGGCGATGGAAATACCATCACTTATTCATTCGAGGTGAATAACCCAGGTATTGTAACCCTAAGTGATGTGACCATTAGCGATCCTAAGTTCAGCAGTCCTATTGCGGTAGTGCCATCGGTATTGCCTCCACGTTCAAAAGGTACGGCAACAGCGGTGTACACCATCAGTGCTATCGAAAAATTAGCAGGACAGGTAAGCAATACAGCTATCGTAACAGGGGTAATGCCAAATGGATTTAAGGTAAACGATATCTCAGGTACTAATGAGAATAACAATGAACCAACCTTGGTTGTCTTGCCAAAAATCACTAGTAAGAAAACGGTAGTTGATGCCAATGGAAATGGTAAAATAGAACCGGGCGAAGAATTGACCTATACAATTACGATAAGCAACGATGGCGATGTTAATCGTACAAATGTGAAAGTTGATGACGTATTGCCTGCGCACACTAGTTATGTAAATGGCAGTGCAAGCAATGGTGGCAGTCTTAACAGTGGTAAGATAAGTTGGACTAATCTGACTGTGCCGGCAAAATCGAGCTTAAGTGTAAGCTTCAAAGCACTTATTGATGCCACCTTGCCTCTAGGATTAACGCAGATCGAAAATATTGCTTCGGTAATAGATCCTGCAAAACCTAATGAAGCAATTACTCCGGCTGTTAGTTTACCAACAGAAGGAAAAATAGAAAGCAGTAAAACCGTAAACGACAATAAAGGCAATAAAGATGGTTTGGCACAGGCCAACGAAATCTTAACCTATAGCATTGTGTTGAGCAATAAAGGTGGTAGTTTACTTACTGGCGTTCAAGTGAAAGATGTATTACCTGCCGGATTAACTTATGTAGATGGTTCTGCAAATAACGGTGGTACTTACACTGCTAGTGCTAACCAGATGGCATGGACTATTGATTTGGCTCCGGGAACTACAAAAACACTTACGTTCGATGTAAAAGTAGCCGCAGATGTAAATGCGATAACTAAAATCACGAATACTGCGAGCGTTTTGAGCCCAACGGGACAAAGCTTACAGCCTAGTACAAGTCTAGATACAGATCCATCTGCCGACTTGGAAATTACTAAAGTGCTACTTACACCAGCACCGGTAAAAACAGGCGACTATGTGAGCTATCAAATTACCGTGAAAAACCTAGGTCAGAATAAAGCAACTGGAGTAACAGTTACTGATCCACTGCCAGGTACGTTAGATATCCCTGGCGACATCAAGCAGGATAAAGGAACTACTAATTTCGATAGGGGTAATAAAACGTTGAGCTGGACTATAGGTGATTTAGAGTTGAACGAACAAAGAACAATGACCTTTAAAATTAGGGTAGTGGCTGCGGGCAGCTTAGTAAATACTGCTAATGTTACCGCTAATCAGCCAGATCTTAACATGGCCAACAACAAGATGGCATCTGGTGGCCAATACATAGATGGACCAGAGTTATTGATCCCTAATTTGTTCACGCCAAATGGCGATGGTAATAATGATGCCTTCGAAATATTGGGACTTAACCAATATGCTAACAACGAATTAGTCATCGTAAACAGATGGGGTAACGAATTGTTCAGAACCAAAAACTACCAGAACAACTGGACAGGTGAGGGCTTAAACGAAGGAACCTACTACTATCTCCTTAGGGTTCAAAAGAACAGCTCGTCAGAATGGATAACATTCAAAGGATATGTAACCCTAATTCGTGCTTTTAAAAAATAGGATTATTAAAAAATAGGGAGATCAGTCTTCGCTGGTCTTCCATTTTTAAATTCAAAGAAGAAGATTGAACATGAAGAAATTACTCGCAACTTTTACGGTTTTAGTCGCACTGCTCTATCAACCGACATTTGCCCAACAAGATGCCCAATACAGCCAATATATTTTTAACGGCATTTACATCAATCCGGCCTACGCAGGCTATAAGGAAAACCTAAACATGCATGCCTACTACCGTAGCCAATGGACTGGGATAGAAGGTTCGCCTACCAGCATGTCGTTAGCGGTAGATGCCATTGCCAACAGTGGTAATGTGGGCTTAGCATTTCAAATATCAAACGATAAACTGGGTGCTCAAAGTAATCTGGCAGCCTATGGTAATTATGCGTATCGTATTAGAATGAATGCTGACGGATCATCTAGACTGGCCCTGGGTTTAGGGGTAGGTGTGGTTCAGTTAGGTATTAACGGAGCGATGTTAAACCCTAACCGTCCAGAAATGGAACAGCCTACTGGCAACCAAAGTGCCATTTTACCTGATGCAAGAGTAGGTGTCCATTTTTCTAACGATAAGTTCTTTGCAGGAGTTTCGGTAGATAACCTAGTTTCGAGATATATCGATGTAGATAGATATGCGTTTATTCCACAACCCCAACCTCATATTTACTTAACAGCGGGTACGCTTTTTAATTTATCGCCCGATGTAAGAGTTAAGCCATCTGTTTTGCTTAAGGACGACCGCGGCGGCCCAACCAGCTTGGACGTAAATGCATTTTTGATCTTAGGGGATAGATTTTGGTTTGGAGGTTCGTACCGTACTGGTGTAAAACTTTATAACAAAGATTATCTGCAAAAAGACTTAACCAACTTAAACTCGGCAGTAGCTGCAGTAGAGTTTTTCCCGTCTGAGAGATTAAGAATTGGTTATGCTTACGATTTTTCTATCGGCCCTTTGCAAGGTTACAGTAGTGGTTCCCACGAGGTGTCGTTAGGTTTTTATTTCATCAAGCCGAAAGCTAGAATGGCTACGCCACGCTTTTTTTAATCAATAACCAAGTAATCAGTATATAAACATTCAAACATCGTAAACAAATGAGAAAGACTTTACTAGGTTTATACTTATTAATCTCAAGTGTGATGGTTTCGCAGGCGCAAAATCTAATCACTAAAGCCGATAAGGAATTTGAACTTTTTAATTATGTAAAAGCGATTAAATTGTATGAAGAGGCTTATCAGAAAAAGGAAACATACTATGCTGCACAGCGACTGGCAAGTGCATATACATTGATAAAGGACTATAAACAGGCCGAAAGCTGGAGCGCCATTGCAGCTAAAACACCTGGAAGCAAAGCTGTAGATACCTTAAATTACGCCAAAGCTTTACAAAATAATGCAAAGTACAGCGAAGCAAAAGTTCAATATCAAAATTACCTACGCAGCAATAGCCAAGTTAATTTGGTGCAGCAAAATATTTGGTTGGCTTCCTGCGATTCTGCCATGTATTGGATGAAAAATCCACGAAAAGTAGAGATCACTAACGAAAAAACACTGAATAGTAACAAATACGATTGGGCACCGGTGACATATGGTAATGGTGTTGTATTTACTTCTGATCGAAAAGATGTAGCAGCCCTTAATGTTAAAAAATCAAAACCATTTTTGAAGTTTGATGGTACGGAGTGGCCAGATAAAGAAGTGTACGGTTGGACAGGTAATGCTTACCTAAGACTATATTTTAAGGCCAATAATGCGGATAGCATTTCACTTTTTCCAATCGCTGCGGGCACCGATTACCATATTGGCGCAGCTAGTTTTAGTGCAGATGGCAATAACGTATTTTTTACACTAACCAAAATCCCTAAAAAATTAAAAACGGTAAAAGGTAAGCCTGGTACTATCCATGTTGAGCTTTATTCAAGTGCTAAAAATAGTGACGGCACATGGGGCAAGCCAGTAGCCTTTGCCTACAATAATGCCAACAGTTATTCCATCGGCGATCCGTTTCTAACTGCAGACGGCAAGACTTTATATTTTGTTTCGGATATGCCTGGAGGTTTAGGCGGTACGGACATTTATCGAAGCGATTTAGCCAGCGACAACACTTGGACCAAGCCCGTAAATCTTGCAGAAATAAACACACAAGGTAACGAGCGCAGTCCGGTTTTGAGTGCCAAAGGCGATTTCTATTTTGCAACAGATGGAAGAGTAGGTATGGGCGATTTGGATGTGTTCAAATCACGAATGATCAATGGAAAAGTAGAGCAAATCCAAAACTTAGGCTATCCTTTTAATTCGCCTCAAGATGATTTCGGTTTCAGCCTAGATGATAAAGGAACATTGTTATATCTTTCATCTAACCGTGAAGATGGTTTGGGAGAAGACGATATCTATCGTTTAAAGGCTGAGCAAAAAACTACAATGATGCTTACCGGACGTATCTTAAATCGTAAAACCAACCTTCCGGTAGAAAATGCTACAGCCGTACTAAGTAAAGTTGGTGGTGGCATTTTGAAATTCGAAACCGGAAAAGATGGTAAGTTCATGATGGATATCAGCCCAGAGACCGATTATACTGTAGCCGGTATCAAAACAGGCTATTTGAGCGAAGTGAATAGCTTGACAACAAAAGGGGTAAAAAATCCTATCATTGAGCAAGACTTGTATGTAGATGTGATCGAATTGAATAAAGCCATCCGCATAGAAAATATTTATTACGATTTCGACAAATGGAATATCAGACCTGATGCAGCTGTAGAGTTGGATAAATTGGTTAAAATTCTGAAAGACAACCCAACCATTTGGATAGAATTGGGCTCTCACACCGATAGTAGAGGTAAAGATGCCTATAACTTAAATCTGTCGCAAAAGAGGGCGGTATCGGCTGTAGATTACATTGTATCTAGAGGTATCGATAAAAGAAGAATTACTGCGAGGGGTTACGGAGAAACACAATTACTAAACCGTTGTGCTAATGGAGTTGAATGTTCTGTAGAAGAGCATCAGTTAAATCGAAGAACTGAGTTTAAGATCTTGAAATTTTAAAAAAACTAAAGCCAGATAATTAAAAGCATCTGGCTTTTTTGTTAACATTAGGAAGATTGATTGGACAATATTTTATACTTGTTTTAATTTCTAAGGTATAATCGAGCCCTTTCGTCGGGGAATATTTCCCGTTGGTCGAATACGCTTTAAAAGGAGTAACAATAACCTTAATATTGTTACTAATTAATAAACAACAAAGAAACAGTGATAAGCAAAGTTGGAAAATATGTAGAAATTGTTTTTTGGGTTTTGGCGCTAACGTTACTGGCCACCGCTAATCCTCACGAGCATCATTTCACCTTATGTCCGCTAGCAAATTTAGGTTTCGAGTGGTGTCCGGGATGTGGTTTAGGTAGATCAATAGCGGCCATCTTTAATGCTGATTTTCATGCAAGTTTTAGGCAACATTGGTTTGGCATTCCAGCCTTGCTCATCATCCTTTACCGCATTTATCAGTTGGGTAAACAATTAATTTTTAAACAAAACAACTATCTAAAATATAAGGAGATTTAGTCATGTTCGATCAAAACTTTATGTCATTGCCAGGGATTACCCCTCAAGAATATTCTTACCTTCAATCTGCAACTCAAGGATTGAATGAACAACAATTACGCACCTTTTTAATGGTGTATTCAGGAAAACGTAAAAATCCAAGTGATATGTTGATGTTTTCAATTGTGGGAGCACTATTCGTTCCGGGTTTACAAAGGTTCATCGTAGGACAAATAGGAATGGGTATTTTATATTTGCTTACACTTGGTTTATGTTTTATCGGTTCTATTATTGATATCGTAAATCACAAAACATTAGCTTTTGAATATAACCAACGCATGGTTTTCGAAAGTATGCAAATGGTGAAAATGAGCAACTTCTAATAGCGATTTAAATACACACAAATAACAAATCCCTGTGGGCTAAAATCCGTAGGGATTTTTTGTTGTTTGATATTCAGCCATTAAGAAGTTAAGGTTCATGAAAACTTAGGTGTCTTAATTGATTTAGTACTTTATATTGTGCGCATTAATCTAACTGATGCTGAATTTATTTCAGCATCAGTTTTAACGATCTGTTTTAGCCCATTTAATAATCGAACTCAGGTTTATTAATTCCTTAATGGTCTATAAGGAAAAATAAGCCCTAGAGTGTGCTGAATTTTTGTAGCTGGCAGCAATTAAACAATTAAACAATTCATCAATTAACCTTCTTTCCTTATTTTTACTTCATGAAGTTATTCGAGATTACCAATTTGCTGGAAGCTTTGGCTCCGCTCAACTATCAGGAAGATTACGACAATGCCGGGTTAATTGTAGGTCATCCAGATGATGAAATTAATGCCGCATTGGTAACTTTAGATTGTACCGAGCAAATTGTAGACGAAGCAATCGCCAAGAACTGCAATTTGATCATTGCACATCATCCCATCGTTTTTAAGGGCTTAAAGAAGTTCAATGGAAAGAACTATGTAGAGCGCACCGTTTTAAAAGCGATCAAAAATAACATCGCCTTATATGCTATTCATACCAATCTAGATAGTGTGCACAATGGTGTAAATGCAGAAATCTGTAAACGTTTGGGGGTGGTAAATACGCAAACTTTGGTGCCTAAAACCGGCATTCTTAAAAAGTTGGTTACATTCTGCGAGCATAAGGATGCAGAGAATTTACGTCAAGCTTTATTTGATGTGGGCGCAGGTAACATCAGCAATTACAGCGATTGCAGTTTCAATATAGAAGGAACAGGAACTTTTAAAGGAAACGAGCACGCTAATCCCACTTTAGGTAAAGCGGGAGTGAGGGAGTACGCTAGCGAAACTCGTATCGAGGTGATATTTAAAACGCAAGATGAACGTAAGATTTTAGCAGCTTTGTTTCAAAATCATCCTTACGAAGAAGTGGCTTACGACATTTATACGCTAGAAAATAAGCTGCAAAGTGTAGGTTCAGGAATGGTTGGCGAGCTTGTAACAGAACTAGTTGCTGAAGACTTCTTGAGGCTGGTGAAAAATAATATGCAAGCTACGGTTTTAAGGCACACCCATATCCTCCCCAAAAAAATTAAGAAAGTAGCCGTATGTGGCGGTTCAGGAAGCTTCTTACTTAAGGATGCCATTGCAGCGGGAGCTGATGCCTTTGTGACTGCCGATTTTAAATACCATGAATTTTTCGATGCTGAAGATAAAATCATGATTGTTGATATCGGACATTTTGAAAGTGAACAATTTACATCTAATTTGTTGATAGATAATATTCAAGAAAAATTTCCTAACTTTGCAATCCGTTTAACGGAGCATAACACAAACCCCATAAATTATTTCATTTAATGGAACAAACAGTAGAGCAGAAGCTAAAGGCTTTATACGAATTACAAAACTTACATACCAAAATTGATAAAATACGCCAAATTAGAGGTGAATTGCCAATTGAGGTTGCCGATTTAGAGGATGAGGTAGCTGGTTTGGAAACCCGTATACAAAAGATAAAAGCAGAGTTGGATGATACGGAAGATGCAATTGTAAACCGCAAAAATATGATCAAAGAGGCTCAAACTTTGATTAAGAAATATGATGCACAACTTAAGGACGTAAAAAACAACCGTGAGTATGACGCATTGACTAAAGAGATCGAAATTCAAAACTTAGATATTCAGGTAAGCGAGAAAAAAATCAAAGAATTTGGTTTTGAAATCAACAACAAAACTGAAATTTTCGAAAAAGCACAAGCTAACCTTGATTTAAGAAAAGGTGATTTAGAAGCTAAGAAAACTGAGTTGGAAACCATCACTGGCGAGACCGAGAAAGAAGAGCAAGCTTTATTGAAAAAAGCGGAGAAAGCTCAAGAAAATATCGAAGATCGTTTATTGTTCGCTTACAACAGATTGAGAAAAAATGCGGTAAACGGTTTAGCAGTAGTAACTATCGATAGAGATTCTTGCTCAGGGTGTTTCAACAAAATTCCACCTCAACGTCAATTAGATATCCGTCAGCGTAAAAAAGTTATTGTTTGCGAGCACTGCGGACGTATCTTGGTTGATGAGGCTTTAACGCAAGAATTAGCTGAAGCTTAAGCGTACACAACCAACCAAATATAAAATATGCCCCGAGTTTACCTCGGGGTTTTTTTATGGTAGAAATTTACTCGTTGCCTATTGGCGTACTAAAAGAACCATTCTCTACGGTTATGGTTTGCAGTGTAGTTAAGCCAGCCCCAATTACCAAAGTTCCTGAGAATTTTCCTTCTACGTAAGTATTATTCTGTTTAGTAATCTCCAGTTCAAAAGCGTCGTTCCAAACTGTTTCTGTAGATGCCGAAAAGTTTTTCTGAATGCCATTCTCCATCGTATGATAGGTACTTAAAATATCGAAGTCCGTAGCGTCATCTAAAATGTATTTACCAACTGGTACTCTTTTGCCTGCATTGTTTAATACGGTAATGCTCAAAGCTTCGCCGCTCGTAGTTATTCCAGTAATTTCTAAATAAGCCCCTCCTTCGATCCACCTAGCCCTAACATTGTTGAAATTATGATCTTTCGATCCAATCTTGGCTTTTAAGTGGACACCGCCTTCGTTATTGGTTTCATTGTCGTCTTTGCTACAGCTTGAAATAGTTAGCGTAGTAAAAAGTAAGGCTAGCATGATAAAAATTGGCCTTTTAAAGTTTAGCATCTGCATATTAATGTATTTAGGTTAAATAAAATTTTCTCTAAGCTGACAAGTATATAAACTATAAACGCTCATTTTGTTTGATATGAGATGTAAAATATTTTTTTGATTGCGAGTGTATTAGCGAAATTAAGCTAACTTGCCTTTAAAGTTTGACTATTTAAAAAAAACAAGTAAACGTTAATTACGTTATATAGCTTTGCTTTTGCTAACTTAAAATAATGCCTTTAAAAATATACCGTTTACCTTTATTTCTGCTCTTTTCATTATTGCCCTTTGTGGTATCAGCCAATTTTGATTTTAACGCCAACTGTGTAAGGGCTTATCAAAACATTTTCGAACTTAAATTAGGTACTGCAAGGCAATTAATTACTGCAGAAAAAAAAGCTCGTCCCCAAAATTCGATAATTCCCTTATTGGAGAACTATGTAGATTATTTTTATCTACTTACCATAGAAAGTAAAACTGAATTTGATAAGTTGGAAGCGAACAAATCTGCAAGGCTAGATCAGATCAGTAAAGACGATAAGAACTCGCCTTACTATTTATACGCACAAGCAGAAATCAATTTACAATGGGCATTAATTCGAGGTAGATATGGCGCTTATTTTGCTGCAGCAAGAGAGATCAATAGAGCGAATAGTTTATTGAAAGATAACCAGAAGAAATTTCCGAATTTTCCTTTAAATACGAAAGGTTTAGGCTTGGTTAACGTAGTGATAGGCTCCTTGCCAGATGGCTTTATGAAATCTACACTTTCTACTTTCGGTGTAAAAGGAGATGTACAAACTGGACTAAGTCAGCTGGATAAATTAGCTGAAGATTTGCCAAAATCTACTTACGAACCCTTTTATGAAGAAGTAATTTTCTACTATGCTTATATTCTGTCTGATGTAGCCAAACATCCGCAGGCTTATACTAAAACTATGAAATATACCGCTAGAATTGCAGATAGTAGCCTTTTAAAAACATATATGCAGGCTTATGTTTGTGCTCGTAACGGAAAAAATGATCAGGCTATAGAAATATTGGAAAATAGACCAAAAGGAAATATTTATCAGCCATTTGCCTATTTAGATTATTTGTTAGGTGTAGTTCGTTTAAATAAACTCGATTTAAAAGCAGCTTCTAACTTTGATCAGTTTTTACAGGTAAATAAGGGCGGTAATTACATTAAAGACACTTACCTGCACTTGGCATGGATATCTTTGTTAAAAGACGATACAGCTAACTATACGGCCTTGTTGAGCAAAGCGAAGAGCAAAGGTGCAACTTATATTGATAAAGATAAACAAGCTTTAAACGAAGCAAATGCCCCGATGTCGCATCTTGTCTTATTAAAAGCGAGGTTACTTTACGATGGTGGCTATCTGTCGCGTGCTTTAGAGGTGTTGTCTGATAGCAAGGCTGATGATTTTAAGACAGTAAAAGATAAAGCGGAGCACGCTTACAGGTTAGGCCGCGTAAACAATGATTTAGGTAAGGATGATGCGGCGCTAGCGAACTATCAAACTGCTTTTAATATTGGGAAAAACCAAAAATACTATTACGCTGCAAAGTCGGCGGTACTGATGGGGAATATCTACGAAAAGAAGAAAAACTTTTTGAAGGCAAAAGCATACTTCAATCTTGCTATTTCATTGAAAGACCATGAATATGAAAACAGCATCGAAAATGAAGCTAAGCAAGGTTTGAAAAGAATTGGAGGATAAGCCCCTCACTCCAGATAAATCGGGATCTCTCCCCAAAAGGGGGAGAGATAAATGAGCTGCATATAGTATGATGCCACGTCTTCCTCTTTGGGGAGATTAAGAGGGGCCTAAAATTTATAAACTATCGCATTAATGTGCATCCCGGCGCCAACCGAAGCAAAAACTGCATGATCACCTTTTTGAATTTGATAACCATCAACTTTGTTTTTTAACACTAAATCTATTAAAGTTGGAACGGTAGCTACCGAGCTGTTGCCCAGCCAAGATATTGTCATTGGTACTAACTTTTCTGGAATCGTATCTTCTCCGTAAAGCTTAAATAAACGTTTCATAATGGCATGGTCCATCTTGCCATTGGCTTGATGGATAAAAACCATTTTGATTTGTTTTACATCTACGCCAGATTTGTCTATCGCCTGTTTTACTAACTGAGGAACGGTGATTACTGCAAATTCATAAAGCTTACGGCCTTTCATTTTAATATAGGCATTGCCATTTGCTTCTGCGGGGTCATTGCTAGCACCCATAATCAACATATCTGCATGGCTAGCATGAGTTTGTGCTTTATGTGCTAAAATTCCAGTTTTCTCCTCGCTTTCACCTTCCACAGCTTCTAAAATAGTTGCACCAGCGCCATCTGCAAAAATCATACTGTCGCGGTCGTGGGGATCTACAATTCTAGAAAGCGTTTCGGCACCAATGACCAATACTTTTTTAGCGTCACCAGATTTGATCAAGTAATCTGCTTGGATCATTCCTTGTACCCATCCCGGGCAACCAAAAATGATGTCAAACGCTACACAATCTGGGTTGACAATACCTAGCTGAAGTTTAACCTTAGCAGCTAAGGCAGGCAACATATCCACTCGGTTGCTACCCAATTTAACATCGCCAAAATTATGGCAGAATAAGATGTAATCTAAAGTTTCTTTATCAATACCTGCATCTTCAATTGCTCTTTGTGCGGCAATGAAACCAATGTCATGGTTCAGTTGATTATCATCGATATATCGTCTTTCGTTAATTTCGGTAATATCTGCAAACTTCTGAATGATTTCCTCATTCTCCTTGTCAATTTTTACGCCACCATCAAAAAAAGTATGCTCAAGAAAGTGTTTTCCAGAAATTATATTTTCGGGAATATAGCTCCCAGTACCGGTAATTACCGATTGAATTTTGTTCATATACAGTTTTATTTACACTCTATACCAGTTTGGTATTTAGTATAAATGTAATACTGTTTACTGATAGAACAAAATTCTTTTAAGAAAAATCATCAACTAAAAATACGAAAAGCTCTTTTGGACCATGTGCACCAAGCACTAACGTTTTTTCTATATCGGCTGTTCTGCTTGGGCCGGTAATGTTGCTAATCATGGTTGGAATTTGATTGCCGTACTTGTTTTTCAGTAATTGAAAAGCATCTTTCAGATCTAAAACCAATTGACCAGTTCTAGCAATTACAATATGGTGATGCGGGAAAATACTCAATCTTCTGCCAGCGGCATTATGGTTACTTACCATTACAGAACCGTTACGAGCTACCAAGGCTTCACACATTGTGATACCTACTTCTGCTTGCTCAAAATCTTTATCTGTTTGGTAAAAAGGAAACTCGTAGGTACTAAGCAATTGTTGCAATTCAGGTTCCCAGCAGTATATTTTGCGCCATTTGTACCTATCGGCAAGCTCTAAAATGTTCTCAATGAAATCAACCCCGTTTTCACAGAAAATAAAATTTCCGGATACAGCACTCAATTGCTCGGCAAATAGAATTTCTAGCTCCTCTTCATTTTGTTGATATAAAGGGCTTTCTTCTAAATTTGGATAAGGGTTATCACGCTTCTCTAGTAGTGCTTTCCTTATCTTTTTAAGCATCAATTCTTTTGAGGTAATGTTATCTTTCATCTGTTGCAAAGGTAGGCATTCTACGTTAGAGCAAAAAAAATCCCGAGTTACCTCGGGATAAAATTTAGTGACTAACTCCCTTATTTTCGTTATCGGGAACGTCTTTATTTTCTATTACTGGAGTTGGTTCAATCACCAATTCCTCTGCAGGTACATTTTCTGCAAGTAATTCAGTGGTATCATTGTCAGATGGACGCTTTCCAAAAATCTCTTCCAAATCTTCTTTAAAGATCACCTCAGAAGTTAAAAGCTTTTCTGCTAGTTTTCCTAAGTTCTCTTGATTGTCTCTTAAAATCTGTAAAGCTCTTTGGTATTGCTCCTCAATAATTTTACTCGCTTCTTCATCAATTATTCTTGCCGTAGCTTCAGAGTAAGGCTTGGTAAAACTTTCCTGACCACGAGAATCGTAATAAGAAATGTTGCCTAGCTTATCATTTAAGCCGTACATAGAAACCATCGCATAAGCTTGCTTGGTTACTTTTTCCAAATCGCTCAACGCACCAGTACTGATTTTATTGAAAGTGATTTTCTCTGCAGCTCTACCGCCCATTGTCGCACACATTTCGTCTAAAATCTGTTCTGTGGTAGTGATGCTTCTTTCTTCCGGCAAATACCAAGCTGCACCTAAAGATTGTCCACGAGGAACAATAGTTACCTTAATTAGTGGATGCGCATGTGGCAACAACCAAGACACAGTTGCGTGACCAGCTTCGTGGAAAGCAATAGCCCGCTTCTCTTCTTTAGTAATGATTTTGTTTTTCTTTTCTAAACCACCGATAATTCTATCTACAGCATCTAAGAAGTCTTGTTTCGTTACCGATTCATGACCTTTCCTTGCTGCAATTAAAGCCGCCTCGTTACAAAGGTTGGCAATATCGGCTCCAGAAAAACCAGGAGTTTGTTTAGCTAAGAAATTGATATCGATGTTGTCTTCTAACTTAATTGGTTTCAAGTGTACACCGAATATTTCTTTACGTTCGTTAATGTCTGGCATATCAACATAGATCTGTCTGTCGAAACGACCAGGTCTCAATAAAGCACTATCTAATACGTCAGCTCTGTTGGTTGCTGCCATAATGATGATACCACTGTCGGTACCAAAACCATCCATTTCTACCAATAACTGATTTAAGGTATTTTCACGCTCATCGTTACCGCCCATCATATTGCCTTTTCCTCTAGCTCTACCAATGGCATCAATCTCATCAATAAAGATGATACAAGGTGCTTTATCTTTAGCTTGCTTAAACAAATCACGAACACGAGAAGCACCTACACCCACAAACATCTCTACGAAATCAGATCCTGATAGGGAGAAGAACGGAACTTGAGCCTCGCCGGCAACTGCTTTTGCTAATAAAGTTTTACCTGTACCTGGAGAACCTACCAATAAAGCTCCTTTAGGAATTTTACCTCCCAAGTTGGTGTATCTCTTGGGGTTTTTAAGGAAATCTACAATTTCCATTACCTCTTGCTTTGCTTCGGTTAAGCCCGCAACATCATTAAAGGTGATGTTAACTTGACTTTCTTTATCAAATAAGGTAGCCTTAGATTTACCGATGTTGAAGATTTGGCCACCACCGCCTCCGCCGCCACCGCTCATACGGCGCATCATGAAAATCCATAAGCCAGCAAATAATAACAAAGGTAAAATGATGTTGACGAACACTCCAGCCCATGCATTAGATTTAGAAACTGGCTCTGCTTTAATTTGATTTTCTGCAGGTATGTTAGCGTTGGTTTGAGATTCCTTCAATAACCTATCTAATTGATCTGGAGAAGCAGCGTTAAAAACCACCATTGGACCTTTGCTGTTGCCAAAACCAGTGTTTTTACGGTATTTGTCGTACTTTTTGTCGTCTTTCTTGCTGTCTTTGATATATACTTCCGCTTTTACAATATCATCAGCCTTGTAAGAAACAATCTTCTGCACATCACCAGGAATAAGCATTTCTTTTTCGAAAGTGCTATAGCTTACCGGCTGTGCATTATCAGAATTAAATAAAAAATTAACCGCTATCAGACCAACAATAATGGCCGCGTAAACCCAAAATATGTTAAATTTTGGTGTTTTTTGAGGACGTTTAGGAATGTTAGGCATTCTCTTAGATGGTTTATTCGGCTTATCAGTTGAATTGTTTTTTTGTTCCATGTAAAATCTTTTAAGGAGTTACGCACTCTTATATGTGGTGGCTTCGGCATCGCCCCATAATTCTTCTATACCGTAAAATTCACGTTTTTCAGTTCTAAATATATGAACTACAATTTCAGAATAGTCTAAAATAATCCATTCTGCATTGTCTTGCCCTTCTTTTTTCCAGGGGTGTGTTTGTGTTAATTTATAGATTTCATCTTCTACGCTATCGGCAATTGCCTTAACTTGTGTAGAAGAATCTGCATTGCAGATAATGAAATAGTCAGAAACTGAACTGTTAAGTTCTCTTAAATCCAATCGCACAATATCGTTCCCTTTTTTTTCTTGAATGCCTTGTACGGCTATTTCAGATAGGTATGTAGAAAGGTTGGCATTTTTCTTTTTTACCATTAAAAAAATTAATTTTGGTCTTCAATAAAATATAAAAATCAACACTTGCAAAATAACACTTTTTCAACATTATTTGTTGGTCAAAATCTCATCAAATTATCAGCGGTTGATTCTACTAATAATTATCTGAAAAATCTAGCTTCAAATTCCGAGCCATTGCCAGAGGGTACTGTAATTATGGCAGAGCATCAATTTGCAGGTAGAGGCCAGTTAGACAATGTGTGGTATGCGGAGCCTGGGAAAAATTTAACTTTTAGTTTGTTGTTAAGGCCAAGCTTTGTCCCGGTTGAAAAGCAATTTGTTTTAAATATGTTGGTTTCTATTGCTTTGAATAACGTTTTGCTTAAATATTTGCCCCAAGGGTTAAGTGTAAAGTGGCCTAATGATATTTATGTAGATGATAAGAAAATTGGCGGTGTTTTAATTGAAAATGTTCTTGTTGGCAGTACCATCAAACAAAGCATTATTGGCATAGGCTTAAACATAAATCAGTCAGTTTTTGCAGAAGATGTAAACAACAGAATGGTTTCTATATCGCAAATTTTACAACAAGATGTAAATTTAATGGTGCTTTTGAATGAGATTTGCATACAAATTGAGCAGCTATATTTGAAATTGAAATCGGGACAGGGTACAAGCTTACATGACTTGTACGTTAATAAGCTGTACCGATTAAACAAATTAGCCAAATACAGCCATAATGGCGAAGTTTTTGAAGGAAAGATAGAGGGAGTTAGTCCTTATGGTTTATTACAGATTAAACCTTTGGATGGCCCGGTTGTCGAATTTGGCTTTAAGGAAGTTGCTTTTATATAGTGTATAATATATTTTTAAATTGAAATTTTGACTAACTAACTTATATAAACACATGAAAAAAATCACATTAATTGTAGCGATGGTAGTTATGGCAACCATCAGTGCTTTTGCACAATTGGAGAACCCTGTTACTTGGCAATATGCTGCTAAAAAAACAGGTAAAAATGAAGCAACGCTTTATATTAAAGCAAGCATCGATCCTAATTGGCATTTGTATTCTCAAAACATTAAGCCAGGTGGCCCTAACAAAACTGAGTTTACTTTTTCGCCATCAAAAGACTATACTTTGGTAGGTAAAACAATGGAGCCTAAGCCAATTACTAAATATGAAAAAGTATTTAAAATGGATGTAAGTTATTTCGAAGACGAAGTACTTTTTACCCAAAAAATAAAATTGAATAAAGCTACTACCGCTGTGAAAGGTAAAGTAGAATTTATGGTATGCGATGATAAACAATGTTTACCACCTAGTGAAGTAACCTTCAGCATCCCTGTAAAATAATTAAAATTGGATAGAAGAGAAGGAATGCATTTGCGTTCCTTCTCTTTGTTAGGTTGGCCTGCTAATGAAGAAACTGTTAGTTTTTATTTTCCTTTTGCAAGGTGGAGTAGTTTTAGCTCAGTTGCAAAGACCTGTTAAATGGTCTTACCTCGCTAAGAAAATTAATAGTAAAGAAGCAGAAGTTTTTATGAAAGCTACCGTCGCAAGTGGCTGGCATATTTACTCTATGCAGGTTAGCGGTGGGCCAACAAAAACAAGTTTTAATTTTAATCCATCTAAATCTTATAGCTTAATTGGCAAAACATTAGAGCCTAAACCTAAAGTTAAATACGATAAAGTACTTCAGAAAAATCTGACATTTTTTGAAAAGGAAGTTGTTTTTAAGCAACGGATAAAACTGCATCAACCTAGTGCGGTAGTGAGTGGTGTATTGGAGTTCATGGTATGTAGCGATAAAAGCTGTCTGCCCGCAGAAGAAGTGGCTTTCAAAATTCCTGTATCTTAGCTGATAGGCTTTTATGATGTGCAATTGACCTGATGATTAGAAAATTATCGTTAATTTCACGCCTTCAACACAACACACAAATGAAGAAACTAAACTTATTATGGGTGCTACTTTTAGCACTTTTCACTGTATTTTACGCTGGGAACAGTTATGCCCAGCAATCTCAAGAAGACACCACGGCAACTGCCGATATGGGTGAAATCGAATTCACAACTATTGGTTCTAAAGAAGATAGTATTGCTAACAGTAAAATTCCTGCATCGAAAGAAACCGCTGTAGACTCTGTTAAAAATGACGCTACAGTTGCGGCAGCTACTTCAGAGCCAACTTCGCTTTGGGTAACCTTCGGCTTAGGTTTATTAGCAGGTTTAGCCGCTTTCTTTTTACCTTGTATCTTCCCAATGGTGCCACTTACCGTTGGTTTTTTTACTAAACGGGCAGAAAGTAAAGCCAAAGGTATTAGAAGTGCCATTATTTACGGTCTATCAATCATTGTAATTTATGTTGGTTTAGGAATTATCATCACTTTAATTTGGGGTGCAAGTGCACTTAACCAAATCTCTACTGATGGTTTCTTCAACGTTTTCATATTCATTATCCTATTGATTTTTGGTATCTCATTCTTAGGTGCATTCGAGATCATGCTGCCAAGCTCAATTGTAAACAAGCTCGATGCTAAATCAGATTCTAAAGGTTTAGGTGGAATATTTTTTATGGCTGCAACCTTAGCCGTGGTATCTTTCTCATGTACAGGACCGCTAATCGGAACTTCGTTGGTAGCAATTAATACCGACTTGCTTACACCGATTGTAGTAATGTTCGGCTTCTCGCTTTCGTTAGCTTTAATTTTTACAACATTCGCAATATTCCCAAGCTTGATGACTGGCCTACCTAAATCTGGGGGTTGGTTGAACTCGGTAAAAGTTGTTTTAGGTTTCCTAGAATTAGGTTTATCATTGAAGTTTCTTTCAACTGCTGATTTGGCTTATCACTGGGGTATTTTAGATAGAGAAGTGTTTCTTGCGATATGGATTGTATTGGCCATTCTTTTAGGTGTTTATTTATTAGGTAAAATCAAGTTTTCTCACGATAGTGATTTGCCATATGTATCGGTACCAAGGTTCTTCGTAGCGGTAGCAAGTTTCGTTTTCGCAGTGTATTTGATCCCTGGTTTATGGGGTGCGCCATTAAAAGCAGTAAGTGCGTTAGTCCCACCTTTAGCTACTCAAGATTTTGTAATTGGAGAAGGTAGCGGAACGGCTGCGGCCGCTTCGCATAGCGAAACATCTAACAAGAAAAAGAAATATGCTGATTTTCTTCATATCCCACACGGAATAGATGGGTATTTCGATTATGAAGAGGCATTAGCTTACGCTAAAGAAGTAAACAAGCCGTTGTTTCTAGACTTTACTGGGCATGGGTGCGTGAACTGTAGAGAAATGGAAGCTCGCGTTTGGTCTGACAAAGAGGTACTAAAAAGATTGAAAGAAGATTATATCGTAGTTTCTTTATACACAGACGATAAAACAGCTTTGCCAGAAAATGAACAATTTTATTCGCAAATCTTGAAAACTCAAGTGAACACGGTTGGAAAAAAATTCCAACATTTGCAAGCGGAGAGATTTGGTACCATTGCGCAACCTTATTATGTGTTGCTTGATACTGAAGGAAAAGAACTGGTTTCTCCGCCAATAGGTGTAGAATTTAAAATAGATGCTTATTTAGGCTACCTTGATAAAGGATTGTCTGAATTTGCAAACAAAAAATAATGAGTAAAATACAAAATATAGGCGTGCTAACTTCTGGGGGCGACTCTCCAGGAATGAACGCAGCCATTAGAGCCGTTGTTAGAGGTAGTTTATACTACAAGTTAAAAGTTACAGGAATTTTAAGGGGATATGATGGCTTAATCAATGCCGATTTTTTCCCGATGGAGGGTAAATCTGTTGCCAATATTATTCAACGAGGTGGTACCATTTTAAAAACCGCTCGTTGTGATGAATTTAGAACTCCAGAAGGAAGAGCTAAAGCATATAAAAATTTGGTAGAGAGCAATATTGATGCCTTAGTTGTAATAGGTGGAGATGGAACTTTTACCGGTGCTGATATCTTTTCTCAAGAATATGATTTCCCGATTGTAGGTTTGCCGGGGACTATCGATAACGATTTGGAAGGTACTGATTTGACTATTGGTTACGATACTGCTATCAATACCGTAGTAAATGCGGTGGATAAAATTAGAGATACTGCAGAGTCTCACGATAGGCTTTTCATTGTAGAAGTTATGGGTCGTGACTCTGGTTTAATTGCATTAAGAAGCGGAATTGGCGTAGGAGCCGAAGCCATCTTAATTCCGGAGGCAAAAATGACAACCGAAGATTTAGTAGAGAGAGTAGAGCACGGTCGTAAAGATAAAGCTTCTAAAATCATTGTGGTGGCCGAAGGCGATGAAGCTGGCGGTGCTTACAATGTGGGTGAAGTTTTAAAAGAGAAATTTCCGCACCACGATATCAGAGTTTCGGTATTAGGGCATATCCAGCGTGGCGGCAGTCCTTCTTGTGCAGATAGAGTATTGGCCAGTCGTTTAGGTGTTGCTGCAGTAGAGGGGCTACTAGCAGGTAAATCAAAGGTAATGGTTGGACAAATTAATAAAGAAATCGTGTTTACGCCATTTTCTAAAGCAATCAAGCATATCGATGCTACGCAGGTAACACCAGCCTGGTTGCACTTAGCAGAGATTTTATCACTATAAGGAATAATCTTTAAGATAGAAAGCCAGTGTTGATGCACTGGCTTTTTTTGTTGGCCGAAATTTCATAACTTGAAGTTGAAAAACATCTATCTATGCTTGTAAAAACCTATGGAAGCGCCGTTTACGGAGTAGACGCTATTACCATCACCATTGAAGTAAGTGTGGGTGCCGGCAGTAAATATTACATGGTAGGTTTACCTGATAATGCTGTCAAAGAAAGTCTGCACCGAGTAGAAAGTGCCATCCGCGTTGCGGGATATCATATGCCTCGCCAAAAGATATTGGTAAATTTAGCTCCTGCCGATATTAGGAAAGAGGGATCTGCTTACGATTTGCCTATTGCCGTGGGCATACTAGCAGCGTCGGGTCAAATCGATGGTGAAAAATTGGAGAAATATGTCATCATGGGAGAACTATCGCTTGATGGCGGTCTACAGAGTATTAAAGGCGCACTACCCATTGCAATTCAAGCTAGAACGGAAGGTTTTACAGGGCTAATATTGCCAAGTGTAAATGCTAGGGAAGCAGCCATCGTTAACGATGTGGATGTTTATGGCATGGAAAGTTTGTTGGATGTCATCAATTTTTTCACCGGTAAGGAACAGCCGCAAACCATAAGGATAGATACTAGACAAGAGTTTTACAAGCAGATTAACAGTTACGAGCAAGATTTTTCTGACGTAAAAGGGCAAGAGAATATTAAAAGAGCTTTGGAAATTGCGGCAGCGGGTGGTCATAATGTGATATTGATTGGTCCGCCCGGCGCTGGTAAAACTATGCTAGCAAAGCGATTGCCTACCATTTTACCTCCTCTAAATTTGCACGAAGCTTTGGAGAGTACGAAGATTTATTCTGTAGCTGGTCGGTTGCCTGCAAGCAATGCTTTAATGACGGAGAGGCCTTATCGAGATCCCCATCACACTATTTCAGATGTTGCCCTTGTAGGTGGTGGAATGAACCCGCAGCCTGGAGAAATTTCCTTGGCGCACAATGGCGTGTTGTTTTTGGATGAATTGCCAGAATTTAAACGAACGGTTTTAGAAGTAATGCGTCAACCTTTGGAAGACAGAAAAGTGACTATTTCCAGAGCTCGGTTTTCGGTAGAATATCCTGCCAGCTTTATGTTGGTTGCTTCTATGAACCCATGCCCTTGCGGTTTTTACAACCACCCCGAAAAGGAATGTGTTTGCGGACCAGGTGTAGTGCAGAAATATTTAAGCAAAATCTCTGGGCCATTGTTGGATCGAATTGATCTACATGTGGAAGTTACCCCTGTTAACTTCTCGGAGTTGTCTTCATCCCGCCCTGCGGAAAAAAGCACGCTAATTAGAGAACGGGTAATTAAGGCAAGGGAGATACAAGACCACCGCTTTTCGGCACTGGAAGGTGTGCATTCGAATGCGCAAATGAGTGCAAACATGGTTAGGAAAATCTGCGAGATTGATGAAGTTGGTAGAGGATTGATTAAGCAGGCCATGGAAAAGTTAGGTTTGTCTGCCCGAGCTTACGATCGCATCTTAAAAGTTGCACGTACTATTGCCGATTTAGCTGGTAGCGAAAAAATAGAAATCGAACATTTAGCGGAAGCTATTCATTACAGAAGTTTAGATAGGGAAAGTTGGGCTGGATAGACCGAAAAATTTTTGCTCGTATTTTGTTCTTTAAACCCGATTGAACGGAAAGCCCGTAAGCGAGTGTAACGAGTGCGGACTTGGAGAGAAAGCGGGACTATCGTGACCGATGAAAATTGGATTTTGCTTTGCTCATCATCAATTAAATATTTTATTGTAGTAACCCCAAGAGTGAGGGTACCTGTCATTTTGACCTAAAATTTGTTTTGGAACAAGGCTTGATAAACAAGCGTATAAGCAAAAATTTAGATTAAGATATGACAACAGAAAAAGGAAGTATTTCCATACACACAGAAAACATTTTCCCAATCATCAAGAAATTCCTGTATTCGGACAATGAGATCTTTTTAAGGGAATTAGTTTCTAATGCGGTTGACGCGGTGCAAAAGATTAAACGCTTAGGCGCTCTTGGTCAGTTTAACGGCGAGGTGGGTGAACCTTTAGTAGAGGTGAAGCTAGATGAGAAAGCAAAAACCATTACGATTAGTGACAATGGTTTGGGAATGACCGCCGAAGAAATCAAGAAATACATTAACCAAGTGGCTTTCTCTGGTGCTAGTGAGTTTGTTGAAAAGTTTAAAGATGCGAAAGACGCTAACGAGATCATCGGTAAATTCGGTTTGGGTTTCTACTCTGCATTTATGGTGGCCGATTTAGTGGAGATTAATACTTTATCGTACCAAGATGGAGCTGAACCAGCAAAATGGACTTGCGACGGTAGTACTTCTTTCGAGATTTCGGAAGGATCTAGAACTACCCGTGGTACAGATATCGTTTTACATGTAAATGCAGAAAGCGAAGAATTTTTAAGTGAGCACAAGCTACAAGAGATTTTAGATAAATACGCTAAATTTTTACCTGTACCGATCAAATTTGGTAAAAAAACTGAAAGCGTAGAAGATGGCGTTGACGAAGAAGGTAAACCAAAATATACATCGGTTGAGGTTGATAATATTGTAAATACAACCAACCCAATTTGGACTAAAGCACCTGCAGATTTGTCAGACGCTGATTATTTGGATTTTTACAAGCAGTTGTATCCGTTCTCTGATGATCCTTTGTTCTGGATCCACTTAAATGTTGATTATCCTTTTAACCTAACGGGAGTTCTATATTTCCCTAAGGTGAAAGAAGATTTCGACATGCAGCGCAACAAGATCAAGTTGTTCTCTCGCCAGGTATTTATTACTGATGAGGTGAAGGATATTGTTCCTGAGTTCTTGATGTTGTTACACGGTGTAATTGATAGTCCGGATATTCCTTTGAACGTTTCTAGAAGTTTCTTGCAAGCTGATGGTAATGTGAAAAAAATCAACAACTACATCACCAAAAAAGTAGCGGATAAACTAAGTGAACTGTTTAAAGCAGACCGTAAAGGTTTTGAAGAGAAATGGAGCGATATTGGTTTGTTCGTGAAATACGGAATGATTAGCGAGGAGAAATTCTACGATAAAGCGAAAGATTTTGCTTTGTTAACTAACACTAAAAAAGAGGCTTTCACTTTCGAAGAGTACAAAGAAAAAGTAAGTGCTGTACAGACCGATAAAAACGGTAACGTTGTTTATTTATACGCTACAGATTTAGATAAACAAGATGGTTTTATCCAAGCTGCTGAGAAAAAAGGTTACGATGTGTTGGTGATGAATTCTGCTATTGATAGTCACTTTGTGAGTAGTTTAGAACAAAAGTTAGAGAAAACTTTATTGAAACGTGTGGATGCTTCGGTGGCGAACCAATTGATCGAAAAAGATGAGAAATTGGAGTCGGTGTTGAGCGAAGAGCAATCTACTACGGTTAAAGGTATTTTCGAGAAAGCGATTACTAAACCAGGATATACGGTAGAAGTTGTGGGATTAAATCCAGACGATGCGCCTGTTACCATCACAATGGACGAATTTATGCGTAGAATGAAAGACATGGCTAAAATGGGCGGTGGAATGAGTTTCTATGGTAGCATGCCAGATAGTTACAAAGTAGCCATCAACGGAAATCATAAGTTGGTAAGCAAAATTTTAGCTGCCGGAGAAGAAGAACAAAGCAAATTTGCAAAACAAGCTGTTGATTTAGCGTTGTTATCTCAAGGTATGTTAACTGGTGCAGAATTAACGGCATTTGTGAGCCGCAGCGTTGAGTTGATTTAAAACCTCACCCTAACCCCCTCCTTTAAAAGGAGAGGGAAATGCACATTCTAATTTTCTCCTTAGGGATAGATGCCGAAGGCAGAGAGGGGTATCAATATATCGTCATTGCGAGGCACGAAGCAATCTTAAGCGTTCTGTCATTCCGACGTTAGGAGGAATCTGTTAGTGAATGTTACTTTCAGTTCTTCGCTTTGCTCAGAATGACAGGAACAAGAAATGTTTCGAACCTCGCAATTTTTATATATATGTTTACCATCTTAGACACCTAAGCTCATTTAAGTATAAAGTCATTTCCTAAGGTTTACTTAGATGTTTAAGGTGGTTCAAAATTTAAAAACATGAGAAGAAAAATTCCATTTGTACCAATCTTCATATTCGCATTGGTATTTCTGTTGATTAACGGATATGCTTTGACCGCTTTAGCTCCACTTATTTCTAGCGCCTTGCTGCCTTGGTTGTGGATTTTTCCCCTAACACTTTTAGCCCTGTTTTCATTTAGCTTAACGAGGTTGAGTGTAGATGGGCCAAGCTCATTGTTTAAAATCAGTGCACATGCTTTACTAGTATATTTTGTTTCGCTGTTGGTTTTTGTACTGGCAGAAGTAATTACAGATATCTATAGATTGGGCTTAGCAGGAGTAAACTACATTACTCAAAGTAACTTCGTTTACCCCGAAAGACCAATAATTGGAGTTTACATCGGGATTTTATTGGCTTCATTAATCATTATTGCTTTTGTTTATGGAATTTTCAAAGGCAAGTATGCTTATCGGGTAATTAGGCACACTTTATATTTCGATGATCTTCCCGATGCTTTTGATGGTTTTAAACTCACACAAATTTCTGATGTCCATGCAGGAAGCTTGAACAACCCAAAAGCGGTACAGAAAGGAATTGATTTGATTAATCGCCAACAGGCAGATTTATTTGTCTTTACAGGAGATTTAGTAAACAACAAAGCCGAAGAGGTGAAACCCTACATCAATCACTTCTCGCAAATTAAAGCACCTTTCGGTCAGTTTTCTGTACTGGGTAACCACGACTATGGCGATTATGTGAAGTGGGAAAGTGATATTTCAAAAAGGGAAAATTTGCAGCAACTTAAAAAGTACCATGCCGAAATTGGATTTAGACTGTTGTTGGACGAGCATGTCACGCTTGAAAAAAATGGTCAAAAAATCATTCTAGCTGGGATAGAAAACTGGGGTTTAGGTTTTGGAGAACGTGGCGATTTGGAAAAAGCACTACAAGGCACCACAAAAGATGAATTCAAAATCTTACTTTCTCACGATCCCAGTCATTGGGAGGCGCAAGTGAAAAATCATCCCTCAAAAATACAACTTAGCCTTGCTGGGCATACCCACGGCATGCAGTTTGGTTTCGAAGCCTTTGGTTTAAAATGGAGCCCAGTTCAATTCCGTTACAAGCATTGGGCGGGCATAAAAAAGGAAAACCGCAGATATCTCAACGTAAACCGAGGATTTGGCTTCATCGGTTTTTCTGGAAGAGTAGGCATTTGGCCAGAAATTACGGTTATCGAACTTCGGAAAACAAAAGCAACTAACTAAAAATCAGTCGTAAATAAAAAATATTCATAAAACTGTAGCGTTCTTAATTCAGCCTACGTATAGGTGTGGTGAGTTAATGGCAATGTGCCGTATTGTTTAATATTTTTTATATCATCATGAGATTTTTTTTAAAACACAAAGCTATCGCTGCAGCGTTGACGTTCTCAGTGTTTTCACTAGGTTTAGTTTCTTGTTCAAAAATGGATGGAAACTACGAGCCAATTCAAGTATCTGGATTAAACGTAATCCAAGCATCGCCAACTACAGAATTGTTGGATGTTTATGTAGCTAACAGCAGAATAAACCAAAATGTAGATTTCGAATTTGGGAATAAAATTGGCTACCTAAGCGTTTATGCCGGCAACAATGTTTTTAACGTAACCAAAAAAAATAGCCAAACTTCGTTAAAAAGCTTACAGCATACACTTAAACCACAAGCTGGTTACTCGCTTTTTGTAGTTAACAAATTAGAAAACATCGAATTATTAATGCTTGAAGATAATTTAGAACAACCAGCTACCGGAAAAGCAAAAATCCGTTTTGTAAACCTAAGTCCAGATGGTGGAGCTTTAAGTTTAAATGTAAATGGCGCAGCTACTGACTTGTCTACTAATAAAGCTTTTAAAGAATTTAGCACTTTCGATGCCGTTGATGTTGCAGATAATGTAACGCTTAACATCAAAAACGCAACTAGTGGAGTAGTTGAAACTACAATTACTGGCGTTAAGTTAGAAGAAGGAAAAATTTATACCGTTTATGCAAAAGGTTTGAAAGCCAATACTGGCGACACTGGCTTCTCTGCTAAAATGTTTGTTCATAGCAAAGCAAATTAATACTCCTCCACACAAATAAAACTTCGTCGCCATTGCGATTTCGGAGAAACTACCGATTGTCTAAGCAACAGGTTTCTTCAATCGCAATGGCGATTTTTTGTGTTTAGCACATTATGGAATTTCTTCAAATCAGCATCTAAAACATAAAGTTATTTCGTTAAAGTTTTGTTAAAACGAAAAAGCTTGACAACTAAATATTAAGTTTGTTTTAGCAACACCAAATCTATTGAGGATTTTATCTATTTTATTGCTCTCTCTGCCGATCTTATTAGGCAGTTTAAATGGCTTTTCGCAAGCTAACAGGAAGGTTGTGGGCAAAGTCGCCGATACCAGCGGTGTAGCCATATCGGATGCTACCATTCTTCTCATTAACCAAAAAGATACTATCAGCACCAAAACTGATAATGATGGGCAGTTCAACTTTTCCAAGGTGAAAAGTGAAAGCTTTACGTTAAGCGTATCTATAATAGGCTATTACGATTTTAAGCAAGATTACACTTTTGGCAAGAAAAAGCATTTGGATATTGAAGATATCAAATTGAAAATGGCCAGCAATATGTTAAAGGAAGTGGAAGTTAAGGCAAAGCCAAATCCCATTAGGATAATGCAAGATACAGTAGAATATAATGCCGCTGCCTATCAGGTGTTTGATGGAGATAACGTAGCTGATCTGATTAAGCAGTTTTCTGGAATAGAAGTGGATGACGATTACAACGTGAAATCTATGGGGAAAAACGTGGTTAAGCTACGCGTAAATGGTAAAGATTTCTTCACCAATGATGTAAAGGAATTTATAGCTACGTTACCAGCAGGTATTGTTTCAAAGATTCAACTTATCGATGATTATGGTGATCAGGCTAATTTTACAGGCTTAAAAATTGGCGAACCACAAAAGCTCATCAACATTGTCACCAAGCCGGGAATGAACCGAGGGAAGTTTGGTAATTTGGCAATCAACGCCGGTTCTAATGATCAAATTGGTTCTAAAAATAGAATGAATATTTGGAATGGCGATAAACAAACTGGGCTCGGCTTAAATTACACTACCCAAAATAATGGGGCAGGCGATAGTCAGAATGGTTCATTCTCCATTAATCACCGAGATAAAATTGGAAAGACCGGTAGTTATAGTGTTAATTATGGCTCAAATCAAGGTAAAAATGCTTTCACGAACGAACAGGCGGTTGAAACCTTAAGTGATTTAGGGACGTATTACAATTTGTCGCAAAGTAATGGCAAATCCAAAAATGGAGGCCATAGCTTTAGTTCTGATATTAACCTCATGAGCAAAGCGCTGTATTTAAATGGCTATATCAATGCAAGTCTCAACAATAACAGCAGTAACAGCGCATCGCTAAACAACCAAAGTGGCGTTAACCGACAAGATTTTAAAAACATCAATCAAACCGATGGAAGTTCTCCAAATATTAGTGGTAACATGAGTTTTTCGAAGCGGCTTAAGGATAAAAGAAATCACTTATCGGGTAACTTCTCTTTCAATGCTTCAAGTCAAAAGTCTAATAATCTGGTAAGCACCAACACCTTATACTACAATCAGCAAGACCAATCTCTTTTAAAAGATTCGGTGTTGAATAGAAATATCGATAATAGAAGCAACTCACAGGGTTTTGCATTTAGTACTAGCTATTCCATGGCAATTAGTAAACCTACAGATAGTTTCAAAATGAAGCACCTTAGTATAAATTATGCGCTATCATTAACCAATTCTTTTAACCGATCTGCTACAGACGTGCTGAGCAACTTAACCAACGAATATCGCTTCATTGATTCGCTAAGCTCTGAGCTAAAATCGTTATTTATTACGCAAGTTATAGGATTAAATTATAATCAAAGTAATAAGAAAACTCGTTTTACTATCGGGTTTAACGCCAGACCAACACTATTGAGAAACAATTACATCAACCTTAATCAAAAAATCAACAACAATAATTTTAATTACTCGCCAACATTAAACTATAGTAAAACCCTTAAAAAAGGAAAAACACTAAGCATAGGTTATTCTGGCAATAACAATAGTCCATCTGCTAGTCAATTACAGCCCATACGTAATACCCAAAATTTACAAAATATCGTTATTGGAAACCCAAATTTAAAACCATCGTTTAACCATCGATTAAATGCCAACTATAACTACATAGAAGAGAAATCTGGAGCGTCGTTGTTTACGTCGGCTAATTTTTCCACTACGCAAAATGAAATTATCAATAACGTAATTATAATACCTGATACTTTGGGTAGCTATAAACAAGAAACGAGATATGAAAATACCAATGGTACGTATAACCTGAGTGGCAATTATAATATCAGTATCCCAATTAAAAAGAATGTTTTCACCGCAGGTTACAATGGAACTATAGGCGTATCTAATAGAGCGTTGTTTATTAATAACACCCGCTACTTTAATAGTGGCTTAAATTTTTCGCAAAACATTTCTGGAAGCTTGAATTTTAAAAAAGGGAATTTAACACTTGGAGCGGGCTATAATCAGGTAAACAATAATAATGTACAGAGCTTACAAAACAGCTTTGCTTATGCAGGTTTATCATCAGATATTGTGATTAACACCGGAGGAATGCCTGGAATTATGCCACCAACGTTTAACCCTGGTCAGTTGACCACTACCCAATTCTTTATCACCAGAACATTTAGTTCTAATTTTAATGGTCGTTTAAGGTTGAAAAATTTGAGTCTAAATGGATCTGCAAACTATTCACAAAGTTCAAACTCTAACAATGCACTACAAAATGTAAATAGAGATTTACAAACTTTATCACTTTCACTGAGCGGAAATGGAACTATAAAAAAGACCTATAGAATTGGTATATCAGTTTCTAAGCGAATCAACACCGGGTATGCTGTAGCCAACCAAAATCCGTTGCTGATCGGCGCTAATTTGAGCAAGAATTTTCTGAAAAATAAATCACTTAGTTTAACGGCTAGTGCAAGCGACCTACTCAACCAAGGGAATATGGTATTCCGTCAAGTGTCGGGTAATTCAGTTATCGATTCTAAAAACAATGTGATTACCAGGGTTTTCTCTTTTGGTTTAAGCTACAATCTTTCTAAATTTGGTGCAAGAGGCACTACTTACCGCGTAGATCCAGATTAAAATGATCAAAATTTCAACTTTTTTATTGCTAAGCTTTTTTAGTTTTTGCTGCTCGGCAAATACAGATACGGTTGCTGTTAAAAAACATCTTAAAAATATTACCAAGACCGCATCGTACCGAAATCCCGAAAATATAGCACAGCTGAATGCCATTGCCCACTATATAAAAACTGATTTCCTGAAGTACAGCGATAAAGTTTCTTATCAAGAGTATAAAGTGGAAGGCAAGACCTATAAAAATGTAATTTGCTCATTCGGTACAGAAAACAAACAACGTATTATTGTTGGTGCACATTACGATGTGTGCGGCAATCAGGAAGGTGCAGACGATAATGCCAGTGGTATTGTGGGGTTATTAGAAATAGCTCGTCAATTAAAAGGAAAAAAATTGAATAAACGTATCGATTTGGTAGCTTTTACGCTGGAAGAGCCTCCTTATTTCAGAACAGAACAAATGGGAAGTTATGTGCATGCTAAGTCCTTAAAAGATACTAAGGTTGATGTTTTGGGGATGATTTCTCTAGAGATGATCGGTTATTTCAGTGATAAAGAAAATAGCCAGAACTATCCAGTAGCGGTCATGTCGAAAATGTACGGCAATAAAGGAGATTATATCACGTTGGTAACCACTGCTGAAAAAGGTAAATTCGTTGAAGACTTTAGCCAACATTTCAAACAGGCTAAAGCTATAAAAACAGAAGAATTTAACGCACCGAGATCATTGCCTGGTATCGACTTTTCTGATCATTTAAATTATTGGAATTTTGGCTACAGCGCAATGATGATTACGGATACTTCGTTCTATAGAAATAAGAACTATCACAAAAAAAGCGATACCATGGAAACATTAGATATTCGCCGGATGGCAAAGTAATTGATGGTGTCTATTTGGCTTTGCTGAAGTTAGTTAAATAACATGGACAAAAAGAACATTAAAAAATATATCTCCAACGGGGTTTTCATCCTCATTTTAGCATTAATTCTATTTGTGCCTTCTGCAAAAGCTTTGGTAATCCAAGGTTTAATGCAGGTAGGTTTATTCAATCCTGATGTACCATCAAAAGAAACATCAGCCACTACAGCTTTAAATTTGAAGTTTAAAGATCGAAGTGGAAAAACAGTTACTTTAGATGAGCTGAAAGGCAAAGTGGTGTTTCTTAACTTTTGGGCTACTTGGTGCCCGCCTTGTTTGGCCGAAATGCCATCCATCAACAAGTTATATGAACAGCATAAGAATAGCGAGGATGTTGTTTTCATCCTTTTAGATGCTGATAGTAACTTTGAAAAAGCCAATGGCTACATGAAGGCCAGAAAATACACCATGCCAGTTTACCAAATGGCCAGCAGCGTACCAGAACAAATATTTGCAGGTTCTTTGCCAACTACCGTGGTTTTCGATAAACAAGGAAGGCTATCTTTTAAACACGAAGGAGTAGCAAATTACAACAGCAAAAAGTTTGTAGCATTTATAGAGAAACTGCGGAGCCCCTCTCTGCCTCGGCATCTCTCCCCTAAGGGGTAGAGAAATGCATCGTTGAAAGTAAGCACTTAATTCTCTACGTCTACAAGAAAAACATTCGGCAGTTTAATAGCTATTAGTTCATTTTTAATTGAACATTGGGATTTGGATTTTGTAATTTGATTATCTGTCATTCCTGTTGAGAAAGCTCATATATGTTTCTCTATCTATTATCTCCGCACCCAAACTGAGCAAATGATTGTTTGGCAACTGACAATCTATCAACTTAAAATTGGTTTGCTGACAGAGGAAGATCAGTGCAACTTTTGAAGCATTACTCATTAAACTGAACATACTTTCTCCGCAAAACACATTACCAATGGCGATACCGTAAAGTCCGCCAACTAGCTCATCATCTTTCCAAACTTCTACACTATGTGCCCAACCTAATTGATGCAAATTGAGGTAGGCTGCTTGCATTTCCTTGGTAATCCAAGTGCCTGGTTGATCTTTACGAGGTATTTTAGCGCAGTTGGCAATTACTTTTTCAAAGGCTTGATCGGTAGTGACTTTAAAACCTCCATTTTTTAAAACTTGCTTCATGCTTTTGCTAACCTTGACCTTATCGGGATAAATTACGCAACGCTCATGTGGCGAGTACCAACAAATCGGATCATCATCGCTAAACCAAGGAAATATGCCATGTTGATAAGCAAGAATTAATCGTTCCGCACTTAAATCTCCACCAATGGCTAGTAATCCGTCTTCATCAGCGAGTTCAGGATTAGGGAATACAATTTCATCATCAGGCAACCTAAAAACCATGCTCAAAAATACAGAACAGATATTTAGGTTGCCATAAAATTTAATCTTTACGCTTGAGCACGTAATATTTCAAAATGGTATCATCGCGAAGGGTTACTCCATAAGCTGTAAAAAGCTCATAACCATAGTATTTCATTTTATTTACGAAATCAAGCGCCGAGTTGAATTCCATGTTTTTACCATTTTCATCCTTTACAAGCGATGCCTGCCTCTCGTTAATTACTCGCTGCCCATATTCAAGTTGAACGAGTACTTTGCTTCCAAAATCTTGTTTAAACGCACGAAGTTCTAAAACTGGTTCTTTTAAATCCGATAATTTAATTCCATTAATGGTTTGAGCTGAAACTTTGGCATAAGTAAAGCAGGCGAGCATTGCCGCCAATAAGAAGGTTCTTTTCATTGTTTGAGGTTTTTTGTGTGTAAAAAAATACAAACACTAATAATGCCAAAACAATGAAAAAGAATGTAACGAAATTAAAGAGGAAAATACCTTATTCAGTTTTTACAAAAACCATTAATAAGGTCTCGTTCTGATACAAGAAAAGTCTGTTTCCAGAAACTTTTCCAGCCGTCACTTTTTCCAAATCTGCGTAGTATTTATTTTCTGCATCGCCTACGGCCTCGCAGTACATTTTAGTGCCAAAAATTTTGCTGAATTGGATCGCGTTGCCATTAATTACTGCACTGCCGCCATAAGAATTACAAAAAGATTTTCCACCAATTTTACTTCCACCGCTGATGTTTAAGGTTGCCTTAGCTGCCGTTGGTAGCGTTTTTCCCGGCCAACGGGTTAACTCCCATTTAGAATCTTGTTGTTTAATTGAACTAAGGTCTTTGGTGCAGGCTTGTAATATAAGAACTACAAACAGTGCGAAAATTATTCTTTTCATACTTATTAACTAATTAAACCTATTTTTTTGGAGTGAGCAATAGCATCTTCGCTATGCACAAAAAGACAGGTACTAATATTTTTGTCCTCTAATTTATTCAATATTTCTTGTGTTTCGAATAATTTAGATTTTCTCACGTTTCTAATATAAACAGCAATTACATTTTTGCCATATTTTTCTGCAATTTTATAATAGATTTCTGGATCTTTCTGAGAATTATCGCCCAAGAAAACAAACTTTTGGTTGGGGAAAGCATCTATAATCCGCATGATCCTTATCAACTTTCCTTCGTGTCCAGTTTTCCCAGTCTTCAACAAATCTTTCCATCGCTTCAATTGGTTTAGTAAAAAAGTTCCTTCCGGAAATCCGTTAAAACGAAAAGTCTCCACCAAGTAATCATACAAATTCCATTCACTGCTCGACACGTAGAAGAATGGGTTGGGCTGCTGCGGTTCGGTATGTGCCTTTGCCAGCATTTCGTAGTGATATCTTGTCGACTGAAATGTTTTCCTAGTTCTTGGGTTTTTCAACAACAACTCTTTCAATCTTTTGCCAATTGTTTTGGAGTGAGAAACCATAATGGTGTCATCAATATCAGAAATAAAGGCATACTGGGTAATGTGCGGAACATAGATGGAACCGGTAGATTTTGCCAATTGTTTGCCATCTTCATTAAACGCTGTTACGTCAACCTCATGCCAGCCCGCATCCACATTCTCATTCGCTTCCCATTCAAATTTAAAAAAACCATCGTAAGCGGCGTTGGTAACTACAGTTTGCCCATTGAAATTTAACTGAACTTTAGCAAAAGGGTAGGGTTTCAGTACAAATAGCTTAAATACATGCCTTAGGTTTACAAAAAATCCATTTTTAAAACGCTGTTTTGCATTGGCTCTGTACTTAAAAACATGACCATAAACCACCAAATTGTGGGTGTGTCCGTAACCGTGATATACCTTTACTTGAGCAATTTTTTTCGACATATAATATTTAAAACAGAGTACCACAATTGTTGTTTTATATCATATCATTTATATGACCTATAAGAACACCAAACTACGCCTACTCTTTGTAGTGAACCAAGGCTCTGGCAGCAAAGATGAAAGTCTTAGCGAACAGATTATCAATTATTTTAGTGATAGCGGGATCGCTATTGAAATTTTTGAGCTCCCACGAAAATGTAATGCCGAGCAGATTAAAAAAGCGATAGAAAAAGCAAAGGCAGATCGAGTAATTGCCGTAGGTGGCGATGGTACATTAAAGCTGGTTGCCGAGTGCTTATTAAATACCGAAACACCTATCGGGATTATACCCACAGGTTCTGCTAACGGAATGGCGAAGGAGCTAGGCATTCCATTGGCTATTGAAGAAGCTTTGGAGGTTGCCGCTACAGGAAATCCTCAGAAAATACATGCTACAGTAGTTAACAACGAACTTTGTATCCATCTGTCGGATATCGGTTTTAACGCCTATTTGGTTAAAAAGTTTGATGAATTGCCGACCAGAGGGATGTTAACTTATGCCAAGTCTGCGTGGCATGCCTTTTGGAACCACCGTAAAATGAAAGTACAGTTTAGGGTAGGTGATCGCGATATCAAAACTGATGCAGCAATGGTAGTAATAGCCAATGCAACCAAGTACGGAACAGGTTTCAATATCAATCCTAATGGCAAGCTAAACGATGATGTTTTCGAGATTATCCTGATAAAAGAATATGCCGTGATGGAGATTTTGAAAATTTGGATCAGTAAATTGCCATGGAACCCTAAAAAGATCGAAAGCTTTCAAGCTTCGGAAGTGCAGATTACTACTAAGCACAAAGCTCACTTTCAGGTAGATGGTGAGTACTTAGGTAAAACTAATAAAGTGTCTGCAAAACTATTGCCCAATGCCATTAATATGATCGTGCCTTTAGTTGGTAGTGAGATCTAACGGTTAAAAATAACCTGATAAATTCGCCAGCGAAGCATACCTTAAATAAGATTGAAAACCACTTATCATCGTAATTACCTAGCGCCTCCGGAAACAAGGTGATAAAACCAAGCGTAAAAACCCAAAGGTAAAGCCTAAAAGGAAACTGGATGTAGTAGCTAATAAAACCAATTTTCTTTACGAAGAATAAGCCATAAGCCCCAACTAAAACCAAGATAAACATCGGGAACATGAGTGTTCCCTGTACTTTTTCAGATGGCAAAATAAAGTTATTGTAGTTTTTAAATATCGCCCATAATTGCATCGACATAAAAACAAGTGATATCAAGTCTAAAAAAGCGAAAGCACGAAGAAGAATACGCATGTTTATTTACAATATTTGGCAAGCAGCTTATCTGCTTTTGTTGAGCCCATATATTTCACAAACTTAAAATCTTCGCAAGCGCTTTGCAAATCGCCTTGACTAATTTTTTTCTCCCCAATAGCTATTTTTTTATTCAAGTAATCCTCATCAACTCCCATATCATTTTTTAGGGCAATGATTTTCTCTTCTTCAATAAAATTTTCGGTACCGGTTTCTCTGTTTCTGTAGAAGCTGGCAATTTTACTGAGCGAAGCCATTTCATCACTATACTGCTTAATGGCTAAACCCACACTCCCTGGATTGAGTTGCTCGCAGCCATAATCTTGTAGCGAAAATTTCATCGGTGTGCGAATGAGAAAAGTAGTATCGTATCCTGCTGGAACAGTCCATTTTCCGCTAGTTAATTTAATTAAACGGAGCGCTTCTGCATCTAAATCTGCACCAATGCCTTTGGTTATAGCGGCATAAGTTATTTTTCCTTCCTTGTTTACCTTAAAAGCGACTTCAATATTTCCTTGGATGCAGTTTTCTTTTGCATACATGGGATAAATGGTATTAGCCCTTACAAAAGACTCCAAACCATTTTTTATGGTAGGCCTTTGAGCGTTCACTTGTGACGACAATCCGAGTAAGAAAATTAAAATCAATCTGCTCATACTTAAATTTACGAATTAATACGGAAAGCTTAAAGCTTGCATTGGCTTTGTTACTTTAAATGCATTTTTTTATTAGAAAAGCAAATATGGTGGCTCTTTTGTTTTATAGTCCCGTTTCCGCTTTACTTGCCTTCCCGAATAATCGGGATAAACTACGCTTCGTCTTCGTGCTCGCTACAACCGGGTTTATTAAACTTAAGATCGTGCTAAGATGTAGTAAGGGTATAAAAAACAAATAGGCATCTTTCTTCAATCTGCGAAAAAATCAGCAAAAATCTGTGGAAAATACTAACCTTTAAAAACGTAGACGTAGTTATAGATAAAGTGAGATAAAGCTCCAAAATTCACAAACAAATGCCACAACTCATGACTGTGCAAATACTTGTACAGAGGTTTATCCTTAGCATAATAATAAGTGCCCCCAATATAGAAAACACCACCTAAAAACAACCACAATAAGCCCATTGCAGGTACATCATCAATCATTTTTGCCATAAATGGTATAATTAAACAACCCATGGCGATGTATAATCCAGTAGAAAGATTTCCTTTCTTTAGCTTATTGAAGATTTTAAGTAGGCAGCCTAAAATGGCAATTAGCCAAACCAGTCCAAAAAGCAGCCACCGCAACCAGCCATCAAAAATGATTAATGCCGTAGGTGTAAAGGAGCCGGCAATCATTAAATAGATACAACAATGATCAAACTTTTGCCAAAACCTAATACCATATTCGGTTTTGGGCACACTGTGGTATATAGCGCTAACACTAAAAAGCAGCAGAATACCTCCGCCATAAACTAACGCAGCTACATTCTCAAAAACAGTAGAAGATTTTTCCAGCAATAAGTGTAATCCTGGCCATGCTAAAATTGCAGGTAGAAAGTGAGTAATAAAATTACCGGGTTCCCGGATGTATTTATTCATTTATATGCTTTCTTATACGCTCTCTAAACGTTCTCCGAGTTCTCGCTGCTATCGCTATCTTTACGTTCCTTGGCTATCTTATCGAAAATTTGATCCATTCTTTCCACGTATTCGTTGGTATCGTCAACAAAGAACGTTAAAGTTGGCACTACTCTAGCCTGATGACGGATACGAGAACCTAATTTATATCTGATCTCTCCAGCATGCGAGTTCACCGTAGCTACAGATAAGCTCGTGTTATTAGTATTTAAAAAACTAAGGTAAACTTTCGCTACTGCCAAATCTGGCGATACGCGAACCTTAGTGATGGTTACCAATGTATTTGGCAAGTAAGCAGCGCCTTCACGCTGAAAAATTGACGCCAATTCTTCCTGTAATAATCCTGCAAACTTCTTTTGTCTGTTACTTTCCATATCTATAAATTCCAAATTCCAATATTCAAACTCCAATCCCTAAGCACCAATAATCAAATCACAATATTTAATGACCAATAATCAATTTGTCTGATCCCTAACCACTAATTCCTAGTGACTAATGAACCAATGACCAATTAACCAATATTCAACGACCAATAATCAAAATGCTCAATGATCAAATTTCAATTATCACGTACCATTAATCTCACTTCTAAAAGCTATTAAAGAAATCCCGTGTTAAAACCAAAATGTAAAAATACTTATATTTCGTTAATGAGCAACAATACAAACTTCGACCTAGAAAACAGAACTTTTCTTTTTGCAAAAGCCGTAAGAAGTTACTGCAAGGAAGTGACGCCTAATATTGCCAACATACAAGACATCAAACAAGTTACTAGATCTTCAGGATCTGTTGCTGCAAACTATATCGAAGCTAACGAAAGTTTAAGCAAAGCCGATTTCGTTTATAGAATAAAAATTTGCCGAAAAGAAGCTAAAGAAACCAAGCTATGGTTAAGCCTTATTGATATTCACGACAAACCTTATTTAAACAATGCCAAAGACAAATTAATAGACGAAGCTCAACAATTGACACTCATTTTTAACGCGATCATTAAAAAATCCACTTAGCTTATAGTTTGATTTTTTGGTTATTGGTTATTAGTCGTTTTCCCCTTTGGTTATTGGTCATTAATAAAGTAGCTTATCATACGGATAACGTGTAGTATGAATATCCTTCACTTTATCGTATAACAATTTTCTAAATTCTTCTAAGTTCTCTTTTTGCGTAGCCGAAATAAAAAGAGCAGGCGCATTGTGCTGTGCCATCCAAGTTTTCTTGAAATCAGCTAAGGTCACTGGTTCTCGTTGCTCATCTACATCCACTAAATTGTCGAACTCTGGTGCAACGTAGGCATCAATTTTATTGAATACCATGATCGTTTCTTTATCTCTTGCGCCTAGATCTTTCAATGTTTCATTTACAGTGTGTATCTGATCTTCAAAATTTGGATGGGAGACATCAACCACATGTACCAATATATCAGCTTCGCGAACTTCATCTAAAGTAGATTTGAAACACTCTACCAAATGGTGAGGAAGCTTACGAATAAAACCAACCGTATCCGATAATAAGAAAGGCAAATTATCGATCACCACTTTTCTCACCGTAGTGTCTAAGGTTGCAAACAACTTGTTTTCTGCAAACACGTCAGACTTAGAAAGCATGTTCATGATGGTAGATTTACCTACGTTGGTATACCCCACTAAGGCTACACGAATTAACTGCCCACGGTTCTTGCGTTGCGTTTCGTTCTGCCTGTCAATCAGTTTCAAGCGTTCTTTTAACAGGGTGATCTTTTCTAAAATCATCCTTCTATCGCTTTCAATCTGGCTTTCACCCGGTCCACGCATACCGATACCACCTTTTTGTCGCTCCAAGTGGGTCCACATTCTTGTTAAGCGAGGCAGCAAATACTGTAATTGTGCTAACTCTACCTGTGTTTTTGCTTGCGCTGTTTGCGCTCTCCCAGCAAAAATATCCAGAATTAGGTTGCTTCTATCTAAAATTTTAACCTTTAATTCCTTCTCAATATTACGTAGTTGAGATGGCGAAAGCTCATCGTCGAACACGACCAAATCAATTTCTTCCGCTTTTACATAAGTTTGTATTTCCTCTAACTTTCCTGTGCCCACAAAGGTAGCACGATCTGGCTTTTGCATACGTTGCGTGAAAGTTTTCTCCACCACACCGCCAGCTGTATTCACCAAAAAGGCCAGCTCATCCAAATACTCCTTAGTTTGCTCGGCTTTTTCACCTGGCAAAGCTACACCCACTAAAATCGCCCGTTCTTGTTTGGGCGCTGTATCATAAAATTTTTGTTTTCCCATTAATTACTACAAAGATACGAAATTCATTCTCGATTAGATTGAACAAGTAAATACCTTATAAGTTCTGACGGATTTATTACTAATTTAGAAAGTAAGTTAATAACGTATGAGTAAAACTTGGACGGAAGAGCTTTTGAATTTTTGGAATAATAAAGGTGTGGCCTTAAATCAAGGTGCTACCTATGAAGATTTGTCTAAGGTAGAAAAAGAGCTAGAATTTGAATTTCCTGCTGATTTCAAAGAACTTTACTTGAAAGTCAATGGTTTTAAAGACCGAGATTGGTTACCAAATATGTTTTCGATATGGTCTCTAGAAAGGATTGTAGAAGAATATAAGGGCGATCGTAAAAAAGAATTTGTATGCTTTGCTGATTATTTAATCTCTTCTCATGAAATTGGTTTTTCGAAAAATCGAAAAGGAATATTTACGATTCATGAGACTCCGAGTCATATCGCGAACACCTTTGAGGAGGTAATCCTATTGATTAATTCAAATGCTGAGGAAGTGTATTAAAAAAAAAGCCATCCAAATGGACGGCGTTCTTTCTTAATTTTCGTAAGTTTATTCTAGCTGCCTGGAATATATACTGCAGTAGCGGTTAAATATTGACCAGAACCAGTATTTTCTTTAACCATTACTCCATTTACGAAGATTTGTACTTTTATACTGCCAGATGCATCTGTTGCAGTTGCATTAGCTCCAAGAGATATAGATTGCACACCTGCATTAACCGTCAACTTTGTGCTCCAAGTGTTGCCACTTAAACTGGTAAGAGATGTCGGATCACCCTGTGCGTTTCCATACACAACAGTACTTATAGTAGCATTTGAAGAAGCAGTAACTTTATATTCTACTTCGTAAGGGCCTCCGTTATTATTGTCATCATCTTTTGAACAAGAAGAAATAAGAGCTGTTAATGCAACTAAACAAAAAGAAAGAGCTAATAATTTTTTAAATTTTTTCATGATTAATAATTTTAGGTTACACATATAATGAGTGAGCGAAAAATCAAACTCCATGCCAACATCGTCACATTTCCTTTACATGCACTTCAACTTTAAATCCAAAAGCTCAATATAATCTTATTTAATTAGGTTAATTTAGCCTCTTTAATGATAACGATGAACAATCACCTGCAATACATTTCTACTGCGTTAAACATCAATAGCAAACAAATTAACGCAACACTAACTCTCTTAGAAGAAGGCGCTAGCGTACCTTTTATATCCCGTTATAGAAAAGAATTAACCGGCAGTTTAGATGAAGTACAAATTGCTGCAATTAGAGATTTAGCTCAACAACTTAAAGAACTAGATAAGCGCAGGGAAGCGATTTTAAAATCTTTAACAGAACTCGGCAAACTTACACCAGAACTCGAAAAGCAGCTAAATACCGCACAAACACTGACCATTTTAGAGGACATTTATCTCCCATATAAACCAAAACGTAAAACTAGAGCTTCTATCGCTAGAGAAAAAGGCTTAGAGCCTTTAGCGCTAACGGTTTTGGCACAAAGCAGAATGGATGTGGAACAAGAAGCAGCAACTTATATTAATGATGAGAAAGGTGTTGCTAATGTACAAGATGCTTTGGCTGGCGCTAGAGATATCATTGCAGAAATCATCAACGAAGATGCTGAGGCTAGAGCAAAAATGCGTAAGTACTTTGAACAAAAAGCAACTTACAAAACAGTGGTTGCCAAAGGAAAAGAAATTGAAGCTATTAAATACAAAGACTATTTTGAGTGGGAAGAAAGTGCTAAAACCGCACCTTCGCATCGTGTACTAGCCATGCTGCGTGGCGAAGAGGAAGGGCTGTTGAAACTAGATGTACTTCCGCCAGATGAAGACGCCATCCAAATATTAGAGAAACAATTTATCACAGGAAATAACAGCGCTAGTCAACAGGTAGAGCTGGCTATTTACGATGGTTACAAACGCTTGCTTCGACCAGCGATGGAAACAGAACTTAGGGCTGCCATTAAACAAAAGGCAGATGAAGAAGCGATACGGGTTTTTGCGGCTAATGCCCGTCAGCTTTTAATGGCTGCTCCGCTTGGACAAAAAAATGTAATGGCTATTGATCCTGGTTTTAGAACCGGATGTAAAGTGGTTTGTTTAGATAAGCAAGGTGCTTTACTTGAGAATACCACCATCTATCCGCATACAGGACAAGGTAATATCAAAGATGCAGAGTGGAAAGTAAAGCAGCTTTGTGAAAAATATCAGATTGAGGCCATCTCCATTGGCAATGGTACAGCTGGAAGGGAAACTGAAACGTTTATCCGTGGACTTCAAATACCTGATACAACCATTGTGATGGTGAACGAAAGTGGTGCTTCGATCTATTCGGCCTCGCCTTTGGCTAGAGAAGAATTTCCTGATCACGATGTAACTGTTCGTGGAGCCGTTTCTATTGGCAGAAGACTAATGGATCCTTTAGCAGAATTGGTAAAAATTGATCCTAAATCCATCGGTGTAGGACAATACCAGCACGATGTAGATCAAAGTAAATTACAACAAAGCTTGGACGACACAGTAATGAGTTGCGTAAATGCAGTTGGAGTTGAGCTAAATACAGCATCTAAACAATTGTTGTCGTACGTTTCTGGTTTGGGCGATAGTTTAGCACAAAACATTGTGACCTATCGTAATAAAAACGGAGCTTTCAAAAACAGAGAAAGTTTGAAGAAAGTACCTCGCTTAGGGGATAAAGCTTTTGAGCAAGCAGCCGGTTTCTTACGTATCCGCGATGCAGCACAACCCTTAGATAGTAGCGGTGTGCATCCAGAACGTTACGAGCTAGTGAACAAAATGGCTAAAGACTTAGGTGTTTCTGTAGCAGAGCTGATCAAAAACACGGAACTCCAAAAACAAATCAATCTGCAGAAATATGTAAATGCAGAAGTTGGATTGCCTACACTGCAAGATATTGTAAAGGAATTGGCAAAGCCTGGTCGCGATCCACGTGAGCAATTTGAGGCCTTTAGCTTCGCTGATGATGTAAACAGTATTTCTGATTTAAAAAAAGGAATGAAGCTAAAAGGTATCGTTACTAATATTACCAATTTTGGTGCATTTGTTGATATAGGTGTGCATCAGGATGGTTTAGTGCATACCAGTCAGCTAGCTAATCGCTTTGTGGCTAACCCTAATGAAGTGGTAAAAGTAAGTCAGGTGGTGCAGGTTACGGTAACGGATGTCGACGTAGAACGTAAACGTATTTCTTTATCGATGAAGGAGGATAGTCAGAGAGAGATTAAGTCAGGAAGTCCGAAAAGCAATTGGAATAAAGAGCAAGGGACAAGAAATAAAGACCAAGTGCAGAAAAGAAATGGACAGCCTAAAAAAGAAAAAGAAGTGGATGGCGATTTACAGGCTAAACTGGCAAAGCTGAAAGGAATGTTTAAATAATCAGAAATTAAATTAGATAGATGAGAATAGCGATAGATATGGATGAGGTTTTGGCAGATCCCATTCATAAGTTTATACAACTTTACAACCGAGATCACCAAGTTCCGTTAGATTTAATCATTAAACCAGGTACTGAACTTTTCGAGAACGTTCCAGAAGAAGTAAATGATAGATGGTTCGATTACATTAACGAGAAAGGCTTTTTCAGAGATTTGCCTGTAATTGATGGTGCGATAGAAGCCGTGAAACAGCTTCAAGAAAAGCATGAGGTTTACATTGTTTCTGCAGCCATGGAATTTAGAAATTCCCTAGAAGATAAGTTAGATTGGCTAGCAGATCATTTTCCATTCATCAGCTGGAAGAATATTATTTTTTGTGGAGATAAAATAGTGAACGTGGATGTAATGATTGACGATCGAATTAAAAATTTTGTTGGTTTTATTGGTAGGCCGTTACTTTTTACTTCGCCGCATAACTTGCTAATCACTGAATATGAGCGTGTAGACAATTGGAAGCAAGTATTAGGTAAGTTGATGTAATGCGCCTGAAAAAAAAAATGGCTTAAGAAATCAAGCAACTAACTTTTTCGATTATTCCTTAATGTTTTTAGGTATTAATTAATTACGAGGAATTGAACTCCTATAAGTTCAATAAAAATGCTATTTTTGGCGCTGCACATCTATAACAGGTCTTTCCATAGGAACAAGCTTATAGATGTGTTTTTGAATAATATCTTACTGAATTTTTAAATGAAAGTTGCACTGATTACGGGGGTGACCGGCCAGGATGGCGCCTATTTGACAGAGTTTTTGTTGAAAAAAGGTTATTTTGTTCACGGTGTAAAAAGAAGATCGTCGCTGTTCAACACAGATAGAATTGATCATTTATACCAAGATCAGCACGAGAATGACGTAAGATTTAAAATGCACTATGGCGATCTAACTGATTCTACCAATCTGATCAGAATTATTCAGGAAACTCAACCTGATGAAATTTACAACTTGGCGGCAATGAGCCATGTAAGAGTAAGTTTCGAAATGCCAGAATATACGGCTAACGCTGATGGTATTGGTACCCTGAGGTTACTGGAAGCGGTAAGAATATTGGGGTTGACTGAGAAAACTAAAATCTATCAGGCTTCAACATCTGAGTTGTATGGCTTAGTGCAGGCTGTACCACAAAGTGAAAGTACCCCGTTTTATCCTCGATCGCCATATGCGGTAGCTAAAATTTATGCCTACTGGATTACCGTAAACTATCGTGAAGCTTACAATATGTTTGCTTGTAATGGTATTCTGTTTAATCATGAAAGCCCATTGAGAGGAGAAACCTTCGTAACTCGCAAAATCACCAGGGCAGCGTCTAAAATCGCCCTTGGCTTACAAAACTGCTTGTACTTAGGCAACCTATCTGCACAACGTGACTGGGGACATGCTAAAGACTATATCGAAGCCATGTGGTTAATCCTGCAACAAGAAAAAGCAGAAGATTACGTTATAGCCACCGGTGTTACTACTACCGTACGTGATTTTGTACGTATGGCATTTGGTGAACTGGGAATTATCGTAGAATTCTCTGGAAAAGATGAACAAGAAAAAGGTGTCATCATTGATATAGATAGAGAAAAGGCTACACAATTAGGTTTAAACCTAGAAGCACTTAAATTAGGAGAAACTGTGGTAAGAGTAGATCCTAAATATTTTAGACCAACAGAAGTAGATTTGTTATTGGGAGATCCTACCAAATCAAAAACCCAGTTAGGTTGGGAACCCAAATATGATTTACAAGCCCTTGTAGAAGATATGATGAAATCTGATTTGAACTTGATGAAGAAAGACGAATATTTAAAACAAGGGAACTATAAAACTTTGAACTATTTCGAGTAGAATCGTTCATCAAAATTTAATTACTAGCCTCGGCTCATGAAAAAAATACTTTTATCCTTATTCTTCGTTGTTATTGCTCTAGTAACTTTCGCTCAAGTTGCTTCCAATATTAAAGTAGACGATTTATCTGATGCTCAAATTCTGCAAATGGTTAAACAAGCAGAGTCAATGGGCTATACTACGGAGGCTCAAATGGAGCAAATGGCAATTTCCAGGGGCGTTAAGCAAGACGAAATTGGTAAATTTAAAGCTAGAGTAGAAAAATTAAAAAAGCAGGGTGCTGGAGTGCAAACTACAGATAAGAGTACTAAAGGCGCTGGAAGGGAATATAGCGAAACTACCGAAGGAGGTTCTTTATCTAATGAAAAGAAAGAAGACGAGTTAGAGGTAAAGTCAAAAATATTCGGAGCAAATTTATTTAAGGGTGGAAACATCACATTTGAACCTAATCTAAGAATTGCTACGCCTAAAAGTTATATCGTTGGTCCAGATGATAAATTAATTATCGACTTAACAGGAGATAATGAGCGTACTTACGATTTACAAGTAAGTCCAGAAGGGGTAATTAATTTAGAATATGTTGGCAGGATTGCTGTTGGGGGCTTAACTATCGAGCAAGCTACATCTAAAATTAAGTCGGCAATGGCTAAAACCTATCCAGCTTTAAGAAGTGGAAGAACCTCTGTAGCGATTAATCTTGGCAATATTAGAAGTATACAAGTAACCGTTACCGGACAGGCTGTTAAAGCTGGTACATACACTTTACCTTCATTAGCTAATGTTTACAGAGCTTTATATGTGGCTGGCGGCCCTTCTCAAAATGGCTCATTCAGAAACATTCAGGTCATTAGGAATAATAAAATCGTAGCTACTATCGATGTTTACGACTTTCTAATGAAAGGTATCCAAACCGGTAACATCAGATTGCAAGATCAAGATGTAATTAATATTCCTGCTTACGATAAGAGAGTGGAGATTTCTGGTGAAGTTAAAGATGCTGCTATTTTTGAAGTAAAGTCAAATGAAACGCTGCAAGACGTTATTAACTTTGCGAAAGGCTTTACTGCTGAGGCTTACACTGAGAAAATCAAAACTTTTCAAAATACCAACAAAGAAAGAAAGATCGTAGATATTTCATCGGCTGATTTTGCCACCTTTAAACCTACCAATGGAGATAAATTTGTGGTAGAAGCAATTTTAGAACGCTTTGAAAATAGAGTAGAAATTCTAGGTGCCGTATTCAGACCGGGCGTATATGCTCTTGATAAAGGTTTAACGCTTTCTGGTTTGATTAAAAAAGCAGACGGAATTACCGAAGACGCTTTCTTGAACCGTGGTTACATCAATCGATTAAATCCAGATAAAACACAGTTTTTTGTTTCATTTGATGTAGCGAAAATCTTATCTGGAGAAGAAAAAGATATCCTACTTACGAGAGAAGATAAAGTGACCATCAATTCTATTTTCGACTTAAGGGAAGAATATACCATCACTATCCAAGGAGAGGTAAGGGCACCAGGAACTTTCGATTATGCGGAGGACATCAAATTAGATGACGTCATTCAGATGGCTGGTGGATTGAAAGAAGGTGCAAGCCCAAATCGTATCGAGGTTTCTAGAAGAATAAAAAATGCTGATCCTAATTCAACTTCATCAAAAACCGCAGAGGTGTTCGTGGTTAATGTAGATGAAAATTTAAGGGTAGTTGGTGATAAATTTGAGATTAAACCATTTGATATCATCTCTGTTCGGAGTTCTGAAAGTTACTCGGTTCAGAAACAGGTAAAGATTGAGGGTGAAGTTCTATACCCAGGAATGTATACGATCACCAGTAAGGATTATCGTATTTCAGATTTGATTAAGAGAGCAGGTGGATTAACGGCATTTGCTTATGCGGAAGGTGCGTCGTTAAAAAGACCTGGTGCGGAGAAAGTAAATCCGGCAGATAAGAATGCCATCAACAATAAAGAGGAAGAGGAAAAGAAATTTTTGAACTTGGAAAGGGTACAAGAAAAGAACATTGCCTTGGCAGACACTGGTAAAAAGGTGGATGAAAAGCTGGTCCAATCAGATTTAGTAGGCATTAACTTAGAGCGAATTTTACAGAAACCATTATCTAGACAAGATTTGATTTTAGAAGAAGGCGATATCGTTAGGGTACCAAAACAATTGCAAACGGTTAAGGTAACTGGAGAAGTTTTAAATCCGAATAGTATCGTTTATATTCCGGGTAAGAGTTTCAAACAATATGTAAATGGCGCCGGTGGGTTCACCAGTTCTGCATTAAAAAACAGAGCTTACATCAAATATGCTAATGGTTCTGCCGAAGCGGCTAAGAAATTTTTGTTCTTCAACAATTATCCAAAAGTAAAACCAGGTGCTGAAATTATGGTGCCAGTTAAAGCCGAAAGAGAAAAAATTACAGCTCAAGGTTGGGTAGGAATTGGTACTGGTCTAGCTTCTTTGGCAGTGCTTATTGTAAGCTTATTTAGATAATATTGCTGAATATTAATCTTTTCTACAAAGGATAAGTGAGTTATCGTATTGGTATTATAGGTTTAGGATACGTTGGTTTGCCACTAGCGGTAACATTTGCTAAACAATACCAAGTTGTGGGTTTTGACATCGATGCTGAACGGGCTAAGGAGCTCCAACGAGGCGAAGATAGAACCAAAGAAGCAGATCTAGCACTATTACAAGAGATGCAAGCTGCTGGAAATTTAGTTTTCTCTGCTACGTTAAACGATATAGCGAACTGCAATGTTTTCATCGTCACTGTGCCCACTCCAATAGACCAATTTAAGTCGCCGAATTTAGCGCCTTTGCTAAAAGCCTCTCAAATGCTGGGTAGTATACTTAAAAAAGGAGATATCGTCATTTACGAGTCTACCGTTTATCCAGGGTGTACCGAAGAAGATTGTGTTCCTATACTGGAGCAATATTCTGGTTTAAAATATAATGTTGATTTCTTTTGTGGTTACTCTCCAGAGCGGATCAATCCGGGAGATAAAGTAAATACCCTTACCAAAATAAAGAAAGTCACATCTGGTTCTACGCCCGAGATTGCGGAAGTTGTGGATGGTCTGTATGCCAGTATCATCACCGCTGGAACACACAAAGCTTCGAGTATAAAAGTGGCAGAAGCATCCAAAGCGATTGAAAATGCCCAAAGGGATGTGAACATATCATTCGTGAACGAATTAGCTCTTATTTTTGATAGGATAGGGATCGATACTAATGATGTGATTGAAGCTGCGGGTACCAAGTGGAATTTCTTAAAGTTTAAACCTGGCTTGGTGGGTGGACATTGTATCGGTGTAGACCCTTATTACTTGGCTCACAAAGCGCAGTTGTTAGGTTATCACCCACAGGTTATTCTATCTGGAAGAAGAGTTAACGACAACATGGGGATGTTCGTAGCGAATAAAGTCGTTAAGCTTTTAATTAAGAAAGGTAATTCTATCAAAGGTTCTAAGGCCTTGATTTTAGGCATCACCTTCAAAGAAAATTGCCCTGATATCAGAAATTCGAGGGTGATAGATATTTACAATGAGCTAGTGCAGTTTGGGGTAAATGTAGCTGTCTATGATCCTTATGCAGATCGACAACAAGTAGTAAAAGAGTATGGCATCGAACTATTATCGAGTTTAGCAGATAAATTTGACAGTATCATTCTCGCCGTAAGCCATCAAGAGTTTTTGACACTTGATTTTGAAAAACTAAAAAGCGGCGAACAAGCCGTAATATTTGATACCAAAGCAGTTTTAGATCGCAATCTTATTGATGCTAGACTTTAAGTTGAAAGCAGTAAGCTAAAAGGCAGAAGGCTGAAAGTGAAAAGGAATACCATAGACCAATTGGAAGCAATTTTGACAGATCCTGACTTGAGAGTGCCATTTTTTGACGGCAAGACTGCATATTACAGTCGGCAAGAAGAAATAGACACTGCGATCCAAAAAGTTTTATCCAATGGAGATTACATCAATGGATCAGAAGTAACCGAGTTTGCTTCAAATCTGGCCAATTATCTTGATGTAGCGAAAGTAATTCCTTGTGCTAACGGTACTGATGCTATAACGTTGGCTTTGATGGCATTGGGATTGGGAAAAGGTGATCAAGTGATCGTTCCCACTTTTAATTTCATCGCAGCAGCAGAGGCTATAGCATTGCTTGGATTAGAGCCAGTATTTGTAGATATAGATGCTTCGAGCTTTAATATCAATGTTGCTGAGCTAGAAAAACAAATTACCACTCAAACAAAAGCCATTATAGTAGTTCATCTATTCGGATTAGCCGCAGATATGTATTCGATAATGGGTTTAGCTAAGAAGTATGATTTATTCGTCATTGAAGATGTCGCTCAGGCGCTAGGCGGAACTTATCAGGGTAAAAAATTAGGAACTGTTGGGCATATTGGCTGTACTTCCTTTTTTCCAACTAAAAATCTAGCTTGTTTCGGTGATGGCGGTGCGGTTTTTACGAATGACCTTAACCTGGCTAAACGGGTCAAAATGTTAGCAAATCACGGTCAAGCACAAAAATATGACCATCAATATATTGGTTTAAACTCTAGGTTGGATACACTGCAAGCTGCAATTTTAAATGTGCAGTTAAGAGGTCTGGATAAAGCTATCGTAGAGAGAAAGGAAATCGCAGGAGGATACCATCAAAGTTTAAAAAATGTAGCAAGTGTCTCCTTACCAAAAGAAGATCAAGCCCATACCTACAATCAGTTTTGTATTTTGTTAGCGAATAGGGAATTAAGAGATCAACTGAAATCTTATCTAAAGGAAAATGGAGTAGATACAATGATCTACTATCCAAAACCTAATCATTTACAGCCGGCCTTTACTAAGCCGGGTTACCAATTAGGAGATTTTCCAGCAGCTGAGGATACTTGCGAAAGAATTTTAGCTTTACCAATATATCCTCATTTGGATAACGAAAAGCAAACTTATATCACTAAACTTATTGTTCGTTTTCTAAAATAATGTCGACAACTTACTTCGCACATGAAACAGCAGTAATAGACGAAGGCGCAGCAATTGGTGCCCACACTAAAATTTGGCATTTCTGTCATATCATGTCTCAGGCGAAAATTGGTAGCAATTGTAATCTTGGGCAAAATGTGATGATCGCTAACCAAGTTGAAATTGGCAATGGCGTTAAGATCCAAAATAACGTTTCGGTGTATGAAGGCGTAGTCTTAGAAGATGATGTTTTCATTGGCCCTTCGGTGGTTTTTACAAATGTGAAAAATCCTAGAAGTTTTATCAATCGCAAAGCAGAGTTTCAAAAAACAACAGTAAAAATAGGTGCTACCATTGGTGCCAACGCCACTATCATTTGCGGCAATACCATTGGTAATTATGCATTGGTCGGCGCAAGCGCAGTAGTCACAAAAGATGTGAAACCTTATTCTTTAGTAATGGGTAATCCCGCTGAGCATGTGGGCTGGGTGAGCGAATATGGACAGGTGTTGAACTTCAATGTAAGTCAAATTACCCAATGCCCAGAGAGTGGGGAGTATTATCAGCTGGTAGATCAGCAAATCACTAAAATAGTTGAAGAAGAGCGTGAAGACAATTAAGTTTGCTGTTTTGGGTTGCGGACACATTGGGAAGCGACACGCAGAAGTGATCTCAAAAAATCCTTATGCAGAACTGGTGGCAACCATCGATCCAATTTACCATGAATTTACATCTGCTTCAGCAAAATCGGTACATTTTCAAAATTTATCAGATTTTTTCAAACAAAATCTAGACATAGATGTTGTGAACGTTTGTAGTCCAAATGGATTACATGCTAAACAAGCTATTCAATGTCTAGATCAGGGTTGTCATGTGGTTGTCGAAAAACCGATCGCTTTAAATTTAACCGAAGCTAATTGTATTTTGGAAGCCGCAAATAGAAATCAAAAACAAGTTTTTCCTGTAGTACAAAACCGTTATGCGCCCACCGTCCAATGGCTAAAACAATTGGTGGAGGAGAATGCTTTGGGCAAAATCTATATGATCCAAATGAACTGCTTTTGGAACAGAGACGATAACTATTATGGAAAAGGAAATTGGCACGGCAAATTGGCGCTAGATGGGGGCCCGTTATATACCCAGTTTTCCCATTTCATTGACCTATCCAATTGGATCTTTGGAAAGATGGAAAACATCGATGCGAAATTTTATAACTTCAATCATCAACACAACACCGAATTTGAGGATAGCGGGATCATTACTTTTGAAGTGAATGGTGGTGCAGGTACACTTTCCTACACCACTTCAGTATCACAAAGTAATTTCGAAAGCAGTATTACGGTGATCGCCGAGCATGGTACGGTGAAAATCGCTGGTCAGTATATGGACCACTTAGTCTACTGCCAGTTGAAAGGAGATGTGCCAGCAAAGGTTAGCCATCTCTCCTCGATGATAGCACATTCTCATCGAACAGCTATTTCCAACCATCAACATTTTATAGACAATGTAGTAAATGTGCTCAATGGTTTGGAAAAACCTAAGGTGCAGCTACAAGAGGGTATAGCAGTAGTAGATTGCATAACTAACATTTACCAACAACGGAATACGAAAAAAATTAAATTAGCAGCAGAAAAAAGCCTAGTTTAGTACTTATTTATCAAATGACAAACGACACATTAAACAATAAATCCGCACCAGACGACGAAATTTCGTTAAAAGAGTTGATTTTAAAAATTAGGGAATGGTGGCAATATCTCTGGACTAAAAAATGGATCATCATCGCCGCAGGACTGATAGGCGGTTTATTGGGTTTAGGTTATGCTTATATCAAAAAACCTATATATACCGCTACAACAACTTTTGTTCTAGAGACTGGTGAAAAAAGTGGAGGCTTAGGTAACTTGGCAGGCTTGGCATCTATGGCTGGAGTAGATTTAGGTGGTGGCGGTGGCGGTATTTTCCAAGGCGATAACATCTTAGAATTGTATAAGTCGAGAACCATGTTGGAGAAGACTTTACTCAGCCCAGTGGATAGTGCTTCCCAACAACCATTAATTGAACGCTATTTAGAAATCAGTGGGATGCGTGAAAGCTGGGAAAAGAAGCCTCAATTGCAGAGCTTACACTTTAAATCGGGAGAAGTCTTAAGTCAAATCAGAGATGAACAATTACGTCGTCTGAAAGATAGTGTGGTGAGCAAAGTAGTAGAGGATTTGAATAAGACGGCTTTAGGTGTAGCTAAACCAGATAAAAAATTGAGCATCATTAAAGTTAATGTCAACTCAAAGGATGAAATTTTTGCTAAACGTTTCAATGAGGAGTTGGTAGATAATGTCAACGAATTCTATATCCAAACTAAAACAAAAAAATCCTTAGATAATGTAAACATACTCCAACATAAAACAGATTCAGTACGGGCAGTAATGAATGGTGCTATTTACAGTGCAGTAGCTGTAGCGGACGCCACTCCAAATGCAAATCCGACAAGACAAGTACAGCGTGTAGCTCCAATTCAGCGAGCACAGTTTTCTGCTGAGACAAATAAAGCGGTTTTAGGAGAAATGGTAAAAAACCTAGAAATGAGTAAAATGGCTTTACTTAAAGAAATGCCCTTGATACAAATAGTTGATGAGCCGGTTTATCCTTTGGAAAAGCAGGTTTTTGGAAAAATTAAAGCATTTATTGTTGGCAGTTTAATTTTAGCTTTATTAGCAATTATTATTGTTGTGATGAAGAAGTTTTTCTTTTCTATTATTAATCTTTAATTATAAAACAATGATACCAGTTACAAAACCATTTTTGCCAGCTAAAGAAGTATATCAAAAATATTTAGATGGTATCTGGCATCGCAGATGGCTCACTAATATGGGCCCTCTAGCAAGCGAACTAGAGCTTAAATTAAAAGCGCATTTAGATGTTAAGCACTTATTATTTGTCACCAATGGTACTGTTGCTTTGCAAATGGCAATTAAAGCTCTTAATTTAAGTGGAGAGATCATTACAACACCTTTTTCGTTCATAGCCACAACAAGCTGTATTGTGTGGGAGAGTTGCAAACCCGTATTTGTAGATATTGATGAGCATTCATTAAATATTGACCCTAACAAAATTGAGCAAGCCATTACTGAAAAAACAACCGCTATTTTGGCAACCCACGTATATGGAAATCCTTGTGATGTACTAGCCATACAAAAAATTGCAGATAAGCATAATTTAAAGGTCATTTATGATGGAGCACACGCCTTTGGCGTTTCAATAAATGGAAAATCGATATTTGAATATGGAGATATTTCGACCTGTAGTTTACATGCTACCAAACTTTACCATTCTATTGAAGGAGGATTAATCATTACAAAAGAAGCTAATCTATTGAAGAAAATGGCTTATATTAGAAATTTTGGATTTAATGGAGCGGAGGCTTTTGCCGAGTTAGGAATAAATGGTAAAAATTCCGAGTTTCATGCTGCTATGGGTTTGGCTAATTTAGATATGATAACACAAATCCATGAGAATAGGAGAAAATTGTGTGAGCGTTATGACGAAAAGCTAAAAACCTTTAAGGCAATTAAACCTTTATGGAGGCATGACGCCTCTCAAAATTATGCTTATTACCCAGTCGTGGTAGAAAGTGAGGCTTTACTTCATAAAAGTATAGAAACTCTCGCTGCACATGAAATATTTGTTCGTAGATATTTTTATCCTTCATTAGCTAGTGTGCTACCTTATCTAGAACCAGTTGAAATGCCTATTACGGATAGCATTGCCTCTAGAGTTATGTGTCTTCCTCTTTATGAGGATTTGACTGTTGAGGAAGTTGATTTGATTTGTAGATTGATATTAAGAAACCAAAATAATAGTTAAAATGTATAATATTGCAGTTAGTGGTGTTGGGGGTGGTGTTGGTCAAAGTATTTTAAAATCTCTTGAAAACTCAGGATATAATATAATTGCCTTAGATGGCGAGGTATTGGCCGCGGGATTGTATGCTTCAAAATCATCATATCTTATCCCTTACGCGAATAATCCCAATTATATTGCGTCACTTCTAGATATTTTCGAAAGAGAAAAAGTAGACCTTTTTTTTCCAGGTCTAGACGCAGAACTAATGCCACTTGCATTAAACAGAGATGTTTTTTCAAAAATTGGAACAACAGTTGTCGTAAGCAGTCCGGAAGTAATTGAAATTTCCGACAATAAACTTCAAACATACGTTAAATTGACTGAAGCTGGGGTAAATGTCCCTACTACTGTAGATGCAAAAGACTTTAGTCTTGATATGATTAATTTTCCTATTATCATCAAACAGAAAGTAGGAGGAGCTAGATCTAAAAATATTTTTTTAGCAAAAGATGAAGATGAATGGAATGCAGTTAGAACCAATATATTGACAAATATTGACAAATATATAGTCATGGAATATATTGAAGGTGATGAATATACATGTGGTTCGGTCAATTTAGAGAATATGTGTAAGGGCGTAATTGTGATGAAAAGAGTGTTAAGGGACGGAGATACACATAAGTGTTTTTCGGTAAAAGATACGGTTATTGAGCAATCTGTTAGGCAGGTTGTAGAAACTATCAAACCTTTTGGAGCTTGCAATGTTCAGTTAAGAGTTAAGAATAATGTACCTTATATCTTTGAGATTAATGCACGATGTTCAGGTACAACAGCTTCTCGAACACTATGTGGTTTCAATGAACCCAAAATGATTGCTGATTTTTTATTGAAAGGCGTAGCTCCAAAATATACGATCGAGGAAAAAACAATATTAAGATACTGGAAAGAACATGTAGTCGGAAATGATGCAATAGATAACCTTAAGTCAACAGGGCATATTTCTCAGGAATATTATTCGGCATTATGAGAATAGGAATTTTAGGAGCAAATGGATTTCTGGGGAGCAATTTGTGCAAAAAATATCTTAGCGATGGTAATGAAGTGTTTGCTTTTTATCACCATAATAGAGATTTAATTCCTGGGGGATGCAAAGTTCTTCCTTATCAAAAAATTTCTGATAGTGCGTTAGATTGTTTAATTATATCAATTGGAGGATATGACGGTAGTCATGATAACTTTCTAGATCAGTATCAGCTTTTGTATAACGTAGTTAAAAATGAAGGGTTCAAAAAAATCGTCTTTTTCTCGAGTACAGAAGTCTATGGCGCTCATACAATGCCAATCCAAGTTAATACATGTTTTAACGCCCCAAAAACCTATGGACTTGCAAAGTTAGCACAAGAATTTTTGATTAAATCATGTGCTCGTTTTTCGATTATTAGGCCAACATATATTTATGGTAGTGGTATGAAGAGAAATTCACTAATTCCAATTTGGGTAGAACAAGCTCTAAAACATAAAGAGTTTAGTGTTTACGGTGACGGTCAAAGATTACAGGATTATTTGCACATTGATGATCTTTGTGATCTTTGTAAAGAGGTATCTAATGGGGATATGAACGATATCATTATTGCTGCCTCGGGAATCTGTACCTCAAATCAGCAAGTTGCGGAACACATCGAAAATATAATTGTAGGAACTCGTATTAAATATATTGGAACTGATTTTTCACCTTCATTTCAATTTGATATTTCTAAAACTATAGATAGCTATAATTGGATGCCTAAAACAACTTTGGCGCTAGGACTAAAAAACTATATACACCATGAGAACTTTAGTATATAGTGATGTACATGGCAATCTTCCTGCTTTCGAAAAAATGTTAAAAGCTGAAGAAGCCTATGAAAACTATATTTGTTTAGGCGATTTAGTTAATTACGGTCCTTGGAGTACTGAGTGCGTTGAATTAGCTATTTCACTTTCTGGTTCAAATATAATAATGGGAAACCATGAAGAAGCATTTATCAATGGCTACTATCCTGGAGAAAATGCGTTAGTGAAGGAATTTTTTAGCGTCACTTATCCAGGATTTAATGCAATAGAAAAGATAAAGAAATTTAAGGAAAAAATCATTTTGAACAACTTCGTCTGTAGGCATACGATTTTGGATCAATATATCTATCCAGATACTGATGTAGAATTACGATACGATTGCTTAATTGGTCATTCTCATCATCAGTTTGAGTACAAAAATAACGGTTACATATTATATAATGCTGGCAGTGTCGGGCAGAATAGGAAATATATTGACATTATAAATTATCTTGTATATGACTGGGATAAGAAATGTATTAAGATGAAAGCAATGCCATACGATATTAAACCACTAATTAATGAAATGAAGAATCGAGGTTATTCAGATAATTGCATAGCTTATTATCAATCAAAAAAAAGAGCGAATCTTATTTGATTAAGATAGATTATGTTTTCTTCCAATAGGAAAAAAATATAGTGCTTTATATCAAGTGCCTTTCAGAAACTAAAAAATAAAAAAATATTCGAGTATAGATAACATTCTTAGGGCCTAAAATTAATGTGTAGCGTAAATGACATATGTTTTTAATACCGTGGCGAATTTACTCAACGTATAGGGGCAAAAAATGAGTAACAAAACCGTTAATTCAGTTTCTTGGTATACATTAGATGTATTGATTAATAGAGGTAGTTATTTTTTAATTACGATGTACATCGCTAAAATGATAGGGCCAGAAGAATTTGGACTTGCATCTATACTAAGCATAATTTATTATCTCGGGTTGGCATTATCAGACAGTGGAATGTCGAATTCTTTAATGAGGACTAAAATTTGTGATGATGTCGATTATAGTACGGTGCTTATTACAAACCTAGTCTTTGGATTTTTCGTTTATGGTATATTATCTATAGGTGCGCCTTTGATTTCTAGTTTTTTTTCAAATGTTAAATTAGCTTCCTTAGTACCCATATATAGCCTTGGAATATTACTAGCGTCCTTTAAGAGCGTATATATTGCGTTTATGATGAGACATTTTGAATATCGTAAAATGTTTTTTATAAATTTACCAGGTAACCTGATTAGTATCATTTTATCTTTTGTATTAAGCAATAATGGCTTCGGTATATGGAGTATTGTCTGTTTATTTCTTTCAAATCAACTTATTTCATTTATTCTTCTTTTTTTATATTCTGGCTGGCGAACTAAAATTAGTATAAGCTGGGTGAAATTTAAATATCACTTTAATTTTGGCTATAAACTATCGATTTCTGCATTTATAAACACGGTTTTTGAAAATATCTATCAGTTGATCATAGGAAGGTATTATTCAATTAGGATGACTGGGATATATGACCGGGCTTATACTTTGGGAAATTATCCTATCTCTATTCTTAGTACAGTTATTTCAAAAGTCACGCTTCCAGAATTTGCTAATCATATTGACGATCCTCTTGCACTTAGAAATAAATTCAGAGTTTCAATAATGGCAGTGTCTTTAATTTCTAGCTTGGTAACATTTTCAATTTTGACTATCGTACCTTATTTAATTAGGAATTTTATGGGGATCGAATGGAGTGATAGCATACCTATTTTTAAAATTCTTTGTTTAGGGCTTTTTTTTTATCCGATACATGCAATGAACTTAAATATACTAAATGTTTATGGAAGAAGTGACATATTTCTTTCACTTGAAATCATTAAGAAATTTGTACAGATAGGAACAATTATAGCATTTTACAGTTTTGGAATGAGCGGCTTAGCATATAGTTTTGTAGTATTATCTTTTGTTTCCTTTTTTGCAAATACATATTACACCCAAAAATATATAGGGTACACCATATATAGACAAGGATTAGATATAGTTTTAAATTTGTTAGTTGGTATAGGTGCTTATCTGATCTCATCACCAATCTTTCTATTTTTAGGATTATCCTTTCCTATACTGTTACTACAACTATTTACATTCTTACTTTTATTTATTCTAGGTTCTTATAATGTAAATAAAATTATATATGTTTTTATTTGGAAACTAATTAAGAATAATTTACATAGCTTCTTACGATTTAAAAAAAAATGAATACCCTCGCACCAATAGTAATATACACTTATACAAGAATTGATCATCTAATGAAAACAGTGGATGCTTTAAAAGCTAATTATTTAGCTGAAGAAAGCACCCTCATAATTGTTTCTGATGGATGTGGAAGAATAGAAGATGTGACAGCCGTAGAAGCTATTAGGAAATTTATTTTGAGCATAAATGGATTTAAAGAGGTGATACCAGAATTTAGAGAAACTAATTATGGAGCAATCAAGAGTGTTTTAGAAGCGGAGCGAAGGTTAGTGAATAAATATGGGAAAATTATCTCAATGGAAGATGACAATGTATGCTCTAAAAATTTTTTGGATTACATGAATCAGGCGCTAAACTATTATGAAAATAATGGCGAAGTTTTTTCAGTTTCTGGATATTGCCCACCAGTAATTGATGCTAATTTAGCATTAAAAAATTCTAGCGATTATTTTATATATTATTGGAATTTGTCTTGGGGGTTTGGTATTTGGAAAGATAAATATAATAAAGTCATCGACATGGCTAACGATTATAATGCTTTAGTTAAGAACGGTACTATAAAAAAAGTTAATAATTTAGGTGGGAGTTACATTGTTGATGCATTAAAACGAGATGTAAAATATAATGGAGATTTTCCAGATGCTTGGCTAGGAGTTAAAATGACGTATATGAATCAATATACTATAGTGCCGGCTTATTCAAAAATTAGAAACATTGGCTCAGATGGTTCTGGACATCATCAAGGAGTATTAGCAGATAAATTTGAAGTCATACTCGATGATGGTATAAAAAGAAGTTTTTCATTTAAGTCTGACAATCTATTTAACGAATCTTTTATTAACGCTATGATTAAATTTTATAATGGAAAATTGATAGGAAGAATTGCTAGATATCTTGGTTTATATCATTATGCGTTAATTGCGAGGAGGTTATTAGTGGTAAGCAAAGAATCATTCTTAAAAAAAATAAATTAGAGTAAGTGTCCAGGTGAGAAATGTAAAAACTTAGGTAAATGAAGAAAGTGATTTTTTTTTTCTGTAGTGATGTGATTGGAGGGCATGAATTTCAATCTATTCAATTAGCTAGGCTAATAAGTAACTACAGAGAAATATCTTTTTGCTTTAATAATAATGAGCAAATGGTGATGTTTAGGAGGATATGGGCAGGATCGGACCAGGTCAACTTTGTTGTCGCTAGGAAGCCTTTCTTTAAGAAAGGAAATTTTATTCTACAGTTGTTTTATGGAGTGAGAAATTACTTTTATCAACGTGAGTTATTAAACTCAAATGATGCGATAATATGTGCTGGCTCGTTAGAGGCTAGCATTAGCTCTAATATAGCTCTTTTTGGAAAGTCAAAAAAGGTATATGTTCCGGCTTTTGTAGATAGAAGAGTTTTGTGGGGCAATATAGGCGTGTTATATAATATGCTGTCAATTGTTTTTATCTTGCTTTGTAAGGAGATAATTACAATTAATAGAATTCAGGCACGGTTTTTCTCTAAATATGTAAAGACAACAATTATTCCCAATAAGATTAATATTAATATAGAAGAAAATCAGGTTTTAACACAAAAGAGACGGCTATACTATATTGGTAGGTTAGAGTATGACAAGGGAATACTAGAGCTATGTAAATGGTTAGATAATCAAGAGAATCCATTTGAAGAGTTAATCGTCATTGGGTCAGGGTCTTGTTATCAAAAATTAATAAATTTTTCATCTCAAACTAAGCATATAAACATTATTCTGACCGGTTGGATTGATAATAATGAGCAACATAGTTTAATAAATAGTGAAGATGTTTTAGTTTTCAATAGTTTATATGAGGGCGAGCCATTAGTTATTAGGGAAGCGAATGCACGGGGTAACATCACAATAGTCAGAGATATTATCGGTGTCAAGGCATGTACACAAAAGTCAAATCGATATAAAGATAAAGATGAATTATTGAGTTTATTAAAAAAGGCGTGGGATGGACATCTTCGTGTTTGTGTTAATCCTTCTGAAAAACTCATAGATGATCTTAGAAGAAATGGTGCAGAAAAACTATTCTCTTAGCTATTCAAAACTGATATTAGTAGGGTTAGCTTTTTTGTACTTTATTGCCCCCTCTTTTATGGAGAATATTGTAGGGGCAGATTTTTATATTTATTCGAAATATCAAAGTTTGGTATCAAGCTATAGTATTTCTTTTTTCTTTATCCTTGTAGTTTTCCTTTGGCTTTTACTGTCAGTAGTGCCCGAGAGAAAGTTGAAAGTTCCTAAAGTTTCAAATAGAGTTTTAAAAATTATTTTTTTTCTTAATTGTTTTTATCAGCTTTTTTTAATTTCACAAGGGGTCTTAGGCAGGATATCCGGACTAAGTAGAATTGAGTTGTTAGATAAGATAGGTTCGTTACTTATACCAGGATACGGATATATTTTATTACTTGCATGCATTTCGATATTGAAGTTAAGACGACGAAAACTACTTATTATCTTTTTTTGTTTGTCGTTCACCATTGATATTTTATTTCAAGGAAAAATATTTGCTACCGTATCGTTGATGTTGCTGATGTTTTATTTAGACCTCTCTCATATAAAGTTAACAACGAAGCGAATAATAATCTTGATTGTATCTGGATTTACATTTTTGATTTCGGTAATACTTTTGCGTTCTACAAACGAAGTGAATTCAGATACTTTATTAGATATATATACTTCTTTTTCCGAATTTATGGGAGTGCAAGCTACGGTTGGGTGGGGATACGAATATTCGCTAAATGACAAACCTGTAGACCTTTTTAAGTTTGATACTACTTTGCAAGATTATTATTATAATTCCGTAGGACACGGATTAGCATTAAGTCCTGCTGGTTATTTTCTTGGTAATTTTGGTGGAAATTATTATTTTACAGTTTCTCTTTATTTTGTATCACTATTCATTTTATATGTACTGGCAGCAAGGCTTATCGGGAACTATTCGATATTCATTCTTATGTTTAATTATATACACCTATTACGCCATGGGCCTAGTATTTTTTTGTCTAACTCAATTTTACAAATAATATTTTTGATTTTGATTACATTTTTTTTAAAGCTTATCAATGAAGAAAAACATAAGCTATTTAGGCGAGAAGGTGAATTGTTATAAATCGTTTTATCAAATCTTCTTTTTTTAATATGAAAATTGTGATTGATGCAAGGCTTTTGGACAAGATTAACAACACAGGTATATCGAGGTATATTGAATTTTTGCTGGAATATTATAGTGGTAAATATCCTATGCAGGACATATATATCATTTCCAACGATAGAAGATTTCATTATAATGAATGCAATGTGATATATACTGGTTTAAAGCCTTACAATATATTACACTTCTTTCTATTTTATTTCAAGATAGCAAAGCTTAAGCTAACGCTTTACCATGCTCCATTTTACTCAGGACTGGCTTTCCGTAGTAAAACGAAGGTAGTTGTAACCGTACATGATTTAATGTATAGGATTGTTCCAAATTTTTTTAGCAAAAACTTAATCGTCAATAAATTGAAAATTGCGTATTTTGACTGTATTGTGAGACTTTCCTTACAGTCTGCAGATGAAATTGTATCTGTTTCTCAGACAACGAGTAATGACGTTTTTAATTTTTTGAAGCGAAATAGCTTTACCATTCCTGAAAACTCCGAGATAAACGTTACTTCGGATGATAGAATACTAAAAAAATTTAATCTTACTAAGAAAAATTTTTTCTTGTATTGCGGAAATTCACGACCGCATAAGAATTTGAATATTTTATACAAAGTTTTTGAAACTAAAAAAGACTTGCCTTTATTGGTTATGGCGGGTAAGGGTCACAGAGCTGGTATTAATTTATTAAATGTTGGTACTGTTTCAGATCATGAATTAAAGAGCTTATATGAATCTGCAATTGCATTCGTGTTTCCATCTTTTTATGAGGGATTTGGGCTGCCAGTTTTAGAAAGTTTTTATTCAAGAACAATTGTAGTGGCCTCAAAAATCCCTGCTTTTTTAGAATTTAAAAGTGACAACATAATTTTTTTCGATCCAGATAACATAGAAGAGTTATACATCGCCTTGAAAGATGCGCAAGGGCGAAAGTTCATTGATAATGATTTTATGGATAAATTTAATAACAAGAATTTAATAGCTAAGTATGACGAATTATTGGCTAAGGTATAATTTTTAATATGGGGGTAGTAGTTTCAATTGTTCTTTATAATAATGACAGAGCGATTCTTTCACATGCAATTTCTAGTGGCTTGGCATCTAAAAGTGTAAGTAAATTCTTTCTAGTTGATAACTCACCTACTGACGCACTTAAAAATATATCTGATGATGAAAGGATTATATATATTCACAACCCATCAAACCCTGGTTTTGGAGCTGCTCACAATATTGCGATTGAACAATCAATTGAGATGGGAGCAGATTTCCATTTGGTTTTAAACCCAGATGTTTATTTCAATGAGGGAACCATAGAAAATATAGTAAGCTATATGCGAGGTAACCCTGAGATTGGAAATTTAATGCCGAAAGTTCTGTATCCAAATGGAGAAATTCAATACCTGTGCAAGCTTCTTCCTACTCCATATGATTGGATCGGTAGGCGATTTAATCCATTTAAAAAGTTAGTTGATAAGCGTAATCAGATTTTTGAACTACGGTTTACTAATTATGATAAAATAATGGAAGTGCCTTATCTGTCAGGCTGTTTTATGTTTCTTAGATTATCAGCGATTAAAAAACTAGGAGTTTTTGACGATGGGATATTTATGTACGGAGAAGAGACAGACCTTTGTAGACGTCTAATATCTGGAGGCTATAAAACAATATTTTATCCGGAAGCTACCATTTATCACCATTTTGAAAAAGGATCACATAAGTCTTGGCGATTAACTAAAATTGGGATGCAGTCTGCTATATATTACTTTAATAAATGGGGTTGGTTTTTCGATAAAGAAAGGGTTAACATCAATAAACGTACTTTGCAAAAATTGAGGAAGACGGATTAGATAGTTACTTGTAGAACACAATAATTTAAATTATGAGTATAAGTAATCGATATGTATTGATTATGGCCGGAGGAGTAGGCTCCCGTTTTTGGCCAAAAAGTAGAAATAGCTTTCCGAAACAGTTTATCGATATTTTAGGTACTGGACAATCATTATTGCAAATTACATATGCCCGGTTTTTGAAAATCTGTGATGCAGCTCAAATATATGTTCTAACAAATAATAACTATGTGGATTTGGTTTTAAATCAATTGTCTTTAGAAAGGGGAAATATAATTGTTGAGCCGTCTAGAAATAATACCGCACCTTGTCTAGCCTATGCGAATGCAAAAATCAGTAAAATCAATCCTGAAGCGAATATAGTGGTCGCTCCATCAGATCATTTAATTTTAAAAGAAGATGAGTTTTTGTCGAAGATTGAAGTAGCATTGAGTTACGCCGAAGCTAACGATGCGTTGATTACCTTAGGAATTAAGCCTACTCGTCCTGATACTGGTTATGGATATATCAAGTATGAGAATGAGCAAGTAATAAAAACTACGGAGCGAGTAGATGAGGTAAAGAAAGTAGAGGCATTTGTAGAAAAACCGCAATTGGAGATAGCCGAGGAATATCTTAAAAATGGCGATTATTTATGGAACGCAGGAATATTTATTTGGTCGGCAAGATCCTTTAGTAGGGCGTTGGAAGTACATGCGCCTTCAATATATGAATTATTTAATCGCGGATTAGCTAGCTACGGCACTGAGCAGGAAGCAGAATTTATTAATTTGAACTACCCAACTGCGAAAAATATTTCCATTGATTTTGCAGTGATGGAAAAAGCAACAAACATATTCACTATTCCTGCGGATATTGGTTGGTCTGATTTAGGTACTTGGGCGTCGTTACATGAGGTGACAAAAAAAGATAATGACAACTCTATTAACTCAAAAAACTTTATATTAAATAACACAAAGGATTGCATTGTTAGCGTAAATAATCATAAAGCCGTAATCATCGATGGGTTGGAAAATTACATTGTCGTGGACGATGATGAAGTGTTGCTCATCTATCCGAAAGCTAAAGAGCAAGAAATTAAAGAAGTTTCTTCAAACTTTGTCAACTCTTTTGGTAGCAGATTTAACTAATAAGTTAAGAGGTGTTTATGATTTTACTAACAGGTGCTAATGGTTTTCTTGGTCGAACTATTTTTAACGCCTCAAAAACCCAAGACCAGATTTCTTTAGGTCGGAAGTATGCTGACATTATTTGCGATTTGTCATTACAAATTCCGCATATTCCAAGTGTCAGTGTTGTCATCCATTCAGCAGGTAAAGCTCATTCCATTCCTAAAACTAAAGCTGAAAAACAAGCCTTTTTTGACGTTAATGTAAAGGGAACTGTGAACCTACTCAAAGGACTAGATCAAGCACCCTCTTTACCAAAATCATTTATTTTTATCAGTTCTGTATCAGTGTATGGTATGGAAAGCGGAACTAATATCAGTGAGGAACAGCCTTTAAATGCAACTGATCCATACGGACAAAGCAAAATCCAAGCGGAGCAAATAGTTATCGATTGGTGCACTAAAAATAATGTCATTTGTGGGATCTTAAGATTACCACTTTTGGTAGGTGCTAATCCGCCAGGAAATTTAGGTGCAATGATTAAAGGGATTAAAAAAGGATACTACTTCAATATCGCTGGAGGTAAAGCTCGTAAAAGTATGGTAATGGCAAACGACGTCGCAGCTATTATTCCAAAGCTAGCCGAAGTTGGAGGAACTTATAACTTAACGGACGGCTACCATCCAAACTTTAAAGAATTATCATTTCACATAGCAAAGCAGCTACAGAAAAAGGCGGTAATGAATATGCCAAGTGGCTTTGCTAAAACCTTGGCTAAGGTAGGTGATGCAATCCATAAATTTCCACTGAACTCGAATAAACTCAAAAAAATTACATCGGACTTAACATTCAGTGATGATAAGGCTCGAACTAAGTTGGGTTGGTCTCCAAGACGAGTATTGGATGCATTTGAGCTATAAATATTATTCCACATAGATTTTCAATAAAGATCAATATCCTTAAGTAAATCATATACACTTAATGCAAAATTCAGTTATACTTCTTTATTTCGTTCTTTTTGTGATCTTAGAACTTGTTTATTTCAAAATCGCAGATCGTTTTAACATCATTGATAAACCCAACCACCGTAGCTCGCATACCAGCATTACAATTCGTGGCGGAGGCATTATTTTTCCTATAGCCGTTCTGGCTTATTCCGTATTTAATGGTTTTCAGGACCTTTATTTTGTGGTCGGCTTACTGGCAATCTCTACTATCAGCTTTCTAGACGATATCCTAACCTTAAATAACAAAGTACGTTTGAGTATACATTTAAGCTCGGTCTTATTGTTATTTTTTCAGTGGGATTTGTTCAACTTAAGTTGGTATTGGATAGTCGTTGCTTTGATTTTTGTGATCGCTACGATCAATGCCTATAACTTCATGGATGGGATCAATGGCATCACAGGAGGCTATAGCTTGTTGACCATTGCCACGCTGTACTACATCAATCACTACGTAGTGAACTTTACCTCAAACGAACTTCTACTAGTGGTTGGCTTGGCCTTATTGGTATTCAATTTTTTCAACTTTAGGAAAAAGGCAAAGTGTTTTGCAGGTGATGTGGGTAGTGTGAGCATCGCTTTTATCATTGTATTCTTTATTGGACAATTGATCTTAACTACGCAAAACCTGTCTTATATCCTACTGCTTTTAGTTTACGGTACAGACACTGCTTTTACGGTACTGTTTAGAAGAATTAGAGGTGAGAATATTTTCGAGGCGCATCGTAGCCATTTTTATCAATACCTTTCCAATCAATTGAAGTTTCCGCATATTTTCGTATCTTCTATTTACATTGTGGCGCAGTTATTGATTAATGTTGCACTTGTTTCCATTCTGGATAGCGCCGTGATGTATTCGATATATCTGTTTTTTGCATTTATTTCCTTATATGTCATCCTGCGCTTCAGATTTGAAGGAAAACAGCGGCTTTTGGTTACCTACAACCAATAAGGCTGTAATAATTTTGATGTAACCTAATTATTGTTGTAACTTAGTTCAAATTAGTTGCTTTGTTTGGTAAAATAAATATTGTCCCCCGGTGGATCATCTTCCTGCTTGATTTAGGCATTTGCGCCATATCTCTAACGATAGCTTATGCTGTCAAACTCAATCTCGTACTTACTCAGGTAGATTTAGTAGAGTTCAGTCGAAATATACTGATCATTACGGCCATCAGTATCATCGTTTTCTTCAATGTAAAAACTTACGCTGGTATTATTCGGTACACCAGCGCTCAAGATACCTTTAGGATACTTTTTGCGGTAATCATTAGTAATGGTATTTTTTCCGTTCTCAACTTCTTCATTACGGCTTTAGGCTACCATCCTTATATTTCAAATACAATTTTAATCGTTAATTTACTTACCTCTTTTCTTTTGTTGATTACCTATAGGGTGCTGATCAAGTATTTCTTTATGTACATCAAGAATTTAAATCTCGATAAGCGTAAGGTAATTGTTTATGGTGCCGGAGAGGCGGGATTGGCAACCAAAAGAACTTTTGATCATGATGGCAAAGTGAATAAAACCATTATGGCTTTTGTGGACGATGATGAGCGAAAAGTAGGCAAGGCGATAGATGGAATTAAAATACTAAGTGCGCAACGCTTAGAAGAGCTCATCAAAGAACATGAGGTTGATGAGGTGATCTTTGCCTCTTACACCATTCCTGTTGAGCGAAAAAATAAGATTGTAGACGTTTGTTTAGAACATGATGTTACAGTGTTAAATATCCCTCCGGCAGATGCCTGGGAAGGTGGAAAATTAAACAGGTCGCAAATACAAAATATCAATATAGAGGATTTACTTAACCGTAAACCCATAGAAATTGATGTACAAGAGTTGCAAAATCAACTGAAGGATAAGCGTATCCTGATTACTGGTGCTGCTGGCTCTATCGGTAGCGAGATTGTTCGGCAGCTGATGAAATTCGATGTAGGTTTGATTATCTTATGTGATCAATCGGAAACTGCACTTCATGATATTTACCTAGAGCTGGAAGAAAATCATAAAAACAATAATTTCCACGCTTTTATTGGTGATGTAAAGGATGAGAAGCGGATGGTGCATCTTTTTGAAATGTATAAGCCACATTACGTGTACCACGCTGCAGCTTATAAGCATGTACCCATGATGGAAGATAATCCGTCTGAAGCCATTAAAAACAATGTGCTTGGCACCAAGATGATTGCCGATCTTTCGGTTAAATATGGCGTACAAAAATTCGTGATGGTATCTACGGATAAAGCGGTGAATCCTACCAATATCATGGGAGCTTCTAAACGTATTGCGGAGATTTATGTACAGTCGTTAAACAATTCACTGAATAGGAAAGATTTTGTGTTTAGCAATGGTTTAAGCTATATCAATGATTTAGATGTTAAACCAATTACCAAATTCATCACAACTAGGTTTGGTAATGTGTTGGGCTCTAATGGTTCGGTAATTCCTAGGTTTAAGCAACAGATAGAAAAAGGCGGGCCGGTTACGGTTACTCATCCAGAGATTACCAGATATTTCATGACTATCCCAGAAGCTTGTAGATTGGTTTTAGAAGCTGGTTGTATGGGTAAAGGTGGCGAAATCTTCGTGTTTGACATGGGTAAATCGGTTAAGATTATTGAATTGGCGAAGAAGATGATCAGGCTGGCAGGGTTAGTGCCAAATCAAGATATTAAAATACAATACTCAGGGCTTAGACCAGGTGAGAAGCTATTTGAAGAGTTATTGAATGATAACGAAAATACCTTGCCAACACACCACGAGAAAATCATGATTGGTAAAGTGAGAGAATATGTTTTTGCAGATGTGGAGCAACAGATCTATACACTTTTAAATTATGCCAAAGCGAATGATGATAGACAGGTAGTGATTGCCATGAAAAAAATGGTGGTTGAGTTCAAAAGTAAAAACTCTGTTTTTGAGGAACTAGATGGGGTGATAAACGAATAATTTTAATGAAAGCATTTCGATTTCAAATCAATATAGCTTAATCAAATAGCTTCATTACCATTGAAAAAAGATTGATAAACAAATGAAAAAATATCTACTAACGGCCAGTTTCATGGCCTTTTTTGTTTTTGGTACGAAGGCTCAAGATGCACAAACTGCCAATCAAAATATCCTACACGATTATCAATTATATCAGAAGTTAAATCGTTCTGTTTATGATACCAAAAGTAAATTTCACTCATCCATAAGAGGATTTTACTCAGACGATGCGAAGTTGAAAACAGCTTATTATTCGTTGATGAACTATGGAACGGATACGCTAAATAAAAGAAGTTGGGTGCATAGGAAATTATTCCAAGAGCATTTGTTGGAATTTAAAAATGAGGAGTATAACATCTATGCAGATTTCTTAGCCGATTTCCAGATCGGTAAAGATTTTAAAGGAGATAGAGGTACTTGGTTAAATACTAGAGGTTTCCAAGTTGGTGGAAATGTGGGCGAAAAGTTTTCTTTCTATATCAACGGTTTTGAAAATCAAGGTAAGTTTGCAGATTATGTAAATAACTATATCGTAAGCAATCAAGTAGTACCTGGTCAGGGTTATGGTAAGCTTGCTACAGATAAACAAGACTGGGCTTATGTAACTGCATTGCTATCTTATACACCTAACAAGTATCTCAACTTCGCATTGGGTTACGATAAGAACTTTATTGGCGATGGCTATCGTTCTGTTTTATTATCAGATGTTTCTTCAAACTATTCTTTCTTTAGACTAAGGGCAAGCTTAGGAAGTGTACAGTATCAAACGATCTATGCTTATATGTTAGATCCCGGAGCCCCTAAATTAGCTAATGATAGAAGATTGGGAGATAGAGGCAAGTGGATGGCTGCACACTATTTAGATTGGAATGCGACGAATAGGTTATCTATCGGTTTCTTCCAAGCGGTTACTTGGGCGGACGCCGAGGTTGAAGGCAAGCGAGGCTTCGATTTCAACTACATTCATCCTTTTATGTTCTTGAGACCGGTGGAAAACACGAACACTACTTCTCCAGACAAAATGCGTTTAGGCTTGAACGTAAAATATGAGCTTTTGGAAAAAACTGCTCTCTACGGTCAATTTATGTTTGATGAATTTACTGCCAAGGAATTTTTTGCGGGTAATGGCTATTGGGCAAATAAATGGGCCATTCAGTTAGGTTTGAGAGGTTCTGATTTATTCAAAGTACAGCGTTTAAATTATTTGGCTGAGTTCAATACCGCCCGTCCTTATACCTATGCTCACTTTGATCGACTTTCTAACTATTCTAATTACAACCAGCCATTGGCACACCCTTACGGCGCTAATTTTAGAGAATTTTTAGGTTTATTGAATTATAGCGTGAAGAAGTTTGATTTCCAAGGACAAGCGATATATGCCGCTTATGGTTTAGATCCGGCAGGTACAAATTACGGGAAAGATATTTTTAAAAGCTACGATACTAGAGCAGTACAATATGGTAGCCATGTAGGCCAAGGATTGTTAACCGAGTTATACATGTTGCAAGGTAAAGTTGCCTATCTGCTAAATCCAAAATATAATTTAAGGCTAGAATTAGGAGGGGTATTGAGACAAGAGAAAAATAGTTTAGCAACTCACAATACTGCGCTGGTCACTTTTGGGTTGAAGACTAGCTTTAGGAACCTTTATTATGATTTCTAGACCTCGTTAGCCAGGTTATAAAATAAAAAAGTCCCGATTTGATTTCAAATCGGGACTTTTTTATTTTTTGCTTAAGTAATCTTGATAAGCTAGTTTTAAACCTTCTTTAAGTTCTATTTGGTGTTTCCAGCCTAAGTTATGAAGCTTTGAAACATCCATTAGTTTACGAGGTGTGCCATCAGGTTTGCTAGTGTCAAAGACTAATTCGCCTTCAAATCCAACGGTTCCTTTGACAGCTAGGGCTAAATCTTTAATGGTCAAATCTTCACCCGTACCAATGTTAATTAAATTAGGCTCATTGTAGTTTTCCATGAGGTAATAACATGCATCTGCTAGATCATCTGCAAATAAAAACTCACGCATTGGCGAGCCTGTTCCCCAGATCACTACTTCTTTACTGCCATTGCTTTTAGCCTCATCAAACTTTCTAATTAAAGCTGGTAAAACGTGAGAATTTTCTGGATGGTAGTTATCATTCAAGCCGTATAAATTGGTCGGCATCACCGAGATGAAGTTACAACCGTATTGATCTCTGTAGGCATCGCACATTTTAATGCCTGCTATTTTAGCAATGGCGTAAGGCTCATTGGTCGGCTCTAATGTTCCAGTCAACAGATAATCTTCTTTAAGCGGTTGTGGCGCCATTTTAGGATAGATACAACTAGAACCCAGGAACATCAATTTGGTAACGCTATTTAAATAGGATTGATGGATTACATTATTCTGGATAGCTAGGTTTTCGTAAAGGAAATCAGCTCTATAGGTATTGTTTGCGACAATGCCGCCAACTTTTGCTGCAGCTAAGAAAACATAATCAGGTTTTTCTGCTGCGAAAAAATCAGCTACTGCTTGTTGATCTCTAAGATCTAATTCTTTAGATGTTTTGGTAATGATATTTTGGTAACCTTCTTTTTGAAGTTTACGATAGATAGCAGAACCAACCATTCCACGGTGGCCTGCTACGAAAATTTTAGAATTCTTTTCCAATGTGATTTTTCAATTAGGTTAAAAGATTTCTCCGCTCGCTACGCTGCGGTCGAAATGACGAACTAATCTGGTATTCCTTAAGAAGCCATTATTTTAGTTGGTCTGCTTACCGCAATTTTCTTTACTGCTTGGATAATTGCAGTAGTATCGTAGCCGCAAAGTGCCCATAGTTCTGGTTGTTCACCATGTTCTACAAACTCATCAGGGATACCCAATCTAGTTACATTAGATTTATAACCGTGATCTGCCATAAACTCTAACACTGCACTACCCATTCCACCTTGCAAACAACCATCTTCTACGGTAATTACATTTTTAAAACGAGTGAATACATCGTGAAGCAATTCCTCATCTAAAGGTTTCACGAAACGTAGATCGTAATGCGCAGGGTTGACCCCATCGCTATTTAATTCTTTGCAAGCTTCAACAGCAAAATTACCCACGTGACCGATAGTCAAGATAGCAACATCTTCGCCATCGCATATTTTACGGCCTTTGCCTACTTGTAATTCATTTAATGGACGTTTCCAGTCTGGCAACATGCCATTTCCTCTTGGGTAACGAATGGTGAAAGGACCTTTGTTTTCTAGCTGTGCGGTATACATCATATTACGCAGTTCTTCTTCGTTCATAGGAGAAGCAACGGTCATGTTTGGAATGCAGCGCATAAAGGCCAAGTCATACGCACCATGGTGAGTTGCACCGTCGGCACCTGCTACACCAGCTCTATCTAAACAAAATACAACATTCAAGTTTTGTATTGCCACATCGTGGATCACTTGATCGTAAGCTCTTTGCATAAAGCTAGAGTAGATGTTACAGAAAGGCACCAATCCTTGGGTGGCCAAACCTGCTGAAAAAGTAACGGCATGTTGTTCGGCAATTCCTACATCAAAAGCTCTGTCTGGCATTGCTTTCATCATGATATTTAATGAACAGCCTGATGGCATTGCAGGTGTAATACCCACAATTTTTTTGTTCGCTTCGGCTAATTCTACCATGGTATGCCCAAAAACATCTTGGTATTTTGGAGGTTGAGGTTTATCAATTACCGGTTTTTTAATCTCTCCCGTAATTTTATCGAACAAGCCTGGTGCATGCCATTTTGTTTGGTCTTTTTCCGCCAAAGCGAAACCTTTACCTTTTACCGTAACACAATGCAATAATTTAGGGCCAGGAATGTCTTTTAAATCCTTGATGATCGCAGCTAAGCGTTTCACATCGTGACCATCTACCGGACCAAAATACCTAAAATTCAATGCTTCGAAAAGGTTACTTTGTTTCAATAAAGTACCTTTAATGCTTTTCTGTATTTTCTTTACATATTTCTGTGCATTTGGACCAAGCTCCGATAGTTTGGTCAACACATTGAAAACATCATCCCTAAAACGATTGTAAGATTTAGAAGTAGTAATGCTCGTTAAATATTCTTTTAGTGCCCCAACGTTAGGGTCAATCGACATACAATTGTCGTTTAAGATCACCAAAACATTAGACTTCTCAATACCAGCGTGATTTAAACCCTCAAAAGCTAGACCCGCAGTCATGGCTCCATCGCCAATTACAGCTACGTGCTGTCTGTCTTTTTCACCTTTGTAGTGGGAAGCTACCGCCATACCCAAAGCTGCAGAAATAGAGGTAGAAGAGTGGCCTACGCCGAAAGTATCGTATTCGCTTTCGCTGATTTTTGGAAAACCACTGATGCCGTTAATAATCCTGTTGGTATGGAATTGATCTCTTCTTCCTGTTAAGATTTTGTGCCCATAAGCTTGGTGGCCTACGTCCCAAATCAATTTATCGTAAGGGGTATTTAGTGCATAGTGCAAAGCAACAGTTAGCTCCACCACACCTAAACTTGCTCCAAAATGCCCTCCGTTAACGCTCACTACATCAATGATATACTGGCGTAACTCTTGGCAAATCTGCTCTAGCTCTTGCTCACTATACTTTTTTAAATCCGCTGGATAATTTATAGTCGATAATAATGGGCCTGTTTTTACTTCCATGCAATATTATAAAAGCACAAATTACGGTATTTTGTTTAATAAATTTATCAATAAAAGTTCCAAATAGATAGATCTTGCAGGTCAATGTTTATGAGAATGACTGAGTTATGCACATTAGGTCATTGTATTCCCTAATAATTTGAGTATTTTTACCGAAACAAACACATATTTCCAATTCCAAATAATGAACAGAGACACATTAGTTTTCGATTTAATTGACAAAGAACTAGACAGACAAGAACACGGATTAGAGCTTATCGCTTCTGAAAACTTCGTTAGCAAGCAAGTAATGGAGGCTGCGGGGTCGGTATTAACCAATAAATACGCTGAAGGTTTACCGGGAAAACGTTACTATGGAGGTTGCCAAGTGGTAGATGAAATAGAAAACATCGCTATTGAAAGAGCTAAAAAGCTTTTCGGTGCTGCATGGGTAAATGTGCAGCCGCACTCGGGTGCTCAAGCTAATGCTGCGGTAATGTTGGCGGTAATCCAACCTGGAGATAAAATTTTAGGTTTCGATTTGTCTCACGGTGGTCACTTAACTCATGGTTCTCCTGTTAATTTCTCTGGAAAACTATATCAACCTTTGTTCTATGGAGTTAAAAAAGAAGATGGTAAAATTGACTATGCAAAATTGGAAGAAGTTGCATTGGCCGAAAAACCAAAATTGATTATCTGTGGTGCTTCTGCTTACTCAAGAGAGTGGGATTACGCATTCATTCGCAAGGTAGCAGATCAAATTGGCGCTTTGGTATTGGCAGATATTTCTCATCCAGCTGGTTTTATTGCTAAAGGATTATTAGACAATCCACTTCCTCACTGTCATATTGTAACTACAACTACTCACAAAACTTTGAGAGGTCCGCGTGGTGGAATGATTATGATGGGCAAAGATTTTGAAAATCCATGGGGATTGAAAACACCAAAAGGCGAAACCAGAATGATGTCTAACTTATTGGATATGGCTGTTTTTCCGGGTACGCAAGGTGGTCCATTAGAGCACATTATTGCGGCCAAAGCCATTGCGTTTGGCGAAGCTTTGACTGACGAGTATGGTGATTATATCAAACAAGTAGGCGCTAATGCACAGGCAATGGCGAAAGCTTTTGTAGCCAAAGGTTACGGTATCATTTCTGGAGGTACAGATAACCACTTAATGTTAATTGACCTAAGAAACAAAAATATCACAGGTAAAGCTGCTGAAGAAGCTTTAGGTAAAGCTGATATCACCGTTAACAAAAATATGGTACCTTTTGATGATAAATCTCCATTTGTAACCTCAGGATTTAGAGTAGGTACTGCCGCTATCACTTCTAGAGGTTTTAAAGAAGAGCAGATGGCAGAAATCGTTGAATTAATCGACGAGGCGTTGATGAATGCCGGAGACGATCAGGTTTTGAATGGCGTGAAAACTAAAGTTCAAGCACTAGTGAGCCGTTTCCCGCTATATAAATAGTTTATTTCGATAACTTAATCGAATTTTATGCTAAATGTCCTTTCTCCAAGTTCTCAGATGGAAGAGCAGCGATTAGCTGCGCTCTATTCTTATGATGTGCTTGGAGAAGGACTTGAAAACGAACTTGACAACTTAGTTAAGTTAGCTGCACAAATTACCTCCGCAAAAAAAGCTTATGTTAGCTTTATAGACCGTGATCATATTGTTTTTAAAGCGGCCTACGGTTTACTTACCCAAGAAAGAATTTTTGATAGATACAGTAGTGTCTGTCAACATACGATGTATACCAACGAAGTTTACATTGTTGAAGATATTCGTACCGACAAGAGCTTTGATACCAGTCCGTTAATTTGTTCTGAAGATGCATCGGTGTTTTACGCAAGTGTACCGCTCATAGATAGCGAAGGTTTTTCGTTAGGCTGTTTGTGCGTGGTAGATGATCATTGCCGCAACTTAACTGCCTCGCAAATAGAGGCGCTGCAAACACTTTCCGTACAGATTATTACTCACCTTAAATTAAGAAGAAAAAACCTTAAACTAATAGAGGAAACTAAGCGTTCAGAAGAGTTCATCAATGTATTTGAGGCATCGCCAGAAATTCATTGTATCTTAAATAGGGAAGGAGATATCCTTTTTGCAAACCAAGCGGCAAGTAAATTGCTTGGCTACCAAAAAGACGAAATACTCGGTAAAAGCATATGGAGCTTTTGTTTTAAAGAAGATGTATTAAAAATTTCTAACCATTTTGATGCGGGGCTAAAACAAGGCAACAAGCAATTCTTTCTAGATTATAGGGTGGTAGATAGCAGTGGTCAAATTAAATGGCTAAGTTGGATAATGGTATCCAAGGCCGACAGATGGTTTAGCTACGGCAGAGATATCACCGAGAAAAAAAGAATAGATACCGAGTTAACTCACTTATCGTTTGTTGCAAGTAAAGTAAATAACGGTGTTGTGATTAGTGATGATTACAATCGTGTAAGCTGGGCAAACGATGCTTTTACGGCCATTACTGGATTTACCTTAGAGGATATTCAAGGCAAGCCTCTAGGCGATTTGATTAGAGGGCCAGAAACCGACTGGTCGGTGATTGAAGAGGCTAGGAAGCTAATAAGCGAGAAAAAATCTTTCACGGTAGACATCCTAGCCTACAGGAAAGATAAAACTAAAATTTGGCTGTCTATCTACAGTACGGTTATTTTAAGTGAAGATGGAGAGGTAGAAACAGAAATCGAAATTATTATCGATATCACCGCAAAGAAAAAAGCCGAACAAGAACTAGAGGTATTATCTACAGTTGCAAGTAAAACACATACTGGAGTTACGATCTGTGATGAAAACGGAAAAATCACTTGGATAAACGAAGCCCTGTGTCAGTTGATTGGCTATGCTGCCGATGAGCTGTCAGGTAAAATGCTTGGCGACGTTCTTTCTACTCAACAAACGGACAGGCAGGTTATCTTGGAAGCTAGAGCAGCGTCGCTTCATAAAAAATCGTTTTCGATAGAGGTTTTGGCCGAAAAGAAGGACGGTGAGCCGATCTGGCTGGCGGTTTCTAACACGCCGATCATTAATAGTCTAGGTAAAGTAGAACGCTATGTCGAGTTGATTACCGATATTACCGAGCGTAAACAGGTAGAACGAGATATCCTACAAGCGAAAGAACAGGCTTTACAGCTTAGTGAGGCAAAGGAAATGTTTCTTTCGGTGATGAGCCATGAAATACGTACTCCGCTGAATGCCATCATTGGTATGACACATCTGCTCATCGAAAATGATCCAAAGCCGTCTCAAACAGACGATTTAAATATTCTGAAGTTTTCCGGCGAAAATTTGTTGAGTATCATCAACGATGTGCTTGATTTTACGAAGATAGAGACGGGTAATCTACGTTTAGAGTTTTTGCCGATCAATCTTCAAGTGCTATGTAACGATATCATCAGCTCTTTACAAGTGAATGCGAGCAAACAGCAAAATGTCTTAGAGTTAAGTTTTGATAAGCAGATTCCCGCTTTGGTGTTGGCAGATAAGACAAGACTTTATCAGGTGCTGATGAACCTATTGGGCAACGCAATCAAGTTCACAACAAAGGGCAGAGTGTTGCTCTCCGTGAAGGCTCAAAAGGAAAATGAAAGCAACATTGATATCTATTTTGAAGTTAAGGATAACGGAATAGGTATTCCATCTGATAAAAAGGAGTACATCTTTGAAACATTTACACAGGCGAGAACGGATATTTCAACCAAATATGGTGGTACAGGTTTAGGCTTGGCGATCACCAAAAAATTATTAAAACTACACCAATCCGAAATTAAAGTTGATAGTTTAGAAGGAAAGGGAACTTCATTCTCTTTTGTAATTAAGTTCGATAAAGCCTCTCAAAATCAAACTCAACAAACTTCAAAAAACGTAGTTTTCGAAGGGAAGCGCATCTTGATAGTAGACGACAATGAAATCAATATACTGATAGCGAAGCGTATTTTAATGAAGTGGGGGCTGAGTATTGACTTTGCCTCTAGCGGTTATAAAGCCATTGAGTGCATCACCAAAAATAAGTACGATTTAGTTTTCATGGATATTAAAATGCCTGGAATTACTGGTTTCGAAACTACGACGATCATTAGAGGAATGGACGAAGAGTACTATAAAAACCTGCCTATTGTCGCGTTAACTGCATCGACCCTACAAGATGAGGAAAGTAAGTTTAAAGAAAGTGGAATGAACGGTCATGTGCTGAAGCCTTTTAGTCCAACCGAGATCAGAAAGGTTTTAACAGATTTTTTAGTTTAAAGTAAAGGGCCGATATCCCTAGTGGAATTATCGACCCTTACCATCTAAATTAACGCTCTCGATATTATAAACGGGAAGCGTGGTCAAAAAGTTTTCGAAAGATTAATATTTTTTTAATTATTCTCGTAACACCCTAATTCAGAAGGGAATAATCTTTCTTTTCCTAAAATATCCTTAATTAAATATACCGAAAAATAGGGATGGCTATTTAAATTTAAACCCTTGTTTTTAGCTGGACTGTTTGCTGCAATTTGATAATTTCCTTGTCTCGGATTGATGAACAGCGGATCAGAATTGATCACGTTCCCATTAGTATTGAAATCTGTCTTGGTGGTTTTGATTAAGTTGTTTTTAAGATCAATTACTGACACTGCGGTAGACTTTTTTTCAATAGTTAATTCATCTTCTAAACTGCCCCAAATGATATTATTGGTTAAAGTTGCAACTAGCGGTGCAAACTCAGTGTTACTGATAAAGTCTGATAAATGAACGGCCGAGGTTCTGCGAGCAAAGCTATAATTGTAAGCTCCAAATGTATTCTGTGCTAGGTCGTATTTTCCACCACCAATACCGTAAATAAGATATTGCCCACAATTGTGAAAAAGGTTGTTGTAAGCAGCCAGATCAGTATGGTAACCTAAAAGCCCAACAACCTGCATGTTTTTAACCACCGTGTTAGCCAACAAAAGTTTAGGATTAGCATTTGAAGAAAGTGAATCTACTGTGATGCCGGCAATGCCATTTTTAATCGTAGCATGATTAATTACCGAGTTTTTACTACTCCCGTAGAAATGTATACCATTCCATTGGCCAGGTTCTTCTTCATAGATACGTTCCATTCTATCACTAGCGAAAAGGATAGTGTCGCGTTTAGTGCCAACAGCATTTAAAGTGCCTTTAATGTTCATGGTAGAACCGTTGTGAAAAAGCACTCTAACTCCCGGAGAAATATTCAAATTCGCCTGTTCTGCCACGGTTACCGAATTGTAGACAATGTATGGTAGTTTACTATCCCAAGTAGTGTTGGTATTGATGGTAGTATTGTTAATGAAAATGGCATTTTGACCATAGGCCATTAAGGGAATTTTTTCCCTTTTGCCATTAAAGAATATCATGATAGAGTCTTCAACAATAAAAGGTTGGTTTTCTAGAGTTGGGTTGATGTTTACTCTTACCAATACGTTAATCGAATCTTTTCCATCGATTTTTACATTCTTTCCATCTACCATCGGCCTTCCATTAACATTGATGAAGAAGGACGAATTAGCTCCACCGCCAATTTTAATCTCATCTAAATTGATGGCCTTCTCGTTGTAGTTGAAAATTTTAAATCTACGTACTGTGGAGCCAACTGAGGTAAAAACCGTATCGAATAATACGCTGTCTGTAGAAAAACTCAACTTTGCATTCGGATCGAAAGTAATCTCCTCATCTTTATTGCAGGCCGCAAAAGACATTGTAACTATGGCGAGTAAAAAGAGTAGAGTTATACGATTCATTATTCTGCAAATGCTACAGCAGCGATGCTCAATTTTTTAATTCCATGGTTTAGCAAGGTATTTCCGCAAGCTTCCAAAGTTGCTCCCGTGGTGATCACGTCATCAACTAGAAGGATATGCTTGTCTAATAAATCCCTTTCATTGGTAACGCTGAAAACATCTTGCATATTTTCATAGCGGGTATATCTTGCTTTTTTGGTTTGGCTTTCGGTAGACTTATCTCTCAATAAATGTTTAGCGCTCATTAAAATCCCAAGTTCCTCGGCTAAACCTTTTGCAATATACTCACTTTGATTGTAACCTCTTAATCGCAATTTCTTTTGATGTAAAGGTACTGGTATTATGAGGTCGATATTATTATAAAACTCACTTTGTGCAAGCCTGCTGGCCATTAATTTTCCCAAGGTAACTCCAATATCGGTTTTACCTGCATATTTTAAGCCATGGATAAGGTTCTGTACTTTGGTTCCTTTCTTAAAATAGAGCATGGCCATTGCGGCATTTACTGGTAGACGACCCCAAAGCTGTTTAGCTACCAAATTATCTTGGTACAAATGAAAATCGGTAAAAGGAAGATCGTACAAGCACTTAGTGCAAATATCCTTTTCTCCGTGATAGAGTAGCTTCCCACAACCGTTGCAAAGCTCTGGAAAAAGCAGGTTAATGAGGTCTTCAGTATAACGTTTCAAGGCAAACATTATACAATTTACTAAATGTTAGTTGATTATGAAAGTTTAAGCCTTTTCTTTAACTGCCAACTGTCCACAAGCAGCATCAATATCTTTACCTCTGCTGCGTCTGATATTGGTAGTGATACCCTGTTTTTTTAGATAATTGGCAAAGGCATCAATTTTATCAACTTCGGCATTGATAAAATCTGCAAATTGAATAGGGTTGTATTCAATCAAGTTTACTTTACAAGGAACATGTTTACAGAATTTGGCCAATTCCATCGCATCCTGTATTTCATCATTGAAATTATTAAAAACAATATACTCGTAAGTAACTGGGTTTTTAGTTTTCTGGAAGTAGTATTTTAATGCTTCCGCCAATGCTTTTAAAGAATTATGCTCTGTAATTGGCATAATTTCGTGGCGTTTCTGATCGTTAGCAGCGTGAAGTGAAAGTGCTAAATTGAATTTTACGCCATCGTCACCCAACTTTTTAATCATCTTGGCAATACCAGCTGTAGAGACTGTAATACGTTTGTAAGACATGTTCAAGCCATCTGGAGCAGTAATACGCTCGATAGATTTTAACACATTGGCGTAATTCAACAAAGGTTCGCCCATGCCCATGTACACTATGTTGGTTAATGGGATGTTATAGTTTTTCTTAGCCTGTTGGTCAATCAATACTACTTGATCATAAATCTCGTCTGCATTTAAATTACGTACACGATCCATATAACCAGTTGCGCAGAATTTGCAGGTTAAACTACAGCCCACTTGTGAGCTCACGCAAGCGGTCATTCTTTCTTCTGTAGGAATTAAAACGCCCTCTACAATATTTCCATCGTATAGCTTAAAAGCATTTTTGATGGTATGGTCGTTACTGAACTGTGCGTTGCTAATTTCAACCGTGTTGATGGCATAACCATCATCCAATTTCTTGCGTAAATCTTTAGAGAGATTACTCATCTCATCGAAATTGCGGGCGGATTTTTCCCAAAGCCATTGATAGACTTGCTTAGCCCTAAATGCAGGTTCGCCCATATCTTTAAAATGTTGGGCTAACTGTTCTGGACTTAATGACCTGATATCTATCTTTTTTGTGCTTTGCATTATTTATTTATCGTTGTAGTGCCCCATGGCTGATATGATGTAGACGAATACAATGTCTTCCTCAACTCTATAGATTAGCCTATCCTTCTTGTTTATTCTTCGAGACCAAAATCCAGAAAGTTCGTTGCGTAAAAGTTCCGGTTTGCCAGTTCCGGTGTAAGGATGTTCTGCTAGTTCGGCAACAATTTGTTTGATTTTCTTAATCGAAGCTTTATCGCCAGACTTGAAGTGCTTTCGAAAATGCTCATCCGCTAATTCCTCTATTTCAACCCTAAACTTTCCCATATATCAGTGGGGTCTACGGTTTTAAAATTTCCTCTGTTGTCGGCATCTTTAACCATTTTCACAAAAGCAGGGTCATATTGATCCTTATCTTCTTTCTTCTCAAAAGGAATTTTCAAGGCCTTAGCAATTGCTTTTAGGGCTGCTAATTGCTCTTTATTGGCAGGGTGCATTACTAAAGTTTCCATCTTCAATTTATTTATACTAACAAATTTGAATGTACAAAGTTAATAAAAAGAATGAGGCTTCGAAAACCTAATTCCGAAGCCTCTATTTATTAAACTTAAACTATGAAAACATTCTTGTTTTAAGCCTTAGGATTGGTGTCGTTAGCATCAATAGTGGGAGTTACCTCTGCATCTTCTCCTTTTAAATAAGTAGGCAGGTTCAATCCGGCCATGTTGAACAAATCATTCAAAGGCGGCACGGTTTTCATCATCCCAGAAACAAAGTTTGCAGTAGAACCAGCACCATTCTCTCCGGTACCATTACCAGAGTCCCAAACCGTGATTTTATCAATCTTGATGTTTTTAACTGCCTCAACCTGCGTTTTAACCAATTCAGGTAATTTCTCAATTAACAATAATTGGAAAGCTTTGGTTGGATCGCCACCCGCAGCTGCTACCACATCGCGGTAACCTTCTGCCTGCTTGGTCAAGATTTCGAATAAACCTTTCGCTTCTGCCTCCATTTTGGCGTAAATCGCATCGGCTTCACCTTTTGCATTCTCTCTAATGGTTTCGGCATCGGCTTGTGCTTGAATGATCGCTTTTTGTTTGGCAATTTCTGCGGGAACAACAATGTTTGCAATTTGGGTTGCTCTTTCTCTTTCAGAACGTGCTTCCTCTGCTTTTTGTTCGGCTAAGTAAGATGCTTCCAAGGCTTTCGCTTGTTGTACTTTCTCTGCAGCTACCGCAATTTTCAAAGCTTCCGCTTCCTTTTCACGACGCAGCGCATCTGAACTAGCAATCTCAATTTTCGCTTCGTTTTCTCCCTTTACGGCAATGGCATTTGCTTCCGAAGTTTTGATACGTGTATCTCTTTCTGCTTCTGCTTTACCAATGGCTTCATCTTTAAAAGCAGAGGCGATACTAATCTCTCTGTCTTTTTGCGTGATCGCGATTTTAACATCACGCTCACGTTGCGTTTCGGCAATTTGAACGTCTTTTTCTCTATCCGCAATAGCTTTACCAGTTTCCCCGATTTTAGTTTGTTCAGCAACGCTGATGATCGCTTCGTTGATCGCTTTCGCTGCGGCTTCTTTACCTAAAGCTTCGATGTAACCAGATTCATCTTTAATATCCGTTACGTTTACGTTGATCAATTTTAAACCGATTTTCTTTAACTCGGTATCTACGTTTTTAGAGATATTATCTAAGAATTTATCACGGTCTGAGTTAATTTCTTCGATAGTCATGGTAGCGATAACCAAACGTAACTGACCAAATAAAATATCTTTTGATAGTTCTTGGATATCAGCGGGAGCTAGGCCTAATAAACGTTCAGCGGCATTGTTCATGCTGTCTGCTTCGGTAGAAATTGCGATGGTAAATCGGCAAGGCACATCTACACGGATATTCTGTCTACTTAAAGCATTAACTAGGTTGGCTTCTATGGAAATCGGTTTCAAATCTAAATAAGCAAAATCTTGAATTACGGGCCAAATGAAAGCACCACCACCGTGGATACATTTGGCAGAAGTGCCGCCCGTTTTTCCATAAATCACTAAGATTTTATCGGAAGGACAGCGTTTGTAACGTGCTAATAAGGCTGAGAGCGTGACGAAAACAACGACAACGGCAATTAAAATTAGGGTAATAGGAGATTGTAAGAGGTTTTCCATAAATTATATTTTTTCTACGAGTACTAAATTGTTACTTTCAATTTTTACGATTTTGATGGTGGCTCCACTGGCAATTTGTTCATCATTGGTAATGGCATCTACTTCCTTAAATGAGCCGTTAACACTTACCTGAATTTTTCCGGTTCCACTTCTTTTTTCGGGAATACGTAGATAAACCGAGCCGCTTCTGTGTAAAAGTGAAGTGATTTTAAAGGAATTATCTTCCGCTAGTTTCTGGATTTGTTTGATAATGACAAAAAAAATCAGGATAAAAGCCACTCCTATTACTACCGAAAGAATAATGAGGATCGCTCTGTTCGTAATCAAACCATAGAATGAAATGCCTGTCCAGCTAAAGCCTAGCAAGAAATTGATTAAGTTTCTGAAGGAGAAAAGTTGAAAAGGAGCGTTACCGCCATCCAAGTCACCATCAAAATCTGCATCAAGACCATCGCCCGAATCGGCGCCGATAAAAGTCATGACAGTTTGAATGATGAAAATGAAACTGATAGGTATAGCAAGATACCAAAAGACCCTAAGTAAGGGTTCGAGATTGTTTAGTGCGTCCATAGATTGTAATTGTGCGTTTCTCGCTAATATAATGAAATAAAGCGATTTTTGCCAATAAATCTAGGAAATTATAAACCAAAAAGTTGTTAGAATTTCGATTTAAACCTGCATGCTATCTATTTTCTTTTAGGTTTGCTCGTTTTTATTTTAGCAACTCCTGGTTTGCCATTTGCTGGTCTGCTCGTTCTTTTGTTAGGACCATTAGATTTGAACCAATCGTTGGCAGCTGCATTGTTTTTAGACGCTCCGCCACTAGTAGCTCTTCTATCCGGATTTACTTTTTTAGCATCAGTTTTACCTTTAGCTTTTGCCAAACGTTGAACCGGTTTTTCTACCTTTTCTGAATTGGCTTTTTTATTTACTTGCTTAGGCGCTAAAGGTTTTTCTGAACTAGATTTTGCTAAAAGCTTATTGATTTCTGCATTTTCTTTTTCATCCAATTCACGCCAATCACCAATTGCTAAACCTTTAAGCGTGATGTTCATGATACGAACACGTTCTAGCTTAATTACTTCGTATCCGAAATATTCGCACATGCGACGAATTTGTCTGTTTAACCCTTGTATTAAAGTAATGCGGAATACATTACTTCCTTCTTGTTTGACTTTGCATTTTTTGGTCATAACGCCTAAAACTGGAACACCTTTGCTCATGTTTTCTACAAAAGTTTCGTTGATAGGCTTATTCACTGTAACTACATACTCTTTTTCGTGGTTGTTGCCAGCACGTAGAATTTTATTAACTAGATCTCCGTTGTTTGTTAGGAAGATCAGACCTTGAGAATCTTTGTCTAACCTACCAATAGGGAAAACACGCTCACTGTGGTTTACGTGGTCAACAATATTGTCTTTTACCCCTGCTTCGGTGGTGCTAGTAACGCCAACTGGTTTGTTGTAAGCAATAATGATAGAGTTTTCTGGCTGACGAGGCTCGATGCTTTGACCATTTACACTTACCACATCGCCAAACAATACTTTATCGCCAACTTTAGCTCTTTTGCCGTTGATAAATACTTGGCCAAGCTCAATATATCTATCTGCAGCTCTTCTAGAGCAAAGCCCGCTTTCACTGATGTACTTATTTAAACGTGTGGTATGATCCATGATTAGAATTAGTTAATAATTTACAAATTAACCAATTCTAATCCGAATATCGCTTTAAAAGGTTTAAAAAATGGAACCACATAGCAAAATAGTAAGATTTAATAAAGCATATTTATATTGGCTAATGTTGGTTCACATTAAACTATATCTGAAAAATGATATTTAAATATATTTATTCAGCTCACCGCCGCTGGGCTCTTGCTTTTTTCATGAATGTCAATTTTCTTTAGCGGTATTCAAGCTTTCGCTACGCTTAGGTTTGACCGCAAAAAGTAACAAAAACTCTCGGTTGCTTATTTTTCTTCTAAAGCACTGCTTTGGCTTATTGTTACAATCCGAAAAATAAGAGACCGAAAATTAGTTGAACGGGGATTTGATGCGCTATCGCTAGCGAAAATTTAAATTCTTTTATCCCGATTTTAGCAGCAAGAGTTTATGAAACCATATGTCTATGTGGTTTATAGCGATTAAAAATTCATCTCGTCGGCACTTGGACCGTAAGACCCCGGAATTGGGATGTCTAGCAAGCGCAGGTAAACGCCTAACTGTGCTCGGTGATGTGTGATTTGGTTTAACGACACTCGGATTAATCCATATTTAGTCATCTCTGCATGAATTTGTTCACCAGTACGTAATATCCAAGGTCTTTCTAAAAACGCTTCTTCAACTTCTGCTAAGCTGGCTAAACTTTCTTCAATACCTTTATCAAATAAAGCAATTAACTGTTCGTTATTTTCAGCTTTTTGCGGGTTGTAAGGTGCTGTTGCGAAATCAAGTTCATCTGTTTCTACGCCTAATTTTGGCCAGCTGCTTAAGTCGGCAATGTGCGTGGCTAAGGGCAGCATTTTCATGCTTTTCTCGTGTGGGGCATAATCAGGCTTGTCGAAAGGGACTAAGGCTAAGAATTTACGGGTAGTTACTGCTTCTTGCTTTAGTTCGTTTTGTAATAATTTAATGATATCCATAGTTTTAAATATTTTGTTGGAACAAAGTTGAGAAGGGCAAGTGACAACCCTATGGCAGCGGGAAAAATTAATAGAAATATTTTTATGCAGCACGTCATTTCCGCGAAGGTGGGAATCTTAAAACGCAATATTAAATGGTTTTTGCATTAGGGTACCCAATCAAGTTGGGTATGACGATATAAGGGTAAGAAAGAATAGAAAGCGGGCCTAAAAATTCCGATATTGGATGACAATCGCTTTCCAAAATTAATAATCTACAGGTAGCTGCTTCATGTAATCGTTAATGCTGATGTGATTAGTAAGTGTAAATGGAAGCGAGGAACAATTGAGCTGCAAAATGTTATTTACCTTAAAATCGCGATAGGAATTTCGCAAGTGACAGTATCCTATTAAATGCCAAGAAAAAGCGTAAAAAATCAATCCGATTGGTTCTAGTCTGCGCTCGCTAATTTCTTCTTTATAGTTTTTGTATTTGATAGCAACAATATTTTTATCGGCAATGGCATTTTGAAGTAAGGAAAGATATTCGACATCACTATGTAGACGTTTTGGCAATTGAAGCCTAATGTTGGCGTTAAGGTTTTCGAGCACTTCTTTCTGATTGCTTTTCAATACATTTTTAACTTTATCTAATGCACTTTGATAATGCTGCTTGATTGACTTATCTGCAAATCCTTCGATGAAACGTTCCATCATCAAAAGTGCGCTAGCTTCATCAGTATTAAAAGAAACTGGTGGAAGAAAATAGCCTTGAACAATGAAATAACCTTTGTTTGGTTCGAAACTTAAGGGCACGCCTTGCTCGGCCAGTGCTTTCACATCTCGGTAAACGGTACGAACGCTAATTTCGAAACGACTGGCAATAGTTTCGGCACTTACATGCTTTTTAGACTGCAATAAAATTAAGATGCCGAAAAGCCTGTCAATTCTGTTCATGATACAAATATATAACAGGCTGCTATTGCTACCAATAATTGTTAACGGTTTATGAATGGCAATTGTTACAAAATTTTCAGTTAATTAAAACTATTTCGGTGCGTGTTTTGTGGTTATATTCTAAATATGGCTATCAAATCAACAGCTCAACCTCAAAAACATTTTTTTAGAGCCACCAAAGGAAAAGTGGTACTCGGATTTTTATTCGCAGGCTTAGCGTTGTTTTTGGCTTGGGGCGTTAGTAAGTTTGTTTTCGGTGAAATTTTAGGAACGGTAGAAAAAATATCTGCTCCTAATGATAAACTAAGACTGGTAAATAAACTTTCGCACCAAATTGCATCATTAGACCAACTGCAAAGAGAGCCTAAAAATAATGTCAGTTTTTTTGCCGCAACTCAAAAATTACGCAGAACGCTAGATACTTTAAATACACTTTATGCTACGGATGAAGAGCAGACCAAACGGATCAAAACCCTAAAGGAATTACTAAAAGATAGGGACAAACAGTTTCTGCTTTATTTGGAAGTGAAGGAAAACCTGGTCAATACGCAGTCGTTTTCTGATGAGGTGACTAAACTAAATGGTCTTTTTGCACAGCGTACCAGAGAGGCGGATAGCGCAGTTTTCACAACCGAAACATCAACCTCTACTACAACAGTAGCACCAGAGGAAGAGCAAAAGTCTCGTGGATTTTTGAGTAGGCTATTTGGGAAGAAAAAAGCGGAAGTTTATAAAATCATTAACGAAGAGTACAAAGTAAAGAAAGACACCCTAAATCCGCAGGTAGAAGATAGTATCATGCGGAATGTAGAAGCTTCGCTGAAAACTATTGAAAATGAACAACGCCAGAAAAGTAATCGTTTTTTGAAAAAGGAAGCTGAACTGGCAAACTCTAGTAGTGCGTTGACCAAACAAATGTTAAATGTACTCCGCGAGGTGGAAGCTGAGGCTTTAATGCAAATTGACCTCAATGGAGAGCAAGCCAAAAATATGGTGAGTGAAGGGGTGTATCAGATCAAAATTATCATCATTGCGTTCTTTGTAATTACCATGATTTTAGGTTCGCTTATCTTGGCGGATATTAGCAAAAACAATAAGTACCGTTTGGCATTGGAAAAAGCGAAGGAAGAAGCCGAGTATCATGGCAGGGCAAAGCAGCGCTTTCTTTCTAACATGAGCCACGAAATTAGAACACCTTTGCAAGCTATTTTGGGGTATTCAGAATTTATTGCCAAACAAGAAAATCCAAATAAAAAGCACGTTGAGGCTATTCATCGTTCTTCTGTTCATCTACTACAAATTGTAAATGAGGTGCTAGATTACAACCGAATAACCTCGGGGGAATTCAGTTTCAAAAAAGAGAACTTCGATCTTCAAAAACTGCTTGATGAAGTAATGGACGCGGTAAGACCCTTGGCCGAAAAGAAAGGGATCAGCCTGTTGGCTAATTTTAATCTAGATGAACAGCATTGGGTAAAAGGCGATGCTTTTAGATTAAAGCAGGTGCTGTATAATCTTTTGGGAAATGCGATTAAATTTACGCAAAAGGGGCATGTGAAACTGATTGTGGATTGCAAACAGCAAGATGAAAATGTCTACTGCTATTTCACGGTTGAGGATACTGGAATAGGTTTTTCGAAGGAAGATCAGGATAAAATTTTCAAGGAGTTTGAGCAGGGCACTAACTCAGACCATCAGTCGATGAACCAAAACGGTACTGGTTTGGGGTTGGCTATCGTAAAGACTTTGGTAGATGCGCAGGGCGGAAGAATTAACGCCAAGAGTAAGCTTGGCAAAGGAACATCGTTTGTGGTTTATTTACAATATCAGAAAGGAGATATGCCTGCCGAGCCTAAGCGTTTAGAAAATACAAAAGCGGTTAACAAGGCAAAAGGGGTTTGGGTAATTGATGATGATAATTTAATCCTCAATTTGTGCGAGTTGATATTTTCTGCACATCAAATTCCGTATAAAACTTTTAGCACGGCTGATGCCATTTTGAGCGAGCCTATTGATAATGAACTGGAGTACGTTTTTGTAGATATGCGCTTAGAAGGTGGCATAACTGGAATTGAAGTACACCGACAGCTTAGACAGCGCTTGCCCAAACATGTGAAATACTATGCAATTACAGCGCAAGTGTTACCCGATGAGCAACAGGCGGTGTTAGACCAAGGCTTTGAAGGAGTGATTATCAAACCTTTTAAAGCGGAGGATTTGTTGGCTTTGTTTGAGATTTCGCCAGCAACGGAGGAAATAGGTTTTGATGACAGTTCTTTGCAAAAAATGACAATGGGCGACCAGCAAATGATGGCGAAGATTTTAACTAGTTTCATTCGAGACTGTGAGGAAGATCGGGCGTTGATAAAGGAAGGCATCGCCAATCAGAACCAACCGGAAGTGAGGCTAGTGGTACATCGATTAGCTGGAAGAATTGCACAAATTGGTGCTAGAGAATTAGGTGCCGAATTTAGGCAGTTGGAACAAGAAGTTGCCGTGGTTCAAGGGTTGGATGAGACTATTCGTAATCAAATAAATATGTTGCTAGAGAAGTTGCAATCGCTATTGAAAACCGTGGAGGCTAGAGTTCAATCATTTTCTTAAAAAAAACACAGATACACAGTTAAAAATTAACTATTTGTTATCTTATCTGTGCATTTGTGGCAAAAAATACTTTTAACTTTGTTTCATGCAAAATCCAACCGTAAAAGCTGTTTTTTTCGATATCGATGGTACGCTGTTAAGTTTCAGAACACATAAAGTTGCTGCATCTACTGAGCAGGCAATCGCTGATTTACAAGCTAAGGATATTAAAACTATTTTATCTACAGGCCGCTCCATTAACAGTATTGATCATGTAAAATACCTTAATTTCGATGGTTTTATTACTTTCAATGGTGGTTATTGTGCAGCAAAAGATGGCGAGTTACTTTTTAAAAAATGCATAGATGCTGATGACATTCGCGGGATTTTAGCTTATGCCAAAGAAAATACCTTAAGCTTTTCTTTCATGTCTGAAAAGGAAGTGGGCATTCATGATGTAACACCTGAGATTGCAGGAATGTATGCGCATGTTAATCTTCCTGTGCCACCACTTATTGATGTAGATAATGTAGATGTGAATTCAATTTTGCAGACAAATATTTTCTTGGGGCCAGAGCAGGAAAGTGCTTTTATGGCTGCGGTAATGCCAAACTCTACGGCTTCTAGATGGACACCTTTATTTGCTGACGTTAATGCAAAAAACCAAAGTAAAAAAGTAGGTATCGATGTTTTTTGCAAACATTTTGGTATCGATTTGTCAGAAACTATGGCTTTTGGAGATGGAGGCAACGATATTGAAATGCTGAAACATGTAAATGTGGGCGTAGCTATGGGTAATGCTAATCCAGAAGTTAAAATTATTGCAGATTATGTTACGGATGATGTAGATAGCGATGGTATTTTGAATGCGCTAAAGCATTTTGGAGTGCTTTAAGCGTTGGGGCGAAAATTTTCCAAGGGCGAAAAATATTTCGCCCGTACAAGCTTAAAAAATAGAAGATCTCGAAAAGCTAATCAATGCCGTAACGCTCCATTTTTGCGTACAGTGTTTTTCTATCAATATTCAGCAATTTCGCTGCCTTAGACTTATTGTATTTCACTTTAGCTAACGTTTCAGTAATGAGCATTCTTTCGTTGCTTTCATTCACGGCTTTTAAATCTGAAGGATTATCCAAAGGTACTTCGTTAGCAACAGCGATTTTCATTTCATCGGGTAAGCTATCTGCCGTTGCCACCTTGCCGGCAGTAAGTAAAACCATTCTTTTAATTACATTTCTTAGTTCCCTAAGGTTTCCTGGCCAGTCGTATTTAAGTAGTAAACTTTTGGTTTCTTTATCTAATTCTTGTACGTTTCTGTTTAATTCCTCATTAGATAACTTGATGAAAAGTTCGATGAAAAGTTCCAAATCCACTCCTCTTTCTCTTAAAGGTGGCAACTGAATTTTAAACTCGTTGATACGATGATAAAGGTCTTCGCGGAATTCACCATTTTTCATGCTATTGGCTAAATCATCATTGGTTGCAGTAATAATACGAACATCAACCGGTATTTGTTTGTTACTGCCCAGTGGTTGGATCACTCTTTCCTGTAAAGCTCTAAGTAATTTAACCTGCACTTCGTAGCTCAAATTTCCTATTTCATCTAGAAAAATAGTGCCGCCATTAGCAGCTTCAAACGATCCCTTTTTATCATTAACGGCTCCTGTAAAAGCTCCTTTGATATGGCCAAACAATTCGCTGGCCGCTAAATCTTTAGATAGCGCACCGCAATCTATAGCGATGAATGGTTTGTTTTTGCGTTTACTTTGTTGATGTAAAGTTCTTGCTGCAAATTCTTTTCCGGTGCCGCTTTCGCCTTGTATTACTACAGACATATCAGTTTCTGCAACTAGATCAATATGTTGATATAACCTTTGTGCGACATCGCTTTTACCACGAATAAAATTGTTCTCCGTATTTTTAGGTGTTTCTTTTTTCTGTAAAGCGGTATTAATTACCATCAGCAGCTCATCAGGATTGATGGGTTTGGTAATGTAATCGCTTGCACCTAATTGAATTGACCTAACTGCTGTGCGCACATCATTAAACGAAGTCATAATGATTGCAGGAACCACTAAACCAGTTTCGCGGCGATGGTTAAGTACATCTATCCCCGTACCATCCGGCAAGCGGTAATCGATTAATAATAATTGAAAATCTTCGTGGGCAATTAATTTAAGAGCTTTGGCAACATTACTAACGGTTGTTACTTTGAAATTGTTCTTCGATAAAAATCCTTCAATAATTTGAGCGAAAGTACTGTCGTCTTCAATAATTAAAACAGATGCCATATATACAAAAATAGGAAAAGCCAGTATTATATAACTGGCTTTTCCCGTATTTAGTTTTAAGAAATATAGATTTCGATTATTCTACTGGTTTACCTTCAGCATCAAATTTCAATGAAGCAGTTTCCTCTTCTTTTTTCACATCAACTTGGAAATAGGCTTTATCGCCATCCTTTACGCTGAATGCTGCCGTTGGAGTCCATGCTTTGTAAGGATCTGTTGCCAATACAGTTTTAATTGCGTCTGGCAAGGCCGATACTTCGATTGGAGTTTTAACTACGCTATCTTGTACCGATACCATTTCGTTGATTGAAGCTTGTGCCTCTGCAACTGAAGCTCCTGAAAGTTCTACAGGTTTACCTTCAGCATCGAATTTCAATGATGCAGTTTCCTCTGCTTTTTTCACATCAACCTGGAAGTAGGCTTTGTCACCATCTTTCACGCTGAACGCTGCCGTTGGAGTCCAATCTTTATATGGGTCTGTTGCCAGTACTGTTTTGATTGCATCTGGTAATGCCGACACTTCGATAGGAGTTTTAACAACGCTGTCTTGTACTGAAACAATTTGTACTTTATTTACTGATGCCTGCGCTTGAGTTGCTGTAAATCCTGCGAATGCTACGATAGCTGCTACAAATAACTTTTTCATAATATCTATTTTTAAGTTTAATACATTTTGTGAATTATACTAGGTAATACTACATAATGGTGCCAAAGGAGAATTTATGGTGTGCCAAAGATTTAAGTGGTTTAAAAACAGTGTTTTGTGGTTATTTCGTTTAATTAGCATTGTGGAGTTTCTCTACAACTTGTTTAAAAAGACAGCAAGAGTATCATGAATTTTCTAAAACATGTAAATAGATGCCGAACTATAGCAAAGCGGTAATTGGGCATAAAAATAAAGTCAGTATAATAGAACTTTGATTGGCGTCACCCTAACCATGCAATGGCTGCGAACAAATTTATTTCAGGGATTAGTATAAATGCCGATTTTGTGTTAAAATAATAGCGATTTAAGCTGGCCTAAAATTCAAGCTTAATAATTTGGGGTCAGTTGATATTAGAAAGCGGGAGATACAAAAAAAGCCAGCATATAGCCAGCTTTTTTTAATATGTAGTTTTAGGATGATCTAAAATTATTCTACTGGTTTACCTTCAGCATCAAATTTCAATGAAGCAGTTTCCTCTTCTTTTTTCACATCAACTTGGAAATAGGCTTTATCGCCATCCTTTACGCTGAATGCTGCCGTTGGAGTCCATGCTTTGTAAGGATCTGTTGCCAATACAGTTTTAATTGCGTCTGGCAAGGCCGATACTTCGATTGGAGTTTTAACTACGCTATCTTGTACCGATACCATTTCGTTGATTGAAGCTTGTGCCTCTGCAACTGAAGCTCCTGAAAGTTCTACAGGTTTACCTTCAGCATCGAATTTCAATGATGCAGTTTCCTCTGCTTTTTTCACATCCACTTGGAAATATGCTTTGTCACCATCTTTCACGCTGAGCGCTGCTGTTGGAGTCCAATCTTTATATGGGTCTGTTGCCAGTACTGTTTTGATTGCATCTGGTAATGCCGACACTTCGATAGGAGTTTTAACAACGCTGTCTTGTACTGAAACAATTTCTACTTTATTTACTGATGCCTGCGCTTGAGTTGCTGTAAATCCTGCGAATGCTACGATAGCTGCTACAAATAACTTTTTCATAATATCTATTTTTAAGTTTAATACATTTTGTGAATTATACTAAGTAGTACTACATAATGGTGCCAGAGGATAATTATGATGTGCCAAAATGCTAAATTGTTGAAAATCAAACGTATGATTGTTTTGGTTTTGGAGGAGGAACTGTGGAGTAGTTCCACAACCTGTAGCGCTAGACATCAAAAAAGGATTTAATTTCGATATTAAACTGTATTCCGCTTAATTTGTATTATGCAAAGATACCTATCAGCAGAATGGATTTATCCTGTAACGAGTGAGCCGATAGCCAAGGGTGTATTGGAAGTTGCTGCAACAGGTGAAATTATTTCGATATTAACTGCCGAAGAAGCAGCAAATAAAAATATAGTAGACATTGAGCGGTTCGAAGGTGTATTGGTTCCTGGATTTGTGAATACGCATTGCCATTTAGAATTATCACATCTATTCGGGAAAATTCCCGAACAAACCGGATTGCCAGCTTTTGTAAGAGAAATTGTAGCACAACGAGCAGCCGCCGACGAAATGGTAATTGCCGCTATGGATGCTGCAGATAAACAAATGTTTGAAAATGGAATTGTTGCAGTGGGCGATATTTCCAACCAGCTAATTTCTAAAGAAGTTAAACAGCACAGTCCACTACACTACCATACCTTTGTAGAAGTGTTTGGCTTTAATCGCCCCTCGCAGCCAATTATAGACGAAGCCGTAAAAATAAGAGATAGCTACTGGCCATTAAAAGCATCTATTGTACCGCATGCACCTTATTCAGTTTCCAATGAATTGTTTCAATACATCGAAAGAAATACTCGTCCGCAAGATATTTTAAGTATTCATAATCAGGAGACAGCAGCAGAAAATGAGTTTTTTGAAAGAGGAACTGGAGATTTTGAAGCAACTTATCAACGCATGGGTGTACCAAAAAGTGAGGCGCATGGCACTGGAGAAAATGCTATTCGATACCATTTGCCTCAAATGCCTAGCAACAAAACATTGTTAGTTCATAATACTTTTACCAGCAAAGCTGATATTGATTTTGCTTCGGCGCAGCATAAAGATTTGTATTGGTGCTTGTGCCCGAATGCGAATGTTTACATCGAAAATAACCTACCAGACGTGAATCTGTTTTTTGATCAACGAGTTAGAATTACACTTGGTACAGATAGTTTAGCAAGTAATCACCAATTGTCTATTTTGGCAGAAATGCAAACTTTACAACAGAAAAAACGAGTTCCTTTTGACCAATTGTTGAAGTGGGCTACGCTAAATGGTGCAGAATTTCTAGGTATTGCTAATCAGTATGGAAGTTTTGAAGTTGGTAAAACACCTGGAGTAAATTTAATTGAAGTGGGCGAGGCGAAAATCATCAAGTCTACAAGCGTAAAACGATTGATCTAATGGCGAACGCGATTACTTCTTTATTCCGTATAAAATATCCAATTATTCAAGCAGGAATGGTTTGGTGTAGTGGTTGGCGCTTAGCTGCTGCGGTCTCTAATGCGGGTGGTTTAGGTATTATTGGTGCAGGTTCAATGTATCCTGCTATTCTGCGTGAACATATCCAAAAGTGTAAACAAGCAACTGATCTACCTTTTGCGGTAAATGTACCTTTACTTTATCCGAACGTTCAGGAAATCATGGATATTTTGGTAGAAGAGGATATCAAGATTGTATTTACATCAGCTGGCAATCCGGCAACGTGGACTAGCTTTTTAAAAGAAAAAGGAATGACTGTGGTTCATGTCATTGCCAACACGAAATTTGCTGTGAAAGCACAGCAGAGTGGGGTAGACGCAATCGTAGCGGAAGGATTTGAAGCAGGTGGTCACAACGGAAGAGAGGAGACTACAACCTTGTGTCTAATTCCGATGATTAAAGAAATGGTAAATATTCCGGTAATTGCTGCTGGAGGCATTGCCAGTGGAAAATCGATGTTGGCCGCTTTTGCTTTAGGCGCCGATGCCGTACAAGTAGGTTCGGCATTTGCGGTAGCCGATGAGTCATCTGCGCATCCGAACTTTAAAGAAAAAATTATTTCTTCTGCCGAAGGCGATACCAAACTGAGAATGAAAAAACTAGTTCCTGTCCGTTTGCTTAAAAATGAATTCGCCGATGCTGTTGCCCAAGCAGAAGCTAACGGAGCAAGTATAGAAGAGTTAGCTACTTTGCTAGGAAGGGCAAGGGCCAAACTTGGTATGTTCGAAGGTGATATGCGAGAAGGCGAATTAGAAATAGGTCAGGTATCAGCTATGCTGAATGAGATTAAACCCGCTGCGGTTATTTTTAATGGAATTTGGGAGGAGTTTTTAGCAGAAAAGGAAAAACTTCAAAAACTAAAATTTTAGATTTGTACGGGCGAAATATTTTTCGCCCTGATCATAGCTTTATGGAATATTAGAAATAGCTAAGAGATTTTGATCTAAAATGATCTCAGGTGTCTTAGGTGGTTCAAAATAATTACTTTTGTGTCAGTTTTAATTTTGTCTCATTTCTCACATCTCAATACTCATATCTTTAATGAAACATATCAATATAAAAGTAATAGGCAAAGTGCAAGGCGTGTTTTTTAGAGCAAGCACCAAAGCTGTAGCCGACCAAATGGGCGTAAAGGGAAAGGTGAAGAACGAAAAAGATGGCTCAGTTTTAATAGAGGCAGAAGCCGATCAGATAACGCTAGATATGTTTTTGGAGTGGTGCCATAGAGGGCCAGAAAAATCCATTGTTGAACAAGTGATTGTAGAAGAGGGAGAATTGCAAGGCTACACTAACTTTGTGGTGATTAAAAAGAATTTGCTTTGGTAAGTAATTACTAAGAAATAACTAACGAATTTCAGATAGTGTATTGTGCTATTTAAAAATCTAAAACTTTAATTAACTTGTCTGTATATAAAAAATTTGCTGGTCAAACAATGATTTATGGTTTAAGTACCATATTTTCAAGACTATTCAATTTTATCCTCACACCGATTTATACCAATGTATATGCAGAAGGTGTATATGGTATTTTTACTAGGATGTTTAGTTACGTTTCTATTATCAATGCTATTCTTGCATTTGGTATGGAAACCACATTCTTTCGTTATCTAAATAAACATGAAGACAAAAAAAGAGAGGTTTATAATAATAGCTTTTTAGTTGTAGCTTTTCTTTCGGTTTTATTTTTAATTACTGGTTTAGTATTTACCGATTCTTTAACTCGTTTCACTTCCAGTAATGATGGTCTAGCTAGTTATGAAGATCAACGGAAGTACGTTCAATACATAATTTGGATATTATTTATAGATGCTATTTGTGTAATTCCGTTCGCAAAATTGAGAGCTGATGGCAGACCTATTAAATATAGCATCGTTAAGTTCTTTAATATAGGTGTTTTTGTAGGCTTAAATTTGATTTTTATCTATGTTATCCCTGCATTTATAAAACATGATTTAGCTGGGGCAGATTGGTTAGCTACTTGGTTTAAACCTAATTGGGTGGGTTATGTTTTTGCCGCAAATCTAGTTGCGAGTATTTCTACTTTTGCATTGTTACTTCCGGAGTTTAAACAAATTCAGTTTAAATTTGATAAAGCATTATTTTATAAAATGTTAGGTTATAGCTGGCCAATTTTAGTTGCTAACTTATCCTTTATTATTAATGAAAATTTAGATAAGATATTATTGGGCGAATACCTCCCTGATAGTATTGCCAATCATGAAACTGGTATTTATGGTGCTGTTTGTAAGCTTGCAGTATTCATTAGTATTTTTAATACTGCTTTTAGGATAGGGGCCGAACCCTTCTTTTTTAGTCATGCAAAAAATGAAAATGCTAAAACTACTTACGCTAATATTTTAAATTATTTTGTATTGGCTTTAGCTATTTTATTTGTTGGCCTAATAGCAAATATAGGCCTAATTAAATATTTTATTAATGAGAGATACTGGGTAGGCTTGCCAGCAGTTCCCTTTTTGTTATTTGGATACGTATGTTTAGGGATCTATATGAATCTATCAGTGTGGTATCGTCTGTCAGATCAAACTCGATATGGTTTATATATTTCTTTGGTAGGTGCGGTTTTCACCATCGTAATGAATATTATTCTAATTCCAAAATACAGTTATATGGCATCTGCTTGGGTTAGTATGATGACATACTTCATCATCATGATTATCTCTTATCTGCTGGGGCAAAAATTTTATCCAATACCTTATAATCTAAAAAGAATGGGAGCTTATTTAGGCACGTCGTTGATTTTGGTATATTTATCATTTTACGTATTCAAGCAAAATATTTACATCGGAAATGGTTTTTTAATACTGTTTTTGATTGGGATCTATTTTATGGAAAGAGATAACATTAAAAAACTATTGAGAACAGCATAATGAATATCAAAATCATCAATAAATCTAGTCACGCTTTACCTGCTTACGAAACTGCTCATGCTGCAGGGATGGATTTAAGGGCGAATATCGAAGAGCAAATCATAATTAAACCTTTACAGCGTTTTTTAATTCCAACGGGTTTGTTTATAGAATTGCCTATTGGTTACGAGGCGCAAATTAGACCTAGAAGCGGATTGGCTTACAAGCATGGCATTACGGTATTGAATTCGCCAGGAACTATTGATGCGGATTACCGTGGTGAGTTAAAAGTATTGCTGGTAAATTTATCGGATACTGACTTTGCGGTAAATAATGGCGAACGTATTGCGCAAATGGTGTCGCCAAACACGAAACCGTGGTTTGGGAAAGTGCAGAGGAATTAAGTGATACCGATAGAGGCGCTGGTGGTTACGGACATACAGGTAAGGGTTAATTGTTAAATTGACGAATTGCTTAATTGTTAGTAGATCAGAAACGATGTTTTCGGATCTCGGACTTTTAACTTCGGAAAAAAATGAATAAACTATTTTTTGCAACGGTACTTATAGGCTTGTGCTTTTCATCAAAAGCACAGCAAACTGTCGTAACAGTAAAGGACAGCAATGCTATAAAGGAACTTTTTTTCGCAGGTTTGAAAGAGAAGTTGAGCGAAAACTACACAAACGCAGGAAATAGTTTTTCCAAAATTCTAGTTATCGATCCAACTAACAGCGCTGCACATTTCGAAATTGCGAATATCAATTTAAGGCAAAATAAATTGTTAGACGCGGAAGTGTCTATCAAGAAGGCCTTGGCTGTTCAACCGTCTAATGTTTGGTATTTAAAACTGCAAAGTGAGATTTACAAACGCAGTGGAAATATGGATGCGCTAGTCCAAGTTTTTGATCAGCTGATTAAGCTAGATCCAGAAACTGAAAGCTATTATTTTGATAGAGCAAATGCATTATATATATCGGGAAAAGTAGAAGAGTCTAAAAAGGCCTATGATTTATTGGAAGGAAAATTTGGCGTCACAAAATCATCCACAGCAGCTAAGCAACGTTTTAAAAATCCTGGTGAAGTGGCCAACGGAAACGAATTACAAAAGCTGATCAAAGATAATCCTAACGATCTTAAAAACTACCTCGATCTAAGCGGAACACTTCTAGAGAAAAATCAAAATGAAGAGGCTTTAGCAGTATTGCTAAAAGCTAAAAATCTCGATGCGGATAATTATGAAGTGAACTTGGCATTGGCCGATGTTTATCATGAGTTGAAGAAGCCAACCGAAGCCTTTGCCTCACTCAAAGCAGCATTCGGCGACCCCGAAATGCCTTTGCCCAACAAGGTAAAAATTTTAAGTCAGTTATTGCTTCGTTTCAGTAAACCAGAAGTAGTAAAAAATGCTACAGAACTTGGTTTAATGGTGTTGAATGATCATAAAGACGATGCAAAAGTGGTTGTGCTTTTTGGCGATATCCTGTATCAACAAGGCAATTTGAGTGGTGCTAAAGAACAATATTTAAATGCCATCAAGTTATCGGAGCAGTTATATATCGCATGGGAGAAAGTACTCGGTGTGCAAACATTGATGGGTAGCTACGCTGAGGCCATCAAAACGGGCGAAGAAGCGTTAACGATCTATCCTAATCAGGCAATTTTATATTATTATCGAGCTTTTGCCTTGCATAGAAACGGACAAAATGCCGAAGCGGCTTTTGAGTTGAAAAATGCTTTGCAGTTGGAACCGGAAGATGCTAACCTAAAAGCTATGATTTTGGCATTGCAGGCCGAAGTGCTGATAGATCAAGGTAGGTTAAAAGAAGCCGATGCGGCGTTTGATAAAGCAGTGCTTTTGGCTCCAAACAACTATCTTACCATGAGCAATTACGCCTATTATCTTGCCCTTCGAAATCATGATTTGCCAAAAGCTGAGAAGTTGGCAGCGAAAGCGGCATCGGCTTTGCCTCAAAATTCTTCTATCCTAGATACCTATGCCATTGTGTTGCTCAAATTAAATAGAATTGAAGAAGCCCTAACATACATACAAAAAGCCTTGCAAAACAACGAGGCCGGTAACCCTGTTTATCTGGAGCATTATGGTGATATTCTATCTCTAAAAGGAGATAAAGAAAATGCTGTTGTCCAATGGCAAAAAGCTAAGAATGCAGGAAATCAGTCGGAAAAGTTAAATAGAAAGATCAATGAGAAGAAATATATTAAATAGCGTTTTAATTGGCGTTTGTGCCTTAGCGGTAGTTGGTTGTAGACCCAAAAAGGAAATTGTCAAAGCTCCCCCAGTAGCAGATGCAGCGCCGGTAAACAATAAAAAATCTGAAAACCTTGCTGCGCTTTTGGAAAAAGAATTACAATACAATACACTGTCCTTAAAAGGTAAAGCAGATCTAGATATCGATGGCAATGCAAATAATGTGACGCTTAATATTCGTATCAAAAAGGATGAAAAGATTTGGTTTAGTGTTACGGCATTGGGCGGTGCGTTAGAAGCGGCTCGCGGTGTAATTACCCCTGATAGCTTGCTGTTGATGAACAGACTTCAGAAAACTGTGCTTAGAAAACCGCTTTCTTACATCCATGGCTATACCAATAAACAGGTGCGATTTGGTTGGTTACAATCGATTTTAACGGGAAATACCATTAAAGAATTCATGACTGAGAAATCGGACCTGAATCTGGAAAATGGTGTTTGGGTGTTGAATGGAACGGAACAAAGTTTAGCTTACAGAACGCTATTCAATACTTTGTTGAAGTCTACAGAACTTACCTTGAACGATGCTGCAGCTGCTCAAGGACTTAAAGTGGTTTACGATAAGTACACGCCAGTAAACAATGGACTTTTCCCGTCGGTAGTAAAAATAACATCTGCTGTAGGCAATAAAAAAATCAGTGTAGCCGTTGATTTTGTAAAAATAGACGCCAATGTAGCCTTAGAATTCCCTTTTTCGGTTCCAAAGAACTATGAAGTAATCAATTAATTTTTTATACTTTTGGTTAATGAAGTTAAATAAAGCCTTACTTTTAATTGTTGCCGTATGCCTTTGCGCTAATGCCTTTGCGCAATCGAGTAAAGAATTAAAACGCAAAAAAGAAGCTTTACAAAGAGAAATAGAGCTAGCTACGAAGAACTTAAAGAAAGCGGAAAGTGGTAAGAAGTTAACGTTAGGCCAAATCAATGCAATCAAAGCTCAGATTAGGTTACGCCAAGATAAAATTTCTACTATTAACTCCGAGATGAAAAACCTAGATCATCAAATTACGGAGAACACGCATAAAGTACAAAATCTTAAAGGTAGGTTGGCAGATCTTAAAAAGGAATACGCAGGTATGATTCGCTTTGCGCAACGTAATAGAAATTCCTATGATAAGATGATGTTCATTTTTGCGGCTAATGATTTTAACCAGGCTTACAAGCGTATCAAATATTTGCAACAATTTGGTCAATACCGTAAAAAGCAAGCAGCCTATATTCAAGGGACTGAAAAGCAATTGAGTAATCAGATTGTAGTACTGGATAAAAATTTAAAGAATAAAACTAGTTTGCTAAAAGAGGAAGAAACTGAAAAAAGCAAATTAGATAAAAATAGAAGCGAGCAAACTGTAGTGTTGAACAAACTGAGTAAGCAAGAGAAGCAGTTTCAACAAGATATCAAAAGAAAAAGACAGCAGCAGGCAGCTATAGATAGAGAGATTAGAGCTGCTATTGCCAGGGAAATTGCCGCAGCAAAGAAAAAGGCGGAAGAGGAAGCTAGAGAGAGAGAAAGGATTGCTGCTGCTAAAGCTAAAGCAGAAAACAGAGCTGCACCTACAACAGAAAGCAAGCCTAAAACTGCTAATGAGGCATTGAGGTCTACGCCAGAGGCAGCAAAATTATCTGATGCTTTCGAAGCCAACAGAGGTAGCTTGCCTTCGCCGGTTTCTAACGGTTATATCACTACCAAATTTGGAGCTTACAAAGTTGATCAGGCATCAGGCAGAAATGATGGGGTTACTTTTCAAACTTCCGAAGGTGCATCCGTGAGAGCAGTATTTAATGGAAAGGTTACAAAAGTTCGGAGTATTTTTGGGCGCTATTTTGTAATCATAAATCATGGTGAATATTTTACGGTGTATCAGAATCTGAAAAGTGTTTCGGTAGCAGAAGGTAATAGTGTATCTACTAAACAAACTATTGGAATTGCGGGTGATACTGACGGTGTTCCTGAAGTTACTTTCCAAATCCTTAGAAGTTCGGTTGCGCAAAACCCAGAAGCTTGGCTAGCCCGATAAGCTGCATTTTTGCCTAAATAAACGCTATATTTGTATAAAACAAGTTTAAAATGTACAACACGCCGTTATTAGAGTTCTTGAACATTGGAGGGAGTGAGATGATTCTCATCGTAATTGCGATACTTTTGTTATTTGGAGGTAAAAAATTGCCAGAATTAGCAAGAGGTTTAGGCAAGGGGATACGTGAGTTTAAAGATGCTTCTGACGGTGTTAAAAGAGAAATTCATCGCAACATCAATTCTTTCGATACTGATGAAGAAGATAGAAAAGCTGATGAAAACCGTAGATATCGTGAGCCAGAAGTAGACAACTCGCATTCTATCCACGAAGAACCTACTGTTGCTGTAGAAAACCAAAACCAAACAGCTTCCGTAGATACTAAAGTAGAAGACAAAGAACCAAAGAGTTCTATTTAAAAAATTGAATACATAAAACAACAGTCATGTTACAAACACCAATGCTAGCTGCGCTAGGTACAACCGAAATCATCTTAATCATTGTGGCAATTTTATTGCTTTTTGGAGGTAAAAAAATTCCAGAATTAATGCGTGGTTTAGGTAAAGGAATGAAGGAATTTAAAGATGGTAAAGATGGAGTTGATTCTACTACCACCGATAACACCAACAAACCTCAATAATCCGCATTTACAAACGCTTTTAGTTTAGATTTTGAAGAAATACAGCTCTTTAACAGAGATACAGGGAGAACTTGCGCAAAAGCAGCTTACTTTAAAAGAACTTATTGCCTACTATTTCGAGCAAATAGAGAAGCATCAACACCTCAATGCATTCAATGAGGTGTTTTTTGATTCTGCAAAAAACCAAGCTGATGAGATACAGGCCAAGCTTGAAAATGGCTCGGCCGGTAAGCTGGCAGGCATGGTGATTGGCATTAAAGATAACATCTGCTACGAAGGTCATGTGGTTACTGCGTCTTCCAAAATGTTAGAGAATTTTGTATCACCCTATTCTTCAACGGTGGTTAAGCGTCTGTTAGCAGAAGATGCAATCATCATTGGGCGCTTAAATTGCGATGAATTTGCGATGGGTGGCTCTAATGAAACTTCCTATTTTGGTACGGTAAAAAATGCAGCCGATGAGACTCGTGTTGCTGGAGGTTCTTCCGGAGGTTCGGCTGTAGCAGTGCAAGCGGATCTGTGTTTGGCTGCTTTAGGTACCGATACCGGAGGTTCCGTTCGCCAACCGGCGGCTTTTTGCGGAAACATTGGCTTCAAACCAACTTATGGGCGTATTTCTCGTTACGGTGTAATTGCCTATGCTTCCTCTTTTGATCAGGTTGGTACAATTACTTCTTCGGTTTCTGATGCAGCTTTATTATTAGAAGTTTTAGCGGGTGCCGATGAAAATGACAGTACCGTTTCTTCACTAGAAGTACCTAAATATTTAGAAAACTTGTCTTCAAAAGGTAAGAAAAAGATTGCGGTACTGAAGGAGACGATAGAAAGCGATGCGCTAGATGTAGAAACTAAAGAAGCCATTCTCGCCGCTATCGAGAAGTTTAAACAGGATGGACACGAGGTGAATTATGTATCTTTTGATCTGTTAGAATATTTGGTGCCCACCTACTATATCTTAACTACAGCCGAAGCTTCGTCTAATTTGTCTCGTTACGATGGTGTGCATTATGGTTACCGTAATACACAAGCGCAGAGCTTAAACCAGTTGTACAAAAGCTCTAGAGCAGGGGGCTTCGGTGAAGAGGTAAAACGCCGTATCATGTTAGGTACTTTTGTTTTAAGTGCCGGATATTACGATGCTTACTATCAAAAGGCGCAGAAGGTACGACGTTTAATCAGGGAAAAAATTGAAGTGCTGTTGCAAAACCACGATGTGTTAGTAAGTCCAGTGGCACCAACACCGGCGTTCAAAATTGGCGAAAATGTGCAAGATCCTTTGGTGATGTACATGGCCGATATTTATACTGTTTTGGCTTCTTTAGCCGGTATTCCAGCTGTAGCTTTGCCTTTGGGCAATAATAATGCAGGTTTGCCGTTAAGTATCCAATTAATGACCAAGCATTTTAATGAGCAAGCTTTGCTCTCATTGTCACATAGTTTTTTAAACTCTAGCGTCATTTCGAACGAAGTATAGCGTAGAGAGAAATTAACGATTTTGTCATTTTGAACCCAGTGAAGAATCTGTAAACGGATAGTGTTAAATCAACAGACTCCTCCTAACGTAGGAACGACAGAAATGAGATTTCTCCTCCTGCATAGTCGAAATGACGAGAAATTTTAGCTTATGAGGAAATTACTACTTACTATTTTAAGCATTACTTTTACATTAAGCAGCGCTCAAGCTCAAATTCCCGTTAAAGTACCCCAAGGAGATACCATTTTAAAAAGGTTAACAGCTTCACTTCCGGCAGACACCATTGCCGTACCAGTAATTGATCAACCACTGCTTTTCGGTCAGAGTTTATTATACAAATTACGTTTAGATTCGATAAAGCAGACCGTGCCGTTAGATTACAACGAGTACGTTCAAAGCTATATTGACATTTACACCAAACGTAAAAGTATGTACGGAGATATGTTAGGGCTGTCTTCTTACTACTTTCCTATTTTCGAGAAAGCGTTAAAAAGCTACAATATTCCAACTGAGATTAAATATTTGGCTATTGTAGAGTCATCCCTAAATCCACATGCTGTTTCTAGAGTAGGAGCAACGGGGTTATGGCAGTTTATGTTTGGTACAGCCAAAGCCTACGGTTTAAATATGGATAATTTCGTGGATGAACGTAAAGATCCTATCCAAGCTAGCTACGCCGCTGCAGCATATTTTAGAGATGCCTACGAAGAACTTGGAGATTGGCTGCTGGCCATTGCTGCTTACAATTGTGGTAAAGGAAATGTAAATAGAGCAATTGACAAAGCTGGCTCTCGTGATTTTTGGGAGATAAGAAAGTTTTTGCCCAAGGAGACGAGTAATTATGTGCCTGCATTTATTGCAGCCGTTTATGTGATGAAATATGCTAAAACGCATCAAATTACTGTCAAACCAAATAATTTCACCTTTAAAACGGATACAGTGTTGGTGCGTAATTTTGTGGCTTTAAATGATGTTGCCGCTGCTATCAACCATAAAGAAGAAACTTTAGTAGCGTTAAATCCTAGTTATAAAAAGAAAATTGTAAACGGAACGGATGTTTTGCCGAAACGCATTGTTATTCCTAAACCAGAACTACAGTTTTACGAGTCACTTTTTGAAGTGTTGAATAATGATTTAGATACAGATAAGGAAATTATTCTGGCATCTACCGATGATGTGAGAGAGCTAAGAAAGAAGGTGTTGCCTAAAACGGAAGCTGTGGCTTCAAAAATTCTAGTGCATAAAGTATTGCCTGGCCAGAGCCTTAATGCTATAGCCAGTAAGTATGGGGTTGAGGTTCAGGATTTAAAAGTTTGGAATGCACTTAAAGTTTCTACCATCGTTCCCGGACAAAAATTGAAAATTTACAGAGACACTACTCCTGCTAAGCTTACACCAAAAGCTAAAACGAGTTTTGCAAGTTACAAAGTAAAGCAAGGCGATACTTTATCTAGCATTGCCGAAAAATTTGATGGCATTACTGTAGCAAGTTTAAAGGCAGCTAACGGTTTAAAATCTGCGAAAATCACTGAAGGTATGGTTTTGAAGGTGATGTAATAAATAACATTCCGATCATTTCTCTGCGGTTGGCGGTGTCACCAACCGTTTTTATTAATCACTTGTTGGCGTCCTCGCCAACGAGAAGTAGATTTAAAACGTTGGCGAGGACGCCAACGACTGAATAAAGTTAGGCATCTTACATGGAAGTGTTATGGCTAAACTCAAGTATGATAAACCCTATTGAGGCGGCAGCCCACAGTGAGCGCTAGCGAGCGAGGACTATAGCCGAAAGAGGGACTTGCATTAATAGTAGCTCAAAGTAGCTTTTCAAAAAAATAAACTATACCGTATCTAAAGGTATTACAACTTATTATCGCTCCACATCGATTGACAAAAAACTGATTGTATCCCCTCAAAAAAGATTGTAACTTTGGCGGCTACAAATTCATTAAAAGATGAGCAAGATTAATAGAAAACAAGATGCTTTAGATTATCACTCGCAGGGAAGACCTGGGAAAATCCAAGTAATACCAACTAAACCATACTCTTCGCAAAGAGATTTAACGTTGGCTTACTCTCCGGGTGTGGCAGAGCCTTGTTTAAAAATTGCAGAGAACAAAGACGACGTATATAAATACACCGCAAAAGGAAACTTGGTTGCCGTAATTAGTAATGGTACAGCGGTTTTAGGATTGGGAGATATTGGTGCCGAGGCTGGAAAGCCGGTAATGGAAGGTAAAGGTCTTTTATTTAAGATTTTTGCAGATATTGATGTATTTGACCTTGAGTTAGATACCAAAAATGTTGACGAGTTCGTAAACATTGTGAAAGCACTAGAGCCAACTTTTGGTGGTGTAAACTTAGAAGACATTAAAGCGCCAGAGTGTTTCGAAATTGAGCGCAGGCTTAAGGAAGAAATGAACATTCCGGTAATGCACGATGACCAACACGGTACCGCCATTATTTCTGCAGCGGCATTAATTAATGCTTGTGAGCTACAGAAAAAGAAATTAGACAAGATCAAGATTGTGGTAAACGGAGCTGGTGCTGCGGCTATTTCATGTTCGAGACTTTACGAAGCCATTGGTGCTAAAAAAGAGAACATCGTTATGTGCGATAGAAGTGGTGTAATTCGTGCTGATCGTGAGAATTTAGATCCGATTAAAGCTGAATTTGCAACCACTCGTGATTTAAATACGCTAGAAGAAGCAATGAAAGATTCTGATGTGTTCATCGGTCTTTCATCGGCAGATTGCGTTTCGGTAGAGATGTTAAAATCGATGGCGAAAAATCCTATCGTAATGGCAATGGCTAATCCAAATCCAGAAATTGCTTACGATTTAGCGATCAGCTCACGTAAAGATATCATTATGGCAACTGGCCGTTCTGATTATCCTAACCAAGTGAACAACGTTTTAGGTTTCCCGTATATTTTTAGAGGTGCTTTAGATGTTAGAGCTACCGCAATTAACGAAGAAATGAAAATTGCAGCAGTTCGTGCTATTGCCGAGCTGACTAAAAAGCCTGTTCCGGAAGCGGTAAACATGGCTTATAATGCTAAAAACATTAAATTCGGTAAAGATTATATCATCCCGAAACCAATGGATTTCCGTTTAATGACCAACGTTTCTATGGCGGTGGCAAAAGCGGCAATTGAGAGTGGTGTGGCTCGTAAAATAATTACCGATTGGGATGCTTACGCCGAAGAATTGAGAAAGCGTTTGGGTACAGATGACGCCATTATGCGTGCCATCACCAACAAAGCAAAATCAGATCCTAAGCGAGTGGTTTTCGCAGAGGCGGATAACTACAAGATCTTAAAAGCAGCCCAAATTGTTAAGGATGATAACATTGCTATTCCAATTTTATTGGGCAACAAAGAAAAAATCCAGCAAATTATAGAGGAAAGTGCATTGGAGTTAGATGGTGTACAAATCATCGATCCAGCGTTAGAGCCAGAAAGAACTCAGAAATATGCACAATCTTTATATGAGAAGAGACAAAGAAGAGGAGTTACTTCATTAGCTGAGGCAGCAAAAATGATGCGTGACCGGAACTATTTTGGTTCTTCGATGGTACAATTCGGCGAAGCTGATGCGATGATTTCTGGGTTAACCAAAAATTATGCAACTACCATTAAACCTGCTTTACAAATTATCGGTACCGAAGATGGCGTAAAACGTGTGGCTGGTATGTACATGATGATGACAGAGAAAGGTCCAGTTTTCTTTGGTGATACTACGGTAAATGTAGATCCAACTGCAGAAGAACTGGTAGACTTGACCTTGTTGCTAGAGAAATCAGTAAGAAAATTCAACATTACACCACGTATTGCTATGCTTTCTTACTCTAACTTTGGTTCTAACGAAGGCGTTATTCCTGAAAAGACGAGAAAAGCGGTTAAAATTCTTCATGAAAAATATCCGGAAGTAATTGTTGATGGAGAGATGCAAGGAAACTTTGCGATTAATAACGCGATGTTACAAGATAACTTCCCATTTAGTAGGTTAGCAGATGCTCCAGCAAATACATTGGTTTTCCCTAACCTAGAGTCTGGAAATATTGCTTACAAGCTTTTACAAGAACTTGGTGGTGCAGAGGCTGTAGGTCCAATTTTATTGGGATTAAAAAAGCCTGTACACATTGTGCAATTGGGTAGCTCGGTAAGAGAAATTGTAAACATGGTGACGATTGCCGTGTTAGATGTGCAAGCAAAAGAAGAAGAAGCCGAACCTAAAAAAAGAGGCTTATTCAAAAAGAAATAGATTTTACACTTTTAAGTGTTGAATTTCTGAGTTTAAGAAAGTTAAAAAGCTAATTGTTTCACTACCTTTAGCTTTTTAATTTTTAACTTAGATTTATGTACGCTTATATTGATGGAAAACTTACGTTTAAAGGTCCAACCTATGTTGTTGTTGAAGCAGGTGGAGTTGGTTATCACATTAATATATCGTTAAATACTTATGCTGCCTTGGGTAGCGCAGAGCGATGCAAAATCTATACGTGGTTGCACGTAAAAGAAGATGCGCATACGCTATACGGTTTTGCAGATGAGGGAGAACGAAAGCTGTTCCTTCATTTGATCTCCGTATCGGGTATTGGCCCAACAACCTGCCGAATGATGCTCTCGTCTATCACTCCAGCAGAAATACAACAAGCTATTGTTAATGCCGATGTGGCATTGATACAAAAAATAAAAGGAATAGGTGCTAAATCTGCACAACGTATTGTGCTAGAGCTACAAGATAAATTGAAGAAGGAAGGAATAGAATCATTAATTTCTATGCCTATCCACAATACAATTAAAGATGAAGCGTTATCTGCTTTGATCATGCTTGGCTTTGGCAAACAAGTGGCAGATAAAGCATTGGAAAATGTGATTAAAAGAGCTGATAGTGAGTTAACTGTCGAGCAAATGATCAAACAAGCTTTGAAGAATTTATAAATAAACCAGATTGACAAACAAACTTACCTATTTTGTTTTATTGGTAGGCCTATGCGTAGGCAATAAATCGTTCTCACAGGTAAACAGTGCAGGATCTAGGATAGACTCTGCGAAGAACACATTTAATCTACAAGAAAAACAATGGATGGGATTGCGTAACTATAGCAATCCGTTTTTTAAACTTCCGGAAAATATCAAGAGAGAGGTAGCATACGATGCTGCCAATAACCGTTATGTGATAACCGAGCGTATCGGCGATAAACTCTATACGCCACCTCAATACCTCACCGTAGAGCAATATTTGCGTATGGTGAATAGCGATATCAAACGTGAAAATTGGCGTTTATTTTCTAATCAGGAGATAGATGATATTCGTAAAACAGGAGTTATTCCGGAAGTAAAAATCAATAGCCGCGTTTTTGAGAAGATTTTTGGAGGCACTACCATTGATATTCAGCCAAGTGGCGAGGCCGAGCTGACGTTTTTGGGTAGAGTAAACAAGAACGAAAACCCACTTTTTAACGAACGTCAGCGTGTTCAGAGTAATTTTGATTTTACTCAGCGTATCCAAATGGATGTGGTAGGTAACATTGGTACCAAGATGAAAATCAAGATGAACTACAACACCATGGCGCAGTTCGATTTTGAAAACCAGATCAAATTAGATTATACCGGCGGCCCTGATGACATCATTAGGAAAATTGAAGCTGGTAATGTAAGCTTACCCTTAAATACATCTTTAATAACTGGTACGCAGGCTTTATTCGGTATTAAAACCCAATTGCAATTTGGTAAATTAGGATTAACTACGGTTTTCACACAGCAAAAATCTCAATCTAAACAGATAGAAATTAGTAACGGAGCGCAGCAAAACGAATATCGCATTAGTGGTAGTGAGTACGAGGCCAATAAGCACTATTTCTTAGCTCAGTACTTCAGAGATCAATACAATAGAGCGCAAAGAACGCCTCCAAATGTTTTGTCGGCGGTTAATATTACTAAAGTAGAAGTTTGGATCACTAACAAAACAGGCAACACCACAGATTCTAGAGATGTAATTGGTTTCGCCGACTTGGCAGAGTATGCGCCGCGTAACCCAGCCTTTGCCCGTACAAGAACTGATAGTTTGCCTTCGGGATTTAATAACAGTACCTTCCCAACCCAATCCAATAATTTATTAGCAACGATCCCACCGGGGGCAAGATTATCTAATAGTAACGATTTACTCCAATTTTTTCAAGGTTCTGGATCCACAGATAACTTCGCTAAAATTACCTATGCACGTAAACTTACAGATAGGGAGTTTACCATGCACCCGCAGTTGGGTTACATCTCTTTAAACGTTCAGTTAAATACAGATGAGTTGTTGGCTGTAGCTTATCGCTATACCTATAATGGCCAAGAGTTTCAGGTCGGTGAGTTTTCTACCGACGTTCCTTTTGACCAAGCAACCCCGAATGTTTTATTTGCGAAATTGCTTAAAAATGAAACTACCAAACCCAACTTGCCTATTTGGGATTTGATGATGAAAAACATCTATAACATTGGTGGTTACCAAATCAGTAATCAAAACTTTAAGTTAGATATTTTAAGGATAGACGAAACGGCGGGTGTAGAGCGTGCTGTAATCACCGAAGGAGCAAGAACTACTAATAAAATTTGGTTACAAGCAGTAGCTTTAGATCGATTAAATCAGCAAAAAGAGCGTAAGCCTGATGGTGTTTTCGATTTCGAAGCTCAAAGCAGTCCTTTCGCTTCGTCGCAAAGTAATATCGGTACTACCAACAACCCAACTTTTGGGACAGGTACTTCTGCTACCTCGTTAACAAATACCATTAGCGGTTATGTTACTATCGATCCACAACAAGGTCGTATCATTTTTCCCGTAATAGAGCCGTTTGGTAAAGATTTGGCTGCTCAGTTTGTTTCTACCGAAACTAATCTGATTGATAAATACACCTATCCGCAATTGTACGATTCTACAAAAGTGGTAGCCCAGCAATCATTCCCAGGTAAAGATAGATACATCATTAAAGGACATTATCAGTCTGAGATTTCTTCGGAATTTAGCTTAAATGCGATTAACGTGCCAGAAGGTTCTGTAAAGGTATTTATGGGAAGTATTCCTTTGATAGAGGGTAACGACTTTACCGTAGATTACATGAGCGGCCGTGTAAAAATCTTAAATACCGCTTTATTGAGTTCGGGCCAATCCATTAGAATTTCTACAGAAAATAATGAGCTTTTTGGTTTGCAGCAACGCTCTTTATTTGGTATTCGTGGTGATTATCGGGTGAACAATAAATTGAATATCGGGGGTACATTTATGAACCTTACCGAGCGCCCAATAACTCCAAAAGTAAACTTTGGTGAAGAACCTATCTCCAACTCTATTTGGGGAATGGATGTGAACTACACCTCGTCGTCTAGGTTTTTGACCAAAATGGTGGATAAACTCCCATTTATTTCTACTAAGGAAAAATCGAATATTACGTTTTATGGAGAGTTTGCGCAATTGGTTCCAGGACATCCATCTGCGTTAAATATGGGCGGCAGTAAAGGTGGTACCAGTTACATTGATGATTTTGAAGCTTCACGTTCTGTCATAGATTTGAAGAGTGCTATTGCTTGGCAAATTTCGGGTACACCACAATTGTTTCCCGAAGGTTCTCCAAGTTTAAGCCCGAGTTTGTCTTATGGTTACAACAGGGCAAAAATAGCCTTCTATAATATTGATCCTCTTTTTTACGGTAGAGGTGGGCAGGGACAAATACCAGCTAGTTTGCGAAACAATAAGAATGAGCTGTCTAATCATTACGTAAGAGAGGTTTTGGAAACTGAGGTGTTTCCATTTAAGCAAATTAGTACAGGGCAGGCCATTACTTTGCAAACCTTAGATTTGGCTTACTATCCAATGTTAAGAGGTCCTTACAACTTTACAACAACTGGTTTCAATGCAGATGGAACTTTACAAAATCCGAGGAGTAGATGGGGTGGTTTAATGCGTAGGGTTGATGTAAATGATTTCGAAGCTAACAATATCGAATATATAGAACTCTGGATGTTAGATCCATTCATTTACAAGCCAGGTTCACAAGGTGGAGATTTATATTTCAATATTGGTAATATTTCGGAAGATATTTTGCGAGATGGACGTAAATCTATTGAAAACGGTTTGCCTGCCGGAGATGATCCGAGTAAATACGACGAAACCATTTGGGGCAGGGTAGCAAAGTTACAACCAGTTGTACAGGTTTTTGATAACGACCCCAATGTGAGGCGTGCGCAAGACGTGGGTTTAGATGGTTTGTCTAACGCTAACGAAAGAGCGAAATTTCAGAATGAGATCAACCAAATTAAAGCATTACTAAATCCAGGAGCGGCAGCGGCATTTGAAAATGATCCATCGTCTGATGATTATGCATATTTCAGGGGCGGCGTGTTAGACCAAGAAAATGCAGGGATTTTGAAGCGTTACATGAACTTTAATGGGCTGGAAGGAAACTCTAAGACTTCGCAGCAATCACAACAAGAACTGGGTTTAGAAAACTCAGCATCTACTGCATTGCCAGATGGCGAGGATATCAATCGTGATAACAACATGACCCAGTCTGATGAGTACTTTCAGTATAAAGTGTCTATCCGTCCGGGAGATTTGCAAGTAGGGCAAGGCTTTGTGACAGATAAAGTGGTTTCTGCAGTGAAATTAGCAAATGGACAAACTCAAAATGCAACTTGGTATCAAATCCGTATTCCTTTGGCTCAATATGAAAGAGCAATGGGCGGTATCCAAGATTTTAAATCTATCCGTTTCGTGAGAATGTTTATGACTGAGTTTGCGGATACAGCCGTATTAAGATTCGCTAAAATTCAGTTTGTACGTGGCGAGTGGAGACAATACAATGCCAAAAATGAAAGCAATAAAGTTATTGCTGACCCAAGTTTAGGTTTAACGCCACCTGCGGATAATTCTATCCTAGAACTAGGAACAGTAAATATCGAAGAGAATGGTAGGAGAACACCAATTCCCTACGTTGTGCCTCCTGGTATAGAAAGAGAGCGTGATTTTAGCAATTACAGAGGTGATACTCGTCAAAATGAGCAATCGTTGTCTCTAATTGTGAAAGATTTGCGAGACGGTTATGGTAGGGCAGCTTTTAAAACAGGGATCAACGATTTTAGATCGTATAAACGATTGGAAATGTACGTCCACTTAGAAGCTGATGGCGTACACACTTTAGAAAATAACGATCTAAGCGCCTTTTTAAGAATTGGTACCGATAATGACGATAACTATTACGAGTATAACAAGCCTTTACGCGTAACGCAGCCGGGTACGAGTGATCCCTATGCCATTTGGCCGGAAGATAACAAGCTAGATATTGAGTTAGACTTGTTCCAAAAAGCAAAAATTGCTCGTAACAATGCTCGTTTGGGTGCTGGTCCGTGGCCAATCAATCAGCCGTTTCGCTATAGCGATGGTGTAAATACAATCATCGTTAAAGGCCAACCAGATATGAGTAAGGTACGTGTATACATGTTGGGTGTAAAAAATCCGTTGAGAGGAGCAGTTGGTTCTTCTTCGGATGATGATGGCTTACCCAAGTATGGCCAAGTATGGTTTAACGAATTACGCTTAACCGAGTTTGATGAACGTGGTGGTTGGGCAGCAACGGCAAGAGTGAATATGAAACTGGCCGATTTTGCTGACGTAAATGTTTCCGGAACCAAATCTACAGTTGGTTTCGGTTCTATAGATAGTAAAGTAAGTGAACGTAGCAGAGCTGATCATACCGCTTTCGATATTTCTTCGAATATGGAATTAGGTAAATTTCTGCCTAAAACCAGCGGAATAACGGTGCCTATGTTTGTAAGTTATTCTAAACAGGTTGCAACGCCTCAGTTCGATCCACGTACGCCAGATATCGAGTTGTCAAAAGCATTAGATGCTTCGAACAAAGCACAGCGAGATTCGATATTAAACTTTGCCCAAGACTATACTACCCGCAGTAGTTTGGCCTTTACCAATGTACGTAAAAATCGTGTGAGCGAAGACGCAAAAGTTAGGCTTTGGGATATCGAAAACTTCAATATTTCTTATGCGCAGAGCAAGTTGTCACACCGTGATTTTATCAACCAATCTACCATACAAAATACCTACAAGGCATCTTTAGCCTATAATTACAGTTACAATTCAAAAAGTTATCAGCCATTTGAAAAACTGATTAAATCCAATACCTTAAAATTATTGAAGGATTTTAACTTTACATTGCTACCAAACGCAATTAATTTTAGGATAGATTTTGACCGTTTCTACTCGGAAAATACGCTGAGAAACAACGATCCAAATAACTATATTCCAATTAACACCACTTTTAACAAGAACTTTCAGGTGACCAGGGTTTATGGTATTGCGTGGGATTTAACTAAATCGCTAAGTTTAGATTTCGATGCCACCAATTATTCTATTATTGATGAGCCAGAAGGCCGTGTAGATGGCTTAAAGAGAGATACTTTGTGGAATAACCTTAAGAACTTGGGGCGTACTACAGATTATAACCATAGCTTAAACGTAAGATATAACTGGCCGCTAAATAAAATTCCAGGTATGGATTGGGTAACTGTAGCCACTACTTACGGAACTACATTTACTTGGCAAACAGAAGCATTGTCTACCCTAAATGATCCAACAATTGATTTAGGTAACACCATCCAAAACTCGAGAACTATACAGGTAAATCCAACCTTAAATATGGCTTCGCTGTACAACAAGTTTGGCTTTGTTAGACGAACGCTCAACAATCGAGATACCGTATTTAAGTTTTCGAATTTTATGGTCGGATTGTTAACCAGTATCAAAAATGTCAACGTAGCATTTACACAAACTCGGGGAACGTTCTTGCCAGGGTATTTGCCGAAAACAAAATTCTTTGGTATTGATGGGGTTACCGGTGCACCAGGTTTGGGCTTCGTGTTCGGTAGCCAGAGAGACATCCGGTTAATGGCAGTTAACAATGGGTGGATTACAACCGACGAAAATCAAATGCAGCTGTATGTGAATACACTTCGTGAAGATTTTCAGTTGACAAGTACCATCGAACCTTTGAAGGACTTGAAGGTAACGTTGACAGCGAGTAAAAACCGCACCTTAAACTATTCAACTAACTTCAAGTACGATGTGCCATCTGGCGGATTTACCAACCTAAGCCCGAATACAACTGGCGATTACAGTATCTCTACCATCACATTTGGAACAGCATTTAGAGATAAGAGCGGCAGTACTTTGTCTAGTGTCTTTAATGAATTCATGAATAATAGGTCCGTAATTTCTCGTCGTTTAGGGGCTTTGAACCCTAACTCTGCCGGCGTTGTGGCTGGCTATGCCGCCGGTTACGATAAGAGTTCGCAAGATGTTGTTGTGCTGGCATTTTTGGCAGCATATACAGGCAAAGATGCCAATTCATCCAGCTTAAACGTATTACCAAAAATACCTTTGCCAAACTGGCGTTTAACCTATTCCGGATTAACAAAATATCCATTCATTGCTGATCGTTTTTCTGAAATGAGCCTAAGACATGGCTACCGTTCGGTTTATAGTGTAAATGGATTTAACAGCTTGCTGAAATATGAAGAAGTTGGTGGTTTCGTAAGTAGTAAAGATGTAAATGGCAATTTCTTGCCATTGTACCAGTTCGCACAGGTGAGCATTGCCGAGCAGTTTGCGCCGTTGGTAGGTATAGATACTCGTTTAAAAAATAACATGACGCTTAATTTCGAGATCAATAAAACTAGGTTATTGGGCTTAAGTTTGTCGAACAGCCAATTAGCTCATCTTTCTGAGAATAATTTAGTGTTTGGCTTGGGTTATCGTACTACGAAATTCCGTTTTCCGTTCGGTTTATTTAAACAGTTAAAAATGGATAACAACATGGATTTTAAGTTAGATATATCAGTAAGGGATAACAAGACCGTAATCTACAGGGCAGATATTACCGAAGCTGAGGTATCATCTGGGGCTAAAAACATTACGTTACGCCCAAGTGTTGATTATGTGTTGAACCAACGTTTTAACGTCCGTTTATTCTATGATTCGAACATTACTAAACCGTATACTTCGCAGTCGTTTAATACATCGTTCAGCAACTTTGGTTTCAGTTTAAGAGCAACTTTAAATTAGAATGATAACATTTAGTTAAATTTTATATAGGCTAAAAGAACTTTCTAGACAGAAAAAAATCCATGGGGGCAAAAGACTTTCTTGTACGGGCGAAAAATTTTTCGCCCCAACAAAAATTATTAACTTCGCAATTATAATTCAAACACAAAAAACAAAACTTAATCGTATAAAAATGAACTTTCCATCAGAGTTAAAATACACAAAAGATCACGAATGGGTATCGGTATCAGGTAACGAAGCTACTATCGGTATTACTGATTTTGCACAAAGAGAATTGGGAGATATTGTTTACATCGATATCAACACTGTTGGTGCTGAGGTTGCTGCTGAAGAAGTATTTGGTACTGTAGAAGCGGTAAAAACTGTTTCTGATCTTTTTATGCCAGTTGCTGGTACGGTAAACGAATTTAACGCAGCTTTGAATGATAATCCAGAATTGGTAAACTCTGATCCTTATGGACAAGGTTGGATGGTTAAAGTTACTTTAGCTAATGCGAGCGATGTAGACGGATTGTTAAGTGCAGACGAATACAAAGCGTTAATAGGCGCATAATATGGCCAAATTCAAAGCACTAAGGTACCAACGTTGGGCCATCCTGTGGACAGCAATTACTTTAGTGCTTTGCAATATTAATCTCTCTGGCGGTGATAGTGCTGGTTTTTTCTTCACCGGCTTTGATAAGCTGGCTCACCTAGGCTTTTTTTATGTGCTTACTATTTTGTTGTTCTACGGCAAAATAAAATATCAGCATAATTATAGTTTTCGCTCGCTCACTATTTTTAAAATCATCCTGATCTCTGCTGTTATTGGTGGAGGTATAGAGCTGCTGCAATGGAAAGTGTTTACTTATCGTTCTGCAGAGTGGTGGGACTTTGCTTGTGACATGATAGGTTGCTTAATGGGCGTGTTTAGTTATGTACTTTTACACTTATCAAATTACAATGAGAAGAAGGTTTAATCTGTTAATCGTTTTTTTTCTGATTTTAATACTTCAGTCGTGCAGTATTTTTAAACCTAGTTGTAAATGCCCGAAAATCCCCCGTTCTCATCATAGAAGCCTATAATTTTTTGTTTTTGTTTCTTGCAACTGGATTACCGGCCGCTTTTTGTAACGATAAAGTTAGTTGTATTTAAAATGTTACCACAATTTTCTTACTCCTCAGCAAACCTTTTCGACCTTTTAAAGTCTGATAGTTAATTCAAAAAAATAAATATTCAAACATCGAATGAACAAACATTTACAAAGATTTTTATTATTGGCTGTGTTTTGCATTGCCAATATTGCTTTTGCACAATCGCAGGGTACTGTTAGTGGAAAGGTATTAAATCAAAAAGACAAACAACCAATAGATTATGCCTCAGTTGCTATCAAAAGATTAAGCGCAGATTCTGCAGTAGTAGGTTCTACTTCTACTAGTGCCAATGGATCGTTTTCCGTTAATAACATTGCTGCCGGTAAATACAGGTTATATGTAGTGTACTTAGGTTTAAAAAGCATCAATAAAGACTTCGAATTAACAGCTGCTAAGCCTAGTATTAACTTTGGTGAGCTTTTGATGGAAGACACTGGTGTAACGCTGAAAGGTGTAGAAATTAAAGGAGAAACTCCACCAGTTGTAGTTAAAAAGGATACCTTAGAGATTAATGCGGCTACCTTGAAGGTTAAGGAAAATTCAGTGGTAGAAGATTTATTGAAAAAAGTACCTGGCGTAGAAGTTTCTAAAGACGGTACGGTTACTACGCAAGGAGAAACCATCAAAAGAGTAAGGGTAGATGGTAAAGACTTTATGGGAAATGATCCGTTGTTGGCTACCAGAAATCTACCTGCTGATATGGTAGATAAGATCCAAATCATTGATGATATGTCTGAGCAATCTAAATTCTCTGGAGTTGATGATGGTAACCGTGAAAAGATTTTGAATATCGTTACTAAAAATGGTGTTAAAAATAAAGGTTACATTGGAAACACTACCGTAGGTTATGGTACCGATGAACGTCATGATGTGAACATCAATGTGAACCGTTTTGATGGTTCTCAAAGAATTTCACTTTTAGGACAGTTCAATAACGTAAACAAACAAAACTTTGGCGGAGGAGTTGGCGGTGGCGGCGGTGGTCGTGGTCAGATGTTTGGTGGTGCTGGCGGTGGTCAGCAACAACAAGGTATTACTACCACAAGTGCTGGAGGTATTGATTTTGCTGATACTTTTGATGATGGCACACAGTTCAACGGAAGTTATTTCTTTAACAAGACTTCGTTGTTCAACACAAATACTTCAAATACACAAAGATTTTTAAGTAACGACAGAACTACTACCAGTTTAGAAGATTCGGAAAGTACTACTAGACGTTTAAATCACCGTTTAAACTTCATGATTGATACTAAACTAGATTCTGCAACGTCAATTAGATTGCAGCCAAATATCTCTTATACAGATAACAGTGCCAATAGCTTTAGCAGTTACGATAGGGTAAATACAGCAGGAAATGCTGTTGGTACCCAAGATTTAAATACAGGTTCCAAAACTCCATCAATTAGTAACAATTTATTGTTAAGAAGAAAGTTTCTTCGCCGTGGACGTACGCTTTCGTTAAACATAAACACCAATATCAATGATAGCGAAGCGGATAACTTCAATAAAAATCCAGAGACTTTAGACGGACTTCCAGTTAAGAATTTAAATCAGTTAACTTCTAATAACGTAAACTCTTTTAGCAATACATCTAGGTTAGTGTACACTGAACCGTTATCTAAAACCTTGAGTTTAGAGTTTAATTTACAAAATGGTTATGCTCATGACAACAGACAACGCTTAGTATATGATTTCAACAACCTAACTCAGCAATATGATGTAGTTAACATTGATTATAGTAATGAATTCGAAAACACTACTTGGACTAATGCATTAGGGTTCAGTTTAAATAAAAACGAGAAGAAATATAACTGGAATGTAGGTGTGGCTGGTCAGTTGACTAATAGAACAAATGATAACTTAACTACAGGATTTTTGTTCAGACAAAATTTCTTTAATGTTACACCATCAGCACAATTTAGATATAATTTTAGTAACTCTAAACGTTTAAATATTCGTTACGATGGTAGAACTAATCAACCTAGTATAGATCAAATACAACCGGTAAGGGATAATACAAATACCCAAACGGTACCTCTGGGTAATCCGAATTTGAAACCTTCTTTTTCTAATAATTTAAGGATTTTCTACAATAATTTTGATTTCGCAAGCTATCGTACCTTGTTCTTAGGTGCATTTATTACGCAAACGTTTAATGATTTTGGTAATGCTCAACGAGAGATTACCGAGGCTGGTGATGATTTGGGTAAAATTGAGAATGGTTACGTGAATGTTAAAGGAAACTATTCTGCTAATATTTTCGGTAACTTAGGTTTGCCTATCATTAAAGGAAATAAATTAAACCTACAAATAGATGGTGGATTGACTGCTAGTCAAGGTACCAACGTAACCGAAGGTTTAGAAAACGTTACTAAATCTATTGGTTTAAGAAATGGCTATAAATTGGTTTCTAACATGGATAAGCTAGATCTAATTGCGGGTGTGTCTGGTAGATGGGATCACAGTAGCTATACAATTGGCCAAACTACTAACTTCTACACCTTATCGCCAAACATCGATATTAGCTACATGTTCCCTGGAAATATCCGTTTGCAAACAGATGTTACTTATAACAGTTTGACAGGTAGAGGTACTGCAAATGCAGACTACACACAAGTGAATGCATATATCAGCCGTCAGTTCTTTAAAAATAAAGGAACATTTAAGCTTTCTGTAAACGACTTATTCAACGAAAATACAGGGGTTATTCGTAATGCAACAGCCAACTCAATCGTAGATCAGAATTTTAACGTATTGAAACGTTACTTCATGTTCTCATTCACTTATTCGTTAAGTACCATCGCGGGTATGAGCCCACAACAACAAGGCAGAGGCCAAGGTAACTTTAGAATGGGTGGTCCAGGAAGAATGTAAGAATCGATTTATAAGTGATAAAAAGGAGCCAGTTCGAACAATTGGCTCCTTTTTTTTAGCTCGCCATAGCGATGCGCCTATGCTTCCATCATTTTCCTTTTACCTTTTTGTTACATATTCTTATTTGGATTTGATATAAATAAGGGCTAACTTGCGACAGTTTTAAGGAGCATGAAAATCGCAGTTTTTGGCTCATAGATAAAAGATTTTTGTATGACACTTTCTGAGTTAAACCCCGGTCAAAAAGGTACCATCGTTTCATTTACTGACCCAGAGATGGCAGTAAAATTAATGGAGATGGGTTGCCTTCCTGGCGAAGAGGTTGAGGTAGAAAGATGTGCGCCGCTTGGAGATCCAATCGCTATTCGTGTAGCAGGATATCAACTTTGTTTACGTAAAACAGAAGCAGCGGTAATTATAATTCAATAGTATTTTGGCTGATTTAAAAGTAGCATTAGTTGGAAATCCGAATACCGGAAAATCTACCCTTTTTAACCTCCTAACCGGATTAAATCAAAAAATTGGAAATTTCCCGGGTATCACCGTTGATAAAAAAACGGGTTACAGCAAACTGCCATCGGGTAAAACCGCTGAAATTATTGATCTACCTGGTACTTATAGTCTTTACCCAAAAAGTAAGGATGAAAGTATCGTTTTTCAGGTGTTGGCTGATAAAAACAATGCTAGTCACCCAGATATGATTGTATTGGTTGCAGATTCTACGAATTTGCGCCGTAATCTTTTATTGTTCTCCCAAGTTGCAGATTTAGGTATCCCGATGCTTTTGGTACTTAACATGGCCGATATGGCTAAAAAAGAAGGCATTGATATCGATACAGATAAACTTGCTGAGCGTTTGGGTGTGCAAGTGGTAAATATTTCCGCTAGAAAAGGAGAAGGATTAACAGAGTTGAAGCAAGCTATTGCCCAAACTACGGCCATAGCTACGCAAAATAATAGTATTTCTGCTAAAGATTTTGCGCCAATAGCTATTGATGCCATCAAGCAGAAAATAGGTACCGACAACGATTATTATGCTTTGCAAGTTTTGCATCAGCATGAGCATTTGGCATTTTTTACCGAAAAAGAACAGGAAGAAATTGAAGCTATTGAAATTGGCAACGGCTTTGATACGGTTAAGCTACAGGGGGAGGAAACTGTTGCTAGATATAAGCATTTAAGTAAGGTTTTAACCGATGTGGTTACCGATACTGGTGCCGAGAAGAAATTTACATTTACAGATAAACTTGATTCGATATTAACCCACAAAGTTTGGGGATTTCTGATTTTCATCTTCATTCTATTCTTCATCTTTAACGCTATTTTCTCTTGGTCGTCTATGCCAATGGATATGATTGAAGGATCATTTGCAGCCTTAACGGAATGGGGACATGAGTACTTGCCCGCCGGCGTACTAACGGATTTATTGTTAGACGGTGTAGTTGCAGGTTTGGGAGGAATTGTGATTTTCATTCCGCAGATTGCTATCCTATTTGCATTGATCTCTATTTTGGAAGATACAGGTTACATGGCCCGTGTGACTTTCATGATGGACAAAATCATGCGTAAGTTTGGTTTAAGTGGAAAATCTGTAGTGCCAATGATTGGTGGTATAGCTTGTGCAGTGCCGTCTATCATGAGCGCTAGGAATATCGAAAGTTGGAAGGACCGTATCATAACCATTATGGTAACGCCATTGGTAAGCTGTTCTGCAAGGCTTCCGGTTTATACACTTTTAATATCTTTGGTAGTACCTGATGAAAAAGTTTTAGGCTTCTTCAGTCTTCAAGGTTTAACTTTAATGGCCATGTATTTGATCAGCATCATCGCAGCCGTATTGGTAGCCTTGGTTTTCAAATTCATCATCAAAGCGAAAGAACGCTCGTATTTTATTATGGAATTGCCAGTATACCGTATGCCACGTTGGAAAAACGTACTGTACACGATGTACGAGAAATCAAAAACTTTCGTAATTGAAGCTGGTAAGGTAATTATTGCCATTTCTATTATTCTATGGGTGATGTCTACTTACGGACCAAGCTCACGTTTTGAAGCGATTGATAAAAAATACAATACCATTGAAGCTACCTCAACCGATACGGTGCAGTTGGCATCGTTAGAAAGAGATAGATCTGCGGAGAAGTTGGAAAATTCTTATGCTGGCATCATTGGTAAAACGATAGAACCCGTAATTAAACCTTTAGGCTACGATTGGAAAATTGGTATCGCCCTAATTACTTCATTTGCGGCTCGTGAAGCTTTTGTGGGTACCATGGCCACTATTTATAGTGTGGAAGGGTCTGACGACGAAGCAGTAGGAGAAATGAGGTTGAGAGACAAAATAGCCGCAGCTAAAGATCCAGAAACGGGCTTGCCAATATTTACGTTTGCAGCTGCTTTTTCTTTGATGCTGTTTTACGCGTTTGCGATGCAATGTATGAGTACGGTTGCCATTGTTTACAGAGAAACCAAATCATGGAAATGGCCAATTATTCAGTTGGTTTACATGACAGTGATGGCTTATGTAGCCGCGTTGATTGCCTATCAGTTTTTAAGCCCCTAAATCCCCTAAAGGGGACTTTATATAATTAGGTTAAATAATAGGTGCTTAGCTAAAAAGTCCCCTTTAGGGGATTTAGGGGTTAATTTGTACATTTGACTATGATTTCTCCATTGGAAAAGAAAGACGTACTAGCACAATATATGCCGCCATTGGCAGCGCCTATTATTGCTAAATGGATAGATTATTTCCAATGTGAGTTTAAGATCTCTAAAAATAGAAGTACTAAGCTTGGCGATTATCGACATCCGTTTAAAGATAAAGGGCATAAGATCTCGGTTAATAACGACCTAAATCAATACTCTTTTTTAGTGACTACGGTGCATGAATTTGCTCATTTGTTAACCTGGAACGATCATAAAAACAAGGTGAAACCTCATGGTGCAGAATGGAAAAATAATTTCAAACGCATGATGAAGCCATTCTTCGATTTAGATGTTTTTCCTCCCGATGTTAATCAAAGTATAATTGCTTATCTTGATAATCCCGCAGCGTCTAGTTGCACTGATTTGCGCTTGGCAAGAGCCTTGAAAAAATACGACAAGGAAGAAGAAACCACTCACTTAGAGCAATTGCCCCCTGGAACTATTTTTACCTTAAAGGATGGTCGTAGATTTCAAAAAGGAGAGCGGATAAGAAAGCGTTATCGTTGTGTCTGTTTAGATAACAACAAGGTTTATCTATTTAATCCATTGGCAGAAGTTCATGCCGAGTAGTTCGCCTGTTTTTCGTATATGGCTTCTTTTTCTTTTTGAGCTTTAATTAATCGTATCGTAGTTGGGTTGTTTACATAATTGTCGTACTCTATACATAGGATAAGATAGTGTAATTCGAAGCCATAAAAAATTGCAATTAACTTGGCAGTATCAAGCCTTAACATTGTTTTATTCTTTTCCAATTTGGCATAGCTTGTTCTTTCCAAATTTAAAAAAGTGGCAATATTTTCTTGTGTAACCCCCTTGTATTTTCTCAGCTTTCTTAAGATTTTACCAACATTCATAGAAGCGTTTTTGTAGTAAATCGATTAAAGATACAACTTCATGAATAGACAAAATGGGAAAAAAAGTCACATTTTTCCGTTAAGTGCTGTAAATGAATATTTTTACAGCCAAGTAAAAGGTCCGTCATTTAAATAAACGCTCTGACGCTCAACCAGAATAGCCCCATCATTTGATTTAACGCTCTCTATTCAAATGTTGTGGGCTTGATGGGCCTTCAAAACCATAAGGAATAGCTTTTCATTTTCAAAGTAGCTGAGTTAATAAGCTAGCAGTTTATCAATATATTCCCCCAATCTAGCTTTTGCTAAGAAGTCATCTTCTAGTACCTTGCTCATTGGAATAGCTGTGTCTAAACTGGCACATCGCATTACTGGTGCATCTAGATATTCGAAACAGTTTTCACTGATCCACGCGGCAATTTCGGAACCGAAGCCTCCAGTTAACGTATCTTCATGAAGTACCAAAACTTTACCCGTTGCTTTTACTGCAGTTTTTACTGCCTCTTTATCCCAAGGTTGCAAGCTCACTAAGTCTACTAATGTTGCAGAAATTTCTGGATGTGATTTAAGATAATCCAGCGCCCAATGTACGCCAAGACCATAAGTGATGATACTAATTTGCTCGCCTTGCTGGATTGTATTTGCCTTTCCGATCTCCATCGTGTAAAATCCCTCTGGAACTAGCCCGGTTAAGCTGCGATACAAATATTTATGTTCGAAATAAATTACTGGATTTGGATCTTCGATAGCTGCCAACAATAAACCTTTGGCATCATATGGAAAAGCAGGATAAACAATTTTTAATCCTGGTGTTTTGGTGAACCAGGCTTCGTTACTTTGCGAGTGAAATGGACCAGCTCCAGTACCAGCTCCCGTAGGCATTCGTACTACTACATCTGCTTTTTCGCCCCAACGGTAATGTGTTTTGGCCAAATTATTCACAATTTGATTAAAGCCCACACTAACAAAATCGGCAAATTGCATTTCTACCACCGATTTATATCCGTTAATAGAAAGGCCTAAGCCGGCACCAACAATAGCGGACTCGCAAATTGGCGTGTTACGAACTCTGGCTTTCCCAAATTCGGTAACAAAACCGTCAGTAATTTTAAATGCACCACCATATTCCGCAATGTCTTGTCCCATTAGTACTAAGTTTTGATGACGTTGCATGGCTACTCTCAAGCCGTCTGTAATGGCGTCTAAATATCTTTTTTCATTTTTACTAGAAGTAGGAGCAAACTGAGCAACATCGTAAGGATAATACATGTCATGCAATTCTTGCTCCGCGTTAGCTCGTGGTTCTGGTTCTGAAAAAGCAGCTTCAACTTCGCTATCTATCTGTTTTTTAAAAGAACTTCTGAGTTCAGCGATAGCTTGTTCAGTCAAGACGCTTTGGTCTAATAGATAGTCCTCATAATTTTTAACCGGATCTTTCTGTGACCATTCATCAAACAGTTGCTGAGGGACATATTTAGTGCCCGAAGCTTCTTCATGTCCACGCATTCTGAAAGTTAAACATTCTACCAAGACAGGTCGCGGGTTTTGGCGAATATCCTCGGCCAGTTCATTTAATCTATCATAAACTTCTAAGATGTTATTACCATCTAATTGAACTCCTTCTATGCCATAGCCAATAGCTCTATCTACCAAATGTTTGCATTTAAATTGCTCATTAATAGGGGTAGAAAGACCATATCCATTGTTTTCGATCAAAAAGATCACAGGTAAATTCCAAACTGAAGCCACATTGATCGCTTCGTGAAAATCGCCTTCGCTGGTAGCTCCTTCTCCCGTAAAAACTAAGGTTGCTTTAGGTTTTTCGGCAATGAGATCAGCTAACGCAATGCCATCAGCTAAAGCCATTTGTGGGCCTAAATGAGAGATCATCCCTATGATTTTATACGCTTGCGTACCAAAATGGAAAGAACGGTCTCTGCCTTTGGTAAAACCCGTTAATTTGCCTTGCCATTGTGCCATCAGCCTTTTTAATGGAATATCTCTGGTAGTAAATACACCCAAATTGCGATGCATGGGCAAAATGTATTCATTGCTTTGCATGGCCAAGGTGCTGCCCACCGCAATAGCTTCTTGTCCAATACCCGAAAACCATTTGCCAATTCGACCCTGTCTTAATAAAATCAGCATTTTTTCTTCTACCAAACGAGGGAAAAGTAAGCGCTTATAAATGTCCAATAGCTTTGAATCGCTTTTTTGCTTACGGTCGAATTGCATAAGGGTTGATATTGGTTTACCGTAAAGATAATAATTAACTCGTCAGTCGTCGGAAATCTGAGGTCAGATTTTATTTAGCACCTTTTGATCTATTTAGGCTCAATCCACCATCTACAATTTGGGTGGTGCCAGTGATGTACTTAGCCTGAGGAGAACATAAAAAAATCGCCATATTTGCTACTTCTATCGGAAGAGCTGCATATTGTAGAGGTATGCGTTTTTCTTGTTCGGCACGATAATTCAAATCATCAATTGCTTTTTTATTCATGGGAGTTAGCACCATTCCTGGAGCAATGCAATTTACCGTAATATTTTTTTCAGCAACCTCTAGAGCAAGAGCTTTGCTTAGTCCTTTAACTCCAAACTTCGACGCACAATAATCAGTTTTACTTGCACTAACAATTTCTTGATGGATAGAGGTAATGTTAATGATACGCCCATCTCTAAATTGTTCATGTTGGTTGATGAAATATTTGGCGCACAGAAAAACACCAAAAAGATTAGTTGCTATTGTGTTTTTGAAATCAGATAAAGAGAGGCCAGCAAGAGGTTTGTCATGGCTTCTTATGCCAGCGCTATTGATGAGGAAGTCGATTTTCCCAAACGTATTTTTTGCCCGATTGAACAGGTTGATAACCGAACCTTCATCTCTAATATCACATTTAACTATCAGGTTTTGAAGTCCATTATTATTAGCTTCTGTCAATACGCTCTCAGCCAATTCGACTTTGGTAAAGTACGTGATGATGATAGCACAACCAAGACGAGACAACTCTTTTGCTATGCTAGCTCCAATTCCAGATTCTCCGCCGGTAACGAGTGCTACCTTTCCTGTGAAATCAAAAGTCATTTTTGGTGAGATAAATTAGATGTAGCTGCAAAATAAGAATTGTTAGCTAAATAACTAAAAACTAAATATTCGGTTGAATAATTTTGCTTATTCCTAATTAATCTAACTCTTTTTTCTTCTGATGTTCTTCCCAGCGTTTTGCGAAAGATTTCTCCGCTACTTCGGGCATTTCACGGTATTTGCCCCAACCTTTTTTAAAGAATGTTTTAAGGAAGAAGTTCTTCATTTTCCCGCCGAAGAAATCCATCAATGAACGTTTTTTCATTCCTCGTTTCCAAAGGTTCCATCCAATGTTCTCTGTAGCGGTATTTTCATTTGCTGTAGCAGCATCTCTGCGGTTTAGCAACAGCATTTTGTGGATATCGATTTTTACAGGGCAAACTTCTGAGCATTTTCCGCATAGGCTTGAAGCATAGCTTAAATGTTTGAAATCCTTCATTCCTTTAAAATGAGGAGTGATAATGGAACCAATTGGCCCACTGTAGGTTGTGTTGTAAGTATGTCCGCCAATGTTTTTGTAAACTGGGCAAGCATTTAAACAAGCGCCACAACGAATGCAATATAAGGCTTGGCGTTGGTCTTTTTGTGCCAGTAGGTTGGTACGTCCGTTATCGAGCAAGATCACGTACATTTCTTCCGGGCCATCTGTTTCATCGGCTTGGCGTGGACCACTTAAAATAGTATTGTAAACCGTTAAGTTTTGACCAGTACCATGACTAGACAGCAGCGGCCAAAATAGATCTAAGTCGGCGATAGAAGGAACTAATTTCTCTATGCCAACAATAGCAATATGGATTTTCGGAAAAGTAGTGGTTAACCTTGCGTTACCTTCATTCTCGGTTAGCGCAATACTTCCAGTATCGGCAATTAAAAAGTTACCGCCAGTGATGCCAATATCTGCTTTCAAATATTTATCGCGAAGCAATTCTCTAGCTTTTTGGGTCAACTGCTCGGGGGTAGCATCTATGGGTGTGCCGAATTTTTCATTAAAAAGCTTGGCGATATCTTCCTTGCTCAAGTGCATGGCTGGCGTAACAATATGATAAGGCGCTTGCCCTAACAATTGCACAATGTACTCGCCTAAATCACTCTCTAAAGACTCTATGTCATTCTTTTCTAGAAACTCATTCAAATGAATTTCCTCAGTAGTCATCGATTTAGATTTAATGACACTTTTACCACCCACACGTTGGATAATTTGTAGGATTTCCTTTTGAGCTTCGGCAGCATCATTTGCCCAAATTACTTTACCGCCACGCTTTTGAAAATTAGATTCGAACTCTGGTAAAAGTTTATCTAAGTTTTCCATTACACGCCATTTTATAACGTGTGCTTTGCGTTTAGAAGCCTCCAAATTTTCAAATTTCGATAAACCACGAGCAACCGCAGTATTATACTTCCCAATATTGTAATTGATGGTATTGCGGTGTGGTACGTCGAAAGCCTTCTCATCGGCTTTAATTAAAAAATCTTCGGCAACGGTCATATCGTCCAAATATAAGTAAATAGGCTAGGGCTTTAAAATTTAACGACCGGATGTTGATATAATTGCCGTGGTATTACACAGAAATTAGTGATGAGCAAGACGAACAAAGGGAATAAAGTTCAAAATTATTACTTCATGCTAGGGTGTAAATGACGAAGAGAAATCTAACTGATGCCAGATTTCTCTTCGTAAACTCGTCAAAATGACGAGCTATTTAAGTTTCTACTAGTTTTTATTCTTCAACCAGCTTTTAAAACTTTCAAAGCCTACACCTAATTCATCAGCTTGTTTAGCCCTGCCTTCCAACTCTTTCACTGAAGCTGGAATCTCAATTTTATCAGCTAACTCGGCTGGGAAAATATCTGGGAACTTACAAGCGTGGGCTGTAGATAAAAATATAGCAGCACCATCATAACCCGTTTCATTTCTGTATTTCTCTACCGCCAAATAAGCAATTGCGGTATGCGGACAAGCGATGTAATTGAAATCCTTATCAATCGTTTTGATACCTGCAAATGTTTCCTCATCGGTGAAACGAGCGGCACTTACTACTTTTTTCAAAGCTTCTGTATCTTGATTAAACAAATCCATGATGCGGACCCAGTTGCTAGGTGCGCCAACGTCCATTGCGTTAGCGTAAGTTTGTACAGACGGTTTGGTTTCGTAAACACCTGTCTCCAAGAAGCGAGGAACGGTATCATTCACATTGGTTGCAGCGATAAATTGCTTTACTGGCAAGCCCATTTGGTAGGCCAACAAACCAGCACCGATGTTGCCGAAGTTTCCGCTAGGTACAGCAAATACAACTTCCTTAAAACCTTTTCTTTTCAATTGCGCATAAGCGTTGAAATAGTAAAAAGTCTGTGGTATTAAACGTGAAATATTGATAGAATTAGCCGAAGTTAAACGGAATTTTTTGTTCAGCTCTTCATCGGCAAATGCTTGCTTAACCAGAGCTTGGCAATCATCAAAGGTGCCATCAATTTCTATAGCTCTAATGTTTTGCCCCAAAGTGGTCAATTGTTGTTCTTGTATCGGACTCACTTTTCCTTTTGGATAGAGAATAGTCACTCGGGTATTTGCCACACCTAAGAAACCTAAGGCTACGGCACCTCCGGTATCGCCCGAAGTGGCTACCAAAACATCTAATAGCTGCTCACCATCCTTCAAATAATAGCCCATCACTCGGCTCATGAAGCGAGCGCCAAAATCTTTGAATGCCAAAGATGGTCCGTGGAAAAGTTCCAAAACGAAAGTGTTTTCATCTAAAGGAATAGCGGGGGCATCAAAATTTGCCGCCTCTTCTACCAGAGCTTTCAAATCTTCGGCGGGTATCTCGTCTTTCAGCAAAGCTGAAGCGACTTCATAAGCAATTTCCGTTAAAGAATATTTTTCAATGTTATTGATAAATGAAGCAGGTAATTGAGGGATCACCTCGGGCATGTACAATCCTTTGTCTAAAGGCATGCTATTAAAAACAGCCTCTTTAAAGGAAACACGTAAATCTTTATTGTTGGTTGAGTAGAATTTCATTGATTAAGTTTTAGGTTTTAGGTTTTAAGTTATACGTTTTGCAAATCGGCTACTTATTACGTATAACTTAAAACTTACCACTTATAACGTCTTCGGTCCTTCAGTATTTACTTTAGAAACGTAAGCTTGGCTTTTAATATTAATTTGATGCAAGTGCATTTGATGTGCTTTGGTGATTTTCTTGGCACTTTCCTCATCCTTGGTTAAGGCAAAAACAGATGGGCCAGAACCTGAAATGCCAAAACCAACAGCCCCGTTCTCCATCGCCAATTGGCGCAACACCTCAAAATCTGGAATAAGGATAGAACGAGTTGGTTCTACCAAAACATCTTTCATGCTGCGGCCAACTAAATCCATATCGTTTAAAAACAAACCACTTACCAAACCAGCCACATTTCCCCATTGAGTAACCGCATCTTTCAAGGCCACTTTGGCACGTATCATTTGGCGGGCATCTTTGGTTGGTACATCTACCTCTGGGTAAACAATTGCGGCAAACATGCCATCAGGAACTGGAAGCGAAATCACATCCAAAGGTTCGTAACTGCGCACCAAAACAAAGCCGCCCATTATCGCTGGGGCAACATTGTCTGCATGGCCATAACCGCAAGCAATTTCTTCGCCTTTCATGGCAAAAGGAACCAACTCTTTAGCGGTTAGTAAATTTTCCATCAATTGGTTGATGGCATACAAACCTGCCACAGTGCTTGCCGAGCTAGAACCCAAACCACTGCCAATTGGCATCTTTTTGTGCAATTCTATTTCTACCCCAACATCTTCTCTGTTGATATGGCTTAGGTAATGCTTAACCGAAGCACTAACGGTATTTTTGTCGCTATTTAGCGGAAGTTTTCCATCATCACCTGTGATTTTTAGCAAGCGTACGCCTGGTTCCTCTACCAAGCGCATCACTACTTCGTCTCCTGGAGCATTCACCGCGAAGCCTAGCACATCAAATCCGCATACTACATTGGCTACGGTTGCAGGTGCGAATACACGAATTTCCACCCCCGTGCCCCCTGAAGGGGGATTTGACTTTCTGTCACTCATATATTGTAAACTATCTTTTTCTAAATTTTGTATTTCCATCATGCTTAGAGTTCCCCCTTTAGGGGGTTAGGAGGTTTTAGTAGCTACATTAATGATATCTGCAAAAACACCTGCTGCGGTAACCTCGGCGCCAGCACCAGGTCCTTTCACCACCATCGGACGGAATTTATATCTGTCGGTAACGAATGAAATGATATTGTCAGCGCCAGAAAGTGCGTAGAAAGGATGGTCTTCACCTACCATCTGCAAGCTGATTTCTACCTTTCCATTCTCCAGCTTACCGATGTAACGCAGCACTTTTTTCTCACTTTCAGCAGTGTTTTTCAAGTTTTCGAAGTAAGCGCTGTTCTTTCGCAGTTCCTCGTAAAACGACTCTACTGTATCCGCTTTCAAGCAGGCTTCAGGTAGAATGTTATCGATTTTCACATCCGATGCTTCTAAAGGATAACCAGCATCACGAGCTAAAATCAGCATTTTGCGCATAAAATCCATCCCGTTCAAATCATCACGTGGGTCTGGTTCGGTGTAACCTAAATCTTGTGCCTCTTTCACGATGTCGTAGAACTCCTTATCACCCTTGAAACTGTTGAAGATGAATGAAATTGTTCCTGATAAAATTGCTTCAATTCTATCAATTCTATCACCGCTCATCATCAGGTTTTTTAAAGTGCCGATGATAGGCAAACCTGCGCCTACGTTAGTCTCGTAATAGAAATCTACCCCGTGTTTTTTAGCGGTATCCTTAAATAATTTATACTGTGCAAACTCTGCCGAATTACCTTTTTTGTTACAAGCAACGATAGAAACACTGCTTTCGAAAACTTGTTTGTAAAAAGGAATTGGGGCTTCGCTAGCGGTATTGTCTACAAAAACACTATTCGCTAAATTCAATGAATTCATTTTGCTTACAAACTCTGATAAATTGGCTTGTTCGCCGTTTGCTTCTAGCGTATTCTCCCAAGTATCTAAATCAATTCCGTTAGCATCAAAATGCATTTTACGTGTATTGGCAATGCCCACAACTTTTACCTGTAGATCGTTTTTTTCTGCCAAAAACTGAGTTTGTTCTTTAATCTGTTTGAACATCGTTTTGCCAATGTTTCCAGTTCCCAAGCAATACACGTTCAAGGTACGTTTCAAATCTGTATAGAAAGCATCGTGTACGGCATTTAGTGATTTTGCTAGATCATCTTTACTGATAATTACCGAGATATTATATTCTGATGAACCTTGTGCGATAGCACGAACGTTGATACCATTACGGCCTAACGCATTGAACAAACGGCCACTCATACCAGGTGTGCGCTTCATGTTTTCGCCAACCACAGCAAGTACTGCTAAATCGCCCTCTACTTCCGGGTAAGCTAATTTTCCTGCCGCTAACTCTAATTCAAATTCTTTATTGATTAAGGTAACTGCTCTTGCTGCATCTGAAGGATTAACTGCAAAAGTGATACTGTGCTCAGATGACGATTGCGTAATTAAAATCACGTTGATTTGCTCTCTTGAAAGTAGTGAGAACAAACGACCGCTAAAACCTGCTTTGCCAACCATGCCGCTACCACTCAAATTAATGATGCTGATTTGGTTGATTGACGAAATACCTTTGATCGGTAATTCAGAAGGTTTGATATTGCTGCGTATAAAAGTTCCAGCAAATTCTGGTTCAAAAGTGTTTTTTATCACCAATGGGATTTTCTTTGCAAAAGCAGGAACCATGGTTGGTGGATAAATTACTTTAGCACCGAAATAACTCAACTCCATTGCCTCGATATAGCTCAGTTCATCTAACGAAAAAGCTTTTTTAACAATGCGTGGGTCAGCAGTCATCATGCCATTAACATCAGTCCAAATTTCAATTTCTTCTACGTCTAAAGCAGCACCCCAAATAGCTGCAGTGTAGTCAGAACCCCCACGGCCTAGCGTAGTGATCTGGTTTGCTGCGTTACTTGCTATAAAGCCAGTTACAAATAGAACCTTATCGCTATTTTCTTCATGAAATTCTTTTATTAAAGCATCAGTAAGGCTGAAATCTACACGAGCGTTACCAAATTCACTATCGGTTTTAATTAATTTAGAACCATCAACATACAACGAATTATCAAAATACTGGGTAGCAATATGAGCCACCATGCTGTTAGAACATCTTTCGCCAAAGCTTACAATAAAATCTTTGGTGCGTAAACTCAGCTCTTTCAGGCTAGAAACCGCTTGCAAGGCATCTTCCAGTTCGTTGAAATGGATTTTAAGTTTGGTTAAGATTGGGTTTTGAGCCGCCGCTGGTAGCAATACTTTAACTACATCGAAATGCTTTTGCTCAATGTTTTTCAGTTGATCTTGGTAGCTTTCACCTTTTTCGGCTAGTTCCGCCATTTCTAGAAGAAGGTTGGTTACGCCGCTCATCGCCGATAATACAACTACCGGATTAGCATGCTGCCTTTCTTCCTGTACTAGCTTTAGAAGTGTTTTAATGTTTTCGGTCGTACCTACGGATGTACCACCAAATTTGAGGACTTTCATCGTTTTGATTATTTAGTTTTCTGTTTTTAAGGTTAAAAAAAAAGCGCCCCGATTTTAATCGGGACGCTTTCTGTGTTTTTATGTTTTTTCAATTTTACACAAGGTTGCTCCCGATAGCTTCGCCGCCGGTAATAATAATTGTGGTAATAATTGAAGAGTTAAAAATCATTGCTTTACTTGTTTTGTATTTTTTACATTACAAATAAGGATAATATTTTTTGTAATAACAAATGTTTGTGTGAAAATTTTTAATTTTTTCTGCAAAGATTTATGAAGTTGATGCTTTTGGCGTTTTAATATTGCGAAAATATCAAAATTTTACGAAGGCTTATATTGTTTTCTCAAAGCAAATGCTGTTTTCAACTCCTACATATTGTCCATAGTTTGGAATAACATCATAGCCGTTTTTGCTGTATAGAGCCAATGCATCTGGTTGACGTTTACTGGTTTCTAACACACATTTTTCGTAGTTCATTTCTTTTGCCCATTTTTCTAATTCTTCTAAAAGTATGCTGGCTGCGCCTTTTCCTCTGTATTTTAGCAAGGTAAACATTCGCTTTACTTCCATTGCCGCTGAAGAAAATTTTTTGATGGCTCCACAAGCTATTGGAGTAGCATTATCGTAAACTAAAACTACATGATTGATTTTGTCGATTTTATTGAATTGAGCATAGAACGCGTCATCAGTACCATTGATCTTTGATAATTCGGCATTTAAATGGGTTACTAATTCAACAAAATTAGGATCGGTTGAAGTAGTTCTTTTAATCGAAAAAGTCATGTTCTAAATTTATAATTCAAATATAGGTTTAAAAGGGTTTGATTAACGATAAATTGGCTTTTTCTTAGTACTTTTGCCCGCGTATAAAACCAATATATCCCTGATTATAACTTATTATAAAAATGAAGAACACCGCGTTAACAGAAAAACATATATCACTTGGAGCTAAGATGGTTCCTTTTGCTGGCTACAACATGCCGGTACAATACGAAGGAATTAATGTAGAACATGCTACAGTTCGTAACGCTGTAGGTGTTTTCGATGTAAGCCATATGGGCGAATTTATCCTTAAAGGCGAAAATGCTTTAGATCTAATTCAACGTGTAACTAGTAACGATGCTTCTAAACTTTACGACGGTAAAATTCAGTATTCATGTTTACCTAACGAAACAGGCGGTATTGTTGACGATTTATTGGTTTATCGTATCGACGAGAAAACTTATATGTTGGTAGTAAATGCTTCTAACATTGAAAAAGATTGGAACTGGATCCAAAAGTTTAATGACAAGGCTGTAGAGATGCATAACATCTCTGATCAAACTTCTTTGTTAGCGGTTCAAGGTCCAAAAGCGGCAGATGCTTTACAATCTTTAACTGATATGGATTTGGCTTCGATGGAATATTATACTTTCAAGAAAGGCAAATTTGCTGGTGTAGATAACGTGTTGGTTTCGGCTACAGGTTATACAGGCGCAGGTGGTTTCGAGGTTTATTTCGAAAACCAATATGCTGACCAAATTTGGGATGCGATTTTTAATGCTGGTGCAGAGTTCGGAATTAAGCCTATCGGTTTAGGTGCTCGTGATACTTTGCGTTTGGAAATGGGTTTCTGCTTGTACGGAAATGATATCGATGATACCACTTCTCCAATTGAAGCTGGTTTAGGTTGGGTGACTAAATTCACTAAAGAATTTACCAATTCGGCTGCTTTGTTAGCACAAAAAGAAGCTGGAGTTACTCGCAAATTAGTAGGTTTCGAAATGATTGACAGGGGTATTCCTCGTCACGATTATGTAGTGGTTGATGCGGACGGAAACCAGATCGGTAAAGTAACCTCTGGGACACAATCTCCTTCGTTGCAAAAAGCCATCGGTATAGCTTATGTTGCTAAAGAATTTGCTAAAGAAGGTACTGAAATCTTCATCGACATTAGAAATAATAAAGTAAAAGCTAAAGTAGTAAAGTTCCCTTTTCTTAAGAAATAGATATGAGATTTGAGTATTGCGTATTGAGATGATAACGATATCTCAATACGCATTACGCATTACGCAATACTCCAAAATATGCCAAAAATAGAAGTTTGTTTAACGCCCGCTCTGCTAGATCTATATGCTATCGAAAATAGTATAGTTGTTGTTATTGATATTTTGAGGGCGACTTCGTCTATCACTTATGGTATAGAAAATGGTGCCGAAGCAATTATTCCGGTGATGAACGTGGAAGATTGTTTGAACTATGCTGATAAAGGTTATTTGTTAGCTGCAGAACGGAATGGTGAAGTAGTGGAAGGTTATGATTTTGGTAATTCGCCTTTCTCCTATACAAAAGAAAAGGTCGCCGGAAAAACCATTGTTTTAACAACTACTAACGGAACAAAAGCAATGCACTTGGCTCAAGAAAGAGCGTATCAAGTCATTGTTGGTTCATTTCTTAACCTAAGCTCAGTTTGCGATTATTTAAAGAAGCAAAACAGGGATGTACTCTTGCTTTGCGCAGGTTGGAAAGATAACTTCAATTTAGAGGATACTTTGTTCGCTGGTGCTGTGGTAGAGCAACTTCAAGCTGATTTTACTGTAGGCGATGATTCTAGCGTAGCTGCCCTGGATATGTATCAATTGGCTAAAGGCGATTTACGTGAATATCTCAAGAAATCTTCACACAACCATCGTCTGGTGAAATTGAATATTGAAGAAGACGTGCAATTTTGTTTAAGATTGAATGTTTGTAATACTATTCCAGTTTTGGAAGGGGAGTATTTGGTTGCTTTGAAATTTTAGATTGTTTCATTTTTAGCAATAACGGTGATTTTTCGTCTTTGCGAGGAGGTACGACGAAGCAATCTCTTTAATTGATTTACTTAGATTGTGCTTTTAGCAACTCCTGAAAACTCTCGCTACTTTTAATCGTTTTCAACGCTTCTTCATAAGCCAACCAATAAATGATTTCCGCTTTTTTGGTGTCGAAAGTATTGATTTCGCCCATTCCCTTTGGTTCAATCATTAAATTACAGAACTTCGATTTACGTTCCATGTCATGATTGATGGACATGATCGCAGCCCGTTGCATAAGTCTGTGAATACCAATAATTTTATCTACTGGTTTTAGGTGGTTGCAGGTAGAGCCGATAACGTAATCGCAATTATTTAAAAGAGGCTCTACAGGAAAGTTGTTCAAAACACCACCATCTACATACATCTGCTCGTGTATCATGATAGGTTTAAATACTCCAGGGATACAGCAAGAAGCATGTATAGCTCTAACTAATGGCCCTTTCGTAAAATAGGCTACATTACCCTCGCTAAAATTCGTAGTGCAAATCGTCATCGGAATTTTCAAATCTTCGATGTGTGCAGGAAGATATTCTTTGAAAAGATCTCCAGTACGTTCGATATTGATTAAGCCAAGGGAACCCAAAGCCGGACGAACAAATTTCATCAGCCTCGTTTTCATGAAAATATTAAAAGCATCTTCCGGATCTATCCCAGCAGCATAAAAAGAACCTGCAATAGAACCAGCACTTGTGCCAACAATTTGACTGAACTGAATGCCTGTTTTTTGCAATGCTTTAAGTACACCTAAATGGGCAATGCCTCTAATTCCGCCGCCACTTAATACAATACCAATTTTCATTTTACTAGTTTGATGATTTGAGAATGTGATGATTAGCTAAATATCGTATCAGCCTATTATCTCATTAATTTAGGTTTATACTTCGATTTAGTTAATATTTTCTGCGCATCTGTATCGGCCATGAGTTGTTGTAAAGTAACGTCTGGATTTTCTTCCATATATTTTCTTACAATTTGCCAGCCCGTCCAAACACCTAATTTAGGTGCAGATGAATTTTTCTCTCCCAAACCTGGGGTGAACGGCCCTTCGCTTAAATAAACCTGTATTTTAGGATAGTCGGTTTCGTAAAGTAGATTGCTTTCTAAATAAAATCCCCATATCTCGGCCTCAAAAGCATTACACCAACCTAGCTGTTTATCGGTATAGCCAATCTTTACGCTATCTGGCATGTTATCTGGCATAATCTGATCCATGAAATACAAAATTTTTCCGTTGTAAATCATTTTAGACAATAAGCTGCGGTCTTGATCTCGTTCTTTAAACAAATTTTCTCTGACGTAATATTCACTTACTCGAGGCACAATATATTCTGGTGTAAATTTTCTCGATAGATAAAGCGGAAGACTATTTACCAAGGCACCATAGAATTTACTGTCTTTGCCTAAAAACATATCTAGTCCAATACCGACATAATTATCGCCAATTGGTGTTTGGTAAGAAAATCCTGATAAGAAACCTATAAAACGTGGAATTTGAGCTTTAGGATAATAGTATTTGATGTATCTGAAGCTTTGCGTAAGCTCATTTTCAACCTGAGTTAGGTTAGGAAAAACACTATCAACCTCGTGGTTAAGGTCTGCGTAAGCTTTATCTTCATACAAGCCCTTTAAAACTTCCTGACTAGTATAGCTATCATTACCTACCATTTTAAAGATGAAGTCTTCGTAAAAAGCGCCGTATTTTTGGTGAAGTAAGCTGTCTGTTAATTCAACACTTTTAGCTCTGCCTTGATAAAGGTCTTTATCAAATCTTTCAATTTTAATGTCCAGTTTGATGTTACTTACATCAGGTTTCTTGCTATCACTGCACGAAAAAAAAAGCACGGTACATAGAAAAAATAGATAACTTTGGCGAAATTTCGATTTGTGTATCATTGCTAACAAATATATAAAACGAATGTGAACTGTCGTTAATATGGTAGTTCGATAATATTAAATATCTGAGCTGATAAGGTCGAAATAATAAACACATAATAAATACATCCAAAATGAAAAAAACATTATTAGCATTATTTTTATTCATCGCAGCTAATTCGTTTGCGCAAGATGCTTCGCAAGTTAGATTAGGACTTACTGCACATCCAACTTTTGGCTTCTTAAAAGTTGAAAATGGTAAAGGCAATGGCCTTAGTACAGGTTTTTCTTATGGTTTAATGAGCGATTTTGAATTTGCTGAAAACTATAGTTTTGCAACAGGCTTAACGGTAACAACTATCAATGGAAAAGGAACAATTTTAAATTATAAACCTTATTCGTCAATGATAGCGGGTGCTAATTCAGAATATGATGTGAAGTACAAAATGCAATACCTGCAAATCCCACTTTCTATTAAATTGAAAACTGACGAGAAAGACGACATGAAATGGTATGGTCAATTTGGTTTAACTACCGATTTCCGTATTGGAGCTAAAGAAGATGTAAAAAGTGGTAGCACCACTTTGGCAGACGATGTAAAAGCTACAGATAACACTAAATTTTTTAGGGCAGGAATGATTATTGGCGGTGGTTTAGAATATCGCCTAAGTGGCAAAACCAGCTTGCTTGGTGGTTTAACTTATAACAATGGTTTAACGAATATCGCTAAGAATGATCAATCGGTTAAAAACCATTATGTTGCACTTAACATTGGTGTTTTCTTTTAAACCATCGAAGATATTTTAGAATTTAATGAAACAAGCCCTCGCTAAGGCTTGTTTTTTTATATTTATAGCTCAGAAAAAATCATGAAGATCGCATTAGCCCAACTGAATTACCATATCGGAAATTTCGAAAGTAATACGCAAAAAATTATCTCCCATATAGAACTGGCAAAAACGAAGGGAGCAGATATTGTAGTGTTTGCAGAGTTAGCTATTAGTGGCTACCCGCCAAGAGATTTTCTGGAGTTCGAAGATTTTATATCGCTTTGCGAAAATGCTGCGCAAGAGATAGCCAAACATGCGTCGGATATTGCTTGTATTGTAGGTTTGCCAATTAAAAATCTGGTATTAGAAGGTAAGGATTTATTTAATGCGGCTTATTTTATTGCCAATGGCGAAGTAAAACAAGTAGTGAAGAAAGCTTTGCTGCCAACTTACGACGTGTTTGATGAATATCGCTATTTTGAGCCCAATACAGTTTTCGACTGCGTAGATTATCAGGGTAAGAAAATTGCGCTAACCATTTGCGAAGACCTTTGGAATATCAATGATAATCCACTGTATGTCTCTTCTCCAATGGATGAATTGATCAAGCAGCAACCAGATTTGATGATCAATATTGCTGCTTCGCCTTTTGATTATGGACACGATGAGGATCGCATCAAAGTATTATCTGATAATGCAAAGAAATATCAGCTGCCTTTGTTTTATGTGAACCAAGTAGGCGCACAAACAGAGATCATTTTTGATGGTGGTTCTTTAGTATTTGATGAAGAAGGTTCGCTAAAAGCTGAAATGAAGTATTTTGAAGAAGACCTGCAAGTTTTCGATTTGGAAGAAGTACAAAATGTAAAGAACAAATATCCAACAGCAGAGAGAACTTCAGATATCGAGCAAATTCACGATGCTTTGGTTTTGGGTATCAAAGATTATTTTGCAAAATCGGGTTTCAAGAAAGCTGTTTTAGGCTTATCTGGAGGTATAGATTCTGCAGTGGTTTGTGCTTTGGCATGTAGAGCTTTAGGTGCCGAAAATGTAATGGCCGTGCTAATGCCTTCCAAATATTCTACTGATCACTCGGTACAAGATGCTTTGGACTTGGTGAATAACATTGGCTGTAAGCACGAAATCATCCCTATCAAAGAAGCTGCCGATGCTTTTGATAGCATGTTGGCAAAACCGTTTGAAGGTCTACCTTTTAATCTAACCGAAGAGAATATTCAAGCTCGTTGCCGTGGAATTGTGGTGATGGCGATGTCGAATAAATTTGGTTACATTTTACTTAATACTTCCAACAAAAGTGAGTGTGCAGTTGGTTATGGCACCTTATACGGCGACATGTGTGGTGCCATCAGTGTAATTGGCGATGTGTACAAAACGCAGGTTTTTAACTTGGCTAAATATATTAACAATGACAAAGAAATTATTCCGATCAATACGATTGTTAAACCGCCATCGGCAGAGCTTAGACCAGATCAAAAGGACTCTGATTCTTTGCCAGAGTACGATGAATTAGATCAAATCTTATATCAACATATCGAGCTTAAAAAAGGCTCGAAAGATATTATTGCCCAAGGCTTTGATGAAGCATTAGTGAAACGGATTTTAAGAATGGTAAACTTGGCAGAATTCAAGCGTTACCAAACTCCGCCAATATTAAGGGTATCGCCCAAAGCTTTCGGCATGGGACGCCGTATGCCAATTGTAGGTAAATATATGGATTAGGAGATTTACGATTGTAGATTGGCGAATTACGATTGAATAATCTTTGCGGTAAACTTAGGAAGGTTTCAAAACTTCCTAAGTTTTTTGCTTTAAGCAGATACCTCTTCCTGCTCAGCTTGTTCTTTTTTAATCTTCGCTGCCATTAAATTCTGTAGCAACAATAATCCAATCCCAACCATGATAGAAACATCGGCCATGTTGAAGATGCCGGTTCGAAATAGCACAAAATCCATGTGTAGGAAATCGGTTACTGAACCGTAAACTATTCTGTCGTAAATATTACCAATTCCACCGCCAATTAAAAAACAAATACCAATTTGCATCATGCGTGGCAAATGTTTGTTCGAGTAAAGGAACCATAAGCCATAGCCCAATACTAAAATTGGTAGAACGGTTAAAACAGTAACGCGTACAAATCCTGGTAAATTACTCCCAGCACTTAAAAAGGCTCCAGTGTTTTCTACCAAGGTTAAGGTAAAGCGATCTTTTATCACTTCGATTTGCTCGTAAGGCTCAATGTTCTTTCGAGCAATTACCTTCGAAAATTGATCGCAGCCTAGATTTAGCGCTACGATAACTAAAAGGAATATAAATTTTAATGGGGATTTACTTTTAATCATTCTTTCATGTCTTTTTATCGGTGCATTTGTGGCTGATAATTATTTCAAAAACCATCTTTTTAATAAAATAAATAGGGCAGCTATTGCTGCGAAACCAACGCAGAATTTAGCAATTAAATCGCCATAGTTTACGTAAAAGGTAATTTCATCATTCAGGTTAACATCTGCTTTTAATGCGGTACGTGTCCACCATTTAGATTGTTTCACCACATCGCCGCGTTGGTTAATGAAACCCGAAATTCCTGTGTTTGCAGAGCGAACCACATATCTTCTGGTTTCTATAGAACGTAATTTGGCATAAAGTAAGTGTTGGTCTTTGCCCGAAGTATTTCCCCACCACCCATCGTTGGTGATGATGGCGATAAACTGTGCGCCATTTTTAACTGAACCAGCTACCCAATCTCCCCAAATAGATTCGTAACAAATTGTAGGAGCTACTCCGATACCGCTGTAAGCATATAAAACCCCTGGTTCTTCCTGCCATCCATAACCGCCGGTACTGCCGCCTAATTTTGCAAAAACAGGAACTAGGAATGAAAATAATTTTGGGAATGGGAGTTTTTCTACACCTGGTACTAATTTAGATTTGTGATAGAAAGAAACACTAGCAGAATTCTCGATTTGTACGGCTGCATTATAGTTGTCGTAAAAGCCTCCATTTGGATTTTCTTTCGCAGAGATGGTTTTTTTATCGTTATAAAACCTCACACTTTCAATTCCAGTAAGCAAGGTTCCATTTTTGTATTTAGAAAGGAACTGCTGTGCTAATAAAAAATTATTATCTGTCCTAATTCTTTTTTCGTCGGCATATTTAGGGATAGCTGTTTCTGGCCAAATAAAGTACTCGGTGTTGGTTTGTGCCACAGAGTCTGAAAGGTGAGTTAAAATTCTCATTTGTTCTGCAGCAGGAGTTGTCCCATATTTTTCATAAGGATCGATATTGGGCTGTACGGTAACCACGTTTACAGGCACACTTTTCTCTTCGTAGTTTTTGTATTGGTAGATCGAAAATCCGATAGGTAAAAGCAGAACTAAAGCCCAAATACCAGCTAATTTATATTGCTTTTGAGATTTGATTTGTTGGTAAGCCTCGAAGGCTAAAATGTTGCTTACTAAAATCCATAACGAACCACCGTAAACGCCGGTAAACTCGTACCATTGCACAATTTGATGCATCCCAGCAAAACCATTACCTAAAGTCATCCATGGGAAGGCTAAGTCCCAAGTTTGATGCAGGTACTCCATACTGATGTAAAAAGCAATTAAAGATGCGTAACCTACCCATTTATTTTTGGTGTAGGTACTTAATCGGTAATACATCCAAAAAGCGAAAGTCATTAATAGTGCGCCCAAGCCGTAAGGAATAAATGAAACTAATAACGAAACAATCGTACCAACAACACCTGTATTGACTGCGTTGATAGAATTGAAAACCCAATAAATAGAAGCGGTGTTCCAAATCAGAAAAGCTAGACCTGCAGTAAGAAATACTTTTTTCCCAGTTTTTTTGTCGGATGTGGCGGTGATTTGTTTTAGCGCAATTAACAGAGGCACTAAACCGATAAAAAGTAATGGCGCAAGCCAAGTATGTGGTGGCCATGCCAGCCACATGATGAATGCGCTAAGGAGAGCTAGTAGTGTAGTTTTTTTTGTCATTTGTAGTATCTTTCCTACGTCGTCATGCTGAATTTATTTCAGCATCTTTTTAGGGCATGGCAGATCCTGAAATGAATTCAGGATGACGTTCTATTTAAGTTAGAGTTTCTTGATCTAGTTTGTGAAATAGGTCTTCCCAGTTGGGATTAAAGTCGTTAATTAAATTCAACTTCCATTGTCTTTTCCAATTCTTTAGCTGTTTTTCTTTATTAATAGCCTCTTCAATGCTAGCAAACTGTTCGTAATAAACCAATATGTTGCAATTATATTTGGCAGTAAAAGAACTAGCATAAACTTTCTCTTTGTGTTCTTTTATCCTAAATAACAAATCTGAAGTAACTCCGATATAAAGTACTTCATGAGTATAGTTAGATAAGATATAGACACAACCTCCAAGTTCCATTGGTTTATTTTGTAATGCCTTTCCTCTTCGTTATACTAAATTTATTTAAGCATTTTGTTTTTAGTAGTATAAATTCTGAAATAAATTCAGGATGACGTTCTATTTAATGTAGGTAACAAGATTACATACTATCTAAAATCGCAGCTTTTTTGTGTTCGTACTCTTCACGAGTAATCAACTGCTTATCGTATAAAGTTTTTAGCTTAATTAGTTTTTGCTCAATTTCATCTTCTTGACTTACCTCTACAACATGTGCAATTTCTGGAATAATTACCGCTTCCTCAATTGGTAAATCAATTACTTGTGGAGTAGATGGCGCAGGGATGTTAAACGTGGATGCCGTTGCTCTATTCTCTTCCAATTTTTGTTGTCTTAACAACTCTTTATATTCTTCCAATTGCTGATTTGCCGCTTGGTGCAGCTTGCGGACCTGTGTTTTAGGAATGAAATCAGTAACGATGTTTTCTCCCGATTGAGGAACGCAGATAAATTTAGAACCTAATAATCCTTCCTTAAAGGAAACCTCTTTTATGTTTTTCCAAGAAATATCCTTAAAGTTCATGGTTAAGCCTAAATTGCTAGGCGAACAATAAAAAATTCTTTTGTTGCTAATTGCGATACAATCTGGCAACAAGTTTACTGCAGGTTTTTTCTGCACTGCTAGGTATAAAATTTCTTCTCCGCTGGTTAATAAATCGTTTAATTTTCCAGCTACTTTCTCTACAGCCTTCGGGTCTTGTTCGTCGGCCAAAAATCTATCTATGTTAATCATGGTTTTCTTTTATTCCGTATTTGTCTTTTTTCTTCGTGGCTTTGTCTCCAATTAAACCACCAACACAAATTACGAATTCTCCTTTTAAAATATTGTTTTCGAAATGTGATTTTACTTCTATAACTGTGCCACGAACATTTTCTTCGTACATTTTACTTAATTCCCTACTCACACAAACCTGCCTCTCTTCACCAAAAAACTCTGCAAACTCCGTTAATGTTTTCAATAATCTGTGCGGACTTTCGTAAAAAATCATCGTTCTTTCCTCTTCTGCCAACTGCTTTAATCTCGTTTGGCGACCTTTTTTCACTGGCAGAAATCCTTCAAAAACAAACTGGTCGTTAGGTAAGCCAGAATTAACTAAAGCCGGAACAAAAGCTGTAGCGCCAGGTAGGCAAGTGATTTCAATTTCATACTTAATCGCTTCACGAACCAAGAAAAAACCTGGATCGGAAATGGCTGGCGTACCTGCATCAGAAATTAAAGCGATGTTTTGTCCTTCTTTTAGGAATTTAATGATTTCGGCAGTTGCCTTGTGTTCATTGTGTTGATGATGTGCAAAAACTCGTTTATCGATACCAAAATGTTTCAACAAAGGTGCACTGGTACGCGTATCCTCTGCCAAAATCAAATCCACCTCTTTTAAAATACGGATAGCCCTAAAAGTCATGTCTTCTAGATTTCCGATAGGTGTAGGTACAATATAAAGCTTTCCTTCCATACTTGAGGTCTCAGGTTTAAGGTGTAGGATTTAAGGTCTGGTTTCGGCATTAAGATTTTCTTGCAGCTTATACCTTACGCCTTCAACCTTTCTGCCTTTTACCTTTCGCCTTTAAAAACTATCTTTGTCAAAAATTATAAATAATGCTGCAAGTTAACTATATCCGTGAAAATAGAGAGAAAGTTTTAGAGCGATTGAGTGTTCGTAACTTTAAACAGGTAGAATTGGTAGATGAAATCATCGCTGTAGATGAAGAACGCCGCTCTACGCAATCCTCTTTGGATAATTTGCAAGCAGAAGCAAATGCTGCGGCCAAACAAATTGGCGAGTTGATGCGCAATGGCAAAAAGGAAGAAGCTGAAGCCATCAAAGCAAATACAGCATCTCACAAAGAGAAAATCAAGGAGCAAAATGAGCAATTAACAGCTTTAGAAGAAAAGCAACAAGCTTTAATTGTGCAGTTGCCGAACTTGCCATATCATTTGGTAAAAACCGGTAGCACAGCTGATGATAATGAAGTAGTTTTAACACATGGTGAGCCATCGGCTTTGCCAGAAGGTGCTTTACCACATTGGGAATTAGCTGCAAAATATGATATCATCGATTTTGAACTAGGAACGAAAATTACTGGTGCTGGTTTTCCTGTTTATAAAGGAAAAGGAGCGAGGTTGCAACGTGCCTTGATCAATTTCTTCTTAGACCACGCTACGGCTGCGGGTTATAAAGAAATGCAAGTGCCACATTTGGTAAATGCGGCTTCGGGTTTTGGTACCGGGCAATTGCCAGATAAAGAAGGGCAGATGTATCATTCTACCATCGATGATTTATACTTGATTCCGACTGCAGAAGTGCCGGTAACTAACTTATATCGTGATGTGATTTTGAAGGAAGAAGACCTTCCGATTAAAAATACAGCATATACACCTTGTTTCCGTAGAGAGGCTGGTTCTTATGGCGCTCACGTACGCGGCTTGAACCGTTTACACCAGTTCGATAAGGTAGAGGTAGTACAAATTACGCATCCTGATAAGTCGTACGAAACTTTGGAAGACATGAGCCAATATGTACAATCTTTATTGCAAGAACTAGGTTTACACTATCGTGTATTACGTTTATGCGGTGGCGATATGGGCTTTACCTCGGCCATGACTTACGATATGGAAGTTTGGAGTGGAGCGCAACAACGTTGGTTAGAAGTTTCTTCTGTATCAAACTTCGAAACTTACCAAAGTAACCGTTTGAAATTGAGATTTAAAGGTAAAGAAGGAAAGACACAGTTAGCGCACAGTTTAAATGGAAGTGCTTTGGCATTACCTCGTATTGTGGCTTCAATCTTAGAAAATTATCAAACAGATAAAGGAATTAAAATTCCAGAAGCTTTGGTGAAATATACAGGTTTCGATATTATTGACTAAAAAAATAATAACAGGTCACCCTAACCACGAATAGCTGCGCAGCAAATTTATTTCAGGGCCTGTTTTATTATATTAAGCGATCAAACTGATGCTGACCTCTAGCGAAGCGGAAAGCTACGAAGTAAAATTAATTCAGCATGACGATTTAGAAGTGGATTAATCGACTTTGAAGTAGATAATCATGTCGACAGTCAATTGATCTTTCAAGAAAATAAGCCCCATCATTTTTTTGAGGGGCTTTATTTTGTAATCCCTCAGCGAAATTTGGTGCGAACTGCTGCAGCGGTAAATCCCTTTTACTTTGCTGTAGTTGAATTGAAGTGTGTCTAAGCGTTTTTCACCAGCTATAGTGATGTTAACCAAGGCTTGTGCTGTGCCACTGTCATCGCTGTAGTTTTTTAGAAAATTGATTTGATGCAAGGCAATGCTGATATGAGGATGCGCTCTGTAATTCATCATGTTCCTGTAATCTCTATCCATTAAATTACTACCCGAGCTAAAAGCCGTTACTTCTGCATCTAGCTTCGCATTTTTAATATTGAGTATATTGTTAGTAGTGGTAGCTTTTATAGAACTACTTCCTAATTTAAGTGCTTTTTCATACGTGAAAGTAAATTTATTTACGTTAGAATGGCCTCTAAGCAAAATGCTGCTCTCTGGAAGTATGATTAACTGGCATTCTTGTGCATCAACTATTTTAACGAGCAGCATTAGAAAAAAAACTAATAACTGGTGGGGGAAGTGGCTCATGATTTTCAAACTATTATAGAATAGATGTATTAACACCCCGCCTTTCAGGCACCCCTCTGGAAGAGGGGAATATGAGTTGCAATTCCCCTCTTTCAGAGGGGTGGTCGAAGACCGGGGTGTTTAATTTGTAATGGAATTAAAAAGCCGCTCCCTAAGAGACTGAAGAGCGGCTAACAAACTAACTATTCAACTATTAACTAACTAAATTCTTAGAAGCCTACGCTGGCTTCGAACATTAAACCTTTGAATTTACCTTCAGACAACAAATTCGCAGCTGGGTAGTCATTGTATTTTTGATTTACGTATTCCGCTTTTAGTACCATGTTTTTGGTTACAAACCATCCAGCACTTGCTTGTACACGATTTACGTTCACTTCTTGTACCGCTGTTCCAAATAACATATCCGCTTTTACGGTGTTGTAACGTAAGCCAACAAATAGGTTCTCGTTTTTCGTAAAGCGATAGACCCCTTCTACAGCCATTTGACTTACATCTCTTTTGTTCGGCTCGGTAATCGCTTTACCTTTCGCAATTTCATAAGTTCCAAAAAACTCTAACCCTTGGTATTTGATGAATGGATTGATCATAAATGCAGTTACTTGTCTGCTAAAACCTGGACGAACATTGCCAGACCACGCATTAGTGATTGCAGTTACCCCAGTGGCTTTTGGTTCTAAAACCATGTAGTATCTAGAGCCACCTCTATCACCAGTGTACAGCGTATTGCTAGCTGCACCATTATTATGATATACTGAACCTGTCAAACGTACTCTTAAATCATTATTCAACTGTTTGTCGAAACCTAACTTTCCAATGAATGACGGGTTGCGAGTTGGAGCATCAGAAATCTCGCCTTTAATTTCACCATTGTGTACGGCAACTACGGCTAAAAAACCCTCTTTTTGGAAATCGATTTCAGCACCAATTTCAGTAGTGAAGGCATCTAAAATATAGTTTCCTATGAATGGATTGTACAGTGAGTGACCATTATCTGTTCTGCGAAAGTGTGCATCACCGTAGTTTACTTCGTAGTGTCCAATTTTAACGGTCATGTATTTAAATAGTTCATCAAGTATCGGAGAGTTGATAGGAGAGGCATCAATCTGTGCAAAACCTCCTTTTACCCAAGTTTCTTGATGGTGACGGGCAGATAAGTAAGAAATCAAATTTAATCTGATTCCTTTAGCCAGTTGTGCATCGATATTTAAATTTGCTGTAGCTAAGTTAAAGCCGCTACGCAGGTTATAAAGAGGTGTTGTTCCCGTAGAATTATTACTATGTTTTAATGCCTGAAACTGTTGAGTAAAGCCAGCGCCAATTCTCACTTTCACGTCATCAAAAGGTACGGTGTCAGCTTTGGGCGTTTCAAAAACGTTGATGCCAGATTTATCATAAGGTCTTAGGTTTTGTATTTTGGCTTGTTGGGCAAGCGCAGTCCCCGCTACTGTAGCAAAAACTGCGGCAAGTAAAATTCGTTTCATATAATTAAGATTTGAATGGTGAGCAGATTAATCGTTTTTGAAAGATGCATTGAACACGATGGTGATTTCATCTCCAGTTTTGATAGTGCCTAATAAAGCTTTTGGAGGGGTTACACCGAACGTGGTCATTTTGAAAGTTGTACTTCCTTTAAATACAATTCCATTAGCGGTAAGTGTAGCATTTACCGGGAAACTAATAGGTTTTTGGCTGCCGGCGATGTTTAAATTTCCTTTGGCCACAAAATCGGCCTTGCCTGCGCTTGCTTTTAGGTTGTTAATGTCTGTAAGTACGAAAATGATCTTCGGATTTTTATCTGCGTTTAAGGCTTTGTACATGTTTTTATCCATGCCCGATTCGTAGTAGTTACCGTTTTCTTTAATGCTTCTCATCGATTTCACTATCAACTCTAAGTTGGTGGCACTGATATCTTTTAAGGTTAGTGCATTTGCAGAATAAGAAATATCGCCACTCATTTGTTCGGTCTTGCAACGCCAATCATGTAGTGAAGATGTACCTTTAACAATGATGGAGCTTTCTTTTAAGCTTAGTTTGGCAGTCTGTGCGTTACCAGTAAGGGCAAAAAATGGAAGGATGGCTAAGACAATCCAGAATGATTTAAAAGTCTTCATAGCATTTAATTTTTATACTATAAAGGTCAGCCTAATTAAGTAGAGGGAGGGTGATGCCGCTCATTTCATAAGTTGATGTAGCTTATAAACAGGCGTGATTAAGCGCACAAAAAAAGCCAGACACAGGTGCCTGGCTTTAATAATCCGATGATTGCTCTTATAAAATTAAGATCAATAACAATATGATAATGATGATCGCTCCTACAGATAGATAAACGCCTCCACCTATTGCGTTAGCCTTTTTCTTCATCTCCTTTAATTCCTTTCGCAATTCCTTTTTTTCAGCTCTGCTAAGGTTAGACTTGTCCATCGCTCTAATTTCTTCTACTCTAGAAGTAATGCGATTAAGTTCTGCTTGCTGCTCTGCTGTTAGCTCAGTTTTAGGTTTGTTGTCTGCTGCAACAGCAAAGTTTAAGTTAAAGGTTAGGGTCACCAATAACATTAAAGGATAGATAATTTTTTTCATCTGTCTAGAATTTGTTTTAATTGTAGTGAAGCTATCGTGATTTAATTTCTTTGAAAATCACAATGGATTCACATGTTTAAATTTATTTTTTATTGATGTTGAGCTATGTTAAATAGTTCAACACCTATTAAACGCAAACAGCAGATAATTGTTCTATCGCAAGTCTAAAGAACTTTAAAATTAAAGGATAATGATCAACAATAATAAAATGATGATGATTGCACCTAGGGAAAGTGTCACATTTTGATTTAAAAAATCAGCACGTTTTTTCAATTCCTTTACTTCTTTTCTCAAAGCTTTTCTTTCAGCTTTTGTAAGTGTAGATCTATCCATAGATTTAATCTCTTCCACACGTTTGGTAATGCTTTCTAATTCTACTTTCTGCTCTGCAGTAAGCTCTGTTTTAGGATTGTCGTTAGTTGCAGCCTTAGCATTAACATTGGTAGAAAGTGTAAAAACTAAAATTAAGGAGTAAAGTAATTTTTTCATTTGTGTAATTATTGTTTTAGCGGTTGCAAAACCTAGAAGCTTCGTGTTGCGCTAGTTATAAAATAAAAAGAACCTATCAACAATACGCTGATAGGTTCACAAAATTATTAAAATAAATTATTTAATCTCAAATACAGTGTTCACTGTAAAGCTCAATTTGATCTTTTTAAAGTCAATTTCTGGAGCTTGTGAGGCATCCATGGCCATTTCTGCCTTCATGTAGGTGTTTCTATATTGAGGAACCATCATGCCGCCGTTGTTATCGCCTAGATCTTGTATGTCTAACACGCTGCCTAATTTATCGCCCAAAGCTTCTACCATATAAGTAGCTTTTTCTTTAGCAGCTAATAAAGCTTTCACTTTCAATTCTTTTTTCAATACATCAATTTTGCTGTAATCGTAGCTGTCGATGTTAGTGCTAGCAATACCTTTAGCATCAATCGCTTCTAAAATCAAGTTAAACTTGTTTAAATCGCTAACTTTTAGACGGTATTGTTTGCTGGCTAAAAAGTCTGGGTCTTTCTTTTTAGTTGTTTGGTAGTTCCAGCTGCTCAAATTGTTGATCATTAAATTTTCTTTCGCAATACCAGCTTTTTGTACCGCATTAAACAATTGAGTTTCCAAAGTAGTAATGTCTACTTTTTTCTTGCTGTTACCATCTTTCAAATATTCTTTTAAAGAAATATTGATGTAGATGATGTCTGGTGTAATCTCAGTTTCGGCGGTGCCGCTAACTGTAATTTTCTTTCTTAAATCCACTTGTTGTGCCGAAGCATTTAAACCAGATAGCACTACTAGAGCTAAGAGTGTTGTTGCAAATAAACGTTTCATATTGTATGTTTTTATGTGTGTTTATAAATCAGATGTAAATATCCATACAAATCCATAAACAATTTTCATGCGATAAGCAAAAATTGAGCCAACCATCAAATAATGAGTTGTTTATTTTTTATTTGAAAAGCAATTTACGGGTACTGGAAAATGTAGTGCCGCTTTCTGTTAATATCTTTTTGCTTAGGCATCCTGTCATTTCGAAGCATGAGGACCGCGAAGCAGCTACGCAGTAAATCTATTTCTGACCAGCTTAAACCTGCAGATCCTTCACTAGCGTTCAGGATGGCAATAAGTGAACAACAAGTATTCCCCTTCAATAGGGTTTATTGAGCAAAGATATTGCTACTATTCTGGAGAGAAAAGAGGAGCTTTTCGTCGAAGTGCTGAAATAAATTCAATGCAACCTTTTGAATTTATTTCAGTATATCTGGAGTTTATTTGACAGTAGAAACTCTAACCGCAGTTGGTCCTTTTTGACCTTTTTCAACCTCGAAAGTAACCTTGTCGCCTTCTTTTATTTGGGTCTTTAAACCGTTTACGTGTACAAAAACGCTTTCTTGTGTTTCTGTATTTCTGATAAAACCGTAACCTTTAGAGTCATTGAAGAAAGTAACTACTCCTTTTTTAATCGGATCTTCATCAACAATGTCTTCTTGGCGTGCAACACCTACTTGAATGTCTTCGCTATTGATTACTTTTTTCTTTTTTGGATCTGGTGGCGTAGTGGTAATGTTTCCGTTTTCATCTACATAAGCCATCATGTCTTCTAATGACATGCTTTTCTTGTTAGCTTGACGCTCTTCTTTTTTTTCTTGCTTGTCTTGTCTTTTCTTTAATCTTTTTTTCTCGTTCTCTTTTTTACTAAAAGTCGCTTGAGATTTAGCCATATTTTAATTAAATTGTTTTGTCCGCGTGTCAAATGCGGGTGATGGCATTATTGCCTTGGTAATAGTGGGGTTCTCCGTATTGTCCTATACAAGTATTCGAACCAAAATTGTAGTTGGATTGTTTTGAGATATGCAAAGATACGAAAAAAAGCCGCAAAAAATCAGGGTCTTAGAGATACTAAGTAACAGCACTGTTAATTTTATCGAATTATTTGCTCAATTTTTTAATAGGTTTTAACTCTAATTTTCTAAATTCAACTTCGCTGCCTTCGGCTTGTAGTGCAATTTGGCCACCTGTTACCGTACAGTTGTATCCGTCGTTTACTAAAGTTCCGTTTACCCAAACTCTTACTTTGTCCTTTAAGCATTCGATACGCATCGTATTCCATTCTCCCAAAGGCTTTTCAGAATTATCGGTTAAATTTTTAATACGTCTTCCATTTTTTTTATCGGTGCTCCATTCTGCTTTTGGCCCACGTCTTTCCTCCATGTTTGGCACAGTGATATCCTCGCCAATACACCAAAAATCGCCAGCATCTTTATGTTGCATTTGTACTTCTAAAGATTTTGGAAACATTTTGTATAGTACTCGTGGAGTAGACGCGTGCACCAACACACCGCAATTCCCTGGTTTCCCAGCAAAACGATATTCTACATCTAAACGGTAATCTTTATAGCTAGCGTCGGTAATTAAATGTCCACGAGGATCGCCCATGCTTACTAACTTACCTTCTCTCACAATAAAAGAGGCTGCGGTATCTGGGTTTTTATCTCTGCCTGGAACATCGGCGTGCCAACCTGTTAAATCTTTTCCGTTAAATAAGCTGATGCTTTTTTGAGCAAAGGAGGCACAGTTTGTACCGATCAATAATAAGAAGATAGAAAGTTTTTTCTTGCTGAACATACGATTTGGTCTTTTCTCAAATGTAAGCAATTGCTTGAACTATTTCTGCCATTGCGAGGCACGAAGCAATCTTTTTGGGAGAGGTGTAGCGCAAAGTCAAAAATTTCTACAATTCGCTGCGCTCAGGCGAGATGACTACCTACAAAAACAAAAGACCTCGCAACATTGTTGCGAGGTCTTTAATCTAAAATAGTATTTTGTAAAATCTAAAATCTCTAGTCTTCTACACTTTCGTTGTTGATACCAATTTCATCTTTTACTTCTTCTTTAAAGTACGTTTTTTGGAAGATCAAAATGGCAATTACACCAACAGAAATTGCTGCGTCGGCTAGATTAAATACCGGCCTGAAGAATTCGAAAGGTTCTCCTCCCCAAACCGGAAACCAAGTAGGGAAGGTTCCTTTGAAAATAGGGAAGTAGAGCATATCTACCACACGACCATGAAACAAACTTTCGTATTTGTAAATTACTCCGTAAAAAACAGAGTCGATGATGTTACCTAAAGCACCAGCAAATATCAAGGCTACGTTTAAAATTAAGCCACGGTGGTATTTGCGTTGGATCATATAGTGTAAAGCGTAAGCAATACCTCCAACTGCTAATATTCTGAATAAAGATAGTGCTAGTTTCCCGAACTCTCCGCCAAACTCTAGACCGAAAGCCATGCCATTATTTTCCGTGAAGTGAATAATGAACCAATCGCCCAAGATTTTGAACTCTTGGGTGATGTACATATTGGTTTTTACCCAAGTTTTAGAAACCTGATCGGCCAATAGCACTAAGAATATTAAAAGTAAAGGTTTTGTATAGCCTTTCATTAACCTTGTTTCAATTTAGCTTCCATACTTAAAGTAGCGTGAGGTACTGCACGTAAACGCTCCTTTTGAATTAGTTTGCCTGTTTCTCTGCAAATGCCGTAAGTTTTATTCTCAATACGTACTAAAGCAGCTTCAAGGTTATCTATAAATTTCTTCTGACGTGCTGCCAATTGATTGATTTGCTCTTTTTCTAAAGTAGCAGAACCGTCTTCTAAGGTTTTATAAGCACCAGAAGTATCTTCTGTACCGTTAGAATTTGGGTTACTTAACGACGAAGTTAATGATTGTAATTCTTCTCTTGAGCTTTTTAATTTTTCTTGAATAAGCTCTTTAAATTCTTGTAGTTCGCTATCAGAGTAACGTGTTTTTTCAGTCTTTTCCATCTCTTAATTAATTTAGTGGTATGAAGCTATATATGGGTTTACCTGATCTTAAACCAAGATTTTTCCATATGGTTTATAATTTGGCAATCAAAATATCCAATTCAACATCTTCTATGATGATTTTGTTTCCGTTAGATACGCTTTCTGTTAACAAAATATCATTAGCTAAAATTTCGTTGCAAATGTAGTGTTTGTTTTGTGCTACCGCATCTGCAATTAAATTATGTTGCTGTAAACTTACCGTTATCCTATCGGTAACTTCAAAATTCAATTCTTTCCTTAAGTTTTGGATACGGTTAATCAACTCACGAGATAAACCTTCTTGTTTAAGCTCAGTAGTGATGTTGATATCCAATGCCACAGTTAAGCTGCCCATATTGGTCACTTGCCATCCTGGGATGTCTTCTGCAATGATTTCCACATCAGATAAAAGTATCGAATAGCTAGTGTCAGGTATCAAGAAATTGCCTTCTTTTTCAAACTGAACTAGTTCTTCTTGGCTCATTTTATTGATCACTTCCGTTACCAATTTCATGTCTTTTCCAACTTTAGCACCCAAAGCCTTAAAGTTTGGTTTTACCTTTTTCTTGATGAAACCAGCAGTGTCGGTAATATAGGAAATTTCCTTAATATTGGTTTCTGAAAGGATCAAATCCTTCACTAACTCTACCTTGTCTTTAAAGTTGTCGTCTAAGATTGGGATTAAAACTTTTGCCAATGGTTGACGAACATTGATGCCCATTTTCTTACGAAGTGATAATACCATCGAAGAAATATTTTGCGCCAATTCCATACGCTCGTTCAGTTCGTTGTCTACCAATGACTGATCTGCATCTGGTAACAGGGTTAAGTGTACCGATTCTGATTTCGCCCCAGCCGGTAAAATCTCCGTTAGATTCTGATACAACCAATCTGAGAAGAACGGTGCCACAGGCGACATCAACTGTGCGATATTTACCAAGCAAGTATATAAAGTCTCGTAAGCCGCTTTTTTATCTGCAGTCATTTCGCCCTTCCAGAAACGACGGCGAGATAGACGGATGTACCAGTTACTCAAGTGCTCATCAACAAAGTTTTGGATAGCCCTTGCCGCTTTGGTTGGCTCATAAGTATTATAAGCCTCATCAACTTCAGCAATTAAGTTTTGCAATAGCGATAATATCCAACGATCCAATTCGCTGCGTTGCGCAACAGGCGTTTGGTTGTTCAAGTCAATCTCAAACTTATCGATATTAGCGTATAAAGCGAAGAAAGAGTAAGTGTTGTACAAGGTTCCGAAGAACTTACGACGCACTTCATCTAATCCTTCTAGGTTAAATTTCAAGTTATCCCAAGGTGATGCATTTGAGATCATGTACCAACGGGTAGCATCGGCGCTGTAAGTATCAATAGTGCTGAACGGATCTACAGCATTGCCTAAACGTTTAGACATTTTAGCGCCGTTTTTATCCAGTACCAATCCGTTTGATACTACGTTTTTAAAGGCAATACCCGGATTGTTTACACGTTCGTTGATAGCTTTGATCTCGTCACTGCTTTCGCTCAACATTACCGCAATAGCATGCAAGGTAAAGAACCAGCCACGAGTTTGGTCAACACCTTCTGCAATGAAATCTGCAGGATAAGCGTTTTCAAATTCTTCCTTGTTTTCGAAAGGGAAGTGCCATTGCGCATAAGGCATGGCGCCGCTATCAAACCAAACGTCGATAAGGTCGGTTTCGCGGGTCATTTTTTCTCCTTTTGAGGATACTAAAAATACATCATCTACGTAAGGACGGTGCATGTCTTTGAGCTCGAACCCAGCTGGCATTAAACCTGCTTCAATAGCTTTAGCAATTTCTGCGTTTAGCTCTGCAATAGAACCGATACATTTTTCTTCCAAGCCATCGGCAGTACGCCAGATTGGAAGCGGTGTGCCCCAGTAGCGAGAACGAGAAAGGTTCCAGTCTACCAAGTTTTCTAACCAATTGCCAAAACGACCAGTTCCAGTTGCCTCAGGTTTCCAATTGATGGTTTTGTTCAGCTCAGCCATTTTTTCTTTAACGGCCGTAGTTTTGATGAACCAGCTATCTAAAGGATAATATAAAACAGGTTTGTCAGTTCTCCAACAATGAGGGTAACTGTGCACATATTTTTCTACCTTAAAGGCTTTATTTTCTTCTTTTAAACGGATGGCAATTTCTACATCTACCGATTTTTCTGGAGCTTGACCTTCCGTGTAATATTCGTTTTTTACGTATTTGCCACCAAATTCACCTAGAGATGCCACAAATTTACCTTGCAAATCAACCAAAGGAACAGCGTTGCCTTTATCATCCAAGATTAACATTGGAGGAACTTCTGGCGTAGCCAATTTAGCTACACGAGCATCATCTGCACCAAAAGTAGGAGCAGTATGAACGATACCTGTACCATCTTCTGTAGTAACAAAATCGCCACTAATTACACGGAAAGCATTTTCTGCATTTTGGTAAGGAGTAGCTAATGGTAAAAGCTGCTCGTATCTAATGCCTACTAAATCTTCGCCTTTACATTCGGCTAGAATTTGATAAGGAATTTTCTTGTCTTCGGCTTTATAGTTGGTAAAAGCAGCTTCATCTTCCGCTAAGAAAAACTTGCCACCAAATTGTTTGCCTACTAAAGCTTTTGCTAGAACTACGTTGATAGGTTCGAAAGTGTACTGGTTAAAAGTTTTCACCAATACATAGTCGATTTTTGGTCCAACGGTTAAAGCGGTGTTAGATGGTAGTGTCCAAGGTGTAGTTGTCCAAGCTAAGATGTCGACTGCTCCAAAACCTTGTAAAAACGAAGGTAAAGTCGCTGAAACTGCCTTGAATTGAGCTACAATGGTGGTATCACTTACATCGCGATAAGTGCCTGGTTGGTTCAATTCGTGAGAACTTAAACCTGTTCCGGCAGCTGGCGAGTAAGGTTGGATGGTGTAGCCTTTGTATAAAAGCCCTTTGTTGTACAATTGTTGTAAAATCCACCAAAGGGTTTCAATGTATTCGTTTTCGTAGGTTACGTAAGGGTTTTTCAAATCAACCCAGTAGCCCATTTTCTCGGTAAGGTCATTCCAAACATCGGTGTAACGCATTACTTCTTCTTTACAAGCTGCGTTGTATTCATCTACCGATATTTTCTTGCCGATATCTTCCTTAACGATACCTAATTTTTTCTCTACTGCAAGTTCGATAGGTAAACCATGGGTGTCCCATCCGCCTTTGCGTTTAACTTGGTATCCTTTTAGGGTTTTATAACGACAGAAAATATCTTTAATAGCACGAGCCATTACGTGGTGAATACCCGGCATTCCGTTTGCCGACGGCGGTCCCTCGTAAAAAGTAAAAGGTTTCGATTTTGGACGGCTATCAATACTTTTATCAAAGATATTTTGTGCTTTCCAAAACGCTAGTATTTCTTCTCCTATTTTAGCTAGTTCTAATTGTTTAAATTCCCTATACATCAATCAAGTATCTCAAAAATTAAAGGTTGCAAAGTTAAGGTTTTAGAATGAATAATGGTAGTTTTGCGCCCGAAATAGTTTTATGGATAAATTTATTAAAAGAGGACTTTTTTGCATGTTGGCGGCCGTTTTACTGATGCCAGCTGCGATGTTGCTTCAAGGTGCTAATGAAAATGTGACGCTAGCTCTACTTTTTTTAAGCATGATCTTAGAACTTATCGGGCTCGTCTTTGTTATCATTAGCATATTGAAACGAAGAAGAGAACAAAACTGATGAGTTATGATCAAACATCTGAAGCTAACTAAAGCTGTTGTAGCAATGGCTTTAGGTATCGTGGCATTGATTGTCGCAAAAGTAATGGAATCGAATAGAACAGATGGTAACCAAGCTGTATTGGCAATTGCTGGCGTGCTCTTTATTGCCAGTGCAGTTATTTTTCTTTATCCTATATTGTTTGCAAAAAAAGCAGATAAGGATGGAAAGAGTGTTGAATTAAAGCCAGCTGCGAAGGAGCCTGTTGAAGAAATAGCTAGTTGATTTTATAGTCAAGTAGCGTTGAATAAGGATCGCCTTTTAAATTGAGTAGTTTAGCAAAAGCCGGCTCCGTTTTATAGCCGCTGCGTTTAAGCTCGATCACTTTTAAACGAAAATTCAGCCCTTTTTCCTGCAAGATTTGATGTTCGATGAGCATGTGCCGATAAGCATTTTGTTGGGTAGAGGGAATGTTCTGACCGAAAATCTCAATTTCAAAATTTTCAGTCTTAAAATTGCAGACTACGGTTTCATCGTCTCTACTATTTCCCTGCTTGATTTGAAATTCCTTTTCCGAACTAAATAAATTAGTTAAATCCTTGAAAAATTTTTCTTTGTCTTTCCAGTAGCAAATGATATCTAGATCGCTATTTTCAATATCTATGTCTATTGGCACAGTTCCAGTAAGAATTGGCTGGTAGGCTGCTAACTTCTCAAGAATTTGATGGGTAACAAGCGTTTGGTAGGCTAACCTTTGCCGCTCATTACCCTCTTTTAGATATTCGATGTTGAGGAAGTCCATTGATTAATGGTCGTCCAAGTTCTCTAAGTTTTTTGCAACTTCTGCTTCAGATAGTTTTTTGCGCTTTTTGTTCTTGTCTAACCACAGCATTAATGCTGGCAATAAAGTTAGGTTAAAGATCAAAGCCACGATTAAGGTGATGGAAAGCAAGAAACCTAAAATTACCGTTCCGCCAAAAGTAGAAGCAGTGAAAATTCCGAAACCGAAGAATAAGATTAGAGCGATATGAGTCATACTTACACCGGTTTCGGTAATCGTATCTGTAATTACTTTGCTCACACTGTAATTGGTAAGGGTTAGCTCTTGCTGATATCTCGTTAAAAAGTAAATCGTTTGATCTGAAGCTAGACCAAAAGCAATAGTAAAGATCAAAATTGTTGAAGGTTTCAATGGAATACCGAAGAAGCCCATTAAGCCTGCGGTGATTACCAAAGGTACAATGTTAGGCAACAACGAAATGAACATAATACCTAAGCTTTTAAATTGCGCCAAGCGTAATAATGAAATCAGTACAATGGCTAAACCAATACTTTCAAATAAGTGCTCCAATAAATAGTCGGTGCCTTTTGCAAAAATGATACTTGAACCTGTTAACGTAACATCGAAACGCTTTGGCGAAAGGATAGAATCGATTTTAGGTTTCAATTCTTCCAAAACCTGATCTAAGCGCTTCGAACCAATATCAGCCATTTGAAAACTGATACGAGCAGTCTGCTTATCTTTATTTACAAAATTGGTAAGCATATTGCCATTGCCTTTGCTAGAGTTGGCTGCATAAATTAAAATGAAGTTTTTCTCGAAATCAGTTGGTAGACGGTAGAAATTAGTATCGCTATTATAGAAAACTTGGGTAGCGTACTTCAACCCGGTATTTAACGAAATGGAACGAGAAAACTCCGGATAAGCCGAAATCATTTCCTCCATTTTATCAATCTTATTTAAGGTTGATATGCTCAATACGCCATTCTTGCGCTTAGTATCTACGCTAATTTCCAAAGGCAAAATTCCTTCAAAGTTCTTCTCGAAAAATTTAAGATCTGTTAATATTTTGGAGCTTTTTGGTAAATCATCTACCACGTAGCCATTTACATTGATTCGGTAAACTCCGACTAATGAAACTACCGTTAAAATAATGGTAACGATATAAATGGTTGCACGTTTATGTTGTACAAGTTTATCCGTCTTAGCTAAAAGTTTGTCTAAGAAATTGGGTTCATGTACCCCATTGATCTTATTTTTAGGTGCAGGTAAATAACTGAAAATAGCAGGAATCAAACATAGGCTCATTAACCAGGTGAACATTACGTTTAGTGCGGCTACGCTCCCAAATTGCATTAAAAGTTCGCTTCCAGTAAAGTATAGTACACCGAAACCAATGGCAGCAGTAATGTTGGCAATTAAAGTAGTTACCGAAATCCGTTCTACGGTAACTTGCCAAGCTTTATCCTTATCACCATGTTTTTTAAGTTCGTTATGATATTTGTTGAGTAGCAAAATGCTGTTCGGAATACCAATAATTACAATAAGCGGCGGAATTAAACCTGTTAAGATGGTGATTTCGTAGCCGAACAAAACTAAGGTTCCTATGCTCCAAACTACGCCCATGATGACTACTAAAACTGGATAGAAAACCGCAGAGAAACTACGAAAGAAAATCACCAATATCAAAGCAGAAACTAGGATAGATAGGCCTAAGAAAAGAATAAATTCGTTGGATACTAGTTTACTAGTAGCAGTTCTGATATAAGGTAACCCCGATAAATGTACATCAATGCCTTCGCTTTTGCCAAATGCCAATGCTTTTTCCTCAATTTCTTTAAGGATAGGATTTCTTGCTGCGGAATTCAAAATCTTTTGATCGAAAGTTACTGCCATTAAGGTGGCATTGCTTTCAGTGTTGTAAAGTAGGCCCTTATAGAATGGAAGTTGATTTAGTTTGCTTTTCAGCGAATCCATTTCGGCATCTGTTTCTAAGGTTTTGCCTGGTAAAGGTTTAACGGTAAATTTCTGATTAACGGTGTCTTTTTGTAGTTCAAAAAACTTGCCGATAGAAAGTACGCCTTTAATGCCGTTAAGCTTTTGAAGCTCGTTAGATAGTTGTGCCCATTTGTTGTAAGTGTCTTTTTGGAAGATTTTTTCGCTCTTTACGCCAATCACTACAATACTGCCGTCTTCGCCAAATTGCTTCTTAAAGGCATTGTATTTAACAAAAACTGAATCTGTGAGTGGTAAAATTTTAGCTCCAGAATAAGAAAGTTTAATGTTTTTGGCTTGCCATCCCATGAATATGGTAATTGCAATAAATAGTATAATAAGGAGAACGCGGTTTTTTAATATAGCATTAGATAGTTTTGCCCACATATAAATCTTTGAAAAAATGTAAAGAACGCATAAAATTGATGGAATGCAAAATATGACAAGTTAATTATTCGTTAATCTTGCCTTTATAAACAAGGTTTTGACATAATTGTTATAATGAAAACACCTAACTTTAATAGATGATTTAATTATTATGAGACGGTTTTTAAAAAGTTTCATTTTTGCAGCAAAAGGACTGGTTTTCGCTTTTCAGACCCAACTTAATTTGAGATTACACTTAATTGCTGCTTTGTCAGTTCTATTGTTGGGCTGGTATGCAGGTTTGTCTGCTGTTGAGTGGACGGTCATTTTACTCTGTATAGCTTTAGTTGTTGCTTTGGAATTAGTAAACACTGCGATAGAAGTTTTGGTAGACTTGGTGTCGCCCGAATGGAATCATAAAGCCGGGATAGTAAAGGATGTGGCAGCAGCATCGGTTTTAGTAGCTGCGGTAATCGCATTAATTGTTTCAATTGTTATTTTTGCGCCAAAAATCTTTGTAAATGCTGTATAAAACCAGAGGGATTGTTTTAAGAACCACAACTTACAGCGAAAGTAGTGTGGTGGTGCAGGTCTTTACAGAGAAGTTTGGCATTCAGTCTTACCTTATTAATGGGGTGAAGAAGCCAAAGGCAAAAATCCCGATAAATGTATTGCAACCTTTGCATTTGCTTGACATGGTAGTTTATCATAAGCAGAACACGCAGATCCAAAGGGTTTCTGAAGCTAGGCCGATGCCCATGTTTAAAAGCATTCCTTACGATGTAATTAAGAATACCATTATCCAGTTCTTAAATGAAGTGCTATATAAAAGCATAAGGCAGCAACATGTAGACGAGCAACTGTTTGAATATCTTTACAATGCGATTTGTTGGTTTGATGAAACTGAGGAGCTGAGCGTGAATTTTCATCTGTCTTTTTTAATGAAATTGACGAGGTTTTTGGGTTTCGCACCACAGCCCCAAGCTAGGGTAGATCAAAAGTATTTCGATTTACAGGATGGAAATTTTACTTCCTTGTCTCCGATACATCCGTATTTTACCAGTTCTGATGAAGGAAATTCGTTAATGCTACTTTTAAATACGTCTTTTGAAAAAAATATTGAAATAAAATTTTCGAATAGTTATCGTCGTATACTGCTTGATAAAATATTGATTTACTTTCAGTTGCATACCGCTTCTTTCGGACAGGTAAAGTCGCACCAGATTTTGGAAGAGGTACTTTCTTAAAAAAAAGAAAAAAAGAATTGTAAAGAAATAATATAACGCTATATTTGCATTCCCAAACGAAAACGCACGATTTGGTTTGGGTAATTGAAATATTGGAAAATTAGCTCAGCTGGTTCAGAGCACCTCGTTTACACCGAGGGGGTCGGGGGTTCGAATCCCTCATTTTCCACTTAATTAATCTACAGGATAGTAGATGGAAAATAATATTGAAAAGTTAGCTCAGCTAGTTCAGAACATTCCGATTTAATATCGAAAGGGTTTGGCTGCTAGAGTTTAAGAATAAAGGAAAATTAGCTCAGCTGGTTCAGAGCACCTCGTTTACACCGAGGGGGTCGGGGGTTCGAATCCCTCATTTTCCACTTTAAGCCTTGTTAGTTTTACTAGCGAGGCTTTTTTATTTTAGGAATATCCTAAATTTAGGATATGTTTTTCGCCTATATCCTTTATTCTTCTTCCCGCGATCGCTACTATGTAGGCTCTACCTCAGATATAGAAAAGCGCTTGGCTAAACATAACACGAACCACAAGGGCTTTACAGGTAAAATTGGTGATTGGAAACTTGTCTATATAGAACAATTTGAGACAAGGGAATTCGCACTGACTAGAGAGAAAAAGATAAAATCTTGGAAGAGTAGGCTGATGATTGAAAAACTGATTAGCTCAGTTGGTTCATAGCATTCCGATTTAACATCGGAAGGGTCGGGGGTTCGAATCCCTCATTTTCCACTTTAAGCCTTGTTAGTTTTACTAGCGAGGCTTTTTTATTTTAGGAATATCCTAAATTTAGGATATGTTTTTCGCCTATATCCTTTATTCTTCTTCC